>NZ_JAEKER010000001.1:3067500-5423614 GCF_016651015.1 Bacillus sp. TH22
TCCTCTATAGCTTCCATACCGCCAATTGTAATTTCTGTTCTTCTCTTATCATTAAAACGATCTTTTACTTCAGCTAATTCCTCGCGAATAATTTCAAGAACTTTTTCTTCGTCCGCTAAGATTGCTTTTAACTCCGCAATTATCTTCATTAAGTCTTGATATTCTTGTTCGATTTTTTCGCGTTCTAATCCGGTTAAACGTTGCAAACGCATATCTAAAATCGCTTGCGCTTGTTTCTCACTTAAGCCGAAACGTTCCATTAAACCTTGTTTTGCAATATCAGCTGTTTTGGAACTACGGATTAAAGTAATAACTTCATCAAGATGATCTAAAGCAATTCGTAATCCCTCTAAAATATGAGCACGCGCTTCTGCTTTCTCTAATTCATAAGCAGTACGTCTACGAATTACTACCTTTTGATGCTCTAAATAATAATATAGATTTTGTTTTAAATTTAGGACTTGTGGCTCTCCATTTACAAGAGACAACATATTAATACCGAAGCTTGTTTGGAGTGCTGTATGTTTATATAGATTATTTAATAGTACATTGGCATTGGCATCACGACGTACTTCCATAACAATACGCATACCATTTCGATCTGATTCATCACGTAAATCTGTAATACCTTCAATTTTCTTATCACGAACTAGTTCTGCGATCTTTTCAATTAATCGCGCCTTATTAACTTGATAAGGTAGTTCTGTTACGATAATAGTTTGTTTACCATTTGCTTTCTCTTCAATTTCAACTTTAGCACGAAGTATAATAGAACCGCGACCTGTTTCGTAAGCTCTTCGAATTCCACTTCGCCCTAAGATTAAACCTGAAGTTGGGAAGTCTGGCCCAGGAATATATTCCATTAATTCCGCGATAGTGATATCAGGGTTATGACTTAATGCCAACACACCATCAATTACTTCTCCAAGTTGATGCGGTGGAATGTTTGTTGCCATACCAACCGCAATACCCGTCGTACCATTGACTAATAAGTTAGGGAAACGCGCTGGTAATACAACTGGCTCTCTTTCAGAACCATCGTAGTTATCTTGATAATCAATTGTATTCTTTGTAATATCGCGTATTAATTCCATAGAAATCTTAGACATTCTTGCTTCTGTATAACGCATTGCTGCCGCTGAATCTCCATCAACAGAACCGAAATTACCATGTCCATCAACAAGCATGTAACGTTGACTAAAATCTTGTGCCATACGTACCATTGTTTCATAAACAGCTGAATCACCGTGCGGGTGATACTTACCAATTACTTCGCCGACAATACGCGCCGACTTCTTATATGCTTTATCAGCTGTAATTCCTAAATCATTCATCGCATATAAAACCCTACGATGAACTGGTTTTAATCCATCACGAACATCTGGTAATGCACGAGACACGATAACACTCATTGCGTAATCTAAAAATGAGGTACGCATTTCATGACTAATATTAATTTCTCGAATTCGTGCTTGTTGTTGATTGTCTGACATCAACGAGCACCTCCTCTTACATTTCCGTTACACATACATTGATTTATATGTAGAAGACAGGAATACTTAGATTCCTGTCATTACTCACTTAAATATCAAGGTTTTTCACGTATTTTGCATTTTCTTGGATAAAGTTACGACGCGGCTCTACTTTATCACCCATCAAAATTTCAAATGTTTCATCCGCTTCAATTGCATCTTGAAGGGAAACTTGAAGTAACGAACGTACTTCTGGGTCCATTGTCGTCTCCCACAGCTGAGTTGGATTCATTTCCCCTAGACCTTTATAACGCTGAATCCCGGGCTTAGGTTGAGCTGGTAATTCAGCTAGTATTTTTTCAAGTTCTTTATTGTTATAAGCATATTGAATTTTTTTACCTTGTTGTACTTTAAACAACGGTGGCTGTGCGATATATATATATCCACACTCAATGATTTGACGCATATAACGATAGAAGAACGTTAATAATAGGGTACGAATATGTGCACCATCAACATCAGCATCTGTCATAATAATAACTTTATGATAGCGAGCTTTTTCAATAGCAAAATCCCCACCAATATTTGTACCAATTGCTGTAATAATTGTACGAACTTCATCATTTGATAAAATCTTATCTAAACGTGCCTTTTCAACGTTAATAATTTTACCCTTCAGTGGTAAAATCGCTTGAAAATGACGATCGCGTCCTTGTTTTGCAGATCCGCCCGCAGAGTCACCCTCCACGATATAAATTTCGCTAATTGCTGGATCTTTAGAAGAACAATCAGCTAGCTTCCCTGGTAAACTTGAAACTTCTAGAGCACTCTTTCGGCGCGTTAGTTCACGAGCCTTTTTAGCCGCTACACGTGCACGTGCTGCCATAGTCCCTTTATCTATAATTTTACGTGCAACATTGGGATTTTCTAGTAAGAACTTTTCAAACGCCTCTGAGAATACTGACTCTGTAATCGTTCTCGCTTCACTATTTCCAAGTTTCGTCTTTGTTTGTCCTTCAAATTGTGGATTTGGATGCTTAATTGACACGATTGCTGTTAAGCCTTCACGAACATCTTCACCAGTTAAATTACTATCCGCATCTTTTAAAATATTATTTTTACGACCATAATCGTTAATTACACGTGTTAGAGCAGTCTTAAAACCTACCTCATGTGTACCGCCTTCATACGTATGAATATTATTTGTAAATGAATAAATATGATTTGTATAGCCTTCGTTATATTGAAGAGCAACCTCAACCTGAATCCCATCTTTTGAACCGTCAACATATACAGGTTCTTCATGAATCGGTTGTTTTGAACGATTTAAATGTTCAACATATGATTTAATTCCACCTTCATAATGGAATTCTTTCTTTTGCTTATGTTCACGCTTATCTTCAATTGTTAATTTAATATTACGATTTAAAAACGCCAACTCACGCATACGAGTCGCTAATGTATCAAATTCGTATTCTGTCGTCTCTGTAAAAATTTCTGAATCTGGCTTAAAGCGTGTGATCGTTCCTGTACGATCAGTTTCACCTATTACTTTTAAATCCGCAGCCGGGATCCCACGTTCATATTTTTGATAGTGTATTTTTCCATCTCGATGTACAAATACCTCTAATTCTGTTGATAAAGCATTTACAACAGATGCACCTACACCATGCAAACCACCAGAAACTTTATAACCACCACCGCCAAATTTACCACCGGCATGGAGTACCGTCATAATAACTTCTACAGCAGGACGTCCCATTTTTTCTTGTATACCAACAGGGATACCACGACCATCATCTGTTACAACAATACTATTATCTTCTTCAATACTGACATTAATTTCATCACAATATCCTGCTAAAGCTTCATCAATACTGTTATCAACAATTTCCCACACGAGGTGATGAAGACCTTTTCCACTTGTAGAACCGATATACATACCAGGACGCTTTCGAACTGCCTCCAGTCCTTCTAACACCTGAATCTGACTTTCATCATATGCATTTTCCTGTATTTGCTTTTGTTCCATTGACACAAAGATCACCTACTTTTCCATTTAAACAGAAATTATTTTCTGTCTATTTCACAATCTACCGTGCCGTTCGTTACATGAATTGTTTTCGCTTCTTTCAATGTTTCGTGTTCAATTCCCTCGACACTCGTCGTTGTTACAAAGGTTTGTACTTTTCCTTGAATTGTATTTAGCAGATGCGATTGACGATAATCATCTAATTCTGATAACACATCATCTAGTAAAAGAATTGGATATTCCTTAACCTCTGAGTATATCAATTCAATTTCAGCCAATTTTAGGGATAGTGCGGTTGTTCGTTGTTGTCCTTGTGAACCAAAGACTTGAACATTTTTACTATTAACGAAGAATTGTAAATCATCACGATGAGGACCAAGTAAAGTTGTACCCCGAAAAATTTCACGTTGTTTCACAGATTGAAAACTTTCATAGTATACTTCCTTTATTTTCGACAAATCCATTGATTCTGATACATCTACACTTGGTTTATAAACGATTTCTAACTCCTCTAATCCCCTGCTAATTCCGCGATGAATTGGAGCAGCCCATTCTTGTAGTAAATGCAAAAACTCAAAACGTTTTCGCAAAATTTTTGCACCATGCTCAATAAGTTGAAGTGTAAATACATCCAACATCGTTTCCTCATTTTTACTATTCCCTTGCATCTTCTTAAGTAAATGATTTCGTTGCGTGAGTACCTTTTGATATTGACTTAATTCATACAAATAGACCGGAGCTATTTGTCCAAGTTCCATATCCAAAAAGCGTCTTCGTACTTGAGGGCTTCCTTTTACAAGATTTAAATCTTCTGGGGCAAACATAACAACATTCATTTCACCAATATACTGGCTCAATTTTTGTTGTTCTAACTGATTTAACTTTGCCTTTTTACCTTTTTTTGAAATATTTAATTCTAAGGATACTGAACTATTTCGCCTTTGTAATCTACCTTTTATATTACCATAATCCTCATCCCAACGAATGAGTTCACGATCGTTCGAAGTTCTATGAGATTTCGCCATCGCCAATACATAAATAGCTTCCATCAGATTCGTTTTCCCTTGCGCATTTTCACCAATAATTACATTGACTTTATCCTCAAAGGAAAGCTCTAAATGCTCATAATTGCGATAGTTTTTTAATTGTATTTCTGTAATAAACAAAGGGATCCCCCTTTATGCCTGAACTTGGAAAGTTCCGCTTCCCGGAATTTCAACAATATCATTTGCATATAACTTTCGGCCTCTTCTATTTTCAAGTTCTTGATTCACGTATACTTCATATTCTTGTAAGAACCATTTCACAGCGCCACCTGTATCAATTACATCAGCTAACTTTAAAAATTGTCCTAGTGTAATGTATTCTGTTGAAATCTTAATAAGTTTCATAAAATCGCTCACTTTCTGAAAGTGTTCATTCTTTCATTGTACTAAATAAACTAGCATTAGGAAAGTAATACCCCACAAATCAAATAAGGGTCACTAGTACCTTTACACTAGCAACCCTTAATCCTTACTTAGTAAGTACGGACTGGTAAAATTAATTGGATAATGGAATCATCATTTACTGTGCGAATTAAAAATGGTCTCATCGCTCCAGTAAAACTAACTTTAATTTCTGTACTGTCTAAAGCCTTCAATGCGTCCATCATATATTTTGCACTAAAAGATATTTTTAATTCTTCTCCATCTACATTTTCACATTGAACCTCTTCTACTACTTTTCCGATTTCTGGTGCATTCGAAGAAATCTCTAACATCTGTTGTTCTAATGTCGATAATTTAACAACGTTGTTACGACCATCTCTTGCTAACAACGACGCACGATCAATCGCTTGTAAAAATTCTTTTGTATTTACAAATATATCAGTTTTACTTTCAGCTGGAATTAAACGCGTTGTATCTGGATAATTTCCTTCTAATAATCTTGAGAAGAATAATAAATGTTTTGTACGGAATAATACTTGATACTCCGTAATAACGATATCTACCATTTCTTCAGATTCATCTAGAATTTTACTTAATTCACTTAAGCTCTTACCAGGAATAACGACATTCGCTTGAAATTCATCGGCAATATTATACCCTTCGATTTTTGCTTTACGAAGTGCTAGTCTGTGACTATCTGTTGCAATACAAGTTAGCTCGCTGTTATATACCTTCCAGTTTACACCTGTCAAGATCGGTCTTGTTTCAGAACTTGAAACTGCAAATACTGTTTGACGAATCATGTGCTTTAGTAAATCTGTTGGAATCTTAAATACATGATGTTCTTCGATTTGTGGTAATAACGGATATTCAGCAGCATCTAAACCATTTAAGTTGAACTCTGATTTTCCAGATTTTATTTTTGTCATAAAATGATTTTCCACAGAAATTTCGACAGTTTCTTTAGGTAATTTTTTTACGATCTCACTAAAATATTTTGCTTGTAAAATAATACTTCCTGATTGTTCAATTTCCACAATTTCTTTTCCAGCATCTTCGACTGGGATAAATGATTCGATAGAGATGTCTGCATCACTACCTGTTAAAGTAACTCCTTCTTCAGTTGCTACAACTTTAATCCCTGTAAGGATTGGAATTGTTGTACGAGCAGAAACTGCCTTCATTACATCTTGTACACTTCTTACAAGATAGTCTTTTTGTATTGTAAAACGCATAACGAAAAACCTCCGGTAAGTATAAGATTTTATTTATTTAATAAAGATAAAAAAATAGTAGTAATAGTAATAGGGCTTGTGGATATGTGGATAACCCTGTTTAAAGATGTAAAAACAGTCTATCTACATGTGGATAGACTGTGCGTAAAATAAGCTAAGTTATTCACACTATTCAGCTACTACTATTTTAAAATATCCTTAACTTCTTCAACGTGTTTTTGTAATTGAGTATCCGTTTTTAATAGCTTCGAAATTTTTTCGTGAGCATGGATTACTGTTGTATGATCGCGGCCACCAAATTCTTCACCTATTTTTGGCAAAGATGAGTCCGTAAGTTCACGTGATAAATACATCGCAATTTGGCGAGGGAATGCAACGGATTTTGTCCGTTTTTTTGCTTTGAAATCTTCTAATTTTACTTGATAGACGCCCCCAACAGCCTTTTGAATATCAGAAATAGAAATAATTCTAGGTATAGAGTTTGGAATAATATTTTTAAGCGCTTCAGCCGCTAAATCAGCATTCATATCTTTATTAATTAAAGATGAATAAGCTACAACTCGAATAAGTGCACCCTCTAGTTCACGAATATTTGAATCGATTTGATTTGCGATATAAAGCATAACTTCATTTGGTATATCAAGACCTTCTGCTTTTGCTTTTTTACGTAAAATTGCGATTCTAGTTTCTAAATCTGGTGGCGTAATGTCCGTAATTAACCCCCATTCAAAGCGAGAACGAAGGCGATCTTCTAAAGTTGGGATTTCTTTTGGTGGTCTATCGCTTGAAATCACAATTTGTTTACTTTCTTCATGTAACGCATTAAATGTATGGAAGAACTCTTCCTGTGTTTGTTCTTTTCCAGCAAGAAATTGAATATCATCTATCAATAAGACATCTACATTACGATATTTATTGCGAAAATCGACAGCTTTATTATCACGAATTGAATTAATAAATTCATTTGTGAATTTTTCAGATGATAAATATACAACTTTTGCATTTGGGTTGTGTTCAATTACATAATGCCCAATTGCGTGCATTAAATGTGTTTTTCCAAGTCCAACGCCCCCGTAAATAAAGAGCGGATTATAGGCTTTAGCTGGTGCTTCAGCTACAGCTAAAGAAGCAGCATGTGCAAAACGATTACCAGAGCCAATAACAAATGTATCAAATGTATATTTTGGGTTTAACATACTCTGTGGTAAGTGATTAGACTCATCATGTGCGTGTTTTTGCTTAACAGAGGGGAGATCTATATCCTCTTCTGCCTGACTTTGGGGAATGATAAAACGAATAGCTAGTTTTGCCCCTGTTAAATCATAAAGTGTTTCGGAGATTAGTTCCGAATAATGAGATTCTAGCCAGTCACGAGCGAATTCATTTGGAGCTGTAATAGTTAATACATCTTTTTTTAAGTTATGAGCAGTTGTTGATTTTAACCATGTTTCATAACTTGGCTTGCTTACCTTTTTTTCTAATTCTTTTAAGGCACTATTCCATAAATCAGAGATATTTTCCAAAGGTGTCCCTCCTTTACAAAGATGGTAAAAGAATAAGGTTGCGCAACAATTGTACAACCTGTAAATATTTCTAATGCATATTTATACGAAACGTATTTTAAAATATAAAAACGTCGTTAGTATCCGAGATAGAGTTTTCGACAAAATAACACATGTGGACAACTATTTACTCACATGTGATTTAAACTATCCACATGTTATACACAAATTGTGGATAAAATAAAGGTGTGGAAAACTTATTCAAAGTGAAAACACAACTATAATATCAAAAAAAAGCAGCTATAGCAATGAATTTAAGAAAGTTATCCACAAAATCAATACCTTGTGGAATAAACTTGTCCACAACACGATATACTGTGTAAAAGTAAAAAAAGAGTTTGTGGATACAAAAAAGAGAAAATATATTTATCCACAAGGAAATATAGGGACTGTGAAAAAGTGTGTGAATAGGTTAAAAATGAATATTTGATGAAAATTTCGAGAACCATTGACATTTTCCTATTTGATTTACTATAATTTATTAGACTGTCTTTAACAGATATTCCTCAGGGAGGTGTCATATAATGAAAAGAACTTACCAACCAAATAAACGTAAGCGCAGCAAAGTACATGGTTTCCGCAGCCGTATGAGCACAGCAAACGGACGTAAAGTGCTAGCAGCTCGTCGTCGTAAAGGAAGAAAAGTATTATCTGCGTAGACCACTGATCGTTCAGTGGTCTTTTTTTCTAATAATAATGAGTTTCCGCTGATGAAATACAGGAGTGTCAAATGATATGAAGAAAAAAAATCGTATAAAAAAGAATGATGAATTCCAGGCTGTTTTCCAAAAAGGACAATCGAATGCCAATCGCCAGTTTGTTGTATACAAATTAGATAAAGAAAAACAGCCGCATTTTCGCATTGGTCTTTCTGTTAGTAAGAAAATAGGAAATGCAGTAGTGCGTAATCGAATTAAGCGTATGATTCGCCAATCGATTATAGAATTAAAAGATGAGATAGATTCTGGAAAAGATTTTGTTATAATAGCAAGGAAGCCTTGTGCAGAGATGACATATGAAGAGTTAAAGAAAAGCTTAATTCATGTCTTTAAACGCTCTGGTATGAAAAGAATAAAAAAGTAGCGTAAGGAAATGAATTACACTATATACATACCGAAACAAGGAGGAGCAGGCTTTGAAAAAGAAAATAGGTTTATTAGCCATGGTTATTATGCTAATGGCAATTGCTACCGGCTGTAGTGAAACAAATCAACCGATTACACCGAAAAGCACTGGGATTTGGAATGAATATTTCGTATACCCGCTTTCTCAGTTAATCACGTATTTTGCAGAATTATTTGGTAGTAATTACGGTTTAGCAATCGTTGTTACAACTCTTATCATTCGTTTTGCATTATTACCATTAATGATTAAACAAACGAAGAGTACGAAAGCAATGCAGGCGTTACAACCAGAAATGGTGAAATTAAAAGAGAAATATAGTTCTAAAGATCAAGCAACACAGCAAAAACTACAACAAGAAATGATGCAGTTATATCAAAAGAATGGTGTAAACCCATTAGCAGGATGTTTACCAATATTTGTTCAGATGCCTATTTTATTCGCGTTTTATCATGCGATTATGAGAACAACAGCAATTAGTGAACATACATTTTTATGGTTCGATTTAGGACAGGCGGATCCGTTCTATATCCTTCCAATTGTTGCAGCTATTACGACGTTTATTCAGCAAAAGCTTGCAATGGCAGGAACGGCTGGACAAAATCCACAAATGGCAATGATGATTTGGCTTATGCCAATTATGATTTTAGTCTTTGCAATTAACTTCCCAGCAGCACTATCATTGTACTGGGTAGTTGGTAATATCTTTGGTATCGCTCAAATGTATATGATCAAAGGGCCTGAAATTAAGGCTAGTAAGGCAGGAGGATCAAGCAAGTGAGTATGATTACTGCTAAAGGACAAACAGTCGAGCTGGCAGTACAAGATGCTTTAAGACAATTAAATGCTTCGAAAGATCGAGTAGATATAAATATTATCGATGAGGGTAAGAGGGGGTTCCTAGGTTTATTTGGGAATCGCCCCGCTGTTGTAGAAGTTGTATTGAAAAAAGATCCAATCCAAGAATGTGAAGAATATTTAAAAAATGTTATTCAAAATATGGGTGTGGAAGTTGAGATTAGAAAAATTGTAAAAGGACGCGAAGTTGAATTTACAATTTCTGGTGAAAATATTGGTGTTTTAATTGGTAAAAGAGGGAATACGTTGAATTCTTTACAGTATTTAACAAAACTTGTTGCGAACCGTAATACAAAGCAATATATTGGTATTACACTGGATGCTGAAAACTATCGTAGTAAAAGAAAAAATACGTTAGAATCTCTTTCCTATCGACTAGCAAAACAAGTAGTGAGTACGAAAAAAAGAGTTGTTCTAGAACCAATGCCTTCTTTTGAACGGAAAATTATTCACCAAGCATTATCTAATCATCAAAATATCATTACAACTTCTGAAGGGAAAGAACCACATCGGTATGTTGTAATATCTTCCAAGTGACCGGTTACTCAATTGAGTGCCGGTTTTTTTGAGGAGAAAATAAATGTGGATAACTAAAAAACACTAAACTTATCCACTGTGAATAAGTTTAGTGTTTTTTACATAAGGACATAATAAAATGAGTTATTATTCTTTTGTAGATAGGTTCGTTATGGTATCCTAATAATTTAGTGACGGAAAAAATTCATGTTGAAATAGAGATAAATAAGCAAGTGAGGTGAAAGGACATGGAATTTGATACAATTGCCGCAATTTCCACAGCACTTGGGGAAGGTGCAATTGCCATTGTTCGAGTAAGTGGGGATGATGCGATTGAGAAAGTCGATCGTATTTTTAAAGGGAAGGATTTAACACAGGTTTCTTCTCATACAATTCATTATGGTCATATTGTCGATTTAGATACAAATCAAGTTATTGAAGAAGTTATGGTGTCCATTATGCGTGCACCAAGGACTTTTACGCGTGAAAATATAGTAGAAATTAACTGTCATGGTGGACTTGTTTCGGTAAATAAAGTATTACAGCTTATTTTAGCGCAAGGAGTACGACTGGCAGAGCCTGGTGAATTTACAAAACGTGCTTTTTTAAATGGACGTATTGATTTGTCACAAGCAGAAGCTGTTATGGACTTAATCCGTGCGAAAACAGATCGTGCTATGAATGTAGCGATTAACCAAATGGAAGGACGATTATCTAAATTAATCGGCCATCTGCGTCAAGAAATATTAGAAACATTAGCTCATATTGAGGTGAATATAGATTACCCAGAATATGATGATGTAGAAGAGATGACGCATAATATTTTAATTGAGAAAGCTACACATGTCCGTGCTGAAATTGCAAAGATATTAGAAACATCGAAGCAAGGAAAGATTTTACGTGAAGGCATTTCTACCGCGATTATCGGTAGACCTAACGTTGGGAAATCATCGCTATTAAATAGTCTTGTTCAGGAGAAAAAGGCAATTGTAACTGATATTGCAGGAACAACTCGTGATGTTATTGAAGAGTACGTTAATGTGCGTGGTGTACCACTTAAACTTATAGATACAGCCGGAATTCGTGAAACGGAAGATATTGTTGAACGAATTGGTGTAGAGCGTTCGAAGGAAATGATGAGCCAAGCAGACTTAGTGTTAATTGTAGTGAACTATAGCGAGGCTTTAACAAATGAAGATGAGGATCTATTCCGTGCCGTACAAGGAAAAGATTTCATTGTCATTGTAAATAAGACAGATTTACCGCAAGAAATTGATATGGAACGTGTTACAGATTTAGCGGTAGGCAATCGTGTTATTACAACATCTTTAATTGAGGAGCAAGGAATAGATGAGCTTGAAAAGGCAATAGCTGATTTATTCTTTGAAGGAACAATTGATTCTGCGGATATGACATACGTGTCTAATGCGAGACATATCGGATTATTAACACAAGCAGGAAGAACAATTAACGATGCAATTGAAGCGATAGAAAATGGTGTTCCGATTGATATGGTTCAAATTGATTTAACAAGAGCGTGGGAAATACTTGGTGAAATTACTGGTGATACTGTCCATGAAAGTTTAATTGACCAATTGTTCTCTCAATTTTGTTTAGGAAAATAAAGTAAAACTTTAATCAGAGATGATTTAGTAAGATAGAGGTTATTAGGAGGAATAAACAATGGGATACAATGCCGGTTCATATGATGTCATAGTAATCGGTGCAGGTCATGCAGGATGTGAAGCTGGTCTTGCGGCAGCACGAATGGGCTCAAAAACATTAATGTTAACAATTAACTTAGATATGGTAGCGTTCATGCCATGTAACCCTTCTGTTGGTGGACCAGCAAAAGGGATTGTTGTTCGTGAAATTGATGCATTAGGCGGAGAAATGGGACGCAATATTGATAAAACACATATTCAAATGCGTATGTTAAATACGGGTAAAGGACCAGCTGTACGCGCGCTTCGTGCACAAGCTGATAAATTCTCTTACCAGCATGAATTAAAGAAAACAATTGAAGAAACACCAAACTTAACGTTGTTTCAAGGTCTGGTAGAGCGTTTAATTATTGAAGATGGTGTATGTAAAGGGGTAATTACGCAAGCTGGTGCTGAATACACAGCGAAAACAGTTGTAATTACAACGGGAACATTTTTACGTGGTGAGATTATTATGGGAGATTTAAAATATTCAAGTGGTCCAAATAATCAGCAACCATCTATTACATTATCTGAACACTTAGAGGAACTTGGTTTTGATCTTGTTAGATTTAAAACAGGTACACCTCCGCGTGTAAACAGTAATACGATTGATTATAGTAAAACAGAAATTCAACCAGGTGATGATAAGCCACGTGCTTTCTCTTTTGAAACGACAAAATTTATTATGGATCAAATTCCATGTTGGTTAACGTATACAAGTACAGAAACGCATCGTTTAATAGATGAAAACTTACATCGCTCAGCTATGTATTCTGGTATGATTAAAGGAACAGGGCCTAGATATTGCCCTTCAATTGAAGACAAGGTAGTAAGATTTAATGATAAACCACGTCATCAAATTTTCTTAGAGCCAGAAGGACGTAATACACAAGAAGTATATGTACAAGGCTTATCGACGAGCTTACCAGAAGATGTACAGCGTGCAATGCTTAGAACAATTCCTGGCCTGGAAAATGTTGAAATGATGCGTACGGGTTATGCAATTGAATATGATGCGATCGTACCAACTCAACTATGGCCAACACTTGAAACGAAAAAAATTAAAAATTTATATACAGCAGGACAAATTAACGGAACTTCTGGTTACGAAGAAGCAGCAGGACAAGGGCTTATGGCTGGGATTAATGCAGCGTGTCGTTCTTTAGGTAAAAAAGAAGTTATTTTAGGTCGTGCTGATGCTTATATTGGTGTCTTAATTGATGACCTTGTAACGAAAGGTACAAATGAACCATATCGTTTATTAACGTCTCGTGCAGAATATCGCCTATTATTACGCCATGATAATGCTGACCTTCGTTTAACTGAAGTTGGTCGTGAAATTGGCTTAATTAAAGAAGATCGCTATGAGCGATTTACAAATAAAAAGTTACAAATTGAACAGGAGAAGGAACGGTTAGAGAGTATTTTTATTAAACCGCGTCCTGAAGTTCAAGAATTAATTCGTAGTATTGGCGGAAGTGAATTGAAAGATGGAATACGTGCAAGTGACTTATTACGTCGTCCAGAGGTGACATATGAGCATATTCATCTTTTAGTACCAAGTGAAGTAGCATTAAGTGATGAAATTACGGAACAAGTTGAAATTCAGACCAAGTACGAAGGATATATCGAGAAATCTTTACAGCAAGTAGAACGTATGAAGAAAATGGAAAACAAAAAAATTCCTGTGGATATTGATTATGATGCAATTTCTAGCCTTGCCTCAGAAGCGAGACAGAAATTGAAAGATGTTCGTCCGCTTTCAATGGGGCAAGCTTCACGTATTTCTGGCGTAAATCCAGCTGATGTTTCCATTTTGCTTATTTACATTGAACAAGGAAAAATTGCACGAGTATCGAACCAATAACATAGTAAGGAGATATTGCTAGATGAACATAGAACAATTTCAATCTATGCTAGAAGAGAAGGGTATTTCCCTCTCTTCTAGACAGTTAGAGCAGTTCGGAATCTATTTTGAAACATTAGTAGAGTGGAATGAAAAAATGAACTTAACGGCTATTACGGAGAAAGAAGAAGTATACTTAAAACACTTTTTTGATTCTGTTACAGCGGCTTTTTATTATGATTTTTCGAAACCATTTTCTATTTGTGATGTTGGAGCAGGAGCTGGATTCCCAAGTATCCCTTTAAAAATCTGTTTCCCACACTTAAAAGTAACAATTGTAGATTCATTACAAAAACGTATTAATTTCTTAAATCACTTAGCGCAAAAGTTAGAATTAAGTGATGTTGCATTTTGTCATGATCGTGCTGAAACATTTGGAAAAAAAGAAGGTGTACGTGAAGCATACGATATTGTAATGGCACGTGCAGTTGCACGCCTTTCTGTATTAAGTGAGCTATGTTTACCACTTGTAAAAGTAGGGGGAACATTCATTGCAATGAAAGGTGCAGCGGCGAACGAAGAAATCGAAAATGGCAAATATGCTTTAGAGGTACTTGGTGGAGAATTGAAAGAAATGTCTACGTTCCAATTACCGTTTGAAGAAAGCGAGCGTAATATTTTATTAATCGAGAAAAAGCGCAAGACACCAAAGAAATATCCACGCAAACCGGGAACGCCCAATAAATTACCTATTGAAAAATAAATCTTATTAGACGTAAGATTAAATTATATAAATGAAAACGTAAATGTTTCATAGGAAACATTTTATGTAGAACAGTCAATAGGCCTAAAAGGTGGTGGAATATGTATGAAAAATACGTTTTCTCGTTTATTTGGCTTTGGAGATAAAGAGAGCGAATTCGAATTACAAGACGAAAGCCATGAAGAAATAGCTAAAAAGGTATATGAAGAAATACAGGAAATTCCGATAGTAAACATTACCCCTAACCGTTATCAACCACGAACAGTTTTTGACGATGCACGTATTGAGGAGCTAGCATTAACGATTCGTACACATGGGCTTATCCAGCCGATTGTTGTGAGACAGTATGAGGATGATAAGTACGAGATTATTGCCGGGGAAAGGCGTTTCCGCGCAGCAACAAAGTTAGGGTGGGAAAAAGTTCCTGCAATAATAAAGAATTTAAATGATACTGAGACAGCTTCTGTAGCGTTAATTGAAAATTTGCAACGTGAGGAATTAACAGCAATTGAGGAAGCTGTGGCATATCAAAAGCTGATTGAGTTACATAATTTAACACAAGAAGCATTGGCACAACGACTTGGAAAAGGACAATCGACAGTCGCAAATAAATTGCGATTATTAAAATTGCCTGAAGAAATCAAAAGTGCATTATTAGAAAAAAGTATTACAGAACGGCATGCTCGCGCCCTTATTCCTTTGAAGAATGAGGAATTACAACTGAAGGTTTTACAAGAGATTGTGGAGAAGCAATTGAATGTAAAGCAAACAGAAGAACGAATTGCAAAGTTACTAGAAGAAGTAAAACCAAAGCGCAAAGCGAAGCAAAAAGCAGTAAGTCGAGATGCGAGAATTGCTATGAACACGATTAGACAATCATTACAAATGGTTGCTAATAGTGGTTTGAATGTTAATTCTGCGGAAGAAGAGTTTGATGAATACTATCAAATTACGATTAAAATTCCGAAGAAAAAATAATTACGTGCTAGAGACCTTATCCCATTGGAGAGGTCTCTTTTACTATATTTTCTTGTTAAAGCAAGAAGGAGTTTAGAAATAAATTTTGAAGTTTAATAAGGACGTAAAAGAAAAACTTTTATTTCATGTTACAATAAACGTAATTGTTTCTAGAATAAGAAAGAAAGGTTGAAAGTAGGTGACATCATGGGAAAAATCATTGCTATTGCTAATCAAAAAGGCGGTGTTGGAAAAACAACAACATCCGTTAATTTAGGGGCTGGATTGGCACAAGTAGGAAAAAAAGTCCTTCTCGTAGATATTGATGCTCAAGGAAATGCAACGACTGGTGTAGGGATTGAAAAGTCTGAATTAGATCAATGTATTTATAATGTTCTTGTAGAAGATGCAGATGTTCAAGGTGCCATACGGAAAACCGCAACTGAAAACTTAGATGTTCTACCCGCTACAATTCAATTGGCTGGTGCTGAAATTGAATTGGTACCAACCATTTCCCGGGAAGTACGCTTGCAAAGAGCGTTACAGCCAATTCGTGATGAATATGAGTATATTATTATTGACTGTCCCCCATCCTTAGGGTTATTAACGATTAATGCATTAACAGCAGCAGATTCTGTTATTATTCCTGTACAGTGTGAATATTACGCGCTGGAAGGGTTAAGTCAGCTATTAAATACAGTTCGACTTGTGCAAAAGCATTTAAATAAAAATTTAGCAATTCAAGGTGTATTGTTAACGATGTTGGATGCTCGTACAAATTTAGGAATTCAAGTTATAGATGAAGTGAAAAAATACTTTAGGGATAAAGTATATCGTTCGATTATTCCTCGTAATGTTCGCTTAAGTGAGGCACCAAGTCATGGAAAACCAATTATGCAGTATGACGCTAAATCAAGAGGAGCAGAAGTATATTTAGATTTAGCAGAGGAAGTGATTGCAGGTGGCTAAAGGATTAGGAAGAGGAATCAACGTGTTTTTTCCAGATTTAGATGTGAAAGAAGAAGAAACGATTCAGGAGATTATAGTAACTGAATTAAGGCCGAATCCATATCAACCACGTAAACATTTCAATAAAGAAGCGATTCAGGAATTAGCGGCTTCTATTAAAGAGCACGGTATATTGCAACCTTTAATTGCTCGAAAGAGTATTAAAGGATATGAAATAGTTGCAGGTGAAAGAAGATATCGTGCTGCTAAAGAGGCCGGACTTGAGAAAGTGCCTGCTGTCGTAAGACAATTAAATGAGCAGCAAATGATGGAATTTGCTTTGCTTGAAAACTTACAACGAGAAGATTTAAATCCTATGGAAGAGGCAATGGCATATCAGATGTTAATGAACGAGCTAAATGTAACACAAGAACAATTAGCAAAACGTCTTGGTAAAAGCAGGCCTTATATCGCAAATTATACTCGTTTGTTAAGCCTCCCTTCATTCGTTCAAGATATGATTGCAAACGGTCAACTTTCAATGGCTCATGGAAGAACTTTACTTACAATAAAAGATGAAGAACAGTTGAAATCTTTATTGAAGCGAATTGAAAAAGAAGGACTGAATGTTCGCCAATTGGAACAAATTGTCCAGGAAATTAATCAACGTGTTTCACGTGAAACACAACAAGTGAAAAAAGAAAGAAATATATTTTTTATAGAGCGTGAAACGTTTTTAAGAGAAAAGTTTGGTACGGATGTAAAAATTAAAGAAACGAAAAAAGAAAAAGGTAAAATCGAAATCGAATTTTTTAATAAAGAAGATTTAAATCGAATTTTAGAATTATTATCAAAGGGAAATTAAAAAGCAAACCATCTTATTGTTTATAGATGGTTTGCTTTTTTTAATGCAGATAATTTTTGATCGGTTTCTTTTATACTTTGTGCAATTACATCGGCCATCTTCATGACTAAACTTAGTCTTGTATTTTGAAGTACGAAAAACTCCATGAAACCATTTAAATTTACGATGCCATGAATATGCAAATCACCAATTTCAGGTAATTTCTTATTCATCGCAGCTCCAGGTTTACTGGGGCCCTTTCCGGTAGTTATAGAACCGATACTTTGAGATTTTCCTAAACATGCATCAACAGCAATAATAAATGAAGTAGGGTTTTCTTTCTGTATATTCTGAATTTTTCCCTCTAGATTTAGTGCATGTATTGGTTCGTCTAGTGTGCCGAATACTTGAAGGTTTTTGATTTCAATTTGTTCTAGTTTAGTACCAACTAATGGACCAAGTGCATCACCGGTGGAACGGTCTGTTCCGATACAAACGAGAATGAGTGGCATATTAGTCTTAATGGGAATATGGGAAAGTAAGAAATTACTGATTGTCTCAGAGGCTTCTAAGTCATGATGCATAACATTTTGAGTTTCTTTTTCAAAAAAAGGTAAGCGAAAACTTCTAATATTCATGAAGCACCCATCCTTTTAATAAATTTTCACAATATGTTATATGGTGTGTGAAATGGAAAATTATAAGTGCATACTTTCTACAAACTGTGAATGAAAATGGAAATAATAGTACTAGTATATATATATTCGTTTCATTTTATACCTGAATGGAAGTTAACAAATGGAATTAAAGTCATAAATTTTTTTCAGAAATCAGAGAGAGTTCTGATACAATAATAAGGATAACTAAAAAGAAATTTTAGCTAGAGAGGTAGAGGGACATGGATTTAGCGTTGAAATGGTTTGAGTCCATTGATTGGACGAATATAGGTGTGAAGTCACTAAAAATAATCGTTATTTTAATACTTGGTGCAATCGTTGTGCGAGTTGCAAGGGCAATTGTACGAAATGCGTTTCGTATGGGAAGCCGTTCGCCGATTCAAATTTCAGAACGTCGTACAGTTACGGTAGCGAAGTTGCTTGAAAATATTGTGGCATACGTTGTTATGTTCATTATGTTAATTGCGATTTTAGGTGTGTTTGATATTAATGCATCAGGTCTATTAGCCGGTGCTGGGGTAATTGGTTTAGCAGTCGGTTTTGGTGCACAAAGTTTAGTTAAAGATGTTATTACAGGATTATTTATTTTGTTAGAGGATCAATTTTCAGTAGGTGATTATGTAAGAATAGGTCAATTTGAAGGAACTGTTTTGGAAATTGGACTACGTACAACGAAGATGAAAAGCTGGACAGGTGAAATTCATATAATACCAAATGGTAGTATTGTACAAGTAACGAACTTTTCCGTTAGTAATAGTGTAGCATTTGTTGATGTATCTATTTCTTATGAAAGTGATATAGTACGAGCGGAGCAAGTTATTGAAGATTTATTAGTAGAATTACCAGGAAAATATGAGAAAATGGTAACAACACCTCAATTGCTAGGTGTTCAAACATTGGCAGCGTCTGAAGTTGTATTACGTGTTATTGCTGAAGTTGAGCCGATGCAGCATGCAGTTATTGCGAGGGCTCTTCGCAAAGAGATTAAAAATCGTCTTGATTTACATGGGATTGAAATTCCATACCCACGTATGGTTTTATATAGTCGCGAAGAATTAGTTAGTGAAAAAGCAATTTAATAGTGGGAGGGATTTAGAGAATGGAGCAAAAGCAATATAACTTGTACGATGTTGTGGAAATGAAGAAAGCCCATCCATGTGGTGAAAATCGCTGGAAGATTATTCGTATGGGAATGGATATCCGCGTTAAGTGCGAGGGGTGTGACCATTCGGTAATGATTCCTCGAAGAGAGTTTGATCGCAAGGTGAAAAAAATACTTGTGAAGCACGAAGAATAGTGAAAAAGCAACAGCTGCAGTAGACAGCCGTTGCTTTTTTTCATTTGGTGGAAACTTGTCATTTTTTTCGTTACTATCTATAATGATGAAAGATTGAGACATAGGAGTGAAAAATATGGGATTAACGGCTGGGATTGTTGGATTACCTAACGTAGGTAAGTCCACTTTATTTAATGCAATTACACAAGCAGGAGCAGAATCTGCGAACTATCCATTCTGTACAATCGATCCAAACGTAGGGATTGTAGAAGTACCAGATGAGCGTTTAAATAAATTAACGGAATTAGTAGAACCGAAAAAAACTGTTCCGACTGTATTTGAATTTACTGATATTGCAGGTATCGTAAAAGGTGCGAGTAAAGGTGAAGGGTTAGGAAATAAATTCTTATCTCACATTCGTCAAGTAGATGCAATTTGCCAAGTTGTTCGTTGTTTTGAAGATGAAAATATTACGCACGTTTCAGGAAAAGTAGATCCAATTGATGACATTGAAGTAATTAACTTAGAACTAATCTTAGCGGATTTAGAATCTGTTGATAAACGT
This sequence comes from Bacillus sp. TH22, assembly GCF_016651015.1. NCBI lineage: Bacteria > Bacillati > Bacillota > Bacilli > Caryophanales > Bacillaceae > Bacillus > Bacillus sp. TH22. The sequence continues at coordinate 3,087,310 of NZ_JAEKER010000001.1, forward strand.
ATCGAACGAGTTGCGAAGTTAGCAAGACAAAAAGATAAAGAAGCAGTATATGAGCATGAAATTTTAGTTCGTTTAAAAGAAGCTTTTGAAGAGGGAAAACCAGCTCGTACTGTTGAATTTACAGAAGAGCAAATGAAGATTGTTAAAGGCCTTCATTTACTTACAACGAAAGAAATGCTATACGTAGCAAACGTAAGTGAAGATGATATTATGGATCCTTCTGACAATAAATATGTACAAATGGTAAAAGAATTTGCTGCAAATGAAAATTCTCAAGTAATCGTTGTATGTGCAAAAATCGAAGAAGAAATCGCTGAGCTAGACGAGGAAGAGAAAAAAGTATTTCTTGAAGAACTAGGTATTGAAGAATCTGGTTTAGATCAATTAATTCGTGCTGCATATGACTTATTAGGACTTGCTACTTACTTCACAGCTGGTGTGCAAGAAGTACGTGCATGGACGTTTAAACAAGGTATGAAAGCACCACAATGTGCTGGTGTAATTCATACAGACTTTGAGCGTGGATTTATTCGCGCAGAAACAGTTTCTTATGATGATTTAATGACAAACGGTTCTATGACAGCTGCAAAAGAAGCTGGAAAAGTACGTTTAGAAGGAAAAGAGTATATCGTAAAAGACGGAGATGTTATGCACTTCCGCTTTAACGTTTAATTTAATATTTCCTAGGAAAAATAAAGATATGAACTTGGCAAATATATTATGTGTTTGCCAAGTTTTTTACGTATTGGTGAGTTGATTCATATAACTTACTATGATATAATCTAAACTCGTGAGTAATTACTATAAATTAATTGCTCCTTGCCCATTATGGGCCGTTTAGACCAAAAGGAGGTGAAAGTGTAATGAGAAAGTACGAAATTATGTACATCATTCGTCCTGGCGTTGAAGAAGAAGCTCAAAAAGCTTTAGTTGAACGTTTCGCAGGTGTTTTAACAAACAATGGTGCAGAAATCATTAACACAAAAGAGTGGGGTAAGCGTCGTTTAGCTTACGAAATCAACGACTTACGTGAAGGTTTCTACATGATCTTAAACGTGAACTCTAACTCAGAGGCGATTAACGAATTCGACCGTTTAGCTAAGATCAACGAAGATATCCTTCGTCATATCGTTGTTAAAGAAGAAGAAAAATAATTGATATATAAGGGAGAGTGGTTCGATTGATGAATCGTGTTATCCTCGTTGGTCGTTTAACTAAGGACCCTGACTTACGTTACACGCCCAATGGTGTTGCAGTAGCTACTTTTACGTTAGCTGTGAATCGCGCATTTGCGAATCAACAAGGTGAGCGTGAAGCTGACTTTATTAATTGTGTAATATGGCGTAAACAAGCAGAAAACGTGGCAAATTATTTGAAAAAAGGTAGCTTAGCAGGCGTAGACGGACGTCTTCAAACTCGTAATTACGATGGACAAGATGGTAAACGTGTATATGTAACAGAAGTTCTTGCGGAGAGCGTACAATTTTTAGAGCCGCGTAATGGCGGTGGGGAGCAACGTGGTTCATTCAATCAGCAACCATCAGGAGCTGGTTTCGGTAACCAAAGCTCTAACCCATTTGGTCAATCTAGTAATTCAGGTAACCAAGGTAACCAAGGTAACCAAGGTAACTCTGGATTTACGAAGAATGACGATCCATTTTCGAATGTTGGTCAACCGATTGACATTTCGGACGACGATTTACCATTTTAATGGTGTGAATCGGCTATTTTTAACAAAGAATGGAGGGAATAGACATGGCAGGACGCAAAGGTGGACGTGCGAAGCGTCGTAAGGTGTGTTTCTTCACATCTAACGGCATCACTCGCATTGACTATAAAGATGTTGATTTATTAAAACGTTTCGTTTCTGAGCGCGGTAAAATTTTACCTCGTCGTGTAACAGGAACAAGCGCGAAATACCAACGCAAACTTACAGTTGCAATTAAACGTGCTCGTCAAATGGCACTTTTACCATATGTTGGTGAATAATAGCGTATGAAATGCACAGTAGAGTCGGACTCTACTGTGCATTTTGCTATGCTTTTCTTTTTGAAAGAGAGGTTAGATGATGAAAAGTACGAAATTTATTACTGAGGGTGCAGCGTTATTGGCGATATATGCAATTTTATTGCTGATATCTATGTATGTTCCGATTTTAGGTACAGTTGCAACATTTGCGTTGCCATTACCATTTATATTATTAACAGTAAGACATAAACTATCTAATGTATTCATGATTTTTGTAGCGGCGCTTTTTGTTACAGTTATCGTGAGTCAACCAATTAGTCTCATAAAGACAGTGATGTTTGGATTAATAGGTGTTGTATTAGGATATATGTATAAAAAAGGGAAAAAACCAGTGGAGATATTAATAGCTGGAACACTTGCATATTTAATTGGTATGATGCTCATTTATGTGGGGAGTATAAAGTTTTTTAACATAGATTTAATGAAGCAAATGCAAAATATGTTTAATGAAAGTATGGTGCAAAGTGAAAAGATAGCAAATGCTGCTGGTATGCCAGTTAGTAAGGAACAAAAAGAGTTGTTTGCACAAATGAATGATATACTACAAACGTTATTTCCAAGTATACTTGTGCTAGTTTCTGTATGTTTTTCTTGGATCACAGTGCTAATATCAGGTAGTGTTTTGAGAAAATTAAAGTACGGCGTGACACCTTGGCCTAAATTTAAAGATATACAATTGCCAAAGAGTATTGTCTGGTATTACGTCATATTTATTTTGCTATCAACTTTCATAAAAGTTGAACCAACATCATATTTACATATGGTATTTTCTAATCTATATGTAATCTTTGCGTTGCTGCTTGTATTGCAAGGATTAACGTTTATCACCTTTTTAGCACACAAAAAAGGTTTTACGAAAGGTGTTCCGATTATTAGTTTTATCGTATGTATGTTTATTCCAATGCTGTTTCCTCTTGTGACAATCTTAGGTATAATTGATTTAGGGATTTCATTGCGTTCTAAAATGCAATGAAAAACAAAGGGATAAAACAGCATTTTTATGCTGTTTTAAGGTGTTTAATCTGTTTAACTAACTAGAAATTGAGTTGGTTTTACGTTATAGGAGTTGTATACATGCCTGAATTTTATAAGAAACAGTGGTTTTTATATCCTGTTTACGTATTGGCATTTTTTGTGTTGGTGCTAATCTCGATTCTTTGTTATTTTCACTTAATTATGGGGATAGCCGCCTTTTTTATTTTTAGCATCGTTTTCTTTTTAGTTATACGATTTGAAATTAACTTTCAAAGGAATTTTGAAAAGTATACGACAGATATGATTACTAGGGTAAAAAAAGTGAGTAACGAAGCATTCAACCAGATGCCAATCGGTATATTGTTATACAATAAGGAGTATGGGATTGATTGGGCAAATCCTTACTTATCTTCATGTTTGGGGCAACACGCATTAGCTGGGTGGCATCTGTACGATGTATCAGAAACATTACTCCTTTTTATTAAAGGAGAGACTTCTGACGATATAGTATCTTTAAATAGTCGAAAGTTCCGTGTGTTTGTAAGGAAAGAAGAAAAACTAATTTATTTTTTTGATGTAACTGAGCAAACAGAGATTGAAAAAATGTATGAGGATCAGCGCACCGTTTTAGCTGTTATTTATTTAGATAATTATGATGAAGTTACACAAGGGTTAGATGATCAATTACGCACGAATATAACAAGTCTTGTGACGTCACGTCTAAATGAATGGGCCGTTAAGTATGGTGCATATTTGAAACGTGCATCTTCAGAAAGATTCTTCGTTGTACTAAATGAAAGTATTTTAGCGCAAATGGAGAAAGGGAAATTTAGTATTTTGGATCAAGTGCGTGAAGAAACATCAAAAAGGAATATACCACTTACGCTAAGTGTTGGTGTTGGCTCGGGTGATTTACCTTTATCGGAGCTTGGAGCGATGGCTCAATCTGGTTTAGACCTTGCATTAGGACGAGGAGGAGACCAAGTAGCTATAAAACAAGCGACGGGTAAAGTTAAGTTTTACGGTGGCAAGACGAATCCGGTCGAAAAGCGTACTCGTGTACGTGCTAGAGTTATTTCACATGCATTAAAGGATTTAGTATTAGAAAGCAGTAATGTCATTATAATGGGGCATAGAGCCCCTGATATGGATGCGATTGGTGCAGCGATTGGTATTTTAAAGGTAGCTCAATTAAATGAGCGCAAAGGATATATTGTATTAGATGAAAATGATTCTGATAAAGGAATCAAACGTTTGATGGATAAAGTGAAACAAAATGAAGAGTTATGGTCACATTTTATTACACCAGGGCAAGCGATGGAATTTGCAAACGAGGATTCATTACTTGTTGTTGTTGACACGCATAAACCTTCAATGGTGATGGAGGAAAAACTGTTACACAAGATTGAAAATGTAGTAGTTATTGACCATCATCGCCGCGGGGAAGATTTCATTGAAGATCCATTACTTGTTTATATGGAGCCATACGCTTCTTCAACGGCAGAGCTTGTTACAGAATTACTTGAGTATCAACCGAAAAATTTAAAGATGACAATGTTAGAAGCAACGGCATTGTTAGCTGGTATTATTGTTGATACGAAAAGTTTTACATTCCGTACAGGCGCTCGTACATTTGATGCCGCTTCTTATTTACGCTCGCATGGCGCAGACACTGTACTTGTACAAGAACTTTTAAAAGAAGATATGGGTCAGTATTTACGAGTTGCAAAAGCCATTAAAAATGCGTACATTTATAAAAATGGAATTGCGATTGCTAAAGTTGATGGTGATGAATATTATGACCAAGTACTTATTGCACAATCAGCAGACACATTATTGACAATGACAGGTATCATTGCATCGTTTGTTATTGCAAAACGTGGAGAAAATTTCATTGGAATTAGTGGTAGATCTTTAGGTGAATTGAATGTACAGCTAATTATGGAGAATTTAGGAGGTGGCGGGCATTTAACAAATGCAGCCACACAAATGAAAAATGTTACAGTAGATGAAGCGGAGGAGAAGCTTCGATTTGTTATTGATGACTATTTACAGGGAGGCACACAATCATGAAAGTAATTTTTCTAAAAGACGTAAAAGGTAAAGGTAAAAAAGGAGAAATAAAAAACGTACCAGACGGTTATGCAAATAATTTCTTACTAAAACAGGGGTTAGCTGCCGAAGCGACAAACAGCAGTATGAAAACTTTAGATGCTCAAAAGCGCAAAGAGGAAAAAGATGCAGCAGCAGAAGTTGAGAATGCAAAAGAGCTGAAAGAAACATTAGAGAAATTAACTGTAGAAGTAAAGGCGAAATCTGGAGAAGGTGGCCGCTTATTTGGTTCTATCACGAGTAAACAAATTGTAGATGTAATGCAAAAGTCACACAAGATTAAACTTGATAAACGTAAATTTGAAATGGATGATGCAATCCGTGCATTAGGTTATACAAACGTCACTGTGAAATTGCATCCGCAAGTAACAGCAACAGTAAAAGTTCATGTTAGTGAACAATAAAAATAAATTAAGCAAGGAGGATTGCGCATGAGTGATGTAATGGCTGATCGTACCCCTCCGCATAATATAGAAGCTGAGCAGGCAGTCTTAGGTGCCATATTAATTGATCAGGATGCGTTAACGTCAGCATCGGAACTATTGGTACCTGACTCATTTTATCGAACGAAACATCAAAAGATTTTTGAAGTCATGCTTGGGTTGTCTGATAAGGGAGAACCAATCGACTTAGTAATAATGACATCAGCGATGGCTGATCAAGGATTACTAGAAGAAGTTGGTGGGGTTTCTTATCTAGCAGAGTTAGCAGAAGTTGTTCCAACAGCCGCTAACGTAGAATATTATGCACGCATCATCGCTGAAAAGGCACTTTTACGTCGTTTAATTCGAACGGCGACTCATATTGTATCGGATGGATACGAGCGAGAAGATGATGTGGATGGCCTTTTAAATGAGGCTGAGAAAAAAATACTAGAAGTATCTCACCAAACAAATGCAAAAGCATTCCAAAATATTAAAGATGTTCTTGTAGATGCTTATGATAAAATTGAACTTTTGCATAATCAAAAGGGTGAAGTTACCGGGATACCAACTGGATTTACTGAATTAGATAAGATGACCGCAGGTTTTCAGCGAAATGATTTAATCATCGTGGCGGCGCGTCCATCGGTAGGAAAAACTGCATTTTCACTAAATATCGCACAAAACGTAGCGACGAAAACTGATGAAAATGTAGCGATTTTTAGTTTAGAGATGGGCTCTGATCAGCTTGTTATGCGTATGCTTTGTGCAGAAGGAAATATTGATGCACAAAGACTTCGTACCGGTTCATTAACTTCTGATGATTGGGCGAAATTAACAATGGCGATGGGTAGCCTTTCTAATGCTGGTATATATATTGATGATACACCAGGGATTAAAGTAAACGAGATTCGAGCAAAATGTCGTAGATTAAAGCAAGAGCAAGGTCTTGGGATGGTTTTGATTGACTATTTACAGCTTATTCAAGGAAGTGGGAAATCAGGAGAAAACCGTCAGCAGGAAGTATCTGAGATTTCTCGTACATTAAAAGGGATTGCACGTGAATTGCAAGTACCTGTTATTGCCTTGTCGCAGTTATCTCGTGGTGTAGAATCCCGTCAAGATAAACGTCCGATGATGTCTGACATTCGTGAATCAGGAAGTATCGAGCAGGATGCTGATATTGTAGCCTTCCTATATCGTGAAGATTACTATGATCGTGAAACAGAAAATAAAAATACAATTGAAATTATCATTGCAAAACAACGTAATGGTCCGGTAGGTTCAGTAGAGCTTGCGTTTGTTAAGGAATTTAATAAATTCGTCAACTTAGAACGCCGCTTTGAGGATGGACATGCACCGCACGCATAAAGGCAGTATAAAAAAGAAACGCATTTCTTATAATAAGATGTGTTTCTTTTTTTTTATATGAAAGATAGGGCTTTCATAAGGTGAATATGTAATTCTTACGAACGAAAACGTTTTTCTGTAAAAAAATGTTCGCTTTTTGGTTGACTTCTCTTTCTGTTTTGGTACAATTATATTGTTTGAATAGATCGTTTGAAAATTGCGGAGGTGCTTTAATAATGTCTTCAGTAGTAGTTGTAGGAACACAATGGGGCGACGAAGGAAAAGGTAAAATCACTGATTTTCTTTCTGAGCATGCGGAAGTAGTTGCAAGATATCAAGGTGGAAATAACGCGGGACATACAATTGTTTTCGGCGGAGTTAAATATAAATTACACTTAATTCCATCTGGTATTTTCTATAAAGAGAAAATTTGTGTAATCGGAAATGGCTTAGTAGTAGATCCGAAAGCATTACTTGAAGAGTTAAAATACTTACACGATCGTGGTGTAAGTACTGATAATTTACGTGTAAGTAACCGTGCGCACGTTATTTTACCTTATCACTTAAAACAAGATGAGTTAGAAGAAGCGAGTAAAGGTGATAACAAGATCGGTACAACGAAAAAAGGTATCGGTCCTGCATATATGGATAAAGCTGCTCGTATTGGTATCCGTATGGCTGATCTTTTAGACCGTGAAGCATTTAAAGAGAAGCTTGAGCGCAATTTAGTGGAAAAAAATCGTTTATTTGAAAAAATGTACGATACAGAAGGTTTCAGCGTAGAAGAAATCTTTGAAGAGTACTTCGAATACGGACAACAAATCGCACAGTATGTATGCGATACATCTGTCGTATTAAATGATGCACTAGATAACAATCATCGTGTATTATTTGAAGGTGCACAAGGTGTTATGCTTGATATCGACCACGGTACGTATCCATTCGTTACATCTTCTAACCCAATTGCTGGTGGTGTAACAGTTGGAACTGGAGTTGGTCCTGCGAAAGTTACTCGCGTTGTAGGTGTATGTAAAGCATATACAAGCCGTGTAGGTGATGGTCCATTCCCTACGGAACTTAATGATGAAATCGGTCATCAAATTCGTGAAGTTGGTCGTGAATACGGAACAACAACTGGTCGTCCACGCCGTGTAGGTTGGTTCGATAGCGTTGTTGTAAGACATGCACGTCGTGTTAGTGGTTTAACAGACTTATCATTAAACTCTATCGATGTATTAACAGGTATCCCAACTCTTAAAATTTGTGTTGCTTACAAATACAATGGCGAAGTTATCGATGAAGTTCCAGCTAACTTAAACATTTTAGCGAAATGTGAGCCTGTATATGAAGAGCTTCCAGGTTGGACAGAAGATGTTACTGCTATGAAATCATTGGATGAACTTCCTGAAAATGCAAGAAAATACGTAGAGCGTGTTTCTGAATTAACAGGAATCCAATTATCTATGTTCTCGGTTGGACCAGATCGTAATCAAACAAATATCGTTCGTAATGTATACGAAGCTTAATTGATATAAAAAATTGATTTTTTTAAGAAAAAACTCATATTTTTATGAGTTTTTTCTTATTTTTTATAAAAAAATAAATAAAGGTATTGCAAAAATGAAAGATATCATGTTATGATATGTCTTGTCGTCACGAAAATATGACGTTGGTGAGTATGAGCCATTAGCTCAGTTGGTAGAGCATCTGACTTTTAATCAGAGGGTCGAAGGTTCGAATCCTTCATGGCTCACCATTTTATTTTTCGTGGCCCGTTGGTCAAGTGGTTAAGACACCGCCCTTTCACGGCGGTAACACGGGTTCGAATCCCGTACGGGTCATGTTTTTTTATGTTCATTTTTGGTCCCGTGGTGTAGTGGTTAACATGCCTGCCTGTCACGCAGGAGATCGCCGGTTCGACCCCGGTCGGGACCGCCACTTTTGTTTATACCACCATTAGTGGTTTTATATATAGTTTTGGCTCGGTAGCTCAGTCGGTAGAGCAGAGGACTGAAAATCCTCGTGTCGGCGGTTCGATTCCGTCCCGAGCCACTCTCAGGATATTAAGTGGGCCCACTTAATATCCTTTTTATTTTGTCCAGTTTTACAAATGTGGGTAGTTATTTTACAATAGAATGAGGAGCCTCTAGCAGTTGAAGCTAGAGGTTTTTCTATAGATCGTATAGGATTCCGTGTAAAAGTGGATGATACATGAGTCTATGAGAATAGAGGAGAAATACTTAGACTAAGATTGTTGTCATATAGGAACATACTATAGAAACACCAATATGTTTGAGGATTATTGATCATATTTTTATAAGGAGGAAATAGACGATGATGGGAAAGAAAATTTTAGTAGTTGATGATGAAAAGCCAATTGCGGATATTTTGAAGTTCAACCTAGAAAAAGAAGGTTTTGAAATTGTAATGGCGCATGATGGTGATGAGGCGATTGAAAAAGCAAATGAAGAACAGCCAGATATGGTTTTATTAGATATTATGTTACCGGGAAAAGACGGTTTAGAGGTATGTCGTGAAATACGTAAAAGCTCAGAAATGCCAATTATTATGCTTACAGCAAAAGACTCTGAAATTGATAAAGTATTAGGGCTTGAGCTTGGGGCAGATGATTATGTAACGAAGCCATTTAGTACGAGGGAGTTACTTGCTCGTGTGAAAGCGAATTTACGTCGCCATCAGCAGGGTGGTGCTGCAGAGAAAGAAGAAAATACCGAAATGGTTATTGGACCAATCGTTATCAATTCGAACGCTTATAGTGTAACAAAGCGTGAAGAAAGCATTGAGCTTACACATCGTGAATTTGAATTACTACATTATTTAGCGAAGCATTTAGGACAAGTTATGACTCGTGAACATTTATTACAAACAGTTTGGGGTTATGATTATTTTGGAGATGTACGTACAGTAGACGTAACAGTACGTCGTTTACGCGAAAAAATTGAAGATAATCCAAGTCATCCTACTTTAATTGTAACTAGACGTGGGGTGGGGTATTACTTGCGTGACCCAGAACAGGAATAGTATATGAAGAAAGTTGGTTTTTTTCAATCTATTCATTTAAAATTTGTGCTCATATATATGCTGTTAATATTAATAGCAATGCAAGTAATTGGTGTATATTTCGTCAGGGAATTAGAAAAAAGCCTTGTAAAAGGCTTTCAAGATTCCTTAACGCAGCAAACAAATCTACTTTCTTATAACCTGAAGCAAGAGTTTGTAAAAGAACGTCCTAAAACAGAATCAGTAGATAAAGCTATTAATGATTCGATTCAAAAATTCGCATCAGATCGTAAGAAAGATATTCAAGAAGTAAGTGTAATTGATTCTACTAAAAAATTAATGGCAATTTCAGACGGGTCTAAGCAAAATAAGGTAGGAAGAACGTCAGCAGATACAGCTGTACAACGGGTAATGGTACAAAAGAAACCAGAGTCAAAGATTGAGAAAGATGGAAATACAGGTCATCGAGTTCAAGTTATGATTACCCCTATTCTAAAAGAGCCAGGCGGAGAGGTACTTGGTGTCATTCATATCGTTGCATCTATGGAAGATGTGTATAAACAAATGAAGGACATCAACCAAATTTTCGCAACGGGGACAGTGATTGCTTTATTAGTAACAGCTGTACTTGGAATTTTATTGGCTCAAACAATTACGAGACCAATTTCAGATATGCGAAGACAAGCAATTGAAATGGCGAAAGGAAATTATTCGCGAAAAGTAAAGGTGCATAGTCACGATGAGATTGGACAATTAGCATTATCTTTTAACAATTTATCTAAAAAATTACAACAAGCTCGTTCCTCCACAGAAAGTGAAAGACGAAAATTATCATCCGTTTTATCACATATGACAGATGGAGTAATTGCTACTGATCGAAAAGGGGATATCATTTTATTAAATGATCCTGCGGAAAAGATGTTAAATGTTTCGCGTGAAACGGCGCTAGATCAATCAGTGTTAGAAGTGCTAGGAATACAAGAAGAATTTACACTGGATCATTTATATGAAGAGCCTGATTCAGTTTTATTAGATTTTAGTACGAGAAATGAACCATATATTTTACGTGCTAGTTTCTCTGTTATTCAAAAAGAAACAGGGAAGGCAAATGGTTTAATTGCTGTATTATATGATGTAACAGAGCAGGAGCGGATAGAACAAGAGCGCCGTGAGTTTGTTGCGAACGTATCTCATGAGTTAAGAACGCCGTTAACAACGATGCGCAGTTACTTAGAAGCACTTACTGATGGAGCATGGCAAGATCCCAATATTGCACCGCAATTTTTAACAGTTACACAAGAAGAAACGGAAAGAATGATCAGGCTTGTAAATGCATTGTTACAATTATCTAAACTAGATAGTACAGAACATCGCTTAATGAAGGAATGGGTCGACTTTACTGATTTCTTTAATAACGTTATCGATCGTTTTGAAATGTCTAAAGAGCAAAATGTAAGCTTCAAACGATCTTTCTCTAAAAAATCTCGATTTATTGATATGGATACAGACAAAATTACACAAGTTTTATATAACATTATTTCCAATGCACTAAAATATTCGCCAGAAGGTGGTACAGTAACATATCGTTTACGTGACCGCGGGGAGTTATTAGAGATTAGTGTGAGTGATCAAGGAATGGGAATTCCGAAAGAAAATGTAGATAAAATATTTGAACGTTTTTATCGTGTAGATAAAGCGCGTTCGAGACAAATGGGTGGTACAGGTCTTGGGTTAGCCATTGCGAAAGAAATGATTGAGGCACATGGCGGCTCGGTTTGGGCGAAAAGTGAGGAAGGAAAAGGGACAACTATTTATTTCACATTGCCAATGGCGACAGATGAAGAGGACGATTGGGAATGAGTATGGAAAACTTTAAAACGATAGTTCTAATTAATTTGGTTGTCATTAGTCTATTTCTTACTTTTAACTTGTGGACATATGTTCCTGATTCTACTTCTATGCAAAATACAAAGTTCGTTCAAGGTAACGAAGAGATAAATACGATAAAGATTTCGGAGGTTGTTCGCCCATCCTCTGTCGTTATTCATAAAGAGAAAAATCATTATGTAAGCGAAAAAAAGGAAAATGTGGATTCGATCTATAAAATTCTTGAAAACGGAGAATTACATTATTTCGAGGAAATAACGGGGACAGTCCCTAAAGGTGATTTTCTGTCTTATGTACACGGAGAAGAAAAAATTGAATTTGTTTTTCCTACAAATATCCCGTTAGATACGATTAAAAATATGTTTAATATTAAAGATAAAAACATAGAAAGTAACAGAAGTTTTAATCGTATTATAATTGATCCTTCTAGAAGTAAGGACCAAGAAATTAAAGTTAGCTTTGTTTCCTATGATACTCCTCATAAAATATATCAAGCAACATTGAGTGGTGCTTATATAAAGGATATTATAAATGCTCAAAATCAACTTATAACAGTAGCAAGACCATATTTTGAGTATCAAATAAATGATACAAAAAAACTTTTTTTACCAGAGGGGATTACGGAATTAAGTAAGGCAGAGTATATTACAGCTAAACTAGAAGTGGATCCATTTAAAAATGCTTTATTTAGTGATCCACGTTATTTAAGTCCTATTTCTGAGAAAACAAAGGAAACATTTACAGATGGCATCCGTTCTATGGAAATTGATAAGTCGGATGCAATGTTGAAATATAAAAATTCCGCTGTACATGGTGATAAATCTACGGATAATGCGGTAATTTTACAAAAAAGTTTTGACTTTGTAAGTGGGCATAGTGGATCCTTGAAGTCCTATCGTTTTGATTATATTAATGGGAGGAAAACTTCATTCCGTTTATATGAGGATGGTTTGCCTGTATTTAATGCAAATGGAATAGCGGAATTAAAACAAGTATGGGGTTCAGGTGAAATTATGCAGTATGAAAGACCCTTTTTTGAGTTCAGTATTACTTTGCCTAGTAAACAACAAACAACTTCTCTCGCATCAGGTCGTACAGTGATGACATCATTAGAGAATAATCCAGAAATTGATAAAAAATCAATTCAGGATGTTGGTATTGGTTATAAAATGTCATTGGAACCGTCCATCAGTGATGTGAGAATCGCTGTCTTACAGCCGATATGGTATGTAAAATGTGAAGAAGATGGTAAGCAACAAATATATGAGTGGAGTGAGGGGGGACTAAATGGATTGGGATCGAATTAAAACCATATTTATTGTGACCTTTTTTGTTTTAGACCTCTTTCTTATCTTTCAGTTCATTCAAAAGCAAGATAGTAATCAATTAGAACTTGTGACGGAAACGAAAATCGATCAACAATTAAAAGCCGAAAAAATTACTATGGGAAATTTCCCTAAAGAACCGAAAAAAGAGTCATTTATAATGGCAAAAAATAAGGGTTTCAAAGAAGAAGATGTGCAATCTTTAAAAAATCAGACAGCGCATGTGCAAGAGGAATATCAAATAGAGGGTAAATTAAAAGAGCCTTTTTTAAATACAAAATCATTGTCAAAAGATAAGTATAATGAGTTTTTGAAAAATTATGTGCTGGATGGACAAAAATATGAGTTTGGAGCAATAAAGGACTCAAAAATTTACTTCTTTCAAAAGTATAAAGATAAACCAATCTTCTACAATAATCGTGCGATGATTGTTGTAGATTTAAATGAAAAAAATGAGCTTATTTCATATACACAAACAATGTTAACGGATTTGAAGGAAATGGGCGAAAGCGAAAAGACGAAAGAACAAGAAATTATTACTGCTCAAACAGCTTTAGAAAATATATATTTGAAAAATAAAATTGCAGAAAATACGCACGTGAAAGAGGCGCAGATTGGATATGCGACTCTTGCGGAGTCTTCTTCTAATATACAAGTGCTTGCTCCAACATGGAACTTAAAGACAGAACAAAAAAAGGATTTTTTTGTGAATGCAATTGAAGGACAAGTTATGGAATTAGGGGAAACTCAAGTGCCGGAAGAACATAATGGAGTGAGAAAGAATGAGCATGCATTTTAGTGTACTTGCAAGTGGAAGTACAGGGAATATGCTATATGTAGGAACAGATGAAAAAAAACTGCTTGTCGATGCAGGTTTAAGTGGTAAAGCGACAGAGGCTTTATTTAAACAAGCTGAACTGAATATAAATGACATATCAGGTATTCTTGTAACACATGAGCACAGTGATCACATTAAAGGATTAGGTGTATTGGCGCGTAAATATGATTTACCTGTTTATGCGAACGAGAAAACATGGAATGCAATGGAACATTTAATAGGTAATATCCCAACTGATCAAAAATTCATTTTCTCAGTAGGAGACGTGAAAACATTTGGGGATATTGAAGTTGAATCATTTGGTGTTTCTCATGATGCGGCGGAACCGATGTTTTACGCTTTTCATAACAATAATAGAAAGTTAGCTCTTATTACAGATACGGGCTACGTAAGTGACCGTATGAAAGGTGTTATTAAGGGAGCAAATGCTTTCGTGTTTGAAAGCAATCATGATGTGGAAATGCTTCGTATGGGACGCTATCCATGGAGCATTAAGCGACGTATTTTAAGCGACGTTGGCCACGTTTGTAATGAGGACGCTGCATTAGCGATGGCTGATGTTATTACAGATGAGACAAAACACATTTATTTAGCACATTTAAGCTTAGATAATAACATGAAAGAATTAGCGCGTATGTCTGTATCACAAGTATTAGAAGAAAAAGGTTTTGGGGTTGGAGAATCCTTTGAAATACATGATACAGATCAAAAAGTGCCTACGAAAATTCAATACGTATAATTCTTCATTTTAGTAAACAATAAAGGTGAATATAGTTGTTTTCAGGAAGATAGGTGAACAAATATGTCCTTTATTGATGAAGAAAAATATCGTATTAAACGTGCAGGCAAAAAGAAACATAAAGGTATTGTCATTTCTAGCATAGCGGGGACAATTGTAGGGGCTTCATTATTTGCGTTTGGAGCTCCTTTATTTTCAAATCATGCGGGTAAGCTTCCGCAAGCTGAAGCAAGTGAAAAAAATATGGCTGAAGCTCAAAGTGGAAATGTTCCTGTTAAACAGATTAGCTTTGTAGACGCTGTTGATCGTGCTTCAGAGGCTGTTGTTGGTGTTATTAATATTCAACGAGACAATTTTTCAGAGGCTGATTCGGAAGCTGGTACAGGCTCTGGTGTGATTTATAAGAGAACAGATGGACATGCGTATATTGTAACGAATAACCACGTTGTTGCTGGGGCGAATCGTATTGAAGTGAGCTTAAGTGACGGTAAGAAAATTCCAGGTAAAGTATTAGGAACCGATGTAGTCACGGACTTAGCTGTACTAGAAATAGATGCGAAGCATGTGAAGAAAGTGATTGAAATTGGCGACTCTAATACCGTTCGTAGAGGAGAACCAGTTATTGCGATTGGAAATCCACTTGGGTTACAATTTTCCGGAACTGTCACACAAGGTATTATTTCGGCTAATGAGCGTATTGTTCCTGTAGATTTAGATCAAGATGGACATTACGATTGGCAAGTAGAAGTATTGCAAACAGATGCGGCAATTAATCCAGGTAATAGTGGTGGAGCGCTTGTAAATGTAGCGGGACAATTAATAGGTATTAACTCAATGAAAATTGCAGCAAAAGAAGTAGAAGGAATTGGACTAGCTATTCCAGTTACGAGAGCTGTTCCTATTATGAATGAACTAGAAAAGTACGGTAAAGTAAGAAGACCTTACGTTGGGATTGAACTAAGATCATTAAATGAGATTCCGAGTTACTATTGGTCAAAAACATTACACTTACCAGGTAACGTAACAGAAGGAGTCTGCATTTTAGATGTGAAAAGTCCTTCGCCAGGTACGGATGCGGGTCTTAGAGAACATGATGTTATTGTGGCGGTAGATGGAAAAGCGGTGCACGATATTATTGGGTTCCGCACGGCCTTATATAATAAAAAAATTAATGATAAAATGACTCTTACGTTTTATCGTGGTACAAAACGAGCGACAACAACGGTGAAATTAGGCATTCAAAAGTATTAAAAACAGGAGGGCCTACCTCCTGTTTTCTATTGTAGAAAAGTGAGGTGAGGAATATGAATTTACCTTGTTGTTTAGAACATGTTGAATTAGCATTAGATATCATTGTGGATGAGTGTGAAGTCGCACCGGTTATTAACAATGTGGATAACTCTAAAGAAGAGAAAAAAACATGTGAATTTTGTCAAAATGAGGCGACATATGTTGTATCGAACACAGATTCTCACACAATATGTGGGTAACATTTGTGGATATGTGGATAAGTCCTGTGGATAACGTGTTTGTAAGGTGGGGAATAAATGTGAATATCTCGATTATTTCAATCGGAAAATTAAAAGAAAAATACTTAAAACAAGGTATAGCAGAATACTTAAAACGATTATCTTCTTACGCAAAAGTAGAAGTAATTGAATTGCCAGATGAAAAGGCACCAGAAAATTTAAGTGCAGCAGAAATGTTAATTGTAAAAGAAAAAGAAGGTATTCGTATACTGGATAAAATTTCTGATGATACGCATGTCATTGCGTTAGCTATAGAAGGAAAACAAAAATCATCAGAAGAATTTGCGGTAAGTATAGATCGCCTTGCTACATATGGAAAGAGCAAGATCACATTTGTAATTGGTGGATCACTGGGGCTTAGTTCTGAAGTAATGAAGCGTTCAAACGAATCTCTTTCTTTTTCGAAGATGACATTACCACATCAATTAATGCGATTAGTATTGCTTGAGCAGGTGTATAGAGCGTTTCGGATTAATCGTGGTGAACCGTATCATAAATAAATTTTTCATTTGTATATAAAGAGTAAAAAAGACCATTGGACAAAAATCACCGATGGTCTTTTAAACATTAATAGATGGTATGTAGATTTCCTAAAATAAGTATGTTTCTATTTCTAAAAAAATATGCTGTAATATGAAGAGGAAAAAGTATAAGTAGTCAGAGAAGTGAGGAATTAAAGGTGAAGAAGTTTAAGAAGTTTTACTTGGAGATTACGAGTGTATGTAATCTTGCGTGCAGCTTTTGTCCGCCGACGGAAAGGCAGAAGCAATTCATTTCTGTAGAGGATTTTGCTAAAAGATTAGACCAAATTAAACCTCACACAGACTACATCTATTTGCACGTGAAGGGTGAGCCGTTGCTCCATCCGAAAATAGATCAACTATTAGATTTAAGCCATGAAAAAGGGTTTAAAGTTAATATTACAACGAACGGAACGTTAATTAATAAGAGAAGGCATAGACTGTTAAATAAGCCTGCGTTAAGACAAATGAATTTTTCACTGCACAGTTTTGATGGACACCCAGGTTCGCAAGATAAAGAGGGCTATGTAAGGAGTATACTTTCTTTCATTAGAGAGGCAACAATTCAATCGGACTTAATCGTTTCACTAAGATTATGGAATTTAACTCAGGATAATAAAACAAATGCTGAAATCCAAAAAAATAGGGATTTATTATCTATAATTGAAAATGAGTTTGATCTATCTTATCAAATTGAAGAGAAGCTTACACCGGGAAAAGGTATAAAAATTGCGGAACGTGTCTTTATTAATCAAGACTATGAATTCCAGTGGCCGGCATTGCATGAAGAAGAGGATGATGGAAAAGGATTCTGTCATGGTCTTCGAAATCAGGCTGGAATCTTAGCGAACGGAACCGTTATTCCTTGTTGTCTAGATGGTGAGGGAATTATTAATCTTGGAAATATTAATAATGATTCATTCTCTAATATTATTGAAGGCGAAAGAGCGAACAATATTGTAGATGGATTTTCAAAAAGGGTTGCAGTAGAAGAACTGTGCAGGAAATGTGGATACCGCAAAAGATTTGGAAAGTAAATATAGAATAAGCCCTCATAAAGCGAGGGCTTATTTTTATTCTTGATAAGAACGTTCTAATTCATCAATTAAGGAACCTACGTAAGAAACAGCTTTACGGATTGCATCTGGTTTTGACATGTCTACTCCAGCGTGTTTCATTAATTCAAGTGGTTTCATTGTACCGCCTGCACGGAGTACATCAAGCCAGCGATCAACAGCAGGTTGTCCCTCTTCTTTAATCATTTGAGCTACAGCGGTAGAAGCAGTTAGTCCTGCAGAATATGTGTAAGAATATAAGCCCATATAATAGTGAGGTTGACGCATCCATGTTAAACCGGCGCCTTCATCAATTTCTACGGAATCTCCCCAGAATGTCGAAAGGACCTTCGTTTTTATTTCAGTTAAAGTTGTAGCTGTGAGTGCTTGCCCTTCTTCTGCTAGAGCGTATACTCTTCTTTGATATTCTCCCTCAAGTAGATGGGTAACGAAGTTGTGGTAATATGTGCCGAGTAGTTGCAGAATAACCCATCTGCGCATTCTCTTATCTTCAGTAGTCGCAAGTAAATGTTGGGCTAATAGTAATTCATTCATCGTTGATGGAGCTTCAACGAAGTACATAGATGGACGCACATTCATAATACGCTGATTTTTATTAGCTAAATAAAAATGACCAGCATGTCCAAATTCATGAGCTAATGTGAAACATCCGCGCATCGTACCCTGCCATGTAATTAAAATATAAGGGTGAGAACCGTATGGGCTAGAGCAGAAGGCACCTGTTGATTTTCCTACGTTATCTGCAAGGTCTACCCATCTTTCTTTGAAGCCCTTTTCGATAATGGAACTATATTCATTTCCTAATACTTTTAAAGAATCTTGAATGAGTTTGCCAGCTTCTTCGTAAGTGATTGTTGGATTAAATTCAGGATCTAACGGTGCATGTAAGTCACAGAAAAGCATTTGATCAAGCCCTAATACATTCTTTTTTAAATCTGCAAAACGGCGCATATGATGCGCTAATTCGTTATAAATAATATCTAGTTGGTTGTTATACATTTCAAGTGGAACTTTTTGAGGTTCTAAAAGCATATGGGTAACGGACTCGTACTTGCGCAAACGAGAAAGCGCCACTTGTTTTTTTACTTCAGTAGCATATGTTGTTGCAACTGTATTTTTATATCGTTTCAATGTGGAAACAAATGATGAATATGCTTTTTTACGTATATATGCGCTTGGAGAAAATTCATATTTGCTTTCGAATAATGCAAACGATACAGGCAAATCATTTCCCTGTTCGTCTTGTATAGAAGGGAAATCCATATCGGCTAATTTAGTCATGCCGTAAATTTTGTAGGGTGAACTATGAACTTCGCCGAGTGCAGCAAGAGCTTCTTCTGTTTCAGGAGAGAGAGTGTGCTGCCTCTTTTTGAGTATCTCTAGTAATGATTTACGGAAAGGTTCAAGTTTTATTTCCTCAGTTAAATATTTTTCAATTGTTCCCTCCTCAAATGAGAGAATTTCGTTATGAATAAAGGATAGTGCGGTATGTACATTCGTTCCTAGAGCGGAAATTTTGGAAGAGTTCGCTTGAATAACTGAATCTGTACGATCAACGGATTCTTTTAAGTTTGCATATGCGCCGAGTTTTGTTAACTTCATTAAAAGCTCTTCTTCTAAAAGTAGGCAATTTAATAAGGTAGCGGGGCTAGTGTGTAATTGTCCTTTAAATGCATCAAGTTTTTTTATATCGTCTGTTAATACACGTAATGCAGTTTCCCACTCTTTGTCAGATTCGTATAAATCAGAAAGGTCCCATGTCAATTCAGTAGAGACTTCCGCGCGAATAAGGCGTTTCTCAATTACATTTTTCATTTGTTATATCCCCCTTATTATAAGTATCTAAAAACATAATACTAGAAAATTCAGTTAAATGAAAATATTTTATATTTTTATACATGAAAAAGAAGGACAAGCATTTTTTATGCTTGTCCTTCTAGTTAAATTTATAAATTAATATACTTTGTCACCGTTGAAAATAGAGTTTTTCACGACTACATAATCTACAGTACGAATTGCGTCTAATTTTGTTCCACCAGCGTAAGAGATAGAAGATTGAAGATCTTGTTCCATTTCGATTAAAGTGTCTTCTAAAGAACCTTTATGCTCAACGAACATTTTCTTACCTTCAACGTTTTTCTTCTCACCTTTTTGGAATTCAGAAGCTGAACCGAAGTACTCTTTATAAAGTTTGCCATCTTTTTCGATTGTTTCCCCTGGAGACTCTTCATGACCTGCGAATAGAGAACCGACCATAACCATAGTTGCTCCAAATCGAATTGATTTAGCTACGTCGCCATGTGTACGAATACCACCGTCAGCGATAATTGGCTTACTTGCAGCTTTTGCACACCAGCGAAGTGCAGCTAGCTGCCAACCGCCAGTTCCAAAGCCTGTTTTAATTTTAGTAATACAAACTTTACCAGGTCCAATGCCAACTTTTGTTGCATCAGCACCAGCGTTTTCTAATTCTCTTACCGCTTCTGGAGTTCCAACGTTTCCAGCGATAACGAAGCTTTCTGGTAAATGTTTTTTAATATGTTGAATCATGTTGATCACAGCGTTAGAGTGACCATGTGCGATATCGATTGTAATGTATTCAGGTGAAAGTTGCTCAGCAGCTAATTGTTGTACGAATTCGTACTCGTCTTCTTTAACACCAACGCTGATTGAAGCAATTAATCCACGTGATTGCATATCTCTAATGAATGAAATTCGTTTCTCTGGTTGGAAACGATGCATGATATAGAAGTAATTATTTTCAGCTAAATAAGTTGCGATTCTTTCATCAATAATCGTTTGCATATTTGCAGGTACGACAGGTAATTTAAATTTATGTTTTCCTAAAGTGACAGTTGTATCACATTCAGATCGGCTATTTACAATGCATTTTGCAGGAATTAATTGAATATCTTCATAGTCAAATACGTTTTCCATCATTTACACCCCTAAAATACGAATATTTTATTTTTATTGATTGAAAATGTTCGTCCATAGGATAATTTACATCATTTTCAGTAAGAAGTCAAAGATTTTCTTAACGTTTTTTTGAAAAGAAGCCGATATATTTTAAAAATAACGTTAAAAACGAATTTAAATAGGTTTCTTATGAATAATGTTCGTTTATAAAAAAGTAAGGGAAGTTGTGATAATTGCATAAGATTGTATGTATGCCTCTTATTTTGAGCGAGGGGGCTGAGGAAATACTATGAAAAAGTTAATACTAATAATAGGAATAACTTTGTTGGTTACTGCCGGATGTAGCAATAATGATGCATTTGATAAGGCAGAGAAACAAGGAGATTTAGCATTGGAAAATAAAGAATACGATAGAGCAGTCGCATCTTTTGAATTAGCATTAAAAGAAAAGAAGGATGATCGGGAAATAAGGCTGAAGGTGAATCAAACAAATAAAATGATTGAAGCATTACAGGAAAGTAATATAGACCGAGCAATTTCGTTATTGAGGGAAATTGAAAATGATTCTGCTAGTTCAGTTATATTAGCCAAACAAAAGAAAAACGAGAAGTTTTAGCTAATCAAAAAGATGAGGAAGAAAAATATAAGCAAATGCTAGTTAAAGTAGAGGATTTGAAAAACGAGCAGAAGTTTACGGATGTAAAAGAGCAACTTAACGTAATTATTAGGGAAACGAAAGGGAAAGAACAGTTTAAAATATATTATCAAAATGCGAATGAACAAATTATACAGAGTGTGCCGAGGGCAGTAGATGTAGATAAAACAAAAGATGAGAACCGTAAGGAAGAAAAAGTAATAGAAGAGAAGCCGAAGAAAGAAAGTGTTATTACCGGTCAGAAGGCAGAATAATATTTTTAAAAAGTTTTTAAAATAGAAGATCCTTTTGTTTAGTCAGGCGAATCACGAATGATTCGCCTTTTTATGTGAGCTTTCAAGTATAATGAATAAGGTGATAATAAGGTATATGATGATTCATTGATAGAAAAAGCGAAAAAAGAAAATAATACAGAATAAAAAGAGGTTAATATATGAGTAAAAAAAGTTTTGCTGATTATGCATTAAGTAAAGAAATTGTAAGAGCACTTACTGGTTTAGGATATGAACATCCAACGGAAGTGCAAGGAGAGGTTATTCCAGTTGCCTTGCAAAAGAAAGACCTTGTCGTGAAATCACAGACTGGAAGTGGAAAAACCGCTTCATTTGGCATACCACTTTGTGAAATGGTGGAATGGGAAGAGAATAAGCCACAAGCTTTAGTTTTAACACCGACGAGAGAGCTTGCGGTGCAAGTAAAAGAAGACATTACGAATATAGGTCGTTTCAAAAGAATTAAGGCCGCTGCAGTTTATGGTAAATCTCCATTTGCACGTCAAAAATTAGAGTTAAAGCAAAAAACACATATTGTAGTTGGGACTCCTGGCCGTGTGTTAGATCATATTGAAAAAGGTACCCTTTCTTTAGAGTGTTTGAAGTATTTAGTTATTGATGAAGCGGATGAAATGCTGAATATGGGTTTTATCGATCAAGTAGAGGCAATTATTGACGAATTACCTAAAAAACGAATGACAATGCTATTTTCAGCAACACTTCCAAAAGATGTTGAAAAGTTATCTCGTACGTATATGGATTCGCCAACGCATATTGAAATTAAGGCTACCGGGATTACAACAGATAAAATTGAACATACACTTTTTGAGATGAGAGAAGAGGAGAAGCTTTCACTTCTTAAAGATGTAACAACGATTGAGAATCCAGATAGTTGTATTATTTTTTGCCGTACGCAAGAAAATGTAGATCACGTATTTCAGCAGTTAAAGCGGGTTAACTATCCTTGTGACAAAATACATGGTGGTATGGTACAAGAAGATCGTTTTGAAGTTATGGACGATTTTAGAAAAGGAAAGTTCCGTTATTTAGTAGCGACAGACGTAGCTGCTAGAGGAATTGATATTGATAATATTACACATGTTATTAACTATGATATTCCATTAGAAAAAGAAAGTTATGTACATCGTACGGGAAGAACGGGACGAGCTGGTAATAACGGGAAAGCTATTACATTCATGACGCCGTATGAAAATAGATTTTTAGAAGAGATTGAGGAGTACATTGGCTTTGAAATTCCAAAGGCACTTGCACCTTCAAAAGAAGAAGTTATGAAAGGGAAAGCAGTATTTGAGGAAAAGATACATGCTAAACCAATTATAAAGAAAGATAAAAATGCAGACCTAAACAAAGGAATTATGAAATTGTACTTTAATGGCGGGAAGAAAAAGAAAATTAGGGCGGTAGATTTCGTCGGTACAATTGCTAAAATTAAAGGTGTTACAGCAGAAGATATAGGAATTATTACAATACAAGACAATGTTTCTTACGTTGAAATATTAAATGGAAAAGGACCACTTGTTTTAAAAATTATGAAAAACACAACGATTAAAGGGAAACAATTAAAGGTTCATGAAGCAATTAAATAAACAAAAAAACTATCCACTTCAAACAGGTGGATAGTTTTTTGTTTAAGATTCTTTGAGATCATCAACTAATTTTTCTGCTAAACGTCTATACATATTACTCATAGTCACGAAGGATGTTAGTAATAAAAACCTTTCTAGTGTTGGATCTTCTAAGGAAGAAACCTCATTCACTTCCGTAACACGCTTATTTACGTCTTGCTTAAAGCTTTCCACATTGGTTTCAGTAAGAGAAAGATAATCTTTATATAGAGTATTTAATTCGAATGTATCATCGTTTATTAACGGTGCATTTATATTTTCTAAGGAGCTTTTTATATCATTAATGGAAAGAGCTCCTTTTAATTGATAAATTAAGCTGATTAAAATCATATGTTCTTTGGAATACTTTTTATTTTTGATAGGGATGAATAATTTCCCTTTTGCGTAATTGTTAATCATTGTTTTTGTTAATACTTTTTCATCATCAGTTCTCGTTGTATCCGCATAAGTATTCTCAAATAGTTGGACAACTTGGTCTACATATAAGTCGACATTTGGGATATCCTCAAGTTTAATACTTTTTTCTAAATGTAATGATTCAAGTAATTTATTTATATTTTCCACGTAGAACCCCTCACTTTTATAACTTAGTGGAACTTAATGTTTAGTATATCTTTAAATATGGTATTACGAAACAAATGAATTGTAAATGTTGACCCGCACGGATAATGTGTATATAATTACATGTAGTTATGAAAACTACATGTAATTATATGAGGGGTGTTTATATGAATGTTTATGTAAGAGAACCGGTTAATGCATTTACTCACTTAGGAGGAGCTGTATTATCATTTATTGCATTATTAGCTATGCTTGTGAAAGTTTCTGTTAAGATGCCATCTGTTGCTGCAATTACAGCTGTTATTTTATTCGGTATCGGGATGATGGTCCTTTATATGGCATCAGCTGTGTATCATAGTGTCGTAGCCAGTGAACGTGTTATTTATTTCTTTAGGAAGCTAGATCATTCTATGATTTTCATATTAATTGCAGGTACATATGCACCCTTTTGCTTAATTACATTAAATTCGGCAAATGGTTTACTATTATTTTGTTTAGTTTATGCAACGGCAATTTGTGGTATTGCTTTTAAAATGTTTTGGTTTAATTGTCCAAGATGGTTATCGACAGCAATTTATCTTCTGATGGGTTGGTTAATTGTTCTATTCTTTGCACCGCTAGCTGAGAATCTAAGTACAGGAGGTATTATTTTCTTAGTACTTGGAGGCATTTTTTATACAATTGGTGGGTTTATTTACGGTGCGAAGCCAAAATGGTTGGAGTTTAAATATATGGGACACCATGAAATTTTTCATGTTTTTGTATTGTTAGGTAGTCTTGCGCATTTTCTAAGTGTATATTGTTACGTAATTTGATCAAAAAACGCCACGCGATGTCTGTTATGTGGCTTTTTTTTATTACCAGATTTGAATCGTGTATTGTACAAAAAATCATGGGATAAAATGTAAGTTTCTGTGTTCGCATAATAAACATATGATAAGAAATATGTGATATACTTTGAGAAGTTTATAATGAATGAAATATGGAGGACTATAATTATGGCAATACTTGTAACAGGTGGAGCAGGATATATTGGTAGTCATACATGCGTAGAATTACTAAAAAACGGTTACGAAATTATAGTAGTAGATAATCTTTCGAATAGTTCAGTAGAGTCTATAAATCGAGTGACAGAGATAACAGGAAAACAGTTTAAATTTTATAAAGAAGATATTTTAAATCGAGAAGCACTTGATACGATTTTTGAAGAAAATACAATTGAAGCTGTTATTCACTTTGCAGGCTTTAAGGCTGTAGGGGAATCAGTAGAAATTCCGTTAACGTATTATCATAACAACATTACAAGCACACTAGTGCTATGTGAAGTGATGCAGAAGCATGATGTGAAGAAGATGATCTTCAGTTCGTCTGCAACAGTGTATGGTATTCCAGAAACATCACCAATTACGGAGGAGTTTCCATTAAGTGCAACGAATCCATATGGTCAAACGAAATTAATGATTGAACAAATTATGCGTGACGTAGCATTTGCGGATGCAGGATGGAGTATTGCATTACTTCGTTACTTCAACCCATTTGGTGCACATGAAAGTGGACGTATTGGAGAAGATCCAAACGGAATTCCAAATAACTTAATGCCATATGTAACACAAGTAGCAGTAGGGAAGTTAAAGGAATTAAGTGTATTTGGAAATGACTATCCAACAAAAGATGGCACGGGTGTCCGTGATTATATTCATGTTGTAGATTTAGCAAATGGCCATGTAAAGGCGCTTGAAAAGGTACTTGGCACTACTGGGATAGATGCATACAATCTCGGTACAGGTACTGGTTATAGTGTGTTGGAAATGGTTGAAGCATTTGAAAAGGTTTCGGGCAAAGAAGTTCCTTATAAAATTACGGAGCGTCGACCTGGTGATGTGGCAGTATGTTTTGCAGATGCATCGAAAGCGAAGCGTGAATTAGGATGGGAAGCAAAACGCGGGTTAGAAGAGATGTGTGCAGACTCTTGGAGATGGCAATCGAATAACAAAAATGGCTATCTAGAAGTTTAATAAACAGATAAAAAAATGACCTTTTGCGGGAGCAAAGGGTCATTTTTATTTATTTATTTCCATTAAGTTTATTAGCAAATTTAGTAAAGAAAGTTCGCCGTTTTATAGGAGTATTTGACTGACAAAACGTATAGTAATCAATATCTTTAATGTAAGTAAAGAGTCTCGAAATAGCATATAAGAATGTAATAGAAGATCCGAGTGCAAAACTAATACCGTAACCATTGAACCCAAATGGAAGTAGAAGAAGACTTAATAACAAATTTGCAGAAAAGAACAGGGCTGATGTTCGAAATGCCCCTTTACGATCTTCAAAATATAAGAGTAGTAACGTGATAACAAGGACCATCCCGTTTGCATAAGTACCAATTATAGTCAGCTGCAAAATAGAGTATTCAAGTGTTACGTTCCCAGATTGTGAACTAAACATCCATATTATAAAAATAATAAGTAAAGAAAAAATACCTTGATTACGAAGTATTCGTTCCATTTCTTGCTTTAGGACAAAGTTCATTGATTCTTTTAATTGTAAAATTGTATTTAATGTCGCCCCATTGTTAACTGAACCGAAGAACTTCTTATACCGTTCATAAAACCTTGTTTCAATGGATACTACGAAGAAAATATAGGTCGGGATAATGCTTAAATAAGCCCAGAAAACAGATGTATCATAAATTTGATGATAAATAAACGTGTTTTCAATATTTCCTCGCCCTTCTCCGAACCAAATAACAAAGTTACATACCCAAATGCCAATATTGTAAAGTAAGCTTGACCAAAATAGTTCTGGATATTTATCTAAATAAGAAAGAAAGGTAAATTGTTCAGTAGCATCACTATTTGGAAAAATTCGTACAATAACTATACTTAACCACACTAATGTAATGAAAGTCCCGATTGTAAAAGAAATTAAAAGTAATAGGGCCAATCCGTGTTCTATTCCAAGTGTTGGATGCCAGTAAGCGATAAGTGCAATTCCAGATAAGGAGAAAATGGAACCAATTAAAAATGCAAGAGCGATGGACTGATAATCTTTAGCTGCTGTTAAATAAATGGATTGAATCCAAATGATGTTTAAAGCTAAAAATAAAAATAGCATCACAATTTTATAATACAAGGCTAATGGTGTAAAAATTGCAAACAAAATCCATAAGATAATAGCTAAAAAAAGTGTGATTTTCGTCATTCCTAAAAAGGAAGAAAATACTTTATCAGCTTTTTGCTCGTATAAAAGGTCGGCCACATATCTAGTTACGATGAGCTGCAAGGCACCATATATGATTTGAGAAAAAATGAAGCAGTATGAAATTGAAATTGTGAAAAGGCGCTGTTCCTCAATTGAAATAGAATGGAACAAACTTAAAATATATCGAATAGCTGTTACTGCTAAAATAACGACTAACCAAGGACCAGCTGTAACAAATAATGAAAATCCGTACGCTTTTATTCTGGAAGAATAGTAGTCTTCTTGGAATAATTTTTGTAAACGAAATCCTATCCCTGCCATGTTTTTTTACCTCTTTCTAAGTAAAGCTTACGATAACTATCAACGACACCTGATAATTGATAGTGCGCTTCAATACGATTGCGCCCGTTATCCCCAAATTGTTGAATGGATTCAGGGTGACGATAATACCACTCTAAATGAATGGCAACTTGTTCAGGAGATACAGGTGGTACAACAAATCCACATTGTCCGTAAGGATCTTCATCTTGTCCGTAAATTAATTCCTTACAAGAGCCGACATCTGTAACAACCCATGGTAATCCTGCTGCCATTCCTTCTAACATAGCTAATGGTTGTCCTTCAGATATACTTGTTAATACGAGAATATCTGTTTGTTTTAAGTAATCTTTAATATTTACTTTGCCGGTCATTATTACATGCTCTTCTAATCCTAATTGTTGAATTAAATCACGACATTCCTGAGCATATTCTGCTTCTTCCGTATCAGGACCTAGTAAGTAAAATGTAAATGGAATATCTTTTTCTAATAATAATTTAGCTGCATAAATCATTGTTTTTACATCTTTAATTGGCACAACTCGTATAATAGCGGAAATGATGAGTTTATCCGAATTGTATTTTGTTTTACGTAACCCTTTATAGTCAGATAAAGTAACGCCATTTGGAACGATTTTTAGTTTATGGGCCGGAGCACCTAATTCTTTTTGATATGCACTATTTCGGCCGAACAACGTAATTACATCAGCGGCTTGTTCATATGCTTGATGAGACAAGTGATGAAAGAAAGAAACCCATCTTTTTTTATATTCAATTGGTATCCAAGTAGATTGTAGTATTTCTTCTTCACGCTCCCGAGAATAAATACCGTGTTCAGTTAGAATAAATGGTATATCGGACTTGGCACTAATTGCAGCACCAAGCAATCCACCATACCCTGTCGATACAGAATGAATAAGATCTAATTCAGGAAAATCAATTTGTAAAATTTGAATGATCGGTGTGAACATAGATCTCCACATCCAAAAGTAATTTAAGAAGGATCCACTACTTTCTTCATATAAATAGCTTTCTTTAACAATTGCATAAAACTCACGGCTTTCGAAGAAGGAATGGAGTGTTCCTAGCTTTTGTTTATTTCCTAATATTTGTAATGCTGTTGTATCGTTAGCTTGAAATGTAAACCATTTTTGAAGTGTCTGTACTTCTTGTTTAGTTAAATTAGTTTTTATATGTTTTGCTTCATTTTCTGATTGCAAAGGAATCAGAATGATGTCTTTTACATTGCTTGGAATTTCATATTGATATTCATCTTCTGTTTTTACTTGAGGGACTATCGCGAAAATCGTAAATTCATGTTCTTTAAACTGCTGGATAATCATTTGAACCCAGCTTGCTACCCCTCCACTTACAAAGGGATAGCTGCCTTCAACAACCAAACCTATTCTCATCTGTTATGCTCCTTTAATTGAAATTGTAGCGCTGGCTTTCGTTAACGTAACGCTATAAATTTGGGAATCAAGCTTTTTAACTGTACCGTAAGAGAATGAGCCAGGTTGTATTTTCTTACCTTCTTCTACACGTATAATTGTTGAAGTATGGTTTGGTAAACCTTTATATGCAATGTGAACAGCATCATCTTCATAAGAAACATCTAGGTCACCAGTTTGATAAATTTTCATAGAAGCAGTTGCTTCACTTTGGGTCATACTTTTTATATAAGGATATCTTTCTCGTATTTCTTTAATTGTCTTTTTATAAGCTTTAAATAATTCTTCCCATGTTAAATTACCTGAGCGTTTTTCATCAAGGATATCATCTGGATGGACGAAATGTGAGATAACCCCTAAATTTGCGGTAACATCAGTTAAGATAAATTGCTCTTCATCTGTGATAGCATAGCCGCTCGTAATGCGCGGGAAGTGATAAATGTTTTTATTATGTTCATCTGGTCCAAATTCTTGAATTAAACTACCATTACTTTTACTTCCCACATATAGAGAAGCAACTGTTTCCATAGTTGGAACCGCGTCGTTTAATGCACTTAATCCAGCTGTATTTATAATATTGGATGGTGGTACATAGGTTTTTAATTTTTCGTTTGGAAAGAAGTTATACACGAGTTTTTGCAGAGCATCTAAGGAGCTCTCCATATCCTCTTTTGAATTCCAGGGAACATATTCAAGTGCTTTATCTACTGGATCTGGTGGTAATAATAAAGGTTGATGGTTATAGCCATGAATGCCTATTTCCCCGCCGTGACTTAGTAATTCTCTCCCAAATAATAAATAGGTATTTCTATTTTTACCTGTAAAATCTTCAAAGGGTGGCGTTACTTTATTTTGGTACGTCCCAATGGCAACACCCGTATATTTAATATCAAGATCTTCAGAGATATCCTTCATATTTTTCCACCAATGTTTTTTATAAAATTCTTCAACAGAAATTTTTTCTTTCGTTAAGTTTTTTAGTTCTCCACTTGGAATCGGAGATGGGAAGTCATCGATATACAAAATCTCCGCTCCAAGTTGTGCTGAAGCGAAAGTCGGGAAAATAGTACCCAGGGATTGAACGAACATACCTCTACCTAATTTATCGTTCAATGCTGTTGTATTCCAATATAAGACTTTTCCTTCACCGTAGTCATTGGTCCAAAGGATGGGAGTATCTTCCGCTGTAATCCAAGTATTAGTTGTATTCTCATCTAGCGTAATATTCATTGAGCTATGAGTAAACAATGGAGAAGAACTTGAGAGATCTGGATAACCAGGGAATAAAACTTCTTCAAAGGTTAATCCTTTCGCATCTTTGAAACCTTCTTTTTGGGTAATACCAAATAATGTGTTCCAGGAAGGATCTGAATCAAGTCGGTTTGCGATAATAATTCTTCCGCCCATTTGTACAAAATTTTGAATATCAGCTTGTGGAAGTTGCTCCATTATTTCACCTGTAATAATAATCCCTGTATAGGGAGAGGGAGTAAGTCCCTTAATTTCATTAGCTGTAATATCTTTATAGTGTAGGTGTGCGTAATCCATTGCCTTCTTCGTATTAAATTCGACTTGTTGCCCTAATGTATTATCCGTTTTTAAAACGTATAATTGCATTTTTTGTCCATTTTGAGCTACATCTTTTGCTTTGAGTGTTTTAACAGTATCTGTTTCTTTAGTTTTAGGAACAGAAAACTTTTGATAAAAATTTTCTGTTCGATATATAAGGATGGATAAAATTAAGAGAAATAAAATGATACTAATAATCCCGATATATATATTAATCCCCTTTTTCAATGTGTGCGCCTCCAAACTGCCTTACAAATAATTGATATTTACGCGGTAGTATATGAACTCTTTTTGCATCTGTTAGATTATTGATTAAGTTATAGAGCTCGTCCCATAACTGTTGTTCATAATATATTTCAAGTAAACCAACGTAACCGTAATATGATTCAGGATAGAAATGAATAAGATTTAAAAATTGTTCTTCAGACTTTGCATATTGTTTTGTGTGTAGAAACAGATTTCCAAGATGGAAAGGGTAAAGAGGTTCGTTAGGGAATAGTTCTACACCTTGTGTAATAAAATTCATAAATTCAGCGATTATTTTTTCTTTTTGCTGATTAGAAAGAAGACCACTGTTTATATATCTTAAATAGTTAGAAACCAATTCTTTTGCAATTTCATTTTGTGGATTTTGTAGAAATTGCTTATTTAAGTATTCGATTTGTTTTTCGTACCGTTCATTTATTAAATTAATAGTAGTTGCTGCGTAATGCACAGTTTCAGGATCTTTATGGTGAATGGCTTCTTTCAATAAGCCTCCTTCATTAGCAATAGAGGAGGAGCTTAACTGTACAATGAGTTGTTTATGTAATTCAGGCTTATCTAGTTCTAATCCAGAAGAAAATGAAATTAAGTCCATATCTTGTTTTGCTGATTCCAAAATATCTTCGTAATTATCAACGTGAAAGGCAACATAATCAGAGTATTGCTGTAACCACTCGGTTTTGGAACGTCTTATATTAAGTAATAACATGATTGCTGATACAATAAGTCCGATAAGCGGGAAAAGAAGAGATAGAATCAAGCAAAATTCAATAATTCCTTTTTTATCTTTAGTAATCAAACTTTTCGTAAATCGAAATAAAAGAAAAACCAAAATAACATAAATAAAATAAAGAAGGAGTAAAATCATTAGACTATCACTCCTTTAGAAGAAAGAGCGTTTTGTATACGAGTTTGAACTTGTATACAAAACTGTTCTTCAGTGCCAGGTAATAAAATCATGATTTTCTGCTCGGTTGTGCTATAACCGAATATATCGATATCTCGCAAATAGTCTTTTAAAATAGAATTTATCATTCCTAAATAATCTTGTGGAGCATTGAACTCAAAATAGGAATATGGATAAGATAATGTTTCGTAACGTTTCTTTTCTATTTTTAGTAAATGTTCAAATTCATCTTCATAATAAATGCTTGTTTTAGGGAATGTGCGATCCTCTTGACTGGATAGCCAAAGATTAGAAGCATTTTGTAAACGATCACCCATCCAGCGTAAATACCATGTGAAAAGTTCGAATTGCTCAGAAGTTACTTTTGAAAATTCGATTTCGTCTAATATAATGACGTATTGTACATCATCTTGGAATAGGACGGGACCAACTAAAAGTGGAGCGTCTTGAAAATCCTCATCTGTACGGAAAAAAGGTCGATTATGCGCTAGCGCATTTTTGATGACTAAGGAAGCGTTTTTAACGAAAATAGATTGAGATAATGTATTTTTACCAGTTTCAGCTCTTAATTTAATACGAAGCGATTGTTTATTGTTATCAACGTGATAGATACCAATTTTTTTTGCTCCAAAATACATTTTTAATACATTCATTCCTTCATCGAGTACAATTTCAGGATGTGTATGATTTAAAGCTTTAAACATATGATACATTTTAGATAAGTGGTTATTTGATTCAAGTACACGAGAACGTAGTGTAATACGTGTTTCATCCAATTGTTTCACGACATATTTTAATTCTTTATTTTCAGCTTTCAACTCATTATTTATCATATGTACATCTTCATAACGTTCTTTTTGTGCAGTGCTCATCAGTCCACAGCATAAACTAATAACAAGTAAGAAAATCCAACTTATCCAGTAATCTAATGAATAAAAGTACAGTAATACATCATTTTCTTTATATATACCGCTTACAAAAATATAAATCATTGCTTCCAGAAAGGCGAAAAGGGCAATAGATATGCCATACCGGCTAGAAATAATTAATGTAATAAATAAGAGTAGGAAGTATTCATACGTTGGTGTAAGAAAATCAGTTAGTATTGATAGAAAAAATAGTGCAATAAAGAGAATCGTAGGTTCAATCATCTTTTGGAATATATTAGATTGTCTATAGTGCATAAAAAAAAACCTTCTTTCGTTTGCAAATTTAATTTTGAGGAATAGTACACTGAAATAAAATACATAATTTAAAAGAATTATTTTAAGATATATAATATATAAAGCCCAAATCATTTTATCAACAGAGATGTAGTAAATTCAAGTGAAATAAATTCTAATTTCTGTTAATGTATTGAATTTATTGGGATTTTTATAAAAAATCGAGTTTGAAAAAATGTAGAATGTTATGGTATTACTATATTTGTATTAATATTTAAAACAATAGAAAATTACAGTTGTATAGGGGGTAATATTATTATGGAGTGGAAACGTTCCATATGCTTTTTAGCTATATTTTCTTTTATTTTTTCCTCAAGTACATCCGCACAAGCAAATGTTGTGGAACCAGTTTTAAAAAATGTACGAAGTTATAAAATTTATTATGGTGAAGCAAATGAGCAAGTAATTGAGAGACTTTCAAAGTATGACATGGTTATTATAGAGCCATATGCATTTACGAAAGAACAGGTTCAGCAATTAAAAAAATCAGGAACGGTAGTTCTTGGCTATGTTAGTGTTTTAGAATTAGAATCGTGGCATAAATCGCAAGTAGTTGAATCAGACTATTATTATAGAGATGGTAAGAAAATGAAGATTGAGCAGTGGGATACATATATTATGGATTTAGCTGATGAACACTACCGTGGGATTGTTGTGAATAAGGTGAAACAGCAAGTTATTGGAAAAGGAATAGATGGGGTGTTTTTAGATACAGCTGGTGATATTGATGACTATTTTTATGATCAGCCGTCTACACAAGGGAAATTTCGAGAAGCATATGTAAATTTATTAAAAGAAATTAAAAGTGTTGATTCCAACCTGCTTCTTATACAGAATTGGGGATTTGACACAATCAAAAATACATCCTTGAATTTTATACATGGTGTATTGTGGGAAGACTTCAATAAACAAGTTATTGCGAAAGATGAATGGAATCAAAATTGGATGCGCTATTTTAAACAGCAAAGCAATAAAATTGTAACGTTTACCGTGACCCCAGATAATGTATCTAAAAAATATAGTTCTACAAATGGATTTGTTCCTACAATAAATCCGAATGATATTTATGATAAATAGCAAGTGTTCAAAATGAGAAACTATCAAGATTGACTATCACGCTTTAGGTCAGTAATACGATTATCTTATAAAGATAAATGTATTACTGACCAGCCCCTTTCACATAATAGGGGAGATTTAATGAATTAGAACGAGTTGTTTATGGTATACTGTATTACCTTCTTGGCTTGTATATGGCGGGATACTTCGCCCAAAACAATTTGCAACAATATTGGAGTGGCCAGGATAAGAAATACGAATTTCATACAAATCAATAGAGTCATCTAAATCAGCATAAAAAACTGCTAAGTGGTTACCTTGTAAAATATATGGGAATGCTACTTCCGTATTTTCACCAATTAGTACAGGTAATTTTACAGGATTAGAATAGTTAGACCAATCCCAAACCTCTATAGTTACATGGTGTGTGTAATATGCATCTAAATTTACAATGTTTACTACTGCTGAAACGGTTACAGGCTCTCTTGTTAATACACCTGTGGAGTGAAAAACAAAATGATTTGGATAATGAAGAGGCATAAATATCAAACCTTTCTAAATTAATATGAGTGTACGATATTCTATGCAAATAATTAATAGAATGAGATAGGAAAAATGTATCATTCTACTAATTTTTTATAGAAATTCAAAACATAGTATTGAAAAGTATTCCAACACTTGTATCATTGTTAGAGTACGTTTATAATCAAGGAATCCTATTTCATGTTTTGATAGGGTTATTTATTATTGAAAGCGTTTTAAATTTGTTGTTTTTTAAGGTAGGAAGTCTGACTTATTCAGATTAAAAATTATGTATGTAGTTTTAAATAGGAAGAAAAATAATAAAGTGAAACTTTAATCAGTGGGGGGTGTTCATCCCCACTGATTATTAGCCTTCACCAATCGGGCTTTACGGGCAGTTGATCTCCCACTTAACTTCTTTGCTCTAGCTGAATTTTGAGGTGGGAGTTTTACTGATCGTTAATGCGGGATAAAGTATCACTTTATATTGTGGGGAGGTTAAAAGTGTGAAGGGGAAAGATTTTCACACGAATATATATGGGTTACGTAGGATTATTACTTTCAGGTGCAGCTTTATTTTTAAATAGTCTTGTCATATTAGGCAAAGTAGAGATGAAAAGTGCAGGTGTCTTTAATTTATTTGTGGGGGCATTACAAATTATCATTCCGTTCTATTTGATTATGATTTCTGATCAAAGTAATTGGACGGTATATTCATATGCAGCTACTTTTTTATTTGGTTTAACTTATTTATATGTAGGTGTTACTTTTATTAAAGGAATGGATAGTAGTGGACTAGGCTGGTTCTGTATTTGGGTAGCAATTATTGCTTTATTCTATATGATTGTTTCATTTGTTCAATTCCACGATGTTGTTAATGCGTTAACATGGTTTATGTGGGCATTACTTTGGTATTTATTCTTTGTATTAAATGCACAAAAAAAGAATATCAATCAATATCTTGGCAGAATTGCCTTTGTACAATCATGGGTAACATTGACGTTGCCTTCACTCTTTTATTTTATGGGAGTATGGGGCGAGGGATTCATATATGAACTATGGGTTTATGTATCAGTAATTTCTATTTTATATTGCTGCTATTGTATTTTTAAATATCGAGTACGTTAATGTATCGTGTGTAGAAAAAACATGGAATCGTTAAACTGATTCCATGTTTTTTTATTTTAGCGTTTATAATAATAGAGGTAGTATTTTACAATTTGTGAAAACGGGGATGATGAAGGTGAAAAAAGTATTGGTGCTAGGGGGAACAAGATTTTTTGGTAAACATTTAGTAGAAGTACTGTTGCAAGCTGGACATGATGTAACGATTGCGACGAGGGGAGTTACTGAAGATTCCTTTGGAAGTGCAGTAAAAAGACTGATTGTAGATAGAGAAGATGAGAGGCCACTAGAAGAGCGTTTTGAAGGTGAAAGTTATGATATCGTATACGATAATTTATGCTATAGCTCGAATGCGGCGAAGATAATATGTGAAGTGCTAAAAGGAAAAACGAAGAAATACATTATGACATCTTCAATGGCTGTCTATGAGCCTGCGCTAGGCCTGTTAGAAGAAAATTTCAATCCGTACGAGTATACAATTACGTATGGAGGTAGGAATGATTTCAATTATAGTGAAGGTAAGCGATTAGCTGAAGCAGTTTTATTTCAACATGCAACATTTCCAGTTGTCGCAGTGCGTTTTCCAGTTGTTATTGGAGAAAACGATTATACGAAAAGATTACAATTTTACGTTGAACATGTTGTGAAACAAGAGTCTATCGTTGTGGATCATGTAGATGGAGAGTTGTCATTTATACATGAAAAGGAAGCAGGACAGTTTTTAGCTTGGTGCGGGATGGAAAACATAGAAGGGCCAATTAATGCTTGTAGTAACGGGGTGGTTTCTACCAGAGAAGTTATTCGTTTCATAGAAGAGAATACCGGGATAAAAGCGCTCATTCAAGAAGTAGGAGATAATATAGCTCCTTATAATGGAGTGATTAATTGTACGTTACATAATGGAAAGGCTCGTGAATTAGGATTCCCGTTCCGAGAGTTGAAATTAGAGACGGAAAAAGTTTTACGTTATTACATAAATACAATGAAATAATCATAAATCCCCCGGTGGCAATCCGGGGGATTCTGGAGGATTTCGACAATACTAATTTTACATTACCAAATTTACCTTATACGCACGACTAATGTATTTGTGATTGAATTGCTTGTAAATACTTTTCATTTACCCGGTCCCAGTTCACCGTATGCCACCAGTTGGTAACAAATTCTGGACGCCGATTTTGATACTTTAAATAATAGGCGTGTTCCCATACATCGATGACGAGTAATGGAATTTTACCTTCTTGCAAAGGTGTATCTTGATTGGGTGTACTCATAACGGAAAGTTCCTCACCGTCCAGAACAAGCCATCCATAGCCACTTCCAAAACGACTAATAGCTGCTTTGGAAAGTTGATCTTTTAAGTTGTCAAAGGTATTGAAATAATAATCAATTACTTTTGCAACGTCTCCATTAGGCTCACCGCCACCTCGCGGGCTCATTAATTCCCAAAAAAGACTATGACAATAATGTCCACCACCGTTATTTCGGACAGCTGTAACAATTTCTTTTGGTAAAGTTTCTAAATTACATAGTAACTCTTCTAAAGATTTATTATGTAATTCCGTATAGTTTTCTAAAGCAGCATTCAAGTTATTTACGTATGTCGCATGGTGCTTTCCATGATGAATAGAAAGCGTGTTGCTATCGATATATGGCTCTAGTTCATCATAGTCATATGAAAGCTTTGGCAATTGAAATGAAGACATAACATTCCCTCCTTTCTTATTAAAAAGTTGGTCTAGGTAAAAATAATTTACCTGAGTCAAAAATACATCTATTTTTTATACAAGTCAATAGTAATCTCTTTAATTTTCTGAAAAATATTACAATAAAAGTAACACTTCGACTTTCATTTGTGACTCTTATTCTTTTTGCTTATACTGTAAAGTAGTAACGTTTTGTTGAAATAGAAGGAGATCGTTTATGAGTAAAACGAAACAATTAATAGAGGAAGCTAGTCATTTTATTACGGTTTGCTATAAAGAGCTTAATAAAGAACAATTCATAGAAGAGAGAATAAAAGAAATTCAAGTTGAGATAGAGAAGACGGGGACGTATGAGCATACATTTGAAGAACTTGTTCATGGATCACGAATGGCATGGCGCAATAGTAATCGATGCATCGGAAGACTATTTTGGAGTAAGATGCACATATTAGATGCACGTGAAGTAAATGATGAGGAAGGTGTATACAATGCATTAATTCATCATATTAAATATGCAACGAACGATGGGAAAGTTAAACCGACAATTACAATTTTTAAGCAATATCAAGGTGAAGAAAATAATATACGAATTTATAATCACCAATTGATTCGGTATGCAGGATATAAAACAGAAATGGGAGTGATTGGTGACTCTCATTCCACTGCGTTTACAGATTTTTGTCAGGAACTTGGCTGGCAAGGAGAAGGTACGAATTTCGATGTATTGCCACTTGTGTTTTCTATAAACGGGAAGGCACCTATATATATAGAAATTCCGAGAGAAGAAGTAAAAGAAGTGCCAATTGAACACCCAGAATACCCGATTTCGTCACTTGGAGCAAAATGGTATGGGGTTCCAATGATTTCAGATATGTGCTTAGAAATTGGCGGTATTTCTTATACGGCAGCCCCGTTCAATGGATGGTATATGGGAACGGAGATTGGGGCTCGTAACTTAGCGGATCATGATCGCTATAATTTACTTCCGGCTGTTGCGGAGATGATGAAGCTCGATACATCGAGAAACGGTACGTTATGGAAAGACAAGGCGCTAATTGAATTAAACGTGGCTGTTTTACATTCTTTTAAAAAACAAGGAGTTAGTATTGTGGATCACCATACAGCTGCACAACAATTTCAACAATTTGAGAAGCAGGAAGCGGCATGTGGACGGGTTGTAACTGGTAATTGGGTGTGGCTCATACCACCGTTGTCGCCAGCTACCACTCATATTTATCATAAACCGTATCCAAATGAAATTTTGAAGCCGAATTTCTTTCATAAATAATAGCTAGTATAGTTTTTTTTTCTGCAAAATATAATTTTTTTTAATTACTGTTACGTAGCAAATGGAAGCCTTTACTATCGGTTATTTTTGGAAAGGACTTTTTGAACCAAGGAGTTCCTTATGTTATAATCAAATTTCTGTTTCGAAGACCTTATAGAAATATAAGGTCTTTTGTTTTGCTTTTTTATGTAATAGGAATAGAAATTTTCTTTTAAATAAGGGATTTAGCATATTTTTAGGGACAACATAAGTGTGTAGGAAATTGATGAATTATTATGCTTATATAATCATTGTGTTTTGGGTGTAAACAAGAAAACATAATAAAGTTGTTTTTTTAGATTGCTGAGGAAGGAGGAAGTGTAAATGAGGATGAAGAGTCGAAAAACGGATTGGCCTGTATTTCTTATTAGTGGTGGCTCACTTTTATTATTTGTAATTGCAGTTATTTTAAATAAAAGTTACGTAGAGGGAGCCATTAATAGCAGTTTTACAGCTTCAATTAAATATTTTGGTGCCTTTTGGCAGGTTTTATTAATTGGTACATTTGTTGTTGCAATGTGTATGGCGTTTTCAAAATATGGGAGAGTTAAACTTGGGGGGCTAGAAAAACCTGAGATTAGTACGACAAAATGGCTCGCTATTATTATGTCTACATTACTTGCTGGAGGTGGCGTTTTTTGGGCAGCCGCAGAGCCGATGTACCATTTGATGACGGTGCCACCAATACATGAAGGTATAACTGCTGGAACGAAAGAAGCGGTAATGCCTGCTTTAGC
The DNA here is from genome assembly GCF_016651015.1 of Bacillus sp. TH22. Classification (NCBI taxonomy): domain Bacteria; kingdom Bacillati; phylum Bacillota; class Bacilli; order Caryophanales; family Bacillaceae; genus Bacillus; species Bacillus sp. TH22. The sequence continues at coordinate 3,126,592 of NZ_JAEKER010000001.1, forward strand.
ACAAAGTTATATGCACTGGGGTTTCCTGGCTTGGACGATTTTAGGTACAATTAGTGCGGTAGTTATGATGTACGGGCATTATCATAAAGATATGCCTTTAAAACCTCGAACGCTTTTATATCCTATTTTTGGAGAGAAATTGCGAAAGAGTTGGCTTGGAACAATGATCGATGTATTTGCCATTATTGCGGTAGCTGCAGGGACGATTGGTCCAATCGGATTTTTAGGACTACAAGCAAGTTATGGGTTACAAGCATTGTTTAACATTCCTGATGTGTTTACTACTCAATTAGCCATTATTGTTTGTGTAGTAGCTGTTTCTACTATATCTGCGGTAACAGGAATTGATAAAGGGATTCAAATTATAAGTAATTTAAATGTTAGATTAGCAGTTCTATTAATGGTATTTGTATTAATATTTGGACCAGGTGGATTTATTATCGATTCATTTGTTTCTTCGTTTGGATTTTATATAAATGAATTTATTCCAATGAGCACATATCGTGGTGATACAGCTTGGTTAGGATCGTGGACAATCTTTTTCTGGGGATGGTTTATTGGATATGGACCGATGATGGCAATTTTAGTGAGCCGAATTTCAAGAGGAAGAACAATCCGAGAAATCATCGTTGCAATTGGAATTATTGCACCTATTATTACAACGTTTTGGTTTACTATACTAGGGGGATCAGGTGTGTTTTATGAGTTAATGAATCCTGGTTCTATCTCGACCGCATTAAGTGAATCTGGTATGCCAGCGGCTATGATTGCAATTACAGAGCAACTGCCACTATCTAATATTATTGGACCTGCATTTCTTTTATTAACAATTTTATTTGTAGTGACAACAGGAGATTCAATGGCTTATTCGATTTCAATGGCAGTGACTGGAGATGGAGATCCTAGAATTAGTTTGCGAGTTTTTTGGTCGCTTATTATGGGCGCAGTTGCGGCGATTCTTTTATATATGGGTGAGGGAAGTATTAACGCCTTACAATCCTTCATTGTAGTGACGGCTGTTCCGGTATCTATTCTGTTATTCCCAATGCTATGGCTAGCGCCTAAAGTCGCAGGGGAATTAGCGTTAAAACAAGGTATTGTAAAAGAAGAAGATAAAACTAGCTTCTTGTTCCAAAAAGCTAGTAAATCAAAATAAATAATTGTATTTATATAAGAAGAGGAAGCATTTCATTTGAGATGCTTCCTCTTTGCTATTTATCCAAATACTTTTCCTGAGGGGACAGTATTTGGATAAACATTTCGTACAGTTTCAATCTATTCTAATACTTTATCTTTCGTCTCTGGGACACATAATAGCATTGTAACTAAACCGATTGGATAGATAATGAAGATGAGAGATAATGCTCCCATTAAATTACCACCTGCAGCAAGTAAGCCGATAATAACAGGTCCAAATCCAGCTAATCCACGTCCTGTACCGAAAATAAAGTTCTCTGCTGTCGAGCGAGCTTCAGCAGGATAGTTTTCAGCTAAAACTGCTCCGAATCCCCCCATCATGCCATTGGCAAAGAATCCAAGCAGTGCACTTCCCCATAACAATGATGTTGAGTCTGTGAATAAGAAGAAGTAAATGAGACAGTATATAGTACCACCGACATAATAGATTGTAAAAGTTTTACGGCGGCCAATTTTATCGGCTAGAATACCAAAAGTTGCAATTCCAATTAGCATGCCGATTGTAGAGATGAACATCCAACCGCTCGCTTTTGCTAATGTGTAGTTATATTTATTCGCTAAAATAGTTGGCATCCATGTGAAAATTCCATAATATCCGAAGTTCTGGATGAATGACATAATAATAAGACCAATTGTTGTTATCGTTACTTTTTTATTGGCAAATAACTTTCGAAGTGGGAACTTTTTCATTTGCTTTAGTTGTTCTGCCTCAGTAGTTGTTAAATTACCTTTAGCTTCTTTTTGTAACAATTCTTTTTTGTATCGTTGTTTTTGTTCCCATATTTTCGGTTCACTTAAACTTTTGCGGACGTAAACAGCTAGTAGAGCGGGAATGAGTCCAAATAAGAAAACAGCTCTCCATCCAAAATGCGGGACGATAAATGCCGGAAGGAGTGAAGCGACTAGTACGCCAAATTGCCATCCAAGTGCAACAACGGATGTCGCCTTAGCGCGCATTTCTTTAGACCATGTTTCAGTTACGATGGCCATCCCAATCCCGAATTCACCACCAACTCCCATTCCAACTAAAAAGCGAAGAATTAATAATTGCCAATAATCTGTTGCGAAATAAATAAGTGCTGTTGCTAGTGAGAATAGTAAGATTGTGAAGGCCATCGTACGGATACGCCCAAATAAATCAGCAATAAATCCAAATAAATAAGACCCGATTAGCATTCCTATTGTGGTAGCTAATGTTAAGTTTCCACCTTCAACAGGGCTTAAATGAAATTCTTTTAAAATGTAGACGAGTACGAAAGATAAGAGCAACATGTCTAAACCTTCTGCTGCATATCCTAGCGCAGAACCAAACAATGTTTTATATCTTTTCTCTTTCGTCTCCTCTGTTGTTGATTGTACATCAGTAGTGACGTTCATCATTAATCCTCCTTATTTTCTTCTACAGTCGCTATGGAAGAATAACAAAAGGCCTTCTCACCTGATATGATGAGAAGGCCAAAAAAGCATACGTATCCCTAAAAAAGACCATACGTATAGTATATTCCGACTTCCTTCTCAACCTCACGGGGTTGGGTTAAAGGACTGTATTATATTACTTTATTTTTAGCACTCTTCTGTTAGATTGTCAAATAAAGAGGGGATAGTTATGTGTAAAATATTTCAAAAAACATTTCATTCTCCTTGACGCACGCTTCATTATTTTCCCATAATAAAAATAACTCATATAAAAAGGAATGAATCACAGATGCTAAATTTAGTACTTATGATGATTGAACGCGTCGGGCTTATTGTTATTTTAGGATTTTTACTCTCTCATATTAAAACGTTCCGGCGTCTTCTTCATAAGCAAGACGGATATGTAGATAAGTTTAAGCTTATTTGTATTTTTTCAGTGTTTACAATTGTAAGCAATTACACAGGGATTGAAATAGCAGGAAATACTATTATGAATGAAAATTGGTTACAAGGTGTTTCATCATCCAGCACAATTGCGAATACACGAATCATGGGTGTTGGAATTAGTGGATTGCTTGGCGGTCCTATCGTCGGAATTGGAGTAGGTTCTATTGCGGGTATTCATCGTTATATGCTTGGTGGGACGACGGCAGTAAGTTGTGCAATTTCATCAATTTTGGCTGGGATTATAACAGGTTATATTGGATACATTTTCAAAAAATATAACCGTACTATTACTCCTAAATTTTCTGCGATTTTAAGTGTTTTTATCGTTACTTTAGAAATGCTTATGATTCTATTAATTATAGAAGATGGACTTAGTGTTGTGAAAACAATTGCGCTACCGATGATTCTTGTAAATAGTTTTGGCAGTTTCATTTTACTTTCGATGATACTAGCTATTTTACGACAAGAAGAAAACGCAAAAGCTTTGCAAACGCATAAAGTATTACGAATTGCTGATAAGACGTTACCATATTTCCGCCAAGGGCTAACAGAAGAGTCTTGTAAACATGTGGCACAAATTATTCACCGCTTTACGGGAACAGATGCGGTATCCTTAACAGATACAGAGGAAATCTTAGCTCACGTTGGATTAGCATCAGATCATCATATTCCTTCACACAGTTTAATAACAGGTTTATCAAAAGAAGTATTAAAAACAGGGAAAATAATGAAGGCAAAATCACGTGAGATTATTAATTGTCAACATGAAGGGTGTCCATTACAAGCGGCAGTTGTTATTCCATTAACTTCACATGGAAATACGATAGGAACATTAAAACTTTATTTTAAAAACCCTAATCAATTAAGTCGTGTTGAAGAAGAGTTAGCGGAAGGGCTAGCGAAAATATTCTCCACACAGCTTGAGTTAGGTGAAGCTGAGTTACAAAGTAAGTTATTGCAAGATGCCGAAATAAAAGCGTTGCAAGCACAAATCAATCCGCATTTTTTATTTAATGCAATTAATACAGTATCAGCTTTATGCCGAACAGATGTAGAGAAAGCGAGAAAATTATTATTGCAGCTTAGCGTTTATTTTCGTTGTAATTTGCAAGGGGCACGACAATTACTTATTCCATTAGAACAAGAGTTGAATCATGTACATGCATATTTATCGTTAGAGCAAGCGAGGTTTCCGAATAAGTATGAAGTGAAGATGTACATTGAAGAGGCACTAAAGGTGACTTTAGTTCCACCATTTGTGCTTCAGCTATTAGTTGAAAATGCATTGCGCCATGCTTTTCCGAAAAAGCAGCCAGTGTGCCAAGTCGAGGTACATGTGTTTGAAAAAGAAGGGATGGTTCACTTTGAAGTAAAGGATAATGGACAAGGGATTGAGAGTGAACGTCTAGAGCAATTAGGAAAAATGGTAGTTCCATCAAAGAAAGGGACGGGAACAGCCTTATATAATATTAATGAACGACTTATCGGGTTATTTGGGAAAGAGACAATGCTTCAAATTGAAAGTGAATTAGAGCAAGGGACAAAGATCCTCTTTGTGATTCCGAAAAAAGTAGAGGAGGAAAAACGGAGTGTTAAAAGTATTAGTAGTTGATGATGAAATGTTAGCACGGGATGAATTGAAATATTTATTAGAGAAAACAAAAGAAGTAGAGATAATTGGTGAGGCGGATTGTGTAGAGGATGCATTAGAAGAATTAATGAAAAACAAACCAGATATTGTTTTTCTAGATATTCAGTTATCTGATGATAATGGATTTGAAATCGCAAATATATTAAAGAAAATGAAAAATCCACCTTCAATTGTGTTTGCTACTGCCTATGATCAATATGCATTGCAAGCATTTGAAGTAGATGCGTTAGACTACATTTTAAAGCCATTTGATGAAGAACGTATCGTACAGACATTAAAGAAATATAAAAAACAAAAGCAAATAAAGTTAGAAACAAAGCAAGATGTAAAGAGTGTAGATGTAACGGCCGAGATGCATAAATTAGCATTACCAATTGAGGAATCAATTGTACTTGCTAACATTGAAGATATTATTTATGTAGGGCTTGTAGATGGGAAAGTAACTGTAAAAACAATGAAAGAAACATATGTAACACATGATACGCTTGTCATTTTGGAAAAGAAATTACCACAAACAATTTTTATGCGTGTTCATCGTAGTTTCGTTGCTAATATTAATCATATTTCTGAGATACAGCCGTGGTTTAATTCGACTTATAACTTAATTATGAAAGAGGGATCCAAAGTCCCGGTTAGCCGTACATATGCAAAAGAACTTAAAAAGCTGCTTCGTATTTAAGAAGCAGCTTTTTGTATTTCGTCTGCCTATTTTTGTAACTAATTTTGTATATTTGACGTTCTGTTATGTAAACGCTTACAGTTTTGGTTTTATCTTATACAATAAAGGTACCAAATCGAAAGAGGTGGCCAAAATGAGTACGAAAAAAGTATATAGTTTCTTATCACAAGCATTCATATTTTCAGTTATTATGTTAGTTTCTAATATTATTGCAACGCATTTACCAATTCCGATGCCTTCATCGGTAATCGGATTAGTTATTTTATTTAGCCTATTATGTTTAAAAGTTATTAAATTGGAACAAGTTGAATCACTCGGAACGGCTTTAACAGGTATTATCGGATTCCTTTTCGTTCCATCAGGTATTTCGGTTATTAATTCTCTCGGTGTAATGGGACAATATTTTGTACAAATTTTAACTGTAATTGTTGTCGCAACAATTATTTTACTCGCTGTAACAGGATTATTTGCACAATTTATTTTAGGAAAAGACGATAAAGAAATAGAAGATATGAAAGAATTGAAAGTAGTAAATAAAGGACGTAAGCACGGAAAAGTTGCGTAACCAATTTAGTATATATTGTTAGGAGGGAATGAACATGGCAAGCACAATGACTCCATATTTCGGAATCGTCGTTTCATTAATCGCATACGGAATCGGAACATTATTATTTAAGCATTCAAAAGGATTCTTCTTATTCACACCATTATTCGTAGCGATGGTATTAGGGATTGTCTTTCTAAAAGTAGGTAACTTTACTTTTGAAGAATATAATACTGGCGGAAAAATGATTAGCTTCTTCTTAGAACCAGCAACAATCGCGTTTGCAATTCCATTATATAAACAAGTTGATAAGTTAAAAAAATATTGGTGGCAAATTTTATCGGCTATCGTGGTTGGATCTATTTGTTCAGTGGTTGTTGTGTTCATTGTCGCAAAAGCAATTGGTCTAGATACAGCTGTAATGAACTCAATGTTACCACAAGCAGCAACAACAGCAATTGCATTACCAATCTCTGAAAGTATCGGTGGTATTCCAGCAATTACATCATTTGCAGTTATTTTTAATGCTGTTATCGTATACGCATTAGGAGCTTTATTCTTAAAAACATTTAGAGTTAAACATCCGATTGCTAAAGGTTTAGCGCTTGGAACAGCAGGACATGCGTTAGGGGTTGCAGTAGGTATCGAAATGGGTGAAGTAGAAGCAGCTATGGCCAGTATCGCTGTGACAGTGGTTGGTGTCGTAACAGTGGTGGTTATTCCAATGTTCATGCCGTTTATTGGATGATAAAACTTACTAAAAAAAATATAAAAGCAAGTTATTTGTAGGACGGATTTCTACTGATAGCTTGCTTTTTATGTTACAGTAGTGGTAAGACCTATTGAAGGATAAAAGTTTCCTTAAATCTTCATTAATACTACGTATAATGCGTTCTGAAATAGGTCATTGTATTGTAAAATAAGAAGTAACATAATATATAGCACAATTAACGGGTGGTTAGGGTTGAATATAAATTGCTCGCAATGGCTTTAATATTAAAGGATAATTATAAGTAGAGAATAGAGAGAGATCTACTTGTTAACGTTTTACTTTATAGGACAGGAGAGAGTACTCGTCGATTATGCAAATAAAAAACCTGTTTCAAAGCAAAGGATTTCAGAGGTTAATCGTATTAGTATTACTTGCTCTCATATTGTATGGGATGCAAAGTATGTTAAATTTAATTTTAATTACGTTTATGTTGACGTATTTAATGGATCGATTCCAAAAGTTTATTTCTCGTAAATTAGATCATTTCATGCCAATTAATCGAAAAATTATTATAGCGCTTTTATATGTAATGTTAGTGGCAGGAATTGCCATTACGCTATTTAAATATTTACCGGTATTAACAATACAAATTTCACAATTGATTTATCAATTTAATGTATTTTTAAGAAATCCACCTGATAGTGAATTAATTAAGTATGCAGTTAATGCTGTTAATCATATGGAGCTTTCTAAATATGTGGGGCAAGGCGTAGACATTTTGTATAAATCTATTACGAATGTTGGGAAATTTGGCCTTCAAGTTTTACTTTCTGTAATTTTAAGCTTATTTTTCTTACTTGAAAAAGCACGTATCGTTGCTTTTACTTCGAAATTTAAAGAAAGCCGACTTGCAATTTTCTATAACGAAATAGAGTATTTCGGAAAGAAATTTGCACGTTCATTCGGAAAAGTAATCGAAGCACAATTTTTAATTGCAATTGTTAACTGTGTTTTATCTGTTATTGCATTATGGATATTAGGATTCCCGCAATTACTAGGTTTAGCGTTAATGATTTTCTTGCTTGGTTTAATTCCAGTGGCGGGTGTTATTATCTCGTTATTCCCACTCTGTATGATTGCTTACAATATTGGCGGTATTATGTATGTCGTTTATATTGTAGTTATCGTAACAGTAATTCATGCACTTGAGAGCTATGTATTAAATCCGAAGTTTATGTCACAAAAAACAAACTTACCAATCTTCTACACATTTATGGTATTAATTTTCTCTGAGCATTTCTTAGGTGTGTGGGGACTTATTATCGGTATTCCAATCTTCATTTTCTTATTAGATGTCTTAGATGTGACAAGTGATGAAATGGAGAAGGACGTTGAAAAAAAATAAAGTGAAGTAAAGAAAAAGCATCGATGTTCGATGCTTTTTCTTTTATAACATGACGTTCCTTATGCCATACTGTAAGGAGAAGATAGAATAGGGGTGAAATAATGGCTGTAAATGAAAAGATAGAGTTAGCTACGTTTGCCGGAGGGTGTTTCTGGTGTATGGTTTCGCCATTTGAAGAGATGGAAGGGATTATACAGGTTGTTTCAGGCTATACAGGTGGCCATAAAGAGGATCCAACGTATAAAGAAGTGTGCTCGGAAACAACTGGGCATTATGAAGCAGTACAAATTACATTTGATGCAAATAAAATGCCGTATGAAGAGTTGTTAAATATATATTGGAGACAAATTGACCCGACTGATATAGGGGGACAATTCCACGACCGTGGACAGTCTTATGAAACGGTGATTTTTTATCATAATGAAGAACAACATAAAAAGGCAGAGGCTTCAAAAGAAGAGCTCGAGAAAAGTGGGCATTTTTCGAAGCCAATTGCGACAAAAATATTGCCAGCTGCTACGTTTTATCCAGCTGAAGAATATCACCAAGGATATTATAAGAAGAATACATTTCGCTATGAGTTATATCGTAAAGGCTCAGGTCGAGATGCTTTTATTAAACAACATTGGCCAAAGAATAATGCTCATTTAAAAGAAAGATTAAATGAGATGCAGTTTTATGTAACACAGGAAAATGGGACAGAACCGCCTTTCCAAAATGAGTATTGGAATCATAAAGAAGAAGGGCTTTATGTAGATATTGTTTCGGGGGAACCATTATTTACTTCTTTCGATAAGTTCGATAGCGGCTGTGGATGGCCGAGTTTTACGAAACCAGTTATGTCAGCTAGTGTGAAAGAAAAAATGGATGTTAGCCATAATATGACGCGTACGGAAGTGAGAAGTAAAGAGGGAGATTCACATCTTGGGCATGTATTTCCAGACGGCCCAGGACAAAACGGCCTTCGTTATTGTATTAATTCGGCAGCGCTACGCTTTATTCAAAAAGAAGATTTAGAAAAAGAAGGATATGGTGATTTCCTAATCTTGTTTGGGAATAAAAAATAACCTCGCAGTCAGCGAGGTTATTTTTTTATTTTACTTTTTTCTTTTTAAATTTGCTTAATGCTTCATAAACGATTGGAACAATAAGAAGTGTTAATAACGTTGAACTTGTTAATCCACCAATTACTGTTACGCCAAGTCCTTTAGAAATTAAGCCGCTACCTTCAAACCCTAATGCAAGCGGGATAAGAGCCCCGATTGTTGCAATTGCAGTCATTAAGATAGGACGCAGGCGTGTTGTACCAGCTTCTAATAATGCTTCACGTGTTGATAGGCCGTCATTTTCTTTATGAATAACACGGTCAATGAGCACGATTGCGTTCGTTACAACGATACCAATTAGCATAAGAGCCCCAATCATCGCAGATACGCTTAACGTTTCGCCAGAGATTAATAAGGCAACGAGTGCACCAATGATTGTGAATGGTAGCGAGAATAAAATTGCGAATGGTGCAAGGGCACCGCCAAATGTAACAACAAGAACGAAGTATACAATGGCAATCGCAGCTAACATCGCTAAGCCAAGTTGTTTGAATGATTCTTGAATATCTTGTGTAACACCACCCATAGAAACATCTATACCAGAAGGAAGATCCATTTTATCTACTTCTTTTTGAACAGCGGCAGATGCTTTTGAAACGTCATCAGATGTTAGTTTTGCACTAACTTCCGCATAAACACGGCCATCACGATGTGTTACTGTGTTAGAAGTTTCATCTTCTTTTACAGTCATAACATCTTTAACAGCAACTTCATTACCAAGTGGTGTTGTAATTTTACGATTTGTTAAGTCATCGATCGTTTCATAGTTTTGTTTTTCAGTTTCTACATATACATTTATATCTTTATTATCTTTTTTAATTGTTGTAAGAACAGGGCGATCATGTTGATTAGAAAGTCCCATTCCAATTTGAGCAGCAGTTAGCCCCATTTTACTTAACTTTTCTTGATCAGCGACTAAAGTATATTCTGCATATGTTTTTGCAACACTAGAGTCTATGTCTTTTAAATCTTTATTTTTCTTCATGATATTTTGAATGTCTTTCACGACAGGCTTAATTTCTTCAGAGCTATCTCCATAAACGTATAGCATAATTTCGTTACTACCGCCACCTGCTCCGAAATCTTGGTTTTTCCATTCACCTTTTCCAGACATCTTTTGTAAATCTTTAACGACTTGTTCTTTCTCTTTTTCAAAGTTTTTCGTATCGTTATCATATTGAACGAAGAACATCGCTTGATTTGTTTGACCAGGGCTCATTGGGTTTTCGCCGCCTAATGAGAATTGAATCGTTTTGACGTCTTTTTTATCTTGGAAATGCTTTTCAGCTTTCGTTGCAATTTTTTCAACGTCGTCTAACGTTTGACCTGGCTCAGGTTTGTACGTTGCGATAATCATTTTTTCTTCTTCAGATGGTAAGAAGCTGACACCGATGATTGGTACAAGTGCAAGGCTGCCTACTAATAGGAGGACTGTGATACTTGATGTAATAATTTTATGGTTTAACGCCCATTCAAGTATACGTTTATAGCCGTTTGCTAATTTGCTTGGTTTTTCCTCATGATGTACTTCTTTTTCTCTCATGCTTTCCTTCTTAAATAAGGAATGTGCTAGCATCGGCACAATTGTAACTGCCACAAGTAAGGAAGCAAGTAGGGCAAAAACAATTGTTAAAGCAAATGGTAAGAACATTTCACCAATCATACCTTTTACAAGTCCAAGAGGTAAGAATACAGCGATTGTTACAATTGTAGAAGACATAATCGGGATAAACATTTCTTTCGTAGCTTCACGAATTAAATCTTTCCCACGTAATTTCTCTTCTGATAAAGACATACGTCGGTAAATATTTTCAATAACAACAATTGAGTCATCAACAACGCGTCCAATAGCAACTGTCATTGCTCCAAGTGTCATAATGTTAAGGGTAATATCCATTTGTTTTATTACTAAAACTGCAATTAATAAAGAAAGTGGTATAGAAACGACAGAGATTAGTGTTGTTCGAATGTTTCGCAGGAACAACATAATAATAACAATCGCAAAGATAGCACCGAAAATAGCTTTGCTAAGCATTGTTTCGACTGATTTTTCAATAGGCGCACCTTGATCGAATGTTGAAATAATCTCTAAGTCTTTATATTTTTTCTCAAGGTCTTTTACTTTATCTTTAACTGCATTTACAACATCAACTGTATTCGCATCAGCAGCCTTCACAATTTGAATACCGATTGCTTCTTTTCCATTCGTTCGAGAAATGGATTCTGCTTTTCCAACTTCTTTAATATCAGCAATCTCTTCTAATGTAACCGTTGGTATGCCGTTCATAGCAGCCGGATTCATCTGTGGTGCTTGTGTTCCAGCACCAGCGTTTTGGCTACCTTGACCATTCGGTGATGAAGGGATAGCTGGAATTTTTAATTCTTTTAATGCTTTAATTGTTGTAATGTTACCATCGACAACAACTGATTTTTCCGTATCTTTAAATGTATATAAGCCAAGTGGTAACGATACGTCCGAACCTTTAATCATATTTTTTACAGTATCTTCACTTAAACCTAATTCTTTCATCTTATCTTTTTTGAAGACAAGCTGTACTTCGTCTACTTGTTGACCTGCGATTTGAACAGATGCGACACCATCAAGTCCTTTTAATCCAGGAACAACATTTTTTTCTACATTTTCTGTTAAGGCAGCTAAAGATTCATTTTTACTCGCTACGCTTAATGAAATAACAGGAAAGGCATTAAAGTTTACTCGTGAGACTTTCGGGTCTTTCACACCTTCTGGCAGTTTCACGTTTGCGAGCGATTCTTTAATTTCCGTTTCGGCTTTTTCCATATTTTTATCAAAATCATATTCTACCTGAATAGAAGATGCGTTTTGATAAGATGATGAACTAACAACGTTTACACCGCTTAAATTTTGGAGTTGCTCTTCCATTGGTTTTGAAATTTTATCAGCTACTTCTTCTGGTGTAGCACCAGGATAAACCGTGGTTACTGTTACAATCGGTGTTGTAATATCAGGAATTGTCTCCAGCTTCATATTGAGTCCAGAATAAATACCCGCAATAGTAACAATAATGGTTAGTAGCCAAACTGCGAACTTATTTTTTAACGTGAAATTGATGATTTTGTTCATGTTTGCGCTCCCTTTTTATTATATTGACCAATCGGTCAGTCTAATACATAATATAACTGACTGATTGGTCAGTCGTCAATGAAAAGGGATGGTATAATAAAGTGAAACTGTAAGTAGTCGGTTTCCTATTCCTTAATGATTATTGATTTTGACAGATGGAAAGGCTTCTATATAAACCATTTGCTCCATTAAATTTTAGGGAAGAAGTCTTATTTTCTGTTAATGTGGAATGAAATCAAGTTTGAATTTACATAAGATGCGAGATTAAGTCTAGGAGAGAAGATATGAAAGAAAAAGAGCGTTTAATTATAGAATCGGCTATGAAGTTATTTGCGACTAAGGGTGTCAATGCGACATCAGTACAAGAAATTGTGACAGCTTGTGGCATATCTAAGGGGGCTTTTTATTTATATTTTAAATCGAAAGATGAGTTGTTATTAGCGACACTTCGATATTATTATGACAAAATCCAAAAGAAAATGCTGGATATTGATAGAGAATCTTTATTGCCACGTGAAAAATTTGAAAAACAATTGTGTTGCCAGTTTACAGATGTACAGAAGCATAAGGAATTTATTATTATGCATGCGAGAGAAAATGCTATTCCATTTAATAAAGAAGTAGAAGAATTTATGATGCGGATGAAATTAGAGTCTCATGCATTTTATCGAAATAGCTTACTGTCCATTTATGGTGAAAAGGTTATTCCATACTTGTTAGATCTAGTAATTATGGTGGAAGGGATATGCCGTGGGTATTTAGAATTAATTATTTTAAATGCGCCAGAAATTGATTTGTCCTATGTCTCAGCTTTTATTTTAAAAAGGATAGACAATTTAGTAGAGGGGCTTCTAGAATCTTCAGAGGAACCTGTTCTACATGAAGAGAGACTTGGAGAATTTCTTTGCAGTTCCGAGCTTATTAAGGAACAGGTGAAGGAACATTTTTTAAGTGAAATTATTGTATTTAAACGAACATTAGCCGATCAATTAGAAAATGATGAGTTACTTGTGACTTTAGATGTTTTAGAAGCAGAAATGAGATTGCCAAATCCAAGAATTCCAGTCATTAGAGGTATGCTTGCTAATTTAGCGGTATATCCTAGTTTAAATGAGTTTCGATTGAGGCTTACGGCATACTATAATATAAAAAATCCTTGCATATAGAACGCAAGGATTTTCTATTATAATTAAGAATTATTTTGTGACCACTCTTCAACATTCCAAGTTTTTGTTATCCAGCCTTCATAAAATTCTGGTTCGTGACATACAAGAAGGATTGTCCCTTTATATGCTTTCAGAGCTTTTTGAAGTTCTTCCTTTGCTGTAACATCAAGATGGTTTGTTGGCTCATCGAATAGGATCCAGTTACTTTCTTCACCCATTAGCTTACATAAACGAACTTTTGCTTGTTCACCACCACTTAATTGATTTAGCGGGCGAGAGATATGCTCATTTTTTAATCCGCATTTTGCTAACATTGCACGAATTTGATGTTGGTCCATGCTAGGGAATGTGTTCCAAACATCATCAATTGGTGTTATATTATCCGCTTTTACTTCTTGCTCAAAGTATGCAGGCTCTAAGAAGTCACCAAGACTCGTTTTACCGCTTAAAGGTTTAATTTTTCCTAAAATTGTTTTTAGTAATGTTGATTTACCGACACCATTACATCCAACGATAGCAATTTTTTCACCGCGTTCAATTGTCATTGTTAGTTTTGGTAGTAATGGGTGTGTATATCCGATTTCTACATTTTCACCTTCAAAGACGAAACGGCTACTTGCACGACATTCTTTAAATGAGAATTCTGGCTTAATTGCTGTTTCAGGACGATCAATACGCTCCATGCGATCAAGTTGTTTTTGACGACTTTTTGCACGACCTGTCGTTGAATAACGAGCTTTGTTCTTTGCAATAAAGTCTTCCTGCTTTTTAATAAACTCTTTCTGTTTTTCATAAGCATTTATATGTTGATTTTTATTAATTTCGGCTAACTCTAGGAATTTTTCGTATGTCGCTGTATAGCGCGTCATTTTTGTAAATTCTAGATGGAAAATAACATCAACGCATTTGTTCATAAATTCCGTATCATGAGAAATTAATAAGAATGCATGTGGATATTCTTTTAAATAATTAGTTAACCAATGAATATGTTCAACGTCTAAATAGTTAGTAGGCTCATCGAGTAATAACACTTCTGGTTGCTCAAGTAATAGCTTTGCAAGTAATACTTTTGTACGTTGTCCACCACTTAGTGCTGAAACATCACGATCTAAACCGATTGCATCAATTCCAAGACCTCTTGCTGCCTCTTCGATTTTCATATCTAGTAAATAGAAACCACCTGCTTCGAGAGCATCTTGGATTTCTGCCATCTGCTCAAGAAGGTCCTCTAATTCTTCCGGTGTTGCCGTTCCCATTTTTTCTGCAACTTCATTTAAAGCTTTTTCTTTTTCAAATAAAGGTAAAAACGCGTCAGCTAATACATCACGAATTGTGCGACCAGGTGTTAAAATTGTATGCTGGTCTAAGTAACTGTAATTTGTACCAGGTGTCCATTCTACACGGCCTTCATCATGGATAAGTTGACCAGTAATAATATTCATAAATGTTGATTTACCAACACCGTTTGCACCGACTAATCCGACATGTTCTCCTGCTAGTAAACGCATGGATACATCTTTAAATAATGTGCGATCGCCAAATGTATGGCCTAGTTTTTCTACTGTTAATAAGCTCATAGTATCCTCCGTCCAACTTGAAATAGTACCTTGAATCATGATACTAAATTATTGAGTATAATGCTATCCTTTCAAAATGTATCTTTTTGTAAGAAACTAATTGTATTTTTTTAGGAAAAGGTTATAATATTAATTGAACAGTGGTCAATTAAATTGTGAGGTATGAAAAATGTCGCCAAGAAGGGCAGTTAAACAAGAATTAACGAGAGAAATGATTATGAATGTAGCAAGAGACTTATTTATAAAATTAGGTTATCAGCATACTTCAATGCGCAAAATTGCAACAGAACTAGGATATAGCCATGGTGCCATCTATTATCATTTTAAAAATAAAGCAGAGCTTTTCTATGCGATGGTAGAGCAAGATTTTCAATTGCTAAATCAAAAATTAGATGAGATTAATGATCAAAATTTACCACAAGAGGAACAATTGAAAGCTGTTTTATTTGGTTTTATTGAATTTGGTTTGCAAAATCAAAGTCATTATGAAATCATGTTTTTAATTAGAGATGATGAGTTAAAAGAATGTTTAGCAGATGGCCCAAATGTTAGTTACGAAAAATTTGCTACTGTTGTATCTTCTTTGTGTAATGAGAAGGTAAATGTAATGACAATATGGTCTGTTTTTCTATCATTACATGGGTTTGTGGCACACTATTGTGGGAATGATCAAACATTTGAAGAAGTAAAAGGATTAGCTAAAGTACACGTGGAGTTTATTTCAAAATCACTTCTTATGTAAGTGATTTTCTTTTTAATATTAATTGAACAGCGGTTAATTAATTTAGGGGGGATATATAATGAAAAAAGCTTTAGTGCTAGGAGCATCTGGATCAATGGGGTATGCAATTGTAAAAGAATTATGTAGCAGAGGAATTCATGTAGTGGCCTTTGCGAGGAATAAAGAGAAATTAGAGATATTATTTTCTGGAGAAGAAAATGTGAAAGTTGTAGCGGGAGATGTATTTATACAGGAGGATATAATGGAAGCTGCGAAAGGCGTTGATATTATATTTCATGCTGTAAACATTCCATATTCAGATTGGGAGAAGAAGCAACCAAAATTATTAAAAAATATATTAGAAGTAGCAATGTATTACGACAGTAAGTTAGGGATAGTTGATAATATTTATGCGTATGGGAGGCAAGGGGAAGAACTTGTAGTGGAAGAAGTTAAAAAGGCACCACATACGAAGAAAGGGAAAATTCGGTTACAGCTAGAAATGATGGCAAAACAAGCTCGTGTAAAAATGTTTATTGCTCACTTTCCAGATTTCTATGGTCCGAATGCAGAAAGTACGCTTGTTCATCATACTTTAAAAGGTGTACTTGCAAATAAGTTATCAAGCTTTGTTGGAGATAAAAAGATTGCTCGTGAATATATTTTCACACCAGACGGTGCAAAAGCAATGGTTGAATTAGCTTTACGTGATGAGGCCTATGGACAAAATTGGAACATACCGGGTTGTGGTGTCATTACAGGTGAAGAGATGATTCAACATATACAAGAATTAACGGGATATACAAAAACAGTAATGACAGTAAAAAAAGGTATGATAAATTTAATCGGACTATTTGATAAGCAGATGAAAGAATTTGTGGAAATGCTATATTTGACAGAAAATCCTGTTGTATTAAGCGGAGAGAAATATGAGAGGTATATTGGGAATATACCAAAAACTTCTTATTATAATGGGCTAAAAGAAACGATTATATCTATGCAACATAAAGGTGTGTAAATATTAGTATAAAAAAAGTTACTTCTGTAGGTAGAAGTAACTTTTTTATTATGCTTTTTGTTTGACTTCACTAACTTTCTTTTCAGCTACAATAAAATGTGGTCTACGTTTTGTTTCATAATAAATGCGACCGATGTATTCACCCATAACACCTAGGAAAATGAGTTGAATACCACCAATAAATAATATAGCGGAAATTAAAGTGAAGTATCCTGGGACTTCAACACCACCAACAATAATTTGAATAAATGTAGTAATTACGTATAAAATCCCTAAAATAGTTGTTAATAATCCAAGATATATAGATAGTCTTAATGGTTTATTATTGAATGAGATAACACCATCTATTCCGTAATTTAACAATTTAGAAAAAGTCCACTTACTTTCTCCATCAGAACGTAATACATTTTCATATCCAATAATTAGTTCATTAAATCCAATCCAGGAGAATAAACCTTTTGAGAAGCGATTGTATTCGCTTAAAGATAATAGAGAATCAACAGCTCTTCTACTTAAAAGTCTAAAATCTCCAATGCCGTCTACTAGTTCAACATCTACAAACTTATTCATCACTTTATAGTATAGACGAGAAACGAAAGAGCGAACGGGTGAATCACCTGTTCTTGTTCTTTTTGCAATAACTTGGTCGTAACCTTCGTTATATCCTTCTAACATTTCTTTTATTAGTGTAGGAGGATGTTGCAAATCGGCGTCCATAATAACAACTGCATCACCTGTAGCGTATTTTAAACCAGCTAACATAGCGGCTTCTTTGCCGAAATTCCGACTAAATGATATATAATGAACAGCTGCATCTGAATTTGCCAAATCACGTAGAATATTTAATGTATCATCTTTACTACCATCATTTACAAAAACAAATTCATAATCGGTAGTTAATTTATGAATTTCTAGAGAAGTCTCTGAATAAAAGGCTCGAAGCATCTTTTCTTCATTGTAGCATGGTACGACTATTGAAAGAGTCATTTTTGCCCCTCCTTGTTTATAATGGTTAAAACGTTATTTAATATTTTTTATGAAGCTATCCGCTTTGGATAGCTTCATAATTTATTGAGTGCTCATTGCGGCTTTTTAAAAGGCAATTTTCGGCGTCCTTTTTGATTTGTAAAAACTAGTAAGGCTACACAAATAATTAGTGAAATAATTGATATAATCATACCTAATTTAAAGTAAGGTGTAACATAAGTCATTTCGATTATATGTGCTCCTTTTGTAATTGGGACACCAATAAATGCAGAATTTGCTTTCGTGAATTCTGTTTCTTTTCCATCAACTTTTATAGTCCAACCTTTACTATATGGAACAGATAAATATAGTAATCCATCTTTTTTCGAGTTGATTTCACCTTTTAAATAGTTGTTTTTATAATAAATATTTTGAAGTCTATTTTCAGTTAGTTTTTTTGTTTCTTTTTGTACACCTTCGTAATTTACGATATTTGCTTGTAAGTCTTCAAGTTCGTATTCACCTGGTGCATCAATAGAAATAGTTAGTTGGTCTGGACGATCGTCTTTACCTAAATTATAAACAAATCTTTCTAAAGGATATGAGTATGCACCAGTGTCTTCACCTTTCCCCATATCTTTCCCGTTAACTACTGCATGGAATGAACCTTTATTTTTTATCTTTAATTCTACAATTAAGTCTCCAGGAGTATTAGGATAATTTATAGGTACAATCATATTTCCATTGCCATGGACAATGAGTTTATTATTCTCTTTTTCCATATTTTCTAGTTGTACTTTTTCCATTTTGATAGATACCGCTTTTGAATTAAGATTCTTTTTATCAAAATGGGTTAATGAAAAGTCTTTTCCATTATTAACGACTACAGCATGTAATAATAATTGGTCACGCTGAGCGAAGTTTAATTTAGAAAATTCTTCTTCACTTATACTAGAATCATATACATACCCTAACGGTAAAGCATAGTCATTTTTGTAAATATTATACGGTCCTACTTGTTTTAATAGTTTATATCCATATGGTATATTTTTTTGATCTGTATCAGCGCTTAGTACGCGATATTTTACACCTAACATATTTTCAAGTAGTAGTCGACTATCAACTTGGAAGAACATCGAAGGAGTGTCGAACCCTTGGAATACGTTGTATTTATTTTTCATAAAGTCATGAACATAATAATTAATCAAGCTTTGGTACGTACTTGTACCATGATAACCTTGTAACATTGGTGTGTTATGGGCGCTACCTGGGTTAAGAATACGATAAAAGTCTTTATCATATTCTTGTATATAACGAATGGCAGCAATCTCATCTTTGTTATCATAGCCAGATACATGTAAAGCTTCTTTTGTAGCATTGCTTTGTCCGAAAACGGTACTAAGTATATTATTAGCATACATGTAATTCATGGAAATTGTACTAACGAGTATGTTCACTACAACTAAAAATTGTATGAAAGGTTTAGAAAGATAACGCCATAAACATACTGTAATGAGAGAAAGAACGATAGTTCCGATTAAAATATTGTCAACTGCCTGTAAAGGTTTATCACTTACATTTATATTTACTTTTCTATAAAATGCATAAATGAATAATCCTATTGATACTAATGAACTCATTATATAAGGTAATTTATGTTCTTTCTTATGAACAATCATCCAATCTAAGATGTATGCTATAGTTTGAGCAATTACAAATACAAATAAATAAAGCCATCTATATTGCATTGCTGAGAAACCATTAAATACAGAGTATGTATACGGAAGCATAAACAGAATGAACATGAAAAATGTAAAGAATACTTTATTTTTAACAAGTTTATCACGTATAAACATTCCAAATATGATTAGGAATAAAATTAAAGCTGGTAAAGCTAATTGATGATTTTCAGCATCATATACGAAGAAGATAGTTTCCATTAGATCTTTATAAAATGTATCTTCAAAGAATAAAGGTATATCAAATTTCTTCGTTAACCGATCCGCACTAAATACCGCATTGACTGATGGAATAAAGCAAACTGCAGCCAAGCCAAGTGATAGACCGTATAATAATCCAATTTTAATATAATAGGCTAGAAAAGAGACGATTGTTTTATTTTGCTGTGTGGCAAAGTATTGGGAAAATGCGTAAATGAAAATGAAAATACTTGTAATAAAAGCAAAATAAAAGTTCGATGCTAACATTAAAGTAGCAGCTACTAAGAAAAGTCCACGTTTCTTTTCTATAATATATTTATCAAGTCCCCATATTACTAATGGTAAAAATACGATGGCATCAGCCATGAAATCCCAAAGTAATGAATGGCGCATAAAAGTAATACATCCGCCATACATAATAGCAGCAATAAAAGATGAGAAGACTGTTTTATTATGATAACGTAAAGAACCATACATGAATAACATAGCTAAAAAGTTTTTTAAAATACTCATGTATAATTTCATATCATAGATTTGTTCAATATTTAATTTAGGAAGTAACAGCGTAATCCAGAAGAACGGCGCTGTACTGTAATAATAACTAAACTCTCCAAATAAATCTCCACCTAATCCATAATCAAAAGACCAAAAAAGATTACCATCTTTAAAGGCATGTTGCAGGAGAAATGTAAAGAAACCAAATTGGCTTAATGCATCACCTGTACCAGAAAAGATTTGATTAGATGTTAAAAAGAAATAATGAAAAGCAAAAGCACACAATAATAATATCGGAATAATCATTATAGTTTTCTTTGAGAAAATCTTATTGTTCGGCTTTATGCTCATAAAAATTTATAATCCTCCTTCGAAAGTTGTTACATATAAAAACACACCAATTATGAAGGTGTGTTTTTTAGTTTTAGCATAAAAAAATATATATTTTGTTGTATCATATATATTTTACAAGCATTGAGTTTCATAGTTTACTTGTAATTTAGTATAAAGCATTCTCAGAAAGTAAGTCAATTTGACATGGAATATATAGCATTTTTTAACCACTGAAAATTCGAGAATAATGAAGTGCAGTCTTCAGAATTTATGTTCTGTAAATGGTGGTATATAAAAAGCCAAAAGCTTTTCCATTCTTAATAGGAAAAGCTTTTGGCTTTTAAGCGTTTTTACGAACTAATTTTTTATTTACAAATCCTAAAATCAACCCGCGTATTTGTGGATCAATTGCAAGGCCAATAATACCGTACAATATACCAGTAAGTGTTAGAGCTACCAGTGGTGGTAAGTTAATTAATACTGTGCGGTATAGGGCGTAACTGATTATAAATGCTAGTGTATTAAATACAATCCCTTTGAATAGTAATGTAAATCCTTTACGAACGAATAAAGTAAATCCGATTAATAAAGTAACCTCAGTAATGATAGCAGCTACCGCAGCTCCCATCATTCCAAATTGGCTACCTAATACGATGTAACTTACGATAGCGACAGCTAATCCAATTCCCATCGTTGTCGCACGCTTCCACTGTTGACCAATAGTTGTTAAATTATCAGCAAGTGGATAGTTGATAGATTGTAAAATAACCATAAAGGCTAAAATTGCAAGAGCATCACCGGCTGGTGCATATTGTTCACCTAATAAAGTAACAATCCAAAAGCTTGGATCGGCGATAAATGGGATGGAAATTCCCATTCCTAAGAAAGACATAAGTTTTAATTCGAACTGAGATAGTTTTCTATGTTCATCAATATTCTTTTCATTTCCAAAAGCAAATAACTTTGGATAAAAGGCTGCTGCAATTACGCCCGGTATTTGATAAAGTACAGCAGGTATTTTCGATGCAGCGCCAAAGAATCCAACTTGCTCATATGTTGAGACTTTTTCTAATATAATAGGCCCTAACTGTGGTAAGAGCATAATGATAATGCCATTGATCGTGAAAATGAGCAATTGATCTAAAATGCCTTTATCCCAGCCCTTATGAACTGTTGTATGGCGAATTACCATTATAAAGGCGATAAGTCCTGTTACAAGACTAGATATCCCGTACATGGCAGCAACCATCATAAGTGACCATTTAAAGGACATTCCTAGTAGAAGAGCAGCTGCGGCTGTTACACCTTGTATTACAGAAATAATCGCTGTAAATTGCATGCGTTCTGTTACTTGGAAGTAAGCCATCCCAACACCTTGTAAAGTGGCTCCAAACATTGTCGGCAGTACAACCCAATATACCATGGCACGTAAGTAAGCATCGGGATAGAAGAACTGAGCGAAAATAGCGAAGAGCACAGAAATTACGATAGCCAATACTAAACGAATACGTAAATAACTACTAATTAGTACGCTAATGTTAGCGTTGCTTCTCGTTCCTTCACGCATAAATGTATGTGTCAAACCTGCATCTGTAAAATAACAAATAACAGCGGAAACTGCTAAAGCAGTTGTAAACATCCCATACTCCTTTGGTGAAACATATCTTGCAAAGAAAATGGTCGCAATAGCAAGTACAAATCGAACAGTAATATTTCCTACAAATAGGTAGGAGGCGTTTTTAAGGATTTTATTTGTTTTCATGGAACAAGACCTTTCTATTTTTCAGGACGCACTTCGTCCTATTTGTAAATTTGATTTGTTTACGGAAAGTATGTTTAAAAGCGTATTCTTTATTTAAGAAAACATAAACTTTATTCGTACAAACCAAAGCATTGCGTATAGCTTTTTGCTTCGTTTTCCATTTTTTGAATAAATTTTGCGACAATATTTATTTATATCGCCCTTGATTAATTGAACTTGTGATTTATCTAACTTAGAGCTTCCTTTAATGTATATACAAGCATTGTTAATGACTGTATATGGGAATAGATAAGTTTCAAGGATTTCAATAAGTTCTGTAGAATCATTCACGATCAAGTCTTTTGATTTATTATGAACCCAATCCTTCATGCGATTAAATACTTCTAATTCTTTTGCTGTTTTTAATTCATAATCTTTATACTTTGAAGAAAGATTTCCTTCGGATAAGATTCGATAATATGTTAAATATTCATCTACATAGCATACATTTGTTACACTCATTAATTTAAATAGAAATTCTAAGTCTTCTCCCCAGCTACATCCTGGTGTGAAACGAATATTATGATCCATCACGATAGATCTTTTGAAAATCCAAGTGCTCGTCTGAGCAACAACTTGATGTGTTAAGAAAGCTTTTGTCATATCACCTTTAATAAAGTTTGTCGTGTGCTCAACTTTTTCACCAGTCTCTTCGTAAAAGTTCATATAGCCACAATAACAAGCGTTCATGTTGTTTGTATGCATACTATCGATTTGTTTTTCTATTTTTGTTGGGTGCCATAAATCATCACTATCAAGAAAAGCAACATATTCTCCGCTAGCATTTTCAATTCCTGTATTACGAGCAACTGAAACGCCTTGATTTTCTTGTGGGACGTATTTTATTTGTCCGGGGTACTTTTGTACAAGGTTTTTTACGATGGAAGGTGATTGATCTTTGCTTCCATCATCTACAATTACAATTTCAATGTTTTTATATGTTTGATCTAGTATTGATTGCATCGTTTCTTCAATATATTTTTCCGTATTATACAGAGGTATGACAACGGAAACGAGTTGTTTTTGTTCCATCATAGAGTTTTTATCTCCTCAAATTTTTTATGTTTTGTACCATATATACAAGCCTTTTGAAAGGAAGAAGACTACAAGAACATCTGTATAAGTTTAACGCATATAAACTTTGTAAATCAACTTTCTATTGTGGTATCTCTTATAATTAGAAAGAAATAATTTGAAATGATAAAAGCTCCTGAATTTTTCAAGCAAAATTCAGGAGCTTTTATATATTAGTATTTAGTTAGGAAGTTATTCTTTATCTGTTATCTTTAATTTTTGTTTTAATAATGCATAATCTTGCGTTAATGTTACAAGTTGATGGTGTAATTTGGAGATTTTTCTCGTCAGGTCAAAAATTAGGATAAAACAGAATAATAGTCCGAATAAGAATAAAATGGACGGAGGATATTCTACTTTTAATAGTTTTCCAATCCAGTTTATAATTTTATCCGTAGAACTTAAAATAGCCATTGCAACACAAACGAAAATCCATAAAATAGCATATTTTGTTTCTAAAGTCCCACGACGAATGGAATTAATAATTAAGAAGAATAGTAATAAAATAAAGATAAATGAAAAGGTAATTATATGCATTTATTATCAACCTTTCACGATTTTTTGCATCAATATAGCAAGACTTACCTTCACCATGTAATATGCAGATTTAAGGGGAGTGATGGAAGATTGTCCACCTTGTCGCTCTTGCATATTTACAGATATTTCATTAATGCGAAGTTTTTTCTTTTTTAAATGAATAAGGACTTCTGGCTCCGGATAATCTTTTGGATAATTGTGTGCAAAAATCTTAATTACTTCTCGATTGATAGCACGATACCCAGAAGTTGGATCCATAAATGTTTGTTTCGTTAGTACTTTCAATAGAGCGGTAAAATAAAAAATACCGATTCTTCGGGAAATACTACCTTTATATGCTGTTTTTTCTGTAAAACGTGAACCCAGCACCATATCGCATTGATCCTCGGCAATAGGCTGTATGATTTTGTATAAATCATCAGGATTATGTTGTCCATCAGCATCGAACTGAATCGCAATATCATATCCGTTCTCATAAGCGTATTTATATCCAGTTTGTACAGCTGAACCGATACCTAGATTGTATGGTAAATTAACGAGATGAACAGGGAAATCTTTTACGATTTGAGCTGTTTTATCTTTTGATCCATCATTAATAACGCAAATGCTTAATGCTGTAAAATGCTGTTTTAGTTCTAATAATCTTGTTAATGTATCTGCAATTGCTTCTTCCTCGTTATACGCTGGAATAATAATTAACGCTTTTGGTATTGAAATTGGTACCTCAATAGACATTACCGCACCATCCCTTATATACTTAATCATATTATGGTTATTTTTAAACGAACATTATTTAATATACCATTAATAGCATAATAAAATAAAGGAAAAGCTGATGGGTGATTTTAGGAAACAGGCATCGAATAAAAACGCTAAGGTGTAACACTTTATTATAATAAAAAATACATGCAAGGAAGAAAACACCTGTGCATGTATAAGCTAAAATCCTAATGTTACATATTCCAAGGCTTACTTAAAGTTAACACTTCAGCCATTTCTTTACTTTTCAAACGCCCTTTTTTTCTATTTTCTGCACGCTCTGAACCAGTTGTATGTAGCCAATGTTCTTCCTCTGTTTCAGGAATTACTTGTGGTACAGATGAAGGTTTTCCGTCTTTTAATGCGACAAATGTAATGAAACATGTTGCGGCCATCCTACGCTCGCCTGCTAGTAGATCCTCTGCAATTACTTTTACGAAAACTTCCATTGAAGATTTTCCTGTATAACATACGAATGCTTCATAACAAACAGAATCTGCTTGGTGAATTGGAGTTAAAAAATCAACGGAATCGATAGATGCTGTTACGCAATGTTTGCGGCTGTGTCTCGCAGCTGCAATTGAAGCTATACTATCAATTTCTGCTAATAATTTCCCCCCGAAAAGTGTTTGGTGATTATTTAAATCGTTAGGAAAAACACGTGTTGTTTTAATTGCTTTTGATTCTCGCATGAATTTCTTTTCCATATATTCATCCCCTATTTTCTGTTTTCAATCAGAGTGACATGTGTAAGTGGAGTACCCATATTAGATATTTAATGAAGTAAAGTGTTCCAAAAGAGGATTATCCCACTATTTGCGGGCTAATAGTCAGTGGGGGATGAAAAAAACCCCCGTGGATTAAAGTTTCACTTTATTGAAATTTCTGTATTTGTATTCATGTAACTGAAAGAAAATTTATCATATATAAAATGTAGTGTAAAAGAGGATTCGCTTACATTGCAAGTGAAAAAGTAATGACTATGTATTTGTCATAGAAATTCCCTATTAACCTTGTGCTTATTCATGATAGAATCGTTTTGTTATGAATGGAAATAGAGGTGCAATGGACATATGAATCATATAAGAACAAATTTTTCGTCTTTCTTCAGTAAAATAATGATTGGTGCGATGCTCGCATTTTTTGTCTATAGTTGTTGGTCGGCTTTTGAAACAAGTAAGCAATTTTTTGGGGGAAGTACAACAAGTATAACAATTGTATTAGTGATTTTTGTTATTCTTATTTTGTTAGTAGCATCAATTTTGCAATATCGTTTTACAGATAAACAATTTCTTGTTTTTCTTATGAGCATATCTACAGTTGTAAGACTTATCACAGTTCTATTTGTAGATGTTCCAATGATAGGTGATATGAAAGCTATGTATGAGTCTGCAAAGCAGATTGCAGTTGGCAATAATATAGAAAATATAGCACAGTTACCTTTTATTATTTATGAATCGATCATCATTCGTATATTTGGTGATACGGTATTCGCTTTACAATTATTTAATATTTTATTTTGTACAGGAACTGCATTTTTCATTTATCGCATTGCGTCAATGGTCTTTGGAGAAGAGTGTGGTCGTATTGCATCAATGTTTTACGCTTTATATATTCCAAATATATTTATGAGTTCTGTATTAACGGCGGAATCACTCGCAATATTTTTATTTTATTGTGCTTGTTACATATTTTTATATAAGGGATTAGACCATCCTTATATGTGGGTAATTTCATCCATTTTATTTGCGCTTAGCAATATGATTTTCCCAATGGGGTTATTTTTACCTATTTTTATAGTTGTATATGTGCTGTTAATTGAATTATTTCAATCAGGGGCGAAACAAAAATTACTATTAAAAATGATGGGAATACTTATTCTGTTTTATAGTACTCATTTTGGTGTGAACTATGGTATCAAGATGATGGGAATGTCACAGTATACGATTTCTAATCAGACTTATTTTCAATCTGTTTTAATTGGAAAAAGTCAAAATGAAGAAAAAACATCCAAAAATAAAAGTGTAAAAGAGCACATTGATCAAGAGTTAAAAGAAATGGAAGTAGAAAGATTTAAACTGTTAAAACCAGTTATTAACCAGACTTTCAGACGAGGGAATAAATTCTATTATTTTTAAATGTGAAAAGCTTATATATATAGTGGTGACATTATTTATGGCCATAGCTTTATTACATTTTCTAATTAAGAAACAGCAAAATGAAGGATATATGTTGTTTGTATTATTAATTACCGGATACGTGTCGTTAAGGCTCTTCCGAGTAGATATGGCATATTATAATATTATTATGCCAGCTTTGTTTATTTTACAAAGCTTTGGTGTTTATATGAGTTATTTTTATTGCCAAAAAATATTTTTCAGAAAATAAAAGAATCCATTTTGGATTCTTTTTTTGTAGATGAATGCAAAGCGGAGATGAAGAATCTCCACTTTGTATCGATTCGTCTTATCGGTTTAGTTCTAGTTGTAAATTATCCGCTGTTAAGGCCATTGTTGAGGAATCGTCTTGAATACTCTTCATTACTTGTGAGATAGTCTCTAATTCATTTTCAATTTTTTTATTTTGTTCTTTAGAGTTAGACATATCTTTTACGATTTCTTGGAAATATTGATCTGTCGCATGCATACTATCTGTCCCTTCAGATACGAGAGAGCTTATTTGTTCCACGGAAGAAGAGACGTGTATAATTTGTTCATTAGTTTTTTCAACGAGTTTTGTAACGTTGGAAATTGATTCTTTCGTTTGCTCTGATAACTTTCGGATTTCTCCCGCTACGACTGAAAAACCTTTACCAAATTCGCCAGCACGTGCAGATTCAATAGCAGCATTTAATGCTAGTAAATTTGTTTGCTCGGCGATTGATTTTACAATATCAATGATTTCGTTAATTTTGTTAGAAATATCAAGAAGTTCATGAGTATCAGTAATGATAGTTTCCATATTCGTTTGGATGCTTTCCATTCGTTTGTTTTGCAGATTTAATTGTTCTTTTCCTTTATTGGCCTTTTCTTCTGATGTCGTAGCTAATGATGTACCTGTTTTTGCAATTCCTACGATACTTTCTGATTTAGATGTTAACTGTTGAATAGAAGAGCTTGTTTTTTCAGATACTGTCGCTAGTTCTGTTGCAATATGTGTAATCGTCATAGTTGTCAGTTCTTTTTCTTTTTCATGTTCTTTTTGGATTCTTTCATATTCGGATTCATAAGCTGAAATAACAAGTTCTTGTTCTAATGTGAATAATTTATTTATTACGTTTATAGAATAAGAAAAATCGTCTATCGTTGAAATTTTCGTTTGCAAAATCTTTATGACGGAGCGGAATAATTCTTGATAAGCAGCGGTATACCATTTTCTATGTAAACCAATTTGTACGTGCCTTTTTGCAATTCTAACACGTTGTTCAATAAAATCTTCATTCATATTCCCGCTGAACAATTCTTTAATATGTGTCTTTAAAGTTTGTTTTAATTTGGGAATAGAGCTGTAGCGTTCAATAACAGCAATTAAATTAGGTTGTTTTGTGATGTTGGTGTAGAATTTTTCTGTTATCCAATCTATTTCCTCATAAATAAATGGCTGTAATACTTTAACAATTTGTAAATCTTCCTTTGAAATATGTAGCATATCCATTTGAGTTTTTAGTTCAGAATTAGCAGGCACGTTAAATATGATTTGTTGACCTTTGCTTAATTCAATTATACTGGTGTTTGTTTTATTTTTTTTAAAAACCCCAAGCATCATTCTTCCCCCTGTTTATAAAACGTTTTCATTTTTTATTCTAATGTAATTATATATTTTTATATACAATTACTCTATAGTAGATGGAATTGTATATAAATTAAGAGAATTCTATGTAGAATTCTCTTAATGGCCTTTATTAATTTTTGCATGTGTTTTAAAGAAAACTGGGAAATGTACATTATATATTACGGTGACTACACGAATAACGAATGTTATTAATAAACAGACATAGAAAGCTAATATGTGTGCCCCCATTGCATGTGTAATTAAGAAACTAACTGCTCCTAGAATAGAAGCAATTGCATATATCTCTTTTCGGAATACATACGGGATATCTTGAGCGCAAATGTCACGTAAAATACCGCCCCCAATACCTGTAATAACTCCCATTGAAACGACTAAAAACGAGGCGTCAACGTGATGTGACATTGCTGCATTTGCACCAATAGCTGTAAATACCCCTAAACCAACAGCATCAGAAAGCATAATAACAACTTGAAGTTTATTAATGCGCTCAAAAAACATACATGTGAATAATGCTGATAGTACACTTACGAAAAAGTAAATGGGTTTTACAAATGCGACAGGAGGCAGGTTACCAATCATAATATCACGAATAATACCGCCGCCGAGCGCAGTAGCTACAGCTAAACAAAGGACACCAAATAAATCTAGATCTTTTTTTAAACCAACTAATGTACCAGAAATGGCAGCGGCGATAATGCCAAGAAACGTAAATATATCGATTAATAACATGGCTTTAATTCCTTCCTCTTAAAGATGTTCCAGAGAAAAAATATACACTAAAGTTTTGGAAATAACAATTACTTTTCGCTACATGTAGAAAAATGGATGAAATAGCTAAAGAAAGCGTTTGAAAATGCTTGATAAGTAGCAATAAAGTAAAGCGAAAAAGTGTGGAAAGATTAATAGTATAGTTTTTTGATGTAGCTTAGTTGGAGGGATGGTACAATAAGATAAGTCCGTTTTGTACATTTGTATAAAATGATAAAAAAATATTTCTGTACGGTCGAAAATAAGTGCGTATGTGTTAGATAGTTTTTATAGGGATAGGGAAGGATAGCTAAAGGACAATGTTTTCGGTTACTAATAATGCTGGACTTGACTAGTTTCGGCATGAAAAATAGTTCTCAATTTAAATATGAGTTATGTTATAATTGCTAGGTGTGTTTAAACAGTAGAAAACTATGATTAAAAGATAATGTGAAGATTTTGTATGGAGGTCTTGGAATGTTAGCAAATCAAGCTAGGGTTAGATTTGAGCATTTTTTGCTCTTTTTTATTATTTTACAGCCTGTTTTAGATTTATTAACGTCTCTTAGTATCGTTTTATTAAAGTCAAATGCCACTGTTGGAATTTTGGTAAGATTTCTTATTATGGCTGTTGGTGGTATTTACATTTTAATTCAGGCAAAAGAGAAGGAAAATAGGAAGTTTTTAATTTACTTAATACTATTAGCAGTAGTTTTAGGGATAGGGTTTATTAATAATAAACTAGTTAAGAATCCTATTGTACTTGGTGAAGAAGTTAAGTTTGTTGCGAAGGCATTATATATATATATCATGCTAGGATCATACATTTTAGCTTTAAAATCATTGAAAAAGAAAGTAAATATTAGTGACAAAGTCAGAAATAGTATTGTGTATTCAACATTAATCATTAACGCTATTATGGTTATTTCTATTTCGACATCTACAGACTTTGGTAGTTATCAATGGATGAAAGTTGGTTCCCGAGGGTGGTTCTATGCAGGTAATGAACTAGGGTCAATCTTAGCTATTATTTTCCCTATTGTGGTACTATATTCTATTCAAAAAACAAAGAGCGTGAAACACGTTTTATATTGGATTCCATCGCTTTTAATGATTTACTCGTTAATTCAAGTTGGTACGAAAGTAGGGATGGGCTCAATTGGTGCTACGTTAGCAGCAGCAATCGGGATTATCGTACTACAATTATTATTTGATAGAAGAAATCCAAACAAAATGTCGCTTGTACTTAATGGATTAATTGCTATTTTCCTATTGGCTGGTGTTGTTGGAACGTTTAAAATGACGCCATTAGCACAAAATATGGGTATTCATAACAATTATTTATCAGAACAAAATGTAGCGCAGCAAGGTCAAAAAGAAAAAGAAATTAAAGAGAAAATTAAAAAAGAAGAAAAACAACATAAAGTTGAGAAACCAGAAGAAAAGGCGAAGGTAGAAGCTGAAGTTAAGAAAGAGCTTGAGAAAGAGCAAAAGAAAGAAAATCAAGAAAATCTTATTTTCAGTGGACGTCAAGTATATGAAGAGCGACATAAGCAGTTCTTTAAAGAAGCGCCAATGTCACAAAAATTATTTGGAATGGGTTACGCAGGTAACTTTAAGTATAATGAACAAAAAGAGCCAGATCCGAAGCTAATCGAAATGGACTTCCATGATTGGTTTTATGATTTCGGAATTATTGGTTTTGCGTTAATGATGATTCCATTTATTTATTACGGCGTAAGAATCCTACTAGCATTTGTTACAAGATTTAAGGAAATATTTAATGTGAAATATGGAATGATTACAGCAAGCTTAGTATTAGCATTAGGTATTGCATATATTGCAGGACATATTTTGACAGCACCAGGAGTAGGGATTTACTTTGTAGTGGTGTTAGCTTGTCTAATTGTAGATTTAGAAATTGAATGATAAAAATAAAAGCTAACTTTTGTTAGCTTTTATTTTTTAGTACAGTAAAATAAAGATAGATGGAAATGTAGCGAGGATTTAAAGGAGGAAAAAATATGAGGATATTGCATATGAATGCAGGGGCAGAAGATGGTGGAGGAAAAACACATATTATTTCACTGCTCGATCAGTTTCCGGATGGTGAAGTAGAATTAGCAGTATTTGAAGATGGAATTGTTGCGAAAGAAGCAAGAGAGCTAGGAATAAAAGTTCATGTGTTTTCACAAAAATCTCGCTATGATTTATCCATTTTAAAGAACATAAGTGAATTCATTAATAAAGAAAAATTTGATGTAGTTCATACACACGGTCCTAGGGCGAATTTCTTTGTTTCTCTAATGAAGAAAAAATTCGCGGCAAAATGGGTTACGACAATTCATAGTGATCCATTTCAAGACTTTACTAAACAAGGCTTAAAAGGCTGGATTTTTACTAAATTAAATTTGAAAGCTTTAAAAAATATAGATTTATTTTTTGTTGTAACGAATAGGTTGAAAAAAGCTTAGCCGCATTAGGTATTTCAAATGAAAAGATGCATGTTATCTATAACGGGATTGAATATGATCAGGAAAAAGCAGATGGCTATAATAAAAAGGAAATGTTTAATATTGATGAAGATGTATTTACGGCAATCCAAGTAGCGCGTTTGCATCCTGTTAAAGGACATGAAGTTTTATTCGATGCGTTACAACAAACAAAATTGGAGAAAATTAAAGTGTTATTAGTTGGTGACGGGCCGTTAGAAAGAGAACTAAAGGCGTTAGCTACTGAAAAAGGGATTAATGATAAAGTTGAATTTTTAGGGCATCGTCAAGATGTGAAACAATTATTTGCTTCATCACATGTCAATTTGTTAACTTCCCATAGCGAAGGATTTCCATTAGTTTTATTAGAAGCGGCAAATCAACGTGTACCATCAATTGTGACTAGAGCTGGAGAAATCGAACCGTTAATTGCAGATGAAACTTATGGGTGGATTGTACCAACTGGTGATGGAAAAGCATTGGCATCGGCATTAGAAGAGGCGTATGATAAGTGGAAAACTGGAGAGTTATCAGTAATGGGCAAGCATATTTATGAGCATGCTACTATGAACTTCTCACTTCAAAAATTATATGAAGATACGAAAGAAACATATAAGCAATTAATAGCGAAAAACCTTTAATGATAGAGAGGATAGTTAAATATGGCAGTACAAACGGTTGATATTCTAGGTGTTCCTTTCTCTACAATGACAATGGATGAAACGGTCCAATATTTAAAGGAACAACTAGAATTGGAGCAAACTCATACTTTTCAGGTAGTAACAGCAAATCCTGAAATTGTTATGTGTGCAAAAAAGGATGAAGAGTTCCATAAAACATTACTAAATACCGATTTAATTACACCTGATGGTATTGGGGTTGTAAAAGCAAGTGGTATGCTTGGTACACCTGTAAAAGAACGTGTAGCAGGTTTTGATTTAATGTGTAATTTATTTGCGAAGTTATCAGAAGAGAATAAACCAGTATCTGTTTTCTTATTAGGTGCAAAACCACATGTTGTACAAGCCGCGGCTGATCATTTAACGAAGACATATTCGGCTGCATCTATCGTGGGGATACAAGATGGATATTTTAAACAAGAAGAAGAAGAGAATATTGTTTCACGTATTCAAGAGGCAAAACCAGATCTATTACTTGTAGCACTTGGCTTTCCAAGACAAGAAAACTTTATCCAAAACAATAAGCATCGTTTAGAAACGAAAATGGCTGTTGGAGTAGGCGGTAGTTTAGATGTGTGG
This sequence comes from Bacillus sp. TH22, assembly GCF_016651015.1. NCBI lineage: Bacteria > Bacillati > Bacillota > Bacilli > Caryophanales > Bacillaceae > Bacillus > Bacillus sp. TH22. The sequence goes on from NZ_JAEKER010000001.1 coordinate 3,159,529, forward strand.
GCTGGAGAGGTAAAGCGTGCGCCAAAATGGATTCAATCTATTCATTTAGAGTGGTTTTACAGATTATGTAGTAATCCAACACGTTGGCGTCGTCAGTTAGTATTAGCTGAATTTTTAAAAGAAGTAATGCGTTCAAAAAAGTAGCGGAACATCGCTACTTTTTTTATTTGTTTATTTTTGATAAACATTTTACTTTTTGGGAATGATGAAGGAGAATTTTTTATAAGAAAGTATTTTACTTATGAAATATACACATGTAAAATGATGTGTAAAGACAGCTGTGTAAGGAGGACTTCTTGTGAGCAAGGTAAAAGAAATTTCGAAGCGAAAGCTACTTGGTATAGCAGGGCTTGGCTGGCTATTTGATGCAATGGATGTTGGAATGCTTTCATTTGTAATCGTAGCACTCCAAAAAGATTGGGGATTAAGTACTCAAGAAATGGGTTGGATAGGTAGCGTTAATTCAATTGGTATGGCAGTAGGAGCGCTCCTTTTTGGGATACTATCAGATAAAATAGGACGGAAATCAGTCTTTATTATTACATTATTACTATTTTCTATCGGTAGTGGTTTAACTGCTTTAACGACGACATTCGCGATGTTCCTCGTTTTACGCTTTTTAATTGGTATGGGACTTGGCGGGGAACTTCCAGTTGCATCTACTCTTGTATCAGAAAGTGTTGAAGCGCACGAACGTGGAAAAATAGTTGTACTATTAGAAAGCTTTTGGGCCGGTGGTTGGTTAATTGCAGCTCTTATCTCATATTTTGTTATTCCTAAATACGGTTGGGAAGTTGCTATGGTAATAAGTGCAGTTCCAGCGTTATATGCTTTATATTTAAGATGGAATTTACCCGATTCTCCAAGGTTCCAAAAGGTTGCAAAAAGGCCATCTGTTATTGAAAATATAAAATCGGTTTGGTCTGGAGAATATCGTAAAGCAACAATTATGTTATGGATTCTATGGTTTTGTGTGGTCTTTTCCTATTATGGAATGTTCCTTTGGTTACCTAGTGTAATGGTACTGAAAGGCTTTAGTTTAATAAAAAGTTTTCAGTACGTACTCATTATGACTTTAGCTCAACTTCCAGGATATTTCACAGCTGCATGGTTTATTGAACGTCTTGGTCGTAAATTTGTATTGGTTACGTATTTAATTGGTACAGCATGTAGTGCTTATGTGTTCGGAATTGCGGATTCATTAACAGCATTAATAGTGGCGGGTATGTTACTATCCTTCTTTAATTTAGGTGCTTGGGGTGCATTATACGCTTATACACCGGAACAGTATCCAACAACTATTCGCGGTACAGGTGCAGGAATGGCAGCTGCATTTGGGCGTATTGGTGGTATTCTTGGACCACTATTAGTAGGGTATTTAGTTGCTTCACAAGCTTCACTATCGCTAATATTTACGATTTTCTGTGGATCAATTTTAATTGGGGCACTTGCTGTAGTTATACTTGGTCAAGAAACGAAACAGAGGGAATTAGTATAAAGAGAAACCTTAATCAGTGGTGTTTTGTCCATCAACCACTGATTATTAGCCCGCACCAATCGGGATAAAAGAAAAGGGGAACCAAAGTGGTTTCCTTTTTTCTGTTTTTTTAGATAAATAATGGTATAGTAAGAAAAAGGGAATGTTTCTTACTAAAGCGAATGTATACAACAAGACATATGGACAAAGGAATTAGGTGGCTGGATAAATGAAAATCTTACTTATCATGGAAGAAACAGAAGAGCGAAGAAAATTAGTTGAGAACTTTACTGAAAACATTCGAAATGTAGAATGTTTTGAAGCGAAAACTGGAACAGAATCTTTGCTAATAATGAAAAAACATACACCTGATTTTGTTTTTTTAAATTCGCAATTAATGGATGGTACTGGTTTTGAATATTCGAGTTTGCTACGAGAAGTGAATTGTTATACGAAATTTATTTTTATTGGTGAGGATATAGAAGAGGCAATTACAGCTTTTCGTTTCCAAGCGTTTTATTATTTATTACGACCATTTCGTGAAGAAGATTTACAATTCATTTTATATAAAATGGGAAAAGAACAAGGTGAGAAAGCAAAGAGTCATCTGCGTAAACTGCCGATAGAAGGCCATGAGGGGATTAGATATATTCTCCCGGAGGATATTGTATATATTAGTAAAAATAAGGAAAACAAAACCGTTTCAATTTATACAACGAATAATCAGTATATTTCAACATACACACTCCAGGAATTAGAAAATAAACTAAATGCATATGATTTTTTACGTGTACATAAAAGCTATTTAATTAATATGTCATATGTACAAGAACTTAAACCTTATTATAATGGCACGTATAATTTGCATTTAGACAGGTACGATGAGCAACCGATTCCAGTAAGCCGTAATTATGTAAAACGGCTTCGAAATAAAATTGAGCTATGACAAGTAATGAGAGAATTTTAACATAATAGCCTAGAAATCCTTCATGATAAGGAGGATTCAAATTAAATATTCAGAAAATTTAGTACAATCTCCTCTAAGAAGTAGTAATGGGGGGATTGTACGTGAAAACATTGAAATCAATTTTACTTTGGGGAGTTATTGCAGCAGTAGGAGCATCTGCTTTTGGTGTAATAGCTTTATCACAAGGTGAGACAATTAATGCTGTATGGCTATTAGTTGCTGCTGTATCAGTGTATGCGATTGCTTATCGCTTTTATAGTAGATTTATAGCAAGGAAAGTTTTTGGCCTAGATAATAATAGGCAAACGCCTGCTCATACGTTAAATGATGGGAAGGATTATGTTCCAACAAATAAATGGGTTTTATTCGGACATCACTTCGCTGCGATTGCAGGGGCAGGTCCTTTAGTAGGACCAATTTTGGCGGCGCAGATGGGGTATTTACCTGGGACTATTTGGATTATTGTTGGGGTAGTTATTGCCGGAGCTGTACAAGATTTTGTAATTTTATTTGCTTCAATGAGACGTAATGGTAAATCATTAGGAGAAATGATTAAAGATGAAATTGGTCCTGTTACAGGATTAATTGCGATGATTGGTATTTTAGGTATTATGATCATTTTATTAGCAGTATTAGCTTTAGTAGTTGTGAAGGCACTTGTTGGAAGCCCATGGGGAATGTTTACAATCGCAGCAACAATTCCAATTGCTATTTTAATGGGAGTTTACATGCGTTACATTAGACCAGGGCGAGTAGGGGAAGGATCAGTAATCGGTATTGTTCTACTAGTCCTATCGCTTATTGGTGGACAGTATGTAGCAGAAAATCCAACACTTGCAAGTATGTTTACTTTTAGTGGTGAAACAATTGCTATTATGCTTATCGTATATGGATTCATTGCATCGGCATTACCAGTTTGGATGCTCCTTGCACCACGTGATTATTTAAGTACATTTTTAAAAATAGGAACGATACTTGGATTAGCAATTGGTATTTTAATTGTAGCTCCAGATTTGAAGATGCCGGCAGTATCTAAGTTTATTGATGGAACAGGCCCTGTTTTCTCCGGGAATTTATTTCCGTTCTTATTTATTACAATAGCTTGCGGTGCTGTCTCTGGATTCCACGCTCTCGTTTCATCAGGTACGACGCCGAAAATGATTGAGCAAGAAGGTCATGCACAGCCAATTGGTTATGGGGCAATGTTAATGGAATCATTTGTAGCAGCGATGGCTATGATTGCAGCTTGTGTATTAACACCAGGAACTTATTTTGCAATTAATAGTCCAGCAGCACTGATCGGAACAGATGTATCACAAGCGGCTCAAGTTATTTCTTCGTGGGGATTTGCTATTACACCGAATGAATTAAAAGAACTTGCTGTTAACGTCGGAGAACAGACCATTTTATCACGTACAGGTGGCGCACCAACATTAGCAATTGGTATGGCACATATATTTTCACAAGTAATAGGTGGAACGGCGATGATGGCATTTTGGTACCATTTTGCCATTCTTTTTGAAGCACTATTTATTTTAACAACGATTGATGCTGGAACACGTGTAGGACGATTTATGATTCAAGATATTTTAGGGCATGTGTACAAGCCGTTTGCGAAAACAGATTCCACAATAGCGAATGTGGTTGCTACAACGTTATGCGTATTAGGCTGGGGGTACTTCTTATATCAAGGGGTGGTTGACCCTCTCGGTGGAATTAATACGCTATGGCCACTTTTCGGTATTGCAAATCAAATGTTAGCGGGGATTGCACTATTACTTGGAACGACAATTTTATTCAAAATGGGGAAAAAGGCATACGTTTGGGTAACGCTTATTCCGACTATAGGATTACTTATTGTAACGATGACAGCTGGTTATCAAAAGTTATTTCATGAAAATCCTAAAATAGGATTTCTATCACATGCGAAAGTATTTCAGGGAGCATTAGATGATGGTAAGGTATTAGCTCCAGCTAAAAATGTTGCGCAAATGAAACAAATTATTTTTAATGACTATATTGATGCGGCACTTTGTGGAATTTTTATGATAGTTGTAATTGCTGTATTAATTTCTGCACTTCGAATTTGGATTCAAGTATTAAGAAATAAGCCAATGCCATTAAAAGAGGCACCATATATTCCAAAAGATGAAAGTGAGTCGAGGAACTATGCTTAAAAATTTACGGAACGTATGGGGAAAGAGAAAGCAATTTATTAGTTTACTTGTCGGAGTTCCAAGTTATGAAACATATGTAAATCACATGAAAATAAATCATCCAGAAGAGAAAATTCTATGTCAAAAGCAATTTTTTGCTGAGGCACAAGAAGCTAGATTTAATGCAAAAGGCGGAAAGATATCACGATGTTGTTAAAAAAGGAGACGAAATTTCGTCTCCTTTTTTATTTTGCTGTTCCACGTGGAACAATAAAATAAAAAGTTTGGGAATTATAGGGATTTCGTAATACAATAACATATAGAAAGGGATAGATGGAAAAGAAAAAGTAGGGAGATTATTTTATGTTCAGAGATCTATTTGTAAATATGACAATTATTCTGTCCTTTATCTTTGTGGGTGCTCAGCTTTTAAGAGATAAGCCATTAAAAGAAGGATTCTCTTTTTGGCAGAAATGTTTGGTCGGTATTTTAACTGGAATATTGAGTATATTGTTGATGCATTTTGGTGTGCATATTGAAGATATTATGTTGGATTTACGTTATTTAGCTGTTGTTTTGGCAATTATAATTGGTGGCCCAATAGCTAGTAGTATAACTGTTATGATTATTTTAATAACGCGGGTATTTTTTACTGAGTATTCTTTAGCCTCTGAATTGGCTTGCTATACTATCGTGGCAATAGGGATTGGCATTACTCTCATTTGGCGGATGAAGATTTCTATATTTACAAAATGGATATGGTTTAATGTGTACAGTTTGTCTATTTTAATACTACCACTTTATATTTTATTTAAGGATATATATGTAGTGGTATTATATTTAATTTGTTGTATTGTAGCGGCATATATCACATTTATAAGTGCAAGTTACATATTGCAATCCAATGAATTATTTCAAACGATGAAGCATTATACAACGATAGATGCATTAACGAATCTAGGAAATGTAAGACAGTTTGATTTTGAGATGAATCGTCATATTGATAGTAAGCATATGAAAAATGATTCACTTTGTTTATTACTTATCGATATTGATCACTTTAAGTATGTAAATGATACGTACGGTCATCCTGCTGGAGATGAAGTGTTAAAACAACTAGGGCGTATTTTGTTAGAGAATGCACCATTCCCAAATTTAGTCTTTCGAAAGGGTGGCGAAGAGTTTGCTCTGTTGTTACCAAAAAAGAGAGTAGCATTTGGAACTCGTATAGGGGAACAAATTCGACTAGCAGTTGAAAAGCATTCATTTCAACTGCAAAATGGGGGAAAAATTAAAATTACAGTTTCTGTTGGGCTTTCAGAATATAAAAAATCACCTGAGCAATTTATTCAATCAGCGGATGATGCGTTATATTATTCAAAAAGAAATGGTAGAAACAAGGTTAGTTCAGCATCATAGGAATTCGGGGAGTACTTTAAAAGATTTCTGTAAAGTAATTAAAACCCACAGAACAATAAATGTTCTGTGGGTTTTAATCTATTTTTAAATTTATTAATAAAAAGCGTTATGTTAGACAAGTTCTTTCGGTGCAACGAATTTGCGGTATGCACCGTGATGTGTTGGTCCTACATATTCGTTAATCTTAAATGAATGACGAATTGCAGCTGTGATGAATTCTTTCGCAGTTTTTACTGCTTCTTTCACCGTTTTTCCTTTTGCAAGTTCTGCTGTAATTGCAGCAGAATATGTACAACCTGCACCGTGTGTATTTGTCGTATCAATCTTTTCTGATTCTAGAAGATCGAATGTTTCGCCGTCATATAACACATCAATAGCAGTTTCTGTGCCTAGTTTGCTACCACCTTTAATCAGTACGTATTTAGCGCCTAAAGCATGGATTTTTTTTGCAGCTTCTTTCATGTCCTCAAGAGAATTAATTTTCACACCACTTAATTGATATGCTTCAAATAAGTTAGGCGTTACGACTAATGCCTTTGGAACAAGAACGTCACGTAAGCAGTCATTTGTTTCAGGATGTAACGCTTCATCCGCTCCTTTACATACCATAACAGGATCAACTACTACATTTTCGAAATTGTGCTTTTCAATTGTTTCCGCAACCATTTCGATAATTTCTACTGATCCAAGCATACCCGTTTTTAAAGCATCTACACCAACGCCTTCAATTGTCGTTTCTAATTGTGGTTTTAATGTAGAAGCTGGGATTGGGAATACGTTATGTGCCCAACCGTTATGTGGATCCATCGTTACGATTGTCGTAAGAGATGTCATTCCGTATACACCAAGTTCTTGGAATGTTTTTAAATCTGCTTGTATACCAGCACCGCCACTTGTGTCAGAACCAGCGATAGTAAGTGCCTTATTCAATGTCATTATGAAAGCCCCCTCAAGTGATATAATGAAAACTATGTTTTCACCATTATATCAATGTTACGAATAAGTACAAAGTGAAAAGTAGATGATTTATGTTAAGTACTATTTAAAATCTTGTATGTAGGAGACGAATTATGTTTCAAGAGAATCGTACAAATGAATTAGTTATATTAAAAGAGATTGCAGAAACGTTGAATACCTCAAATGATACATATCACGTACTTCAAGCTGTGCTGGAAAAGCTGTTGAATGTAACTGGTTTAACGACAGGATGGATTTTCCTTGCGGATGAAAATGGTAGATATACAAAGTTAATTGATTACCAATTACCAGAGGGATTGAAATTCGAAAATAAACGACCGATGTGTGAGGGGAATTGCTGGTGCTTACACCGCTTTGTGGAAGGAAAACTAGAGCGAGCAGTTAATATTATTGAATGTAAGAGAATTAATAATGCGATTGAATACAACTGGGGAGATACAGAAGGGATTGTACATCATGCGACAGTACCGCTAAAAGCGGGAGAAGATGAATTTGGCGTGTTAAATGTAGCTAGCCCAGGTAAAACGCATTTTTCGGAAGAAGAATTAGTACTATTACAATCAGTTGCCTTTCAAATTGGAACGGCATTAAAGCGTACGAAACTGTATGAAAATGAAAAGAGAAGAGCTCATTATTATGTAAAGTTAGAACGCTTTATTCAAGCTTTAAGGACAATTCATAAATTTAATGCATTACCAGAAGAGATTGTAATGCAAATAGGGAGCTTATTTCTATGGGAGCAAGTTGTATTCTTTAGTAGAGAAGAAAATGAACTAGCTGTGAGAGCTTCTTATAAGAAAGGTGAACTACAAGATGATTTGAGGGCAACAGCACAGGAAGCGTTGGAAAAAGAAGAGTCTGTCTTGTCGAAGCGTCAGGTTGGTAATATAGAGCATCCCAATAGGACAGTTATCGCTATTCCGATACATATTCAAGATCATATATTTGGAGTATTAAGTGTAAGTTCTAATAATGGAGAATTTGATATAAATACGATAGATGTAGTACAAGCGTTAGCAAATCATATTTCATTAATGATAGAGAACTTAAGATTAAATGAAAAACGCCGCGAACTTGTACGAATGGAAGAGCGTAATCGTTTAGCTAGAGATTTACATGATTCTGTTTCACAAAAGTTGTTTTCATTAACATTTATGACGAAAGGCGCTGAAGCTGTCTTAAAGGGTCAAAATGAAAAGGTAGATCAGTCTTTGTATGAGATGCGTGAATTAGCACAAGGTGCCTTAAAGGAAATGAGGACATTAATTTGGCAGCTCCGTCCGGCTGGATTAGAGAAAGGGTTATTACCAGCTTTAAAGCAATATGGTGAAAGTTTAGGATTGAAAATTCGGGAACAAGTTACAGGTGTACGTGATTTGCCGCGTGTAGTAGAAGAAGCGCTATGGCGAATTGGACAAGAAGCTTTAAATAACGTAAGTAAGCATGCGAATGTAAGAGAAGCGACGATTTATTTCAAAGTGACGGAGAAAAATGTATCATTAGAAATAGCCGATCAAGGAAATGGGTTTGTAGAAAAGGATATAAAAGAGAAGAAATCACTCGGTATGACTACGATGCGTGAAAGAGTAGAATTAGTTGGTGGAACAATTAAAATTGTAAGTAGTAAGAAACGAACGAGTATAAAAGTAAATGTACCATTATGATGTGAAAATGAGGGAAGTTTGTGAAAATAAAAGTATTGTTAGTTGATGATCATACAGTTGTTTTAAAAGGATTAGCATTTTTTCTAAGCACACAGGAAGATTTTGAATTAGTTGGTGAAGCAAACAATGGGAAAGAGGCGCTAGTGAAAGTAGGCGAAACGAGTCCGGATGTCGTATTAATGGATTTATATATGCCTGAGATGGATGGAATTGAGGCAACAGCTTGTATTAAAAAAGAATATCCAAACGTGAAAGTAATTGTATTGACTAGTTTTTCTGATCAAGCTCATGTATTGCCGGCACTAAAAGCTGGGGCGAGCGGTTATATTTTAAAAGATATCGAACCAGATCAGCTTGTTGAAGCTATTCGAAGCGCGTATAAAGGTAATATTCAATTACATCCAGATATAGCAAATGCCCTTCTTTCTCAAACATTACCACAGGAAGAGAAAGAAGAAGAACCTTCCGTTCAAGTGGATGTATTAACAGCGAGAGAAAATGAAGTATTGCAGCTATTGGCGAAAGGCATGAGTAATAAAGAAATCGCTTCTGTTTTAGTTATTACAGAAAAAACGGTAAAAGCTCATATGAGTAGTATTTTGAGTAAGTTACATTTATCCGATCGCACACAAGCAGCATTATATGCGGTGAAAAATGGAATTGTATAAGACGAAAGTCGTAAGACCTAGTTCGCCTTTAGAAGGTGGACTTTTTTTATAGAAAAATACGTCTATGTGAGGACGAAATTGTCTTGATATAAAGATAAAATGTATTTGTAAGCAACAACAATTACAAGGGAGTACCCTTTTTTCGTAAGTAATATATAACAACATAAGAGTGAGTAGTAGGAGGAAAAGAATCATGGCAACAGTTTTATTTGTAAAAGCAAACAACCGCCCAGCGGAACAAGCAGTTAGTGTGAAATTATACGAGGCATTTTTAGCAAACTATAAAGAAGCGCATCCAAATGATACAGTGGTAGAACTTGATTTATATAAAGAAGAATTACCATATGTAGGCGTAGATATGATTAATGGTACATTCAAAGCAGGTAGAGGATTTGATTTAACAGAAGAAGAAGCAAAAGTGGTAGCAGTTGCTGATAAGTATTTAAATCAATTTCTAGAAGCTGATAAAGTAGTTTTCGGTTTCCCATTATGGAACTTAACGATTCCAGCCGTATTACACACGTATATTGATTATTTAAACCGTGCTGGTAAAACGTTTAAATATACACCAGAAGGTCCAGTTGGGCTTATTGGAGATAAGAAGATTGCGTTATTAAATGCACGCGGCGGCGTATATTCTGAAGGACCAGCAGCTGAAATGGAAATGGCTGTTAAATATGTAGCGAGCATGATGGGCTTCTTCGGCGCAACAAATATGGAAACGGTAGTTATTGAAGGACATAACCAATTCCCAGATAAAGCAGAAGAAATCATTACTGCAGGTCTTGAAGAAGCGGCTAAAGTAGCAAGTAAATTTTAATTAAAAATATAATCGTCACTCGAAAAAACAGCATTAACATTTACATGTTAATGCTGTTTCTTTATATTTTTAGCTCATCAGCAAGTTTTTCTAATTGATTTCGATCTTGTATATAATATGTTCGGCCTTCTTTTTTTAAATAATTTTGCTGGCAAAACTGGTTTAATACATATAAAAGATGGCGGTAACTGACGTTTAAGTATTCTGAGACCTCAGTATGTTTTTCTGTATAGCAATTATTTTGTTCGGTTAATAGAATAAACGCAGCTAATCGATTTTCGAACGGATAACTATAGTTTTTGGCGTAATTTTCCGTTCGGGTAATTGTTTTTTCTCCAATAAATTTGCATAGTTTCTGTAGAAAAGTAGTATCTTGCAATAAAAGATGCTGACAATCTTTAAGAGGAAGAGCTAAGCAAATACAATCTTCAATCACCTCAACCGCTTTCGTAATGGATTCTACGCCAATTAATCCTAATTCCCCAATGAACGAAGGTGCTTGAATAAAATTAATTAAGGAGATTTTCCCATTTTTATGGCTCATATATATTTTTGCTTTCCCGGAAATTAAGTAATAGAGGTAAGGAAGGTCGACTCCTTCATTACATATCATCTCTTTTTTTTGAAAAGAATGTATTTCTATATATGGCAAGACCTGAAAGGAAAAAAGAGTATGGAATTGGTGAATTTGCATGTGTTGATAAATTTCTTTCTCATTTTTGCTGATTTTCATATTTTCACCCCTGTTTGTAGTATGAGATATCTCCTATTATTTTTACAAGGAAGAATGATACGATTTATGTAAAGTTATTTTTGTAGAAAAGCGAGTGTGAGGGGTTTATGAAAAAATATAAAACATTGCTATTTGATGTAGATGATACATTGTTAGATTTTCAAATGGCTGAGAAAATCGCTTTACGGATGCTTTTTGAAGAGAAGGGGCTTCTTTTAACCGATGAAATAGAGGAGCGTTATAAAAAAATAAATAAAGGCCTTTGGGGTTCTTTTGAAAAAGGTGAAATAACGCGAAATGAAATTGTAAATACACGATTTTCTATTTTGTTTAAAGAGTACGGGGAAGAAGTAAATGGGATATTATTCGAAAATAATTATCGCAGCTACTTAGAAGAAGGAAACCAACTAATGCAAGGTGCGTTTGAATTTATAAATCAAATTCAAAGTGAGTATGATTTATATGTAGTGACAAACGGTATTTCTAAGACGCAGGATAAACGTTTACGTAATGCAGGATTACATTCATTGTTTAAGGATATTTTTGTTTCTGAAGATACGGGATTCCAAAAGCCGATGAAAGAGTATTTTGATTATGTTTTTGAACGGATTCCTAATTTTTCTCCTGAAGAAGGGCTTATTATTGGGGATTCGTTAAGTGCCGATATTAAAGGTGGATATGTAGCAGGAATTGATACTTGTTGGTTTAATCCAGAAAAGAAATCAAATGATAGCGAGATTATGCCAACATATGAAGTGCATAATTTTGAAGAGTTATACGCACTATTAAAGCAGCATGTATAATAAAGTGAAACTTTAATCAGTGGGGGTTTTGTCCATCCCCACTGATTATTAGCCTTCACCAATCGGGCTTTTACGGGCAGTTATCTCCCACTAACGCCCTCGCCGGATTTTGAGGTGGGAGCCTTACTGCCCACAAATAGCGGGATAAAAATAGGCAGTGGAACTTTTGTCCCCACTGCCTATTTTTATTAATTTGTAGTTTCGTTATGTTTAGGAAGCGGAAATGCATTCCCAATCGCTGCTGCCCCGAGCATCGGTAATAATAAATTGAGCGGGAAAAACATGAGCAATAGTAATGTTATAGCTATTGGTTTTCTTAATGCATAGCTTGAAATAGCTGTCGTGACGATGGCTACAGAAGCTATTGGATCTATAGGGATAATAGAAGCTATAGCATATCCGATACTTGATCCAGCAAATATAATTGGGAAAATATGTCCGCCGCGCCAACCCGTATTTAAACAAACGGCAGTAATACATAATTTTAAAACCCCTGAAAGAAGTAGTACCCAGAAGGACAAATGGCTCCATTCAACGACTAAATCTTTTAATTGATGTTCCCCTGAAAATAAAGTGTACGGGAGAAAAGTTCCTGTAACCCCTAATAAAATACCGCCTATAATTCCAAGTGATACCTTGTATTTAATGAAGGGGTGGATTAATTTCTCTAATGTGAATTCTAATTTGAAATAAAAGAAACCAACTATAGCACCAATGCTAGCAAGTGGTAGGAAGGCGATCCATTCATTAATAGAAAGAGACCCTTCCCCAAAATCAACAATAAAGGATCCACGATTATCGAGTTTACTAAGCAATAAGTAAACGGAAAAACCGGCAAAAGTGGTAGCTAAATATACAATTGCTTTTTTTCCTTTCGAAAATTCATTAATTTGCTCACCCTCATTTTCATTCGGAGCTAAGAAACCGAATAATGGTGCATTAAAAATTACACTTAAAGTAGCACCAATTCCAACCTCTGTTAGTTCATTCATTCCCTTTAAAGCAAACTTAAAGCGATCCCCTACCCATGTACAAAGTCCACCGATAATTCCAACAAGTGCAGCTTCTGGTCCTAAACTAGCTCCAAATATTAAAACGATAATCGCAGTTAAAGTAGCTTTATGTACAAAACTGTATTCAATTCTACCTGTTTTTTTATATTCAACCATCACTTCGGGCATAAGACGTGGATATGTACCGAAGTATTTTTGTGTTAAACCAACGAGAATACCACCGATGATTGTTACACAAATGGTGTAATAAGGGGGAGAAGAGAAAAGAGTAGGTAAGTATCCCCAAATAAAGTGAATTCCGATATTTATTGAAACTAAAAATAACCAGACTATAGCTCCTACTATAGAGCCTAAAAGAATGCCATATAGGACGAGTATATAGTGCATGTCCTTTTTATTTGTCATGTTGTACCTCCGTTATGTAAGTTTTCATGTAGAAAGGATTAAAAATGCTAGTGTGAAATGAATGGAATATATATAGTATCTTTTTGAGGGTTTGGCTTATTCAATATATTGAAATCTCATGAAAATTTGAAACTAACGCGGTTAAATCACTTATTTAATTCTATATATTGATCGGAGTTTTTAAAAGGTCTTTTTCAAATGAATATGGAATATATTTCTTTTATTGTTTAAATTAAATTCCTCTCATTTAATTTAGAACATTCAGAAAAACCATTTGACATCAGGAAATTATTGCTATAAAATCAACGGTAATTGCATAGTCTTATCAAGAAAAGGTGGAGGGACAGGCCCGATGAAACCTTGGCAACAGCCGTATAACGGAATTGTGCCAAATCCTGCAGGTAATAATCCTGAGAGATAAGAAAGAACCTTAGAGCGTGTTTTCAAACTGCTCCTTTCTTGTTTTCAGGGAAGGGGCAGTTTTTTATTTTGCATAAAAGAAAGGAGAATGAGAGATGGGAGAATCATGGGGGAAAGGAACGATTTGTGTGCAAGGTGGCTATACGCCAAAAAATGGTGAGCCGCGTGTTTTGCCACTTTATCAAAGTACAACGTATAAATACGATACGTCAGATGATTTAGCAGCACTATTTAATTTAGAGGCAGAAGGATATATATATACGCGTATTGGAAATCCTACTTTAGCTGCATTTGAGCAGAAGTTATCAGATTTAGAAGGCGGTGTAGGGGCTGTTGCAACAGCTTCTGGGCAGGCAGCCATTATGCTTGCGGTTTTAAATATTTGCGGTAGTGGAGACCATTTACTTTGTTCTTCAACTGTTTACGGAGGAACGTTTAATTTATTTGGAGTGAGTTTGCGTAAGCTTGGCATCGATGTTACGTTCTTTAATCCTAATTTAACGGCAGATGAAATTGCGGCACTTGCTAATGATAAGACAAAACTCGTTTATGCAGAGTCGTTAGGAAATCCAGCAATGAACGTTTTGAATTTCAAAGAACTTTCAGCGGCAGCAAAAGAATTAGAAGTACCTTTTATCGTTGATAATACATTGGCGACGCCTTATTTATGCCAGGCGTTTGAACATGGGGCAAATATCATTGTCCATTCTACAACGAAATATATTGATGGCCATGCAAGTTCTCTAGGCGGGATTGTAATAGATGGAGGGAACTTTGATTGGACAAATGGAAAATATCCTGAGCTTGTCGAACCTGACCCGAGTTATCACGGCGTAAGCTATGTTCAAAATTTTGGAGCAGCAGCGTATATTGTGAAAGCACGCGTTCAGTTATTAAGAGACTACGGAAACTGTATGAGCCCATTCAATGCATATATTAGCAACATTGGCCTGGAAACATTGCATTTACGAATGGAGCGTCATAGTGAAAATGCTCTCGAAGTTGCTAAGTGGCTTGCTAACCATGAACGTATTGAATGGGTGAATTATCCGGGACTAGATAGCAATGAAAATTACTCGTTAGCACAAACGTATTTGAAAAAAGGTGCTAGTGGAGTTTTAACATTTGGTATTAAGGGCGGATTAGAAGCAGCAAAAGAATTTATCGCAAATGTAAAGCTTGCAACTCTTGTAACGCATGTAGCTGATGCAAGAACTTGTGTAATACACCCTGCTAGTACAACGCACAGACAATTAAGCGCAGAAAATCAGCGTTTAGCTGGCGTTACATCTGATTTAATCCGTTTATCGGTCGGTATAGAAGATGTTTCTGATATTATTGCAGATTTAGAAGCGGCGCTAGTCGGAGGCAAACAACATGCCGATCATAATTGATAAAGATTTACCAGCTCGCAAAGTATTGCAGAAGGAAAATATTTTTGTAATGACGAAGGAGCGAGCAGTAACACAAGATATACGTGCTTTGAAAATTGCTATATTAAATTTAATGCCTACAAAACAAGAAACAGAGGCGCAATTACTTCGTTTAATTGGAAATACACCGTTGCAATTAGATGTTCATTTACTTCATATGGAATCGCATCTGTCTCGCAATGTAGCGCAGGACCATTTAACGAGCTTCTATAAAACATTCCGTGATATTGAGAATGAAAAATTTGATGGACTCATTATTACAGGAGCACCAGTTGAAACTCTTTCTTTTGAAGAAGTAGATTATTGGGAAGAGCTTGGACGTATTATGGAGTATTCAAAAACGAATGTAACATCTACGCTTCATATTTGCTGGGGGGCACAAGCTGGTTTGTATTACCACTATGGTGTGCCGAAGTATCCTCTTGCAGAAAAAATGTTTGGTGTATTTGAACATGAGGTTCGCGAGCAACATGTGAAATTGTTACAAGGGTTTGATGAAGTGTTTTTTGCCCCGCATTCTCGTCATACAGAAGTACGAGAGAGCGATATTGAAAAGGTGAAAGAATTAACGTTACTAGCCAATTCTGAAGAAGCAGGCGTTCATCTTGCTATTGGGCAAGAGGGAAGGCAAGTTTTCGCACTCGGACATAGTGAATACAGTTGTGATACGTTAAAGAAAGAATACGAACGGGACTGCCAAAAAGGGTTAAATATTGATGTGCCAAAAAATTATTTTAAACATAATAATCCAAATGAGAAGCCGATTGTTAGGTGGAGGAGTCATGGGAATTTATTATTCTCTAATTGGCTGAATTATTACGTGTATCAAGAAACCCCTTATATATTGTAAATGATTGTATAACATGTGGTAGCGTTTTATTTGTAAAGATTAACCTTTATTTTTCCTAATATTCAAAATAAATTGTTTTTCAGATTTTTTGTCTATATAATGGCATCTAAACACAATTTTTGAGGGGTGGACAGTATTATGAAAGAAATTCAAGTGGGGTTATTAGGTCTTGGGACAGTTGGTAGTGGTGTAGTTCGTATTATTACAGATCATCAAGAACGACTTATACACCAAGTAGGTTGTCCAGTGAAAGTAACGAAAGTATTGGTGCAAAACATTGAGAAAGAGAGAGAAGTAGACGTGCCTTCTACTCTATTAACACAAGATGTGAATGAAATTTTAGATAATCCTAATATTGATGTTGTCATTGAAGTAATGGGCGGCATTGATGATGCAAAAGCATATATTTTACAAGCTTTAAAAAGCGGGAAGCACGTTGTGACTGCAAATAAAGATTTAATGGCGTTACACGGAGCGGAACTCTTAGCGGTAGCAAAAGATAATAAGGCTGATTTATTTTACGAAGCAAGTGTAGCTGGAGGGATTCCAATTTTACGAAGCATCGTAGAAGGACTTTCCTCAGATCTTATTACGAAAGTAATGGGAATTGTAAATGGAACGACAAATTTTATTTTGACGAAAATGTCAGACGAAGGGAGAGCATATAACGACGTGTTAAAAGAAGCTCAGCAGCTTGGATTTGCAGAAGCAGATCCAACATCAGACGTAGAAGGTTTAGATGCAGCAAGAAAAATGACGATTTTGGCTACCCTTGGTTTCTCTACAAATGTAGAGCTTGGAGATGTGAAGGTAAAAGGAATTACTTCTATTACAGCAGAAGATATTGAATATAGTAAGAGCTTAGGCTATACAATTAAATTAATTGGTCTTGCAAAGCGAGATGGCGAGAAATTAGAGGTTACAGTTGAGCCAACTTTACTTCCAAATGCACACCCTCTTGCGGCAGTGCAAAATGAATATAATGCTGTCTATGTGTATGGTGAAGCGGTAGGAGAAACGATGTTTTATGGTCCGGGAGCAGGAAGTTTACCGACAGCGACAGCTGTTGTTTCTGACCTAGTTGCTGTAATGCAAAATATTAGGCTAGGTGTAAACGGAAATAGTGCTGTAGTCCCGCAATATCAAAAGGTACTAAAAGAGCCAGATGAAATTGTTGTGAAAAAGTTTTTAAGACTTCATGTGAAAGACGAAATTGGTGTGTTTGCAAAAATTACATCATTGTTCTCTGAGCGCGGTGTTAGTTTTGAAAAGATTATTCAAATGCCACTTGAAGAGAAAGGGAAAGCAGAAATCGTAATTGTAACGCATCGTGCTTCTCTTGCGGATTATGAGTACATTCTACATACATTGCAATCGTATGAAGAAATAGATTGTGTGAAAGCAAACTATCGAATTGAAGGAGATGCTAAGTAGTATCTCTTCTAATAAAACGAAAAACCCTATTAAGCGGCTTGCTTAATAGGGTTTTTTCTATTTAAAATCTGCGTACCAACTTGAATAAATGCTTGAATAATCCAACCTGTTGTAAAGGATAAGATAATTGTTCCAAAATAGATTGGCCCATCTAATAAGAAGCTTAATGTTAAAAATAAAAAAGCTAATGAAATTTCTGTTCTTCTAAATGTCCATTTCTTTTTCTCAGCAACAGTTAAAACGAAAGCCTCTTGAGGTGCTGCACAAAGGTTAGTAGAGACGTAAAGACCAATTCCGGCTCCGACGAATAGGTTTCCGCAAATAAGTGTTATATATTTTGGAAGAGAGCGGATAATTTCCATAATGGTCGTAATAGAACCAACCCAATCAACAAAAAGAGAAATAAGAATCATCGTTACAATTGTGCCGATTGTAATTTGTTTTTTGTCCCAAAAGAGTACGATCAGGGTAAAAACAAAGTTAATCATGAAAATCCAAAAACCAATACTTATCCCAAAATTTTGATATAGTGCAATAAAGAAGGAATCATAAGGGCTAAGTCCAAAGGAAGTAATTGTCGTCATCATATTAATACCGATGGCGAGAATGAGTAAACCGCCAATGAAAAATATATATTCTAGTTTGAATCGAAGCATAGTTGTATATCCTTTCAAAATGTATTTGCTAAGAAAGGATATACTGTGGAAAGCTTACCAGGTCAAGCGAGAATTTTTGAAGGGAAGGGGAGAATGAGATGACTAATATAAGAAAGATTGCTGAACTTGCTGGGGTATCTGTTTCAACTGTTTCACGTGTACTCAATAATCATCCGTATGTGAATGAACAGAAACGAAAAGAGATTTTAGCGATTATTGAAGAATTAAATTATACGCAAAATGTGAATGCGATTCATTTAGTGAAAGGAAAAACGAATGTAATTGGCGTTTTATTGCCGCACGTAAATGATCAATATTACAGTGCCATTATTGGGGGGATATCAAAGGAAACCGCAAAGAACAATTATAATATGATGCTTTGCCAGACAAATTATAGCGGAGAAAAAGAGCTTGAAATTTTACATATGTTAAAAATGAAAAAGCTTGATGGAGTAATTATATGTTCACGGACAAATAGTAAGGAAAAACTTGAAGAGTATACGAAGTTTGGTCCAATTGTGATGTGTGAAGAAATAGATTCGAATTTCATTTCGAGTGTACATATTGATTACTACAAAGTATTTTTGCGCGGGATGAAAAGCTTAATAGATGCTGGTCATACACGTATCGGATATTGCATTGGAAGAAGTAATAGTATTAATAGCCAGAGGCGAAAAAAGGCGTATGAGGATTCACTTCAACAGATTGTTGTAACACCGTTAGATGCCTGGAAGTTTAAGGGCTGTTTTACGGTGGAAGATGGGCGCAATGTAGTCAGAGAATGGGCTCGTATGTCTGTAAAACCGACGGCTTTTCTTGTATCTTGCAATCATATTGCTGCAGGAATGGTAACGGAGGCGAAAAAACAAGGAATTCGTATCCCAGAGGATATTACGATTATCGGATGTGATGATCAAGAGGTGGCAAATATATTAGGTATTACGACGATTTCGCATTCTAGTAAAAATGTTGGTGTAAAGGCATTTGAATTATTATATGAAAAGATTAATGATGAGGAAATAGATGTGAAACATGTAGAGTTATTACCAGATTTGGTAGATAGGGAAACGACATAATAGAGAAGGTGTGAAAATCGCTTTTCGAAAATTCGTTTGGTATAATTATGGACAATCTATAGGGGCTAAAAGGGGTTTTGATATGAGATCAAAATTAGTAAAAGTAATTCTACTCATTACAATTGCGTCTTTCTGTTTATTTGCATACGGTTTTGTTTCGGGTGTAAATGATGTATTAAATCCGAAAGCTTCAAAATTAATTACGAAGACTGACGTAGTGGCAAAAGAGAAAAAGAAAACGGGAACGTTACAAGTAGTTAGTTTAGGTGATTCGTTAACGCGCGGCGTTGGTGATAAAGAAGGAATTGGCTATATTGGACGAATGAAAGAGAATTTACAAAAAGATTATAAACAAAAAGTTGCACTAAGCAATTTGGCAGTTAGTGGTGCGAAAATGCCTGATTTATTAAAACAAATCGAAAGCAGCGGAGCTCAATATTCAATTAAGCAAGCAGATGTAATTGTTTTAACAATTGGAGGAAATGATTTATTCCCAGGATGGGAATCGCTCGGAAAGATAGATTTAGAGACGTATCGTCCTGATACGGAAACGTTTCAAAATGAAGCGAAGAAAATTATAGAAGAAATTCGTAAATTAAACACAGATAGTCCTATTTTTTGGCTAGGTTTATACAATCCTTTTGAGGATGTAGAAGATTTAAGAGGTTCATCAAATATTGTTGTTGATTGGAATGCTTCTTTAGAGAAGTTAGCATTAAATGATAAAAATGTATATATTACACCGACATTTGATTTATTCCAAAATCGTGGAAAAGATTTATTATACTCCGATCATTTTCATCCGAATGAAGTAGGCTACACATATATGGCAGAGCGATTAGTCCAAAACGTCGTAAGTAAATTAAAACTAGAGCAAGGAGGGATAAAATGACGACGATACTTTCTGTACGAGACTTGAAGAAGGTAATTGGAAAGAAGACGCTTGTAGAGGACATTTCATTTGATGTAAAACAAGGAGAAGTGTTTGGCTTTTTAGGACCGAACGGAGCCGGGAAAACGACAACAATTCGAATGTTAGTTGGACTGATTAAAGCGACAGAAGGTACTATTTCTATCGGTGGTTATTCTATTAAGGAAAATTTCAGAGAAGCGATGCGTCAAATTGGAAGTATAGTTGAAAACCCAGAGCTTTATACATATTTAACGGGATGGGAAAACTTAAAGCAATTTGCGCGCATGCTTGGTGATATATCAGATGAACGTATTATTGAAATTGCAAAAATGGTTCATTTAGATGAGCGTATTCACGATAAGGTAAAAACATATTCCCTTGGTATGAAGCAGCGTCTTGGAATTGCACAGGCGCTACTTGGAAATCCGAAATTGCTCATATTAGATGAACCGACGAATGGTTTAGATCCAGCTGGGATTAGAGAACTTAGGGAATTTATACATAAGCTTGTAAAAGAAGAAAATATGAGTGTATTTATTTCGAGTCACTTGCTAAGTGAAGTGCAACTGATATGCGACCGTGTTGCTATTATTCATAAAGGAAAAATGATAACAGTTGCACCTATTGAGGAGTTGATCAAAACAGCGAGTGATCGTGTGGAATGGGTCGTTACACCGATTTCCAAAGCGAAAGACATGTTAGAAGCTGCTGAAGAGATAGAGGAAGTTAGTGTAGAAGATGAGCGTTTATTATGTCGTATGGATGTTGCATCTATTAATGTTTGGAATAAGCATTTTGTAGAAAACGGGATAGATGTACATAGCGTCAAAGAGCTTGTATTTACGCTAGAAGATTTATTTATTGAACTCACAAGGGGTGAGCAACATGCGTGAATTTGCGAATCTAGTTTTAAATGAATCAGAAAAGATTTATCGTAAGAAACGAATTGTTGTTGTCATGCTTATTTTAGCAATCTTGATTCCACTTTTTGTGTATGCTCAGTATCGTGAAATAGAAACGACGCAAAAAAGGCTTGGTACGACCGATTGGAAAGTATCATTACAGCAACAAATTGTTGATTCACAAAACCGCTTGAACAATTCTAGATTGCCAGAAGAATGGCGGGATTGGTTAAAAGTAAGGGTGGAACAACAACAATATTATTTAGATCATAATATTAATCCGACTGCGCCAGGAGCACCGACATTTGTGAGGGCGTTTATTGAACAAGGAATAACGTTATTTATTCCATTGCTCGTTATGATTGTCGCCATTGATATTGTTTCAGGAGAACGAAGTGATGGTACGATGAAAATGCTTCTGACGAGGCCAATTCGGCGCTGGAAAATACTCCTTAGTAAATATGTGACGATGTTATTTTTCATTTCGCTCATATTGCTTCTTGTCGGTTTGTTTGCTTACGCATTATCAGGGCTTGTATTTGGATACTCTGGATGGAATTTACCTGTGTTAACAGGATTCGTCATTGATAAGGAAACGTTAAATACAAACTTTGTACACCTTATTCCGCAGTGGCAATACATTTTAATGGCGTACGGACTAGCTTGGTTTGTTGCTATCGTTGTTGGAACTATATCATTTATGGTCTCTGTTTTAATTCGTAATACACCAGCTGGTATGGGCGTTATGTTAGCTGCGTTAATTGCAGGCGGCATTTTAAGTTCATTCGCAACGTCTTGGGAAGGTGCGAAATACATTTTTAGTGTCAACTTATCGCTAACGGATTATTTATCAGGAAAACTTCCTGCATTACAAGGGTTATCAATGGGATTTTCTTTAATAAATTTAACGGTTTGGGCAGTAGTATCTCTTATCATTTCGTTTGTAGTATTTACAAGGCAGGATATGGTGAATTAATTGGATAGGAAGTGAAGGCATGGAAAACATTTTGCAGAATGATTGGGGACCATTACTGGGGCCAGAATTTGAGAAAGAATACTATCAAAATTTAGCTAACTTTTTAAAAGAAGAGTATGAGGAGCATGTGATTTATCCAAAGGTAGAAGATATTTTTAACGCTCTTCAGTATACAAGTTATGAAAATACAAAGGTCGTTATTTTAGGACAAGACCCATATCATGGACCGAATCAAGCGCATGGTTTAAGCTTTTCGGTACAACCTGGTATTAAAACGCCGCCATCATTGCTAAATATGTACAAAGAACTTCGAGATGAATACGATTATGAAATTCCGAATAATGGTTATTTAGTAAAATGGGCGGAGCAAGGGGTTTTACTATTAAATACTGTGTTAACGGTTCGTCAAGGTGAGGCGAATTCTCATAAAGGAAAAGGATGGGAGCATTTCACAGATCGCGTAATTGAGCTATTAAATGAACGTGAAAAGCCAGTTATTTTCATATTATGGGGACGCCATGCTCAGGCGAAGAAAAAGTTAATTACGAATACGAGTCATCGTATTATCGAGTCTGTACATCCAAGTCCATTATCAGCAAGACGAGGTTTCTTTGGAAGTAAGCCGTACTCTAAAGTAAATACGATTTTAGCTAATATGGGCGAAAGAGAAATTGATTGGGAAATTCCAAATTTATAAATAGAAAAGGTAGTTAACAGTTGTTAACTACCTTTTTATTATTGTTGTTCGTTCTTTAGTTTTGCATCTAGTACAAAAGTACCGAATGGGATAACTGATGAAACGAATGCCCCAAGTGCCCATAAAATTGATTTACGGTGTACGATTGTTACTTGAATTACTGCAAAGATGAATAGAATAAATAAAACGCCATGAGCCATGCCTGTAATTTTAACAGCTGTTGCAAACCCTGCAAAATATTTTAATGGCATTGCTACAAATAATAGTAATAGAAAAGAAATCCCCTCAATTAAGCCGATTGCTCTTAATCTTCCGATTGGTGTAGATAACATGAAGTAGCCTCCTTTAATGTATGCTTGTATATAGTAAATTTGTATTCTTTTTCAAAATAAAATAGTCTATTTTGTTTAATTATATACAAAAAGAAAGTTTACACTACGAGAATAGTGCAAAGTTCAAAATATAGTCACAAAAGCATTGCAATTTAAATAAAAACCTATTTGAAGTATTTGACTTCAAATAGGTTTTATGAATGAAAATATTAAACAAGCGCTTCGCTTTTTAGTACAAATTTCTCTACAACTTTAGCAACACCATCGTTCATATTTGTATCTGTCACATAGTTTGCGATTTCTTTAATATCATCGGGTGCATTGCCCATCGCAACGCCAAGACCAGCAAATTCAATCATCGCTTGATCGTTATAGCTATCGCCCATTGCAATAACTTCTTCGCGTTTAATACCAAGTTTTTGGATTAATTGGTTTAAGCTCGTTCCTTTTGTAACACCATGTTCAGTAAATTCTAAGAAGAATGGTTTAGAACGCATAACGCTTAATTGGCCTTCTAGTTGTTTTTGTAGTTTCTTTTCTACTTCAACAAGACGTTCAGCTTCTTTGTTCATTAATACTTTTACTACAGGCTCTGTTACAGCGGCTTTAAAATCATCTACTACAACGATTGGCATACCAGTAATGTCGCCCTCAATTTCAGTATACGGATTATTTTCTTCCGTTACGATATCATCGCCAATATAAGTATGAATCCATACGTCTTCAGTTTTACTAATTTCAAATAGGTTGTGAACGATTTCAGGAGATAGCGTACTACTGAAGATTTCTTCATTTGTTTTACAATTAATAATTTTTGCGCCGTTAAAAGATAGAATGAAGCTACCGTATTCCTCTAAACGAAGTTCTTTTGCAACATTGCGCATACCAAACGTTGGGCGCCCAGAAGCAAGTACAACTTTAACTCCTTGCTCTTGTGCTGTCATTAAAGCCTCTTTCGTACGAGGTGAAATTGTATGGTCGTCGCGTAATAAAGTATCATCTAAATCTAAAACAATCATTTTATAAGTCATATAGAAAATTCCTTTCTTTGTTGAAATAGAAATAAATTTTTATGAAGATAGTGGGGAATATATAGTAAGACATCGAACTTCTTTGCATGAAACTAGGAGAAGTTCTGCATTGTTAGTATAAATTATCATGAGCGTGTTGCCCATGATAATTTATCATTATCGTAACAACTCTAAAGATAGAGTGCAATAATGGAAGTTTTCCAATTTACGATGGTTGTTTTTCGTGCGAACGAGAAAATAATATTTCCAGCAAGATAGCCATTACAGATCCAAGAACAAGACCGTTACTTAAAAATGAAGCTAAAGATGGTGGTAGCGTAGAAAACGCTCCTGCTGGAACGAACATAACGCCGACTCCTGTAAAGATTGAAAGGCCTGCTACTTTAAATAATTGTTCTTTATTTTGTACAGTGTCATATTCGCGGAAAGCGAGACCAATCATGCTTGCAAATACAGGATAAATTGCAGCATACCCAACTGCAACGGGGATGGCTGCAAAGAATGAAGTAATCTTTGGGAATATACTAACAAGAATGATAAAGCTTGACCCTAACATAAATGGAAGGCGCTTATAAATATTTGTCGTTGCAATAAATCCTGCGGATCCAGAAATGGCAACAGGACCAATGGCTGAAAATAGACCGCCTAGCAATTGATTTATTCCTGTTATAATGCCAGCTTGTTTGAAGCGATCTGGAGCATCTTCTTCATACTTAGAAACAACCTTTTGTACAACGCGAATACTTGCTAACATATTTGTTAGAAGTAGTAGTGTGACGAAAACTACCGTAATTGCCATGTTCCATTCAATGCGAGGCATTCCGAAAACGAACAGAGATGGAAGACGAATTATATCTGTCACAGGTGTTACTGGATTAGATAATCCGAAGCACGCAAATAATATCCAGCCGCAGACGATACTGAAAAGAACGGAATATTGTCCAATAATAGGTAGCTTCATAATGAAAAAAGATAGTAAAATAACAATGAGTGAAAGAATAAATACCTTTGGCTGTACTTCTGTATGTTGTCCATCAAGGCCAAACATGCCTTTTAAGAAGGAGCCACTAAGTTGTGCGACCAAAAGGAATAAATACGTTCCAATTACTGTCGGTGTAAAGTAACGAACTAGTTTATCAATAAGTCCAAAAACACTAAGAATAATACAAATGATGCCACTTAATAGGAAAGCGTACTGAAGGACCTTAAGTGTTTCATTGCTTGATCCAAATAGTACGACGCCTAAACTTGCATACAAGGAGAAAATTCCCCACCAAAGGCCTGCAGGACCTTCTTGGATAGGAAGTTTATGACCAAATATGGCTTGCAAGAGACCGGCAAAACCGAGAACAAATAATGTTCTTTGTACAAACGCGATAGCTTCAGTGCCATCAAGGCCGTAACTAGTTGCGACACTAATTGGTACAATAAGACTTCCAGCTAAAATAAATAGTGCCCATTGTAAGGCAGAAAGAAATAGCTTCATTATATCAACCTCTTTCATAGATTCCGTTTTCTAGTATATACGTATTTCATTTCCTCTGGCAAAGATTGTAGATAGAGAAAAGAGTTGAAACATAATATGAATGTACGGAAGCAATTATGGATAGCGGTTATATGTATGACTTTTGTTGTAATTCTAGGAATGCTATAATTTATGACAATTGAAGAGATTAGCTTGTTTTAAGCATTTTGGATGACGATGATTACTGTATTAACGGTTGGATATTGCGAATCCGTTAACAGTGCATTATATTGATACAGTATTGTATGGAATAGAGCAATCATTTGTAATTGAAGAAATTCAAGTTGGTAAAGATTCTAACTTAGCTAGTAAATCGTTATTAGAGAGTAATGTGAGAAATCAATTTGGTGTAACAATTTTAGCGATTTTAAGAGATGGGGATATTATCCATAATCCAACGGGGCAGGAAAAACTGCAAGAACATGATATGATAATAGTATTTGGTTCAGTGGAGAAACTGAGGCAATTTGAGAAAGAACTACAAAGTAAGAGGTGACAAGGAATGCAAGTATCTAGCGATAAGGTTTTAAATAAAATGGCGAGTGAAATTGCAAAGGCAAAAAGTAGTGAAGGACAAAAATCAAAAGAGCATTTATTAGTTGTGCGTGCATTATGTGATTTATTATTAGATGAACAAGTTGAGCCTTCTACGTATAGAGAACCACAAGTTCAATCACAAATAATCGGATCTCAGCCTATAACAACAGTTCAACCGGTTATGCCAGTTTCTGGAGAACCTGTGTATATAAAAGAAGAAGGTGCAAATGGTAATTCTTTATTTGATTTTTAGGGATTAAATCGTTTGGATTATATGTGAAAATTGCTTATGATAAAAATAAAAAGGGGAATTAAGATGAAAATTTTCTTTTTACTAGGTTGTATTGCAGCGGGGCTATCTGTTGCATTAGGGGCTTTTGGAGCACATGGTTTAGAAAATAAAATTTCTGCAAAAATGTTAGAAGTGTGGAAGACGGGCGTTACATATCAAATGTTTCATGCAGGTGGCTTATTCGTAGTTGCTCTATTAATGGACAAAATGCAATCATCACTTTTAAGCACTGCGGGTTGGCTTATGGTAGCTGGGATTATTATGTTCTCAGGCAGTCTTTATGCATTAAGTACAACAGGTATTAAATTCTTTGGCCCAATTACACCCCTTGGTGGTGTAGCGTTTATTGTGGCGTGGATTTTAGTCGGAACTGCAGTTGTAAAAGGGTTATAAAAAACAAAAGCTGGCATTCGCCAGCTTTTTTTTATGGTCTTGGAGCATAAGTTGCTTGTTGACCAGGTAAATACGTAATTTCTCCTGGGAATTCTACATAATCTAAATAAATCATTAGTAGTAAAAAGCGTTTTCCAGATTTCGGCTCACTAATTACGATATGATCACGGCCAGCTGCCTCGATGATCCCTGTATAAGATTGTGTACCAAGCGAACTACCGCGTTCATAAGTCATTACAACTGTAGCTGGCTTACCCTTATTTAAACGAAGGATGTTTTCAATATACGATTGCTCTAGTGGTAACATACCTTGAGAAACTGCAAGTTGAGCTTGAGCAGCTTGTTGTTGCATCGCTTGCTGTTGTTGTTGCTGTTGCTGCTGCTGTGGGGTCATTTGTTGCGGTTGCACATAAGTTCCAGATGGTTGATAAAAACCTGTTCCGTAGTACGGGTTTTGTTGCTGTGTCATTCAAAAATCCCTCCTCATTTTCATTCCTTAATATACGCCTGGACAATCTCCACCAGATGGTTGGAAGAAGCAGTGTTTTTTAAAGCGACCAGAATTTTGTTGGTCATACCAAGTTGGTGGGCAGGGACCTTCAGGTCTAAAGAACCATAAGGCGAAGTTGGCGGGCCAAAAACGTTGTCCCTGAATTGTCCGGCGGGCTAAGGCAATATCTTGTTCTCTCGCTCGTTGATAAAAATACCCTTTTTGAGTTGCTTCAAAACCACCAGGATTTTGATAAACCATTTGACGTAAATTACGTATTTTTTTGAAATCTAAACAATTTCCGCGGACACGATTTACCCCAACGTTTCCGACCATTAACATCCCTTGTTGGCCTTCTCCTTCGGCTTCAGCACGCATCAGTCTAGCTAATAACTTAACATCTTCTTCGTTATACGCGATAACACCCATTATGTGTCACCTCTCTTTTTGGAATGCCTTGTAGAAAGAGGTTCATTTCTAGATGAAGTGTGGAACAATTACTAGTTCATACGTATGAGAAAAAGGACGCAGATATGACAACCAAACGAAGTTTTACATCTAGAGGGGAAAATAAAAAAAGCTAGCGTGAGCTAGCTTTTCATCATTAAAATACTTTAGACCATAAGTTTGAGAAGAAATCGCCAATTGAACGCATTGTTAATACGAACCAATTTGCTTTTTCTACTTCTTCAGTCGCTTTTGCAGTAACTTTTATACTTTTATTTCCGTCTAAGAAACCATATTTATCAGTTGGCTCTAAGACGATTGAACCTACCTTTGCATCTTTCTTAATAGGAGCAACTAAATGCCCATCTTCAGCAAGTGATTTATCTGCTTCAGTAGAAATTTTGTAAGGTGATTTGCTACCTTTTGCAGTAACTACTGTCACTTCTTTTTCTGGTGCAACTGTTACGTAGTCTTCTTTTCCTTTTACTACAGAAATTTTGTTATTTTTATCTATTTTTAATTTCTGTTTTTCGAAGTTATTAAATCCATATTCAATTAATGCACGAGATTCTGTGAAACGCTCATCCATTGATTTTGTTTTAATAATAACTGAAATGAGGCGTAAATCACCACGTGTTGCTGTAATAGTGAAGCCATATCCAGCAGTATCAGAACTTCCTGTTTTTAAACCATCTGCTCCTTCATAAGCGAAAGCAGCACCTGGTAACATCCAGTTCCAGTTTTCCATACGAATTGGTTTCGGATGATTATCTGGGAAGTTTCTAAATCTTTGTTTTGTATCCTCTAGCATTTCTGGATACTTTGTAATAATTGTTTTTGAAAGAATACCCATATCGCGAGCTGACATGGAGTTTTCTCCATTCGGATCAGTTCCTTCAGGATGTTTTCCTTTTAAATCAGCGTTATTTAACCCAGTAGCGTTTACAAATTTATATTTCTTTAACCCTAGTTTTTTCGCATGTTCATTTGCGAGATTTAAGAAGTTCTTTTCACTTCCTGCAAGTAATTCTGCTAAAGCAATGCTAGATCCATTTGCAGAGAAGATAACGATAGAATGGTATAATTCTCTTACAGTATATTGACGTCCTTTTTCGAACGGCACGTTAGAGAATTCATTATTACGTGAAACTTCATAAGCGTAATCAGAAATAGTTACTTTCGTATCCCAAGTGATTTTTCCTTCTTTAATTGCTTCTAATACGGCATAAATAACAATTAATTTTGACATACTAGCGATAGCTAGTAATTCATCTGGATTTTGTTCATGCAGTATTTTTCCTGTATCCGCATCAAATAGCAGTGCAGCAGCTGCCTCTATATGTATTTTTTCTTCTGCATGGGATGTTGTTACTCCTAAGGAAGAAATTGACAATAGAGACACTAGTAAAATAGACAAGATTTTCTTCATATACATTATCACCTTCGCATCGTTATTAGCATATAGCTCGTACCATTTTAGCATAAATTTGGATATAGAAAGGTTACAATTTTGTAAGGAAATTGAAAAGAATTTGTCGATTTTTGTTCAAATTCGCAGAGAAAAGAAGTTTTTTGTGGGTAAATATAGAGGATAATAAAAAAAGGAACGAAATTCGTTCCTTTTTCATTATTATATGTGTAAAAATTTCTCTACTTTTTCGTCTGGTAAAATGTTCCCAACGAAGAATGTACCGAATTCACCGTAACGAGCACTTACTTCATCGAAGCGCATTTCATATATAAGCTTCTTAAATTGAAGAACATCGTCAGCAAATAATGTTACGCCCCACTCGAAATCGTCGAATCCGACTGATCCTGAAATTACTTGGCGTACTTTCCCTGCGTATTGGCGACCGATTTTGCTATGGCTGTACATAAGTTTCTTACGTTCATCCATAGGAAGCATATACCAGTTATCATTACCTTGGCGACGCTTATCCATTGGATAGAAGCAAATGTGATTTGCTTTCGGTAACTCAGGATATAAGCGAGCTAAGACTTGTGGGTTTTGGTATGGGTCTTCATCAGCTGGAAGATAGTTGCTTAGTTCAACAACAGATACGTAAGAATATGCAGGAACTAAATATTCAGCTAATGTTGTTTTATTTAATTCTGTTTCGATTTCATTTAACTCTTCCATTGTTGGACGTAAGATCATAAGCATAATATCTGCTTTTTGACCAACAACTGTATACATTGCATGACTGCCTTTTTTTGCAGTAGCTACTTCGTTCCATTTTTCAACGACATTTAAAAATTCAGACACTGCTTGTCCGCGTTCGTCACTAGATAATGTTTTCCATGCTGCCCAATCAATAGAACGTAAATCATGTAAACAATACCAGCCATCTAACGTTGTTGTTGCTTCACTCATTCTATTCACCTCAGTTAATGATATTTTACACGTTAACTATAGCATATATAGGATTAAAAACATCTAAATAAAGTTTCGGTGCATAAAACTGTCACATTTATATTTACTGGAAAACGGGAGAAAATAAGGCTTAAGTAGGCTTTTTTTCTCGGCTGAATTTTATGAAAATATAATCATTTTCATTTTATCTATTTTTTGGGAGCTATAAGTTTAAAATATAGCTGAAAAGAAGTATTCTTAAAGGTAGAGTTTTTAACATTTGTAGGAGGGTTTATTCGTGAGCAATTTATTTACAGCAGTAAAAGAAAAAGTTCAAGGAAAAGGCATTTCTATCGTACTTCCTGAAGGAACTGATGAAAGAATTTTAGGCGCTGCAGAGCGTTTAGCAAAAGAAGAGTTAGTAAAACCAATTTTAGTTGGTAATAAAGAAGAAATTAGCGCAAAAGCTGCTAGCATGAACTTAACATTAGCAGGTGTTGATATTTACGATCCAGCTACATACGAAGAGATGGATGCAATGGTAGCATCGTTCGTTGAACGCCGTAAAGGTAAAGCAACAGAAGAAGATGCTCGTAAAATTCTTAAAGACGAAAACTACTTCGGTACAATGCTTGTATACATGGGCAAAGCACAAGGTTTAGTAAGTGGTGCAGCTCACTCTACAGCGGATACAGTTCGTCCAGCGCTTCAAATTATTAAAACAAAACCAGGCGTTACAAAAACTTCAGGCGTATTCATCATGGTACGTGAAGAAGAGAAGTATGTATTCGCTGATTGCGCAATTAACATTGCACCAAACAGCCAAGATTTAGCTGAAATTGGTATCGAAAGTGCGAAAACTGCTGAACTATTCGGTATTGACCCACGCGTTGCTATGTTAAGCTTCTCTACAAAAGGTTCTGCGAAATCTCCAGAAACAGAAAAAGTTGTAGAAGCAACTCGCATTGCAAAAGAAATGGCTCCTGAATTAACTTTAGATGGAGAATTCCAATTCGATGCTGCATTCGTACCATCTGTAGCTGAGAAGAAAGCTCCAGGTTCTACAATTAAAGGTGATGCTAACGTATTCGTATTCCCAAGCTTAGAAGCTGGTAATATCGGCTACAAAATCGCTCAACGCTTAGGTAACTTCGAAGCAGTAGGACCAATCTTACAAGGTTTAAACATGCCTGTAAATGATCTATCTCGTGGATGTAACGAAGAAGAAGTGTACAAGTTAGCTTTAATTACAGCAGCTCAAGCACTTTAATTCTATAATGAATTAATATGAAAAAAGACCACCCTATTTCTTTTGAAATGAGGGTGGTCTTTTTTGTTTATCCTTTAAAATTTAAGTAGTTTTAAATCTTTAAGGAATATATATAATTTTAATAATAGGGGGAGGGATGAAAGTGACAGTACACCAATTTATTGCGGCAAATAAAGAACTACCAGTAGGGGATTACGGAATGATTGAAGGGGATTTTATAACGATTGTGAAATTAGAAACGTACTATGAGCCGATCAAAAAACACTTTCATAAAATGTGGGTCTATGAAATGGATGGATATTTAGGGAGACCGGGGGAAGGTGTGAAAGTATTATTTCATTATATAAATAGCAATTTAAATGATGGTGAAGAAATAGAAATCTACAGTTGTTTAGATGGAGAAGAGGAACATGAGAAAGATGATAAGCTAGACATTACAATTGATTTGAAAAACCTTCAATTCGGCAAGCACATTAAGTTAAATAAGAAAAAATATATTGAACAATTAGGAGAAACATTTTTCTTAGAAGATAAGCAATTTGTTGTGGTGAAAAAATAAAAGCATGTATATAAAAAAACCGTCGCTATAGCGGCGGTTTTTATTTCTCTAAGCCAAGTGCCTTATTATTACGGTCAATAATACGTTGTAAATTCGTCTCATATAAAGGAACTTCATCTACTGTTAGCTGAGATGAGGTTAACTTTGGCGCGAATTGTTGCAACGTTTTTAAAAGGCGCATCATTAAATCTTGCACTGTAATTGTTTCGCCAAGTAATTCAGATAGTGAAGCCATCGTACTCGGTACAATTTCAGGATACGTAAATTTTGTTTCTTCGCCTTGAATTGCTACGTTGTAAAAATCACGAACGAGTGCGGCACGCTCAGATCCGCTTCCTGTCGCACATAAGTAAATTTGTACAGCAACGCCTCCGCGAATACGACGCTGAGAAATACCAGCAAATTTTTGATCGCGAATGCTCAAATCGTAGCTACCAGGACAATAAGAACCAACAATTTCTTTTGCTTCGATAGTAACATCGTAATCTTTTAACATTTCCTTAATTAAATGCCACATCGTATCGTATCCAAGGTCGATATCAATACCCTTTTCTGTTTCTTGGAATAAAAGTGATACGTTTAAAACACCTTCATCAAGTACGACAGCAAGTCCACCAGAATTACGAACGATAACATTGAAGTCGTTTTCTTTTAAAAAGGAAATACCTTCTTCTAAATGTGGTAGGCGTGAATCTTGAATGCCAAGAACAATTGTATTGTGATGAACCCAAGAGCGCATTGTTGCAGCGGATAGACCATTTCCAATACTTGTGCATAACGTGTCATCCATTGCGAATGACTGAAGTGCATGGAAAGTTGGTCCTAAACTAGACTGATCTACAATACGCCACTCTGGCTGAGATAAAATCGAACGGGAATTGCTCATATAACTAACCCCTTATTTTTAAAATGACAATCTCTATTATAGCAAAAAATGTAGAAAGGGGTTTTCTCATATATAAAGGGAAGTTTAGAGGTGAAAGAATAAAAAGGATGCATTGCATGCATCCTTTTTATTCTGCAATTTTTTCTAAGTTACCGTTTCGATCCATGCGGAAAGATGTTTGTGAGCGTTCCTCATCATCCATTACTGCTAATTTACGAGCACGGTTCATAATATTCATTAGTGTTTCGTAATCCTCTTGTACAGTATGAGATTGTTGTTCTAATTTTTCTAGTTTCTTTTCTAGTTCTTCATTTCGCAGGATTTGCGTTTTAATTTCTTGTTTCAATCTCGTATTCTCGTTTTCAAGAGCTGTTACTTTTATATTTGAAGATCCAACTGTTTGTAAAAAGTAAATAACATCTTGCATTGTTATTGAGCTTTTTGGAGCAGGGACAGTCGGCTTTTGATATGGAGTAGCTTCTGTATATTGAACAGCTGTTTCATACGGTACGTGTTCTTCATAATCAGTTATCGCCGCCGCTGAAGCTGGTGGTGTGTAAAGCAAACGTTTTTTTGTCTGTTCACCGCCCGCAGCACGCATTTTATCTTTACGATGTTTTTTTGCTAGTTGAAGAGCTTGTTCATAGCTATAGCGAACAACAGCATTCCAGCGGAAACCACAAGCAGCAGATGTGCGATTTAACTGATCTCCTACTTCTTCAAAAGCATTTAATTGAGTACTTCCTTCTCGAACATGGCGAAGCACCGTTTCAGCAAGTAATAAATCGTCCTCGTCTGTCCAAGCATCTTGTCTTACTTTCATAGATTCAACTCCCTTTCTTTTTATGAACTTCCTATTTTTATAATGGGCAAAAAAATGAGCTTTTATACAAAGCTTTTAAAAATATGGTAGATTTCAATGAAGAGAAGAAATGTGGCTATGAATGATGAAAGCTTTTGAAGGAGAAAATATAAAAAATAGGTAGCTTTATATAGGAATAGAGCTACGCCCGGAGACTTGCAACAAGCTTCAAAGAGCGGTAAAATACCATTTAGTGTTTATTTTTAAATGTACTTGTGAAAAGTTTAAAATAGAGGAAGTGTTATATATAATGGGAAACGAATTTCGTGTGTGTGATGATTGTCAGGCGACGAACGTTAAAACGCTGATTCCGAAGTTAAAAAAAGTAGATTCATGTGCAACGATTGAGGTTGCATGTCAGTCTTACTGTGGCCCTGGTCGTAAAAAATCATTCGCGTTTGTAAATAATCGTCCAGTTGCGGCTCCAACAGAAGACGAATTAATTGTAAAAATTGAAGCAAAGTTAAATAAGTAAGAAAAAGAAGAGTGAACAGATTACTCTTCTTTTTTTATGCCTATGAGATAGCGTTTTGTATGAATTCGTATTTCAAAATAATGGTTGACAGTCTTTTGACGTGGTAGGTAGAATAGAAAGTGTCTGATTCTGATAATCATTATCATGAAAAAGGTCAATTCACCTAATTTTTTTATTATTATTTGAGAATAAATTTCATTTTATTAAATATATGTTGTTGGTTAGGATGGTTGAGGGATGGAAGCGAGCGCAAGGAGTATAGAACAGCAAGATGTGAATGTTAAAGAGATTAAGAGCAGACCGCTCGTTGCTTCTATTATTTTAATAGCAGGTACAATTTTGTTAGCTTTAAGCATGGCAGTTTCTATTTCGTTTGGTGCAGCAGATATTAGTTTAAATACCGTTTGGCAAGCTGTATTTCAGTTTGATGGGTCTATCACGCATCATAACGTAATTCAAGAACTTCGCATGCCTAGAGCAATAGGGGGCGTAGTTGCAGGTGCTTTTTTAGCGGTATCAGGTGCAATTATGCAAGGTATGACACGAAATCCACTTGCATCTCCATCGTTAATGGGGATTACAGATGGTGCTGTATTCGGAATTGCAATTATGTATGCATTTTTCCCTAATTCACCTTATTTAATGTTTGTTATTGCATCTTTTATTGGAGCTGCGTTTGGAGCGAGCATTGTATATGGTATTGGGTCTTCTTCACCAGGTGGATTAACGCCTGTGAAATTAGCTTTAGCAGGTGCAGCAATTAGTGCTTTATTAGGGGCAATTTCATCTGGAATTGCATTGTATTTCAACCTTGCCCAAGAGGTAAGTATGTGGAATGCAGGCGGTGTTGCCGGAGTGAAATGGCAAAGTATTAATATGTTAGTACCGATTGGTCTTGTTTGTCTCGTTATAGCAATTATGATGTCGAGATATATCACAATTTTAAGCTTTGGTGAAGAAATTGCGATTGGACTTGGTCAAAATACGACATTAATTAAATTTATCGGAACAGTACTTGTTCTTGTATTAACAGGTTCTGCGGTTTCTATGGCAGGATCAGTTGGATTTGTTGGACTTGTAATTCCGCATATGACTCGTTTCCTTGTAGGCTCAGATTATAGATGGGTTATTCCATGTTCTGCGGTCTTAGGTGGATTGCTAATTGAATGTGCAGATATGTTATCTCGCATTATTAATCCACCATTTGAAACGCCAATTGGAGCAATTACAGCGCTAATTGGGGTGCCATTCTTCCTCTACTTAGCACGTAATGAAGGGAGAGGAAAGATGTGAGGACGAGCGTCTTAACAAAAAAGAACGTTTCTATTTTAACGATTTTAGTAGGATTAATTGTTGCTATATTTTTAATAAGTTTAAATACAGGAACATTTAAAATTCCTCCAATAGATGTATTAAAGTCATTGGTTGGATTAGGTGCAGAAGATCAATCTGTTATTTTATTTGAATTTCGTATGCCACGTATGGTTATTGCTATATTAGTTGGTTCTGCATTAGCTATGTCAGGTGCAATTTTGCAAGGGTTATCACGAAATCCACTTGCTGATCCAGGTATTATAGGTATTAACGCTGGAGCGGGATTAACAGTTGTTGTATTCGTCTACTTTTTCTTTGGAAAAGTTGGAACAGGTACATTTTTATCTGTATTTATCCTTCCATTCTTTGCGCTAGTTGGTGCGATATTAGCAGCGGTTATTATTTATTTACTAGCATGGAAAGACGGCGTTTCATCCACTCGATTAATTCTTGTTGGTATCGCTGTTGCAGCCGGATTTGGTGCTGTTAGTTTAATTTTTTCTATGAAGATGACATCGAACGACTTCCGTTTTGCAACGATTTGGTTGGCAGGAAGTTTATGGGGAACAGATTGGAAGTTCGTACTAAGTGTACTCCCATGGATGGTTATTTTCTTACCACTTGCCATTAGTAAAGCGCACATATTAAATGTAATGAATTTAGGCGACTCTACAGCAGTTGGTCTTGGTGTAAACGTAGAAAAGGAAAGACGTAAATTATTATTTATTGCAGTTTGTTTAGCTGGTGCATCTGTCGCTGTTGCGGGCGGTATTGGTTTTATCGGTTTAATGGCTCCGCATTTAGCGAGAAGCCTCGTTGGTGGTAAACATCAAATTATGTTACCAACGGCTGCATTAATAGGAACGTTCTTGCTTTTATTTGCAGATGTAATTTCAAGAAGTGTGTTACCAACTTCAGAAATACCGGTCGGTCTTGTTATTTCTGTAATTGGTGCACCATATTTCATATATTTACTTATGAGGACAAAATAAAGGGAGGCTTTTTGTATGGCAACTTTAGCAGTTGATGCGGTATCTGTTGGGTATAATGAAGGGTTAATTATAGATGGATTAACAGTTGAAATTCCGGAAGGACAAATTACAACGATTATTGGACCAAATGGTTGTGGGAAATCCACATTATTAAAAACGGCTTCTCGTATTTTGAAAGCAAAACGAGGTACTGTTT
Source organism: Bacillus sp. TH22 (assembly GCF_016651015.1). Taxonomy (NCBI): domain Bacteria; kingdom Bacillati; phylum Bacillota; class Bacilli; order Caryophanales; family Bacillaceae; genus Bacillus; species Bacillus sp. TH22. The sequence goes on from NZ_JAEKER010000001.1 coordinate 3,195,943, forward strand.
ATCTTGATGGAAAAGCAATTGAGAAACAGCCAACGAAAGAAATCGCAAAGAAAATGGCGATTTTACCACAAACTGCAGAAGTGCCAACAGGCCTTACTGTGTTTGAACTTGTTTCATATGGACGTTTTCCTCATCAAAAAGGATTTGGAACATTGAAAGAAGAGGATTATCGCTACATTCATTGGGCACTTGAAGTGACGGGGATGACAGAATTCGCAAATCGTCCAGCAGAAGCTTTATCAGGTGGTCAGCGTCAACGTGTATGGATTGCGATGGCTCTTGCACAAGGCACAGATTTACTTGTGTTAGATGAACCAACAACATACTTAGATATGGCTCATCAACTTGAGGTACTAAACTTACTGAAGAAGTTAAACAAAGAAGAAGGCAGAACGATTGTTATGGTTATTCACGATTTAAATCATGCTTCTCGTTTCTCTGATCATATGATTGCATTAAAAGCTGGGAAGTTAATGAAACAAGGAACGCCAGATGAAGTTATGACAAGTGAAACGCTTCGAAATGTATTTGAAATCGAAGCTCAAATCGTTCCATGTCCAGTAAACTGTAAACCAATTTGTTTAACATACGATTTAGCGATGATTAATAATCAATTGCGTAAAAAAGCGTAATTAATAGAATTTCCCCCTCTTAAAGAGGTGAGAGGGGGAGTTCTAATGGACGTTGAGCTTCTTACCCACGGATGGGAAGTTGAACGCCCGTTAGAACGGGTTATAAACAACAATTAATAAAAATATATTAATTAAATGTTGTTTCGTTTCTTATAGTTACATGCAAATTATAAGAGAAATACAGCTAGAAGGAGTCGGAATATGAAGAATTTTAAAATGGCACTATTAGCAATGGTACTAGTTGTTACTTCTGTACTATTTGCAGCTTGTTCTAACAAAGAAGAAGAAAAGAAAGCAGATGCGAAAACTGAAGAGCGCACTGTACAACACGCAAAAGGGGAAATTAAAATTCCTGCAAATCCAAAGAAAATTGCTGACCTTAGTGGTTCAACAGAAGAATTATTAATTTTCGGTATGAAACCGATTATTACTGCAAATACAACACAAGAAAAAATTGATTCACATATTGAGAAGAAATTGAAAGATGTAAAACCGGTTGGTTCTGCGTGGGGCGATAAAATTAACATCGAAGCAGTGGCTGCTGCAAAACCAGATTTAATTATTGTAAACAATCGTCAAGAAAAGATTTATGATCAATTATCTAAAATTGCACCAACAGTTATGTTAAAGACTCCATTAGACCAATGGCGTCCAAAATTCGAAGAAGTAGGTCAAATCTTCGGTAAAGAGAAAGAAACAAAAGAATGGTTCAAAAAGTATGATGAAAAAGCAAGCAAATTACATGATAAAATCGTTGCTAAAACTGGCGATGCAACATTCATGAAAATGGCTGCATATCCAAATGCATTCCGTGTATACGGTGACTACGGTTACGGTAGCGTAATCTTTGGTGATTTAAAATTACCAGCAGTTAAAGGTACACCAACTGATAAACCGTTAGTACAAATACAAAAAGAAGCTTTAATTGATTACAACCCAGATTACTTATTCGTATTTACAACTGGTGACGGTTCTCAGCGTCTAAAAGAATTCCAAGAAGAATCAATTTGGAAAAATATGAACGCTGTTAAAAACAACCATGTATTTACAATCAGTAATGAAGATGTAAACAAAGGATACTTCCCACTAGGTAAAGAAATGATCCTAGACGAAGTTACTGAGTTCATTTTAGGAAAATAATATATAAAGAAAAATCACCTTTGCTTTGGTAAAGGTGATTTTTCTTTATATAATAGGAATTAATATAGTCTTTCATTTCTTTCTGTTTCCTATATCGTTTATAATATATAGTAAGAATGCAGTAAAGAAAGGGGGGTGTCGGAAAGTGGTATATTTAAACGACAAACTCAGCGAAACAAAAGTGTTTAAAGACCCAGTACATAAATATGTACACGTGCGTGATCGCGTTATTTGGGATTTAATCGGAACGAAAGAATTTCAACGCTTGCGCCGTATTAAGCAGCTTGGTACGACATTTTTTACATTTCACGGTGCAGAGCATAGTCGCTTTACTCATTCGTTAGGTGTATATGAAATTATTCGTCGTATGATTGATGATGTGTTTGATGGCAGACCGAACTGGAATGCTGAAGATAGATTGTTATGTTTATGTGCGTCATTACTTCATGATGTCGGTCACGGCCCATTTTCTCACTCGTTTGAAAAAGTATTTTCGTTAGATCATGAGAAATTTACGCAAAAGATTATCGTTGGTGATACGGAAATTAATCGTGTGTTAAGCCGTGTTGATAAGGATTTCCCGCAAAAGGTAGCAGATGTAATTGCGAAAACATCTACTAATAAATTAGCGATTAGTATGATTTCGAGCCAAATTGATGCCGATCGTATGGATTATTTATTAAGAGATGCATATTTTACTGGTGTAAAGTATGGGAACTTTGATATGGAACGTATACTGCGTGTCATGCGCCCGTACGGTAATCAAGTTGTCATTAAAAATAGTGGTATGCATGCTGTAGAGCATTATATTATGAGCCGTTATCAAATGTATTGGCAAGTATATTTTCATCCGGTAACACGTAGTGCAGAAGTAATTTTAACGAAGATTTTACACCGAGCTAAATCGTTGCATGAGAAGTATTATGCGTTTAAAAATCATCCTGTTCATTTCTATTCTTTATTTGAAGAAGAAGTGACAGTAGAGGATTATTTAAAGTTAGACGAGAACGTAATGTATTATTACTTCCAAGTATGGCAAGATGAAGAAGATCCGATTTTAAGTGACTTATGCCGCCGTTTTATGAATCGAAATCTATTTAAATATGTAGAGTTTACAGATAAGCACGGTTTAGATAATTGGATGGAACTAAGTAGCTTATTTAAAAAGATTGGACTCGATCCAGAGTATTACTTAGTTGTGGATTCAACATCGGATTTACCGTATGACTTTTACCGCGCAGGAGAAGAAGAAGAGCGTCTGCCAATCTTACTTCTTATGCCGAACGGGGAACTTAGAGAGCTTTCGCGTGAATCGGATATTGTTGAGGCGATTACAGGTAAGAAGCGAACGGATCAAAAGCTATTTTATCCGCATGATTTAATCTATGAAGATGGAAGAAAAGGAAAATATAAAGAGAGAATCATCGAGTTGTTAGAAGGAAAGAAATAAGAAGCAGCTAAGAGCTGCTTCTTATGAAAAAACTTGAAATTATTTGTCGCTTAAGCGTTTTCCGCCAACTGCATAATGGTTTTTAGACATTTCTTCGATGAAAACAACGATGTTTTCTTCAGGAGCACCAGTTGTTTCGCTTACTGCTGCTGTTACTTTCTCAGCAAGAGCTTTCTTTTGTTCTTCTGTGCGTCCTTCTAGCATTTTCACTGTTACGTATGGCATGTATAATCGCTCCTTTTATGTAAGTTACACTCTTATTATAGCGGATTATGAGGAAGAACAATCGGAAAAACAAATAATTTCTTTTTTTGACATATGGAAGAGGAGATGAGTTATGGATCAGTTATTTAGATACCCGTTGCACCAAATTCCATTGGTAGCAATGGCAATTATTATTGCGCTATCTGTGCATGAATTTGCACATGCGTATGTTGCATATAAATTTGGAGACGATACAGCGAAAAAGCAAGGACGTTTAACGTTATCACCGATGGCTCATTTAGATCCTATCGGTATGATTGCTGTATTAATTCTTGGATTTGGTTGGGCAAGACCCGTGCCTGTTAACCCATATAACTTTAAAAGACCGCGTCTTGCAGGAATATTAGTTTCTATTGCGGGACCGATAAGTAATCTTATCTTAAGTGCAATTGGTTTAATTATTTGGTATAGCTTAATAACATTTGGTGTGTTAGATGCGATGCCACTTGCAGTAGCAGATACGCTGGATCAATTCTTCCAGATTTTTATTATGCTTAATATTGTTTTACTTGTATTTAATTTATTACCAATCCCGCCACTTGATGGTTATCGCGTTGTGGAAGATTTAGCACCAGCAAATATTCGTGCGAAAATGACACAGTATGAAAAGTATGGATCAATTGCGTTATTAATTCTTGTTATTACACCGCTTAGCAATTACACAATTCAACCTATTTTCAATGTTGTTATTCCATATGTATTAGTATTTTTACAAAATATCATTGCGCCTATTTTCAGGCTTTTTTAATCATTAAGCGAGGAGGAGTTTACATATGACAGAGAAAAAGAAAAAAATCGGTTTTAATATCGTGAAGAATGACTCAACAGATGGACATGGTGGTTTTGGCGTTGGGGCATTAAGCCTAGAAAATATTTCTCCTGTATTTGTTGATGTACTAGAGAAAACTGCGTTCGTTGATATCGGTGCGATGCATGCGCGTAGTACAGTAGAAAAAGGTATTAAATTTTTAACAAATAAAGATGAAGTCCCAAACGGAAAACCATTTTGGCTTGTTTGGGTAACAATTGAAAGAACACCAAACGGTGCATATTACGCAGGTGTAACTGCTTGCGAAATGACAGTTGATCGTGAAATTCGCCGCGGATATAAATCACTTCCAGAGCATGTAAACAAAATGGATAAATCACTAAAGCGTTACATCATGATTGATCATATGGATGAATCATCTAAAAAAGTACTTGGTACATTCTTAAAAGAGCATAATGAAGCAATTTGGAACGAATCTAGTGAAGAATTGCGCCGTGCATTATTAGGTGAATAAACGAAAAGGATGCCTCATTAGTCGATTTTTGACTAGTGAGGCATCCTTTTTATTTTGTGAATAGGACCATGGGATATGAAAATATATCAGCGATTCGACAAGGAATATCAATAGCATTCTTTCTTACCACGGGAGATATTTCTTCCACCAACCCGTCTTTTTCTTCTCTTCACTAACCTTTTCGAACTCTTCCTTATCATCAACGTGATCCATACAATACTCTGTTGGCTCTGTACCTTTTGCGAAATACATTTTCACAGAAATGGGACAATTTTTTGTAGCAATCTTACCGTTTTCAGGATTAACATCGACTGCAACAACATCTGCTGGTTGTTTGAACTCTTGTTTAGGCTGTCCATCTAATCCTTTTTCCATTGTATCGGTCCATATTTTTTTTGCGTATCCTTGTTCTGCTACGTTTGAAATGGATTTAGGTTGATCGTATCCAATCCAAACCCCTGTTACAAGTTGTGGGGTAAATCCAATCATCCAACTATCAGTTTCTGTAGAACCAGACTTTCCAGCATATGTTCTTGATAGTTTTGATAACATCGATTGACCGGTCACAGCGGCATAACTGCTTAGTTTTTTATTAAACATACCTGCCATCATTTCTTCCATCACAAAGGCTTTGCTTTTATCTAGAACTTGTTTACTTTCTAAATGAGCATCGTATAGCATATTTCCTTCATGATCAACGATGCGCCTTATAAAGATTGGTTTTACTTCTTTCCCGCCGTTTGCAAACATGCTATAAGCATTGACCATTTCAATTGGTTTTACAGGAGATGTGCCGAGAGCAAGAGACGGAACATCTTTTAATGCGCTAGTAATACCGAATTGCTTCGCTGTTTTTGTAAGAATGTCTTCGCCTAAAAATAGATTTGTCTTCACAGCATATACGTTATCAGAAACAGCGAGTGCTTGTGCCATTGTCACAAAGTCGTCTGCATAATAGTTTTTATAATTTTTCGGTTTATATTTGGAAACACCGTCACCTAAAGTGAATACAGTGTATTCGCTTTTTAAGCGCGTAGCAGGGGTGAATCCTCGTTCTAAGGCTGCGTAATATAGGAATGGCTTAAATGTAGAGCCGGGCTGACGAGTGGCTTGTGTAGCTCTGTTAAATTGACTCGTATTATAATCAGTTCCACCAACAAGGGCAGCCACTTCACCCGTTTTTGGATTCATAGAGACGAGGGCAGTTTGGATGTTTGTTGTTTCAGGTATATGATTTTTTACAGCTTGCTCTGCTACAGATTGTAATTTAGGGTCTAGCGTTGTATAAATACGTAAGCCGCCTCGCTGTAAGGCTTGCTCATCTAATCCGATATCACGAAGAAGAGAAGCTTGTACAGCATCTTGGAAATAAGGCGCGACCTCTGCCACTTTTTTCGTATCTAATGAGGCGAAAGTTAGCGGTTCCTTTTTTGCCGAGGCAGCTTGCTGTTTTGTAATATAACCTTGTTCTACCATTTCATCTAGTATGAGAGATTGACGCCCTTTAGCACGCTCCTCTTTTAAAAAGGGAGAGTAAAAGCTAGGTCCTTTCGGAATGCCTGCGAGCATACTAGCTTCTGCTAATGTTAATTCTTTTGCAGTTTTATCGAAATACAGGCGAGAAGCAGCTTCGATTCCGTAAGCACCATGCCCGTAATAAATTGTATTTAAATATCCTTCTAAAATATGATTTTTATTATAGTTCACTTCAAGGCGAACGGTATACATTGCCTCTAATAGTTTACGCTTCCACGTTTTATCATGATCTAAGTATAGGTTACGAGCATACTGTTGTGTAATAGTACTAGCACCTTGTACTTTTGCCATTGCTTTTAAATCGGCAACAATGGCACCAACAATGCGCTTTATATCAAATCCATGATGTTTGTAGAATCGTTGATCTTCAATAGATAGTGTTGCCTCTTTTACATAAGGAGAAATTTCATCAAGAGATACATTATAGCGCTTTTGTGTTTCATTACTTTGTCCTATAACAGTGTCATCATTAGCGTAAAAGACACTCGTTTGCGGCACTGCAACAGGGGGAGGCCCCATAATTTTTGCAGCTATAATGATAATAAAAAAGGAAAAAACGAAAAAAAGAACACAAGAAAACATTACGGTGAAGAAAAGACGTTTATATTTTTTAAGTTTTGGATTCATAGTTTGATCCATCTTTTTCAGCCCCTCATTAATACAAGCATTATTGTATTAGTATTGAGGGTTTTCGTTTATTTTAAACAATGAAATTTTGAAAACAAAAAAGCCCCTTCAATTAAGAAAGGAGCTCAAAGGCACGTGCTGGCCAATCGGTAATGATGACATCTACACCATAGTCAATCATAGTTTGTAAATCTTTATATTCATTAATAGTGTAAGGACGAAAAACGTATCCTTGCCCCTGTGCTAATTGGACAAACTCTTTCGTTAATAATTGAAAGTTTGGATGTAATCCAGTTGCCCCATGTTTTTTTGCTTCAGCAATAGGATCTGCAAGTGGTGTATCGTACAAAATCGCTCTTGGAATTTCTGGAGCAATTTCTGCTAATAATGAAACGGAATCGTGGTTAAATGATGAAAATACAATTTGATTGGATAGATGATATTCACGAACAAGAGCAACAACTTTTTCTTCAATATTTGGATAATGAAGAACATCTGTTTTTAATTCAATGTTAAGTTGTAAATTTGTTGTAGAGAGCCAAATAAATACTTCTCGTAATGTTGGGATTTTCGCCTCATGGAAAGAAGGATCTTTATGGCTACCAGCATCTAAAGCTTGTAATTCCTCTACAGTTTTCTCAGAAACAAGTCCCACGCCATTTGTTGTGCGGTCCACCGTTTCATCATGAATAACAACTAGTTCACCATCTTTTGATAGATGAACATCAAGTTCAATTCCGTGAGCACTAATGCGTTCAGCCTCTTGGAAGGCAATCATCGTATTTTCTGGGTGTGTTCCTTTTACCCCGCGATGAGCGAAAATAAGTGGTTTATTCATGTGGAAATCTCCTTATCATCTCTTTTCTTTCATTATGAAACTGCTTTGAGAAAAATACAATTCATATGACAAACATTTACAAAAGTATAACAGTTGCACAAAAGTTAACGTTAACGTAAAATGTAATAATCGGTGAAGGGAGGAATACACATGTATAAAATTGATGAAGTAACAAAGCAAGTTGGTTTAACAAAGCGTACACTTCGTTATTATGAGGAAATTGGTTTAATTCATCCCCCAGAACGCAGTGAAGGGAACATTCGCCTGTATACAGACGAGGACATTGCGAGAATTAAAAGGATTGTGGAAGCGAAAGAAGTACTAGGAATTACGCTTCAGGAAATGCAACATTTCTTATCGTTAAAAGAAAGAATGGAACAAAGAAGAAATAGTGAGAATCCGCGTGACCGTGAAGTGATTCAAGAAATTAAAGAGATGCTTGAAAAACAAGTGCAAACGTTAGACGGAAAAATGGAGCAAATGCAGCGTGTTAAGGCAGAGCTAGAGGATAGTTTAAGCCGTGCAGTTACATTTTTAGAGAATACAAAAGGAGAGTAATCAAAATGGAGAGCAAACAAAAATTAGGGAGATTGATTACAGTGGTGGCTACCTTCCTTGCCTTTTCAGGTATAGGAGTAGTCGACCCAATTTTACCAAGTATTGCTGAACAAATTGGTGCTTCGCATTGGCAAGTCGAGATGTTATTTACAGCTTATATTTTAACGATGGCAATTATGATGTTACCAGCTGGAATATTCGCATCAAGATTTGGTGATAAACGAATGATGACGATCGGTCTTGCGATTGTAACTGTATTTGCATTTATATGTGGTATATCGCAAACGATTGCTCAATTATCTCTTTTCCGCGCGGGGTGGGGATTAGGAAATGCGATGTTCTTCGCAACGGCGATGACATTATTAATTGCATTAAGTAAAGAAGTTCATGAAGCAGTAGGATTATATGAAGCAGCTATCGGTTTAGGGATGGCAGGTGGACCTTTATTAGGCGGTATATTAGGTGGATATTCTTGGCGTTACCCATTTTTTGCGACGAGTATTTTAATTTTCTTAGCATTTATTTTAGTTTTCTTTTTTGTAAAAGAACCGGAGCGAAAAGTGAAGCGTAAAGCGGCAGGCGTAGGAGAATTACTTAACCTGGTGAAGTATAAACCGTTTATGCAAGGTGCTATTTCGGGAATGTTATACTACTACGGATTTTTCGTCGTGTTAGCATATTCACCACTTATTATGCATTTATCTGCTATTCAATTAGGATTTGTATTTTGCGGATGGGGATTAGCATTAGCTTACGGATCAGCAATTTTAGCGCATAAGCTAGAAGGTAAATATGAACCAAAAACATTGTTAAAAGGTAGTTTACTTGTATTTGCGATTTTCTTAATTGCACTATTCTTCGTTAAAATCATGTGGTTACAAATCGTGTTAATCGTTCTATCAGGATTAGCATCAGGCTTAAATAACGCGTTATTTACAAGTTATGTAATGGATATTTCACCTTGTGAAAGATCTGTTACATCAGGTGTTTATAACTTCGTTCGTTGGTTAGGAGGCGCGATTGCTCCAATTTTATCAGGAGTCATCGGTCATACAGTTTCACCACAAAGTCCGTTTTTAGTCGGTGGAATTGTTGTGTTAGTTGGTTGCGTAATGATCTTAATTCCGATTCGTAAACCGGTAGAAATAGAGACAAAAACCCTTTCTTAAGAAAGGGTTTTCTTTCCTATTACAGAGCAATCCCTTTTCACATATATGTTAGAACCCTCTGACTAAAATATATTTTCGGTATTTTTGTACTTTTAACTATACTTTTTGGATGTTTTGTTTTATTTTTGTTAGGGGACATTAATGATGTCCCTATTATAAATTTGCATTGAAAGGCGTGATTGTACGATGGAACTATGGTTCACTGAAAAACAAACAAAGCATTTTGGAATTACGGCGCGTATTAACCGCACATTACATACGGAGCAAACAGAATTCCAAAAACTTGATATGGTTGAAACGGAAGAGTTCGGAAACATGCTTATTTTAGATGGCATGGTTATGACAACAGAAAAGGACGAGTTCGTTTATCATGAAATGGTAGCGCACGTACCTTTATTTACACATCCAAACCCTGAAAACGTATTAGTAGTAGGCGGTGGCGATGGTGGTGTTATTCGTGAAGTATTAAAACACCCAAGCGTAAAGAAAGCAACTCTTGTTGAAATTGATGGAAAAGTAATTGAGTACTCTAAACAATACTTACCATCAATTGCAGGCGCATTAGATGATGAGCGTGTAGAAGTAAAAGTAGGAGACGGTTTCCTACACATCGCAGAAAGCGAAAACGAATATGACGTAATTATGGTAGATTCTACTGAGCCAGTAGGCCCAGCAGTAAACCTATTTACAAAAGGCTTCTACGCTGGAATTTCTAAAGCGTTAAAAGAAGATGGTATTTTCGTTGCTCAAACGGACAACCCTTGGTTTACACCAGAACTAATTACAACTGTGTTTAAAGACGTAAAAGAGATTTTCCCAATTACTCGTCTATACACAGCAAACATTCCGACGTATCCAAGTGGACTTTGGACGTTCACAATCGGATCTAAAAAACATGATCCATTAGAAGTAAGTGAAGAGCGTTTCCATGAAATCGAAACGAAATATTACACAAAAGAATTACACAATGCAGCATTCGCATTACCGAAATTTGTTGGCGATTTAATTAAGTAAGAGCGTTAAATTGAAATAAATAAAGTGTAAGTAACTCATTTAAGGTGTTTGTCTAGAAGGCTTGAACATGCTAGTTACTTACACTGCTACAAATGAAGTAGTCTTCTTGTGATAACAAGAAGGCCCAGGTAAATCGAGAAAGAGGAGCAATGCGCTCCAAATTTGAGAAATAGTGAAAGGTTGGGATACCTTAAGTTCCACATAAGGAGGAAAAGAATATGCGTTTTGATGAAGCTTATTCAGGTAAAGTATTTATTAAAAGTCATCCAAGTTTTGAAGAGTCAGAGGCAGTTATTTACGGGATGCCTATGGATTGGACAGTAAGTTTCCGTCCAGGATCTCGCTTTGGCCCTGCACGTATTCGTGAAGTATCAATCGGTCTTGAAGAATATAGTCCGTATTTAGATCGTGAACTAGAAGAGGTAAAATATTTTGATGCGGGTGATATCCCATTACCATTTGGGAATCCACAGCGCAGCATAGACATGATTGAAGAATATGTAACAAAACTATTAGATGCCGGTAAGTTTCCACTAGGTCTCGGCGGAGAGCACTTAGTGTCTTGGCCAATTTTTAAGGCAATGGCAAAAAAATATCCGGATTTAGCAATCATCCATATGGATGCTCATACTGACTTACGTGAGTCATATGAGGGAGAGCCTTTATCCCACTCTACACCAATTCGTAAAGTGTGCGATTTAATTGGTCCGGAAAACGTATATTCTTTCGGTATTCGTTCTGGAATGAAGGAAGAATTCGAATGGGCAAAAGAAGTAGGTATGAACTTATATAAATTTGACGTATTAGAACCGTTAAAGGAAGTATTACCGAAACTTGCAGGACGCCCAGTCTATGTCACAATTGACATCGACGTATTAGACCCAGCTCACGCTCCTGGAACAGGAACATTAGAAGCTGGAGGTATCACATCTAAAGAACTATTAGAGTCCATCGTAGCAATTGCAAATTCAAATATAAAAGTAGTCGGAGCAGACTTAGTAGAAGTAGCTCCAGTCTACGATCATAGTGATCAAACACCAATCGCAGCAAGCAAATTCGTGCGGGAAATGCTGCTCGGTTGGGTTAAATAAAAGCGTAGGCAGCTCGCTCAGAATCGCAGGTCATTGGAACGCTCGACCGAGAAGCGCTTTTGGCTTCGAACGAGAGTGTGAAATGGCCGGAGATTCTAGCTGCTGTAGCTGGATAAAATAAAAGCGCAAGCGGCTCGCTCAGAATGTGAGGGGGATGGAGCTTCAGACGTAGAGGCGTTTTTTGCCTCGAAGGAAGAAGCGAAGCCACCGATCATTCTAGCCGCTGTAGCTGGATAAAGTAAAAGTGAAGCCGACTCAAAAAGTGTTTTGAGCCGGCTTCTTTTATTAATAGGTAGGTTATTATTGTCTTATTTAGTAGTTAAGTCGATATATGCGGAGTTGTGTTCAATATAATTTTACTTACCGTCAAGCGACATAAAAAAGAGCTATTCTCAAACGATGAGAATAGCTCCCTTTCTTTACGCAACTTTCTCTTCCGAAGTAATTCCGCGAATTTCATCAGCAGAACGGATTGGATATTTGCGGAACACAATGGAACCGACGTATCCAACAATAGTGGTAACGATTCCACATAATACGGCAGCAATCGTTACTTTTATTATATCATTAAATCCGAACAGTACGAGAAGTCCTGGAATTGGTGATGCTGTCCCTGGTGCATTATTAACGAGCTGGAATAGCGACGTAATAATACCGGCAAGCGCACCGCCAACAAAGTTTGTCATATAGATAGGAATTGGATTTGCTGAGACAACATCGGCCTGTGTTAACGGCTCGATTGCCACGGCGATTGTATCTTTCTTTGAACAGATTTTTAGTCGCTTAAAGAAAATGAAGTTCATTGGGGCAGAAGCTGCTACGGCAAGACTACCAATTGCCATTGGTAAACCAGTTAATCCAAGCATTGCAGTTAGTGCCATAGAACTTAATGGAGATGTAGAAATAACTGTTATTAATCCACCAAGCATAATACCCATAATGATAGGACTTTCTGTAGTTGCAACTGAAATCATAGAACCGATTTTACCGAGTGTTGCGTTAACGAGTGGATCCATAAGCATGGCCATTCCGCGTGAAATTGGTGCGGCAATACATAGAATTGCTAAAAATTCTACACCAGCTGGTAATTTCTTTTCGAGAAATTTCACGACGAAAGCACAAACGTATCCAGCAAAAAATCCTGGTAAAATACCGAATCCACTAGTAGCTATACCGATTAAAACAGCGTATACGGGTGAAACACCGATTGCTAATGCGACTAAAATTGCCGCTGCGACACCGCTCATACTACCAGAAGCTTCTCCTACTGATTGTAAAAAGTCATTATGAAACATTTCTCCACCAATATAACGGTGAAATGCTTCAATAAGAAAACTTGCGATTGCTGCATTAGCTAAAGCGCCCATTGCTTTCATTCCGTAAGGCGCACGGTAACTGAAAAGTGTAAATAGACAAAGTACAACAAGTAATAGTGCTAAACCTTGCAAGATAGCCATTTGAAAACTGTCTCCTTTGATTTTTGTAATAAAAATTTGTATCATTCAATAATAATATAAAAGTTTGTTAAACGGAAAAAAATTTTATTGGGAAATTGCTGTAAGGTGAAAAACTCTTACAATAATGTAAGGAAAGTGTAAGGCATTTCGATAGAGTATAGTATGCCTTTTTTCGTATAATACAGGTATAGACAGACAGTTAGTGAGAAAGAAAGAAGTGCAAACAGGAGGCGCATTTATGAAATTGGTAATTAAAGTTTTAGCTGTGTTCGCCATTATTTTAGGAGGAACAGCATATTATTTAAACACGAAAACAGAAGGTATGCATGCTTTTGTAGACAACTTCTTTTCAAATAAAGAAATACAAGATTATTATGCTGTTATAGATAAAAGTGAAAAAAAAGACGATGAATATTTGTATACATTTAAAGGGTATACAGAAGATGGAAAGTTACAAGTTATTAAAAGAATGGTGAACCGTGAATTGCATACGGGTGCTTTTATAAAAATTTATGCAAAAGGTATGCAGGGAAAAGGATGGGCTGAAATCTCGAAAGAATCAATCCCGCAAAAAGCGTTGCAAAAAATAGAAAAACCATAAAAGGAGCAAATCGTTCGCTCCTTTTTTAGTGCGTTAAAATGGTGATAGCTGAACTTTCTTTATTAGAAATGATTTTTACCCTTCCGCCAATTGGGAAAGTAAAAATAGGAGTTGTATGTCCGAAACTTGTATTTGCAATGATAGGTATATGTGTAAGTTCAGGCTTTGAAGCAATCATTTCTTGAATGTCTTCTATCGTACATTCTGCTCCTTTTTGCATTCGTCCTATAACAATGCCTTTTACATGTTCAAAGTCAGGTTGCTGCATAAGAGAATGTAAATATCGATCAAAAGTTTTTAGGGTAGATTTTCCTGTTAAACTATCCTCTTCAAGAAATAAAATTTTGCCCTGTAAGCTTGGCATATATGGTGTACCTTGCAGTAAATTAAATGTGCTCATATTGCCACCAATAATATCTCCTATCGCTTCCCCTTCTTGAATTGAAACATATCCTTCATTTTTAATAAATCCTCGATTTTCTTGATCCATATACCAAGAGTCATCGCTCCAAGTTTCAGCTGGTAGTATTTCAATAGGTTCATGAGAAGTTAAGCACTTTAAAAAGTAATCGGTCGTATAATCGAGCCCTTTCTCCATTCCAAATGAAGAGAAGTGAGGACCTGAATATGTAACTAAGCCTGTTTTAGCATAAATCGCGTTACTTAAAGCGGTAATATCAGAATAACCGCAGAAAATTTTCGGATTTTCTCGAATTAAATCATAATCGAGATGTTTCAATAAACCATTAGAGTTGTATCCTCCAAGTGTCGTCAAAATGGCTTTTACATTAGGATCTCTAAATGCTTCGTGGAGGTCTTGAACTCGTGAAGAAATAGAAGAGGAAGCGAATCGATCTATCTCATCAGCATATTTTGAAAATGTAACTTGAAAGCCTATGTCGGTTAATCTTTTTATAGCAAGGTCTCTGTTTTCATTTGAGACAATACTTAAACTGCAAGATGGTGAAATAATCCTTATTTCATCACCTTTTTTTAATTTTGTTAGTAGCACCAAATTCCCCCTTTGAAATGAAAGAATATTTAGATTTAAAAAATATTTTAACATATGAAATAAAGTGAAGGTGAATTATTTTTTGAAAAGGAGTTTTCCTGATTTTTCAGCAGACAGACAGAGTCTTTTTTTGATATGATAGGAAAAGTGATTTATTATAAGTAGTATTTAATATCTATAACATTTGAAGGGTGTGCAAGACGTGAAGAAACAACTTGCAGGCTTGCCGGTACACGTTCATTTCGTAACAGAAATCCGTGAAGGGGCGAGGAAGGAAACCGTTGCTTTTGAAGCAAATGGTCAATACTATGTAAAAGGTCAAGGTACATATATAACATTCCAAGAGCCGAACGAACAAGGCGAAGTGAAAACAATTATTAAAATTCAAGATGAACAAGTTCTCATTATGCGTTCAGGTGCTATTTCTATGCGTCAGACGCATGTGAAAGGTGAATGGACAACTGGTACGTATACGAGTGAACTTGGTACGTTTGCATTGCAAACGAAAACTGATAACGTTCTTTTTAAATGGTCGGATGAAAAGAAAAAAGGACAACTCTTCTTAACGTACGCATTGCTTCTAAGTGAACAAGAAGCTGGCAGATATACAATTACACTTAATTTGAAGGAGGCAAAATAATGAATTCTTTAGAACAAGTAAAAGGATTGATTAAAGAAGAAATTCAAGCTGCTGTATTAAAGGCAGAACTAGCGACAGAAGAACAAATTCCAAACGTTGTATTAGAATCTCCAAAAGATAAAACAAATGGTGACTTCTCTACAAATATGGCAATGCAACTTGCACGCGTTGCGAAAAAAGCACCTCGTATGATTGCAGAAGACTTAGTTGCAAACTTCGATAAAGCAAAAGCTTCTATTGAAAAAATTGAAATCGCTGGTCCTGGTTTCATTAACTTCTACATGGATAATAGCTACTTAACAGACTTAATCCCAACAATCGTCAATGCTGGTGAAGCATACGGTGAAACGAATACTGGTAAAGGTGAAAAAGTACAAATTGAGTTCGTATCTGCGAATCCAACAGGTGATCTTCACTTAGGACATGCACGTGGTGCGGCAGTAGGTGACACTTTATGTAACGTATTAGCAAAAGCAGGATATGATGTATCTCGTGAGTACTACATTAATGATGCTGGTAACCAAATTCATAACTTAGCTCTTTCTGTTGAAGCTCGTTACATGCAAGCTTTAGGTTTAGAGAAAGAAATGCCAGAAGACGGTTACCATGGTGCGGACATCATTGGAATCGGTAAACGCTTAGCTGAAGAGTTTGGCGATCGTTATGCAAAAGCTGATGTAGAAGAAAGCTATGAATTCTATCGTTCATACGGTTTAAAATATGAGTTAGCAAAACTTCAAAAAGATTTAGCAAGCTTCCGTGTTAACTTCGATGTGTGGTTCTCAGAAACATCATTATACAAAAACGGAAAAATTGATCAGGCTCTTGCTGTATTAAAAGAGCGTGACGAAATCTTTGAAGAAGGCGGAGCAACTTGGTTCCGTTCAATGACTTACGGTGACGACAAAAACCGTGTATTAATTAAAAATGACGGTTCTTACACATACTTAACGCCAGATATCGCTTATCACCGTGATAAATTAGAGCGTGGTTTCGATAAGCTAATCAACATTTGGGGTGCTGACCACCACGGTTACATTCCTCGTATGAAAGCTGCTATTCAAGCACTAGGTTACGATAAAGAAACACTTGAAGTAGAAATCATCCAAATGGTACAACTGTACCAAAATGGTGAAAAAATGAAAATGAGTAAGCGTACAGGTAAAGCAGTTACACTTCGTGAGCTTATGGAAGAAGTAGGCGTGGACGCAATGCGATACTTCTTCGCAATGCGTAGCGGTGATTCTCATTTAGACTTCGATATGGACTTAGCTGTATCAAAATCTAATGAAAACCCAGTATACTATGCACAATATGCACATGCTCGTGTATGCAGTATCCTTCGTCAAGGTGAAGAGTTAGGATTAGCTACAGGCGGAGACGTAAATTACAAACTTGTTACTTCTGAGAAAGAAGTAGAGTTACTGAAAAAACTTGGTGAATTCCCGGCTGTAGTTGCGGATGCAGCGCAAAAACGTTTGCCACACCGCATTACAAGCTATGCATTTGAATTAGCTGCAGCATTACACAGCTTCTACAATGCAGAAAAAGTATTAAACCAAGATAACTTAGAATTAAGTAAAGCTCGTTACGAATTAATGAAAGCAGTACGCACTACACTTCAAAACTCATTAGCAATCGTAGGAGTATCTGCACCAGAAAAAATGTAATTAAGAAGAGCGGAAGCGGCTCGTTTAGAATAGGAGGTGGATGGAGCTCCTGACAGAGAGGCGTACTTTGCCTCGGAGGAAGGCGCGAAGCCACCGAGTATTCTAGCCGCTGGAGCTGGACATAAAGAAAAGCGGAGCCGACTGTTTAGTCCCGAAGGCTAAGGTTCTTAGACGGAAGGGATTGGGAGGCAGAGCTCGCTTTAAATAAAAGGCAATCACACGATGTTGTGATTGCCTTTTTGTATGGAGGTAATAAAAAAATTATCAAACAAAAGGAGAATTTGCGTCGTCTTATATAAATGACAGGAGGTTTAAGATGGAAGAAAAGGTAGAAGAATTAATTGATATATATAAGTAAATATATTCCCTATGCTATAAATTAGCGAAAACGAAAGACAAGGGGAAGGGATAAAAGAGTTGAAGGAGATCTGTGAATCGAAAAAAGGTGTTTTTACAGTTACATTAAAAGCAAATGAAAAGTATGTGTTTAATATAAGTGGTGTAATGGTGAAAGTTGGATTTGTAAAAATAAATTGGAAAGAGAAAGAAAAGAGGCCCTGTAAAGGACCTCTTTTCTATTGAATAGTATAAGTAACAGAAAAGCTAACAGGACTGTAGTAAACGAAAGGTGCATGAAATTGAACGTACATATTTCCATCTGTTTTTGCAGTGAAAATTCGGCCGTAACCATCAGAATAACGCCCAATAAGGTTATGATTTGAGTCATAAACACTGTAACTAGGAGTTTTGCTGTTAGGTTGAATTGTTAGCTCTTGTCCCTTTTGAAGGAAAATAGGTTCTTGTTCAGAACTAGCTCCAGTTTGCAAAGAATAAAATTTTGTAAAGCTTTGTTCTTGAGCGGCAGCAGCGACTTTTGCTTCAGGAATAAACGCGGTAGCGCCAGTAATTCCTGTTAAAGTTAATGCGCCGGCTAAAATCATATTTTTCATAGTAGAAAAGCCTCCTTATTAGTTGTAATCATTTTTGTTACAGTTAATATTGTATACGATAATGAATAGGAAAAAATATGCTTTTATGCATATATATTTTTTCTCAATAAAAGACCACTAATTAAATCAGTGGTCTTTTAAATGATTAAGCAGCTTTCTGTTCAGTTTGAGCAACAGGTTTTTGAAGGGTGTTATAAACACCAGTTCCGATAACTTCCAATGCCATTTTCATACGTTCAGGAGAAATGTTTTCTAATACATTATCTTGAGGCGTGTGATATACCTTTTCGATATGATAGATTAATGGATTCCAACTATCGACGCCCATCCAAATAAATAGTGCAGAAGGAATACCCACTTCAGCAAATGGTACGTGATCACTAGAGCCAAATTTTCCTTGGAGAACGAGATCATTATTTAATTGTTTACCTGCTTGTAAGGCAGCATCTGTTACAAGGTTTGTTGAGCCATCAGGAGTCATTGCATATAAATTTTTTGCTTTATCATAATTTGTTGCAACCATGTCTGCGTTAAAGACACCTAAAATTCGATCACGTTCCTTTTGGGACAGACTATTAACATAATAATCAGAGCCAAGTAAGCCAGTTTCCTCAGAACCAAAAGCAATAAAACGAACTTCTTTATCAGTTTCTACATTTTGAAAAGCACGAGCCAGTTCTAATACTAATCCTGTACCAGAAGCATTATCATTTGCCCCAGGTGCTCCAACGACACTATCGTAGTGTGAACTTACAACGACAGCCTTTTCATTACCTGTGCTATTTTTGGGTTTCTTTTTAGCGATGACATTTAAGGATGTTAAATTAGATTCATGTCTCGCTTTTAGGGAAAGAATTGTTGTCTCTTTTTTAGCGAGTTCTTCTTTAAATGCATTTCCTTGAGCATAAGCAAGACCGAAGACAGGGATAGCCTGTTTTTTAGTTAAGCGAGGATTGAAAGTTTGTCCATAGTTTCCGCGTCCGCCAATTAAGCTGTATAAAAGAACACCTTTTGCCCCTTTACTAACAGCATTTTCAACCTGTTTATTATAATCTGCTACGGTTGCAGCTCTTTCGAATAAAACAATTTTTCCGTTTACCTCATTTGGAATATCGTCTAATTTTGTACCACCTTGAACAAAGATAAGCGGAGCTGTAACAGCTTCTGTAGAAATTAGTGCATTTGGAGCAGCACCAGCTTGCCAATTACGCTTTGTCCCTAATGGTGATTCGATAAATCCAACGTATTGATCCGGCACTTGAAAGGGCTGATACTCTACTTCATATCCCATTGATTTAAGCTTCATACCAACATAACGAGAAGCCCATTCTTCTGATTTTGTACCACCCGGACGGGGACCGATTGTTTCGGATAAGAAACGGATATGCTCGATGGCGCGGTTTGCATCAACTTGTTTTGTAATAGGTGGAGTCTGTGTAATTTCTGACGTGGAATTAGCTTTTGCTTGCCCGATTGGAGCTAAGCTAACGGCGAGTGATACAGCAAGCAAGGAGCTTACTATTTTTTGTTTCAGTGATTTTCTCATTTTTTCCTCTCCCATTCTTCTATTCTCTCTGACTGACAAAAGAAGACGGATAACGACTATATCCCGCTATTTTTGGGCAGTAGAACCCCCTTCTCAAAATTCAGCTGTAAAGCAAAGAAGTTAGATGGGAGTCGGGCTGCTCGTAAAAGCCCGATTGGTGTGAGCTAATAATCAATGAGGGATGGACAAAACCCTCACTGATTAAAGTTTCACTTTATCTTACCTTTATATATCTGAATTTTCAATAAATATATATTGAGAAATAAAAACGCTATATGCACATTTGCATATTTTCAGCGGATATATGTATGCTATCATTTTAAATGAAGGATCGCTTTCTGTTTTGAAGGCTCCTACATTGCATGAATCTAGTGTACCCAAACTTTAGATTATGTAGGGAAAAGAGATCCGTTATAGGATTTCTTTTCTTTTGTTTTGTTTCAATCATATGATGGTAACTATGTTTCCGCATTTCATAATTATCATCAGTGATATATGTAAGGCATCCATATGAAAATACGAGGCTGTTCAAGAGTTTTCCGTACTTTTGGACAGCCTCACCCCGTTAAAAAGACGATACTTTATGTATCGTCTTTTTTGCACAAAAAAAAACAGCCAATCAATTAATAAATTGATTGGCTGTAAAATATATTATTTATACTGTTTTTTACGTTTTGTGGCTAAAATACTTAACAATCCAGCCAGTAGAAGAACGATACCTGCTGCTTGTGTATGATCTTCTTTATGACCTGTATTTGGAAGTTTTTTATCTGTATTTTGATCATCTTGCTGTTTGTTTGTCTGTGTTTCAGGATTTCCTTTTTCTAGTTCCTCGGAAGTTTCTTTTCCGTGAGTCTCAGGATTTCCCTTTTCTAGTTCTTCGGAAGTTTCTTTTCCGTGAGTCTCAGGATTTCCTTTTTCTACTTCTTCGGAAGTTTCTTTTCCTGGTTTCTCATCTTTATTTGGAGGAGTAATTGGTTTATCATCTCCACCTGGTGAAGATTCGATCTTCTTATTTGAAACTGTAATTTGTAGTGGTGTAGCTTGAGCTTTTTCAATTGTAAAGCTTATCGGTGAAGCATCTAATTGATAGCCTTCAGGAGCCTTTGTTTCCACTAATTGATAATTACCAGGTTTCAAATCATTTACGATTAATTTACCGTGCCTGTCTGTTTTTAGGCCTTCGCGGATTATTTTTCCATCGTAGTCTAAGATATTGAAAATGGCACCTTCAAGTGTTCCACGGTGATCAATATCAACTTTAGTTAACTCAATTGAACCTGTTGTTAAGTTATTTAAAGCTTTAACAGAGGTAACCCCAGATTGTCCCTTCGTAATTGTGAAAGGAATTGGCTTAGCACTTAAATCATAGCCAGTAGGAGCTTTCGTTTCAACGAATTGATAGTCTCCTGGACGTAAATCAGAAACGCTAATTTTCCCATCTTTATCAGTAGTTAAATCAGTACGAACATCGTGTCCATCCTTATTAACAATTTTAAATACCGCACCCTCAAGTGTTGTGTTTTCTTCAACATCGTCAATTTTAATTAACTCCACACTACCTTTCGTTAAGCTATTTGTAGCTGTAACGAAGACATGTTTTGTTTGACTTCTTTCAATTGTGAACTTAATCGGATCTTCATTTAAGTCATAATGTTTCGGAGCTTTCGTTTCAATAAATTGATAGTCTCCAGGTTGTAAGTCTTTAGCGATGATTTTTCCATCTTTATCGGTAACTAAATTTGTACGAATGTCGTTACCGTTCAGATCAGTAATTTTAAATACCGCACCTTCCAGCGTTTCTTTCGCATCTAAAGAGTCAACTTTCGTTAATTCCACGCCACCCTTTGTTAAGCCATTTTTAGCAGTAACAGAAACTCGAGTTGATTGGCTTTTCTCGATAGTGAAAGGAATCGGTGTTTTATTTAAATCATAATCTTTAGGAGCTGTCGTTTCTACGAATTGATAATCTCCCGGTCGTAAATTGGAAGCAGAAACTTTCCCGTGTTCATCAGTAGTTAAATTTGTGCGAACAACTTTACCTTTCGCATCAACGATGTTAAATACCGCACCAGAAAGTTTTGTATCTGGGTTTACATCATCTACTTTAATTAACTCTACAGCACCTTCAGTTAAGCTGTTAGTAGCAGTAACTTGCAGCTGTTCTTTTTGGCTTTTCTTAACTGCAAATTTAATTGGTGTATCATTTAATTTATAGTGTTCAGGAGCTTTCGTTTCAATAAACTGGTAGTCTCCCGGACGTAAATCAGGAACAGCAACTTTACCATATGCATCTGTCGTAAGATCAGTGCGAACATCATTACCGTTCATATCAACAATTTTAAATACAGCACCTTTAAGGACAGTACCATCAATATCATCTACTTTAGAAAGCTCGACTGCACCTTTCGTTAAACTGTTTTTAGCAGTAACAGAAATAGGTTCAGCTTGTCCTTTTTCGATTGTGAATGGAATTGGTTCTTTATTTAAATCGTAGTGTTTCGGCGCTGTTGTCTCGATAAATTGATAATCACCAGGACGCAGGTCAGAAACGCTAATTTTACCTTGTTGATTCGTGATAAGATCTTTGCGAATCACATCGCCATTCATATTAACAATTTTAAATGCTGCGCCCTCAAGAGTAGTGCCATCGACGTCATCCACTTTAGAAAGTTCCACGCCGCCTTTTGTTAAGCTATTTTTCATAGTAACAGTAGCGATACTTACTTGGCTTTTCTCAATTGTAAATACGATAGGTTTTTTATCTAAATCGTAATGTTTAGGAGCTGTTGTTTCGACAAATTGATACGTGCCAGGACGTAGGTTCTCAACAACGATTTTTCCTTCATCATTTGTTTTTAAATCTTTTTGAAGCAACGTACCGTTTTGATCCAGTAAATCAAATACAGCATTAGCAAGTTTTGTTTGATCGTTTAGATCATCAACTTTAAGTAGTTCGATACTACCTTGTTGTAAGCTATTTTCAGCAGTTAAAGAAATAGCTTTTTTCTGTCCTTTTTCGATAGTGAAACTGATAGGTGTTTCATCTAAAACGTAATGCTTTGGAGCTTTCGTTTCGATGAATTGGTAATCACCAGGACGTAGGTCTTTAACTTTGATTTTCCCTTGTTCATTTGTAACAAGGTCTGTATGAATTACATCACCATTCATATTAACGATTTTGAATACCGCACCTTCAAGAGTAGTGCCATCAACATTATCTACTTTAGAAAGTTCAATTGCACCCTTTGTTAAAGCATTCGTAGCCGTAACATGAAGAGTTTCAATTTGGCTTTTCTTAATTGTAAATACGATAGGCTTTTTATCTAAATCGTAATGTTCAGGAGCTGTTGTCTCAACGAATTGATACGTACCAGGACGTAGATTTTCAACAACAATTTTTCCTTCACTATTTGTTTTTAAGCTTTCTTCAACTAGCTCTCCGTCTGCATCTAATAAATTAAATACAGCGTTAGCAAGTTTTGTATCGATATTAATATCGTCAATTTTAGTTAATTCAACGCTACCCTTTTTTAAAGTATTTTTACCTGTAACAGTGATCTTTTTCGTTTGACTTCTTTCAATTGTAAATGGAATCGGTGTTCCGTCTAACACATAATGTTCAGGAGCCTTTGTTTCAATAAATTGATAGTCTCCAGGGCGTAAGTCAGAAACAGAAATTTCGCCGTTGTCGTCTGTAACAAGGTTTGTATGAACTTCCTTACCGTCCATGTCAACGATTTTAAAGATTGCGCCTTTCAGCATCGTACGATCGATGTCATCGATTTTTGTTAAAGTGACAGCACCTTTCGTTAAGCTGTTTTTAGCAGTAACGGTAATATTTTCTTTTTGACTTTTTCCGATAGTGAACGGAATAGGGTCTTTGCTTAAGTCATAGTCTTTTGGAGCTTTTACTTCAATAAATTGATAATCTCCCGGACGTAAATCAGAAGCGGTAACTATACCGTTCTCATCAGTCGTTAAGCCTTTGCGAATTACCTTTTTAGTGTCATGAGCGTCAACGATTATAAATTCCGCACCTTCAAGTGTAGTGCCATCAACGTCATCTACTTTTGTTAAAGTGACGCCACCTGTAAGTAAACTATTTTTTACAGTGACAGGTACAGGTAAATCTGCCTCGTTACCTTTTTTAATCGTGAACTTAATAGGTGTTTGATCTAATTTATAATGTTCAGGGGCAGCTGTTTCAATAAATTGATAATCCCCTGGTGCTAAATCAGGAATAACTAATATTCCGTTTTCATCTGTTGTTAAATCTTTCATAATTTCCTTGCCAGTTGCGTCTTGTAATGTGAATACCGCACCAGCAAGAGTTATATTGCTTTCCACATCATCTTCTTTAATTAGTTTGACTTTACCTTTCGTCAAGCTATTTTTAAATGTAAGTGGAAGGAGTTCTTTTTGACTCTTTTCAATTGTAAATTCAATAGGCTCTATATTTACATCGTAGTAAATAGGAGCTTTTGTTTCGACAATTTTGTATTTGCCAGGACGTAAATCTTTTACTACTAATTTTCCCTCTTTATCAGTAGTAAGGTTTGTATGAACGTCTTCATCTTTGTCGTTAACGATTTTAAATACGGCATCTTCAAGTTTTTCTTTATCGTTTAAAGAATCTACTTTCGTTAATTCGATACCGCCTTTAGTTAAGGTGTTTGTAGCTGTAATAGATTTTGTAGCGGTTTGACTTTTCTCGATAGTGAAATCAATCGGTTTCTTGTTTAAATCATAGTGTTCAGGAGCTTTTGTTTCGATGAACTGATATTTACTAGGACGTAGTCCAGAAACAGCTATTTTACCTTCTTTGTTAGTAATAAGGTTCATATGAACATCTTTTCCGTTTTCGTCAACGATCTTGAAGACTGCTCCTTCAAGAGCATTTCCATCCACATCATCCACTTTTAATAGTTCAACATTACCCGGTACTAAACGATTTTCTGCTGTAACAGTGATGATTTCTTTTTGGCCCTTCTCAATTGTGAAGTTGATAGGTTCTGTGCTTAGTTTATAATGCTCAGGAGCCTGTGTTTCAACAAATTGATATTTGCCAGGACGTAAATCAGAAACCTTAATTTTCCCTTCAGCATCTGTAGTTAAGTCAGTACGAACATCTTTTCCGTGTTCGTCAATAACCTTGAAGACTGCACCTTCTAGGGATTCTTTCTTATCAACGTTATCAACTTTTACTAATTCAGCGTCACCTTTCGTTAAACTGTTCTTTGCAGTAACAGAAACGAAGGAGGTTTGACTTTTTTCAATAGTGAAATCAATCGGTTCTTTATTTAATTCATAGTACTTAGGAGCTTCTGTTTCGATAAATTTATATTTACCAGGCTCTAAGTTTTTAACGATTAACTTTCCATCTGATCCTGTTTTTAAGTTTTGTTGAATTGTATCGCCTTTTTCATTGACGATTTTAAATACCGCACCTTCAAGAGTTACATTTTCTTCAACGTCATCAACTTTCGTTAAAGTGACGCCACCTTTAATTAGGTTATTTTCTGCTTTGACAGAGACCGCCTTTGTTTGTCCTTTTTCAATTTCAAACTTAATAGGTGTCGGGTCTGTAACGTAATGAAGAGGAGCTTGTGTCTCAACAAATTGATATTTGCCAGGACGTAAGTCTTTTACTTCAATATATCCATCTTTATTTGTTGTTAATTGTTCATAGCCAGGGATTACTTTACCTTTTTCGTCTTGTAAGCTAAAAATGGCACCTTCAAGAAGTTTCTTATTCTCATCAAATTTCGTTAAGATGACTGAACCCTTCTTCAGACTATTTTTAGCAGTTACATTAATTACTGTTGTTTGATCTTCTGAGACAGTAAACCAGATTGGTTGGCTATTTAGATCATAATGAACTGGAGCTTCGATTTCTTTTAATTGATAAGTTCCAGGTTTCAATGGATCTACAGTAATTTGTCCATTTTCATTAGTTGTTAATTTTTCGTAGCCAGGAATTACTTTGTTATTTCTATCTAGTAAGGCGAAAACTGCACCTTTAAGTGTTTCGTTATTGTTCAGGTCATCAACCTTTGTAAGTACAGCTCTACCAACGAATTTCTTATTGCTAAGTTTGTATGTTGTCGTTTCTTGTGAACCAAGTTCAACAAGTCTGCCTTGCTTTAAATCCCAGCTAATTACATACCCTGCTGGGGCCTTCGTTTCTTTTAATAAATATTTATCGCGTTTTAAGTTATTAAACTTAGCGATACCGTCTTTGTCTGTTGTTATTTTACGGATAACGGTTTTCCCTGTACGATCGTATAAAGTAAATTCTGCTCCGGCCAATGGTGCGTTCTTATTGTCGTTATCAACCTTTATAATTTCAAGGTTTCCGCGGCCTTTAGTAGCAGATCCTCCGCCCGAACCGGAAGACATTCGTACTTCAATCGTTTCGGTAGTTTCCGTATTCGTTACTGTTAACTTATTGCCTGCGATTTTCGCTTTATTACTTACTTTGTCTCTATCGTCTGCATTAATAAGTGAACGATATTCTAAAATATAAGCTCGATCAATTTTTTTCAAGAAGGCAATTTCGAAATGTTGCTTTCCGGTCTTATTGTCTGTTGTGATCGTTAACTTATAGTCTGTTCCTTTTTTTAATTCATTTGCTGTATCTTTTGTTAAATTCCCATATGGATCAACAGTAGTCGGGTATAAGTGGAATGAATCTTCCACAAGCACTTGATTATCTGTTGGATCGTCTGTTACAACCGCGTCTGTGATGGTTGATTGGCTTTCATTAATTGCGATACTCCAATTAATATAGTTGTCGTCTTGTACAGCTTTTTTTGTGACGAAGCTGCCACCTTTATTTACTTGAGCATCACCTTTAAGAGTGTTAACAATTTTAGAGCCATCTTTTAAATCGGCCTCGTTGTTGTAAGTAGCTTGGATAAGCTCACCATCAAGGCTTGTTTTAAAGATAATATAATAAGGTGAATTAATTGATTGTTTGAAATGAACCTTTAGGGTGTTGTTATTTTTATCTGTAGGTTCTTCAAGTTCATATTGCTCAGTTGGTACAGCATTACCAGGTCTTGCATTATCCGGGCTTCCATTTAAAATCATGTCACGTACTTCAATGGATCCTGGTACTAACTTTTGTTTATCTTTTATTACGTCTATAACATAAGGGTCTTTAATCTCAATATTATTATAATTGAAGCCTATTATCCAAGTAATTTCCTTTGTTTGGGCGTTATAAGAACCGTATTTATATCCATTCGCCTTTGTGAAAGTATCAGGATCAAAATTCGCTGCATCTTTATTTGATTGTGGCTTAGAATCGGTATCTATCCAAGATAAGTTACCTGTATTTTTAAATGAAGTTTGGCCACTTTCTAATTTTGTATAATCAAAGTCTGTAGTATATTTTACGACTAATGTCTTTGTCATATTAGACTGATATGTACCTATAAGAGTAATATTGAAACCTTTATCCGTCACATCTAAAACATAGTCAGTCCCAGCTTGAAGAGTATAATCTCCGTCTTTAATTTCTAGTTTCTTATCTTTTAATTGCAATCCACCATGATCAAAGGTATCCGTAATGGTCGCGTTGTTTAATGGATAGTTGTTATTATTTACTATAATTGTCCAAGTTGTTGTTTTGTCTTTGTAGTTTGTTTCAGCTTTATTATTAGATTTAATAATGTTTTGCTGCTTGAAGCTAGCCTCATTTTCTTTACTTGAACCATTATCTGCGGTAACTGTATTTTTGACTTTTCCATCTTTTATGACTTTATCAGTTGGCTTTGTTTTATAAGTGATTACATAAGCACTGTTAATATCTTCATTAAATTGTAAATCGAACCCATTGTTCTTTTTGTTTACAGTGTAATTATTAGCAGTATCACCAGTCACAAGTTTTCCTTTATCATCATAAGCAGCATTTTTTATGACAATAGAATTTTCATCGAGTTCATGTGTATTGTCAAAAATATCTTTTAAAAGCGCATCTGTTTTTTTGATATCTCTTTGATCACCATTGTAAGTAATTGTCCATTCAATCATTTGCGTCTTTGGATCATATTTACTTGTTTTGTTTAAATGTGTACCACGAGAAACCGTTACAGTAGCACTTACATTTTGTTGCTTTTGATTATCACTCGTTATCGCAACGTTATTTTGGAAGTTTGTTACATTTTCATCAGTGATTTTTGTGGCATATTCGATTTGGTATGCTTTATTGATGCTATCTTTAAAAGCAATCTCCAATTTTGAACCATCTGATGAAGTGATTTTGTAATCTGCTGGATCAGCTTCTGCACCACGTGTTGCGTTCCCATTAACATCAACTTCTAAATAATAAACTTTAATAGAATCTTTATTTAAGCTTGTACCTTGTGGGATGTTATCTTTAAAAACAGCATTTTTAAGAGTATCTTTCGTTTTATTTATTTCTACTGTCCAATTAATTTCATTTGTATTAATTGGCCTATCAGGTAACCCTTTTTTATTCGTAGCTGTTTGTACATTAGGCTTAAAGTCAACTGTAATAGAAACATCTTTATCTTTAATTGGGAAAGGAATTTCTTGTGTTGTTGTACCTTTAATTTCAACTTTATTAAATTCTGTCTTTAATTGTAGATTACCAGCAACATCTGGATGTTCTTCAACATAATCGTTGAATGTCATCGTGACTTTTCCTTCTTTTGTAACAGTAAAGTTCCCAATTGGGTTGTTGTCGCTATCGTATAAAGGACTGTTAATTGTATTGTGAATTTTAAAATGTTTAGGAAGATCAAAAATATAGTAATCTCCACTTTTTACATTCATCGATTTTAAAAGTTCCCATGTAAACTCAATGTTGGCAGGGGAATCTGTACTTGGACGGTTATCCTCTATAAATGGTTTTCCGTCTTTGTCCGTTAACTTTACACCCGTTAAAATGTTTGTTGTTATTTGCTTTGGACCTGAATTTTTATTCTCAGCAGGATTGCTTGCTAGATTTTGTTCTGGGGTGTCAGTGTCTTGTTTAGCTGCTGGGTTTTGCTCCGGATTGTCAGTAGCAGGTTTAGCTGCTGGATTTTGCTCCGGATTGTCAGTAGCAGGTTTAGCTGCTGGGTTTTGCTCCGGATTGTCAGTAGCAGGTTTAGCTGCTGGGTTTTGTTCCGGATTGTCAGTAACAGGTTTAGCTGCTGGGTTTTGTTCCGGATTGTCAGTAACAGGTTTAGCTGCTGGATCTTGCGCTTGTTTATTAGTATCCTGTTTGGTTTCATCTTCTTTAGAATCTTCTACTTGAACAGGAACTGATATAGGATGAACCATTGTTCCTAAAGGAAAAGCGATTTGAACTGATTTTTCTCCAGTTTTTAAAGTTGGATTAAATACAGTTTCAAGTTTAATTTTACCTTTAGCATCTTTTGAAGTTTCTACTTGATCATTAAA
This sequence comes from Bacillus sp. TH22, assembly GCF_016651015.1. Taxonomy (NCBI): domain Bacteria; kingdom Bacillati; phylum Bacillota; class Bacilli; order Caryophanales; family Bacillaceae; genus Bacillus; species Bacillus sp. TH22. Next base: position 3,224,838 of record NZ_JAEKER010000001.1, read on the forward strand.
TATTAGTTTCAGTTTGTTATCTTTAGCTGTCACAAAATATTGACCAATATGTTTTTGATCAACCACCAAATCTCCTTGCGTATCTTTAGATACTTTTAATGCAAGTGGTATTTGAAGCACTGCTGTATCGTTTGCATGTAAAACTTGAGAATCTTTTATTGACCAAGTATATTCTAACTGAATGGTTGATCCTATCTTTATTAAGTTTTTAGGATTTAATGCTTCGTCAATAATATGATTAGTTGCATCTTTCATTTCAACAGTGTCAAATAATGAATTACCTGTTAAGGATTCCGCTCTCACTTGATTGTATGGAAAACTAGCAAGCTGCGAAAATAGTACGAATATAATTAAACATGCATTGAAAAGTTTTTTCATTGTTCCTCCTTTGTTAATCCTTCTATTGTATAAAACTGAATTTTGAAGGGCTTAGTTATTATGGATCAATGGATTTTGGATTGTATGATTCCTCCTTTACTACGTATGCTCTTTGACAAAATTATTCATATTCAAAGTAATATAACGTAAAACAAAATGTATATTTTAATAATGCAGAGAATTAATATACAAATTTCGACAAAAAATGAAGAAATAAATACTGATAAGGAATGATATCAGACCTTTATAGGACGAGATTTGTTGTGTGGATTTCCATAAAATAGGCGTATGCAAAAAATATTCAATGAGCTGCTTAACCTATTTTCTGATGAATACCATTCTTCAATAGATAAAAAATGGTTATAAAGGTAAGTTTTACGATACATGCTAACCAAAGTAATGTATCCCATTGTGAAGGCTTGTTTTTCGCCTTAAAGTTATGTGGAAATAAAAAATCTCGATAGGGTTGATTTTGGTCAGGATGAAGACAATATGTACTTTGAAAATAGCCAACTATTTTGTCTAAAGAGAGTTGTACGATTAATGGACCGAAGTTACGATACGATTGTTCCTTTCGTCATTAGAGGAATATAAGTTGTTTGGAATATCCGACCCAATCGTTACTACGGTCATTTTTGGAGCTGTTTTACATAATAAAAAGAAGGTATTTTATGTCTTAGCGCGATTATCTTTTGGCAAAGATAACCCTAAATAACCTCCGCTAAAAATTATATACTTAAATGATAAAGAGTTCAATAATAGTCCGTATATTTTCCAAAAATGTAAAAATGACCGTTTCAGTAGAAGGAATCTACAAAACGGTCATTTTATATTATATTTCTGTTAAGATAATCGGTTCACCGCGTGTTACAACAACTGTATGTTCACATTGTGCAACAAGGCTTTTATCTGGTGTAACGAATGTCCAACCATCATCACCGCGCTCAATAATATGATCAGCCTTCATAGAGATGAATGGTTCTACAGCGATAACAAGGCCGTCTTTTAGAAGCGCATTATCCATTGGATCATAGTAGCTTAAAATGTGGTTTGGAGCTTCGTGTAAGCTAAGACCAATACCGTGACCAGTTAAGTTTTGGATTACATTATATCCATTTTTATGTGCAAAGTTAGAAACAGCACGACCAATTTGATTTTGTTTTGAGCCAGCTTTTACTTTTTTCATTGCTTCCCAAAATGAGTCTACTGCTGCTTGGCAAAGTTTTTCTTTTTCTTCATCGTCGCCAAGAACAAATGAGATACCTGTATCTGCATAATATCCGTCAAGTGCTGCTGATACGTCTACGTTTACTAAATCGCCTTCTTTTAATACGCGATCGCTTGGAATGCCGTGAGCAACTTCTTCGTTTACACTAATGCAAGTTACACCTGGGAATTTATATTCTTTTTCAGGCGCTGAAATAGCACCGTGCTCATCTAATACTTTTTTACCAATTAAATCAAGCTCTTTCGTTGTCATACCTGGCTTCGCTTGCTTTTTCATTTCTTCGCGTGCAAGTGCAACGATGCGGCCGATTTTTCGTAAACCTTCTAAATCTTGTTCATTACGAATAATCATGAAAACCACTGTCCTTCCTCGAATATATGTCTTATCCGATTGTATCATGTTTATTTTTGTACTGCTACTCGCGTGCGGTATGCGGGTTGATTCCTCTCATAAAGAATACATGACAATTGTCATATTGATGTCATGACGCATCATACTGTTTCCTAACTTTTCCAGAGCATACAATGTAAATATAAGAAACGGCGGGGGTGGAGAGATGGAAAAGATTATTGAAGTAAATGGTGTTTCTAAAACATTTAAACATAAAAAAGCAGTAAATAACGTTTCATTTCATGTAAATAAAGGGCAAATAGTAGCATTACTCGGTCCAAATGGTGCGGGGAAAACAACGACAATTTCAATGATGCTCGGATTAAAAGATCCGACAGAGGGGAATGTCTCTATATTTGGAAAGAGTCCGAAGCATAGAGATGTTCGTAATAGCCTTGGTGCGATGCTACAAGAAGTAAGTGTGATTGATAGTATCACGGTAGAAGAGGCAATTGAGTTATTCCGTAGTTATTATACGAATCCTGTAGAGAAAGAAACATTACTGCAGCTATCGAACTTAGAATCAGAACGAAAGCAAAGATGTGAGAAATTATCGGGCGGTCAAAAAAGAAGGTTAAATTTTGCGCTGGCACTTGCAGGGAATCCAGAGTTGTTATTTTTAGATGAACCAACTGTAGGGATGGACATAACATCTCGAAAAACGTTTTGGGAAACGATTAGAAAATTAGCAAGTGAAGGGAAAACGATTATTTTAACAACACATTATTTAGAAGAAGCGGATGCGCTAGCAGATCGAATTTTATTATTTGCGAACGGAAAGATTATCGCAGATGGCACACCAGATGAGATGAAAGCGACGATTTCTAGAAAAACAATCTCGTTTTATTCGAAAGAGAAAATTCCTAAGAGTTTACTAAAGGAATTACCGCATGTAACAGAAGTACAGTCAAATGAAGGGCGCTTCACTTTAACGACGGAAGATACAGATGCCACTTTACAAGCAATTTATCAGAGGAATCTACCTGTAACAGACGTTTCAGTTGAACGTGGAAGCCTCGATGAAGCATTTGAACAGTTTGTTGCAAATCAGAAGGAGGGAATCGCATGAGAGCATTATGGATGCAATGTAAAATAGAGGTTTTACGTACGTTCCGCAATAAATTATTCATCTTTTTCTCATTATTAATGCCAGTTATGTTTTATTACATCTTTACAAATGTTGTTCAAGTCCCGCAAAACGGAGATGCATGGAAAGCACATTATTTAATTTCAATGGCGACTTTCAGTATTGTAGGGACTGCCCTTTTTAGTTTCGGTGTGAGACTTTCTCAGGAAAAAGGGCAAGGATGGACACATCTTTTAAAAATTACACCACTTCCAGAGGGGGCATATTTAGCAGCTAAAATTATTGCCCAAACAGTAGTGAATGCTTTTTCAATCTTAGTTATTTTTATGGCAGGAATATTAATTAATAATGTTGAGTTAACAGTAGGTCAATGGATTGGTGCCGGATTATGGTTATTATTAGGCGTGACACCATTTTTAGCACTCGGAACAGTAATAGGTTCAATTAAGAAGGCGGATGCAGCTGCTGGCCTGGCTAATATTTTAAATATGAGCTTAGCGGTAGTTGGCGGATTATGGATGCCGATAGAAGTATTCCCAAAAGTATTAAGGTCTATTGGAGAATGGACACCGACATATCATTTTGGTAGTGGGGCATGGGATATTGTAGCTGGGAAGTCAGTTGGGTGGGAAAATATCGCGGTACTAGGAGGTTATTTCCTTATATTTGTTGTAGTATCAATATATATAAGAAAAAGACAGGAAGCGGTATAAATGATAGAGAAGAAGAGGTTTGAAGTTTTTCCGAAACAGATGGGTTTCTTCCCGTATATGTGGCTCGTGTATTTATTATTTCCAATCTATAATTTAACGCAAGTATCAGGATGGAAGCTTGTAATAGGGATCGGTATGTTGATAGTCTTCACCGTCACATACCGTCAACTTTATTTTGTTAACAAAACGTTCATTTTGTGGGCGTGTATTCAAATGGTGCTCACATTCTCATTTGCTTTATTTTATAATCCCTTCATGATATTGTTCGGATATTTTACGGCGAGTGCGATGGGATTTGCGCCAAGTAAGAAGGCATTTCGTGTGTTGTTATGTTTATTAGTTGTAATGCTTGGAGCTTTTATATTTGTAAATGTTAATCAACTAACAATCCCGAGTTTAGTGAATATAGTTCCAATGTTTATTTTAATGCTTCTTACGCCATTTGGAATGCGTAATTTTAATCAAAAAAAGATGTTGAAAAATCAATTAAACGAAGCAAATGAACAAATTAAAGACTTAGTAAAACGTGAAGAGCGCCAGCGAATTGCAAGAGATCTTCATGACACGTTAGGACACACATTATCTCTTATTACTTTGAAAAGTCAGCTCGTGGAGAAGTTAATTGTGAAAAATCCAGATCGTGCAAGTATGGAAGCGAAGGAAATTACACAAACATCTCGCACCGCTTTAAAACAGCTGAGAGAATTAATTTCTGATATGCGTATGATTACAGTGGAAGAAGAACTTGAGCAAATAAAAGCGATTTTGCAAGCTGCCAATATTGAATTAGAAGTAAAGCAAGAGGCTAATTCTAGTTCGCTATCGCCAATTGAGCAAAATATTTTAGGCATGTGTTTACGTGAAGCTGTTACGAATGTAGTGAAGCATAGTAAGGCGACAGTGTGCATTGTTTCTATATTAGAATCACAAGGTGAATTGATTTTAAAAGTAGAAGATAATGGCGTCGGTTTAGAGGAGCAAAATCATGATGGAAACGGCATTCGTGGTATAAAGGAACGAATTGCCTTAATTGACGGTCTAGTGGAGCTAGATACGATTAATCCGGGGACGCTGTTAACAGTGAAGGTTCCAATTGTAATTAGAACAGGAAAAGATGAGGTGAGGGCATGATTCGAATTATTATTGCAGAAGATCAGCGAATGCTTCGTGGTGCGTTAGGAGCCCTGCTTGATCTAGAGGATGATATTGAAGTAGTTGGTCAGGCTGCGAATGGGGAAGAGGCGTTAAAATTAATTGAATCGTTAAAGCCGGATATAAGTATTATGGACATTGAAATGCCGATTCAAAGTGGATTGGATGTTGCTGAAACTTTAAAGAAAGAAAAATCATTATGCAAAGTAATGATTTTAACAACATTTGCAAGGCCAGGGTATTTTGAAAGGGCGATGAAAGCTGGTGTGCACGGATATTTGTTAAAAGATAGCCCGAGTGAAGATTTAGCCGCAGCAATTCGTAATGTAATGAAGGGAAAACGAGAGGTTTCTCAAGATTTAATGTTTGGTTTATGGCAGGAGCAAAATCCATTATCAGATCGTGAAAAAGAAGTATTGTTACTTGCTAAAGAAGGAAAGACGGCAAATGAAATTGCGAAAACACTTTATCTTTCACCGGGTACAGTACGTAATTATATTTCCGAAGTGTTAACGAAGCTCGACGCAAAAAATAGAATTGAGGCAATTACAATTGCGGAAGAAAAGGGATGGATATAAAAAGAAGTTTACCTATGAGTGGTAAACTTCTTTTTGCTTATTTTCCTTGTTGTACTTCTACTACTTTACTAATTTTTGCTAGAGTCTTATATCCATGTGCTTGGAAAGCCTTTTCGAATTCTGTTACTGTCATATTACCATATAAGTCTTTTGCAGCTTGTACAATGTGAGATTGAAGTGATTCAAAATCTTCTGCTGAAGTTGCGTAGTTTTGCAATGCACGCATAACAACTTTACTTACTTTTTCATTTCCTTGTCTTTGAACAGATATACCGTTATACGTTTTACCTTCAGCTAATTGATATAATACATGGCTAATGATTCCGGAATTCACATGAGATTCTTGATTATTTCCATCATTATAGAAATCTTGTAAGTTTGTGTATAGTTTGTTGCCGCCGTCACCAATTTCCCCTGGGATGTCACGAATTGTTAGACCACCTAACGTATCACCCATAATCCAATTTCCTTTATCTTTCTTTACGTAATATTCTATTTGTGTACCCCAAAAATCTGCTAAACCTTCATTTAGCGCAGATGTTTCAGCACTTGGATATCGCACAATTTTATTTTTCGTCGTACCACTAAATACAGCATGTCCAAATTCATGGGCTGTTACGTCAAGAGCAGAGGTTAATTTTCCATTTAGCCCATCACCAAAGACCATTTGATTCCAACCTGGATGCCAAAATGCATTTACATAGTTTTCTTTTACACCATCACTAACTTCAGTAGAATCAAATCCATGGACGCTAGCAACAACTTTTGAGTCTTTATTATCGTAACTTTTCAGATTATGTTCTTTCTTAAAATAGTCGTAAATATCACTCATATTTTTCATAACACCAGCTGCTTCTTTATCTAAGAAGTTAGAGTTATCGCTTGAAATAAGTGTCCCTGGATAACCAGCTTGGCTATCGCCACCAAGAGAATCAGCGTAGTTTGCGTTGTAAATATAAATACCATTTCCGCGGGATAAATCAGCTAAATAAAATTTTCCATCAGAGCCTTTCGCAATATTAAATAATACATTTTCTTGTAGCGCATTTTTCCCAGTTCCTTGTTCTTTCGCTGGTGATAGTTTAGGTGCTGTTACTTGATTAATAGTTTTATTCTCTTTATTTTTAATAAACTTTTCTTGGAAAAGTACTTCACCAGTTTGTAAGTCCATGATTGCATTTCCGTTTATAACTTGTTCATTGTTTTCATAAGTAAATGTAAGGACCGTTGCGTATGTATAGTAGCCATCTTTTTTCTTATAAACTACCGTTTCGCTAGAAAATTCTGTTTCTGTCGCATCACTTGGAATTTGAAGTATATTGCGTAATTTAGATTTTACTTCATTTTTCGACAAAAAATTTGTTATAGTAAGATTAAGTTGTTGGTCTAAATTTTGGGCAACTTTACCACTAACAGTTGTAATTACTCCATTTTTATCTACTTTTACAATGAGATCTTGACCATATACTTTATAGTTTTTGTATGTTTGTGCAAGGCGTAATTCGGTTTGATTTTCTTTTGTTTCTGTATTTGTAGGTTGAAAATCGACATTCTTTTCAGTAGTAACTTGCTCTTGTTGAGCTTTAGCCCCATTTACCTCACCTTTTAAATACTTTTTAGCAATATTCTCTTTTGTATCGTTTTGAGGTTGTGTTAATTTTCCGATTGTTAAACCAGGCTGAGCAATTTCAACTTTCACTTCATTTTTATCTAATTCTTGAGCGTGAATAACTTCTGTTGATAAAGGACAAAGAAGACCGAATGTAACGAAAGCACTAGCAAGTTTTCTATAATTCATCTATAACACTCCTAATCTTGTATTGTGTATGTGAGATGAATTGTATGAGGAATTTGCCGAATTTTATATATATTATGCATTATTTCATATCAAAAATTGTCGAATGCACATTATTGTAGTGGTATGACAACTTAAAAAATTAGATTGTTATAATGGGACGGTGAGCAAGTATGCACGCAGAAAAACTAGGAAGCGAAATAAAGAAAATTAGGGGAATGAGAGGATTAACACAGAAACAACTCTCCGATAATGTATGTCATCAATCGGAGGTAAGCAGAATTGAGTCGGGCGCGGTATACCCAAGTATGGATATATTGCAAGGTATTGCAGCAAAGTTACAAGTTCCCATTATTCATTTTTATGAGGTACTCATTTATTCTGATATCGAGAGGAAAAAGCAGTTAAAAGATCAAATCATTATGCTTTGTAAGCAAAAGAAATATAAAGAAATATATAATAAAGTATGGAATGAACTGAAAAAGGAAGAATATCATCCTGAGTTTCAGCAGTTTCTTCAATGGCAATATCATGTATCTGCGTATGTGCTAAAGAAGATTGATTATGAATATTGTATTCTGGAGCTAAAAAAGCTACTAAATCAACAGTTAACTGGAATAGACGTGTATCAAAAACTTTATATAGAAAATGCAATTGCAAATATTTATGCTGAAAATGGTTATTTTAAGAAGGGTATGGAGTTATTTGAAGGTATATTAAAGCAATTAGAGGCATTGCCTGAAAATAAAGAGTTTGATGTGAAGGTAAGACATAATCATGCAAAAACATTATACTTAGATAATCAATATGAAGAAGCGCTTTATCAAATAAATAAAGCCATTGAAATATCATGTCGAATTAATAGTATGGCATTGATTGGACAGTTATACTATCAAAAAGGTGAATGCTTAGAAAAGCTAGAGTATGATGGGGCAGAGATTGAAGATGCTTATGAAAAAGCTTGCTTCTTTTTCGATATATTAGAAATGCATGCGTATAAAGAAACGCTTATAAAAAAAATGAAGAAATAAAAACGACCTAAAAAATAAATATGCATAATTGCATACGATATGGATAAATTTTCATGATATATTAAAAGAAAAATGTGGGTGATGGAATATGAAAAAACTACTTATTGGTAGTCTATTAACGTTAGCGATGGCATGGGGTATTTCATTAGCAGATACAGCTTTAGAGAAAAGCCAAGTAATTTCTCATAATGATCAAGAGGTACAATTAGCTTCAGATATGCCTTTTGAGTATTAAAAAGCAACCGTCTTACTTAGACGGTTGTTTTTTTGTGGAGTAACATCCAAACATCTTTACTAGAAACTGGTTTGCTAAAGAGGAATCCTTGAATGTGGTCACAGTTTTGTTCGTGTAAAAACTTCCATTGTTCTTCTGTTTCTACACCTTCCGCAATAACCTCTAAATTTAATTCTTTTGATAGCGTAATAATGGAAGCGATAATCGCTTCTTCTAAAGGGCTATTTGTAATTCCACAAATAAATTCTCGAGCAATTTTTAATGTATTGATTGGATATTTCGTTAAATAAGCTAAAGAACTATAACCAGTTCCAAAGTCATCAATTGAAATTTGGATACCGAGATTTTGAAGTTCTTCTAGTTTAGCAATTACAGAATGATTTTGATTAATCGCGATACTTTCTGTAATCTCAATATCTAGCGCTTCCGGCTTTAGTTCGGTTTCTTCCAAGACTTTTGAAATAGTTGATATTAAATCTGCGTGATTGAATTGAACAACAGATAAATTTACACCAACCTTTAAGTGAGAAAATCCTTGGTTATGCCACTTTTTTGCTTCTAAGCAGGCGGTACGCAAAATCCAATTACCAAGTTCAATAATAAATCCTGTTTCCTCTGCTAGAGGAATGAATTGGGCAGGCGATACAATTCCGAGTTTTGGATGTTTCCAGCGAATTAATGCCTCAAAACCGATAATTTGTTTTGTTTTTGTATTTACTTGTGGTTGATATTCAAGGAAAAATTCATTTTGTTGTAGAGCTTTTGAAAGTTCACCTTCTAGGAAGTGTATTTCATTTTGCGCAATACTCATTTCTTTTGAGAAGAAAATAAATCTATTTTTTCCATTAGCCTTTGCTCGATACATAGCCATATCTGCATTTTTCATTAATTCGGTTACATCGGTTCCGTAGTCAGGGTACATCGCAATTCCGATACTCGGTGTAACAGAAAGTTCTTCATCTTTAATAAAGTAAGGCTTATTTAAAATAGTTAAAATTTGTTCAGCCATAAAAGAAGCACTTTTTTCAGAGTACATATCTGGTAATAGAATCGTAAATTCATCTCCGCCTTGGCGGGCAACGATATCTTTTGAACGCAAACATCCACGTAATCTTTTTGCTACTTCAATTAATAATAAATCCCCGACATCATGGCCGAGTCGATCGTTAATTTTTTTAAATCGATCTAGGTCGAGGAACATAACCGCAACGTCATTAGTGTTGTTTTGAGCTAGATTTAAAATCGTTTTTAAATCTTTTTCGAATTTCCGTCGATTCGGTAGTCCTGTAAGTGCATCATGGAAAGCCATATGCTCTACTTGCTTTTGTTTTTCATATAAAGTTGTAATATCACGTGCGATACCAAACATCCCAACAACTTCTTTATTTATAAAAATAGGGATGAATGTAATGTGAAGGTGATAATAATAGCCTTCTTTTTCTTTTGTACGAATTTCTAGAGTTTGTGGTCTACCTTCTTTTGTAATTTGTAAAGATTTCTTCAATAATTCATGATCTTGTGGATCAATGAAGTGTTGAAGAGAATAGCTTGTTACTTCACAATAATAGGCTGTAAATAAACTTTCACAAGCCTTATTAGATTGTTGAAAAATCCCGTTCATATTTAAAGAAAAAACAGCATCAGGATGATCTTCGAATAAAGATTTATAACGTTGTTCACTTTTTGATAGGGCAGATACGCCTTCTTCAACTTCATCTTCTAGTTGTGTAGTCAACTGTTCATACGTATCGATTAATACTTGATTATCTTTCCACATGTAAAGTTGTCGTAGGAATAATAATACTAGTGATAATACTAGACCGATTAGCATGAACTTATCATCCCAAGGTTGAATAACAACAAAGGAAAAAGTAATGATTATACTAAAATAAGGTAATATAAAGCGTACATAATCGAATCGATAATATTTCGTTTTCGTTTCATGTTGCATTGGTTTATCCAAAATGTACAGTATGGACGATAAACCGATTAGTAAAATCGAAGCAGTATGTATTAAATAAGAGACTTCAGAAGAAGTTCCCATTCCCGTGTTTAATTGGAATAGATGTATATATCCGTATACAAGTATAATAGTAAAGCCAATAATTAATGAGATTCTACTAGAAGAATACCGTTCTCTTCTATATAGGCTAATAACGGCGTAAATTACTAATGATTGTGCGATAAAATACCCAATCAAAATCCACGTTTCCTTCGTTAACATACGAAAGCTTGAAATATCTAAAATAAAGGTTAAGGTAAAATAAATATTCATAATAACAATAAAGATGCTGTCAAATGAAAATTGAGCAAGGCCTCTAATAGAGTAATGTTTTATAAACTTTATAGCAAAGCCAGAAAAGAGCAAAATATATTGTATGATGAAAAAAGGCAATGCCTTATATGAGAATATGACTTGATCATATATAGAAAGTGAATGAAGAAACAAAGTTATCTCCATAGCTAATCCGCATATACAAGTACATAGTACTAGAACCCAAAATAGTTTGTCACCGTGCTTCATCTTCTTAATTGCTTTATATAAGCAATAGCAAGAAAAGAGTGTAGCAAAACAAAATAAGAAGAGAATTCCAATTTCTTTTATATTTAAATCCTTAGGGATAAGGAATATCCAAAGAGAAAATATAATTATATACATCATGACAAATTGTACATATTTTTTTTGATTGATCATATAATGGCTCCATTTCAATAAAGTTGAATCACAGGGGGAAAATGCTAATTTAAATAATAGCATATAAAACAGGAGCTTTTTTACTATAAGAAATACTTTTTGAAAAAAATAGCGCAACGTTACAATTTACCATTGTAGTGTTGCGCCTTTTATTCTTTTCACTCCCCTTATAGAAGAGATTTCATCTATTAACTGAAGAAGTGCTAAATCCTTTTGTTTACTTTCAATCATAATATCGAAATCATGATTAATTTTTTTTGTAATGTGTAAAAAGGGTTTAATAAATTCTAAATCAATATAATCTGCGTGGGCCCTAAATTCTTTTTCTGATCTAGGAGAAGAAATATGAACTTTAGGAAGGACATTTGTATGTGACCAAGTTTTAAATATCATAGGAAGCAATTCTTCTAGCGGTTCATTACAAAGGTTCGCTATGTGATGATGATAATCGAACACGAAAGGGATTTTTTCTTTTTGACAAATAGCCAAAGTTTCAGAAGTTGTATACGTTTTATCGTCATTTTCAAGAGTCATTTGTCTTTTTATATGGTAAGGGAGTTTTTGTATATTTTCATGAAAACGTTCGATTGCCTTCTCCTTATTTCCATACGCACCACCTACATGGATATTAATGTAGGAAGAATCCGCAATTCCCATAGCATTTAACACATTATAATGATAGCTCATATCTGTAATAGCATTAGTTGTAATATGTGGTTTGTCGCTTGTAAATAGTGTGAATTGGTTGGGATGAAAACTTACGCGTAAATTGTGTTCTTGAATTAATGCTCCTATTTTACGCCATAGTGGAGCAAATATTTGAATGTAATCAAATTCAACTTCAGGATGTGTTGCAAGCGGGACGATAGAAGATGATAAACGATATAATGGAATTTCGTGTGCAATATTGTAATGAAGGATGCGTATTGTATGTTCTAGATTTTGCAGTGTAACATTATATAATTTATCTTCACGCTCTTGTTTTTTTAGCTTTTTCCAGCTTGTAAATGTCATTGTTTTGGCAGGCGAACAGTCCCATAATGCCGTAGCATGTGAGACATATCCAAATCTAATTATCATATGTGATGCACCTCCTTGGCCCTTGAAATTTCTCTATAAAAAGAACGCGAGTATCGTTCCTATCCATTCCTTTCCTCTATCGATAATGGAGAGAGGATTGACATCTTCAAAGGAAAGTAATAAGGAGCGTTCCAAATCTTCCTCGAATTTACATTTTACTTCTTGTATGAAATGTTTATCGTATAAAAGGCAATTGATTTCATGGTTAATATATATACTTCTCATATCGAAATTAGCAGTTCCGATATCACAAGTATGATCGTCTACTATAATAATTTTTGCGTGGAAAAATCCTTGCTGAAAAGCGTAAATATTACAACCAGCTTGTATTAACTTTCGGCAATATGGGAATTTTGCTTCTCGAACGAGGGCGTGATCAGCCTTTTGTGGAACGAGAATAGTTATTTGAACCCCACGTTTTCGCGCTTTTAATAATGCATTCATAATTTTTTTTCCAGGAATAAAATATGGTGTACCGATAAAGAGTTCTTTTTTCGCGCTTTCGATTAAATGTAAAAATGTATTTTGTAAATAGGCACCATCAGTAGGGATGAAACGATGTAGAATGGTCCCTGGTTGTTGCATAGGAAAATAAAGAGATGAATCTAATAAATTTTGGTCTGTATCGTCGAGCCAATCATGTAAAAATTGTTTTTGTAAATCTTGTATCCCTTCTCCTGTAAGACGTAAATGATAATCTCGCCATAACCCTAACCTTTGATTATGCCCTAAATATTCTTCGCCAATGTTAAATCCACCAATATAACCAATTTTTCCGTCAATAACTGTAATTTTTCTATGGTTTCTTTGATTTGCAGAAAAGAAAGGAAAAGGAAATTTCACTTTATGACAAAATGAAAAAGAGACACCATGTTTTTGTAGGGAGTAAATTGCTTCTTTTGATAAATAATGACTTCCAAACCGGTCGAGTAAAAGTCTTACTTCAATTCCTTCTTGTGCTTTATCGATAAGTAACTTTAAAAACGTACGGCTTATATCATCGTTTTTTACAATAAAAAATAAAACGTGCACATGGTGTTTAGCTTGTTTTATATCAGTAAAGAGAGCATCGTATAGATCATTTCCGTATGTATAAAGGCGAAAATCACTTTGACGTAAAGGGAAAGAACGAGAACGTACACGCTTTAAATGAACAATTCTCCCATATGAAAGGTCGATTGTAATCCAGAGAGCGCTGCCTAATAACAAGAGAGATAAGAAAAACATAAGTAAATTCCCTCCTTCACGGTCTTTTCACCATCAATTTTTTACAAATCAAAATTTCACTGTATCCCGCTATTTGCGGACAGTAAGACGCCCACCTAAAGCAAAGAAGTTGGTTGGGATTCAGGCCGCCCGTAAAAGCCCGATTGGTGAGGGCTTTTACTCAGTGGGGATGAATAGCTCTCCGCCGATTAAAGTTTCACTTTATAGTTTCACCGAAATAAACAGCTTTATTAAAAAATGTGTTGTTGTATAACAAAAAACTGTTGACTGAATGCTCACTCATTATATAATGGGAATAGGGGATATAATTCAGAAAATTATATATTTTCGAAGATTCTAAAAAAGAAAGAGAGCTTACAAAGAGAGGGGTAGCATAAAATGAATAGCTTACTAATCATTAATTGGCTGGCTGCCATTGCTGTTATTGCTTATGCGGGGTATTTGTTTGTATATCTTATACGAACAAGGATGGCCTACATACAATTAGGAAAAAAGATCGAATTTGACCGTCGTTTTAAAGAGCGTTGGGATCTTCTTAAGGTCAATGTTTTCGGTCAGAAAAAGCTGCTGAAAGATAAAAAGAGCGGCATCATTCACGTTATGTTCTTTTACGGATTTATTCTTGTCCAATTTGGAGCAATTGACTTCGTTTGGAAAGGACTTGCACCAGGATCGCATCTTCCACTTGGACCACTATACCCTGCATTTACATTCTTCCAGGAAATTGTCACACTCGTTATTTTAATTGCAGTCTTTTGGGCTTTTCATAGACGCTATATTGAAAAGCTTGTTCGTTTGAAACGTAATTTTAAATCAGGCCTTGTTCTTATCTTTATTGGTGGCTTAATGATTTCTGTGCTACTTGGTAATGGGATGGGAATTATATGGCACGGCGAGGAGCTTTCATGGAGTGAACCAATCGCTTCTGCAATCGCTTACGTTTTCTCGGGATTAAATGAAACCGTAGCCATTTCAGTGTTCTATTTCTCTTGGTGGGTGCATTTACTAATTTTGTTAACGTTTTTAGTTTATGTTCCACAATCAAAACATGCGCATTTGATTGCTGGACCAGTTAACGTGTTTTTTGGTCGACTTTCAAATCCGGGAAAACTTGAAAAAATTGATTTCGAAGATGAAACACAAGAAACATTCGGTGTTGGTAAAATTGAAGACTTTAGACAAAATCAACTTATCGACTTATATTCCTGCGTCGAATGTGGTCGTTGTACAAATATGTGTCCGGCAACAGGAACAGGGAAAATGTTATCACCGATGGATTTAATTTTAAAACTTCGTGATCATTTAACTGATAAAGGCGCAGCGGTAACATCAAAAGCACCGTGGGTTCCAGTTGTTGCTTTTAATAATACACAAGGAAATCAGTTAGCGATGATGGCAGCTGGAAAAGGACAACAAGAATCAGCGGCTACAGCGCTAGCGTACGACCCAAGTTTAATCGGAGACGTTATTACAGAAGAAGAGATTTGGGCATGTACAACGTGTCGTAACTGTGAGGACCAGTGCCCAGTTATGAATGAGCATGTTGACAAAATTATTGATTTACGCCGCTATCTCGTTTTAACAGAAGGAAAAATGGACGCGGAAGCGCAGCGTGCAATGACAAACATTGAGCGTCAAGGTAATCCGTGGGGACTGAACCGTAAAGAGCGTGAAACATGGCGCCAAGGTGACGATGAAGTAACAGTTCCAACTGTAAAGGAGAAATCAAAAGCTGGCGAAGAGTTTGAATACTTATTCTGGGTTGGATCAATGGGTTCGTATGACAATCGCAGTCAGAAGATTGCGATATCATTTGCGAAGCTAATGAATGAAGCAGGCATTTCATTCGCAATTCTTGGTAATAAGGAAAAGAACTCTGGTGATACACCGCGCCGCCTTGGAAATGAATTTGTATTCCAGGAAATGGCGACTAAAAATATTGAAGAATTTGAAAAAGCAGGAGTGAAGAAAATCGTTACGATTGACCCTCATGCTTATAACACTTTTAAAAATGAGTACCCGGACTTTGGCTTACAAGCAGAAGTCTATCATCATACAGAATTACTAGCCCAGTGGGTGAAGGAAGGTCGTTTAAAACCTGTCCATTCTATTGAAGAGACAGTTACGTACCATGATTCCTGTTACTTAGGAAGATACAACGAAGTATACGAAGCGCCGCGCGATATTCTAAAAGCAATTCCAGGTGTAAACCTTGTAGAAATGGCGCGTAACCGTGAAACGGGAATGTGCTGTGGTGCGGGTGGCGGCCTAATGTGGATGGAAGAAACGACAGGTTCTCGTATTAACGTTGCTCGTACAGAACAAGCGCTAGCTGTACAGCCGTCAATTATCGGTACAGGATGCCCGTATTGCTTAACGATGATTAGTGACGGCACGAAAGCGAAAGAAGTTGAAGAAACAGTTCAAACTTTGGACGTAACAGAGATTTTAGAACGCTCAGTTATCGGACAGAAGAAAGAAGCAATGTAGTTTGTAGGAATGCATTCAAATCTAGAAAGAGGTGCAATAATTGCACCTCTTCTAGGCGCAAGGATACCGAGCGAGCGCTCGGTGCTAAAAAAAGAAATGGGGGAAAGAAACATGAGTAAAACAGTTATTTTAAGTGCTGCAAGAACACCGGTTGGAAAATTTGGAGGAACTTTAAAAGACGTGAAAGCAACAGAACTTGGAGGAATCGCAATTAAGGCAGCGCTTGAAAGAGCGAATGTTTCCGCTAGTGATGTTGAAGAAGTTATATTCGGAACGGTTATCCAAGGAGGGCAAGGACAAATTCCATCACGCCAAGCAGCAAGAGCGGCCGGCATTCCTTGGGAAGTGCAGACAGAAACAATAAATAAAGTTTGTGCATCAGGGCTTCGCGCAGTTACGTTAGCAGATCAAATTATTCGTACTGGTGATCAATCACTGATTGTAGCTGGTGGAATGGAATCGATGAGTAACAGCCCTTACATTTTACGAGGGGCAAGATGGGGATACAGAATGGGTAACAACGAAGTTATCGATTTAAACGTTGCAGACGGTTTAACATGCGCATTTTCAGGTATACACATGGGTGTTTATGGCGGAGAAGTTGCGAAGGAAGATGGAATCTCTCGCGAAGCACAAGATGAATGGGCATATCGTAGCCATCAACGTGCGGTTTCGGCACATAAAGAAGGGCGTTTTGAAGAGGAGATTGTACCAGTAACAATTCAGCAAAGAAAAGGCGATCCTATCGTCGTGGCTAAGGATGAGGCGCCACGCGCGGATACAACGATTGAAAAATTAGCGAAATTAAAGCCTGTATTTGATAAGACGTCAGCGGTGACAGCAGGTAATGCTCCGGGACTAAATGATGGCGGTGCTGCACTTGTATTAATGAGCGAGGACAGAGCGAAGCAAGAAGGAAGAAAACCATTAGCGACAATTTTGGCGCATACGGCGATTGCGGTAGAATCGAAGGATTTCCCAAGAACGCCAGGTTATGCAATTAATGAATTGCTGAAAAAGACAGGTAAGACAATTGAAGACATAGATCTATTTGAAATCAATGAGGCATTTGCGGCTGTAGCAATTGCAAGTACAGAAATCGCAGGGATCGATCCGGAAAAATTGAATGTAAATGGCGGTGCTGTAGCAATGGGGCATCCAATTGGAGCGAGCGGAGCACGTATTATCGTTACACTTATCCATGCACTGAAGCAGCGCGGCGGCGGAATTGGAATTGCTTCTATTTGTAGCGGTGGCGGTCAAGGTGATGCAGTGATGATTGAAGTTCACTAATTAAGATTAGAAGATATATAGTTTATTAACAATTAAGGGGGAAGAAAAAATGAGTGTACAAAAGATTGTTGTAATTGGTGCAGGGCAAATGGGTTCAGGTATCGCACAAGTGTGTGCAATGGCAGGCTATGATGTGAAAGTGCAAGATTTAAAGCAAGAGCAATTAGATAGAGGGCTAGCTGTTATTTCGAAAAATTTAGCCCGCCAAGTAGAAAAAGGCCGTATGAAGGAAGAAGAGAAAGATGCGACTTTAAATCGTCTTACATGGACGCTCGATTTAAATAGTGTCAAAGAAGCTGATCTTATTATTGAAGCAGCTGTTGAAAAAATGGATATTAAAAAGAAAATTTTTGCGAATTTAGATGAAATCGCTCCAGAACACGCAATTTTAGCGACGAATACGTCATCGTTACCAATTACGGAAATTGCAGCGGTAACGAAACGTCCTGAGAAAGTAATCGGCATGCACTTTATGAATCCAGTTCCAGTTATGAAACTCGTTGAAATTATTCGTGGTTTAGCTACAGATGATGCAGTGTACGAAACGATTGAGGATATTACGAAAAAAATCGGGAAAGTGCCAGTTGAAGTAAATGATTTCCCAGGGTTTGTATCGAACCGTATTTTATTACCGATGATTAACGAAGCGATTTATACGTTATACGAAGGAGTAGCGACGAAAGAAGCGATTGATGAAGTAATGAAACTGGGTATGAATCATCCGATGGGACCTCTTACGTTAGCCGACTTTATCGGTTTAGATACGTGTTTATACATTATGGAAGTGTTGCATGAAGGATTAGGAGATAGTAAATATCGCCCATGTCCATTATTACGTAAGTATGTGAATGCAGGATGGTTAGGACGTAAAACGGGTCGTGGTTTCTACGTTTACGAATAAATTCCTCCCTTTATTAAAGTAGTGGTCTGACCAAATTGTTAAGAAGATATATAGCAAACGGAGGCGAAGTACATGAATTTTCATTTTACTGAAGAGCAACAAATGATGAGGAAAATGGTTCGAGATTTTGCGCAGAAGGAAATAGCTCCCTTTGTTCCTAGTATGGAACAAGGGGTGTTCCCGAAAGAGATTTTGCAAAAGATGGGTGAGCTTGGACTAATGGGTATTCCAGCGCCTGCAAAATATGGCGGGGCAGAAATGGATTTTATTTCTTACATTCTAGCAATTGAGGAAATTTCAAAGGTAAGTGCAACGGTTGGTGTAATTTTGGCTGTACATACGTCAGTTGGAATGAATCCGATTTTATACTTCGGAACAGAAGAACAGAAGCAGAAATATGTTTCTAAACTGGCGACTGGTGAATATTTAGGCGCATTTGCTCTAACAGAACCGAATGCAGGATCAGATGCAGGTAGTTTGAAATCAAGAGCTGTAAAGAAAGACGATCACTACATCATTAATGGATCGAAAGTCTTTATTACAAATGGTGGTGAAGCAAGTACATATATCGTCTTCGCGTCTACAAATCCAGATGCGGGGAAAAGCGGGATTTCAGCATTTATAGTAGAGAAAGATACACCAGGCTTAATCATTGGAAAAGATGAGCATAAGATGGGTCTTCTTGGTTCTCGTACAGTGCAACTTACGTTTGAAGATATGAAAGTGCCGGCCGAGAATTTACTTGGTGAAGAAGGACAAGGATTTAAGGTGGCAATGGCGAATTTAGATGTTGGGCGAATTGGAATCGGAGCGCAAGCATTAGGAATCGCGGAAGCGGCGCTTGCATGTGCGATTGATTATGCGAAAGAGCGTGAGCAATTTGGAAAGCCAATTGCGGCGCAGCAAGGACTCGGATTCAAACTTGCAGATATGGCAACAAGTGTAGAAGCATCGCGATTACTTGTATACAGAGCAGCATCGCTAAGAGCACAAGGATTACCATGCGGTAAAGAAGCTTCTATTGCGAAATTATTTGCTTCTAAGACGGCTGTTGAAGTTGCGATTGAAGCGGTGCAAGTATTTGGTGGTTATGGTTATACGAAAGATTATCCAGTAGAAAGATTTTTCCGTGATGCGAAGATCACACAAATATATGAAGGAACGAGCGAAATACAAAAGCTTGTAATTAGTCGAGCTTTATAAAAAGGCAGAGGGGGAGACGGGAATGCATTTTAAATTATCAGAAGAACATGAAATGATAAGAAAAATGGTTCGGGATTTTGCGAGGAATGAAGTAGCACCGACAGCAGCAGAGCGTGATGAGGAAGAGCGATTTGATCGCGCTTTATTTGATCAAATGGCAGAGCTTGGTTTAACCGGTATTCCGTGGCCTGAAGAATACGGCGGAATTGGAAGCGATTACTTGGCGTATGTAATTGCCGTTGAAGAATTATCCCGCGTTTGTGCTTCTACAGGTGTAACGTTGTCTGCACATACTTCACTTGCTGGATGGCCAATTTTTAAATTTGGAACGGAAGAGCAAAAACAAAAGTTTTTGCGCCCAATGGCTGAAGGGAAGAAAATTGGTGCATATGGCTTAACAGAACCAAGCTCTGGATCAGATGCTGGTGGAATGAGGACGACTGCAAAACGAGATGGAGACCATTACATTTTAAATGGTTCGAAAATTTTTATTACAAATGGCGGTATTGCTGATATTTATGTTGTTTTTGCATTAACAGATCCTGATTCGAAGCAGCGCGGCACGAGTGCATTTATTGTGGAGAGTGATACGCTAGGATTTTCGGTTGGGAAGAAGGAAAGTAAGCTGGGGATTCGTTCTTCGCCAACAACTGAAATTATATTTGAAGACTGCCGTATTCCTGTAGAGAATTTACTAGGGGAAGAGGGCCAAGGATTTAAAGTTGCGATGCAGACATTAGATGGCGGCCGTAATGGTATTGCGGCACAAGCAGTCGGTATTGCACAATCCGCTTTAGATGCTTCTGTAGAATATGCAAGAGAACGTCATCAGTTTGGGAAGCCAATTGCGGCGCAACAAGGAATTGGCTTTAAACTTGCGGATATGGCAACGGATGTAGAGGCAGCGCGTCTTTTAACATATCAAGCGGCTTGGCTTGAATCTGAAGGGCTTCCGTATGGGAAAGAGTCAGCGATGTCAAAAGTATTTGCAGGTGATACAGCGATGAAGGTAACGACTGAAGCGGTACAAGTATTTGGTGGTTATGGTTATACGAAAGATTATCCAGTAGAGCGTTATATGCGCGATGCAAAGATTACACAAATATATGAGGGAACACAAGAGATTCAAAGGCTTGTAATTTCTCGTATGTTAACGAAGTAGGAACAAAAGCGTAGGTATTTTCCTACGCTTTTTACTTCCAAAAATAATAGAGAGAGGTGAAGGGATGGTTAAACATAATGTACATGCGTCAGTGAAAGATGAAAAATTAGTTGCGTTAAGACGTGAACAAATGATTAAAGGTGCGGTGCAGCTGTTTAAGCAAAAAGGATTCCCGCGTACAACAACGAGAGAAATTGCGAAAGCGGCTGGATTTAGTATCGGAACACTTTATGAGTATATTCGCACAAAAGATGATGTATTATATTTAGTTTGTGATAGTATTTATGAACATGTAAAAGAGCGGTTAGAGGAAGTAGTGTGTACAGAGAAGGGAAGTATAGAAAGCTTAAAGATAGCGATAATGAATTATTTTAAAGTGATGGATGAATTGCAAGAAGAAGTATTAATTATGTATCAAGAGGTACGTTTTTTACCGAAGGAATCACTCCCATATGTATTAGAAAAAGAGTTTCAAATGGTCGGGATGTTTGAGGATATTTTAGAGCAGTGTACGGAAAATGGGACATTTACACTAAATAAAAAGGAAATACAGCTTCTTGCACATAATATTTTCATACAAGGACAAATGTGGGGATTTAGACGTTGGGCCCTGCAAAAACTGTATACTCTCGAAGAATATACAGAAATGCAAATTAGGTATGTACTGCAAGGAGCACATATGTCTCCGAAATAAAGAATGGACAAATTATAATTTTATTGCCCGTAAATAGCGCGATAAAAGTTTCCCGTTTTTTTTTGTAGCATATTTGTGCGACTTTTGTTTATAATGAATAGTATGGATTTTTTTAAGCAGACCGTTATATATAAGCTTATATTTGAAGAAAGGAAGTGCCGCATAAGTGGGTTTTAAGCAATATTCACCAGAAGAGCTAAAAGAATGTTCAATGATTGAAGTTGTACATAGTGTTTTAGGGAATAAAAGACAAGCAACGACATTCAACGAGTTGGTTCAAGAAATCGCTCAAGTGCTGGGACTATCTCAAGGGCAAGTTAATACGAAACTCGCACAATTTTATACAGATTTAAACATCGATGGACGTTTCATTAATTTAGGAGAAAATCGTTGGGGGCTACGTAGCTGGTACCCATATGAGCAAATTGATGAAGAAATTCTGCCTCAGCCAAAACCGAAGAAGAAACGCAAAGTTGAAGAAGACGGTTTTGACGACTACATTGAAGAAGATGATGTAGAAGAAGTAGAAGAAGAAGAAGTAGAAGAAGATGTAGTAGATTTGGACAAAGTTCTTGAAGACGAAGACGCAGATGATGAAGATGATGATCTTGATGATTTAGAAGAAGATAATGAAGACTTCGCAGAAGAAGAACTTGAGTATGATGAAACTGAAGAAGAAGAGGAAGAGCGGTAGTTCTTGACTTTTCATTATCGTCCATGTAGAATCATTTTTGGGCTCTTTAAAAAAAGACGATAATACTTTTAAAGTGTAAATATAAAAGAAAATTGCTCCCTACTTATTACTTTATGTGATGAGGGGAGCAATTTTCTTTTTTGTTTTTTGTTTAGAAAATAAAAAGAGTCTAACAATAAGATGGATACAGTGTTATCTACATACGTTGCGCTTTGCAACGGTGATTATATAACAGCAAAATAGGAGGGAGCTTTTTCATGACTAAGTATATTTTTGTAACAGGCGGTGTAGTATCGTCTTTAGGTAAAGGTATTACAGCAGCATCTCTTGGAAGACTTTTAAAGAATCGTGGTTTAAACGTAACTATTCAAAAGTTTGATCCATACATTAACGTAGACCCAGGGACTATGAGCCCCTACCAACACGGTGAGGTATTCGTAACAGATGATGGTGCAGAAACGGACTTAGACCTAGGTCACTATGAGCGTTTTATCGACATCAACTTAAACAAATACAGCAACGTAACAACAGGTAAAATTTACTCTTCAGTTCTTCAAAAAGAGCGTCGTGGTGAATATTTAGGAGGAACAGTTCAAGTTATTCCTCACATTACTAACGAAATTAAAGAACGTGTATATCGTTCTGGTCGCGAAACAAATGCCGACGTTGTTATTACAGAAATCGGTGGAACTGTTGGTGATATCGAGTCTTTACCATTCTTAGAAGCAATTCGTCAAATTAAGAGCGACATCGGTCGTGACAATGTAATGTACATTCACTGTACGTTAATCCCGTACTTAAAAGCAGCGGGTGAAATGAAAACAAAACCAACGCAACATAGCGTTAAAGAGCTTCGCAGCTTAGGTATTCAACCAAATATTATCGTTGTTCGTACAGAACTACCTGTTTCTCAGGACATGAAAGACAAGCTTGCATTATTCTGTGACATCGATACAAAAGCAGTTATCGAAGCACGCGATGCAGATACTTTATATGCGGTTCCATTATCTCTTCAAGAACAAAACATGGACCAAATCGTTTGTGATCACTTGAAGTTAGACAATCCAGCTGCAGATATGACAGATTGGACTGCGCTAGTTAATAAAGTACGTAACCTTTCTAAGAAAACAAAAATCGCTCTTGTTGGTAAATACGTAGAGCTTCAAGATGCATACATTTCTGTTGTAGAAGCGCTTCGTCATGCAGGTTATTCATTCGACACAGATGTAGAAGTGAAATGGGTAAATGCTGAGCACGTAACAGCAGAGAACGTAAAAGAATTAGT
The DNA here is from genome assembly GCF_016651015.1 of Bacillus sp. TH22. Taxonomy (NCBI): domain Bacteria; kingdom Bacillati; phylum Bacillota; class Bacilli; order Caryophanales; family Bacillaceae; genus Bacillus; species Bacillus sp. TH22. The sequence goes on from NZ_JAEKER010000001.1 coordinate 3,248,149, forward strand.
TGGCGACACAGATGGTATCCTTGTACCAGGTGGCTTCGGCGATCGTGGTGTAGAAGGTAAAATCGTTGCAATTCAATATGCTCGTGAAAACAAAGTTCCATTCTTAGGAATTTGCCTAGGTATGCAACTTGCATCAATCGAATTTGCACGTAACGTATTAGGATTAGAAGGAGCTAACTCTTCTGAAATTAATCCTGACACACCTTATGCAATTATCGATTTATTACCAGAACAAAAAGATGTAGAAGATTTAGGTGGTACACTTCGCCTTGGTCTATACCCATGTAAGCTTGCTGAAGAAACAAATGCTTACAATGCTTACAATGAGCCGGTTGTATATGAGCGTCATCGTCATCGTTATGAGTTCAACAATCAATTCCGTCCAGATATGGAAAAAGCAGGATTTGTATTCTCTGGTACAAGCCCAGACGGTCGTCTAGTGGAAATTATTGAATTACAAGATCACCCTTGGTTCGTGGCAGCACAGTTCCATCCAGAACTTGTATCTCGTCCAAACCGTCCACAACCATTGTTCCATGACTTTGTAAGTGCTTCTATTACGAATAAAGAGAGCAAGTAATAAAAAAAAGCGCCTGAAATAGGGCGCTTTTTTTAATATTCGTTTAACATTTCATCAATTGTAAATTTCAATCCGTGATAAGCAAATAAAGCTATAATTAAACTTGGGAACCCATAGCGGTTACCTTCATCATCTGGAATAAGACCTTTTAACAGCTTTGTATCAATATGTACATCTGTATATTGTTCCAGTGATTCAACACCTTCTTGAATAGCCGAGATTCCAACGATAGATTGGCCTTCTTCATGAAGTTTTTTCGCGGTTTTTATAATTTCTTCATCTGTCGAAAAACGACTAATAAGAAGTACGCGGTCCGCAGAAGTCACTGCCGCCGGTTCACCGTTTTCTATTAAACGTTTTGCTTGTTTCATTGGTTCGGCGCCAAATAATGCTTCTGAAACAATACCTTCCATTTCGTTTGTACCATGCAAGTAAATGAAGCCGTTGCCAACTAACGCCTGGGCAAGTAGACGAGCGCTATCTTCTATATTCATTTCTTCTTTTTGAGAAATTTTGGAGAAATATCCACTTAATTGAGTCGAGAAAATTTTTAACATGTTGTTGCTCCTTTCTTTCGTGTTAGCTGGTTCTCATTATAGCTTATTTTTTTTGGAAAGGGGAAATAGTAGGGTGGCATAACAAAATAGGAAACGGTAAAATAAGAAAGAATAGGAAGGGATTTGGCAAAGAGTAGCGAAAATAAACCGATAAGATATAAGAAGCTTTAAATCTTGTACTTACACAGAAAGGTTGGGAGTTATGGAAGGGAAAATTTTAATCGTTGATGATCAATACGGCATTCGTGTTTTATTGCATGAAGTGTTCCAAAAAGAAGGTTATCAGACGTTCCAAGCAGCGAATGGATTTCAAGCTTTAGATATCGTGAAAAAAGATAATCCGGATTTAGTAGTGTTAGATATGAAAATCCCAGGTATGGATGGTATAGAGATTTTAAAACATGTAAAAGAAATTGATGAGAGTATTAAAGTGATTTTAATGACTGCTTATGGAGAATTGGATATGATTCAAGAAGCGAAAGATTTAGGAGCTTTAATGCACTTTGCTAAACCGTTTGATATTGATGAGATTCGTCAAGCAGTGAGAGATCAGCTTGCTGTAGAGGCGTAAAAAATGAATTTTTTATAAAAAATATAGAAAAAAGCGTTTACATGGACTATTGAGCAGGTGAATACAGTTGAGTTTTTGAGTACAAGTTGTTATCCTATTGAGTGTAGAAAGAAGTCCGGTATGTAAATATACATATTTTACCTTATTCTGGTCATACTACCAGCGATAAGAATTTATCGGATACAAAAAACGTTTTTTAGGAGGATTCACCATGCCTTTAGTTTCTATGAAAGAAATGCTAAACACAGCACTAGAAGGAAAATACGCAGTTGGTCAATTCAACATGAACAACTTAGAGTGGACTCAAGCTATCTTAGCTGCTGCGGAAGAAGAAAAATCTCCTGTAATCTTAGGTGTATCTGAGGGTGCAGCTCGTCATATGACTGGTTTCAAAACAGTTGTAGCTATGGTTAAAGCTTTAATCGAAGAAATGAACATTTCTGTTCCTGTAGCGATTCACCTTGACCATGGTTCAAGCTTCGAAAAATGTAAAGAAGCAATTGATGCAGGTTTCACATCTGTAATGATCGACGCTTCTCACCACCCATTCGATGAAAACGTTGAAACTACTAAAAAAGTGGTAGAATACGCACACGCTCGTAACGTATCTGTTGAAGCTGAGCTTGGAACAGTTGGCGGACAAGAAGACGACATCATCGCTGAAGGCGTAATTTACGCTGATCCAGCAGAGTGTAAGCACCTTGTTGAAGCAACAGGTATCGATTGCCTAGCTCCAGCTTTAGGTTCTGTACACGGTCCTTACAAAGGTGAGCCTAACTTAGGATTCGCTGAAATGGAACAAGTTCGCGACTTCACTGGCGTACCTTTAGTATTACACGGTGGTACTGGTATCCCAACTGCTGATATCGTAAAAGCTATTTCTTTAGGTACTTCAAAAATTAACGTAAACACTGAGAACCAAATTGAGTTTACAAAAGCTGTTCGTGAAGCATTAAACAAAGACCAAGAAGTTTACGATCCTCGTAAATATATTGGACCTGGCCGCGACGCTATCAAAGCAACTGTTGCTGGTAAAATGCGTGAGTTCGGTTCTAACGGTAAAGCGTAAGAATAAAATTCCGTTTTGGAAACCGTCTAGTCTTTTAGACGGTTTCCTTTCGTTGTATAATGAAAGCGCGAACAAGTCTAAAGATTTTATAAAGTGAATTTTTGGTTTGCAAATATAGAAAATAATGTGCATAGTCCTATTAATAAATGTGGTAAGTATCTGAATTGAGTAATTTGATTCGATGAATAGTTAATCTTCATCTATTTGTACAGCAGGGGAGCTACAGGTGATGGTTTTCTACTTATTGAGTTTCGGGATGGAAAGAGTGATTGAGATTCTTAAGGGGGAATCTTCTACTTCTTATAAAGAAGTAGAAGATAAATACATTCATAAGAAGGGAGCTCAATATGGAAAAGTTGCTAATTGAAGGCGGAAGAGCTTTAAATGGAACGATTCGTGTGAGTGGTGCAAAGAACAGTGCTGTTGCACTAATTCCAGCGACAATTTTAGCAGATACTCCAGTAACTATTGGCGGTGTTCCTAATATTTCGGACGTGAAAATGTTAGGAGACTTACTAGAGGAAATTGGAGGGAAAGTAACTTATGGGCAGGAAGAAGAGATGGTAGTCGATCCTTCTAACATGGTTGCGATGCCTTTACCAAATGGAAAAGTGAAAAAATTGCGCGCCTCTTATTATTTAATGGGTGCAATGCTTGGCCGTTTTAAAAAAGCTGTTATTGGGCTTCCAGGTGGATGTCATTTAGGGCCACGACCGATTGATCAGCATATTAAAGGGTTTGAAGCGTTAGGGGCATATGTTACAAATGAACAAGGTGCCATTTATTTAAGAGCAGACGAACTACGTGGGGCACGTATTTATTTAGATGTTGTTAGTGTAGGAGCTACAATTAATATTATGCTAGCGGCTGTACGAGCGAAAGGTAGAACTGTTATTGAAAATGCAGCGAAAGAACCAGAGATTATTGATGTAGCTACATTGTTAACGAGTATGGGAGCACGTATTAAAGGTGCTGGTACAGACGTAATCCGAATTGATGGTGTGGATTCACTGCACGGTTGTCACCACACTATTATTCCAGACCGTATTGAAGCTGGTACGTATATGATTTTAGGAGCAGCATCAGGAGGAGAAGTAACAGTTGATAATGTTATTCCTCAGCATTTAGAATCCGTTACTGCGAAGCTAAGAGAAGCTGGTGTTCAAATTGAAACGAACGATGACCAAATTACAGTGAACGGCAATAGAAGGTTAAAAGTAGTTGATGTAAAAACGCTTGTATATCCAGGGTTTCCAACGGATTTACAACAGCCGTTTACAACGCTTTTAACAAAAGCACATGGAACAGGAGTTGTAACTGATACAATTTACAGCGCACGTTTCAAGCATATTGATGAATTGCGCCGTATGAACGCGCAAATTAAAGTAGAAGGCCGTTCAGCAATTGTGACTGGACCGGTTTTATTGCAAGGTGCGAAGGTGAAAGCGAGTGACCTACGAGCTGGTGCGTCCCTTGTTATTGCGGGTTTAATGGCAGATGGCATTACAGAAGTAACGGGACTTGATCATATTGATCGAGGTTACGAAAATATAGTAGACAAGCTTAAAGGGCTTGGTGCAAACATTTGGCGAGAACAAATGACAAAGCAAGAAATTGAAGAAATGAAGAATGCATAAAGTGAAACTTTAATCAGTATGGGGTATCCCACGTCGATTATTAACCCTCACCAATCGGGATAAGGTGGTGATACTTCCGTTAATGGGGAGCGAAGAATCACTACTAACGGAAGTACACTTTATAGAAAAATAAGGTTCACAAAATACGGCAGAAATATAAAGGCTTAAAGGAGAGGGATTATCGTGGAAAGAAGTTTATCTATGGAGTTAGTACGTGTAACAGAGGCTGCAGCATTATCATCAGCGCGTTGGATGGGGCGCGGAAAAAAAGATGAGGCAGATGGTGCAGCAACATCAGCTATGCGTGATGTATTTGATACAATTCCGATGAAAGGTACAGTTGTAATTGGCGAAGGTGAAATGGATGAAGCGCCAATGCTATATATCGGAGAAAAATTGGGTACAGGATATGGACCACGCGTAGACGTTGCAGTTGATCCTTTAGAAGGGACAAATATCGTAGCGGCTGGCGGCTGGAATGCGCTTGCTGTTATTGCAATTGCAGATCACGGCAATTTGTTACATGCTCCTGACATGTACATGGATAAAATAGCGGTTGGTCCAGAAGCAGTTGGTGCAGTTGATATTGACGCACCTATTATCGACAACTTACGTGCAGTTGCGAAAGCGAAAAATAAAGATATCGAAGATGTTGTAGCGACAGTTTTAAACCGTCCACGTCATCAAGCAATTATCGAAGAAATTCGTAAAGCTGGTGCTCGTATTAAATTAATTAACGATGGAGATGTAGCTGGAGCAATCAATACAGCATTTGACCGTACTGGTGTAGATATTCTATTCGGTTCTGGTGGAGCACCTGAAGGTGTATTAGCTGCGGTCGCATTAAAATGCTTAGGTGGAGAAATTCATGGGAAGCTCTTACCTCAAAACGAAGCTGAACTAGCTCGTTGTAAAAGAATGGGTATTGAAGATATCAATCGTATCCTTCGTATGGAAGACTTAGTAAAAGGTGACGATGCAATCTTTGCAGCAACAGGTGTAACAGACGGAGAACTATTACGAGGCGTTCAATTTAAAGGTAGCGTCGGAACAACACAATCCCTTGTTATGCGTGCAAAATCAGGCACAGTACGCTTCGTAGACGGCCGCCATAGCTTAAATAAAAAACCGAATTTGGTTATTAAATAAAAAGTGCAAGCGGCTCGTTCAGAAGGGGAGGGGGATGGAGCTTCAGACGAAGAGGCGCTTTTTGCCTCGCAGGAAGAAGTGAAGCCACCGACCATTCTAGCCGCTGGAACTGGATTAAGTAAAAAGTGCAAGCGGCTCGTTTAGAATCGCAGGACACTTCAAACTCCTGACGAAGAGGCGCTTTTTGCCTCGCAGGAAGAAGCGAAACCACCGACCATTCTAGCTGCTGAAGCTGGATTAAATAAAAGCAGAAATGCCTTATCTATTCTGCCTTAAAATCAGGTGAGTAGAAAAAAGAAAGAAATATGAAAAGGCGAAGACAAATTTTCTTGTCTTCGCTTCTTGTATTTGTGTTTCAACGTATTGATTAAAACTAGATAAAAGGGTTACAATAGTGAATATTATCCTACTTGAACTTATTGCCTTTCATTATTATTTATTTGCCTTCCGTATTTTTCCCTTTACCCATGTGAAAAGAGAATAAAGTTAAAGTGTGGTGTCTGAATGAATTTGTCAATTGCAGCATTAGAAAACATGAAATTAAAAGAGTTATACGAGCTTGCGAAGGAATTTAAGATTTCGTATTACAGCAAGTTAACGAAAAAAGAGCTAATCTTCTCTATCTTAAAAGCTCGAGCAGAAAAAGAAGGTTTCTTTTTCATGGAAGGCGTATTAGAAATTATTCAATCAGAAGGATTTGGATTCTTACGTCCTATCAATTATTCTCCAAGCTCAGAAGATATTTATATCTCGGCTTCGCAAATTCGTCGTTTCGATTTACGTAATGGAGATAAGGTTTCTGGTAAAGTACGACCTCCGAAAGAAAATGAGCGCTATTTTGGATTGCTACAAGTTGAAGCTGTAAATGGAGATGATCCAGACTCAGCAAAAGAGCGTGTACATTTCCCTGCATTAACACCGTTATACCCAGATCGCCAAATGAAATTGGAGACGGAAACGAAAAAGTTACCGACACGCATCATGGATTTAATCGCACCAGTTGGATTTGGACAACGTGGTTTAATTGTTGCGCCTCCAAAGGCTGGTAAAACAAGTCTGTTAAAAGAAATTGCACACAGTGTCACAACAAATCATCCGGAAGCAGAATTAATTGTACTTTTAATTGATGAGCGTCCAGAGGAAGTAACAGATATTGAACGTTCTGTTAAAGGTGATGTTGTAAGTTCTACTTTTGATGAAGTGCCAGAGAATCATATTAAAGTAGCGGAGCTTGTATTAGAGCGTGCAATGCGTCTTGTAGAACATAAAAGGGACGTTGTCATTTTAATGGATAGTATTACCCGTTTAGCGCGTGCTTACAACCTTGTTATTCCGCCAAGTGGTAGAACCTTATCGGGTGGTATTGATCCTGCTGCTTTTCATAGACCGAAGCGTTTCTTTGGGGCTGCGCGTAATATCGAAGAGGGCGGTAGCCTAACGATTTTAGCAACAGCGCTTGTTGATACAGGGTCTCGTATGGATGATGTAATTTACGAGGAGTTTAAAGGAACTGGAAATATGGAACTTCACTTAGATCGCTCATTAGCTGAGCGCCGTATCTTCCCAGCGATTGATATTCGTCGCTCTGGTACGCGTAAAGAAGACCTATTAATTCCGAAAGAACATTTAGACAAGCTGTGGGGTATTCGTAAAACAATGCGTGATACACCAGACTTTGTTGAAGGCTTCTTACGTAAACTTCGTCAAACAAAGACAAATGAAGAATTTTTACAAAACATTGTTGCAGACTCAAAAAGGTATGTAACCACTAAGTAAAGGGAAAAGATGGGGACTCGCTTATTTCGTAGTAAGCGAGTTTTTTATGTTTTTAAGGGAATATTAGAGAGTAATATATGGAAAAAAATTTGTTTTTTAAGATGGAAATCATATTTGGATTGAGAGCTTGAAGTGCCCTACGATTCTGGGCGAGCCGCTTGCGCTTTAAGGTGTATCTAGTTCCATCTCCAGCGGCTAGAATGGTCGGTGGCTTCGCTTCTTCCTACGAGGCAAAAAGCGCCTCTACGTCAGAAGCTCCATCCACCTCTCATTCTGAACAAGCCGCTTGTGCTTTTAGGTATATCCAGCTCCAACGGCTAGAATCTCCGGCCATTTCGCTCTCTCGGTCGAAGCAAAAAGCGCTTCTTGGTCGAGAGCTTGAAGTGACCTGGATTCTGAACGAGCCGCTTGTGCTTTTAATTTTTAAAAAGACAAAAACAGGTAGTTGCAAAATGGAGTTAGCCTTGTTATAATTTCATCATATGTGTTTCATCAATATAGTTGTGTAAGCAGCTGAAGATGAAAAACTCTGTTTCGAAAATGATTCAGGGCGGAAGGAGATGAAAAGAATGAAAGCAGGAATCCATCCAAATTACAATAAAGTTGTATTTATGGACACGAACACTGGCTTCAAATTCTTAAGCGGGTCTACAAAAGGCTCTAGCGAAACTGTTGAGTGGGAAGATGGTAACACTTATCCATTACTAAAAATTGAGATCAGTTCTGATTCTCACCCATTCTACACTGGACGTCAGAAGTTTGCTACTGCAGACGGACGTGTTGACCGCTTCAATAAGAAATACGGCATCAAGTAATAAAGAACATAAAACAGGCAAGTGTATGTATTCGCTTGTCTGTTTTTTTTGCGAAAATATTAAACCTTTACCCTACTTTGGATTAGGAAAGTAGATGAAAGGAGAGCTCAATGTACTTAATGAATCAAAATGGTTGGATTGAAGTGATTTGCGGGAGTATGTTTTCTGGGAAATCAGAAGAGCTCATCCGCCGTATACGCCGTACACAATTTGCGAAACAACATGCGATTGTATTTAAACCATGTATTGATAATCGTTATAGTGAAGAAGATGTTGTATCACATAATGGATTAAAGGTTAAAGCAGTTCCTGTTTCAGCTTCAAAAGATATATTTAACCATGTAACAGAAGAAATGGATGTTATTGCAATCGATGAGGTACAATTTTTTGATGGGGACATTGTGGAAGTGGTGCAAGTATTGGCAAATCGTGGCTATCGTGTCATTGTAGCTGGATTAGACCAAGATTTCCGTGGTCTACCATTTGGACAAGTTCCTCAGCTGATGGCGATTGCTGAACATGTAACTAAATTGCAGGCAGTTTGTTCTGCATGTGGATCTCCTGCAAGTCGTACGCAACGTTTAATCGATGGAGAACCAGCGGCATTTGATGATCCAATTATTTTAGTTGGGGCTTCAGAATCGTATGAACCACGTTGTCGTCATTGTCATGCAGTACCTACAAAACAAAGATAAGTGAAACTCGCTATGTAGAGCGGGTTTTTTTCGAAAATAGATGAAGATTGGTGGCAAGCTCTTCGTGTCTAAGAACCGCCGCAACTCAAGGTGAAAAGCACCTTTTGTGCGAGAGAACCTTAGCCAGTCAGAGCTGAGCGAGCCGCTTGCGCTTTTAAATATTATCTAGCTCCAGCGGCTAGAATGGTCGGTGGTTTCGCTTCTTCCTGCGAGGCAAAGGGCGCCTCTCTGTCAGAAGCTCCAACCTCCTCCCATTCTGAGCGAGCCGCTTGCGCTTTAAATATTATCTAGCTCCAGCGGCTAGAATCTCCGGCCATTTCACTCTCTCGCTCGAAGCAAAAAGCGCTTCAAGGTCGAGAGTTCCAATGTCCTGCGATTCTGAGCAAGCCGCTTACGCTTTTAAATATAATTTGCGTTTTTTTGATTAAGTACCATATACTATTTGTATTAGATACTAGGATGTAGAGGTGAATGGTGTGTTAGATCGTTTGCAAGCTGTAGAAAATCGTTATGAGAAGTTGAATGAATTGTTAAGTGACCCAGAGGTTATTAGTGATACAAATAAGCTTCGTGAGTATTCAAAAGAGCAATCTGATATTCAGGACACGGTAGAGGTGTACCGTGAGTATAAAGATGTTCGTGAGCAATTACGAGATGCAAAAGCAATGTTAGAAGATAAGTTAGACGCTGATATGCGTGATATGGTAAAAGAAGAGGTTTCTGAATTAGAAGGACAAGAGAAAACATTATCAGAACGTCTGAAAATTTTACTTGTTCCAAAAGACCCTAATGATGATAAAAACGTTATCGTTGAGGTTCGTGGCGCTGCTGGTGGTGACGAGGCAGCTTTATTTGCTGGTGATTTATATCGTATGTATAGCCGTTATGCTGAGGTGCAAGGTTGGAAAACTGAAATTATCGAAGCGAGCTATACAGAGTTAGGTGGATATAAAGAGATTATCTTTATGATTAATGGTAAAGGTGCTTTCGCGAAGCTGAAATTCGAGAATGGTGCTCACCGTGTGCAACGTGTTCCTGAAACGGAATCTGGTGGACGTATTCATACATCTACAGCAACTGTAGCTGTACTACCAGAGGCAGAAGAAGTAGAAATTAATATTCATGAAAAAGATGTTCGTGTTGATACGTTTGCTTCTAGTGGTCCTGGTGGACAAAGCGTTAATACAACGATGTCAGCGGTACGTTTAACGCATTTACCGACTGGTGTAGTTGTATCTTGTCAGGATGAGAAATCACAAATTAAGAATAAAGAAAAAGCGATGAAAGTATTACGCGCACGTGTTTATGATAAATTTAGACAAGAAGCGCAAGCTGAGTATGATCAAAACCGTAAACAAGCTGTTGGTACGGGAGATCGTTCAGAGCGTATTCGTACGTATAACTTCCCGCAAAACCGTGTTACAGACCATCGAATCGGTTTAACGATTCAAAAGCTAGATCAAATCCTACAAGGTAAGTTAGATGATTTCATCAATGCCTTAGTGATGGAAGATCAGGCGCAAAAGATGGAGGCAGCTGAGTAATGCGTGTCTATGAAGCCCTGAAATGGGCTTCTTCTTTTTTACAGGAAAATGGACGAGATGAAAATGCGGGAGAAATTGTCCTTTGTCATGTATTAAAGACGAACAGAACCGGAATGCTCATGAATATGCGTGAAGAAATAACTGCGGAACAAGAGAAAAGTTTTGCACAATTTATCCACAAGCATGTAGAAGGTATTCCGATCCAATATATGCTCGGTTATGAAATGTTTTATGGCCGATCATTCTTTGTAAATGAAGAGGTATTGATACCAAGACCGGAAACAGAGGAACTTATAGTTGGAGTGCTAGAGAGAATTGAGCGCCATTTCGGTAATGAGGAGCTTCACATAGCGGATATTGGAACAGGTAGTGGAGCGATTTCTATTACGCTCGCTTTAGAAAATAAAAATCTTCATGTGTATACAGTAGATATCGCACAGGAGTCGATTGAAGTTGCAAAAGAAAATGCAAAAACTTTAGGGGCGGATGTAACTTTCTATCACGGCGATTTACTATCTCCGTTTTATGAAACAGGTCAGAAGTTAGATGTTGTTGTTTCCAATCCTCCGTACATACCAGAGGAAGATTGGCGTGGTCTTTCTAATGTTGTGAAGGAGCATGAGCCGAAGCGTGCGCTTGTTGGTGGGGAAGATGGACTAGATTTCTATCGTCGTTTTATGGAGGAATTGCCGAATGTATTACAGAACAAGGCGATTGTGGCGTTTGAAATTGGTGTAGGGCAAGGTGAAGATGTGAAAGCATTATTACAGCAAACTTTCCCGCGCGCTCAAGTTGAAGTTGTATTTGATATTAATGGAAAAGATCGCATGGTATTTGCAGAGATGGAGTAAGGCATAAGCCTTACTCTATTTTTTGTATGAAAAATTCGTAACTACTCAGCCATACATTTTATTTAGAATTTTGGTAAGGGGTATCATTTCAGCGAAAATAAGCTATAGATTGCTGTCGTAAAGATAAAAATGGACATACACCTTGTTGCCTGTCTTTGTTTTAAAACTTTGCGTGTGGCAGGAAAAGGCCCTGGCCGCCCCTATACATAGCCAGTCCCTCTCGCCAATTAAAAAAATGCTTTTCTATCGGTTTTTTATATAGATTTTGAATTTAATAGTTTAGAAAGATGAAAGTCTGTCCACACTGTTTCTAGAGGGGACGGTGGAGGAAATGAAAAAACAAGTTATTGCTTACTTTCTTTTATTATTAATTGGTGCACAGTTACTTGTGCAGTTTGGATATATGAAAGCTGATGCAAAAGGGCCTACTGTTATTCCGAAAGAGGCCGTTCGATTACGTATTTTAGCTAATAGTGATTCCGATAAAGATCAGGCATTAAAACGTAAAGTACGTGATGAAGTGAAAGCGCAAATTGATGGATGGGTAGCGGATTTAACGTCATTTGAAGAAGCTCGAAAAGTAATTCAAAATCATATTCCTGAAATTGAAAAGACAGTGGCGAATACGCTGAAAAGAGAGGGGAGTAAAGAAGCGTTTCAAGTGAAATTCGGTAAGAATGTGAAGTTTCCTACAAAGGTATATGGGAATTTTATTTATCCGGCAGGAGAATATGAAGCGGTACTTATTACAATTGGAAAAGGTGAAGGTGCAAACTGGTGGTGTGTATTATTTCCACCGATGTGTTTCTTAGATTTTTCAAGTGGTACAGCTGTAAGGAAAGAAGAACATGTTGTGAAAGCTGAATCTCCTGAAGAGGAGCAGGTGAGACAATCAGATGAGGAAGTAGTGGATGTACCGGAGAAGAAAGAGGATAAGGTGAAAGAAAAGAAAGTAGTAAAGCCGGAAAAAGCTGAAAAAGTAACAGCACAGGAAAAGAAAGTAGTAAAACACGAAACACAAGTAGAAGAACAGCCTGTAAAAAAAGTAGAAACAAAAACTGTGGAAAAAGTGGAGAAACCTGTGGAGCAAAAACAAGAAAGGCAAAATGAATATGTAACAGTAGAAGAGGAGGAGAAACCAGAGGTTAAATTATTTATCGTCGAAGCTTTTACATCTTTATTCTCTAAATAGTGCTATTAATAAATCCTTCCTCATATATATCAATGAGGAGGGATTTACTATGAAGAACGTTTATTTTGCTACGAAAGCAGATGTAGAAAGATTACATTCTTTTTTCGGACAAGCTAATAAAAAAGATGATAAAATAAATGAGTTGTACGCACAATTTATGATCTTGGAAGAGGCGGGAGAAATACGAGCGGTAATTGGATATGAACAAAGTGGAGAAAATGCACTTATCCGTTCTTGTTTATTCACACCTAATGTGGATAAACAGACTTTCTTATATTTTTTCGAGATGTTTTTGCAGTATATGAAAGAAAAAGATATTCGACAATTGTACTTACTCACAAATCATCCACAATCTGTGACCATCTTTCAGTTTTTTAACTTTGTCATTATAGAGAAAGAGGAAGTGCCAGAGGAAATTCGACAGTTAGAACACTTTTGTAAAAATATAAAAGAGCTAAATGCAATAATACTAAATTGTCAGCTATTCACAAAGTTATCCACGGATTAACAAGGTTTATCCACATTTTGTGGATAAACCTTGTTTGTCTTTTGGATAAATCTCATAGTAAACTAAAAATAGACAAGTATTTCATGGTAGAAAAGGACGTGGGAAAAAATGCATACAAATATGTGGGTTGTGGATAATGTTGTGGAAAGAAAAAAATATTATCCACAATTAAAAGAAGCAGCGAGATTATTAAGAGAAAATGAAGCGGTGGCCTTCCCAACGGAAACGGTATATGGGTTAGGAGCAAACGCAATGGATGATGAAGCGATAGCGAAAATTTTTGAAGCGAAAGGGAGGCCGAGCGATAATCCACTGATTGTCCACATAGGAACAAAATCTCAGTTAGATGGTATCGTAAGAGAAATTCCGCCGGTTGCAGAAAAGTTAATGGAGCATTTTTGGCCAGGACCATTAACAATCATTTTACCGAGAAAAAAAGGGATTTCAGAGAGGGTTACAGCAGGACTTAATACAGTCGGAGTGAGGATGCCCGATCATCCAGTAGCGCTCGCCCTTATTGAAGAGGCAAACGTGCCTGTTGCGGCACCGAGTGCGAATCGTTCAGGACGCCCAAGTCCAACGTTAGCTTCTCATGTGTATGAAGATTTAAATGGGAAAATTGCTGGTATTGTTGATGGCGGGGCAACAGGAGTAGGCGTTGAATCAACTGTAATTGATTGTACGAGCGAGGTTCCGACGATTTTACGTCCAGGTGGGATTACGAAGGAGCAATTAGAGGCCGTGATAGGAAATGTTTCTTTAGATCCAGCTTTAAAGGATGAGAAAGAAAAACCGAAATCACCTGGAATGAAATATACACATTATGCACCGAAAGCGCCACTTAGTATTGTTGAAGGGTCCCGTGAGTTTATTCAACGTATTGTGGATGAGAAAAAGAAAGAAGGATTTAAAGTAGGTGTATTAACGACAGAAGAGTATCAGCATGTGTATAGTGCAGATGTTGTATTGTCTTGTGGTGTGCGAAGCGATTTAGCCAGCGTTGCGACTAAGTTATATGATGTGCTTAGAACGTTTGATGCAAGTGAAGTAGATGTTATTTTTAGTGAATCATTCCCGAATGAAGGCATAGGAAATGCAATTATGAATCGTTTAACAAAAGCTGCGGGACATCAGATTATTATTGAATGATAATGTACCTTTAGCAAACAGAATATTTCTCTTCGGATAAGCATATTGTGAAGTAGCACGTCCGAGGGGGGATATGAATGACACTTGAACAATTAATACCTTTAATAATTATGGCATTTGCCCTGGGGATGGATGCATTTTCAGTGAGCCTCGGTATGGGGATGGTAACATTAAAGTTAAGACAAATCCTTTATATAGGTATGACGATTGGGATATTTCATATTATTATGCCATTTATCGGAATGGTACTAGGACGTTTTCTATCAGAGAGGTATGGGGATGTCGCAAATTTTGCAGGAGCCATTTTATTAATTGGGCTAGGGTTCTATATCGTATATTCGTCTATTTTAGAAGGGGAAGAGACTAGAACTGCTCCAATTGGAATTAGTTTATTTGTATTTGCATTTGGTGTCAGTATAGATAGTTTTTCAGTAGGTCTTAGTCTTGGAATTTACGGAGCAGAGACAATTATTACGATATTATTGTTCGGACTAATAAGTATGTTACTGGCTTGGATGGGTTTATTGCTTGGTAGCCATGCCAAAAATATACTTGGCACATACGGTGAAATAGTAGGTGGTATTATTCTTGTTGGGTTTGGATTGTATCTCCTTTTTCCTATATAATTTTATGTAGGAGGGAATTATGAACAAGCTATTGGAATGGTATGTTAAGCTTTTAACCTCCTTTCCTCGATGGCTAAGAAGACTTATAATATTGGGTGTTATTTTGCAAATTTCGATGTTAGGTTGGATTAAGTTAATCCGTGAATGGTGAGATAGTTCCTTTCTGTGCATAGTTTCGTTTGTACTATATTGATCACACTAAAAAATTACAAATATAGAAAGGATGAGATGAATGACGAGATTGAAGCAAGTTTTTGGTATTATTATTAGTTTTTTTGTTTTTTGGTTCAGTATGCTCGGTGTACAAATGTTTGCTGAGTTTTTAGATATTGAGTCATTGAAGTTTGTTGCAGGAAAATCGGAGGCGGCGCGTACTTTTTATTCTCCGTACCCTTTTTTAATTGTTTTCCTTATTACGTTACTTTCCTTATATTTCTTTGTAATAAAGCTTGGTAGATCTAAAAAAGAGAAATTCCCGGCATTAGAGGAGAAGAACGAAGAATTACGATAAAAAATCCCCCGCTTTCAGCGGGGGGTTATGTTTAGGTGATGGAAGTGAACGGGCCCCTTGCGCTTTTAGGGGATATATCCAGTTCCAGTGGCCAGCGGTTAGAATGGTCGGTGGCTTCGCGTCTTCCTCTACGTCAGGAGCTCCATCCTCCTCTCATTCTGAGCGAGCCGCTTCCGCCTTTAAATGGGCCTCACTAATTCAAATTGTTCTCCTAGTTTTGCGTAGTTGTGTCCTGCTAGGCGGCTTATTGGTTTTAGTTCTTCGGCGTGAATTCGGCCGTTTTCGTATAAGTGTTCAGCGACGTGAAAGCGGACGACGCGGCCGATTAGTAGGTCACAAGCTGGCGAGTCTTCGGTTCCGCCGAGTGGGATGGCGCGTTCTAATATGCACTCCATTCGAATGTTTGCTTCTTTAACCCCTGGTACTGAAATGATATCACTGTCAATCGGTGTTAGTTTTGCTAATTCGATTTCACTTTCATTAGGAGGTAGGTTCGCTGCTGTTTCGTTGATCGCTTCTACGTAAGATTCATCAGAAATATGTACGACAAATTCTCCTTTTTCTATTGCGTTTCTGGAAGTGTCTTTCGGTTTTCCTTCTTTGCGTTGTACTGAAACTGAGATAAGTGGTGGATTGGCAGCGACGATATTGAAATAACTATATGGCGCACCGTTCAATACGCCATCTTTAGTTACAGAAGTAACGAATGCAACAGGACGTGGAATGATACTTCCTGTTAGTAATTTGTAATTATCTTTTTCGGTTTGTTCGTTTGGATTAATGGATAACATGTTGTAATCCCCTTTCTAAATATGAATACTTATTGTTCCTTTACAAGATATCAATGGGAATCTCCTGCTGAAAATAATATTTTTTTGATGATGTAAAAAAAGAGATTACCTCGATTGTACTGAAGTAATCTCTTTTTTGGTAAATATCTTGAAATAGAGATAAATATTAAAGTAAAACGTAAGCGCCAGGTCCAATTAAAGCTACACCGATAGCGACAGCGATTAACATTAAATTATATTCGAATCCGTTTTGTGTTACCCAGTAACCATTTTTTCCGTGAACTGTGAAAATTGCTACTAACATTGTTCCTACGATGAATAAAGAACCAACTACAGTGAAAATACCTGCTGCGAATAAGAAACCACCTAATAGTTCAGTTGCGCCAGCCATAAATGCCATAAACACACCAGGACGTAAGCCGATTGACTCCATCCAGCCGCCAGTTCCCTTTAAGCCGTAACCGCCGAACCAACCAAATAATTTTTGAGCACCATGACCCATGAATGTAATTCCTATAATAAGACGAATAATAAGAAGACCGATATCCATCATTTTAAAAACCTCCTAAAAGTTATTAACTTATCTTATGTAAGTAATAATAAAATAGTTACTTACTTTAGTCAAGTAGATTTCAACAAAAATTTGAAAGGAATTTTACAAATTAACAACAAAAAATAAAATGTAGTAAAGACCTCTAGACAAGTAAGTGAAAAAAAGAGAAAATATAAGTAGAAGTTAACTTCTCATTGTTATTCAGACAATCAGAATTGACTGGAATTTTGTGAAGCGCTACAATAAGAGTCTAGTAGTAATGACATGATTTATTTCGAAAGAGTTTTTACAGTATAACATTCGAAGTATGAAGTCTTACGTGTATTTCGATCTTGAATAGAGATTGCCCTATAAACTTTTAGGTAAATTATAAGGAGGACTATCCTATGTTTAAAAAATTATTCGGTTTTGGTTCAAAAACAAATGAAGAAACAATCGTAGCTCCATTAACTGGAGCAGTGAAAAATATTGAAGAAGTACCAGATCCAGTATTCGCTGGTCGTATGATGGGTGACGGTGTTGCGATCGATCCTACTGAAGGTGTAGTTGTATCTCCAGTTGATGGTGAAATCGTACAATTATTCCACACGAAACATGCTATTGGAATTAAAGCGAAAAACGGTACAGAAATTTTAATCCACGTTGGATTAGAAACTGTAAAAATGGAAGGTGAAGGTTTCGAAGCTCACGTTTCTGAAGGACAAGCTGTAAAAGCTGGAGATAAATTAATCTCATTTGACTTAGAATTAATTCGTGAAAAAGCGAAAAGCACAATTACTCCAATCGTTATTACAAACACAGATGCAGCTGAGTCTATTAAGACAACTGTAGGTGTAACAGCTACAAAAGGTTCAACAGAAGTAATGAAAGTTACAATGAAATAATTATTTGATAGAAGGAATCCGTTTCATATGAAATGGATTCCTTATTTTGTTTCGTAGTGTGTTCATTATGTATGGTAAAATACTTTGGGCACTTGGAAATAGGGTTTCATATATGTGGATAAGGCGCATTTTTCTTAGAAAAAATATAAGAGAAATGCGCCTTTCTTATATTCACATTTCTTTTGTTCTATTCTAATGTACGCTATGATAAAGTGAAGGCTAATAATCAGCGGAGGGTGTTCATCCCCCGCTGATTATTAGCCTTCACCAATCGGGATAAATGTAGGAAACAGAAAAAAAGGGGTGGGTTTAGATGAAACGGGTGTTATTTGTTTGCACTGGAAATACATGCCGTAGTCCGATGGCTGAGGCTTTGCTTCGTCATTATGGAGAAGGTAAATTTGAAGTGCAATCTGCTGGTGTCTTCGCCTATCCTGGAAGCGATGTGTCGATACATGCAAAGGAAGCTTTAGCTGAAAAAGGAATTGTAATCGATCATGCTGCGCAGCAGGTAAACGATACTTTGGTTGATTGGGCGGATATTGTAGTAACAATGACGGAAAACCATAAGCAAATTGTACTTGGGTATTATCCGAGCGTGGAAAAGAAATTGGATACATTATATGGATTAACTGAGGGTGTAAGTAAGGATATTTCAGATCCATTTGGCGGATCGCTTTCTATTTATAAAGAAACGTTAGAAGAGATGGAAAAACTTGTACAAACTTTACTGAAAAAACATTCAGAAGGTTGATGTTTCGTGTATAATACGATATTGGAGATCACTTTGTTCCATTAAGGTAGCGAGTGTGAAATGAAGATAATTGATTGAAACTTCGGAGGGGTAAAAATGAAAGTAGTAGTAGCATCTGATCACGGCGGTATGAATATCCGTAAAGAACTTGTAAGTTTATTAGAAGAGTTAAATATTGAATATATTGATTTAGGTTGTGAATGTGAAGCTGGTTCTGTTGATTACCCTGATTTTGCGTTTCCAGCAGCAGAAATGGTCGCGAATGGTGAAGTGGATCGTGGTATTTTAGTTTGCGGGACAGGTATTGGTATGTCAATCGCAGCAAACAAAGTAAATGGTATTCGTTGTGCATTAGTTCATGATACTTTCAGTGCGAAAGCGACGAGAGAGCATAATGACACTAACATGTTAGCGATGGGCGAGCGTGTAATTGGAGCTGGTCTAGCGCGTGATATCGCGAAAATTTGGCTAACAACTGACTATGAAGGTGGCCGTCATGAAAACCGCGTAGGAAAAATTAAAACGTACGAAACAAAGTAATAGATTCTAACTATAAGTAGTATGAAATATAATTTGGTGAACCAACCTGTGAAAGGAAGAGGCGTAATGACAGAAATCGTAAAGGTAAGAGAACAGCTACAAATGTCGCTTTCTGATTTCCAAGAACAAGCCACGCTGCAAAGTGGTCAAATTTTTGTAGTGGGGTGTAGCACGAGCGAAGTGCTAGGTGAAAGAATTGGAACATCAGGAACGATGGAAGTGGCAGAGGCGATTTTTTCTGAATTAAAACAATTTCAAGAGAGAACAGGTATTGAATTGGCGTTTCAATGTTGTGAGCATTTAAATCGTGCTTTAGTAGTTGAGAGAGATGTAGCGATGAAATATCAATTTGAAATTGTAACAGTTACGCCTGTTAGATCAGCAGGTGGTGCATTAGCGACGTATGCGTATCACAATTTTAAAGATCCGGTAGTAATTGAGTTTATTAAAGCAGATGCAGGAATGGATATCGGCGATACATTTATCGGTATGCATTTAAAGCATGTAGCTGTACCGGTTCGTACAAGTGTGAAGGAAATAGGAAGTGCGCATGTAACGATGGCGAAAACACGTGGGAAACTAATAGGTGGAGCACGTGCCGTTTATGCGGCAAATGAAGAAGCTATTCCTTGCCGTTAAACATGAAAAATTATAAAGTCTTATAACAGCTGTATATCGAAAGGTAAAAGGTATGTAGTCTGACTTTATAATAGAAGAAAGAAAAGACCAATTTTGGTCTTTTTTTTTCTTTTATGATATAGAAAGTCATGTTAGAATGTAGTTGAAAACATGAAGGTTCGAAAGAATTACAACCTGAATTTTCGTTTTTTCTGAATAAATGAGAAAAAACTATTGGGAATTGATGTAATTCGTTCAGAAAAGGGGGATTTTGGTGAATCATTTAAAACGTCAAGATGAAAAGGTATTTGCTGCAATTGAGGCAGAACTAGGAAGACAGCGTTCAAAGATCGAGCTAATTGCTTCGGAAAACTTCGTAAGTGAAGCGGTAATGGAGGCGCAAGGTTCTGTTCTAACGAATAAGTATGCTGAAGGATATCCTGGAAAACGTTACTATGGTGGTTGTGAACACGTAGACGTAGTAGAAGATATCGCACGTGATCGCGCGAAAGAAATTTTTGGCGCAGAGCATGTAAATGTTCAACCACATTCTGGTGCACAAGCGAACATGGCAGTATACTTTACGATTTTAGAGCAAGGCGATACAGTACTTGGTATGAATTTATCTCATGGTGGTCACTTAACACACGGAAGCCCTGTTAACTTCAGTGGAGTACAATATAATTTCGTAGAATATGGCGTGGATGCTGAATCTCACCGTATTAATTACGATGATGTATTAGCAAAAGCGAAAGAACATAAACCAAAATTAATCGTTGCAGGTGCAAGTGCATATCCTCGTGTTATCGATTTCAAACGATTCCGTGAGATTGCAGATGAAGTGGGTGCATACTTTATGGTTGATATGGCACATATCGCTGGTTTAGTAGCTGCTGGTTTACATCCAAACCCAGTACCACATGCACATTTCGTTACAACGACAACACATAAAACATTACGTGGTCCACGTGGTGGTATGATTTTATGTGAAGAGCAATTTGCAAAACAAATTGATAAATCAATCTTCCCTGGTATTCAAGGTGGCCCACTTATGCACGTAATTGCTGCAAAAGCTGTTGCATTTGGTGAGACACTACAAGATGAGTTTAAAACATATGCACAACATATCATTAATAATGCGAACCGCTTAGCTGAAGGCCTTCAAAAGGAAGGACTTACACTTGTTTCTGGTGGAACAGACAATCATTTAATCTTAATTGATGTTCGTAACTTAGAAATTACAGGTAAAGTAGCAGAGCACGTATTAGATGAAGTTGGTATTACAGTGAACAAAAATACAATTCCATTTGAAACAGCAAGCCCATTTGTAACAAGCGGCGTACGTATCGGTACAGCAGCTGTAACATCTCGTGGTTTCGGTTTAGAAGAAATGGATGAAATTGCGGCACTTATTGCTTATACATTAAAAAATCATGAGAATGAAGTTGCATTAGAAGAAGCAAGTAAGCGTGTAGAAGCGTTAACGAGCAAATTCTCAATGTATACAGATCTATAATAGATTGAAAAAGACTGCTGAAACGTAATTGTTTTGGCAGTCTTTTTTGTGGACATATATTATTTTTAAAGTATGTATACAAATGATGAATAAATTTTGGCGATATAATGAAGGATACAGCTCCCATAATTGGTAAAGATACTAGATAGATTCATCGCAAAATCATGATTTTGCCAAATTTGCCCTTGAATATTAGTAGCGTTTTCTTTACAATCGTAAATAGTGTAAAGAAGCGTGTAAACGCATGAATATCATCTAAAGGAGAGATTCACATGGGAAAACTGTATGTATTTGATCACCCGTTAATTCAACATAAGATTACATATATTCGCGATAAGAATACAGGTACGAAAGATTTTCGTGAATTAGTGGACGAAGTAGCAAGCTTAATGGCTTTCGAGATTACTCGTGACCTTCCACTTGAAGACATTGAAATTGAAACGCCTGTAAGCAAAGCGACAACAAAAGTGATCGCTGGTAAAAAACTTGGTTTAATTCCGATTTTACGTGCAGGTTTAGGAATGGTTGATGGAATTCTGAAATTAATTCCAGCAGCAAAAGTAGGACACGTTGGTTTATACCGTGACCCTAAAACATTGCAACCGGTAGAATACTATGTGAAACTTCCAACGGATGTAGAAGAGCGTGACTTTATCGTACTAGATCCGATGCTAGCAACAGGTGGTTCTGCAGCTGAAGCAATTAATTCTCTGAAAAAGCGCGGTGCAAAGCAAATTAAATTAATGTGTATCGTAGCTGCTCCAGAAGGAGTAAAAGTAGTGCAGGAAGAGCATCCTGATGTTGATATTTATGTAGCGGCATTAGATGAGAAGTTAAATGACCATGGTTATGTAGTTCCAGGTCTTGGTGATGCTGGTGACCGTTTATTCGGAACGAAGTAAGACAACAGACGAGAGGGGGATTCCCCGCTCGTTTTTTTTTTTTTTCGCCCTCAGCGCACGGGGGAGGGGGAGATAAATATACAGGGTATATACAACATAAGTTATATACACATCACATATAATATAGAAGTCTTACGTCTCGGGGACACTATATTATAGAAGGAAAGCGCTATATCTTAAAAATATAATAGTGACAAACTTGTGAACATTTTCTTCTATTATAAAGAGAAAACTGTTAGAAATTGCATATCTCTAACCAGTATTTAGAAGGGGAACGTTTTCATTTTTGGGAGGAAATGCCTAATACTCAAATTTTTTGATTTTTTACGATTTCTCGTTGACACTGTTAATACCCTATTGTATGCTAACAACGGGGATAGATGGTAGGGCTTTCAGTGACAAAAATGCATCTATTCCGTGACGAAAATGTAAACTTTTTATTTTGTATAGAATTTATGCAGAAAAATGAGTTATTATTAACACATCGTGAATGAGGGTTACATATTGGAGGGATGAATCCTTGCAAAAAAACGATCGCAGCCATATAAAAGCGTATGCTTTAATGTCAGGAATACTTGCTCAGTTAGTTGGTTCTATTCTTATCGGAATCTTTGGTGGGCAATGGATTGATAATAAGGTTGGAACGTTTCCGTTGTTTCTTATTATAGGGTTATTACTCGGGTTAGGAACAGGGGTATACGCAATGATTCGACTCATTCAACATTACTATTCGGGAGAGCAATGATGATAGACGTACATGGACTTGTCCAACGACAAAAGAAATATATGTACTACTTGCTTGCGCTTCTAGTGCTAGGATGGGGAATTACCTCTTACAAGGATGTATTTCTTGGGCTGATTATCGGAACGATTTTCAGTTTTCTTAGTTTGCGCATCATTGCACGTAGAACAGACAAGCTATTAGATCGCGTAACAAATGGAGAAAACGTGAAGTTTAAGGCGACAGCGGTAAGTACATATTCTAGATTCGCCACGATTGGGTTATTAATTTTATTTGCAGCCAAATATCAAGAGTTAATTGCGATGTGGGGCTTAGGTGTAGGATTGCTGACAGGATACCTTGTCATGATCATAGATTTTCTTTATTTAGAGTATACGAGCAGGGAAGAGAGGTGAATTACTAGTGGAACACGGTAAATTAGTTGAATTTCTAGGTTTAACGTTCGATTTGTCATCAGTTATGATGGTTACTGTAGCAGCAGTTATTGTTTTCTTAATCGCTGTTATCGGAACTCGCAGCTTAGCGCTTCGCCCAACCGGGATGCAAAATTTCATGGAATGGGTGTTTGACTTCGTGAAAGGGATTATCAATAGTACGATGGATTGGAAAACAGGTGGACGTTTCTTAACGCTTGGCGTTACGCTTATCATGTTTATCATCGTATCGAACTTCCTTGGTTTACCATTCATGTATTCAACAGTTGAGGCTGGCGAACATATTGCATGGTGGAGATCACCAACGTCTGATCCAGCAGTTGCATTAACATTAGCCGTGATGGTAGTTACCCTCACCCATTATTATGGAATTAAGATGAAGGGTACGAAAGAATATGTTAAAGGTTATTTCCAACCTATGAAATTCTTATTCCCATTAAAGGTTATTGAGGAGTTTGCTAACACATTAACGTTAGGTCTTCGTTTATTTGGTAACATTTACGCAGGTGAAATCTTATTAGGATTACTTGCTAAGTTAGGCGGGGCATCATTCTTAGGAGCATTAGGTGCACTTGTACCGATGTTAGCATGGATGGGATTCAGCGTATTCGTTGGTTCAATCCAGTCATTTATTTTCGTAATGTTAACGATGGTTTATATGGCTCATAAAGTAAGCCATGACCATTAATATAATTTAAGTAAGAAAAAATTTATTTTTTTATAATACAAAGGAGGACAAATTAAATGAGTTTAGGTGTAATCGCAGCTGCAATTGCAATTGGTTTATCAGCATTAGGTGCAGGTATTGGTAACGGTCTTATCGTATCACGTACAATCGAAGGTGTTGCTCGTCAACCAGAATTAAAAGGCGCACTTCAAACAATTATGTTCATCGGGGTTGCATTAGTTGAGGCACTTCCAATTATCGGTGTAGTTATTGCTTTCATCGTAATGAACAAATAAGGGAGACTCCCCTTACATAGATGGCGAAGAGTGTTTTTCCGAACTTTCTTCGCCATTGCTTTATGAACGAAACGTATGTCTTTTTTTTTCATATGATCAATTTAGATATTTTGAAGGGAGTGAATCCTTGTGCCAACTTTATTATTAGGGGCTTCCATTCCATTTGGAACGATTGCTTATACATTGTTCATTTTCTTACTTCTATTAGTAATGCTACGCAAATTCGCGTGGGGTCCTTTAATGGGAATTATGAAAGAACGTGAAGAGCATGTTACTAATGAAATCGACGCTGCAGAAAGAAGTAATGCTGAAGCGAAGAAATTAGTAGAAGAACAACGTGAAATGTTAAAACAATCGCGTGTTGAAGCACAAGAGTTAATCGAAAGAGCGAAGAAACAAGCTGTAGATCAAAAGGATGTTATTGTTGCTGCTGCGAAAGAAGAAGCAGAATCAATTAAAACATCTGCTGTACAAGAAATTCAACGCGAAAAAGAGCAAGCGATTGCTGCTTTACAAGAACAAGTTGCTTCTTTATCTGTTCATATTGCTTCTAAAGTAATTGAAAAAGAATTAAAAGAAGAAGATCAAGTGAAGTTAATTCGCGATTATATTAAAGAAGTAGGAGAAGCGCGATGAGCAATGGGATTGTAGCAAAACGTTATGCTGTCGCTCTTTTCAAAATTGCAAAAGAAAAACACGTATTAGAAATGTTTGAAGAGGAATTACGCCTTGTACAAAACGTTTTTACAAAGAACGGAGAACTACATAGCTTTTTAACGCAACCGAACATTTCAAAAGAGCAGAAGAAAACGTTTCTTGCAAACGTATTCGCATCTGTTTCTGAATCTATTTTAAATACGTTATATATTTTAATTGATAACAAGCGTATTGATATCCTACCTGAAATTGCAAATGAATATGTTGTTCTTGCTAATGAAGAACGTAACGTAGCGGATGCAACTGTATATTCTATTCGTCTTCTATCGGAAGAAGAAAAACTTAACATTGCAGAAGCATTTGCAAAAAAAACAGGAAAAGATGCAATTCGCGTGAAAAATGTTGTGGATGAAGATTTACTAGGCGGCATTAAAGTACGTATTGGAAATCGCATTTACGACGGAAGCTTACAAGGAAAATTAGCACGTATTCAGCGTGAATTAATGAAGAATAGATAGGGGTGAAGCACATGAGCATCAGAGCTGAAGAAATTAGCGCACTGATAAAGCAACAAATCGAGAACTATCAGTCTGAAATCGAAGTTAGTGATGTTGGTACAGTTATCCAAGTTGGTGACGGTATTGCGCGTGCTCATGGTCTTGATAACGTTATGGCTGGTGAACTTGTAGAGTTCTCTAATGGCGTTATGGGACTAGCACAAAACTTAGAGGAAAACAACGTAGGTATCATTATTTTAGGACCTTACACAGAAATCCGTGAAGGTGACGAAGTTCGTCGTACTGGTCGCATCATGCAAGTACCAGTAGGAAAAGAACTAATCGGTCGTGTTGTAAACCCATTAGGTCAACCAGTTGATGGTTTAGGCCCAATCAATACAACAAACACTCGTCCAATCGAAAGTCCAGCACCAGGTGTAATGGATCGTAAATCTGTTCATGAACCACTTCAAACAGGTATTAAAGCGATCGATGCTCTTGTACCAATTGGCCGTGGTCAACGTGAGTTAATCATCGGTGACCGCCAAACAGGTAAAACAGCAGTTGCACTTGATACGATCATTAACCAAAAAGATGAAGATATGATTTGTATCTATGTAGCTATCGGACAAAAAGAGTCAACAGTACGTAACGTAGTAGAAACACTACGTAAGCACGGTGCATTAGATTACACAATCGTTGTAACTGCATCGGCTTCTCAACCAGCTCCATTATTATACCTAGCTCCTTACGCTGGTGTAACAATGGGTGAAGAGTTCATGTACAATGGTAAACATGTATTAGTAGTATATGATGACTTATCAAAACAAGCAGCGGCTTACCGTGAGCTTTCATTACTATTACGTCGTCCTCCAGGTCGTGAAGCATATCCAGGGGATGTATTCTACTTACATTCTCGCTTATTAGAGCGTGCGGCAAAATTAAGTGATGCAAGAGGCGGCGGTTCTTTAACTGCACTACCTTTCATCGAAACACAAGCAGGGGACGTATCAGCTTACATCCCAACAAACGTAATTTCTATTACGGATGGACAAATCTTCTTACAATCTGACCTATTCTTCTCTGGCGTACGTCCAGCAATCGATGCGGGTACTTCTGTATCTCGTGTAGGTGGATCAGCTCAGATTAAAGCGATGAGTAAAGTATCAGGTACACTTCGTCTTGACCTTGCATCTTATCGTGAGTTAGAAGCGTTCGCTCAGTTCGGTTCTGACCTTGATAAAGCAACACAAGCGAAATTAAACCGTGGTGCTCGTACAGTTGAGGTATTAAAACAAGGATTACACAAACCGTTACGTGTAGAGAAACAAGTTATCATTCTTTACGCTTTAACACGTGGATTCCTAGATGATATCCCAGTAGTAGATATCACTCGTTTCGAAGAAGAATTCCATGCTTGGTTAGATTCAAATGCAACTGACTTATTAAGCGAAATTCGCACAACTAAGAAACTTGCGGATGACGACAAATTTGCAGCAGCTATTAATGGATTTAAAAAAGTATTCGTAGCTTCTGAGTAATAAATAAAAGCGGAAGCGGCTCGTTCAGGCTGCTGAAGCTAGATAATATATAAAGGCATCTCAGCTTTTGAGATTGCTGACGGTTATGTAAAGGAAAAGAGTAGGTGCACCTATTCTTTTCCTTCAATCATGAGCAAGAATATCTTGCAACGTAGATTAGGAAGAGGATTCTTACTAATCGTGCCAACTTCCGGAAAAAAGGTGGTGAAAACCTGTGGCATCTTTACGCGATATAAAAGCGAAGATTAACTCGACAAAGAAAACGAGTCAAATTACGAAAGCGATGGAGATGGTATCTGCATCTAAGTTAAACCGTGCAGAACAAAATGCTAAATCTTTCGTTCCGTATATGGAAAAGATTCAAGAAGTAGTAGCGAGCATTGCGCAAGGAAGTAAAGGGATTAATCATCCAATGCTAAATGCGCGTCCTGTAAAGCGTACAGGGTACATCGTTATTACATCTGATCGCGGACTAGCAGGTGGTTATAACAGTAACGTATTACGTACAGTAAGTAACGTAATTCGTGAACGTCATAATATGGATTCAAACCAATATTCAATTATTGTGCTTGGACGACTAGGACGTGATTATTTAAAACGTCGCGGCTTTAACATCATTGATGAAGTAGTTGGATTATCTGACCACCCATCATTTACTGATATTAAAGATATTGCTTCTCGAGCAATTGCGATGTTCGCAGATGGTGCTTATGATGAGCTGTATATTTACTACAATCATTATGTAAGTAAAATTTCACAAGAAGTAACGGAAAATAAAATTTTACCGCTTACGGATGTGGCGTCTGATAAACCGACGACAGCTTATGAATTCGAACCTTCTGAAGAAGAAATTTTAAAAGTATTATTGCCACAATACGCAGAAAGCTTAGTGTACGGTGCATTACTAGACGGTAAAGCAAGTGAGCACGCGGCGCGTATGACAGCAATGAAGAGTGCTACAGACAACGCAATGGAAGTTATCGATTCACTTACACTTTCATTCAACCGTGCGCGTCAAGCAGCGATTACGCAAGAAATTACGGAAATCGTTGGTGGAGTAGCAGCGTTAGAATAGTATTAAAAAGCGTAGGTGGCTTGCTCAGAAGGCGCGAAATGACCGACTGTTCTAGCCGCTGGAACTAGATTCAATAAAAAGTGGAAGCGGCTCGTCCAGAACAGGAGAGTCGCGTAAGCTATAAACTAATAAAAATTAAAAGCCGACTTCTCTTAGAAAGCTGGCTAATTAAAAGAAAGCTAGGAGGGAACCCGATGAATAAAGGGCGCGTTACGCAAATCATGGGTCCGGTTGTAGACGTTAAGTTTGATGGCGGAAAGCTACCAGAAATCTACAACGCCCTTACGGTAAAACAAAGCAACGAAAACGGAGCAAGCATTAACTTAACATTTGAAGTTGCACTTCATTTAGGTGATGACACAGTTCGTACAGTTGCAATGTCTTCCACAGATGGACTTGTTCGTGGCACAGAAGTAGAAGATACTGGTAAAGCAATCTCTGTACCAGTTGGTGATGCAACACTTGGTCGTGTATTTAACGTATTAGGTGATGCAATTGACTTAGATGGTGATGTTCCTGCGGATGTACGTCGTGATCCAATTCACCGTCAAGCGCCTGCATTCGAAGAGTTATCTACTAAAGTAGAAATTCTTGAAACTGGTATTAAAGTAGTAGACTTACTTGCTCCTTACATTAAGGGTGGTAAGATCGGTCTATTCGGTGGTGCCGGTGTAGGTAAAACAGTATTAATTCAGGAATTAATTAACAACATCGCACAAGAGCACGGTGGTATCTCTGTATTCGCTGGTGTAGGTGAGCGTACTCGTGAAGGTAACGACTTATACCACGAAATGAGCGATTCCGGCGTAATTAAGAAAACTGCGATGGTATTCGGACAAATGAACGAGCCACCTGGAGCACGTCAACGTGTTGCATTAACAGGTTTAACAATGGCTGAACATTTCCGTGATGAGCAAGGACAAGACGTACTATTGTTCATCGATAACATCTTCCGTTTCACGCAAGCGGGTTCTGAAGTATCTGCCCTTCTTGGTCGTATGCCATCTGCGGTAGGTTACCAGCCAACACTTGCAACAGAAATGGGTCAATTACAAGAGCGTATTACATCTACAAATAAAGGATCTATCACGTCTATCCAAGCGGTATACGTACCAGCCGATGACTATACGGATCCAGCACCAGCTACAACGTTCGCTCACTTAGATGCAACAACAAACTTAGAGCGTCGTTTAACACAAATGGGTATTTACCCAGCCGTAGATCCATTAGCATCTACATCTCGTGCGCTTTCTCCAGAAATCGTAGGAGAAGAGCATTATGGAGTAGCTCGTCAAGTACAGCAAACTTTACAGCGTTATAAAGAGCTTCAAGATATCATCGCTATCTTAGGTATGGATGAGTTATCTGAAGAAGATAAGTTAGTTGTACATCGTGCTCGTCGTATTCAATTCTTCTTATCACAAAACTTCCACGTAGCTGAACAGTTTACAGGTCAAAAAGGTTCTTACGTACCTGTAAAAAATACAGTTAGTGGTTTCAAAGAAATTCTAGAAGGAAAATATGATGACCTTCCAGAAGATGCGTTCCGTCTTGTTGGTAGCATTGAAGAAGTTATTGAAAACGCGAAGAAAATGATGGCGTAAGGCCTTAGGAGGGACGAATTATGAAGACATTTCCAGTCAGTATTGTAACTCCTGATGGACCGGTTTACGAAAAAGAAGTAGAAATGGTAAGCGTAAAAGCAGAGAGTGGGGAAATGGGGATCTTACCAGGTCACATTCCAACTGTTGCACCTTTAAAAATTAGTGCGGTCCGTCTGAAAAATGGTGGGCACACTGATTATGTAGCAGTAAGCGGTGGCTTTATCGAAGTTCGTCCAGATAAAGTAACTGTATTATCATCATCTGCTGAAGAAGCAAACCATATCGATATCCATCGTGCAAATGAATCGAAACGTCGCGCTGAGCAACGTATGCAAGATAAACAAGCGCATGTTGACTTTAGACGTGCAGAAATGGCCTTGCAGCGTGCTGTGAACCGTTTAAACGTTTCTGATATGAAGTAAAAAAATCCGTAAGGGCTCTTGCCTTTACGGATTTTTTGTTATGGATATAAATAATAAGAGGAAAAAAAAGCCTCTCTTTAGGTAGGAGAGAGCATCTAGCCGTGCATAGAAGCGGTCAGAGCCTTTTTTTTGCCCCATGCCAAGTGAAAATCAAGAAATAAAAAGAACTGCAGGTTCGTTTTTTGTTATGCATAGATGTGTTTTATTTAAATGTCGAAACTGAAACTCAATTTAATAGATAGAATAAACTGACAAAATTGGTATAATTATATTGTTGTTTGTATAAGTAGAGAATATATAACAATTTATATTTCATAAAGGAGATGAACAAATGATCGGTGAAATGAAACGAGAAGCATTGTACTCTTTAAAGGGAAAATGGGGACTAGGTGTTGGATCAACGATTTTACATATTATTTTAAGTTATGTTGTTTCAATGGCTGCAATGCTTATACTTTTAATTCCAGGAATTATTATATTTTTCTTAGTTGTTGGTTTAGCAGGTTCAATTGAAGAGGAAGCAATATCAGTCGGGGCAGGTATTACATTTGGAATTTTTTATTGCATAATGATAATTTTGAGTAATGCATCTTATGGTATTACATCATACGGTTATACGAATGTGTTGCTACAAATTAGTAAACGAGAAGATGCTAGAGTAGATTATTTATTTGAAGGATTTCGTGGCTTTAAAAGAATGATGAAAACAATGTGGGCTATGCTTGCGATTTTGTTATATACAGGTACGTGGATTCCGATGTTGTTACTAAGTGTATTCGCGTTTTTTGGTGAGGAAGGGAATGTATCGTTAACAATTGCTTTCTTTGTACTATTAGCTATTTCGATTGTTGTAATGATTGTGATGTATTTTTCTTATGCGATGACGTATTATGTTATGGTTGAAAATCCAGATTATAGCGTTTCACAGGCGATGAAAGAAAGTAAGAACTTTATGAAGGGGCATAAACTAGATTTATTTCTTTTATGGCTTAGCTTCATAGGATGGGCTATTTTAGCAATTCTTACTCTTGGAATAGGATTTCTTTGGCTTAGTCCATATGTAGGTACAACGACAGCACATTTTTATCGCTATATTGCAAAAGGTGAATTGCAGTAGGAACATGCTATACTAATAGAATTATTACGTATTGGAGGCTAATTATGATTAGTGATTTAAAAGGAGAAGCACTAGATTCACTAGAAGGAAAATGGGGCTTAGCTGTTGGGGCAACATTACTTATTTCGATTCTTATTTCAGCTTTTAGTTTTAGTGTTGATTTCATTTTCTCTCAGGTTTGGGATTGGAAAGAAGTAGATAACTCACTTTCAGTAGATGTTATTACAATATTGATGGTAGGTCCATTAACGCTAGGTGGTTATTGTTTAGCACTACATATAATTCGTGAAAAAGAAGCGCGTATTGGGCATATATTCAGATGGTTTACGGAAGGAAGTAAGTTTATAAAGTCATTTTTATTATATATAGTAGTAAACATTTATATTTTCTTATGGTGCTTACTATTTATTATTCCGGGCATTATTAAATCATTTTCTTATGCGATGACGTATTTTATTATAAATGATCATCCTGAGTATTCAATAAATCAAGCTATTACAGAAAGTCGTCGTATGATGGCTGGACATAAGATGGAATATTTCATTTTATGTTTAAGTTTTATTGGTTGGTTTATATTAAGTTGTATTACATTAGGGATTGGATTTTTATGGTTGATTCCATATTTTTATACAACGACAGCAGCTTTTTACGAAGAGATTGCAGAAGAATATTACGAAAAAAGAATTCCGACACTTTAAAAAACACCCAGTGTGAACTATTGGTTCATACTGGGTGTTTTTTGTAGAAATTTTATAAACTGTTTACTTGTTAGAGGTTTACTGAAATAGTAACCTTGCATGTATTTACAGTTGTTTTTTTGCAGAAATTTAAGCTGTTTTTCTGTTTCAATTCCTTCAGCAATGACAGAGAGATTTAAAGTATTTGCAAGGGAAAGGATAGTGGAAACGATGGCTCTTTCTTCAGGCCGATGATCGGCTAGTTGTGTAAATTCTTTTGGTACTTTTAATGTATCGATAGGGAAAATTGATAAATAAGCAAGAGAAGAGTAGCCGGTACCGAAGTCATCAATGGACGTTTGAATACCATATTCTTTTAATTGCTTTAGTCTCGATAATGTTTCTTTTTCATCAATCATCGCAATTCGTTCTGTTAGTTCAAGTGTTACATCTTTCGGGTCAATCTTAACGTCCTTTAGTATTCGTGAAATATTTTCGATTAATTGATTTTGTTGAAATTCTTTCGCTGATAAATTGACACTCATTTTTAAGTTTGTGTATCCAAAAATTTGCCATATTTTTAGTTGAAGACAAGATTCTCGTAGCACCCAATGTCCAAGTGGGATGACCTGCGGAGTCTCTTCCACAATTGGAATGAACTCACATGGTGAAATGTCACCTAGGAGCGGGTGTTTCCAACGGATTAAAGCTTCGGCACCGATGATTTTATTCGTTGTAATGTCAACTTGTGGTTGATAGACGAGAAAGAATTCTTTATTTACTAAAGCAAGTGGTAAATCTTTTTCAATTCGAGCTTTTCGCTCCATTTTTTTATATAACTCTTTCGTATAAAGTGAGCTACCATTCTTTCCTTTATTTTTGGTTTCGTACATAGCCATATCAGCATGTTGTAAAATAGATAACGGATCTTCGCCTGCTTCTGGGTATATTGCAATCCCGATACTTGGCGAGATTTGTAAATGTTGATTTTCAATTTCGAATGGCTCATTCATAGATAGTACAATCATATCAGCTATTTTTTGTACATCTCTATCTTCTTTATAATCTTCTATAAGAATTGTGAATTCATCCCCAGCTAACCGAGCAAGTTTCATATTTGACGTCGATATTCTTTCTAGTCTTTTTGCTACAGCAATTAAAAGAAGATCTCCTACCCGGTGACCGAGAGTATCGTTAATAACTTTAAAACGGTCTAAATCGAGAAACATAACAGCAAAAGGTCTTTTCGATATTTTTGCTCGTGCAATTGCCTTTTCTAACTGTTGATGAAATGAACGGCGATTCGCAAGTTCCGTTAAAGTATCGTGATATGCTAGGAAATTAATTTGCTCTTGTTGCTGCTTACTTTCTGTAATATCTTTAATCATTAAATAGGCCCCAGAAATATGTTCCTTTAAAAAGATGGGAACAGCTGTAACATGTAAGTAGTAAATATCTCTATTTTTATGATATGCCCGTATTTCTAAAGAAATAGATTTCCCTTTTTTCACGTGATGAAAGGCATTAATAATTTCTTCTAAATCTTGTTCATACATAAGTGAATAGTATGGTTGGTTTAATAATTCATTCGTTTGATAACCGAGTAAAGTAGTTCCAGCGTTGTTCACATTGAGAAAATTACCGTACAAATCTAATGTGAAAATTGGATCTGGATGATGCTCGTATAAAGATTTAAACATTTGTTGGTTATGATATAACTCATTTTTTTGTTCTACTAAATCTTCTGTACGTAGTTCGATTTGTTTCTCGAGTTCTAAGCTGAATTGCATTTGTGCTAGCAATAATATTTTATTTTGTCTTCGAACTAACGTATGGCGTATGAGAACGAAGGCGAAGGTTACCATAAGCCCAATTACTACGATAGGTGCAAAAATATTTTCGACCAATATAAAAACAATAAGCATCACGACAGAAATATACGGTAATGATAATCGGATTGATTCACCAACTTGAGGCGTTAGTAATATTTGTTCTTGTTTTTCGGGCTCTTTTGTGTGAAGTATACAAGCGATTGCTACTAATACTAAGGTTACTTGATATAATGGAGCAACTGTGAACATAGAGTGCTCAGGCTGGAAGTATTTTATATAAGCATAAATAGCATCCGTAGTAGCATACAAAATTAAAGCACTGCCAAGAAGAGCACCAACTTGCTTTGGTAGTAAGGATAATGGTCTGAATAAAAGGTTGATTCCTATTAAAAGAAAGAGTAGATCAGCCATTGGATACGTGAGTTGAACAAACATGTCGATATATGATGTTGTAAAAATATGAATGGTTCTTTCAATAAGTAAATAGTAGCTTAAAGTAAATTGAGCAGTAACAATAATACAAATATCACATATCGTAAAAAGCTGTTCCAATAAATCTCGGCCATAAATAATTTCATATAGAAAGGCAAATGCAAAGCTAATTAAAAATAATAAGTAAAAAAAGTCTGATGGATCAACGAATGTATAGTAGTCATGCAGAATTAAGCGTTGATAAGCAACTACTATATCGCCGATGAAATAAGAGAAGGATCCGATAGTTAATGTTATCCAAAACAAACGAGATAACCCTTGTTTTATATTTGAAAAATAATATATATAACTGCAAATTGTAATATCAATTAATATGGTACTTATTCCAGTTAATATTTGAAATGGGAGTGCGTACTCATATAAAAAGGACATTGATACGTAATGAATAGCTATATACAACAATGAAATGCTTATAAGAATACTTACATGTGTTTGTTTTTTCATTTATATCACCCACTGTATATACATAAGAACCACCTTTTTGTAGTTTATGTTTTTTATGATTGCTTGAAAACATATAGAATTTCTATATTTATTTTACACATTTATAATGAGTTGTAAAAATAGATTTGCTCAGCAAGTATTAATTGTTGTTTCTGTTCCCAATATATCGACATAGGAATTTGAAGTTTGCTATAATGAATTAAATAGTTGCATTATTTAGAAAAATTTAAAAATAATAAATGATGCAAGTAAGACATATTGTTTACTATGTGAACTTGTTCTTAATTCAGGGGGGAGGGTTTCACAATGGCAAGTGTATATGAAAATAGTTATATGATCGTTTTGATTTTCTTGCTATTAGGTATATTGCTGCCGGTAGTGGCTCTTACATTAGGGAAAATGCTGCGTCCAAACAAACCGAGTGCAGCGAAAGCGACGACGTATGAGAGTGGAATTGAGCCTTTTCATGATGCAAATATTCGGTTTCATGCTCGTTATTACATTTTCGCTTTATTGTTCGTCATCTTTGATGTAGAAACTTTATTTTTATACCCATGGGCTGTTGCATATGACAAGCTTGGTTTATTTGCACTGATTGAAATGCTCATTTTTGTTGTGATGTTGCTAGTTGGATTAGCGTATGCTTGGAAAAAGAAGGTGTTACAATGGTTATAAATTTTGAGGAATTACACCCACAGGAGCGAGCGGAATTAGAAAGGAATATCTTTTTTTCTACATTGGAACAGTTGAAGGGATGGGCGCGGAGCAACTCTTTATGGCCGATGACATTTGGACTGGCATGCTGTGCGATTGAAATGATGGGAGTAGGCTCATCACATTACGATTTAGATCGATTTGGGTCATTTTTTCGGACTTCACCAAGACAATCGGACGTCATGATTGTGTCAGGAACGGTAACGAAGAAAATGGCACCTATTGTTCGGCGCCTATATGATCAAATGCCTGAACCGAAGTGGGTAATTGCGATGGGATCTTGTGCAACGGCCGGTGGTCCGTATGTGAATTCATATGCTGTTGTGAAAGGTGTAGATCAAATTGTACCAGTTGATGTGTATATTCCTGGATGCCCTCCAAATCCTGCTGCTTTAATTTATGGAATTAATAAATTAAAAGAAAAAATTCGTTACGAGGCGAGGACCGGGAAGCAGGTGACGAATAAATGAGTGATCCAAATAAAGACTTAGAAAGTATGAAAAGAGAAGCAGCCCGTCATGCGAAAGAGGAAGCGCGAAAACGTCTTGCTGCGAAACATGGGGCGGAAATGTCTAAACTTGAAGGAGAACATCGAGAAAAAGAGAAAGCGCTACCAAAAGATAAAGGGGTTAATGTAGAAGAAGCGAAGGCGAAAGCTGCAGCAGCTGCAAAAGCAAAAGCAGCGGTATTAGCGAAGCAAAAGCGAGAAGGATCAAAAGAAGTAACGGACGAGGAAAAAGTTAAAGAAAAGGCGAAAGCCGCAGCAGCCGCAAAAGCAAAAGCAGCAGTATTAGCGAAGCAGAAGCGAGAAAGATCAGAAGAAGTAACGGACGAGGAAAAAGTTAAAGAAAAGGCGAAAGCCGCAGCAGCTGCAAAAGCAAAAGCAGCAGTATTAGCGAAGCAAAAGCGAGAAAGATCAGAAGAAGTAACGGACGAGGAAAAAGTTAAAGAAAAGGCAAAAGCCGCAGCAGCTGCAAAAGCAAAAGCAGCAGTATTAGCGAAGCAAAAGCGAGAAGGATCAGAA
The DNA here is from genome assembly GCF_016651015.1 of Bacillus sp. TH22. Classification (NCBI taxonomy): domain Bacteria; kingdom Bacillati; phylum Bacillota; class Bacilli; order Caryophanales; family Bacillaceae; genus Bacillus; species Bacillus sp. TH22. The sequence goes on from NZ_JAEKER010000001.1 coordinate 3,284,172, forward strand.
GAAGTAACGGACGAAGAAAAAGCCAAAGCGAAGGCAAAGGCCGCAGCAGCCGCAAAAGCAAAAGCAGCAGTATTAGCGAAGCAGAAGCGAGAAGGATCAGAAGAAGTAACGGACGAAGAAAAAGCCAAAGCGAAGGCAAAGGCCGCAGCAGCCGCAAAAGCAAAAGCAGCGGCATTAGCGAAGCAAAAGCGAGAAGGATCAGAAGAAGTAACGGACGAAGAAAAAGCTAAAGCGAAGGCAAAGGCTGTAGCAGCTGCAAAAGCAAAAGCAGCAGCGTTAGCGAAGCAGAAAGCCTCACAAGGTGAGGGGGATTCTGGAGATGAGAAAGCAAAGGCAATTGCAGCCGCGAAAGCGAAAGCCGCTGCTGCGGCAAGGGCAAAGGGATCTGTAAATAAGATAGAAGACGAACTGCAGCAGGAAGAACCATCAGTTAACCAACCATATTTAAATCGCTATGTGGAGGTTGTTAAGGAGAGGGTAGGAGAATATGCATTAGTAGATTCCTATATTAATAAGCTTTCAAAAGATGTTCCAACGCTTGTGGCGGAGCCTTCGAAATATTATGAAGTGATGGAGTTAATGCGATTGCATGAGGGACTTGCTTTTGATTATATGTCAGAGCTACATGCGACGGATTTTGTGACACATATGGAAGTATACGTTCATTTATTTTCATATGGAAAGAAACAGTCAGTAGCAGTGAAGGTAAAGCTCGATAGGGAAGCGCCGCAAGTAAAATCGGTGACGCCGCTTTGGAAAGGGGCAGATTGGCCGGAGCGCGAAGCGTATGATTTGCTCGGTATTGTATTTGAAGGTCATCCTAATTTATCTCGCATTTTAATGCCGGATGATTGGGTGGGGTATCCGCTTAGGAAGGATTATGAACCGTATGATGTGGAGGTGTAGCTTGTGATCCGTACGGAAGAGATGCTCTTAAATGTAGGGCCGCAGCATCCGAGTACACATGGTGTGTTTCGGCTTGTAATTAAGATTGACGGGGAAATTATTAAAGAGGCTACACCGGTTATCGGATATTTGCATCGCGGAACAGAAAAGATAGCTGAGAGCTTGCAATATACACAAATTATCCCGTATACAGATCGAATGGACTATTTATCAGCAATGACGAATAATTACGTCCTTTGCCACGCTGTAGAGACGATGATGGATCTTGAGATTCCAGAGCGTGCTGAATATTTACGGGTGCTTGCGATGGAGCTTGGGAGGGTTGCGAGCCATCTCGTCTGGTGGGGAACGAACCTGCTTGATATAGGAGCGGTTAGTCCATTTTTATATGCCTTTCGCGAACGAGAGATGATTATAAATTTATTAAGTGAATTGTGCGGTGCAAGGCTTACTTTCAACTATATGAGAGTCGGCGGCGTGAAGTGGGATGCGCCAGACGGCTGGATTGAAAAGGTGAAAGAGTTTGTTCCGTATATGAGGGAGCAGTTGGAAGGGTATCACGACCTTGTTAGCGGAAATGAAATTTTCTTAAATCGTGTGAAAGGCGTTGGCGTATATAGCGCGGAAGAGGCGATCTCGTATTCATTAAGCGGCGCAAATTTGCGGTGCACGGGAGTTCGCTTTGATCTTCGCAAAGATGAGCCGTATTCTATTTATGATCGTTTTGACTTTGATGTTCCTGTTGGGAGCACGGGAGATGCTTGGGACCGCTACGTTTGCCGGATGAAGGAAATTGAGGAGTCATTAAAAATTATTGAGCAAGCAGTCGAGCAGTTCCCGAAAGACGGCGCTGTGCTGGCGAAAGTGCCGAAAATTATTAAAGCACCTAAGGGAGAAGCGTTCGTCCGGATAGAGTCACCGCGGGGAGAGATTGGCTGTTATATTGCTAGTGATGGAAAGAAAGAGCCGTACCGCTTGAAATTTCGCAGACCGTCTTTTTATAATTTGCAAATCTTACCGAAGTTATTGAGAGGTGAAAACATCGCCAATTTAATTACGATTTTAGGTGGGGTTGATATTGTACTTGGGGAGGTTGACGGCTAATGATTGAGACGCTCTTACAATCACCTTCAAGCTGGACGAATTTCTTCATTTTTTTCGGATTAGCGGTGCTTCTATTATTTGCAGTCCTTGGCTTCGTTACATACGGTATTTTGGCAGAACGGAAAGTGATGGGATTTATGCAAGGGCGGATTGGACCAAACCAAGTTGGGGGCCGGTTCGGTTTACTCCAAACGGTAGCTGATGTTTTGAAACTATTATTAAAAGAAGATAGCATTCCGAAAGCTGCTGATAAACCGTTGTTTATATTAGCACCTGTTATTGCATTCGCACCAGCATTTATGGTGCTTGCGGTTATCCCGTTTACTGATAAATTTCAGTTCGCGGATATTGGCGTGGGATTGCTGTATTACATTGCTGTCTCTGGGATTACGACGATTGGAGTTGTAACTGGGGGATGGGCATCAAATAATAAATATTCCCTTTTAGGAGGGATGCGTGCGGCAGCGCAAATGATTTCTTATGAGATTCCACTTGTGATGAGTGTAATTGGCGTCGTTTTGTTAGCTGGTAGTCTTAACTTGAATGAAATTGTAGCGGCGCAGGAAAAGGTATGGTACATTTTCGCACAGCCAATCGGTTTCGTCATTTTCTTAATCGCGGCAGTTGCAGAGTTAAATAGGACACCGTTTGATTTACCCGAAGCGGAGTCAGAACTTGTTTCAGGATACCATACGGAATACTCAGGTTTTCGATGGGCGTTTTTCATGCTTTCAGAGTATGTGTATTTCTTCGGGATGTCATCTTTAATTACAGTACTCTTTTTAGGAGGCTGGAATCCAGTTATGTTCCTTGGGTTTATTCCAGGAGCCGTATGGTTTGCTTTGAAATTCAGCAGTGTGGTCTTTCTATTGATTTGGTTCCGCGTTACGTTCCCGCGCATAAGAGGTGACCAGTTAATGGAGTTTGGCTGGAAAGTATTATTACCAATCGCACTTGCAAATATTTTCTTAACGGCATTGATTAAGGAGCTATTCTTCTAATCTATAAAGGGGGTGCCAGTAAGAGATGAAAGGACTATTTAAAGGGTTAAAATATACGCTTAGTAATTTGAGTAAGAAAAAGGTGACGTATGATTATCCAAATCAACCGTTGCCATTACCAGACCGATTTCGAGGTATTCAAAAGTTTTATCCAGAGAAATGTATTGTTTGTAATCAGTGTTCCAACATTTGTCCGACAGATTGCATTCAATTAACAGGAAAAAAACATCCTGATCCTACGAAAAAAGGAAAAATTATCGACACGTATGATATTAATTTTGAAATTTGTATTCTTTGCGATTTATGTACAGAAGTTTGCCCGACAGAGGCGATTGTAATGACAAATAACTTTGAACTTGCAGAGTATTCACGTGATGATTTATTTAAAAATTTGCAGTGGCTTGACGAGAACGACGAGAACATCAGGAAGGAGAATAAAGCATGAACGGCGAGTTTGTAGCTTTCTTTATATTATCCTTGTCTGCGATTATCGGCGGCGTTCTTATGCTGAATTTAACGAAAGTAATGCATATGATGCTGGCCCTTGTGCTTACGTTCCTTAGCATTGCGGGTTTGTACTTTCTCTTATCAGCCGAATTTATCGGAGTGGCACAAATTTTACTTTACTCTGGTGCAATCACTATTATTATGATTTTTGGCATTATGTTAACGAAACATAACGCGGAAAATGAATCGCGCCTTACTCTTCGAAAATGGATTATCTTCTTTGCGGTTGTAGCATTTGGAGCAGTTATGTATTTCGCTGTTAATAGTATCGATTTTTCAAATCAAAGCACACAAGGAAGTTTACCTCTCCATGAAAATAACACACTTCAAATCGGTACACTTCTCTATTCAAAATATATTATTCCATTCGAATTAACCTCAGTTATTTTACTTGTAGCACTTGTAGGAGCGATTATCCTTGCGAAGAAGGATGAGGGAGAGGAGGATTCCCATGAGTAGCGTTCCGGCTTCTGCGTATTTAACACTTGCGATTATTTTGTTTTGCATCGGCTTATTTGGAGCTTTAACAAAGCGAAATACAGTAATTGTACTAGTTTGTATCGAATTGATGTTAAACGCCGCCAATTTAAATCTAGTAGCGTTTAGTAAATTAGGCTTGTTTCCGAATTTAACAGGACAAATTTTTTCGCTGTTTACGATGTCTGTAGCGGCAGCGGAGGCAGCGGTAGGTCTTGCAATTTTGATTGCTTTGTACCGTAATCGCCCGACAGTTCATGTAGATGAGATGGATACGCTCAAAGGATAGCATTGTGACCGAAAAGGGGGAAGGAAACAATGATCGATTATGCATGGCTCATACCGCTTTTCCCGCTTGTTTCGTTTTTGTTACTTATTGTGTTCGGGAAGAAAATTAGAGAGGGAAGTAGTGTACTAGGTATTTTCTTTACCTTTCTCTCCTTTATATCCGCGGTAGTGGTACTAATAGAAAGATTTTCATCCGAGGCAGTGAAGCATAAGTGGGTATGGCTTAGGGTAGGAGATATAGATATATCATTTGGTTTTGAAGTTACCGCATTAGGGGCTTTAATGTTGTTTATCGTTACACTTGTAAGTTTTCTTGTACATGTGTACTCAAAAGGTTATATGAAAGGTGACACTAGATTACCAACCTTTTATGCATATTTAGGGCTCTTTACCTTTGCGATGCTTGGGCTAGTTATATCGACGAATTTATTACAGCTTTATATATTTTGGGAGTTAGTCGGCCTTGGTTCGTTTTTACTTATCGGTTTTTATTTCTTTAAAGAAGAAGCGAAGGCTGCTGCGAAAAAGGCTTTTATTATGACACGCATTGGGGATGTTGGGCTATTTATTGGGATGATATTAATTTTTTGGCACGCAGGTAGTTTTGAATATGACGCGATTTTTAAAGCGATTCATACGGGCGACCTCTCTCCTTCTATGATTACAATAACGGCGATATTAATTTTTATCGGTGCGATGGGGAAATCGGGTCAGTTCCCGCTTCATACATGGTTGCCAGATGCAATGGAAGGACCGACGCCTGTTTCGGCGCTTATTCACGCGGCAACGATGGTTGCAGCCGGCGTATATTTAGTAGCGACGATGTTCCCGCTATTTTCAGCAAGTGCGGTAGCGATGCAAACTGTGGCAATCGTTGGGGCTTTCACCGCAATCTTTGCGGCCTCTATCGGTCTAGTGCAAACTGATATTAAGAGGGTTCTTGCTTACTCTACAGTTAGCCAGCTCGGGTATATGATGCTTGCGCTAGGCTCGGCTGGTTATGTAGCTGGTATCTTTCACTTAACGACACACGCCTTTTTTAAAGCATTATTGTTCCTGGCAGCAGGAAGTGTAATTCATGCAGTCCATACGCAAAACATTAATAAAATGGGCGGTTTACAGAAAAAGATGAAAGTAACCGGTGCACTATTTTTAATAGGCACACTTGCAATTAGTGGTGTTCCTCTGCTTTCCGGATTTTTTAGTAAAGATGAAATTTTAGCGGCGGCTTGGATGAATGGCAATTACTTTCTATTCGTTTTAGCAGTAATTGCGGCATTTCTAACAGCATTTTATATGTTCCGTTTATACTTTCTTGTCTTTACAGGGGAAACGAAGACGAAGGAAGAGGTGCATGAATCACCTCGCACCATGACGTATCCGATGATTGTCCTTGGTGTTCTTGCGGTAGTGGCAGGCTATATAAATACACCGTGGTTCGGGACGTTTCTTGGGGATTGGCTTACGAAAGATATAGGATTCCAGGTGAAGGAAGTGCATGGACCTGTTTGGATTATGGTTGTTGCGACGCTCGTTTCATTCGCAGGAATTGCCCTTGCGTATTTCATATATGGCAAGAAATCTATCTCTAGAGATTGGGCCGGCGGAGAAGGGACGTCTCTTTATAACCTTTTGAAAGAAAAATATTATGCGGATGAACTATACAATGCGGCAGTACTTCCTATTACGAAAGGAATCGCTCATGTGCTTCGCTTATTTGAAGTATACGTTGTAGAAGGAATCGCAGTTTTAATTGCTGGACTCGTTAAAGGTATGAGTGGACTAGGATCACGGCTTCAAAACGGGAATGTACAAGTGTATGGAACTGTAACAGCAGTTTCGCTCGCAGTGCTCCTAATTATTTTGTTATATACGGGAGGGGATTTACGGTGAATGGATTGCTATTAACGTTCTTCATTTTTTCCCCGCTTTTAGGAATTCTCTTGCTTTTATTAACGCCGAAACGAGAATCGCGTACAGTGCAGGCGCTTGGTTTATTCGGAACGGCGCTTCCATTTGGAATTGCTATCGTCCTTGCTTGTACATACGCTTCAGGAAAGAGCTTATCGATATTTGATGAAAAGGTGAAATGGATTCAATTTGGGGATTTCACAGCAGTGGACAAAAGGTGGTTTTCAATTTATTACGAGCTCGGCATTGATGGTTTATCGCTTGTAATGATGGTGCTCACAGCCCTTCTAGCGATGCTTGCAGCTATTGCGGCATTTTCTATTAAAAGAAATTTGAAAGCATTCTACATGCTGTTACTCATGTTAGAAATAGGTATGCTCGGTGTCTTCGCTGCTCAAAATTTAATGTTGTTCTTCATGTTCTTTGAGATTACGTTGCCACCAATGTTTTTATTAATTGGCAAGTGGGGGAAATTGTCGAGTGAAAAGGCTGCATATAGTTATTTAATATATAACGGTATTGGATCAGCTATTTTACTTATCGTTTTCTCGGTTTTATTTGCGAAAACAGGTACAACAAATATTGCGGAGCTTAAAGAAATATTAACGAGTGTAGGTGCTGGGGGAGGAATGGCCGTCTCAAGTAGCGTACAGTTCGGCTTGTTTCTTGCCATAATGATTGCTTTTGCGATTAAACTCCCTGTTTTCCCTTTGCATCGCTGGATGGTCAATGTACACATAGAAGCGCATCCTGCTGTAGTTATGCTTCACGCGGGGGTTTTGCTGAAGATTGGCGCGTACGGTATTGTTCGCTTCGGGAAAGGATTATTCCCAGAATATTTTCGTGATTTTGCAACGCTAATTGCGATTTTAGGGGTAATTAATTTATTGTATGGGGCCTTTCTAGCACTCATTCAAACGGACTTTAGAAAGGTACTTGCTTACTCTAGTATTTCGCATATGGGCATTGTATTAATGGGGCTTGCGGCGTTAAATGCACCAGGTACACAAGGGGCATTGTTCCAAGTTGTGTCTCACGGTTTAATTGCGGCCTTACTCTTCTTCTTGCTTGGCATTATTGAAGAGCGTTTCGGGACTTCGGATATTACAGCACTTGGTGGACTTGCAAAAAGTGTTCCGGTGCTTAGCGGTTTCTTCCTAGCGGGCGGTATGGCATCGCTTGGAATGCCAGGGATGTCCGGATTTATTAGCGAATTCCTTGCCTTTCTCGGTTTATTCCAAGGGAAACCGGTTATCGCCGCCGCAGGTGTACTTGGAATTATTTTAACCGCTGTATACGTATTAAGAGCGACACTTCAAGTGACATTTGGTAAGAAAGAATGGGAAGCGAAATCTGATATACACGGATGGGAGTACGTTCCTGTTATAGTGCTTATCGTTTGTATTATTGCAATTGGGGTAATGCCGGAACTACTAGGGAATCCACTTCAAACTACATTGAAAACATTGGGGGTGAAGTAGGATGGATATGAACACGTTACTTAGCTTATCATGGCATCTCATGGTACCAGAATTCATTATTCTTGGGGCAGCCATCCTTCTTTCCATATGTGATTTGTTTTTTAAGCTGAACCATAGGTATGTTGCGATTGGTGCAATTGCCGCTGCCTTGTTAGCGATAGTGTCATTAATGACGCTATATAGCGAACCGGCAGGAGATATTTTAAATGGATCGTTTGTACTAGATGGATTTTCAAAAGGATTTAAAACATTGTTATTAGGCGGAGCAGCTCTCGTTTTATGTATGGCAATAAGCGATGACAAGAAGGAGCCTATTCAAGATAAAGGAGAATACTATTATTTGTTTTTAATGGCGCTTCTTGGAGCGATGTTCATGGCTTCTAGCGTTGATTTCATCACATTGTTCGTTGGTTTAGAGTTGCTTTCGCTTTCTTCTTATATTTTAGTAGGAATCCGAAAAAGAAACCGCGCATCGAATGAGGCTGCAATGAAATATGTCATTAACGGAGGAATTGGAACAGCAATTACACTCTTTGGAATGAGCTATTTATACGGTATTACAGGGTCGACCAACATAGTGGAAATGCAAAAGGCATTTACGCAAGGATTGGCCGGGGGCATTCAGTTATTGTTAGCCCTCGCATTTCTACTTTTGCTCGTTGGACTCTCATTCAAAATTGCAACAGTGCCATTTCATATGTGGGCACCAGATGTGTATGAGGGGGCGGCTACACCTGTCACTGCTTTTCTCGGAACGATTTCTAAAATTGCTGGTTTTCTACTCATTACGCGTTTGTTTCTTATGGTGTTTGCAGGTGTGGCAATCCAAGGAGACGCACAATCTTTGTACGGGCGTATGAGTATATACATTGCGGTACTAGCTAGTATTACGATGATTGTTGGGAACGTAGTAGCATTAAAGCAATACAACGTAAAACGTCTATTTGCCTATTCAGGTATCGCGCATGCTGGCTATTTGCTAGTCCCTCTTGTAGCGCTATCGCAGTTTACGATGGATAGTATGTGGTTTTATATGCTTGCATATATGCTTATGAATATAGGAGCATTTGCAATCATCCACGGATTAATCTTACAAAATGATAAGGAAAATATGACGATTTTTACAGGGTTATATAAGCGATCCCCCTTTACAGCTATAGTGATGACGGTCTTTATTTTATCGTTAGCTGGAATACCAGGGACAGCAGGTTTCATCGGAAAAATTAACATTTTTTTAGGGGCACTTCATGTTGAACCTGCTCATTACGTATTAGCTTCTATTATGATGGGGACGACGGTTATTTCATTCATATATTATTTCCAAATATTACAGCAAATGTTTTTCCGCAAGGGAGAAACAGAAGAAAAGCTCCGATTACCGTTAAATATAAAGATTGTCATGAGTCTTTGCGCAATTTCAATTGTAATACTAGGGATTATGCCGATGATTGGTTACAATTTCTTTTATGAACATTTTCCATTAATGAAGGATTTCTTCTTCTTGGGGAACGTGGTACAATAGTGGAAATAAAAGGTGTAGAGTCCGTACTCTACGCTTTTTATTTTGGAGTAACAGCAAATGAAAACGTCTATAGGTACATGTTTTCCGAGAGAAAATTACGATGTAAGATGCTTATTTGCGTTTGAAAAAGTGTGGCTCCTACTTATTTATGGTATCGTTTTTTACATTTTGCGTAAGTAGTAGCCAAGCAAAAAAAGGGGTCGATTTTTTGGCACATCTTTTAGGGCAACAAGCACTGATTGCCATTGTTTCGCATTTATTGTTTATTACCATTACGTGGTGGGCCTTACAAGGTATTCACATTGAGCGCTTAATGAAGTCTGGAAAAGTGATGCAGACGAGAGTATTACTTATCCTAATTACAATTGCAATTGGGACATCTGTAAGTAACTTTTTCCTTGATTATTTAGGCTATTCAAAGAGTTTAACGTATTTAGTAAAGTAAGTGTATAGAACCTCATATCTCCGTTAACAATGGGGATAGGAGGGGATGAAATTGAAGTTTAAAGCCATTCTTATCGTTATCGTAAGTGTTGTTTTATTTTTGGTTGGATATAAAGAGATGAAACCTATAAGCGACGAACAGAAAATGGAGAGCATGATTGCAGCTTTAGAGAAGAACGATGCAAAAGTAGAGCGGTGGTCATGGTTAGCGCGAGAAACGAAAACAATTTCTAATATACATACGTTTCAAAAATTGTTAAACGATGTGAAGGAAGAGGCAAACATCGAAAGTTGGGAATTAGAACAATCTCCAGATGGATATAAGGCTACATCCTATAAAAAATCTTCTTCACATGAAGAACGAATAGTAGTAACTTGGAGTAAGGAAAATACTAAAGAAAACACTTTTATTATTTTTGAAGTGAGCGGGGCGAAATGGGACCCGAAGTACGTTCAGAACATGGATAAAATTTTTAGTGAAAAACCTATAATTTACACTTGTGTTCAAGGTGTACTGAATGATAAGATTGAAGGTGTTTTGCAAAATAAAACCAATCAGGTTTTGAAAGATCTTTCAGCAAGAGCGATCGAACAGATAGAAGAAAGAGCATTTGTATCAGTCTCCGCATATAATAAAAAGTGGAATGACGCTCTTTCAACAAATAGAGAGAAAATAAATGTGCAAATAGCAATACGTTCTACAAACAACAAAGATACAATTGTGGTTGGCACACCGATCATAACTTCTGAGTATTGAGTGAATAGATACTGAAAAAAGGACACGGAGGGGAATAATTTGGAAAAGATCATCGTCCGTGGCGGAAAGCGGTTAAGCGGCACAGTGCGTGTTGAGGGCGCAAAAAATGCTGTATTACCTATAATCGCTGCAGCCCTATTAGCGAGTGACGGAAAGAATGTACTATCTGAAGTACCAGTATTATCTGATGTATACACAATTAACGAGGTATTACGTCATTTAAATGCTGAAGTCGTATTTGAAAATAACCAAGTAACAATCGATTCTTCTAAAGAATTAAACATTGAAGCACCATTTGAGTATGTACGTAAGATGCGTGCATCTGTTCAAGTAATGGGACCATTATTAGCACGTAACGGTCGTGCTCGTATTGCACTTCCTGGTGGATGTGCAATTGGTTCACGTCCAATTGACCAACATTTAAAAGGCTTCGAAGCAATGGGAGCGAAAGTAAAAGTTGGTAACGGATTTGTTGAGGCACACGTAGAGGGCGAACTAAAAGGAGCTAAAATTTATTTAGACTTCCCAAGCGTAGGCGCGACAGAAAACATTATGTCTGCAGCTACATTAGCAAAAGGGACAACAGTCCTTGAAAACGCAGCGAAAGAGCCAGAAATCGTTGACTTAGCTAACTTCTTAAATGCAATGGGAGCGAAAGTACGTGGAGCTGGAACTGGAACGATTCGTATTGAAGGCGTTGAAAAATTATATGGTGCAAACCACCCTATTATTCCTGACCGTATTGAAGCAGGAACATTCATGGTTGCAGCGGCAATTACAGGTGGAGACATCTTAATTGAAAATGCTGTGCCTGAACATTTACGCTCAATTACAGCGAAAATGGAAGAAATGGGTGTTAAAATTATTGAGGAAAATGAAGGTGTACGTGTTATCGGCCCAGATAAGTTAAAAGCGGTTGATATTAAAACTATGCCTCATCCAGGTTTCCCAACAGACATGCAATCACAAATGATGGCATTATTACTACATGCTGATGGAACAAGTATGATTACAGAAACGGTATTCGAAAACCGCTTTATGCACGTTGAAGAATTCCGTCGTATGAATGCTGATATTAAAATCGAAGGTCGTTCTGTAATTATGAACGGTCCAAGTAGCTTGCAAGGAGCTGAAGTTGGCGCAACTGATTTACGTGCTGCAGCAGCATTAATCTTAGCTGGTTTAGTATCAGAAGGTTATACTCGTGTAACAGAGTTAAAACATCTTGACCGCGGTTATGTAGACTTCCATAAGAAATTAGCTGCATTAGGTGCAACTATTGAACGTGTAAACGAAAAAGTAGAAGAAGTGAAAGAACAAGAAGTTTCTGATCTTCACGCTTAATTGAAGTAGTCTCTATGTCTTTTGACATAGGGGCTATTTTTTTTTGGGTTATTACTGTTATAGTCAATAAATTCTATACTTATGCACGTCTCAGTAAAAATATTTAGAAAATTTTTGTTTTATTCCACTATTTGCGGTCAGTAAAACCCCACTGATTATAGTTTCACTTTATACCGATACCCCCAAGTATGTTCTAAAAGATCCCGTATTTCCATAAGAATGAAAGGAATCCAACTTTATCCCGCATTAACGGTCAGTAAAACTCCCACCTCAAAATTCGGCTGAAGCAAAGAAGTTAAGTGGGAGCCCTGCTGCCCGTAAATGCCCGATTGGTTCAACTAATAATCAGTGGGGGATGAACAAAACCCCCCACTGATTAAAGTTTCACTTTATATTGGGGGAATAGGATGAAATTTTCAAAGCCACTTTTCATTACAGTAGCGCTCTTAATAGCGCTCGTTATCATTGTACCTGCTGCTCTTGTTATTCCGTTTGCGAAAGCAAAAGTAGGGGAAGAAGCAGCTTCTAAAACTCCTCCAGCGATAGAAAGTATACCAGCTCCAGGGAAAGTGGATACAGCGGTTCAAGTTGCTGTATATCGTGATCAGCAGAAGAAGGTAGAAACATTACCTATGGAGGAGTATGTGGCCGGTGTAGTAGCTTCTGAGATGAATGCCAGCTTTGAAATAGAGGCGCTAAAGGCGCAGGCATTAGCAGCAAGAACATTTGTAGTGCAGCGCATGCTAAGCGGAGGTAAGAAAAACAATGCGGACGTGACAGATACGGTGAAAGATCAAGTGTACAAAAGCAAAGAGGAATTGAAGAAACAATGGGGTAATAACTACGAAAATAATTTAAAGAAAATTGAGGAAGCCGTTTCGAAAACCGCAGGACAAGTTTTAACGTATGATGGAAAACCAATTTCAGCATCCTTCTTCTCAACGAGTAACGGACGAACAGAAAATGCAGCTGATTATTGGGGAAATGATTATCCATACTTAAAGAGTGTAGATAGTCCGTGGGATCAAGCCTCTCCAAAATTTACGAGTGAGCAAAAATTCACAGTAGCTGATTTTCAAAAACGTCTCGGTGTGAAAATACTAGCAAACGGAAAGGTTGGTAATATTAAAGACCTTACGGAAGGAAAGCGAGTAAAGGATGTAGAGTTCCAAGGGAAAACATTAACAGGAAAACAAGTTCGTGAAAAGTTAGATTTACGCTCCTCAGACTTTACGTGGAAACAAGAAGGGGATAACATCACCGTTACGACGAAAGGATTCGGTCACGGCGTCGGTATGAGCCAGTACGGTGCGAATGGTATGGCAGGGGAAGGTAAGAAATATACAGAGATAGTTGCTCATTACTATAAAGGCGTTGAAATAAAGACGATGAATGATTATGAAGGGAAATTGATGGTGAAGAAGTAGGTGTCAGGGGTTTCCTGATACCTACTTCTTTTTTGTTTAAAATATCATAATCTTCCATTAATTGTTTGGTATAATAGGATAAAAACATTTGGGGGAGACGAAATGGCGCTACTGGAGTTGAAACAGTTAGGGAAGACGAACCAGTTACCGGCAATTGAGCTAGAGGTTGAGAAGGGACAATGTGTTGTTTTGCAGTGTAATAACCATACAGCTAAAGTGTTGCACCGCATCATTATCGGTGAAGAAGAAGCTTCAACTGGGAATGTACTATTTGAAGGCACAGCGATTGGAAAGAAGAATTATTCCCGCATTGGTTTTTGTTTTTTGAAAGATGAAGCATACGACCGTTTGAAGGTGAAGGAGTACTTCAAGTTTATATTAGGGCTTTATGAATCCAATATGAGTATGGAAGAGGTAGTACAATATGTCGGTCTCCTAGATAAGTTGAACGTTAAAATAGAAAAATTATCATTTTCAGAGAGACGCCGTCTTCATCTTGGGCGAGTTATGATTCATAATCCGGATTTAGTTATTTTAGAAGAGCCAGAGCAAAATGTCGATACAGAGAGTACGATCATTATTCGAAAAGCGATTATGAAAATGAAAGAGCAAGGAAAGGCAATCTTTATTACGTCCTCCTTTTTATCAGATGCCCTTTCGCTGACAGAAGATGTATACATATTAAATAACAATGGTGTGAAAAAGGTAGAAATTGAGCAAGAAGAAGTGAAAGAAGTTGACGAAGAAAAGGTCATTCAAATGATTCCGCAAATGAAATTAGAAAGGATACCAGCGAAAGTGAATGATAAAATCATTTTACTGGATCCGATGGAAATCCATTTCATTGAAACACAAAATGGAGTGACACATATTCATGTGCGCGAAGGTGATTTCGTATGTACATTAACATTAAGTGAACTAGAAGTGAGATTAACAGGATTCGGGTTCTTCAGATGTCATCGCTCGTACCTCGTTAATTTACAAAGAGTACGAGAAGTCATTACGTGGACACGTAATAGTTTTAGTTTAATTTTGGATGACGAAAGAAAAAGTTCAATCCCGCTTTCAAAAGGAAGAATGGATGAGTTAAAAGGTGTAATTGGGATATAAAAATGCTCCGATAAGCTCAAAATACGATTCATTCAACAGTAAAAATACTCCTTTTACTGGTATTTTACTGCGTAAACCCTTTGTTTTTCATATGATTGAGTCAAGAAAAGCGAAACAATCAAATCGAAACTTGCGAAAGTAAATTTCATCTATAAAAGAAAAACAAAGGGGATGACGAAATGACATTGGCAATTGAAATGAAAGATGTAATGAAAAGTTTCGATGGAAAAACGGCCCTTCGAAATGTAAATATTGAGGTAAAGCAAGGAGAAATCTTTGGATTCCTCGGACCGAGTGGATCTGGAAAAACGACAACCGTAAAAATATTAACATCTCAATTGCTTCATAGTATTGGAACGGTACGAGTGTTGGAGAAAGACATTACAGGACCAAGCAGCATCGATTACAAACGAATCGGCATTTTAACAGACAATAGCGGCTTATACGAAAGACTTAGTATTTATGATAACTTACTATTATTTTGTGACTTATACGATTGCAAAAAAGAACGAATTGATGAAGTGTTAGCACAAGTGAACTTATTGGATGATAAAAAAACACAAGTGAAAAAATTATCAAAAGGAATGAAGCAGCGTGTCACACTAGCGAGAGCGATTCTTCACAAACCAGATATCCTCTTCTTAGATGAACCAACATCTGCACTTGATCCAGTAAATGTGCAAAACATTCATAAAATCTTAAAAGACTTAAATAAAGAAGGAACAACGATTTTTTTAACAACGCACAACATGGACGAAGCAGAGACGCTTTGTAACCGTATTGCCTTTCTGTGCGGCGGAGAAATTGTAGCGCTTGATACACCAGAAAACTTGCGATTAAAATACGCGAAAGATCAAATACAAGTTGTGTTAAAAGATAAACAAAAAGAAACAGTGAAAAAAGACGAATTAGGTGCAAAACGTATTTCAGAATGGATGAACAAAGGAGAATTACTATCCATTCATTCACACGAACCAACTTTAGGTGATATCTTTATTGAAGTTACTGGGAGGGGATTATAATGACATTTTCAATGAGACGTTTATCAGCTATTTTTAGAAAAGAAGTACAAGATTTTAAGACGAATTCACAAGTGTTGTTAATGGCATTTTTACCAATTATATTTTCATTTTTATTTAGCAGATTTGGAGCGGGAAAGGAAATGTTAGGCACTACTACTATAACGGCCTTCCTATTTGTCGCAGGCTTTGTTCAATCTATGGTAATTGCAGAAGAAAAAGAAAAACATACACTACGTGTGTTAATGTTATCCCCAGCATCTTCTGTTGAAGTTCTTCTTGGAAAGAGTTTATTAACAGCGGGTCTGACGATGGTCATTTGTATTGCAAATTTATTCATTTTAGATCAGTTAAATATCAATCTTCCATTGGTAGGATTGATATTCCTATGTGGAACTATTTTATTTATCGTGCTTGGAACAATGATCGGATTACTTGCATCTTCTGTACCACAAACATCATTAATTGGAATGCCTATTTTAATGACGATGTATTTAGCTGTACAATTTGAGTCACTAGTTGAAAATAAAACAATTAAGACGATGATTGAATATCTTCCAACATCTCATATTGTAAAAGCAATTAACAGCTTAGTAGGTGGGGCAGGGTTTAGTAGTATTGGTGGGCATGTATTAAATATTACAGTTTGGCTTATCATTTCGCTTATTGCATGTTTGATCGTATATAAAAAGAAACAAATGGACTAAAAACTGAGCTGAAACGCTCGGTTTTTTCCTTTTTCTATCATTTCCTCGGAAATTTTGCAATTCCTATACATATTTTTACAGATTTTGTCGAAAAGTAATTAGTTATAGGTTGTATAGGATGAGTGAATATTGTTCAAAATGATTGCTGAGGTGATGATGGAATGCGAGGAAGAAATAGTAAAAAGTCGCAAAAAGTAGTACATTTATTTCAAAAAAGATGGGTGTTTCCGGCACTATATATTGCTTGTGCAGCGGTAATCTTAATGGTTGCGCTATGGTTCCAGGGAGCTAATCCAAAGAAAGCTCCGAACCAAGATCAAGCAACACCGTATACACAAACGGAAGATCCGGCAGTACCAGTAACAAAATCTTCAGAAGTAGTGAAAATGCCAGCTGCAGTAAATGCAGAAGTAGTAGTACAGAAGAAATTCTATGAAGATGCAGCATCAGAGGCGGAACAAGAAAAAGCACTTGTCTTTTATAACAACACATATTCCCCGAATAAAGGAATTGACATTGCTGCGAAAAACGGAAAAGAATTTGATGTTACAGCTGCTTTAAGTGGTACAGTAACGAAAGCTGAAAAAGATTCACTTCTTGGTTATGTTGTAACAGTAGATAGTGGAAATGGTGTAGCAGCATCTTATCAAAGCTTAGGCAGTGTGAAAGTAGAAAAAGGTGCAAGAGTCGCGCAAGGTGAAGTGTTAGGAAAATCAGGTCTAAATGCAATGAATAAAGATGCAGGTTCTTACGTTCACTTTGAAGTACGTAAAGACAATGTGGCTGTGAACCCTGAGCGTTATTTAAATAAATCAGTAGCAGAAATTAAAGCTGATGCAGGTGCTGCAAAGGCGACAAATGCTTCTGGTAAAAAAGCTGATGACAAATCTCAAAAAGAAGAAAAGTCGACAAGCACGAAACCAGAAGATAAGTCTCAAAAAGAAGAGAAACCAACAAGCGGCTCGACTAGTGATAAAGAGACGAACGGCAAACAAGATGAGAAATCTCAAAAAGAAGAGAAATCGACAAGCGGTTCGACTAGTGATAAAGAGACGAACGGCAAACAAGATGAGAAATCTCAAAAAGAAGAAAAATCAACAAATGGTTCTACAGAATCATCTAACAGTTCTTCTTCACAAGAATAATAAAGTAAAAAAATCAGTTCTCATTAGGAGAGCTGATTTTTTTATCCCGCATTAACGGGCAGTAAGACGCCCACCTCAAAATTCAGTTGGAGCAAAGAAGTTAGGTGGGAGATCAACTGCCCGTAAACGCCCGATTGGTGAAGGCTAATAATCAGTGGGGGATGAACAAAACCCCCTCTGATTAAAGTTTCACTTTATTTTCATATAAAAATAATCAATTTCGAGAAAAAAATTGCAATAACAAGGAAAAATGACGATATTCTCGAATATATATTACAAAAGGGAGGGGATACTGTGTCATTTTTATCTGTTCTGTCGATTGCTATCATTTTATTGTTTGTTTTATTCGCTTTATATTATTATATTGCCGGTAAGAAAGAAGTCCCCCACCATCAGTTGTTAGAAGAAGAATATGAAAGAGAAGAGTGACACTCTAAGAAAGAGTGTCTTTTCTTTTTGTATACCTATTGGAATTTTTAGAGCTAGGACGTATAATACTAGTTGTGATTTTTTTACATAAGAAAACAATATTCGAATACAGTATGAATTTAAAGTGCTGTATTTTTTGTTGTGGTTGAGGGGGAAGTTTTAAATTGAAGGCTAGAGAGAGCGAAGGTTCGAAAAAATTATTTGTTTTGATTGCTGCAGCAGTGGTGTTAATTGCTGGGATTGGATTTTTTATTTTTAATAAAATGAATGCTGCGAGTAATCAGGAGAAAGTACCAGTTCTGCAATATTATTATTTAACAAAAGATAAAGATAAAAATGAAAATCCAGTATTAAAAGACAAGGCAACCGCTGTATCGGTGGAAATGTTTGAAAAACAAATGAAATATTTAGCAGATAATCAGTATCATACTCTTACGTTAGAAGAATTTAATCAGTTTATAAAAAATAAAAAGAAACTTCCTAAGAAAAGTGTGTTAATTACATTTGATAATTCATCAAAGTCAAATTATGTATATGCGTATCCAATTTTTAAAAAATATAATATGCATGCCGTTTCATTTGCG
The DNA here is from genome assembly GCF_016651015.1 of Bacillus sp. TH22. Lineage (NCBI taxonomy): Bacteria > Bacillati > Bacillota > Bacilli > Caryophanales > Bacillaceae > Bacillus > Bacillus sp. TH22. The sequence continues at coordinate 3,302,335 of NZ_JAEKER010000001.1, forward strand.
GTTACGTCTAGAATAACTGATAAGGAAGAAAAGTTTAACCCTAAAGCTTTTCAAATGTTAAGTATGAATGAAATAAATAAAATGAAGGATGTATTTGAATTTGGAAGTCACACCCATACTCTACATAAATTTAAGAATGGCTCAGCAGCTGTGCTTGCTGAAGAGAAACAAGTGGTAAAAAATGATGTTTTAAAAAGTAAAGATATTTTAGAGTCAAATTATATGTCATATCCGTTTGGAAAGTATAACAAAGATACACTCCAAATATTAAAAGATTTAAAAATGGAATTAGCATTTACTAGTCTACAAGGATATGCGACACCAGAAAATAATCCTTTAGAAATAAAACGTTGGTTTATTTCGGCGGATACTAAAATAGATACCTTTGAGAAAGTGGTCTCGGGTAAATATGAGGTTTCAAATAAGTAAGATTCAAGCCTATTAGAATGATATTTAAATTCTAATGGGCTTTTTTTATATAATGATTGTACTTTTCCTGCAATTAATTTTTTGTACTTAGTCCGCAAAAATAGTGAACATGTAGCATATATCAGTAGTGCGGGCAATACAATGGTATAAACCAATGCAAAGAGAGTGTTTGAGGTGAGAAATCGTGAATCATTTCATTATAAATCCAAGAATGTTTAACGCTTACAAACAGCACTCACATTTACTTCATAGTCGTATGCAGCGAGTCTCATTTCACACTTCTCACATCCAATTTAGGGAGGCGAGTGGTGTGCACGATTACATCAAAGAGAGAACTATCAAGATTGGCAAGTATATCGTGGAGACAAGAAAGACAGTGCGTGTAATCGCAAAGGAGTTTGGGGTATCAAAGAGTACAGTCCATAAAGATCTAACAGAACGTTTGCCAGAAATTAATCCAGAGCTCGCAAATGAAGTGAAAGAAATTCTTGATTATCATAAGTCTATTCGTCATTTAAGAGGTGGAGAAGCAACAAAGCAAAAGTACCGAAAAGAAGATACAGAAAACCCTGTGCGCCAATAAATCTAAAATAGCAAACATTCCTTGCGAATTCGGTAATATTTTTCAGAAGAATTCTTTTTGCGAATATTACGTTTCTGTTAAATTTATGATAAAATCAGAAATTAGGTGTAAAAGAATTCGGGTGTAACCTGATTTTGAATATCGAGGAGGAAATGACGGGAATGTTTGCGCGAGATATCGGAATTGACCTAGGTACGGCTAACGTATTAATTCATGTTAAAGGTAAGGGTATTGTATTAAATGAGCCATCTGTTGTGGCAATTGATCGTAATAGTGGAAAAGTATTAGCAGTAGGTGAAGAAGCAAGAAGTATGGTGGGACGTACACCTGGTAATATTGTAGCAATTCGTCCGCTTAAAGATGGTGTAATCGCAGATTTCGAAATTACAGAAGCAATGTTAAAGTATTTCATTAACAAATTGGACGTGAAGAGCTTCTTTTCAAAACCTCGCATTTTAATTTGCTGTCCAACAAATATCACATCTGTAGAACAAAAAGCAATTCGTGAGGCTGCTGAACGTTCAGGTGGTAAAACAGTATTTTTAGAAGAAGAACCAAAAGTAGCCGCAGTTGGTGCTGGTATGGAAATCTTCCAGCCAAGCGGAAACATGGTTGTTGATATTGGTGGAGGTACAACAGATATTGCCGTACTTTCTATGGGTGATATTGTTACCTCTTCCTCTATCAAAATGGCTGGCGATAAGTTTGATATGGAAATCTTAAACTACGTTAAACGTAAGTATAAGCTATTAATTGGAGAACGTACTTCAGAAAATATTAAAATTAAAGTTGGTACAGTATTCCCAGGTGCACGTAGTGAAGAGCTTGAAATTCGCGGACGTGACATGGTAACCGGTTTACCACGTACAATTACAGTATGCTCTGAAGAGATTACAGAAGCACTAAAAGAAGACGCAGCTATCATTGTACAAGCTGCAAAAGGCGTACTAGAGCGCACACCACCAGAACTATCTGCGGACATTATCGACCGCGGTGTTATTCTAACAGGCGGTGGAGCTTTATTACACGGTATCGACATGCTTCTAGCAGAAGAATTAAAGGTACCAGTATTAATTGCTGAAAACCCAATGCAATGTGTTGCTGTTGGTACAGGTATTATGTTAGAGAATATTGATAAATTACCACGTCGTGCTTTGAAATAAAAATACAAGTTATTAAAAAACCAGAAGAATACCATTTCTGGTTTTTTTATTTGGCTAAGTAAATGGAATGAATCCTTTTAAAATGGCAATGATAGCGCCTTCTCAAGGTGGATATTACATGAATGGCATGGTAATCGTAATAGTTGATTAATAAAAATTATGTTATAATCACTATTGTGAATTTCGTGTGAACTAAATGTAAATTATTTGTAAATTTCAGGTTTGCAGGGGACTTTTATTATTTTTAATGATGCGGGGAAAGTTCAATTATAATTTACTATTTATTAATTATAAAAAAGTTGTTATAGGAGGAGCTTTAGTATGAAAAAAGTAATTACATATGGTACTTTTGATTTACTGCATTGGGGACATATAAATTTATTGAAGAGAGCAAAGGGCCTGGGAGACTATTTAATTGTTGCTGTTTCTTCAGATGAATTCAATAAGTTAAAGGATAAGAAATCTTATCATAGTTATGAGAATCGAAAAATGATATTGGAAGCTGTGCGTTATGTAGATGCAGTAATTCCTGAACATGATTGGGATCAAAAAATAAATGATGTTGTTAAAAATGAAATAGATGTTTTTGTCATGGGAGATGACTGGAAAGGAAAGTTCGACTTCTTAGAAGATTATTGCCAAGTTACATATTTACCTCGGACAACTGGAATTTCAACGACGAAAATTAAACAGGAACTATTATTAGTGGCTAGATAATTTTTATGATCAGAGAAATACAAATTTCCATATACCTTACAATATTTAAGCTACTATTTAACCTCTTTAGGTTGTTTCCAATTCAAAAAAAAGCGACATTTATAATGTCGTATGGAGAGAATGCGCTCTCTATATATGAGAAAATGCGAGAAAAAAAAACAGAATTAAACATTGTATTCTTATATAAACCTACGTGTAAATATAAATTAAAAGCTTATCCAGAGGTAAAAGCTTATCAATTTGAAACATTAAGTATAGTGAATATGATTGAGGCAATTTATCACTTAGCAACATCGAAATATACTATTATTGATAATTATTTTGGGTTTTTGTCTGCCATTAAGTTTAGAGAAGGGACGGAATGTATTCAACTCTGGCATGCGGCAGGGACCATAAAGAATTTTGGTTTACTAGATCCGAACTTTAATAAGAGAAGTAAGCGTGCTCAAAAACGATTCAGAAAAGTTTATAAAAATTTTCATAAAATTGTTGTAGGATCAGATTTATTAGCGGATATATACATGGATACTTTCTCGGTAGGCCCTCAGCAAATGGTGAAGACAGGTATACCGAGAACCGACTTGTTTTTTGATCGAATTCGCCAAAAGAACATTAAAGAAAAGTTGTTGTTAGAAAATCCAGAACTTGTAAATAAAAAAGTAATATTGTATGCTCCAACTTTTAGGGATAAAGAGATAAATTCTTTTAAATTACAATTGGAGATAAGAGAGATGTATAGAGCATTTCATGAAGAATATGTGTTGCTTATTAGGCTACATCCAGCAATAAAGGATAAATTCTACTATAAAAGTGAGTATTCACAATTTATATATGATTATTCACTGTATCCCAATATTAATGAGTTGTTTTTGGTGACGGATATATTAATTACGGATTATTCTTCAATCCCATATGAGTTTTGTTTGTTAAAAAAGCCTATGGTTTTCTATCCTTATGATCTAGAGGAATATAAAAACCAAAGAGGGATTATGGGTGAATATGATTCTTTGGTCCCGGGACCAGTTGTATATTCTACAAAGGAGTTAGTTTCAATAATAAAGAATAATGAGTTTGATTTATCAAAAATAGAAGAATTCTCTCTGAAATGGAACCAATATTCGAAAGGGAATTCTGGTGAGGATTTTATAAGAGAAGTCTTCAGAATATAATATAAATCTAATTTAGGTATAAGAGGTGCGGAATGAATTTTATGAGGTTGTTATGGCTGCCTGAAGAACAAGGCCATTGTGTTTTGCAAGAGATTAAGTATTCTCAGCAAAAGTTGAACATTGTATTGAGAATAGAGGGGATTACTAGAAATCCAGGATTGGATAAATATTATTTTATTTTAGTTAATCGAACATCAAAAGAAGAAATTAAAGTGCTTGCCAATATACAAAATAATACGGATTTATTGGATGCTCAAATCGAACTGAATGAGTATATTGAAAGCCTTGCAAAAGGAATATGGGATGCCTATTTTCAAATTGAATCGGGCGAGAAAACAAACAAATTCCGCGTTAAGAATGACGTAACTGATGCTATTGAATTCCCTCCTTTTTATATTGAAGAATTAAATAAAATTTTTCTAGCCTATTCTACAGTGAAGGGGAATTTATCATTTAAATCTCAAGATAGTAATGCATATCTCAAGGTCGAGGTAATTGATTTAAAAGAAAACGGAATGCTGGAATTAAACGGGTATTTCTTGATGCTACCATGGAAAACTAAAAAGGAAACCGAAATAACAAAAAAATTAGTTATGCGTTCGGAAAACACTACTTGGAAGATACCTATTAATAATGTTAAAAGAACAGATGTAACAGCTTTTTACGGTCAATCGGGTGGAAATTATGATTGGACGGGATTTAGTGTGCAATTGGACTTCAACAAAAATACATACGGGTTGGAAAACAATAAATCCACTCAAATTTTCATTGAAATGGAATATAAAGGTGAGTCTGTTTTACTTCCAGTAACTATTTCACCTAATATGGTGTTTAGTAATTGTGCTGTTATAAATACATTAGAAGGTATTAAAAAAGTATTGTTTAGCACAGATCAAGAGAGTAATCAAGGTTATTTATTACTAAATAGAGAAGATTTGCAGGCTGAAGTTAATTATATTTACTCCGAAGATAATCAAATTACAATTGTAGGAGAAGTTATACAGAAACAAATGGTTGAGGACTTTTCTGAAAATCCTACGAGTTTAATTATACAAAAGCGTAACGCGGAAGAAAAATATGAATTTGAAATAGAATTAGACGGATTTAATTATTCACATACATTTGATTTAGAGGATCTTGTATCTAAAGGATTATTTAGTAAGGGAATATGGGATGTATATTTAAAAGTTCATAATCATTCTTATCGCTTAGTGACCCGTCTAGATGGAATTATAAATAAGCAAAAGGTAATTAAGATACCACAGCAGTTTTTATCAGATTTAGAGGGACAAGCCATTGTGGTAAAGCCTTACTATACTTTACATGATGAAGTTTCTATTCTAGTTCGTGAATATCTCAATGTGAAATCAATTCAGGAAGTGAAAATAGAAAAGGACGAATGGATTGTATCAGGGAGATTAAACATTCAGACCCCCAATAACATGGTTCCAATTCAAACAAGTGGAAGTATGAGCTTTAAAGGGAGTTACGGGAAAAGAATTAATATTCCAGTTACATGGAATCTAGAGAAAAATGAAAAAACAAGACAAGAGTTTAAATTTAAGGCAATTTTAGATGTAGCTACTATTTTAAGAGGAGAAGAACGAGATAGGTTATTGGCTGATATAAATTTTGATTTAATTAAATGTGAATTTAGGCTTAATGAGGGCAAAGTTTCATTTACTATGAACATAGACCCTTCGAAAATTATTTTAACTTTAGAAGATAGATTGAAACAAAATTCAAAAATTAATAAATTTATTAATAGATGGGGTAATTCTTTATATCAGATTTTTAATAGGATTTTACCTATTAATCGAAAATATGTTATTTTCCAAAGTTTTCATGGGAAAAGTTACTCTTGTAATCCGCGAGCAATTTATGAACAAATGTTAACAGAAAAGCGCGATCTGAGGGCTATATGGGTAATTAATAATGTTATGCAGGAAATACCAGGTAAACCGATTGTAGTTAAACCAGGTTCGATTAAATATTATTATTATATGGCGAAATCAAAGTATTTTGTTAATAATGGTAATTTCCCTGATTTTTATGAGAAAAGAAAAGGGACTGTTCATTTGCAAACCTGGCATGGAACACCTTTAAAGAAGCTTGGTTTTGATATTGATCCTAATTCGCCGTCATATGCTGAGAATACTTCTCCAGCCTTATTAAGGCGTAATGAGCGATGGGACTATTTAATAGGACCGAATAATTATACATCAAAAATTTTAAAGAGAGCTTTTAATTTTGAAAAGAATATGTTAGATGTTGGTTATCCAAGAAATGATATTTTCTATAATGCAGACATTGATAAAAAATCTACTGAAATTAAAAAGCGATTAAATATTGACTCTAAAAAGAAAATTATTTTATATGCACCAACATGGCGAGATTATGATTTTCATAATGGCAATCAGCACAAGCCTTACGAATTTAAATTTGATCTTAAGAAATTTAGAGAAAAATTTGGAGAAGAGTACGTATTGTTATTAAGATTGCACTATAGAGATGCTACTCGCATTCAAATTAGTGGTTTGGAAGATTTTGTTTATAATGTATCCAGCTATAATGATATCCAAGAATTATATCTGATTTCAGACATATTAATTACTGATTATTCCTCGGTAATGTTTGATTTTGTAAATTTAAATAGACCGATTATCTTCTTTACCTATGATTTATTTAGATATGGTTCTCAAATTCGGGGTTTCTATTTTAATTTTAAAGAAGAATCTCCAGGACCGATTGTTTTAGAGCAGGAGCGCTTATTTAAGACAATAGAAGATATTAGTAAGGTAGAAGCCAAATATGCGGAACGATATAAAAAGTTCCAAGATAAATTCTGTCACCTTGAAGATGGGCGCGCTTCTAAAAGAACCATAGAAGCTATGATTGGAAAATAATTTAGACAGGAGATAAGGTTGTGAAGATACGTTTTTTAGTATTTGATATTTATGGGATGGGTGGCACCGTACGTACAGTATTAAATGTAACAAATTATTTAGCACAAAATGGTTATGATGTTGAGATTATTAGTGTTTTTCGTCATCGTAAAATAGCATTTTTTGAAATAGATCCAAGAATTAAAGTTATTGTTTTACATGATGTTGCCAATCGAGATAAAAGTGATGGGAAATTTCAAACAAGAATAGCAAATAGAATGTTAAAGATGAAAAGTAAGTTAGTTCATCCAGATGATGAGGGATACCACTTCTTTTCGCTGTTGACAGATGTTAAAATGTATAACTATCTAAAAAGTATTGATTCGGGGATTTTAGTGACAACAAGACCGAGTTTCAATATATTTGCAAGTAAGCACGCAAATAAAGGTATATATCTTATTGGACAAGAACACTTGAATTTCTCAATCTACCCTAAAAGGTTAAAAAATTCTATTTTAAAGCACTATATTAATTTAGATTGTTTGGCCACTCTAACAGATGAAGATACAGTCGATTATAAAAACCTTCTTCTAAATGGAAAGGTAGAGGTAAAAAAAATTACAAATTCAATTCCAAAGCTTCGAGGGGGATTATCTTCCCTAACAGCTAAAACAATTGTTGCTGCTGGACGCTTAGTTCCACAGAAAGGATTCGATTTATTAATTGAAGCCTTCAAAATTGTAAATGAGCAGTATCCAGATTGGAAACTTAAAATCTACGGAACTGGTAGAGAGCGAGCGAATTTAGAAGAATTAATCGAAAAAAATAAATTGTACAATCATGTCATTTTAATGGGTGCTACTCAACATATAGATGTAGAGCTTTCTAAATCATCTATATATGCTTTGAGTTCAAGGTTTGAGGGATTTGGAATGGTAATTATAGAAGCTATGCAATGTGGAGTTCCAGTAGTTAGTTTTGATTGCCCAAAAGGCCCAAGTGAAATTATTGATCATGATAGAGATGGGATTTTAGTAGAAGATGGGAACGTAGAGCTTTTGGCCAAGGGATTAATGGAGTTAATGAATGACCCTATGAAGCGAGATGAATTTGCTAAAAGGGCTATAAAGAATGTGAAAAGGTTTGAAATAGACGAAATAGGTAAGATATGGATGGAAACTATTGATGAAGCTACTCATCAAATTAATCATTAATAAAAGATTTAATTTGTTATGGGTATAGGAGATGTTAGTGTGAATGTAGTTGTAACGAACATAAATTTTAATAATGGTTATATATATATTGAAGGAAAAACAGATTTTATTTTGGACGAGAAAAGTTGTTTTCTCTCCATTAGAAGACGTGAAAGTGAACATGGCATAGAATATTTGGAAAATCATTCATTTCCGATTGAAGTTAGTGGGAAGACTTTCAAATTTAAAAAAGATATTGATTTACTTTTTAAGGAAACTTCCATAGAAAATAATTTGATCTGGGATCTGTTTTTAATTTGCAATGGGACATATATAAAACTAAAAACAGAGAGTCCATTAGATTTTAAGGGTAACTCGTATCATTTATTAGATAATACCCTTTTTAAAGCTAAACCGTATATTACGGGTTATAAGGGTATTTCAATTTATGTGATACAGAATGATATTAAGGCACTTATGAAAGATGCCGAATTTAATCAAGGGATTTTAAACGTAAGTTTCTATTTAGAGCAGTTACAGGATGTAAATGTAGAGGAGAAACTTGTTAGTTTAATCTTAAAAAAGAGAGAACAAGAAGGTTTATTTGAGTACTATGAAACTAAGTTAATAGAAACAAACGTAAATCAAGGGATTTTCAAATTTTCAATGAATATTGATCAAATGTTTAAGGATTATAAACTAAGTTCAAATATGATATGGGATGCATTCGTAGAAATTCAAGATTCTAATGGTGTAGGAATTGAGGTACCTTTGATTGGTACCTCAAGTAATAAGTTGAAATTTGGATATCATAATTTCACACATGATGATTTGTTTAGAGTTAAGCCGTATATTACAGGCTTAGATAATTTGGCACTTTTTATTAGACAAAAAGAGGTTATTATTAAATCATCAGATTTTAAATTTGAAAATAATACGATTTATGTTGAGGGAAAAGTTTCTTCAGACGAGTATAATGTTCTAGAATTGGATGAAAATGTTGCATATATCGTATTTAAAAAGCGTTATACAGCTAATGGAGAACCAATCTATTTCGAGGAGATAGTGCAAAATTTAAATATTCTTAATGGTAATTTAAAAATAGACTTAGATGTTTCAGAGCTCTTAAAAAATCAAAATATTCGTCAGAAAGATGTATGGGATATTTTTGTTCGCCTAATGACTTTGGATGGTAGGATGTTAGATGTAGAATTAAAGCCGGAAAAGCACTTGGAAAAAAGCAGTTATATGTACGAAGCGATGGTAGGAAATAGTGAATGGAAATTCAAACCATATGTAAATGCTAAAAAGTCATTTTCTATTTATTTTTTAGATTCAGGGAAAATGATGGAAGGGTCAGTGAAAATTGCTGTCCTTGGTTCTTGTTTTAGCCGTAATGCATTTAATTCAGGGGAATATTTTAATCCTGGGTATAAAAAAATTACAATTGTAATTTAACACAATTTCATTCCTCTATTGTAAGTATAATGTCAAATCCTGTTCACATTGATATAGAAAGATTAGAAAATGTCACAGAAAAAAATAAAGAATTTATTCGTTGTGATTTTGAGAAAGATTTTTTTGATAAATTAAAAGAAGCTAAACCAGATTACTTAATTGTTGATTTGTATTCAGATGCGGCTAGGGATTTAATTAAATTAAATGACGAAAGCTATATTAGTGCGAGCTTAGTCCTTAGAGAAAGCCAATATTTCAAAGAATTACGCGAATATGAGCATATTGGTCATAGCAATAATCAATTATATTTTAAAATATGGCAGGATTATATGGAGAAGTTTGCTCGAAAAGTTAAAGAAATATTACCTGAAGAGCGTATTATTTTGAATACGGGAGGATTCACGTATAAATATATTGATATAGACGCTAAAGTGAAAAAATTCTCTCGCCCAGAAATAATAAAAAGAAATAATTATTTTTGGGATATACTTAATGGGTGGTTTATAAATTGTATTCCAAATTGCAAAGTTCTTGATTTAAAGGATACTGATTATATAGGGCAGTATAATCATCCATTTGGAAATACTTTTTCGCATTATCAACCAGGTTATTATAAGGAATTTATGAATAGGTTGAATAAATTTATTATGCAAGATTTGCAAAAAAAAATTTATAATTCATTGGAAAGATATTAAGTCAAATATTTCCCTCTAAGAAGTAATTTTTAGGGGGAAATATTTTTGTTGGGAATATTATGAGAATTTTTCGTTTTATATAAAATACATTAAAGAATCAGTAGAGGATGGGAAAAATGGAGAGAGTTACAGTCATAGGCGCTGGGAGCTGGGGAACTGCTTTATCTATGGTTCTCGCAGATAATGGACATGAAGTACGAATTTGTGGAAATAATAAGAAGCAGATTGAGGAAATTAATGAGAAACATACAAATGAGACATATTTACCAGGGATCCAACTATCCGAAAAAATAAAGGGATATGAGTCTTTAGAAGAGGCGATGGATGGGGTAAATACTGTATTATTAGTTGTACCAACAAAGGCAATTCGTGATGTTACGGGGCAATTAAAATCTATTGTAAAACGACCAATAACAGTTATTCATGCAAGTAAGGGGATTGAGCCTGGATCATTTAAACGAATTTCAGAGATGATTGAGGAAGAGGTGCCAAAAGAATTAGTTGAGAGTATCGTTGTTCTTTCAGGGCCAAGTCATGCAGAGGAAGTAAGTCTTCGTCATCCTACGACAGTAACTGCTGCTTCTTATCATTTACAGGCGGCTGAGGAAACACAACGATTATTTATGAATAATAACTTTCGAGTGTATACGAACCGAGATGTAATTGGTGTTGAATTAGGTGGAGCATTGAAAAATATTATTGCTCTTGGAGCTGGTATTTCAGATGGACTTGGTTACGGAGATAATGCAAAGGCGGCTTTAATCTCACGCGGGCTAACAGAGATTACACGTTTGGGATGTGAGATGGGAGCGAACCCGCTTACTTTTGCAGGTTTAACAGGCGTCGGTGATTTGATTGTGACTTGTACGAGTATTCATAGCCGAAATTGGAGAGCAGGAAATTTACTTGGAAAAGGTCATAATTTAGAAGAAGTATTAGAAAATATGGGTATGGTTGTTGAAGGTGTACGTACAGCGGAGGCGGCATATCATTTAGCTAAAAAGGTTAAAGTTGAAATGCCAATCACTACTGCTATATATAATGTTCTCTTTAACGGAAAAAATGCTAAAGAGGAAGTGGACTTACTCATGGAGAGAAATGGAAAAGGCGAGATTTCACAATAATACATTGCATCCATGTGAGACAAATGAGTTAGAAGGTGTGCAAATAAGATGGGTTTTATGAGAAAAATAAAAAATCATCGAGTAATAAAAAAGGTGTGTAAGGCAATATTTCTGTTTTGTAGTTGTTTGCCTCCAACAAAAAAAATGATTTTATTTGAGAGTTATTCTGGAAAACAATACAGTTGTAATCCAAGGGCTATATATGAATATATGATTCAGAATGAAATGGACTTTCAAATGATTTGGAGTGTGAATAAAGATTATAAGGAACAGTTTGATAGGTATAAAATTCCGTATGTGAAAAGATTTTCGATTCGTTGGTTTATTTTATTGGCTCGTTCACGCTATTGGGTCACGAATAGTAGAATGCCATTATGGTTACCTAAACCAAAACATACGATATATATCCAAACTTGGCATGGTACGCCACTAAAAAAATTAGCTGGGGATATGAAAGAAGTCCATATGCCGGGTACCACAATAGAAAAATATAAGCATAATTTTCATCTCGAAGCGAAAAATTGGGATTACTTGCTGTCACCTAATGCCTATTCTACAGAAATCTTTAGAAGGGCATTTCAATTTCAAAAAGAAGTCGTAGAAGTTGGTTATCCACGTAATGATTTTTTATATCAGGGTAATAATTCCTCGGTAATTGAGGCTTTAAAGAGACAGAATAAGTTACCGATAGATAAAAAAATTATTTTATATGCACCAACATGGAGAGATGATCAGTTTTATAGTAAGGGACGATATAAATTAGATTTACAATTAGATTTGGATCTCTTACAAAATAAGTTAGGATCAGGCTATATTATTCTATTGCGTATGCATTACTTAGTAGCAGAACAGTTTGATTTAGAAAAATATAAAGGATTTGTTTACGATTTTTCTAAGCATGTAGATATTAATGAACTATATGTAATATCTGATTTGTTAATTACAGATTATTCTTCAGTCTTTTTTGATTATGCAAATTTAAAACGCCCAATCATTTTTTATACGTATGATATTGATTCTTATCGTGATAAATTAAGAGGGTTTTACTTCAATTTGGAAGAAGCCCCAGGACCAGTTGTAACAAATACAAAAGCAGTATTAGACGAGATATTAAAGTATGAAATGCTGGGATTAGGAGAATTTGCAGAGAAATATAATAGTTTTTATAATAAGTATTGTTATTTAGAAGATGGTTGTGCTTCTAAACGAACAGTAAGGAAAATATTTTTCGGAGAGGCATAGTAAAGATGAACTCAATGGTTATGGTATTGAAAGAACAGATAAGCAGTTTGTACTTAATTAAACGTTTATCTATTTATCAAGTAAAAAGTGCAAATAATAATAATTATTTAGGTATTTTTTGGGAATTTTTGAATCCACTAATACAGATGAGTATTTATTGGTTTGTTTTTGGTTTAGGTATTAGAGGAGGACAAGGTGTAAATGGAGTTCCTTTCGTCTATTGGTTATCTGCAGGACTGGTTGTATGGTTTTTTATAAATCCAGCAATGATGCAAGCTTCTAAGTCTATTTATACAAGGCTAAATATGGTTTCAAAAATGAGTTTTCCAATGAGTGTGATTCCGAGCTTTGTAATTATATCTAACTTTTATTCGCATTTAATACTTGTAGGAGTTATAACAATTTTATTTTTAGTGACTGGACAAGGAATTTCTATTCACTACATTCAGCTTATTTATTATATGTTTGCTACTTTTATGCTAGTTTTTTCTCTTTCTCTCATTACATCAACATTATCAACAATTGTTAGGGATACTCAAATGATTGTTCAAGCGATTATGAGAATGTTAATGTATTTAACTCCTATATTATGGACTCCTGAAAGGCTACCTTCTATTTTCCAAAAGATTATGCAGTTAAATCCATTTTGTTATATTGTTGACGGATATCGAGCGTCTTTACTAGGAACAAGTTGGTTTTTCCAGGATATAAATTATATGTTATATTTTTGGGGATTTGTTTTTATTATGTTTTTAATTGGTGCAACATTGCATGTGAAATTGAGAAAACACTTTGCAGATTATCTATAATGAGGGTTGTAAAAAATGAATGAATCAGTCAGGTTTCATAATGTAACAAAAAAATACAAAATGCATAGTAAAAATTCAGAGAAATTAAAGGATATTATATATCCTGGAGGATTTGGTGAAGATTTTTATGCATTAAGAAATTTAGAATTTGTAGCTCAAAAAGGTGATGTAATTGGTATTGTCGGGGTAAACGGATCAGGAAAATCGACGATGTCTAATTTAATCGCTGGAATTACACCACCTACAAAAGGAAAAATTGATATTCAAGGAAAAGTTGCACTTATTGCTATTGCAGCTGGGCTGAACAATCAACTTTCTGGTAGGGAGAATATTGAATTAAAATGCTTGATGATGGGATTAAGTAAAGAAAAAATTGAGAATTTGAAACCGGAAATTATTGAATTTGCCGATATTGGAAAATTTATTGATATGCCGGTCAAGAAATACTCAAGCGGAATGAAATCCCGTTTAGGTTTTGCTATTTCTGTAAGTATTAATCCAGACGTCCTTGTAATCGATGAAGCACTTTCAGTAGGTGATCAAACATTTGCGGATAAATGTTTGCAACGTATGAATGAGTTTAAAGAGCAAGGAAAAACTATCTTCTTTGTAAGTCACTCTTTAGGGCAAGTGAAAAAGTTTTGTACAAAGGTTTTATGGTTAGAATATGGAGAAATTAAAGACTATGGTCCAATTCAAGAAATTATGCCGAAATATGAAAACTTCTTAAAAGAGTATAAGGCAATGAGTAAAGAAGAGCAGCAGAAGTTTAAAAAGGAATCAATGGAGAAGCAGGCGGGTAAAAATCTAATAGAAAATGAAGATACGAAAAGAGCGGACAATGCTCAGGTTGTAGATTATGTATCGTTATTAAGAAAACAAAGCTCACATCATACAAAAAAGCAAAAGGGGCGAAAGTTCTTAAGTTCTTTTATCGGTTTTATGTTATTTATGATGCTTGGTGGGATAGCCTACTGGCAAAAGGATAATATTTTACATTCCTTACAGGCAAAAGAACAGCAAAAAGAACCAGCAAGTAAGGCGGAACATGTTAAGAAAGAGGAGAACCCACTTGCCACTTTAGATGTTCGATATGTAAATTCGGCAAAAGGTCGTGTTAGAAGTACACCGACTTTAGATGGACAAGTAGTTGGTACGATATTATTTGGGACACCGTTTATTGTAAAGGGACAACAAAAAGAGATGGAATCAGATATTAATTGGTTAAAACTGACCTTGGATAACGGTGAAGAGGGATGGATTAGTGAATCAATAGTTAAGTCAATCCCATATAATCAAACAACAGCGTATGAAGAATTTTTGGGGAAATTAAAGCAATTAGATGGAAACACTCCAAATTTAGAACAGTATCTTAGTTTTATAGGAAAAACTAAAGAAGAAATAAGTAGTGTATTAGGTAATGCACAAAATGAACAACAATTAGCAGTTGGAACATTAGTTCAATATAAAGATATTGATATAGTATATAACAATCAATTAATTGCTCAGAAGATCAATATTAAAAATATGAAAATATCAAAAGGAGATTTATCTGAAAAATTAGGTGAAGCACAACTGAAGGCTGATGATGATTCATTGTTTATTTATCGATCAAATAAATTTGACTTTAACTTCTCTTCAGTGGGTTCGACAATTAATACGATATCAATTTTGGATGTTTCAAAGTATTAGAGTGTATTGTTATTACTAAATTAGTACGTAGTATTTTAAAAATTTTAGGAGGATTACCATTGAAAACAGTAAAAAAGGCTATTATCCCAGCAGCTGGATTAGGAACTCGTTTTCTACCAGCAACTAAAGCAATGCCAAAGGAAATGTTACCAATCGTTGATAAACCAACAATTCAGTACATTGTAGAAGAAGCAATTGAATCTGGAATTGAGGATATTATTATTGTAACTGGAAAAGGAAAGCGCGCTATCGAAGATCATTTTGATCATTCTTTTGAGTTAGAACAAAACTTATTAGAAAAGGGAAAGTATGAAATTCTTGAGAAGGTGCAGGAGTCTTCAAAAATTAGCATCCACTATATTCGTCAGAAAGAGCCTCAAGGTTTAGGACATGCTGTATGGTGTGCACGCAAATTTATTGGCAATGAGCCATTTGCTGTATTACTTGGGGATGATATTGTGCAAGCTGAAACGCCATGTTTACGTCAATTAATGGATCAATATGAGGTAGCACAATCATCAGTAATTGGTGTTCAAACGGTTCCGGAAACGGAAACACATCGCTATGGTATTATTGACCCGCTAGTACAAAAGGGTCGTAGTTATCAAGTAAGTAAGTTTGTAGAAAAGCCAGCTAAAGGAACAGCACCATCCAATTTAGCAATTATGGGACGCTATGTATTAACACCTGAGATCTTCATGTTCCTAGAAGACCAACAAACAGGAGCAGGTGGCGAGATTCAGTTGACGGATGCTATTCAGCGTTTAAATGAGATTCAAAGAGTGTTTGCTTATGATTTCGAAGGGAAGCGCTATGACGTTGGAGAGAAGCTTGGATTTATTCAGACAACGATTGAAATGGCTTTACAACATGATGAGTTAAAGAATGAATTATTAGGTTATATGGAGAATTTATTAAAAAAAGAAATGGTTCATAATTAATTTTCATATGAAACATCCCTGGGATTTATTCGTAAATAAATTCCAGGGATGTTTTTTATAATTGTTTAATTAATTCATCTGCTATTTTTTTAGATAATTGCTTTGTCATTTTAGGAACAAATGGTTTTATTGCTCCGTTAAAAATAAAGGCCCCTTTACCAGTTGTTTGTATTTCCAACTGACTTGTTATCTTTGTAGTAGAGGGAGAGGTTGATTCAGCATGAAAAAAGCCGCTGCCAATCAACTTCTTGGTTGGCGAAGTCATTGTAAAGCCGATTTTATCTGGCATTTGCCATTCATTAATTTCGACGTTTAGACTAACGTCTCGTTTAATAAATCCCAAATCGCCGTGCAAACGCCAAGTTGAATGTTTATCATCAATAATCTTATGTTTAACATAGCCTGTAACTAGTGGAGCCCAATTGTTTATATTACTAACAAAGCTCCAAATTTGATCTGGGGAAGCTTTTAATTCTATAGTATGTATACCTTTTGCCATTTGTCAGTTCCTTTCTAAAAATAAAGGTATTTGAAGTTGAATAATTAGGTCAAAATATTGTATTCATTTTATCATAATATAAAGATGATATTTCTATTACAAGATATTTTCATTTTTATTTAAAAATTTTTTATTAAAATTCATATTTCTAAATATCACATTTAAGAGAATGTAAGGAAAATAGAGAAATCCTAAGTAAAATTGGGGAATTAATACGAAAAAGGTCGAAAATTAGGTTTTTATTTCTGATTTTTGTCGTATATAATAAATCATGAATACGACATTAAGGCTTAATATATTTGATATAATTTGCCTTTCCCTAACTTGGGTATACACTCTTTTCAACCTCCGTGTCAGTAATAATATATATTGAAAAGAGTGTGTACATTTTTTTATTTGGAGGCAGAATTTTGAAGATGTTTTTTTATAATGACAAATAAGGGCTGAAATGGGATAATGATAGTATAACTTCTGGTGGTATGACCAATTTTGTTTAAGGAGAGAAGTGTATGCTAGATATTCAACAAATTAAAGAAATTATTCCTCACCGCTACCCATTTCTACTTGTCGATAAAGTGTTAGAAGTAGAAGAAGGAAAGCGTGCTATTGGAATAAAGAATGTTACAGCCAATGAAGAATTTTTCAATGGACATTTTCCGGACTATCCTGTAATGCCAGGCGTTTTAATTGTAGAAGCTTTAGCGCAAGTTGGTGCTGTGGCAATGTTAAAAAAAGAAGAAAATCGTGGCCGTTTGGCATTTTTTGCTGGTATCGATAATTGTCGTTTTAAAAGACAAGTACGTCCAGGTGATCAGCTTCGTTTAGAAGTTGAAATGACGCGCGTACGTGGAGCAATTGGAAAAGGGAAAGCAATTGCAACTGTAGACGGTGAAATCGCGTGTGAGACGGAAATTACGTTTGCGCTTGGTGACAAGAAAGAATAAATATATTAAGATATATGGTAGACAAATAACGATATACAATTGTTATTTGTCTATTTTTTGTGGATTAATATATAATTTAGTTTTATTAAATTGTTTTGTGCTCTGTATAATAGGGTTTATATGTATTGTAAGTTAGGTTGACGATAGGTTTAAGAAGGAAGGTTTAAATAATGAAAAAGAAAATTTTATTTTGGGTACTCGGTATTATTGGAGTACTAATTATAGGCGGAGGAGTTTATGCTTATAATGTATATTCTTCTGTATCTAAGACATTAGAGGAAGTTCATAAACCTTTAAAGCGTGATCAAAACAACAATAAGGTTGGCGAAAAAATTAGTAACGCTGAACCGGTTTCAATTTTGCTATTAGGAGCAGATGAACGCGGTGATGATAAAGGTCGTTCAGATTCTTTAATGGTTATTACGTTAAATCCTAAAAATAATTCTATGAAGACGGTAAGTATTCCTCGTGATACTTATACAGAGATTGTTGGAAAAGGAAAAAGTGATAAAATCAACCATGCCTATGCATTTGGCGGAGTAGATATGTCTGTAGCGACAGTAGAAAAATTCTTGAATGTTCCTATTAATTATTATATTGAAGTGAACATGGAAGGATTTAAAGATATCGTTGATGCAGTCGGCGGGGTAGATGTAAATAATGATTTAGAATTTACGCAGGATAAGCATCATTTCGCTAAAGGGAATATTCACTTAACAGGTGACCAAGCACTAGCATTCACACGCATGCGTAAAGAAGACCCAAGAGGCGATTTCGGCCGTCAAATGCGTCAACGCCAAGTAATGCAAGCTGTTATTAAGAAAGGCGCAAGTTTCTCTTCTTTAGCAAGTTATGGAGATGTACTTACAGCGATTCAAAAGAATGTGAAGACAAACTTAACACAAGATCAAATGTTTGATATGCAAAAGAATTATAAAAATTGTCTGCAGAACAGTGAAGATATCCAAATCCCAGGCGACGGCCACAAAGCCGCTGATGGTATTTGGTACTACTATGTTCCAGATGCAGCAAAACAAGATTTAACGAATAAATTAAAAGCGCATCTTGAATTGAAATAGTAATTTTGAATATCCCACACTATTTGTAAAGATAGTGTGGGATATTTAGTAGCAGAACGTTTTTATATCGAGCATGCGTGGAATTGGCATCAGAAAAAACCTAATGGATATGAGAAATAAGTTTAATAAATGAGAGAGGGTATCGTCGACAAAATATGTTCGACAATACCCTCTCTTTTTTTGTCTTATTTTTGCTATACTAAACTGTACTATAATACAGGATGGAAGGAGGAGAATGATGAAAATACTTGTAGTAGATGATGAATCGAGTATTCGTAATTTGATTCGGATGCAGTTAGAGATGGAAGGGTATGAAGTGTTGACGGCGGCTGATGGGAGAGAAGCTTTAGAGAGATGGAATGAGCAGCCGGATGTACTTATTTTAGATGTGATGCTTCCTGATACGGATGGGTATGAGTTGTTACGTTTATTTCGGGAGAAGGAGCGTGATATTCCGGTGCTTATGCTGACAGCGAAGAGTCAGATGAATGATAAGTTACTTGGTCTTCAGCTTGGAGCTGATGATTATGTGACGAAGCCTTTTAATTATGCGGAGCTTATTCTTCGGGTGAAGAATATGGCACGGCGCGTAAAGAAGAAGGAGGTTCCTTTAAATCATGAGGTGATTGGGGCTGGTGATTTACTTATTTGTCCAAAGGAACGAAAGCTTCATGTGAGTGGGCAGGAGATTCAGTTAACGTACCGAGAGTTTAATTTATGTCAGTTGTTTGTTTCGAATCCGCAGCGTGTGTTTATGAGGGATGAGCTATTAGAGAAGGTATGGGGGTTTGAGTATATCGGAAATACGAGAGCGGTTGATATTATGGTGCAAAGGCTTCGGAAGAAACTCGGCGCGAGCGGGGAGTATATTAAGACAATTTATGGTGTGGGGTATAAGCTTGATTGCTAAAAGGTGATGATATGTCTTTAAAACGAAATATGGTGTTTGGAATAGTTGGGTTGTTGATTCCAATTCTTGTTCTTTTGTATGCGGTTGTTTATATTGCACTGGAGAAGAATGTGTATCATAATGCGGCAGATTCCTTAGAAAAGTTAAGTGTGGAAGCGCAAATTTATACGATGAATTATTTAGAGAAGGAAGCAGAAGTAGAGACGTTAGGTCCTAATTCGCTTTTAATTGCTTCGTATTTAGCGAAGCGAATGGATGTCCGGGTGCAGATGATTGGGAAGAATGGAGATGTTGTTGCAGATACACAAAAAGGAGCGTTACTTCATCGGAATATCGATATTGAGAGTTCTTTGAAGGGAAAGAAATCTTATGTTTTCGAGGAGGGAGATCCAGCTCCAATTCTTTTGTTTTCAAGTCCGGTTTATTATGGAAACGATGTCATTGGAAGTATTCGTTTTATAAATGAGTTAACGGATGAGAAGGAAGTTTTAACAAATGTAAGTTGGACGTTTTTAATGACGTCGCTTTGTTTAGTAGCTGCTGGTATTTTCTTTGCGATTCGTTTGGCGAAGTCTCTTCATAAACCAATTGATCAGTTAAGGCAAATGGCATATCGGCTTGCGAATGGAGATTATGAAAGTAAGATTGAGCTGAATGAGTATGTGGAAATTGCGCAGCTTTCAGCGTCCTTTAATGCGATGGCTGATGGGATTGAGCTGCATATTAAGCAGCTGAAGGAAGAGAAAGACAAACAGAAAGATTTCTTGGACCGCATTACGCATGAGCTGAAAACACCGCTAACAGCGATTATCGGTTATGTAGATTTAATTCCGAAGTTACAATCGAAGGAAGATGTGCAGGAGAGCCTCCGTTATGTGTCTGTAGAAAGTGAGCGTCTATTATCACTTGTAGAGGAATTACTTAAGTCTTCAAAGTACGGGAAGAGTACGTTTGAAGTGTCACCTACAGTCGTGAATATTAAAGAATTGGCAGAAGAAGCGGTTTCGATTGTGAAACTCAGGTTGCAGCAGTTTGAAATTGAAGTTATGAATGAGTTAACAGAAGTACACGTCGTTGCGGATTTTGATAAGACGAAGCAAATTTTCTTGAATGTGCTTGATAATGCGATTAAATATAGTGATGCTACGCAAGTTCGTATGAATGTAATTATAAATGAGCAGGAAGCGAAAGTTTTTGTTCATGATGATGGTATTGGTATGGATGAAGGTGTGCTTGCAGAATGGAATGAGTCTCCGGAAGGTAAGGTGCTTCCTTCAAGTTACGGGAATGGCTATGGCTTATACATTTGTCAGGAGATTATGAAGAAGCAAGGCGGAAGTATGCGAATTGAGAGTAGTGAAGAAATGGGAACTACAATATGCATTACATTTTTACTTCCGAGACGGATGGAAGACATAAAAAACTTGAAAGCGGTTAAATGATACATTTATGAAACAATTATGCGGTATTTTCGAAACAACGTTTTTTTATCTTGGAGGTAGGCAGAAATGAAAAGGCTATCATTTCAAATTCTTATGTTTGTCTTTTGTATGATCGTTTCGCTTATTTTGTTTTATGTTATTGAGAAGCAAATATATAATCGAATTACAATTGTGGATGACAAACAAGCCGTTTTACAAAGAGTGAATGAATCCCTTCCTATTGAAGTGAAAGTAAGGCATGAGAAGTGGGGAGAAATTGTTGTAACGGATGAAGTTCGTTTGCATACGATTGTTTCATTCTTTGACCGAATTCGAATAGAGCCGAGAGAAGCGAGGAATCAAGAACAAGTATTTACTGGAGAAGTAACGTACTTGAATGGACATAAACGTACTTTTGCAGTAGGTGACTTGTTCCAGTACGAGGCTAATGTATACGGAAAGAAGGGCACGGATCCGATGATCTCAGCATTTCAAACGTATTTGTTAAGTCTGTATTATACACCAGAGCGCATTAGTAATTTCTTTGCGGAGGCAAAGGAAGTTGTAGTGAGGCAAGGGGATGTAATACGTACTATAGATCTTACGCAAATATTTGATTCTATTCGATACGCAAAGCAAATTACAGATTACGGAGAAATTCAGAAATTATTACAATCACAGAATGAGCCGATTGCTTATATTACTGCCTATAAAACAGGCAAGCGTGTAAAGAATGAGCGGGAGGATATTCTAACTATTTCTGTGTATCCATCGTACTTTGTTGTGCAATATCTCGGTGATAATAACGGGAATGTCATGTATATGAAGGGCTCCCTAGCAGAATTCCTTGTAAAGGAGAGTGTGTCATGAGAAAGATAGCCTTTTTCTTCTTTTTGCTAGTAATCGGAGGAGCGATGTCTAGTTGCTCTCGAGATACAACCTCTATTAAATATAATAAAAGTGGTCTCCCTATTTTGGATGATCGTCATCTCGTTGCGTATGTAGCGGCCCGCGAGGAAGTTGGTGAAGCTTTGCTTTCGTCATTTTGTAAACAACGCGGGTGTACATATGAATTTATTCGCCTATCGACAGAAGAACTTCTTCGGAGAGTAGAAGCGGAAGCTGGAAATCCGAAGGCGGATATTATTATTGGCGGTACAGTAGATGCGCATCAAATGATGAAGCAAAAGAACCTTTCTATTCCTGTTACGACCCAGCATGCGAATCGTATTTCCAAGACTGTTAAAGATAAAGATGGTTATTGGTACGGTTATGAAGTGGAGAAACTGGCAATCGCGATTAATAAAGAGCGGTGGAATGAAGAAATAGCGCCGCTCGGTCTTCCATATCCATCAAGGTGGCAAGATTTATTAGATCCGGTATATACGGGTAAGATTGCAATGCCTGATCCAAATGTTTCCGGCACAGCATATACTTTGTTTCAATCACTTATTGATACTTTAGGTGAAAGAGAAGCGAAAGAGTATGTTAAGAATCTTGCAAGGCAAGTTGGTGAAGTAACGGTGAATGGTTATATGCCCGCAGAACTGGTTGCGAGCGGTGAATATATGATAGGCATCAATTTTGCGGGAGATCAGAGAATGCTTCAGAAACAAGGCTTTCCTATTTTAAGTAACGAACCTGAGCAAACAGGGTTGTCCGTTAATGCGATTTCGAAACTAAAGCGTGCGCCGAGTGGTATTATTGCGGATTTATTTATTGATTATTGTTTATCGGAAGAAGCGGGGCATATTTTAGAAAAAGTTTCGTTTGGCGTACCAACGATGTTTGCGAAGAATGAGAAAGAAATAGAAGGACAGCCGGTTAGAAGGGCAAACCAAAATATATCAAATAGCGGAATAATCGAGATATGGAATAGACAGCGTCTCTCTCAGCAGTGAGAAAAGGAGACGAAAGAATATGTTTAAATGGCTTAAGCCAGCACCTGCAATTGAGAGGTTACCAGCGGATATGATCGCTAAAGTATATACATTACTGCGTATTCGTGTGCTAATGGGAATTTCAGTTGGGTATGCTGCTTATTATTTAGTGCGCAGTAACTTTACGTTATCAAGTACGTATTTAGTACAAGAATATGGTTTTAGTACAGCTGAAATTGGATTGCTAGGTTCAGTAATGGCAATTGTTTATGGGTTCAGTAAGTTCTTTATGGGGAATTTATCCGATAAAGCTTTCGCCCAGCGCTTTATCGCAGTCGGATTATTCTTATCAGGGCTTGTAAATATTTGCTTCGGTTTTGCATCTTCATTTGGGATGATTGTTACATTACTTGTCTTAAATGGTATTGTACAAGGTATGGGAGCACCACCTTGTAGTATCGTTATGACGAAATGGTTCTCGAAGAAAGAACGTGGTACGAAAACAGGTATTTGGAATATTTCACATAACGTTGGTGGAATGCTAGTGCCGCCCCTTGTCGGAATTGGTGTAGGTATTTTTGGTGAAAATCATTGGCAAGGCGGCGTGTTTATTTTCCCAGCGATTATCGCAATGGTAATTTCAGTTCTTGTTTGGATTAATGCGAAGGATACACCAGAATCTGAAGGTCTTCCTCCAATTGATGAGTATCGTAATGATTATGAAAATCTTGAAAAAGCAGATAATGCTAATAAGATGTCACCAAAAGAAATTTTGATGAAATATGTAGTGACAAATAAGTTCGTTTGGTATTTATGTATTGCAAATGCATTTGTTTATTTAATTCGTTTCGGTGTTATTAACTGGGTTCCGCTGTATTTAACAACAGTTAAAGGTTTTTCAAAAAATGAAGCACATGCTGCATACGCGATTTTTGAAGGTATGGCAATTCCAAGTTCATTAATCGTTGGTCTTTTAAGTGATAAGTTATTTAAAGGAAAACGTATGCCATTATGTATTATGAGTATGGCCGGAGTTGTTGTTGGTACAGTTGTATATTGGCAAGCATCTAGCGTACTTGTTGTAAGTATTGCAGTTTCTATTATCGGATGTTTAATTTACGTACCACAGTTCTTAATCGGTTTAAGTGCGATGGAATTAGTACCGAAATTTGCAGTAGGTACAACAGTTGGTATGTGTGGTCTGTTCGGTTATGTAGGCGGAAGTCTTGTAGCAAACGCAGCAATTGGTATTATTGTTGACCGTTCTGGCTGGGATGGCTGCTTCATCTTACTATTAGCAGGCGGTATTTTATCAACAGTATTCTTATTTATCGTTCAACGTGGGCATGAGAGAAAAGGTCCTAAAGTGGCGTAATAGTTTATTCGGGAAAGCGATCCAATCATTATTTTGGATCGC
This sequence comes from Bacillus sp. TH22, assembly GCF_016651015.1. NCBI lineage: Bacteria > Bacillati > Bacillota > Bacilli > Caryophanales > Bacillaceae > Bacillus > Bacillus sp. TH22. The sequence goes on from NZ_JAEKER010000001.1 coordinate 3,326,585, forward strand.
TTTTTTTTATATAAGGAAACCTTTCCTTAAAACTATCTTAAAAGATAGAATGTCATATTTCTAATCATTGGTATTTTTGTTACAATATAAATGATTGTGTAAAACTTTGTAAAATGAGTGTAACAATGTAAGTGGGGTTATAATTTTCTGAAAGTTTTATACAATTGGATATCTATTAAACTATTAAGATATAAAAGGAGAGAGAATATGTTACCAAATACGGTTCGTACTCCAAACAAGAAGAAGAAATGGATTATTATCGGAGTTATTGCACTAATTGTTATTGTAGCAGCAGTTAATATTTTTGTTATGCAAGGTAAGAAGAAAGGTACGGCTAATACAGATGCTGTAAGTTTTGAGAAAGTGACAGAGCGTAAGCTTAATAATACGAAGTTAATTTCTGGTCAGGTGAAGCCAGGGAATATTGAAAGTTTTTATGCGGATCCGACTAAAGGAAAAGTGAAAGATATTGCGGTGAAAGAAGGACAAGAGGTAGAAAAGGGAACGAAATTATTCTCTTATGATAATGAAGAAATTAATCTTCAAATGAAGCAAGCTGATCTTGATCAGAAGATGGCTGATATGCGTTACGATCAAGGGAAAAAGAAGATTGATTCATTGAAGAAAGAAATTAAGAAGGTAAAAGATAGTGGGGCTGGGAAAGAAGTGACAGACCCAATGGAAGAGCAAGTAAGTGAGTTAGAAATGGCACAAAAGACAACTGACCTTGAGAAAGAAAAAGGGAAGTTACAAAAAGAAGAGTTAAGTAAAAAACAGAAAGAACTTACGATTTATAGTAATTTTACTGGTGTTGTACAGAAGTTAGATAAAGATGCAGCACAAAGTTCATCACAAGCATTAGGTGGTCAAGGGAAAGCATTTTTACAAGTTGCTTCTAAAGATCCGTTCCAAGTTCAAGGGACTTTAACAGAGCTTCAAAAATCACAAATTCAAAAAGATCAAACGTTCACTGTCACTGCGAAAGCAAATAATAAGAAGAAGTGGACAGGTAAGATTACGGAAGTAAGTGAGTTCCCAACAAGTGCGGAGATGGCTCAAGCTGCTGGTGAAGGAACTCAAAATATGTCTCAATATACATATAAAGCAAGTCTTGATAGCCAAGATGGTTTATCTCCAGGTTATCACGTTTCGCTGCAAGTAAATTTAGAGAATAAGACAATGATTGCTGTTCCAACTAAGAGCATTGTAGAAAAAGGCGAAGATGCATTTGTTTATATCGAAGAAAAAGGAAAGCTTCAAAAACAAAATGTGAAAAAAGGTTCTACTGATGGAGATTGGACAGAGATTGTTGAAGGCGTAACAGTGGGGCAAAAGGTGGTTAAAAATCCTTCCGACAACGTGTATGACGGAATGGAAGTGAAAGAGAAATGATTACGTTAAATAATATTTCTAAAACATATTATCAAGGGAAATTGGCAGTGCCAATTTTACATGGTATTAGTTTAACAATTCAAAGCGGTGAGTTCATTTCGATTATGGGACCGTCTGGTTCAGGTAAATCAACGCTTATGAATATTATCGGTTGTTTAGATCGTCCAACAGAAGGTGAATATATGTTGAATGATGTGAATATCTTAACAGCAGACGAGTCAAAACTAGCTTTAATTCGTAATGAATATATCGGCTTTGTATTCCAGCACTTTAATTTACTGCCGCGTCTTTCCGCAGTGGAAAACGTTGAACTTCCGCTCATCTATGGCGGGGTGAAGAAAGCAGAGCGTCGTCAGAGAGCTCTTGAAGCGCTTGGAAAAGTTGGATTATCAGATAGAGTACACCATTTACCTAGTGAGTTATCAGGTGGACAGAAGCAACGTGTAGCGATTGCGAGATCGATTGCAAATAATCCAACGTTCATTATGGCCGATGAGCCGACAGGTGCTCTTGATACGAAGTCTGGTGCACAAGTTATGGACATTTTCACGAAGCTAAATGCAGAAGGTACGACAATCGTTATGGTTACGCATGAAGAAGAGGTAGCAGCTTATTCTTCTCGTCGCATCGTACTAAGAGATGGGAAAATTACAGAAGATAGAAGGTGTGCGGTATGAGTTTACTAGATAGTATGAAAATCGCCTTATCTTCTATTCTAGCTCATAAACTGCGTTCTGCTCTGACGATGCTTGGGATTATTATCGGTGTAGGTTCTATTATTACCGTTGTTGCGATTGGGCAGGGCGGGGAAGCTGCACTGAAATCCCAATTTGTTGGATCAGGTAATCAAACGGTACCGATTCATTATAGTGCCGATATGAATGATCCTTTTGGTATGGCGATGGTAGAAGCACCGAAGATAACTGAAGAAGATATTTTTGAAATTAAAAAAATTCCAGAAATCGCACATGTTGTAACAACAAATTCAAGTATGGAACCACTTGATATTGAAGATAACATAGAAATGGTGAGTATTACTGGATTAGACAGTGAGTATTTTTCAGTAAATAAAGTAAAGTTGTTAAAGGGACGTTCTTTACAAGAATCAGATGTGGATCAAGGTAATAATGTTGTCATGATTAGTAAACAAATGGAAGATAAGGTGTTTAAGGATGCCAATCCAGTCGGTAAAATTATTGAAATGAAGGGGCAACCGATGCAAATTATCGGTGTCTACAAATCAGATAACGAGTTTATGGGAATGGGACCATCAGAAGCACTAGTTCCGATTTCATTATGGCCGACACTGTATGGAAAAGATGAAATTCAAAATATTTCTGTTCAAGCGAAAAATGTAGATAATTTAGAAAAAGCAGGTAAAAAAGCTGCTGATGTCTTAAACAGTCGTAAACCGACTGATGCAACTGGTAAATACGAAGTTATGAATTTAAAAGAACTTCAAGAAGGTATTTCAAAGATGACCGGTATTATGACAATGATCATCGGTGGTATCGCTGGTATTTCATTAGTCGTTGGTGGTATTGGCGTTATGAATATCATGCTCGTATCTGTAACAGAGCGTACACGTGAAATTGGAGTACGTAAAGCACTTGGAGCGACGCGTAGTAAAATTTTATTACAGTTTTTAATTGAAGCAGTTATGTTAACGCTTCTAGGTGGTTTAATCGGAATTGGTCTTGGGTATGGCGGGGCATATATCGTTTCCACATTTGCGAAGTGGCCACCGCTCGTTTCATGGGAAGTTGTCGTTGGGGGCGTATTGTTCTCTATGACACTAGGTATTATCTTCGGATTAATTCCAGCGAACAAAGCTGCGAAATTAGATCCAATTGAAGCACTTCGTTATGAATAAGTTGTAGTAGAGGGAGTCTCTACTACACATTACCGTTCTAGTGGGCGGTTCGTATCCTCTATATGAGGATGTGAACCGCCCGTTAGAACGGGTTATATAAATAGAAGGAGGCGTTATGATGGAAGCGAATTTGAATACGCAAAAAGTTGGTGGAGAGAAGCCGTCATTATTTGGAATGATTACATCTCCTGGTGTACAGTTTGAGAGAATGAAGACTAGTAATGCGGTTTGGGGTGCGTTTTGGATACTTGTTTTATTAGGAGCAGTTGTTGGTGGACTTGCTGCTTATGTAGGCTCTTTAACCCCTGAGGCGATTAAGGTGAATAAGGATTTGGGTATTAGCGTTACACCTATAATGTCGTTTGGTATGGGTGCAGTATTTGGTGCTATTGGTATGGCGATAGGTTTCTTTATTAGTGCAGCAGTGTATAAAGTATTAATGATGTTTATGAGCAATGATACTTCTTATAAGAAATTATTAGCAATTAGCGTATATTCAAGCATTATTTCATTACTTGGCGTATTGTTGAATACAGTTTTAGCGTTTGTTTTAGGTGGATCAGGACAAGAAATGTATACTGGATTAGGTCCTATCTTTGCTTCGAGTAGCGGAGTTGTAAAAGGTATAGCAAGCAAATTTGAAGTATTTACAATTTGGGGATTTGTTATAACGTGGTTAGGTCTTCAAATTACGGCAAGTTTAAGTAAAAAGCAGGCAACAATTATCACTATTGTCTTCTTTGTCTTAACTCTTGGGCTGGGTGCCTTACAAGGTATGTTCCAATAATAGCGGCACTTCAAGCTGCTAGAAAGAAATGCTGCGATTATAAAAAATCGCAGCATTTCTTTTATAAAGAGGAGATATACATATGCTTAAGAAATTTTTAGCGAATGTTTTGTTTATGTTAGTCGTAACGTTGTTAGCTGTAGAATATGTGCCGAATAAGAATCCATACGTATTTGTTGGGGGTTACAAGCTGTATTTTAGCTACTGGTTTATATGCGATCGATAGATTTTTCAAAAGCGTAGCTAAAGAGTAATATAGTTTGCCAATATATAAACAAAAGGTTCCTTCTAATGTATAGGAGGAACCTTTTTTATTTTTATCCCTATTTCAAATACCCCTATTAGAATTTCAAATACTGCCTAGTGTAATTTCAAATTACGGCAGCAGTATTTGAAATTACCCACAATGAAATTTCCTTTCTCATTTTATATTGTAGAGGTACCGCGGAATACTGAAGAGGTATACCTTTTAGAAACGGGCACTGTGTGAAGCCAGCGACTTTTGCAGATACGGTTGTTTTGTATGAAGGTATGATTGTAAATCAAATAAAGAGGTTAAATATTTACCAAGATTATGAAGAGTATTATCAATGTGGTTTAATTGGTCTTTGGCATGCTTATGAAAGGTATGAGGAGGAGAAAGGTAGTTTCCCTGCTTATGCTGTCGTAACAGTACGTGGTTATATATTGGAGAGGTTGAAGAAAGAATGCGTAGTGCAAGAGCGCTATGTATGCACGGACGAGTATGAGGAACGATTTGAGTGTGAAGATGCGGGAACGAGGGCGAAGGCGAAGGAATTTATGAGTGTGTTAGATGAGAGGGAGAAGCATATCATTTCAGAGCGATTTTTTACAGGGAAAAATATGGGAGAGATAGCTTCTGAAATGGGGATGACGTACTATCAAGTGAGATGGGTATATCGACAAGCACTTGAGAAAATGAGAGATAGTGTAAGGGGATAAGAATAATAAGTAGAATGGAAGGCAAAGGAAATATTGCGTTCCATTCTATTTACATTAAGGCAGAAAATGTGGCAAGAGGTTTTTTGAGTGTAGTGAATCTTTCATGTTCATTCGGGATAATACATGTCCAGATTTGAAAAATTGTTGCTGTAACTTATGAGAACCTATTTGTATTGTTATGGTAGTTCCGTTAAAAAAATGAATGTTAGCTTTGTTAGTTTTTTTTGGAAACTCTATCTCATCTATATGGTTATAGAACAACCAAATGCAGCTTGGAGAAGAAGGAGATTCTGTTGGGAAAACGCAAATATATTCTTTGTGATTAATCGGAATTGGAACATTTTGTTTGAGCTTAAAGTTTATTTGGACTGCATGACGTCTACCTTGATAAGTAGAATGGACATGTGTTAGACAAGATTTCTTTATGAGTTGGATAGCTGTTTGGCAAGAGTACAGAGGGTTTCCGCTACTGTCGATAATTTTTGTCCGGTAATAAGGGTGTTTGCAAGGTTCGAGCATCATTGTAGAACTAGAAATAAAAATATCATTCTCATTATCCATGATTCTAAAATCCTCCCTTATAAAAATTGTTATTCTGAATATAATTATATACGAATTATGTAAAGTTATTATTAATCTTTTGTTTCGTATTGTAAATTTTTACGGTTCGTTTACAATCAATAGATGATAGTCTTTCTAATTTGCATCGCTTGTACATATATATGAAAATAGAAAAGAGTAGGCGGTGATATAGCATGAAGAAAAAGTATATTATTATGGCTCTAGCTGTTGTTCTCTTAGTTTATTTAGCAAACAGTAATCCGGGTAAGGGAGAATATACGGATTGGGCAGCAAAACAATTTATGAAGCGTAATGATGTGAGTAAGAAGCTAGAAGAGGTTGAGAAAGAAAACAAAGAGGGTATACTTGGCGATCTAGCATCGGCGGGAAAGAAATTAGCAAATAAGTATGTTGAACCACAAGTTGGATTATTAATTGAGCATTATACAAAGCGAAATGATTATATTTTCTTCTCAACATATACGACAGAGTTTGATTTAGGCGGAGAGAATTATAAGTATGTTTGTGTTGGCTTTTCAAACATTTTTATTCCAATTGAAATGCCGAAGAAAAAAGACGAATCTGCAAAATAATGCAGATTCGTCTTTTTGATTTACGGAGTGATCTGAACTTCAGATACGTTTTTTTCTATGAGGCGAGCCCCTTTTTTACGAGTATTTTCACTAATTGATGAAAATACAGATGAAGCAAGAATGGTATCCATTACTTGATTTACGACTAGTTCATTTACTGGTGTGATGGGATTTTCGATAGAAAAGGCAACTGTTTTTCCATCTTCTTTCACGAAAACTAACTCTAGTACCTGCATGCTTTATTCCCTCCTTTTTAATTATAGATTAGAAAGATCTGACGTGCTTACAAGTTGTACAGCGTGAAGTGATGATTGTTGTAGTGAAGCAAGAGCACGTGCTACTTCATGTACTTTTCCTAAATCTGCATTTGTTTTCACACGTTTGAATTGTTTGTTCTTAAAAACTGTTTTACCGTTTTTGTCTAATCCTCCGTTTAATACAAGGCGTAAAGTTAAATCCATTATGATTGTTTCAACTGCCATGTTTATCACCCCCTTTCACTTTATAAATAGGGTGTAAATGTCATGTTTTGGCGTGAAATTTTTTCTTTTTTTTGTTACTCTTAAAAGACTAAGAGAGGAGTTTTCGGGAGAATGAATCGTAAATGGTTATTTTGGATTCCTGTATTACTATGGATGGGGATTATTTTCTATTCTTCAGCACAGCCATATAAAAAACAGGATATGCGCTCGGATATTGAGCAATATATAAATGTTGAGTTTGTGAAAGAGCATTTTTCATGGGTATCTATCGATTATGGGGGAGGTACACCTGTTAGTATCGCAAATAAAGGTGTAGGTGGATTTGTTGAGTTTTTCCTTCGTAAAGGTGCTCATTTTATGGTGTTCTTTATGCTCGGTTCATTGACGTATTATGCTTTTCATCGATCGGGTTCTTCGAGAAAAAGGTGCTTTGCATACGCCCTCCTTTTCGTTGCGGGGTATGCAACATTTGATGAAATTCATCAATGGTTTACAGGAGACCGTACACCGATGTGGCAAGATTCATTGCTTGATACGTGCGGCGGGTTAACAGGAATTATAATAAGCAATTGGTTTTGGCATAGAAAAAGGAGCTAATCTCAGTTAGAGATTTGCTCCTTTTTCATTTATCCCGCTATTTGTGGGAATAGAAATATCCACCTTATCCCGCATTAACTGCCCGTAAAAGCCCGATTGGTGAAGGCTAATAATCAGTGGGGGATGAACAAAACCCCACTGATTAAAGTTTCACTTTATACGCCAAGTAATTCTTTTAGTTCGTCGGTTGATAGTTCGGTCATCCAACTATCGCTTGTAATGACGGCGTTGTTTAATGATTGTTTTCGTTCTAACATTTCATCAATCTTCTCTTCAAGTGTTCCCGTTGTAATAAGCTTATGAACGTGAACGAAGCGCTTTTGACCGATGCGATAAGCACGGTCTGTTGCTTGGTTTTCTACAGCTGGATTCCACCAACGGTCATAGTGAATGACATGGTTGGCGGCAGTTAAGTTTAATCCTGTTCCGCCGGCCTTTAACGATAAGATGAAGATGTCATACGTTCCGTTTTGGAACTGCTCAATCATCTTGTCACGCTCTTTCTTCGGTACGCTCCCGTTTAAGAAGAGGACGCGCTGACCGAATGTTTCTTCTAACATACTTTTTAGCATGTTCCCCATGCCAATGTACTGAGTGAAGATTAAGCAACTTTCATTTTGGTCTTTTATATTTTCGATGAGCTCCATTACCGTTTTTGTTTTCATAGAGCGCTCGACGATATTTTGTGGTTCTTCTTCTTTCAAATAAAGGGCTGGGTGATTACAAATTTGTTTTAGCTTGTTCAGCATAAGTAATATAAATCCGCGTCTTTCAATTCCGCTTAATCCTTCTACATTTTGTAATGTATCTTGAACAAGTTGTTCATATAAGGAAGCTTGTTCGCCAGTTAGTGGACAATAAGCTTTCTGTTCTTGTTTATCTGGTAAGTTTAATGCGACCGTTTGATCTTTCTTCGTACGACGCAGTAAAAACGGCGAGATAAATCGCTGAACTTGCTGGATTTTTCCTTCATCGCGGTCCTTTTCAATCGGTGTGACGAAGCGGCGCTGAAATTGTCCTAAGCTTCCGAGATACCCATGATTGATAAAGTCGAAAATAGACCAAAGCTCAGCAAGTCGGTTTTCCATCGGTGTACCGGTTAAAGCAATTTTGTGATTTGCTTGTAGGTTTCTTACTGCTTTCGACTGTTTCGTATGTGGGTTTTTTATATTTTGTGCTTCGTCTAAAATAACAGCGTCCCAGCATAACGTACTAAGTTCTTCTTCATCAAGCTGAGCTAATGCATAAGAAGTTAATATAACATCTGCTGATTGAAGAAAATCTTTAAATGACTCATCCTTAGATCGGTTACTTCCATAGTGTAACTGAACACGTAAGCTTGGTGCGAAACGCTCAAATTCTTTTTGCCAATTTCCAAGGACTGATGTTGGTGCCACAATTAATGCAGGACCTGTTTGGAGATTGTTTTCTTTAGCGTATAGTAAGTAAGTTATCGTTTGAATACTTTTTCCGAGCCCCATATCATCGGCTAATAATGCTCCAAATCCAAGCTTTCGTAAGTATAGCAACCACTCAACACCGTGTTGTTGATACGGGCGGAGTGTTGCTTGTAGCGAAGATGGTACATCTACTTTTGGAATATCTCCAATGTGCAGAAGTTTTTGGAAAAGCTCTTCGTAATATCCATCTAGCTCGATTTCAATATCGGTAAACGGACTATCGTCTTCTACAATTTCTGTTTCTGCTGTATTAGATAAATGTTGCTGCAACACATCTTTCATTTCAAGTCCATATTTATCGGCACGGTGCATTAGTTTTTTTACTTCTTCAATAAAGGCAGGATCAAGTCTCATCCATTGACCATTTAAATTGAAAAGACGTTTGTTTTGTTCAACGAGTTCGAAAAATTCGCTTTCTGATAAATCAATTCCGTCCGTTGAAATGCGCCAGTCGAAATTAACGAGCGTATTCATGCCGAAGAAAGACTGTGTTTGTGCTGTACTTTGCTTCAGCTGTACACGCAACCTCGGTTTTGTTGCTTTTAAATTTTGCCACCATGATGGTAGTAAAATTGTAATACCTGCTGCCAGTAATTCATTACTTGCTTCGGTTAAGAAGTTCCAAGCTTCCGTTTCAAAGAGTTCTTCTCGGAACTTGTCGTCCTCTTTTAGCCACGGTACGAGCTTACTGAATCCTTCTTGTGTTTCAAGGATACGTTCTTCGTAATCGTGCCATCGTTTTGGTAAGGAATCGATACTTTCATATACATATATGCGATGTGCACCACGTTTTGGTGTAACGATTGTTTCAAGCTTCCACATTTCAAGTTCTTCTTGCGGTTCTTGTAGTCTTAAGCCGACTGTAAATGGAAGATCATCTTCAATGTAACCAATTTTTCGAAGCCAATCTTCTTCATGTAGTGCTGCTTCCAATTGCCTTTTCGTAAAGTCGTAATGTTCATATAGTCTCTTTGCATCTTCCCATCCGTCATTTGAGCGAGCATCTTGCAAAATACTTTCGTTCACAGCGGCAGAGAAAAGAGATGCTAACATGTCATCTTCAATTGAGGTATTCTGAACTTTCCAAGATGGCTGCTGAGACCAATGCTTCATGTCAGGTGCGAAGCTGCCGCTGACGAAAGCGTCCCATAATTCACTTGCGTCCTTTGTAAGTGCCGTAATAGGACCGTTCATTTGCATATTTGCAAATGAATTCATCGGTTTATTTGCGATGTATTCAAATGCCTGGGCATTCGTTAACATAACGCCTTGTTTTCCCTCATACGTTGCTTCTTTTAAAAACGTTCCGTAGAAAGAAGTAGAGTGCCATGCGAATGCATTTTTTTTCCAAGTTGCTACGGATAAGAGAGTACCGCTATCATCTTCTCCCCAAAGGAACCAACCTTGACTAACGTGCTGGAGCCTAATTGTTACTTCAGTTTGTATGATCATCGATTAATTTTCCTCTCCGTAATTCCTCTTGTAGTGCACGCAGACGTGAATGTAAGTTAGCGATATGAATAATGAAAGCATCCCATTCATCGGTTCGCTTCAGTCGTTTATAAAGCATACGTAATTTCTTTAAGTAACGAACGGCACGTTTATATGATTTGCGATTTCGCTCTTCAATTGCTTCCATTGCGGCATGGTGATAAAGAGGAAGTGCTGCTTCGGGCGCTTCTTTTTCAATATCTTTCAATGGTTCTTTCAAAAGTTCGATTACTTCGAATCCATATAAGAGCTGAAGTTCCGTCCATGCATGGTATTGTTTCTTCGCAAGTACATATTGTTCATAATTTGTGAAACTATACGGTAATAGTTCTTGTAAAATCATTTCTAATCCCGCTTGTTCATTCGTATGTGTTGCATATGTCTCATACATCATCACAAATAATCGAACGATATCTTGTATGAAGACGGTATTTTCTTGTTCCGTTATCGTTTCTTTTACTTGTTTATAAGTAAAGGAAAGCCAATCTTTCCCGCGGTCCCACTCCATCGCACTTAATAACTCTTCTAACCAATAGAAGTAAAGGCTCACAACAGAAGAAGGCTGTTTTTCCAGTAATTCCATTGCCGATACATCTTCACCGTTTAAAAAGAGCAGGTGAGAAGATGCTAATGCTTTGGAAAGTGGATTGATTTTAGTATCGATTCGTTTTTTTTCTTCTTGTAGCTGCTCTTCTGTTCTTAACAGTTCACCCCATACGTGACGATAAATGAAGAATCGCTCTTGTGTATAGGCATCGGTAGAGAAGAATGCTTCATGTATGAGCCGCGCTGTTTCTTCTAAAATCGGTTTGGATTCTTCTGGAATCGCCTCTGTTTTTAGGTCCCTAACGGTAGATTCAACTTTATCAACGAATAGGCGAACGACGTTAACTGGTTGGTGATAAGAATATAGTTTGTTTGCTTCAAATTCTTGAATTTCTTCTAATAATTTTTGAAAGCAATAAAGTGCCGCGTGCAACTTAAATAATTCATGAATAGCAACGATGCGCGGAGCTTTCCGTTCTAATTTTGTATAGAAGTCTGTAAAAAGACTCATAAGAAAATACATTTGTTTATAAGTGAGCCGCGCTTGTTCTTTTTTAAATGATTCATATTCATTTTCAAAGTATGTTTGCCAACTTTTATAATCCATTTCTTCAAAAGCTGATGATTGCAATACTTGTCGTGCAGTTCGAATAGGAGGAAGAGAAGGTTTTGTATTATTTTTGAATAAAGTTAATACATCTCCTACTTGCCCAAAACTAGAAGCTGCAGATAGTAACACAGCAAGCATATGCTGACATTGCGTTGGCGCGAAGCAATCGCAATAGCTTTCAGTGACATTACGAATCGGGATGTGAACGCTATATACACTACCTTCAGCATTTACAGTTCCGGATAGCGTATAGCCATCAAAGTCAACGTTATAGACAACACCACTACGATATAGTTGCCGAGCTGTAGCGACATGCTCTTGATCAGCAACTTGCTGTGGATCAAGCCCTTGAACGAACTCATTCGCAATCATCATAATTTCATCTTTCGTAATTGAGTCTTGCAGCATAATATTCCTCCGTACACAGATTTCTTTCCTTTACCATTATAAACAAAAAATGCTCAAAACAGAAAAAATGAAATTTGGATTACAAAAAAGGATGTTGCCTAGTTGAACTTTCCTACTAGGTAGCATCCTTTTTGGGAATTAAGAGCGTGATTCTTGTAATATCGCTTTTACATATGGATCATGTAATATTTGTTTTATAATTGGTAACATGTTTTGCTCGAATGGAATATCAATAGGGAATGGCTTTTGAGAGCCTGGTTTTATTCCGTATTGTACGAGTTTGTAATGTGTATTTTCTTCAGACTTGAGCACAATTAATTTATAGCGATTGTCATCGTTTGTTAGTGAGAAGTCAATTGCGATTGCATCATATGTTACATCATCTTTATATATGTACGGTTTTGGTGTACCGACCCAGTCTACTTTCGCTTGTACATTCATGGACATAGCCTCCTTATAGCTATTATAAAAAAATAAAAGCCAGCTCTCAATAAAGAGAACCGGCTGTAATTTAGCAGTCATTGGTTATTTTAAAATTTTCACTTTAACAGTTTTGCGTCCCCATTTGTTAGCAGCGCTATCTGATCCAAGTAGAATGTCGATACGGTTACCTTTAATTGCACCGCCAGTATCACCAGCGATAGCTTCTCCATAACCTTCTACCCATACTTTAGATCCTAATGGGATTACTTTCGGGTCAACAGCGATCATTTTCATGTTTGGGTTCGCTGTTAGGTCATGACCCATTGCAGTTAATACACGGCCGCCGTATGTGCCACCGTTTTCGCTCGGATGAGCTGTATATGCTGTAGCTACAACTGTTAACTCACGACCATTAGAAGGTTCGCTAGTTTCAGCAGCTTTCACAGCAGGCTTAGCAGCTGTTTTTACTGGTGCAGGTGCTTGAGCCTTAGCTGGTGCTACAGTTTTAGCAGGAGCAGGTGTTTCTTGTTTCTCGATAACAGGTGCTGTACCTGTTAAGAAAGGAACATGAACATAAGCTGTTTTCCCGTTATATTCAAATTGTAACCACTCATTTTGTACTTGGTTCGTTGTTTCGATCATATCGTCTTTTTTAAGCGTTCCAAGAATTTCTGAGTTTGTGTTCGCTTCAGCACGTACATTTAATACGTTAGCTGTTACATAGTAAGAGTTCTTTGTAAACTCTGCACTTACGAATGCGTCTTTACCATCTAATTTGATTTGTGACCATCCGTTTTCTGTATTTAGAACATCTAATTTATGACCATTCTGTAATTTACCGACAACTTTTGATTCAGTAGTAGGGTTTTCTCGTACGTTTAGTACGTCTGTTGTTACAACAGTTTCTGCATTAGCAGATGCGGTGAAAATCCCAAGACCAAAAACTGCTGCTGTTGCTATTCCAATTAATTTTTTCATGATAGCCTCCATTGCGTTTGTTTTCGTGTCCTCATTATAGCAACAGATTTTTTCGGATTTTGGGAAAACACACAATTACAAACCATTCGTAATAAGTCGTTAACACTTTGTAATATAGCTAGAATGAGAGGAAAGCGTTTTTCATTCCATATAATTAGTAGGTTTCTAGTTATATTCAAAATATTTAATACAACATATTTTTTTCGGTGCAAATAAAAATATTACAGAGGTGTTACATAATGATTACTATACAGTTACATTCCTTGAGTATTTTACCGTTTTATGGGTAATATAGTTATATAAACATAAACATCTCGTTTGTGAAGTTATAAACACGCGCTATATACTAGCAAAAAACCGCATAATTGTTACAAGAAGAAAGGGTTGTAAAGAATAAATCTGCCCTTTTTTAAAACTGTAACACATCCTTTTTTGGGAAAATCTCTTCCCATCCGCATTTTTCTCACACAATTTGACAGTAGTATTCCAATCTTGTAGCTCTTGCAGAGTGGAAAGGTTGTACGGAAGGTAAGGCTGTCCATAAGAACTCTAATTGGTGAAGGCAAACTTGAGAGAGCCGAAAGAAAATCACCACAAAAAACTATGGTTTTCTATCCGATTTAACATATCGGAATTTATGATTTTTACAAGAAATGAAACATACGAAGGGGGATTTGATGAGGAAACTGACGAAAACATTTATTGTCTCATTAACATTATGTATTGCATTTACACTTTGGGGGATTATACCCGAATCTATTATTGGAAAAGGTAGCTTAGGAAATGTAACGACTGTAATTCAAGCTGCGTTAGTTAGTAAGTTTGGATGGTTCTATATTATTTCCGTTTCTATTTTCTTAGGAATTGCTATTTTCTTAATTGTTTCTAAGTACGGTTCGATTCGTTTAGGTAAAGATGATGATGAACCTGATTATAGTTATATGACATGGTTTGCTATGTTATTTAGTGCCGGTATGGGAATCGGTTTGGTTTTCTGGGGTGTCGCAGAACCGATGAACCATTTATACACACCTCCGTTTGGAGAGAGTGCGACTGAAGAGAGTGCACGCCTTGCACTTCGTTTCTCATTTTTCCATTGGGGATTACATCCGTGGGGATTATATGCACTTGTAGCATTATGTATTGCGTATTTTACATTTAGAAAAGGAAGAGCAAGTACAATTAGTGCGGCGGTCGGTCCGCTATTTAAAGGCGGTGAACATGGCCGTATTGCCCATATGTTTGATGTTCTAGCTGTATTTGCAACAGTATTTGGTGTGGCGACATCATTAGGACTTGGGGCAAAGCAAATTGCGGGTGGTGTTAGTTATTTAACATCCATTCCAAACTCATTACCAACGCAGCTAGTAATCATCGGAATTGTAACTGTTCTTTATATGCTATCTGCGCAAACGGGACTCGATAAAGGAATTAAATATTTAAGTAATGCGAATATTATTTTAGCGTTTGCACTTATGATAATTGTATTATTTGCAGGTCCAACAAACTTTATTATGAATTATTTCACTTCAACAATTGGTTCATACATTCAAGAATTGCCAAGTATGAGTTTCCGTTTAAGTCCATTAAATGAAGGCGGAAATCAATGGATTCAGTCATGGACAATTTTCTACTGGGCATGGTGGATTGCATGGTCACCATTCGTAGGTACGTTTATTGCTCGTGTGTCACGCGGGCGTACAATTCGTGAATTTGTTGTTGGTGTGTTACTCGTACCAACAGTAATTGGTGCGCTTTGGTTCTCTGTTTTCGGAGGAACAGGTATTCACATGGAGCTATTTGATGGTGCAAATATATATGGACAAATTAAAGAAATGGGCACAGAAGTAGGATTGTTTGCTATGTTAGACCAAATGGGTAGTATGGGACCGGCTTTATGTGTGTTAGCTATTTTACTTATTTCAACATTCTTTATTACATCGGCAGACTCTGCTACGTTTGTTCTAGCGATGTTAACGACACATGGTAGCTTAAACCCACCAAATCGTATTAAAATGGTTTGGGGTATTGTTCTAGCGGCGTTAGCTTCGATCTTATTGTATGTCGGAGGATTAGAGGCGCTGCAAACTGCGTCGATTATTGCGGCCTTCCCGTTCGTATTTGTTATTTTCTTTATGATTGCAGCACTATTTAAAGAGTTGCAAAAAGAAGGACGTATGAAACAACATTAATAATAGAAGAAAAAAATTCTGTATATATAAATAGTATTAGGACTGCCGACATTCGGCAGTCCTTTTTCACTGTTCTATACTATTGTAGGAAAAGCATTACTTTGTTACGGAATACTATAGATATCGGTAATTTAAAAAGAAAAATCGATATAGTTCGACAATATCCGATATTTTACACATTATATTCATATTTTTGACAAAAATATGTCGGAAATGTGTTGTTACTTTTATGTATATGTGCTATATTATTTCCTGTAAGCGATTTCAAATAGTTTTAAAGCGCATTCAAGGGGGACAACTAGAATAATGAAACGTTACGAAAGAAAGTGGAAGCATATTTGTTTGAAACGTGTGGCACATCGAAATGCCCAAGAAAGCACGGAACCAAAGACCGAAACTCGTAAAGAGCATCAAGAGAAGCAATTGGTTCTACAAAAATAGCAATCACTTTTTCGTATATAAATGAAGGTCGATCGTTCGTTGGGGGATGGACGTGAAATAACTTTCAGCTAAGGGGTATTGTCTGATATATATAGTATTGCGGTAAAAAATAAGCACAGAGCATACGGCGCTCTGTGCTTATTTTTTAATGAAATCTATTTTTCTTTTTTAAATCGTACTGTTTTATCCCAACCAATTACTTGTTTCTTGCTCTTTGCACGTAAGTAAAGAATGAGACTGCGAATAAACAAATACGTAAAGAGCTGTGCGTACGTAAAGTACATAATGACGCTTATTAAAATATTGGTCGGTGTAAAGGTTCGTTCGACGCTCTGGGCACTAAATAATTGAGAAACATATGTAATATATGCGACATACCACATAAATAGTAATGGAATGCTATATTGAATTTGGAATATCCCGAGCAGTCCAATTATAAACCAAACGTTTGAAATGATTAGGAATAGCCAAAATACGACATACACTAAAACTTGTTGTAAGGAATGGACGAGAAGTTTTCCTTTAAAAAAGCTTAATGAAGAAAACATTTTTTCTAAAATGTATAAGTTTCCTTGAAGCCAACGTGTCCGCTGTTTAATAAGAATTTTTAAATGCTCAGGTTCTTGTTCCCATGTAATCGATTCCGGGACGATTGGTAAGAGATAGCCCTTTTGGGTAATCCTTAATGTTAATTCGGCATCCTCTGCAATTGCATAAGGATCATAGCCGCCAAGCTCTTCTAATGCAGAACGACGAAGAAGCATGTTTGTTCCGGTCAGTGAACCTGTTTGGAATAATAGCCAGCGTCCAGATTGCATAAGGAGCTGGAAAATCTGAAATTCTAATGAAATCATTCGTGTAAGCCAATTTCTTTTCTCATTTACTGTACGAACGTGTCCAACTGCTCCAACGGCATCCTGGGTTGTTTCAGCATGTTCTACGAGCATTCGCAGTGCATGTGGTTCAGGTTGATTATCTGCATCGTAAACACAGAAATATTCACCATCCGAAATGCTAAGGCCGTAGTTTAATACACGCGATTTTCCTTTCGGTTCGCCAGGTGGTACACGAATGTGATGAATATGAGCATAAGCTTTGTCGAAATCATCGCCAATTTCAGGTGTTTCATCTTGAGAGTTATCGTTTAATAAATAAACGTTTAGTTTGCCTGGGTATTCAATCTTTGCCATTGCTTCTAATGTATCTTTAATAACGACGCCTTCATTATGGGCAGGTATTAAAATATCTACACTTGGATAATGTTCTAGCGTACGATCTTTTCGTTTACTATTTCGATGAATTAAGCCCGCAATTGTTAAGAAAGAGTAATAAACGAGTAAAGCAGAGAATAGAAAGGCGGTAAAAATCAATACATATTTAATTGAAAATGTGATGCTGATCCAGAAAACAAGTACACAAAACAAAATAAATAAAAGAAGCATAACGAGTGTCATCATAATGTGATATGTCCCTTTGCATTGATTTGTTCTCGTTTTATTTTAATATCTTGAATTGCTTCAGCAGCAAGCCATTGCTCCATTTTTGGATGTAGACGGTTCATTACAATGTCAGCACCGGCTTCATTTGTGTTTTGTAATAAAATGACTAATGTGTTACTGTCATATTCAGCAGCAAGGTCAAAGTCAGTTCTGACTGTATTAACTAATAATGAAGCTACACGATCCATGACACTTTCCTTCGTATATTTACTAAAGGAAGTGAAATCGAAGAAAATGATAATGCCTGTTTCATTACGACGATTCATCGCAGTTGTTAATAAAGCTTGTCGTCTTTCGAATTCTTGTCTTGTTAATAATTTTGATTCTCCAATGTATTGCTCAAGCACTCTCACTCGTTCAGTTAACTCTTTATTTTTAAGGATAACCTTTTTTAATAGATGGGTTGAAATATAAACAATGAAGAAGTTAGCTGCCATCAGGAAGTGGGTAATAATATATTCCCATTGATCTGATGTACTCCATAAGTGCAGCCACGCTTGATAAAATAAATAGAATACTGAAATGATTGTTCCTAGTATGAAGAAAATAAATGCTGTTTTATCAGCTGAAAATAGGAATAGTACATTTATGATGACATATATAATTGTAAAAATGAGCGCGTGCTCATATTTCGTCACATGTACAGTAGTAAAATAAAATAAAATTTGTAAAATCCACATAGAGAAGACTTTATAGGACTTATCTTTCACGAAACTTTCCTCCTTAAAAATAATTCGTGCTGGATATTTGTAGTATGCACAATTATTAAGAAATGACCATGTAGTTGGAAGTTTTTTGGGGCGAGATACATCAAGTAGTATCCCTCTTTTATAAGAAAAAATAAACAGACATACTAATTATTCTAACATATCATCTATACATCTAGACATAAAGGATTTAATATATACGAAAATTATATTTAAGGTATATAAAAAAGCCTCCTCTTTAAAAGAGGAGACTTTACATGAGTTTATAGGAACATCATACCTGCGACTGCTGCGTTTAAGAAGTTCGCTAGTGTACCAGCGATAACTGCTTTAATCCCTAATTGTGCAATTTGTTTACGGCGAGTAGGAGCTAACGTTCCTGTTACACCTAATTGAATTGCGATAGAAGAGAAGTTTGCAAAACCACAGATTGCAAATGTTAAAATCATATTTGTTTTTGCAGAGAACTCTGCCATGTGTGGTCCTAAGTTTGCATATGCAACGAATTCGTTGATTGCAAGTTTTTGACCGATAAAGCTTGCTGCTTGGATAGCTTCACCTGGAGAAACCCCGATTAAGATTGCAAATGGTGATAATAAGTAACCGAAGATTAAATCAAGGCTAAGTTTAATATCGAACCAAGAACCAACCCATCCTAATAAGCCATTTAATAAAGCGATTAATGCAATGAAGGCCATTAGCATTGCAGCTACGTTAATAACAAGTTGTATACCTTCAGATGCACCGCGTGCAGCTGCATCGATAACGTTTGCGTCTTCACGCTCTGTTGAAAGTTGAACATTATTATCTACTTGTTCTGTTTCTGGCATAATTAGTTTTGCAATTAATAAACTTGATGGAGCTGCCATAATTGCTGCTGCTAATAAATGTTCTAACGGAATTCCCATTGCTGCATATCCGACAAGAACTGATCCGGCAACAGCTGTCATACCACTTACCATAATAGTGAAGAATTCACTGTTAGTTAAACGTGCTAAGTATGGTTTAATTAAAATTGGTGCTTCTGTTTGTCCTAAAAATACAGTTGTTACTGCATTTAAGCTTTCTGCCTTAGAAGTTCCAAGAAGTTTACTTAATGCACCACCAACGATACTAACAAATTTCTGCATAATACCTAAGTAATATAAGATTGCAACTAATGAACTAATAAATACAATTGGAAGTAGTGCTTGAATAACGAAAACAAATCCCCAAGGGCCTTTTGCGTTGACTAAATCCCCAGCAACGAACCTAATTCCCTCGTAAGAAAAATTAATTAATCCTTGAACGCCGTCAGCAGCAACTTTTAAGCCTGCTTTTCCAGCATCCCATCGCAATACGATAAATGAAAATGTCATTTGTAATGCTAGCGCGATTAAAATTGTACGCCAATTAATAGCTTTGCGGTTGGAAGATAATAAGAAAGCGATTGCTAATACTCCAATCACGCCGCCAATTCCCCATAAAATATTCATGCAGTGCATGCTCCTTCCTCATAGTAAAAAAGTGTATAAACCAGTTGTCTATACTTTTGCGAATATAACATCTTAAGTAATTTATCATAACGGACATCGGAGGTCAAACGTCTAATGAAAAGTTTAAATAAAAAGAAAATTCTTTGAAAAAACACATATAAAATGAATAGACATGAAATAGGTTATGTTTTTTGTGGAAATATATTCATTATGATAACGTTTTGGACAATTTTTATAGAATATAGTGTACGAAATAGGAGAATGAACGCATAATTTTTCCGTAGAGAGAATGAAAGGGGATTACTATGTTGAGTCTTTTAAAAAGAGCCTTCTAGTAAACTAGAAGGCTCTGAAACTATAACTTAAGGTGCTTTCGTATACCCTAAGAAATGGCTTTTCCAATAAGAGTTGTTTAATGAAGCGATTGCTACACCTTTATCTCCGGATTGGATGAATGATCCCCCGCCAAGGTAGATACCCATGTGAGAAGGACCTGCTTTATAAGTATCTTTGAAATAAATTAAGTCTCCAGGTTGTGGACTTGAAGTTTGTGGTAAGCTGCTCCAATATCCAGCAACACTTTGGCGGCTAATGTTATGACCAAATTTCTTAAATACGTGGTAGATGTAACCACTGCAGTCAACACCATTAGCAGAAGTACCGCCCCAAACGTATGGTACGCCTTGCATAGATTTCGCGTATGCAAGTAGAGAAGAACTGTCACCGCTATTATTAGTATTATTATTGTTGTTGTTATTATTTTGATTGTTATTTTGGTTGTCGTTAGGCTTATTATCTACTGCGCCACCGACTGGTGTTTTAGATAGGAAACGTGTTCCGATGTAACCAGTTTGACCGTTGTAGTTAATTTTGCTCCATCCAGAGTTTTCAGAGATTACTTGAACCTTCTGTCCTTGTGGAAGTGCGCCTATGATTCTATAATTTGTACCTTCGCCGCTACGTACATTTAGTGCAGAAGCATTAATGTAGTAGTCGCCAATTGCACCTTGATCAGGTTGTTTTGGCTGTTCAGGCTGTTTCGGTTGTTCAGGAGTAGCCGTGCCACCTTTAACGAATTTTACGAATTCGCTACTAACATAGCCTGTTTTACCTTGGTAGTTTACTTTAAACCAGCCGTTTTCAGATCCAACTACGTTTAATGTTGTACCATTTAACACGCCGCCAATTACACTATGGTAAGCAGCAGGGCCTGTACGAACACGTAGAGATGTTGCGTTAACAACGTAAGTACCACCAGTTTGAACAGTTCCATTATTATTTTGCTCTTGGTTGTTACCTTGAGTAACGTTTTCGTTAGAACCGCCTTTTGTTACGTAGTCCTTGCTTAAGTAAGCTGTTTGTCCTGCGTAATTGATTTTGAACCAATCTTGAACTTCGCCTACAACTTGTACTACTTGTCCTTGTTTAACAGAACCTACAGTTGGATGAGAAGTGCTAGGACCTGTACGAACGCGAAGGGAAGATACATTTACTGTATAGTTTCCACTTGCTGGTTGAACAGTTGCTTCATTGTTACTATTGTTGTTATTGCTTGTAGAGCCAGTATTTGAAGAAGCGCCTGATACAAATTGGCTACTAACATAACCAGTTTGTCCGTTATGATTGATTTTCACCCAACCATTTTCTTCTCCAATTACGTTTAAAGTTTGTCCTTCATATACACGTCCTGAAACAGAACTAGAAGTGTTAGGGGCTGTACGTACACGTAATACATCAGCAGTAACTTTATTGTTTCCACCTGTGCTTACATTGTTATTCGTTGCTCCGTTTTTTGATACAAACTCGCCACTAACATAGCCAGTTTGTCCATTAACGTTAATTTTGAACCAACCATTTTCTTCTCCAATTACGTTTAATGATTGACCATTATAAACGCGAGAGATGACGTCGTGAGAAGTACTTGATCCTGCACGAACGTGTAGTACGCTAGCATTCACCGTATATGATGAATTGTTTGATGCGGAAGCTTGGACAGTTTGTGTAGCAGCTTTTTGTGTATTTTGTTCAGGGGCAGCTTGAACGCTATCAAGTGTAGGGGCTGCTCCTCCTGCTACAGACACTGCCGCAAGACCGGCAAGGTATTTTTTCATAATTTGTCGATTCCTTTCTGTCTGTAATGTAGTGAAGAAATATTTACCAACTGTTAAAAATTCTAAAGAGCATGTCGATTACTGTCAAGACTTATGTGGTAATCTGAATATGACAAAAAGGTTACAAAAAAAAAATCAAGGTATAAATCTGTACCTTGATTTCCATTTAAATACATATATTTGATGTGGAAAATGAGAAGATTATTCGTATTTAGGAAGATGTGCTGTTGGATTTTAAAAGGCTTTGAGAAAATGACCTTTGTAGTAATTTGGTGATAGGGCCAACTTGACCATCTTGAATCGCAGTTCCATCGAGATGGGTCATCGGTAAAATTTCAATAGTCGTTCCCGTAAAGAAGCATTCATCTGCTTGATAAACATCGCGAACGCTGAAAAGCTCTTCCTTTACAGGAAGTTGAAGAGTGTTAGCTAAAGAAAGGACGTACTGACGAATAATGCCGTTTAAAATAAGGTGATTAGCTGGATGCGTATACAGTGTTCCGTTTTTTATAAGAAAGAAGTTAGAGTGGCTACCTTCAGTTACAATACCATTTCGTACGAGAAGTGCTTCTTTACAACCTTTGCGTTCAGCTTTCGTATAAGCTAATACATTTGGTAATAAATTTAACGATTTAATATCACAGCGGAGCCAGCGTGTATCAGGTTCTGATATAGCACGTACACCGTATTCAATCCATAAAGATGGTCTTTCTTTTTTTGAAATATAAGCATAGATTGTCGGAGATATGTCATATGAAAATGCATGTGCTCGAGCTTGTACACCACGAGATACTTGTAAGTAAATTGTTCCGTCTTCGTGGAAATTATTGTTTTCAATTAATTTGTAGAGTAAGATGATGAGTTCGGCTTTTGAGAAAGGAAGTGATAATTCTATTTCTTCAAGGGATCGATATAATCTTGTTAAATGTGGGTCTAATAAGTGAAAGTTTCCGTTATAAAGGCGAATAACTTCATAGACGCCATCACCAAATTGTAAACCTCTTTCTTCAAGTTCTATGTACGCGCGATGTTTTGTTGTATCAATAACTGCATCATTCCATAGTACAAATCTTTCGTATGCCAATTTTCGTCCCATCCTTTCTTTAGTACATGAATAAAAAGCACTATAGTAATTTTTATGTAAGCAATTCTCTACATATGACGTATATGTATTTGTAAATCATAGAGAAGTAGTGGTGATTTATAGCATTTTGTATATACAAATTCGAAAATGAGAAATAAGAATCCTGCTTTTTGAAAAAAAAAAGCAACATTCGTATGGAATGTTGCAAAAGGAGGGTAGCTATCTTTCATAGGGACATCGTCTTTAAAGGTTTAGTTTATGTAAACAAAACGCTTTAAAAGACAATTATAAGAAAGTAGAAAGCAAACGATTTGCATATTTCTTTAAGGAATCTTATTGAAGGTGAGGGGTAAGAAATATGTAGAACCTCGTTTACATATTTTATTATAAAGATGTTTCGTTAATGTGGTGTAAATATTAGGTGAAGGTTATGTAATTTTAAAGTTAATGAATAGGAGAGGAAGGATAGCAGAAAATAAAAAAAGAGGCTGAGATTACTCAGCGCTCTTCTTTTCTTCTTTAATAGCTGTCTTTACTTCACCAGTTTTGATCTTGTTACTTTCAGAGAAGCGAAGTAAGTCACCTTCAATGATTTTGTCAGACATGTTCAATTCATTTTGGGCACGATCAATTAGTGGTTGAGATTCTTCTTTCGGTAATTGCACAACTTCGCCAGTAGTACGGTCGTAGAATGTACTGTTCGTGTACATGTACTTATCTGTAACGAAGCTACCGTCACGAAGAACAACGAATCCTTTATTTTCTGGTGAGAATACATCATGACCGAATTGAATTTGATTCGTAGAATCTACACCAAGTAAGTTTAGAATTGTTGGCTTAATGTCAATTTCACCAGTTGGTTTTGAAATTGTTTTACCTTCTTTTTGACCTGGAACGTGAATAAACATCGGTGTTTTTTGTAAGTTCATATGGTCAAATGTAGTGATTTCTTCTTTTCCTAAGAACTGTGCCATTGCACGGTTATGGTTTTCAGAAATACCATAGTGATCACCGTAGAATACGATAACTGAGTTGTCGTAAATACCTTCTGCTTTTAGACGCTCAATAAAGTGTTTCATTGCTTCGTCTAAATAGCGAGCAGTTACCATGTAACGGTCAAATACGCCATCACCAGAATTGTATTCATCGATTAATTTCGTACTGTCATCATAAGTGAATGGGTAATGGTTTGTTAAAGTAAGGAAGCGAGTATAGAACGGTTGCTTCACTTGTTTTAACATATCGATAGATTGATCGAAGTATTCGATATCTTTTAATCCCCAATTTAATTTTGTTTCTGGCGTAATTTTGTAGTCAAGCTCGTTGTAGTAACGATCATAACCAAGTGCCGGATACATAATGTTACGGTTCCAGAACGTTGCGTTATTCGCGTGGAATACTGATGTGTGATATCCTTGCTGACGCAAAATTTCTGGAGTTGCTGTATATTCGTTATTACCGTGTGTGAAGAATACGGCACCACGGTCTAGTGGATACATTGAAGTATCTACTAAGAATTCAGCATCAGACGTTTTACCTTGCCCAGTTTGATGGAAGAAGTTATCGAAGTAATAACTTTCTTTCGCAAATTGGTTTAGGAATGGTGTAACTTCTTGTCCGTTAACTTGTGCACCAATTAAGAATGTTTGTAATGATTCAAGAGAGACAACAATTACGTTTTTCCCTTTTGCAGTACCAAACATATTTGGATCTGGTTTACTTTGTGTTGTTTTCACGTAGTTTTCTGTTTCTTGTAATTTACTACCATCAGCAAACGCTTTTTGTGAACTTGATTTTGCTTGTAAGCCAAGATCGTATGCTTGGTGTACATATAATCCTAAGTTTTTAACAAGCATAACGCGGTCGAATGAACGTGTTAATAGTTCTGGACGCTCAGCTTCTGCAAATCCTAGGTTTACGCAGAAAATAGCAACCGTTGACACGAAGTATAGGGAACGCATCGGACGCGCTACACGTTCTGTCGGTGCAAAATCTTTCTTCTTCTTCAATAGAACGAAGAATACGATAATATCCGCAAATGCAAGGATGATTTTGTAGTTAAATAATTCTTTCACACTAGAACCTAAACTTCCGAAATTAGACGTTTGTCCTAGTACTGGTAAAGTAACGAAGTCATTGTAGAATCCGTAGAACATTAC
This sequence comes from Bacillus sp. TH22, assembly GCF_016651015.1. Lineage (NCBI taxonomy): Bacteria > Bacillati > Bacillota > Bacilli > Caryophanales > Bacillaceae > Bacillus > Bacillus sp. TH22. The sequence continues at coordinate 3,351,417 of NZ_JAEKER010000001.1, forward strand.
GTTACCAACAAGAATGAACGTTAAGATAAAGTTAATTCCTAGTGCTATATAGTTACGTTTTTTCCCTTTTGCAAATAATGCAAGACCCACAAACAGTAATGATGCTGCTAATGGACTAATGAATAAAATAAATTCTTGCATGAAAGATTCAAGTTTTAAATCGAAGCTAGTGCGTGTAATGATGTAGGATTTTAGCCATACGGCCAAAGCTACGAATAAAGTAAAACGCACATTTTGAAATTGTGATTTCATGGTTTCTTTCATTCATTTCCACCCTTTCTCTATCAGGCTTGGTCGATTTTGGAGCGAAAAATGTTAAAATAAAAAATACATAGTTTTATTGGCCATAATTAGAGTTTCTATATTCACCCATATACGACTTTAACTATGCATACCCTTTTTGGTTTCTTGTGCTGCTCATAAGCATAACGTCATTTCTGTATTATACAACAAAATTCATTTCTGAGAAACACTATAACGTTTTACATTTTTTGTATGTGACTTGTCACTACCAGAGAAAACTTTAACATTCGTTTATATGCCCGTCAACTAGAAAATATAACAAAAATAGAAAAGAATGTTAAGCGGAATTGAAAGTTTTTTGGTTGAGAAATATGGAATAGAAATCTTTAAGTGGTTGTCTAGAAAACTATTATATGAAGGAAAATATGAAAAAATTAACGAACACTTGTTCTTTTTGGTTTTGTTTGTTACAATGAAATTTCATTGATAGATTATGTGTAATTTTGATGAACTTTTACTGATAACATAACATATTGTAGCTTATTTCTTTTGAAAATAGGGAGGCTTTTGAATGAAACAAAAATTTTCAGTTGAAGCGTTTTGGAAGAAAATAAAACATGTTGCGAAGCAGGCAGGGCAGTCGGTAATCTATGCGAGTTTATTGTTGTTTTACGTGTTGCAAAGACCGGATGTTCCAAAACGAGTGAAAATTATTGTAATCGGAGCACTTGCTTATTTCATTGCACCGATTGATGCCATTCCAGATTTCATTGCTGGAGTCGGTTATACGGATGATTTAGGTGCGTTAATGGCCGCACTATTACAAGCATCGATATACGTAAATGAAGATGTGAAAGATAAGGCACGAGTGAAGTTGGCAGAATGGTTTGGTTCGGATATAGACACATCATTTATCGATCAAAAATTAGATCAATAGGTGAGAACTGTCATAGGATGACAGGGCGAACGTAAGCGAGGAAGTGCATTATGCCATCAGGAAGAACGCATACGAAAATAAACTTAATATCCCTTCCGGTTGTTTTGTTTATGCTCTTTTCGTATGGATTAACAAGTTTTGATTTTTTATTAACTTTTGCAATTGGCTTTTTAGTAGGTACTTCATTTCTAACACCGGATTTAGATACGTACAGTAATGCGTATAATAAATGGGGATTCCTCCGTATTTTTTGGTATCCATATAGGAGCGTAATGCCCCATCGTTCCTTCTTCACACATACGATTATAATTGGTGATATTATTCGTATTGCATACATGTTAATCGTGTTTTCTCCGTTTTTATTCCTATTAAATATAATCGCATTCGGTGGAAATTTAATAGAAATTGCGAAGGAACACGAGGTTGAAATTGTAACGTTTGTAATGGGGATTGTTGTGGCGAGTACGCTCCACATTATAGCGGATAAAGCGAATACGCGCCGCAAGAAAATGATGAGAAAAAAGAAGAAACGCAGAAGATAAAAAGACCGTCCCAAAAGGTATTTGGGACGGTTTTTTTGTTATTAATAGGTAGGTTATTCTTGTCGTATTTTGTAGTTAAGTCGATATTCCTTGTCGAATCGCCGATAAAATTTCATTTACGATCATGCGACATCAATTTTTGGACAGTTCCTTTTTAATCAAACGTTTGTTTAAAACTAAGCTTTCAGTACCTTAATACCTTTCACGATATTCCAAATAAAGTAGTATAAGCTAATGATCCCGCAAATACATAAGACGATGATTGCTCCAATTCCAAGTGTTACGTCTGGTTGATCAGATCCGATGCCCATAATTCCTAAAATAACTAATCCAATAAATGTTGCGATACTTGGAATAATGTGTGTCCATAGAGCACGTTTTGCATGTGGTTTTGTTTCAGAATCGCCCACAATCCACACGATAATAGGGAATAAGATAGGCGCAAATAATACACTAAAGTATGATAAAGCTGCTAATATTTTGTTTCCGTTCATATATATCACCTCATAAGTAATGTTCGTTGTTATACCTTTAGTATGCAGTAGATTTGGCGAGCTTCCTATCGATTAACATTACAAGAACGTGACGTTTTTGTAAGATTTTCTGTTTTAAATGATGAAATTTTCAAAAAAATCTTTTTAAATGAAAATTGTTGTGATAAAATTATTGAAAACGTTTTCTTGAACGTTTTGTATTTTTTAGACTTAAAGGTATGATGACCTGGTAGTCTATTGATAAGGTTATATCTTATTTAAAAGGGGATTCTTTAGGGGGAGAGAACAATGAACACATGGACACAAGTTTACGATCCGTTCGGTAACATTTGGATTTCGGCAGCAGTCGCACTTATTCCAATCATCTTTTTTTTCTTAGCTTTAGCGGTTTTCCGCATGAAGGGGTATGTGGCAGGATTTATTACAGTTGTATTAACGATTTTGGTGGCGTTATTTGCGTATAAAATGCCATTCACAATGGCAATGGCAGCGACCGGATACGGTTTCTTATACGGATTATGGCCAATTGCGTGGATTATCATCATGTCAGTATTTTTATATAAAATTTCTGTGAAAACAGGTCAATTTGATGTCATTCGTGCATCTGTATTATCCATTACGAATGACCATCGTTTACTCGTTATTTTAATCGGATTTTCATTTGGAGCATTTTTGGAAGGGGCAGCAGGATTTGGTGCACCAGTAGCGATTACGGCAGCGCTTCTGGCAGGCCTTGGGCTAAATCCTTTATATGCAGCAGGTCTTTGTTTAATCGCAAATACTGCACCAGTAGCTTTCGGAGCGATGGGGATTCCGATTACAGTTGCTGGACAAGTGACAGGCATTGATCCGCATAAAATTGGACAAATGGCTGGGCATCAATTACCGTTCTTATCTTTATTTGTTCCGTTCTTTATCGTATTTTTAATGGATGGCTTTAAAGGAGTAAAACAAACGTGGCCTGCTTTATTTGTAGCGGGTAGTTCATTTGCAATTACACAGTTTATTACAGCGACGTTTTTAGGACCAGAACTCCCGGATATTACGTCAGCGCTTGTAAGTTTAGTAAGTTTATCGCTATTCTTAAAAGTTTGGCAACCGAAAGAAATTTATCAAACTAAGCAAGCGAATAGTGAAGTAGCAGCAACGACGGCGACATCTATGCCGAAACTAACGGTAGGAAAAGTAGTAAAAGCGTGGTCTCCGTTCATTATTTTGACTGTGATGGTAGTCATCTGGAGCCAAAGTTTCTTTAAAGCGTTATTCGCTCCGGGCGGCGCTTTAGAAAGTCTCGTATTTAAATTTGAAGTTCCAGGCTTGCACAATTTAGTAATGAAAGCAGAGCCTATTGTAAATAAACCAACACCTTATGAAGCAATCTTGAAATTAGATATTTTATCAGCGACTGGAACAGCAATTTTAATTGCTTGTATCATTTCTATCTTTATTTTGAAAATGAGTGCAAAAGATGCAGTAGCAACATTTAAAGAAACGTTAAATGAACTAAAAATGCCAATTCTATCTATTGGATTCGTATTAGGATTCGCATTTATCGCAAACTATTCTGGTCTATCTTCTACATTAGCGTTAGCACTTGCAGGAACTGGCGGATTATTCCCGTTCTTCTCACCATTCTTAGGATGGATTGGCGTATTCTTAACAGGATCAGATACGTCAGCGAACGCACTGTTCTCGAATTTACAAGCAATTACAGCGCAGCAAGTCGGTGTATCTGAAGTACTTCTCGTTGCAGCAAATACAACGGGCGGTGTAACAGGTAAAATGATTTCTCCGCAATCAATTGCGATTGCTTGTGCGGCAGTTGGACTTGCTGGGAAAGAGTCAGATTTATTCCGCTTTACAGTGAAGCATAGTTTATTCTTCGTTATTCTTGTTGGGATTATGACGTATGTACAGGCTTATTATTTAACTTGGATGATTCCGTAAAGAGCAAAAGAAATAAACTTTGTATTTTTTAGATTATTATGTATAATGGGAAAATATTGAAAATTTAATCAGTGATAAACTAGGGGTGCCTAACGTATGCGTAGGCTGAGAGAGAAGCGCGTGAACTTCTTAACCCTTTGGACCTGATCTGGCTCGTACCAGCGTAGGGAAGTTAACGGCTTTACATAATGATGTCTTTATGAGCCAGGTCCTTATTTTTTTATGGACCTGGCTCTTTTTATGGAAGATGCGCAAATTGGGAATACCAACAGTAGTGGATAGGGTTGTTCAATAAGCAATCAGTCAAGTGCTTGGTCCAATATTTGAAAAACAATTTAGCGAATCTAGTTACGGCTTTAGACAAGGGCTCTTTTATGTTTGTATTTCGGAACTTCATCATATTTCTTTAAATAATAAGCACGGTAAGTAGCTTCACGAAGTTGTACAGAGTTGGCAGCTTCAACCATGTAATAACGAAGATACTGGTTCCCCGTTCGTGTCATGGGTGTTCGTTCCGATTCAAAGTTTCCAAATTGCGATTTTTTCCAGTAAAGACCGGTGTATTTGGCCAATTGTGCTTCGTTCTCAAAGCGTTCAATTTGTCCAACTTCTGCAATGATTCCCGCGGCGTATACGACTCCAATGCCTGGAACACTTGTTAAATATCTCGCTTCTGGAATGGCTTCGAAAAAAGCAGTAATGCTTTTTTCTATCTCTTTGATTTGTTTTTTCAATGTTTGAATCAATCGTGCATAAGTGGCTAATACAACGTCCACAGAGTCTTGAACGACATTACCTAGTCGGTAGGAGTCACGTATGGCTTTCTTGATGGTTTTCGCTAAATTTTCCGGGTCGCTAAAGCGTCCTTTCCCCTTTTTCTGAAGAAGAATAGCGAGTGCTTCTAGATCCATTTCTGCAATTTCATCCAACGAAAGGGAATCTGAGAGTATTTCCATCATCGTCGCACCAAAAACAGAGGTATTTAACTCTTTCGTATAGTAAAGGTTCTCCAGAAAGTGTTGCTTACATTCTGTTTGCTGGTGAACGAGTTGATATCTAGATCGTATTAAATGTTGAAGGGCAACGTATTTTTCCTCCTTGATAAGAAACTTATTATACCGCCCGATTCGTAAAAAATCGGCAATACGGAAAGTATCTATTTTATCGGTCTTATCTTCTTCAAAGAGTTTTTTATACCGATGGATGGCTTTTGGATTTTGTACGACCACTTCCACGTCTAAAGCCCTCAAATCCTTATCTTCCGTTAGGAACATGGAAGGATGGAAACTATAGACGGAAGTAGATTCCATGCCAATGACAATTTTTTTATAGTTGTACAACTGGTGAAAATGGAGAACATCCTCCTTAATGGCGTTGGTCCATTCACATCGTTTGAAAGACAAATTTCTTTCAAAACAGTGTCATGAATGTCAAGAAAACATACATCAAGTTTTTCAGAGCTTACATCAATAGCTACGAATAATCTCATGGAAAGGACCTCCTTTCTTTGAATAGTATTTGGAATGAGCTTGGATACTTTGGGATCTCCCTAGAGTCCAAAACATAGCCACAACCTCGCGTATGAGTATTCAATGATTGCCTTCACCTAAACTGCCCTCCCACCACTATGAGAGGTAAGTGAAGGAAACCGATACAGCTTGTGCGTATGCAGTGCATTTTGGTCTGGGTCACAGTCTTTTAACGTGGTCGAACTACAGGAGGAGTAAGCATATTCCCGATGGATCCATTTTCACACTTCCATTATCTGGGGAAATCCCCCAGTATCCAAGACTAAATTTTACCCATACATCATTTTTTTGATGTAGCTCTTGAAGATAAAAACTATTTAATTTTCAAGGAACAGTTATTAACTTAAAACTTATTATATGAGGAGGGTGTATCATGAAAAAAATATGCTTTGTATTAATTGTCGACGCTGGTATAAATTATGGTTCAATATTTTCTCTACCATTTTTAAGGAATTAGGATGATTTGAAGGGATATTTTTCTAAGTATTATGATGTTTCAATTAATTATATTAGGGATAAAAACTCAGTTGACTATTTGGTAGTTCCCAAACCGTGTCCATCTTTTGATAATGAAAATAATCTTCCAATAATTGAAGTACCAGACAATCTTATTTATGAAAAAGGATTTTGAAAAAATAAAGACCTATATAGACAATTATTTTTCTAATAACTCATAAAGAAAATAAAAGTACAGTAAAAAGAAGTCCGATAAAAAACGAGTGGTGTAGAATATTTCTATTAATCATTCGTTTTTTATTATATTTACATATATTTTTTAAAAGAGGATTATAGACGTTCTGAAAAAAATTAATTATAACAAGAACAGTGTTCGTGCTACTATCTACGGTTATTTTTTGTACTAAGTACCCCTTTAACTAACAAGACAACAAAAGAATTAACATATTAAGGAAAAAATGTTACAATAAATGTAAGAGCTTTCTCTTTGAGTTTTAGCTCTGAATAATAAAGATAGTTAAATCACTAAATGGAGGAGAAAGTAATGACTAATTTATTGCGTAAACTAACAGATGAAGAAATGGAAACGTCGCTACCTAATGGAGGAGCAAGTTACCTTTGTTCCTTGTATAGTAAATTGTTACCTATCGCTATAGCAGGTTGTATGGCAAAAAACGATAGCAGTTGTAACGAAATGCAGCATTACACAGAATATCTTCGTAAAAACTGTTAATAATAATTATTTTTTCAAAGTAAGATAATACAATAATATGGAGGAGCAGGTCAATTTTGTTCCTTGTATAGTAAATCGTTACCTATCGCTATAGCAGGTTGTATTGCGGGGAACAATAGCAGTTGTAGCGAAATGCAGTAGTACACAGAATATCTTCATAAATACTGTTAATAATAATTTATTTTTCAAAGTAAGATAATACAATAATAGAAAAGTGATTTAACTATCTGATTATTCTAATTTCAGGAGGATGAAATGAGTCAATCATTTTCAATAGTCGTTATATGTAAAAATGAAGAAAGAGTAATAGAGAGATGTATAGAAGCTATACATGAGGACTTACGAGAAGGTGATGAAATAATAGTTGTTGATACTGGTTCAACAGATAATACATTGAGTATCTTAGCTACAATGGAAAATATAAAAATCTTTCATTTCGATTGGAACGATGACTTTGCAGAAGCTAGAAATTTTGGAATCTCTAAATCCAGTAAAGATTGGATCTTTTTTATAGATTCTGATGAAATTTTAGTAAAAGGTAGTATTGATCATCTTGATGATGCTATTAAAAATACGTTGAAACATGCTAACAATAGAGAAAGAATTGTTTTTGCACCGAAAATAATAAATACAGATGATTCTGTTCTTTATAATGCTGGTAGAATTCTGCCTAACGATAACACCGTTAAATTCGAAGGAGTTATTCATGAATACCCTATTGTGATAGAGGAAAGCTTAAATCTAGTGTCTATAAAAATATCTAAAGTAGTGGTAAAACATGATGGGTATGAAGATGTCGTGATAAAAAATAAGAATAAAGCACTCAGGAACACAACTTTAATAGAAAAAATTCTTAAGCAAAATCCCAATAATTCTAGGTACTATTATTTTTACTATAGAGATGCTAAGCCGATGTTGACTGACCAAGAGTATGAACAAGGAATGCTTAACTTTTTTAAAAAATTTCCTGATGACTCTTATAGTAACCAGGTTGCTAAGGATTTAGGCTTTTATTATTTAAGCAAAAATAAAAATGATGAAGCAGAAAAGTATATTACTATGCTTTTTGAAAGTGCCGAGAGGGGAACTGTGGAAGATCGTTCTGTAGCAATATATCTCACAGGAATAAAAGAAATTCAAAAATTGAAATCCCAACAAAAAGAATTACTTAGGTTGCTAATTTATACTAGAGACAATGTTTTAAATCAAGAAGAATCACTGTTTGAAAATGGATATGCATTTGATGATTTAATAGGATTATTATTTTTTGAGTTGCAAGATTACAAAACTGCTTATGAAATAGCTCATAAGCTCAATTCAAATAATTTTTCTTCTAATCTTTCAAAAATGTTAAAAAAGCTTGGTTAGATATATAATAAATTCAAAAAAATCACTTAATATAATTTTCAATAACATTAAAAAGTAACTGATTTTTCAGTGTAAGGAGATTAATTATGAAATATGAAGTCATTCCTCAGATTGGTAAGGAAGACTGTGGCGCCGCGTGTGTCGCTATGATAATGAAGAACTATTTTGCAAAAAAGTCTCAATCTGTGAAGTGCGACCATTAATTAAAAATAATTCGTTGGGGACTAACTTTTTGGATTTAAAAAGAGGTCTAAAACGTTTGGGGATTAATGGAACTGTTTCACAAGCAACTAAGCAGAGAGAGGTATTTGATGAAGTTTCTTATCCGTTTATTACACAAATTGAGAATGAGGAGGGAATACATTTCGTTACAGTTTTTGAAAAGAAAAAATCTAGTTTAATTATTGGAGATTCTACTAAAGATAAGCAACAAGTAATGACAATAAAGAAGTTCATAGAAATATGGCAACCGTATGTATTAGAAATTGATTTAGAAAATTCTGAAATAAAGTGCGAAATAGAACAAAATACTAAAGAAGTAAGTATCTGGAGAATTTTAAAATTAGTAAAATGGCAACTTGTTATATCATTTGTCCTATCAATTGTAATTTATCTCCTGGGTGTAGTGCTTGCAAATATTTATTCTCTGTACTTCAACTTTCTGATACCACAAAAGCTAAGTGCACTTGTATTAGAATTAATGGGTGTTTATCTAGTGATAAATATCTTAAATTTCGTATTATCTTTTACTAATAATTTTATGTATAACTTGATGAGTAAAAAAATTGACAAAATAATTATTGAAAAATATTTTAAAGGCTTGTTAGCTAAACCAAATATGGCAATTGAATCTTATGAGGTAGGAGAATTGCTTACTAACCTCTCAAACGTATTAATGATCCGACAAAGATTTTTAACTTATCTTCAAATGATTCCGGTGAATGTTATAACTATGGGATTCAGTTTTTATTTGTTATTCAAATCTGAAAGTAGATTATCCGGTCTTGTTCTTGTATTAATTGTTACGCTTTTGCTTGTACTTTATTTATCACAAGGACGTTATGAAAAATTGAGTAAATCGTTGGTCAAAACGGGCCAAGAATTTAATACTACAGTAGTCAATATTTTTAGCAACATGAGTATTATTAAACAGCTTAGTTTAGAAACTGAATTTGGAAACAGAGGAGTAGATAAACTTACGGACTATATTGGTACGAGAACAAAAATGTTTAATTTTGATTCTATGCAAAATCAACTTAAAATATTTATTTTATCTTCATTTAACATTTTGCTATTTTCATGCGGAGTGTATCTAATTATTAATAACCAATTATCAACGGGTGTTCTGCTAACATTTAATGCATTACTTTCTTATGTGACAAATCCAATTCTTAATCTTGCTAACTTACAGTCATCACTGGTACAAGGAAAAGTAGCACAAGCTAAACTCTACAATATAATTGAATCAAGAATTAAATTTTTTGGAGATGAGGTACTTGAAATACCCGCAGAAGATATAGAAGTTAGTTTTGAAAATGTATCCTTTGATTATGATTCAACAGCTAAAATATTTAGAAATCTTTCAATAGATATTAAGGGTAATAATCTTGCTATTAGTGGATTAAATGGGGTAGGAAAGTCAACATTTGGTAAATTGATCGCTCGTCTTTATATTCCTGATAATGGGAGTATTAAGGTTAATGGACAAAACTTACAAGATTTTTCAGAAGAATCTATTAGAGATAATATTATTTATGTAGATGGACGTGAGAGTTTATTTGAGTCTGATGTTTTAGATAATATCAAGTTAGGACGGGATATTGAAGACAAATATATCATAGAAACTATAAATGAACTCAACGCTGATTCTGCTTTTCAAAATATAGACTTTGAAAATGTAGATGGTACACAGTTAAGTTTAGGGCAAATGCAAATTGTTAAAATACTACGTTCTACATTGATCAAAAAGAAGATTTATATTTTTGATGAAATTACAAATGGTTTAGATGAAGATGTAAAATTATCTGTTATTAACTATTTGCTAAACTTAGAAGGATTGAAAATTTTTATAACACACGATAAAGAGGTAACAGAAAAATGCTTGGAAGAATTTATTGTCAAAGATAACAATATAATAAAGAAGGCGATAATATGAAAAAAATAATTATTAGTATTTCAATTCTGGTGTTAGCAGGTTTTTTGGAATGTTTATGTATCACAAAATGACCTATGAAAAGACTAATTATGAATATACAAAGTTTAATCAAATTCCGAATATAGTAGAAGAAAATGAAAAAGTGATTATTTTCGTAAAGCAAGATGGTTGCGCACCTTGCAAACTAGTTGACCCTATTGTGAACGATTATGCAAAGAGAAATAAAGGGATAGTATACACTATCATTGGAAACAAAGACAAAGATTATGTCAGCCAATCAAAAAAATATCATATTGAGGGAACCCCTACATTAATATTTTATCGAAATGGAAAGGAAGTTCAACGTATGAATACTGCTTTTACTGACACAGAATTTCAGCAAACGATAAAGGAAGTGGACTTCTGATATGAAAAAATATGGAGTTTTAGGAGTAATTATTATTATTTTTTTGCTAAGTATTTTTTTCTTTATAGAGAAAATACAGTGTTAAAAAGAAATAATTCTACTTTGGAAATAGAAAAACAAATTGTTATTGATAATACTGGAAGTTATGATTATCTCAATTCAATTACAGTAGATTCATTTGAAAAAAGAATTAAAAATGGGGATGATATTTTTATTTATATCGGAAATAGTCAGTGTTCCGATTGTTCTTTTTTCTCAAAAATATTAGAGAAGGAAGTTAAAACTTTTCCTCTTAAAGACTCACTTTATTTAGTAAATATAAGTAATATACATCAAGATAAAAATAGGTGGTTAGCGTTCAAAAAAAGATACGGTTTTGATCAAACGCCAGCATTTTTATTATTTCAACAAGGTAAAGTAAAAAGCATGATTCAGTGGGATGAAAAAAATGGCTTGAGTGAAGAAATTTTTCATAATTGGTTAGAAGAGAATGAAACATTTATTAGGAAACTTGAAATGAAATGATTTGTCACGTTTAGAATTCCAAAAAAATTACCTTCGCAAGATTTTTCAAAATTAGATTATAGAAGAAAAGTTCATAAATGACTACAACAAAGTATGTTAACGAACGAAATGAAATAGCAAAATGCAGCAGAGACAAAGGCTCTTTGTCAAACGGGACTGATGAATGTATTTGGCAAGTAAAAAATGGTTCTTCCCGGAGTTAGTTGAAAAGTCTCATTCTCTCCAAAAGTAGAATCTTTGTCCGCAATGTGGAGAATTGGCATCGACCATACATGATTCTTTTAATAAGCTTTAACTTGTTTATGCTCCCTTCGGCAAGACCATTATTATTCTCATAAGTTACCGCATTTCTGACAGCTTCAATATCCCGGGCTAATCCATTCGTAAAGCTCTTAAACTCTTGTATATTAGTATTCTTAATTTTCTCGATACAATGGTCGAGATTCTCAACACTCTTTGTGGTGAAGATGTTTTTAAACTCACATGTTAAGTCATAAACTATTTTTACAATAGGGTGTTCTTCACAAACACGTTCAAATTGCTCTTGTGTAATAGCTTCTACCTTTTCCAGTGGCTTGTAAAGAAGTTTTAAGATATTTGAACGTTTTATGGTTTCGGTTAGAGTATGTGATTCACTAAAGGTTTGAGCGCGCTCTCTCTTCCTCTGCTTTAATTCATGTACATATTTTCGCAAGTTAGATGATGAGCCGTTATAACCCTTTTCCTGGATTATTTTTTCTATTTTCGAACTCATTAGCCCTCGCTCGAATAAATCTTTAATCTCCTCTTTGTAAGGATCCAATTTACTACTCCGTTTTTTTCCATAAGAAGCATGTACCGGCGTGAAGTCTTCATCGAAATACCGCTTTATCGTTCTACGATCAAAGCCCGTTCTACGGGATATTTCCTTATTACTAAGCCCAAGCTTCTTTAACTCTCGTACTTCATTTATATCGTTCATTTTCCTTTGTACCTTTTCTTCGTGAATAATCGTTGCTTGCTTTTTAAATTTTTTCTGCTTTTCCTCTTCTGATAGACGTATTAATTTGTCATATGTCCGAACGTCCATATTTAGCTGGCTACATATCCAGCTTTTACTGTTCCCATCAGCTTTATATTGAAGTGCACGTTCGTACTTTTCCTTAATAGTTAGTTTACGATTGATATTGCTTTGCGGGATATTATCTTGTTGCGTACAAGTTTCCTCACATTTTGATTCATCCACAGGGATTTTTACGGAGTTCTTTAGTTCCTTCTTTAATACATCAGACGCATAATCTGTTAGATTTTTTAAAATGTGGAAGCAATCGCTTACTTGTACAGCTTCTGGGTGTGCTTCGGTTATTGCGTTATGATATGTGATAGAACCATCTCTTGCTACAATTTACAGGATGGATCGGTGTATTCTTAACAGGATCAGATACGTCAGCGAACGCACTGTTCTCGAATTTACAAGCAATTACAGCGCAGCAAGTCGGTGTATCTGAAGTACTTCTCGTTGCAGCAAATACAACGGGCGGTGTAACAGGTAAAATGATTTCTCCGCAATCAATTGCGATTGCTTGTGCGGCAGTTGGACTTGCTGGGAAAGAGTCAGATTTGTTCCGCTTTACATTGAAGCATAGTTTATTCTTCGTTACTATTGTTGGGATTATGACGTATGTGCAAGCTTATTATTTAACTTGGATGATTCCATAAGCAACAAAAGAAATAAACTTTTCATTTTTCAGATTATAGTGTATGATGGGAAAGTATTGAAAATTAAATCAGTGATAAACTAGGGGTGCCTAACGTATGCGTAGGCTGAGAGAGAAGCGTGTGAACTTCTTAACCCTTTGGACCTGATCTGGCTCGTACCAGCGTAGGGAAGTTAACGGCTTTACATAATTATGCCTTTATGAGCCAGGTCCTTATTCTTTTATGGACCTGGCTCTTTTTATTTTGGCATGCGCTGGCCATATCTCGTCCTTGTCACGAACAGGGGGGCAACAAAGGTTATGAAACAGTCTGTTTCAGCTGAGCAAATTGAATTGAAATCGAGTTTACCAGGAAGTAAGAAAGTGTATGTGGATGGAACCCGCGCGGGTATGAAAGTACCAATGCGCGAGATTGAACAAAGCGATACGAACGGTGTTCAAAATCCGCCAATCCGTGTGTATGATACGAGTGGACCTTATACAGATCCAGAGTATAAAGTGGAGCTGTATAAGGGGATTCCAACGCCGCGCCACTCTTGGACCTTAGGGCGTGGTGATGTGGAAGCTTATGAAGGACGCGAAATTAAACCTGAGGATGACGGTGTGAAAGTGGCTTCAAAACATACACCTGTTTTCCCGCAAATGGATCGTAAGCCGCTTAGAGCGAAGCAAGGTGCAAATGTTTCGCAAATGCATTATGCGCGTAATGGCATTATTACGTCTGAGATGGAATATGTTGCGATTCGTGAAGGGGTAGAGCCTGAATTTGTTCGTAAGGAGATTGCAGAAGGTCGTGCGATTTTGCCGGCGAACATTAACCATCCTGAAGCGGAACCGATGATAATTGGACGTAATTTTCACGTGAAGGTAAATGCAAATATCGGAAACTCTGCTGTATCGTCTTCTATTGCAGAAGAAGTAGAGAAGATGACGTGGGCGACTCGCTGGGGTGCAGATACGATTATGGATTTATCTACAGGTAAAAACATTCATACAACACGTGAGTGGATTATTCGTAATGCTCCGGTACCAGTTGGAACTGTGCCAATTTATCAAGCGCTTGAAAAAGTAAACGGAATTGCAGAGGATTTAACGTGGGAAGTGTATCGTGATACGTTAATTGAGCAGGCGGAGCAAGGCGTTGATTACTTCACGATTCACGCTGGTGTATTACTTCGTTACATTCCAATTACTGCAAAGCGTATGACAGGTATTGTTTCGCGCGGTGGTTCGATTATGGCGCAGTGGTGTTTATTCCATCATAAAGAAAACTTCCTATATACTCACTTTGAAGAGATTTGTGAAATTATGAAGCAGTACGATGTTTCGTTTTCTCTTGGAGATGGATTACGTCCAGGTTCTATTGCAGATGCAAATGACGAAGCGCAGTTTTCTGAGCTTGAGACACTTGGTGAATTAACAAAAATCGCTTGGAAACATGATGTGCAAGTTATGATTGAAGGACCTGGGCATGTACCGATGCATTTAATTAAAGAAAATATGGAGAAAGAACTTGATATTTGTCAGGGTGCGCCGTTCTATACACTTGGGCCGTTAACGACAGATATTGCACCAGGTTATGATCATATTACTTCAGCGATTGGTGCTGCGATGATCGGTTGGTTTGGAACGGCGATGCTTTGTTATGTAACCCCGAAAGAACATTTAGGTTTACCGAACAAAGATGATGTTCGCGAAGGGGTTATTACGTACAAAATCGCTGCGCATGCAGCTGATCTTGCGAAAGGGCACAAAACGGCTCATCAGCGTGATGATGCACTTTCAAAAGCTCGCTTTGAATTCCGTTGGCGCGATCAATTTAATTTATCTTTAGATCCTGAACGCGCGATGGAGTACCATGATGAAACGTTGCCAGCAGAAGGGGCGAAAACAGCGCATTTCTGTTCAATGTGTGGCCCAAAGTTTTGTAGTATGAGAATTTCACATGATATTCGTGAATATGCGAAAGAAAATGACTTAGAAACGACAGAAGCAATTGAAAAAGGAATGAAAGAGAAAGCGGTAGAATTCAAAGAAACTGGTAGTCACTTATATCAATAACACGTTACCCCTCTTTACTTGATTGATCACACTGTACCTAACTTAAATATAGAAGAAGCCCCCTTTGCTAAGACGGTAGCAAAGGGGGCTTCTGTCGTCTATCCCGCTATTTGTGGGCAGTAAAACTCCCACCTCAAAATTCGGCTGGAGCAAAGAAGTTAGGTGGGAGATAAACTGTCCGTAAACGCCCGATTGGTACGGGCTAATAATCAGTGGGGGATGAACACCCACCCACCTTATAAAGTTTCACTTTATAAGGTGAAGAATAATTGTACCCAGTAGTATAAGAGGAATAATGTGACGACTGTTGTGAGTGGGATTACGATGAGAGATACGCTTAAATAATCTTTCCATTTCACTTTAATTTTGTTTTGTCTTAAGATATACATCCAAATGAGGGAAGCTAGTGTACCGATTGGTAATAATAGTGAACCGATGTCACTACCGATGATATTTGCGAGATAGATAGTTTTTAATGTGACTGGATCTAGTCCCATTTCTGTTAATGTGATTGTACCAATCATAAGTGCAGGGTGGTTATTGAAGAGGTTAGAGAGGAGGGAAACGAGTCCGCCCATTGCAAAGCTGGCATAGAGTAGATGCTGACTTACAACTGGTTCGAGCCAACTTACAAGTGCCGCTGTTAACCCTGCGTTATGAAGCCCGTAAATAATTACATACATAGAGAAAGCGAAAATTAAAATGTGCCACGGTGTCTTTTTCAAAATATCGACTGGGTTTGTTCGTAAGTAGTACCATCTCCAGATGAGAAGAACGAGTGAACCGAGTACGGCAACAATTTCGATTGGAATCGATAAGAAGGATGCAACGAATAGAAGACAGCGCATAAGGAAAACGAAGCCTAATACTTTTAACATGAATTTCGTACGTTTTTGTTTCGTATTAACAGAATTCTGTCCTTTTAACGGATGGAAGTTTTTCGTGAAGAAAATTTCTTCAATATCATATGAAGAAACAGGTAATCTTTCTGGAAGTTTTTTCTTTAAAACTGTATACATGAGCCATGACATAAACAGTAGTCCTAGTGTTGCAGGTACAAACATCATAGCTGTATGCATATAAAGAGTCATATTAACAATATTTAATGCGATTAAGTTTACGATATTACTTACACCGATTGGTGCACTAGATGCAGTGGCAATTAAAGCACCGCTTAATAAATAAGGGATTTGTTGATGAGGTTTTAATTGAAGGTTTTTCAGAAGTAAAATCAAAATCGGTGTTGTAATTAAAATACTACCGTCATTATTAAATAAAAGAGTCATAAGAAAACATAGTAATTGAATGTACCAGTATAGGCGTCGTCCGGAACCTTTCGCTAAATTTGCGAGCTTCGCTGCAGACCAGTGGAAGAAGCCGAAGCTTTCTAATATAACCGCCATAACGATGGTCGCTAATATCGTTATAGAGGCACCGCCGATTTTACTTATAATGTCCATGACGTCTGGTTTTGATACAAGTCCAGTAATGAGGATAATGCTAGCGCCGACTGCTGCCGGCCACGCCTCATTTAAACCGCGAGGTCGCCAAAAGATAACAATCATCGTTAAGAAGAATACAATAATAGTAATCCATATTTCAATGCTCATATTTAACCTACCTTTCTACTTTCCCTTGAACAAATGTAGCTTGTCTCAAGTTTATATAGCATTATATTCAAAAGAAAATAAGAAGAACTAGGCATCTACCTTAATCTAGTGAATATGTGTATTTTGAGCAATAAGGCAAGTATAAGGGGTAGTGTAATAACTATTAGGAGAGGAGTCTAATAAATTAGGGGCATTCTATGTGTGAATGCCCCTAATTTACTATTTTTCCTTTAAAAATGTTCGATCTTTTAAGAATAAATTCCAGAAGAAAATAAATCCTGGTAGTAAAATTGCAATCCCGATTGCGTAAAGAATAAGAAGTGCATAGAATGTTTCGACCGTCGTAAAGCTTGTAAATACAGTTACGTCCGGGTAAATGATATAAGGTAAATGGGCGACGCCGTAAGCGTAGCTTGCAAATGCATATTGAGCGACGACAGCTAAAACTGCAATGCGAGGAAAGCCTAGTGTGCCATATTTCTTATTTGTCCACCAAAGGGAAGAGTATCCGATAACAAATAAAATGATAGAGACTGTAAACCATGGGAATTGCTTTATTAGTCCTTGCATAAGCCAGTGTGTTTCAGGGTCCATTACAACGAGAGCGATAATAGCAGTCACGAGCGTTGCAGGACCAAGTATGATGGCATTTCTTCTATAAATTCGGTACGTATCTTCAGAACCTTGTTCCCTAGCAAAATCAGCAAGAAAGAGAGATGATAGAAATAGTTCCGAAGTTAGTCCGAAGAGCATATAACAATAAATAACGGGACTAGAAAGAAGTTTTCCGTAAAGGAGCACTTCTTTTCCTTCAGACATCGTAATATAGGCACCTTCTGTAACTGGCAGAACGGTAATTAATAGAGCTGGGATTAAGAGCCCGGTAATACCTGAAATAATCCGAAGAAGGTGTTGGTATTTTGGCAGGGAGTAAGCAAATACCATAAATGTACTACGAATCGCAACGAGTACTAAAATTAACATAACTGGTACAAACATAACGGTTGCAAGGGTAAAGGCCGCTTTTGGGAAGAAACCGAGAAAAGCAACGACGACAAAGACAAGAAACGTATTTGTTACTTCCCAAGTAGGTGATAAGTACCGATTAGCAAGCTTGGCAGCAAGCGTCGGGTGTTTAGCGTATACCATGCCCCAAAAACCAGCTCCAAAATCAATAGACCCTAGTATGCTATATACGAAAATAAGAGCCCATAAGATGATGATTGCAATGCTTTCCTCATGCACGAGAATCGCCTCCTTCGTGATGTAAATCATTCTTTAACGGATGTTTCTTAAAGAATGTCCGTAGTACAAAGATGGTTAAAATACCAAGTCCGATATATAAAATGATGAATAAAACAAATA
The DNA here is from genome assembly GCF_016651015.1 of Bacillus sp. TH22. NCBI lineage: Bacteria > Bacillati > Bacillota > Bacilli > Caryophanales > Bacillaceae > Bacillus > Bacillus sp. TH22. The sequence goes on from NZ_JAEKER010000001.1 coordinate 3,369,485, forward strand.
AAGGACCGACGAAATCAGCGCGCGTAGAAGCATCTACCGTGCGTTGCATGCCATAAATTGTCCATGGCTGACGACCACTACAACTAAAAATCCATCCGAATTCAATACCGAGCAACATAACGGGTCCACAGGCGGCAGCTCCCCAAAGAAGCCACTTCGGTAACTCTACTCCTTTTTTTCGGTAAACAAAGTACCAATATAAGAGGGCAATAGCTGCAACTGCAAAGGTAAAGGCAGCGGTGCCGACCATTAAATTGAACAGTGTATGTGTGTAAAATGGTGGCCATGTTTCTTGCGGGAATTCCTTTAGACCTTTTACAACGGTGTTAGGGTCTAGTCCCACTAATAAGCTAAGCATGTTCGGAATTTCAAGGGCATAGTTTAGTTCAAGTGTGTTAGGGTCCACAACCCCGCCAATCGATAAAGGCGCGTGTGATGTCGTTTCAAACAAAGCTTCAGCAGATGCTAGTTTCTCAGGTGAATGTTTATGTAAGGCAATAGCAGATTCGTGTCCTGAAAGCCACATCGTAGCACCTGTGATAAATGTAACGACAAGCCCTAATAGTAATCCTTTTTTATGGTAAGCAATTTCACGAGCGCTTAAATTTTTCTTTAATAATTTAAATCCAGCGATAGAAGCGATAACAGCTGCTCCAGTTGTATAGGCCGTAATAACGACGTGGAATGCACTTGTGCCAAAGCTCGGATTAAAGAAAGCTTTCCACGGATCAACGTTAAAAACTGAGCCATCTGGATTCATTGAAAAGCCCGCAGGTGTATTCATCCATGTGTTTGCCGATGTAATAAGCACGGCAGATGCAGTGGCGCCAATCATAACGAAAAATAGCGAGATTAATCTCATAACTGGAGGTAGTTTATCAGCCGCATATACGTAAATAGACATGAATAAAGCCTCTAAAAAGAAGGCGAAAATCTCAATTTGAAACGGAACGGAAATAACTTGCCCAACAATTTTGGCGAAACCAGGCCAAAGAAGTGAAATTTGTACACCAACAATTGTTCCAGTTGGAATTGCTACACCGAGAAGGATAGCAAAAGCCTTTGTCCATCTTTTTGCCATAATGGCATAGTCGGAATCTTTCTTCCAGTGATAGAGTATTTCACTTATAAAAATCATTAAAGAAAGCCCGACTCCAAGCGTTGCAAAGATAATGTGGAATGCTAATGAAGAACCAAAAAATGCCCTTGCTAATGTTACGGTATCCATATGTATACTCCCCTTCTTTTTGCCATTATTTTCTGATTGAATTGGAAAATTTATTCAAAAAACTACCAAAAATATATATGTATTTAAAAAATGAGTACGGTAATATAGTGTTTAAATATTCCGAAAAGAAAGAAATTGATATTTAGTAATATTTTATTTGTTTTTTAGGGCTGAATCTTTTATAATCTTCTATGCGAACGTAAGTTCTATTTCCGGGATGAAGAAGTTTATGTGAAATGGAGAGGGTGTTTTATGTATCCTGAAGTCATTAAAAAGATGGCATTTTCAAGAGAGCATAGAGATTTATTATTAAAGTTGTATAATAAAGAAATTACGCGTCGTGAATATGATCGACTTGTGGAATCGCTATATAGACCTTCTAAAGAGGCCTGCGAAGGATAAGGTGAGAGAGACAATCTAAAGGATTGTCTTTTTTATATTTGCGTATGTTCTGGTAAAATTAAGGTTAGCCTTAAAAGGAGGTGAAAAGCTTGCGAAAACGTTTATATATAGGGATTGGGGTTATTCTCTTAATCGCTTTAGGTGGAGTTGTATTTTGGTCAGCTTTACAAGGAAATCGTACCGAGCATTTTATTTTACGACATATGGTGAATGAAAATGGAACACTTGCAACGTATCGCTTAGAGGATACAAAGGCAGGTAAGGGTGAAGCGAAGGGCCGTGAAGCTTTATCAGAATCTGCAGGGTTATGGCTACAATATACACTTGATAAAGATGATCAAGCTTTATTTGATGAACAAGTGAAGGTTATTCAAAATAACTTTGTACACAAGGATCGCATCGTTATATGGAAAATCTCTGAAAAGGGAGAAATGCAGTCAGCTACTAATGCACTTATCGATGATCTTCGTATTATAGAACAATTATATCGTGCTTATGAAATGTACAAGGAAGATCGCTATAAAAACCTTGCAGATCAATTGAGTGATTCTGTACTTCGTTATAATAAAAAAGGTAATTATTACGTTGATTATTATGATGCAGATACAGGAAAACAAAATAACTTTGCAACAACATCTTACATAAATCCGCATGCATTCTCTTATATGGAAAAGTATGGAAAAATTTCTGCACAGCAGTATCAGGAAGTTGTTCAGTTTTTAGCGGATTATCCAAGGCAGGGCTGGGCATTCCCGAAAGAGTATAAAGATGATGGGACATTTACGTACGATAAAGAAGTGAATCTTATTGATCAATCATACGTTGCTTATCATCGTAGTTTAGGCGGTCTTTCATCAGATGCTTATTTGGAATTTATAAAGAAGAAATTTCGCGAAGACGAAAAGTTATATGGTCGTTATAACTTAGAAACGGGAAAACAAGCTGTGAACTATGAATCACCAGCATCTTACGGATTAACAATTTTGTACGTACTACAAACAGGTGATACAAAGTTTGCGAAGGAATTGTATGAGCGGATGAATACATTTCGAAATGATAATGTATTTAGTAGATATTATGGTGGATATGTAACAGGTGAGAATAATAATACACATATTTTCGATAACGTATTGCCGCTTTTAGCGGAAATGGAATTGGATAAGAGTAAAAAATAGAAGGTGCCACCCTATTGGGATGGTACCTTTTATTTGTGTCGTTATTTGTTTGTAAAGCGATATAATTTTACGCCCTAATATTGGAGAAGTAATCAATCACGAATTCACGAAATTGGTGGGCGGTGTTTGATAAATAGCGCTTCTTCGACCAACTTAAGCCGATAGTTCGTTCGCAATTAGGTTCAATAATACGTAACTTATTTGATGCTAAAGTAGAGTTTTTTAATAAAGTTAAACTTGGGACAAAGGCGATGCCAAGACCTTGCTTAATGAGATCGCTAATCACGGTTGGTTCATCTACTTCAAAAGCGATATGTGGAGTGAAACCAGCTTTTTTACAAAATTCATCTGTTAAGTGCCGAAATCCGTAACCAGTGTTCATACTAATAAACGATTCGTCTTTTACTTCATGCAAATAGATACTTTCGCGGTTTGATAACCGATGTCCTGAAGGAACAGCTAAGAAAATTTCTTCTGTGATAAGTGGTTCCCAAACCATTTCCTCGCCTTCAATTGGTACAGAGGAGATACAAAAATCAATTTCCATATTATCTAGTTGCCGCTTCATAGAAGGAGTAGATGCGAGAAATTGTTGGAATCGAACGTTAGGATGTTCTAGTAAAAAAGAACCGAGTAGCTCGGGTAATATTCTTGGAATAGAAACTGCAAGTGTAATAGAGCCTTGTTGTAATTCAGCTAAATCTTTAATTTCGCGTTCCCCTTCACTTAATTCATGAAAAATGCGTTCTACTCGTTTTAAAAATACTTTGCCGAAAGAGTTTAATGTAATCTGTCGACCTTGGCGATCAAATAAGGGGACGCCTAAGTCCTTTTCTAGTCTAGCGATTGTTTTACTGAGTGAAGGCTGCGCGATATGCAATTCTTCAGCTGCTTTTGTCATATGTTCTAGTCGTGCGACTGTCTGAAAGTATTTTAATTGAAGAAGTTCCACTTCGAATCTCCTTTCTATAGACCAAAAGGAATGAATTGATAATTAAAGATGTATTATACAGTATGGAAAGTGACGTGTATAGTAAATCTGTTAAACCATTCGAAGGGTGTTAAATTAGGAGAAGGAGTATGTTTCATGAAGGGAATTCAACTTATATTTAAAGATTGGAAGGCGATGTGGAACCATAAACATGGACGTATCGCTTTAATTTTTTTATTAATCGTTCCTTTAATTTATTCAGGATTCTTCTTAGCTGGATATTGGGATCCGTACGGAAAATTAGATAAATTACCTGTTGCAGTTGTTAATTTAGATAAGGGTGCTGTGATGGATGAAAAAACAATCCAGGCTGGAGACGATTTTGTTAAAAATTTAAAAGAGAATAAGGAATTGGCGTTTCATTTCGTATCAGAAAAAGATGCTGATGAAGGGCTAAAAGAAGATAAGTATTATATGGTGGTTACGATTCCGGAGGAGTTCTCTAAAAAGGTAAGTACACTAATGGATGAGAAACCAGAGCCGGCACAATTGCAGTATAAAGTAAATCCAGGTAAAAACTTTGTAGCAGCTCAAATTGGAACGACAGCTGTTGAAAATATGAAAACAAAAATCTCAAATAGTATTACGAAATCTTATACAGAAGGTGTCTTTTCAAAGTTTCAAGATTTGGCACAAGGGTTGAGTGATGCAAGTAATGGCGCTGAGAAGTTACATGAAGGAACGACGGATGCAAAAAATGGGGCGAATCAGCTTACAGATGGTATTCATCGTTTAAATGATGGAACAGTGAAGTTAAAAGAAGGAAGTGATAAGCTTGCCTCTAGTCAATCGGCCTTAACTGGGGGAGCAAATGAGCTTAGTCAGGGAGCGACATCACTTCATAATGGTATGGAGCTGCTAGCACAGGGTGAGAAGTCTTTACAATCAGGAGTTAGTGAATTAAGTGCTGGTACAAATGAATGGGCGAACGGAAGTGAGAAACTTGCTGAAGGGCAAGTGAAAGCGGACAATGCAGCAAATAGTGTAAAACAACAATTAGAAGAGTACGTGAAAAGTCATCCAGAAGTGCAGCAAGATCCTGCTTTTCAAAAGATCATTGCTACTTCTAACGGATTAGCTAAAGCAACAAACACTTTAAATAATAGTCAACAACAATTGACACAAGGTGCGCGGAGGCTTACTGATGGTCAGCATAAGATTGAGGAAGGCATGAATATATTCGGAGTTAAGTTAAACGAAGCTACCGCTGGAACGAAAAAGATAGCAGATGGTACTTCGAATTTAGCTGATGGATTTACGAAGTGGGGAAATGGATTTACATCATTACAAGAAGGTGTAAATCACCTTGCGAGTGGCGGAACAGAGCTGAATCATGGTGCTGATAAGTTAACGAACGGACTTGTTAAACTGGACGATGGTGCGAAAGAACTTTCTACGAAATTGGGAGAGGGCGCAGAGAATATAGCGGATGTTCGCAATGATGATGCACGCAATACGATGTTCTCAGAGCCGGTTCAATTAGTGAAGTCGACAGTTTCTGATGTGCCTAACTACGGTTCAGGTATTGCACCATACTTTTTATCACTGGCATTTTATGTTGGCGGAATTATGGCTTCGAATATTTTACCTCTTGGCCGTAGACAAAATATGAAGGTAAGCGGAACAGTACATTTTATTAATAAACTAGGATTAGTATATTTAATTGGACTCATTCAAGCACTACTTGTAGATGTGGTAGTGTTAGGAGTTATGAAATTAGAAGTTGCAAGTGTATCACTCTTTGTTTTATCAAGTATTGTTATTTCCTTTACGTTCATGACATTTATTCTTATGTTAGTAACGGTATTCGGCATTGTTGGGAAGTTCGCAGCGGTAACGCTTCTCGTTCTTCAATTAGCGACGAGCGGAGGTACTTTCCCAGGAGAATTAAATATAGCTGTTCTTAGCAAAATTGGACAGTTTCTCCCAATGTCTCATTCTCTTAGAGGATTACAAGATGTTATCTCTTTAGGAGATTGGTCGCAATTACGAATGCAAATTTTAATTTTATTATGCTATCTCGTTGTCGCTGGTGGAATCACATGGGTTACGAGTCATATACAGCATAAGGAAACGAATGCAGAGCAAGTTTCTTAAAATGAAAAAAGCTATCCGATTTTTCCGGATAGCTTTTTCTTATTTCTTTTCCATAACCGCAAAGTAATTACTTTCATTATCAGCGAAGTTAAAAGCTCTACCAGTAGGTAAATCTACAACTTGTCCAACTGTAACATTTTTCTCAGAAAGATCTTTATACAGTTGATCTAAGTTATTAGAGAAGAACATAAGTGAAGGGGTATTTAAGTTTAATTCAGGTTGCATCTTCGCAATTAACGCCTTATCGTGAAGGACGATGCTTGTTCCAGCTTCTTTTGCCGGCGCAATTTCAATCCAGCGAAATCCTTGACCGTTATTTTCTTCTGCAACAATTTGGAATCCTACTGTTTCTGTCCAAAATTGTACTGATTCATCTTGGTTATTTACATATAACATAATTTGTCCAATTTGATTAATCATAGGTGTGTCCTACTTTCTTTTCTTATATGAAATACTATTATATCAAATATATGGTTTAAATACTTTTTCATGATTTTTCCGAATGGCAATCTTCGCCCATCTCATATTTGTCGTAGGGGAAGGCCCTGTAACCCACGTGTGAAATGGTAGTATGCTACCAATGACCATTGCTGAAATAGAGATTGTGGTCGTTAATATAAATAGTAATAGGCTATATAATATTGTGTTTTCTTGCAGTGCGAATAAGGAAAGAAATTTTGTACATAGTTGCAAGAAGAAAAAATGAGCTAAATAAGCGCCATACGTGTAATTCCCGATAAAACGTAAAGCTTTATATAAGAAACCACGTCGCTGTACAATTGTAATAGATAACACGTACAGTATCATAATTTCACAAACAATATATAAAAACATGGACGGTTTTAAATAAGTAGAAACCGTTAAATGAATAGAATTGGCGCCGTAAAAACTAAATAACTCATAATTGATGAATAAAAATAAGATGAAAAATAGTATTGTGATAAGCGGAATATGTTTCATGACAAATATACGCCAAGTTTTTAATGATACAGCAGCTATTCCTCCCATGACGAAATAGAATGAGTAGAAGAAGAAGGAACGATCTGTATAATGTAAAATGGTTGAACTAGTCAGTTTCTCTCCATTAAAAATGTAGTGAGAAGAGTACCACATTAAGAAGAAATATAGACAAGCGAAAATGGTCATATATTTATATATGTCTTTTTTATTTTCTGTTCGTTTTTGAAACCAATAAAATAGTGTGCATAGTAACGGGAACAATAAGTGAATTTGGAACATCATAATAACGTACCAAAGATGAGGTGCAGCTGTTCCGAGTAATAAACTTTTTATTCCGCCTTGTAGTGTAATGACATCGTTTGTTGTTAATAGGTAAAGAATAGACCAGAAGAAATAAGGAATGAGTAAATGTGCGGCTTTTTCATAAATATATTCTCTGTAAACGAGTTGCTTCGTATATAGCCGAATTAAATGGAAGCCGACGATAAATATGAATGCAGGTGCTGAAAATTTTGCAAGATTAAATAGCATGCCCATAATGAGGGATTGCTCGAGTAAGACATTTCCTTGATTCATTGTATATAATAAGGAACTTTGCAAAACGACAGCAAGAAATGCAATGCTTTGCAAAACTTTGAATTCTGGTGCACTTTGAGTCATTACGTCCATCTCCTTTTCCATACATGATTATAGTACGGAGAATGGATAATGGATGTGGAATATTTGTGAAGATTATAACAAATTTGTGGCGGGATGGGATTATATCGACATTTCGACAAATAACAACAAAAAAGAGGATGCTCTACCGAGCATCCTCTTTCTATATATTAAGCAAATTTATTTTTGATCCAGTTTTTACCTTCTACAAGGCGAGCTGTCATTACGGCACAAGCGTTATCTCCTGTTACGTTTAACACTGTTGCAGGAGGATCGATGATTGTACTAATTGCTGCGATAATTGGCAATGCTTCTGGTGGGAATCCGTATAGAGAAACGATTAACATTTCACCAATCATACCCCCGCCCGGAATAGCACCCATTACTGTTCCTACTAATAGAGAAACGACAAGTGCGATTGCTAATGTTTTCGGTCCTTCGAATTCCATGTTGAAAATACCGAATAAGAAAGCAATTTTTAATACCCCGCCTAAAACAGATCCGTCTTTATGAAGTGTAGATCCAAGAAGGACAACTGTTTCACGAACGTCAGAAGAAATACCCATTTTCTTCGTTGCTTCTAAGTTCGCTGGAATACTTGCGGCACTACTACAAGTTGCAAGTGATGTAACTGTAGGAGAGACCATGTTCTTCCAAAATACTTGTACACCTTGTTTGCGACCTGCAAGGTACGCATAGAATGTAAAGAATACAAAGAAGTAAATAAGAGAAGCTGGATAGTATACCATTGCTGCTCGGAAGTAAGTTCCAAGAAGTTGTGGTCCGAATTCACCAACTAATGCTGCGAAGTAGGCAGCTAGTCCGATTGGAGCGTAGTACATAATGAAAGATACGACTTTCATTGAAATTTCTGCACCAGCTTGTAGGAATGTAGCGAATGGTTTCCCTTTTTCACCAACTGCTGAAGTTGCAACCCCCATTAAGATAGAGAAGAAAATAAGAGCTAGCATGTTCTCTCGAGATAGTAACTTTGAAAAGTCTGATACTGTTATGATACCAACAATTTGATCAGCAACACTAACTGCTTTTTCAGCTTTATCAGGCTGCGTTAGTTCTAATACAACACCTTGTGCTGGCGGGAATACTTTCACGATAATAATCATAAAAATAGCAGCTAAAATACTTGTAAATAAGAAAGTTCCAGCCATACTAGACATAATTTTACCGAAACGTTTTAATCCATCCATATTAGCAATAGATGACGCGATGCTAAAGAACACTAACGGTACAACAATCGTAAACATTAAGTTTAAGAAAATGTCACCAAGCGGCTTTAAAGCAACTGCATCGGCACCCATGAAATAGCCAATGAAACCACCAATTAGGATAGAAGATAATAAAATAAGCGGAAAGCGATATGCCTTCATAAATATATCCTCCTATCGATTATAAAAAATCATACTGAATCATTATAGCGAGTTAGAGACTTCTTTACTAGGAAAATACGGATAGATGGAATAGCGTGAAAACCGAGAAATTTTTGTTTTTAAGCTCGGCATACAGTTAGAAATCTAGACATATATATTTGTAACCTAGTGTTGGCAAGGATGCACCGTAACTTAGGTTTGGAAAAAGGGGGAGGGAAAAGGGATGAATATTTTACTTTGCTGTGCAGCGGGAATGTCTTCCAGTTTGATTGTTACAAAAATGGAGAAAGCAGCAGAGGCAAGAGGGATACAGGTAAAGGTTTGGGCAGTATCAGGTTCAGAAGTGCGAAATCATATTGATACTGCAGATGTACTTTTACTTGGACCGCAAGTACGTTATTTATTACCGAAAATGAAAGAATTATGTAAGGACAAGGGAATACCTGTTGATGTCATTCAATCTGTCCATTACGGGCTTTGTAATGGAGAAGCTATCTTGCAAGCAGCTTTGTTAATGAAACCATGAGGAGTGTGGGATAGATGATAGGGTTTTTAGAGAAATATGTGATGCCAGTGGCAGGGAAGGTTGCAGAACAGAGACATTTGCAAGCGATTCGTGATGGAATTGTTTTGACGATGCCTTTCTTGATTATTGGATCATTTTTCCTTATTATTAGTGCATTACCAATACCAGGATATAATGATTTTATGGCAGGTTTATTTGGTGAGAATTGGCAGAGGGCTTTAGGGTATCCAGTTAGTGCAACTTTTAATATAATGGCTTTAATAGCCGTTTTTGGAATCGCTTACAGACTTGGAGAATATTATAAAGTGGACGCTTTAGCATCCGGAGCATTGTCGCTTGTGACGTTTTTACTTGCAACACCATTCCAAGTTATGTATATGATACCAAATACGAAAGAAAGTATACTTGTAGATGGAGTTATACCAGCTGCGTTAATGGGAAGCCAAGGGTTGTTTGTAGCGATGATTATTGCAATTATATCTACTGAACTTTATCGGTTTATTGTACAAAAAAAGATGATTATAAAGATGCCGGAGACAGTTCCACCAGCTGTGACACGTTCATTTGCGGCACTTGTTCCAGGTTTTATTGTTGTAACGGTTATTTGGATTTTGCGCTTAATTATAGAAAATACTTCTTTTGGCAGTATCCATAATATTGTGGGGCAAATTTTACAGGAACCACTTAGTGTACTTGGTGCTAGTCTTTGGGGCGCAATAATAGCAGTTATTCTCGTTCATGTTCTTTGGTCGTGTGGAATTCATGGTGCTACTATTGTTGGTGGTGTAATGAGCCCGGTTTGGTTGTCGTTAATGGATCAAAACCGAGTTGCTTTCCAAGCAGGGCAAGATGTACCGAATACGATTACTGCACAGTTCTTTGATTTATGGATTTATATGGGCGGTTCTGGTGCAACACTCGCTTTAGTTGTAGGAATGTTACTATTTGCGCGAAGTCAGCAATTAAAAAGTTTAGGGCGATTATCGATTGCACCAGGTATTTTTAATATTAATGAGATGGTGACTTTCGGTATGCCGATAGTAATGAACCCGCTTTTACTTATTCCATTTATACTTGTACCAGTTGTGTTAACGGTTGTTTCTTACTTTGCAATGGAATGGGGATGGGTCGCACGTCCGAGCGGAGCGGCTGTACCTTGGACGACACCTATTCTTTTTAGTGGATATTTAGGATCAGGCGGGAAAATTTCAGGTGTTGTTTTACAACTTGTTAACTTTGCACTTGCATTCTTTATTTACTTACCGTTCTTAAAAATATGGGATAAACAAAAAGTAGCGGAAGAAAAGGGGGAGTAAAGAACTAAAATGGATACGATAGAGACGAAAGCTTTTCACTTAATTTTGCATGGTGGTAATGCGAGAAGCTGCTCAATGGAAGCAATTGATTGCGCAAAGCGCGGTGAATTTCAGGAAGCAGAAGCGAAACTACAAGAAGCTTTAAATGAATTGCAAGAGGCGCATCGTTTACAAACAGAGCTCATACAGAAAGAGGCTGCCGGGGAAAAAACAGAAGTTACCCTTTTGATGGTGCATGCACAAGATCATTTAATGAACGCAATTACAGTGAAGGAATTGGCGAGTGAGTTTGTAGAATTATATAGGAAGATGTCGGTGGATGAATGAACCTTGCTTATGCGAGGTTTTTTTATGTATGTGTCCGTACCATCAGTGGAGTGTTTGTTCCACTGATGGTATTTACAATCCTCCTTTTTACGGATGGGTAAGAGTGATAATTAATCGGCAGTAATAATCTCTCCTGTACCACGAATTAGTTTTTTTATATGCATCTCATTTGGTCTTAATATACTTACGATATAATTAATCGCTATTTGCGGTTCAACGGTCGTACCGCACGTATAACAGTCGATGGCTGCAAAGTTTTTTTCTGGATAAGTGTGAATTGAAAGGTGGCTTTCGGATAGTAAAACTAAAACAGTAACGCCATGCGGATCGAATTCTTTTGTACTTACGTTTAAAATATGGGCACCAGAGCAATCTGCAGCGTTAACTAAATGATATTCTAAAAAGTGAACATCATCTAATAGGGAAAAGTCCACTCCCCATAAATCTACTATTATATGCTTACCAAAAGTAGAATATTCCATAGGGTAGCACTCCTTACTATAATATTGTCAAAACTCCATTTCCTTTTTGTAACATTGATGTAGGATAAGATTCGATTCTGAGTTTAAAAGAGCGAGATTACGTTGTTCTAAATGTTCTTCTTTAAATTGAAACAAAGGAGAAAGAAGAGAAGGTAATGTTCGAGGAGTTGGTATTACATATAATTGCTCAATTTGATCGAGTACATAGGCAGAATTAGCAGCAATATGAAATCCCCAGTCAGTTCCGAAAGAAGGAACGATTGTATGATAACTTTTCACAGTTAATCCAGCATGTTCAATAGTGTTACCGATGCTCCAATATACTAGAGGTGCATCAGCAGGTGAATTAGATTGGCAGACGAACGCACCATCTTCTGTTAAAAACGTAGCTATACGAGCAAAAAGTTCGCTTGTATATAAAGTACTTAATAACTCTGTCGCTGGATCAGGAAAATCAATAATGATTACATCGTATAAAGATGAAGGTGAATTTAGAAATTCTTTTGCATCGCATACGTGCACGTTCACGCGATTATCAAAAAAAGCATTTTTGTTTAAAGATACTATTTCTGGAACATTACGTGCCATATTAATCATTGCCTCGTCTAAATCAACAAGGTCTACGTGTAGCACAGTTTCATATTTCAAAACTTCTCGTAAGGCAAGACCATCGCCACCACCTAATATGAGAACACGTTTTGGATCAATTACTTTTGCCATAATCGGATGTACAAGTGCTTCATGATAAATTTGCTCATCAACGGAGCTGAATTGTAGTTGCTTGTCCAAGTATAAGCGAACATCGTTTACTTGGACTAAATTAATATTTTGATAATTACTCTTTTCTTCAAATAAATTCGTATGTTCACCAGCTTGTATTTCCTTTAGAGAAATTTCATCCCACACATCTAAGCTGTGTGAATCTGTGGGTACTATAATTACATTTTCCGATTGTACTTGCTTATCGTCTTCATCCTCGTCGTGTTTATCTGGTTCGTCGTGTTTGTCAGGTCTGTCTTGTTTATCTTCAGTGTCCTGTCGATCTAGTGTATCCGTGTTGGAATTTAATTCAAAATCTTCTTCTTGTTTATACCATTTATTTTGAACCTGTATTCTATAAATCTTCATTCTATTCTTTTTTCTATGCTTTGGCATTGGAATCCCCTTTCAAAATACTTTATTTTATTCTATTCTATGTAATTTAATAGAGTTTGACTGGACAATAACTAGACGAGTGTTTTGAATAGGTATTTGTTTTGATTTGAGTTGAAATATTATATTTTTTGGTACTATATTTTCGCACTTTTTAAAAAATTAGTGTTTTTTTGTTTTAAATACAACTAGACAACTAAACACTAATCTATTTTCATACAGTTATGTGTTAAAAGCATGTTGTTTTATAACACACTGTGTGTTTTTTAAGGAACACACTAATTGAAAGCGTTAACACACAAAGGGAATGCTCGAAAAAGCGCTGATTTTAGTGGTTTTAAAAAGTTGGCACGCTAATTGCATTAATAAATAGCGTAAAGAAAAATAAATAAAACATAAAATTTTTATACTACACAAGGGGGATTTATAAATGAATATTTTATTATGTTGTTCAGCAGGGATGTCTACAAGTTTACTAGTTACAAAAATGGAAGCGGCTGCAAAAGCTCGTGGTCTAGAAGGTAAGATTTGGGCTGTATCTGGGGATGCAGTAAAAAACAATATCGATCAAGCAGACGTACTATTATTAGGACCACAAGTTCGTTACATGCTTTCTACAATGAAAACGCTTGCCGATGAGAAAAATGTTGGAGTCGATGTTATTAACTCAATGGACTACGGCATGATGAATGGAGAAGCAGTTTTAGATCACGCATTAACACTAAAAAAATAATTAGGGGGGAAGCGAAATGCAAAAGTTTATTGCATTTATGGAGAAGTATATTGTTCCTGTCGCTGGTAAAATCGGATCGCAACGTCACTTAGCTGCGATCCGTGATGGATTTATTGCAGTTATGCCACTTATTTTAGTTGGTGCATTGGCATCACTAATTAATGGTTTTCCGTCTGAAGCTTTCCAAGAGTTCATGAAAGGTTTGTTTGGTGAAACGTGGAAACAAGTTGGCGGTGGAATGTGGACTGGTTCTTTCGCAATTCTAGCACTAATCATAGCATTTACAACAAGTTATAACTTAGCAAAATCTTACGGCGTTGATGGTTTGTCAGCAGGTATTATTTCATTTGGTGCGTTAATTATTCTTACACCAACAACACCGAAAGAAGGCGGATTGAACTTAGCTTGGACAGGGGCACAAGGGCTATTCGTAGCAATTATCGTGGCACTCCTTGTTACTGAGGTATTCCGTTTCTTTGTACAAAGAAACATTACTTTTAAAATGCCTGATGGAGTACCACCAGCAGTTTTAAGATCTTTCGCAGCTATAGTTCCAGCATTTGTTATCTTAACAGTAGTTGCAGGTATTCAATTAGCAGTGAAATTAGCTGGTACAAGTGTTCATGAATTTATCTTTAATACGATTCAATCACCACTGCAAAGTTTAGCAGGGACATTACCAAGTGCAATTGTCATTGTACTCCTTGTTCATCTTCTTTGGTTCTTCGGTTTACATGGGCCAAATATCGTTGGTGGTATTATTGAGCCATTATACTTACCGGCATTAGAGAAAAATATGAAGTTATTCCAAGGTGGTACATCTGCATTTGATGTTCCAAACATTATTACAAAACCATTCTTTGATACTTTTGTATATCTTGGTGGTTCTGGTGCAACATTAGCGTTCTTAGTGGTCGTATTACTTGTAGCAAAAAGTGCACAATTACGCGGTGTATCTCGCTTATCAATTGGACCAGGTGCATTCAATATTAACGAACCAGTAATCTTTGGTACACCAATTATTTTAAATCCAATTTTATTCTTACCGTTTATCATAACACCAATCGTATTAGTAATTACTTCTTATACAGCGATATCTATTGGTTGGGTACCAAAAACAGTTGTGATGATTCCATGGGCAACACCACCAATTATTAGTGGTTATCTTGTAACGGGTGGACATTTCTCAGGTGCAGTTCTACAGTTATTCAACTTTGTAATTGCGATGGTAATCTACTATCCATTCGTTGTATTATCTGACCGTTCTGTTGTTCGTACTGAAAAAGCAGCAGCACAAGGAAATAACAACTCTGTACCTATGTAACATAGTAATTGTTCTCACAGGTAACATTATCTGTGAGAACAATCACCTTTATATCATGTTCAGAAAGATGAGACCCATCTACAAGAACACCAAACTATCATTAATAAAATAATAATTTAATAGAAATGTTCAAACTGAAGGGGTATTTAAATCGGTTGAACCATAATAGAGAGGGCGGTAATTATGATGACTACAGCAGAACAAATTCCATTCCAATTGATTTTAAATAGTGGTAATGCACGAAGCTTTGCAATGGAGGCACTTCAATTCGCCAAACAGGGGAAAATGGCAGAAGCTGATGAAGCGATGGTAAAGGCGAAAGAAGCGATTAATGAAGCGCATCATTTCCAAACAGAGCTCATACAATCAGAAGCAAGAGGGGAAAAAACAGAGATTAGTGTTCTTTTAATTCATGCGCAAGATCATTTAATGAATTCTATTACGGTAAAAGAATTAGCGGCAGAATTTATTGACCTTTATAAAAAGCTAGAAGCGAAAGGGGAATAAAGCATGACTGGAATTAAAATTGCTACAATCGGCGGTGGCTCTAGTTATACACCAGAGTTAATTGAAGGGTTTATTAAACGTTATGACGAGCTTCCTGTTCGTGAAATTTGGTTAGTAGATATTGAGGCAGGAAAAGAGAAGTTAGAAATCGTTGGTGACTTAGCGAAACGTATGGTGAAAAAATCAGGTTTACCAATTGATATTCATTTAACACTTGATCGCCGTGAGGCATTAAAAGGTGCTGACTTCGTAACAACGCAGCTTCGCGTTGGTTTGTTAGAAGCACGTGCAAAAGATGAAGCAATTCCATTAAAATATGATGTAATTGGTCAGGAAACGAATGGTCCTGGTGGTTTGTTCAAAGCGCTGAGAACGATTCCTGTTATTTTAGATATTTGTAAGGACATGGAGGAATTATGTCCAAATGCATGGCTTATTAACTTCGCAAACCCAGCAGGTATGGTAACAGAAGCTGTACTTCGCTACACGAATATTCAACGAGTAGTTGGTCTATGTAACGTTCCAATCGGAATTCGTATGGGTCTTGCAAGATTACTTGAAGTAGATGCAAGCCGGGTACACGTTGATTTCGCTGGTTTAAATCATATGGTATACGGATTAGATGTATACTTGGATGGCGTAAGCGTAATGGATCGCGTATTAGAACTTGTAACAGATCCAGAAAAGCAAATTACGATGGAAAACATTGCTGCGCTTAACTGGGAGCCAGACTTTATTCGCGGTCTTCGTGCAATTCCATGTCCATATCATCGTTACTACTATAAAACACGTGAAATGTTGGAAGAAGAGAAAGCAGCTTCGATTGAAAAAGGTACACGTGCAGAAGTAGTAAAACAATTAGAAGATGATTTATTCGAGCTATATAAAGACCCGAATTTAGATATTAAGCCACCACAATTAGAAAAGCGCGGCGGAGCTTATTATAGTGATGCAGCATGTAGCTTAATTACGTCTATTTACAATAATAAAGGTGATATCCAGCCTGTTAATACACGAAACAACGGAACAATTGCAAGCTTGCCACATGATTCGGCTGTTGAAGTGAACTGTATTATTACGAAAGAAGGTCCAAAACCAATTGCGGTCGGAGATCTTCCAGTACCAGTTCGCGGTTTAGTACAGCAAATTAAATCATTTGAGCGCACAACAATTGAAGCTGCTGTTACAGGGGATTATCATAAGGCGCTGCTTGCTATGACAATTAACCCACTTGTACCATCAGATAAAGTTGCAAAACAAATTTTAGATGAAATGTTGGAAGCACATAAAGAACATCTTCCACAATTCTTTAAGAAGATAGAGAAATAAAAAGCGGCGCTGTTTAGCCCGCTTTTTTTAATTCTAGTAGGAGGTATTGCGATGATTAAACTAATTGTAAATGCAGATGATTTCGGTCTTACGGAAGGTACAAATTACGGAATTATTGATGGACATAAAAACGGGATTGTAAATTCAACGACGATGATGATGAATATGCCAGGGACAGAGCATGCCGTACGCTTAGCGAAAGAGTATAAAACGTTAGGGATAGGAGTTCATCTCGTATTAACGGCAGGAGAACCGCTTCTTAAAGACGTTCTATCACTTGTAAGTAGGGATGGATTGTTTCATAAACAAAGTGTTGTATGGGAAGGAAATATAAATCCAGAAGAGGTAGAAAAAGAATGGACTGCTCAAATTGAGAAGTTTTTATCTTACGGATTAACACCAACTCATTTAGATAGTCATCATCACGTGCATGGATTACCGCTTTTACACGACGTTCTTGAGAGATTAGCAAGTAAATATAATGTTCCAATTCGTCGTTGTGAAGAAGAGCGAGCGGTGCGCCCATTTTCAGATGTGTTTTACAGTGACTTTTACGCTGACGGTGTGAAGGAAGATTACTTTGTGAAGTTAAAGGAAAGAGTGCAGGACGAGCAAACGGTAGAAATTATGGTGCATCCAGCTTATATTGACCCAGAGCTTGTGAAACGTTCTTCTTACGTAATGGATCGCGTGAAAGAGTTGCGTATTTTAAAGGAGAGTGAGCTTCCTGAGGGAATGGAGCTTGTGAAGTTTTAATAGAAAAAACGACGGCTAAATGGGGCCGTCGTTTTTTGTGCTTACAAAATGGATAGAACATATCCACCGAAGGCCCCGATTATAACGATAACCCAAGGTGGTGTTTTCCAAAAAGCGAGTAAGCAAAATAGAAGAGAAGCAAAAACGAAATCTACAGAATTCATAATTGTACTCGTCCAAATTGGATCATAAAAAGCTGCAAGTAAAATGCCGACAACGGCTGCGTTTACTCCAAGTAGTGCACCTTGTATGTAAGATACTCTCCTTACACTGTCCCAAAATGGTAAAACGCCAACAACGAGCAGGAAGGCAGGAAGAAAGATAGCGATCGTTGCAACAACTGCTCCGGCGGTTCCATTTAGCACTGCTCCTATATAAGAAGCGAATGTAAATAGTGGCCCTGGCACTGCTTGTGTTAATCCGTATCCAGCAAGAAATTGTTCTTTTGTCATCATCCCGTTTTGTACAAACTCACTTTCAAGAAGAGGAAGTACGACATGCCCTCCGCCAAATACAAGTGCACCAGAGCGATAGAAGCTGTCAAATAAAGAGATGAAACAAGAGTATGGTCGTAACATCGGTAACAGTATTAATAGTCCGAAGAATAAGACGAGACAAGATATGGCTACCATTTTTGAAATAGGTACGTTTATTTTATGAGCTTGGCTAACTGGCTGACCACGATATAAAAACCAACCGATGAAACCAGATACTATAATGAGAATTACTTGTGTCCAGCTACTTGGCCATAATAGGGCGATTGCGGCAGTTGCAATTGCGATTGTTGCACGGTTTCGGTCTGGTGTTAACTTTTGAGCCATTCCCCATATTGCATGAGCGACAATTGCGACCGCTACAAGTTTCAGTCCGTGAATCCAGCCAGTACTCCCAAGCTCGAATTGGTTAAGAAATGAAGCGAAGAAAACTAAAACGAGCACAGATGGGAGAGTGAATCCGATCCATGAAATAATGGCTCCTAATAATCCGCCGCGTAATAAGCCAACTCCCATACCGACTTGGCTGCTAGCAGGGCCAGGAAGGAATTGACATAGCGCTACTAAGTCCCCGTAACTTCGTTCATCCATCCATTTTCTTTTTTGCACGTATTCATGATGAAAATAACCAAGATGGGCGACGGGACCACCAAATGAAGTAAGTCCTAATTTAAATGATACGAGAAAAATCTCTATTAATGATTGGAAAGAGTAGTTATTATTTTTCAAAATTTCCTCCTAGACTGTTTTTCTAAGTGCATTATACAAGAGGGAGTAAAGCAAAAGAAACGATTTTAATGTAAAGATTGTGTGGATCTTTTCTTCGTAATTAAAATTTGAAAAAGTCATAAATGATTATGTCTAAACCATAAAGTAGTAGAAGTAGTGCTTGGGAAATTTATATGAGGAGAATGCCCGTATGACAACACATTTCTTTGCTAGGCTAACAGGGAAGAGGGAAGTACCTCCTGTAAATACAGAAGCTTACGGTGTAACAGAGCTCATTTTTAGTGAAGATTTAAAGAAGTTGCAATATCGGGTCATATTAAAAAATATAAAAAAAATTACGTCATGCCAAATTCATTTAGGGAAAGCGAATCAAATTGGTCCAGTTGTTTTAAGTTTGTTTGGTCCGTTAGAGCAAGGGATTAGTGTGAATGAAGGAGTCGTTACTGGTGTAGCTAGAGTAGAGGATTTTGAAGGGCCTTTACAGGGGAGAGCATTTGACAGCTTGTTTCAAGAGATAATGCAAGCAAATGTATATGTAAATGTTAATACGAAATCTAATAAAAAGGGAGAAATAAGGGGGAGAATAAGGGAAGTAAAGAAGTAAGCGAAAAGGCTGTCCAAAAAACATTTTGGAACAGCCTTTTCTAATTATATAGAGTGCTACAATATCGCCTAGTTTAATTTTTTACAGGCTGATTTTTAATGAAGAAGTCCATTATATAAAATACTTCGTCATCTGGGATTTGTATTTCAAATGTATTTTCAATAGGTTGCAATGCTTTTTTCACTTTCATATACATCCAGTACTCATCTTGTCTTCGTTTCTCTTTATCAGGATGAGGGAGGAGACTTTCACCTTTTTGAAGACGGTCAACCATGCAGCTCATATGCAAAATCACACCCATTAAACTGTCGGGAGTTAGCTGTAAAGAAATCAATTCTTGAATTGTATTTAATGCATAACGAATTGTTTTAATAAGTAATGCTCCATCGTTACGCTGCATTTGTTGTTCAAGAATATCAGCCATTTTTGCATATGTTTCTTCATACGTAATCAATTCTTGAATTGGTTGAATAGCTGTGTAGTTCACAATGTCTTGGAAATGATATGTTAAGCAAGGTATTTGCATATCGAAATTCGTGACGATACAAATGATATTACGCTCTTTTTTTATGTTCTCGATCATTTTCGTTAAATCTTTTTCATGAACGATGCTAATCGGAATAATTTCAATTAAGTCTTTATCAAAGCGTAAATAGTTCTCTAACATTTTTTGAATTGCTAAAGCACTTCCTTCGCCGGTTAAACAAGCTGTTAAAATCACGGATTTCATTGGCGATAGTGGCTTTTTCTTTTCTTCCTGTACGTTTAAATAGAACGGCGTTAAGTTCTTCACTGTTTCGTATAGTGCATCTAATGAATAGCCAAGCTGAGCTTTTCGAGCTGCTTCTAGTGCGTGTGGTGTACTCGTCATGGAAAGAACACGTACAGGGATTTTGAATTCAGTTTCTAATATATCACCAATATAAGCGAGAGATCCCATATCAACAAGTAAAAGAAGCCCGTTTATATTTTGAAGTGTTTTCATATACACTTTAACACGCTCTAAGAAGTCTTTTGGTGATTCATGCAAGGGCATATCGATACCAGTTACTTCATCAATACCGAGAAGTTCGTTTGCAACGTTTGCCATTTCTGTTGCGATGCCATTACCGTGTGCTAATATTAATACTTTTACTTCTGTTTGTGAGGCAGGAATTGGATCAACAACGAAGAACATTGTTAAAAAGCCAGCTTCATCAATAGGTATTGTTATTTGTAATTCTTCTTCTAATAGCTGAATACATTGCATAGCTACGGAAAAAGCTTCTTTATATTTCGTACGAATTTGATTTAATTGTGGGTGGTGAATTTGTTTCCCGCCCTGTAAACGTTGTAGAGTTGTCTGTACATGTAAACTTAAAGCGAGAAATACTTTTTCATCGAAAGTTTTAGATAAATATTTTTCAGCTAGTTCCGCAATTTTTTCACATACGGAAACGATATTACGATCCACAATTTTAAAAACATTTTCATGACTTGTTTTTTTAGATATTTGGTTAAAGTATTGGACGAAAAAGCTTTGAATATCATTTTCTATTAGTAATTCTAATTCTTCCTCTTCAATGCCGCGTGCTTGAAGTTCTTCATATTTATAATCAATATAATCGTAAATAGAAGAGCGACTTCCTTCGGGTTTTATTGTATGTTTACTCCAACCTTCATCACCTGTAAATACAAATGTTTCATTTGGTATTTGATATAGATGACGGCTCTTTCTTTCAATAAATAATCCTTCTTTCATATACCAAGGTAAATCTGTACTTGAAACACAGACAGAATCACGTTTTTTTGTTACAAAATCAGAATAAGCCTTCGCACAGGCAATTTGTACGTCCGTTTTCAATTGACCGATGTTATTTGGACAATTGTAAAAGACGAAAGCACGCATTGTATTTGGACTAACATGAATCTCTTTCCTTAGACGAATTGCTTCATTTGTGAAAAATAGTTGTAGTAAAGCAAACCGTTCTTTATGTGTTCGCTCACGAAGTGGTGGAAGCGTAACGGTCATCGGAATACGTCTTGTAAATGTTTTTAATAAAAATGAATTTGGTTCTTCGGTTGTTGCAGTAATAATCAACACTCGTGCCTTACGTTCATTTTCCGTTTCTCCAAGGCGGCGGTATACTCCGCGATCAATAAATGTGAAGAGCATCTCTTGTCCTTCTGGAGGAAGGCGATGTACTTCATCTAAGAAGAGGATTCCTTCATGTGCTTTTTCAATTAACCCTTTTTGATCACTGGCACCTGTGTAAGCTCCTTTTTTTATCCCAAATAACTGTCCAAGTAGTAGTTGTGGATTGTTTGCATAATCAGCACAGTTAAAGACGATAAAAGGTGCATCTTTTGGAAGTTGTTCCACTTCAATTGCGTATTCGTGCATTAAAGAAGCAAACATCGATTTTCCGACACCTGTTTCTCCAAGTAGTAAAGTATGCATACCGTTTGGAGGATAGAGAATAGAAGCTTTTGCTTTTTCAATTGCAATTTTTAGGCTTGTATTTTCAATAGCAAATGTATCTAATGAAGTGCCCTTTGTTGAATGCGTTTCCAATGAAGTGTTCGTTTCTATATAAAAACGGACAGGGCGTGTACTCGTTTTTAATAAACGATTATCTTTCACAAGCTTGTTTAAATCGCTACTAACATTTGCACGGTCTAACTGTAGAAGTGTAGCGAGTTCTGATGCTGTTATACCTTCTGTATAATTCCCTTCTTGTATTGCGTTAAAAATGAGATCTATTCGTTTCATTTCTATTCACCTCGAAACTTCATCACTATTTAAAATTCTACACAAAAATGAGAAGTGTGGGAAGAGAAAAATAAAGTGAAACTTTAATCAGTGGGGTTTTTGTTCATTCCCACTGATTATTAGCCTTCACCAATCGGGCGTTAACGCGGGGTAAAACAGCTTTAGTACATAGGCACTAAAGCTGTTACAATCTTGTGTCTTTCCAAAAATTCACTTCGAGATGGGAAGATGGATTGTAGGGAAGTAGTTTATATCCTTGTGAGTGTAAATAATCAATTACTTTTGGGAGTATTTGCACTGTGACACTAGAATCATGCATTAAAATAACCTCTACTTGTTCATCGCTTTGATTTCGTACTCTTTCTAGTATTGCGGAAGGATTATCATAGCTTTTCCAGTCATATGTATCAATTGTCCAATCCCACATTTTATACTGGGCAGATACGAGTGCATCACGGTAATTCTTTTTTAAGTAAGGCATGCTACCGTATGGGACCCGAACGAGATGTGTATTTAAATGTGTAACTTGCTGGACAATGTTTTGGGTTTGCTCCATTTCTGCAATTAAAACAGATGGATCGCCAGTATAAAGACGTTTTACATCATGTGACATACTATGGAGACCGATATAATGTCCATCTTTAATCAATCGCTCCATCGTTTTTTTATAATGTGGCACCTTTCCGCCAATAACGAAGAAAGTTGCTTTTCCGTTCTTCTCTTTTAAAATATTTAAAATTTGTGGTGTGTATTTATTTGGTCCGTCATCAAATGTTAAGTACGCAATTTTTGTTGTAGGAGAGGTAGTTTGAGTACTTTGGTAATCTTTTACTTGAATGTCTGTAGTTGCTTTTGTATTCGATAATGCGTACATAGTAATAGTTAAAAAGAAAATTATACATTGAAGTAATCGCTTGATCATAACATTCACCCTCAGTTTGACAATCAAGATGTAAAAATGAAAATTTGATACTTTTTTCGTTATACGTATATCTTTCTCCAAGAGAGGCACTCTCAAACAATCTATATTTTGGAAATAGGAAATAAGGAATAAAAAACAAAAAAATAGCATCCTCTTCCTTGGAAGAGGATGCTATTTGAATATTTCATAATAGTAAAGGCTATACTACAATTAGTCTTCGCGTTTTTTCACTTTTTTATAGAAGGAAATAATTGGTTTGTAACGTTCGTGTACAAGACCGATTACTTCAGCAATGATTTCTGTAAAGAAGATTAAAATGAAAAGAAGAATAATGGATAACCATAATGTTGCACTACTGAAAATAATTGCATTTACACTAAAGAAAATACCCAATGCGTAAATAATTAGTACCGTTTTACGATGAGAGAATCCCATTGCAAGCAAACGGTGATGTAAATGCGATTTATCAGGTGCTGAAATAGGCTTTTTATTTACGATACGGCGGATAATTGCAAACGTCGTATCAAATATAGGTACACCTAAAATAATGATTGGAACGATAAAACTGAATAACGTTACGCTTTTGTATAATCCAAGTAACGATATAACAGAAATACAGTATCCTAAAAATAGTGCTCCTGTATCTCCCATGAAAATTTTTGCTGGATGGAAGTTGTAGAATAAAAATCCAATTGTACTTGCTAATGTAATCAGTGCTAGAGGTAATATAATAGCTGCTCCAGTACCCCATGGGCTAGTGAAGGCCATATATGCTAGCGTTGCAAGTACGATAGATGAAATCCCTGCGGATAATCCATCTAATCCATCAATTAAGTTGATGGCATTTGTAATACCTACAATCCAAAATACAGTAATTGGATAAGCAAGCCATCCGAGTTCAGTATCTCCGAAAATTGGAATATATAATACTTGCACTAATAATCCACTTTTGACAATCATGATGGCAACTAATAGTTGTCCACCGAATTTTACCCTCGCAGATAGTTCGTACATATCATCTAAAATCCCGATGATAACAATGATGATAGCACCTAAAGTTATCGATAACATTCTTTGTTCGTACAATCCACCGACAACAAATCCTACGGCTACACCGATGAAAATTGCTAACCCGCCAAGACGAGGCATAATTTTTTGGTGTACTTTACGCGCATTTGGCTTGTCTGTTGCTCCTATTTTGAAAGCTAATTTAATAACTAAAGGAGTAACGACGAGTACAGTGATGAAAGATGCCAAAATGGCATAAATCACTTGTGAGTCCATTAATACCCCACCCTTTATAGTTTAACGTAATTTTTCTAATTGTATTTATCTGAAAATTATGATGTTTATTTACAGGCTCATAACATATGGTATCACAAAAAGATTAGAATTCAATCTTTTTTTCTTTTGGCTGTAAAGGGGAGTGAATAGAATATATGACAATTGGATATGGAATGTTGTGTCCTTAGAGAAGGTTGCTCTCATATTGTGGCTTGTAATGTGACATTGTACTTCCCTCTCATATAGCGATGACTTTTGTTTCAGTATTATAAGTGTTGCACGTAAAATTGAGTAAGTTCCGTGTTAAAATGTGGGAATTTACATTTTGTATATATTGCATCATTTAACTTTACAAAATCTTAAAAAATAATAAAAAAACAATTCATATAATAAAGAAGTAAAAGAGTTTTCTCATTTTTAGTGTGAGAGGGGGAAGCACAGGGAGAATTCTGTGTATTCGTATATTTTCTTATGTATATTCCTGTGCGAAAGGAAAATGAAAATTACGATAGTAGGTACCGGATATGTTGGATTGATTACAGGAGTAGGATTGGCGAGATTGGGACATTCAGTCACATGTTTCGATATAAACAGTGGAAAAATTGAACGGATTAAACAAGGCGAGTTACCTATTTATGAATGTGGATTAAATGAATTAATAAATGAAGCATACGAGAATAATCATTTAACTTTTACAGCAAGTAAATCAGCGGCATTTAATGATGTAGAGTTTATATTTATTGCAGTTGGAACGCCATCTTTATTAGATGGAACAGCAGATTTAACGTATATTCGTAGCGCTTGTGATGATATTGGAACATATGTGAATAACGATATTATTGTTGTTACGAAAAGTACGGTTCCTGTAGGGACAAATGATGTAATGAGAGAATGGATTGAGGATAAACTACAAGGTAGACATGAATTATATATTGTATCGAATCCAGAGTTTTTAAGAGAAGGTTCTGGTATTTATGATTTTTTTCAGGGTGATCGTATCGTAATTGGAGCATGTAGTGAAGAAGCTGCAAGGAAAGTAGAGAATTTGTACAGTAAATTAAGCTTACAAACGTATATTACAGATATTCGAAGTGCTGAGATGATTAAATATGCATCTAATGCTTTTTTAGCTACGAAGATTAGTTTTATTAATGAAATTTCTAATATATGTGAGCAAGTGGGTGCAGATATAGTAGATGTAGCTACAGGGATGGGGATGGATAAGAGAATTGGTGCATCTTTTTTAAATGCAGGCATCGGATATGGAGGATCTTGTTTTCCAAAAGATACGAAAGCGCTTGTGCAAATTGCAGGGAATGTTTCTCATGATTTTCGCTTGTTGAAAGCAGTCATTGAAGTGAATAATAAACAACAGTTGTTGTTAGTTGAAAAAGCGAAGAAAATTATAGATATGAAGAAGAAGCAAATTGCGGTTCTTGGTGCAGCATTCAAACCGAATACTGACGATATTAGGGAAGCACCATCTCTTATTATAATAGAAGAATTAATTAATGTAGGTGCGGATGTGGTTGTATATGACCCGCAAGCTATTCAAAATGTAAGAAGTTTATTTGGAAATACGATACGATACGCTGAGTGTATAGATGAATCGATTAGAGAGGCGCATGCAGTTTTTATCGTAACAGAATGGGAATCAATTCGAAATTATCCGCTAGAAAAGTATGCACAGCTTATGAGGGAACCTATTCTATTTGATGGGAGAAATTGTTATACTAATGAGGATGCCGAGAAGCATGGATTAAATTATTACTCAGTTGGGCGAAAAGACGTCTGTAATAGTAATGTTTCTCAGGCGCGTTAAAAAGTGTATTTTCACATGCATATTTTTATATGCGATAATAGAAGTTTTAACTAGTGAAAGAAAAGAGGCAATGAAATGACTGAACGTTTAAAAATAATGACAATTTTCGGGACACGACCAGAAGCAATTAAAATGGCACCTCTTGTATTAGAGTTGCAAAAGCACCCAGAAAAGATTGAATCAATTGTGACTGTAACAGCACAACACCGTCAAATGTTAGATCAAGTATTAAATATCTTTGGAATTACGCCGGATTTCGATTTGAATATCATGAAAGATCGTCAAACGTTAATCGATATTACAACACGTGGTTTAGAAGGTTTAGATAAAGTAATGAAAGAAGCGAAGCCTGATATCGTACTTGTGCATGGTGATACAACGACGACATTTATTGCAAGCTTAGCTGCTTTTTATAATCAAATTCCAGTAGGACATGTTGAAGCAGGACTTCGTACATGGGATAAGTATTCTCCATATCCAGAAGAGATGAATCGCCAACTAACAGGTGTAATGGCGGATCTTCATTTCTCACCTACAACAAAATCAGCAACGAACTTACAAAAAG
Source organism: Bacillus sp. TH22 (assembly GCF_016651015.1). Classification (NCBI taxonomy): domain Bacteria; kingdom Bacillati; phylum Bacillota; class Bacilli; order Caryophanales; family Bacillaceae; genus Bacillus; species Bacillus sp. TH22. The sequence goes on from NZ_JAEKER010000001.1 coordinate 3,396,007, forward strand.
AAAATAAAGATGAGTCACGCATTTTCGTAACAGGAAATACAGCGATCGATGCACTGAAGACAACTGTAAAAGAAACTTATAGCCATTCGGTGTTAGAGAAACTTGGAAATGATCGTCTTGTACTTATGACAGCACACCGTCGTGAAAATTTAGGAGAACCAATGCGCAATATGTTCCGTGCAATTAAGCGTCTTGTTGATAAGCACGAAGATGTACAAGTTGTATACCCTGTTCATATGAATCCTGTTGTTCGCGAAATAGCGAATGATATTTTAGGCGAGCATAGCCGTATTCATTTAATTGAGCCGTTAGATGTAATTGATTTCCATAACGTTGCAGCTCGTTCATACTTAATGTTAACTGATTCTGGTGGTGTACAAGAGGAAGCACCATCACTAGGTGTGCCAGTCCTTGTCCTTCGTGATACGACGGAACGCCCAGAAGGTATCGAAGCAGGTACGCTGAAATTAGCAGGAACAGATGAAGAGACAATCTTTGGTCTTGCTGATGAGTTGTTATCTGATAAAGAAGCTCATGATAAGATGACGAAAGCATCTAACCCTTACGGCGATGGTCGTGCATCAGAGCGTATTGTAGAAGCGATTTTACAACACTTTAAGAAGTAACAACAATTGCGTGAAATAAAAAGAGCCAAATCTTATACGATTTGGCTCTTTTTTTATTCATGATTCCTCATAATCCACTCTGCATGAGCATTTGTAGAAGGGGGAGGAGGTGGTGTTTTGTTCTCACTCGGCTCCTTCTTTGCTTTTGCGCTGGAGTTAGAATTTGAATCGGAATTTGTATTCTCATTTTTCGTAGTCTCTGTTGGAACTTTTGCTTTTTCTCCTATTTCCTTTTCAATTTCGTTACGTGCAGTCTCTACACTGATTGGATCTGGAAGGAAGTAATAAATACCGCCAATTTTTCTGTCTTCTCCTTCAAGTTTTAACGTTTGTATTGTAGAAGGATCGAATCCAGAGATTTTATTGTAAAGAGCAAGTCCGTCTGAAATAGGAATATCGGTTTTTATATATTTTCCAACTACCTTTGTTAAATCTTTAATTTTAAATACGGTAGAAGCAGAGTTTAGCTTTTGGGCAACAGCAGCCAGTACTTGTCTTTGTCTAGCAGCTCGACCATAATCACCGTTAGGATCTTGCTTTCGCATACGGACGTATGCGAGTGCTTCTTCACCATTTAAGTTCTGTTGACCTTGTTTAAATTGGATTTTTTTATAGTAATCCACGTCAGAGCGTTCCCAGAAATCGAAGGGGACATCAACGGTAATACCGTCAACAGCATCAACGATACCTTTAAATCCTTGGAAATCAATTTTAATATAATGATCAACGGGAACTTTTAAAAACTCTTCGACGGTGTCGATTGCCATTTTTTCTCCACCGTAAGCATGGGCAGCGTTAATTTTGTCTTCTTTATTTTTGCCAACAATCTTAACACGAGAATCGCGTGGGATACTCATAAGTGAAACCTTTTTTGAGTTTGGATTAACTGTCGCGAACATGAGTGAATCTGTTCGGCCGTTTTGACCATCTGTTGCGTAATCCTCAATACCCATAATTAGTATTGTGAAAGGTTTTTTTGTGATTTCCACATCTTCTGCTCGTAATTTAGATTTTTCACGGCTAAATCCACTGTACATCCCCATGAGAGAAGTGTAGGAATTTAACATATAAAGTCCTACGCTACCAAATAAAAATGCGAAAATAAGAAAGAAGAAAAGTTTTCTTCTACGTTTCTTTTTTATTCTGCTATTTTGGAGATGATTATAACGTTCTTCCATATATAATCTCCTTAGTTCATTTGTAGGGAATTAATTCACTACATTAATCTTTAAAGGCGAGACGTTAGCTATTCTTAGACAACGCCTTGTTCTAAGTACAACATATCTCCTTCTTTAATTGTACACTTCCCGTTTGTTAATTCAATCATCCAATCTGTGAATGGTTGTCTTTTGTCCTCTTCTACATACGCATCAAATGTGACATTTTCTAGATAATGTATATCTTTAATAGCATATTCTGAATTGCGTAATTCATTTTCAACTTTGCCAAGTAAAGTGTAATCAATTTCTGTTTGCATAACGCGCATTAGTTTTCGTTCAACAACGCCTACATGGTTAAGACCTTCACTTGTACATTTTCCATATGCGCGAATTAATCCGCCAGCACCAAGTTTAATGCCGCCAAAATAGCGCGTAACGACGACGACAGTATCTTTTAGACCTCGTTTTTTTAATACCTCTAACATAGGCACACCAGCTGTGCCGCTCGGTTCACCGTCATCGTTCGCTTTTTGAATTTGATCTTGTTCGCCGATTAAATATGCGGAACAATTATGTGTTGCATTCCAATGCTGTTTTTTTATTTTTTGTATAAATGTTTGAGCTTCCTCTTCCGTTGTGGCGCGATTCACATAGCAAATGAATCTTGATTTTTGAATCACAATTTCGTGCTCTCCATAGCCTTTTATTGTTAAATATTGTAATAACAATGGTATACGCCCCTATCTTTCAAAATAACTAGTACTTTACATTTTAAAAGCGAGCGTTTTTATATTCAAACATTTTTTACAAATATGTTGAAATTTTTGGTGAGTATTTTATCCCGCATTAACGGGCAACCTCAAAATTCAGCTGGAGCAAAGAAGTTAGGTGGGAGCCCTGCTGCCCGTAAAAGCCCGATTGGTGAAGGCTAATAATCAGTGGGGGATGAACAAAACCCCCACTGATTAAAGTTTCACTTTATCTTTTTGTTGTAATTTGTCGAGCGAGTGATTGTAGTTTCTAGCCGGCATTTTTATGTATGGATGCACCTTTTCTAGTTTTCGTGTAAAATTAGGGGATAAAAATTTTTTATAAGGCAGGTACGAAAATGAAAACAGCTATTGTTACCGATAGTACAGCATATATACCGAAGCATATTCGTGACGAACTCAATATATATATGATTCCATTAAACGTTGTGTTTGGAACGGAATCTTATCAAGAAGAGGCTGAAGTTTCAGCAAATGATTTTTATATAAAGGTACGTGAACAAGAAGAACTTCCGAAAACTTCGCAACCAGCAATTGGAAAGTTTTTAGAGTTATATGAAGAGTTATCTAAAGAATATGATGCAGTTATTAGCATTCACCTTTCCAGTGGAATTAGTGGTACATATCAAACAGCAACGGCAGCTGGACAGATGGTAGATGGTATTGATGTATATACGTACGACTCTGAAATTAGTTGTGAAGTACAAGGGTTTTACGTGCGTGAAGGGGCGAAATTAGTAAGTGAAGGGAAAGCCCCAGAAGAGATTATTGCTCGCTTTGATGAAATGAAGCAAACGATGGATGCTTATTTTGTAGTGGATGATTTACATCATTTACAACGTGGTGGAAGATTAAATAGTGCACAAGCTTTCATTGGTAGTTTGTTACAAGTAAAACCAGTATTATACTTTAGAGATAAAGTAATTATTCCATTCGAAAAAATTCGTACGCGTAAAAAAGCGTTAAAGCGTATCGTTGAAATCTTTGATGAGCAGGCAAATAAAGGTGTGCCTATGGAAGCTGTTATTATTCATGCGAATCGTGAAGAGGAAGCTAATGAATGGAAACAAGAATTAGAAGAGATATACCCTCATGTTACAATTCGTACGAGTTATTTCGGAGCTGTAATTGGGACGCATTTAGGTGAAGGTGCGCTTGGTTTAGGTTGGTATACGAAGTGATAAAGATATAAAAGCTCTCTTACTTGAAGAGGGTTTTTTTACGGGTATTTGACAAGTTAATATTTGGAAATGGTAAAATGTATGTAAAATTAAATAATGAGGAAAGTTTTATTACTTACTTTTTACAAGAAACTATATTATAATAGAAGAGAGGTGAAACATATGGAGCATAATTCTTGTTTATGTCCAAAGTTTGAGTCAGCTTTTACAATGCTTAGTAAGAAATGGACTGGCTTAATTATTAAATCTTTGCTCGAAGAGCCGAAACGTTTCAGAGAAATCGCAGATATTATACCGAATATGAGCGATCGTATGTTGTCAGAACGTTTAAAGGAATTAGAAGGCGAAGGTATTGTAGTTCGTAATGTTTATCCAGAAGTACCAGTTAGAATCGAGTACGGTGTAACTGATAAAGGGAAAGCGTTGGAAAGTGTTATGGATGAGGTCCAAAATTGGGCTGAAAAATGGATGAAGTAACGTTTCTATTTCATTCATATTGGAGTATTTTCAAAACGTAAGGGGTTCCCTTACGTTTTTTTTCAATCCTATAAAAAACGGTGTAAGGCTCCTGAAATTCTACATATATATACAAATTTAGATATACTTTGCTATAGAGATAAATGTAATATTACATTTATTTTACAAAACCGTAACATTAGCAAAAAAACTCCCGAATTATGGTATAAATTTTAATAGGTTATATACGGAAAATGAAAAAAAGAAAGCGGTGTAAAAAATAAAATGAAAAAGCTAAAAATGGCATCTTGCGCATTAGTTGCAGGGTTAATGTTTTCAGGGCTAACACCAAATGTATTTGCAGAAGATAAAATTTCTGACGTGAAATCACAAATTAACACACAAAATGATACTTTACATAAACAACAACAAGAACGTGATGAATTACAAAAACAAATGAATGACTTAAACAAAACAATCCAAGGTTTGGATAAGTCTGTTCAAGAGAACGCTTCAAAACTTGATGAAACAACAAAAAAAGTTTCTGATACTGAGCAATTAATCGAAAATAAAAATAAAGATATTGCAGAACTACAAACAAAGATTGCAAAACGTGAAGAGTTATTAAGAAAACGTTTAGTTGCACTACAAGAACAGCCAAATACGAACATTGTAACAGAAGTTCTTGTAAACTCTAAAAACGTTGCAGATTTAGTTGATCGTTTAGCTTCTGTGTCTAAAATTATGGAATCTGACGAAGATATCATGAAAACACAACAAGAAGATCAAACGAACGTGAAAAAAGATGTTGAGACAGTAAAAGAAAAACAAAAAGAATTAAAAGAAGCACAAGCTCAAATTGAAACTGCTAAGAAAGAACTTGACGTTGAAAAAGAGAAAAAAGCAACAGCAGTAAACGATTTAAGCGGTAAAATGGATACAGTTGTAACTACAATGACAAGTACGGAAGGTCAATTGAAAGAGCTTGAACAACAGGCATTAAAATTACAACAAATCGCTGAAAAAGAAGCGCAAGAAAAAGCTGCACAAGAAGCTGCTGCTCAAAAACAAGCAGAGCAAGCTGCTAAAGAAGCACAAGCTCAACAAGCTGCACCAGCGCAAGCGCCTGCAGAACAAGCTGCTCCAGCAAACAATGCTGGACAAGCTCAAAAAGAAGAGCCTAAAAAAGAGACACCTAAACAAGAAGAGAAAAAGCCAGCACCACCAGCACCACCAACTCCACCAACTCATGGTGTGATTGGTAAAGCACAACAATACTTAGGTTTACCATATGTTTGGGGGAGTGCATCTCCATCAAACGGTGGTTTTGACTGTAGTGGATTCATTTCTTACGTATTTGGTGTAGGTCGTCAAGACGTTGCAGGTTACTGGAACTCAGTTTCTAAAGTAAGTAGCCCACAACCTGGAGATTTAGTATTCTTCCAAGGTACTTATAAAGCAGGTCCATCTCACATCGGTATTTACGTTGGTAACGACCAAATGATTCATGCTGGTGATAAAGGGATTGCTTACTCTAGCTTAAGCAGTAGCTACAACCAAAAACATTTCTTAGGATACGGTAGATTCTAGGATTTATAATTGAATAAAAAACGTGTATAAAGTCGATAGCTTACTATTTTATAAGTAGGTTATCGGCTTTTTTGAGTTTTTACGAGATAAAGAGCAGGATTTATAGTAGTGCTGGAGGTGGCTATTGATGATGTTAGCTGGTAGACAGTTACTGTTAGAAGAACTCTCTTCAGATTTGCAGAATAAATTGGATCATCTGAAAAGGAATCGAGACGTCGTTTGTGTACAAGGGGTAATTAAGAAGTCTTCAAAATATATGTGTCAGCGCTGCGGAAATATAGAGCAGCGACTATTTGCATCATTGCTATGTAAAAGGTGCAGTGAAGTATGTGCGTATTGCCGTAAGTGTATAACGATGGGAAGGGTCAGTGAATGTACTGTACTTGTGCGCGGGATTGCTGAAATACAAGGAGAAAATTATTTGAATCCGTTACAGTGGGAAGGTGTTTTGTCTGCTGGTCAGGAGTTAGCTGCGCAAAGTGTCGTTGACGCTGTTAAGCAGAAAGAATCATTTTTTATTTGGGCGGTGTGCGGGGCTGGAAAAACAGAAATGTTGTTTCGCGGAATTGCAGAGGCGCTACAAAAGGGAGAAAGAGTTTGTATTGCAACGCCGAGAACGGACGTTGTACTTGAATTAGCACCAAGATTACAAGAAGTGTTTCCAAATATAAATGTAGCTGCTTTATACGGAGGGAGTTTAGACCGAGAAAAAGATGCGGCGTTAATCGTTGCAACTACACATCAATTATTACGTTATTATAGGGCGTTCCATGTCATGATTGTAGATGAGATAGATGCTTTTCCGTATCATGCAGATAAGATGTTGCAGCATGCAGTAAGCGAAGCGATGAAAGAGAAGGCAGCACGTATTTATTTAACTGCAACTCCAGATGAAAAGTGGAAGCGTAAGTTGCGAAGTGGTAAGCAAAAAGGGGTTATTATTTCAGGGCGATACCATCGTCATCCATTGCCAGTTCCGATATTTCGGTGGTGCGGAAATTGGAAAAAGGGTCTTATACGTAAAAAAATTCCTCGTACTTTATTACAATGGTTAAATTTGTACTTATCGAAACGATACCCCATTTTTCTATTTGTTCCTCATGTGCGATATGTAGAAGAAATTAGCCAGTTATTAAAATCATTAAACAATCAAATTGACGGTGTGCATGCAGAAGATCCGGCGAGAAAAGAGAAGGTAGCAGCTTTCAGAAAAGGAGAAATCCCTTTATTAGTTACAACGACGATTTTGGAACGAGGAGTAACTGTTAAAAATTTGCAAGTTGCAGTTTTAGGAGCTGAGGAAGAAATATTTTCAGAAAGTGCTCTCGTTCAAATTGCAGGGCGTGCTGGCAGAAGCTCTGATGAACCGCATGGAGATGTTATCTATTTTCATTATGGAAAGACAGAGGCGATGGTGCGTGCGAAAAAACATATTCAAAGTATGAATAAGAATGCTAAAGAACAAGGACTGATAGATTGATGCATTGTCTACTTTGTGATGAGTATATTTCATATGCGATTAGTTGGTACACTTTTTTTGTTAAGCTTCATAAAAAGTATATATGTGATAGATGTGAACAAAAACTTTCCTATATTATAGGAGATATTTGCAAGGCGTGTGGTCGGCCTTTAGAACTTGTACCAGCTGAATATAAAAACGGGGATATTTGTATGGACTGCATAAGGTGGACGAACGAGCAGGGGTTTCCGTCTCTCATAAATCGTTCGTTGTATGTGTATGATGAAGGGATGAAAGAAATATTAGCACAGTTTAAATTTCGAGGAGATGCTGAATTAGTGCATATTTTTCATCAGCCTTTTCGAAGTCTTTTTCAAAAATATTTTGCGAATGTTTCAGTTGCCATTCCGGTTCCTCTTAGTGAAGAGCGAGAATACGAGCGTGGTTTTAATCAAGCGGAGTTACTAGCTTCTTGTTTGCCTATCAAAATGTTTTGTACATCATTAAGAAGAGTAGAAACAGAAAAACAAAGTAAGAAGAAGCGTAAAGAAAGGATATCGGGAGTTAATCCTTTTTATTTTCAGGGAGAAGAGATGTTTCATGAGCAACATGTTTTAATCGTGGATGATGTGTATACGACAGGAATTACTGTTAGGCAAATTGGAAGCCTTTTGTATGATCGAGGAGCGAGAGAGGTTTCTTGTTTGACGCTTTGTAGAGGTTAATATGTGGATGTCGAAAGGAGTAATAAAAAGACGACAGGTCTTCTTTGACTTACAGTCTTGTCATTCGTTATAGTCAGAATATGGGGCGAATGCCCTGATTTTAAGAGTGAAGGGAATGGAATGAACATGCAAGGACGAGTAAAATGGTTCAATGCAGAAAAGGGATTTGGGTTTATTGAGCGTGAAGATGGTGACGATGTGTTTGTTCATTTTTCTGCTATTCAACAAGATGGGTATAAGTCGTTAGAAGAAGGTCAACAAGTGGAGTTTGATATTGTTGATGGAGCACGTGGGCCACAAGCGGCTAATGTTGTGAAACTGTAAAAGTTAAGTTTTTGGAAAAGATAGAGCTGTATTTTTAGCAGCATTATATAGATGGCGAAAGCTCTTGCTCGTAACAAGGGCTTTTTTGTTTTGGAGGAGTTGTCAAAAAGTTGTTTCTTTTCTGTAACTAATTGTCCACAGTTACATTCGTTATTCACGATGTTAATAGGATAAAATAAAGATAGAAACGATGCATCTTTTCATTTCAACAAAAAACGATAAAAAAATCGCAATTCCACTAATTTTTTAAAAAATTAGAAGGAGTTTTTAAGCCAATGTCGAAATTATAGTACATAGGCTTGAAAGGAGGAATTCATCTATGAAATTCAACATTCGTGGTGAAAATATTGAAGTAACTCCAGCATTAAAGGAATATGTAGAGAAAAAACTAAGTAAATTAGAGCGTTATTTTGATACATTCCCAGAGATTAAGGTTAATTTAAAAGTATACTCTGACAAGCAACGTATCGAGGTAACAATTCCATTTACAGATTTATTACTTCGTGCAGAAGAAACAAATAGCGATATGTACGCTGCGATTGATTTAGTAGTTGATAAAATTGAGCGACAAATTCGTAAACATAAAACAAAAGTAAACCGTAAATTACGTGAGAAAGGTTCTGTGAAAACTAACTTTATCCTTCCGGAAGCAGTAGCTGTTCTGGATGCGGTAGAAGAGGATGAATTAGAACTTGTACGTACAAAACGATTCGATTTAAAACCGATGGACGTTGAAGAAGCGATCTTACAAATGGATATGCTAGGACATAGTTTCTTCGTCTTCACAAATGCTGATACAAATGAAACTAATGTTGTATATGGCCGTAAAGATGGGAAATATGGTTTAATCGAAACTAAATAATCATTCAAAAGCGCAGCCGAAATGGCTGCGCTTTTTTTATATGTTTTAGTGGTTGTATTGAGATTTTGAGTGTGATTATCTCTACAAGTATTTCCTTGCCATGAGCATACTAATTTTGTTTAATTTAACAAAATTTTATAATTGTAAAAAAAATGTTAAGTCTTCTGAAATTAATTGATAGTGCATTTTGGTTTTGATATCCTAATATTGCATTATAAGGATTGATTTTATTCCTTCAGTGAAAAAATAAAATCAATATAATGCTACAAATTATCGGAGGTGTTCTTAGTGAGTATTAAGAAAAAAAGTCGTATAGTTTCTAATCTAGATTATACGACTTTTTCTGCTATTTAATTTTTAAAAATAGGAGGAGCTGTAATGAAACTTATTTCAAAATATATTTTAGTTTGTTTTTTTATATTGAGTATTAGTTTCTTAGTTTCTTGTCAAAAGAAAGTAGATGAACCTATTGTAAATATTGAAGATACTTTAACGGAAAAAGGAAATTTAAAAAGTATTCAGTTGCAAGAAATTAAGAAAAATACTATTTATGAACAAGTATTTTTCGGGAATGAAAATGGTAATGATTTCTTTCAAGGTCAAATAGATAGAAATGATATTGCAATAGAAGATAAGCTTTTAGATAAAAATTTAAAGTCAGGAGTTATACCAGAAAATTATTATGTTTTTTTAACGGGTGTTACGAATAAGAAAAAACCAACGTATCTTTTGGGACGGATTGAACAAATTGATGGAAAAGTAATTCAGTGGAAACAAGAAGTTAAGAGTGTGCAAAGAAAAGATGCAAATGGTGTTTATCAGTATGAAGTTGAGTTTCCTAAATTTGAAGGAGAGAGAGCCAATGTTTCTTTTCGTTACATTTGGTTAAATAAAGAAAATAAATGTTATGGTGTTGCGGATCAATTATTCATATTAAAAAAGATTTAAATTTAATTAATGGTTTATGGAGGAGCTATAGATGAGTTACTTTTTAGGGAGAATTTTAAAAGGTAGAATGTTCTGGTTATCCTTATTTATTATGTTAGTAATTGTTATTGCTCAATATATTGCTATGTGTGTAACAACTAAAGGATTTAACAATGATGGGATTATAAAGGTATCTCCATATTTATCCAATGTTTTACATTTTAATAGATTGTCGTTTTATGGTGAGTTTTATCTACTTATATTTCCTATGCTTTCCGCGATGGCTGTAGCCGGAATTTATAGAACTGATAAAAATTATGGGTTTATTTATCCTGTTATTTCTAAAATGGGAACAGGTTATTATTTTAAGCTACTTTATTTTATTAATTTTATTGTATCTTTTTTTATTATAAGTTTTCCTTTACTATTTAATTTTTATTTATATGCAATGACTTATCCAACAGTTGCTCCGCACCCAATATTAAATTATATGGCTGCTACTGTTTCGCCAACAGCTCAATTTAATACGGTTTATTATGAGTACCCTACTTTATATTTTCTAATGTATGTATTTTTAAATGGTTTATACGGTGCAGTTTTTTCAAGTTTGGCTTTATCAATTTCGTTTTTTATAAAACGAGTTTATTTTATTTATTTAGTTCCGTTTGTTTTACATATTTTTTGGCTTGGTATTGGAAAAGGGATTCTCAATCCTAAAGATTATTTAATTAAAGACTTCGGCTTTTTCGAATTACAAATTTTTCTTAGTGTACTGTTATGTATTTGGCTTTGTTCTGTAGTTCTTTATTTACGGGGGAGTAGGAAGCATGTTCTTTTCTAATGTAATGAAAGAAACTATAAGGATGAAATATGTTTGGTTAAGTACTCTCTTTTTACTTAATGTCAGTATCATTGGTTGTTTGTTCAAGTATTTTGAACCTGGAATTGTAAAAGAGAAAATGAACGAATTGGAAACTTTGTATAAGGTTATGTCGTTTTATAATTTATCGACTATATTTATTCCTTTAACCATCGTTTTTTCTATATATTCTATGTCGAATTTTTTTAGTATTTATGTTGTTTATAGAGTGAATAATGCATTGAAATTAGTTTCTATATATTATTTAAAATTATTAGTTTTCGTTTGTTTTTTTGCGGGGAGTATGATTTTACAGTTATTTTGGATGTCAAATATGATGGCTGTAAATAGTATTTCTGTGAATTATCCATTATTATTTTGCATTCAATTATTTGCGAATATTTTTATATGTATGATAAGTGCTTTGTTACAATTATTTTTACCTAGTTTACTTGCAATAATATGTATGATCACTGCTGTTTTACTAGATAGATTTATATTACATGGATTTTTATTTACAAATGCTTTTTATATAAATGTGTTTGAAGATGCTACGGGTTTATTTATACGTTTATTTGGATGTTTTTCTATCTTTTTTATAAGTGTATGGATTTTATCTAAAAAAGTTATATTTCTATGAATGATGAAACAGAGGTGATCTAGTTTACATTATGATTTTATATCATTTGTTAAAAAGAGATTTACATGTAAGGTTTAGAGATTCCATCAAGATAATGGCTTTTTTATTCTTAATTTACGCTATGATTGTATTTACTTTTTTATACAATCAGTCTCTTATTAATGGTAGAGAACCTGTATTAGTAGATGTTACCTTTTATCGATTTTTTCATGGAGTAGACTTTGTTGATTTATCTCACTTTTATAAGGAGGGGCGATTTTCTATCCCTTTTTATTGGATTTTTTTTCAAATCACTCCTTTGTTGCTTGTAGGGAATTTTGCTTTTTCAGATATTCAACAGAATGGTGTTTATTTATTTCCTCGTGTTAAGAAGAAGCATTTTCTTTGGTTAACGAAAATATTATCTTTGTTCTTTTATATAATTAGTATTTGGATTGTTATGTATTTTCTTTGGTTTACTGTTTACTATTTGCTTTCTTTTGGCGAGTATTCTTTTTTAAATTTATATAGTCAATTTTCTTATAACATATTAGGTACTATGTTAATTCAAATAATCATAAGCTTTTTATTAGCTTTAATTTTTGAGTTTTTAACGTTTTATATACCAATAACTATTGTTTTTGTACTGATGTTGATGTACCTATTTATGTCTATTTTCTTTCATAGTATTTATTTTTTAGGCTCTTTTGTTATGCCAAATCGCTGGTATTTTGTTGATCACAGTTCAATTCAATTGACTTTAGGTAATAATCAATCTATTCAATGTAATGATTTACTTTTAATAGGAGTAGTAATTGTTGTTGTAATGATTTTATTAGGTAGTTTTTGTTTTAAAAAACTAGATGTGATAGGTGAATAATTTATGGACAATTATATTAAATGTGAATGTATGATGAAAAAATTAAAAGGAAATATTGTGTTAGATAATATTAGTTTATCGGTAAAAAAAGGCGAGTTTTTAGTTTTGAAGGGGCATAATGGCTCTGGCAAAACGATGATTTTACGAGCTATATCAGGGTTAATGCGTTTGAATTCTGGATTTGTTTATGTAGATAATGAAATAATCGGAAAACAAAAGCAATTTCCAGATTCTATGGGAATATTGATTGAATATCCAAGTTTTATTCCAGGGTATACTGGTTTTCAAAACTTGAAATTTTTATCATCAATTAACAATAAAATTTCTGATGAGGAAATTTATAATATTATTCAAAGGGTTGGACTTGATAAAACAGATAAGAGAAAGTATAAAAGATACTCTTTAGGTATGAAACAACGTTTAGGGATAGCACAAGCTTTAATGGAACGACCAAAATTATTGTTATTAGACGAGCCTACTAATGCTTTAGATAGTGATGGGATAAAAGATATTTTGGATATTTTGAAAGTAGAAAAATCTAAGGGGACGACTATTATTGTAGCTAGTCATGATGTGCATGTTCTAGATAATGAAATAGTAGATCGTATTGTACATGTTAATAATGGAAAGTTGGTAGATTAATAGTGACAAGAAAACATGTCTTAATAATCATTGGATTGTGTCTGTTGCTATGTACATTTGCTAGTTTGTTTAGATTTAAAACATTAAATCAAAATAATGAATCTTATAAAGTGGTAAAAGATGAGTTTTTATCTAATAGAGCTTTTGAAGATGGACAAGGAGTGAAGTTTCATGCGCTTGATCCTCTTGATCCTACAAAAGTTTATGATCCTTATGAAGACCGTGAAGTAGTGACGTATGTGTTACCTTTAAATATTACAAATACAACAAATCGGGATATTAACTTGCTTAGTAATAAGTCTATTTCTAATACAATGTTTTATTCTAAAATAGGAGAGTTTTATAATTTAATTCCTTATTCAATAGAATTACCTGTAAAATATCAGTTTGATCCTTTCATACCTGCGGGTAAAACAGTACGGGGATATATAGGGACAAATTATTTTATAGGAGATGACCCTGGTAAAAATTATGAAAATTTTTCTAACGAATCAACTAAGGTGAAATTCATTTCTTTTATGAAGGATAAGGAAGGGAAATATCATGAATTAGAAATACCAATAAATTAATAAAACGCATTGGTATTATTAACTTGAAGTGTAGTTTTAAAAAAGGAAAAAATCTATACAAAATGTGTTAAGTACTTTGGTGATATCGATATATTTTAAGGTTGTTTTTTGATTGCTATGGTTGAGTATATTTTGCAACATGATGATAGATATTGTTTATAGAAATCAAAAGCTGAAGGTTTTGCACATTGTGTGAGTATCTATGGATGCTGCACCGGCAAAATCTTTGGCTTTTGTAATTGTCGATTTAAATCTTACTAATATGTTCATTCCAGCTACTCTCTTTAAAGGGAACGGGAAAGAATATTATTTAGAATTAATATGAAATTTGGAATATGAATTTGAAATAGAGAGGTAGGGAAAAGAATTATTAATTTGTTGAAACGAATAAAATAAAAACTTTTTCTGAATCTACGGCTCGACATTTGGACGATTGTTGTCATAGTTATAAGACAAGTGTTACAATTATCATTAGGTTTATACATTTTAGTTTTTTAATTAGGAGAAAAATTGGCATAACATAAAGTGAAACTTTAATCAGTGGTGGGTTCTTCCCACCCACTGATTATTAGCCTTCACCAATCGGGCTTTTACGGGCAGTTGATCCCATACCTAATTTTTTGCTTTTGCTGAATTTTGAGATAGGGATTTTACAGCCCGTTAATGCGGGATAAATTTGATTTTTATAACGACTGATTGTAAAGAGAAAAAGAAAGCAATCGGAAGTTTTATTTTAATAAAAGAGGAGCGTATTTCCTATGATCGGTATTTTAAAAAAGGTATTTGATGTCAACCAACGCCAAATTAAACGTATGCAGAAGACAGTGGAGCAAATTGATGCATTAGAATCATCTATTAAGCCGCTAACTGATGAACAATTAAAAGGAAAGACGATTGAATTTAAAGAACGTCTAACAAAAGGTGAGACAGTAGATGATCTACTTCCTGAAGCTTTTGCGGTTGTTCGTGAAGCAGCGAATCGTGTTCTTGGAATGCGTCCATATGGCGTACAGCTAATGGGTGGTATCGCCTTACATGAAGGAAATATCTCTGAGATGAAAACAGGTGAAGGTAAAACGTTAACATCTACTTTACCTGTATATTTAAACGCATTAACAGGAAAAGGTGTTCACGTTGTTACAGTCAATGAATACTTAGCGCAACGTGATGCGAGCGAAATGGGACAACTTCATGAGTTCCTTGGCCTAACTGTAGGGATTAACTTAAATAGTATGTCACGTGAAGAGAAACAAGCTGCTTATGCTGCTGATATTACGTATAGCACAAATAACGAGCTTGGGTTCGATTACTTACGTGACAACATGGTGTTATATAGAGAGCAGTGCGTTCAGCGTCCACTTAATTTTGCTATCATCGATGAAGTCGATTCTATTTTAGTTGATGAAGCACGTACGCCGCTTATTATTTCGGGACAAGCTCAAAAATCAGCAGAGCTATACATGTTTGCAAATGCATTCGTTCGTACATTAGAAAATGAAAAAGAATATTCATTTGATGTGAAAACGAAAAATGTAATGTTAACAGAAGATGGTATTACGAAAGCTGAGAAAGCTTTCCATATCGATAACTTATTCGATTTAAAACATGTAGCACTTCTTCACCATATTAATCAGGCGCTTCGTGCACACGTTGTTATGCACCTTGATACAGATTATGTTGTACAAGAAGGCGAAATCGTAATCGTAGACCAATTCACTGGTCGTCTTATGAAAGGTCGTCGTTATAGCGAAGGTTTACATCAAGCTATTGAAGCAAAAGAAGGCGTAGAAATTCAAAATGAAAGTATGACGCTTGCGACAATTACGTTCCAAAACTACTTCCGTATGTACGAAAAATTATCTGGTATGACTGGTACAGCGAAAACGGAAGAAGAAGAATTCCGTAGTATTTACAATATGAATGTTATCGTAATTCCAACGAATAAAGATATTATTCGTGATGATCGTGCTGATTTAATCTTCAAATCAATGGAAGGTAAATTCAATGCAGTTGTTGAGGATATTGTAAATCGTCATAAGCAAGGGCAACCTATTCTTGTTGGTACAGTTGCAATTGAAACGTCAGAGCTTATCTCAAAAATGTTAACACGTAAAGGTGTACGTCATAATATCTTAAATGCAAAAAACCATGCGCGTGAAGCAGATATCATTGCAGAAGCTGGTATGAAAGGCGCTGTAACAATTGCGACGAATATGGCTGGTCGTGGTACGGATATTAAGTTAGGCGACGATATTAGAAACGTTGGCCTAGCAGTTATCGGTACAGAGCGTCACGAAAGTCGTCGTATTGATAATCAGTTACGTGGTCGTTCTGGTCGTCAAGGGGACCCTGGTGTAACACAGTTCTACTTATCAATGGAAGATGAACTAATGCGCCGCTTCGGTTCTGACAATATGAAAGCGATGATGGATCGCCTTGGTATGGATGATTCACAGCCAATCGAAAGTAAAATGGTTTCTCGTGCGGTAGAATCTGCGCAAAAACGTGTGGAAGGAAATAACTATGATGCACGTAAGCAGCTATTGCAATACGACGATGTACTTCGTCAACAACGTGAAGTAATTTATAAACAGCGTCAAGAAGTAATGGATTCAGAGAACTTACGCAGCATTATTGAAGGTATGATGAAATCTACGATAGAACGTGCTGTTGCACTTCATACGCAAGAAGAAATCGAAGAAGATTGGAGCATTAAAGGTCTTGTCGATTACTTAAATACAAACCTTCTTGAAGAAGGAGATGTAAAAGAAGAAGAGTTACGTCGCCTTGCTCCAGAAGAAATGAGCGAATCAATTATCGCGAAATTGTTAGAGCGTTATAACGAAAGAGAGAAGCTTCTACCTGAAGAGCAGACACGTGAATTCGAAAAGGTTGTTGTATTCCGTGTTGTAGATACGAAATGGACAGATCATATCGATGCAATGGATCACCTTCGTGAAGGTATTCATTTACGTGCTTACGGACAAATCGATCCACTTCGTGAATACCAAATGGAAGGGTTCGCAATGTTCGAGTCGATGATCGCTTCTATTGAAGAGGAAATCTCTCGTTACATTATGAAAGCTGAAATTGAGCAAAACTTAGAGCGTCAAGAAGTTGTTCAAGGTGAAGCTGTTCATCCATCAAGCGATGGCGAAGACGCGAAGAAAAAACCGGTTGTAAAAGGTGACCAAATGGGACGCAACGATTTATGTAAATGTGGTAGTGGCAAGAAATATAAAAACTGTTGTGGCATTGGGCAGTAATAAGAAACTGTAGTTTAGACTGCTTTGCAAATTTTTACATCAAAAATGTATAATGAAAAGGATTAAACTCTCTCCGTAATAAGCGGAGAGAGTTTCCCTTGTTTTCATATGAAAGTAACAGCAATTACATAGAGGTGAAGGAAATGGAATTAGTAGAAATTAGGCAAGAATTAGAAAAAATGGCTAAGAGATTAGCGGCTTTTAGGGGGTCTCTTTGACCTTCCTACTAAGGAAAAACAAATTGCAGAATTAGAAGAAACGATGATGGGCGCAGGATTTTGGGATGACCAACAAGGCGCACAAGCTGTGATTAATGAAGCGAATGCGCTGAAAGATATGGTTGGAAGGTTCCGTCAGTTAGATGAGACGTTCGAAAACTTAGAAATGACGCATGACTTACTTAAAGAAGAGTATGATGAAGATTTACATGAGGAACTAGAATCAGAAGTGAAAACTTTAATTCAAGAAATGAATGAGTACGAGCTGCAGTTACTATTAAGCGATCCTTATGATAAAAATAACGCTATTTTAGAATTACACCCAGGTGCAGGTGGAACAGAGTCACAAGACTGGGGTTCTATGTTATTACGTATGTACACGCGCTGGGCTGAAAAACGTAGGTTTAAAGTAGAAACGGTTGATTACTTACCGGGCGATGAAGCTGGTATTAAGAGTGTTACATTATTAATTAAAGGTCATAACGCTTACGGTTACTTGAAAGCGGAGAAAGGTGTACATCGTCTTGTACGTATTTCACCATTCGATTCTTCAGGTCGTCGTCATACATCGTTCGTATCTTGTGAAGTTGTACCTGAATTCAATGATGAAGTTGAAATTGAAGTGCGTACAGAAGATTTGAAAATAGATACGTATCGTGCAAGTGGTGCAGGTGGACAGCACGTTAATACGACAGATTCAGCAGTTCGTATAACTCATCTACCAACAAACACGGTTGTAACATGTCAGTCAGAGCGTTCTCAAATTAAAAACCGTGAGCATGCGATGAAAATGCTGAAAGCGAAATTATATCAAAAGAAATTAGAAGAACAACAAGCACAATTAGATGAGATTCGCGGAGAGCAAAAAGAAATTGGATGGGGCAGCCAAATCCGTTCTTACGTATTCCACCCGTATTCTCTTGTGAAAGACCATCGCACAAATACAGAAGTTGGTAATGTACAAGCAGTTATGGATGGAGAAATTAATCCGTTTATTGATGCGTATTTACGTTCTCGTATTTAATAAGAGAAAAAGCCAACAGAATTGTTGGCACATGCTGAGGTCCAAGAGGATATAAAGAGGCTTATCTTATTTATATTGATGAAATAAAGAGGAAGAGAAGTTGGAAACGACAACTTCTCTTTTTGATGAGATTATATGTAGAATACAATGCCGTATATTGTTTTGTAAAAGGTAGAGAATAGTAAAACAAAGTGGTAATAGAGTAGGACTTTATATAGAATTTCTCAGTTTTGATTGGAGAAAAAGGCTCTTTATAGAATTTTTTAAGGTGTTCACAGAATTGAAACAATTTATGAAAGCTTATTTTATTAGGCTTCTCACTATATTTGTGAAAAATATGAAATACACCTTAGTTTTTCTATATAAAGATAATGCTTATAATGAATATTGAATGTGTTATGAAAACTATTGCCTAGTTATGAATGAAAAGAATATCAACAATGGGGAGCGATAGAAGTGAAAAAGAA
Source organism: Bacillus sp. TH22 (assembly GCF_016651015.1). NCBI lineage: Bacteria > Bacillati > Bacillota > Bacilli > Caryophanales > Bacillaceae > Bacillus > Bacillus sp. TH22. Next base: position 3,414,631 of record NZ_JAEKER010000001.1, read on the forward strand.
ATTGTTGGCTATTACGCTGGGGACATCAGTCGTTTTTGCTTTAGGAGCATGTGGAAATAAAGAAGAGAGTAAACCATCAAAACAATCTGCAAGCACAGATAGCGCAGAGCAAATTTACCAAAAAAGTTGTATAGGTTGTCACGCTAAAGATTTATCAGGAGCAACTGGACCAGATTTACGAAAAGTAGGACAGAAATATGACGCAGCAGAGATTGAAAAGATTATTGAAAAAGGCCGGGGTTCAATGTCACCAGGAATTATTCAAGGTGAAGATGCGAAAAAAGTAGCTGAATGGTTAGCGGAGCATAAATAAGAAACGTAATTAATAAACGAGCTGATTGTATAACTTGACCGAAAAGTGCTTCGAGTTAAGTAATTACATGAGCTCGTTTACCTTTTATTAGGATGTAACATAACTGTAACAAAATTGTATCCGAATTGGAAACCGATTGATGTTACAATGGGGTTTGTAGAATTTTGATGAAATATATTACATAGAGTAGCGTTGCTAATAAAAAGCATGTATGGAAGCTACCTTCAACAAGAATGGTCGAATGAAAATAAAGACTTTTCTTTTATTTTTAAATGTACAGAAAAGTATTTCTAAAAAAATCATTAAGTATTGGGTGATAAATAATGATAAAAATGACGAATGTTTATAAGGAGTACCCAAATGGTATGAAAGCCATTGCTGGTCTCACAGTTAACATTAAACAAGGTGAATTCGTATACGTAGTTGGACCGAGTGGAGCCGGAAAATCTACATTTATTAAAATGATGTATCGTGAAGAGAAGCCATCTACAGGATCAATTAATGTAAATGGACTTGTAATTGAAACGTTAGCAGAAAGAGATGTTCCATATTTCCGTCGTCAATTAGGCGTGATTTTCCAAGATTTTAAATTGCTACCTAAATTAACGGTATATGAGAATGTTGCGTTTGCTTTAGAAGTAATTGAAGAAGAGAAGGAAGCGATTCGTGAGCGCGTTACAGAAGTGTTAGGTCTTGTTGGTCTTGAAGAGCGTGCCGATGCACTTCCAAATGAGCTTTCGGGCGGAGAGCAACAACGTGTGGCGATTGCAAGAGCGATTGTAAATAAGCCAAAGGTTGTAATTGCCGATGAGCCAACAGGTAACTTAGATATTGAAACAGCTCTTGATATTATGAAGATTTTTAAACGTATTAATGAGCGTGGTACAACGATTGTTATGGCGACACATAACGCAGATATCGTAAATACAATTCGTCATCGTGTAATTGCAATTGAAGGCGGAAGAATTGTTCGAGACGAGATTGAGGGAGGATACGGATATGAAGGCTAAAACCCTTAGTCGACATTTGCGAGAAGGTGTGAAAAATCTATCCCGTAACGGATGGATGACATTTGCTTCTGTAAGTGCAGTAACAGTTACATTATTACTTGTAGGTGTCTTTTTGACAGCGATTATGAATATGAACCATTTTGCGACGAAAGTAGAGCAAGATGTAGAAATTCGTGTGCATGTTGATCCAGCAGCAAAAGAAGCTGATCAAAAGAAATTAGAAGAAGATATGAGTAAAATTGCGAAAGTAGATTCTATTAAATATTCTTCTAAAGAAGAAGAGTTGAAACGTTTAATTAAAAGCTTAGGCGATAGTGGAAAAACGTTCGAGTTATTTGAGCAAGATAACCCGCTGAAAAACGTATTTGTTGTAAAGGCGAAAGAACCAACAGATACGGCAACAATTGCGAAAAAGATTGAGAAAATGCAGTTTGTAAGTAATGTTCAATACGGTAAAGGTCAAGTTGAAAAATTATTTGATACTGTAAAAACTGGTCGTAACATCGGGATTGCGTTAATTGCGGGTCTTCTATTCACAGCGATGTTCTTAATCTCTAACACAATTAAAATTACAATTTATGCTCGTAGTACTGAGATTGAAATTATGAAACTTGTTGGTGCAACAAACTGGTTTATTCGTTGGCCGTTCTTGTTAGAGGGATTATTCCTAGGAGTATTAGGATCAATTATTCCAATTGGCCTAATTTTAGTTATGTATAATTCGTTGCAAGGTGTGTTTAATGAAAAACTTGGCGGAACAATTTTCGAGCTTCTACCATACAACCCATTCGTATTCCAATTAGCTGGTTTATTAATGTTAATCGGTGCATTAATCGGTATGTGGGGAAGTGTAATGTCAATTCGTCGCTTCTTAAAAGTATAAAAAGTTGCAAACATAATTCGTACAAGCTTATCATATAGTAGAAATAGGTAAAGGCATCACACATCGTGTGATGCCTTTTGCTACACCACCTGTGTGTTCTGGAAAGGGGAATTCCGCATTGAAACGTAGAGTTGCAATTATTGGAATGGTTGTTGCATTTTTAATTGGTGCTGGCGGGATGTTTGGTGGTATGTACTGGTTTGGGATAAACCCAGCGTATGTAACGCAAACAGTATCGAATGGTAATGCTGGCACAGCGCAAGGGAATTTGGTAAAGATTAATGAGGCGTATGCACTAATTGATTCACGTTATGTGGAAGACGTGAAAGACGACAAATTAGTCGAAGGTGCGATACAGGGAATGTTGTCTACGCTGAAGGACCCTTATTCCACGTATATGGATAAAGAAACGGCAAAACAGTTTAGTCAGTCACTGGATCCTGAACTTGAAGGGATTGGAGCTGAAGTGAACAAGACGGACGGTAAGCTTATTATCGTATCGCCAATTAAAGGTTCACCAGCAGAAAAAATAGGAATTAAACCGAATGACCAAATTTTATCTGTAGATGGAAATAGTGTGAAAGATTTATCACGTGAAGAAGCAGTATTAAAAATTCGTGGTAAAAAAGGAACGACTGTTGCAATTGAAATTAAGCGCGCAGGAGTGGCTGATCCGATAGAATTTAAAATTAAGCGTGAAAAGATTCCGATTTTCACTGTATTTAGTTCTGTAAAGCAAGATAGCGGAAAAGATATCGGTTATATGCAAATTACTTCTTTCGCTGAAAATACTGCGAAAGAATTTAAGGATCAGTTAAAAGAGCTAGAGAAGAAAAACATAAAGGGCTTAGTTATTGACGTGCGTGGTAATCCTGGCGGTTATTTAAATAGTGTAGAAGATATACTAGGAGACATCATGACAGATAAAAAGCCAATGCTACAAGTAGAACAGCGAAATGGTGAGAAGAAGAAATTCTCTACGGAACTGAAAGAGAGAAAGTCATATCCAATTTCAGTATTAATTGATAACGGAAGTGCTTCTGCTTCAGAGATTTTAGCTGGTGCGCTAAAAGAAGGAGAAGGATACGATTTAATTGGTGAAAAAACGTTTGGTAAAGGTACTGTTCAACAGGCTGTTCCATTTAAAGATGGCAGCAACATTAAATTAACAATGTTTAAATGGTTAACACCAGATGGCAATTGGATTCATAAAAAAGGAATCGCGCCAACTGTAGAAGTGAAGCAACCAGATTATTATCATGCGACACCAATTCAAATTGAAAAGACACTTTCATACAATTCAAATGATGTACAAGTAAAACACGCGCAAGAAATGCTTAAGAGCTTAGGATATGTACCAGGACGTGAAGATGGATACTTTAGCAAAGAGACAGAATCAGCACTAAAAGCATTCCAAAATGCGAATGAGATGGAAGCAACAGGACAACTTGATAAAAAGACAGCTGAAGCGATTCAAACTAAAATCATTGAAAAAATCCGTTCTGGAGAAAATGATTTACAATTACAGACGGCATTGAAATTAATAGCGAAATAAGAAAGAATACAGGCACTTTGATGCCTGTATTTTTTTATGTGTTAAATATGATAAGATAAAAAGAAAAAATGATATAAATGGTGGTGAATGAATTCGTGGAGGCATGGCTTTTTGAAATACTACGAGCAGTTGGACGTTTTTTCTTACACCCTGCTGTCTATGTATTTTTAATTAGTAGTATCTTCGTTGGATACTTACGTATATTACGAGAACGAAAAGATTTTTCTTTTAAAGTATATGATATTTGGTTTGAACTACGAACAACTCTATTTGCAGGTATTGGGTACGGATTAATCGTATCTATTATTACGATTGGACTCGGGCTAGTTGTTTCAAAAGCGAGTTTATGGGCAATTTTACTTTGGACGTTATTATTTGGATTAACTGCTATGTATCGATATTTATCTGTAGCTTATACTTTCGGAATCGCTATTGCACTCGTATTGTTATCGTCTAAGATGCGAGTTTCCTTCTTACAGCTTGGAGAAGGTGAAGAGGGTACGATTGTATCCCTCGCTATTTTACTAGGCGTTATGCTCGTTGTAGAGGGGTTATTAATCTCTAAAAATGCAGTTCGCTATTCTACGCCGAAAATTAACAAAGGTAAGCGTGGGCTACGAATTGGACTACATGAATCAAATCGTTTATGGCTTGTACCAGTATTTATTCTTATACCAGGAGATGCGGTGACAGCATTTATCCCTTGGTGGCCTGTCGTTTCAATCGGTTCAACTACATACTCTTTATTCCTCGTTCCATTTTTAATTGGATTTATGAGAAAGGTTAGAAGTTATGAGCCGACAGAAGCTTTATTATTTACAGGAAGACGTGTCTATGGATTAGCGGGGCTCGTACTCGTTTTAGGTATCGCAAGTTACTGGTGGCACGTACTCGCAATTATCGCGATGGGAGTCGCAATGCTTGGACGCTTTACAATCTCGATGCAAGAGAAAATTGCAGACGAGAAAAGACCAGCATACTTTGCCGCACGTAATGATGGACTTGTTGTGTTAGATACAATTCCTAATACAATTGGGGCAGAGATGCATTTAAAGCCTGGAGAAGTTATTACGAAAGTAAATGGAGTCATTCCAAGAAGTACCGAAGAGTTTTATGACGCGCTTCAAACGAAGACGACAGGGGCGTTTTGTAAATTAGAAGTAGTAGATACAAATGGTGAGCTTCGTCTTGCTCAAACGGCGTTATATGCTGGGGGACATCATGAATTAGGTGTTGTGTTTGTCCAGCAAGAGCATGAGTGGGATTCGGAAGCGATGTAAAATAAAATGGGAACCTTCATCAAACACAGATGAAGGTTTTTTTAGTTTCATAGACGGATAACTTGAATAATTATTTGATAATGGTTATCATTTAGGGAGTCTTTTAATTTGGAAAAGGGAGGAAAAATATGCTACGTAAATTTTTTTCTTACTATAAACCGTACAAAGGTTTATTTATACTTGATTTTTCCTGTGCAGTTATCGCAGGCTTACTCGAACTTGGTTTCCCGCTTATCGTAAATCAATTTATTGATAAGTTATTACCAGGACAAAACTGGACGCTTATTTTATGGGCTTGTTTCGGTTTGTTCATAGTTTATGTGCTAAATGCAGGTTTGCAATATGTCGTTACATATTGGGGACATATGCTTGGGGTTAACATTGAAACAGATATGAGGCAGAAATTATTTGATCACATTCAAAAGCTATCATTCAGATTTTTTGATAATAATAAAACAGGTCATTTAATTTCACGTCTTACAAACGATTTAATGGAAATTGGGGAAATTGCTCACCATGGACCAGAAGATTTATTCATTGCCATTATGACTTTAGTTGGAGCGTTTTCATTTATGATGATGATTAACTGGAAGTTAGCACTTCTAACATTCTTCGTAATCCCGTTCTTATTATGGTTGGCACTTTACTTCAATAAAAAAATGACAGGTACGTTTAGACGTTTATTCTCAGACGTTGCTGATTTCAATGCATGTATCGAGAACAATGTAGGTGGTATCCGCGTTGTACAAGCATTCGGAAATGAAAAGTTTGAGCAAGAGCAATTTGCTGTAAATAATGCTCGTTTCCGTACAACAAAATTAATGGCGTATAAAATTATGGCGTTAAATTCATCGATTAGTTATATGCTGATGCGTCTTGTAACACTCTTTGTATTAATATGTGGTACATGGTTTGTTCTGCAAGGTGAATTAACGTACGGTGGATTTATTGGATTCGTTTTATTAACGAATATTTTCTTCCGCCCAATTGAAAAAATTAATGCGGTTATTGAAAGTTATCCGAAAGGAATCGCTGGTTTTAAAAGATATGTAGAACTTCTGGAAACAGAGCCGGATATTGTAGATTCTAAAGATGCAATAGAAGTTAAACATGTACACGGCGATATTCAATACAATAACATCACGTTCGGATATGAAAATAAAGAGCCGATTTTAAACGATATTAGTTTGAAAATACATGCAGGTGAAACAGTTGCTTTCGTTGGACCATCAGGGGCAGGGAAAACAACACTATGTAGTTTATTACCTCGTTTTTATGAACACTCATCTGGATCAATTCAAATTGATGGCATTGACACTAAAGAGATGACGTTATCGTCACTTCGTAAGCAAATCGGAATTGTACAGCAAGATGTTTTCTTATTCTCAGGAACAATTCGTGAAAATATCGCTTACGGAAACTTAAAAGCTTCAGAAACTGAAATTTGGCAGGCGGTAAAACGTGCTCAGCTAGAGGACTTAATTTACTCGCAACCAGACGGTTTAGATACAGTTATCGGTGAGCGTGGTGTGAAACTTTCAGGAGGACAAAAGCAGCGCTTAGCGATTGCACGTATGTTCTTGAAGAACCCGCCAATTTTAATTTTAGATGAAGCAACTTCTGCGCTAGATACAGAGACAGAACTTGCTATCCAAAAATCACTTGCAGAACTATCTGTTGGCCGTACAACATTAGTTATCGCTCACAGGCTTGCAACTATTAAAAATGCAGATCGCATCGTCGTTGTAAATAAAGACGGTATTGCAGAACAAGGTTCACATGAGGAACTAATCAAACGAGGCGAGGGTTACAGCCGATTGTATGAGGCGCAGTTTAGTTCGTAAATATAATTTCTGCTGAATTAGTGCACCATAAGTAAGTGGAAATCTTATTTGGGAGGCTACAAAGCATGATTGTAACAACAACTTCTACAATTCAAGGGAAAGAAATTATTGATTATATCGATATCGTTAATGGCGAAGCAATCATGGGTGCGAATATCGTGCGTGACCTTTTCGCTTCTGTCCGTGACGTTGTCGGTGGTCGCGCAGGCGCCTACGAAAGTAAATTAAAAGAAGCGCGCGACATTGCAATGGAAGAGATGAAAACTCTCGCAAGACAAAAAAATGCGAACGCCATTGTTGGTATCGATGTGGACTACGAAGTAGTTCGCGAAGGAATGCTAATGGTTGCGGTGAGCGGGACTGCTGTCCGTATATAAAGTGAAACTTTAATCAGTGGGGGGTTCATCCCCCACTGATTATTAGCCCTCACCAATCGGGCGTTTACGGGCAGCCCGACGCCCACCTAATTTCTTTGCTCAAGCCGAATTTTGAGGTGGGAGTCTTACTGCCCACAAATAGCGGGATAAAGTGAAAAGCCGTGCTGGTGCACGGCTTTTTGTTGTTATTGTGTCTAAAATGATAGGTAGGGTGATATTCTATGTCGAAGCCTCGATATTTCTTGGGAAATGCGGAAGGTCCCGTCGATATATGGGGAAGACATTAGAGCGCTTCTTTACACTGCCGAATTCGAACTAATAATTTTTCGTATTCTTGTTCGAGAAATGTGATGTCATCATGCTGATTTGGGATAGAAATCCGGCTGATGATTTCTGTTAATTTTGTTTGTAATCGCAATAATTCTTGTTCAGTAACGTTTACAGAAGCTTGGGTGGTTCTTTTTGTGTATTGCTCGTAATTGCCGTGGAATATTCTTGGTTCGCTCTCATCTATTTGTAGAATATGGTTTGCAACAGAACGAATAAAGGCACGGTCATGGCTAATGAAAAGTATTGTACCAGGATACTCCTGTAACATGCTTTCTAATTCTTCTTGCGTTGCCAAGTCTAAATAGTTTGTCGGTTCGTCGAGCAGAAGCATATTATAGTTTCCTAAAAATACTTTTGCGAGTGCAACCTTCATGCGTTCTCCACCACTTAAGATGTGCACAGGTTTATGAACATCTTCACGGCGGAATAGGAGCCGTGCAAGTATTGTTCGAACGAACGATTCTGTATAGTTTGTTTCTTCTAGAACGTTTTCTAAAATTGTTTTATCTGTTTTTAAAATAGATAATGTTTGTCCAAAGTATCCAATTTTACAACTTTTCGAAAGCTGAATGCCACGCTCGTTCGCGAGAAGCATTTTGAACAAAGTTGTTTTTCCGCTTCCGTTTTCCCCTAGAATAGCAAGCTTTGCCCCAGGGACAATTGTTCCATTCATATTTTTAAATAATGTGCGATCCCCTATTTTCTTCGTTGTTTTATTAAACTGAACAACTGCTTTACTATGAATTGGTGTGTGGTATTGTACGTCAAACTGAGCTTGAGAAAAGTCCTTCGGTTTTTCTTTCTGTTCCAACTTTTCAAGGCGTGTTTCTAGTGCTTTCGCTACTTTGCTAACATTTTCTTGCCCATGAGCCCCGCTGCACTTATAAAGTTTAGATTCAGATGAACTGAACCGTGTTGGGATTTTTGTCATGCTAGAAGCACGTTGCTTTCTTTGTGAAATTGACTGTTCTAACCGATTTTTTTCTTGTATATATTGATTATATTCTGCCTGCTTTTGTATTCGCTCACGTTCTTTTTGCTTTCGATAGTTTGAATAATTACCTTTATATTCTTGAATAGTACCGTCTTCAACTTCGATGATTTTTGTACATATGGCATCTAAAAGATCACGATCATGCGATATTAAAACAAGTGCACCTTTATAAGATAAAAGTGCCTTTTCTAATTGCTCTGTACCGAACATATCTAAGTGACTTGTTGGCTCATCAGCAAATAGAATGCCTGCATCTTGTTCGAGGGCATGGGCGATCTTTAGGCGCATTCGTTCACCCCCGCTCATTGAATTTGCGACGTTTGAAATATTCCATTTGCCCTTAGCGAGGGAAGAAGCGGTTTCCGGTATCCCCTCGCTAAGCTGTGGAATGATGGCGATAGAACTATGATGAGTTACTGTGCCTTTGTCAGCTTCTATTTCTTTACTTAATATTTGTAATAACGTAGATTTTCCAGCTCCGTTGACTCCGACAATTCCTATACGATCGTTTGCTTGGATTTCTAGTGACGGTAACGTAAATATGGTGCGATCACCAAAGCTCTTTTCGATATTACGTGCGATTAAAATAGTCATAAAAAAACCTCCCTAGTTTCACTAGAGAGGATAAATGTCGCCCTTCAATGTAAAAATCGTACATAAATAAACGATTTTTTACATGATCGTATCGAAAGAAAGTATCGACAAATGGACAGACTAATCCTCTGCTAGTTTTCATCATTTTTGTTCACTATTTGTGATGGATGAAATAAATAAGAGAATTAGAACTTCATTGGTCAAAGTACCTTCCTTTCATAATATTATTTTTATTGTATGCGCATACAAATGGATTTGTCAAACTTATTTCTGTGTGCTATTTTTGAATTTATTATTATACAATTGTGCTTTTGCCAGTGCCTCAGCATCGTTCTTGATTTCATCTAGTCCATTCGCATCCCCAATAATATACCCTTCAAATGATGAACCAACAAAATCAAAGATATATTGAAACTGGGCGATAAGCGGCAATGCTTTCAGTTTTGGACTGTCTCCGCCAACGATGACAACGTACATTTTTTTGCCTTTCATTTTTTCTTTGAAATGAAGAGATTTATTACGCAAGCTTTGTGACCAGCGATCAACGAAGTTCTTCATGTGGCCGCTCATTCCGTACCAGTATAGCGGTGTAGCGAAGATAATCGTGTCGTGCTCTAGCATGCGTTTGGTTAACTGCTCGTAGTCATCATTTACAGGTTGAAATCCTTCTACATCATGGCGCTGATCTATGATTGGGTGGACGATATGATCACGCAAGTAAATTTGTTCTGTTTCAATCCCATCAATCACCATATGTGTTAAAGCTTCCGTATTTCCGTTTTGTCTTGAACTGCCATGTATAACAAACATGTAATCATCCCTTTTCTTTTGCTTGTTTTAGGAGTGAAACGTGTTTTTGTAAATTCGTTTGAATGTTGGAAAGTAATGTGATTTGCTTCGTTACCTCATCAAGTTTGTCTTCGTAAAGTGCAAGGATACTACTACACGGATTTTCGTAAAGATGTGGCTCGATTTCAAGGCAACGTAGCATTCGTTCTGTTTCTTCTAAATTTAAGCCGATTTGCAAGTACATTTGAATCAGCTCTACTTTTTCGATTGCACTTTCATCAAAATCACGGTAGCCATTTGCTAGGCGTTTCGAAGGGAGTAATCCCTTTTCTTCATAATGTCTTAGTGCCCTTTCGCTAACCCCAGTTTCTTTTGATAACTCTCCAATTCGCAATGCGTTTCACTCCTTTTACATGTATTGTAAACCTTCACACTAATGTGAAGGTCAACTCTGTTTTTTCGCAAAAGAATCTACGTGTTTTAAAAAGACTTGAATAGCTTTAGACGGGATAAAATATTTGCCGCGCACGATGGAGAATGGACGGATTAGCTCTTCGTTCGGAACAGGGATGTGGAATAGTTCTTTTGCTAATAGTTCTTTTCGAACAGTCCAATCTGAAAGGATGGCGATGCCAAGACCGGCTGCAACGGCTTCCTTCACGCTTTGAATACTGCTAAATGTAAAGAAGCGTTTCATTTTTAAATGATGTTGGTGTATAAATCGATCGCTATAGGCACGTGTGCCAGAGCCGCTCTCCCTTAATACCCAGACTTGGTCTTGCAATGCATTTTCGTTAATCCCCTTGATATGGAGCAATGGGTGGTTTGGCGGGACGACGAGTTTCATTTCATCTTGCATAAAAGTTTCAACATCTACGTCAGCGTATACGACTTGGCCTTCCACTAAGCCGATATCAATTTGATTAGAGCGGAGGCTTTGCAAAACTTCTTCCGTATTGGAGATAAATGTATGAACTTCGACGTGTGCATTTTCATTGGCAAAGCGCGCAAGTATTTTTGGAAGTAAGTATTCGCCAATTGTAAAGCTAGCGCCGATGCGAAGTGTTCCTGTTACGACGTTATGGAGCGCATTAATTTCCTGTTTTGCATCTTCATAAAGTGAGAGCATCTGCTTTGCGTGTATGTATAATATGTTTCCAGCTTCCGTAACTTGGACGTGCTTTGGGGAGCGCTGAATAAGTGTAGTCCCAAATTCATTTTCCAGGTTGCGAATGTGCATACTAACGCCAGGTTGTGAAAGGTTTAATAGTTCCGCAGCACGCGAAAAATGTTTTTGTTCAATGACAGTAACAAAGATCTTTAAAATGTCGACGTTCATTTGTTAGGCCCCTTTATTTTTGCTTTTATTTTATCATAAGTATTTCTGATGATAGGTATTCAATATTGATATTAAACTTATTATTAAAACTCTCTTATAATGTAACTAGAAAGAACATGCATGTTCCAATACGATTATTGGGGTGGTACAAAGTGGAACAAACACTTGTTATACAAAAGAAGAAGGGCTTTGGATTTTCGCAAGGTATTGGGATTACGTTATTAATCGCAATCGCCGCGAAATATTTAGCAGAGCTTCCATTTTTAAATATTATGGGACAATTAGTAATCGCTATTCTAATCGGGATGGTTTGGCGCGCGGCAATCGGGATTCCTCAAGAAGCGATAGCGGGAACGAACTTTGCGAGTAAGAAGTTGCTACGCTTTGGGATCATCTTACTCGGAATGAGGTTAAATCTTGTAGATATTGCGAAGGCGGGGCCGAAAGTATTGGTCATCGCAGCGGTTGTTATTACATTTACAATTTTCGTTGTATATGGACTAACGAAAGTATTTAAAGTAGAACAGAAACTTGGAATTTTAACAGCATGTGGGACGGCAATTTGTGGAGCTGCAGCGGTCGTGGCAATTGCACCGCAAGTGAAAGCGAAAGATGAAGAAACAGCAGTCGGGGCAGCAATTATTGCAATTTTAGGTACAATATTTACACTTATTTATACGCTATTATACCCAGTGCTTGGCTTCTCACCCTACGGTTACGGGGTGTTCTCAGGGGCGACGCTGCACGAAATCGCTCACGTTATCGCGGCTGCAGCGCCAGGAGGTAGCACGGCTGTAGACATCGCGGTTATTGTGAAGTTAACGCGCGTAGCGATGCTTGTGCCAGTAGCGATTTTAATTGGATTATGGTTTGGTAAGAGCGAGGAAAGCAAGGAAAAAAGATCGTGGCGCGACCTTCCGATTCCTTGGTTCATCTTCGGATTTTTAGCAATGAGTGCGGTGCATTCGATTGGGATTATCCCAGAAGTTGTTGCCGGATATATTGTAGTAATTGCGTACATGCTTATTGCAATGGCAATGGCAGGGCTAGGTTTAAATGTAGAGTTTAAAACGTTCCGCAAATTAGGAAGTAGGGCATTTGTGGCAGGGTTGATTGGCTCGGTTTGCTTATCTGTTCTTGGGTACGTTCTTGTGTATGCTTTAGGATTTATGTAGCAAAAAAAGAGGCATCTTATAGATGTCTCTTTTTTTCACCTTTTTTTGTAAAGATATCTTTACTTGGATTTGGAAAATATTTATAATTAAAGTAAAGATATCTTTACTTTCGAAGGTGGAGCCTATGGGTGTGAAAAATAAAATTAAGGAATTAAGAAAACAACATCATATAACGCAAGTGGAAATGGCAAAGGCGATGCAGGTGACGCGGCAGACGATTGTGGCGATTGAAAACCATCATTATAATCCGAGTCTAGAGCTATCCCTAAAAATCGCCAAATATTTTGGGATGAAGGTAGAGGGAATATTTACGCTGGAGTAAGGGGAGAGAAAATGAACGACACTAAAAAGTTGTATATCGCTACTGTCTTAGGATTATGAGGAGGGGACGTTTTAGTTCGTATTATGGACCCATCCATGCCGATGTTATCGCTTATAGTTAGTACCATTTTAGCAATTGTATTTCTGATATTGTATACGAATTACAAAAAGCGGAAGTACAAAAAAGAAGAACTTCCAGATATAGATGAGCGGGTAAATGAAAATATAAAAAAGTATGTAAATGTCTCATTTATATTCGTATTTCTTTTGCTTATTGTTTATATTGTTGCAAGCAAAGCGGTAGGGCGAATTACTATACCGGTTCCAGAAATATTCATTGTATGTAGTTTCTTATTTGCTGGTAGTCTCATCATAGGAGTAATGGCGGGAAAACGAGCATAACGATAGGAGGAATGAAAATGCAAGATGAATTTGAGAGATTTCAGTCAGATAAAGCGTTTAAATATTTAGGGTTGTTTTTAACAATGAGTTTAGCGGTATGGAGTTTGTATAATTTAATTGTTTATGGAAATGCGGGCATGCCGTTTGTTTTATTTGTATTAGGACAGTTTGTTTATTTCTTTGTGAACTATTGGCCGAAATGGAAATATAGAAATCAAAAAGAGGCTGATCATGTATGAGTAAGCAAGATATTATACGGTTCATAGGAAGTTTGTTTTTAGCGGGTCTTGTTTTAAATGTGAGTTTAATGATTTTAAGTATTTCGTGGGGAACGATCTTCATATCGAATGTAGCACTAGTCATTTTATATGGCATTTCGGAATATAGAGAACAGAAGCGTTTGAAAGAAGAGAGAGTACCGTCAATTGATGAGCGATTTGTGAACAATATGAAGTCATATTTTACGATTTGTATTACAAGCTGCGTTTTTTTGTTCATTATGTATCTTTGTGTAAATAAGTATTTAGATAGGCAAGTAGTACATGTAAATGAGTTATTATATATTGCTATTTTTGGTTTATTAATAAGCATGGCATCGACGAGTGTGTTAGCAACAAGGAATAGATAGAAAAAGGGGAACTGGGATGGGATTACCGGTATTATGTGTCGCTACGGCTATTTTTGCTTTGTTTTGGGGAATACAAAACTTCTCTCGTAATCCAGTGCCAAGTGTATGTATTATGATTGGTGCTGTAGGTTTATCATACTATTTATTAATTTTAGCGCATTATCATAAAACAGCAACAAGTGTTGTTGTAGGAGCAATTATTTTATTTTGTGGTCGTACTATACAAAAGGGGTTATTTCCATAAAAGCTGTTTATACAAAAGGTATAAACAGCTTTTTGTATTTTTTTTACAAACCACTTGAAAGTTACGTTACGTCATCTTTTATAATGAAGGAGAAGAGGTGATGGAGTTGATTTCAATTCAAGAACTAACGAGGGAAACAGGGGTTACAGTAAGGACGTTACGTTATTATGATCAAATTGATTTATTAAAGCCGAGTGGGAAAACTGATGGAGGACATCGGTTATATAGCGAGAGAGATGTTGTTCGTTTGCAGCAAATTTTATTTTTAAAAGAAATGGGTTTTTCATTAAAAGAGATTACGAATATGTTAATAACGGATGAGCTCAATTTAAAAGTATCGCTTGAAAAGCAACTTAGATTTGTACAGGAAGAACAGAAAAAATTTAATCGAATGGAACGTATTTTACAGGCAGTTGTTTATTCAGTAGATGTGGAGGGAGAACTGGATTGGAAAGTTATGTTTGAACTCATTCAGCTTTCGAAACAGTCTCCGCGGATACGTGAGATGTTTCAAAATGAAGTTTTTTCTAAGGGAGAACAAAAGTTGCTTCATAATTTGCCGAACATGAGTGAAGAAGATCCGAATGTTTTAGAATGGGTAAATTTATTGAAGCAACTACGTAACTTTATGAAAGACGGTAAGGAAGCATCATGTGATGAAGTACAAGGCGCAACAAAGAAATTAATGCAGAAGTGTTTAGAGATGGCAAATGGTGATGAAGCATTTTTAGATAAACTGTGGGAAGTAAGAAAGTCAAAAGAAGATTCACAGAAAATGAGTATGTATCCAATTGAGGAAGAGCTTCTAGTATATATGGATGAGGCTTTTCGTATATATGATGAAAGGGAGAGGGATAAATGAGTATACTCGCAGAATATCGATGGTATTTTTTAATTGGTGCAGAGATTGTATTTTGGCTATCAGCTATTGGATTCTTTTTACTAAGGTATGGATTTCGCTTGAAAAAGGCGAGCTTTATTATGGGGATTGTGCTACTCATAAATGAAGTGTTTATTTTAACTTTAGGGGTATTGGACTATTATCAAACAGGGAAGTTCTCTAATTTTCAAATCATTACGGTAATCATTTTATTATATGCAGTTTTTTATGGGAAAAAGGATTTGAAGAAATTAGACATATATGTACAAAAATTAGTTGCGAAGTGGCGGAATGAACCGGCGCCTATTATCGAAGAACCACTTGAAGTGACAGGGATGGCGCATGCGAAGCAGGAAATAAAAAATTGGATTTTACATCTTATTTTGTTTATTGCGGTTCATATATTCTTTTTCTTCATGTATGGGCTTATTCCAGTAGAACAGTGGGGGAATTGGTTAGAGTCAGGAATCGTTTTAAATAAAACAGCAAGCCGTGTAAGCCAAGTATGGGCTATTATTCTTTTAGTGGATACTGCGATTTCATTTTCATATGTTATTTTTCCGAAGAAGGAGAAAGGAAACAAGAAGCTACTTTCATAGAGGAAAGTAGCTTTTTCTAGTATACCAATAGTTTGTATAGGAGAGGATAACGATAGGAAAAGAACAGGTTTTATATGTCTATTTCTCTTTAGTTTAGTAGCATGTTCACAACCTAGCAGTGCAATTGATAAGAAGAATGATGTCGTTGCAAAGGGGGCAGAAATTTCTAATCTAGATAAATTCGAGAAGTTCGTTTGAAATGTGGAACAAGGGGAAGTTGGTAAAATAAGAATTGTACAGTATACACATGAAGGTGACCCGATTTTTCAAACGTTAGAGCATAGTGAGAAAGATATACTTTATGTGTTAGATAATAGACAAGATCAATTTGCTGGTGACCATAAAGGGTTACATAAAGATAGTTGTAAAAGGATTGTTAAAGAGCAACGTGAATCAGAAACGGCATATAGGTTAATAGATTGTACGAATGAAAATGGGCGCAATGGATATGACTTATTATATGTACTTAAAAAATAGAGTTAGTAAAGGAAGGAAGTATTTATTCCTTCCTTTTTCTATATATAACTTGTCGAAAACTTTACCGAATATCTGTTCGTTTTTTTAGGTTTTTTATGGGCATTCGTGGTAAAATAATAATACAGATTTTTATGAGGAGGTCGGTTTTTAGTTGGAACATCCATTTGAAATTATCTCAGAGTATTCCCCGCAAGGTGATCAGCCGGGAGCGATAGAGAAGCTTGTAGAGGGAATTAATAGTGGAAAGAAAAAGCAAGTGTTGCTTGGAGCGACAGGAACGGGTAAGACATTTACGATTTCAAATGTCATTAAAGAAGTGCAGAAACCAACACTTGTAATGGCTCATAATAAAACGTTAGCAGGACAGTTATATAGTGAGCTGAAAGATTTCTTTCCTAACAATTCTGTGGAGTATTTTGTTAGTTATTACGATTATTATCAGCCGGAAGCGTACGTACCACATACGGATACGTTTATTGAAAAAGATGCGCAAATTAACGATGAAATTGATAAATTACGCCACTCGGCAACGTCTTCCTTATTTGAACGAGATGATGTTATTATCGTTGCGAGTGTTTCGTGCATATACGGTTTAGGTTCTCCGGAAGAATACCGCGAGTTAGTTGTTTCGCTTCGAGTTGGTATGGAAAAGGACCGCAATCAATTGCTTCGTGAACTTGTTGATGTACAGTATGGACGTAATGATATTGATTTTAAGCGTGGTACATTCCGTGTGCGTGGAGATGTAGTTGAAATCTTCCCCGCATCACTTGATGAGCATTGTATTCGAATTGAATTTTTTGGGGATGAAATAGATCGTATTCGAGAAGTAAATGCATTAACGGGTGAAGTATTAGCAGAACGTGATCATGTAGCAATCTTCCCGGCATCTCACTTCGTTACACGTGAAGAAAAGCTGAAGGTCGCTATTGAAAATATCGAAAAAGAATTAGAAGAGCGTTTAAAAGAATTAAATGATAACGGTAAGTTGTTAGAGGCGCAGCGCATAGAACAACGAACGCGTTATGATTTAGAAATGATGCGCGAGATGGGCTTTTGTTCAGGGATTGAAAACTATTCCCGTCATTTAACACTTCGTCCAGCAGGTTCAACGCCGTATACGCTTTTAGATTATTTTCCAAAGGATTTCTTAATCGTTATGGATGAGTCGCACGTATCGGTTCCGCAAGTAAGAGCGATGTATAACGGGGACCAAGCACGTAAGCAAGTGCTTGTTGATCATGGATTCCGTCTGCCATCAGCTTTAGATAATAGACCGCTCACGTTTGATGAGTTTGAAGAGAAAACGAATCAAGTTATTTACGTTTCGGCAACGCCAGGACCGTACGAGTTAGAGCAGTCACCGAAAGCAATAGAACAAATTATTCGTCCAACAGGGCTTTTAGATCCACCAATTGATATACGACCAATTGAAGGACAAATAGATGATTTATTAGGAGAAATCCATGACCGGATTGCGAAAAATGAACGTGTATTAATTACGACTTTAACGAAGAAAATGTCAGAGGATTTAACGGACTATTTAAAAGATGTAGGAATTAAAGTGAATTATCTTCACTCTGAAATTAAAACATTAGAGCGTATTGAAATTATCCGTGATCTTCGCCTTGGTAAGTTTGATGTACTTGTCGGTATTAACTTATTACGAGAAGGATTAGATATTCCAGAAGTATCACTTGTAGCTATTTTAGATGCTGATAAGGAAGGGTTCCTACGTTCAGAGCGTTCATTAATTCAAACAATTGGTCGTGCGGCGCGTAATGCAAACGGCCGCGTTATTATGTACGCAGATCGCATAACGAGATCAATGGGAATTGCAATTGAAGAAACACAGCGTCGTCGTAGTATACAAGAAGCTTACAATGAAAAGCATGGTATTACGCCGAAAACGATTCAAAAAGGAGTACGTGACGTTATTCGTGCGACAACAGCAGCTGAGGATACGGAAATATATGAAGCAACACCAGCTAAGAAGATGACGAAAAAAGAACGTGAAAATACAATTGCGAAGATGGAAGCAGAGATGAAAGAAGCAGCAAAGGCATTAGATTTCGAGCGTGCAGCTGAATTAAGAGATTTACTATTAGAATTAAAAGCGGAAGGGTGAAAAGAGTGAGTAAAGATTTTATTGTTGTAAAAGGTGCTAGAGCGCATAATTTAAAAAATATTGACGTAACCATTCCGAGAAATCAGCTTGTTGTTGTGACGGGATTGTCTGGTTCGGGGAAATCATCGTTAGCATTCGATACGATTTATGCAGAAGGGCAGCGTAGATACGTGGAATCTTTATCTGCGTATGCGCGCCAGTTTTTAGGGCAAATGGATAAGCCGGATGTTGATATGATTGAAGGTTTATCTCCAGCGATTTCAATTGATCAAAAAACGACGAGTCGTAATCCTCGTTCAACGGTTGGAACGGTAACGGAGATTTATGATTATTTACGTTTATTATTTGCACGAATTGGTACGCCGATTTGTCCGAATCATGGAATTGAAATTACATCACAAACAGTGGAACAGATGGTAGACCGTGTTCTTGAATATCCTGAACGTACGAAGTTGCAAGTGCTAGCGCCTATCGTGTCAGGGCGTAAAGGTGCGCATGCGAAAGTATTAGAAGATATTAAGAAGCAAGGTTATGTTCGTGTGCGCGTTGATGGAGAGATGCTGGATGTATCGGAAGAGATTACTTTAGAAAAAAATAAGAAGCATTCAATTGAAGTTGTTATTGACCGTATTGTTGTGAAAGAAGGAATTGCAAGCCGACTTGCAGATTCACTAGAAAGTGCTTTAAAGCTTGGCGGGGGCCGAGTTTTAATCGATGTAATGGGAGAGGAAGAACTTCTATTTAGTGAACATCATGCTTGTCCACATTGTGGTTTTTCAATCGGAGAATTAGAGCCGCGTATGTTCTCGTTTAATAGTCCGTTCGGCGCGTGTCCTTCTTGTGATGGTCTTGGATCGAAGTTAGAGGTAGATTTAGAACTTGTTATTCCGAACTGGGATGTATCATTAAATGAACATGCGATTGCTCCTTGGGAACCGACAAGTTCACAATATTACCCGCAATTATTAAAATCTGTGTGTAATCATTACGGCATCGATATGGATATGCCGGTGAAAGATATACCGAAGGATTTATTTGATAAAGTGCTGTACGGAAGCGGGGAAGAGAAGCTTTATTTCCGCTATGTGAATGAATTTGGTCAAGTAAAGGAAAATGAGATTTTATTTGAAGGTGTTATTCCGAATATTGAGCGTCGTTATCGTGAGACGAGTTCTGATTATGTTCGTGAGCAAATGGAGAAATATATGGCAGAGCAAGCTTGTCCGAAGTGTAAAGGTGGACGCTTAAAGCCTGAGAGTTTAGCTGTTTTCGTTGGTGATAAAACGATTGCCGATGTAACGAAATATTCTGTTCAAGAAGTACAGGAATTCTTCTCGAATGTTGAGCTAACTGAGAAACAACAAAAAATTGCGCATTTAATTTTAAGAGAAATTCAGGAACGTGTTGGGTTCTTAGTGAACGTCGGTTTAGATTATTTAACGTTAAGTCGTGCCGCAGGAACTTTATCAGGTGGTGAGGCGCAGCGTATTCGTTTAGCGACACAAATTGGTTCTCGCCTTACTGGCGTACTTTACATTCTTGATGAGCCTTCTATTGGTTTGCATCAGCGTGATAATGATCGTCTTATTCGTACATTGCAGGAAATGCGTGATTTAGGAAATACGTTAATTGTTGTTGAGCATGATGAAGATACGATGATGGCTGCTGATTATTTACTTGATATCGGACCTGGTGCAGGTATTCATGGTGGTCAAGTTGTATCAGCAGGTACACCAGCTGAAGTTATGCAAGACGAGAATTCATTAACTGGTAAATATTTAAGCGGTAAAGAGTTTATTCCGGTACCACTTGAAAGACGTAAAGGTGACGGACGTAAAGTGGAGATTGTCGGTGCGAAAGAAAATAACTTAAAGAATGCGAAAATGTCATTCCCTCTAGGAACATTTGTAGCAGTAACAGGCGTATCTGGCTCTGGAAAAAGTACGATAATTAATGAAGTACTATACAAATCATTAGCTCAAAAGCTATATAAGGCGAAAGCGAAGCCAGGGGCTCATAAAGAAATTAAAGGTCTTGAGCAGTTAGATAAAGTGATTGATATTGATCAATCACCAATCGGGCGTACACCACGTTCAAATCCGGCGACATACACTGGCGTATTTGATGATATTCGTGATGTATTTGCGCACACGAATGAAGCGAAAGTACGTGGGTATCAAAAAGGACGTTTCAGCTTTAACGTAAAAGGCGGCCGTTGTGAAGCGTGCCGTGGTGATGGAATTATTAAAATCGAAATGCATTTCTTACCAGACGTGTATGTTCCGTGTGAAGTTTGTCACGGTAAACGTTACAACCGTGAAACGTTAGAAGTGAAATATAAAGATAAGAATATTTCTGAAGTGTTAGGGATGACAATTGAAGATGGGGTAGAGTTCTTTGCTAATATCCCGAAGATTAAGCGTAAACTTCAAACGCTTGTAGATGTAGGGCTTGGTTATATGAAATTAGGACAACCAGCTACGACGTTATCAGGTGGTGAGGCGCAGCGTGTGAAATTAGCTTCTGAATTACATCGTCGTTCTACAGGGCGTACGTTATACATTTTAGATGAGCCAACGACTGGCTTACATGCACATGATATTGCACGCCTTCTAGAAGTGTTGCAACGTCTTGTTGAGAGTGGTGAGACGGTACTTGTAATTGAGCATAATTTAGATGTTATTAAAACAGCTGATTATATTATTGACCTTGGACCAGAAGGCGGAGACAAAGGCGGACAAATCGTTGCTTCCGGAACGCCAGAGCAAGTAGTGAAAGAAGAGCGCTCTTATACAGGTAAGTATTTAAAAGAGATTTTAGATCGTGATAAAGCAAGAATGAAAGAGAAAATAAAAGAAGTAGAGTTATCACAATAAGTTGTTAATGAAAGCCGAGTGGGAATTGCACTCGGTTTTTATTTCATCGGGGGAGAAAATGGAGTTTATAGAGGTATTGAGAAAGAAAAATATGAAGGTAAGGGAATTTCAAAAGTGGGGCGTATACTTTAGAAAACGCTGGGAGGATAACTTTGCGAATCATTTGAGTTATGAAGAGAAAGAAGAGATTCATTTATATGGGGATAAATATAGCTGTGGTTACTTGTGGCACATATTCAGTTATGAAAAGAAAAAGTGTTTAGAAGGTAAAGAAGCGGAGAATATGTTTCATAATGAAATGAAAAAGGAGTGTTACATCTTCTTTCAACATTGTGATGAAGTACTGCTAATAAAGGATGCGAGTTTATTACGTATGGATGATATATTACGTGAGACAGACGATGCGTATAAAGGCGATATCTATATTGTAGATGAAAATTTCACTTGGACCTTTGTGAAAACTCATGAACATAGATGGTGTGGACCTTATTTTACAAGGAAATGTTAATAGGTATACAAGCATGAAGGGTAGAATAAGTTGATATAAGCGCTCGTATGATACTTGCGTTTATTGTCTATTAGCGTATGATGAAATATATATGTTAAAAGGATGTGTAAGGAAATGAGATGGATTGTATCACTTCTTGTAAATAGCGTTGTGTTAATCGCTGTATCCGGACTTTTAAAAGGGGTTGCACCAGACGCATTTTACATAGCAAATATACAAACTGCAATTATTGCGAGTATTATATTGGCGATTTTAAACGTATTTGTAAAGCCGCTTTTAATTTTAATTACGCTACCGATTACTCTTGTAACTTTCGGTTTCTTCTTAATTGTTATTAATGCGATTACGTTAAAGATGACGGATTCGTTATTAGGGGACGCCTTTAATATATCTGGATTTGGTGTAGCGATTGTTGCGGCAATTTGTATTTCTATTTTTAATATGATAATTGAAAAAGTAATTGTTGAACCATTACATGAAAAAAAGAGAAAATGACAAAAAGAAAAACATTTCATGATTCATATGAAATGTTTTTTTCTATTTATTAGAAACCGAGTTTCTTGTTTCCAGAAAAAAATGGTACAATATCCGATAGAATGGAATTTCACATCAAATGAGACTGAACCCGCAGCGGAGTGGAGGTTTATACATATGCCGAAAGTAAGGACAAAAGATTTAATTGAACAATTTCAATTGGAGTTAGTAAGTGGTGAAGAAGGGATTCATCGTCCGATTGATACGAGTGATTTATCGCGACCTGGAATTGAAATGGCAGGATTTTTTACATATTATCCAGCTGATCGTGTGCAGCTTCTTGGAAAAACGGAGCTTACGTTCTTTGATACGTTAACGACAGAGCAAAAGCAAGAGAGAATGAAAGCGCTTTGTACTGAGGAGACGCCTTGTATTATTGTAACTCGTAATCAAGATGTACCGGATGAGTTATTACAAGCATCACGTGAATCAGGCGTGCCTTTATTACGCTCTGCTCAAACGACGACGAGATTATCAAGTCGTTTAACAAACTATTTAGAAGGTAAGTTAGCGCCAACAACAGCTGTTCATGGCGTGTTAGTAGATATTTATGGGGTTGGTGTTTTAATTACAGGTCAAAGTGGTGTCGGGAAAAGTGAGACAGCGCTTGAACTTGTAAAGCGTGGTCACCGCCTTGTTGCGGATGATAGCGTAGAAATTCGTCAAGAAGATGAAGATACATTAGTAGGGAGCTCACCTGATTTAATTGAGCACTTATTAGAAATTCGTGGTCTAGGTATCATTAACGTAATGACGTTATTCGGTGCAGGGGCAGTACGAAATTATAAACGTATTACACTTGTTATTAATCTTGAAATTTGGGATCAAAAGAAAAATTATGATCGCTTAGGTCTTGATGAAGAGAAGATGAAGATTATTGATACAGAACTTACGAAGATTACACTTCCAGTTCGTCCTGGTCGAAACTTGGCTGTTATTATTGAAGTAGCAGCGATGAACTTCAGATTAAAACGTATGGGAGTCAATGCGGCACAACAGTTCTCTGAACGATTAATGAGTGCGATTGAGTTAGGAAATCAAGAGTAGACTCTGGAGAGGGAGGTCATATATATGCTGTTAGGTTCTGTACCACAGCTTGACCGTATAGCAGTCCAACTTGGGCCGTTCCCTGTTTATTGGTATGGGGTTATTATCGGTACAGGTGTGCTATTAGGTCTTTGGCTAGCAACTCGCGAGGGAGAAAGGCTTGGTATTCACAAAGATACATTTATCGACCTTGTATTAATCGCAGTACCAATTGCCATTCTTTTTGCGAGAATGTATTATGTCATTTTTGAATGGGAATATTATTCGCAAAATCCGAGTCAAATTATTAATATTCGTCAAGGTGGTTTGGCGATTCATGGTGGTTTAATCGGGGCTGTTATTACAGGAATCCTTTTTGCGAAACGACGCGGGCTTTCATTTTGGAAGTTAGCAGATATTGCAGCGCCAAGTATTTTACTAGGACAAGCAATTGGCCGATGGGGAAACTTTATGAACCAAGAGGCGCATGGTGATGAAGTAACGAGACAGTTCTTAGAAGGTCTTCATTTACCAGATTTCATTATTAATCAAATGTACATTGATGGTGTGTATTATCACCCAACGTTTTTATATGAATCATTATGGAACTTTGCAGGTGTTATTTTACTACTCGCGTTACGAAAAGTGAATTTACGCCGTGGTGAATTATTCTTCACATATTTAATTTGGTATTCAGTGGGCCGCTTCTTCGTAGAAGGTTTGCGTACAGATAGTTTAATGTTAGGACCACTTCGTATTGCACAAGTAATGTCTATTGGAATTGTTGTTATTTCTATCATTTTCATTATTGTGAGACGAAAAATGGGGCAAGCTGATAAAAGATATTTAGAAAATTAGAGAAAAGTAGCATCTTATATAAGATGCTGCTTCTTTCATATTCAGGTAATGAAAGGATTAAGGACGATGAAAATAAATACAGTGTTATTTGATTTAGATGGAACGTTAATTAATACAAATGAACTTATTATCTCTTCTTTTTTACATACGTTAAATCACTATTATTCTAATCAGTATAAGCGTGAAGATGTATTGCCATTTATCGGTCCATCTTTGCATGATACTTTTAGTAAAATTGATGCAAGTAAGGTTGAAGAGATGATTACATGTTATCGTCAATTTAATCATGAGCATCATGATGAATTAGTGGAAGAGTATGAGACTGTATATGAAACGGTTCAAGAATTGAAGAAGCAAGGTTATAAGATCGGCATCGTTACAACGAAAGCGAGACAGACGGTTGAAATGGGATTAAAGCTTTCGAAACTTGATCAGTTTTTTGATGTTGTCGTGACGATTGATGATGTGGAACATGTGAAACCACATCCAGAACCACTTCAAAAAGCACTCGAATTATTAGATGCAAAGCCAGAAGAAACATTGATGGTTGGTGATAATCATCATGATATCGTCGGTGGACAAAATGCAGGTACGAAAACAGTAGCGGTTTCATGGACATTGAAAGGTAGAGCGTATTTAGAAGCGTATAAACCAGATTATGTGCTAGATAAAATGAGTGATTTACTACCGATTTTGTCCCGCATTAACGGGTAGTAAGATTCCTGCCGGTTAAAGTGTCACTTTATATAAGTAGAGGAGAGAGTTCAGTGCGACGGACAACGCGCTATCCTGTTTTAGGAGAAAATTCATTGTGGAATGTGTATAAAACAGTTTCTTTTTGGAAGGTAATGAAAAACTTTATTATCATCCAAATCGCACGTTACACGCCATTTTTATCCGTAAAGAATTGGTTATATCGCACGTTTTTACGGATGGAAGTAGGAAAGAAAACGTCGTTTGCACTTATGGTAATGCCAGATATTATGTTTCCAGAAAAGATTACTGTGGGAGACAATTCAATTATCGGCTATAATACAACGCTTTTAGCACATGAATATTTAATTCGTGAGTATCGACTCGGAGAAATCGTCATAGGGAATGAAGTTATGATTGGAGCGAATACGACAATTTTACCAGGTGTGACAATTGGAGATGGAGCTATCGTTTCTGCAGGCACACTTGTCCATAAAGATGTACCAGGCGGCGCTTTCGTAGGCGGAAATCCGATGCGTATTATTTATACGAAAGAGGAAATGGCCACTAGAGAAGGTTGATGTTAAAAATGTAACATTTCCCTTCTGTTTTTATGAATAAAAAGGAAATAATTGATTATAATATACTGTTTTGTTTTTTACGGAATCGTTTATACTTATAGATAGAAGAATGTGTGAACGAAGAAAACAAAAAACTGGAGGATATATGGGGAAAAATCAAAGAATATATAAGGAGAACGGACAAGTTATCTCTTTTAATCAGTTAGCGGACTTCTTTTATAAAAAAGGGATGAGGGCTTATAAAGGGCAAAAATTGCAAGATGCAATTAAATATTTTCGAAGAGCAGCACAAAGCGAGAAGGAGCCGTTTATTTTATGCCAACTAGCAATAGCATTATCTGAATCTGGTGAATATCAAGAGTCGAATCAGATATTTCTAAAGCTTGTTAGATCCAATCCAGAACTTGAGCAATGCTATTATTTTATTTCAAATAATTATGCATATATGGGCTTGTTTCAACAGGCGAAGAAGTATGCAGAGCGATATTTAGAAGTTGCGGAAGAGAAGGAATTTGTAGAAGATACATTAGAATTGCTTGAGATTATGGAAGAAGATGCAATGGGTGCGGAAGAGATTGAGGATGAAGATGAGCTAATTGTTATGCAAGAAGAAGCGAACCGCTACATTCGTAACGGACAATTAGAAGAGGCGATTGCTACACTAGAAGTTGTTACGAAAGAATATCCAGAATTTTGGTCAGGACATAATAATTTAGCGATTGCACATTTTCAATCAGGTAATGTAGATCAAGCGCTTAAGTTAACAGAAATGATTTTAGAGAAAAATCCTGGTAATATGCATGCGCTTTGTAATACGCTTATTTTTCTATATTCAATTGGAGAGCATAAGCAAGTAGAGTCATTAGCGGGGCAGTTAGTTTCGGTATATCCAATTTCATTTGAGCATCGTTTGAAACTTGGAACAACGCTTGCAACAATTGGTCATTTTGAACCTGCATATAAATGGTTCAAAGTATTAAAGCGTCAAGGGTATGAAGGAGACGTCAGTTTTTATTACTGGTTTGCATACTCTGCGTATATGGTGAAGGAACAGCAAGTAGCTGAAAAAATGTGGCAACATGTTGTAGAATTGCATCCTGATAAAAAAGGAAAAGAACCGTGGAATGCACTGAATTTAGCAGATGAAGGACAAAATCTTTTATTTGAAGAGTTACGAAAATCATTTCAGCAAAGTACGACGCTAGAAGAGAAAATGCTAGCTTTATATTTAATGAATGAATTGTCAACACCAGAGAAGGTTGGATTCTTCTTTGATGTAACGCAAGCGAAAAATGGTGTTCCAATCGTATCGCAACTTGCAAAATATTTCTTTTTACTTAATAGTCATAAAAGCATCCCAGCTGATTTACAGCAATTTGAACAGTGCGTACGAATCGCGGATGCATTATACAATTATACGAAAAAAGACGATGAATTAATCGAAGAGTGTTTAAATTTTTGGTTTTGCACGTTCATACGTTTATATACATCTGGAGCGACTTTTACAAATGTGTACGGTTGGTCAGCGGCAATTGAATACATTGTGCGCGGCGAACAAAGAAATAAGATGACACAGGCAGAGCTTGGTGATGTATATAATGTATCTGTAGCGACTGTACGAAAGTATGTGCAGGCTGTTAAGCGCACGCACACGTAGGGTAGGCAAATCATTGGGAAAAAAATGATGCTAACAGTATAATGAGGGTAACTTAATGTGTATGAATGGGAGTGAATAGTGTGTCAGAAGAAAAAATTTATGATGTCATTATTATTGGTGCAGGACCAGCTGGTATGACAGCTGCGGTATATACATCTCGTGCGAATTTAAGCACACTGATGCTTGAGCGTGGTATTCCAGGTGGACAAATGGCAAATACAGAAGATGTAGAGAACTATCCAGGTTATGAGTCTATTTTAGGACCAGACTTATCAAATAAAATGTTTGAGCATGCGAAGAAATTTGGTGCTGAATATGCATACGGTGATGTGAAAGCAATCATCGATGGTAAAGAGTACAAAACAATTATTGCTGGTAAAAAAGAATATAAAGCACGTGCAATTATCGTTGCAAGCGGTGCAGAGTATAAAAAAATTGGTGTGCCAGGTGAAACAGAACTTGGCGGCCGCGGTGTATCATATTGTGCAGTATGTGATGGTGCATTCTTTAAAGGGAAAGAACTTGTTGTTATTGGCGGCGGAGATTCTGCTGTTGAAGAGGGTGTGTTCTTAACACGCTTCGCATCAAAAGTAACGATTGTTCACCGTCGTGACACTCTTCGTGCACAGAAAATTTTACAAGATCGTGCTTTCCAAAATGAGAAAGTAGATTTCATTTGGAATCACACTATAAAAGAAATTAACGATGCAAATGGGAAAGTGGGAAGCGTAACACTTGTAGATGTAAACAGCGGAGAAGAACAAGAAGTTAAAACTGACGGCGTTTTCATATACATCGGTATGTTACCATTATCAAAACCGTTTGTTGAGCTAGGTATTACAAATGAAAATGGTTATGTTGAAACGAACGAGCGTATGGAAACGAAAGTTCCTGGTATTTTCGCAGCTGGTGATGTTCGTGAAAAAATGCTTCGTCAAATTGTAACGGCAACAGGCGATGGTAGTATTGCAGCGCAGAGTGCACAGCATTATATAGAAGAGTTAGTAGAGGAACTAAAGACTGTAACAGAAAAATAAGGTTATTTTTCCTTTTGAGAAGAAAGCTACCGATAGGTGGCTTTCTTTTTTTGTCCAAATGTCAAACTATTGTCAAAAACAATTAAGAATATAATGATTCTTATTGTTATACTAGAATTTACGGGAAAAATCATTATAAGAAATGAGGAATTTATTCAGTATGGAATGGCGTAATATATATCGTGGATTTTGTATGGGCGTTAGTGATTTAATTCCTGGTGTGAGCGGCGGAACAATCGCTGTTATGTTGGGAATTTATGAACAATTGCTCGCAGCAATTAGCGGATTTTTTAGTCGTGAATGGAAAAAACATTTAGCGTTTTTAATCCCACTTGCAGCTGGTGTAGCGGCAGCTTTTCTAACGTTAAGTCACGTTATTAAATATTTATTAGCAAATCATTATGAACCGACTCAATTTTTCTTTCTCGGTTTAATTATTAGTATATTACCGATGTTAATGAGAGAAGCTGATGCAAAGGCAACGTTTAAAGGTAGTCATATTGTCTTATTAATAATTGCAGCAATTCTTGTTGCAATAACAGCATTCTTTAAACCAGATAAGGCAGCTGATCCGATTACGACGTTAACAATTTTAAATGCAATTGGTTTATTTTTCGCAGGATGGATGGCTAGTATGGCTATGCTTCTTCCTGGAATTAGTGGATCGTTTATTTTATTAATTATTGGTGTGTATCCAACAGCAATTAACGCTTTAACTACACTCAATTTACCGTTAATCGTGGTTATCGGTGCCGGCGTGATGGCCGGATTTGTTGTAAGTAGTAAAGGAATTAGTTATTTGTTAGATCGTTATAAAAGTATGACATTTGCGGCAATTATTGGGCTCGTTATCGGGTCGATTGTCATTGTGTTCCCTGGCATTCCGACTGGTGGAATTTCAATTGTAAGTTCAATTATTACTTTTATTTTAGGATTTGCGGTTGTTACTTATTTCGGTAAGAAATAAGTGTTTTAATCCCCTTAACGATAAAAATCGTTAAGGGGATTTTTATGTGCTATTCATGGGAAGTAAGGTATTTTGATTGCTTGTTATAGAAAGAATTTTTACAATTGCTTAACGAAAGGGGACTGGCACCTTCGTTGTAGCAAACTGTTTTTGATAGTATAATGAAATGAGTATGCAGTGAGAAATTTTGCTGCAAGTAGCTGAGGTGAAGAAACATGCAAAGAGTGACAAACTGTGTGTTAATTAGAGATAATGAAGTACTCTTACTCCAAAAACCTCGCCGGAATTGGTGGGTTGCACCGGGCGGGAAAATGGAGCGTGGTGAGACAGTAAGAGATTCCGTTGTTCGCGAGTATCGTGAAGAAACAGGTATTTATTTAAAGAATCCAGCATTAAAAGGGGTCTTCACTTTTGTCATCCAAGAAGGTGATAAAGTTGTTTCTGAATGGATGATGTTCTCCTTTTTAGCAACAGATTTTGCAGGAGAAAACAAATTAGAGAGCGAAGAAGGCATCATTGGTTGGCATACATTTGATAAAATTGATGATTTAGCAATGGCACCAGGGGATTATCACATTATTGATTATTTAATTAAAGGGAATGGTATAATCTACGGTACATTTGTATATACCCCA
The DNA here is from genome assembly GCF_016651015.1 of Bacillus sp. TH22. NCBI lineage: Bacteria > Bacillati > Bacillota > Bacilli > Caryophanales > Bacillaceae > Bacillus > Bacillus sp. TH22. The sequence goes on from NZ_JAEKER010000001.1 coordinate 3,444,165, forward strand.
GATTTTGAGTTGCTTTCATATCGATTAGATCCGAGTTAAACCTGCAAGGAGAGGATACGATGACAGAGAATAATGATATAAAAATGGTAATTATTACAGGGATGTCTGGAGCTGGAAAGACGGTAGCGTTACAAAGTTTCGAAGATTTAGGATATTTTTGTGTAGATAATTTACCACCGATGTTATTGCCGAAGTTTATTGAACTTATGGCAGATTCAAAAGGTAAAATGAATAAAGTGGCACTCGGTATTGATTTACGTGGCCGAGAGTTTTTTGAATATTTATGGGGAGCGCTTGATGATTTATCAGAACGTACATGGATTATTCCTCATATTTTATTTTTAGATGCGAAAGATAGCACACTTGTAACTCGTTATAAAGAAACGAGACGTTCGCATCCACTTGCGCCAACTGGCTTGCCGTTAAAGGGAATTGAAGCTGAGCGTGGTCTCTTAACTGATATGAAGGCACGAGCGAATATTGTGCTTGATACATCTGATTTGAAACCGAAAGAATTACGAGAAAAAATTGTTCACTTATTCTCAACAGAAACTGAGCAAGCATTTCGTGTAAATGTTATGTCATTTGGATTTAAGTACGGAATTCCAATTGATGCTGATTTAGTATTTGATGTTCGTTTTTTACCAAATCCATATTATATTCCACATATGAAGCCATTAACAGGACTGGATGAAGAAGTTTCGTCGTATGTGTTGAAATTTAATGAAACACATAAGTTTTTAGAGAAATTGACGGATCTTATCACTTTCATGCTGCCTCATTATAAAAGAGAAGGTAAGAGTCAACTTGTAATTGCGATTGGATGTACAGGTGGGCAACATCGTTCTGTTACGCTTACAGAGTACCTTGGGAAACATTTGAAACCAGAGTATAGCGTTCATGTATCTCATCGTGATGTGGAGAAGAGAAAGGGCCATTAAGGGATGAAAAAAGAGAGAAAACCTAAAATTGTTATCATGGGAGGTGGAACTGGACTTTCTGTTTTATTAAGGGGATTAAAACAATATCCTGTTGATATTACAGCAGTTGTAACAGTAGCCGACGATGGAGGCAGTTCAGGTAGACTACGTGATGAGCTAGAAATTCCACCTCCAGGTGATATTCGTAACGTACTTGTTGCGTTATCGGATGTAGAACCATTAGTGGAAGCTTTATTTCAGCACCGTTTTACAACTGGAGACGGACTGAAAGGGCATGCGTTAGGGAATTTACTATTAGCAGGTATGACTTCGATTACAGGAGACTTTTATCACGCGATTACGGAAACGAGTAAAGTATTAAATGTCAGAGGACGTGTATTACCAGCAGCGAATCAAAGTGCGGTACTTCATGCAGAATTAGAAGATGGAGAAATTGTAACAGGTGAATCAAAGATTCCTCATTTCGGGAAGAAGATTAATCGTGTCTTTTTAACTCCAGAAGATGTAGAACCGTTATGTGAAACGTTGACGGAAATTAAACGAGCTGATTTGCTTGTTTTCGGTCCAGGAAGTCTGTACACAAGTATATTACCGAATTTAGTTGTTAACAAAATTGGAGACGCTGTTCTTGCTGCAAAAGCGAAGAAGGTATATGTATGTAATGTTATGACGCAAGCGGGCGAAACGAAGGGTTATACTGCGTTTGATCATGTGCAGGCGTTACATGATCATTTAGGTAAACCATTTATCGACACTGCGATTGTAAATAATCGTGATATTCCTCGTGAATTACGTAAGTTATATGAGGAAGAGATGTCGGAACCAGTGGCACTGGATACAAATCGTTTTGCTGAACATAATATCGAAATCATCCAAGATCGATTAGCGAAATATGATGATCGTGTTGTAAGACATGATACATTAAAGTTAGCTTCTATTTTATATTCATTGTTATAAATGTGCGTTGCCTCATTTGAGGTAACGCTCCTCATTCATATAGGACAAGATTTTTGTTCCAAAGTAATAGTATAAGGAGGTGTTGACTGTGTCATTTGCATCAGAAACAAAGAAAGAGTTGACCAACCTTGAAATGAAGGAATGCTGCGAGAAATCAGAATTATCGGCGTTGCTTCGAATGAACGGATCGCTTTCTTTTTCAAACCGTCGCCTATCTATCGATATTCAAACGGAAAATGCAGCAATTGCAAGAAGGATTTATACGCTTTTGAAAAAAGGATATGATGTGACGGTAGAATTACTTGTTCGTAAAAAAATGCGATTGAAGAAAAATAATGTATATATCGTGCGGCTTGTTGAGAAGTCTCGCGAAATATTAGCAGATCTTCACATTGTTCGAGATGACTTTTCGTTTATTCGAAATATATCGCAGGAATTAATCGAGAAGAAATGTTGTAAACGATCGTATTTACGCGGTGCATTTTTAGCAGGTGGTTCAGTAAATAACCCAGAAACATCATCTTATCATTTAGAGATCTTTTCGTTATATAAGGAACATAATGATTCTATATGTGAACTGATGAACGGATTTGATTTAAATAGTAAGACGTTGGAAAGAAGAAAAGGGTACATTACGTATTTGAAAGAAGCTGAAAAAATTACAGAGTTTTTAAATATTATAGGTGCTCATAATGCACTTTTAAGATTTGAAGATATTCGAATTGTTCGCGATATGCGTAATTCAGTAAATCGTTTAGTTAACTGCGAAACAGCTAATTTAAATAAAACAATTGGTGCAGCGCTAAGGCAAATTGAGAACATCCGCTATATTGATGAGACGGTTGGGCTTGATATTTTGCCAGATAAATTAAGAGAAATTGCACAGTTACGAAGAGATTATCAAGATGTAACATTGAAAGAGTTAGGTGAGATGGTATCCGGGGGGAAAATTAGTAAATCGGGTATTAATCATCGTTTGCGTAAAATCGATGAAATTGCAGAGAAATTACGCGCGGGGGAAACAGTAGCAAAAAAATAAAAGGTTAAAGGGGAAATGGAGCTGTGGTTCAAAAACTGGTTAAAGTGGCATTAAAAAACGGCTTACAAGCACGTCCGGCTGCGTTGTTTGTACAAGAGGCAAATCGCTTTCATGCGGATATCTTCATCGAGAAAGATGGAAAGACAGTGAATGCAAAGAGCATAATGGGGATTATGAGCTTAGCGATCGGAACTGGTAGCATGATTACAATCACAACAGAAGGTTCAGATGCAGAAGAGGCTTTGGAAGCATTAACTGCATATGTACAATAAAGGGTTATCGCGAATGTGCGATAGCTTTTTTTATTTTTCTGTTTGTGGGGTGCGTGATACCCTTGTACATAATAAAAAGCGCCCTGTAATAGGGCGCTTCCGCTTTTAGATGTATCCAGCTCCAGCGGCTAGAATGGTCGGTGGCTTCGCTTCTTCCGTCGAGGTAAAAAGCACCTCTTTGTCAGAAGCTCCATCCCCCTCTCATTCTGAACGAGCCGCTGCCGCTTTTAGATGTATCCAGCTCCAGCGGCTAGAATGGTCGGTGGCTTCGCTTCTTCCGTCGAGGTAAAAAGCACCTCTTTGTCAGAAGCTCCATCCCCCTCTCATTCTGAACGAGCCGCTGCCGCTTTTAATTCTATCCAGCTCCAGTGGCTAGAATCTCCGGTCGTTTCGCTTTTACATTCGAGGCAAAAGGCGCCTCGGAATCAGGGGTTCCAACTTCCTCCTGTTCTAAACGAGCCGCCTCCGCTTTTAAGTGTATCCAGCTCCGGCGGCTAGAACAGTCGGTCGTTTCACCCCTTCATTCGAGGCAAAAGGCGCCTCGGAATCAGGGGTTCCAACTTCCTCCTGTTCTAAACGAGCCGCCTCCGCTTTTAAGTATTAACGATTTGTAAAGATCTTATCGATTAAGCCGTATTCTAGAGCTCTTTCTGCTGTCATGAAGTTGTCGCGGTCTGTGTCGCGTTGTAGAACTTCAAGTGGTTGACCTGTGCGGTCAGCAAGAATTTGGTTTAATTTTTCACGTAAGAATAGGATACGTTTTGCAGCGATTTCGATTTCAGTCGCTTGACCTTGTGCTCCGCCAAGTGGTTGGTGAATCATAACTTCACTGTTTGGAAGTGCGTAACGTTTTCCTTTTTCACCTGCTGCAAGTAAGAATGCACCCATAGATGCAGCCATACCGATACAGATTGTTGATACTTGTGGTTTAATAAACTGCATTGTATCGTAAATTGCCATACCAGCTGTGATAGAACCACCAGGGCTGTTGATGTAAATGTGAATATCTTTTTCTGGATCTTGAGATTCCAAGAATAAAAGCTGGGAAACGATTGAGTTTGCTACATTGTCATCAATTGCGCTACCAAGCATAATGATGCGATCCTTTAATAGTCGAGAGTAAATATCGTAAGCGCGTTCTCCACGATTTGTTTGTTCAATTACTGTAGGAATTAAATTCATCTGTTATTTCCTCCTTTAAAAGCTTTCTTAGTCTTATAATACAATTATGGTCAATGAAGGTCAAACGAAACCACTTTAAATCAAAAAATATGTAGTTGTATCATGATTTATTCGCTATGTTTTTAAAATTCCCTGCTTATGTATCTTCAACATCATAACCGAATTACATAAATTTAAACGTGATTAATGGTGTGGGAAAGGCAAAAGAACGCCTTTTGTATAGAAGCGTTCTTTCATTTTTTATTCTTTTAACAGATAGGTTACTTTATTTAAGATTTTCTCGATTTGTTTTGCGTTTTTACTATACATATCACTCGCTGATTTTGATTTTGTTTCTAAAGAGAATAATTCAAGATCAGCATTGCATTTCTTTAAGGATGCCAATAGTAAAGGCTTGTTTTGAGGAGAAGGCATTTGGAGTTTATCATTATAGATGTCGATAGTAAGTTGTCCGTATGAATCAACTTGACCAAGAAAGACATTTTCAATGACAACACCGAGTTTTTCTAGCTCAGAATGTAACCAAGCGCGATTATGCCCGCTAGCAGAAAGAGGTTCATCTAGTACATTTCCATCCATAATAACAGTTTGCGGTTCTTTCTCATTCGGCACTTTTAATCCGAGGTCTTTTGCTGTAAGTGGCTGAGAATCTTTCTTTAATAATACATTTAATTCTCCGCTCGGTTCTAAGACAGCAAATTCGACTTCAGCTATACTGAATGCACCATTTCCTCTAAGAAGTTCAAGTAACTCATCACTTGTATATTTTTCTTTCTTTAAATTATCCTCAAGTACTTTGCCGTCCTTTATTAAGACTGTAGACTTTCCTTCAAAAAAATCTCTAGCAGTTTTGTTTTTTAAGGAAAGAATTCCTACAAAAAAAGGTACCGAGGCAAAAATAAGTATTGCAAAGACGCCGTGGAAAAATTTTGAATCAAGCCCTGTAGATACTTGGGCAGCGATGTCACCGATTGTCATTCCGGCTATGTATTCAAAAAAGGAGAGCTGAGAGATTTGTCTTTTTCCTAACCATTTCGTAATAGCGAATAAAATAATTAATATGAATACAGAGCGAAGAATGACAAGTGTCCATTCCGGCAGGTGAGACATAGTCATTTCCTCCAGTCTACTTAAAACCCTTTATATTGAGGTTCTTCACGTTCTAATACTGAAACTCTATTCTGTAAATCGGTGATGATGCTGTCCATTTCTAACATACATTCATGAAATACACGTTTTGATTCCGCGTCCTGTGAATTTAGTGAAAGGGAGCTTAAACTTGCTTGAGCGCCCCTTACACTGGCAAGGCAGGTTTTAACGCTAGCGATAACTGTCATACGAACACCTTATCCTTTCGGTTTGAATAGCAATGCTCCAATGAAGCCGAAAATAATGGCAGCTGATACACCAGCACTCGTTACTTTAAACATGCCGGTAATAACGCCGACGATGCCATGTTTGGCTGCTTCCTCCATCGCACCATGAACGAGGGCATTACCGAAACTTGTAATAGGTACAGTTGCGCCAGCGCCTGCAAAGTCTATTAATGGTTCATACAGATTGAATCCATCTAATATAGCTCCAGCAACAACGAGTGTTGCCATCGTATGAGCGGGGGTTAGTTTGCCGACATCAAACATAAGCTGTCCGATTACGCATATGAGTCCACCAATGACGAAAGCCCAGAAAAAAATCATTGCGTTGCACCTCCAAATTCAATCGAAACAGCGTGAGCGATACACGGAATCGTTTCTTCTTGTTGGAATGTAAGTGGAGATAGTAAAGCGCCTGTCGCAACGACAAGTATTTTTTTGAATTCTCCTCTTTTCATTCGGTTTAATAAATGTCCGTATACGACTGTTGCTGAACAGCCTGGACCACTTCCACCAGCTATGACAGGTTGACCTTCTCTATAAATGATGATTCCGCAATCTTGAAATTGCTCGCTCTTTACCTTTGTTCCATGTTTATGTAGTAGGTCGTAAGCGATTTCGCGACCGACATGTCCAAGGTCACCTGTTACGATTAAGTCGTAATAAGAGGCGTCAATTTGTCGTTCGCGTAAATGAGCTTCAATCGTATCGACAGCAGCTGGGGCCATCGCACCACCCATATTAAAAGGATCTGTTAGTCCCATATCAATAACTCGTCCAATGGTGGCCGATGTTACTTGTGGACCATATCCAGTGTCGCTTAAAATAGCCGCGCCTGCACCGGTCACTGTCCACTGAGCCGTAGGAGGTTTTTGACCGCCATATTCAGTTGGATAGCGGAATTGTTTTTCTACCGCAGCGTTATGACTTGATGCCCCAGTTAATAAATACTTTGCGCCTTTTGCATTTACGATACTTGCGCCGAGTGCTAAGCCTTCCATAGAGGTAGAACAGGCGCCGAATAAACCGAGATAAGGTGTTCCGAGTGTGCGGCATGCAAAGCTCGTTGGAGTTATTTGGTTAATTAAATCCCCTGCGAGTACGAATTGAATATCGTCTTTACGGAGCTTTGCCTTTTCGGTAGCGCGGCTACAAGCTTCTTCAAATAAAATTTTATGCGCCTTTTCGTAAGAATCTTGTCCGAGCCATAAATCTTCATGCAGGGTATCGAAGTCTTCAGGAATTTTTCCATTTGCCTCAAATGGGCCACCGACTACACCTGTTGAGATGATAACTGGTTTGTTTTCGAATACCCATGTTCGGTGTCCTTGTAACATTTACAGCCCTCCCCATTGAAAGAGAATCGTTTTAATAAGTGCGATGACGAAAGCGGAAAATACGCCAAATAAGATGACCGATCCTGCTAGTTTAAACATGTTACCACCAACGCCGAGAACGAACCCTTCTGTACGGTGTTCAATACACGCGGCAATAACAGAGTTACCAAATCCAGTAACGGGAACTGCGGTACCAGCACCAGCAAATTGTCCGAGGCGATCGTAGACGCCAAATCCCGTCAGTAGCATGGAGATAAAAATAAGAGTTGCAACAGTAGGGTTCCCGGCAGATCTTTCAGTGAAATCAAAGTACGTAATATAAAAGGTGGAAATCAGTTGGCCTATTAGACAAATTAATCCCCCGACGAAAAAAGCTTTTATACAATTTTTTAAAACGGGGCGCTTCGGTTCGCGCTGTTGTTCGAATTTTTTATATTCTTGTTGTACAGGTGTTAAATTTTTATCTTTACTAGACATTTGAATCCTTCCTTCTCTTTTAGAAAGCTTAAATATTAGATCCCATTTCTGATTGAATGAGTTTTAACTGTTCTTTAATGCCATCCTTACTCACTTTCTTTTTCTTAATTTTGTTTTCAAGTTCTTCTATGAGCATAAAGATCTTTTTGTCTGTACTTACACGAATATCGAAAGTAGGGTTTTCATCACTTAGCTTCTTTTTTAATTTACTTCGTAAAGGTTTTAAACCAAATCTTTCGTGATGTTCAGGTTTGATGGCTATGTAAAGATCTAAATTTGTATTAACTGCGGTAGCTTCTATAATTCCCTCCATAGCAAGAGCTTTTTTCTTAGAGTCTTGCGATATAGATTGATTAAAGGATTCTGTACTCATTTTTGTTAACTTAGGGCCCTTTTTCTCATCTGTTCGCTTAGCTTCTTCTTTCTTTACTTTTTTATCTAACGGGCTATTATCACATCCGGTAAGTGAACCGAATAGGAGCATAAATAACGCGGTTATGATTCCAAGTTTTCGCATTATAATCATTCCATTTCTATTGCAGTATGTAATGTGAGAGAAAAAGGATGATTGCATATCATCCTTTTTCTCAAATTGTGTACCATTAGATGAAATGGCACTTTTGATTATTGCTGTGTGTATTGTGGTTCTTCTTGCTGGACTTCTTCAACACGCGGGTTTAAAGAATCGATAATTGTTTGCGTTTGCTGCGCAGCTGTTTGGAAAAGTTGCTTTGCTTGTTGGTTATCCGTATCAAGAGCGAATCCCTCTAAACTAGCTTGTGCACTTTTTAATCCAGAAACAGTTTGCTTTAGTTTTGTAATTACAGTCATTGAATGAAGCCCCCTTTGGAATATCAATTCAAAGATTATAATTTGTGGGTTTGGGTGAATTTATGTTTGGAAAATTAAGGTGAAGGAATGTGTTTAATATAAATATTGCTATGGAGTATAAAGGAAGTATGGGATATTTTTATTGATTTAGATGGGTTTTATTGCTATTATTATGAGAAGAAAATGAAGTGTTTTTATAATCATGCGCCCATAGCTCAGTCGGATAGAGCGGTGGTTTCCGGTACCACGTCTGCCGGGGGTTCGAATCCCTCTGGGCGCGTTATATAAACTTTAATATTATTTTGTGCAGAAGCCCTTTGTATGTGGTAAGTAAAAATACCATGTGCAAAGGGCTTTTTTGATGTTATCGTTAGCCAATTATTGTTTATTTAATGTTGAATATAGAGCTGAAATTCCTAATTTACATTTTGTAGATTAGGAATTTTTTGTTTTGAAAATGTTAAAAATATGCAATTTTGCGAAGTTACCTAAAAAATTAGAATCTTGTAAATTTATAACTGTAGAGAACAACAAACAAACAAATAAATAAATAGAAAAAACAAGAGGAGGAATGAAATGGTAAAGAAATTCAAATTTACAAAAGAGGAATTAGTAGAAGCGTGGAAAGACCCACAAGTAAGGGAGAAATCAAAGGGTTTACCGAACCATCCATCAGGGAAAGTACTAAACGAATTAAGTGAGGAAGAGTTAGCGGAAGTCCAAGGAGCATCAGATGTGCAAGTAGCTACAACACCGATGTGTGTAAGGTTAACGGTTTTACCTGCAACGTCAATTAAGATTTGTAAATAAAAATAAAAAAACAAAACGAGAGGATGAATGAAATGTCAAAAGGATACAAATTTACAAAAGAAGAGTTAGTAGAGGCGTGGAAAGATCCGCAAGTAAGAGAGAAGTTAAAAGATTTACCGAAACACCCATCAGGAAAAGCGTTAAATGAATTAAGTGAGGAAGAATTGGCGGAGATTCAAGGGGCATCAGATGTACAACCAGAAACAACACCACTTTGTGTGGGAGTAATTATAGGATTAACAACGTCAATTAAGATTTGTAAATAAAAATAAAAAAACAAAACGAGAGGATGAATGAAATGTCAAAAGGATACAAATTTACAAAAGAAGAGTTAGTAGAGGCGTGGAAAGATCCACAAGTAAGAGAGAAGTTAAAAGATTTACCGAAACACCCATCTGGGAAAGCGTTAAATGAATTAAGTGAAGAAGAATTGGCGGAGATTCAAGGGGCATCAGATGTACAACCAGAAACAACACCACTTTGTGTGGGAGTAATTATAGGATTAACAACGTCAATTAAGATTTGTAAATAAAAATAAAAAAACAAAACGAGAGGATGAATGAAATGTCAAAAGGATACAAATTTACAAAAGAAGAGTTAGTAGAGGCGTGGAAAGATCCACAAGTAAGAGAGAAGTTAAAAGATTTACCGAAACACCCATCAGGAAAAGCGTTAAATGAATTAAGTGAGGAAGAATTGGCGGAGATTCAAGGGGCATCAGATGTACAACCAGAAACAACACCACTTTGTGTGGGAGTAATTATAGGATTAACAACGTCAATTAAGATTTGTAAATAAAAATAAAAAAACAAAACGAGAGGATGAATGAAATGTCAAAAGGATACAAATTTACAAAAGAAGAGTTAGTAGAGGCGTGGAAAGATCCACAAGTAAGAGAGAAGTTAAAAGATTTACCGAAACACCCATCTGGGAAAGCGTTAAATGAATTAAGTGAAGAAGAATTGGCGGAGATTCAAGGGGCATCAGATGTACAACCAGAAACAACACCACTTTGTGTGGGAGTAATTATAGGATTAACAACGTCAATTAAGATTTGTAAATAAAAATAAAAAACAAAACGAGAGGATGAATGAAATGTCAAAAGGATACAAATTTACAAAAGAAGAGTTAGTAGAGGCGTGGAAAGATCCACAAGTAAGAGAGAAGTTAAAAGGTTTACCGAAACACCCATCAGGAAAAGCGTTAAATGAATTAAGTGAGGAAGAATTGGCGGAGATTCAAGGGGCATCAGATGTACAACCAGAAACAACACCACTTTGTGTGGGAGTAATTATAGGATTAACAACGTCAATTAAGATTTGTAAATAAAAATAAAAAAACAAAACGAGAGGATGAATGAAATGTCAAAAGGATACAAATTTACAAAAGAAGAGTTAGTAGAGGCGTGGAAAGATCCACAAGTAAGAGAGAAGTTAAAAGATTTACCGAAACACCCATCTGGGAAAGCGTTAAATGAATTAAGTGAAGAAGAATTGGCGGAGATTCAAGGGGCATCAGATGTACAACCAGAAACAACACCACTTTGTGTGGGAGTAATTATAGGATTAACAACGTCAATTAAGATTTGTAAGTAGATAGGTTTCATTCGAAAGGGGTGTTCATCTCCTTTTGAATGAAACAGATTCCAATATTCGAATGCGAAAAATCGAATGTTGGAATCTGTTTCTCCTTAAGGGGGACCAATTTATTGGAATATGGATTTTAAAATAAGGAAGGGGATTAAATTATTATGTTAATTCACTCATATATAAATGAAAAGGCATTTGCGAAGAGTCTTAATTTGAAAGAGCGTTATAAAACGCTAATGAGTAGAAGAGATTTATTATTATCGGAAGAGTTAAATTTAGACCAATTAAATAAATGGATAGATAAAATGTTTAGAAGTAATAAAGCTGATTTTGATTATAAATTAAAGATGAATGAAATGACAAAAGAAGAGTTTGCGAGTTTAATTGAGAAAATCCCTGAATTCAAAGAGCATTTATATATAGATGAATTAAATGAATATGTGAATTTGCGCTTGTTAGAAATGGGAATAGAGTTGTGTGAAAGTAAACCATTAAGTGCAGAGGAAGATTTAGGGTTTATAGAATTTGTTAGGCCGTTTGCACTTTATGCAGCCGAAATGATAGATAGTTCGTTGAAATATAGATTAAATAAGATACGTTATGAGCATGAAGAGATTAAAGAAATGTTAGTTCGATCTTTAGTAGAAGAGTTATTAAATAATGCGGTGCGATCACTAGTCTTAGAATTTAATATTGTAAAACTAAGGGAAGAACTAGTAGGAGAGACTCCAGAAGAACGATTTCTATCCTTTGTCAGAGAGAAAGCTAGAAATAAGGAGAATTTAATTGCATTCTATGAGGAATATGCAACATTAACACGAAGGTTAATTTTGAGAACAGAGTATTTTATACAAAATGTTCAAATGTTACTATTTCGTTTGAATGAAAATTGGCTACAATTACAAAAAGAATTTCAATTGCAGGATGCATCATTAAGCGAAATTAAGGTTGGATTAGGAGATACACATCAAGAAGGAAAAACGGTTGTTCAGCTTGTATTCTCTTCAGGTAAAGAAATTTTATATAAGCCAAAGTCCATGGGAATTACGAAATCGTACCATGCGTTTTTAGAATGGATGAATGAGGTAAGTGGAAGTATACAACTTCCATCATATAAAGTTTTAGACTTTGGTGAATATGGATGGGAAGAAAAAATATTTTATAAACCATGTTCTTCTAAAGAAGAGGTGGAGCGCTACTATTTACGTTTTGGTAAGTTGATTGGGTTAATGCATATGTTAAAAGGTGCTGATTTGCATTTTGAAAATATAATTGCTCATGGAGAGTATCCATACATTATTGATTCGGAGACGATTTTTCATCAATATCCAAAACTGAATTTTCCGGATAGTGCGGAAGTAAAATTGAAGTATGAACAAAGCGACTCAGTGATAGGATCTGGATTGCTGCCACAAGCAATGTTTCAAAACATCGATGGAAAAGGTATAGATTTAAGTGCTTTAAATGGAAAAGAGCAAGATTTGCCGTTTAAGGTGTTGGCTTTAAATCAAAATAGTAAGGATGAAATGGAATTTACTATGAAAGAAGCTAAAAGTCAAAGTGCTAAAAATCTACCGAAACTTGGAGTAGAAGAAATTTATGTAGAGGATTATTTAACCTTTATTATTGATGGTTTTCAGGAAATGTGTAAATTTTTTATTGAGTATAAGGAAGAGATTTTATCAGAAAGAGGACCTTTAATTACATTTAAAGAAAATAAAATTCGCATTGTTGCTAGAGCTACTCAACAATATTGTAATTTCTTACAAGAGTCTACACATCCAGACTATATGAGAGATTCAATTTTATTGGAACAATTATTTGAAAGAGTATGGTATTACCCATACGAAAATAAGGAACTAGTCATTCATGAGATTCAAGACTTATTACGTGCGGATGTTCCTATATTTACGACTTTTACAGATTCACGAGATTTATATAGTAGTACAGGTGAAAGGATGGAAGATTTTTTTAAGGAGAGCGGTTATGAGCAAGTATATAATAGAATTTATCATTTTGATGATAAGGAATTGGAAAAGCAAAGAGGATGGCTGAAGTTGGCAATACAGGGAAATAGAGATGTTGATATTAAAGTGAGAAGAAAAGAGGATTACAGAAGTGAATTGTTAGAAAATCATCAGGAGACAATCTTGCAGGAAGCTATAAATATCGGAGAGGCCTTATTAGAGAATGTAGTATTATCCGGTGATAGAACAACGGCTTCATGGTTACAAGCAAATGTTATTCACGACAAGTGGTATGTTGCTCCTATGAAACAAAATTTATATGACGGTTTAGGTGGCGTAGCACTATTCTTATTGTATCTAAATAAGGTTACAGGTAACGAAAAATATTTAGAGGTTGCTCATAAGGCGTTGAAATCAGCGATGAACCCTTTATCGAAAGCGAAGGGGCTTCTATCAACCTTCTTGGGTAAATATTCATTGTTATATCCATTAGCACATTTTCAATCTATAAGTCCTAGAAAAGAATATCAGGATTTTTTAGAAGAAATAAAAGTAGAATTAAAAGAAAGGCTCGAAGAAGAAGAAGAGTTTGATTTGTTAAGTGGTTCAGCGGGAGTTATTCAAGTGGCCCTTAATTTATTTGAAATGACAAAGGATCCAGATTATTTAAATCTTGCTGATATGTACAGTAAGCATTTGGTGGGAAATGTATCAATATTAGAAAGTGGAGTAGCGTGGAAGAATAAACATACTAACAGTTATTTAGGTGGTTTTTCTCATGGGACGAGTGGTATCGCTTGGAGCTTATGGCGTTCAGGGATTATGAATAGGAATCAAGAATATATTAATTTAGCTAAAAAAGCACTTGCTTATGATCGATCATTATTTGAAAAAGAAGAAAGTGCGTGGAAAGACACAAGAGAGAGTGAGAAGAAGTGTTTACATCAATGGTGCCACGGTTCCACTGGAATAGGATTGAGTAGGGTTTTAGTAAGAAGCTATGAAGAAGATGTAGAAATGGACGAAGAAATTCGAGTAGCTGTAAATAATATACGAAAGTATGGATTTAAAAATAATGATACATTATGTCATGGGAATATGGGGGACACGGAATTACTATTGGCTGTTTCACAGTTATATGATAATAAAGAATTGTATGAACAGGCGATGCAAATTGGCATACAAGTCATTAATAATTATAGAGAAACTGGTAGTTATCAATGTGATGCACCAGATGATATTCAATCATTCGGTATGTTTGTAGGGATAGCAGGAGTTGGTATGCAGTTATTAAGACTAGTACAGCCGAATGAAATTCCATCCGTTATGACATTAGAAAATGTAAAAGGATAAATGAAAAGAAATTCTACCTTTTGGTAGAATTTCTTTATTATACATTTACATTTATTATACCTTTTCGAACAGCTTCAGCTAGTGCTTCAGAACGAGAACTCACCTTGAACTTTTTAAACAGTTTCGTTAAATTATATTCAACAGCCCTAGAACTCATATATAATTCATCTGCAATTTGTTTATTACTTTTTCCTTTTGCGATGGATTCAAGAATTTCTAATTCTTTTTGTGTAATTGTAACATGGCTTGATGCTCTTTTCGGATCTAAGTTATCAACAGTCATATCTTCAACTCGAAGTTGTCGCAATAGAGAAATTGGAATTAAAGTATACCCATTTAAGACGGCCCGAATAGCCATTAATAACTCTTGCTGTGATGCTGATTTGCTAACAATACCGCTAATACCAGAATCTATTAATAAATTAAATTGTGATAAATATTCGAAGCCTGTGTAGAGAATGATTTTTGCATCTGGTTGTATGTGAAAAAGTTTTTGAGCTACATCAAGTCCACTATAATTAGGCATGTTCATGTCTAAAAGATATATATCAAAAGGTGTTTTTGAACTTTGAGAAATTGCTTCCTGTTCGTTTAAAATGTATGTTGCTTGAATATCTTCTTCTAACTCGATCATGTTTTTCGTGCCTTCACCAACTATTTGGTGATCGTCTACAATCAAAACGTGTATCACTTTATTCACCTCGGTATAGTAATATTTACTTGTAGTCCATTTCCTATTTCTGAAATAAGCTGAATTTCGCCTCCTATTCCTTGAACGCGCCCTTTAATTCCAGATAAGCCCATATGTTTATTTGAAGAATAGGGGGCTTGTGTATTAAAACCGATGCCATTATCACGATAATCTAGATAAATACAATTATTCTCTTCCCATAAAAATATATTAATTAAATTTGCATTAGAGTGCTTATCAGCATTGTTTAATAATTCTTGGATGATACGATAAATAGATAAAATTTTATCAAATTCGTAATGATTCTCCTGTATTGAGTCGTATTCAAATTGAATTCGGAAATTAGTACGTAGTTGCATTTGTGCTAATAGCTCTTTAAGCGCACCTATAAGACCAATTTCAGATAGAAGAGCGGGTTTTAATTCATTACAAGTGTCACGAATTTGTTGAATAACATCAAACATACCGAATTTTATTTTTTCTAATTGTCCCTGCAATTCACCTGGTACAGTATGTTCTTTTAATACGGTTTCTAGTTTCCGATACCAGACAATTTGGTCTTGCAGGGCAGCGTCATGAAGATCTGCAGCGAGTCGACGCCTTTCAGTCTCTGAGATTTGAAATAGTAGGCGCGAAAGAGTTGCTGAATGTGTTTTATTTGCTAGGCTTTTTTTTTCTAAAGATTGAATGATCTGGTTAACTGAATTTAGGTTTTCATAAACGAGACGTACATATTTTACGATAGCAATAAACCAAGTTTTTTCATTGATATTAAATTTAATATTGTTGGTTTTATTTCCAACCCAAATGTAATGCTTTGTATTTTGAGTAGAATATAAATAGATGCCGATACATCCGTCATCTTCTAATAAATCATTTACATATCCCGATTCCATTCCCCATTGTTTCTTTTTCGAAAGATTAAATTTTTCTGTTTCTCCGTAACTTTTATAACAATTGTATGTATTTTGTTTTATATCAAATTCAATAAATTGTATAAAACATGGTTTTAGTAGGGAGATAATTTCATTCATAAATTTTTTCTCTAAATCTTTTACTTTCATAATGGAAGAAAGTTGTTGTGCGAATTGATCAATACTTACATGTAGATTGGTTTTGCTTCTGAATAATTGATTGCGAAATGTGAAATCTAATCGTTCCTTTATTATAAGAAACAGTATGTTTAAAGGGAAAATGATAATAAAATTTTGCATGAGTCTAATAAAGAAGCGTTCGTCAGGATTAATACCCCAACTTATAATTAACGTAATAATGATAGTTGGAAGTAATGAGAGCATAGAGTAGTATCGAACACGATCAAACATAAAATCAATATCAAAGATTTGCTTTGTTAATATTAAATAAAAGTAGCCAATTGGAATGCAAAATAGGAATAATGCTGCAATATCAGCCCTAATAATGGCTGCATTAAATAATATCCTTGGGAGAGCATATAGTATTATAAATGGCCCGAAGGAAATACATTGGATAACTAACATAAATTTAAAAAAAGGTCTGTGTAAAGTATTTCTATATTTTATGTATCCTTTTAAAAGGAAATATACACTTAAAAGAATACTAAAACATAAATAAGCTAAATCTGTGTAAGCAGAGACTTGTTGCAAATTTGGAAAAAAGGTAACGGATAATAAGCCAGTAGTAACAACGGTCATGTATAGACAAATGTGAAATCTAACCACATTTTTATGTATAATAATAATTTCCTTCCGCTTAAACAGTTGATATAGAAATAAAGTAAGAAATAAAGATACACTTTGAAAAGAGATACTTATAATTAAGAGTCCGCCAAAATCAGATTTACTAGATATAGAAGAGGCGGAAAGGCTAATAGAGGTTGCTAATAAAAAAAGCATAAAATAACGCTCTTCTCGCCTTATAGCTTTATTTCTATAGACAATAAAACATAAGCTTAAAATGGTTAGAGAAAAAATCATTGGTAAGTATAATGTAATAAGTAGCTCCTTGTTGTCTGAAGTAGCTGTTGTGCTATAAGTAGAGATCCTATCATTCTTTATAGTTTGAATTTCGGTTGCATTTAAAAATTGATTTTGGTACCGCTTGAAAACCCCTAAATAAGGATTCTCCCCATTCACTTTGTAAATTTCATCACCTGCTTTTAATGCTGTTTTTGCAGCCCAACCCGAAGTATCAATTTGACTGATTGTATATGTCTTATGGTTTTCTTTAGAAGCGATAATGCCACTGTAAGGCTGATAAAATTTGTAGAGGATGTAACTTTGTATGATTAAGTAAAAAATTATTAATGAAATTACGAAATAAATTGGACGTTGTTTAATCATTGCTAGAACTACCTCACTATCATATATAATTTCGGAATCCCGCAATAGGATTGCGGATAATAGCAAAAGAATATGTAATAATATAAAACTATAAAAATTGGTGGGGTGAACGATATATGATTAGGGAATTAGTTGAACGTATATTAGAAGATATTCAATTTAAAAATGTGTGTAGTCAAGGAACAATAGCCATTGATGGTATATCAAAAAAAGAATTAGAAATTATATTAGGTACTTTAAATAAATCGACTTTACTTAGTAAAGCTGCTGAGACATGGAAGTAAACTAAATTAGAGTATCAATTAACCTATCCTTATTTGCTTGACTGAGTGAAAGTTGTTCGATGTATCCTTGGCATTTGTATACATATAGGTTCTGCATAACGGAGCAATACTCCATCGATCCACCGTATAGTAATATGTGTTTTAAAGAATCTAATGCTTGATTATTTAATTCATCATATTGTATCTCTTGATTAAAGAATTTTTTTATAAGTATAAAGTTATCATTTTTACTATTTAAATAATATAGTATTGGTAAAGTTTTCTTTAAATTAAGAAAATCATTTTTCTTATCCCATTGCATAATATCACGCATGTCGTTTTTTATTTGATTAATAACACCTATACATAGTGCGTAGTTTTCAATTAAAGAACGCTGGATAGGGTTGATATTCCCTGTTCCTAATAAGCATGCAAGTTTAATTAGATATCCAGATTTGTGAGTTACCATATCGATATAATCTTTTTCAGAATGGATTTCATTTTTAAGATCTAGCTGTTGTCCATTAATAGAGTTTAAAATACAAGAGTGTATTTCATTTTTGAGCCAGTTTTTCATTTGAATTGAAAGGGAAGATTTGTCAATTTCTTGCAAACAAATAAGTAAGAATCCCATAATTATATTGAGATTTGTGGCAATTGGATGTTTTGTCCAAGGTCCTTCTAAGAAATCTTCATCTTGAATATCATCCATAATATCTAGAGAGAGCATAAGTAATTCTATAATTGTTAGCAGTAATTGTTTTTCTTCTTCATTTTGGTTATCCTGAAATATTTCATAATGTACGAGAGTGATGTTAGCAAAACGAGTAGAATCATTGAATTTGTATTCGATATATTCTGAAGAACATTGACGTAATGTAGATTCGAAAAAATGTCCATAAACCAGTTTTTTTGCACGCAAAATTAATTCGTTTTGTAATGAATAAATCACTCGCAGCCCCCTTTTTTTACGGAAAATTCGTAATATTCAAATTGTAACATAAGAAGGAGATCTTCACAATTAAGCATATCGCAAATGCGATGTGTTTTTTTTATGAAGATGTTGCGGAGAATCGCGCTAATTTGTTTGCGGTAACTACAACGTGCATTGCGGACAATAACGTTTAAAAGAAGGATATGATATGAGTACAGATTAAGACAACACAGTTTAATAAACGAGAAAAAATAATCTAATATGGTTTGAGAATAAAGGAGGAGAATGATGAAGAAAGTTTTAAGTGGTCGAGAAAAAGAAGTAGCTGTGTTGATTGCACGAGGTTTGAAGGATGTTGAAATAGCAAGGGAGTTATTTATTAGTAGAAGGAGGGTGGGGGAATTAGTAGCCTCAATTAAAAGAAAGTTAGAAATACATTCAAGGGTCCAAATCGGAATAGCTGCATATTTTTTAGGATTAATTACATTTGAATTTAATTTTAATCAGGGTAACCATGAGGGTGTTGCCATGATTAATAGTTAAAGAGATAGGGGGGAATAAAATGGCAAAGGTGCCCTTTATAGAACAGATGGAACATAGCGAATGTGGATTAGCCTCATTGGCGATGGTCTTTAGTTTTTATGAAAAGCATGTTTCGTTAGCGGAATTAAGAGAAGAGTTTGGTGTCCCAAAAGGTGGTACATCTTTATACCAGCTTATGCATATTGCTAGAAAAAATGGTTTTCATGTAAAAGGATATAAAGCTGAATATGAGGCTTTAAGTGAAGTTAAATTACCAGCAGTTATCCATTGGGAGCATAAACATTATGTAGTCCTAGAGAAAGTGACAAAAAAAGGGGCTATAGTTATAGACCCTGCTTACGGAAGAAATAAAATCTCTAAAAAAGAGATGGAGGAAAAGTATTCTGGATTTGTATTAACACTTGAACCAGATGAGTCATTTCAAAAACAAAAAGGTGTCTCTCATTTGCAATTCTTTTTATCGTTTGTGTTAGGAAAAAAGAAATTAATAGCTTTAATTGTATTAGCATCTTTAATAATTCAGGCTTTTGCGCTGGTGATTCCATTTGTAACAAGTTGGATGACCGACCATGTAATTGTTCCGAGAGATCCGAGCTATATGAATATGATAGGTTACAGCATTTTAGTATTGCTAATAAGTTATCAAGTATTTGCTTCGTTAAGAGGCTTTCTAATAGCGAAGTTGCAAACGGCAATTGATATGTCTTTAATGCAAAGTTTTATAGAAAAACTATTAAGTCTTTCTTATAACTTTTTTGAGAATCGATCTATGGGAGAACTGTTATTTAGAGCAAATTCCAATGTATATATTAGACAAATATTATCTACTAAGGTAATTTCCTTTCTTATAGATGGAATTCTGCTTTTCACTTACTTATTCTTCATGTTTCATTATTCGACCTTATTAGGATTCGTTGTGTTAGCAGTTGGGATTGTTATATTCGCCCTACTTGTCATGAGCACGACTGTTTCTAAGAAGTTAGCTGATAAAGAGGTTTCGGCTCAAGCTCAAGTTCAAAGAATTTTGTCTGAGAGTATTAATGGGATTAGTGATGTGAAGGTTATGGGATTGGAAAAGCAAGTATTTACAGAATGGCAAGAACGCTTTGGTTCTCAACTTATTCATGCAGAGAAGAGATCTATCTGGACGGCGTTGATGAATACATTAGCGGGTTCTATTCAATTTATTTTACCGTTGTTTCTACTTTGGTTCAGTGGACAACAGGTGCTAGCTGGAAATATGACATTAGGAAGTGTACTCGGCTTTAACGCATTAGCGATTTCGTTTATAACACCGATTATTTCCATTGGGAGTGGCTATGGTGAATTGATTTATATTAGCTCCTATATTCAGCGGATTTACGATGTAATGCATGCGAGATCGGAGAGAGAGGTAAATCAATTTTCAGGAATTAAAAAACTGAATGGTGATATTGAGTTTGAAAATGTTTCTTATCGTCACAATTATTTCAGTGAAGATGCAATTCAGAATGTTTCATTTAAAATCAAGGCTGGTGAGAAGGTCGCAATTGTTGGGGCGTCTGGTTCTGGAAAAAGTACAATTGTAAAAATGCTTCTTGGACTATATACACCAACGAATGGGAAAATCCGATTTGATGGGATAGAAAGCGAAAAGTTGAATTTGAAATTTTTAAGGAAATCAATAGGAGTTGTTTTCCAAGAAGCGAGATTGTTTAACAAAACGGTAGGAGAAAATATTATCGCGCAAAGGAAAGGTGTGCCTCCGAATGGAGTAATTGAGGCATCAAAGCAAGCGAATATATTTGAAGATATTATGATACTACCATTAAATTTTCAAACGATGGTATCTGAATTTGGAGTTAACTTCTCTGGTGGGCAAAGACAAAGGTTAATATTAGCTAGAGCATTGGTAACAAACCCATCTATTCTAATATTAGATGAGGCGACAAGTGCCCTCGATACATTGTCTGAAAGAGTTATTGATGAGAATTTAACTGATATGTCATGTACAAGGATTGTCATTGCACATAGGTTAAGTACGGTTAAGAATGCAGATAAGATTATTGTAATGGATAAGGGAGCAATTGTAGAGATAGGATCACATACAGAGTTACTTGAGAAGCAAGGATATTATTATCAATTGTCAAAAGCTCAGGAAGTAAAAGGAGGGATTAAAAGTGAAAGATTGGCCTAAATATCGAAACACTATAGCGAAAATAGGTGCTGGAATTACAGTAGGATTATTATTAAACCTTCCTATAGTTGGAGTTAGTACGATAAGCGCTGAAGAAATGAAACATAATCAAATTAAAGAAAATTCGTATGTGTTTACATTGAGGCAAGGTGAAAATACGGATGAAATGATAAAGGAAATTAGAGATAAATATCCAGATTTAAAGCTAGAAGTAATAAAAGAAATTAAGATGCTGAATATTGAAGGTGATAATTTAGAAAGAGTACAAGAAGCGAAGCAGCATTTATTAAAAAATTATAAAGGGATAATTGAAAAAGCAGGTAGAGAGGATGTAGTGGAATTAAAGCCACCCACTATAGTGAAGAAACCTTCGAATATAACAAAATACGCACCTTCACAATTAGAACAAGAAGAGGTCGATTATAGCAAATGGAAATGGGATATCGATAAGGTAACAGAAAATGGGGAGAGCTATAAAATTGAACAAGGAAATCATAGTGTAAAGATTGGTGTTATTGATAGTGGAATTGATGTAAATCATCCTGCGTTAAAGGGGAATATAGTTAGTCAGGGGAAAATTTTAGTTCCGAATGTAGAATCGATTGAAGATAATATTGGTCATGGAACAATGATTGCGGGGCTGATAGCTGCTGATGGGAAAATAAAGGGTGTAGCTCCAAAAATCGGGATTGTACCGTACAAAGTATTTCAAGGTAGTTCTGCGGATTCAAGCTGGATTATTAAAGCTATTGTAGAGGCTGCAAATGATGGGATGGATGTTATTAATTTAAGTTTAGGAACATACAAGTCCATTAAAGATCCAGAAGAAGGAGCTGTGTATTTAGCTTACAAAAGAGCAATAGAGTATGCGAATAGTAAAGGGAGTTTGCTAGTGGCTTCCTCTGGAACAGAAGGGTTCGATATTTCAAATCCTTTTCAATTAGCTAAGCAAAGAGGATATGAAAACGACTTGCAACTTCATATGCCTGGAGGTTTACCGGGGGTAGTAACTGTTGCGGGAACAAATAAAGATGATCGATTAGCTTATTACTCTAATTATGGAACAAATGTTGATATTGCAGCTCCATCAGGAGATTATGGATCTTTGTGGGAAAGTGAAAAAGTGGGAGATGAAACAGCTATGGTATTAACCACATACCCTACAAACCTTCCGCAATCTCAGCTAAGTGAATGGTTAGGATTTGATAGAGGGTATGAGCTGATGATTGGAACGAGTCTAGCAGTTCCTAAAGTATCTGCTACAGCTGCACTTGTAATTGCGGAATATAAAGAAAAATTTAGGCTGAAGCCTAGTAATGGATTTGTTAAAACAAGATTATATCAGGGGGCCAAACCGGTATTGGATGACGGGAAAAAATACTTTGGAAAAGGCATTGTAAATGCGAAGGGTGCACTTGATTTTCGAAATACAAATTTTAAAAAATGGGAGAGATAAAGATGAATTTTAAAAAATTTTTACTCATGATTGGCGGAATTGCTTTAGGAATGGCAGTTATTTACTTTATTAAACAGTAAAAGGGGATGTTATATATGGCATTTGAAATTCAAGGATTAAATAAAACATTTGGTGAATATAAAGCCGTTAACGATTTAAATATACGTGTAGAAGAAGGCGGGATTTTAGGGATGCTGGGCCGGAATGGTGCTGGTAAGACGACAACAATTCGTATGATTTTAGATTTAATTAAACCGGATAGCGGCCAAATTCTATGGAATAATCGCCCTTTTTCAAAGAAAGACTTGTCTATCGGTTATTTACCAGAAGAGCGTGGATTATACCCGAAAATGAATGTAGTGGAGCAATTAGTGTATTTCGGAAAGTTAGAAGGAATGCCAGCTAATCTTGCAAAAAGGCATACGTTACAATGGCTAGAAAAATTAGAAATGACACCACATTTAAAGAAGAAAACAGAGGAATTGTCAAAGGGAAATCAACAAAAAATCCAATTGATTTCAGCGATATTGCATAATCCGGAATTCATCATACTAGATGAGCCATTTAGTGGATTGGATCCTATAAATGCAGAGATGTTAAAAAATGTTGTGCTCGAGTTAATCGCACAAAGAAAAACGATTATCTTTTGTAGTCATCAAATGGACAGTGTAGAAACGTTCTGTGAGGAAATTTGTATTATGAAAAACGGTCAACTTGTATTATCGGGTGCTTTGTCAGATATTAAGAAAAGTTATCAATACAAATATATGACGTTGCAAACGGAAGGAGATATTGAACCTATTCTCAAGGAAAAAAATTTCAATTTTGAAAAAAATAATCGTACGTTCATGATTAAAGTTAATGATGGAGAGGATGCATTTTCGCTGCTTGAAGATATTAAAACTAAACAATATATCCGAGATGTTTCAATTAAAGAACCTTCTTTACATCAAATCTTTGTTGAAAAGGCGGGTGCATAAGTAATGAGGAATTTCTGGATTGTTTTAGGGCAAACGTACTGGGATCGTGTGAGAACGAAAATATTTATTGGGATGACATTGTTATTAATAGGAGGCGGGATATTTTTATTCTCTTTTCCAACTTTAGTACAAAAGTTTTCTGGAGAGAAAGAAAAAGAAAAGGTTGTATTTATTTCTGAAGCACCTAATGTTACGGTGGATCAATCTAATCTTAGTAAAGCTTTTCCAGAATGGGATTGGTCTTTGGGAGATAAAACAAAATTAAATCAATATAAGCAAGACTTGTTAGATAAGAAAGTCGAAGCGCTCTTTATATTAAAAGAGGGTGCGGGTGCTGAACCAGTATTAGATTATTTCATGAAGCTGGATAATCCTAAGTTGATTCAAAGTGCACAGGTATTTGTACAAAATCAGTATTTCCAAAGTACAGTAGTTAAACAACAGTTATCAGAAGAGGCTGTGAAATCACTTACGATGAACGTGCAAGCGAAAAAGCAAAACTTAAATAACGAAGAAACAAGTTCATTTTTACTAGTATATTTATTAGTAGCGATTATGTACTTAGCGATCACTTCATATGGAAATGCTATCGCGACAGCAGTTGCGTCAGAGAAAGCCTCACGTGTTATGGAAGTGATGGTAACAAAAGTATCTCCTGTCCATATGGTTTTCGGAAAAATTTTAGGGGTCGGTCTTGCTAGTTTGACACAGTTATTTATTTTCTTCCTTAGTATGGCGCTATATATTAAATCGGGAGTTTTTAAGGTATCGGATTCATTTTTTGGAGTGAATATTGATGTGAATATGATTACAGGTGAGCACGCTGCATATTTCTTGTTATATTTTGTTCTCGGTTACTTCGTTTATGCAGCGCTTTTCGCAGTGTTTGGTTCCATGGTCAGCAGGCCAGAAGAATTATCAGGAACAACGATGCCGATTACCCTTATATTGATGGGAAGCTTAGTGGTGGAGTTATTAGTAGTACTTGATAATCCTGAGGGGCTAGTATCAAGGGTGACATCATATGTACCATTTACAGCCCCGATTAGTATGGTAGTTAGGATTATTAATGGATCTGTTGGGAGTTTAGAAATTATTACATCTATGGTTGTATTACTGGCTAGCATCAGCTTAATTGCTATGTTTGCAGCGAAGGTCTATCCGAAAGGTGTATTAAGAAGTGGTAAGAGCCTTAAATTTAGTCAATTGTTAAAAAATAATTAATTGTAAGGGGGAATAAAAAATGGGATTTTTTTCGAAAAGAAAACAAAAAATGATGGATAGTAGTGGCGAGAGAAGCGTGAAAAAAATAGTTGAGTTGTCTGTGGAAGAGATGAGAGGAATTCAAGGAGCGTCTAGTGAATCGAACGATTATCTCTATGATTCCTATGTAATTAGGAATCAAAGTTCCTTAGCTTTAAATAAGAGGTTTCTTACTTAATAGGAATCATAAAAGAGTAGTTAGGCATAGTGAAGTGTCACTATACCTAAACTGCTCTTTTTATTTTGGAATTGAACAGAGATAAATTTAATGTTGTTATATATAAAATTAAGGGTTACTATTAGTATGTGGTAATAATTTTTATACGTTATTATTTTCTTTCAATATTATTCAAATTTAGGTTGTAAGATGTAAATCTCATTAATACATATAAATTAATAATATTTTGGAATGGGTGTCTGCGATAGGATTCTCCTTTTACCAAACTTATTGTACAATAGAAACAAGGGGGAGATTAGTTTGAAGGCAAGTCTTTTACAAGAACAAAGCTTACGTTTGGCAATGACACAAGAGTTAAGGCAAGCGATTACAATGCTCCAGTATAATGTACAAGAATTATCGGAGTTTTTGTATGAGCAATCGTTAGAGAATCCCCTTATTGAGTTAGGTGGTTTTGAGAGGGAGAAGAAAAAGAGCTCTAACACAAGTAAAAGTACCCGCAAACAAGTCGATAATCAAATGGAAATCTACAGTGTGGATTCTACAACGATTCAGCAACATTTATTAAATCAACTACAGTATTATAAAATAGATGAAGAAGAGCGAAAAGCAGCTTCTTTCATTATTATGAACATGGATGGAAATGGCTATTTACAAGAAACAAATGAAGAGTTATCAGAGCTTCTTTCTGCGCCAATTGATGTAGTGGACTGTTCCGTGGAGCTTGTTCAATCGTTAGAGCCAGCAGGGGTAGGTGCGCGTAATATTCAGGAATGTCTATCAATCCAATTGAAGCGCTTACAAAGAAGAAATGGGTTAGCGGAAGAAATTATAGATGATCATTTTAATTATTTCGTTAAGAAAGATTGGCGAAAGCTCGTTCAAGTGTTGAAGTGTACCAACGAGGAATTACAGGATGCGGTGAACTGTATTACATCATTGCAGCCGAAACCAGGTCTTGCATTTTCTTCTGATAAACCACTTTATATCGTGCCTGATATGGCGGTAAAAAAAGATGGCGATCATCTCGTTTTACAGATGAATGAGAGAAATATGCCAAGAATTGAAATTCACTCTGAGTATAGTGCGTTACTAAATAATAGTGAAAGTGAAGTGGCTTCTTACGTATCGGAGAAGTATCAGCATGTGCAATGGATTATACGCAGTTTGAAACAGAGAAAACAAACACTCTTACAAGTGATGAGTATTATTATGGAAAAACAGCATGATTTCTTCTGGGGAGGTCCAGAGTATTTAAAACCACTTGCTTTAAAAGAGGTGGCGGAAGAGTTAGGTGTGCATGAGTCTACAATTAGTCGTGCAACGCGTAATAAATATGTGCAAACGCCGCACGGTTTATTTGAGATGAAATCGTTCTTTAGTAATTCTATTTCTACGACGGAAGATGAGGCGGTTTCCACAAAGCGTGTGAAACAATTCATTCAAACGCTTGTTGGAGCAGAAAATAAGAAAAAGCCACTTTCGGATCAAAAGATTTCAAAATTATTAGAAGAAGAGCATGAAATAGTTATTTCTCGAAGAACGGTTGCGAAGTATAGAGAACAAATGCATATTCCTGCTTCATCTCTAAGAAAAACAATTGGATAGGTGAAGAAGATGAAGGTTGTACTATATACAAAAAAAGATTGTGGTCTTTGCGTGAAGGCGAAACAAGTTTTAAAAGAAGTACAATATGAATATTCTTTTCAAATTGAGGAAATAGATATATATGAAGATAATGACCTTTTAGAGAAATACCATCTAATGATTCCTGTTGTAGAAATAGGCGGAAGACAAGTGGAATATGGTAACATTCACAAAGGTGTCATAATAAACTATATAAAGAATGCAGTTAAGAGTTGAATAAGTTTCTGTCTCCTGTTACAATAATACACGTAGCAGGGATTATTTTTTTAACCTAAGTGGGACACAAAATGTCACTACGGGACATAAAGTGACCACGAAGGGAAATGAACCGATGCAGTGAGGAGAAAAGATATGCGCTCATGGATTCAGAACACAAAAAAATTATTACCTGATCTGCTACCTGTTATGCAAACGAGAATGCAAGTGCTTCAGTACATTAGGCTTATGCAGCCGATTGGAAGAAGAAACTTATCTGCAAGTCTCGGTATGACAGAACGAGTATTGCGAAGTGAAGTTCAAGTTTTGAAAGAACAAAACTTAGTTCACGTCGCTTCTTCTGGAATGACTTTGACAGAAGAAGGAACAGCTTTAGTTCTTGCTTTGGAAGACTTTATGAAAGAAATTTCCGGGTTAAAGGTTTTAGAAAAACAACTTAAGGAAACATTAGACTTGGATGAAGTTTTCGTTGTCCCTGGTGATAGTGATGAATCACCTTGGGTCAAACTGGAGATGGGCCGTGCTTGTGTGACTTGTATAAAAGACCGTCTGACAGTGAATAATATCGTTGCTGTGGCTGGAGGAAGTACGCTAGCTGCTGCTGCGGACATGATGCAACTTGATTGCAAAGATTTACATATGCTATTTGTCCCAGCACGTGGTGGAATTGGAGAAGGTGTCGAGTTAGAAGCCAATACCATTTGCGCCAAAATGGCACAAAATACGATGAGTAATTATCGCTTATTGTATGTTCCAGATCACGTTAGTAGCGAAGCATATGCGTCTATTGTAACAGAGCCCTCCGTGAAAGAAGTTCTTGAGTTGATTCGATCTTCCAATATCGTCATTCATGGAATTGGTGATGCGTTAACAATGGCACGTCGCAGAAATACTTCAGAAGCAGATTGGTTAAAGATTCAGGCAAGCGAAGCAGTTGGCGAAGCTTTCGGTTACTACTTTAATGAACAAGGAAATGTTGTTCATAAAGTAAGAACAGTTGGTATGCAACTTGAAGATTTACAACATGTATCTCACGTTGTCGCAGTCGCTGGAGGTTCTTCAAAAGCAAAAGCAATACAGGCTGTAATAAAGCAAGGGCACACTTCAATTCTAATTACAGATGAAGGTGCAGCAAAACAATTAACAAAGGGTATTACCCTTTAATATAATCCCCCAAGGAGGAAATTTAAATGACTAAAATTGGTATTAATGGATTTGGACGTATCGGACGTAACGTATTCCGCGCAGCTCTTAACAACTCTGAGGTAGAAGTAGTAGCAATCAACGACTTAACAGATGCTAAAACATTAGCTCACCTTTTAAAATATGATACAGTTCACGGAACTTTAAATGCAGAAGTATCTGCTAACGAAAACAGCATCGTTGTTAACGGTAAAGAAATTAAAGTTATCGCTGAGCGTGACCCAGCTCAATTACCATGGAGCGACTACGGAGTAGAAGTAGTAGTAGAATCTACTGGCCGTTTCACTAAAAAATCAGACGCTGAGAAACACTTAGGTGGATCAGTTAAGAAAGTTATCATCTCAGCTCCAGCTTCTGACGAAGATATCACTGTAGTTATGGGTGTTAACCACGAACAATACGATGCAGCTAACCACAACGTAGTATCTAATGCTTCTTGTACTACAAACTGTCTAGCTCCATTCGCTAAAGTATTAAACGAAAAATTCGGCGTAAAACGCGGAATGATGACAACAATTCACTCTTACACTAACGACCAACAAATCTTAGACTTACCACACAAAGATTTACGTCGTGCTCGTGCAGCAGCTGAAAACATGATCCCAACATCTACTGGTGCTGCTAAAGCTGTAGCATTAGTATTACCAGAACTTAAAGGTAAATTAAACGGCGGCGCTGTACGTGTTCCAACTGCTAACGTTTCTCTTGTTGACTTAGTTGTTGAACTTGACAAAGAAGTAACAGTTGAAGATGTAAACGCAGCATTCAAAGCAGCTTCTGAAGGCGAATTAAAAGGTATCCTTGGATACAGCGAAGAGCCATTAGTATCTATCGACTATAACGGATGTACAGCTTCTTCTACAATCGATGCATTATCTACAATGGTAATGGAAGGTAACATGGTTAAAGTACTTTCTTGGTACGATAACGAAACTGGTTACTCTAACCGCGTAGTAGACCTAGCTGCATACATGACTTCTAAAGGTCTTTAATTCTTAAGTATATAAGCAATCAATGACAAAACGAGGGAGAGGGTTTGTTCCCTCTCTCTCTTCTTTCGTTTTAGAAGCAAATGTGTTAAGCTTTTGAATGGGTTTTGTCAATCCTAACTAGTAGTCGGAGGGAAATCCAATGAACAAAAAATCAATTCGTGACGTAGATTTAAAAGGTAAGCGTGTATTTTGCCGCGTTGATTTCAACGTACCTATGAAAGAAGGCAAAATTACAGATGAAACTCGTATCCGTGCAGCTCTTCCTACAATTCAATATTTAATAGAGCAAGGTGCGAAAGTAATTTTAGCAAGTCATTTAGGCCGTCCAAAAGGTCAAGCAGTAGAAGAATTACGTCTTACTCCAGTAGCAGCACGTTTAGGCGAGCTTCTTGGTAAAGATGTTAAAAAAGCGGACGAAGCATTCGGACCAGTTGCACAAGAAATGGTTGCAGCAATGAACGAAGGCGACGTATTAGTTCTTGAAAACGTACGTTTCTATGCGGGCGAAGAAAAGAACGATGCAGAACTTGCGAAAGAATTTGCAGCTCTTGCTGATATCTTCGTAAACGATGCATTCGGTGCAGCTCACCGTGCTCACGCTTCTACAGCAGGAATCGCAGACTACCTACCAGCAGTATCTGGTTTATTAATGGAAAAAGAGTTAGATGTATTAGGTAAAGCACTTTCTAACCCAGAACGTCCATTCACAGCTATCATCGGTGGTGCGAAAGTAAAAGATAAAATCGGTGTAATTCGTCATCTATTAGACAAAGTAGATAACTTAATCATCGGTGGCGGACTTGCTTACACATTTGTTAAAGCTTTAGGTCATGAAATTGGTCTATCTCTATGTGAAAACGACAAAATCGAACTAGCTAAAGAATTTATGCAACTTGCAAAAGAAAAAGGCGTAAACTTCTACATGCCAGTTGATGTTGTAATCACAGAGGAATTCTCTGAAACTGCAACAACTCAAATCGTAGGTATCGACTCTATCCCTTCTACATGGGAAGGCGTGGACATCGGTCCTAAAACACGTGAAATTTATGCAGATGTAATTAAAAATTCTAAGCTTGTTGTATGGAATGGACCAATGGGTGTATTCGAAATGACTCCATTCGCAGAAGGTACAAAAGCAGTAGGACAAGCATTAGCAGATGCAGAAGATACATACTCTGTTATCGGCGGTGGTGACTCTGCAGCAGCTGTTGAAAAATTCGGTATGGCTGATAAAATGAGCCACATTTCTACTGGCGGCGGTGCGTCATTAGAATTCATGGAAGGTAAAGAGCTTCCAGGTGTAGTTTGTCTTAACGACAAATAAGTAGCAGCCAAAGAAAAAGGACGGTGCAAAGCATGCGTAAACCAATTATCGCAGGTAACTGGAAAATGAATAAAACTCTAGCTGAAGCAGTTAGCTTCGTAGAGGAAGTTAAAGGTCAAATCCCAGCAGCTTCAGCTGTTGATGCAGTAGTTTGTTCGCCAGCTCTATTCTTAGAGCGCTTAGTAGCAAAGGCTGAAGGAACTGACTTACAAGTAGGTGCACAAAACATGCACTTCGAAAAAAATGGTGCATTCACTGGCGAAATTAGCCCAGTAGCACTTAGCGACTTAAAAGTAGGCTACGTAGTACTTGGCCACTCTGAGCGTCGTGAAATGTTTGCTGAAACAGACGAGTCAGTAAATAAAAAGACTCTTGCAGCATTTGAACATGGTTTAACACCAATCGTTTGTTGTGGTGAGACTTTAGAAGAGCGCGAAAGCGGAAAAACATTTGATCTAGTAGCAGGTCAAGTAACAAAAGCACTTGCAGGTTTAACAGAAGAGCAAGTCAAAGTAACTGTTATCGCTTATGAGCCAATCTGGGCTATCGGTACAGGTAAATCTTCTTCTTCTGCAGATGCAAATGAAGTATGTGCGCACATCCGTAAAGTTGTTGCAGAAGCTGTTTCTCCAGAAGCTGCAGAAGCTGTTCGTATTCAATACGGCGGTAGCGTAAAACCAGAAAACATTAAAGAGTATATGGCACAATCTGACATCGACGGCGCTTTAGTTGGCGGTGCTAGCTTAGAGCCTGCTTCGTTCTTAGGTCTTCTGGGGGCGGTAAAATGAGAAAGCCAACAGCTTTAATCATTCTTGATGGTTTCGGACTACGTGAAGAAACTTACGGGAATGCTGTAGCACAAGCTAAGAAACCTAATTTTGATGGTTATTGGAACAAATTCCCTCACACAACGCTTACAGCTTCTGGTGAGGAAGTAGGTCTTCCAGCAGGTCAAATGGGTAACTCAGAGGTTGGTCACTTAAATATCGGTGCTGGCCGCATCGTATATCAAAGCTTAACACGCGTAAACGTTGCAATTCGTGAAGGTGAGTTCGATCAGAACGAAACTTTCCAAAATGCAATTAAAAGCGTGAAAGAAAAAGGTACTGCTCTTCATTTATTCGGTTTACTTTCTGATGGTGGTGTGCACAGTCACATGAACCATATGTTTGCTCTTCTTCGCTTAGCAGCAAAAGAAGGCGTGGAGAAAGTATATATCCATGCATTCTTAGATGGCCGCGATGTTGGACCACAAACAGCAAAAGGTTATATCGATGCAACAAATGAAGTAATTAAAGAAACAGGAGTAGGACAATTCGCGACTATCTCTGGTCGTTATTACTCCATGGACCGTGACAAGCGCTGGGATCGCGTAGAAAAATGTTACCGTGCTATGGTGAATGGTGAAGGCCCTACTTATAAATCAGCAGAAGAGTGTGTAGAAGACTCTTATGCAAATGGTATTCATGATGAATTCGTATTGCCGTCTGTAATTGTTAACGAAGATGACACGCCAGTTGCAACAATCAATAATGATGATGCAGTTATCTTCTATAACTTCCGTCCAGACCGTGCAATTCAAATTGCTCGTGTATTTACAAACGAAGACTTCCGTGAGTTCGATCGTGGTGAAAAAGTACCTCACATTCCTGAGTTCGTTTGTATGACACATTTCAGTGAAACTGTAGATGGTTACGTGGCATTCAAGCCAATGAACCTTGATAACACATTAGGTGAAGTTGTTGCGCAAGCGGGATTAAAGCAACTTCGCATCGCGGAAACTGAAAAGTATCCGCACGTTACATTCTTCTTTAGCGGTGGTCGTGAGGCTGAATTCCCAGGAGAAGAGCGTATTTTAATTAACTCACCGAAGGTTGCAACGTATGATTTGAAACCTGAAATGAGCATTTATGAAGTAACGGACGCTTTAGTAAATGACATCGAAAATGATAAACATGATGTTATCATTCTTAACTTTGCAAACTGTGATATGGTTGGCCATTCTGGGATGATGGAACCAACAATTAAAGCAGTAGAAGCAACTGACGAATGTTTAGGAAAAGTTGTAGAAGCGATTCTTGCAAAAGATGGTGTAGCACTTATTACTGCTGACCATGGTAATGCCGATCAGGAGTTAACTGCTGAAGGTGGACCAATGACAGCTCATACAACTAACCCGGTTCCTTTCATCGTTACAAAAAATGATGTAGAGCTTCGTGAAGGTGGTATTTTAGGAGATATCGCCCCAACAATGCTTACACTTTTAAATGTGGAACAACCGAAAGAAATGACAGGTAAAACAATTATTAAATAATTTGCTTATATAAAAAGGAGAGAATTTATTATGTCAACAATTATTGATGTTTATGCTCGCGAAGTCCTTGACTCTCGTGGTAACCCAACTGTAGAAGTAGAAGTTTACACAGAAAGCGGCGCATTCGGACGCGCTATCGTACCAAGTGGTGCATCTACTGGTGAGCACGAAGCAGTAGAATTACGTGACGGTGACAAATCTCGTTACCTTGGTAAAGGTGTTCTTAACGCAGTAAACAACGTTAACGAAGCAATCGCTCCAGAAATCGTTGGTTTCGACGTAACTGACCAAGCTGGTATCGACCGTGCTATGATCGAATTAGATGGCACTCCAAACAAAGGTAAACTAGGTGCTAACGCTATCCTTGGTGTATCTATGGCAGTAGCTCACGCAGCAGCTGACTTCGTAGGTCTTCCATTATACCGTTACCTTGGTGGATTCAATGCAAAACAATTACCAACTCCAATGATGAACATCATCAACGGTGGTTCTCACGCTGATAACAACGTTGACTTCCAAGAGTTCATGATCTTACCAGTTGGTGCTCCAACATTCAAAGAATCAATCCGTATGGGTGCTGAAGTATTCCATGCACTTAAAGCTGTATTACATGACAAAGGTCTTAACACTGCAGTAGGTGACGAAGGTGGATTCGCTCCAAACCTTGGTTCTAACCGTGAAGCATTAGAAGTAATCATCGAAGCTATCGAAAAAGCTGGTTACAAAGCTGGCGAGAACGTATTCTTAGGAATGGACGTTGCTTCTTCTGAGTTCTACAACAAAGAAACTGGTAAATATGACCTTGCAGGCGAAGGCCGTACTGGCTTAACTTCTGCAGAAATGGTTGATTTCTACGAAGAGCTTTGCAAAGACTTCCCAATCATCTCTATTGAAGATGGTTTAGACGAAAACGACTGGGATGGTCACAAATTATTAACTGAGCGTATCGGTGATAAAGTACAATTAGTTGGTGACGATTTATTCGTAACTAACACTCAAAAACTTGCTGAAGGTATCGAAAAAGGTATCTCTAACTCAATCTTAATTAAAGTTAACCAAATCGGTACTTTAACTGAGACTTTCGAAGCAATCGAAATGGCTAAACGTGCTGGTTACACAGCAGTTGTATCTCACCGTTCTGGTGAAACTGAAGATGCTACAATCGCTGACATCGCAGTTGCAACTAACGCTGGCCAAATCAAAACTGGTTCTATGAGCCGTACTGACCGTATTGCTAAGTACAACCAATTACTACGCATCGAAGACGAACTAGGCGAAATCGCTGTTTACGATGGTATCAAATCTTTCTACAACATCAAACGATAATTGTAGAAAATAACGACAGACCGTGAGAAATCACGGTCTGTTTTTTTTTGCTAAAATTGTTCGTCTGTCATAAGTGACATGAAGTATTTAAAGAAGAGATTATAATCAAAATTGATAGCAATTTGCTGCGAGGGCCGATTAGTGAATGGGCTTGATCCTACTAAAGAGCGGAAATCACCGATGCTTGCTCCTTGAGCGTAAGATTCGGTCATGACGGTAATTGGTGATTTGTAGTAGGTAAACATAGAATTATCAAGTAAAGCTAATATCGGTATCGTGTCATGAAAAGGGCAGCCTTTTAATTGTGGTAAAATTTTTTCGTAATATCCATAGTAGTAATGATCGAACAGAGGTTTGACGAGAGAAGCCTTTCCTTTCGCCTCAATATATTCAGCCATATCAGGTGTAACGATGGAATACTGCGTTACATTTAACGGGTATATGTACATGTTGGATGCAGATTGTAATACAATGTTAGCCGCGATTGGATCGCCATAAAAATTCGCTTCTGATACGGGAGTTACATTACCTGGGTGTAGAAAGGAACCACCCATTACATAATAAGATTTAATTTGCTGCATTAAGTTTTTACATAAAATAAATAAAGCAGCTAGGGAAGTGAGTCGCCCTAAACTTACAATGATTAGTTCGTCTTTATACTGCTCGATAAGAGGGATAACTTCAAAAAAATTCTCCATTTCCCCGTTTTGTAACTTTTCATTTGAAATGATTGGGCCTAATCCTTCTTTACCGTGAATATTAGTAAAAAAAGCGGGTGGACCTCCATTGAGAGGACGGTCTGAACCACCAAATATTTTCATATCTCTATTTCTTGATTTTTGTTTAAGAAAATGAGCATTTTGTACGGCCATTTCTTTTGGAACATTGCCGTAATCAGCGACAATCCCAACAATTTCAATTTCATCGATAAAGAATGCGAGGAGGAGGGCTATCGCATCGTCGATTCCAGGATCACAAAAAATGAGAATTTTTTTAGACATGCGTTCACCACCTATCTTTATATATATATGTGTGCTAGAGAGAAGGCAGAATAAAAATGGAGTGAAGGATTTTGTTTTATTAAAATAATAATCATCAAAATTCAGAAAATATAAACTTTATATATTAGGTCAAGGTTTTTGACGTAAAATACATTAGGAAACGCAGTCATATCAAGGGTGTAAGCGTATAATATAGTGGGTTTTCGTTGTCGATTTGATAAATTGCAGGTTTTTACAATTTATACTATGATAAGGATATTAACAGAAGATCGTATAAACATGAGGGATGATGAACATGAAACTTACAAAGATTCTTGTCCAAATTGCTGCTCTTTATGTATTTTATATGGTTGGAAATTGGGTGCAAGAAATGTTGAATCTTCCGATTCCAGGAAGTTTGATTGGGATGTTCCTCCTACTTGTTTTGCTTAGCCTAAAAGTACTTCCAGTGAAATGGTTTGATTTAGGAGCAGAAACACTCGTTGCTATTATGCCGTTTTTATTAATTCCGCCAACGCTTGGCTTAATGAATTACGGTGCTTTTTTTATGAGTAAAGGAATTTCCCTTTTCATTACAGTTGTAGCGAGTACGTTTTTAATTATTATTGTCGCAGGACATACAGGACAATATCTTGCGAATAGAAAGGAAAAAGAGACACAATGAGCCAAATATTAATCGGAATCGGTTGGGTTCTTTTTACGGTGCTATTATATCAATTATCTAAAAAAATCTACAAATTATTTCCAACACCATTTACCATTCCAATGCTTGTTGCAACAGGATTAATGGCTTTCTTATTTATAATGCTTGATATACCATATCAAAATTATATGGAAAGTGGTGGTGGCTGGATTGCGAAGCTACTAGGACCAGGTGTTGTAGCATTTGCAATCCCGCTTTATAAACAACGTCATGTTCTGCAAAAATATGTTGTACCAATTGCTGGTGGTGTATTAGTAGGTACAACAGTTGCTATTGCAAGTGATTTTGCTATCGCCACACTTATGGGAACAGATAAAAGCTTAATTTTATCTTCTTTACCAAAATCAGTGACAATGCCAGTTGCGATGAGTGTATCTGAACAAGTTGGTGGTGTCCCGTCCTTAACAGCAGCATTCGTCGTTATCGCAGGGATTACTGGAACGATTTCAGGACCAATTTTATTAAAATGGAGCCGTGTTACAAACTCAGTTGGTAAAGGAATTGGCTTTGGATGTGCGTCTCATATTATGGGTGTTATGAGAGCGATGAAAAATAATGAGCATGAAGGTGTTATTGGATCGGTAACAATGACATTAACAGCAATTTTGACATGTTTGCTTGGACCGTTATTCGCAATGATGTTCATGTAATAGAAGAAAAGCGAGAGTGATTCTATAGCTCTCGCTTTTCTATAGGATTTATGCTACATTTAAAATAACTGAATCTTTGTAGGAGGTACGCCAAGTGCATACGTTATTATCAGTTTTACTTATTATTGTATCGATTTTAATGATTGTTATGGTACTTATGCAGTCTAGTAATAGCTCAGGCCTTTCAGGCGCTATTTCAGGTGGTGCAGAGCAATTGTTTGGTAAGCAAAAAGCACGTGGAATTGAAGCGGTATTAAACCGTGTTACAGTTGTCTTAGCTGTACTATTCTTCGTACTAACAATTGGTGTTACGTACTTAAATTTATAAAATTAAAAGAAGAAGCGTTAGCGGATTATGCTAATGGTTCTTCTTTTTTTGATTTGTTATTCAAAAAAAGTTTCTAATTAGATTATAGAATTATAAATATGGTACACTAAGAATAGAAAGAATACGACTAGATTACAGAAGAGAAAGAGGAGAAGTACATGATGAAATTAGCATCTCCGAAACCATTTACATTTGAAGGTGGAGACCGCGCTGTTTTATTATTACATGGATTCACAGGGAACTCAGCTGACGTACGCATGCTAGGGCGTTTCTTAGAGAAGAAAGGCTATACTTGTCATGCACCAATTTATAAAGGACACGGCGTACCACCAGAAGAGCTTGTTCATACAGGCCCTGAAGACTGGTGGAAAGATGTAATGAATGCCTACCAGCATTTAAAAGATCAAGGTTACGAGAAAATAGCTGCGGTTGGATTATCATTAGGCGGAGTATTCTCATTAAAACTTGCTTATACATTACCGATTTTAGGTGTTGTACCAATGTGTGCACCGATGTACATTAAAAGTGAAGAAATTATGTACCAAGGTATATTGGCATATGCCCGCGAATATAAAAAGCGTGAGCAAAAATCACCAGAACGAATTGAGCAGGAAATGTTTGAATTTAAACAGACACCAATGAATACATTAAAAGCATTACAGGAGTTGATTCGTGACGTACGCAATAATGTTGATATGATTTATGCTCCAACATTCGTTGTACAAGCACGTCATGATGAGATGATTAATACAGATAGTGCTAACATTATTTATAACGGTGTAGAATCTACGTTAAAAGACATTAAATGGTATGAAGACTCTACGCATGTCATTACACTTGATAAAGAACGTGATGTGCTACATGAGGATGTATATAACTTCTTGGAGCAACTAGATTGGTAAGGTCTAGTTGCCTCTTTTTTTCATAAGGGAATTTTTATCCCGCTATTTGTGGGCTAATAATCAGTGGGGACAGACAAAAAATCACTGATTAAAGTTACACTTTATGAAAGCTGTAAAAAATCATTGGGAGATGATTAAAGTTTCACTTTATCCCGCATTAACGGGCAGTAAGCCCCCCACCTTAAAATTCAGCGAAAGCAAAGAAGTTAGGTGGGGGAACCAACTGCCCGTAAAAGCCCGATTGGTGAGGGCTAATAATCAGTGGGGGATGAACAAAACCCCCACTGATGAAAGTTTCACTTTATACATCCCCCATCTTTCGGATACACTAAATAATATAAGGGTTTAAAGGAGGTATTTCTGCTTGGAAGAAATCATGCAAGAACATATTGATAAGTTGTTATTATTTATGAGGGAAGAAGCGTATAAACCGTTAACGATACAAGAATTAGAATCGGCATTTGGAATCGAAGGCTCTGAGGGCTTTAAAGATTTCGTAAAGGCACTTGTAATGATGGAAGAGAAGGGGCTTGTTATCCGCACACGTAGTAACCGCTACGGTCTTCCAGAAAAAATGAATTTAGTACGCGGTAAATTAATTGGGCACGCACGTGGTTTTGCGTTCGTCGTTCCAGAAGAGAAGAAAACAGGAGATGATGATCTTTTCATCCCGCCGACAGAATTAAATGGTGCACTTCATGGTGATACAGTATTAGCACGTGTTAGCGCACAATCAAGTGGATCACGCCAAGAAGGCGCGATTGTTCGTATTTTAGAGCGTGGAACGAAGGAACTAGTTGGTACATATACAGAGTCAAAGAACTTTGGATTTGTTATACCTGATAATAAACGCTGGACAAGTGATATTTTTATCTTGAAAAGTGCATCTATGGGCGCTGTAGAAGGTCATAAAGTAGTTGTGAAAATTACGGGTTACCCAGAGAACCGTTTAAGTGCAGAAGGTGAAGTTATTCAAATTCTAGGTCATAAAAATGACCCAGGAGTAGATATTTTATCTGTCATTCATAAACATCATTTACCTTTAGCATTCCCTGAAGAAGTGATGGAGCATGCAAACAGTGTACCAGAAACGATTTCAGAAGAAGATATAAAAGATCGTCGTGATTTACGTGATCAAATGATTGTTACAATTGATGGTGCGGATGCGAAAGACTTAGATGACGCTGTTACAGTAACGAAGCTTGAGAACGGTAACTATAAGCTTGGCGTTCATATTGCGGATGTAAGTCATTACGTTCAAGAAGGTTCTCCAATTGATGTTGAAGCAGCAGAGAGAGCAACGAGTGTATATCTTGTAGACCGTGTAATTCCGATGATTCCGCATCGTTTATCAAACGGTATTTGTTCATTAAATCCGAAAGTAGACCGTCTGACACTATCTTGTGAAATGGAAATCAACAATCTAGGTGATGTTGTAAAACACGAGATTTTCCAAAGTGTAATTAAAACGACAGAGCGTATGACGTATGCTGACGTAAGAAGCATTTTAGAAGATGAAGACGAAGCGCTAATTGAACGTTACGAGCCGCTAGTGCCAATGTTTAAAGAAATGGGGCAGTTAGCACAAATTTTACGTGAAAAACGTATGCGCCGTGGTGCGATTGACTTTGACTTTAAAGAAGCGAAAGTACTAGTAGATGAAGAAGGAAAACCGACTGATGTTGTAATGCGTGATCGTTCCGTATCAGAGAAGTTAATTGAAGAGTTTATGCTTGTTGCGAACGAAACAGTAGCGGAGCATTTCCACTGGATGAACGTACCGTTTATGTACCGTGTCCATGAAGATCCGAAAGAAGATAAGCTTGAGCGTTTCTTTGAGTTTGTAACAAACTTCGGATATGCAGTAAAGGGACGTGCGAATGAAATACACCCTCGTGCATTGCAGCAAATTCTTGAAATGGTTCAAGGTCAGCCGGAAGAAATAGTCATTTCAACAGTTATGCTTCGTTCTATGAAGCAAGCACGTTACGACTCGAACAGCTTAGGACATTTTGGTTTATCAACTGAGTTCTACACGCATTTCACATCGCCAATTCGTCGTTACCCAGATACGATTGTTCATAGATTGATTCGTGAATACATCATTAATGGTAAAGTAGACAACGAAACGCAAGCGAAATGGCGTGAAAATTTACCTGAGATTGCAGAGCACTCTTCTAATATGGAACGCCGTGCTGTTGAAGCAGAGCGTGAAACAGACGAAATGAAAAAAGCAGAGTATATGGTCGATAAGATCGGTGAAGAGTATGACGGTATGATTAGCTCTGTAACAAACTTCGGTTTATTCGTAGAGCTTCCAAATACAATTGAAGGTCTTGTACACGTTAGCTATTTAACAGATGATTACTACCGTTATGACGAAAAACATTTTGCGATGATCGGAGAACGTACAGGTAACGTATTCCGCATCGGTGACGAAATTACAATTCGTGTTATTAACGTAAATAAAGACGAGCGCGCAATCGACTTTGAAATCGTTGGCATGAAAGGCACACCTCGTCGTAAGTTCAAAGATCGTCCAGTTGTGATTGAACAGCCAAGAACAGGCAGAAAGAAACGCGGTGGACGTAGCGAACGTAGTAATGAGCGCGGTGGTGAACGCGGCACAGGAAGAAAGTTTGATCGTGGTGGACAAGGAAAAGGAAAAGGAAAAGGAAAAGCATCAGCATCTGCATCCACATCCGCTAGTCAGCCAGGGAAAAAAGATGGTAATAGTAATAGTAATAGTAATGGTAAGAAGAAAAAAGGATTCTTTGAAAATGTACCAGGATTCAAGAAGAAAAAGAAAAAGCGCAAGTAAGAAAAGAGTGGCTTCGCCTTACATTCTGAGCGAGCCACTTTCGCTTTTTGTTGGAATTTAGCTACAGTGGCTAGAATCTATTGGCCATTTCGCGCCCTCGGACGAAGCAAAAAGCGCTTCTTTGTCGGGAGCTCCAATGTCCAAAGATTCTGAGTGAGCCACTTTCGCTTTTTGTTGGAATTTAGCTACAGTGGCTAGAATCTATTGGCCATTTCGCGCCCTCGGACGAAGCAAAAAGCGCTTCTTTGTCGGGAGCTCCAATGTCCAAAGATTCTGAGTGAGCCACTTTCGCTTTTTGTTTACATTTGTTACAATGGTAAAAATAGAGGAGGGACGTTATATGCCAAAAGGTTCAGGTAAGGTTATTGCGCAAAATAAAAAGGCATTTCATGATTATTTCATCGAAGAAACATACGAAGTAGGGCTTGTCCTTCAAGGAACGGAAATTAAGTCGATTCGCGCTGGACGCGTGAACTTGAAAGATGCGTTTGCACGTATACATAACGGTGAAGTATGGGTTCATAATATGCATATTAATACATATGAACAAGGGAATCGTTTCAATCACGATCCGCTACGTACAAGGAAGTTACTTCTTCATAAAAAAGAAATTGATAAGCTAGCAGGTTACGCAAAAGAAACAGGATATGCATTAGTTCCAGTTAGAATCTATTTGAAAAATGGATTTGCGAAAATGGCACTTGGTTTAGCAAAAGGTAAGAAGCAATATGATAAGCGTCACGATTTAAAAGAGAAAGAAGCTAAACGTGAAATTGCACGCGTGTTCCGTGATCGTCAAAAGATGTAATACAGATATTTACATTTGTAAAACGGCGCGCGTATGATATAATAACTTATGTAAGATTGTTGCACATTGAAAAACAGCTCTTAGTAGCTATCACGATATTTCTTCGTATGCTCCATTTTTATCATGGGGACGTTACGGATTCGACAGGGATAGTTCGAGCTTAGGTTGCGAGTCGAGGGGATCGGCCTCGTTAAAACGTCAAAGCCTATAATTGGCAAACAAAACAATCTTTCTTTAGCTGCTTAATTGCACTAAAGGTTCCTCCCTCCATCGTCCATGTGGTAGGGTAAGGGACTCAAACTAAGTGGACTACGCCGGAGTTCGCCGTCTGAGGGCGAAGGAAGAGAACAATCAGACTAGCAACTTGGAAGCCTGTCGATAGGCTGAAGAGTTCGCGAAATGCTAATATATCGACTACACTCGTAGAAGCTTAAGTGCCGATATTTTTGGACGTGGGTTCGACTCCCACCGTCTCCACCAATACATAACTGTTTGGTGGTTTTTTATTTTGTATGATATGAACCATAACTTTGCCAGAGTGGCGGGGGGATGGTTCTTTTTGTTTTGTGGTTTTATAAAATGCTTAAGTTGAGGACGGTACCCTTGAAACAGAAACTGAGGGAATAGTTATTGATAATAAGCAGCTAGATAATATAGTTGCTCTTAATGATTAAATAATATGTATTTAAATCTTCATATATTTTGTGTTTTCATCCATATCTATTGTAAGATTATATATAGTTCTCCTAATAAGCTGTTATAACGGCTTTTTTAGGGATTTAATATTTATAAATCTTAAATTATTTTTTTGGGATAACTTTTTATCCAACTAAGTTATATTGAAGTAGAGGTGAACCATCGGTGAAGCAGGTGTTAGTAATTAAGAATGAACGGTCTTTTGCAAAGAAAATCGTAAGCGGTCTAACGCAAGAGGGCTATTTCATTTTAAAACTTCACAATGAAAACCAAGGTTTAAATATAGTATATGAACAAGATTGGGATATTATCATATTGGATTGGGATTCGTTAAGTATATCGGGGCCAGAAATTTGTAGACAAATACGACTTGTTAAAACGACACCGATAATTATTGTGACCGACAATATTTCTAGCAAGGATTGCATAGCAGGGCTACAAGCAGGAGCAGATGATTATATTAGAAAACCGTTTGTGAAAGAAGAATTAGTAGCGAGGGTTCAAGCTATTTTAAGGAGAAGTGACTGTATCCAGCAAAATGAGACAAACTTTTTTCAGTTTAAAGATCTCTTTGTTGATGCATCTAGCAATATTGTGAAAAAAGGTGGTAAAAATCTCACGCTTACTAAGCGCGAGTACGATTTACTTGTATTTTTAATCAAGAATAAAAATACAATATTGAGCCGTGAAATGCTTTTGAACCAGGTTTGGGGATATAACGTAGTAGTCAATCCCAATGTAGTGGATTTATATATTGGGTATGTAAGAAAAAAGTTAAAGTGCGAGAAGAGAGATAGATATATTCAAACGATACATGGCAGGGGCTATTCAATGATTGAATGATAAAAATAAATTAATAGGTAAAGTACAGTTTGTCATAATAGAAAAAACGAGTAAAACTATTTCATACAGTTTTACTCGTTTTTTCTATTAAACCTGATAATCAAATAGTTTCTGTGAAATATTAAAAGACGGAAACTATAAAAAGAAGATTGCTACCAGGCAATGGATTATGAAAAATTAGCTATTCATGGGCATTTTTTTGCAGTAGAAATCATGGTTTATAAGGTGCCCAATCTATTGATTAGTACGTGTGGGAGATGACTCTGGTGCGCATTAGATGAGACTGTATCTAATGTATGTTTAATTTTATTAACTCACACCATTCACAAGATTTTCACATAATTAATGACTATACTTATTAACAGGATGTTCAAATGAAAATGATTATCAATAGCAGTTTAGATGCATAAAAGTTACTATCTAATTTAATCTATGGACGTTATCATTTTCAAACTAAATTACATTATAAGGAGTATACGTATGAAAAAAACTATGCTTTTAAAATTAGTAAGTATTCTAGCAATTTTCACTTT
This sequence comes from Bacillus sp. TH22, assembly GCF_016651015.1. Taxonomy (NCBI): domain Bacteria; kingdom Bacillati; phylum Bacillota; class Bacilli; order Caryophanales; family Bacillaceae; genus Bacillus; species Bacillus sp. TH22. The sequence goes on from NZ_JAEKER010000001.1 coordinate 3,487,405, forward strand.
AATGTTAGTAGCTTGCTCAGATTCAAGTAAGGAAACTTCGAAAGCTAATAAAGGTGATAGTAGTGATAAGCCAAAAACGGTTGAAATCACTGATGCACATGGAACTGTTAAAGTCCCTGTAAATCCAAAAAATGTAGTTGCTTTAGATAATAGAACTTTTGAAACTTTAGCTGATTGGGGAATTAAATTAGCGGCTGCTCCAAAGGATGTAATGCCTGCAGATTCAGCATATAAAAAAGATGATTCAGTTAAAAATATTGGGAATCACCGCGAACCAAATCTTGAAATTATAGCAGCTGCAAACCCTGACCTTGTAATCGTTGGTCAAAGATTTGCTGGCCATTACGAAGAAATCAAAAAATTAGTGCCAAATGCAGCTGTTATTGATCTTAATGTTGATGTTTCTGAGAAAGCTACTAAGCCTGGAGAAAACTTAGTAAAAGGACTTAAAGATTCTACAATTTCTTTAGGGAAAATCTTTGATAAAGATAAAGAGGCTAAAAAATTAGTAGCTGATTTTGATAAATCTATTGAAGATGCAAAATCTGCTTATAACGGAAAAGATAAAGTTATGAGTGTTATCGTTACTGGTGGGAATATTGGTTTTGCTGCGCCTCACTCTGGTCGCGTTTGGGGACCAATGTATGAAATTTTCGGTTGGACTCCAGCACTAGAAGTGTCTAATTCTACTGCAGGTCATAAAGGTGATGATGTTTCTGTTGAAGCTATTGCACAAACAAATCCTGATTGGCTTTTCGTATTAGATCGTGATGCTGCAACATCTGATGCTGCTAAGTCAGCTCCTGCTCAGGATGTTATTTCTAAATCACCAGCTCTTCAAAATACAACTGCTGTTTCTAAAAAACAAGTTATTTATGCACCAGCAGATACTTACACAAATGAATCAATTGAGACTTATATAGAGTTGTTTGGAAATATTGCAAAAACTTTAGCTAAGTAGTGTAAAGGAGTACGAAGCAGTGTCAAAAAATATAATTTCTAGGGTTGAGAATAATTCTCAACCCCAGTTTTATAATCACAATAAAATATGGACAAAACCTTTTATAATAGCGATTATAGTTGTTATAATGTTGGGGATTATATCACTGTTTACTGGGGTTTATGATATACGTGGACAAGAGGACGGAATGGAGATGTTTTTCATAACTCGTGTTCCGAGAACAGTTGCATTAATGCTTACTGGAGCTGCAATGGCGATGGCAGGGCTCGTAATGCAATTAATTACACAAAATCGTTTTGTTGAACCTACTACAACGGGGACTATTGAATGGTCAGGCTTAGGCCTGCTTTTTGTATATTTATTATTTCCTGCCCCGACGTTAGTTCAAAGAATGACTGGCGCAATCATTTTTTCTTTTATAGGAACTATGATTTTCTTTCTATTTTTAAGAAGAGTTAAACTTCGTTCGTCTTTAATTGTACCGATTATTGGATTGATGCTTGGAGCAGTTATTTCTGCAGTGTCTACTTTTTTGGGACTCCTTTTTCAAATGACGCAAAGTATTGAAACTTGGTTCGTAGGTTCATTTGCTACCGTTCAGGTGGGAAGATATGAATATTTATGGCTGATTGTTATCATTACTTTGCTTATTTTTATGTATGCTAATAGATTGACTCTAGCTGGACTAGGAGAAGATGTCGCAACAAGCCTTGGAGTTAATTACAATAGAATTGTTCTTTTTGGGACTGGCCTTATCTCTGTTGCAGTTGGAATTGTTGCAGCTGTTATTGGAAACCTACCTTTCTTGGGATTAATTGTTCCAAACATTGTTTCAATGTTTAGAGGTGATGACCTTAGGAGTAATTTACCTTGGGTATGTGTGATTGGAATGGGGACAATAACTGCCTGTGACATCATTTCTCGAACAATTATAAAGCCTTTTGAAGTACCTGTTTCTTTAATACTTGCAACAGTGGGAGCAGTCGTGTTTATTACTATTTTATTGAGAAAAAGAAAACCAAGGAGGCTACGATGATCACATTAGACTATAGAAATAAAGAAAATGTCGAAATCGATTCTAGCCTTCATAATGAAAGTAGATCAGCTAGCGCTTTTCGTTCTAAGAAGGAAGCAAGACGTTATTGGATTGTACTGATAACATTGATCGCTTTAGGCCTCCTTTCTTCATATGGACTTTTAGTTTATAACAATCCAGTGCCGATAGATTCACCTTCTTTTATCCCAGTTGTTAAGAGAAGGATAGTAGCTATTGTTGCGATGATTATTGCTGCTGTTTGCCATAGCTTGTCGACAGTTGCTTTCCAATCTATTACGAACAATAAGATTATTACTCCTTCGCTTCTAGGTTTCGAATCACTTTATTCAGCAATACATACGAGTACAATATTCTTCTTTGGTGCTAGTGCATTAATAAACTTTAATGGAATTGGATCGTTTTTATTCCAAGTTGTTGTTATGGTCTTCATGAGTTTGATACTTTATGGATGGTTACTTTCCGGTAAATACGGGAATTTACAACTTATGCTTTTAGTTGGAATTATTATTGGTACCGGACTAAATTCTGTGTCAACTTTCATGAGAAAGCTACTTGCGCCTTCAGAGTTTGATATTTTACAAGCGAAATTATTTGGTTCTGTTAACCATGCAGATCCTGCATATTTTCCTATTGTAATTCCTATGATCATAATTGTAGCAGTATTAATTTTTACTCATTCTAAGAAGTTGAATATTTTATCACTAGGAAAGGATGTTTCTACTTCTTTTGGAGTTAAATATCAACCTAGTGTAATTTATACGCTTGTATTAGTTGCTATTTTGATGTCCATTTCAACAGCTCTGATTGGACCACTTACTTTCTACGGATTTTTAGTAGCAACTTTGAGTTATCAAGCGGCGTCAACTTATGATCATAGATATATTTTCCCAATGGCTTTTGCTATAGGATTTTTGATAATGACGAGTGCATACTTTTTAATGTATCATGTATTCCATGCTCAAGGTGTAGTTTCAGTTATTATTGAATTATTTGGTGGAATAGTATTCTTAACTATAGTTTTAAGGAAGAGGGCTTTATGATAAAAATTGATAATGTTAAAAAGTTCTATACTGATAAGGTAAAAATAGGACCTTTGGATATTGAAATACCAAAAGCGGGCTTTACTTCTTTAATTGGACCAAATGGCGCTGGAAAGTCTACGACACTTTTGATGATTGGAAGACTTTTAGATATGGATGAAGGTCAAATTCAGGTAGCGAATATGGATGTTTCTGAATCCAAATCAAAAGACTTAGCGAAAATTTTGACTATATTGCGACAAGAAAATCATTTTGTAACGAGGCTTACGATTAGACAACTAGTTGGATTTGGGCGCTTTCCTTATTCAAAGGGAAGATTGACTAAAGAAGATGAAGTTATCATTTCTAAATATATTGATTTCCTAGATTTAACTAGTTTAGAGAATAGATATTTAGATGAGCTTTCTGGTGGTCAAAGACAAAGGGCATATGTAGCGATGGTATTGTGCCAAGAGACTGAGTATGTACTTTTGGATGAGCCTCTGAACAACCTTGATGTTGCTCGTTCTGTTCAAATGATGGAGCATTTAAGACGCGCGGCTAATGAATTTGGAAGAACAATTTTGACTGTTATGCATGACATAAATTTTGCAGCTAAATACTCTGATAAAATTTGTGCTATGAAAGATGGACAAATTGCTGCTTTTGGAACAGTAGAAGAGGTTATGGACCCAACAATTTTGACAGATATTTTTGAAACAAAAATAGAAATTATCAATGGTCCTTATGGGCCAATTGCTGTTTATTAGTTACAAAGTGTAAAAATGAGTATGTCAAAAAAATACTGTAGCTTGCGTAAATCATGCCAGCTACTCTAGTTGAAGTTGCTGTCTGTATTTTATAGGCAGCAGCTTTTTTTAATGCGGTTGCCCATGATAACTCTTAATATTTCTGGCTGCTCGTAACAGTCCTGAATGTATTTCATTACTTCCGGTCCTGCGATGCTTCCAACAATAAACTTGTAAATTACTCATGAAATGCAAAGGAACGCTTTGTGTTTTCAAGTATTTACCAAACGAAAAATTTATCTCTGTATAACTTTTTATAAGAATTCAGCTTGTTTTTTTGTATGTAATATTGCATATAAGAGTGTATTGATAAAAGTGTAAGGGGTCACTATAATGAGGGCATAAAGATAAATCACATTTTCGTAGCAATAAAAAAGGAGGAAATAATATGGAAATCGCAATGGCAGTTTTGAAATTTGTAGGTGGCGTAATCCCGTTAATTCAAGAACTTTTGAAAGCATTTATGTAGGTTTATTAGTTAGCTATCATTTATCAATCATTATCATATCTTACTAAAAAAAGAACGGGGTGATTTTTCTGAATATTAAGAAAAACACTAAAAGAAGAAAGTTCCTTGCGTGTTTATTAGTTAGTCTATGCACTATTAATTATTCATCTATTTCCTTCGCAGAAACACAAGTAGGTAATGCAACTGATGTAACCAAAAATGCTAGTGGCATCGATACTGGTATAGCAAATCTTAAATATAATAATCAAGAGGTTTTAGCTGTAAATGGTGATAAGGTAGAGAGTTTTGTTCCGAAAGAAAGTATCAATTCAAATGGTAAATTTGTAGTAGTGGAACGCGAGAAAAAATCACTTACAACTTCACCAGTCGATATTTCGATTATTGATTCTGTGGTGAATCGTACGTATCCAGGAGCGGTACAACTTGCAAATAAAGCTTTTGCAGACAATCAACCGAGTTTATTAGTGGCTAAGAGAAAGCCTTTAAATATTAGTATAGACTTACCTGGCATGAGAAAAGAAAATACAATTACTGTCCAAAATCCGACATATGGTAATGTGGCTGGAGCAGTAGATGATTTAGTATCTACTTGGAATGAAAAGTATTCTAAAACACATACGTTACCTGCAAGAATGCAGTATACAGAATCTATGGTTTATAGTAAATCACAAATCGCAAGTGCCCTTAACGTTAACGCTAAATATCTCGATAACAGTCTAAACATCGATTTTAATGCGGTTGCAAATGGAGAGAAGAAAGTGATGGTAGCGGCATATAAGCAAATATTTTATACCGTAAGTGCTGAACTACCTAACAATCCATCCGATCTTTTTGATAATAGTGTTACTTTTGGTGAGTTAACTCGTAAAGGTGTAAGTAATTCGGCTCCACCTGTTATGGTTTCAAATGTAGCTTATGGTAGAACTGTTTATGTAAAATTAGAAACAACATCTAAGAGTAAAGATGTACAAGCTGCTTTTAAAGCCTTACTTAAGAATAACAGCGTCGAAACGAGTGGACAGTATAAAGATATTTTTGAAGAAAGTACCTTTACTGCTGTAGTATTAGGCGGAGATGCGAAAGAGCATAACAAGGTTGTTACTAAAGATTTCAATGAAATCCGAAATATCATTAAAGATAATGCTGAATTAAGTCTTAAAAATCCAGCATATCCAATTTCATATACAAGTACTTTCTTAAAAGATAATGCAACTGCTGCTGTTCATAACAATACAGATTATATCGAGACGACAACTACAGAATATTCAAGTGCTAAAATGACACTGGATCATTACGGTGCTTACGTTGCGCAATTTGATGTATCTTGGGATGAATTCACATTTGATCAAAATGGTAAAGAAGTACTAACACATAAAACATGGGATGGTAGCGGCAAAGACAAAACGGCTCATTACTCTACAGTTATCCCTCTTCCACCAAATTCAAAAAATATAAAAATCGTAGCAAGAGAATGTACTGGTCTTGCATGGGAATGGTGGAGAACAATTATTAATGAACAAAATGTTCCATTAACAAATGAAATAAAAGTTTCAATTGGAGGAACAACATTATACCCAACTGCTAGTATTAGTCATTAGATATAAAAAGGCGCCCTGTAAGCAGGGCGCTTTTTTACTTAGTCACAAATTTTACTCTTTCCAAAACTGTTCCAATAGAATGACAAGCATGGTACCCACAAGTAATCCATTACTTAAAACATATTGTAAGGAAGAAGGAATTCCGCTAAACGCACTTTCTGGAAGAAACATTATTCCAAAACTGATTAATAATGAAATTCCTAATATAGTTAATCGGCGTTGATTTAATTCTTCACGTAAAATGGATTGAAATGAAATGCCTATTACTTGGACAAATGTTGCTAAAAGTGCAGCATTAGCAATAGGACCTGGTAGCAAGGATATAAAGTTTACAATTGAAGGAATAAAAGAAATTCCTGCTAATATAAGACTTGCTATAAGGAACGACTTCACTTTTCTTTGTCCTGTTAGTTGAATAAATCCTGCTGATGCAGGTAATGGTACAATTCCAATTGTAGAAAACAACGACGAGATAATATGTGATATACCTCCGGCCCACACGCCGCGGTTCAGTATTTGCTTTTCATTTTCTTTAGATAACGGAGCCACTTGTTTTACAGCCGAAATAGCAGCGATTGTATTTGCAACTAAAAGAAATGTAAATAAAGTTGCAGTTAGAACCATTCCAATATCTAATCTAGGTGTGCCCCAAGAAAATAGCTCTGGTAACTTAACTAACGGTGTGTGTGAAGGCATATGAGATGATTTTCCTAATACAGCATACAAAAGCCAACCACATGAAATTCCAAGTAACACAGCGTAACTTTTCATCCATCCGTTCCCTTTAATTGATAAGAAAGTAATAAGGGCAAAAACAAAGAGCGCAATAGCAGCCGTTGTATAATCAGGATGAGTTACAGCTCCTTGTAATCCCATCATTCCTTTTAGTAACACACCACTAAGCTGAAGAGATAGTATTAAAAGAAAAGTTCCTGTAACCAAGGGTGTAAATAAACGTAGAATTCGATGAACAAGCCCTGTTATACCAAGGACGAAGAGTAATATACCTGCAATAATTAATCCGCCTTCTAGAAGTTGTAATACATCCTTTGCACTTTGTCCCTGATGCATAGCGACTTGTCCCAATATGACAAATATACTTACCCATGAACCGGCTGGCCCATCCGCTATGGGATAGCGATGCCCAAACCATGCTTGTATAAATGAACTTACTCCTACAACTAAAAAAGTTCGTTGCATTAATGTTGAGATATCTTCTATTGATAAATGGAATATGCCACCAATAATTATAGGCAATGCAATTGCATTTGCTAATAAAAACACAAACCACTGTAGAATACTAAAGCTCGTATCAAAGTATTTTTTATTCATATTAGTCTCCTTTGCCGAAAAAGAATTTCATAGTAAAAATCCATCCTTTCTACACAGCTAGATTAAAAAGGATGGATTTTGTAAATCTATAAAATTACTTTAATTATATAGATGGATTTTTAATTAATTACCATGTACGGAACGGTAAGAATTTCCCGTTAAGTGTAATCACGATACGAGGGTCGCCACCTTTTGGATCTTCTTGTGTGTCCACACCTAGGTTGAAGTTAATCGCACTCATTACGCCTTCGCCGGCTTTTTCTAAGATTAACTCTCTAATAGTTGGTGCATATTGTAACATCATTTCATATAAACGATATGCAATTGGGTCAGTAGGAGGCATTTCCATTACTTGGCCGCGAAGTGGAACTACTGTTAATGCTTGAACTACTTCTTCATCTAATTCTAATAGTTTACCGATTTTTTCTGCTTCTGGACGTGTCATTGTAGCTTGTCCTAATAACGCTGTTACAACCCAAGTCTCAGAGTTTTCACTTACTTTTGCAATTTCTTCCCATGTTAAACCTTTTGCAATTTTTGCTTCTATAATTTTTTTCGTAGCTTCTGGTCGATTCATATCTAATACTTGTCTTTTCATATCTAATAACTTCCCTTCATGTAAGTAATATTAATTATTTTGTTTCACCATTTAATGCTTTATATCCATCTACCACTACATCTAATTTACCTGTATGTGGATCAATAACTAAACCGTGTACAGGAACATCTTTTGGAATAAGTGGGTGATTTCTTACTAAATCAACATTAGCTTGTGTTGAATCGCAAACATCATCGAATCCGAATAACCATTTTTTAAGGTCAACACCAGCATATTCAATCGCTGATAAAATTTCTGGTGAAGCTACTCCACGATCTAATATTTTTTGAAGTGTTCCTTTTGGATTTGTTTGGCTCGCACCACATCTATGGTGTCCAATAAGGAAGATTTCATCTGCATTTAAATCGTATACTGACGCGACAACACTTTGCATAACACTATCGAAAGCAGAAGCAATTTTACCACCTGCATTTCTGATGACTTTTGCATCACCATCGTGTATATCTAAAGCTTTTGGAAGTAGCTCAATCAAACGAGCATCCATGCAAGAAACAACAACCATACGTTTTTTTGGCATCTTTGTCGCTTCACGAGGAGCGTATTCCTTATTTTCTACAAATTGTTCATTGAACGATAGAATTTCTTGTAATAACATATTTGTAACCTCCTTTAAATCTAGATGTATTTTTTTGTTGCGTCCTCTGTGTTATAAGTAAATATAACTGATAAATAATGTGATGTAAGAGGATAAACTAAGTATAGTGAATTGTATCGATAAGCAGAATAAGTTGGCGAAACACTTTCGGGCTTTCTACTTTCACGGTGAAAGGATTGGTTTATATCATTGATCAAACAGATTTTGAGATACTGAAATTATTAGGAGAAAACTCAAGAATACAATGGAAAGAACTTGGTCAGAAAATACATATGACGGGGCAGGCCGTAGGAAATCGAATTCGAAGATTAGAGGATTTAGGGATTATTGAACAATATACAATTGCGATAAACCGAATCAAATTAGGACAAGTAGTGACTGCATTTGTTACTTTGTTCGTAACAACAGCTAATCACCAAGAGTTTATGAATTTCTTTCAAGGAGAAGAAGGGATTTCTGAAGTACACCGTATAAGTGGTGAGGGGTGTTATTTATTAAAAACACATTTTGCTTCTAATGAAGAATTGGATAACTTTCTGGGGCGACTATTAAAGTATGGGAATTATCGTGTTAACTTATCAATAGGAAAGTTAAAATAAGATTTCTTTTTTTGAGGTTATAGTAACATTATTTGCTAAACCTTATTTGTATAAAGATAATAAAATTTTTATCTTAAATAGTCGGAGCCTTACTACAATTTATGTGTAGTAAGGCTTTTTAAAGCTGTTAAAAAAATGAGAGATATTATATTCAACAATCGTGCTGAATTGTTGAGGGGGATATAAGACAATTTTTTTCAAGGGAATCATAAATGATTTTTCTTTAAAAAAATCCTGCAGCTCGGTACAGGATTTGTAATCAAACGTTCTTAAAAGCTAAATTGTGGTTTTATATCACCTTTATAAGGCTCATGTTCAACGAATATAGTTATGTCTTTACCCGCTTGGTCTTTACCAGTTCTTTTATACGTAAATTTCTTATTATTCAGTTCAGTAAGTTCAAGAGCCGCACCATATTTATTATTTCCAATTGAAACATGAGCTCTTATTTTATTTTCATGTACAACATCGAAGTAGCCATAATCACCGCGGCTTTGACCTGTTTCGCTATTGAAGAACTCGTATTTATTAGACTTGTCATCAAATTTTGCTAGACTTATAAAATTCGAATTAAACTGCGTTACATCATTACCGGCTTCATCTAATACCTTTGTTCCATGCCAAAGGGTTCCGCCTAAAATTTTATCTCCATCCACGTTTTTAACGATATCACCTGTAGTAGAGTTTAGCTGCTTATCCGGATCGGTGAAAGAAAGCTCTTTTTCTTTATATGGAACATGTTCAACGAAAACTTCTACATCTTTACCGTTAGCATCTTTCCCCATTCTTTTATAGGTAAATACATTTTTATTTAGCTTTGTCATGTCAACAACAGCTTGATACTTCATTGATTCTGAAATTAATATTCTTTTCTTCCCATCATTTGTGACAAAGAAAGTTCCTTTATCGCCACGGCTTGCACCAGTCTTAGCATCAAAAAATTCATATCTTCCTGACTTCGCATCATATTTTGCAAGACCAATGAAGTTTGCATTTTCTTTCGTTAAGTCATTTTTATCTTTGTCATACACTCTTGTACCTTGCCAATTTGTCTCGCTAAGAATATTAGCCATTTTTTGCCCTTTAGTTAACTTATTTTCCTTTTTAGTATCTTTCGCAGCTTGTTCTTGTTTTTGTTTACTATGATTTTCTTCAGCTTTCGTGCCAGCGCAACCTGTTAATGCTAATGTGAATCCTAGCAGTATGGATGATAGTACTTTTGTTTTTTTATTCATTTTTATCGTCTCCTTATTGTATGATTTTAGTTAGTACGGTTTGCGATTATAGTAGCTGTTCGTCCTTTTAAATTTTTGTTATATGAAAAGCTTCAGGTGGGAGCAACGAACTTAGTTACTACGTTTATCATGTTAATCCCCGAGTATAAACTCCCTCTAAATAAATCATTAAAAAAAGATAAACTAATTCCTAAAAAATTTTCATATTTATAAAAAACAATCGCTAGCTTACTGGATGGCCCTTTCGAACGCTTATCAATTTTTTTCTGATACCTACGAGTAATCGAAAAATACATAGTAAAGGAAGAAGGAAAGCTGTTAACAGTAATGTAATTCTTAATAGAGTTAATCGAGTGTATTGTAAAAGTTTTTAAGATGAATTGTAGGGGAAATGATGATCTTATAGAAGGTGATTCCTATAGGAAGGGGATGTCCATGTTTGATTCAACAGATTTTAAAATTATAAAGTTACTACAAGAAAACGCTAGAATGAACTGGAAGGAAATTGGAGAGATAGTACATTTGACTGGCCAGGCTGTTGGGAAACGAATTAATAAATTAGAAGAGGCGGGTGTCATTCGAAAATATACGATAGATATCGACAGGGCTAAGTTAGAAGGGTCTATTATGACGTTTGTTACACTATTTCTGCATGCACCACATTATCATAATCAAATTCAAACTTTTTTTGAAAAAACGGACTTAATTACTGAAATGTATCGTATAAGTGGCGATGGGTGTTATATCATGATTCTTCACACATCTTCGCACCAGCAATTAGAAGAGACTCTTGCAGATGTTTTACATTATGGTGATTATCGTATAAATACTGTCATTAAGACAATCGAAAAAAAGAAAGAATAAGAGATTTATTCTTTCTTTTTTTATATGGAACTGTAATTCTTTATTTGCTCTTGTTTATAAAACAGTTTGCCGACATGATTTTCGCATAAATATCACCAAACTCTAACGAACTCATGAACGATTGATGAGCGTGTACTGCGGGGATCAGATTTCCTTGAAATTCTAAATCTCTTGTTGTACAAGCATCTTCAATTACAACACATTGAAATCCTAAATCACTGGCAGCACGTACTGTTGCATCAATACATACATGAGTCATCATACCGCAAATGACTAGTTGATCTATTTCTTCTTTCTTTAATGTTTCAAATAAATTGGTTCTTAAAAAACTGTTAGGGTGATGTTTTTGTATGACTCTTTCGTTAGCAATTGGCTGTACATCATCATGAATTTGAACACCTACTGTTTCAGGTAAGAAGAAAGTAGCTCCTTCATTGTTCGCAATATGTTGTACGTGAATAACTGTTTTATGTTTTTCACGAAATACTTTCAAGACTCCTTTCGCTTTTTGTGCGGCTTTTTCAGGTTGATGTAATTCCATATTGCCGCCTTCAAAGTAATCATTTTGTATGTCGACTAATAGTAACGCTTCGTTCATCATTAATCCCCCCACAATTATTTATCCCGCATTAACGGGCAGTAAGACCACCACTTCAAAATTCAGCGAAAGCAAAGAAGTTAGATGGGGAATCAACTGCCCGTAAAAACCGGATTGGTTCAACTAATAATCAGTGGGTGATGAAGAAAACCCCTACTGATTAAAGTTTCACTTTATACAGCACGTTATTTGTACTGTACCGTTATTATATAAATTGCAACTATGTGGAAGTAATAACGTCATGAAAAGATTTTGACGTATATGGTTTCATTGTGAAAAAGCTAAAGGATGCAAAGAAAAGATGGGGACAATTTGTTTGTGGTTTTTTGATTTAGAAACAGAAAGTGGATGGGGAAGTAGATATTAACTTAATGATGCATCTAAGCAAACGTACTATTAGATGAATCATTAAGTAACAAAGGAGCTGGGTATTTTCATGCGTTGTTATCTGTGTTTAGTGATAGCTTTTGTTGCTCTTTTAATTTTTCAGGAGTCACGTCATTTCCTAAAGGATCTAATATTTTTAATCCTGTAACAGTGGTGTTGATTTGACCGCGAATAATTTGAAGATACTCCTCGCGTAATTCTGTGCGCTCATTTAATTCTGTTTTTGTTAAACCTTCTTCTTTTTGCTTTTTAGCTAATTCATTAATTCGATTTAAAACTTCAAGCATTGTTTTCTCCGCCTTTCTTTTTTGTATTATTCGATTAGATTGTAGTTTTGCATTATGATTATGGTTGCTACCATCATAGTTTCGTTAATAGTGTTTATCGTACTTTCATTCCAAAAGTACGATAAACACGGTGATTAAAACTCGCCATTCCAAGACGTTACTTCATCTACAGTTAATCGAACTGATGGGAATCCTGGCTCTTTTGCTTTGCCTAATGCAATCATTAAGACGTCAGTTAAGTTTTCTGGAATGTTAAATGCTTTGCGGAATTCTTCAACGTTATAGCCAAGCATTGGGACTGTATCGTATCCTCTCGCTTTTGCAGCAAGCATAAATTGCATAGCTAGCAAACCACCGTCAAGCATTTGCCATTCTCTTTTTCCTTGTTCGCTTACAGATGCATAAAACTCACGAATACTGTTGTTCAGTCTGTTTTTAATTTCTTCTGTCATGAATCCAGCAGCTACTGCACGTTCATTCACTTTATTGATATGTTCGAATTCATGGGCATTATTTTCGCTTAAAATTACGATCAAAGCGGATGCTTCTAGCACTTGTGGTTGATTTAAAGCAATTGGATGAAGTTTCTCTTTTAAGTCTTGATCTGTAATTACCATGAAACGCCATGGGTTTAAGTTGGAACTACTTGGTGCTAGCATTGCTTCTTCTAAAAGTTCTTTAATTTCTTCATCAGAGATTGTAACTGAAGGATCATAAGAGCGAACGGAACGGCGCTCACGAATCACATCATAAAAATTTGCAGTACGATTTTCTTTTTTCATTTTAAAATACCTCCACTAATTTAATGCTCTGTTATAAGTTGCTTACATGCATCATTATGGTATAGTACAGATATTATGAAAAGTACGCACTTTTCCGTGATATAGACACCATCTCGTGACATAGGCACGAGAAAGTGCCTATCAAAATACAGAAGGAGTTCAATATGAAAAAAGAGTATAACAATAGAATTGAAGTCGTTTTGGATGTGATCGGAGGTAAGTGGAAATCCCACATTTTATATCATTTAACAAGCGGACCGACAAGAACGGGTGAATTAAAACGATTGGTAACTGGTATTACACAAAAAATGCTTACTGAGCAATTGAAAGAGCTTGAAAAAGATGGGCTTGTGTCTAGAAAAGTATATAATCAAGTACCACCGAAAGTTGAGTATTCTCTTACAGAACAGGGAGAATCATTAAAAAAGGGTTTGAAGGTGCTTTGCGATTGGGGAAGCGATTATATTAAGCATAAATATCCGAATGGTGAAGTAATCGTGAAAGAGGACGATCATATATGATTTAACAGTTCTGTAAGTATAATTTTGCTATAATGAATAAGTACTTACACGAAGGGGAGCTAAAAGAGAAAATGAAGTCATTTAATATCGATCATTATATAGCTAGCGTTTTACAGTGGATATTAAATATAGCATTAATCATATTATCCATTGTTTTATCGATTTTTTTAATTAACGAAACAATTACTTTTATTCAATACATATTTTCAGCGAAGAAGTATACATCTTATAAATTAGTTGAGAGTATCATCGTCTATTTCCTATACTTCGAGTTCATCGCATTAATTATTAAGTATTTTAAGTCGAATTATCATTTTCCGTTACGTTATTTTATTTATATCGGAATTACGGCGTTAATTCGTTTAATTATTGTGTCTCATGAGGAACCAATGGAGACGTTATTATATGCGGGATCCATTCTTGTTTTAGTTATTGCTTTATACATATCGAATATGAGAGATTTGAGAAAAGAGTAGTGCAGACATAAGTTTGCACTACTTTTTGTACCTTGACCTTCAAGTTACTTGAAGGTTTACAATGTAATTAGGGCGTTTGAAATCGAAAAAAATTGAGAAATTAAGTGAAGAGGTTATTTTACTTGGAGGTTATAGAAATGAGTCAGGAATTGAAATTACGTCCTTTAGAACGGGAAGACTTAAAGTTTGTACACGAACTTAATAATAACGCGCATATTATGTCGTATTGGTTTGAAGAGCCGTATGAGGCTTTTGTAGAATTACAGGATTTATATGATAAACATATCCACGATCAAAGTGAACGCCGTTTTATCCTGGAGAAAGATAATGAGATGGTTGGATTAGTTGAGTTAGTGGAAATTGATTATATTCATCGAAGAACTGAATTCCAGATTATTATTGATCCGAATTATCAAGGACATGGTTATGCAGCGGAAGCGACGCGTTTAGCGATGGATTACGCTTTTTCTGTATTAAATATGCATAAACTCTATTTAGTTGTTGATAAAGAGAATGAAAAGGCTGTACATGTTTATAAAAAGGTTGGATTTATGGTGGAAGGTGAGTTACAAGACGAATTTTTCGTTGATGGTAACTACCATAATGCGATAAGAATGTGTATGTTTCAGAAGCAATATTTTGAAAATAAGTAGTTGAATGATTTGGAAGTGATGTTGACGCTTCATAAAAACGTATGCTAAAATCCCTTTTAAGTATTAAGGAAGGTGCAGAACATGCTTTATATAAAATTTGTAAAACTCATTAGAAAACTTTGCTCCGCACAAATGTATACGGTGAAGCGTTGTACGGAGCTTAATCATGGGGCATAAAGTCCCTATATTCATCGGCTGAATAACTTTTCTGAAAAGTATAGTATATCTATGCTTATTTGGTTATGGTTTTTAGCTGATGTATAAAATAGATTAAGGGGCCATAGACAATGCTTTGTCTATGGCCCTTTGTGTATGCTATTCCAATGAGATTTACAAAAATTGGAGTAGTATAGGAAAAAACCACGAAGCAGAGGGCTAGTGTCGAATGACGCTATCTCTCTGCTTTTTTTAATTTCAGGAAAAGAGGAATACGAATGAGTTTACTTAAAGTTGAAAGTTTATCACATAGTTTTATAGATAAAGCCTTATATGAAAATGCTTCTTTTGATTTGCATAAAGGAGAACATATGGGGATTGTTGGACAGAATGGTGCAGGGAAAAGTACGTTAATGAAAATATTAATTGAAGAAATAATTCCTGATAAGGGAGACATAAAGTGGCAGCCTAATATTCAAATTGGGCATCTTGATCAATATGCAGAAATTGATGGAAGTTATACCATTTCACAATATTTAAAGAGAGCTTTTCATGATTTGTTTGAAATGGAAGATAGAATGAACAAATTGTATGAAGAAAGTGCTATGACAGGTGATCCTGACAAATTGTTAAAAGCGGCCGCATATCAAGAACAACTTGAGGCGCGTGATTTTTATTCGGTAGATAGCACAATTAGTAAAATTGCAGCCGGCTTAGGTATTGATGCTATTGGCATGAATCGTATAATCGCTGAACTAAGCGGAGGGCAACGTGCAAAAGTAATTTTAGCGAAGCTTTTATTAGAAGAGCCTAATATTTTATTACTAGATGAACCGACGAACTTCCTTGATAAAGAGCATGTTGAGTGGCTTGCTAATTATTTAATGAGTTTTGAAGGAGCGTTTATTGTAGTGTCACATGATTTTGATTTTCTAGAAAAAGTGACTTCTTGCATATGTGATGTAGAGTTTGGAACGGTGAAGAAGTATTACGGAAAATACTCAGATTTTGTAAGACAAAAGGAGCATTTGCGAAAAGATTATATTCGCCAATATGATGCACAGCAAAAAAAAATTGAAAAAACGGAAGAGTATATTCGTAGAAATATTGCTGGAGTGAATTCAAAAATAGCGCAAGGACGCAGAAAGCAGCTACAGCGTATGGAAAGAATTGCACCTCCAAATTTTACTCATAAACCATCTATTCATTTTCGTGAGCTTTCAATTTCAGCACAGACGGTTTTGACAGTAAATGACCTTGAGGTTGGATATGAGTTTGCTTTATTACCAAAGTTGAATTTCTCGGTAGTAGTAGGACAAAAACTTGTTATCACAGGATTTAATGGAGTAGGGAAATCCACCTTATTAAAAACAATCGTTGGAAATATTTCTAGTATTTCTGGAGAATTTCAATTTTCAGAGCAAATAAAGATTGGTTATTATGAGCAAAATTTGAATTGGGAGAATGATTCTTTGACACCACTTCAAGTTATTTCGGAGCAGTTTTCTAAGTTGAATATGAAAGAAATACGCCATCATTTAGCTGCGTGTAGTGTGAAAGATACACATGTTTCACAAGAACTTCGTACATTAAGCGGCGGTGAACAATCGAAGGTGAAACTGTGCGGATTATTATTATCACCGTGTAATTTTTTAATCTTAGATGAGCCGACGAATCATTTAGATGCAGAAGCGAAGGAATCTTTGCAAAAGGCATTAATTCAGTTTAAGGGTAGCATCATACTCGTATCTCACGAAGCAAGTTTTTATCATGGTTGGGCAGATAGTATTTTCAACATAGAGAGCGGTTTAATTGAGGAGAGTAAAAAAGATGATAAATGATAATGATTGGAAAGTGAAAATAATAATGTTTTTGACCGCTCAAACGATTTCGTTGTTCGGTTCATCTCTCGTACAGTACGCGATCATATGGCATATCACCCTTACAACATCATCAGGAGTGATGTTGACCATTTCAACTGTTTGCGGTTTCCTACCACAAATCGCGATCTCTTTATTTGCAGGTGTGTGGATTGATCGTTACGATCGTAAAAAGATGATTATGTTATCGGACGGGGTTATAGCGATTGCTACGTTAGTTTTAGCAGTTTTATTTTTAACAGGATATAAAAGTATTCGGTTACTTTTTATAGTACTACTCATTCGATCAGCTGGGACAGGTATACAAACGCCAGCTGTGAATGCGTTAATCCCACAAATCGTTCCGAAAGATCATCTTATGAAAGTAAACGGGATAAATAGCAGTATTACATCTTTAATTATGTTTCTTTCTCCAGCAGCAAGTGCTGCAATTCTTTCTATTGCTAGCATTGAAACAACATTTTTTATTGATGTTATTACGGCTATGATTGGAATTAGTATAATGTTTATCATTCAAGTGGAAGGACATGTGAATACAGAGAGTAAGCAAAAATCTAATCTACAAGGTATAAAAGAGGGATTTGCTTATTTAAAAGAAAATGTATTTATTAAAAGGCTACTCGTTTTATTAATCATTGTCATGATTTTAATAAGTCCAGCTGCCTTTTTAACACCGTTAATGGTAACTCGTTCTTTCGGGGCGGAAATGTGGAGACTTACTGCTAGTGAGATGACATTTAGTGCTGGTGCAGCGGCTGGTGGAGTATTAATTGCAGCGTGGGGTGGCTTCCGTAATCGTATGTATACAACAGCGCTAGCCTGTGCTTTATATGGTCTGCTTATGATAGGACTAGGAATTGCACCGATATTTATTATGTATTTAATCTTTAATTTTTTAATTGGTATAACAATGCCGTGCTTCAATACACCAGTTACCGTGTTATTGCAGGAAAAAGTAGAACCTTCTATGCATGGGCGTATGTTTAGTCTTGTACAGATCGCTAATTCATGCGCGCTTCCTTTAGGAATGATAATATTTGGCCCATTAGCTGATGCGTTTAGTGTAGAAATTTTGTTAATTTATGCTGGGATATTCGTGCTATTGTGTGCAATCTATGTTGTAGTCAGTAAGAGGTTTGAAGTGTAAATATTCATGATGGAAAAGGTTTGTGAGGCGATTTCAAGTGCTTCATAAACCTTTTGTTTTAATTATAAGTCAATAACTTTTTATTGAAAAACGATAAAAAGTTATTGACTTATAAATTCTTCGGATTTATTATGATGGTAGTAAGAATAGTGAAAAGGAATGCAGATAAATTAATTATGGAATTAAAGGAGAATATATTATGAAAAATAACTATTTATTAGCTAGCGTACTGCTATCGTTAGGAGTTACTTGTTTATTAATACAAGGGGCAACTAGTAAAGTAGCGGATAATGGGTTGCTTGTAGAACCATTCTTTTTCCTAGTACTAATAAGTTATTTACTGTTCTTTAGCGGTATTGGTGTATTACTATTTGGATTTATTACTTCAAAGCTGAAAAAAAGTAATAGATAAAATGAAGTTTAAGTAGTGAGGGATCCATTAATCGGGACAAAGCACTCACTATGAAATAGAAACATACTATATGGAAGAAAAATAATAAGTGAGCTGAATAATGATGAATCATTATTTTTATAGTGGTAGACAAGTAGGGGCAGCTATTACGCTAGCCGGGGCAAAAGGGACAATTCATGCTGTTTATCAGGCCATTCAAATGCAACAACAAGCACAAGTAGCGCAAATGATGCAAAGTCAGTATATGCCGTATGCGCAGCCTCCGATGCAAATTGTACATTACGATGTGGATCCAGCTGGTTTATCCCGCTATTTGCGGGCAGTAAAACTCCCACCTCAAAATTCGGCAGGAAAAAAGAAGTTAGGTGGGAGTCGGGCTGCCTGTAAACGCCCGATTGGTGAAGGCTAATAATCAGTGGGTAAGAACAAAACCCCCACTGATTAAAGTTTCACTTTATTTTCCATTCCGTATGGCGGGACATACTTTTTATGAAAGAAAGCGACTCTTATCAGTCGCTTTCTTTTTTATATTCCGCCTATCTTCATTCCAAGGAATGCAAAGGCGATACCGATTATATAAGTGGTACTTATATATATAAATAGTACGCCAAAGTTTTTACGGTTGAAGAGCTGAACGGATTCTAGTTTAAATGTTGAAAATGTAGTGAATGCACCCATGAAACCAGTACCTAATAATAATTGCCATCCTGTAGAGACTCCGCGGCCAATTATATACCCGAGTAAAAATGCTCCTGCTATATTAATAAGAAATGTAGCAATTGGAAAGGGTGTTTTATTTCTTTTTTTAAACCAATTGCTAATTGCAAATCGTGTAATCGCACCGAAAAACCCTCCAGTTGCCACTAATAAAGCTTCCATCATAAGTGATCCCCCTCCGTAAGTGATTTCTTAATTAAGAAATCACCTAGTGTATAGCCAAGACTAGACATAATGAAGCCGCCAAGTATGCTACATGATACATATAAGAAAGCCGTGCTCCATTCAGAATGATTGATTAATTGCACAGTTTCTACACTAAATGTTGAAAACGTCGTAAAGGAACCGATGAATCCAGTCCCGATGCCTGTGATAACCTCTGAAGGTAAGATGTTTAGCCGGGCGATATACGTAGTTAGCCATGCTAATAAGAAGCAGCCGGCTAAGTTAATGAGTAATGTAGCTAATGGAAAAGAATGATGCCAAAATGTATGAATAGTAAGACCTAAATAATAGCGGGAAAGGGCTCCTAATATGCCGGCGATGCCAACGATAATATAAATCAATTTTCTCACCTCTTTAAATAGCTTGCTCAAAAAAATAGACTCCTACCAGTAGTTATACTGGTAGGAGTCATTAGCTAAGCAGCGGTTATGGCGAACTCCATCACCTATGATTATTACATATAGTGTACTAAACATTGCGTTTAATTTCCAGTGGAGAAGTTGGTGCATTTTGTATTTATATAATAGTTTAAGATAGGGAATACTTACTTATAAACTAAATATAGTGATATAAGGTTTTCAGTGTGATAAAATATTTCGTATGTCTGTCATTTTTTATTTAACTGAAAATAAAGAAAAGTAAAATCGTATGTTTTAGAAAAGGAGTCGTTTGTTTGAAAAAATTATTAAAAATAGTACTTATATGTATTTTAGTAGGGGTGGGAGTTGTAGGTGGGTTTTTAGCGTATATGACACTTACAAAAGAACAGCCGGCTGATGTTATAAGCTTGAAGGTGGAAAACAATAAGGAGCGCGTAATTGCGCCTGGAAATGAATTTAAAGTTACAACATTTAATATTGGATATGCTGGACTAGATAAGGATCAAGACTTCTTTATGGATGGGGGAAAAGGGTCTGGTTCAAGTAGTAAAGAACAAACGGAAACTAACTTAAAGAATATGCTTTCGTTTTTACAAAATGAGAATAGTGATTTTGCACTATTACAAGAAACAGATATAAAATCAATGCGATCATTTGATGTAAATGGGCATGAATTTTTGAAAAAAGGATTACCTGATTATGCTTCGTCATTCGGAAAGAACTACGATACGAAATGGGTTCCGGTGCCAATAACAAATCCAATGGGATATGCTGAAGCTGGATTAAGTACATTTTCTAAATATACGGTTCAAACAGCGAAGAGATTTCAGCTTCCTGGAATGGAGCCGTGGCCAAAGCGTTTATTTGATTTAGACCGAGCGATTGTTGAACATAAAATACCTGTTAATAATGGGAAATTTGTTAGACTCGTAAATCTACATTTATCTGCTTATGATGAAGGCGGGAAAATTAGAAAACAGCAAGTAGAATATTTAAAAAAATATATGAACAAGCATTATGAAAATGGTGATTATGTCATAATGGGCGGAGACTGGAATCAATTACTTTCTAACGTTCAGTTAAGCGATCCTAAGTTTGTGAAAGAGCGTCCTGAGTGGTTAGTAGAATTACCGAAGGACTTTACTGATGGTGGCTTTAAGTGGGCTGTAGATCCGTCTGTTATGACTGTGAGAGATGATGTAAAGAAATACGTGGAAGGTGAAAACTTTGTCACGATTATTGATGGCTTTATCGTTTCATCGAATGTTGAAATTGTAAATGTACAAGGGAAAGATTTGAAGTTTGAAAATAGCGATCATAACCCAGTGAGTGCGGTATTCAAGCTGAAGTAATCGATACGTATGAGTAGAAGGTGGGGCTTCATATATGGAGTGGTTAAAGAGAACTTGTTTTTCTAACCTTGAGAAAGAATCGCAGAAAAATCATTTATTGTTGTTTATCACGATGTGTAGTTTCTTCCTTGGGATAATAGCGATTGGGTATTACGGATATATTTTTACAGAGAGAGCAATAGCATTTTGGATGTGTGGTATTTCTATCGTAGTATTTGGAACGCTGCTTACTTTTATAGAAAGTATGGAAGCAATGTATAAATACATCATGACATGTATGCTACTTATTATGTCTTTCATTATGGTACAAGCTTTTAATGAAAGCCCAGCTGTATTTCAAATGATCTATTTTACATTAGCGGTTTCACTTATTTATTTGAGTGAACGTCTTATTTTAATCCTTGGCGGGGTAGCAGTTGTTGTTACATTTATACTTTGTAGTTATTGGCCAAATCAATTTTTTGCGTATACAGCGTCATCTGAAGCTGCAAATTTCGCAAGCTTGTTAGCGATTGTAACGATTGCAATGTGGGGTGTAACGAAGATTGGTTCTAATCTGTTGGCTCGTTTAAGTGATGAGAAGCAAGCGGTGATGAAGAAAGCTCAGGAGTTAGAAGAAACGCAAAGGCTTATTGAGAGAACAGTTGTGAAACTAGATAGTAATTTCAATCATTTAAGACAAAATATGAATACATCGATGGAGTCAATGAGTGAAATTAACTTTGCTTTTGAAGAAGTAGCAGTGGGAACCCAATCGCAATCAGAGATGATGTCTCGTTCAGTAGAAGTATTGAATGATATGGAGGGAAATATTGACCAAATCATCTCTCAAGTAAGAAATGCTTCGATTCGTGTTGATGAAAGTTTAGAAATTTCAAAGGGTAGTGTAAGTACTTTAAGAAATTTTGAAGCTAACATGAGAAGTTTAAATGATGTTGTTTCACAATCAGGAACTATATTTAGAGAATTGATGACACAATCGAAACAAATTAATGAAATTGTAGATGTAATAACGAATATTTCAAGTCAGACGAGTTTGCTAGCTTTAAATGCAAATATTGAAGCTGCAAGGGCAGGAGAACATGGGAAAGGTTTTGCTATTGTAGCGAATGAAGTATTAAAGCTTGCTGAAGAATCGAATCGTTCTGCGGGGAGAATTCAAGGCATTTTGAAGGAGTTTAGTAATCAAGCAAGTAAAGTAGAAGTGCAGGTAGAGAAGTCTGAAAGAGTACAAGAAGAATGTAACGAAATGTTAGCAAGTGTTTTGACGAATGTAACGGATTTAGGGAAGTTTATTGATGCGATTAATGATGTAATGAGGGAGATTGTTGGTCATCAAGAAAGTTTCCAAGCTAAAACGACGAATATCGTAAAGGACGTTACACATGCTTCTAACGTAATTCAACAAACTTCTGCAGCTACGGAAGAAGTGTTAGCGAGTGTTGAAGAAGAAAAGCATCGAAATGATACATCGGTGAAGACGTTACATACTGTTAGCGAGCAAGTGAAGTTGCTAGAAGATATTTTAGAAAAGTAATATCTTTTAAAAAGGGTACACCATGTGTGCTCTTTTTTCATTTAAATGAATACTTGATAGTAATTTAATTGCTTTTCTGCGCGTTTTCTGCCAAGCTTAAGGAGATAAACTGAGACTTTAATTAGTGGGGCTATACGCTACTGATTATTAGTTGAACCCCGCAAATAGCGGAATAAAATACTTCGAAGAAAGAAATATATAGGTGAAGCATATGATTGAAGTTAAGACTTCTGAACTTAGTGATGGAGAATTTAATAGAGGTGTATTTGCAACTCGTGATATTAAAAAGGGTGAGTTGATACACTCAGCACCAGTTATCTCTTATCCGAATGAACAGCATGAACACATTGAGAAAACGTTACTTGCTGACTACGCATTTGAGTATGGGGTAAATCATACGGCATTCCTGTTAGGATACGGCATGTTATTTAATCATGCATATAATCCGAATGCAACGTATGATATTGTCTTCGAGAATCATACGTTTAACTTCTTTGCTTACAAAGATATAAAAGCGGGAGAAGAGATTCTAATCAATTATAATGGTGAAGTTGATGACGATGAGCTATTATGGTTTGATAAGGAAAAAGAAGAGAACGAAAAATAAGTTAAAAAGTATAGAAAGGGCACATTCTGTGGGATGTGCTCTTTTTTTATTGATGAAAATAAAGTAAAGATTACAAAAAAATACCACTTTTCTTTCGTATGGTATAGTAAGATATTGAAGGGTATTGCTTTGAAAAACCTATATATTTTACAAATTGTTGTCTATATGGTTACATGTCAAGTTTAGTAGCCCATTTGGGTTGCTTTATTATGCGATATATATTTTAATATGAGTGGAACCTCTTATAATTTAAGAGGTTTATAGGTGTGCTTTATGTACACTGTATTCACCACGTTAGCTGTTGTTTGTAATGCATTTTTATGTGGGGATATTATGGACCCGTATATAGCGGGATAAAAAGATTATAGAAATAGAGGAATCGTAAAATGAATATGCACGAGGTTTATAAATATTTAAGTACAGTATTGCCTGAAGGTCATGTGAAACAAGATGAAATGTTAAAGAATCATACACATATTAAAGTTGGCGGAAAAGCAGATGTGTTCGTTGCGCCGACGAATTATGATGAAATTCAAGAAGTTATCAAATATGCTAACGAATATAATATTCCAGTTACGTTTTTAGGAAATGGATCGAATGTCATTATTAAAGACGGTGGAATTCGCGGAATTATAGTAAGTTTAATTCACATTACAGGTGTGACTGTAACAGGAACAACGATTGTAGCACAGTGTGGCGCAGCAATTATTGATGTATCACGTATTGCATTAGATCATAATTTAACGGGTCTTGAGTTTGCTTGTGGTATTCCAGGTTCAGTTGGCGGAGCATTATATATGAATGCTGGTGCTTACGGCGGTGAAGTATCGTTTGTATTAACAGAAGCTGTCGTAATGACAGGTGATGGAGAGCTACGTACTTTAACGAAAGAAGCATTTGAATTTGGATATCGTAAGAGTGTATTTGCAAACAACCATTATATTATTCTTGAAGCGAGATTTGAGCTTGAAGAAGGTGTGCGTGAAGAAATTAAAGAAAAAATGGATGATTTAACGTTTAAACGTGAGTCAAAACAGCCTCTAGAATATCCTTCATGTGGTAGCGTATTTAAGCGCCCACCAAATAACTTTGCTGGTAAATTGATTCAAGAATCAGGACTACAAGGTAAGCGAATTGGCGGAGTGGAAGTTTCTTTAAAACACGCTGGATTTATGGTGAATGTTGATAACGGAACTGCACAAGATTATATCGATTTAATTCATTTCGTACAAACAACTGTTGAAGAAAAATTCGGTGTGAAATTAGAGAGAGAAGTAAGGATTATTGGAGAAGATCTACAGTAATCTTTGAATAAAAAACGTATAAAAGTATGAATTATTTCGAAATAACATTTGGGTATTGTTGACAATTTGATTTGGATTCAATATAATGGCTAATAATTTAACAAATAATATACGTTGAAAGAGCCCAGTAGCAGTTTGTCACTGTTATTAAAGAGAGCTAGGGGTTGCTGGAACCTAGCACAAACAAACTTGCGAATTACACTCTGGAGTATCTTAGGTAACGCTAAGCGGACTAGCAATCGATATTATTGCTAAGAGTGGTATGAATAGCTATGCTATTTATGCAAACTGGGTGGTAACACGGTGAATAATCGTCCCTATGTCTATTGTAGACATAGGGGCTTTTTTGTTTTCAAAAAAATAAAGGGGATGACAAAAGATGAATATTATTGATGAATTAGAATGGCGCGGTGCTGTGAATCAGCAGACAGATGAAGAAGGTTTACGTAAGTTAGTAGAAGAGAAAAAGATTTCACTATACTGCGGAGTTGATCCGACTGGTGATAGTATGCATATCGGACATTTGATTCCGTTTATGATGATGAAGAGATTCCAATTAGCTGGTCATCATCCGGTTATTTTAATTGGCGGGGCAACAGGAACAATTGGTGATCCAAGTGGACGTCAATCAGAGCGTCAACTGCAAACTTTAGAAGTGGTGCAGCATAATGTAGATGCATTAACAGCGCAAATGAAAAAGCTATTTGACTTTGGCGGGAATAGCGAAGTGAAGATGGTAAATAACTATGACTGGACACATAAAATAAACATTATCGAGTTTTTACGTGATTACGGAAAAAACTTTAGCATAAATAGCATGTTAGCGAAAGATATTGTCGCAAGTCGTTTAGATACAGGGATTTCTTTCACAGAATTCACGTACCAAATCTTGCAAGCGATGGATTTTCATCATTTATACACAAAAGAAGATGTTCAATTGCAAATTGGTGGTAGTGATCAATGGGGAAATATTACGAGTGGTTTAGATTTAATTCGTAAGTTAGAAGGTCATGAAGCGAAAGTATTCGGATTAACGATTCCATTATTATTAAAATCAGATGGTACGAAGTTTGGTAAATCAGCAGGTGGTGCTATTTGGCTTGATCCGGAAAAGACAACATCGTTTGAATTTTACCAGTTCTGGGTGAATACAGATGACCGTGATGTAATTAAATACTTGAAATACTTTACGTTCTTAACGAAAGAGCGAATTGATGAATTAGCAGCGAAGGTAGAAACAGAGCCTCATAAACGTGAAGCACAAAAAGTATTAGCGGAAGAAATGACGAAATTCGTTCATGGAGAAGAAGCATTTTTACAGGCAGTGAAAATTACAGCAGCGTTATTTAGCGGAGATATTAAGTCGTTAACAGCTGATGAAATTGAACAAGGCTTTAAAGAGATGCCGACATTCCAATCTTCAAAAGAGACGAAAAATATCGTAGAGTGGCTAGTTGATTTAGGAATTGAACCTTCTAGACGTCAAGCGCGTGAAGATATTAATAATGGGGCTATATCTATGAATGGTGAAAAAGTAACGGATGTCAGTAGGGATGTTACTGTAGAAAATTCATTTGATGGACGATTCATCATTATTCGTAAAGGGAAGAAGAACTACAGCTTAGTGGAATTAGGAGAATAGTTCTTGTGAAAGAGCGGAAGTAGGGAAGATATCTACTTCCGCTCTTTTCATATACACAATTTCGACACAAGAAAGTCAGTATATTTCGATAATTAAAGAGGTTATATTATTCTTTTGCCGAATAAATAAGTTAGAGAAAATTACGGATAAAGTGAAACTTTAATCAGTGGGGGGTTATGTTCATCCCCACTGATTATCAGCCCGCAAATAGCGGGATAAAAATAGCCCGAACCATGCAGGGCATGATTCGGGCTTATATTCAGATTAGTAAGCTAAGCTGAATAGACCTTTAATGTGTGATAAGTAACGAACGTTACTTGCTTCTTTCATTAATGATGCTGGTAAACCTTTAAGCGGAGTATTGCTTGCTCCGATTGTAGCAACAGCATCTTTACGTCCTAGACTAGCAAGTGTTCCAGAGTTGATAGGTGCGAACTCTTCGAATGCTTTGCCTTCTAGTGCTGCGTATAAGTTGTATCCAATTAACTCACCCATTTGCCAAGCGATTTGTGCAGTTGGTGGGTATGGACGACCGTCTGGAGAGAAGACAACAGCGCTGTCTCCAGCAACGAATACGTCTTTGTGAGAAGTAGATTGTAGATGTGCATCAACAGTTGCACGACCGCGGTTTACTTCAAGACCTGATTCACCAATTAATGGGTTACCTTGTACGCCGCCTGTCCAAACGAATGTGTTAGCAACGATTTTTTGACCGTCTTTTAAGTCGATTTCATTACCAGCAACGTTTGTTACAGGAAGACCTGTTAAGAATGTAACACCGCGTGCTTCTAAGCTAGCAGTTGCACGTTCGATTAAGTGGTCTGGTAATACTGGAAGGATTTTTGGACCTGCTTCAACAAGAAGAAGTTTAACTTCTTTTGGATTTACGCCGTGGCTTTTTGCAAGTTTAGGCATAATGTCAGCAAGCTCACCAACTAGCTCAACGCCAGTTAATCCGCCACCACCGATTACGATTGTAGCATCAGCTTCGTTTTTCGTTTTAGCGTATTCACGAATACGGTCTTCAACGTGTTTGTAGATTTTGTTTGCATCAGCAGCAGATTTTAATACCATGCTGTTTTCTTCTAGTCCTGGAATACCGAAGTAAGCAGTTTTACTTCCTAAAGCAACTACAAGTGCATCGTAAGATAAAGTAGTGCCACCAGCTAGTTTGATTTCTTTGCTATCAACTGAGAATGACTCAACTGTTGCAATTTTAAGATCGATGTCTTTACCTTTGAAAAGCTTTGTAAGTGGCATTGCAATTGCTTGCTCAGCAACGTTACCAGCTGCAAGGCGGTGTAGTTCAGTGATGATTTGGTGCGTTGGGTATTGGTTAATCACTGTAACTTGTGCTTCTGATTTGCTGTAATATTTACGTACGTTTAAAGCGGCAAGAAGACCGCCATAACCAGCGCCTAAGATGACAATTTGTTTTGACATAGTATGTTATCCCCCGTCTTTACTAATTGTTGTTATAAGTTAAATTATTTATTATTACGTTCTGCACTAATTTGAAGGTATGCGTTCACAAAACGGAACATTTTTTGTGCTTGTGGGTCTTTTAATAATTTTAATAGACCGAACAGGCCGATAACTTCGTTGCTTTCATCAGCACGATCTTTCGCTTCGATAGCAGTTGCAGCCATGCTTTTCACTGTATCTTTTACAGGTTCTACAAGCTCTGTGATTGCACTAACAGTGTCGCTTTTTAATACTTCATCAGTAGCAACAGTTTGAGCGAAGTCATAAGACTTAGTTAAAATGTTAACAAGCTCAGTTAATTTTGGAAGCTGTTCCACTAGTGTTGTTAATGATTCTTGTACCTCAGGTTTTAACAACTGATCAAGTACATCAAGTTGTCCTTGGCTAGCAGAAATTTGTACAGTTTCTTGTTCTGGCTTTGTTTGAGTCATAGTTTCTGGCATCTCCAATTCTCCTTTACGATAGCAATACTCTTATTTTTGATAGATAAGATAGTAAACACTTGCGAAACTTTATACAAAGTTTCACAAAGCACAATAAAATGCCTTTAAATTTATGACAGCAAGTAAGCTGAAATCATAAATCCAAAACCATAATGTCCTACCTATTATTTATGAACTGTCCGATACATGGCTTGTCCGCATAATGGAAAGTTCCCTTATCGGAAAGTGTATATAATATATATCCTATATTATATACTATATACACGTATGTTAACATAAAAATGATTCCTAATTATTTGATATTGATTCTGTAACCTAGTACTGGCAAGGCATGAAAGCGCATAAATTATTTTATCTATCTTAAAAATGTACATATATATAAAGAAAAAAAGGAGGAAATGGACAAATTCATGTTCATTTCCTCCTTTTTTTATTGTTCACCTTCTGTAATTAGCATCGATGTGTTACCGCTTTTTTCAAGGTGGCATTCGCCCCAAGTACAAAGAGAATCAAGAATGGATTCTAAAGACCAACCGTAGTCTGTAAGAGAATATTCTACTTTTGGTGGTACTTGATTGTATACCTTTCTTTGAATAACTCCGTCTTCTTCTAATTCGCGTAATTGCTGTGTTAACATCTTTTGTGTAATAACAGGCATTAAACGTTTTAGTTCACTCGTTCTCTTTGTACCTTTCGTTAAGTGGCAAAGAATAACGACTTTCCATTTTCCGCCGATAACCTCTAAAGTCGCTTCAACGGGAATATTATATTTCTTCATATAAAAATCTCCTTTGATGAATGTAGATTTCAGTTCTCCAACAAAAGAAGCCAAATAATTTAAATGTTACTAAAAAGTACCTATAGCACTTTAAAGTACGTACTTTTTATCATGTTGAATATGTTCCATAATAGCATACGTAAGAGGGAAATGAGTAGTGCGGTACTAAAAAGTGCCTATGTTACTTTTTAGTACCTATCGTACTTTAAAGTGCGTTCTTCAAAAAAAGAGTGAAGCCATTCATAATAGCATATATCAGCAGTAACATTATTTCTGTAGAAGATAAAAAGGCCTTTTTATCACACTATTATGATTGGATTTCTCGCATTAAGGAGGAGTTCAATTGAATTCATATACAGTATCTTCTTCAGCGGTACAGACGAATCGAAGAAGTATGTTTGCTTTATTAGCACTAGCAATTAGTGCGTTTGGAATTGGTACAACCGAATTTATTAGTGTCGGTTTATTACCATCTATTTCAGAGGATTTACATGTTTCTGTTACAACAGCGGGTTTAACCGTTTCTTTATATGCATTAGGGGTAGCGTTTGGTGCCCCAGTATTAACGTCATTAACAGCTAGTATGTCGCGAAAGACGTTATTAATGTGGATTATGATTATTTTCATTATTGGTAATGGAATTGCGGCAGTGGCAACAAGTTTTACTGTGTTGCTTATGGCGAGGGTCGTATCTGCGTTTGCACACGGCGTTTTTATGTCGATCGGATCCACAATTGCGGCTGCGCTTGTACCAGAGAATAAACGTGCTAGTGCAATAGCATTTATGTTTACTGGTTTAACCGTTGCGACGATTACAGGTGTACCAATTGGAACGTTTATTGGTCAACAATTTGGCTGGAGAGCATCTTTTATGGTGATTGTGGTCATTGGAATTGTTGCCTTAGTCGCAAACAGCATGTTAATTCCGTCTAACTTAAAAAAGGGTACACGAGTATCATTTCGTGATCAATTCAAACTTATCACGAACGGAAGACTCTTACTTGTTTTCGTCATTACTGCATTAGGATACGGAGGAACATTCGTAACATTTACGTATTTATCTCCGCTATTACAAGAAGTAACAGGATTTAAATCGAGTACCGTTACAATCATTTTGTTAGTGTACGGGATTGCAATTGCGATTGGGAATATGGTCGGCGGAAAATTATCGAATCATAATCCAATTCGTGCACTATTTTACATGTTCTTTATTCAAGCAATTGTATTATTCGTACTAACATTTACAGCGCCGTTTCAAGTAGCGGGGCTTATCACAATTATTTTTATGGGGCTATTCGCGTTTATGAATGTTCCAGGACTACAAGTGTATGTCGTTATATTGGCTGAGCGTTTCGTGCCGAGTGCCGTTGATATCGCATCAGCAATGAATATTGCAGCATTTAACGCAGGAATTGCTCTTGGGGCTTATTTGGGCGGTATTGTAACGAACTCGTTAGGATTAATTCATACAGCTTGGGTAGGCGGCATTATGGTAGTAGGCGCTGTTATTTTAACAGCTTGGAGTATGAACTTAGAAAAAAGAGATCAAGCAAAATAAAGGAGAGAAAAATATAATGAAAAATTTACAAAGTAAAACAACATTGCATAACGGTGTGGAAATGCCTTGGTTCGGTTTAGGCGTATTTAAAGTGGAAGATGGACCAGAACTTGTAGAGGCTGTAAAATCGGCGATTAAAGCTGGATACCGCAGCATTGATACAGCGGCGATTTATGGAAATGAAAAAGCAGTAGGTGAAGGAATTCGCGCTGGTATAAAAGAAGCAGGAATTTCTCGAGAAGATTTATTCATTACTTCAAAAGTGTGGAACGCAGATCAAGGATATGAAACGACACTTGCTGCATACGAAGAGAGCTTAAAAAAATTAGAACTAGATTATTTAGATTTATATCTTGTTCACTGGCCTGTAGAAGGAAAATATAAAGATACGTGGAGAGCGTTAGAAACAATTTATAAAGAAGAGCGCGTGCGTGCAATTGGCGTAAGTAATTTCCAAATCCATCACCTGCAAGATGTAATGAAAGCTGCGGAAATTAAGCCGATGATTAACCAAGTAGAATACCACCCTCGTTTAACACAAAAAGAATTACAAGCTTTCTGTAAAGAACAAGGTATTCAAATGGAAGCATGGTCACCACTTATGCAAGGGCAATTATTAGATAACGAAACATTACTGGAAATTGCTAATAAATACGATAAGACAACAGCTCAAGTTATTTTACGTTGGGATCTTCAAAATGAAGTTGTAACAATTCCGAAGTCAACGAAAGAACATCGTATTATTGCGAATGCTAATATATTCGACTTCGAATTAACAAAAGAAGACATGGAAAAGATTGATGCTTTAAATCAGAACCACCGCGTTGGTCCAGATCCTGATAACTTTGATTTCTAATAGAGGTAAGTTCAAAGAGTGCAAAAAAGTTTGCACTCTTTTTTGTTTTGTCTATGCATAAAAAACATTTCTAACTAAATAATACATAGTAGTAAATTTGTTATTTTATAAGGGGTTGTAGACATGAAGATAAAAAGATCGTTCAAGCTAATGGCCGCTTTTTTGAGTGTTTTATTTGTATTTGCGAACTTATTATTCCCACTTCAAAAAGCATTCGCAGAGGTCATGGATCATACGAAGTATGAGATGGATTGGAGTTATAGTAGGTCAAAGAAGAAACCGATTCGAACAGAACTTATTAAAACAGCAGATGGAAAAATTGCTTTTTGTTTAAATGTAGATTTGAAGTCTCCGAGCGGCCAAGACTTACCTGAAATGGGAAAAGTGGATATTAACGTGTACCGCGTCTTATTAAATGGATATCCACAAAAGAGCCCACAAGAATTAGGTGTTTCTGACTGGAGAGATGCACATTATGCAACGCAGCTTGCGGTGTGGAATGCGTTAAAACAAATTGATATTAACGATTTAGATTTCCGTAATAAAAATGTAGAAAAAGTAACGAAAGATATCGTTGCAAAAGCAAACGCTAGTGAAGAGCTACAAGAAATTACGATGAGTGTAACTCCTACAGAAGAACAAGAAGCGGTATTAAAAGATGAATTTTTTGAAACTGGTTTATATACAGTGCAAACAAACGCTAAAAGCGGAACGTATAAAGTGCAAGCAACAGGTGCACCAGAAGGCGTGAAGTTCGTAAATGAAAAAGGCGAGGGAAAAACAGAATTTAATGTAGGAGAAAAGTTCCGCATTTTAATTCCGAAACAAACACCATCGGGTGGATTTAGTTTTAAAGTATCAGGGAATTTAACGAAACTACAAGGAATTGCACATAAAGGTACACCGACTATTCAAAATGCGGTTGTATTACTTGAGCGTAGTGAAGAGAAAACAAGTCCAGAGTTGGCGGTAAGTTGGAAGAAAGCAAATGGTCATGATAATAAACCAAATAAACCCTATACACCAAATGAACCACATAAACCGAATCAAGATAAAAGATAAAAGATAAAAAGATTAAAGAAAAGCACTGGTATGTTCCAGTGCTTTTTTTGTATGCTTACATTTTTGTAAGGTTGCTGTAATGTATCTAGATTATAGTTTTTGCAACATGCTGTTAAAATTAAGAAATAATTTACGATATATAAGGGGAGATACACCGTGAATGAACGTTCAAAGGTGCGAATTAGTTTTTTTATTTACCTGTCTATTTTAATTATTTTTGATATAAAATACTCGTTTATGATTTTGAATATGTTCCTTGCCTTTGCTGCACTAGAACTTTCTTTTTTATTGCCATTATTTAAAGTGAAACAGAAAAGTGAAATACCGGTGAGTAGCCTATTTTATATTATTTTCATACTACTATCACCGAATGTGTTTTACGTAGTAACAGATTTAATTCATCTAAATATATATGAGTTTGATTATAAAAAAGGGCTAGTACTGGAAGAGTGGAAAAACTTTTTTGTATTAACAAGTGGAGTCATAATCGCAATTTATTATTACATTCTTATGCTGAAACAAGTGAATAATCTTTTACAGACGAAATGGAGAAAAGGTATGCTCTTTGTTTTTATATTACTTTCTAGTATCGGGATATTTATTGGAAGGTTTTTGCGTTTCCATTCGATTCATTTATTTACAGAGCCATTATCTTTAGTAAGACAGTTTATATATGCAATGAATGGATCTTCGGTACTTTTCATTATATGGCTGACGCTTTTACAATGTACGGTTTGGTGGTTATTTGTAGATGTAAAAAGGAGGGGATTATAATCGATAAAGATATTGTAATGTTAACGATAGTACTTATAGCGATTGCTCTATTTCTTTTTATCTCACAAGTCTATATAGCGATCCTTCTGTATAAGTATGAAAAGTCTTGGTGGTGGGGAGGGCTTAGTTTCCTTTTACCGTTTGGACTTAATGTGTACATATATCAAATTATTATATTAGAAAAACGAGTAGGGATATCTTTTGAAAGGTTAAATTCAAGTGAAAGAAAATTATGGAGGAAAATATATTTTCTTGTATTGCTACAATATATGTTCTTGTTTGCATGCTTCGGATTTCTTACATCGCCAGCATTAATGTTTTGATCAGTACGGTATAATGAAACAAGAAACTAGAGAGAGATGAAAAATGAAACTTCGTATTTGTGAAATAACGACAGAAAATCGGCATGAAATTGCTAACTTAAAAGTAACAGAACAGCAGCATAAATTTATTGAAAGTACAGTTGAAAATTGTTTAGTTGATGCTGAAACAAAATATAAAGAAGATGCAGTTTCAGTAGGTCTATATGATGACGATGTACCTATTGGATATGCAATGTATGGCTGGTTTGAGGAAGAAGAAAAGGCTATATATTTAAATCAATTTGTCATCGATAGTGCATGCCAAGGAAAAGGGTATGCAAAACCATTATTGCGTTTGTTAATGGAGCATTTTAAAACAGAATATAATTACAAAGTGATGTATTTAAGCATACATTCAGAAAACAAACTCGCGCAAAAATTATATGAATCAATTGGATTCCATTTAACCGGTGAAATAGAGGATGAGTGGTTACACGGAAAAGGATTTATAATGAAACGAATGCTGGATTAATAAAAACCTGTCCGAGAGAATAGTATCTTTCGGACAGGTTTTTATTTTAAAATAACATTAAAAATCAGAAATCTAAACATTACGATTTTTGGATTAAATTCATAAAATTGTAATATTAATCTAATCGAAAAGGCTATCTAACGAGAAAGAAATCATGTACGATTCATTTTGGAAAAACTGTCCATAGATGGATGCCTATGAATGAATTGTAAAAAACAATATTTTTATACACATTTTTCATGTATAGACAACAATACTTATTAGATGTATTTCTTATCATTATCCCGTGATGAAAAAAGGAGAACTCATCATAAAACATAGAGAAAGATGAGGCGGAATTTTAGACTTAAAAGTTTTTGTTATATAAGAAAGCGAATACATATAGGGAATAAAGTTAAGCGGTATTGGGGCGCGAAGTTTTGTTGTGTATTTTAAATGAGTGTATAAGGATAAATTGATTTTGCAGTAAATGAATATATCTATGATGGTTTGCATTACAAAAAGAATAGGGGACACAGATTATGTCGAAGAAAAAGAAGAGTAGGGTATTAGTAGCTGGTATATGTATATCTACATTGTTATCACCAGTAGCTTTCGAAGCATCAAAAGGATATGCAGCGCCTTTGGAAGAGAATAAAGGTGGGAATTTAGAAGAGAATAAATTTGAGCAAAGGACGTTTCAGTTGCCGGGTAAAGGTAGTGTGGAAGAAGAGAGAGAACGCTTAAAGCAGAAATGGAAGTTATCTGTTAATGAACCAACTGGAATTTATGCAAAAGAAAATGAAGAAATTAACATTGAAATAAAAGGGGATCAATCTATTAAAGCATTCATAGGGACACGTGCTTATGATAAGGAAACTCCAACAGAATTTGATTTGAAGCCTGGTAAAAATGTAATTTCATCTCCTAATGGAGGTGTTTTATACTTTTATAATTTAAATGATACGGGTGAGGTTACCGCAACTGTTACAAGCGGTGGTAGTCATTTTCCTTTGTTTATATTAGGAAAACATACGAAAAAAGATTGGGATGAAATGCTCAAAAAGTATAAAAGCCCTTATGCAGTAGAATTAAAAGGTGAGAGAAGTTTAATTACTGCCAGTTATAAATCAGCACAGGAATACATGAAGGATACAGATCCGACAGATTTAATGAAGGCACATGATAAAGCAATTCGTATTGAGAATGCATTATCTGGATTATCAGAAGATGGAGTGGGGGTTGCAAAGGCTGGGAAACATTATGTGCAGTTTATTGAAGCTAAAAATCCGCTTGCAAGTAATATGTATGCGTTTGATTATTATACGGGATATCCAGGTGAAGAGATTCAAGAAGTATTAGATATAGAGATGTTTAAACATGATGGTTGGGGACCATGGCATGAAGTTGGCCATTTTCATCAACAAGTGCCTTGGAATTGGAAAGGTATGGGGGAGACAACTGTTAACATTTACAGTTTAGCTGTTCAGCTAGCCTTTGGAAATAAATCACGAATGGAAGTAGATAAGCGTTATGATGAGGCGTTTGATTATTTGAATCAACCAGTGGACAAAAAGAATTTTGATAAATCAGATCCGATTATAATGTTTTGGCAATTACATTTAATTTATGGAGATCAATTCTATCCGAAGCTTCATCAAATGTATAGGGTGTTATCGGATGCGGATTATCCCCTATTAGATGTAGGTGGAGTTATTACAGATAGAGAGAAGAAACAGTTATTTATTTACATGGCTTCAAAAGCAGCTGGACAAAATTTAATTTCCTACTTTGCAAAATGGGGACTACATGCAGAGGTGGATACGGTAGAAAAAGTAGATAAACTACAATTACCTGAACCAAAGAATAAAATATGGTTATCGCGGGACAATGATCCTATTCGTGAAATGCAAGTTAAGCCATATAAAGTACCTTATGGTGAAGCGGTGAATACAGTACCAGATCTTATGATAGGTACAGATTTTGATGAGAAAAAAGCAAGCGAGCTTGTACAAAATTTAGGTGAGCATGTAAAGGTATCAGGAAAGATACGATGGTCTAAACACGAAAGCGGAAAGCAAACTGTACATGTAGAACTTATAGATGAAAATGGGAATGTAAACTCGATACCTGTTTCCGTTAATGTAGTATACGGAGATAGTATTATGTTCTTCGGTACATGGCATGGTGGAACGAATATTAAATCGATTATCACATTAAATCATGAAGATGAAAAATTAAGTACAGTAGGTTCAGAAGGTCCAGTTCATACCCGGTTTAAAGGTGAAAAATATATCGGATTTG
The DNA here is from genome assembly GCF_016651015.1 of Bacillus sp. TH22. NCBI lineage: Bacteria > Bacillati > Bacillota > Bacilli > Caryophanales > Bacillaceae > Bacillus > Bacillus sp. TH22. Next base: position 3,523,698 of record NZ_JAEKER010000001.1, read on the forward strand.
CTGTATTTGATAAAGATAGAAAAGAGAAGAAGCAAGTGGTATTAGAAGGAACGGAAAATACAAAAGCATTTGCAGAACAATTTAATGGAATGCCGTTTGAATATGGAGATGTAGTGAAAGTGTATCAAACGGAGTTTGACCGCTTTAAAGTGTATAAAAAGAATGAGTTAGTAGATAAGGAGTATGGTGTTCACGAAGTCTTCTTTAAAATTACAGAGCAAGGTTTTGAGAGAATGGAAACTATGCAAGAAGTAACGGCAGTACCGCAAAAAGTGGTAATCGGGACAGATGCTGAAAAATTAGAAGCGAAAAACTTTGTTCAGGTAAAAGATGGAGAAGTAGTTGGATTTGTAGAGAAACCGGATACCTCAAAAATCGGTGAGCAAACAGTAAAAGTGGAAACGAAAGATCGTTTTGGGAATAAGAAAGTGACAGAAGTACCAGTAGAAGTAATATACGGTGAGAGTATTATGTTCTTTGGTACATGGCATGGCGGGACGAATGTCAAATCGATTATCACAATCAATCATGAGGATAAAAAATTAAGTACAGTAGGTTCAGAAGGTCCAGTTCATACTCACTTTAAAGGTGAAAAATATATGGGACTAGCTGTATTTGATAAGGATGGAAAAGAGAAGAAGAAAATGGTATTAGAAGGAACGGAAAATACGAAAGTATTTGCGGAACAATTTAATGATATGTCTTTTGAATATGGTGATGTAGTAAAGGTATATCAAGCAGAATTTGATCGATTTAAAGTGTACAAAAAGAATGTAGAAGTGGATACAAAGTATGGTGTACATGATGTGTTCTTTAAAATCACAGAACAAGGTTTTGAAAGAACAGAAGGTATACAAGAGGAAAAAGCTTAATAGAAATAAAAAAGCTCGTAAACATTATGTTTACGAGCTTTTTCTATTACTCAGCTTCAGAAACAACTGTGAAGCGTTCGTTTACATGTTTTGGATTTTCGATTTCATCAAGTGCTGCTACCGCAAAGTCTTCGTAACTTACGTAGCTATCACCTTTCGCATTAACAAGAAGGTTGTCTTTACCAGCTGTATAAGAGCCAGTGCGTTTTCCTAATGCGAATAGTGCAGAAGGGCTAATGAATGTCCAAGTAATATCATTTGTTTGATTTAGGATTTCTAAGTTTTTACCTTGGTTTTGAGCTGTTGCAAGATATTCATTTGGGAATCCTGGTGTATCAAATACACGTGTTGTTTTCTCTTCGTCTACAAATAAGCTTCCAGCGCCGCCAACTACAAGTAATTTTGTGTTAGGTGCACCTTTCATAGCTTCAATTAGTACGTTTCCTGCATCTACGTGAAGATGTTCTTCTCCTGCTGGAGCGCCGAATGCATTTACAACTACATCAAATGCTTGTAGGTCATTAGATGTAAGAGCGAATACATCTTTCTCTAAAACTTTTATATTTTCTTCTGTAATTTTTGCAGCGTTTCTTACGATTGCAGTTACTTCATGTCCGCGATCTAATGCTTCTTTTAAAATACGACTTCCTGCTTTACCAGTTGCTCCGATGATTCCGATTTTCATAATAAATCCCTCCAAAGTGTTTTGTTAAAGTGTATATCTGAAAGTAAATGAATTTGTTGTAATAAGGCTTGTTACAACATGATGTAATCATTATAGTTACAGGTTGGTGTTTTTGTCAATGGGGTAGTTTGTAGATTTACTTTTTGTTTTAGTATGCACAGTTAGAGGGAGGAGAGTCATACAGATATTGCTACTTCGTGTCTGGCTAATATTTGGAAATTGCAAATTGTCGAAAAATGTTGATTTTTAAATGTTTTTTAAATATAATTCGTTTTATGGAGAAAAGGAGGGGTTAATTGTATGAATATTTTAGAGCAATTTGTTTCATCAACGAATACAATTCTTTGGTCATATATTCTTATTGCAATGTTAATTGGTTTAGGGCTTTATTTTTCTATTAAATTAAAATTCGTGCAAATTACTCATTTAGGGGAAATGGTTCGATTAATGAGTGATGGCTTAACTGGAAAGACACGTAAAAAGGGAAGTGTATCATCATTCCAAGCATTTTGTATGAGTTCAGCGGCTCGTATTGGAATCGGGAACTTAGCTGGTGTAGCGCTAGCTATTTCTATGGGAGGACCTGGAGCTGTATTTTGGATGTGGGTTATTGCGATTATTGGGGCGTCTTCAAGTTTCGTAGAAAGTACGCTTGCGCAAATTTATAAAATAAAAGATGGCAGTGGCTTCCGTGGTGGTCCTGCTTATTATATGGAAAAAGGTTTAAATAAACGTTGGATGGGAATTTGGTTCTCTATCCTTATTACAATTAGTTACGGTTTAATTTTTAACTCAGTACAAGCAAATACAGTGACATTAGCATTTAAAAATGCATTTGGTATTGAGCGTTATGTTGTAGGGATTGTACTTGCGGTATTGGTTGCGGTTATTATTTTTGGTGGTGTGAAAAGTATTGCGCGTATGTCAGAAATGATTGTTCCGCCGATGGCAATTATTTATATTGCAGTAGCTGTGTTCGTTGTTATTAAAAATTATTATTTAATACCGGATATGTTTACAGAAATCTTTAAAGGTGCATTTGGTTTAGATTCAGCTGTAGGTGGCGGTATTGGTGCTGCAATGAAGTTTGGTATTCAGCGCGGATTATTTGCGAATGAAGCAGGTATGGGTAGTGCGCCAAACGCGGCTGCAACAGCTGATGTAACGCATCCAGCTAAACAAGGATTTATTCAAACAATTGGAGTATTAGTAGATACATTCTTAGTATGTACATCAACAGCGTTTATCGTACTATGTTCTGGTGCATATAAGGCAACAAATTTAGAAGGTATTGAATTAACGCAAGTCGCGCTAAGTTCACAAATCGGTTCGTGGGCAAGTAGCTTCTTAGCGATTATCATTTTCTTATTTGCTTTCAGCTCATTACTAGGAAACTATTATTATGGTGAAACGAATATTGAATTTATTAAACGAAGTAAAACATGGTTAACGATTTATCGTATTGCGGTTGTAGGAATGGTACTATTCGGTTCTGTTGCGACGCTTCAAGTTGTATGGAATATGGCAGACTTATTTATGGGTCTAATGGTAATCACAAACTTAATTGCGATTACACTTCTTGGCCGTTTTGCGTATGCTGCGTTGGCGGACTATGTGAAACAAAAGAAACAAGGAAAAGATCCGGTATTCAGTGCAGATTCTATTCCTGGTTTAACGAACACAGAGTGTTGGGATAAGCCGGCGGTAACAGATAAAGAAAAAGCAGTATAATAAAAAGGCGAGCATCGAGATAAATTCGATGTTCGCCTTTTTTGTTGTAGTAAATGATAAAAAGGGTGAGAGGTAATTATTAATATAATTTTTGTTTGTTCATTCCTCTCGTTATTTGTAGGGAACGTACTGTCTTAAAAGTATGACTGGTCGAATAGGATGAGTGATTGAGTATTGGATAAATGCACGTACTAGTTATATTTTCACGTAAAAAAACATGCGTGTTAGGAATCTTCACGTATCCATGTAATGAAACCTAACATAAAGTTCTTGATTACTAAAAGTTTTTAGAATATAATTTTCTTATTGTTAGGAAGAGGGGGCAATGCAATTATGGATTTTTTAACTAATGTAATTGGGGATATAAATAATGTCCTTTGGTCATATGTCATTATTGCGATGTTAATTGGATTAGGACTTTACTTTTCGTTTCGTGTGAAATTTGTCCAAATTCGTTACTTCGGTGAAATGATTCGCTTACTTGGGGATGGAGCGAGTTCAAAAACAAGAAAAGCGCAAAAAGAAAAAAGTGGTGTATCATCATTCCAGGCTTTTTGTATGAGTACAGCTTCTCGTGTAGGTACTGGTAACTTAGCTGGTGTAGCTATCGCAATCTCAGCAGGTGGACCAGGAGCGGTATTTTGGATGTGGTTAATCGCGGTAATTGGGGGTGCTTCTGCATTTGTAGAGAGCACATTAGCGCAAATTTATAAAGTAAAAGATGGGAATGCGTTCCGTGGTGGTCCAGCGTATTATATGGAAAAGGGTTTAAAGAAACGCTGGCTAGGAGTTGTCTTCTCTGTTCTAATAACAGTTAGTTTCGGATTAATTTTCAACGCCGTGCAGTCAAACACAGTAGCGGCGGCTTTTGATGGAGCATTTAACACAGATGGTAAGTTTGTAGGTCTGTTTATGGCTGGTTTACTTGCAATCATTATCTTCGGCGGAGTAAAACGTATTGCACGTGCGGTTGAAATGATTGTTCCAGTAATGGCAATTATATATGTAGCAGTGGCATTATTCGTTGTTGTAACAAACATTACGGCAATTCCATATGTATTTAAAGAAATTTTCTTACATGCTTTCGGAATTAAAGAAGTAGTGGGCGGGGGATTAGGAGCTGCGATTTTACTAGGGGTAAAACGTGGATTATTCTCAAATGAAGCAGGTATGGGTAGTGCGCCAAATGCAGCTGCGACTGCAAACGTAACGCACCCAGTTAAACAAGGTTTCATTCAAACTTTAGGGGTATTTACAGATACATTATTAATTTGTAGTTGTACAGCATTTATTATTTTATTATCAGATGTGCCTGGAGCGGCTGATTTAAACGGAATTCAATTAACGCAACAAGCATTAAGTCAACATATCGGACCGTGGGCTTCTATATTTGTAGCAGTTGCAATCTTCTTGTTTGCATTTAGTTCATTAGTAGGTAACTACTACTATGGTGAAACAAATATTGAATTTTTAAATGGAAGTAAAGTTTTACTAAATGTTTATCGAATCGCGGTACTTGGTATGGTTATGTTAGGTTCTGTAGCAACAATTCAAATTGTTTGGGACTTAGCAGATTTATTCATGGGTATCATGGCTATTATTAACTTAGTGGCGATTGTATTCCTTTCTAAGTATGCTTTCGCGGCATTATCAGATTACGTAAAACAAAAGAAACAAGGAAAAGATCCAGTCTTTTATGCGGAGTCTATTCCTGGTTTAAACAATACAGAGTGCTGGGACAAGCCAGCAGTAGCAGATAAAGAAAAAGCTGTATAATAAAAAGGAACGAGCATCAGAGAAATTTGATGCTCGTTTTTTTTTATGGTGATAAACTAAAGGAAGAGGGAAAATACGAACATTAATGAGTGTTTTATAATAAAATGTATTTTTTTAAGAAAAATGCGGATGTGAGTTATAATTTGTGTTAGAATGGAAAATGGCTTTGAGACAAGAGATTTTATGGTTTTTCATATCCGATTGAAGGTTTTGGAGGAGAAATGGAAAGTTCGGATTATTCCTTGTTTTGAGTAGTCAGACGTTCAACGTTAATGAAGAGTTAAATGGAGGATTTTATTAATGAAGTTTGTTATGTTTCTTGTAGGATTACTAGTTGTATTCGTGCTCGGTTTTCTTATAAGTTCTGATCGTAAGAAGATTAAGTATAAACCAATCGCGATTATGCTTGTTATTCAGCTAGCTTTAACGTATTTCTTATTAAATACGCCAGTTGGTTATATTTTAGTAAAAGGAATTTCAGATGGATTTGGAGCACTTCTTGGATATGCTGAATCTGGAATCGTTTTCGTATTTGGTGGTCTTGTTAATAAAGGAGAGGTTTCATTCTTCTTAACAGCTTTATTACCAATCGTATTCTTTGCAGTATTAATCGGAATTCTGCAACACTTTAAAATTTTACCGATATTTATTCGTGCTATTGGTACTATGCTAAGTAAAGTAAATGGTTTAGGAAAATTAGAATCATATAATGCAGTAGCGGCTGCAATTGTTGGGCAAGCAGAAGTATTTATTACAGTAAAAGATCAATTAAGTAAAATCCCAAAACATCGGTTATATACACTATGTGCATCTTCAATGTCGACAGTATCGATGTCGATCGTCGGTTCTTATATGAAAATGATTGAGCCAAAATATGTAGTAACAGCACTTGTATTAAATTTATTTAGTGGTTTCATTATTATTCATATTATTAATCCGTACGATATTACGGAAGAAGAAGATACACTGAAGTTAGAAAATAAGAAAAAACAGTCATTTTTTGAAATGTTAAGCGAATATATTATGCTCGGTTTCACGATTGCGATTACGGTAGCAGCAATGTTACTTGGTTTCGTAGCATTAATTACAGCGATCAATAGCTTGTTTGATTCAGTGTTCGGTATTACATTCCAAGCTATTTTAGGATATATTTTCTCACCATTAGCATTCGTAATGGGAATCCCGCAATCAGAAATGGTAACGGCGGGACAAATTATGGCAACGAAATTAGTATCGAACGAATTTGTTGCGATGCTTGATCTAGGAAAAGTAGCTAGTGATTTATCAGCTCGTACAGTCGGTATTCTTTCTGTATTCCTTGTATCATTCGCGAACTTCTCATCTATCGGAATTATCGCAGGTGCAACGAAAGGGATCGATGAAAACCAATCAAACGTTGTTTCATCATTCGGATTACGACTTGTATACGGTGCGACATTAGTAAGTCTTTTATCAGCGATTATCGTTGGTGTTATGTTATAAAAAGGGTGGTCCTAGCTCATAGCTAGGGCTGTTTTTTATGGTAAATTTACATAAAAAAACCAATCAATTAGGAATATATTAACATATAAAAATCTTTTAAAATTTATATTGCATTTCGATTAGATAACGCTTACAATTTGATTTGTAGGTGGTATCCATTTCAGACGTTAAATACGGTAGAGAAGAAGAGACTACCTGTTATAAATTGCAATTTATGTAAACGCTTACTGATTTTAGAAGACAGTTCAAAATATTTTAGGGGTTCATATTTTTTTAACACCAATGGTCAGACGTCATTCATTATACGACTGATAACTCATGGAAGTGGAGGATTCACATATGAAGTTAGTAATGTTTCTAGTCGGTTTACTTGTAGTATTTGTACTAGGGTTCCTTATAAGTTCAGATCGTAAGAAAATTAAATATAAACCAATTGCAGTTATGCTTGTAATTCAATTGGTACTTGCGTATTTCTTACTAAATACAAAGGTCGGATTTGTATTAGTAAAAGGGATTGCAGATGGATTTGGCGCTATTTTAAAATTTGCGGAAGCTGGGGTTAATTTCGTATTTGGTGGTCTAGCAAACGATGGACAAGCACCATTCTTCTTAACAGTATTATTACCAATTATTTTCTTAGCAGTACTAATTGGGATCTTACAACATATTAAAGTTTTACCGATTATCATTCGTGCAGTCGGTTTCGTATTAAGCAAAATTAACGGTTTAGGAAAACTTGAATCATATAATGCAGTAGCGGCGGCAATTGTCGGCCAAGGTGAAGTATTTATTACAGTAAAAGATCAATTAAGCAAATTACCAAGAAATCGTTTATATACACTATGTGCATCTTCAATGTCGACAGTATCGATGTCAATCGTCGGTTCTTATATGAAAATGATTGATCCAAAATATGTAGTAACAGCACTTGTACTAAACTTATTTAGTGGATTCATTATCATTCATATTATTAATCCATATGATGTGAGCGAAGAAGATGACATTTTAGAATTACAAGAAGATAAGAAACAAACATTCTTTGAAATGTTAGGCGAATATATTATGCTAGGTTTCTCTATCGCTGTAACAGTAGCGGCGATGTTAATCGGTTTCGTGGCATTAATTACAGCAATTAACGGTGTGTTCGATTCTATTTTCGGAATCACATTCCAAAGTATTTTAGGCTATATCTTCTCGCCATTAGCATTCGTAATGGGCATTCCAACATCAGAAATGCTAACAGCAGGCCAAATTATGGCAACGAAATTAGTAACGAACGAATTTGTTGCGATGCTTGATCTAGGAAAAGTAGCTGGTGAGTTATCAGCTCGTACAGTAGGTATTTTATCAATCTTCCTTGTATCATTTGCGAACTTCTCATCTATCGGAATTATCGCAGGTGCAACGAAGAGTATCGATGGCAAACAATCAAACGTTGTATCTTCATTCGGATTAAAACTTGTATACGGTGCAACGTTAGTAAGTATATTATCAGCGGTTATCGTTGGGGTTATGCTTTAATAAATAACAAAGAAGTCGTTTATCCCTCGCTTTGGGGGATAAACGACTTTTTATTTAACTTGCTTTATCCAAGTCTTTTTTAAACCGTGGTCTCTCTAAATAAGTTCCCAGCCTCCACACATATTCCACAGGCCCCATTCGGTATTTCTGTAGCCAATAGGTACTAACGAATAATTGAATCGTATAAATTCCAATGGTTAAAAGAATACCGAAGAAATAGTCAATTTTACCGTATAAGCCAAATCCATATGCGTAAAAAATAGTTGTTGTGATAATAGATTGCGCTAAGTAATTACTAACCGACATTTTTCCCATGTTCGCCATGTATGTTAGTAAATGCGCTACCTTTTTGTAATGGAATAATAAAATAATCGTGCTTCCGTAAAAGAAGGTCATGGTTACTGGTGTAAGACTATCTTGTAACATAATTAAAATCGGATGTTTCACGAATATAGCTAAGATTTTAATTGTAAAAGAGAAAATCCCAGTGATAAGCCAGATTTTTTTGACAGCAGGTATATGTTGATTGACCTCAAATAGCCAGCCCTTTTTCCCCACATACATTCCGAGTAAGAAAAGTGGAGACATAAAAATTATTGCGAAAACTGATATGAAAACTAATCCGAATACACCGTTAATCCCCATATACTCAAAAGGATTTTCAGTCAATCTAAAGTTGACATGATCCATATAGCTTCCAGTCTCATGGACCTTATGTTCCTTTTCGGTATAAGGTGCGAGATCATCATAGGGGTTCGATGTTGATTCCGATTGGTAAGATGCGAGCATAATGAGTGCTAGTAAAATAGATGCCCAAATGAGCAATGTTTTCGGTTTTCGATTGATGAACAACATTAAGAAAATCCCGATAACCCCGTAGGCAAATAAAATATCTCCCTCCCAAACAAAAGTTCCGTGAATGTAGCCTAATAGTAAAAGAATGATAATACGTCTTATGTATGTGGGGAAGAATTTTTTTCCTTTCGCAATAATACTTTTTTGCAACAAAATAATGCTAAGACCAAATAAAAAGGAGAATAGGGACATGAAATTGTGGGTGCCGAAAAATTGAATAAACCAATTAGCACCTTCATCAAGTTTTCCAAATATGTAAGTTGGTTTTTCATTAGCGAAGAATCCAAATTGAATTAAGGTCATATTGACAAGTAAAATACCAAACAAAGCGAAACCACGAATTGCATCAACAGCTTCTACACGCTGATTCATTTTTTCTCTCCTCGTATATTATTTTATATTGAAAATAATACCATTTTCTTACTGGTACTATGTCAAATACAAGGAAATTTAAGGTGATTTTAAGCTAGAGAGAAAATAAAAAAATCACCTTAATCCATTCATTAAGGTGATCAAAATACTATTCAGCTGGAGGCGTAAATGTACGTTTTTCTAATTCGGCATCTAGCATAAATAATGCGTTCGAATCGCTTGTAATACGTTTTAATTTTTGAATGATGCTATCGAATGAAGCTTCTTCTTCTACTTGCTCGTCAACGAACCATTTTAAGAAGGTAATTGTTGCGTGTTCACGCTCATCCCAAGCGATATCAGATAAGTTATAAATGCGCTTCGTTACTTCACGCTCGTGCTCAAGTGCGACTTCAAAAGCATTCAATACAGACTCATATTCATTATTAGGATTATCAAATCCAGTAATAATAGCGCGCTCGCCGCGGTCATTAATGTAGTTGTAAAGCTTCATTGCGTGGAAACGCTCTTCTTCAGCTTGTACAAGGAAAAAGTTAGCGAATCCATCATAGCTTTCCCCTGTACAGTAAGCAGCCATTGCCATATAAGCGTGGGCAGAGTAAAATTCAAAATTCATTTGTTCATTTAGTGCGTCGTGCAATTTTTTAGATAACATAAAATCCCCTTTATTATTTTGACAAGAACATTATATCATAATTGATAATCTTCTCATTTAGATGTTTCGAACCTTTTTGAAAGCTTTGTGACGTGTGTTTCCATAATATCTTGTAAATCCAAATCATATTTTTGCGAAAGAATAATAAGGTTAGATAGTACATCACCAAGTTCTTCTTTTAGTTCTTGTTTTAGCTCTTCTGCTGTTTTCGCATCTTCATCAGGACGATCACGGCCGATTTCAATAGCGCGAACAACTCGTGAAACTTCCCCAACTTCTTCAGTTAAGAAATTTAAGCGAATAAAGGCATTATACTGTGACCAGCTTCGTTTTTCGTAAAATTCCTCAACCCATCTTTGAAATGCAACGATATCCATTTCTTCCTCATCTCCTCAATATGTTGTACAATGTCAATTGTATCATGACAATATATAGTTTCGGGGTGTAGGAATGAGAAAGATTTGTGTGTTTGCAGGTTCAAATTTAGGGGGAAGACCAGAATTTAAAGAGCAGGCAATAGAGTTAGGGAAAATGTTTGTTGAGAACGATTATGAGCTTGTATACGGCGGTTCATGCGTTGGATTAATGGGAGAAGTAGCAAACGAAGTTCTTCGTTTAGGTGGACGTGTAACAGGTGTTATGCCGCGTGGTTTATTCCGTGGTGAAATCGTTCATACAGGATTAACAGAATTAATTGAAGTAGAAACGATGCACGAACGTAAAGCAAAAATGGCAGAGCTTGCGGATGCTTTCATTGCATTACCAGGTGGATACGGAACATTTGAAGAATTATTTGAAGTTGTATGTTGGTCACAAATTGGTATACATGATAAGCCAGTTGGTTTATTAAACATTAAAGACTTTTACGGACCAATTCTGCAAATGGTTGATCGTGCAGCTGAAGAAGGCTTTATGAACCCGTCGAATAAAGAGTTGATTGTTTCAGCTGAGACGGCAGCTAAATTAATTCATGAAATACAAAATTACGAGCGTCCTGTTTTGGGAACTAAGTGGAAGCAGTTATCATAGTACATTTTTATAGTGGATTTTGGAAACACATGTCTTTTTATCGCAAAAAGGCATGTGTTTTTAATTTGGTTAAATATATTGATAGTGAGATGTGAAATCGTTGGAAGAGGGGAAGTAGATGGAGGTATGTTTTGCTGACTTGAAAAAAGAACATCTGAATAAATGGTGAGTAAGGAATTATTGAGTGACATAGAATTGTTCCGTTAAAGGGTCAGATTGTGGAAGATGGCGAATGTTTTTTATGAAGTTAATAGAGGTTTTTCTAATCGGAATCAGAATAAATTTTATAGATGTAATCCTTATGAATTTTTAATCAGCTATGTATCATAATCTAATCATTAAAATGAAAATTGGAGGAGAAATGAGCATGGGGCGTTCTGTATTAAAAATGTATAGCTACCACTTATGGGCAAATGAAGTTATTTTAAATCGCTTAAAAGAACTACCGCAAGACATTTTCCATAAGGAAGTTAAGAGTGGTTTTTCTTCGGTGGCAAAAGTAATGTCTCACATATACCTCACAGATTTAGCCTGGCTCGAGATCATTTCTGGCAAAAGTATGCGTGATGCAATGGTACACACAGACCAATTGAAAGAACAGCTAGAAACAAAAAATATTGAGGAAATGGAAACTAGTTTTTATGAATTATCTAAACGATATAAAGAACTTTTAAGTAGTCAACAAGATTATGAAAAAGTGTTTGAGGTTGATAATCCGTATGCTGGGCTCCTGGATACGACGGTTTCTGAAACAATACTACACGTCGTCACCCACGGAGCATATCACCGTGGGAATATAGCCACAATGTTGCGGCAAATGGGGCATACCTCTGTTATGCAAGATTTTGGACTATTTCTATATTCAAAATGAATTCTTTTTATTTACTATAGAATATGGGTTGAATGATGTTTTTGGGGACTGCTTTTATTAGTGGTTTAAGCTTAATTATGTATTAGGGAAAAAAGGCATTCCATATTATTTCGGAATGCCTTTATCATTTTGATTACTTTGTTTTTTATACAGGTACCAGCCACCCCAACCGCCACCAATAGCTACAACAACGAGGAAAGCATAGTCTTTAACCTCGACACGTATATTGAAAATATTAGCTATGAGTAAGAGAATCCCAACTGTTATTAACGCAAAAAATGCTCTAATTAAGTAGTCTTTCAACTGAACCACTCCCGTCATTTAAGTAGTAAATGATGAACTTGGACAAGCTTTTTGGATCTAATTACTAAAGGGTGTTTCCTATATTTTAACATAAAAGAGATTGTAATATATTGATAAAAGTAGAGGAGAGGGGGGCTAATATTGTCGTGATTTGTCGGTAAAGCGATATTCTTTGTCGAAACGTTGATATATCGTGAGTTGCGATCGATATAATTTTATGTATTATCAAGTGCGACCAATCAATAGAAAAAAGCGGCTCTGAACGAGCCGCTTCTGCTTTAAGTGGTATCTAGCTCCAGCGGCTAGAATCTCCGGTCATTTCGCTCTCTCGCTCGAAGCAAAAAGCGCTTCAAGGTCGAGAGCTCCAATGTCCTGCGATTCTGAGCGAGCCGCTTCCGCTTTAAGTGGTATCCAGCTCCGGTGACTAGAACAGTCGGTCATTTCGCGCCTTCCTGTGAGGCAAAAAGCGCCTCTTCGTCAGGAGCTCCAATGCCCTCCTGTTCTGAGCGAGTCACCTCCGCTTTTAAATGGTATCCAGCTCCAGCGGCTAGAATCTCCGGTCATTTCGCTCTCTCGCTCGAAGCAAAAAGCGCTTCAAGGTCGAGAGCTCCAATGCCCTGCGATTCTGAACGAGCCGCTTTCGCTTTTAAATATATTATTGATTCAAGAATGCACGTAGCATCCAAGCGTGTTTTTCTAGTTCTGTGTAGATGCCTAGTAGTAGGTCAGATGTCATTTCATCGTCAGATTCTTGAGCGATTACCATGCCTTTTTTTAGTTCAGTTAGCATCATTTCGTAGTCTTTCATGATTGCTTCGACCATCCCTTCTGCAGTTTCTCCGTAAGCTGCTTCTTGAATAGAAGATAGTTCTAAGTATTCTTTCATTGTTGCTACTGGTTTGCCGCCAATTGCTAAAATGCGTTCTGCGATTTCATCGATGTGAGTAGCTGATTCTGTGTAAAGCTCTTCAAATTTTTCATGTAGTGTGAAGAATTGAGGTCCTTTTACGTACCAATGGAAGTTGTGTAGTTTTGTAAATAAAACGCTCCAGTTTGCTACTTGTTTGTTTAATGCTTCGATTACTTGTGTATTCATTATGATCAATCTCCTCTTGAGTTATTATTTTATATGAATTACTAATTTATAATTATTATAATCTAGTAATTTGTATAAATCAACCCTTTTGCTGGAATTAATTTGAACAAATTATGAACGGTTGTAAATAAAAAATCCCTATTACTGTGAAGTAATAGGGATTTTTTATTATATAGCTCCAGCGGCTAGAATATTCGGTGGCTTCGCTTTTTCCTGCGAGCCTCTTCCGCTTTTAGTTGTTATCCAACTTGTTTCTTCTCTTCTAAATCTTGCCCATCCCAACACTCTGTATTTTTTAAGCCAGGGATAGAACTTGCAACGAAGACAGGATCTTTTCCTTGTTTCTTTTGTTTAATATAGTCTACTAATGCTGCATAGGCGAACTTGCTAAGGAATGAGATGGCAATTAAGTTTGTGAATACCATTAGTCCCATAAAGAAATCAGCTAAACTCCAAACTGTTTGAAGGGCAGCGATAGATCCGAAGAACACCATTCCGACAACTGCAACACGATAAATCAGTAACCATGTTTTGCTTTCTTTAATGAATGCGATGTTTGTTTCACCATAATAGTAGTTTCCTAGTAAAGAACTGAAAGCGAATAGGAAAATAATAATCGCTAAGAAAGTGCTTGCCCACGGTCCAATTTGTGAACTTAATGCTTGTTGTGTTAATTCAATACCTTCTAAATTCGATCCTTTGTAAAGTCCAGAACATAATACGATAAACGCTGTTGATGTACATACTAAGAATGTATCTACGAAAACACCTAATGCTTGAACAAGTCCTTGTTTTACAGGGTGAGATACATCTGATGTTGCTGCTGCATTAGGAGAGCTACCCATACCTGCTTCTGTCGCGAATAAACCGCGCTGAATTCCGAATTTGATTGCTGCTCCAATACCACCAGCGATAGCTTGGTTTAAACCAAATGCGCTGTTAAATATTTCTGTAAAAATGCTTGGTAACATAGTGAAGTTGTTAATTACGACAAAAACAGCTACGCCGATATAAATGATTGCCATTGGAGGAACAATCATTTCTGTAATACGTGAAATGCTCTTGATACCACCAAAAATAATAACTGCAACTAATAAAGCTAATAGAGCTCCTACGATCGTTCGCTCTAGTCCAAAAGCATTTTCAAATGCTATTGTTACCGTGTTTGCTTGTACAGAATTGAAAATTAATCCGTACGCAACTGTAATAAGAAGTGAAAACCAAACACCCATCCAGCGTTTGTTTAACCCTTTTTCCATGTAATACGCTGGTCCACCACGGAATCTGCTTCCATCTTTTACTTTATAAATTTGCGCGAGCGTACATTCTACAAAACTAGTAGCTGCTCCAAGGATAGCGATAAACCACATCCAAAATATTGCGCCAGGTCCACCCATTGAAATGGCTAATGCTACACCAGCTAAGTTCCCGATACCAATACGTGCTGCTGCACTTAAGCAAAATGCTTGGAATGGAGAGATGCTATCTTTCTTTTTTTCTTTTCGATTAAATCCTTTACTAATTAAACTGACCATCTCACGGAAATGAGTAATTTGGACAAATTTTAATTTGAAAGAGAAATAAAGACCGAAGCCGATTAGCATTGCAATAAGAATATATGACCATAAAATATTATTCGTTACCTCAAGGAATCTGCTAAAGATATCAACCATATAATACACTTCCTTTTTTTCGTAATAAGAAAATTATATGCAAAAAATATACCAGAATCAATTTTTCTAAAAAATCATGTTACTTAAATGCGTTTTGTGTTATGATTATGTTACATCGTAATATTTTTAGAATTATTTACATTTTAAAAAACTAAATTTAAAGCGAAAAAGAGGGGATAATTTGAAAGAAGAATCTTTATTGAAAGTAAGTCTTAAGAGTTTGAAAATAAGAAGTAATTTATTTTTTATCATTACATCTTTAAGTATCTTTTTAGGAGCCACTTATTATTACAATAAAAGATTTCCAAGTCATAGGTATCCTGAATGGTTAGAATTTCTAAAATTGATTGGATGAACAAAAGACAAAAAACAGAAAATTAAAATAAAGAAGTTATGGAGGAGCTAAATATGAATATTAGAGAAAGTGAACTTCCGGGTATTGGTTATAAATTTCAAATCGTTACGAAAGGTAACGAAAAGATGGTGATTGTCATTCATGATGATGGGCGTAGAGAAATGTATCATTTTGATTCAAATCATGAAGAAAGCATCTCAAGTATTTCATTACGTGACTCAGAGGCGAGACAAATTGCAGCAATATTAGGTGGAATGGTATACAAACCTAGAGCATTAGAAAATGTTGAGATGGTCTTTGAAGGTTTAGCAATTGAGTGGTTTAAAGTGGAGAATGCAGCTCCGGCAATCGGAAAAACAATTGGCGACCTTGAAATAAGAAAAACATATAGCGTAACAATAATTGCAGTTATGAAAAAGAATATGAAAAAGCTATTTAATCCAGGTCCAGACACGGTGATTGAAGAAGGAGATATGCTTGTAGTTTCTGGTGAGAGAGAAGAAATTAAAAAGATTATTAATGAATTACTTTCGAATAGGGGGACTGACTAGATGGATACTTTAATTTTTGAAGTTGGTACAGCTTTAGTTTTAGTAGCAATTGCGGCGGTAATCGCTGGAAAGTTTAAATTCTCAGTAATTCCTTTTCTAATCGTTCTTGGCATGTTAGTAGGTCCGCACGCGCCGACAATAGGTGTTATCGATCTCAAATTTATTGAAAGTGCAAGTGTGATATCCTTCCTTGGAAGGATTGGTGTTCTGTTCCTTCTTTTCTATCTGGGATTAGAGTTTTCGATGAAAAAACTAATTAAATCTGGACGTTCTATCGCGATTGGCGGAACAATCTATATTTTGATTAACTTTTCACTAGGATTATTATACGGATTTATAATGGGATTCCCGTTACTTGAAATCTTAATTATTGCGGGTATTATTACGATTTCTTCTAGTGCTATCGTTGCAAAGGTATTAGTTGATTTAAGAAGAACTGGTAATAATGAAACCGAATTAATTTTAGGAATTATTATGTTTGAAGATATATTCCTTGCTGTATATTTATCAGTAGTTTCTGGCTTAGTTCTTGGGGATCACGCTTCCTTCTTAGGTGCCCTTACTTCAATTGGAATTGCTTTAGGATATATGCTTCTATTCTTTATTGTGGCTAGAAAAGCAACGCCGTTATTAAATAGATTGCTCAATATTAGTTCAGATGAAATCTTTATTATTGTGGTATTTGCTTCGTTGTTCTTTATTGCAGGTTTCTCAGAAACAATTCACGTTGCAGAAGCAATCGGGGCACTTCTTTTAGGGTTAGTTTTCTCTGAGACAGAGCATAGTGATCGAATTGAACATCTTGTTGTTCCATTTAGAGACTTCTTCGGAGCTATTTTCTTCTTCAGTTTCGGATTAAGTATCGATCCGTTTTCATTAGGCGGGGCGATATGGTTAACGTTAGGTGCTGTCCTTCTTACAATCGTCGGAAACTTTGTTGCAGGGATGATTGCAGGAAGACAAGCTGGATTATCTCATAAAGCATCAACAAATATTGGATTAACAATCGTTTCAAGAGGAGAATTCTCCATCATTATGGCTAATATCGGCATCGCCGGTGGTTTAATGTCAGTACTGAAACCATTCTCAGCACTATACGTGCTTATACTATCGATCTTAGGTCCACTTCTGACGAAAGAGTCAAAGAATGTATATAAATTTTTAAATAAAATCTTTAAGTGGGATACGAAGACTAGATAAATTTTGAAAAAATAAAAGTACAAGATATTTACTGCTTGTACTTTTATTTTTTGCAATGAAAACAGTAAAGAGAGGTAAATGATGTTAGGAGAGTTGATTCATTCAGTTTTAGTTTTTCTAGAAGGACTTGGTTATTGGGGAATTATGCTGGGATTAATGCTAGAGGTTATCCCAAGTGAAATCGTATTATCTTATGCAGGTTATTTAGTATCAACAGGAAGCACTACATTTTGGGGGGCTGTCGCGTTCGGTACAATTGGTGGTGTAATCGCACAACTATTCATTTATTGGATCGGTCGATACGGAGGAAGACCTGTTCTTGAGCGATATGGAAAATATATTTTGATTCAGAAGAAACATATTGATTATGCTGAAGCGTGGTTTAATCGTTACGGAACTGGTGTTATTTTTACAGTGCGTTTTATTCCTGTTGTTGCGTCATGCTATTTCGATACCAGCGGGTATTGCGAAAATGTCACATGCTAAGTTTATTACGCTAACTACACTAGCTGTTATTCCATGGTCAATTGTATTTGTATATTTAGGTTTTAAATTAGGAACAGAGTGGGAAAGTATTAATAAAGTAGCTGGGCCATATGTGAAATACTTTGCACTTGCTGCTATTGTTTGTGCAATTGGTTATTTTATATTAAAAAAAATGATGAAAAAAAAATGATTACGGAAAAAGAATCTATGCTGATATAGATTCTTTTTTATTGTCATTTTTTAAAGGATGAAAGTGTATGTTTAATATTTACCATATTGTGGCATATATATAAGAAAAGGGAGTTTAGGAAGGGGATTATTGAGAAATGGAACTCCAGTTTCAAAATGTATATCAACAAGTTGAGAATTGGTATGTGTTGGATTCGGAGCTTCCTTGGGATGTCAAAAAGTTAAGAAATGATTTGTTTTCTCTTATTGAAGTAAGTGCAACGCCAGTTATTTTTTGTGATACGTGTGATGCGAATCATGTACTTTTATCATTAGGAGAAGAAGAAGAGGAGTTTTTATTCCCAGTAGGTGGTTTTTATCATAAAGAAAAACAATTAATTTTCGTTTGTATGTGGGAAGAGTATGAGCAAGTGCTCAAAACGCTATTGCATGAATTCAGGCATGCGATGCAGCATAAGGACGATGTACTATATGTTGGAAATGAACTATACGAAGAAAGATGGATCGAGAAAGATGCGAGGCATTTCGCGGAGAGGAAGCTAGATGAATATAAAAATAGAAATTTAATCTGAAGCATAGTGGAGGAAAATCACTGTGCTTTTATTTATTGCTAATTAAAAATAAGTAGTTGACCTTTAATAAGTATAGTTCTAAACTAATAGTATCAAATGAGCGAGGTGATGGAATGAAAGCAGGGGAAAGACTTGGAGTACTATTATGGTTTCGTTTATCACGCTTTTATAATAGAAGTATTCGTGAGACGAATCAGCATTTGAAAAAGTGGAATGTATCTGCCGCTCAGTTTGATGTATTAGTTCAAATTGGAGGAAACGATCGTTTAACGCAGCAAGAACTTGGAAATAAGTTGTTTGTTACGAAAGGAAATGTTACTCAACTTTTAAATAAGATGGAGCAACTAGATTGGATTCAGCGTGAACAAGAAGGTACTACGAAATATATTTCATTAACAGAAAAGGGAAAGGTTCTATATGAAGAAATAGTCCCGCCGCAAGAAACATTTCAAGCAGAGCAATTTGATAAGTTAAATAGAGAAGAACAAAAACAATTATTAGAATTACTGAAGAAGTTGCAGTGATAAAATTAAAAATAATTATCTCGATTTCGAGATAATATGAGGTGAAGGATATGTTTAGAAAAGTTGATCATAAAAATATGGGAAGAGCAAATCACGGTTGGTTAAATACACATTTTCATTTTTCCTTTGCAAATTATTATAATCCAAACAACATGAATTTTGGAGCAGTACGTGTTATGAATGATGATTTAATAGCGCCACAAACTGGTTTTGATATGCATCCGCACCGTGATATGGAGATTATCTCTTACGTTATAGATGGTGAATTAACACATGAAGATAGTATGGGGAACCGCGGGACAATTGAGCGTGGGCATGTTCAATATATGAGTGCAGGTACTGGTGTATTTCACAGTGAGCATAACTTAGGAAGTGAAACATTACGTTTATTGCAAATTTGGATTTTACCAGACCGCGACGGTCATAAACCAAACTATGGTGAGTTTAAATTTGATTGGAGTAAACGTGAAAATGAGTGGTTCCATATGGTATCTCCTTCTGATGGAGATGCACCAATTCATATTCACCAAGCTGCAAATTTATATTCTTTATCATTAGAAGCTGGTAAAGAAATTCATTTTCCTGTTAAAGAAGGACGTCAATTGTACCTTGTACAAATTGAAGGTAGCAGCGTTGTAAACGGTGAAACACTTGTAATGCGTGATGCAGCGGAGGCTGTAGAAGAAGATATTCGCATTCAAGCGAAAGAGAAGTCTCACTATTTAGCAATTGAAATGAAAATGCAATAAAGTGAGGCTTTAATCAGTGGTGGCTTTCCAGCATATAAATAGCGGAATGAAAAGTTATAGGAAAGAGGAGAGCGTTTTTCGATGTCCTCTTTTTGGTGAGTTTAATTATCAGAAAAAACTTTCTCAATTTTTGAAAGCAGGTATCGGAAAGAATATTCAGAATATTTATAAAGGTGTTAAAAACTTTTAGGGAAATGGGGAGTGTTAGATTGAAAAAGCAAGTAATTTCATCAGCATTAGCATTAACTGTTATCGCAAGTGGGTTTGGGGCATTTGGAGCAACTACGACGAAAGCAGAAGAGCAAAAAATCCAGTATCACCAAGAGTTTAAAACACCAGCTTACATAGGTGAAGAATGGAAAGCGCCGGAAGGACTAGATAAAAAAGAGACGGTCTTTCAATATTTAGAGAGTAAAAAGGATATGTTTAAACTAGCTGGAAATATTGACAAACATTTCAATATCGTTGGTGAAGAAAAAGATGCTGATTCTGGTACAACACACGTGAAGTTAGTTGAGAAGCATAATAACATTCCTGTGTATGGTTCAGATCAAACAGTTACGCTTGATAAAGAGAATAATGTAAAAGCATTTTTCGGACAAGTTATTCCGAATTTAGATAATAAAAATATTCCTGCATCTGCAAGTATTAGTGCGGAACAAGCAGAAACGATTGCAAAAGCTAATATTGAGAAAGAAATTGGTAAAGTAAAGAATTATGATGGTGTGAAAAAAGATTTATATGTGTATGAAAAAGATGGTCAATACTATCTTGCATATCTTGTAAAAGCGTCGGTTTCGAAACCAGCTCCAGGATATTGGCATTACTTTGTTGATGCAACGAATGGAAATGTGATTGAGAAATATAACGCTGTAGATCACATTACAGGATTTGGTTACGGAGTATTAGGCGCTAGACAATCATTTGAAATTGCTCAAGATGAGAAAACAGGAGCGTTCAACTTGTTTGATGGTAAACGAGGACAAGGTGTTCATACATTTGATGCAGAAAATATGGATGAAAACTTGTTTAACTTATTCTCACAATGGCTTGGATACACAGGAGAAGAAGTTGAGAGTAAATCTAAGTTCTTCGAAGATAAAGCAGCGGTTGATGCGCATGTGAATGCAGGAAAAGTATATGATTATTATAAAAAGACATTTAACCGTGACTCTTTCGATGATAAAGGTGCGAAACTTATTTCTACTGTTCACGTAGGTGAATCTTGGAATAACGCAGCTTGGAATGGTGTGCAAATGATGTATGGTGATGGAGATGGTAAGACATTTATTCCATTATCAGCTGGCCTAGATGTTATCGGTCACGAATTAACGCATGCTGTAACTGAAAATACAGCAAACCTTGTTTATAAAGATGAGTCAGGTGCGTTAAATGAATCGTTATCTGACATTATGGGTGTAATGGTAGAGAAGAAGAGCTGGGATTTAGGTGCTGATATTTATACACCTGGTAAACCTGGTGATGCGCTTCGTTCACTGAAGGATCCAGCATCTATTCCAAACCCATTAAAACCAGGTGAAGGTTACCCAGATCACTATAATAAACGTTATACTGGAACAGCTGATAATGGCGGCGTTCATATTAACAGTAGTATTAACAATAAAGCGGCGTATTTAGTGTCTGAGGGCGGCACGCATTACAATGTGAAAGTAACTGGAGTGGGCCGTGAAGCAACAGAAAAAATTTACTATCGTGCTCTTACAAAATATTTAACTGCAAACTCTGATTTCAAAATGATGCGCCAAGCTGCACTTCAATCAGCAGAAGATTTATTCGGTAAAAACTCTAAAGAGGTACAAGCTGTAACGAAAGCTTATGACGCTGTAGGAGTAAAATAATAAGAGAAAAAAGACCTGACTGGATTGTCAGGTCTTTTCCTTATTTAATCACGAATACCTAGTGCGATTTTCGCCATACGCGACATACGTTCTTTCGTCCATGGCGGATTCCATACAACGTTTACTTCTATTTCATTTACTTCAGGTACGTTCGTTGATAATACTTTTTTAACGTCTGATACGATTTGGCCAGCCATTGGACAACCGATAGAAGTCATCGTCATTGTAATGACAGCATTATTATTTTCATCTGCTGTAACGTCATAAACTAATCCAAGATTGATAATATCAACACCTAGCTCAGGGTCAATAACAGCTTCTAAGTTTGCATATAACTTTTCTTCAAATGCTTGTTGTGACATGTGTAGCACCCCCAAAATATTAATGATATCGATTCTCATTATAACGGATATGCGGGATAAGTGCAGGAAATGAGCTCAAAAAAATATTCCTCCCTGAGAGAGGAATATTTTTTTGAAAAGCTATTCAGTTTTAAAATGAGATACAAGCTGATCTAATTCTTCAACTGTTTGTTTCATTTGTTTTGCAGTGAGAGTCATTTCATTCATCACGATGACTTTCTGTTCAGCAGATTGTGCCGTTGTGGCTGTTTCACTAGATACTTCATTTGAAATAGAAGCGATGTTATTAAGTGAAGCGTTCATTTCTTCAGCGCTTGCAGCCATTTCTTCAGCAGTTGCTGATATGTCTTGCATTTGAGTTGATACTTTATTTACTTGTTCAACAATTGTTGTGAAAGAAGTACCAGCCTCACGAACGACAGTAATGCCTTCAAATGCTTCAGAACGACCTTTAGACATCATAGAGCTAGCAGTTTCCGTATCATTTTGAATTTGATGAAGCAATTGGTTAATATCTTTTGCCGCTGTTTTTGATTGTTCCGCAAGTTTACGAACTTCATCAGCTACGACAGCAAATCCTTTTCCTTGTTCACCAGCGCGAGCCGCTTCAATAGAAGCATTTAAAGCAAGTAGATTTGTTTGCTCAGCGATATTAGAAATAGATTGTACAGCCGTATCAATATATTTCGTATGGGTGATTAGACGTTCGACTACTTCTGATGTAGCATTTACAGCTTCATGTATCGTTGTCATTTGTGAAACAGATTTTTGGATAACAGTACTTCCGTCGTTAGCGTGTTCAGATGTAGCTACAGCAAGTTCGGCTACAGATGAAGCAGATTCAGCGATACGCTGAACACTTATTGCCATATCATCCATCGCAGTCGAGCTTTCTTCCATACTAGAAGTTTGCGATTGAATACTTGAATTTAAGTTGGACATCGAGCTTTGAACTCTTATTGTTGCCTCGCGTGAGGTATTAGTCTTTTCTAGCATATTTTCAGAAGCTGTTTGTACTTCTACAGATGTTTTTTGAACACGATTAATGATGTGCTGCAAGTTTTCTAACATTTTATTAAATGATGTGGCAATAGCACCGATTTCATCATTGCTATTTACTTGTAGACGGGCTGTTAAGTCGCCTTCTTGAGAGGCCAATTCTTTTAGTTTAGTATCAATTTGTTGAATTGGTTTTACAAGCTTACCAGAGAACCACCATGCAAGAATAATTGCAGTTACAATACAAATAACAAGTGATAAGAAGACAACATATTCAATTCGTAGTGAAGATTGATCGATTTTTTCAATAGATTGTTCACGTAATTTAGCTTGTTCATTAGTGTAATTTGTGAAATCACCGATTACTTTATAAACAGTGCCATTCTCTGTAGAAGCTACTTGTAAAGCTTCTTCCCATTTTTGTTCTTTTGCAAGAGTGAATACTTTCTCTTCAATGAACTTTCTCCAAGTGGATCCTAATTCCATTGTGCTTTTCACGGACTGAGAAGTGTTAGGGTTAGAAAGAAGTTGCTCTTTTGTATCTTCAAGACGTTTACTCATCTCATTAAACTTGTCTAATTCGACTTGATCATGTTGTAGTAAATAACCTCTTAAAGCAGAAAGTTGTACTTGATAAGCGTCTCCGCGCTCTTTCAATTCTGTTGCAAGAGGAGAAATTTCTTTTTGTAATGTTTCAGCTTTATGAGACTGATCCATGGTAAAGAATAAAATAAAAGCTAAGGCGATGCCGAATAAAGCGCAAATCATTCCCATCATGAACATTAGTTTTTTTCGAATGCTAATAAAATTCATATGATAAAAATCCTCCTTGTAAAATCTTAGTATTAGAATTAATTAATTAATGTAAAAAATCGAAAGAAAGCTTTACTCCATCTGGAATAAAGCTTTCTTCTTTCCTTTAGGAATTATAGCAGACAGAATGGGAGATAGAAAGAGATATTTTAGCGTGAAAAAAGAGAGACTCTAAATCGCTCTTTCTAACAATTTAGAGTTCGTAGAAGTTATAAATGAAATTTTCATTTTAACCATTTGTTTTGAAATGAGAAACGAGCACTTCAAGTTCTTGCACAATTGTTTTCATTTCTGATGATTTTTTAGCAACGACACTCATTTTGTTTACTTGGTCACCAGCTGAAGTTGCTGTTTTCGATGTTTTCGATGTTTCGGCAGCAACTTCATTTGAAATAGAAGCGATATTATTTAAAGCTGCATTCATTTCTTCAGAACTTGCGGCCATTTCTTCAGCAGTTGCAGACATTTCTTGTATTTGTGTAGAGAAATTGTTAATGTGATTAACAATTTCTGAGAATGAAGATCCAGCGGTACGAATGACTGTAATTCCTTCAGAAGCTTCTGACTGACCTTGTGTCATCATGTCATTTGCTATTTTTGTGTCCGCTTGAATTTGATGAAGTAAATGGTTAATGTCATTTGCTGCTAGCTGAGATTGTTCAGCAAGTTTCCGTACTTCATCGGCAACAACAGCGAATCCTTTTCCATGTTCACCAGCACGGGCCGCTTCAATAGAAGCATTTAAAGCGAGCAAATTCGTCTGCTCGGCAATATTAGAAATAGATTGAAGTGCAGTATCAATATGATTCGTATGTGTAATGAGTCGCTCTACCACTTGTGATGTAGCGTTAACAGCTTCGTTAATTGTATGCATTTGTGTAATAGATTTTTCAATGACTTTATTTCCATCATCTGCTTTTTCAGAAGTTGTAACAGCTAGGCTAGCGGCAGAAGAGGCAGCTTGTGCAATACGCTGAACACTCGTTGCCATATCATCCATTGCGGTTGAACTTTCTTCAATGCTAGAAACTTGTGAACGAATATTGTGCTCAAGAGCATTCATAGTCTCTTTAGTTTTTGCGGTATTTTCCATAGAAGCAGTTGTTTCGATAAACACATTTTCAGAAGCTTCTTTTACACTTGTTGATGTTTGTTGAACTTGCTTTATTATACGCTGTAAGTTAGCAAGCATTTGATTAAAGGAATTTGCGATGTCACCAATTTCATCTTTACTCGTTACGTGTAATCTAGCGGTTAAATCGCCATCTTGAGAAGCTAATTCTTTTAACTTCGCATCAATTTGTCGAATCGGTTTAACGAGTTTACCAGAGAACCACCATGCCAATAGAATAGACGTTAATGTACATGTAATGAGTGAGAAGAAAATAATATATTGAATAAGGGATGAAGAAGACTCTACGTCAGCAATTAATACGTCCCGTTTGTCATTTTCTTCATTTGCATATTTAGTAAAACGACTTAAAAGATCATTTACATAATCTGTTTGAGCAAGAGCAATTTTGGATGCTTCCTCCCATTTTCCTTCCCGTGCAAGGGGGAGGACTTCATTATCTACGACGCTGCGCCATTTTGCTCCCATTAAAATGGCCTCTTTCATTCCTTCTGAGAGTTTTTTATCACTTGTTACTTTCTCCCTAGTATCAGCTAGTTTTTTTCCTTCCCGGTTGAATTTATCCAATCCTTTTTGGTCATGTGATAGTAAATATTCTTGTAAACCAGCGACCTGCGCTTGGAACCAATCGCCACGTTCTTTTAAAATCGTTGCTCTTTTCGATACATCATTCTTTAATGTTTCGATTTCACTTGCTTGATTCATAGCGAATGAAAGAATAACAATAAGAGCAATGCTAAATAAGGAAGAAATGCTTAAGAGTGTGAACAGTAGTTTTTTTCGAATGCTAACATATTTCATTGTTACCCCTACCTTTTTTAAAAAACTATTTATTGTAATTTATAAATATCAAGAACGAAATTAATAAAAACATGATTAAGAAGTTATTAATCTGTTCAATGAAAATTATAGCAGATAATGGAATATGGCAGATTAATGTGAGTAAATGTTCTTAAAATGTATACATTTGTATATCAAAAAATTCATAAATAAAAATCAGAAATGGTATTGTAATTTGAAATAACATCCTGTATACTTCTAATTAGTTGATAACGATTATCACTATCAACTAAACATTACTCTTCGTTATGTTGGTCATACCCCTTTTTGACGACGTAAGTCAGAGACGAATGTTGAAATATCTTGTGTCCTATTCTACAGAATTATGGTAATCTCCAACCTCAACTTATATGCGTAAGCATGCAAAAAAAGGATCCTATCCGTGAAGGGATCCTTTTTTGCATGTTGTCGCAATTAATGTATATAGACCGGGTATACGCTCTTCAATGCCCTCTGGTGCAGTAGAAGGGAAAACCCACTTTTGATGAGATCCGTGTTCTTCAATCAATTTTTCAACCTTGAAATTTGTTTCTGCCATTGATGTAATGATTTCTCCTAGTGTCCAGCGCCTAATTTTTGTTTTCGGTAAAGCGTATTTCTGTGATCCCGTAAGGAGAGTACTATAAGCTACGTCATCTTCAATAAGTTCCTCGTCGAAATAATTTCCATTTGCTCGAAATGATGGATGATCTACTCCTAATAATTTTGTATAAACGGGATGATAGTCACGTAGTATAAAGGTCCCATCTTGTTTTAGTAAGTGAGAGACTATATGAAAGAGTGGCTTTAAGTCTAAAAAGTAATGGAGCACGCCAAGTTCCAGTAACACGATATCAAATGATTGGGGTAGATTTAAATCTAGTACATCGGAAATGATATATTGAATAGAGACACCAGCAGCTTCGGCTAGTTCGGTTGCGTATTTTTCATTACTTGCTGAAATGTCTACAACTGTTACATCGGCTCCTAAAAGAGCAAGAGCAACTGCTTTATTTCCTTTTGATCCGAGTAAATTAATAATACGCTTTCCTTTTGGAGATTGTATGTAAGGTAAATAATGATCTACCTCGCGCACGGGATCTTCCATGAGCTTTTTCGCATAATCCTCTGGCGCCCCGTGACGATTTGTCCAAGCTTCATAAGCAGCAGCGTTCCAACTTTTTTCATTAATAGTACTTAGTTGCTTTTGATTCAATCTTATCACTCCTTTTGTGAACGTATAGTTATTCGGTGGGTGAGTAGAATTTCCTGTTTTTTTGAATAAAAGTTTGATTTTTCTGTTGTTAAGTCGTAAAATACATTTTATACATAAAAGCGTTGAAAAGGAAAAGTAGAATGGAACCATTCTTTCCAGAGAGCTTCGGTAGCTGAGAAGAAGCAAGAATATTCGTTTGAACAATGGCCTTTGAGCTTCGTCCTGAACTTATCAAATGATAATAGTAGGCGGCGACGAGAGTTGGTACTCGTTATCAAAACCACAGTATAAGAGCATATAGCTCCGTACTTGTTAAGGTTAGTTATGCGAATGACTGACGAAATAAGGTGGTACCGCGACTGTTTATACAGCCCCGCCCTTATCTTTTTTAAGATAAGGGCGGGGCTTTTTATATTTTAAAGGAGGAATATAAGATGAGTATTTTTATTGGAGGCGCTTGGCCATATGCAAATGGTTCGTTACACCTTGGACACATTGCTAGTTTGTTACCAGGAGATATTTTAGCACGTTATTACAGGGCAAAAGGTGAGCATGTGTTGTATGTTTCAGGAAGTGATTGTAATGGAACACCGATTGCAATTAGAGCAAAGCAAGAAGGTGTGACGGTGAAAGAAATTGCTGATAAGTATCACGAAGAGTTTGAGCGATGTTTTCGTAGCCTTGGTTTTACTTATGATTGCTATACACGTACAGATAGTGAGCATCATCATGAAACTGTTCAAAAAGTCTTTTTGCGACTATTAGAAGAAGGTTATATTTATAAAAAAGTAGTTGAACAAGCTTATTGCGAAACGTGTACGCAATTTTTACCGGATCGATATGTAGAAGGTATTTGTCCGCATTGTCATGAAGCAGCAAGGGGCGATCAATGCGATGATTGTTCCGCTATTTTAGATCCACTCGATTTGTTAGAAAAGAAATGTAAGTTATGTGGTAGTACGCCATCAGTACAGGAAACAGAGCATTTCTATTTTGCATTGCATAAATTTCAGCAGCAAATTAAAGAGGCCGTAGAAATTGCAAAGCAGAAAGGAACATGGCGCGACAATGCAATTCAATTAACAGAGAGATATTTAAAGGAAGGATTACAAGATAGGGCAGTGTCACGTGATTTACCAATTGGGGTACCAATTCCGGTGGCAGGATATGAAGATAAGAAAATTTACGTATGGATTGAAGCAGTGACAGGATATTATTCGGCGAGTAAAAATTGGGCTGAAGAAACAGGGAAAGATGATCAAGAGTTTTGGGATAAAGAAGCGAAAACATATTATGTACATGGTAAGGATAATATTCCGTTTCATTCAATCATTTGGCCAGCGGTATTACTTGGAATAGGAGAAGAAGCGATCCCGCGTCATATCGTTTCGAATGAGTATTTAACAGTAGAAAAAAGAAAATTATCGACAAGTAAAAACTGGGCAGTATGGGTACCTGATATATTGGAACGCTACAATCCCGATTCTATTCGTTACTTTTTAACAGTTAACGCACCAGAAAATCGTGATACTGATTTTTCATGGCGTGAATTCATTTACAGTCATAATAGTGAATTGTTAGGTGCATACGGGAACTTTGTGAACCGGACATTAAAGTTTATTGAAAAATATTATGGTGGTACTGTACCGAAGGGAAGTATTGATGTAGAGCTGAAAGATAAAGTAGAAGGATTATATAAAAGTGTAGGAGAGGCGATTGAACAAGCTAAATTTAAGGTGGCACTAGAAACAATATTTGATGCAGTACGCTTTGCAAATAAATACTTTGATGAAAAGCAGCCTTGGAAACAAAGAGAAGACGACCCAGTTTCATGTGAGGAAACAATTTATAATTGTGTTTACCTAATAGCAAACTTTGCACAACTGCTTGAACCATTTTTACCGTTTTCAAGTGAAAGAGTTAGAAATACATTATCGAGTGTTAAAGTAAATTGGGAACCTCAAAATACGTTGCCAAACCGAATTGATAATGTGCAGCCATTATTTGAGCGAATCGATGTAAAACAAATTGAACATGAGGTAGAGAAGTTATATGGAGCGGTAAAGTGAAATATAAGGAAAAGACCTTTCAAATAAATGAAAGGTCTTTTGTTATGCTGTATAACCCTCTTTCTTATCTTTCAAAAAGAAAAGCACAGCAAGGATTACGAGAATAATAGCCGCAATATCATATGTTATTTTGAAGGTAGTAATAGAGTTTAACATATCGTAACTTTATTCACATTTATATACAAGTTGATGTTGTCACGCACTATGAACACGATTATGTTTTTTTTCTTTCCTAGCAGTAAGTAGTTGTGGTGTGAAAATACCGAGTAATATAACCACAATCCCAATCCACTGCATTGGCGATACAACTTCATGAACAAGTGTAATAGAAGCGATAATTGCTGTTGGTAATTCAGCTGCACCTAATATTGTACCAAGTCCCGTTCCGACTTTTGGTACCCCAATTGAAAAACAAATGACAGGTATAATAACCCCGAACAGTCCAAGGAAGAAAGCATATTTCCATAGGCCTGCTTGTAAAGCGCCGTCCGTTAAAAAGGTAGGGGGGAAAAATAAGCATACAATAAGAGTAGCACTCGTTGTCATAAGAAAGCTTTTCGTATAAGGCGGAACATCTGTAGCAACGCGCCCGCTTACAAATACATAGAATGAGAAAGAGACGGCAGCTAATAGTCCGAAAATAATACCTTTCGTAGAAAAGTTTTGTCCAAGACCTTCAAATACTCCACCAGCAAACAATGTACCAGTAAATAAAATAATAATAGATATAACTTTCTCACGGCTTGGGAATGTCCGGTTGGCAATCGCTTCGATGACTACACCAATCCAAGTGAACTGAAAGAGTAAAACGACAGCGATAGAGGCTGGCAATTCTTCTACGGAAATAGCATAGAAAATACCTGTCATACTCATAGTTGTGCCGACTGTTAGTAACGAAAAGAATTGTTTTTTTGATACTTTATGACGTGAAAAGAAAAGAACGAGTAAAAGTAGTCCAATCCATCCGAAGACATATTGCCCTCCTAGTAGTTGGTGTGCGGAAAATCCGTCGATGAATCCGAGTTTAAAAATAGTTGAAAGTACGCCGTAGCTACAAGCGCCGAATAAAACTAGTAATGAATACTTAAACTTCTCCATAAAAATCCTCCTTTTAAATAATAAAAAACGCCCGCTATCCAAATAAGGATAACGGGCGAACGAAACAGAGTAAGATACTCTACAAAATTCCGCCATTCATACGAAGTATGAATTTGGGGTATGAAATTAGAGTAGGCTTTACATTGCTTTTGGGAATACAATGGAGCATTTTACACCTTGAGGTGTGTTTTGTATTCCATAAGGAAACTGATGTTTATCTAATATTTGTTTTACAATATATAACCCAAGACCACTACCTTGTACTAAGCCATGTTTGTCAGGATTTGCGCGATAGAATGGTTCAAATAAATGGGCAAGTTTATCTTCATCAATTTGAGAACCTGTATTTAATACTTCTAATGCGTAACCGTTTGGCTTTTCATAAAGTTTTATATATACATGCTGATGGTCAATTGTATAATGAATTGCATTTGAAATAATGTTAAAAATAGCAGTTTGCATAAATTTAGGATCAGCTAAAATTTGTGCATCTTGTTTAATGTTAGATTGAACATTTAATTGTTTTACAGATACAAAATAATCTACTTTCTTTATAACGTCCTCAATAATATTAGTTAATGAGATAACTTTTAAATTTGGTTTAAATTGAGGGTTTTGTATTTTGGATAATTCTGACACTTTTTCCGTTAATATGTTAATATCTTGCATCATCTCATATGAACGTTTTAAATATTTATCTCTATCTTTATAAGCGCCAATTCCGTGAATCATGCCATCGAGTTGTCCCATAACGGCTGCGATTGGTGTTTTTAATTCATGGGATATCATAGACATAAATTCTTTACGAGATTGTTCTAACTGTTGTTCCTTCTTGAGTTCATTTCTTAAATCTTGATTGCTTTCATGTAAATTTTTCACGATAGTAGGTACTTGTGAGGCAGCTACTTGCAAATTAAAATCTGTTTGATCTGTATTTTTGTTAAGTAGCTTTTTATCTGAGAAATCAAGATTCATAATATCTTTTAAAGCATCGCTCATATATCGGAAAGGTTTGGCGATTATTTTTGCGTAGATTAAAGATCCAAGCAGAGATAATGCAAGCATTGTCGCCCCAATATGTGGAGCTAACTGCTGCAACACATCTGTTAACTTTGGATTATCATGTGTATCATTTGCTTTACTTGCTGCATTTTGTGTATGTAAGGCATCATTGTTAGTAACTTGCTTTTCCGCTTCTGTAAGTGAAGACGTTGTGTTACTTTTCCCCGGAATATTTTGTGCATGTTCTTTTGCTTTTGCAGTTTGGCTAGGCTGCAAAAGATGATTGATGGCTGTAGAGAGTGTTTTCATCTCTATTTGAGAAGATTGAAAATTAGAGATGCTACTCTCTGACACAGCTTTATTTTGCTTTGTTTTACTTTGGTCGTTTTGTTTGTCTGATTCCGCTTGTTCCGCAGTTTGCGTTCCAGAAGCTTTCAAACGATCTTTATCGTAATTTGAGGCTAGAAAATAAATAATTTGATAAAGACAAAGTGATAACAGAATACAAAATAATAAGGTTTTGATGAATATATTTTTGGTGATGTTGTCTTTGCTACGATTCGATTTTGTAGCCAATGCCTTTCACCGTTTTAATATAAGGAATTTCTAATTTTTTTCGTAAGTTTTTAATATGTGTATCTATAACCCTCACATCACCATAATGTTCATAGCCCCATACCTTATTCAACAAATCACTTCTTGATAGTACTTTTCCCCGATTTTGCAGTAAAGTATATATAATTTCAAATTCTTTTGTAGTCAATTCAATTTGATTACCATGAACATAAGCGGCATATGCTGTAGAATTTAACATCAATTCATGGAATTGTAGTATAGTTGCAGCTTCTGCTTCCTTTGTTGCTGCCCTTCTTAATACAGCTTCTACACGTTTTATAAATACGGTGTAATGGAACGGTTTTGTAATATAGTCATCAATACCTAACTCAAATCCTTTAATTTCACTTTCTTCATTATGTAAGCCTGTTAACATAATGATTGGTACATCAGATTGTCCTCGCATAATTTTACAAATACTATAGCCATCTATATCTGGTAACATTACATCGAGGAGGACAAGATCGTATGAATTTTTTTGGAAAAGAAGAATGCCTTCTGTTCCAGCACCAACTACATCAACAGTAAAGTTTTGTGCCATTAGAAATTCACGAATAAGTTCTTGTATATCTGGGTTGTCTTCAATCACCAGTATATGCGTCATAGTAACACCTCCTAAATAACGCTTTTTACTGCAATATTCGAATTCATCATTTTTTGGATGACTCAGATTGTTTATACATATAATAAGCCCCCGCTATAAAATAGTAATGAAAGTAGCAAGGGGGATTGTTTAGTGTCACTGAATAGTTCAGAATTACAGTAGTTCTATTATAGTATGTATTGTAAAATTTATAAAATATTATAACTGTATAATTTTAATATCCATGTTTATCAATGTTACGATGATGTTGAATGCAATCTATTTTTATTATATATGTAAATACAGTTATTTTGCTACTGTAAATGAATAAATAAAATAAGCCAAGACATAAAATTCTTGGCTACACATAAATCTTGTTCTTAGGCTAATTTACAGTGACAGTAGCCTGCTGCTGAACGCGCTCAAATAACCAGTGAATATCATTGTTAAACATACGAATACAACCAAGTGTTGTTGCTTTCCCGATTGCTTGATTATTGTTAGTTCCATGAATCGCATACGTTGTTCCGTAAGTTCCTGCCATATTTAATCCGAGCCAGCGGTCCCCAAGTGGATTACGTGGATCGCCGCCTTTAATTTTTCCTGTATAGTAAGGACGGTTTTTAATTTTATTTACGATTTGAAAAGTACCCTTAGGTGTTGGTGTTGCTGCTTTTCCAGTAGCGACAGTGAAACTTTTTATGAATTTTCCATCTTGATAATAATCCATTTTATTTATTTTTGTGTTTACGATAAGCTGATCTTTCGTCGTAGCTGCTTCTGCAGTAGTGAATGGAAGAGTTAAAAATCCTAATGATAATAGCGCACTTAATAATAGTTTTTTCATTATATTCTCCTTTTACTTATTGTAGTAGTCTTACATACAATGAATTTGTAATCCTCGTAATGCTTGATTGACATTTTCATCTAATGTTTCAAAGAAGGTAGTAATCTTTGTATTACATTTGTTGTTTTTATCGATAAGTAATCTTTCATTTAATAAAAGCTCACCATGTAGTCCAAAACTTTGAACTCGAATATTTAGTTCATCTTCAGTTTCAGAAATAATCGGTAAGAAATAGTGAAAAGCTTTCGTTGGAATGATGTAGCTTTTGCCAATCATGCTTTCTTGATTTGAATTAACCCATTTTCTCGTGACGATCTTAATGTTCTTTTTTGAAACGATAAAAGACAGCGTTGTAGATTTTGTTAAACTTACGTCAAATTCATTTGTTTCACATATTTGTAAATTAAAAACGGTTTCATTTTGATGAGATTCAACATTCGTATTAATAAAATCGTGCATTTTATAAGCTTCCATTTCTTATTCACCCTTTTTTCAATTTCGAAAAGCGACTTATATTTATTCAGTTTAATGTTTAGTCATATATTAGCTAAATTTTTCAACAAATTCCGATATAATCTTACAATACGTATATGAAGCTAATATGAAGTTCATATGAGTTTGTGGTGGTTTTTTATAGAGAACAAAATAAGGTGGTTTTCGAGTGTTAAAAACTGGATGAAAAATGTATATTAATGGATTTCCTTCGCGTGATATATAGTTGTTAGCTTGTTTTTAAATGCTAATAGATATAAGTAAATAGAGAACAAAAAACTTTAGAATGAGCCTTACAAAAATGTAATAAAAATGTAAGCTATTGTGATAGTTATTTCGACAATTTTTTTATACAATAATAGTAACAAGTTGCACGTGAATGAAAGGGGAGATGACATGGAATGGGTTCATGAATTATTTCAGCAATACGGGTATTATGTAGTACTTGTAGGCCTGCTGTTAGAATATATTGCACTTCCGTTTCCGGGAGAGCCAACATTAGCATATGCGGGGTTTTTAGCACAGAAGGGTGATCTAAGTTTACCTATTTTAATTATCCTATCCTTTATTGGGACAAGTGTAGGAATGACGATTCAATACTTTTTAGGTAATAAGCTTGGTATGCCTTTTGTTCAAAAATACGGGAAGTACGTATTTTTAACACAAAGAAAAATTGATTTAACGAGAATGTGGTTCGATAAATATGGATATTTCCTTATCTTTATTGGCTTCTTCATTCCTGGTGTACGTCATTTTACAGGATACTTTGCAGGTATCATTAACTTACCGTTTCGCCGCTTTGCGATTACAATTTATTCAGGTGCTTTATTCTGGGTATCATTCTTCTTAATCGGTGGCTACTGGCTAGGTGGTAACTTACATGATATTTTCGGATTACTGGGAGATAATATCGGCAAAATCATTTTCGGAGCGATTGTCATTGTAGCAATTACGTTAAGCGTTCGTTTCCGCAAACAACTAAAACGAGTATTTTTACAAAACGCAAGTTAATATGGAATCCATTCTATGTCAGATTTTAGGGAGGCAGTGCAAAAGCACTGCCTTCTTTATTGTATTTTCCAGTTTGCTTTTATTTTTCCATCGATACCGTAACCGGTGGCTGGTATATAATACGTTCCTATTTTTTTCCGTATGTGATTATTAAAATTTATTATCTAAGTTATATATCTAGGAGAATATAGATTTATTTTTGACATGTATATAAGTCAAAATGACAATAATAATTGACAAAATAAAGGATATTATTTACAATTTTAATTAAATAAATGAAAAAGAGGGAAGACATGAAGCTTCAAAATCGAGTGAGGGAATTTCGAGCAAAGCATCGTTTATCACAAGGGGATTTAGGGAAAGCGATTGGCTCATCACGGCAAACCATTAGTTTAATTGAGCGCGGGGATTATGCACCATCTATTGTGTTATCGCTAAAAATCGCACAAATTTTTGGAGCGCCGGTGGAGGAGATATTTATGTTGGTGGAGGGGGAAGAGGACGATGAAGATGAAGAGTAAACGAAAAAAACAATTTGATTTTGTGGGGAAAATAGCATTAAGTATGATGGGTGGCTTTTTAACATCTTATATAGCTTTAAATTTACTCTCGAATGAACCGAGAAAATTATCATCTAATACATTTATAGGTGTATGTACTATTTTTGGAATCTTAATGATGTACTACACTTGGAAGAATACACGTATGTTAGCGGAGGCACGCGATGAAGAAGAGAGCGTACAAGGCAGAAAATTAGGCATTATAAGTATATATTTACGTGTAGGTGATATAGTTACGCAGGCATGGTTTGTATATGCAGTTATTACATGTAGACGTGCACTGTTGCAGGATACGAATGTGTCATTTGCAGTGTGGAATTTAGTAGCTTCTATTGTCTGTTTAACTATTGTAGTGGTTATCGGGCTCATAACAAAAAATCGTTATAATAAGCTATATCCTGAACAAGGTGTAACATATATGGAATCTATGAAAATGTGGACGAAAAACGCAGATGAAGGATTAAAGCACATTGTGCATGAGGCTGGATATAAAGCATATGAATTTACGAATACAATATTGGCATATGTATGGTGGGCTGCCGTTATATATACAGCGGCTAGTGATATCGATTTTGTATTAATTGGCTTAATCTCATTTATTTGGATATTGCATCTCGGAAAATTCATGTACGAAATGCAGAGAAAAATGATTTATTAAGGGGAGAAAAAGGTGGATATTTTAAGAAGGCCAGCTGGTTCCATGACGGCGGCGCTAGTTTTGTCCATTTTATACGGAGTAATCCGAACTGGGAAATTAGAAGTAATTTTGAACCTATGGGCAATAGTTGGAGTTTCATTGTTAGTGATAGCCATTCATGAGTTAGGACACGTAATATTCGGTTTAATAGGTGGTTTAAAGTTTAAATTTATGGCAGTAGGACCTATTACTGTGCAAAATGAGAAAGGAAAAATACGAATTCGAGAAAATAAATTATGGGGGTACTTTGGAGGCGTGGCGATGCTAGTGCCGCCTTCTATAGAGACACCGAACCTTTCAAAAAAATGGGCGTGGATGACTTTAGGTGGACCGATTACAAGTGTACTATTCGGTATTACTTCAGGTTACATATACATG
This sequence comes from Bacillus sp. TH22, assembly GCF_016651015.1. Taxonomy (NCBI): domain Bacteria; kingdom Bacillati; phylum Bacillota; class Bacilli; order Caryophanales; family Bacillaceae; genus Bacillus; species Bacillus sp. TH22. The sequence continues at coordinate 3,559,797 of NZ_JAEKER010000001.1, forward strand.
GTTAGTTATTATCAATATCTTTTATATTTTTCCGTTTTACACTTTACGATTTTTGCCGTTACAATAGTGCCGATAAAAGGAACATTCCTGAGCGATGGCATGCAATTTCTCATTTTAATTAAAGATGATGAAAGGGCTAGAGGGCATTTATATAATATTCAAGTATCGGGTGAATTATTAAGCTACAAACGGCCGAAAGATTGGGATGAGAGATTAGTAGAAATTAGTGAAGAAAAAATAAAAGAGGATAAAAGTATAAGAGAAATAATGAGCGGACTTATGCTCGTATTTTATGCCCGAGCTGATCAAGAGGGAATGGAAAGAGCGATACCGTATATAGAACAAATTGTTCAGCTATCTGTAACGAAGGAAAATAAATTTTTCGTTGGTAGTTTTCATAGTTGGTATCTTTTATATAAAGCTCTTTATCAGATGGATAGCCTTTCTCTGCAAGAAGCAAAGGAACATGCAAAGGCCATTACCAAAATGGATTTAAACGGATATTACCGTACACAAGGAATTATTAAATATTTAGAGGACGATATGGAAGCTTCCCGCATTTATATGAAGAAAGCTGATAAAGAATTGGAGAGTGCTGAGAAGAGTGGAATGGGATATTTACAAGTAGAGAGAGAATGGTTTGAGCAGCTACAGGCGAGGGTATCTTACGATGGGTGAGGTATCCTCTTTTTTATATGTCATCTTATTCGATTTCATAAAAAACGAAGTACAGGTAGAATAAAAGAGATAGGAGGAGATACATATGGAAATTTTATCGATTATTTTGATAGTCTTGCTCATTTATGCTGTTTTTAAAGTGGCGTATGTAGCATTAAAGATACTCGCGATCCTATTAATTATCTTTTTAATCGTTGAGTTCGGCAGTAAGTTACTTGGGGGATAGGCATGTTGTGCGTTTTGAGTGTCGAACCGTCGATATAATGAAAAAATCGCTGATATAAGTGGAGAAACGATCGATATATTTTAAAAATCGTTGATATATTTAATTGAATACTAAGTGGGGTATATGGGAAAGAAGTTGCCGTGGAGGTAACTTCTTTTTATTTTGGTGATGGGGTATGAACAGGAAAGAACAGGAAACAAAAAAGCTGGAAGAGTATCTTCCAGCTTAAGAGTTACTTTCAATTTGTTGACCATTTTCTTCTTCGTGGTCTTGTAATAGGTTGAATACGTCTGCTAGGCAGAATGCGATAAACCAAGTCCATAGACCGTGGAAGAAAGCTGAGCTTAATTGAAGTGGTAATGTATAGTTTGTCATTGAGTAGGAAATACATCCGCCAACGATTCCGATCATTGTTAATAACATTGTTTTTTGAGCATTTTCTTCTGGATTGAAGAGGAAGAAAATGTATCCGCCTAAAATTGAAGCGCTTACAAGGGTTTCGATTCCATTAAAAATGATATTCTCTCCAAGCTCTGTGTTTGTCCAGAAACAGATCACGCCGCCGACGATGGCAAATAGGACAGCTAGTGTGTATCGTATATATTGATTCATATGTTCATCTCCTTATGTAATAAGATGATTTGGAAGTCAAAAAGGTAGGTATAGTATATTGAAGTGAATTTTAGTTGTACGTATCTTTTATAAAAAGATCAGTGAAGAATAACTAAGATGATCGGTTTTTTTAAACCGTTACGTGTATGGTGTCTGAAATATACCCGACTGCTCGTTTCTTTTTGCTTATAAAAATAAGAGAAACTTCCAAGTCTATATACTCTTTTTTGTAAGTCTAGTTTTATTATAACATATTTAGTGATACAATAATAGAATTATCTGATTTTGTAATAAGTGTAAAAAATAAAAAACGCAAGGAATTGTAGTTCCTTGCGTTTTTTTATATACGTTTGAAACGGCCGACAATTTCAACTGTTTCAGTAATGTTCATAAATGCTTTATTATCCACTTGGCGGATAATACGTTTCATTTCGCCCAACTCGTAGCGAGTTACGACAGTGTAAATCATTTTTTTCTTATGGTTTGTATAGCCGCCGACAGCATCTACCATTGTTACGCCACGTATGCCGTGATGTAATAGTGAGCTTTTTATTTCCTCACCTTTTTCTGTAATTGTCATTATCGTTAATTTAATATGTTTTGTATGCACGGCATCAATTACTTTGCTGACTACAAACCGACTAATTAACGTATAAAGCGTAATATCCCATCCGAAAATAAATCCTGCTGCAACAAGTAAGATTAAGTTGAATCCAAAGATGATTGCTCCAATTGAAACATCGCGATGTTTCGCTACAATCAATCCAACAACATCAAAACCACCTGTTGAAGAAGCAAATCGGAATATGATTCCTGAGGCAGCACCGCAGATGACACCACCGAATACAGAAGACAGCAAAATATCGTCTGAAACTTGGTGTACTGGGATAATGTTCATCGCTAAAGATGATACAGCTACAAAGTATGCCGTTAAAAAGGTTGTCTTCTTTCCTAAGTAAAAGTGACTTAAAATAAGAAGCGGAATGTTTAGTAAAAAGATAAGTGCTCCGATATTGTAGTGCATTAAATAACCGATAATCATCCCTACACCAGCGAACCCACCGCTAATCATATTATGCGGGATAAAAAACATATTCATAGAAATTGCATACAAAATAGAAGCTATAAAAATAACAACTAACTGTATGATGAATTCTAAATGAAATGTTTTAGCTGCTGGGAAGGATAAAAAGGCGGTGTCGGGAACGTAATCGGCGTCTCCTAGTTGACCCATAGTATGTTTCATCTCCATATTCATTTTTGATTACAAGAAGAGAATAAAGCTTTTTTCAAAAACTGGCAATAGTTTTATTATAATGCAAAAATTTTATAAATTTCTAACAAATCAAACCTATTCAAAGATACGTGTGAATATACTAAAGAAAGCGAATACATTGGTTTTCTAGCATAATTTTTTGAGAAAATATGCAAAAAAACTTTTGAGAACAAAAGGAAATAGAGAATGTTTGCTGAATATGCTAAAATGATTTTATTAAGGATGTGAAGCGATGGAATTTTTATTGCAGGATGCAATTCTATATATATCGTTTGTAACGACAGCGCTTTGTGTATTAGAAGTCTTTTTTCTTGCTAACGTTTCTCGCTTTGTGCGTCAGCAAGCATCGAGCGGTAGACAGAGAGCTTTTAAACTAGTAGATACGTGTGAAGAGGGTACAAGAAATGTACCGCTATTTTCTATTTTTTATAAATATGGAATGATTCGTTCTGTCCGCAGACAAGAATCGAGTGGAGAGAGTGACGAGGTAGGTCCGTATACACCAATGTTTCGCTAATTAATTACGAAACATTGGAGGAATGAACATGTTAAAATCATACCGAGCTAGGCTCATTAGTTTATCATTATTACTTGTTTTTGTTTTATCTGGCTGCAGTAATGCAGGTACAATTGATTCACATAGTACGGGAATTTGGAACCATTATTTCGTATATCCAATCTCATTTATGATTCAATTTGTTGCTCATCATATACCTGGAGCTAGCTTCGGGATTGCCATCATTATCATGACGCTCGTTATTCGTTCAGCAATGATTCCATTAGCTGTTTCGCAATATCGTAGCCAAGCGAAAATGAAAAAAATGCAACCTGAATTACAGAAGCTGAAACAGAAATACGGTGATGTGGGTAAAGATCTTGAAAAACAAAAGCAGTATCAAAAAGAAATGTCAGAACTAATGAAATCAGGCGGTTGGAATCCGTTAGCAGGGTGCTGGCCAATCTTTATACAAATGCCGATTTTCTCTGCTTTGTATTATGCGATTAGCCGAACTGAAGAGATTCGTACATCTTCATTTTTATGGGTGAACCTAGGACATGCAGATCCATATCATATATTACCGATTATCGCAGCGTTAACAACATTTATTCAAATGAAGGTGTTCCAATCAAATGTAACGCCTGGAGAACAAGTTCAAATGCTGAAAATACAGCAAATTATGATGCCTGCAATGATTCTATTTATGGGATTTGCGGCGCCATCAGGACTGGTGCTGTATTGGATTACAGGTAACTTATTTACAATGACACAAACAATTGTATTAAGAAGAGTAATGGAACGTGAAGAATTACAATTACAAAAAGCTTAGAAAAACGCCGCTCGTGATGAGCGGTGTTTTTTTATTTAAATCGTTAAGGAAATTTTAAGAAACCAACATTACTATTGGCATTGTATACGAAAGTGTACATGCTTTAGAAATATGAAGGAGGAAATTTCCTATGAAGAAGAAAACAGTTGGGTATGTAGCAATTGCAGGTGCTTTATCATTTGGAATTATAGGAGGAGCTTGCATACCAGCGTTTGCGGCAACGAATACTCCAGCGGCCGAGCAAGTTACAAAAACTGCGAAGAAGGATTTAGATGAAGCGACAAAACAAAAAGTAAAAACGATTATGGATGATACAAAGAAACAGTTAGAGGGATTAGGTGTGAAACTTCCAGAGAAGGAGAAACGCAAAGACATGCTTGCGGACTTAGATGAGGCGACAAAAGAAAAAGCGAAGTCGATTCTAGAGCAAGAAAAATCCGGGAAATTAACTCGCGAACAAGCAAATGAGGAATTAACAAAGTTAGGCGTGAAATTCCCAGAGAAAGGGAAGCACAAAGATATATTCGCGAATTTAGATGAGGCGACAAAAGAAAAGGCGGAAGCAATTTTGAAGCAAGAAAAGTCTGGAACACTAACTCGTGAGCAAGCGAAAGCGAAGTTGAAAGAACTAGGTGTGAAATTCCCAGAGAAAGGGAAGCACGGTGATATGTTCGCGAATCTAGATGAGGCGACAAAAGAAAAAGCGAAGTCCATTTTTGAGCAAGAAAAGTCCGGGAAATTAACTCGCGAGCAAGCGAAAGAAGAATTGACAAAACTAGGTGTGAATCTTCCAGAGAAAGGGAAGCATGAAGACATCTTTGCAAACTTAGATGAGGCGACAAAAGAAAAAGCGAAAGCGATTTTAGAAAAGGAAAAGAAACAATTAGCAGATTTAAATGTGGATCTTCCAAATCATAAATTTTTTATGAAAAAAGATGATAAATAATTGAACTATGTAGTATCTTTCGTGCGGGCAACCGAAAGGTACATATGCCAAATGCGAGGACCGATTTCTGTAAGCAGAAATCGGTCCCTTTTAATGATTCATCCCGCATTAACGGGCAGTAAGACACCCACCTCAAAATTGGATTAGAGCAAAGAAGTTAGGTGGGAGATCAACTGCCCGTAAACGCCCGATTGGTGAAGGCTAATAATCAGTGGGAGATGGATAAAACCCCCATTGATTAAAGTTTCACTTTATCGAAATTCTTTTCATTGTTAGTATGTATCCAAAGATGCAGTAGAAGATTGCAAAACCGATAAACACTTCAGTATATTGGTATTTACCTAATACGTAGAAGGAAGAAGCTGGTATAATAGCTACCGCTAAAATGCTATAACCAGGATACTTGTGCCTGTACATGATAGCGAATATAAAAGAAAGAACCGTAGCGATGATACAAAAAATAGCAATCATTATTAGTACACCTCCTACATGAATCATACCATTTTTAGGGAATTAGAGAAGTGTCGGAACTTCTGTTATAATATAAGAAGAGAAATGTTTCTTATGTTATATAAAAAATATATTGTTTTTTTCTAACAATTCAATATAATGGGAAACAACTACAAAATTCGACATCAAGAAGTGATGATGAGGATATGATCAGTTTTTTACGATTATCAGAGAGGGAGGCCTTTGGCTGTGAGCTTCCTAATACGGGAAAATCGATTACCACCTCTGAACTGCAGCAGTGAACGTATATCTAGTAATTGCATGCCGGCAAAAACCGTTATTTAGACTTGAGAAATTGGTGAAGTGTGTCACTTTACTAATTGAAACAAGGGTGGAACCACGAATACAACACTCGTCCCTTTTTTAGGGAGGAGTGTTTTTTTATTTCATTTTTGCATCACACTAGAATTGGAAGGAGGATACGCAGCATGCATCATGATGAGAAAAACAAAATTGGTTTAACAGTAGCACTTTCTATCGTAGTAGGAACTATTATTGGGTCTGGTGTGTTTATGAAACCAGGGAGCGTATTAGATTACTCAGGGAGTTCTAATATGGCTATTCTTGCTTGGGTAATTGGTGGTCTGTTGACGTTAGCAAGTGGTTTAACAGTAGCCGAAATTGGAGCGCAAATTCCGAAAAATGGTGGGTTGTATACGTATTTAGAGGAGATTTACGGAAGTTTTTGGGGGTATTTATCTGGCTGGATGCAAACAATTGTTTATGGACCAGCTATTATTGGAACGTTAGGTTTGTATTTTAGTTCTTTAATGATCAATTTTTTCTATTTAGATAAAGTCTGGAATTTACCAATCGCAATTGGAACAGTTGTGTTCCTAGGCGTTATAAATAGTTTGGGAACAAAATATGGGGGCATCGTCCAAACGGTTACGACAGTTGGGAAGATGATTCCAATTATATTAATTGTTGTGCTAGGGTTTTGGAAAGGGAATAGTGATATCTTCAACGTAGTTGTACCGATATCAGAAAATCAAAGTATCGGGATGGCAATTTTAGCAACTTTATTTGCCTATGATGGCTGGATTTTGCTTGCTTCTATTGGCGGAGAAATGAAGAATCCAACAAAGTTATTACCGAAGGCAATGACAGTTGGGATTTTAATTGTAACAGCTGCTTACGTATTAATTAACTTAGCGTTACTAAATGTATTACCAGCAGCGAAAATTGTAGCCCTTGGAGAAAACGCAACGGCGACAGCTGCGGGCATGTTACTTGGAGAATATGGCGGGAAAATTATTAGTATCGGTATTATCATTTCTATTTTCGGTTGTTTAAATGGAAAGATTTTAACATTTCCACGTATTCCGATGTCGATGGCAGAGCGTGGACACCTTCCGTTTTCTAAGTTTATTGCAAAAGAAAATTCGAGATTTAAAACACCAGCGAATGCGATTACTGTTGAAATCATTTTAGGAATTATTTTAATGCTTATTAGTGATCCGAATAAGCTATCTGAGATTTCCGTATTCATTATTTATATTTTCTACGTAATGACGTTTATTGGTGTCTTCATTTTACGAAGACGTAACAAGGATAAAGAGCGTGCATATAGTGTACCGTTATTCCCGATTGTACCAATCGTTGCGATTTTAGGGTCATTGTTCGTACTTGGAAGTGCAATTATTAACGATCCGGTAAGTTGTTTCTTATCAATTGGAATGGTATTTACTGGACTTCCGGTGTATTGGTACTTAAATAAGAAGAAAGAAACTGGAGTTTAATGATTGAAGGGCAGGCGTATAATACGCCTGCTTTTTTCGCTGTAAAAAAATTTGTACTTGCGCCCACTTTCTCTTTTGGTTACTATAATGGTAGTAACCAAAAGAGAAAGTGTGGGGAAAGGTTTGAATTTTCGTGTATATATTTTAGCTATTGCGGCTTTCGTAGTCGGAACGGTTGAGCTAATTATAGGAGGAACGCTTGATTTAGTTGCTAATGATTTAGGTGTGTCGATTAGTGCAGCTGGTCAGCTTATTACAATATTTTCAGTAGTATTCGCTCTATCGGGGCCAGTTTTATTAGCATTAACAGGCAAGTTTGAAAGAAAGAAATTGTATGTTGTGGCATTATCAATTTTCTTAATTGGAAATATCATTTCGGCATTTAGTGTGAATTACGGGATGTTAATGTTCTCGAGAGTATTTTGTGCAGCGAGTGGATCGCTTATTATTGCACTATCGGTAACACTTGCTTCTAGTGTAGTAGAGCCGCATTTCCGTGCGCGTGCAATTGGAATCATTTTCATGGGTATTAGTGGATCACTCGTACTTGGAGTACCGCTAGGTCTTGTGCTCGGAAATGCATATGGGTGGCGTGCACCATTTGTATTAATTTCAATATTAACGGTTATGGCGATTGCTTGTATTTCATTATTCTTAACGAAAGTACCAGCGACATCGGTATTATCAATAAGAGAACAAATTGCTACGTTAAAGGATAAAAAGATTGTAAGCGCACAGTTAACATCATTTTTATTTTTAACAGGTCATTTAACGCTATACGCATATTTAACGCCGTTTCTAAAAGATGTGATGCATGTTGAAGCAAATTGGATTAGTGTGTTTTACTTCATTTTCGGAATTGCAGCGGTACTTGGAGGTGGCCTTGGCGGCTGGCTTGCTGATAAATGGGGATCGAAGAAAAGTATTATTTCCATCATTATCGTATTTGCATGTGCAATCTTTATGTTGCCGATGATGACATTCTCATTCCCACTCTTCATTATTATGATGGGGCTTTGGAGTATGCTAAGCTGGGCAATTTCGCCAGCACAGCAAAACTATTTAATTGAAATTGCACCAGAATCAGCTGGTATTCAGCAAGGTTTAAATAACTCTGCACTTCATTTAGGAATTGCGCTCGGTTCAACAGTGGGCGGAGTTGTTATTGAGAAATCATCTGTTATATATAACGCTTGGGTAGGCGGCGTTTTCATTATATTGGCACTGCTTTGTGCGATTTTCTCTATTACGAGAGGACGCTCGAATCAGCTTACGAAAGAAGAATCTATCATTTGATAGGTTCTTTTTTGTGTAAAAAATTGCAGGGGTTAGTAGAGAAATGGAGAAGGGAGTATATAGCGAGGTGATAGTATATGGAGTCTAATTTTTCAATTATTGGTTTTCTAATTTCTTTAGTCCCATTATTTCTTATTATTTTTGTATTTAGATGGATTCGTTTCATCTATCAAAATTCAGAGAAACAAGTAGAGCAAAATGAGAAGATTATTGAGCTTTTGATGGAGATAAAGGAGCAAAAAAAGTCGTGAAATGAACGCTCTGTATTTACAAATCAAAACCATCCGAAAAACCAACTAAATAAAATTGAATTAGCGAAAGTGTAAAAAAGAGCTCTACCAAATGAGTATGTAAAACTCCGTTTGGTACAGCTTTTTTTGTATAAAAAATTATATTATCTATTCAAATGGTAGAATCGATTTTGGGATTTGTTAATATCTCAACTTCATCAACAATTCCTTAATTTCCTCATCCTGCATAAAGAGATCATGGTGCTTCTCTGTAATCTTCGCAAGTGCAACGTCATGATAGAAGAACTCCGTAAAGAACTTCACGAAAGGTTGTGACATTGTTTTCATCGCTTGCCATGATCCTTGCTCTACACCAGCAAATAAAATTTCACGATCGTCAACGATGAGTAGTAAATAACGCTCTAATGCGTTAGGTTCTTGAGCTGGGATTAAAAAATGCATGTTTTCTAAGTCAGTTTCCACTTTTCCAACTATGAGGGACTCGACTTGGACGCCTTGTTTTTCTTTTTGTTCTAGTAAAGGAAGATATTCTAAAAGGGTATCGTTCCATGCGGAGATGCGTATGGATTCTTTCGCATCTTCTATAAGTTGCCTACTTTGTACTTTAATAGAAGACTGCATTTTTAAACTCCAAACGCGGTCATCTGTAAATGACTTTTTAGAAATATTATTTTCAAGTTCTTTAATATTAGATTGGAATTCTGTCGTTAACTTTTCAATTGCTAGCTTGAGTGGTAATGCTGTATACAATTTTTTCTTTTCAGAAACAGAATCCATTACCATCCCTTTATCAATGAGTCGTGCTAACACTTCGTATATTTTTGCTTTTGGAACACCTGAATGTTTAACGATAGTTGTTGCATCTAATGGGTCATTGCTTGATACGACAACTTCATAAGCTTGGCTTTCATATTGTGAGAAACCGAATTTTTGTAGCATAGTTCCCTCCGAACGAATGAGATTATATGTTAAGGATAATGAACTATTTGTTTTTACACAAGTGTTGAGATAACAAGTAAGTTGATTGAAATGAGAATAAATTTCAATTTTTTAAACTATATGGATTGAGCTTTCTAATTTATCTATTATACTTAATATAGTGATTAATACGATTAAATTTTACCGAGAAGGGGATGCTTGAGGGAATATGTTGAGAAGTTTACGCTTAAAAATTGCAGTAGTATTTTCGGTACTTATTTCTATGATGTTCGTAATATTAGGTACAGCTATGTATCAATTGCAAAAAGAGAAAGAAACGCACTCCTTAGACCAGTATTCTGAAAATACGATGGATCTTGTGACAGAGCAGTTAACTGCATTTATGCAGCGAATTGAAGAAGATATGGGTCATTACGGATCTCATGATGATATTCAAAACATGCTACAAGATGGGGTTACTCCAGAAGAGGAGAGTTTTATTTTAAAGGAATTTTCAAGGTTTAAAAAGAATCATCCTGATATTTTAGATGTCTACATTGGGACGAAAGATAAAAAAACGTTGAGTGCAAATCTTGCAGATGGTGGGACAGTTCCAGAAGGATATGATCCGACGAGTCGCCCTTGGTATAAAGCGTCAGAAGCAGCTACAGAATCGACTATTTGGGGAGAACCACAATATGAAATCGCGACGGGTAAGTTAAGTATTGGAGTTTCAAAAGCCATTGTCGGACAAGATGGTTCTGTGTTAGGTGTTGTAGCAATGGATGTATCACTAGGAACGATTCAAAAGCTACTCCATAATATTCAATATAATAATGGCGGAGAAATGTTTGTTATAAATGATAAAAATATTGCCATTGTGTACCCGGAGAAAGTAGGAAAAGATGTTTCGAAAGAACCACTTGTTAAAAGTTTAAATAAAGATGAAACGAAATTTGCGGCGGCGACATTAGGTGGAAAAGATGTAGTGGCCTACAGTCAAGTGTTTGATAAGATGAAATGGAAAATTGGGATTGTATATCCGAAAGAGTCAATTGATAACTTACTCGTAGAAACAAGAAATACAGTTATTATAATGGCATGTATCAGTTTATTGATTGGAATATTAGCTTCATATTTATTCTCAAGAAGATTAGCAAGACCGTTACAATTATTAACGAATCACGTTCAAAAAGTAGCGGAAGGTGATTTAACGTTGCAAATGAAAGTGACAAGTAAGGATGAAGTCGGAGAACTGACAAATCATTTTAATCATATGGTTGAGCAAATGAATGAAATGGTAAGTAAAATTAAAAATAGTGTATCGACAGTACAGAAATCGACTCACAATCTGCATTATTTAACGAATGAAACTGTAGCAGCTAGTCGAGAAGTTTCAGGTGCAATGGATGATGTGAGCGGAGGCGCGTCTACTCTTGCTAATAGTGTAGATGAAGTTTCAGCACAACTTGAAAATATGGCACAGTCGATGGAACAGATGAATAGTTCCGTTGGTGAAATAAAGGGAGTGACCGGCAAAGCAGAGGAAGCATCTAAACAAGGGTTAAATACGATGCGGAATTTAGTTCGTACGAGAGGACAATCATCTTCTATCATTGTTCATACAGAGGAAGCGTCTGGTAAGTTAGAGCAAAGAGTTGGATCGATTCAAAATGTTGTAGAGCTTATAAAAGGTATTTCGGATCAAACAAATTTACTTGCTTTAAATGCTTCGATTGAAGCAGCACGTGCAGGTGAACAAGGTAAGGGATTTGCGGTTGTTGCTGAAGAGGTTCGAAATTTAGCTGAACAATCAAAAGAGGCAACCGGAGAGATTGCAACGATGATTGGTGATGTACAATTAGAAGTAAAGCGAGTTGTAGAAGTTGTAAGTAAGTTGAAAGATATTGCTGATATACAAAATAAAGTTACGACAGAGGCGGAGACAGAATTCCGCACAATTATGTCAGTTGTAAATACTATTAGTACCTCAGTTGAAAAAATTGTAGAAGAGGTAAATAACATAGGTCACGAGCAAGAAGAAATTACAGAAGTTATGCAAACAATTGCTAGCACGAGTCAAGAGAGTGCGGCTGTTTCTGAAGAGGTAAATGCAGCAACTGAGTCACAAGTGAATCATTTAGAAAAAGTAGCTCATACGATGGAAAGTTTGACAGAGAATATGCAGGACTTAGAAAAATTGATTGAGCAGTTTAAAGTAGAAGAGTAATGTATTAGTAAAATGATGAGGATTTCGGTAAAATAGACAATGGATATATATAAAGTAGTTATAGGAGGAAGATTATTATGGCAATTGTTGATGTATCGATTATTCCAGTAGGAACAGGTAATCCAAGTGTTAGTGAATATGTAGCAGAAGTACAAAAGGTACTAGAGAAAAATGCTGATCGTGTGAAGTATCAATTAACACCGATGAATACAGTAATTGAAGGAGATCTTCCTGTCATTTTAGAAGTAATTCAACAAATGCATGAAGTGCCATATACGAAAGGTGCACAGCGTGTTGCAACAACAATTCGTATCGATGATCGTCGTGATAAAGTAAGCACGATGGAGAAGAAATTAAACTCTGTTCGATCAAAATTATAAGAAAAAGCAGCGATCTTCGCTGCTTTTTTCATATAGGAGGAAAATAAGATGAGTGAAAAGTTTAATGAGCAGTTTGATGGCTTGTTAGAGAAATACACGGAATTATTACTTGGAGAGAGCAACGAAGAGCGAAAAGAGCAGGTACAGAAATGGGCACTTTATTCTTATATGGCTAAGACGATGCCAGCTTTAGTGAAACATTGGAATGAGACGTATCCAGATGCAAAAGAAGAGATGGTACAGTTAATTACGAATATTAAAAAGCTGAATGATGAGAAGCGAAATGAGAAGTAAGAAGGTTTGAGATAATGTTACCTCAAGTTTTTGTTATTAATATCCTTATATAATTTACATGAAATATAAATGGTTTTGTGAGCATGTCGAATATTTTCGGCATGCTCATTTTTCCCTAGTAAACCCGTTTTTTCTGAATGTCGAAAAATATTTTCTTCATATCTACAAACGAGAATATAGGGTTTTAAATGTTTTGATAGTATTTTATAAATTATCTAAATAATTATTTGTATCAAATAATTTTAAACAATGATATAATTTTGAAGAGGGGTAAAAAACAGATAAATTATAGTCGTAGGGGTGAATTACATGGAACAATTAATGCGAAATTCGTTTCTTTTCTTATCTAAAAATAAAGCGCTAACAAAACTGGCTAAAAAGTACGGTTTACGCTTTGGTGCAGGTCGCTTCGTCGCAGGGGAAACGATTGAATTAGCGACAGCTGCAATTAAAGCATTAAATAAGCAAGGTCTTTGTGTAACAATCGATTATTTAGGTGAATTCGTTGATAACGAAGCGGAAGCAAATGAAATGGCTAGCGAATCGATTGAAGCGATTCGTGCAATTGGAAGAGAAGGTCTTAATTCGCAGCTTTCTTTAAAGATGACTTCTATGGGATTAGATATTTCTGACGAAATCGTAATGAATAATATGCGCCGTATTTTAGAAGTTGCAAAAGAAAACGGTGTGTTTATTACAATTGATATGGAAGACTATACGCGCTGCGGAAAAACAATTGATATCTTTAAACAATTAAAGTCTGAATACGATAATATTGGTACAGTTATTCAAGCTTACTTATATCGTACAGAAAAAGATATGGAAGATTTAAACGCTTATAATCCTAATTTACGTCTTGTAAAAGGGGCCTATAAAGAACCTGAAGAAGTAGCGTTCCCGGAAAAGAAAGATGTAGATGACAATTATAAAAAAATTATTAAAATGCACTTATTAAATGGAAATTACACTGCAATTGCTTCACATGACGAAGCGATTATTGAATATACGAAAAAACTTGCGGAAGAACACAACATTCCAAGGGATCAATTTGAATTCCAAATGTTATTTGGTATTCGTACAGAGCGTCAACTTGAGCTAGTAAAAGAAGGTTACAAAATGCGCGTTTACGTGCCTTATGGAAACGACTGGTATGGCTATTTCATGCGCCGTCTAGCAGAACGTCCAGCAAACGTTGCGTTCGTATTAAAAGGTATGATCAAAAAATAACCAAGGAGAAAATACTCCTTGGTTATTTTAATTGCTGAAATGCGTAGTGCGCCATTTTCTTCGTATCAGGATATAGCTGCGTACGAGTAGAAGATAACACGACGTTAATGACGCGTTTACCGTCTTTTTCATCAACTGTTACGACTGTGTATTTTCCGAGTGCTGATAAACCGCTTTTACTTCCAATCGCATATGGATCATCATATAGTTCTTCCCGTCCATAGTTTGCGATTTTCGGAGAACGCTCTGAAGTATGTAGTGTTGTATGTATTGAATTCATATATTCTAAAACGATCGGATACTTCAAGGCTTCTTTCGTAATAATAGCAATATCATAAGGTGATACTTTATTTCCAAGTGCATCAGCACCACTTGCGTTTTTGAAAGTCGCATGTTTTGTCCCAAGTTCCTTCGCCCTAGCGTTCATCATTTTCACAAACTCATTTTTTGATCCTGCGATATGTTCTGCAATTGACTCAGCGATTGGGTCTGCACTAATAATAAGCATAAGTTTTAATGCCTCATCACGTTTTAATTTTTCACCCGCGCGAAGCTCAATCTTCTTACTTTGACTTTCCGTTTTAATCGCATTCTCTGTAACCGTAATTTCTTCATCTTCTTTCACATTTTCTAGTAAGAGTAAGGTAGTCATCATTTTCCCTATACTAGCCGGATAAGAGCGTTCATCTTCCCGTTTTCCATACAAAATTTCACCTGTGTCTGCATCGATTGTAATCCCGTATTGCCCAGTAATGTTAGGCTGATCTGCTCTTACAACTTGTTGCCTTTGTGCATAAGAGAAGAAAATCATCCCTGTAAATAGTGTGGCAATCATTACAATCATAATTATTGTTCGTTTCATCGTCGTTCCCTCTTTTGTTTTCCATATGTACAAATAAATTGGGCAGAAAAAGCAGCCATTAATCATTATGCCACGTTCTCTGCCCAAAAATATACCGTTATTTTTCGCCCATATTATGCTTCTTATATTGTTGGTTATTACTTTGACGCCCTTTTTCAACACCGTGATTATGCGGACCTGCATTTCCAGTTACACTTGCTGCGCTAATTCCAGCTTTTGAAGGGTTCTTCTTAAGTTTTGCCATATATATTCCTCCAGTTTCGTCAGATTATAAAAAGGAAAAGTGCATTTTGATGAAGAAAATACACATGTATAGCATAGCCAAATGAAAGAAATATATTTATTTCAGAAAATTTTATCAATAAATATATTGCGAAAATTCAAACTGTATCATATATTTATTAGTAGAGGCTCACTCATTGATTGCGACTTATGTCGAAAAATTGAATGAGCATTCATTCAAGAATAGGGGGAGAAATGGATGTTCCAAATTAAAAAGGCTGCTGTTCTAGGTTCAGGCGTAATGGGTTCAGGGATTGCGGCACACTTAGCTAATATTGGTATTCCGACATTATTGCTTGATATTGTACCACCTGTGCTTACGAAAGAAGAAGAGGCGAAGGGACTTACATTAGAACATAAAAGTGTGAGAAATCGTTTTAGTAATACGGCTGTGCAAAAACTATTAAAGCAAAAACCAGCTCCTCTGACAGTGAAAGGAAATTTAGCACTGATTGAAGCAGGTAACTTAGAAGATGATCTTGAGCGTCTAGCTGATGTAGATTGGATTATTGAAGTAGTAGTTGAAAACTTAGATATAAAGAAGAAACTATTTGAAAAAGTAGATGCTGTTCGTAAACCAGGCTCAATTGTGAGCTCAAATACATCAGGCATTTCCGTTGAAAAAATGGCAGAGGGTCGTTCAGAAGACTTCCAGAAACACTTCTTAGGAACACACTTTTTTAACCCACCACGATATTTAAAACTTCTAGAGGTAATACCGACGAAAGAAACTGATCCACAAGTATTAAGCTTCATGAAACTATTTGGCGAAGACGTTCTTGGAAAAGGCGTTGTTATCGCAAAAGACACACCAAACTTTATTGGAAACCGCATCGGTACGTATGGATTGCTTGTAACGCTTCAAGAAATGATTAAGCGTGGCTATAGCATTGGAGAAGTTGACTCTGTAACAGGTCCATTAATTGGTCGTCCGAAGAGCGCAACGTTCCGTACATTAGATGTTGTTGGTTTAGATACATTTGTACACGTTGCAAATAACGTATATGAAAATGTACAAGAAGAAGAGCGTGATGTATTTAAAGTACCTGCTTTCATGCATGACATGCTTGATAAAAAATGGCTTGGAAGCAAAACAGGTCAAGGCTTCTTCTTAAAACAAGGAAAAGAAATTTTAGAACTAAATCCTGAAACGATGGAATACGAAGCTCGCAAGAAATTAAAAGCTGCATCTATCGAGTTAAGTAAACAAGAAAAAGGTTTATCGAATAAATTGAAAGCGCTTGTATACGCGAAAGACCGCGCAGGAGAGTTGTTATGGAACATCATCACACCAACTCTTTTATACTCTGCAAAACTTCATAAAGAAATTGCTGACGATATCGTTGCAATTGACCAAGCGATGAAGTGGGGCTTCGGCTGGGAGCAAGGGCCATTTGAAGTTTGGGATGCAATCGGCGTTGAAAAGTCCGTTCAAAAGATGGAAGAAAACGGCGTAGTTGTTCCGACTTGGGTGAAAGAAATGTTAGAGAAAGGTTTCACTACTTTCTACAAACACGATAACGGAGATAGCTACTATTACGATAATGGCGAATATAAGCTAATCGAACGTAATAAAAAGGCAATTTCTCTTAAACAATTAAAAGCGAAAAATGGCGTATTAAAGAAAAATAGCGGAGCGAGCTTAATCGATTTAGGCGATGGTATCCTTTGCTTAGAATTCCATTCGAAGAGCAATGCAATCGGTATGGATATTACGCAAATGATTAACTACGCTGTTGATGAAGTAGAGAAAAATTATAAAGGTCTTGTTATCGGAAACCAATCGAAGAACTTCTGCGTTGGTGCGAACCTTGCAATGATCTTAATGGAAGCACAAGACGACAACTACTTTGAAATTGAGTGGGTTGTGAAAAACTTCCAAGATGCAATGACGAAAATTAAGTACTCTTCTAAGCCAGTTGTAGCGGCGCCATATGGTATGACGCTTGGCGGCGGTACAGAAGTTTGTTTACCAGCAGCGAGCATTCAAGCTTCTAGCGAAACATATATGGGCTTAGTAGAAGTAGGTGTTGGCTTAATCCCTGGCGGAGGCGGTAACAAAGAGTTATACATTAAACACTTAAACAAAATGGCAAACGGTGTAGAATTTGACTTACAAAAAGTTGCGAATAAAGTATTCGAATCTGTAGCGATGGCGAAAGTTTCTACATCAGCACAAGAAGCTGTATCGAACAACTTCTTAGGCGATAAAGACGGTATTAGTGTGAATGGTGATCACTTACTATATGATGCGAAACAAAAAGCACTTTCTTTATATGAAGCAGGTTATAAAGCACCTATCCGCAAAAAGATACCAGTTGTTGGTGAGACAGGATATGCAGCGCTTGTACTTGGTGCAGAGGCAATGCATTTATCAGGTTACATTTCTGAACATGATCTGCACATTGCGAAGAAACTGGCATATGTCATTGCGGGCGGAAAAGTGCCGTACGGAACAGAAGTTGATGAGCAGTATTTATTAGATGTAGAACGTGAAGCATTTATTAGCTTAGTAAGTGAGATGAAATCACAAGCAAGAATGCAGCACATGCTTGTAAAAGGAAAACCATTACGTAACTAATAACGAGGGGAGATATCGTTCATGAGAGAAGCTGTCATTGTTGCGGGAGCAAGAACACCAATTGGAAAAGCAAAGAGGGGTTCATTAAAAACAGTTCGTCCTGACGATCTAGGGGCGTTAGTAGTAAAAGAAACGTTAAAGCGTGCGAATTATGAAGGACCAATCGATGATTTAATTTTCGGTTGTGCGATGCCAGAAGCAGAGCAAGGTTTAAATATGGCTCGTAATATCGGTGGGCTAGCAGGACTTTCTTACGATGTTCCAGCTATTACAATTAACCGTTACTGTTCTTCAGGTTTACAAAGTATCGCTTACGGAGCAGAGCGCATTATGCTTGGTCACTCTGAAGCTGTATTATCGGGCGGAGCGGAATCAATGAGTTTAGTTCCAATGATGGGGCACGTTGTTCGTCCGAACAGTCGCCTTGTAGAAGCTGCTCCAGAATATTATATGGGTATGGGACATACAGCAGAGCAAGTTGCTGTGAAATATGGAATTTCTCGTGAAGAACAAGATGCATTTGCAGTAAGAAGTCATCAACGTGCTGCGAAAGCATTAGCTGCAGGGAACTTTGCGGATGAAACAGTATCTGTAGATGTGACGTTACGCTCGGTTGGATCAAACAACAAACTGCAAGAAGAAACAATCATTTTCGCACAAGACGAAGGTGTAAGAGCAGAGACGACGCTAGACATTTTAGGTAAATTACGTCCAGCATTTAACGTTCGCGGTTCTGTAACGGCTGGTAACTCTTCACAAATGAGTGACGGTGCAGCATCTGTACTATTAATGGATCGTGAAAAAGCAGTGAGCGATGGCATGAAGCCACTTGCAAAATTCCGTTCATTCGCAGTAGCTGGAGTACCACCAGAAGTAATGGGAATCGGCCCAATTGCTGCAATTCCGAAAGCGTTAAAATTAGCTGGTTTAGAGCTATCTGATATCGGTCTATTTGAACTAAATGAAGCATTTGCTTCTCAATCTATCCAAGTTATTCGTGAACTTGGTTTAGATGAAGAAAAAGTAAACGTAAACGGCGGTGCAATCGCACTTGGACATCCACTTGGCTGTACAGGAGCAAAACTAACACTATCTCTTATTCACGAAATGAAACGTCGCAACCAACAATTCGGTATCGTAACAATGTGTATCGGCGGCGGAATGGGAGCAGCGGGAGTGTTTGAATTACTATAAAAAAAAGTGTAAGCGGCTCGCTCAGAATGTGAGGGGGATGGAGCTTCAGACGAAGAGGCGCTCTTTGCCTCGTAGGAAGAAGCGAAGCCACCGAACATTTTAGCCACCGAACATTCTAGCCGCTGGAACTAGATTATAAAAAAAGTGCAGGCGGCTCGCTCAGAACAAGAGGGCGCTAAAGCAAAGAATGGAAGCAACAAAGGTTTATAAAAAAAATGAGAGCCAGCTTCTTTCAAAATGAGAAAAGCGGCTTATGAAAATATGAAGGAGGAAATTTTCATGGAAAAAACAGTAGGAAATGCGGTTAAAGGCGGTAGCTTTTTAGTAGAGGAGATTACGATTGATCAAGTATTTACGCCAGAAGATTTTTCATCTGAGCATAAAATGATTGCAAAAACGACAGAGGACTTTATCGTAAATGAAGTTCTTCCAGAGCTTGAATATTTAGAGCAACACGAATTTGATCGTTCTGTTCGTCTTTTAAAAGAAGCTGGTGAACTTGGTTTATTAGGCGCTGACGTACCAGAAGAGTACGGCGGAATTGGTCTTGATAAAGTAAGCTCAGCGTTAATCGCAGAGAAATTCTCGCGCGCTGGTGGTTTTGCAATTACTCATGGTGCTCACGTAGGTATCGGATCTTTACCAATCGTGTTATTCGGTAACGAAGAGCAAAAGAAAAAATATTTACCACTACTTGCAACTGGTGAAAAATTAGCTGCATACGCATTAACAGAGCCAGGTTCAGGATCTGACGCATTAGGTGCAAAAACAACGGCACGTTTAAATGCAGAAGGTACACATTACGTATTAAATGGTGAAAAGCAATGGATTACAAACTCTGCATTCGCTGACGTATTTATCGTATACGCAAAAATTGATGGAGAGCACTTCTCAGCATTTATCGTAGAGAAAGAATATGCTGGTGTATCTACAAGCCCAGAAGAAAAGAAAATGGGTATTAAATGTTCTTCAACTCGTACGTTAATTTTAGAAGATGCATTAGTACCGAAAGAAAACTTACTTGGTGAAATCGGTAAAGGTCATATTATCGCGTTCAACATTTTAAATATCGGCCGTTATAAATTAGGTGTTGGTACAGTTGGATCTGCGAAACGTGCAGTAGAAATTTCAGCACAATATGCAAATCAACGTCAACAGTTCAAACAACCAATCGCTCGTTTCCCATTAATTCAAGAGAAGCTTGCGAATATGGCAGCGAAAACATATGCAGCTGAAAGCTCTGTATACCGTACAGTAGGTTTATTCGAAAGCCGCATGAGCACATTATCTGAAGAAGAAGTAAAAGACGGTAAAGCAGTAGCAGCTTCTATCGCTGAATATGCAATCGAGTGTTCTTTAAATAAAGTATTCGGTTCTGAAGTACTAGATTATACAGTAGATGAAGGTGTTCAAATTCACGGTGGTTACGGATTTATGGCAGAGTACGAGATTGAAAGAATGTACCGCGATTCTCGTATTAACCGTATTTTCGAAGGAACGAACGAAATTAACCGCCTAATCGTACCAGGTACGTTCTTACGTAAAGCGATGAAAGGTGAATTACCACTTCTTCAAAAAGCACAAAAATTACAAGAAGAGTTAATGATGATGATGCCAGAAGAAGTAGGCGATGAGCCATTAGCACTTCAAAAATATTTAGTAACTAACGCGAAGAAAATCGGTTTAATGGTAGCTGGATTAGCTGCTCAAAAATACGGTAAAGCATTAGATAAAGAGCAAGAAATCCTTGTGAATATCGCTGACATCGTAAGCAATCTTTACGCAATGGAATCAGCTCTTCTTCGTACAGAAAAAGCAATTAAAACAACTGGTCTTGAAAAGAATAAACAAAAAGTGTTATACACTGAAGTATTCTGCCAAGAAGCATTCAACGAAATCGAAGCAGATGCGAAAGAAACACTTATCGCAGTTGAAAATGGCGACATGCTGCGCATGATGTTATCATCATTACGCAAATTAACTCGCCACACACCACTTAACGTAATTCCGAAGAAACGTGAAATTGCTGCAAAAATTTTAGAAGATGAGCGTTATACAGTTTAATAGAACAGCGGGAACCAGTAGCCTTGTGGCTGCTGGTTTTTTATTTTTACCGATGTTAAAAATAGTTTACATGATGTTAAAAATAAATTACAATGAAAATATAGAAAATAATGTAAAACAAGGAGAGGTTATGAAACAGAGTGGGAATTTACAAAATAATCTCGTTGTACTCAGAGCAGAAAAACGCTGGTCACAAACTGATTTAGCAAACCAAGCTGGGGTAAGTAGACAAACGATCGCCTCAATTGAAGCAAATCGTTACAATCCATCTTTAATTTTAGCTTTTGAAATTGCACTTATTTTGGGTAAGGAGTTTCATGAAGTTTTTCAATATAAGATAGAGGGGGAAACGGAATGAGTGTTGTAGTAGGGGGAATAATCTCAGTAGCAGGACTAATAGGTGTCTTATATTCAACACGTTTTCAGAAGAATGAGGGGGAAGACGAAAGAGGCGAGCATATTACAGGGAATGCAGCTAAAATTTCGTTATTTGTATTTTTATTTCTATATTTAGTTATCTTTTTAATCGGGAATCTATATTCATTGACAGGCGAACAATATAAATTAGCAAATGCATTTTTATTAGCAGGGGTACTTTGTTCTTATGCTTTAACTATCGTAGTTTTGAAAAGAAAATATTAACTGGAAAAGGGCTGTTTTACATATGTATTTGTAAACGGCTCTTTTTTATGGAGGTAAAGGAGATGAAGGTAATAAAAGTAGGAACAGTTCATCAAATCGCATTTTTACCACGTTTATTTCCGATTAACTGTTATTTTGTTGAAGAAGAAACAGGATTAACTTTAATTGATGCAGCTTTACCATTTTATGCAATGAAGATTTTAGAATCGGCTCGAAAAATAGGGAAACCGATTACGAATATCGTTATTACACATGCGCATGATGACCATATAGGAGCACTTGATGCGATAAAACAAGAGCTGCCGGATGTTACGGTTTATATTTCTAAAAGAGATGCTCATTTACTTGAAGGAGATATGGCACTGCAAAATGGAGAACGAAACACACCGATAAAAGTGGGTGTGTCCAAAAAGATAAAGACGATTCCAGATATTCTTCTTCAAGAGGGTGATCAGATTGGTTCTCTTTTAGCGATTGAGACTCCAGGTCATACACCAGGTTCAATGGCGTTTTTAGATACGAGGAACGATGCACTAATTGTTGGAGATGCATTTCAAACTAAAGGAGGAGTGGCGGTCGCAGGACAAATAAAGTGGCTCTTTCCGTTTCCTATGTTTGGGACTTGGGATGCAGAAACTGCCTTGGCAAGCGCTCAAAAATTGCTGGAATATAAACCATCTATATTGGCGACAGGGCACGGAAAGATGATTAAAGACCCTTTGCTACGCATGAAACTAGCGATTGAAGAAGCAGAAAGGAATTTAATGAAAAAGAGCCTCTAATGATCTAGAGGCTCCTTTTATTTAAATGATATTATTTTGCAGGCTTTAGAAATGCATATATTGCTAA
Source organism: Bacillus sp. TH22 (assembly GCF_016651015.1). Lineage (NCBI taxonomy): Bacteria > Bacillati > Bacillota > Bacilli > Caryophanales > Bacillaceae > Bacillus > Bacillus sp. TH22. The sequence goes on from NZ_JAEKER010000001.1 coordinate 3,582,185, forward strand.
TAAGAAGTTGAAAAACATAAATACAAAAGGGTCTTGGCTTGGATTCGGATCATAATTTTTTTGAGTGTTTGTAAGGAAGTTATGGATTTTCATAGTCATTGCTCCTTTGTATGTAGATAAATTGGTAAGAGGTTTATAAAAGCGTGATTTTAATTAAACTAACACTTACTAATAGAGTCGCACTAATAAATATTAGGAAAAATGTATTGTTACGATTTTTATAATTGTTAAGTGCTATAAATAAGAAACAAATGAGAAATAACATATGTAACGGTATAGAAGTGAGTAATGGCTTTGAAGTTAATATAGCAATTAATAATTTCATATATAGGATTGCATAAACAATAAAGAAGATAACTTTAAACTTTTTTGTATAAGCACACCTTCTTAATATGGTTTATTCGTTAACTATGCAGATGTTATAAGTTCTATTTTGATTGTTCGTATTATTCTGTTATCATAACAAAAATTCATTTAAATAAACAGATGTAGTTGGTTTGAGTATGAAAGGGATTTAAAAAAGTTTTTAATGAATACGATTTAAAAAGAATCAAATAATAAATAGTGAATGAACAAAGAAAGGTAGGAGTATTCTATGCAAAACTTAACAGAGCTTGAAGTAGAAAATTTACGTCATTTAATTGGTGGACATGCGACGATTATTAACAAATTGGACCAGTATGCACAGGCTTGTACAGATCCACAGCTAAAGCAAATGCTACAAAAGGATGCACAAGATGCACGAAATACGAAACAGCAATTAATGAATTTTCTAGGATAGGAGGAAGAGAGAAATGAATGAAAAAGATATGGTAAATGATTATTTAGCAGGGTTAAACTCAAGTTTAACAAGTTATGCAAATTATATTTCTCAGTCTGATAATGAACAGTTACATCAAACGTTAATTCAAATTCGTAATCAAGATGAATCCCGTCAACGTAATATGTATGAATACGCAAAGCAAAAAAGTTATTATAAGCCGGCAGCACCTGCTAATCCAATGATTGTGCAGCAATTGAAAAGTCAATTAAGTGCGGAATAGTGTGATGAATGAAACGAGCGAATGGATTCGCTCGTTTTTTTGTTTGGTATATGTCAATAAATACATAATAAATATTTTTTCAGTTGTAACAAATATGACGAAAATGTAATATAACAATTCACAAAAAGGACAAAAACTTTGCTCAATATTTCACAAAGTATCCATGGTTTCTATCGTGAGAACCTCTATAATTAGGGGTGTAAAGAACGAAAGAAATAGACTACATGATCAATTAGGAGAGATTGCTATGAATAGAAACACAAGAAAAATTGCAATTATCGGTACTGGATTAGTTGGATCAAGCTGTGCGTATTCCATTGTAAACCAAGGGATTTGCGAAGAGCTATTGTTAATTGATATAAATCATGAACGTGCAGTTGGAGAAGCGATGGACTTATCACATTGCATTAACTTTACAAATACAAGAACAAAAGTATATGCAGGAAGTTATGAAGACTGCAAAGATATGGACATTGTCATTATTACAGCAGGACCAGCGCCGAAGCCTGGACAAAGTCGTTTAGACACTTTAGGAGCAAGCGCTAAGATTATGGAGGGTGTTGTTGGCGGCGTAATGGAAAGTGGATTTGATGGCATTTTCTTACTCGCATCGAACCCAGTTGACATTATTACATATCAAGTGTGGAAGTTATCTGGATTACCTAGAAATCGTGTGATTGGTACAGGTACATCACTAGATTCTTCTCGCTTAAGAACAATTTTATCTGAAATGTTACATGTAGACCCTCGTAGTATTCATGGGTATTCATTAGGAGAACATGGTGATTCTCAAATGGTTGCTTGGTCTCACGTAACTGTTGGTGGAAAGCCGATTTTACAAATTTTAGAAGAGAAAAAAGACCGATTTGGTGAAATAGATTTAGATAAAATTGTTGAGAAGACTGCAAAAGCTGGATGGGAAATTTATAAGCGCAAAGGAACTACTTATTACGGAATCGGAAATTCTTTAGCTTATATTGCTCGCTCAATTTTCAATGATGATCACCGTGTTATCGCTGTTTCAGCTATTTTAGATGGTGAATATGGCGAATACGATATTTGTACAGGAGTACCAGCAATTATTACTAGAGATGGTATAAGAGAAGTGGTAGAACTAAACTTATCAGAAGATGAAGAAAGTCGCTTTGCAAAATCAAACGATGTTTTACGCGATTATATGAAAATAATTGGTTACTAAATTATAGGAGAAGGTGAAACAAATGAAGGAATATATAATGTCTCGTGTGTTTAAAGCTTCAGCCGGAATCGCACAGGGTATTTTCGTATCCCTTGGAATTGGTTTACTGATCGAAAATATAGGAAGAATTGTTGATATACCATTACTTATTACAATCGGAGTTGTTGCAAAATCACTTATGGCACCAGCAATTGGAGCCGGGATTGCTTTTATGCTTGGTGCAAACGGACTCGTAATTTTCTCAGCGATGGTAGCCGGAGCAATTGGAGCTGGTTCCATTTCAATTACTGAAGCTGGTCTCATCATTAAAACAGGTGAACCAATCGGTGCATTATTAACAGCGACTTTAGCAGTTTATATTGGTAAACGATTAAGTGGAAAAACTGCTTTAGATATGATGCTCGTTCCATTTGCAGCAATATTAGGTTCTGGTTTAGTCGGTATTTGGTTAGCTCAAAATATTAGCCCAGTTTTAAATACAGTTGGAGCATTCATTAAAGATAGTTCAGCGGGTAGCCCGTTTATCGCTTCTATCGTGATTGCTGTAGTTTGGGGATTGTTACTTATCTCTCCAGCTTCATCAGCTGCGTTAGCGATAGCACTTAGCTTAGATGGTGTTGCAGGCGGTGCAGCACTTGCAGGATGTGTTGCTCAGTTTATCGGATTCTCTGTTATTTCAGCGAAAGAGAATAATTTAGGTGGCATATTAGCTCAGGCACTTTGTACTCCAAAAGTACAGTTGCCGAACATTACTAAAAATCCAATGATTCTCGTCCCAACTGTCGTCGCCAGTGCTATAGTGGGCCCAGTATCAGCATTAATTTTCCAACTGGAAGCAGGAAAAGAAATTGCAGGTCTTGGATTAAGCTCTCTTATCGCACCAATTAATTTAATTTCCAGCCAAGGGTGGGAAGTTGTCCCAGCGATGGTAATCACTTATATCATCATTCCAGTAGCTGTTTCTTATATACTGTACATTGCTCTTAAAAAAGCAGGTCGTATTCATTCTGGTGACATGACTGTACCACAATCTTAATTTGAAAATCTCCTTAATATAGAGAAAAGCAGACTGAAGCCACAGTCTGCTTTTTTACATTTTATGATTTTGTTTTACTGGAACACGTACTGTTTCTTTTGCTAATAATAGCTGAACACCAAAGTATAGTACGCTTGCAAGCGTCATTCCAGAAATGGCGTCTACAAATGCATGCTGCTTCGTAAATAATGTTGATAAAATAATAAGCGTACCGAAGAAAGTAAGGATGTAATATTCCAAAGTATGCTGTTCCTTGCGCTTAAAGGCAGCTAACATAATTACAAATGTCGTAAGGACATGAATGCTTGGGAAGCAGTTTACTGGATGATCAATACTATAAATATAGCGGACTAGTTCGGAAAATACATCTGTTCCAACGACGGTTGGGCGTGGTACAGTTGTCTGCCAAAAAAAATAAATCGAAAAACAAGCAAGTTTTCCAAGAATTACACTACTTAAAGTGACATAATATTGCTTTCGATCAGCAAAACAGTAATAAATAAGTGCACCGTATAAGTATGGAAACCAAAGTAAGTAAGGAATAATAAATGCTTTCACAAATGGAATCCAATCATCTACTACAGTTGTGACATCTACTGCGTGAACAGTAGATTTATTTAATACATCGTAAAGGGGACTTACGAGTACGAGTAGAAGTATATAACTTAACGGAAGAAGAGATGAAAGTTTAAATTTCTTCATGATAATCTCCTATGTTTTAGTAATGTAAATAAATTCAATTGATTATAATATAGAAAATCCAATTGGGCTATCGATTTTACTTACATTTTCTTGAATTCACCTTACATTTTTGTCACTTGACTTAAAAGAGGGGGAGGGTGCTATATGAAGCGTTCACTGTATTTCTTAGTTTTTATATTGTTATGCCTAGTGAGTACTGGGTGTGCAAAGGATAAAGAAGGAGAGAATTTAGAATATAACGGGAGAGCACTCGTCATTGGAGTTGTTGGTGAAAAGCCGAAAGATACATTTAGAAATATAAAGTTTGAAAAAGTGAAGTTAGAAGAACTGAAAAAGGAATCTGGAGCAGTAGATGGTTTTCTAATAATGAAAGAGCACTTTCAAGAAGCTTCGAAAGAGCAGTATAAAGATGTATTTTCATCGCTAAAGAAACCAGTATTTTTTATTGGTTTACAAGATAAATCATATTCAACTTTTATTACAAAAGGGATAGAGTATAACAGTGCACGAAAAGATGTAAATGCTATGTACGTGCAAGGTTTTGCAAATATTGGAAGTGGCGAAGGGCAACAATGGGGAGTAGGTTTATCGAATGGTGGAAATACAGAAGAAAGTATTCATAATATGTATATAGTAGTATTTCAAACCATTTCGGACTATTTAAGTCGATGATGAAGGAGCCTGTAAAAGGACTTCTTATTTTTTAAATAAAGTGAAACTTTAATCAGTGGGGGGTGTCCATCCCCCACTGATTATTAGCCCGCACCAATCGGGCTTTTACGAGCAGTTATCTCCCACCTAACTTCCTCGCATTTGCCGAATTTCGAGGTGGGAGTCTTACTGCCCGCAAATAGCGGGATAAACGTTTGTTTAAGATATATGTTCGGTATAGAAAATCATGTATTCCAAAGGTGATATAGAAAAACATGAAATTAATCAAACGTTTGTTTAAGAGGTATGTTCGGTATGGAAGAATTCATGTATTCCAAAGATTGGGGTAGAAAAACATGAAATTAATCAAACGTTTGTTTAAGGTATATGTTCGGTATAAAAGAATCTACGTATTCCGAAGGTTGGGGTAGAAAAATATGAAATTAATCAAACGTTTGTTTAAGATATATGTTCGGCGTGGGATGAGAAAAAATTTTAAAAAATTATATATTTATTTTTTCTTAATAAATGGCGGAAAAATAAGAAAAATTAGCAGGATTATTAAAAATTATCACGAAATAAGTAAAAGTTTAGCGAATAATCGTTTGAAATAATAAAATGTTTTCTATATGATAAAGGTAAAGGTTAGTAAAAAAGTAGGTGAATTTATGACAGTAACATTTTATTCATATCCAAAATGTGGCACATGTCAAAAAGCAAAGAAATGGTTTGAGGCAAACGATGTAGCATATGAGATGATTCATATTGTTGAAAATCCACCGTCAAAAGAAGATTTACGTAATTTACATGAGAAAAGTGAATTACCATTAAAAAAATTCTTTAATACAAGTGGAATGCGTTACCGCGAACTTGGTTTAAAAGATAAGTTAAAGGATGCAAGCGAAGACGAAATGTATGAGCTTTTAGCATCTGATGGCATGTTAATTAAACGTCCAATTGTAACAGATGGAACGAGTGTAACACTTGGTTTTAACGAAGAGCAGTTTGAAAGTGTGTGGAAAAAGTACCAATAAGGTATTTTTACATAATTAATACATTCACTGGAGGTACAGTCATGAGCATTCCAAATAATTTACGTTACTCTGAAGAACACGAATGGGTAAAAACAGAAGGTAATGCGGTTGTTATCGGTATTACTCATTTTGCGCAAGGTGAGTTAGGCGATATCGTATTCGTTGAACTTCCTGAAGTAGGTGCAACAATCCAAGCTGACGAGCCATTCGGAAGCGTAGAATCTGTTAAAACAGTTTCTGAATTATACGCACCTGTAAGTGGTAAAGTTGTAGCAGTAAACGAAGAATTAAGTGACCAACCAGAACTAGTTAACGAATCTCCATACGAGGGTGCATGGATGGTTAAAGTTGAACTTTCTGATGCAAGCCAAGTTGAGAAGTTATTAACTGCAGAAAAATATGCAGAAATGACAAACCAAGACTAATTATAGTCGAAGAAAAAGGACAGCCTTTGTGCTGTCCTTTTTTATGTTGTGTACATAATGAATTTAAAAACATAGATATTAATTATTATGTAGGAGAACGTTTTTGAAAAACCTTTTTCATGGAGGCTTCATGCTGAGGGAGCCGCTTGCGCTTTTCATTATGATCCAGCTCCAGCGGCTAGATTGTGAGGGGGCTTCACGTCTTCCTGCGAGGCAAAAAGCGCCTTTACGTCAGAAGCTCCATCCCCCTCACAATCTGAGAGAGCCGCTTGCGCTTTTCTTTGTGATCCACCTCCAGCGGCTAGATTGTTCGGTGGCTTCGCTTCTTCCTACAAGGCAAAAAGCGCCTTTACGTCAGAAGCTCCATCCCCCTCACAATCTGAGCAAGCCGCTTGCGCTTTTCTTTGTGATCCAGCTCCAGCGGCTAGAACAGTCGGTCATTTCACTCCTTCACTTGAGGCAAAGAGCGCCTCTAGTTCAGGAGTTCCAATGCCCTCCTGTTCTGAACGAGCCGCTTCTGCTTTTCTTTTGCAAAAATAAACAGGAAACAACATGAAAATAACGAATATACTATATACTAAGTTAAAGGTTGTATAGTATATGGTGATCGGGTGATGACATATGATTTATGTGGAAAAAGTCATTATTGTAGAAGGTAAATCGGATAGAAGAAAGATTGAATCTATTATTCGTGAACCAGTGGAAATTGTTTGTACAAATGGTACAATTGGTTTGTCGAAAATGGATGAGCTCATTGATCAATTTTTTGATAAGGACGTATATGTGCTAGTGGATGCTGATGATGCAGGAGAAAAGTTAAGGAAACAATTCCGAAAAGAATTTCCGCAAGCAGAGCATATTTATATTGATCGCTCGTATCGCGAGGTGGCGACTGCACCTTCTTCACATTTAGCAAATGTATTATGGGGAGCAGACATTGACGTTTATACAGAATATTTACGGTAAGGAATGATAGAAGTGATTGATTGGACAGGTGCCGAAGCTACAGCCCTAATAGGAAATGAAGAAAAAACAGTGTTATATGTGTATACACCAATGTGTGGAACATGCCAATTGGCAAAGAAGATGTTAACGGTCGTTGAGATGACGATTGAAGATTTGAAAATTGGAATGTTAGATTTAAATTATGCCCCGCATTTAGCGAAAGAGTATGGGATAGAAAGTGTACCGTGTTTACTTATTTTTGAAAATGGGACACTGATGAAGAAAATATATGCATTTCATTCGGTTGAATATTTATATACGGAATTAAAGTAGGCGGCAAAGTTTTTGCCGCCTCGACATATTTCTTGGGAAATATGTCGACATGCGTGATAGATACAGTATTTGTCGAGCGAAAATAACAGGATTGCCCTTTAATAAGAGGGAATGGTATGTAATAGAAAGTGATATGAGGGATGTGGTTTAGGATGAAATTATATTCTTTGCTTCAATCATTTGTAAATTACGCTAATGGTCAATATCATTTAGAACCGCTTTTAAGGCAAGGAGAAAGAACTGTTAATTTTCGTTTTGGAGATGAATGCTGTTCGTTACAAATTTCAAGAGATTATATAGAACTTTTGAAAGAGGCGAGAGGAACGGAACAAATCGTTTGTTTAGAGGAAGAGGATGTACAAAAATTAGTGACTGGAAATATGAGGTTGCAAAAGTTAATGAGTGATGGACGGGTACAATATTCTGGAACGTATCGAACGATGTTATTAGTTGAATCGATGTTTCATATATGTAAACCGATGTCAGTCGGAGCTTAAAATTCTGAAGTTTCTTTTTTTGCGAAAATTTCTGTTGACAGAGCGTGTGGATATTGATACAATTCAATTCATAAAATATAGACAATTTCATAAATTTTAAATCAGACGAAAATTTAATCTGATTTCTCTTATTAAGAGAGGTGGAGGGACTGTGCCCTGTGAAGCCCGGCAACCGTCAACTTATGTTGAAATGGTGCCAATTCCTGCAAAGCAAATGCTTTGAGAGATGAGAGAGAGGGATAATGTTGTTATATACGCATATAAACCTTTCTGCTTCTCTAGAAGCGGAAAGGTTTTTTGTCGTTTAAATGCGGAGGACATTCAAATAATAAGAGGAGCTATAACGATGGACTACATGCATGAAAAATAAAAAAATTGCGGAGTCTATCCAAAGTTTTTATGAAATCCAGCTCCAGCGGCTAGAATGTTCGATGGCTTCGCTTCACATTCTAAACGAGCCGCTTGCGCTTTTTACTAAATCTAGCTCCAGCGGCTAGAACAGTCGGTCGTTTCATCCCTTCCTATGAGGCAAAAAGCGCCTCTACGTCTGGGATTCCAACGCCCTCTTGTTCTAAGCGAGCCGCTTGCGCTTTTTATTTAAAAAAGGGGTGAACATCATGATTTTATTAGAAAATGTAAAGAAAATATATAAGGCAAAAAGCGGTGATGTCACTGCTGTAGATAACGCCAACTTACAAATAGAGAAAGGCGAAATATTTGGTGTTATCGGATATAGTGGCGCTGGGAAAAGTTCTTTAATTAGATTGTTTAATCAGTTAGAGAAACCAACGTCTGGTCAAATTACAATCGCAAATCGTGTGATTTCAGCAATTACAGGAAGTGAACTTCGTAAGGCAAGACAAGAAATCGGAATGATTTTTCAGCATTTCAACTTACTTTGGTCACGAACTGTGCGTGAAAATATCGCATTCCCACTTGAAATTGCAGGTGTCGATAAGGTGGAGAGAAGAAAACGTGTCGATGAGTTAATTCATCTTGTTGGATTAGAAGGAAGAGGAGACGCTTACCCATCTCAGCTAAGTGGTGGACAAAAGCAGCGCGTCGGGATTGCAAGAGCGTTAGCAAATAATCCACAAGTACTTTTATGTGATGAAGCAACGTCAGCTCTTGATCCGGAAACGACAGATCAAATTTTAGATTTATTGTTAGATATTAATAAGCGTCTCGGCTTAACAATTGTATTGATTACGCATGAGATGCACGTTATTCGCAAAATTTGTAATCGAGTTGCTGTAATGGAGAAAGGGAAGATCGTAGAAACGGGTCCAGTACTTGACGTATTCCGTAATCCACAGCAAGACATTACAAAACGATTTGTACAGCAGTTAACTGATTCTGAAGATACGAATGAAACGATTGAAAGTTTAATAGAAAAGTATCCAGATGGAAAAGTAATTCGTTTGCAGTTTGTCGGTGAGGCGGTAGAAAGACCGGTACTTCAAAGGTTAATGCAGCGCGGTGATATAGAAGTTAGCATTTTGCAAGGAAATATTGCGCAAACGAATAACGGCTCTTACGGAAGTTTAGTCGTTCATTTAAATGGTGAAGAAACAGCGATCCAGCAAGCAATAGAAGGGATTCATCAAGATCAAGTAGAGCTGGAGGTGATTGCACATGGATAAGTTAATCGCAAATATTGATTGGAATCAAATGTTAGAAGCAACTGGTGAAACGTTATATATGACGGCAATCGCAGCGCTTGCCACATTTGTTTTAGGACTTATTTTAGGATTATTACTCTTTATGACAGCGAAAGATAATTTATGGGAAAATAAAGCGATTAATACGGTGATTGGAGCGTTCGTAAACATTTTCCGTTCTATACCGTTCATCATTTTAATTATTTTATTAATCCCGTTCACAAAGATTCTTCTTGGAACAATACTCGGAGCGAGTGCAGCGCTGCCAGCTTTAATTATTGGAGCGGCACCATTTTACGCGAGAATGGTTGAAATCGCGCTTCGTGAAATTGATAAAGGTGTAATTGAAGCTTCAAAAGCAATGGGAGCAAAAACAAGCACAATCATTTTGAAAGTGTTAATTCCAGAATCGTTACCAGCTTTAGTATCTGGTATTACGGTAACGACAATTGCTTTAGTAGGCTATACAGCAATGGCAGGTGTTGTTGGTGCTGGTGGTCTTGGAACACTTGCTTACTTAGAGGGATTCCAGCGTGGAAATAACGATGTAACAATCGTTGCGACAATTTGTGTATTACTCGTTGTATTTTTAATTCAGTGGATTGGTGATAGTTTAACGACTCGAATAGATAAAAGATAATGAAAACAGGGGGATATTTCAAATGAAAAAATTATTACTTACAGCACTTATTTCAACTTCAATTTTTGGGTTAGCTGCTTGTGGCGGGAAAGATAAAGATGAAAAGAAACTTGTTGTTGGTGCGTCTAACGTACCGCACGCTGAAATTTTAGAAAAGGCAAAGCCATTACTTGAGAAAAAAGGAATTGAGTTAGAAATTAAAAAATTCCAAGACTACGTGTTACCGAATAAATCGTTAGCAGATAAAGAATTAGATGCGAACTACTTCCAGCACATTCCGTATTTAGAAAAGGAAATTAAAGATAAAAAATATGATTTTGAAATAGCAGGAAAAATCCATTTAGAACCGATTGGTGTGTATTCTCAAAAATATAAGAGCTTAAAAGAACTTCCAAACGGGGCGACAATTATTATGAGTAATTCTGTTACTGATCATGGTCGTGGTTTAGCAATTTTACAAAAAGAAGGCATTTTAAAAATTAAAGACGGAGTAGAGCCAGTTAAAGCAACTCCAAAAGATATTGCGGATAATCCGAAAAACTTAAAGTTCAAAACAGATATCGAGCCGGGTCTATTGCCACAAGTGTATAACAATAAAGAAGGCGACGCTGTTCTAATTAATTCTAACTATGCAATTGATGCGAAATTAAACCCAGAAAAAGACGCGATTGCAATTGAAGGAAATGATTCTCCATACGCAAACGTAGTAGCTGTTCGTAAAGGCGATAAAGATAAAAAAGAGATTAAAGCTCTTATAGAAGTACTGCATTCTAAAGAAATTGAAGACTTTATTACTAAAGAATATAAAGGGACAGTTGTTCCTGTAAAAGAATAATTGCGGAAAAAGGGCTGGTGTATGCCGGTCCTTTTTTTACTACATAACTATAGGGGAGAAGGGGACATCATATGAAAAAGATTCTATTGTCAGTTGTTACAGCACTGTCTGTATTTACATTAGCTGCTTGCGGGGGGAAAGATGAGAATAAGCTTGTCGTTGGCGCTTCTAATATACCGCACGCTGTTATTTTAGAAAAGGCACAGCCGATATTAGAGAAAAAGGGTATTAAATTAGAGATTAAAAAGTTCCAGGATTATGTTCTGCCGAATAAAGCGTTAGCGGATAAAGAAATTGATGCGAACTACTTCCAGCACATTCCTTACTTAGATAAAGAAATTCAAGAAAAGGGATATAAAATTGTAAACGCAGGAAAAATCCATTTAGAGCCAATGGGCATTTATTCTAAGAAATATAAAAGTTTAAAAGAACTTCCAGATGGCGGAACAGTTATTATGAGTAATAACGTAGCGGAGCGTGGCCGTATGCTCGCATTGTTACAAAAAGGCGGCGCTATTAAATTAAAAGACGGTGTAGATGTTGTTAAAGCGACAGTAAAAGATGTTGTAGAAAATCCGAAAAATTTAAAGTTTAAAACAGATGTAGAACCTGGACTTTCACCGAAGCTGTACGAAAACAATGAAGGTGATGCTTTATTTATTAATTCAAACTACGCAATTGATGCGAAATTAAATCCAACAAAGGATGCAATTGCAATTGAAGGATCAGACTCTCCTTATGCAAATATTATCGCAGTTCGTAAAGGTGACGAGAAGAAAAAAGAAATTAAAGAGTTAGTAGATGTATTGCATTCAAAAGAAATTCAAGACTTTATCAATAAAGAATATAAAGGTGCTGTACTTCCAGTAAATGAATAAGTGCAGGAAAGGATTGGGAAATTCCCAGTCCTTTTTTCTTTATATATATAAGAAGAAAAGTGTATCATATAAGGATGCAAGGGAAATACTTATATACATTTGTGAAAAAATTGTTACTTTTTTTCGTCGTTTGCGATATCATTTTATTTGCTATAAGATTAGAATGAGAATAAAATGAGAATATGAACGTTTTAGTAATTTTTAAAATGTATATAGAGGATTAATGGAGGTATTGAGATGGCTGGTTCTACATTAACGGTTAAAGACTTACACGTATCAATCGACGGTAAAGAAATTTTAAAAGGTGTAAACCTTGAAGTAAAAGGTGGAGAAATCCACGCAATTATGGGACCTAACGGAACAGGTAAATCAACTTTATCTTCTGCGATTATGGGTCACCCAAAGTATGAAGTAACAGAAGGTAGCATCATCATCGACGGTGAAGATGTATTAGAAATGGAAGTAGACGAGCGCGCACTAGCAGGTCTATTTTTAGCAATGCAATATCCAAGTGAAATTAGCGGAGTAACAAACGCTGACTTCTTACGTTCTGCAATTAATGCACGTCGTGAAGAAGGCGAAGAAATTTCTCTTATGAAATTTATCCGTACATTAGATAAAAACATGGAATTCCTAGAAATGGATCCAGAAATGGCACAACGTTACTTAAACGAAGGTTTCTCTGGTGGAGAGAAAAAACGTAACGAAATTCTTCAATTAATGATGATTGAGCCAAAAATCGCAATCTTAGATGAAATCGACTCAGGTCTTGATATCGATGCATTAAAAGTTGTATCTAAAGGTATTAACCAAATGCGCGGCGAAGAGTTCGGTTGCCTAATGATTACGCATTACCAACGTTTATTAAACTACATCACTCCAGACTTCGTTCACGTTATGATGAACGGTCGTATCGTTAAATCTGGTGGCCCTGAGCTTGCACAACGTCTAGAAGCTGAAGGTTACGACTGGATTAAAAAAGAATTAGGTATTGAAGACGAAACAGCAGAGCAAGAAGCGTAAGAGAGGAGCATAAACATGACAATCGGTACATTACCTTTCGATCAAGAAACAATCCGTCAGCGCGCAAGCGAAGTAAACGAAGCTGCTTGGTTGACTGAGTTCCGCTTACAAGCTCTTGCACAAGCAACTGAACTTCCAATGCCAACGCCTGATAAAACGAAAATTGAAAAATGGGACTTTATCGGAAAAGGCGACGCTGCTAAGCAAGAGCCTGTAAGTTCTTTAACAGAGCTTCCAGAAGCAGTGAAAAACTTAATCGATGAAAATAACAGCGTATTAGTACAACGTGCTGGTACAACTGCGTTCGTTTCTTTAGCAGACGAAGCAAAAGAAAAAGGTGTTATTTTTACAGACATCGTAACAGCTGCAACAGAGCATGCTGAACTAGTACAAAAGTACTTAATGAAAGACGGCGTGAAAGTAGACGAGCATCGTCTAACCGCACTTCATGCTGCATTAATCAACGGCGGTGCATTCGTATATGTTCCGAAAAACGTTGTTCTTGAAACTCCACTTCAAGCTGTATTCTTAGTAGACGGCGAAGAAGCTAACGTATATAACCACGTATTATTCGTAGCTGATGCGAACAGTACTGCAACATATGTAGAAAACTACGTTGCAAATGAAAATGCTAAAGGTATTGCAAATATCGTAGCAGAAGTAATCGTGGAACAAGGCGCACAAGTGAAATTCGGTGCGGTTGATCTATTAGCAAAAGACGTAACAACTTACGTTAACCGCCGCGGAATTGTTGGACGCGACGGCCGCATTGATTGGGCTCTAGGCCTTATGAATGACGGAAATACAATCTCAGAGAACGTTACGAACTTAATGGGCGACGGATCATATGCTGATACAAAAACAGTAACAATTGGCCGTGGTAACCAAACACAAAACTTTACAACTAAAGTTGTTCACTTCGGTAAACACTCTGAAGGTTGGATTTTAAAACACGGTGTACAAAAAGATAGTGCAACATCTATCTTTAACGGAATTGGTAAGATTGAACACGGTGCATCTAAATCAAATGCACAACAATCTTCTCGCGTTCTTATGTTAGATGAGAAAGCTCGCGGTGATGCAAACCCAATTCTTTTAATCGATGAAGATGATGTAATGGCAGGTCACGCAGCTTCAGTAGGCCGCGTAGATCCATACCAATTATACTACTTGATGAGCCGTGGGATTCCAAAACGCGAAGCAGAACGTTTAGTCATCCATGGATTCTTAGCACCTGTAGTAAATGAGCTTCCAATTGAAGGAGTAAAGGCACAGCTTGTTGAGGTAATTGAAAGGAAAGTTCGCTAATGAATATTCATGAAATACGCAAACAGTTTCCAATTCTTGATCAAAAAGTGAACGGCAAACAACTTGTTTATTTCGATAGTGCAGCAACTTCTCAAAAACCAATTCAAGTCATTGAAACGTTAGAACGTTATTATAAAGAATATAATTCTAACGTGCATCGCGGTGTTCATACGCTCGGTACGAAAGCTACCGACGCGTATGAAGGTGCACGTGAGAAAGTTCGCAAGTTTATTAATGCGAAATCAATGGAAGAGATTATTTTCACGCGCGGAACGACAACTGCATTAAATACAGTAGCAGCTAGCTATGGTCTTGATAATGTAAAAGAAGGCGATGAAATCGTCATCTCTTACATGGAGCACCATAGTAACATCATTCCGTGGCAACAAGTTGCGAAGAAAACTGGTGCAACTTTAAAATACCTTCCGCTTCAACTAGACGGTACAATTTCTTTAGAAGATGTTCGTCAAACAGTTACACCGAATACAAAAATCGTTTCTATCATGCACGTTTCTAACGTACTTGGAACGATTAACCCTGTAAAAGAAATCGGAGCAATCGCACATGAAAACGGTGCAATCATGATCGTTGATGGAGCACAAAGTGCACCTCATATGAAAGTGGATGTACAAGATTTAAACTGTGATTTCTACGCATTATCTGCTCATAAGATGTGCGGACCAACAGGTGTCGGCGTATTATATGGTAAGAAAGAATTGCTAAACAATATGGAGCCAATTGAATTTGGTGGTGAAATGATTGATTTCGTAGATTTACAAGAGTCTACTTGGAAAGAGCTTCCGTGGAAGTTCGAAGCAGGTACACCGATTATCGGTAATGCAATCGGACTTGGTGCGGCAATTGATTTCCTAGAAGAAATCGGTCTTCATAATATTGAAAAGCATGAACATGAATTAGCGCAATACGCTTTAGAGAGACTATCAGAAGTAGAGGGCGTTACAATTTATGGTCCAAAGCATCGCGCTGGTCTAGTTACATTTAATATTGATGACGTACATCCTCACGATGTAGCAACTGTATTAGATGTAGAAGGCATTGCGGTTCGCGCAGGACATCACTGTGCACAACCACTTATGAAGTGGCTGAAAGCTTCTTCTACAGC
Source organism: Bacillus sp. TH22 (assembly GCF_016651015.1). Classification (NCBI taxonomy): domain Bacteria; kingdom Bacillati; phylum Bacillota; class Bacilli; order Caryophanales; family Bacillaceae; genus Bacillus; species Bacillus sp. TH22. The sequence continues at coordinate 3,597,517 of NZ_JAEKER010000001.1, forward strand.
ACGTGCGAGCTTCTATTTATATAATACAAAAGAAGAAATTGATACATTTGTTGAATCGCTAATCAAGACAAAGGAGTATTTCACAAATGTCATTTAATAATTTAGATACGTTATATCGTCAAGTTATTATGGATCATTACAAAAATCCTCGTAACCATGGCGTGTTAGAAGATAGTGTTACCGTTAACTTGAACAATCCAACTTGCGGCGATCGTATTCAACTTACGATGAAAGTAGAAGAGGGTATTGTACAAGAAGCGAAGTTTGAAGGCGAAGGATGTTCAATTTCAATGTCTTCAGCTTCAATGATGACACAAGCAGTAAAAGGAAAGAAAATTGAAGAGGCTCTTAAGCTTTCTAAAATTTTCTCTGACATGATGCTAGGAAAAGAGTATGATGACAGCATTGATTTAGGAGATATTGAAGCATTACAAGGCGTATGCAAGTTCCCGGCACGTATTAAATGTGCAACATTAGCGTGGAAAGCGTTAGAAAAGGGCTTAGACGAAGATAAGTAATGTTAAAGGTTCCTAAAAACGAGGTTATATAAGGAGGGACACACCAACATGGCGAAGCAACTGCCAGATATCGGCGATTATAAATATGGTTTCAAGGATAAAGACGTTTCGATTTTCCGTGCTGGACGCGGTTTAACAAAAGAAATCGTTGAAGAGATTTCACGTATGAAAGAAGAACCACAGTGGATGTTAGACTTCCGTTTAAAATCACTGGATAAGTTCTATGAAATGCCAATGCCACAATGGGGCGGCGACTTAAACGACTTAGATTTCGATGAAATTACGTACTACGTAAAACCATCTGAGAAATCTGAGAAGTCTTGGGATGAAGTACCTGAGGAAATTAAAGCGACATTTGATAAATTAGGTATTCCTGAAGCTGAGCAAAAATATTTAGCTGGTGTATCTGCACAGTACGAATCTGAAGTTGTATACCACAACATGAAAGAAGACCTAGAAGATCTAGGAGTTGTCTTCAAAGATACAGATAGCGCATTAAAAGAGAACGAAGATATTTTCCGTGAGCATTTCGGAAAAGTAATCCCACCAACAGACAACAAATTCTCTGCATTAAACTCTGCAGTTTGGTCTGGTGGATCATTCATCTACGTTCCAAAAGGTATTAAAGTTGATACACCACTTCAAGCGTATTTCCGTATTAACTCTGAAAATATGGGACAATTCGAGCGTACGCTTATCATCGTAGACGAAGGCGCACACGTACACTACGTAGAAGGTTGTACAGCACCTGTTTACACGACTAACTCACTTCATAGTGCGGTAGTAGAAATCATCATTAAAAAAGATGCATATTGCCGTTATACAACAATCCAAAACTGGGCGAACAACGTATACAACCTAGTTACAAAACGTGCGGTTTGTGAAGAAAACGCAACGATGGAATGGATTGACGGTAACATCGGATCTAAATTAACGATGAAATACCCAGCAGTTATCTTAAAAGGCGAAGGCGCTCGTGGTTTAACATTATCTATCGCGATTGCTGGTAAAGGCCAACACCAAGATGCTGGTGCGAAAATGATTCACTTAGCACCAAACACGTCTTCAACAATCGTTTCTAAATCGATTGCGAAGCATGGTGGTAAAGTAACTTACCGTGGTATCGTACAATTCGGACCAAAAGCGAAAAACTCTCGCTCTAACATCGAGTGTGATACGTTAATCATGGATAACCAATCTACATCTGATACAATTCCTTACAACGAAATCAAAAACGATTACGTTTCACTTGAGCACGAAGCGAAAGTATCTAAAGTATCAGAAGAACAATTATTCTACCTAATGAGCCGCGGTATTTCTGAGCAAGAAGCTACAGAAATGATCGTAATGGGCTTCATCGAGCCATTCACTCGCGAACTTCCAATGGAATACGCAGTTGAAATGAACCGTCTAATCAAGTTTGAGATGGAAGGTTCTATTGGTTAAATAGAAATGCGGAGCCGACTGTCCAGACCCGTTGGCTAAGGTTCTTTCGCACAGAAGATGCTTTTTATCTTCTGGTGCGGAAGGTTCTTAGACATGAGGGGCTAGGAGGCGAAGCTGGACAATATTTAAAGTGGAAGCCACCGAACATTCTAGCCGCTGGAACTGGATAATATATGTATGAAGAAAGCGCCTTGCATAGCAGGGTGCTTTTTTGTGTTGTGTAAGCTAGTCTGGATTAGGCTTGGTGTTCAGCTAAATATATCAACGATTTTTTAATATATCGATTTATTAACAAATTACGACAGGAAGAACAGGCCGTATACCCCGAATCTAAATCGTATCCACCTTATCCACAGGTTTAATACGCTCCCAAATATGTTTCATCCTAATGAAAGAACCATATCCAATTAAAGCACCTAACATATTCAATATGATGTCATCAATATCGAAAACACCAGTAAAAGTAAGGAGTTGTAACGATTCAATTAATAAAATAAACTTAATGAAAATTTTTGATGCCATTTTTACATTGTTTATTTGTTTAAATAATAAAGGTAGAAGGAATCCGAATGGGATAAATATGATGACGTTTCCTAATGTATTCATAAGTACGATGTCTAGATTATAAGAATCAAATTCAGTTAAATAGCGGATTATACTTCTGAAAGGAATTAAGTTTATTAACCCACCGTGTATAGAATGCCAGTCACCTGTTTCAAAGAAGTACTTCAGATTACCAAAGTAAAAAGCTGGCCTCCCGAGCAACAGTTTAAATAATAAAACAAATGAATACGGTAAAAATAATCCCCAACCAATCCACTGTACATATTTTTGCGTAGAAGATTGCATCGCTTTTTCAATTTCAGTTCCTAAAGTAGAGGCTTCTCCGAAGTTTTGAATAGCTAATGTAGTAGCTTCTTCTTCAGATTTTCCTTGATCGAGAAATTCTTGTTTTAAACTTGTAAGATGATCGTAAATTTCAAAGTATAGTTCGTCTCTATCAGATTGCGATAGGCTTGTTTTTTGAACAATACTTTTTATGTATTCTTCAATCGTCATTAATTTAAAGCTCCTTTCTGACAAGTTTTAATAAGAGTTGTAACTGAATCCCATGCTGTTAGTTTTTCTTCTAAAATTTTCTTTCCGTTCGTAGTAATGCGATAAAATTTTCGTTTCATACCAGTTTCAGATTCACCCCAGTATGAATTTATTAAATCCTTTTGTTCCAAACGTTTGAGTGCTGGATAGAGTGTACCTTGGCTCATCGTGTATAGATCATTGCTGTTTTCTTTTAGCCTTTGAATAATTTCATAGCCGTACGTATCGTGCTGTTTAATGATGGAGAGAAGTAAAATATCAATACTTCCTTTTAATATCTCTTTATCCATTTTATGGTTCACCACCTTATGATGAGATTGTAACACGACATATGTCGTGTTACAAGGTATATGTGTAGGGTAATACTCCATCTAGTAGGCAGCAAAAAGCTCTTCGCCAATCCGTCCAACAAACTTCCTGACAAATAGGTCCCCAACACCGACTACAAAAAGAATCCTCCTCCAACTAATCCACAGATTAGAAAAAATAAAGTTTTCCATATTAAAAGGGCAATCTTTGGCTTTTTCTTATAATGCGAGTACAATGTAGAATAGCAAGAAAAGACGAAAAGTATTTACAGGATTATTGCGTACGTATAGCGTAAATGGCAGTAAGGAACTGAGAGGAGGTTTTTTCTCTGAATATAAATAAAGAAACAATCATCCACCTTTATCATACAAACGATATACATAGTCATTTTGAAAATTGGCCGCAAATTTCTCGGTTTGTACAAGGGGAGAAAAGGCGAAGACAGGAAGCGGGAGAGACTGTTTTAACTGTGGATATTGGCGATCATGTGGATCGTTTTCATAGTATTTCGGAAGCGACAAATGGACTTGGGAATACAAAATTATTAAATGAGGCGTTATATGATTATGTAACGATCGGAAATAATGAAGGAATTACATTGGCGAAAGAGCATTTGAATCGTCTATATGATGATGCTGGTTTTGAGGTGCTCGTAGCGAACTTATTTGAAAAAGAAGGTGTACGTCCAGCGTGGGCGCAGCCTTATAAATTACATACAACGACAGATGGGATTACGATTGCCTTTATTGGATTAACGGTAGCTTATCCAGAGTTTTATCATATGCTCGATTGGCATATTGAAGATCCAATCATCCATTTAGAGTCTATTTTAGAAGAAGTTAAGGATACAGCTCATATTACTGTTGTGCTTTCTCATCTTGGAAAAAATATGGATGAGTATATGGCGGAGCATTATGATATAGATGTTATTTTAGGGGCACATACGCATCATTTATTTGAGCGTGGCGTTCTTGTGGATAATACTTTGCTTTGCTGTTGTGAAAAGTGGGGACATTACGTTGGTCACGTTCAGCTTACTGTGGATAAAGAGACGAAGAGACTGTTGAAAAAAGACGGTAGAGCGATTAAGACAGAACGGTTAGGTGCTTATAGCGAGCCGTTATCCACAATTGAAATGCTAAAGGAAGAAAGTAAACAGATAATGGCTGAGCCTGTCGTTCATTTAAAAGAATCATTGCCGGTTGATTGGTTTAAGGAGACGACGTTTTCTCATATGTTGGCAAGTGCACTTAAAGAGTGGTGTAATGCGGATGTTGGGATGGTGAATGCTGGTGTACTTCTTGAGGGATTAAATGAAGGTGTTGTGACGCGCGGAGATATTCATCGGATTTGTCCACATCCCATTAATCCATGTCTGTTAAAAGTACCAGGGAAAACGTTAAGAGAAGTTATTTTGAAAGCGCGCCGCCCGAATATGGAGAATCTTGAGGTGAAAGGATTCGGATTTCGTGGAAAAGTAATGGGGAAAATGATTTACGATGGTTTGGAAGTGATTCCAGATACGATTCCAGGGAATAAAATTTTACTAGAAGATGTATTGATTAACGGCGAATCGCTGGAATTAGACCGGATATATACGGTAGGAACGATTGATATGTTTACATTCGGATACTTATACCCAGAGCTATCCACACTTTCTGACAAACAATATTATATGCCGGAATTGCTTAGAGATGTATTAACAGACATGTTGATAACTTATACATCTTCAGTCAAACTATAGGCTAGTTAACTTGTAACACTCATTTTTCTCTTGTCATAAAGATAAGAAAGAGAGGAGTGTGAACTATGGTTAATGTAGAGCCAATTATAATTGATAACTATACGTTCATTGCTGTTAGCGTAAAACTTCCAAAGACAAATTTGCTAGCTGTAATGAGCGATAAAGGATATATTATGTGCGGTGCTTTAGATGTAGGTCTTCTAAATGAGAAGTTAGGTGATCGAGGAATTATTGCTGGCCGTGCGGTTGGTGTAAGAACGATTGAACAACTTCTTGAAGCACCGCTGGAATCAGTAACGACTGGAGCCGAAGCTTTAGGTATTCCGGTAGGCACAATCGGAAAAGATGCACTATTAAAAATGAGATAAGCATATATCGTCCCTCTTTCTTGCATAGAAATAATATAAGAAGGAGGGTTTTCTTATGGACATATTTCGTTCGAAAAATTCGCGGTTTCGAAGGGGACCGATTTCCTTTCGGTATATACTGCTTATTTCATTTATTATTTTTATCGTAATGGTAGTTCAAGGTTTATGGATTGTAAATAAAAGTATTCAGCCAACGTTAATTAAGTATGGGGAAACAGAGACTCATAAAATGGCAACAGCAGTTATGACGAAAGCGGTAAAAGACCGAATTAATGAAGGGTTTGATGTAGATTCATTAATGAAAGTACAAACGGATAGGAACGGGAAAGTATCTACAATTGATTTAAATACAAAACAAGTAAATGAAATATTAACATCGACTACTGCATACATAGAAAAATATTTACAACAAGTAGAAAAAGGGGATACGAAAGCACTTGGTATTTTTGAAGAGAATGGGGTATCTATGTCAGTTCCTTTTGGACGCATAACTGATAATGCGCTTCTTGGTAATATAGGACCAGATATTCCGATTAATTTTACGCCAATTGGTCATGTGAATACGGATATTAAACAATTAGTTGAGCCGCAAGGAATTAATAATACAGCGATCAAAATTATTATGGAAGTGGAAGTGACGTTACAAGTTATGATTCCGTTACGCACGAAAGAAATTAAAGTGAAGCAAAACATTCCGATTGCGACGCGCATCGTTCAAGGTGAAGTGCCTACTTATTACGGAAGCGGGGGTGTTGTTGTACCAGATAAAAAGAAAACGGATAATTAGTCAGTAGTGTTCTATTGATTTATATTTATAAAAATAACCGTAGCGATTTGCTACGGTTATCGTTTTGTATTTGCTCGTTCTTTTCGTTCCCAAAGGCTTAAATGCATGTATGGATCGAAAGCCCATTCTGTATAGCCATTGTCTTTATACATGCCGAAATGTAAGTGGGGCGGGAATTTTCCAGCTGTACCAGGAGGACCGTAGCCGGTACTACCGACAAATCCGATTACTTTTCCTGGTTCGACAATTTGTCCGAGCTGTATTTCTTTAGAGAACCCGCCTAAATGAGCGTAATAGTGGTAATTATTATGAAGGTCACGAATACCAATGCGCCATCCACCAAGACGATTCCATCCTTTTGTTTCAATAACGCCATAGCAGGTTGATCGTACTGGTACGCCATATCCAGCAAAAATATCGGTTCCTTCATGAATCCTCCTGCCGCCAAAGCTTCTACCAGCACCGAAAGTACTACGATAGCTATGGTCACTGCGAATCGGGAGAGGGAAAGCATTACCTTCTAAATTAATGCGTCCATAATGTTTATAAATTCGGGCGTATTCTGTAATTAATTCAACTGTTTTTGCACGTCTATAATATTCCCAAAGCATAATGTTAATACGGTCTTCCGACGTTCCTTGTTTCTTTAAAATAGTTGCTGCTGTATGCAGAAGATCACGGTCGTTATTTGCATTTGCAAATCCATCTTTGTCACCATCTAAACCCATTCCGCCAAATAGAGAAATTGTATGGGGGAGAGTATCATTACTATTAACAGGTCCAGCCCATATTTCAGGTTTGAAATAAAGGGAAATGATGGCATCGGTTTTTTTCGGAATATCCTTTCTTACGCTCCGTATGTTTCTTTCGTATTGATCCATTGCAGCTAAGTAATACCACGGAATACCTGAAGATTGCTCAGTTTCTTTATATAGTGCCATGCGCTTTTCATATATGCTTTGCTGATTATCTTCACCGTAAGCGATGTTTTGGTGGAGAAGAAAGCAAATCGAAAGCAAAAGAGAAATTTTTCGAAGCATGAAATAGACTCCTTTCACAACATCACTCTTTTTAGTGTGGGATATACGGAGTATTTCATTATAGGGAACGATTGGAAAAAATCTTAGAATCTTCATTTGAGCAAATCGCTTTCATACGTTAGAATAGATATGTTACATTGAAAGAAGCGAACACGGTAAACTATTTCATATTGTGCGGAGTTGATAACCATGACAAAACAAACAGAGTATAAGCGCAAGCCCGAATGGTTGAAAATTAAGTTAAACACGAATGAAAACTATACAGGCTTAAAGAAAATGATGCGTTCTAAGAATCTTCATACAGTTTGTGAAGAGGCGAAATGTCCGAATATTCATGAATGCTGGGCTGTAAGGAAAACAGCAACATTTATGATCTTAGGTGCGGTTTGTACACGTGCTTGTCGTTTTTGTGCGGTTAAAACAGGCTTACCAACTGAGCTTGATTTACAAGAGCCAGAACGCGTAGCAGATTCTGTAGTACAAATGGGCTTAAAGCACGTTGTTATAACAGCGGTTGCACGTGATGATTTAAAGGACGGCGGAGCAGCTGTTTTTGCTGAAACAGTACGCGCTGTACGTCGTGAAAATCCATTCACGTCTATCGAAGTATTACCATCTGATATGGGTGGGGTAGAAGAAAACTTAAAAATGTTAATGGATGCAAAACCAGATATTTTGAACCATAACATTGAAACAGTACGTCGATTATCTAACCGAGTTCGCGCTAGAGCAAAATATGACCGTTCATTAGAGTTTTTACGTCGAGCAAAAGAAATGCAGCCTGATATTCCAACTAAATCGAGCATTATGCTGGGCTTAGGTGAAACGAGAGAAGATTTAATTGAAGCAATGGATGACTTACGTGCAAACAATGTGGATATTTTAACTCTTGGACAATACCTACAACCATCTAAGAAGCATTTACCAGTTATTAAATATTATCCACCAGCAGAATTTGCAGAGCTAAAAGAAATTGCACTTAGCAAAGGATTTAGCCACTGTGAAGCTGGCCCACTTGTACGTTCTTCTTATCATGCGGACGAGCAAGTACGTTCTGCAAAAGAAAAAGTAGCAGAAGCGAAATAATGAAAAAAGAGAGCTAATCATTAGCTCTCTTTTTTCTTATACTCTAAAACTTTATTTTGACATGTGGATAAAATCTTTTTTAATTCCTCTGTGGATAATTCAATTGTAAATTCAGGTACACCAGGTGTAATTAAAATTTTATCGTAAGTATAAATTGAACTGTCCACAATAATCGTTACATCTTGTGAATAACCGAAAGGAGCTACACATCCAGGAGTGCAACCAGTTTCTTCTCTTAGCTCATTAGGAGAACAGAGAGATAAGTTCTCTCCTGTTATTTCCTTCATCTCTCCTCGGTTGAGGCGAGTGCCTTCTAACGTAAAGAATACGTAATGCTCCCCGGATTTTGATTTTAAAAATAAGCTTTTACTTGGAGTGCCTTGCAAACCAAGTCTTTCACGAACGATACGATCTGTTTCATAGTCAAGTACTGGTTCGTGTTCAAATTTTTCATAAGAAGCATTTGTTTTATGTAGTAAAGAAAGTACGTCTTCGTACATATTGAATGATACCCCTCTCTATGTTTACTGCAGTTCTACCATATCTCCTCGCGGTGTCAACTGAATGTATTGGAAAGGGATATTACTTGGATGGCGCTTCCCATAATCGTTTTATGATAGATTGTTCATCAAGTGTAATTTCATAAATATCAGGATTCGTTAAAGTTTTCCATGTGTCAAAGCCAATAGTATGATCAAAGTGCTTTAAAATTAATGTGAGTAAGTTGCCGTGTGTAACGAGTAATGTTGTGTCATGCTCTAGTTTTAAAACTTCCTGAATAAGTGAGATGGCGCGATCCATCGCTTGTTTTGTTGACTCTCCGCCTGAAAAGGCAATATCTATATTGGTAAAAGTGTATTCTAGTTTTTGAAGCCAATCATCCATTGAAACAGTGCTTAATATGCGTTCTGCTAACCGTTCATCTTCTTGAATAGATAAATTAGCTTGGAGGGCATATGGCCGAATAGAATCGATAGCTCGGACAAATGGGCTTGAAATAATATGATCTATTTGTAGATGATTTTCCATGAGGAATGTAGCAACGGTGTTTGATTGGTCTCTTCCCATGTTTGTTAATTCGGCATTACGCTCTTGTCCAGTTGCGGAACAATGTCGTATTACAATAATTTTCTTCATAATTCATCCCCATCTTTCAAGTTGACCATATATACTTCGACAAATGTGGGAAAAATTCCTTTTTATTGGAAACGGAATAGTGATCTAAGTATGTGGAAAAATAATGTGGATAATGAAAATTTGAGGTGCAATTATGAAAAAAATGATATGCATTGTATTCAGTATTTGTTTTCTCGCGCAATTGTCCACAACATATGCACAATCAAATCAAAAATTAGACTATCCAAGCAATCGAAATAAATCGTTTGTGAATGAAAATCTATTTTATGAACAGTTAGATAAGAAGGTCTATAAGGAATACAAAAATGCTTCGTATAGTGTTCGAAAGAAAATTTTATGGAAAGAAGTACAAGATGCAGAATTTACCTTCCGACAAAAAACAGCTGTCGGCTGTCGTAGTAGAGTGGTGATTCAGGATTCGTTTGTTCATCCAGATCGCCAAGTTTATTTTTTTGGTTCCTTTTCTCAAGATGAAGTAGATGAGTTTCATAAGTACATCGTTATAGATGCAGAAACAAAGAGGGAGCTGCGAGGGGGGAAAAGTTATCATCACTACGAAAATCCATATAAAAAATAACCCACCAACTGGTGGGTTATTTTTTACTCTGGCACACTTACTAATTTCTCTTTCATTTTACGAATAAGAATGAAACCACCAATCGCGAAGAGAAGAGTAATTCCTTCTGCTACAAAGATGTTAATCATTTTTGTTTGGTAAAGTGCTGCGAAAAAGTCTACAAGTGCGTGGAATAGTATAGCGTATACGAGGAAGATGTATTTCTTTTGTTTTACCGCGTATACGACAAGCATTGTGAAGGCAATTTGCAATACAAGAGCCATAATTCTTTCCAAGCTGCCAAGGAAGTATAAATAAGCAGGTTGTTCTATTAACATATCCTTTACAAGGTTTAATTGTGGTAGTTTTTCTGCCATTTGAGCGAAGCTACCATTGTTAATAGCATTAGCGAATATAAGTGTCTGCAATGCAGAGAATCCGCCAACTAAAATGGATTCAGTCCCGCCATGACCAATTCCATAAGCGAAGCCATCTTTATATTCTAGATATTTTTTTAGTAGGAAGAAGAAGGCAACGAAGCGTCCTAATTCTTCAAAAATACCAGCAGTTAGTCCGCCATAAATTGCAAAGACATACGGATTTTCTAAAAATGGAGCGATTGCTGGATTACCACGTATAAATAGGTGGAACGGTGTTTCGAGAATTTGGGTAAATCCAATAAAGATAAGAACACCAACGCCGACCACTTTCCAATTAATATTATATTTTTTACGGAAATAAACGAGTACAATAATTGGGACCAGAACCGAAACAACGAGTTGAAATATGATGCTGGCAATTACAGTATTTGAAACCATACTTTCACCGCTTTCTAATATATGTACATATCTATTATGCATGAAATATGGGAGAGATGAAACTTTTAGAGATAAATGAATTTACTTATTGACTCTAACGTTGCGTCATACTTTATCGTATGTACTAAGGGGGAGATACACATGACAATGAAGGTAAAAGAAGTAGCTAATTTAGTTGGAATTAGTGTGCGCACACTGCATCATTACGATGAAATTGGGTTATTAACCCCAGACGAGACGACAGAGTCTGGATATCGTCTGTATTCCAATGAAAATTTAGAGACACTGCAGCAAATTTTATTTTTTAAAGAACTAGGCTTCCCTTTGAAGAAGATTAAAGAAATTATCATGAGTCCATCATTTGATCATGAAGAAGCGCTACAGCTTCATAAGAAAATGCTTCTTGAAAAGCGTGCTAGGTTAGATAAAGTGATTGCGACGATTGATAAAACAATTCAGCATACAAAAGGAGAGATTGATATGACGAATAAAGAGAAATTTGAAGGATTTGATTTTAGTCATAACCCGTACGAAGAAGAAGCACGTGAACGATGGGGAGATGAGGCTGTAGATAAAGCGAATAAAACAGCGAAGGGGATGTCTAAAGAGAAACAGGAGGAGTTTAATAATATTTATAGAAATCTAGCAACAATTCGAAATGGAGCACCTGATTCTAAAGAGGCGCAATCCGCAATCGGGGTATGGTACGATTACTTGCAAAACTTTGGTGAATATTCATTAGAATCCTTTAAGGGGCTCGGTCAAATGTATGTTGCTGATGAGCGTTTTACGAAAAATATTGATAAGTTTGGTGAAGGTTTAGCGCAGTTTATGTGTGATGCGATGGAGGTTTATGCGGATCGTAAGAAATAGTAAAAAGGTGGAGGTTTTCTCCACCTTTTTATTTTTTAATCATGTCATTTAAAGTTTGATCCCCCGTATTGTTCAAATGAGGATTATCGCTCATTTCACGTTTTAACATATCAAGACTTTGTTCATATTCTTTATCGTTTAAGCTACCAGATTGAAGACCTTGAATTTGAGAAATCAACTTTTGGTTTGTTGATACATATGCTTTATAATAGCGAGGAACGATGGACAAAGCAGTTTTATATACTTGATCTGTTACGAGTTTTGGATCCGTTGTGTTTGCACGGTATACAACGAACACTTCGTCGTCGGTAACGAGTGTAGCGGCATTGGTGACGTCAGGAAGTTTGACTGTCATGCTTGTAATCATTTCAGCGACTTTCTCACGGTTAATGGCGCCTACTTGTTTGTTAGATACTTCATGTTTTTGTTTAGATGAATAGCCCACCCTTGTGAGCCGTGTATTTGTATTTTCCGTATGATACATGTCGTTTTTGTTGGAAACAAGAACACGACTTCCTTCTTCACGCTCCATTTCGGCTTTATTAGTTGATTGGCAGCCTGCAAATAAGGAAAGAGTGAGAAGAGAGAGTATAATTTGTTTTTTCACGATGTAGCACCTCCTTCTCCATAGCATGCACTAATTTTCAATTTTTTGTATTTGAAATTGTTGGTTGTTATGCTTTGTGATACGATAAAAAGAAGAATGCTTAGAGAGGAAGTTCATAATGGAGCAAAAGCAAGAGATTCATACTACGGTGAGCGTTAATAATGTTCAGTACGAAGTAATTAAAAACTTTCGTGACGGTTTTAGTGAAGAAGCACTTAAAGAGCGCTATGCAGAAATTTTAAATAAATATGATTATATCGTTGGAGACTGGGGTTATGAGCAACTTAGATTGCGCGGATTCTTTGATGATAGTAATCAACGTTCGACATATGATACGAAAATTAGTACTTTATCAGAGTATTTATACGAGTACTGTAACTTCGGTTGTGCACACTTCGTATTACGAAAAGTGAAGAAATGAAAAAATCCTCTTACGATTGTAAGAGGATTTTTTCATAGCAGTTATACCAATTATGAGGAGGCTGTTTACTTTTGAAATAAACAGCACCTCGGCAAATATAATTGTTTTTTTCGTATAGGCTTAATGAAACGGGATTACCTGTAAAACAATCTAGGCGTATTCCTTTGCAACCTTCCTGTCTTGCTTCACTTTCCCAAAAGGATAATAGTACTTTGCTATATCCTTTGCCCTGCGCGAGCGGATGGATGACAAAAGAGTGGACGATAAGAAAGCGTCCGTCTGTTTCTGACCAATCAATTAGTTCGTATTCTGGAGATTGCCACTCGTTTAACACGACAGCACCAACGAGTGAATCATGCTCAAACAGGCAATACAGTTCACCTTGTTTTAAATGATAGGAAATATGGTCTCGCGTAGGATAAGAATCATCCCATTGATAAATTTGGTTTTGTAAGAGTAATTCTTTGCATGCTGTATACATTACATCTAAGTCGTTCAATAAATCAATCGTACCTTTTCTCACCGTTAACATGGGAGTCCTCCTTACAAACAAATTGAAATGTAATCACCTTCAGAAAGCATTTTGTTTGGTTTCATTTGTTGTCCATTTAGTTGGATAGCTCCATTTTTAATTTTATCCACAATGATAGTACGGCTCCAATCTGAAATATATGTGGATAGCACTTTATCAATTCGGTGGGAACCAAAAACGATGTCTAATACGATCGTTATTTCGGCTATACCACTTTCTTTGTATTGTGTAATGGAAATGGTAGTACTTGTTTCAGTTTGTTCTTGCTGAGTCATATCGACAGTTTCGACGTGATCAGTAAATGATTTATAAATGTGAAGCTTTTGGTTCCACGTATGATCTTTCGGACACTTATAAATGGCAAATCGGTATATGTTTTTTCCGTTTGCGTTATGTCTGCGAATGTTCGTGTCGGTAAAAAGGGTAGTACGCCTGCAATTTTTACAATACTTTTCGATTGTGTTTTGCTCATTTTCATATAAACTCCAAGAAAGTTGTACTTTCTGCATTTTCCTTCACCTCTTATAGTAGTGGCAAAGAAACGTAATACAGCTATTTGGATGTCTTGTAGTATGAAGACATAAGAAAGAGACAAAAATAAAAGGAGGTTCCCGAAAGAGGAACCTCCGTAAACATCATACTACAGATGCGTTACGTTCCTTTGTAATGGGAATGGCAGACTACTCCCTTGAAAAAGCACGGTGCTTTTTTGAGAGTAATACTATCCAATTGCTGGTCCATTACAAAGTAAATGTTGGCATACGCAGATAACGTCCTTTCTATCCAAATAGATTTGTTCATAAGTATAACACATAAGATTGAAAATTCGAAATATAAATTGTAAAAAAACACCAGCTAACATAGCTGGTGCACCAGATAAATTATATAAGTTCAAATAAAAATGAGCGTAATTCTTCTGCATTTTCTTCAGACATCGAAAATGCATGCTCTAAGTAGCCTTGTTCATTTAAATCGTCAGGACCGATGATAGCAAATTTGTTGCTTTGCATATCAAGGACTATCGTTTTACCGTAATGACGATCGGAGTATAGAAGCGCTAAATCATGACGCTCATTTTCCCCCAAAAAGCTAACGAAACGCGTTTTTGTAGCGACTGTATCGTCGTACAGAAAGAAACGTTCTTCCATACACATGGCTCCTTTATTAAATATCTAAGTTTAAGTGTGGTTTATGGTCTAAATGGTGGTGTGTTTTAATAAATCTTACCGTTCTTGTTTTGTAACGCATAACGATAGAATATGTTTCAGCTAAATCTCCGCCAAGGAATTTCACGCCGTCTAATAATTCACCAGCAGATACACCTGTTGCTGAGAAGATTGCATCATCACCAGATACTAAGTCATCTAACATAAGAAGTTGACGAGGATCTTCTAATCCCATTTCACGACAACGAGCTTCTTCTTCTTCGTTCATTGGAACTAAGCGAGCTTGCATTTCACCTTCAAGGCATTTTAATGCTGCTGCAGAAATAACGCCTTCTGGAGCTCCGCCTACACCTACGAATAAGTCGATACCTGTTCCAGGTAAAGCTGTAGCGATTGATGCACCAACATCTCCATCACCAAATAGTTTTACGCGTGCACCTTTTGCACGAACACGGTCAATAATATCTTGATGACGTTCACGTTCTTGGATGATAACCGTTAGGTCACGAATTTTTTTATTGTTTGCTTCTGCTACAATATCAATTGTTTTTTCAATTGGATCATCTAAGCTAATTTTACCAGCTGCTTTTGGACCAACCGCGATTTTTTCCATGTACATATCCGGAGCATGAAGAAGGTTTCCTTTATCTGCGATTGCGATAACTGCCATTGCATTTGCAAGACCTTTCGCAACGATGTTTGTACCTTCTAATGGGTCAACGGCGATATCTACTTCTGGACCGTTACCTGTTCCTAGTTCTTCACCAATATACAACATCGGTGCTTCATCAAGTTCTCCTTCACCGATTACAACTGTACCTGCCATGTTTACTGAATCGAACATATCACGCATAGCTGTAGTGGCTGCATCATCTGCTTCGTTTTTCTTTCCGCGGCCCATCCACTGTGCGGATGCTAAGGCTGCTGCTTCTGTTACACGGACAATTTCTAGTGCGAGTTCACGTTCCAAGGTTGCATTCCTCCAATTTCAAAAATCATACAAATATAACTATAACAAATAACGAGGAAAAGGTGAATTCGAAAAATTGTCGATTTTTTCAGAAGAAAGCGTTACAATTAAAATGTAAATGCTTTAATTTCCAGGTAGGTGACATTCATGTACTTCGTAGACAGAAAAAAAATAGAACAAATGCTAGTATGTTTAGAACGAGCAACAAATACATTTCAAGAGAAAAAGACATATGAAACAGAGTTTGAATTTTATGCATTAGAGCGCATAGCCCATCTTATTATCGATTGTATATTAGATGTAGGGAATGCGATGATTGATGGATTTATTATGCGCGATCCAGGAAGTTACGAAGATATTATTGATATTTTAATGGACGAGAGAGTTATAAGTGGAGAAGAGGGAGCGCATATTAAAGAAATTATTCTTCTTCGAAAAATGCTTACGCAAGATTATATTCAAATGAATCATGATGAATTATATAAGACGATTCAAAAAAATATCGCAGTGGTAGAGAAATACCCAACGAATATTCGTAGTTATTTAGAAAAGGAATTAGGACCTGTATCTGCATTTGTACCAGAATAATTATGCTTATAAGATCCCCGGAGATTCCTTTGGGGATCTTATATTGTATATGAGAAAGAAAAGGGAGAAGGGTGAAATATGGGGGAAGCACGTACTACGAAAGAAGAGATTGTACAATTATTGAAGGTAAAGGGTGAGCATACTGTAGCAGATTTAGCTGAAGCTTTAGAGATTACTGAGATGGCGATTCGAAGGCATTTAAGTAAACTGGAGAAAGATGAGCTAATCTATTCAAAGATGGTAAGACAGCATGTCGGACGACCAACATATTTGTATGGATTAAGTCAAAAGGGAGAAGATACATTCCCGAAAGAATATAAGCAATTTGCTATTGATATGCTAGAAGATTTAGCTCGAATGGGCGATGAAAAAATGCTGCGTCACGTCTTGCAAGCGAGAACGAAACGAATGGAAGAACAGTTGCAAAAGAGGATAAGTAATCAAAGCAATTTAGCGTATAAAGTTCAAGAAGTAGCTGCTATGCAAGAGAGAAACGGTTATATGGTTCAAATAAAGCGAGATGGGGAACTCTCTTTCATACTTGAAAAGCAAAACTGTCCGTTAAAGGAAATTGCAGAGAGATTCCCGCAAGTGTGTGAAGATGAAAAAGATATGTATAAGCGGTTATTTGCAGATGCCAATGTGAAGACGTTAGCAAACATGTGCGTGGGCGATTGTAATTGTTCGTACCAAATAAAAGAGAAAAAATGAACGTTATGGGACGCTTTAAGGTAAAGCGTTTTTTTCTTTTGAAAAAGGGGTTAATATAAGAGTGGTATGATAGATATGAACGTTAGCATAGAAGGAGAGGCAAACAGATGTATAAAGGCTATTTAATTGATTTAGACGGTACGATGTATCGCGGTGAAGAACAAATTGAAGAAGCAAGTGACTTCGTAAAAGCATTAGGAGAACGCGGTATTCCATGTTTATTCGTTACAAATAACTCAACTCGTAAACCAGAACAAGTTGCAGAAAAGCTTGTTCGTTTCGATATTCCAGCGAAAGCGGAGCAAATATTCACAACGAGTATGGCTACAGCGAACTTTATTTATGAGCGCAAACAAGATGCAACTGTATATATGATTGGTGAAGAGGGATTACACGCTGCACTTGTGGAAAAAGGCTTTGAACTTGTGGATGAAAATCCTGATTTCGTTGTTGTTGGTTTAGATCGTGATATCACATATGAAAAATTAGCGAAAGCGTGCCTTGCTGTGCGTAACGGTGCAACGTTTATTTCAACAAATGGGGATATCGCAATTCCAACTGAGCGCGGATTATTACCAGGTAACGGTTCATTAACATCAGTTGTTGCAGTATCAACAGGTGTGGACCCAATCTTTATTGGTAAACCAGAATCAATCATTATGGAACAAGCGTTAAAAGTGCTTGGCATAGGAAAAGAAGAAGCTTTAATGGTTGGGGATAACTACGATACAGATATTTTAGCGGGGATAAATGCTAGTATGCATACCCTTCTTGTCCACACTGGAGTAACAACTGTGGACAAGTTAACAGAATATGAAGTACAACCGACGCAAGTTGTGCACAACTTGACGGAGTGGATTGAGAAGATGTAATGAAAGGCAGGTAACCGGAAGTGAACTGCACCCCAATTGTTAGACACAGTCTAACAATTGGAGGTGTAGTTTTTTTATGACTAAATTTACTTCAGAAGACAAAATGAATGCAGTAATACATTATCAAGATGGAAGTGAGAGTATAAAAGATATTGCGAAATCATTAGGAGCGAATCACGAAGTGGTTCGCATGTGGATAAAACAATTTGAATATCATGGAATCCAGGCATTTGAAAAAGGCTATACAACGTATTCTGCACAGTATAAACTAGACGTACTAAATTATATGTTCGAAAATGGGACGTCTCCAAACGAAACGGCAGTTATTTTTAATATTTCTTCACCTGGACTTATTAGAAAATGGCGCATTCAACTACATCAAAAGGAGTAGACGCCCTTAAATCGAAGAAAAAGGGGCGTCAATCTATGACTAAGGACAATCAAAAATCAATCAACAAACAAACACAAATGGAAGCGTCAGTAGAAGCATTACAAGCTGAATTGGAGCGTTTGCGTATGGAGAATGCTTATTTAAAAAAGTTGAATGCCTTAGTTCAAAACAAGGAAAAATCACCAAACAAGATAAGGCGCAAGTAATCTATGAACTAAGGAAAGTATTTCCAGTGAAGGCACTTTTAAAATTAGCAGAACTCCCACGAAGTACGTATTATTACTGGATACAGAATTCTAATCGCCCGGATAAAGATAAAGAGTTAAAGATCTTAATTCAAAACATTTACGATGAACACCAAGGTCGTTATGGATATCGCCGTATTCGCGATGAGTTAATGAACCAAGGACACAAAATCAACCATAAAAAAGTTCAACGAATTATGAAAGAGTTAGGTTTGAAGAGCTTAGTTCGTATGAAAAAATATCGCTCTTATAAAGGAAAAGTAGGTAAGATTGCGCCAAATATTTTAGAACGTAACTTTAAGGCTGAAAAGCCGAACGAAAAATGGGTTACAGACATAACCGAATTTAAATTATGCGGCGAGAAGCTCTACTTATCACCGATGTTAGATTTATTTAATGGAGAGATAATCGCTTATACAATTGATTCAAGACCAACCTATTCACTTGTATCGAAGATGTTAGAGAAGTCTTTTCAACAATTGACAGAAGAAGACGAACTCCTTATTCACTCTGATCAAGGCTGGCATTATCAAATGAAGAAGTATCGTCACGCCCTAAAAGAACGCAAGATTACTCAAAGTATGTCTCGTAAAGGGAACTGTTACGATAATGCGGTTATTGAAAGTTTCTTTGGTATTATGAAATCTGAATTTCTTTATCTAAAAGATTTTGAAAGCATAGAACACTTTAAACAAGAATTTGAAAAATATATCGATTATTATAATCACAAACGAATTAAGGCGAAATTAAAAGGCATGAGTCCGGTACAATACCGAACTCATGCCCTAAAGGCTGCCTAATAAAACGACCTGTCTAACTTTATGGGGTCAGTTCAGAAGAGGTTGCCTGTTTTTTATTTCTAAAATAAAGACGCTAAAAATAGCCGTTCTATATCCCGCTCATACAAAGTACAAAAAAGACGAATAAAATGATAACAATACCAATGCCAAAGTTAAATACAAGAGTACTATCCATATATGTAACCTCCTTGTTTGAAAGTAAAAAGCACTCTGGCTGGAGTGCTTTTTATTATCCGAATTTGTCGCAACGAACGCTGCAACGTATAGAAAGGGAATAATGCGTTTAAGAGTTATATTAATTTATGCATTAATTTTGTAAATGAGCAGGTCCTGCTCAGGTATAGAAAAAAAGACACTCTTTCGAGTGTCTTTCATGATGACAAAATGTGTCAATTGCTTGAGTTTGATAAGACGCTAATTTCCGTTTTAACGTCTTTTCTTTAATCAAGAAGTGTAGCAACAGCGATTCAAATAAATTGTAGCATTTTTTAAAGGGGTGTGCGTATGTAACTATGCATATTACGATTAGAGGAGAATCAAATTTGGAAAATGAATGAGTAAATACATATAGATTAGTAGAGTATTTGATAAGGAGCGAGATGAATGGATATACATAAGTTAACAGAAGAAGAAGCGAAAGAAATAAATACGTGGAAGTATGAAAATCCCTATACGTTATATAGCTTTTCGGGAGATGCTGAAGTAATAGAAGAGTTGCTAGATGGAACGTATTACGGTTGTTGCGGAGAGAATGGAGAATTCATCGGCTATTTTTGTTTTGGAGAAAATGCACAAGTGCCAGGGGGAAGAGATGCTAATTTATATAGGGGAGAAGATGTAGTAGATATTGGGCTTGGAATGAAGCCGGAGTTAACAGGGAAAGGGATGGGGGAAATATTTTTTCAAGCGGGAATAGCATTTGCTACTGAGGAATTGAATTCGAAAATGTTTCGACTGAGTGTAGCGACATTCAATAAGAGAGCGATTAGGCTGTATAAAAACATTGGATTTCAAGTAGGACCTCTTTTTTTGAGCCGTGGAAGAGAGTTCATGCTTATGGAATATGAAAGGCCGTCAGTATGAGACTGACGGCCTAGACCCCTTATTCTGAATGCTCAGCACGGTGCGCTAAACGACTTGAAGCAGCGGCAGCGATTCCGCCAACGATATCATCAAGGAATGTATGCACCTTTCCAGTTGATTTATCATTTAAGTATTCTAAAATACCTGGTTTTAATTTATCGATATATCCAAAGTTCGTGAAGCCAATTGACCCGTACACGTTAACGATTGAAAGTGCGATGACTTCATCAATTCCATATAGTCCTTCATCGCGTTTTACGATATCTTGTAACGGCTGACTTAACATTCCTTTTTCAGCAAGGACATCAAGTTCAATGCCTGTAATAAGAGCGTTTTGTACTTCTCGTTTTGATAGTACACGCTCAACGTTATAGCGACATTCTGACATCTCTAAATTTGCATGGTATTTCTTTTGAAGAAAATGAACAAGATCAGCAATATCGTCAATTGTTACACCGCGCTCTTGTAATAGTTGTAATGCTCTTTCTTGTAGTTGATTTGAGTCTTTCATGTTTATCACCTTTTTTTCTTTTTAGTATTTGTATACGTTTCGTTGCTTTATCATGTGCATAGGAATGAAAGGCGAGCACAAGCTCATATATATAAAGAAAAACCATAGGTGGCGACTGCGATGATTCAGCATATTTATGAGCATTATCACATGCATATTAAAGAATTAATCCCCCTTGGCCCCTATAAAAGCTTTTGGATTCGCAACAAAATTTATGTACTTGTTCCAATTGGAGAAATGGAGGAAGAAGTACTTGTAGAGATGAAAAAGCTCAGTGATTATATGAACCAGCAAGGGGATATAACTGTTTCGACTTTCGTTCCGACTATACACGGCTACTATGTAAGTGAGATAGAAGAAAAAAATTACTGCTTATTAAAAGGTATGCGTATGTTAGAGCGACATGCTACATCATTAGGAAGTGAGCTTTCTATATTCCATAAACGTGGCGCATTCTTTCCAGAAGAAGTTGAGCAATTAAGCCGCATTGGTGAATGGAAAGCATTATGGGAAAAAAGGCTCGACCAATTAGAAAGGTTTTGGCAATCGCAAGTGATGAACCATCCTTCAGACGTATTCGATCAATTGTTTATTGAATCCTTCCCGTATTACTTAGGAGTTGCAGAAAATGCAATTCAATATGTTGTCGATACAGAAATGGACGATACACCACAAATAACTGACGCAGCAACAATTTGCCAAGAACGATTTACACCTTTATTATGGCAGCAAACGAAGCGTTTAAAACTTCCTTTTGATTGGGTATATGATCACCCAAGTAGAGATATAGCAGAATGTATTCGCTATATGATGATAGAAAAAAAGAAAGATTGGGAGCAAACGGTAGTTCAATTCATTACAGATTATGAACGTAATTATTCGCTCTCTTCATTTGGCTGGCGCTTATTATTCGCAAGGCTTCTGTTCCCGCTTCACTACTTTGAAACGATTGAACGATATTATCAAACAGGAAACGAAGAACAAAAAGGCATATATAGAGCCCGTTTAGAAATCATTTTACATGATGTGAAGCGCACTGAGCAATTTATGAATCATTTTTACGAGTCATTTCGTTTACCTGTTGATAAGTTAGGCATTAGGAAATTAGATTGGCTGTCTTAAACGTATAAAAAAGAGACCAATTGAGGTCTTTTTTTTATACCACAACAGATACCCGTGTCTATCTTTATATAATAAGAAGCTATGCTCCTACTTTTTGATCTGTACATATAGTTAAAATAATGTGGTGTCTTTCAATTTTTTCATTTACCTTTTTTAATAATTCTTGTTGTATTTCTTTAAATAAAAATTGATAGCTCGTATTCCATGTCGGTATAACGGGTGAAAGACTTAATAAATATTCTTTTTTCTGCTCTAATTCTTGAATTGTTACAAAAGTACTCCCTATTTTTGGCATACGTCGTCCCCCCCTATGTTTTTCGCTGTATATGTGTGAACGATTCACTATATATTAATTATCGCATTTTTTGAGAAGGATTTCCAATTTTGTTTTATGATGTTAATAGTGTAGGGGAGTATGTCTTTTTTGCGTACAAAAAAAGAGACCAAATTTGGTCTCTTTTCTTAGAAGTAGCTTTGAACGAGCCACTTCTGCTTTTAGATGTTATCCAGCTCCAGCGGCTAAAATGTTCGGTGGCTTCGCTTCTTCCGCCGAGGCAAAAAGCGCCTCTATGTCAGAAGCTCCATCCTCCTCACATTTTGGACGAGCCGCTTCCGCTTTTAATTAAAATACTTGTTCTACTTCAATAACGCCTGGTACTTCTTCAAGTAATGCGCGTTCGATACCAGCTTTTAGTGTGATTGTAGAACTTGGGCAGCTTCCGCATGCACCCATAAGGCGTAATTTTACGATACCTTCTTCAATGTCTACTAATTCAACGTCTCCGCCATCGCGAAGTAAGAATGGACGTAATTTATCTAATACCTCTAGTACTTGTTCTTGCATATGTGGGTTTTCCATTTTTATCGACTCCTTTCATCAGTTTTATTATAATCAAGATAGAGGGGAAAATCTATTTTTTCTCTTCTTGTTTTATTGTCAAAATATTATATCGTGTGTACAACGTGTTTTTTCAGTATAGGGGTATGGAATAAGTTTGTAAAATGATGTGCTTATGTACTAAGACATCTGAATATACTGTTAGGGCAAGAAGTGGGGGAGAAGAAATGGTTAATGTGCAAGTGTATGGGACGAAAGTGATTTGTGCGAGTTGCGTCGGAATGCCATCTTCAACAGAAACGTTTGAGTGGTTACAAGCGGCGATTGGTCGTAAATATGAAGGACAAGAAAATAAATTTAATTTCGAGTATATTGATTTTCAACAAGAACAAGAAGATGAAGATAAAAAAGCATTCGCAGAGCGCGTAGTGGAAGAAGATCTATTTTATCCGGTCGTTCTTGTAAATGGAGAAATTGTAGGAGAAGGAAATCCTCGTTTGAAGGATGTTTACGAAGAAATCGAGAAATATTTATAAAGCAGGAAGCCTTTGCGAATTCGCAAAGGCTTTTTTTAATGGAGGGATAGATGTGAAAAATGGAGTGAAGCACTCGTTACCAAAGGAATTACAACAGTTAATGGAGCGGTACATAGTAGAATTAAAAGAAATTTTTTTAGATGAAAAAATAGTCGGGGTATATATTTACGGATCAATCGCGCTAGGAGCATTTCATATAGAAACGAGCGATGTTGATTTTGTTACGGTAATAAGTGATTCCGTGAATGAAGCTGAAAAACAACAAATTATAGAACTGCATAAAAAAATTAGTAAAAGTACGTTAGGTAAAAGAATGGACGGTATGTATATTCCGCTTGCTGACTTAGGGAAATACAATGATGAAATAAATGAGTACGTGTATTGTGCAGATGGTAAGGCTAATATTGGTCATTGGGATATTAACGCGGTCACATGGTGGACATTGAAAAATGAAGGTATTACAGTTAGCGGGAAAGAAGTAGAAGACCTTTCCTTTCAAATAAAGTGGGACGATGTAGTAAATACAATGAAATACAACGTAGAACATTACTGGTTTGAAAAAGCGAAGCGTCCTTATTTATTTTTCATAGAAGAATGGGTAGAATCAGCTGTCGCTACGATGGGACGTATTTTATATACGTTAGATCATAAAACAATTGTTTCAAAAGATAGAGGATTACAATACATGTTGGAACTTTACTCTCATAAGTGGGAGCCTTTATTAAGGGAAGTAGAGCGAATGCGGCAGAATCCAGAAGGAAAGCGAAAGCTCTCTAGGTGGAGACGGGCTGATATGACGAAGCGGTATTTGCTGTATGTAATTGAAGAGTGTAGGGGGAAGTGGTAGGTGAATAGTAAAAGCATCCTTCATATAAAGGATGCTTTTACTATTTTTATATAATGAAAAAGTACTTTGCAAGGAATGAGAAGTCGAAAGATAATCTAAAATATAGATAGTTTCATGTGAAACATTATGCAATAGACTGTTCTTTTTGATGTTTATCCCGCATTAACGGGCAGTAAGACTCTCACTTCAAAATCTGGCGAAACGAAAGGTATAATTAAACTGCCTAAAAATGTAGTTGAAGTGGATTTTATTGTATCAATTGAGGAAGTTAATGATAGATTATTCATTAGTTGTGTAAGTGGAAATATGTTTGAAATAGTAGAGAGCTAATTTGTGAAGTCTCTTAAGTCGAGATTTTAGGCTAGGTCATATTACAATAGTAGTTTAATAGGAGAAGGTTGTGTCAAAATGATTTTGATACATCCTTTTCTGTGAATATACAAGATGTTTAACATAGTGTATTAAATGTCTTATATATGAGTATTCTAATATATTTAATAGTAAAATGGAATATAGAATGGATAATTGTCGGAATGTATTCGATTTTTGTTCATTTTTATGAAATATAACTATTTTTTGTTAGATTCCTTCTTTTTATAGATATACAATAAAGTTATATAGAAATAAGAGAAGGATGATGTACGTGAAGGACACTGTTCTACAGGAAGCGATAGCTCCTAAAGAGTTACATAAAGTTGTGAGAAATAATACTGCATATTACGACTTTAAGTGGGGGAAAGCAAAAGATCCCGAGAAGGGAAATAGTTGGAACTGGATAGCCTTTTTCTTCCCATTATTGTGGTTAGCTTATCGCAAGATGTATAAATTATTTATTATTATTGCATTAGTAGGAGTTCCTACTTTAATTACCTCTGTTTTTATAGATATCCCGATGTGGATCGATTTTATTGTTTATTTCGGAACTATGCTATTTACTGGATGGCAAGGGAATCGTTTATATTACAAGCATACAGTTCGTGTTTTACATAAGGCAAAAGAGTTATCTGATGCACAACACAATTATTACTTCCAAACAAAGGGTGGCACTCATGTTGGGATTATGCTTGGATTAAATGCGTTATTATTTGTAGTATTTGGTGCAGCTGGTTACGGGTTATCGTATTTACCGACGGAACCAAATATAAAAGATGTAGTTCGTTTAAGTGATGAAGGGATTACATTGGAAGTTTTTACTGATGATCCAAAATGGACGTATGTAAAAAAAGAAGGACGTTTTGATATAGTAGAATTTACTGGTTATGATTATGAGGAAAAAAAGGATGTAAAGGTTAAGTTCGCTGTGTATTTAGATAAACAGAGATTTGAATGGAAAGAAATTTATTTAAACGATAAAAAGTTAAATGAAGAAGAAGCAGAAGAGTATCAATTTTATATTGAAGAGAATGCCTGGTATTAATATAAATAGATAATGATGTATCGCAAAAAGAAGAGTCTAATGAAGATTCTTCTTTTTATTTATGAGAAAGGATATGTAACAAGAAGAGAAAAACATTAGTAAACAAACGCCATACTAATTGAAATTTTGTAAAATACAATAAAAAATGAGAATTTGAGGTAGGCTTGTCAATAACGTGAGACTATGGCAGTATAAAGAAATGCTATACAAATTTTATTTATCCCGCATTAACGGGCAGTAAGACTTTCATCTCAGAATAGGGCGCCAGCAAATATGTAGGTGGGATGTCAACTGCCCGTAAATGCCCGATTGGTTCAACTAATAATAAGTGGGGGATTCCATCCTCCACTTATTAAAGTTTCACTTTATCGACATGTAAAAATTCGATTTGATTTTTACGTATAAATAATGAACGGAGGAAATGAATTTATGGCTACTTTACCAAATTGTCCAAAATGTAATTCAGAATATACGTATGAGGATGGCGCTCTTTTCGTATGTCCAGAATGTGCCCATGAGTGGGGTCAAGAAGCGGAAGCTGAAAGTAATGATGGTGCAAAAGTTGTAAAAGATGCGAACGGAAACGTTCTTCAAGATGGCGATGCTGTTACTGTAATTAAAGATTTAAAAGTAAAAGGAACTTCTTCAGTTGTAAAGATTGGTACGAAAGTAAAGAGTATCCGTCTAGTTGAGGGAGATCACGATATTGATTGTAAAATCGATGGTTTCGGAGCTATGAAGTTAAAATCACAGTTCGTTAAGAAAGCGTAAGATTAGCAAAGAAAAAAGACGCTCTGTAAGTAACTTGCAGAGCGTCTTTTTTATGATTGTACTTCAACTTCTTTCAACTGGCACCGCTTATTAAAGAACGTTTTATACCCAAGCTGTAAGAAGATAATAACAGAGAAAGCTGTACTTCCAGAAATGCCAAGTATAATCGCAATTTGATATTGGATAGCTGTAAATGGTGATACACCGGATAAAATTTGTCCTGTCATCATGCCTGGAAGACTTATAATTCCCATTCCGACCATGGAATTAATTGTTGGTAAAATAGCAGAATCGAAAGCGTCCCGTATGAGCGGAGCAGCTGCTTGTTTTGGAGTTGCGCCAAGCATAAGTGCCCCTTCAATATGGTCTCTTTGTGATTTCATACTGTTTAAAAAGGTGTTTGCCCCGAGGCAAATACCTGTCATAGCATTACCGATTAGCATACCGGCAATAGGAACGATATACTGCGGAGCATACCAAGGATCGTGTCCGATAATGACAAAGATAAATAGTAAAAGAGGGCCGATTGATCCAGCGATCATGGAGAGGGCGGCTACTCGTTTTAATTCTTTTGACATAGGAAGGTTTATTCGTTTATAAATGTTGAAAATCGCAAATGTAGTAATAGAAGTAATGAGAGCTATTGTATAAAACGGATTACTATTTTCAAATATGTATGTAAGAACATATGCGACTAGTACGAGCTGAATTGTCATACGTAATGTAGCAATTGTAATTTGTTTCTCACGCGGTATTCCTTTTAATTTCACAAGCCCGATTAAAATAAGGATGAAAATATATGCAGCTGCAAGTTGCCAAATTTGTAGTTCAATAACGCCCTTCAATTGATAGCACTTCCTTTCTAGTTGCACCGTTTGTTTTACTAATTTCAATAATATCGTCTGCGATTTCTTCTGGAAGTTGTTGCGAGTGCGTGATGAAGATAACTGTTTTTTTCTTTTCTCTTGCCAGTAGAGTGAATTGTTTCATAACGCGGCGTTCTGTGTCACCATCTAGTGCCGAAGTTGGTTCATCTAATAAATAGACGGGTGGATCCATTAGTATAATACGAGCGAAAGCAAGTCTTTGTTTTTCGCCACCTGATAAAGAAGAGGCGTTATCTTCTAATTTTTTATCTAGGCTAACAGTCGTTAATGCGCCTTGCAGGGCATCGTCATTTGGAAATGGCTTTTCAGAAAATCGAAGTCCCATTAATAAATTATCTTTAATTGTTCCATCAAAAATAGGCGGAGTTTGTCCGAGCATGACAACTTCACGGCGTAATTGAATGGGAGGATAATCTAAAATAGATTTTCCGTTATATTCAATTGTGCCAGATGTGGGTGATTGTAAATCGTTTAACATGCGAAGTAATGTGCTTTTACCACTACCACTTTCACCGATAATACAAGTTGTTTTTTCTTTTTGAATCTGTAAATAAGGAATGTGTAGAATATCTTTATATGTGATGTCTTTTAATATAAACATAAATTGCTCCTTTCTGATTCTAGTTATATCGTATCAAAAAGAGAGAAAAATAGAAAAATAAAGTCTCTTTAGAAGGAACATCTTTTTTCTTTGTTTTAAAACTTTGCGCGTGGCAGGAAAAGGCACTGACGGATCCTATACATAGCCAGTCCCTCTCGGCCATTTAAAAAAATGCTTTTCTGTCGGTTTTTCATAGAATGACTGAGTAGTTACAAAAAATGAATAGAAAAAGGCTGTCTACTATGTAGGCAGCCTTTAAAGTATTAACCGTTATGATATTTGTACATCCAAAGAAGACCGGATTTTAATAATCTCGGTACACGTCCCATTAATGGTTGGTTTGCTAGTAAACCAAATCCGTGTTTTTTGCCGAGAGAACCGAGAACACCTTTTAATTTAATAACAGGCAGTTCATCAGGAAGGGGTTCATTATTCCAACGTTTTAATAATATTTGGACAATTTGTTCTCCTTGACCTTCAGCAAGTTGAGCAGATGGTGCGTGTGGAAGTGCTGCGCAATCTCCTACGACATAAACGTGCTCGTTATTTGGAATATTGTGATATTTAGTTAAAACAACCCGTCCGCTACCATCTTGTTCAACTGGAAGGTTTCGAACAACTTCATTTGCTTGAATACCAGCTGTCCAGACGATTGCATCACATTCAAGTGGTTCATCATGGTTGTATACAATGTTTGGTTCCACTTTTGTAATGTTAGAGTTTCGTATAATGGTAACTTTATGTTTTACAAACCATTCTTCTACGTATCTACTTAATTTCTCTGGATATGGGAATAAAATTCTATCTTTTCGATCAAATAAATAGATTTTTAAATCTGAACGGCTTTCGCGAAGTTCACTTGCCACTTCAACGCCGCTTAAACCAGCCCCAACGACAGCTACTGTTGCATTTGGTTCTAAGCTATTTAATTGTTCATATGTCTTACGTGTTTGTTCAATTGATTGTAGGCTATGTGTATATTCCTTTGCCCCAGGAACGTTATGATATTTATCTTCACAGCCAAGCCCGATAATTAAATCATCATATTGAATCGTTTCACCGCCATCGAGATGAACGGCCTTCGTTTCGAGGTCAATATTTGTTATTGTTCCGTATTGAATATTGAGACGTGGGTGCTCAGGAAACGGTATGCGAATATGCGTTTCTGAAATTGTACCCGCAACTAATGCATAATATTCAGTTTTAAAGCAATGATATGGTACTTTGTCGATTAATGTCACTTGTACATCATCTGGAAGTTGGTTGCTTGGAAGTAGCCGCTGCAGAATTCTCATTCCACCGTAGCCACCACCTAGTAGTACGAGGTGTTTCATGATGGATTACCCCTTTTCTGTTGAAATATCCCCTAATCATACAATTTTATATTAATAAAATATTTCGACTTTACACAATCAAATTATATCGAATTTGTGAACAAATAACAATGCATGAATGAATACTCTGTTGTACAATAAGAAGAAAAGTAAAGTAAGTGGTTTTCATTTTCTAGTTACTATTTACTATTTCATTATGAGTAGTATGTTATATAAAGAAGACCATCTATTATGAAGTGAAATAGTGAAGTAACTAAATAGTTTAGAATATATAACGAAAACAACAAGAAACAGCTTAGTTTTCTTCTTATAAATAAAGTGGAATGGTAACAAGTAGAGAGGGTTACTTATCCGTTTCGCAAATTAGGTATGCACATACCATATAAAGTAAATGGTAATTTGTTTAGAGATACAGGGGGGAGAGAGTTTTGATTAAACCATTAATCGAATTTTGTGTAGGTAACCTTGCAAGCGGTTCGCAAGCAGCTTTAGAAAAATTAGAAAAAGATCCTAATTTAGACGTAATGGAATATGGTTGTTTAGGATATTGTGGCATCTGTTTTGAAGGTCCATTTGCACTTGTAAATGGTGAAGTTGTACAAGGTGCAACAGTAGAAGAACTTGTAAATAATGTATATGATTATATGGATGAAAATCCAATGTTTTAAAGCGTTGCAAACAGGCAACGTTTTTCTTTTTTCATTTATCTCGCTATTTGCGGGCAGTAAGACTCCCACCTCAAAATTCAGCTGAAGCAAAGAAGTTAGGTTGAATCCCTGCTGCCCGTCCCCAGACTGATTAAAGTTTCACTTTAATAGGAGTGTTTATTTCGAAAAAAAAGGCCCTTTTAGAAGGGCTTTTTTCTTACACGATTTGTGTAAGAACGGCTTATTGCCAAAACACTGTCAAATATGAGAAACGGGGGACATTCATATTGTGTTCTAAAAGCATGCATTTTATACTTGAAATAATAAATTATTTTTGGAGTGAATAAAAATGAGCCAATTTTCTTTTACAAAAATGCATGGTCTTGGAAATAGTTATATATATGTAAATATGTTTGAGGAACAAATTAGAGAAGAAGATTTAGCAATTGTAGCGGAAAAGGTTTCAAATATTAATACTGGTATTGGTGCAGATGGAATGATTTTAATTTGTCCTTCTGACGTGGCACCAGTAAAAATGCGCATGTTTAATAACGATGGCTCAGAAGGAAAGAGCTGTGGAAATGGTTTACGCTGCGTAGCGAAATATGCGTATGAGCATAAACTAGTAGAAGGTAAAGTTTTCACAATTGAAACGTTAGCTGGTATTGTTACGGCAGAAGTAACGGTAGAAGATGACAAAGTTACATTAGCGAAAATCGACATGGGGGCACCTCGTTTAACACGTGAAGAGATACCGATGCTTGGTGAAGGAGAAACACCATTTATTCGTGAAAACTTCTTATACAATAATCACCGTTATGCATTTACAGCTGTTTCAATGGGGAATCCACATGCGGTTATTTTTGTTGATGATGTAGAAAAAGCGCCTCTTACAACGTTAGGACCGGTTCTTGAGACGCATGAAATGTTCCCAGAGCGAGTGAATGTTGAATTCATCGAGATTTTGAATGATGAAGAGATGAATTTCCGCGTTTGGGAACGAGGATCTGGTGTAACACAAGCTTGCGGGACAGGAGCATGCGCAGCTGTCGTTGCGGCAATTTTAAATGGGAAAATGGAACACGGTAAAGAAATTACGGTTCACTTAGCAGGCGGCGACTTAATGATCGCATGGACAGAAGAAGGAAATGTATTAATGAAAGGACCTGCGGAAATAATTTGCCGCGGAGTGTATGAGTACAAGATAGAAGCGTAAAGATGTATAATAGAATGAGAACAGAAAGGATGGTGTATTTCATGATTGAAGTAACAGAACAAGCAGCTTTTCAAATTAAAGATATGTTAAAAGATGCTGAAGATGGAGAGAAATACGTGCGCCTTGCTGTACATGGCGGCGGATGTAGTGGTCTTTCTTACGGCTTAGGATTTGAAGTAGAACCAAAAGAAGACGACACAGTTCTTGAGTTTTTCGGTGTTGAATTTGTTATCGATAAAGAAAGTGCTCCGATTGTAAAGGGAGTGAAAGTTGACTATAAGCAATCTATGCTTGGCGGCGGATTCACAATCGACAATCCAAACGCGATCGCATCATGTGGATGCGGATCATCTTTCCGTACAGCGTCGAATGCTGGTAAGCCAGAAGATTGCTAATAAAACTTTGTACGATATAGGCCCTTTTTAGAAATGAATCTTATGATTTGTTTCTAAGGAGGGTCTTTTTATCTTACAAAAATGTAATGTTCATGTCATGTTTTTGAATTTCTTCTTTAAAGCTTAGGCTTTAAGATAACAATATAAGAAAAACACATGAGGTGAAGGAATTGAAAAGACATATTGCACTTTTTAGTATTTTAGTTGTATTTGCAAGCCTTTTAGTTGGCTGCGATTTAAACCGTATGGGTAAAGATGAGTATTACGTTCAAATTACAGTTGATGGAAAAGAGTACAATGGTAAATCTAATGATGGTGCGCCATATAAAGATTACCAATATAAACTAACTGGTTTTGATAAAAACGGTAAAGAGAAAGAATTAGAATTCACAGCTCAAAAAAATCTTCGTAAAGAAGCTTTCTTGCGTGTATTCCACTCAGATAAAAAAGGTGTAACTGCTTGGGAAGAAGTGAAAAAGGACGAGCTTCCTGTGAAAGTGAAAGAAAAATTAAGTGTGAAATAAGACAGATAGAAAAGGAATTGACGAACAGGGTCAATTCCTTTTTTCGTTCTCAAAATCCTCTTCTGAAATGACTTTAAATCCATGTCTTTTAAATAAAGCCGTTGTTACCCCGTAACCAATTTGTTTATTGCCGTTAAATTCCCCTGTGTAAATAGTAGAACTACCACAAGATGGACTGCGTTCTTTTAAAATTATATATTCTAGGTTTAAATCTTTTATTTGTTCTAATGCTTTATAAGCACCACGCACGAAAGCCTCCGTGATATCTTGGCCTTCTTTCGTCATTACTTTTGCTTTTCCATCTAAAACATCATCGCCATTACCGCCGATAATTTCAGCAGAAGGGCGTGGTGTTGGTAAACCGCCTAATACTTCGGGACAAACAAGGATGGTATCTTCCCTCTGTAATAACTCTTCTATTTGTGAAACGAGATTATCGTTACCGTCATAACGACAAGCAATACCACCTAAACAAGCACTAATTACAATCATATTTTCATCTCCAATAAAGTGAAAACTTAATCAGTGGGGGTTTTGTCCATCCCCCACTGATTATTAGTTGAACCAATCGGGCTTTTACGGGCAGTTGATCTCCCACCTAACCTCCTCGCATTCGCCGAATCTGGAGGTGGGAGTCTTACTGCCCGTTAATGCGGGATAAAAAAATATTAAATATCACGCCAATTTCTCTTCCTATTTCTTACCTATAAGTGAGGTGATAAAAATGGGAAGCTTATATAATTTAATGAAACCATATAGTCAATTTCGAAGTAAAGAAGAGTTTAATACATATCAAAAACAAATTTTGAAGTGCTATCGATTTCAATTGAATAAAACGGATGCTATCATTATTCATTTTTTAGGAAAGTATGCAGTGAATGAGAAACAGAAAACAGTGGGAGTTGCTTGTCCGTTAATGGAGACGATTGCTACAAATGTTGGAAAGAGTATTCGTACGGTACGCCGCTCGATTGCAAAGTTAGAGGAACTAGGGATTATAAAACGTGTTGCGACAAAAGAAAGATATAAGCGCGGGGGATATAGTGCAAACTTATATGTATTTCTTAAATCTGCAATTGACCGCATGGATGACCGTATGAAAATGTCCGCATGTGAAAGTGATGATCGTACAGATGGCTGTAGTGGAAACGAGCAAAAAAATGAGGGGCAAACAATTCTTTCTAAAAACATTCCACAAATAAAAGAGAAAAGAAAAGTAACGTACGAGCTTGATGAAACGTATTGTCGTCACGATATACCGAAGCCTTTTATATACGCACTGGTGCCGATGACGAGTAATCCGAAGAAGATTAATATATTTTGGAGTAAGGTGGAACTTGCTTATAAAAAGAGCGGATTACTAGAACAAGGTGCTTTATTAGAGGGGATATTAGCTGATGAAGAAGCGTATGGAAATTTAATTTGGCGGGTGAAAAGTGTTGTGAGAGCGTATAAGTACGGAGAAATTCGTAAAGATGTTGGAGCACTGTTGTATAGTACGATGCGAGATTTATTTTTAGAAATTGGATTAGAGTGGGGAGCGGCATTAAGGAGAAGTAAGGGAATACCGTTATTCGATCCATTTAAAAAAGAGTCATGCGTATAATACATGACTCCAAGTAGCTAATCGAACTTTCTTACAACTGGAACACGAATTGCTACAAATAGTACAAAGACGATAACAGCGATTGCACCGCTTTTCATAACCGTTACAATTGGAATGCCTATTCCAAGTGCAAGCGATGTAAATGCGTAAGAGAGTGGAATGAATCCCATCGATGAAAGCATGAGTAAACTCATAACGCGTCCCATCATCTCTTCTTTTACTGTTGATTGAATCATTGCCATAAGTGGAACGATAGCCATCGCAATTGTAATACCGTAAAACATTCCAGCTAATAACGCTTGCCAAAGTACGGTGCTAAAGTTAATGGCTAGGAAGAATATACCAGACAGTAGCATCATGATAATACAAAATAGACCACGTCTGCGGTTAATGTTTTTTAATCCGACAATGACAGCTCCTATTGCCATCCCGCCGCCAACAGACGCTTCTAAGTAACTAAACTGAAGTGAATCACCGTGCAGAACGTTTTTGACGAAGAGCGGGAAGCCTACTTGCATTGGGCCGATTAAAAATAAGTTTAAAAAGGCGCTACATATGAGGAAAGTTGAAAGAAATGGTGATTCTTTTACATATAAAATTCCCTCTTTAATAGAAGTAAACATGCCTTTATCTGTTTCATTTTTTTCGGGTACTGTAAATTGTATTTTTTGAACGAGTATCGCAGCGATAATGAGTAGCAGGATTGTAATTGAAAAAATCGTTTCATAGTTCGTAAATTTAATGAGAATACCGCCAAGTACAGGGCCCAAGATGACCGATCCTTGGTTTGTCATTTGAGTAAGTGAATTTGCTTGTGTTAAACGGCTCTTTTCTACAAGTTCAGGCAGAATAGATCCATCTGCTGACCAGAAGAAAGCGTCAGCAAGTCCGAAGAACAATGCGAATAAAGCAAATGTATATAGTGTTACATCACCGACGATGAACCAGGTGAGAATGGTTGCGACAAGAATAGCGCGAATAATATTAGAGTAAAACATAATATTTTTTTTCGGGAATTTATCAGCTAATGCTCCGCCGATAATCATAAAGATGAGTCTTGGAACACTAAGAGCCACGAAAACAATACCGAGTGAAGCCTCAAGGTTTAATGTTTTTGCTATGTACCATGTTTGTGAAAAAGTAAAAAAGGCTAAAGCAAAACTTGAAAAGAGAGTAGCTGCCCAAAGAAAAAGGAAGTTCGTATTTTTTAATAACGGTTTTCCGCTTCCTTCTAAAGCAGATTTATTTTGTTGTAGTTCCTCCATATTGCTTCCTTTCTATGTACCAAATTTAGACTAAAAAACCTATTAAAAATCGTTTTATCCCGCTATTGGCGGGCAGTAAAACTCCCACCTCAAAATTGGGCTAGGGCAAAGAAGTTAGGCGGGAGACCAACTGCCCGTAAACCCCCACTGAGTATAGTTTCACTTTATACAGTTTCTAATATTTCTATACTGCACTTTCTCATTGTAGACAATAATAATGAATTTGCACAGTGGCTATTTAACGACAAAAAAGAAGATACCAAAGGGTATCTTCTTTTTTGTCATTCACGCTAAAGCAATATAAATATCCACTTGTACGTTATTTGGATCTACTGCATTTTCGTCATAAAGCTCAAAGTCTGTTGTAAAAGCACGTTTGTTTTCTTTCGACCATTGCCAAATATATTCCCAAGTTTCACAAATGACTTCAGACACAGGACCTTTTCTCGTTGTAAATACCGCATACGTTGCGGCAGGTATTGTTAAGGCTGTCATATTTTCAGGAACGTCTTCTAATGAAGAAACAGGCATGCCAATAGTAAATTGATATGTACCAGTTTCATCTGATTCGTAGTTTGAGTAGAAAGCGAATGTTTCTTTTGTTTGTTGATTTGGAATTTGATGCATGATTTGTTCTTGGAAGTATTGGTTCCAAAGTTGTGGGATTTTTCCTTCAGTAGATGCCTCTTTTTCATTTGTCGTCGTAATAGAAACGCCGATTGCTTGGAAAGCTTCTTTCTTAATGATAATAGGTTCTTTCATTATAAAATTCCCCTCCATTGAATGAAACATACGTTCTATTTTATTGTAACATATTTTAGGAGTATATGGTATTTTTTTCTAAAGTACATAGCTGTGAAGAAAGAGAGGTAATTTGGATTAAGGATCTTTATAACAAAAGAACTCCTTTCATGTAAAAGGAGCTCTTTTCATTTCTATATTAAAACATGCTTGAGCTATGCATTGGTTGAAGTTTTGCGTTTGGATCGAAGTAAGCTTTTGCATTGTTTACTGCTGTCGGTGCTTCACCAAAGCCGCAAGCAATGAGTTTTACTTTTCCTTCATATGTACAAATGTCACCAGCAGCGTAAATGCCAGGAATATTTGTTTCCATTTTTGAGTTCACGAGGATGCTGTTCTTTTGAATATCTAAGCCCCAATTTTTAATTGGACCAAGTGAAGAAACGAAGCCGTAGTTTACGATTACGTCATCAACATCGATGATAATTTTTTCTTCTGTTTTTACGTGCTGAAGAACAACTTGTTCAATAGTATCATCACCGATAAGTTCAACTGGAACGTAAGGTGTGCTTACTTCTGCACGGGAATTCATTAAGCTTTCTACGCTATGTTCATGTGCACGGAATTTGTCGCGGCGATGAGCAATTGTAACTTTGTCCGCAATCGGTTCTAACATCATTGTCCAATCTACTGCTGAGTCACCACCGCCGAATACAACGACGCGTCTTCCAGCAAATTTATTCATATCATCAACGAAATAATGTAAGTTTTTCTTTTCGTATTTTGCTGTGCCTTCTAATTCTAAGCGGCGTGGTTGGAACGCACCATTACCAGCAGTAATAATGACAGATTTAGAGTAGTGAGTTTGTTTATTTGTAACAAGCTTAAATATACCGTCAGCTTGTTTTTCAAGAGTATCAACAGCTTCTTCTAAGCAAACGGTTGGATCGAACTTTTTCATTTGTTCTTTTAAGTTATCAACTAACTCTTGTGCGCGCACTTTTGGGAATCCAGCTACATCATAAATATATTTTTCGGGATATAGCGCGGATAATTGCCCTCCAAGTTGAGGTAAGCTTTCAATAATTTTTACACTTGCTTGTCTCATTCCGCCATAAAATGCGGTGAATAGTCCTGTTGGGCCACCACCAATAATCGTTATGTCGTAAACTTTTTGATTTTCTGTCATTTTCATTCCCCCTATAGATGATGGAATTTTAATATTGATTTCATATATTGTTCATATGTACATGAAAATCCTGCAAATGATGACACTTTCAAATAAATGATAGCATATTTCAGTTAATAATACTTCTGAAAACGACTGAATAATAAGTAAGTTTGCGCATAGATGTTTTAGAATTGTATAAAATATAGCGAAAGGAAAATACATGAAAAAAAGGCTGAAAAACCCTTGAAAACGCTATGTTATTTTAAAATATTGATAATTCTCTAGGTGCTTGAATTATGGAATGAAACCGACTAATATAGGGAAGTATTATGTTAAATTTCTATGACAAATTTCGTACGATTTTTTGACTGCGTTTTGTTATGATATAGAATGTGATAAATTCCACATTCTTGACAAATAGAGTTTTTAGTACTTGGTATTATTTTTTATTACTATTATATAAAGAAAAGGGTTGTGATTTAGTGAAGACTCCAAAAATCGTAGTTTTAGGTGCAGGTTATGGCGGGATGATTACGACTGTTCGTCTGCAAAAAACATTATCTGTAAGTGAAGCTGAAATTACGTTAGTAAACAACAACAGCTATCACTACCAAGCAACTTGGTTACATGAGAGTGCAGCTGGTACATTACAAGATGATAAAATCTGTCTAGATATTCAAGACGTTATCGATACAAATAAAGTGAACTTTGTACAAGATACAGTAGTAGAGATTAAAGCTGCTGAAAAACGTATTATCTTAAAAGATGGTGAATTAGAGTATGATTACTTAGTAATCGGTCTTGGTTTCGAATCAGAAACGTTCGGAATTAAAGGATTAAAAGAGCATGCATTCTCAATCACTAACATTAATGCAACTCGTCAAATTCGTGAGCATATGGAAGAAAAATTCGCTCAATATGCGACTGAAAAACGTGATGAGTTAGTAACAATCGTTGTTGGTGGCGCTGGATTTACGGGTATCGAGTACGTAGGTGAGCTTGCAAACCGTATTCCTGAACTTTGCAAAGAGTACGATGTTCCACGTGAAAAAGCACGTATCATCTGTGTAGAAGCTGCTCCAACAGCACTTCCTGGTTTCGATCCAGCATTAGTAGAGTACGCTGTAAAACAACTTGAGAAAAAAGGTGTAGAATTCCGCATCGGTACAGCAATTAAGGAAGCAACTGAAGAAGGTATTATCGTTGCCAACGGTGATGATGCTGAACTTCTTAAATCTGAAACTGTAGTTTGGGCTGCAGGTGTTCGTGGTAATGGTATTGTGGAAGAGTCTGGATTTGAAGCAATGCGCGGACGTATTAAAGTGGATGAGTACATGCACGCTCCAGGTCATGAAGATGTATTCATGGTTGGTGATGCAGCGTTAATCATCAACGAAGAGATTAACCGTCCATACCCACCAACAGCACAGATTGCAATTCAAGAAGGTTATAATATTGCACACAATTTAACTGTGTTAGTTCGCGGCAAAGGTGAAATGAAAAAGTTCGCATTTGATAATAAAGGATCTGTATGTTCATTAGGTCATGACGATGCAATGGGCGTTGTTATGGGTAAAAAGTTAACAGGTTGGAAAGCTTCATTCATGAAGAAAGTAATCGACAACCGTTACTTATTCTTACTAGGCGGACCTTTATTAGTTCTTAAAAAAGGTAAATTGAAGTTCTTTTAATATATAGTAGAAAAAGCAGAAACGGCTATGAGCTGTTTCTGCTTTTTTCGTATTGAAAATATAGTATAATATATAAAAAAGAAAGAATATTCTGTTCGTTTTGATGGAGGAGGTTATATCATGGGGAAGCGAGGGAAAGTGTGGTTAGCTGTCAGTGGCTTAGTAGCTACAGAAGATGGGAGATGGCTATTCGTTAAGAAAAAATACGGTGGATTGAAAGGGCAATGGTCTTTACCTGCTGGTTTTGTTAATGAAGGCGAGACTGTTGATGAAGCTGTGAAACGTGAAATTTTGGAAGAGACAGGCATTGTTGCTCATGTAAAGGGGATTATTGGTATTCGCTCAGGTGTTATTCATAATGAAATTAGTGATAATATGATTATTTTTCTTCTAGAGCCAGAGGGAGAAGACGTTATCGTACAGGAGAAAGAATTGTCGGAAGTAGCTTTTTTACATCCAGAAAATATTGCAGATGATCAAAATACTTCTGTACTCATCAAATATTTATTAGAAGGAAGAGCAGAGTCGCATTTTGAAATGGACAAAACATTAAATCCAGGAGAGCAATTTGGTTATACGGCTTATCATGTGTTTACGGCGTATGCGAAGGAGAGGGAGAAGAAGTGAGTATACCGGTACTACTTATTTCAATGATGTTGTTCTTTATTTTATTTTTTGGAATTGGATTTTTACTCAACATGATTTTGCGAGCTACGTGGGTAATGGTTATTGTATATCCGATTATTTGTATGCTTATTATTAATAAAGCGAGTGTATGGGACTATTTTTCAAAGCCAAAAGAAACATTTTCTTCATTTGGGACAAGTGTATCGCATTTAGGACACGCAGATGTGTTTATTCTATCTACTGGATTAGTAGGTGCTGCTTTAGCAGGAATTATAATTAAAAAACTTCGGAAAAGTGGATATCAAATGTTTTAATCTCCAATCAATTTGGAGATTATTTTTTTGCATATTCCTTCATCGTATAGGGAATGATTAACGATGAAGGAGTGTGGAATATAAAAATGTTAAAACGATATTGTATTCGCATTATGATGACTTGTTTACTTGCATTCGCATTATGCGTAACATGGCAGGCTTTCACAGGAGTTTCTTTAGTAGAGATTATAAAATCATATGAAGGAACAAGTGTAAAAGAAGTACATGCAGCAGAAATTGAGAAAAAAATTGCTCCGAGTAAAGAAGTGATAAATGCTTTAGAGCAGGCAAATGACTGGTCTAAATATCGTGTTATAGAAATGACTGCAACTGGTTATACATCAGGTATAGAGTCAACTGGAAAGAGGCCGGGGCATCCAGAGTATGGCATTACATATTCAGGTGTTAAAGCAAAAAGGGATTTATATTCCACAATCGCTGCCGATTTACGCGTATTCCCGCTTGGGACAATTCTATTCGTGCCAGGTTACGGATATGGTGTTGTAGCTGATAAGGGCGGTGCTATAAAAGGAAATCGTCTCGATTTATATTATGATACGGTGAAAGATGTTTATAGCCAATGGGGTAAGAAAAAAGTAAATGTGTATATAGTGAAAATAGGAAATGGCAAGTTTTCGGAAGAAGAGTTAACGATGTTAAATCAAGACGAAACGATGCAAGTGTTTCGTGGACAATATTTAAAACAAAGATAGTCTAGTGGTAATAACGCTAGACTTTTTTCTTGTCTTATTTCACCATAGAAGATATTGGAGATAGTATCTTTATCCTGCTATTTGCGGCCGGTAAAACCCCCACCTCAAAATTCAGCTGGAGCAAAGAAGGTAGGTGGGAGCCCTGCTGCCCGTAAACGCTCGATTGGTGCGGGAGGATTATAGTTTCACTTTATATGAAATAACAGAATTTAGAATTGTCGCATTTTATCGAAAATAAAGTTATAATGGACGTAGAGAAATTTAGGGGGTCTGAACATGTTTCGAGTACAAAAAGAATTAGTAAGTCATGAAGCGGTAATTGTTGCCTTATTTGAAGAAGATAAAAAGAGTAGCTTTGTACAAGAACTGGATAAAGCGTTTGAAGGACAATTACAAGTTTTATTAGAAGAAAAAGAACTTTCAACTAAGAAGAAAGCCATTTCAAAAGTACATAGCTTAGGAAAAACAAATGTTAAACGTTATTATTTTGTTGGTTTAGGTAAGAAAGAGTCATATACAACGGAAACGTTACGTGCTGCTCTTGGTAAGGCGTTTAAAGCGTTACAAGCAGCAAAAGTACAAGATGCAGCAATCTTACTTGATTCTTTTGTGACAGATAAATTAGATGCGATTGATGTAGCTCATATTGCGGCAGAAGTACAAGGTCTTGGTACATATGAATTACAAACGTATAAATCAGATAAAAAGGATCGTGTAGAATTAGAGAAGTTTACGGCTATTACAGCAGAAGATACACAAGAAATTGAAGCAGCATTAACGGTAGGATACGTACATGGACGTGCAACGAATTCAGCTCGTACGCTTGTAAATATGCCGCCAAACGTATTAACAGCGACAAAGCTTGCTGAGTATGCAGTTGAATTAGCAGAAAAATACGATATGGATTATAAGGTTCTTGAGAAAGAAGAGATGGAAGAGCTTGGTATGGGTGCATTACTTGCAGTAAACCAAGGATCTACTGAACCGCCAAAAATGATCGCTCTTATTTATAAAGGAAAAGAAGAGTGGAAAGATGTAATTGGATTTGTTGGAAAAGGGATTACATATGATACAGGCGGTTATTCTTTAAAACCACGTGAAGGCATGGTTGGTATGAAAGGTGATATGGGCGGAGCTGCAGCTGTTCTTGGCGCGATGGAGATCATCGGTGAACTTCGCCCAGAGCAAAATGTAATTGCTGTTATTCCATCAACTGACAACGTTGTAAGTGGTACAGCATTTAAGCCAGATGATGTTATTACATCTATGAGCGGAAAAACAATTGAAGTATTAAATACAGATGCAGAAGGTCGCCTAGCGTTAGCTGACGGTATTACGTATGCGAAGAAACTTGGCGCAAATTACTTAGTTGATGTTGCAACATTAACAGGCGGTGTAATTGTTGCACTTGGAAATCATACAACAGGCGCGATGACAAATAATGAAGAGTTGTTTGAACAAGTGTTAGAGGCTTCTATGGAAACGGATGAGCCAATTTGGCAATTGCCGATTTTTGAACGTGATAAAGAACGTGTCAAAAACAGTAAATTTGCTGATTTAAATAACTCACCAGGCCGTGAAGGACATGCGGTTATGGCTGGGACATTCCTTGGTGAATTTGCAGAAGAAACACCATGGGTACACTTAGACATCGCTGGAACATCTGAAACATCAGGAGCACATGATTTAGGACCATCTGGAGCAACAGGTGCAATGGTGCGTACACTTGCAACACTTGTTGAGCGTTTCGGAGAAGAATAATTTTTGAAGAAAGGGCTGTCTCAAATTTTTGGGATAGCCTTTTCTTATTGATATGGTATGACTATTGTAAGTTTTTGTCGGTAAGTCGATACTCCTTGTCGAAACGTCGATATATTTGGAGTTACGGTTGATATAATTTCATTTACTATTTTACCGTTCCAAAAAGTGCTACATAGTGAAAGATTCGTCCTATAAAGAAATCGTATATAACGTCCCGCCTAAAGCGAATGAAGTACGCCCTGTTTCCTCAGAGACAACTAATATAAGTGCATCAATTTTCTCGGATAAGCCAATTGCAGCCCTATGACGTGTTCCTAGCTCAGGATTGATTTCCATGCTTTTTGTTAATGGGAGAATATTAGCTGCTGAGACAATATGATTATTTTTAATGAGAACGGCTCCGTCATGAAGAGGGTTCCCTGGATAAAAAATCGATTCAAGTAGTGGCGCGGTTAAGTGTGCGTTTAATGTCGTTCCAGTTTGAATGAAAGAATCAAGAGCGTCACTTCGTTCCACAATAATAAGAGCACCGTGTTTTCGAGCGCTTAAATGTTGGACAGCTGTAGTGATGAAATGTGAACTTTCCGTATAAGGTGATAAATATGCTTGAATATAATATGTAGCTGCTAACGTCTGTACATTTGTTAACATATGATGAATATCTTCCATTTTACATAAAATACATTCATCTTCTTTATCGATTGCATGCTTCATGTTTGATAATTCTTTTTCAGCAATTTCAATCATCTGCTTTGTTTTTATTTTGAGCTCTTCTGACAAGCCCCATTCTTGCATAATCCTCATTCCCTTTGGTGGAGTATTTAACCATAGTGTATACAAATATTTATAGTAAAATCCTGCTAGATTTTAAAAAATATTGAGATTCAGGTTGTTTTTTTCATATAATGAAGGTACGACAGGCGAGAGGAGATGGAAGTATGAATTGGAAACAAGAATTTAGTCGCTGGCTTTCATATGCAGAATTAGACGCAGAATTAAAAGAACAGCTAGAAAACATGAAGCAAGATGAGAAGAAAATCGAGGATAGCTTTTATAAAAATCTAGAGTTCGGCACAGGTGGTATGCGTGGTGAACTTGGTGCTGGTACGAACCGTTTAAATGTATATACAGTTCGTAAAGCAACAAAAGGATTAGCTATGTTTATTGAAAACTTAGGTGAAGAAGCGA
The DNA here is from genome assembly GCF_016651015.1 of Bacillus sp. TH22. Classification (NCBI taxonomy): domain Bacteria; kingdom Bacillati; phylum Bacillota; class Bacilli; order Caryophanales; family Bacillaceae; genus Bacillus; species Bacillus sp. TH22. The sequence continues at coordinate 3,640,406 of NZ_JAEKER010000001.1, forward strand.
AAAAACGCGGTGTTGTTGTCGCGTATGATTCTCGTCATAAATCACCTGAATTCGCAATGGAAGTAGCAGCTACTCTTGGTGCACACGGTATTACAACATATGTATTTGAAAGCTTACGTCCAACACCAGTGCTTTCTTTCGCAGTTCGTCATTTACATACAGCAAGTGGAATCGTTCTTACGGCAAGCCATAATCCGCCCGAATATAACGGTTATAAAGTATATGGTGAAGATGGTGGCCAGTTGCCTCCAAAAGAAGCTGATGAGTTAATTAGCTACGTAAATGCAGTAGAGAATGAATTAACAGTTGAAGTTGCTGATGTTGAGCAATTAAAAGCTGACGGTTTATTACATATAATTGGACAAGAAGTAGATGATGCTTATGCAGCAGAATTGAACAATGTCATTATTAATAAAGAGATGGTGAAAGAAGTAGGAAAAGATTTAAAAATCGTCTTTACACCATTGCATGGAACATCAAATATTTCGGTACGCCGTGGTTTAGAAGAAGTTGGATTTACAGATGTAACTGTTGTAAAAGAGCAAGAGTTACCAGATCCAAACTTCTCTACAGTAAAATCACCAAACCCAGAAGAGCATGCAGCGTTTGAGTATGCAATTCGCGACGGTGAAAAAGTAGGCGCAGACGTGCTAATCGCAACAGATCCTGATGCAGACCGTCTAGGTATAGCGGTTCGCAATCACGATGGTGAGTTCCAAGTGTTAACTGGTAACCAAACAGGTGCGTTAATGCTTGATTACTTATTATCACAAAAGAAGGAAAACGGAACGCTTCCAGAAAACGGTGTTGTTTTAAAAACAATCGTAACGTCTGAAATTGGCCGTACAATCGCAAAAGCATACGGTTTAGATACAGTTGATACGTTAACTGGATTTAAATTTATCGGTGAAAAAATTAAACAGTATGAAGAAAGCGGACAATATGAATTCCAATTCGGTTATGAGGAAAGCTACGGTTATTTAATCCGTCCATTCTGCCGTGATAAAGATGCGGTTCAATCCGTCCTATTTGCATGTGAAGTAGCTGCATACTACAAATCACAAGGTAAAACGTTATACGATGGTCTGTTAGAAGTATTTAAGAAGTACGGTTTCTTCCGTGAAGACCTTGTATCGTTAACGTTAAAAGGAAAAGATGGTGCCGAACAGATTCAAAAGATGATGGCAACATTCCGCGGGAATCCTCCGAAAGAAGTAGCTGGTTTAACAGTTGCTGCAGTTGAGGATTATAAAGAAAGCATCATTACAACGTTACAAGATGGAAATAAGGAAGAGATTCACTTACCGAAATCAAATGTGTTAAAATATCAATTAGAAGATGGTTCTTGGTTCTGCTTACGTCCATCTGGAACAGAGCCGAAAATTAAATTCTACTTTGGTGTACAAGATGATTCCTTACAAAATAGTGAACAAAAGTTACTTACTATTAAAGAAGATATTATGAATCGTTTATAATAGAATAGAATGCTACTGATAGGAAAAGAGGAGAACGGAGAACGGCCTCCTCTTTTCTTGTAGTTTTGTTTGATGTAGAGGATTATTACGAGCGAGTGTTAGAAATTAACACTTTACTAAGAGAATTAGAATGAAAAGCGAGGGTATTTGTCATGAAAAAAGTGAGAAAAGCAATTATCCCGGCAGCGGGATTGGGAACACGCTTTTTACCAGCAACGAAAGCAATGCCAAAAGAAATGCTTCCAATTGTAGATAAACCAACAATTCAATACATCGTAGAAGAAGCAGTAAAATCAGGCATCGAAGATATTATTATCGTTACTGGTAAAGGAAAGCGCTCTATCGAAGATCATTTTGATAACGCATTTGAATTAGAGCAAAACTTATTAGAGAAGAAAAAGTATGAGTTACTTGAAAAAGTACAAGCTTCTTCTAAAATGGTAGATATTCACTACATTCGACAAAAAGAACCAAAAGGATTAGGACATGCTGTTTGGTGCGCACGTAAATTCATTGGTGATGAGCCGTTTGCAGTATTATTAGGCGATGATATCGTTCAAGCTGAAAAACCATGTTTACGTCAATTAATGGACGAGTATGACAAAACACTTTCTTCTGTTATTGGTGTACAAACTGTTCCTGAAGCAGAAACACATCGCTACGGAATTATCGATCCGTTAGAGCAAGAGGGACGTCGTTACCAAGTTCGTAAATTCGTTGAAAAACCAGCGCAAGGTACTGCGCCTTCAAACTTAGCGATTATGGGACGTTACATTTTAACTCCTGAAATCTTTATGTTCTTGGAACAGCAACAAGTTGGAGCGGGTGGCGAAATTCAGTTAACGGATGCAATTCAAAGCTTAAATGAAATTCAACGTGTATTTGCATATGATTTTGAAGGAAAGCGTTATGACGTTGGTGAAAAATTAGGATTCGTTCAAACGACAATTGAAATGGCATTGCAGCACCCAGAATTACGTGATGATATGCTAGTAATGATGAAGAAAGTTTTAGACGAGCAAATGAAGCAAGAGTCTTAATATAGTGATATAATCCCCTGTTGGATGAGCGGTAAAGGAACGTATTTACTGCTTAATCTAAAGGGGATTTTTTTGAGAAAAAAAGACACTCTGGAGAGAGTGTCTTTAATTAGAACTTAAATTTTTATCGGTAGGATTCAATTCATTAGCTTTTGATTTAATTTCATCAGTAATAGCGATATTAATATTTCCAGCTGCTTTTTTGTATTCCTGAATTAATGTATTAACGTTTTGGTTGAATGTGATTAAACTGCCACTTGGAGATTGAGCTTGTTCATTGAGAGCTGTAATAATACCATATATTTTTTTATATTCTTCATAGGTTTCTTTATACTTATTTGGCTGTTCTTTTGCAGCTTCAGAGACTAACTTTAAATCCGTTCCCATATTGCTGTAAAACGTATCTACAGTTGCAACCGTCCCATCAATTTCTGTTCTCTTAGATCTAAGCGCATTATTGAAGTCATTTCTTTGATCAATCGCTTTTGACCATGTAGTTGAATACTCGGATAATACATAAGAAGCTGAATATCTAAAGGTTTCTATATCATTATAAAAAGATGCTGCAGCAATTAAGTAATCAGCTTCTTTTTTCTTTTGGGCTTGAATAGCTTGATATTCTTCCTCCATATTCGTTACTTTTGTTATCGTAAAGAGAAGGATGATGATTGATATAACTGATGTAAGAAAGAGTATTATAGATGTTAATAAAGATTTTTTTGCTGGTAATTTTCGTGCTTTCTTAATTAACCCAATAACAATAAAGATTAAAGCTGCGCATAAACTAATTATAGTAAGTATTAAAAAGAAAAATGCTAGACCGTTTCCAAAGGTATATTGCATTCCTAACTCGCTATTTCCATATAATTTGTAACTGATGCTCATACCAAGTATGAAAAATAAAGATAGTACTCCGACACTTATTTTAATAAGTGTATTTTTTGATAGCTTCACTGATTTTCCTCCAAAATATTGTTTTAATTAGATGTGCAAAATGTAAGATTTGCTGAACTATCATAACAAAATTTATTTCTAATATGTGTCGTATATTGTCGAAAATAAAAAATGAGTTATTTCAGTATACTGAAATAACTCATTTTTTATTATGAAATTGTCGAATGAGAATGCTGATAAGCGGAACGACGTACAGCATAGTATATGCGAGGTGCGATAATAGCGCCGATAATTGTAAACGCAATATCCTTTACTGCGAACCACATCATAATCATCCAGGCAGCTTTATAACTCATATTACCACCCATGAAAATATTGACTGCCCCGTACATATAAGTAGTACCGATAATATACGTTAAAATGATTCCGACGAAAGAAGCGATAGCAAATGTACTGAATGTTGGTCGTTCTTTTTGTTCTACTAGTTTTCCTGATACGTAAGCAACGATAATAAATGCGATAATAAAACCACCAGTAGGATCTAAAAGTGCTCCAAATCCAGCTTTGAAGTTAGCGAAGATTGGCGCACCTGCTACTCCAACAAGCATGTAAACAGTCATTGATAATGCCCCAAGTCTACTCCCGAGAAGAAGACCTGCTAAAATTGCGAAAAATGGTTGCATAGATAATGGAATGCCCGCTATTTGTAAGAATGGTGCCCACGATACAATATTTGCACCAATAGCCATAAGAGCGACGAACATGGCAGCTAATGCTAAATCTAAAACATGAAGCTTCTTCATAATGTTAACCTCCAGTTGCGTTTAGGTTAACATTATCGTAGCGAAAATATTTACTTGTTGTCAATCAAAATATTTTGATAAGAAGGCTTTAAATAGTCTCTAAGCAATGTGTATGGAATACGAAACTGCGGAATTCCGCTTGAATAAGGAGCAATTTCATATAAAGGGAAATAAATCACAAGATTATCGGGTTCTAAAAAGTAGTGAAACTTTTTAGTGCTCGTTACTTTTTCGACTGCATCAGGAAAATAAATGCTTTCATTTTGTTTAATTTGTCTTACAATCTCTGTGCGAATTATTTCCTTATATTTATCCTCTTGTTGAAATAAATCGTCTAAGTGTAATAATTTTTTTTCGTTTAAATCAAATGTATTTGCCTTCCACGTATACAGTCCGTGCGCTCCGCCTGTATATTGATAGTAATTCACATATAGGCTGAGGAAAGGTGGTTTGTTTAAAGCTACTTTATAGTCAACATTTGCAACGTATGGATGAAAAGGTGTGCTAGATCCTTCTGTTTCTTCATAATATTTCTTCGCTTCTTTTTCTAATTTACTTTTAAATTTAGTAGTAGAGTTTTTGTAATAGGAATTCAGCTTATTTTGAAATTTCGAATCAGAAAAGTTGTGAAAGGAAGGCCTATTAATTTGATATTCTATATAAGGTTTCTTACCTTTTTGCGTTACAGTCTTAACATTGATTGTCAGGTTGGATGCTTTGGCTGCTATTGCACAATTTGGTACAATAGTCAGCAAGGAGAACATAAGCAATAGTATACAAAATTTCTGTTTCATTTAGGTGAAACCTCCTTATATAAGTGTTATAGGTAGTTTGAAATTAAACAGGTAAAATTATACATTTGATCTAAAGGGAGAGAGGTTGAAAACGATATGTCAAAAACTTTAATGGATTCGCTTGGAATTGAGTTGTTAGAAATGACAGAGGATAAAGTAGTTGCTACAATGCCTGTTGATGAACGCACGCATCAGCCGTTTGGATTTTTACATGGCGGTGCATCTGTTGCATTAGCAGAAACTGTGGCAAGTGTTGGCTCATACAATTTAATTGATCAAGAAAAATGTATTTGTTTCGGATTAGAAATTAATGCAAATCATATTCGCTCAAAGCAAGATGGAATTGTAACAGCAATTGGAACACCGATACATAGAGGACAATCGACAATGGTTTGGGATATTCGCATCATTGATGAAAATGATGAGTTACTATGCATATCAAGATGTACAGTAGCAATTAAAGAAAAACGTGAAAAATAGAAAAGAGGCAGCTCAATAGAGCGCCTCTTTTTTATAATTAGAACTGGATTTTTTTCTCTAAGAAACCTTTTAGTTCGCTAATTGGCATACGAACTTGTTCCATTGTGTCACGGTCACGTACTGTAACAGCTTTGTCTTCAACAGAGTCGAAGTCGTATGTGATACAGAATGGAGTACCGATTTCGTCTTGACGACGGTAACGTTTACCGATAGAACCAGTTTCATCAAAGTCTACCATGAAGTCTTTAGCTAGTTCTGCGAATACTTCAGTAGCACCTTCAGATAGCTTTTTAGATAATGGTAAGATAGCTGCTTTATATGGTGCTAAAGCAGGGTGGAAACGAAGAACTGTACGAGAATCGTTTTCTAATTGCTCTTCTTCATATGCATCACATAAGAATGCTAATGTTACACGGTCTGCACCTAGAGATGGCTCGATGCAGTAAGGCACGTAACGCTCATTCGTTTGTGGATCGATATAGTTAAAGTCTTCGTTAGAGTGTTCCATATGACGTTTTAAATCGAAGTCTGTACGAGATGCAACGCCCCATAGTTCGCCCCAACCGAATGGGAATCTGAATTCAATATCAGTTGTTGCGTTACTGTAATGAGATAATTCGTCTTCACCGTGGTCACGAAGACGCATGCTTTCTTCAGTCATACCAAGTGAAAGTAACCAGTTTTTACAAGTTTCACGCCAGAATGCGAACCACTCTAAATCTTCACCAGGCTTACAGAAGAATTCAAGTTCCATTTGTTCGAATTCACGTGTACGGAATGTGAAGTTACCAGGTGTGATTTCGTTACGGAAACTTTTACCGATTTGGCCGATACCAAATGGAAGTTTTTTACGCATAGAGCGTTGTACGTTTTTAAAGTTTACGAAAATACCTTGTGCTGTTTCAGGACGAAGGAAGATTTCGTTTGTGCTAGACTCTGTAACACCTTGGAATGTTTTGAACATTAAGTTGAACTGACGGATTTCCGTGAATTCTTGGCTACCGCAATCTGGGCATTTTACTTCATGTTCTTTCATTAAGTCAGCCATTTGGTCGAAAGTAAGACCGTCAACGACCATTTCGATACCTTTTACGTCTAATGCATCTTCAATTAATTTGTCAGCACGGTGACGAGCTTTACATTTTTTACAGTCGATCATTGGATCATTAAAGTTACCAACGTGACCAGAAGCGATCCAAGTTTTTGGGTTCATTAAAATAGCAGCGTCTAAACCAACGTTGTGTGGAGATTCTTGAATGAATTTTTTCCACCAAGCTTTTTTGACGTTATTTTTTAATTCGATTCCAAGTGGACCGTAATCCCATGTGTTTGCAAGACCACCGTAAATTTCAGAACCAGGGAAAACGAAACCGCGATGTTTCGCTAAGTTTACAACTTGTTCCATTGAATACATAATAAAATCCTCCTTTTGAAAGTTAACGTATTTGCGATGACGTGATGGGTACTTTGGAAACGAGCAATATATGCTTTAAAAAACATAAAAAAACGCTCATCCCAAGGCTTAATCGCCTAGGGACGAGCGTTTGCCCGCGGTTCCACCCTAGTTGATACACAAAATGTGCATCCACTTTATCACGTATTGCTCGAGACTGCCGTTTCCTCGCAGCTTCAGGCTTTCACTATCCCTGAATCGCTTTTTATGCAAGTACTTATAAGTCCGTCATCGCTACTTATATTAATAATAATGAACATATTTTAACACGTTCTTTTTTAAATCTCAATAGAGGAACGTGCCCATCTAGGATAGAGTTTCGCCTATTTTTTCGTTATTTATTCCGTAATTTTGCTTAATGTGCTTAATTGCTTCGCGTTTACTTAATGGAGCGAGTTCGTTGTTTTGAACGTATTCCCATACCACATCTGGTTTTGTTTTTGCATATTCGCGAAGGACCCAGCCGATTGCTTTTTGAATGAAAAATTCTTTTGAGGAATGTAGTTGTCCGATAATCCAGAAAAGGAGTTCTTCATCCATTTTTTGTTTATATTTCAGCTGGAATAAAATAGCGGCACGTTGTAACCATATGTTTTCTGATGCAATCCACTTTGGAATATATGCAGAAATTAATTCTGGATGTTTTAAAAAGATAGCACCTAAAAATGTAGGGACGATGCTATCAACAGAATCCCACCAAGATTTTGTGACAATAAGTTCTTCTAAAAATGGGATGTGAGTTTCGTTTATGTGTTTTTTATATTTTTGCATGATATCGAGTGCGGCAGCTTGAAATTCACGTTCTGGTAGGTCCCAAAGTTCACGCACGATAATTTGGAAGTCCTTTTTATCTGGGAGAGTATGTATTTGAATGACGTCTTTCAATAACTGTCTTCTCTCAGGAGTTTGAATACCGAGAAACGGGAAGTGATTTTTCATATAAAGTGCCATCGGTTCTGCTTTTTCGGGATTTTGATGAGCTGTAAAATGCTCTTGTAATGCCTTTACAAATGGATGCATAGGTATGTGCTCCTCTCTCATTATCTTTCTCTTCTTATTATACAAAGAGTTTGGTTAAATTTTAAAACATAACTTGCACTGTAATGAAATATGTTGAGAAGAGAGAGGAGAGGATAAGATGGAAGATCAAGGCGTACTAGCAGGTTTCTTTGCTCTTAGTTTTGCGTTTATGCTTGTTATAATAATTTGGGCAATTATTTCGTATTTGTTAACGGCTTTTGCACTTTATACGATGGCGAAAAATGATGGTGCAACTGATGGTGTTCTTGCTTTTATTCCGTTTATAAATAGTAAGATATGGGGTGATTTAGCGAAAGATAAATTACCAGATTTCTTGAAAGAAGAAGCAGGGTGGAAAGTATTTGGCATATATGTTGGATGCTTCATCTTTAATTTCGTACCAATTCTATATATATTAGCAACAGCTGTATCACTTGTACTGTCTATTTATCTTATCTATGCTATTTTGGATAGATACGGAACGAATTCCATACTATTTACGATCATTCATACAATCACATTTTCGGTTTTCTTGCCGATTCATTTGTTCATTATTCGGAATGAGCCGGTTAGGTATAACGAGTAGGCGTATCAAAGTTGCCCTGCGGTCGATATATTTGGTTCTATAATAATTCGGATATGCTGAAAAAAGAACGAAAGCGCCCTGCTGAGCAGGGCGCTTTTTTCTACTACATAAGATAGCGTAAGTAAATGTAAATATGAGAAATGATTAATGAAACGATCATAATTGGGAAGCCGACTTTAAGGAATTCCATGTAGCTGAATTTATGTCCTTCACGACTTGCGATACCAGCTACGATTACGTTAGCAGAAGCCCCGATTAATGTTCCGTTTCCACCTAAGCAAGCACCTAATGCTAATGCCCACCATAGTACGTCGACTTGTGCGTCAGAAGGTGATAAACCTAGCCCAACTGCCATATCGTTAATAAGTGGAATCATTGTTGCAACGAATGGAATGTTATCGATTGTTGCAGAGGCGATACCAGATACCCATAGAATAAGGATAGATGCCTGAGAAATATCTCCGCCTGTTATTCCAATTACTTTTTGAGCTAACATTTTGATAAGCCCGATATCGATAAGTCCTCCAACGAGTACGAATAGTCCCGCGAAGAAGAAGATTGTTACCCACTCTACACTTGCGAATACCTCTTCAATTTCATGCTCTTTCACACCGATTAGCATAAGTACAGTAGCGCCAGTTAAGGCGATAATTGCTGCATCAATATGGAAAATAGAATGAGTCATGAAGCCTACAATAGTAAGGCCAAGTACTGTTAAAGATTTCTTCATTAATACTGGGTCTTTAATGTATTGTTTTTCATCTAAGCTCATTAACTTTTTAATTTGTACAGGATCAGCAATTAATTGCTTACGGTACATGAAGTAAAGCATTGTTGCCGTAACAGCAATAATGATAATTACGATAGGTGCTAAGTTGAATAAGAAAGCATTGAAATCTAAATGCTTATTTGCAGAACCAATCATAATATTTGGCGGATCACCAATTAATGTTGCTGTTCCTCCGATATTTGAAAAAATAATTTCAGAAAGTAAATATGGAACAGGATTTACTTGCAAGATGCGCGTAATAGATAAAGTAACTGGAACAACAAGAAGTACTGTTGTAACGTTATCTAAAAATGCGGAGCCAAGCGCGGTAAGTAAGGAAAGTGAAATTAAAATTTTAATTGGATTTCCTTGTGCTCCTTTTGCGGCTTTAATGGCAACGTATTGGAAGACACCTGACTTACTTGTAATGTTTACCAGTATCATCATACCGATGAGTAATGTAATTGTTCCCCATTCAATATGTTTCGTAAAGGCATTGTGTAAGTCAACGACCCCTGCAATTACCATGAATGCTGCACCAAGAAGTGCGATGACAGCACGGTTAATTTTTTCAGAAATAATAATGGCATATGTAATTAAAAAGACTGCGATAGCGAAATAATACTGCCAGTTTGCGAGCTCTTGCGTTGTTTCGTGCAAAACTCTCATCTCCTTTCATTCACTTTTCTTAGTGTGTCAAAAAATTAACTAGATGAAACACACATAACGTCATTATAAAGTAGAAAAATAGCGGATGTAAATGAAAGGGTTTATTTTGTCATATTTTCTGCATAGGTCATTTTTTCTTATTTTTAAAAATATTTGTGGGCATCTGACATATATATAAGATACATCCAATCTGAATATTTAAAATCGAATCAGCATTCGAGCTTGTTCGTGTAGGAGTGTCAAATAGAAAGGAATGACAAATATGATAAGGAAGGGATCGTATGGATGAACAACGATTTTTGTTTTTAGACTTTGAGTTTACGATGCCCCAGCATAGAAAAAAGCCAAAAGGTTTTTTCCCAGAAATTATTGAGGTCGGACTCGTTTCAGTTGTTGGTTGTAAGGTGGAAGATACGTATTCATCGCATATTAGACCGAAAACATTTCCGTCTTTAACGGATCGATGTAAAAAATTTTTAGGAATTAAACAGGAAGTAGTGGACAAAGGAATTTCTTTTCATGAACTTGTTGAGAAACTTGCAGAATATGAAAAGATTGGTAAACCGACAATTGTAACGTGGGGAAATATGGATATGAAAGTCTTAAAGCATAACTGTGAAATGGCAGGAGTAGAATTTCCATTCTTTGGACAGTGTCGTGATTTATCGCTTGAGTATAAGAAGTTTTTTGGAGAGAGAAATCAAACAGGGCTGTGGAAAGCAATTGAGGCGTATGGAAAAGCAGGAACAGGAAAGCATCATTGTGCGCTTGATGATGCGATGACGACATATAATATTTTTAAGTTAGTAGAAAAAGATAAAGAGTATTTAGTCAAACCAGCACCTCCGACATTAGGGGAACTTGTTGATTTTTCGAAAGTGTTAAAGAAAGTGAGTACACAGTAACGACCAAATTGCAAAATATGTAATTTGGTCGTTTTGTTTTTTAAAGTTTGTAATCTTGCTTCAATTGCTGAAGTGTTTCTAGACTACGCCCCGCAAAAGGTGAATCATCTTCAGAAAATGAATTCATTTGAGTTTCTAATGCTAATTTTAGTGACTCTGTATAATCCGGAATTTCTCCTTCATATTTCTTCACCATTTGCTCTGGAATGTTCGTCTGTTCACGAAAAGCTAAAGCACGTCTTTCATGGAAGAATGGTACGTCAGCTTGTTTTACATTATGTAAATCACCTTGCACTGGATGTTTTAAAACAGCTAGTACTTTTACGATGTAACTGCCAGGACGGCTATTTGTAATTTCGCCGATGTATTTTCCAGTTTTATAAATACCAGTAACGATTTCACCAATTTCAAATGTTTCTCTCATATTTTTCACCTCAAGTTTATAGTAAGGAAAGTGCGCGAAGGAGTCAAAGAAATCATTCGCTTTCGGAACGCCCCCTTGAGAATATGACAGGCTTCAATTATAATTTAAGATGATAAAACAGAAAATTCCGATGTTTATTCTTACTATAAATTTCCCGATAAGGAGTGTTTCATATGATGCCTTTATATTTTCCTGAAGATAAAACGGAGTATATTATTCCAGGTATTGTTTGCGTTCTATTTATCATCGGTGCGGTCGCTACGTGGCGTATGTTTATTCGTGTATCAAAACGAGAAGCAGAGCGATTACAGAAAGTAGAAGAAAAGCTTTTAGCTGAAAAGAAACGGTAATTCATTTTTGTATGTTTCCCTCTATGCTCGGACAATCTAAGGGCAGAAAGCATTTTGGAGGGAATTGAATGAAAAGACGGCTTTTTTTCAGTTGTTGTTTATTATTTCTAATGGTGGGTTGTGACCAAGGGAAGCCGAAAGAAATTGATGTGAAATTACATAATGCTTCAGGTGATGAAGTTGGGACTGCAAAAGTAGCTCAGCAAACAAGTGGAGTGAAAATTACGATTAAAGCGGAAGGCTTTACACCAGGACCACACGGTATACATGTACACGAAATCGGAGAATGTAAAGCGCCTAGTTTCGAATCATCTGGGAATCATTTTAATCCAGATAATAAAAAACATGGGCTCTTGAATCCGAAAGGTGCGGAAAATGGTGATTTACCGAATGTAGTGGCGGATGGTTCTGGAAAGATTAAAGCAGAAATCGATGCTCCGCATATAACGCTTGAAGAAGGAAAAACGACGATTCATAGAAAAGATGGAGCGTCTATTATTATTACAGAAAACGCTGATGATGGTATGACGCAACCAACTGGTAAATCTGGTGGCCGAATTGCTTGCGGTGTTATCGTAAAAAAAGCGTCGGATCTGAAGAAAAAATAGAAGCTACCGTGAATGATAGCTTTTGTTGTAAAACCGCATGATAGTAAGTGGAATTATATCGATTTACCGAAAAAAGGAGGCTATCCCAATATCATTTTGGGATAGCCTCCTTTTTTATTATGAGAATGTATGGTGTAGTCTGTTTAAAATCTCTTCTAAAACAGATCTAGGACAGCCAATGTTAATTCGGATATGGGCTTCCCCGCCTGTTCCGTATTTCTCACCGGGCTCAATGATGATTTTACCTTTCTCTTCAAGCAATGCTGTTCGTTCATCTTGAGAAAGATCCAAGTGGGAACAATCAATCCACAGTAAAAAACTACCTTCTGGTTTAATTACAGAAAGAGCTGGTATGTGATTTTGAATATACTTACAAGCAAATTGAGCGTTATCTTCAACATACAATCGAATTTCATTTAGCCAATCATTACATTCTGTATAGGCACTTTGCATTGCTGTATAAGCAAATGTATTTAATCCGTGGAATCCTTGTCTATATTGGATAGACATAAAGGCATTACGGAGATTTTCATTCGGAATAATAATGATCGATGCTTGTAATCCAGCGATATTAAATGTTTTGCTCGGAGCCATACAAGTAATAGTGCGTGCTGCTAATTCTTCAGATAAAGAAGCAAACGGTGTATGAGTATGGCCTCTATAAATAATATCGGCGTGAATTTCATCCGCGACAACGGTTACATTATATTGCGTACATAACGCACCGAGTTTTGTTAGCTCCTCTTTCGTCCAAACGCGCCCGATAGGATTGTGAGGGCTGCAAAGAAGCATTAGTTTTACACCTTGTTTAAATTGAGTTTCTAGATGCTCGAAGTCTATCTTATATATGCCATTTTGTTTAAATAAGGGACTCTCACATAATTGTCTATTATTTGTTTTGACCATTTCAAAAAATGGTGGATAAATAGGAGGTTGTACGAGTACGGCTTCTCCTTCTTTCGTTATAGCTTGTATGCTCGTACTAAGAGCTGGAACGATACCTGCGCTAAATACAATCCATTCTTTTTGTATTTCCCAATTGTATTGGCTTTTCGTCCAATTACAAATGATATCCCCAATATTTTCAGGAGGAAGTGTATAACCGAAAATAGGATGTTCTGTGCGTTTTTGTAATGCAGTTTGAATTGGTTTTGGTACTTCAAAATCCATATCGGCAATCCAAGCGTGGATGAGCTCTTCATTTTTATATGTATCCCATTTTGTACTATGCGTTCCGCGACGATTTACCGTTTTATGAAATAGTTGCATATGTTTGCTCCTTTCTTCTGTCAAACTGTTAAGTTATGAAAATTCTCACTCTTCTTATAGAATAGCTGATGTGATACGATAAAGAAAAGCATTAAAAAGTGAAAAGGCGGGAAGCAGATGGGTGGATATGACAAAATGATTGAGGTTGTGAAAAATTGGGATCCGTTTCAAATGGGACCGGAGTTTTATGAAACAGAAGCGAGCGATGTTGTAAACGTCGTAAGTGTGTTTGATGATCCGAAATACATCGCAAAGAAGATTCAACATATATACTTTATGTCTTTTGAAGAAGTACCTGCACTTGAAAAATGCGAAAAATTAGCAGTAGAGTTACTCGTACTAAAAGAAGGCGGAAGTTGTTCGTTATAGGCTGTCGGAATTTACGACAGCCTTTTTGTTTATTTTCATTTGTGCTGATTGATTAAAGCTTCACTTTATCCCGCTATTTGCGGGCAGTAAGACTCCTGCCTCAAAATTCGGTTGAAGCAAAGAGGTTAGGCGAGAAATCAAACTGCCCGTAAAAACCCGATTGGTGAAGGCTAATAATCCGTGGGGATAGAGCCTCCCACGGATTAAAGCTTCACTTTATCCCGTTTTAACGGGCAGTAAGACTCCCGCCTCAAAATTCGGTTGAAGCAAGGAGGTTAGGCGAGAAATCAAACTGCCCGTAAAAACCCCCACGGATTAAAGCTTCACTTTATTGCGTCGCAAACGTAATAATTTCTTCATAAACATGGTCGGGCTTTTCTTCAGGTAGTAAGTGCCCTGTATTTTCGTAAGAAATGAAAGTTGAATTAGGTAGGTCCTTATGGAGACGGTGTCCTACATGTACAGGGACGACGCGATCTTTTTCACCCCAAATGAGTAATACTGGGGTTTCGATTTTTTGTAATTCAGTTGAAGATAAGTCACCTTCACGGTCTCTTATCATTCGAGTTAAAGCAGGGAATATACGATCATCATAAAAAGGAGCAGCATAGCCTTCCATCATTTCATTGTCAATTAATGAATGGTCATGAACGACATTCATTAAGTTATGGACGATGCCCCTTCGAATAATCCAGTTCTTCACGTATAAGTGGAAGAACGGTAAATAAGAGGAGTACAGTAAAGGTAAGTTTGCGCGTGCTAAATAACTAGAGCTACATAGTAAAATCGTCTTTGAAATTAATTCAGGGCGTAGTCGGTTTACAAAGAGTGAAATTTGTCCGCCCATAGAATGGCCAACTAGTACAATATTCGAGAGAGATAAATGTTCGATTAAATCGATAATAATAGCTGCTAAATTGTGATAAGAATATTTAAAGAGATGAGATTTATCACTTTTTCCGAATGGTGGTAAATCAAGGGCAATTACTGTACCTTCCTTTGTTAGTAAAGGAATGAGTCGTCGATAGCTAAATGAGGAAGAGAGGAAGCCGTGAACGAGTACGAAAGTAGGTCGTTCTTTTTTAGTATTATGTTCATACAATTCGTAATGAATAGTAGTCCCGCGAGTGGAAAAAGTGAAGTAAGGGCATTTGCATTCATGGTTCATTTTTTGTCACTCCATTGATTTTTGTTCATATCATCTCCCGGCAAGAAACAAAATATGTTAACAAAAAAAGGCAAGATGACATCGTCATCTTGCCTTTCGCTTATTTATAATTACCCACGCACAATATTAGGTGGTGTTTTTCCTTGTAATCCTGCTACTAAATTTTCAGCAGCTGTCATTGCCATTTGCTGCCGAGTTTTTAATGTTGCAGATCCGATGTGCGGTAAAGTTACAACGTTTTGTAATGATAAGAGCGGATTCTCTTTTTGAATCGGCTCTTGTGTAAATGTGTCGATGCCGGCTGCAAATATTTTCTTTTCTGTTAACGCATGAATTAATGCAGTTTCATCTACTGTTTTCCCGCGAGAAGCATTAATGAAAATTGCTGTTTCTTTCATTAGTGAAAATTCCTTTTCACCGATAAGATGATACGTTTCATCTGTTAATGGAGTAAGAAGAATAATAAAATCAGATTGTTTGATTAAAGTTTGTAAATCACAATATGTAGCATCAAATTTTTGCTCAGCTTCTTCTTTACGGCGACGGTTATAGTAAAGGACATTCATATCAAAGCCGAATTTCGCTCGTTTTGCGACAGCTTCTCCAATTCGTCCCATTCCGATAATACCAATCGTACTATGATGTACATCTAGTCCGAAGTGTTCTTTTCCAATTTCAGCGTTCCATTCACCATTTTTCACATAGGAATTGAGTTCGCAAACACGGCGACCAGCAGATAACATAAGAGCGAAAACGAGATCGGCTACTGTATCATCTAACACATATGGAGTATTCGTTCCGATAACATTTTGTTTCTCCATCGCTTTTAAATCAAAGTTATCATGGCCAACAGAAATGTTACTTACTACTTTTAAATTAGGAGCAACCTGCAATAATTCTTCATTTATAGTAGATCCGAAATTTAATAACCCATCTTTATCTTTTATTTTTTCTAATAGAACATCACGAGGTACTTTCTCGTTTTGATCCCATTTATCAAAATCACAGTGTTCTGATAAATAGTTTTCTACAAATGTTGGAACTGGTTCGGCAATATATACTTTTGGTTTCACGGTTCCATCCCCTTTCACTTTATCCTGCGTTTTTTCACTTTACCCCGATTTAACGGACAGTAAGCCTCCCGCCTCAAAAAGCAGCTTAAGCAAAGAGGTTAGGTGGGAAAGCAACGGTCCGTAAAAGCTCGATTGGTTCAAATAATAATCAGCGGGGTGAGTCTTTCCACTGATTAAAGTTTCACTTTATTTTGACATAATTCACTAAAAAAATCTTCTTTTCAAATTGGAAAGAGTATTTGTATAATTTAGACAGAAACTAAAAGGAAGGATGATTTATATGGTGACAGAGAAAGAATTGGAATTATTAGCTTGTCTTGAAAAGAATAGTCGTTTATCTGTAGATACATTAGCGAAGTTGTTAAATATAGAAGTAGAAGAAGTGAAAAAAATGGTTAAGAAATTAGAAAGTGAAAAGATTATCGTGGACTATGTAACACATATCGATTGGACAAAAGTGAAAGAACATACTGGTTTAACGGCGATGATTGATGTGAAAGTTACACCGAAGCGTGGTGTCGGTTTTGATGCAGTAGCTGAACAAATTTATCGCTATTCAGAAGTGAAATCCGTTTATTTAATGTCTGGGACATATGACCTTTCTATTACATTAGAAGGAAAGACGATGGGAGAAGTAGCGATGTTTGTTTCTGAGAAATTAGCAACAATTGAATCTGTCGTTTCAACGACAACTCATTTTATTTTGAAGAAGTATAAACATGAGGGGATTATTTATGAAAAGACAGATGATGATAAGAGAATTGTGGTGACACCGTGAAGCAATTTGACCTATCTAGAGTAGCAGAATCTTTACAACCGTCCGGTATACGAAAGTTTTTTGATTTAGCGGCAAGTATGAAAGGTGTTATTTCACTTGGAGTGGGAGAGCCGGACTTTGTTACACCTTGGAATGTAAGGCAAGCATGTATTCGTTCTTTAGAACAAGGATATACGTCATATACAGCAAATGCAGGATTATTGGAGCTCCGTCAAGAAATAGCAAAGTATCTAAAAAAACAATTTGCAGTATCTTATGATCCGAATGATGAAATCATTGTTACAGTTGGAGCGAGTCAAGCGCTAGATGTAGCGATGCGTGCTATTGTAAATCCTGATGATGAAATACTTATTATTGAACCAAGTTTCGTTTCGTATGCACCGCTTGTTACGTTAGCGGGCGGGGTCCCTGTTCCAGTGGCGACTTCATTAGAAGATGAATTTAAAGTACAGCCAGATCAAATTGAAGCAGCTATTACAACGAAAACAAAGGCAATATTACTTTGTTCTCCCAATAACCCAACAGGCGCAATGTTAAATAAATCCGAATTAGAAAAGCTAGCTGTTATTGTTGAGAAGTATAATTTAATCGTGTTATCGGATGAAATTTATGCAGAGCTCGTATACGACGGAGCATATACGAGTTTCGCGAGTATTAAAAATATGCGTGACCATACGATTTTAATTTCAGGATTTTCAAAAGGGTTTGCCATGACGGGATGGCGTCTTGGGATGATTGCAGCCCCTGTTCAATTTTCAGAATTAATGCTCAAAATCCACCAGTATTCAATGATGTGTGCACCGACGATGTCTCAATTTGCAGCACTTGAAGCATTACGCGGGGGAAATGATGAAGTAATTCGAATGAGAGATAGCTATAAAAAACGTCGTAACTTTATGACGACATCTTTCAATGAAATGGGCTTAACATGTCATGTGCCAGGCGGGGCATTTTATGTCTTCCCTTCTATAGCTTCAACCGGACTATCTTCAGCAGAATTTGCAGAACAATTATTATTAGAAGAAAAAGTGGCTGTTGTTCCTGGAAATGTGTTTGGCGGGAGTGGTGAAGGATTTATTCGTTGTTCGTATGCAACATCGCTTGAGCAACTTATGGAAGCAATGAAGAGAATGGAACGGTTCATAGAGAATAAAAAAAGGACAAAACACAATACGTTTTGTCCATAAAAGGGGGGGAATACTAGAAAGCCATGTGTTAGTATTCTATCCTAATATTGGAGAATTATACGTATTACAGGAAATTTTTTCGTGAATTTTGAATGAGTTCTATCAAAGTGGTATAATTTACTAATATAAGGTGGGAGTAACCTCGGTGTTTTACTTAGGATACTTACCACTAATCGGATATTTAACAATAAATACATCTGCTTTGCTATTTACAATTGTAGAGAAAATGGTAAACGTATGGGAGTGTTTCACATGTCAGAACAATATACAACGGGAGTGGTTGTAACAGGGAAAGTAACTGGAATTCAAGATTACGGTGCATTTGTAGCTTTGGATGCAGAAACACAAGGACTTGTGCATATATCTGAAATCACAAATGGGTATGTAAAAGACATTCATGACTTTTTAAAGGTCGGAGATACAGTAGAAGTAAAAGTACTTTCAATTGATGAAGAACACAGAAAAATGAGTTTATCGTTAAAAGCGGCGAAAAGAAAGCAAGGACGAATTCTTATACCGAATCCATCAGAGAACGGATTTAATACACTGCGAGAAAAGCTAGCAGAATGGATTGAAGAGTCGGAGGTAATAAAGTAAAAGAGGAACGCATATGAGCGTTCCTCTTTTACTGTGACTTATGATATATATATTTGCAAATATGATTGCATGCAATCATATTCGTATGTCGGAGGCGAAAAAGACATACTGACTATTGAATTTCATGTGTTTCTGGGTGAGTACCAAGATTCTCGGATGGTTTAAATAGTAAGCCGAGATTGATAAGCCCAGAAATACCAACGATGCCGTAAATAATACGTGCAAGAGCTGAGTTCTGTCCCCCGAAAATAGCCGCTACTAAGTCAAACTGGAAGAACCCGATCAGTCCCCAGTTAACAGCGCCGATTACAGTGAAGACTAATGCGATACGTTGCAAGGTACTCATGAAAAGCCCCCCCTTAATGTGAAGCGTGAGCAAGCAAGGAGTTAATAAGAAAATTTAACTCCTTTATAGAATGGTATAGTTTTGTTGTTTTTATACATGAAAAATGTACGAAAAACGATGTATATACATCTATACCGAAAAATTCGAATTTTTATGCAAAAAATGAACTTTTTCTAAAAAATAAATAATGGTTACGTTTACAATTGTTGAATCGCTTGATTTACAACTTTAGTTTCGCTAAAGTGAATACAGAAATACATATACATAATTGGAGGGAAAAAGATGAGTACACATGTAACGTTCGACTATTCTAAAGCGTTATCCTTCATCGGTGAAAATGAACTAACTTATTTACGTGATGCAGTAAAAGTAACACATCATGCAATCCACGAAAAAACTGGAGCTGGGAACGATTTCCTTGGGTGGGTAGAGCTTCCGCTTCAATATGACAAAGAAGAATTCGCTCGCATTCAAAAATGCGCAGAAAAAATTAAAAATGACTCTGACATTTTACTTGTTGTAGGTATTGGTGGTTCTTACCTAGGAGCACGCGCAGCAATTGAAATGTTAAACCATTCTTTCTATAACACGCTTTCTAAAGAACAACGTAAAACTCCACAAGTGCTATTTGTTGGACAAAACATTAGCTCCACTTACATGAAAGATTTAATGGACGTACTAGAAGGTAAAGACTTTTCTATTAACGTTATTTCCAAATCAGGTACAACAACAGAGCCTGCAATCGCATTCCGTATTTTCCGTAAATTATTAGAAGAAAAGTATGGAAAAGAAGAAGCACGCAAACGTATTTATGCGACTACAGATAAAGCGCGCGGTGCTTTAAAAACATTATCTGATAATGAAGGCTACGAAACGTTCGTTATTCCAGATGATGTTGGCGGTCGTTTCTCTGTATTAACACCAGTAGGTTTATTGCCAATCGCTGTAAGTGGCCTAAACATTGAAGAGATGATGAAAGGTGCAGCTGCTGGTCATAATGATTTCGCGAAATCAGAACTTGAAGAAAACCCAGCTTACCAATACGCAGTAGTTCGTAATGCTCTATATAATAAAGGGAAAACAATTGAAATGCTTGTTAACTATGAGCCAGCACTTCACTACTTCTCTGAGTGGTGGAAACAGTTATTTGGTGAAAGTGAAGGAAAAGATCAAAAAGGTATTTTCCCATCTTCAGCAAACTTCTCAACTGACTTACACTCATTAGGTCAATACATTCAAGAAGGTCGTCGTGACCTATTCGAAACAGTTCTTAAAGTAGGTAAATCTACACACGAACTAAAAATCGAATTAGACGACAACGATTTAGATGGATTAAACTACCTTGCTGGTGAAACGATAGACTTCGTAAACACAAAAGCATACGAAGGTACATTACTTGCACATAGCGATGGCGGAGTACCAAACTTAATCGTAAACATCCCTGAATTAAATGAGTACACATTCGGTTACCTTGTATACTTCTTCGAAAAAGCATGTGCGATGAGCGGCTACCTATTAGGCGTAAATCCATTTGACCAACCAGGAGTAGAAGCATACAAGAAAAACATGTTTGCTTTACTTGGTAAACCAGGATTTGAAGAATTAAAAGCAGAATTAGAAGAGCGTTTAAAATAATAAAAAGCGATCGGGTCTCTGATATGATCCCCTTATAGTAGACAGGAAAAAGAAAGCACATTAACCTGTTTACTATGGAGGGGATTTTTTCATGGGAAAAATTAGAGTCACTTACGATGTAGAATTTAAGAAACAAGCTATAGATTTATACTTAATAGAAGGCATGAGCTATAAAACCATTGCGAAAGAATTAGGTATTCATCACTCGGTTGTAAGTCGTTGGGTGAAACACTTTGAAGCTGAAGGAATCAAAGGACTAGAAGAAAAACGCGGTAAAGCGAAAGGACCAGGTTTAGGTAGACCAAGGGTTAGACCCGAAGATCCTGAAGCTAAGATCAGACGATTAGAAGCGGAAAATGAAATGTTAAAAAAGCTCTTAGGGATGTAAAAGGAGGAATGAAAGTCGTATCCAAAATAAAAAAATTCGAAGTCATCCATGAAATGACAAAAACAGGTTATACAGTGACCATTCTATGCGATATTGCTGGTGTAACCAGAAGTGGGTACTACAAATGGATAAAACGGCATACGACGCCTTCAAAAAAACAATCAGAGGATATCGAAATTAAGAAAAAGATATTGAAGTGTCATAAAAAATTAAGAGGAATTTATGGATATAGAAGAATACAAGTGTGGCTGAAAGCCACATATAACCTTCATTTGAATCATAAACGCATCCAAAGATTGATGAGTGAACTAGGTATCAAAGCCGTAATTAGGAAAAAACGACCTTATTACGGAAAAAAAGAAGCTTATGTGATTTCAGAGAACCATCTAAATAGGGAGTTTCAAGCTTCAAAACCGAATGAGAAATGGGTAACCGATATTACCTATTTGATTTTCAATGGACAGCGCTTGTACTTATCCGCTATTAAGGATTTATACAATAATGAAATTGTTGCCTATGAAACCAGTCGTAGAAACGACTTAAAACTTGTGTTAGATACACTTAAAAAGGCAAAGAAAAAACGAAATGTGAAGGGAATCCTCTTACATAGTGATCAAGGGTCCCAGTATACATCTCGTCAATATAATCAATTACTTAAAAATATCAGATGAAGACAAGTATGTCTCGAAGAGGCAACTGTTGGGATAATGCTTGTATGGAAAACTTCTTCAGTCACTTTAAGGCAGAGTGTTTTCATTTACACTCCTTCCATAAAGCGAATGAGGTCAAACTTGCCGTGCGTAAATATATGTACTTTTATAATCATCAAAGATTTCAAAAGAAATTAAATAACCTGAGTCCATATAAATATAGAACTCAGGTTGCTTAGTTGCGCTTTTTTAATACTGTCTACTTGACAGGGGTCACTGCATCTCCGGTCGCTTTTTATTATTTTATTGAAAGGTACATCGGTATATTCAAACTAGAATGGGTATGCTAAAGGAAAAGTCTAGGAGGGATGGGCTTGATTCCGATTCAATCAAAATTAGAAGGATGTACATATGCGTTATATAAGTTAGAAGAGGTTATGAAACCACTTGGATATAGTATTGGCGGCAATTGGGATTATGATAAAGGATGCTTTGATTATAAAATAGACGAAGAAGAAGGGTATCAATTTTTACGCGTACCATTTACAGCGGTGGATGGGGAACTAGATGTGCCTGGTGTAATAGTCCGTCTTGAAACACCGTATATTCTTTCGCACGTATATCAAGACGAACTAGATGATAATGTTAATGCTTTAACAGCTGGAACGAGTGGATTGGATCAATTTGCGGAGCCGCAAGATCCAGATGGAGATGTGAAAAGAAAGTATGTCAATATTGGTAAAGTATTGGTACAAGAACTAGAAAATCATTTTTTTAATGGTGAATAACGATGAGTATGTCGCTTTCGATGAGAATGAAAGAATGAACTGGATTGATCATATATTGTTCGTCGCGCTTTACACCTAGTAAGAGAATGTTTTGCTTTAAAAGAGTATAGCTACAATTTGCAAAGGATTGTCCGGGGCAGGACGGGGGAATCTCCATCAGTTGTAATTTGTTATCAGAGATTTCATCGTAAAGTGAGAATAGTACACCTGAAATGGAAGGGAATAAAAGAGAAGCGGTAAATACATAGCTCGTTAATTTATTTCCTTCTATAATTTCTGATACGCCAGCTCTCGTTGCATTTTGGATTTGTTCAGAAGTAAGAAGTTCAGCGATGCAGTGAATGTTTGGATTAAGTCCTTTTGCAGTTAAAATATTTAAAATGGACTGTGTATCTGCTAAGCTTTCGTTCTTCTCTTTATCCGCTGTTATTAATATAGTGTGAGCTGTTGTAATGTTAGCTTTTAATAAAGTTTGATCGTGATGCGGACAACCTTTTATAAATTCTAAATGATGAAATGGCTTTGGAAGTAAAGAAAGTGTTTCATCAATTAAAACGATATCAAGGTTCGGTTGTAATATGTGCATTTGTTTTACAACATGTTTTGCACGCTCATTCCAGCCAACGATAATCATATGACCATTAGAGGTAGCAGCTGTTTCACCTTTAATTCTCATATATTGTTTATTAATCATGTCGGTAGCGAATAGAACCATATAATAAGAACAAAATCCCGTTCCTAATAAAATAATACATATACCAATAAGTTTTCCTATCGTTGTATGGGGGGCGAAATCGCCGTATCCAACGGTGAAAATGGTAACGATTGACCACCAAACCCCGTCGAACCATGTGGTGAAGTGAGATGGCTCTAATATATGTATAAGAAAGCCGGAGAGGGCAGTAAGTACAATAATAAAGCAAATTAAACGAAAAATAATGGAATCACGAAATGTATCTACTAAATTCGGACGGGATTTCAAGTTCCTATTCCTCCTTACTTTTCAGGACTACATTCATTGTTACCATTATAGAAAAAAGAAAAACTCTCTAATTAAAAAGAGAGTTCATTTCATAATTAATACATACTTTCAACTTCAGTTTGTTGAACACTTTCAAGATGCTGAAGAGCATAATAAACATCAGCAGTATGTCTTTTTTGATCGATAGACAATTTTAAATGTAAATAGTGCGAACCATTTTCCAATGTTTTGAGCTTCATGTTCTTAACTTTTATATCCATTTCTTTTATTTCTTCAATTACGGTCGGGATATTGTCCATATTTCGTACAACGAGTCTCACTGCGATATCACGTTGGCGAAATGATCTAGGACCGACGTATTTCATCGCTAATGGTATAAGTTCTACACTAATCATAAGGAAACACATTCCGAAAATAGCCTCGATATAGAAACCAGCTCCAACGGCAATACCGATGCCAGAAGCACCCCAAATCATAGCGGCGGTCGTTAACCCCGCAATACTATCGTTTCCTCTACGTAAAATTACACCGGCACCTAAAAAACCAATTCCTGATACAATTTGAGCGGCAAGTCGAAGTGGATCCATATTCATATGATCGGTATGTGGTAAGTTGTAAGCTGCTTTAATAGAAACAATAGTTAGGAGGCAACTAATAATAGAAATAACTAAACACGTTTTTAAGCCGAGTGGTTTACGTTTTAATTCGCGCTCTAAACCGATAGCGAATCCTAAAATAGCCGAGAGACCTAGTTTTATTAATAAGTCGGTGTAGTCCATGTATATTCCTCCTTGTATGATATGGTATATGAATAAAACGTTTATCCCACTATTTGCGGGCAGTCAGCCCCGCCTCAAAATTCGCCGAATGCGAGAAAGTTAGGTGGGAGACGACTGCCCGTTAATGCCCGATTGGTGAAGGCTAATAATCAGTGGGGGATTAACACCCCACACTGATTAAAGTTTCACTTTATATAGAAAGAAACGTTTTTGACAGAGTGACTTTCTATAGAATATATGTAGGAATTACTTAGAAATGAAAGAGATGTTTCGTTTAAGTATATGATATTAAAAAAGAAATGTAGTTGGTTTCAAAAAAGTTTTCAAAAGGTGTTGCATTTCATTTTTTCACATGATATATTAATAAACGTCGCTGATGCAGAAACGCAGAAAACGACAAAAAAGAAATTGAAAAACATAGTTGACATCGAAAAATGAAGATGTTAATATGATGAAGTCGCTTCTGAAGCGGCAGATAAGTTCTTTGAAAACTGAACGAAACAAACAACGTGAACGTCAATTTTTATTTTTAGATGCTAGACAAACTAACTTTATTGGAGAGTTTGATCCTGGCTCAGGATGAACGCTGGCGGCGTGCCTAATACATGCAAGTCGAGCGAATGGATTAAGAGCTTGCTCTTATGAAGTTAGCGGCGGACGGGTGAGTAACACGTGGGTAACCTACCCATAAGACTGGGATAACTCCGGGAAACCGGGGCTAATACCGGATAATATTTTGAACTGCATAGTTCGAAATTGAAAGGCGGCTTCGGCTGTCACTTATGGATGGACCCGCGTCGCATTAGCTAGTTGGTGAGGTAACGGCTCACCAAGGCGACGATGCGTAGCCGACCTGAGAGGGTGATCGGCCACACTGGGACTGAGACACGGCCCAGACTCCTACGGGAGGCAGCAGTAGGGAATCTTCCGCAATGGACGAAAGTCTGACGGAGCAACGCCGCGTGAGTGATGAAGGCTTTCGGGTCGTAAAACTCTGTTGTTAGGGAAGAACAAGTGCTAGTTGAATAAGCCGGCACCTTGACGGTACCTAACCAGAAAGCCACGGCTAACTACGTGCCGACAGCCGCGGTAATACGTAGGTGGCAAGCGTTATCCGGAATTATTGGGCGTAAAGCGCGCGCAGGTGGTTTCTTAAGTCTGATGTGAAAGCCCACGGCTCAACCGTGGAGGGTCATTGGAAACTGGGAGACTTGAGTGCAGAAGAGGAAAGTGGAATTCCATGTGTAGCGGTGAAATGCGTAGAGATATGGAGGAACACCAGTGGCGAAGGCGACTTTCTGGTCTGTAACTGACACTGAGGCGCGAAAGCGTGGGGAGCAAACAGGATTAGATACCCTGGTAGTCCACGCCGTAAACGATGAGTGCTAAGTGTTAGAGGGTTTCCGCCCTTTAGTGCTGAAGTTAACGCATTAAGCACTCCGCCTGGGGAGTACGGCCGCAAGGCTGAAACTCAAAGGAATTGACGGGGGCCCGCACAAGCGGTGGAGCATGTGGTTTAATTCGAAGCAACGCGAAGAACCTTACCAGGTCTTGACATCCTCTGAAAACTCTAGAGATAGAGCTTCTCCTTCGGGAGCAGAGTGACAGGTGGTGCATGGTTGTCGTCAGCTCGTGTCGTGAGATGTTGGGTTAAGTCCCGCAACGAGCGCAACCCTTGATCTTAGTTGCCATCATTAAGTTGGGCACTCTAAGGTGACTGCCGGTGACAAACCGGAGGAAGGTGGGGATGACGTCAAATCATCATGCCCCTTATGACCTGGGCTACACACGTGCTACAATGGACGGTACAAAGAGCTGCAAGACCGCGAGGTGGAGCTAATCTCATAAAACCGTTCTCAGTTCGGATTGTAGGCTGCAACTCGCCTACATGAAGTCGGAATCGCTAGTAATCGCGGATCAGCATGCCGCGGTGAATACGTTCCCGGGCCTTGTACACACCGCCCGTCACACCACGAGAGTTTGTAACACCCGAAGTCGGTGGGGTAACCTTTATGGAGCCGACCGCCTAAGGTGGGACAGATGATTGGGGTGAAGTCGTAACAAGGTAGCCGTATCGGAAGGTGCGGCTGGATCACCTCCTTTCTATGGAGAATTGATGAACGCAGTTCATCAATAAACGTTGACTTGTTTTGTTTCGTTCAGTTTTGAGAGAACTATCTCTCAAGTTTAAATGTATGTTCTTTGAAAACTAGATAACAGTGTAGCTCATATTTTTTTAATTTTAGTTTGGTTAAGTTAGAAAGGGCGCACGGTGGATGCCTTGACACTAGGAGTCGATGAAGGACGGGACTAACGCCGATATGCTTCGGGGAGCTGTAAGTAAGCTTTGATCCGAAGATTTCCGAATGGGGAAACCCACTATACGTAATGGTATGGTATCCTTACCTGAATACATAGGGTATGGAAGACAGACCCAGGGAACTGAAACATCTAAGTACCTGGAGGAAGAGAAAGCAAATGCGATTTCCTGAGTAGCGGCGAGCGAAACGGAATCTAGCCCAAACCAAGAGGCTTGCCTCTTGGGGTTGTAGGACATTCTATACGGAGTTACAAAGGAACGAGGTAGACGAAGCGACCTGGAAAGGTCCGTCACAGAGGGTAATAACCCCGTAGTCGAAACTTCGTTCTCTCTTGAATGTATCCTGAGTACGGCGGAACACGTGAAATTCCGTCGGAATCTGGGAGGACCATCTCCCAAGGCTAAATACTCCCTAGTGATCGATAGTGAACCAGTACCGTGAGGGAAAGGTGAAAAGCACCCCGGAAGGGGAGTGAAAGAGATCCTGAAACCGTGTGCCTACAAATAGTCAGAGCCCGTTAATGGGTGATGGCGTGCCTTTTGTAGAATGAACCGGCGAGTTACGATCCCGTGCGAGGTTAAGCTGAAGAGGCGGAGCCGCAGCGAAAGCGAGTCTGAATAGGGCGTTTAGTACGTGGTCGTAGACCCGAAACCAGGTGATCTACCCATGTCCAGGGTGAAGTTCAGGTAACACTGAATGGAGGCCCGAACCCACGCACGTTGAAAAGTGCGGGGATGAGGTGTGGGTAGCGGAGAAATTCCAATCGAACCTGGAGATAGTCGGTTCTCCCCGAAATAGCTTTAGGGCTAGCCTTAAGTGTAAGAGTCTTGGAGGTAGAGCACTGATTGAACTAGGGGTCCTCATCGGATTACCGAATTCAGTCAAACTCCGAATGCCAATGACTTATCCTTAGGAGTCAGACTGCGAGTGATAAGATCCGTAGTCAAGAGGGAAACAGCCCAGATCGCCAGCTAAGGTCCCAAAGTGTGTATTAAGTGGAAAAGGATGTGGAGTTGCTTAGACAACTAGGATGTTGGCTCAGAAGCAGCCACCATTTAAAGAGTGCGTAATAGCTCACTAGTCGAGTGACTCTGCGCCGAAAATGTACCGGGGCTAAATACACCACCGAAGCTGCGAATTGATACCAATGGTATCAGTGGTAGGGGAGCGTTCTAAGTGCAGTGAAGTCAGACCGGAAGGACTGGTGGAGCGCTTAGAAGTGAGAATGCCGGTATGAGTAGCGAAAGACGGGTGAGAATCCCGTCCACCGAATGCCTAAGGTTTCCTGAGGAAGGCTCGTCCGCTCAGGGTTAGTCAGGACCTAAGCCGAGGCCGACAGGCGTAGGCGATGGACAACAGGTTGATATTCCTGTACCACCTCTTTATCGTTTGAGCAATGGAGGGACGCAGAAGGATAGAAGAAGCGTGCGATTGGTTGTGCACGTCCAAGCAGTTAGGCTGATAAGTAGGCAAATCCGCTTATCGTGAAGGCTGAGCTGTGATGGGGAAGCTCCTTATGGAGCGAAGTCTTTGATTCCCCGCTGCCAAGAAAAGCTTCTAGCGAGATAAAAGGTGCCTGTACCGCAAACCGACACAGGTAGGCGAGGAGAGAATCCTAAGGTGTGCGAGAGAACTCTGGTTAAGGAACTCGGCAAAATGACCCCGTAACTTCGGGAGAAGGGGTGCTTTCTTAACGGAAAGCCGCAGTGAATAGGCCCAAGCGACTGTTTAGCAAAAACACAGGTCTCTGCGAAGCCGTAAGGCGAAGTATAGGGGCTGACACCTGCCCGGTGCTTCGGAAGGTTAAGGAGAGGGGTTAGCGTAAGCGAAGCTCTGAACTGAAGCCCCAGTAAACGGCGGCCGTAACTATAACGGTCCTAAGGTAGCGAAATTCCTTGTCGGGTAAGTTCCGACCCGCACGAAAGGTGTAACGATTTGGGCACTGTCTCAACCAGAGACTCGGTGAAATTATAGTACCTGTGAAGATGCAGGTTACCCGCGACAGGACGGAAAGACCCCGTGGAGCTTTACTGTAGCCTGATATTGAATTTTGGTACAGTTTGTACAGGATAGGCGGGAGCCATTGAAACCGGAGCGCTAGCTTCGGTGGAGGCGGCGGTGGGATACCGCCCTGACTGTATTGAAATTCTAACCTACGGGTCTCATCGACCCGGGAGACAGTGTCAGGTGGGCAGTTTGACTGGGGCGGTCGCCTCCTAAAGTGTAACGGAGGCGCCCAAAGGTTCCCTCAGAATGGTTGGAAATCATTCGTAGAGTGCAAAGGCATAAGGGAGCTTGACTGCGAGACCTACAAGTCGAGCAGGGACGAAAGTCGGGCTTAGTGATCCGGTGGTTCCGCATGGAAGGGCCATCGCTCAACGGATAAAAGCTACCCCGGGGATAACAGGCTTATCTCCCCCAAGAGTCCACATCGACGGGGAGGTTTGGCACCTCGATGTCGGCTCATCGCATCCTGGGGCTGTAGTCGGTCCCAAGGGTTGGGCTGTTCGCCCATTAAAGCGGTACGCGAGCTGGGTTCAGAACGTCGTGAGACAGTTCGGTCCCTATCCGTCGTGGGCGCAGGAAATTTGAGAGGAGCTGTCCTTAGTACGAGAGGACCGGGATGGACGCACCGGCCGGTGTACCAGTTGTTCTGCCAAGGGCATAGCTGGGTAGCTATGTGCGGAAGGGATAAATGCTGAAAGCATCTAAGCATGAAGCCCCCCTCAAGATGAGATTTCCCATAGCGTAAGCTAGTAAGATCCCTGAAAGATGATCAGGTTGATAGGTTCGAGGTGGAAGCATGGTGACATGTGGAGCTGACGAATACTAATAGATCGAGGACTTAACCATATAATATGAAGCAATGTTATCTAGTTTTGAAAGAATATAAAAAACTTGTTGACTTTAAATGTCGAATAAGTTATGATAATTCTTGTCTTAAATGAATACAGTCTGGTAATGATGGCAGAGAGGTCACACCCGTTCCCATACCGAACACGGAAGTTAAGCTCTCTAGCGCCGATGGTAGTTGGGACCTTGTCCCTGTGAGAGTAGGACGTTGCCAGGCAATTCGGAGGATTAGCTCAGCTGGGAGAGCACCTGCCTTACAAGCAGGGGGTCGGCGGTTCGATCCCGTCATCCTCCACCATTTAGCCGACTTAGCTCAATTGGTAGAGCAACTGACTTGTAATCAGTAGGTTGGGGGTTCAAGTCCTCTAGTCGGCACCAGAAAATCATGGCGGTTGTGGCGAAGTGGTTAACGCACCGGATTGTGGCTCCGGCACTCGTGGGTTCAATTCCCATCAGTCGCCCCATTTTTTCTTTTTAAATTATAATATGCGGGTGTGGCGGAATTGGCAGACGCACTAGACTTAGGATCTAGCGCCTTTGGCGTGGGGGTTCGACTCCCTTCACCCGCACTTTTAATAAAATAACTCAAACATGTCTTGCGGAAGTAGTTCAGTGGTAGAATACAACCTTGCCAAGGTTGGGGTCGCGGGTTCGAATCCCGTCTTCCGCTCCAATTTTCAGTATGACATGCCGGGGTGGCGGAACAGGCAGACGCACAGGACTTAAAATCCTGCGGTGGGTGACCACCGTGCGGGTTCGACCCCCGCCCTCGGCACCATATGCGCCCGTAGCTCAATTGGATAGAGCGTTTGACTACGGATCAAGAGGTTAGGGGTTCGACTCCTCTCGGGCGCGTTTTTTATTAACGGGAAGTGGCTCAGCTTGGTAGAGCACCTGGTTTGGGACCAGGGGGTCGCAGGTTCAAATCCTGTCTTCCCGATATTTTCAAAATATGGGGCCTTAGCTCAGCTGGGAGAGCGCCTGCCTTGCACGCAGGAGGTCAGCGGTTCGATCCCGCTAGGCTCCACTTATTTGAATATAAATTATGGCGGTGTAGCTCAGCTGGCTAGAGCGTACGGTTCATACCCGTGAGGTCGGGGGTTCGATCCCCTCCGCCGCTACCATAAAGGACCTTTAGCTC
The DNA here is from genome assembly GCF_016651015.1 of Bacillus sp. TH22. NCBI lineage: Bacteria > Bacillati > Bacillota > Bacilli > Caryophanales > Bacillaceae > Bacillus > Bacillus sp. TH22. The sequence continues at coordinate 3,671,000 of NZ_JAEKER010000001.1, forward strand.
AGCTGGTTAGAGCAGACGGCTCATAACCGTCCGGTCGTAGGTTCGAGTCCTACAAGGTCCACCACTCAAAGTTCATATCTCGGAGGTATACCCAAGTTCGGCTGAAGGGATCGGTCTTGAAAACCGACAGGCGGCGAGAGTCGCGCGGGGGTTCGAATCCCTCTACCTCCTCCATTTTTTCTAAATTAAATATTATATCATCGCGGGGTGGAGCAGTACGGTAGCTCGTCGGGCTCATAACCCGAAGGTCGCAGGTTCAAATCCTGTCCCCGCAACCAAATGGTCCCGTGGTGTAGTGGTTAACATGCCTGCCTGTCACGCAGGAGATCGCCGGTTCGACCCCGGTCGGGACCGCCATTTTTTTACATAAAGGCTCGGTAGCTCAGTCGGTAGAGCAGAGGACTGAAAATCCTCGTGTCGGCGGTTCGATTCCGTCCCGAGCCACCATTTTGAAATCGCAAGCCGGCTTAGCTCAATTGGTAGAGCAACTGACTTGTAATCAGTAGGTTGGGGGTTCAAGTCCTCTAGCCGGCACCACTTTCAAAATGAGCCATTAGCTCAGTTGGTAGAGCATCTGACTTTTAATCAGAGGGTCGAAGGTTCGAATCCTTCATGGCTCACCATTTTTAATTTAATGCGGGTGTAGTTTAGTGGTAAAACAAGAGCCTTCCAAGCTCTGGTCGAGAGTTCGATTCTCTTCACCCGCTTTTTATGGGCCTATAGCTCAGCTGGTTAGAGCGCACGCCTGATAAGCGTGAGGTCGATGGTTCGAGTCCATTTAGGCCCACCATAATTATTCCGCAGTAGCTCAGTGGTAGAGCTATCGGCTGTTAACCGATCGGTCGTAGGTTCGAGTCCTACCTGCGGAGCCATATTATAGAGAAGTACCCAAGTGGCTCAAGGGGCTCCCCTGCTAAGGGAGTAGATCGCGAACGCGGTGCGAGGGTTCGAATCCCTTCTTCTCTGCCAGATTTTGGCCCGTTGGTCAAGTGGTTAAGACACCGCCCTTTCACGGCGGTAACACGGGTTCGAATCCCGTACGGGTCATACTAAAAGAGATAGCATAATCTGCTATCTCTTTTTTGTTGTATAAAAGTGGACTTTTGATAGTCTGCTTTTTTTTATAGATTTTTGTATACTTTTTTCTATTTGAACCGTCTAACTAATAGAAAGGAGAGAGCGATGGAGTATGAAAAGGTCATTATAGAAACATCAAAAAGTATTTATAGATATTTGCTTAAAATTGGAGTAACACCAAGCAGAAGCAGAGGATATCGTTCAAGATACGATACAAAAAAGTTATATTAATTTAAATGGGATTACCTCTTCTTATACATAAGAAGAGGTAATCCTATTTTTTGAATATGTTTTAACTCTCCGCTGAATGCCCATCCGGTTTCATAACAGCATGACTATATGCGGAGTGGAGAGTTTTGTATCCTAAAAGTGCAATAATTAAGGCAAGGCCTCCTGCAATAATAGCCACACTAAATCCTGCGCGAGCTCCAAAAGTATCAATAACTAAACCAGCTACCGCTGATCCTAGAGAGACTCCAATACCAAGTCCTGTAATTGCCCAGGTCATTCCTTCGGTTATTTTTGATTCAGGTACGATTTTTTCCACCAGTCCCATAGTAATAATCATAGTAGGGGCAACAGATAAGCCTGCAAAGAAAACAATAACTACTAGCCAAGCAATAGTGTTTACGAAAACTAGTGGCAGCATTGTTACCATTGATAGTGTGACTGCTATTAAAAATTGATTATATGGTGGAGTACTGAGTTTAAGAGTGCCGAAAATAAGACCTGCCAGGCATGAACCGATTGCATAGACGGAAAGCACAAAGCTAGCAGCTACTGTGTTTCCTTGATGCTCAGCAAAAGCCACACTAACTACATCTATTGTGCCAAATATAGTACCTATAGCGATGAGTGTGAATACAAGCACTCGTAATGTACCAATTTTAAATACTGTTCCTTTGTTTGTAATGTCGTGGGGATGTACATGTGGTTCTGTGCTTTTTTGCATGGTGAATAGGCATACCCCGATTGTAAGAAAAACAGATGATAAAAGTGGGCCTGCTTCTGGGAAGAACATAACACTTAAACTGACGGATAATACAGGACCAATGATGAAGCAAAGTTCATCGACGACCGATTCGAAGGAAAATGCTGTATGCAATTTATGAGATCCACGGTATAGTTTAGTCCAACGTGCACGTACCATGGCCGACATGTTGGGCATACAACCCGCACATAAGGCGGATAGAAATAGCGTCCAATAAGGAGCCTCATATTTCGTACATAGAAGTAAGAGAATCGTAAAGAAAACACTGATACCTGTAGTCGGAAGAAGTATACGAGATTGCCCTAATTGATCAGCCATACGAGAAATATGAGGAGCTAGTAAAGCTGATGATAATGTGAAGGTGGCTGCAACGGCTCCGGCAAGCCAATAGTCACCACGTAACTGAGATAACATTGTAACAATACCAATCCCCATCATTGATATGGGCATCCGAGCTATAAAGCCTGCTAATGAGAATCCTTTTGTACCAGAAGCACTGAAAATCTCACGGTAGGAATTAAACATAATAATCACCAAAGTATTTGACGTTTACATATACATTCTTCATTCTTGTAACTCCTCCTCTGTGTCGTTAATACCTTCTATAAAAAGGGACAGTGAGTCAATTTAGGGTATAAGTAAGAAGTTAGATTATCTTATAAGCTAGAAATAATTGACATACGCACCGTATGCCAATATCATATTAACATACGGTGCGTATGTCAATTGAAATGTTTTATCTCTGGATAGAGAGCTGACATTCAAAGGAGTTATTCTTTTACATAGAGAACGATACTATAATGGGATTCATTTTGAATAAAGAGAATGAATAGAAGTAGGAGGAAAAGATGGTTAAAAAAACAAGAGCAGAAATGATCATTGAAACACGCGCTAAATTGCTGAGTGCAGCAAGAGAGGCTTTCGGTACAGTTGGATATGTAAACACATCTATGGATGATTTTACTGCATCTGTCGGTTTAACGCGTGGTGCAATTTATCATCATTTTGGCGATAAAAAAGGATTGCTAGAAGCAGTTGTAAAAGAAATTGATATGGAAATGGATAATAAATTACGGAAAGTATCAGATGAGGCGGAAGGAAATTGGGAAGGATTTGTTGGGCGCTGTCGAGCTTATTTAACGATGGCACTTGATCCAGAAATTCAGAGAATCGTACTTCGGGATGCACCAGCAGTATTAGGAACTAGCTATTATCAATCATCACAGTCACAATGTTTAGCAACAATGGGTAATATGCTTCTGCAATTGATGCAGGAGCATATTATTGAAAAAACAGACTGTGAAGCTTTAGCACGGCTCATAAATGGGGGATTAGTGGACCTCGCTTGTTGGATTGCGAATTCTGAAGATGCCGAGGCACAGTTGTCTAAAGCTTTACATAGCCTATCACTTATATTGAATGGTTTGGTGTTAGAAATGAATGCATGATCTTAACGGATATTTTTAAAATTGATATACAGTAATTGTTAAAATGGAGGTGATACAGCGCATGTTAATTTATTTGCTCCTTTCGCATTAGCAGGCTGTTTATTTATATGGATAGGAAGTAATATATTGAAAAAAGAATGAAAGGGTGTTAGCAAGACGAGTAGGTGTAGTAGTTATTCTATTTGGAGTAGAAACAATATTGTTTCCACCAGTTGCATTTTTCTTCAACGTTGAGGGATTTTACTTTGGTATTTTAGCTGGGGTAGATATTGTTGTTGTATTTATTCTTCTCATAGTAGATCAGCTGGAAGTTTAATATGTTACGTTTTGCTTACTTGTATCTTGGAAAATGGTTTGTAGAATAGATTCCCATATGCTTAGGGCATCAGGGAAGAAATGCCCAGTTTCGTTTATCCCGCATTAACGGGCAGTAAGACCCCCACCTCAAAATTCAGCGAAAGCAAAGAAGTTAGGTGGGGGATCAACTGCCCGTAAAAGCCCGATTGGTTCAACTAATAATCAGTGGGGGATGAACAAAACCCCCACTGATTAAAGTTTCACTTTATATAGTGTGTTACTGCATGAGGAGTAGTTTGAGGCTACTCTTTTATTTCTTCTATTGATGAAACGATATTATCTGTACGTTGCTAAAAATGGAGAGGGGTAAAAACATTTTTAAAGTGGTAATTAAACTTGTTTATTTCGATTCACAATCTTTATAAAACATCTTCATTGGTATTGATTCCACACTTGATCTAATCATTTTACACTCTATGTGAAAAAGTTCACAAATAGGTCATAATTTGTGAAGGGATTCACAATGATCCGTGCTACAATATGTATGTAAAGAAGTTAAACAACATTAAATTAGTATTTTAATTAATTACTTAAACAATAATAAAAAATAGATGTAAACAATTGAAAGGGGAAATTAACATGAAAAAAGGTATCAATCGCGTAGTATTAGTAGGAACAGGAGCTGTAGGTTGTAGTTACGCTTACTCAATGATCAACCAAGGTGTAGCTGAAGAATTCGTACTAGTAGATGTTAATGAAGCAAAAGCAGAAGGAGAAGCAATGGACTTAAGCCATGCGGTACCATTCTCTCCAGCACCAACAAAAGTTTGGAGCGGTAGCTATGCAGATTGCAAAGATGCAGATTTAGTAGTTATCACTGCTGGATTACCACAAAAGCCAGGCGAAACTCGTTTAGACTTAGTTGAGAAAAATACAAAGATCTTTAAACAAATCGTTCGCGGCATTATGGATAGCGGATTCGATGGAATCTTCTTAATCGCAACTAACCCAGTTGATATTTTAACTTACGTAACTTGGAAAGAATCTGGTTTACCGAAAGAGCGCGTAATCGGTTCTGGTACTACTTTAGACTCTGCTCGTTTCCGTTACATGTTAGGTGACTACTTAGATGTAGATCCACGTAACGTTCATGCTTACATCGTTGGTGAGCATGGTGACACTGAACTTCCAGTATGGAGCCACGCTACTGTAGGTGTACAAAAACTAGAAACAATCTTAGCGAACAACGAACAGTATAACCAAGAAGATTTAGATAAAATCTTTGAAAATGTACGCGATGCAGCTTACCACATTATTGAGCGTAAAGGCGCAACTTACTACGGAATCGGTATGTCACTACTTCGTGTAACTAAAGCGATCTTAAGCAACGAGAACAGCGTATTAACTGTATCTGCATACCTTGAAGGTCAATATGGTGAGAAAGATGCTTACGTAGGTGTTCCAGCTGTTATTAACCGCGAAGGTGTACGTGAAATCGTAGAACTTGAATTAAACGAAGAAGAAAAAGTGAAGTTCGCTCATTCTGTAAAAGTATTAAAAGAAACAATGGCACCAGTACTATAATAATTGCTAAATAATTCAGAGGCGGGAAACTGCTTCCTACCTCTGAGTTTTTATATAATTTAATATAAATTCCTTTTCCGGTTTCCCTTGTATATCCCCAATATACCCCTTTTGCTGGAGAAGGGTCGTTTATAGAAAAAGCACTCTATTTTTGAATAGAGTGCTTTTGTGCGTTATCCCACTATTTGCGAGCAGAGTTTCACCTTATTCTTTAGGAGTTAACCTTGTGGCGATTTTTCCAAAACGGCATTTATCTTCCGCATACTCATTAGATATTCCTTGAGGTGGGAGTTTTCCGTCGGGAAGTGATAAAATTTGGGACAAAAAATGTTGAGAAATATTTTTAAACAATAGATTATTTCGCATGTATTTTACGTGAGAAATAGCGTGAAAAATGGAGAAAAGCCAATAAAATAAATATTGAGCAAAAATGAAAGGTGAGAAATAGTAAGGGGAATAAAGCGTTTGCAATGAATATTCGTCAAAATTCGATAATTTACACGGAAAATGTGAATATTTTAAGTGAAATTTAAGAAAAAAACGAATATTTTTTAAAAAATAACAAGGATATTTCAGTTTTTCGCAGAAATGATAAAGAGTAAAAAATTTCTGTCATCTTAGTGAGGTGAACATATTGGATGTAATAAATTGTGAAGAAGTGAAACGAGATGAGTTTCATACAGAAAAGTACTATGACAGTTATAACATCTTTGGGGCACATATTGTGACGGAAGATGGGATGCGAGGTGTACGATTCACAGTATGGGCTCCTCATGCGAAAGCAATGAGTGTTGTTGGGGATTTTAATGAATGGGATTATGAGCAACATAAGATGCTACAAGTGACAGAAGAGGGGATTTGGTCCTTGTTTGCACCGCATATTGAAGAGAATGATATATATAAGTATGCGATTGAAACGATGGACGGTGACGTTATTTTAAAAGCGGATCCTTATGCAGTATATGCAGAAGTAAGACCAAATACGGCATCTGTAGTTTTTGATATAGAGGGATATGAATGGAATGATAAAAACTGGATTCGTAAGAGAAAGAAAAAATCGATTTATAAAGAAGCGATGACAGTTTATGAATTACATTTCGGTTCTTGGAAAAAGAAAGAGGATGGCGCTCTGTATTCTTACAGAGAAATGGCCGAGGAGCTCATTCCGTATGTGGTGGAACATCAATTTACACATATTGAAATTATGCCGCTTGTTGAGCATCCATATGATCGTTCTTGGGGATATCAGGGAACAGGATATTATGCAGCGACAAGTAGATTCGGCACGCCACATGATTTGATGTATTTTGTCGATGAATGTCATAAATATGGAATCGGTGTCATTTTAGATTGGGTACCGGGGCATTTTTGTAAAGATGCTCACGGTTTATATTTGTTTGATGGGACACCGACTTATGAATATAAAGATAGAGACGTACAAGAAAACCTTGTATGGGGAACTGTTAATTTTGATTTAGGGAAGAGAGAAGTACGTAATTTCTTAATTTCAAATGCGTTATTTTGGATGAGGCATTTCCATATTGATGGTTTCAGGGTAGATGCAGTTGCGAATATGCTGTACTGGAATAAAGAAGGAAAAGAGCAAAGCAATGAACATGCTGTTTCTTTCTTACGAGAGTTAAATGAAGCCGTGTTTGCAGAAGATGAAGAGTTTCTTATGACAGCGGAAGATTCAACAGCTTGGCCACTTGTAACAGCTCCAACATACGAGGGTGGACTTGGATTCAATTATAAATGGAATATGGGTTGGATGAATGATGTGCTGAAATATATGGAATGTGCGCCAGAGTACCGGAAATACATTCATGAGAAAATGACATTCTCTTTAATATATGCTCACTCTGAAAACTTCATATTGCCGCTTTCTCATGATGAAGTCGTTCATGGGAAAAAGTCGTTATTAAATAAAATGCCAGGAGATTACTGGGATAAGTTTGCTCAGCTTCGTTTATTATATGGATATTTCTTTACTCATCCAGGTAAGAAATTACTCTTTATGGGTGGAGAATTCGGGCAATTTGATGAGTGGAAAGACCTTGAAGATTTAGATTGGAATTTACATGATTTTGAAATGCATCGTAATATGCATGATTACTTTAAAGAGCTCATAGCATTGTATAAGCGCTCAAAACCACTTTGGCAGTTAGATCACTCGCCTGAAGGATTTCAGTGGATTGATGCTAATAATAATGAGCAAAGTATTTTCTCGTTTATCCGCCAAGGGGATAAGCAGGAAGATGCGTTAGTTGTCGTATGTAATTTTACGAAAGCTACATATGAAAACTATAAAGTAGGTGTACCAGATTTCGAGTACTATAACGAAATTTTAAACAGTGACTCGGCGCAATATGGCGGATCGGGGCAAGTTAATAAGAAACGTCTCAAGACGATTCTAGAGCCATATCATAATCAAGCGGCACATGTAGAAATTACAATTCCACCATTTGGCGTATCCATATTACGACCAGTGAAGACGAGAAAGGGGAGCAAAAAACAAGATGGCTCAAAAACAAAAGTGCGTAGCAATGTTACTAGCAGGGGGAAAAGGTAGTCGTTTAAGTGCATTAACAAAAAATTTAGCCAAGCCAGCTGTTCCATTTGGTGGTAAATATCGCATTATTGATTTTACGTTAAGTAACTGTGCAAACTCCGGTATTGAAACGGTGGGGATTTTAACACAATATCAACCGTTAGAACTTCATAATTATATTGGAATCGGAAATGCTTGGGATCTTGATCGTGTAAATGGTGGAGTCACTGTGTTACCTCCTTATGCGGAGTCTTCAGGTGTGAAGTGGTATACAGGTACGGCAAGTGCTATTTATCAAAACTTAAACTATTTAAGTCAGTATGAACCAGAATATGTCCTTATTTTATCAGGCGATCATATTTATAAAATGGATTACAGCAAAATGCTAGATTACCATATTGAGAAAGAAGCGGACGTTTCGATTTCTGTTATTGAAGTGCCGTGGGATGAAGCAAGTCGCTTTGGCATCATGAATACAAATGAAGAGATGGAAGTTGTTGAATTTGAGGAGAAACCGCAATTTCCAAGAAGTAATCTTGCATCAATGGGAATTTATATTTTTAACTGGGCTATTTTAAAAGAATATTTAGAGATGGATGCAAGAAACCCTGAATCTAGTAATGACTTCGGAAAAGATGTACTTCCGCTCTTGTTAGATGAAGGGAAGAAGTTGATGGCGTATCCATTTGAAGGATATTGGAAAGATGTTGGAACGGTGAAAAGCTTATGGGAAGCGAATATGGATTTACTTCGCGATGAAACATCGTTGAACTTGAACGATCGTAATTGGCGCATTTATTCTGTAAATCCAAACGAGCCGCCTCAATATATTGCAGAACAGGCAAAAGTAGAAGAATCACTTATTAATGAAGGATGCGTCATTGAAGGGGACGTGAAGCATTCTGTTTTATTCCAAGGAGTAACGGTAGAAGAAGGTAGTATGGTAATCGATTCTGTCGTTATGCCTGGGGCAAAGATTGGTAAAAACGTTGTGATTGAAAGAGCGATTGTTGGATCGGAAATGGTTATTGAAGATGGGACAATAATTCGCCCAGAAAAAAATGTTGACGATGTAGTACTAATTGCTGAAGGGAAATAGAAAAGGGGGATGAAATGAATGGGAGAAAAAATGTTAGGAATTATTAATGCAACGGGAAGTTTTCCTTCCTTAAAGAAAGTAACAGGGCATCGTTCATTAGCGGCGTTACCGTTTGGAGGCCGTTACCGACTCATTGATTTCATGCTTTCAAATATGGTGAATTCTAATATTCATAGCGTGGCGGTTTTTACAAGTCATAAAAATCGTTCTTTAATGGATCATGTCGGTTCAGGAAAACAGTGGGATTTAGATAGAAAGCGTGATGGACTGTTTTTATTCCCACCGAACTGCCAATGTGATCATGACGAATTTGGATCTTTTGCACATTTTAGAAGACATATTGATTATTTCCTAAGAAGCAGAGAAGAGTATGTTGTTATTACGAATAGCCATCTTGTAACAGCGTTAAATTTTCAAGCGGTGCTAAAGCGACATATACATACGTCCGCAGATATTACTGAAGTTTGTCATGAAGGGGTTTCGCTTCAAACATATGTGTTAAAGAAACAATTATTGCTAGACTTATTTGAGACATATAAAGATGTGGAGCAATACAGTTTATTTGATGTAGTGAGAGAAAAGAGCGGGAAATCACTGCATATTGCTACGTACGAACATACAGGATATGTAGCTATTATTGATTCTATTGAAAGTTACTATAAACATAGTCTAGAAATTTTGCAGCCTTCTATTTGGAAGCAATTATTTAAGAAAGAAGCACCAATCTTTACGAAAGTAAAAGATGAGCCGCCAACTCGTTATATGAAGGGTGCAGTAGTGAAAAATACGATGATTGCAAACGGTAGTATTATTGAAGGTGAAGTGGAAAATAGTGTTATCTCCCGTTCTGTTAAAATTGGAAAAGGTTCAATTGTTCGTAATAGTATTATTATGCAAAAGAGCAAAATTGGAGATAATTGCATAATAGACGGTGTTATTATTGATAAAGATGTGAAACTTGGCGACGGCGTAGTGTTAAAAGGAAGTGCTGATGAGCCATATGTTGTAGAAAAAGGTAGTGTACAAAGTAGTACAATCAGCAGTTATTCGTAAATAGCAGGTGCATAATTAGTGGGGGATTTAGAAAACCCCCACTAATTAAGGTTTTACTCTATATGAAAACTTGAAGGGAGGAAGCTGTAAGAAGAGCGATTTATGATGTATACGCTTTTCGTGCAGTGGAACAACAGGTGAATATTTTATTTGCAGTATCAGAATGTGTACCGTTTATTAAATCCGGAGGTCTAGCTGATGTAGCAGGAGCGCTTCCAAAAGAATTAAAAAAATTAGGAGTGAATGTTCGCATTATACTTCCAAACTACAGTCTTATCCCGAAAGAGTTAAGAGAAGGATGTACGCTTCATAAAGTAATTAGCGTTCCCCTTGGATGGAGAAATCAATATTGCGGGATTTTAAAAGGTGAGCAGGACGGGATTACGTATTACTTAATAGACAATGAATATTATTTTAAGAGAGATTCTCTATATGGCCATTATGATGATGGGGAGCGTTTTTCTTATTTTTCAAAAGCAGTTTTAGAGTGTATTCCGCATCTTGATTTCGAAGTAGATGTTCTTCATAGCCATGATTGGCATACAGCTATGGTTAATTTCTTACTTCGTGAAAAGTATCAAGATAACCCGTTATATGAGCATATTAAAACGGTATATACGATTCATAACTTGCAGTTCCAAGGTGTGTTTCCTCCTGAAGTGATGTACGACTTACTGGAGCTTGGTCATGAATATCTTCATAGTGAACAGCTTGAGTTTTATGGAAACGTGAACTTTATGAAAGGCGGTATTATCGCATCTGACCAAATTACAGCGGTTAGCCCGACATATAAAGAAGAGATTCAATATGAGTTTTTCGGTGAGAAGTTAGATGGATTGCTACGAAAGCATAACGATAAGCTTAGTGGCATTGTAAATGGAATTGATACGAGCGTATATAATCCAGAAACAGATCCATATATTACGGCTCAGTATAGTGCAGAATCGCTAGATGAAAAGAATGAAAATAAACGCGCATTGCAGCGTTATTTTGGTTTACCAGAAAAAGAAGATACACCAGTTATTTCGATGGTAACACGATTAACGAAACAAAAGGGGCTTGATCTAGTACGTACTGTATTCCGTGAAATAATGGAAGAAGATGTACAATGTATTATTTTAGGATCAGGCGATTCTGAATACGAGCAGTTCTTTGAATGGATGGCATACGAGTATCCAGAAAAGGTAAAAGTATATATTGGGTTTAATGAAGCGTTAGCGCACCAAGTGTACGCGGGAAGCGATTTGTTTTTAATGCCATCGCTGTTTGAACCGTGTGGACTTGGACAACTTATTGCGCTAGCATATGGCACGATTCCAATTGTAAGAGAAACAGGCGGATTAAATGATACTGTACATTCTTACGATGAGGACACTGGAATTGGGAATGGCTTTAGCTTTACGAATTTTAATGCGCATGACATGTTACATACGATTCTTCGTGCAATTGAGTTTTATCAAGATAAACCGGTATGGGATAAGCTTGTAAAGCAAGCGATGACTGAAGATTATAGCTGGGGGAAATCTGCTCTTGCATACAAGAAATTGTATAAAAGTCTCATGGAATAACATTGAGGTGGTGAAAAAATGTTTACTCATGTTGAAAGCTTCAAATCCGCTTTTCTAGAAAAATTAGAAACGATGTATGGGAAAAGTTTCAAAGATTCTACAACTCGTGATCAGTATAATACGCTCGGTCATATGGTACGTGAGTATATGAATAGTCAATGGATTGCAACGAATGAAAGTTATCGTTCTGGAGATCAAAAACAAATGTATTATTTATCCATTGAATTTTTACTTGGGCGTTTACTAGGCAGTAACATATTAAATTTAGGCATTCGAGATGTATGTGAAAAAGGACTTTTTGAACTTGGAATTTCTTTGCACGAGTTAGAAGAGATTGAAGCAGATGCTGGCCTTGGTAACGGCGGACTTGGACGTTTAGCAGCCTGTTTCCTTGATTCACTTGCATCTTTAAACTTACCAGGTCATGGCTGTGGAATTCGTTACAAACACGGCTTATTTGATCAAAAAATTGTTGATGGTTATCAAGTTGAATTTCCAGAACAGTGGCTTCTTCATGAAAACGTATGGGAAGTAAGAAGGCATGATCAAGCTGTAGAAGTAAGTTATTTCGGTAATGTTGAACCGCTATACATTGATGGGCGTTTAGAGTTCAGGCATACAAATGCAGAAGTTATTATGGCAGTACCATATGACGTTCCAGTTGTAGGGTATGAAACGAGTACTGTAAATACGCTTCGGCTTTGGAATGCGGAGCCAGTTCCTTTCCCGCAAAATTGTAAAGATATTTTGAAATATAAGCGTGAAACAGAGGCCGTATCGGAGTTTTTATATCCGGATGATACGCATGATGAGGGGAAAATACTTCGTTTAAAACAACAGTATTTCCTCGTATCAGCAAGTTTGCAAAATATCGTTCGTATGCATAGGGAGAGACACGGTAGTCTTCGTCAGTTACATGAAAAAATCGCGATTCATATAAACGATACACATCCGGTTCTAGCAATTCCAGAACTTATGCGTATTTTATTAGACGAAGAAAAATTGACATGGGAAGAAGCTTGGCACATAACAACGCAGACGATTTCCTATACGAATCATACGACGTTATCAGAAGCGCTTGAGAAGTGGCCAATTCACATTTTTAAACCGTTATTACCGAGAATTTATATGATTATTGAAGAGATTAATGAACGTTTCTGTCATGAACTTTGGGGACGTTATCCATATGAATGGCATCGTATTGAAGAGATGGCGATTATTGCGCATGATCTTGTGAAAATGGCTCATTTAGCAATTGTCGGTAGCCATAGCGTAAATGGTGTAGCAAAAATTCATACGGAAATTTTAAAGCAACGTGAAATGCGATTGTTTTATGAGTTTTATCCAGATAAGTTTAATAATAAAACGAATGGAATCGCTCATAGACGTTGGTTAATGAAGGCGAATCCGCAGCTGACAAACCTGATTTCAGAGGCGATTGGAACAGAGTGGAAGAAAGAACCGATTAAGCTTCAAGCGCTGCAAACAGTTCAACACGATGCGAGTTTCCAAGAGAAATTTGCAGAGGTAAAACAAGAGCGTAAAGAGATTTTAGCGGAGCGTATTCATAATAAAATGGGGATTACAATTGATCCTAATTCTATTTTTGATGTGCAAGTAAAAAGACTACATGCTTACAAACGACAACTATTAAACGTTCTTCATATTTTATATTTGTATAACCGTTTGAAAGAGGATGCTAGTTTTACATTTTATCCGCGTACTTTTATCTTTGGAGCGAAAGCATCACCTGGCTATTACTATGCGAAAAAAATTATTAAATTAATCAATGAACTCGCAAGGAAAGTAAATAATGATCCGTACGTAAGCCAATATATGAAAGTTATCTTTCTAGAAAACTATCGAGTGTCTTTAGCGGAAGATATATTCCCAGCTGCGGATGTGAGTGAGCAAATTTCAACTGCGAGTAAAGAAGCATCAGGAACAGGGAATATGAAATTTATGATGAATGGTGCGATTACACTCGGAACGTTAGACGGAGCTAATGTTGAAATAAAAGACCGGGTCGGTGATGATAACTGTTTCATTTTTGGTTTAACAGCGGAAGAGGTTCTTCATTACTATCAAAATGGTGGATATCGTGCAAGTGATTATTATCACCACAATATGCATATTAAAAAAGTAGTAGATCAGTTAACGAATGGTTTCTTTGCACATTCGGGAGCTGAATTTGAAGCGATTTATGATTCTCTCGTAATTCAAAATGATGAATACTTCGTTCTGCGAGATTTTGGTCCATATGCGGAAAGGCAAGAAGCTGTTGGTAGAGCGTATGAAAACCGAACGAAGTGGCTAGAAATGTCGATTTTAAATATTGCACAGTCTGGTCATTTTGCGAGTGATCGAACGATTTTACAGTATAGTAATGAGATTTGGAGTATTGGTAATGCGGTTACACAGTATTAAGTGAAAGTCCCTTTTGAAGGGACTTTTATTCATGGAGACAAAGTGTAAAAATGAATAATACGTATAGGGACGCTAAAGTGTATTCACTTTTAAAAGAGGAATATAATCACTTAAAAAACCGAGCTTAATCTCATTAAGCTCGGTTTTCTTTTTTTGCTTAAGAAAGAAATGGGATAGCGGTATATATGATACCTGTTCCATCATATTCTCCCGTCGCAAAGTATGAAAATGTAAAGAAACCTGTAAACGTAAAAATTACAATTAGAAAAAGTGCAAAGATAAATTTTAGCATGTAAGGTCCCCTCATCCAAAAATAACTTCATATATTATTATAGTATAAGGATATAGGGTTTCCAATCATTACCTGGTTAAAAATGAGAAGTCAGACATGTTTTGTATGTTGTCATGGCATGATTATTTGTAATAGATTTTGTGTTTTTTGTAAAAGTCATGTTGTGATGAACATGTGCATATTCCCAGTCTTGTTCATTAAAATGGACATTGCGCGGAGGGAGAAGAGGAACGACATCAAATAAATTAACAAAGCGAAAGCTACTAGCTACTTGTAGTTTATAATAATTACGAAATACAATATCGCCCACTTTGGGAGAGGCAAATGTATAAAGACCGTACTGTGCGAAGGCGGTGTTGATACGCGCATCGAGTATATGTAGTGTGGCGAGCGCGCCGCCTAAGCTATGGCCTGTTGCAAGAAGTTTCTTATGGGCTGGTAATGACACGAGCATATCCATAATAGAATCCCGGCAAGATTCATAAATTGAAAGAAAGCCGTTATGAACATTTCCGCTATTTAAAGCGTATGGGTATGGTCTTTGGTTGACGAGTGAATCGATAATCCAATCTGTATCTGTTTGTGTGCCTCTAAAAGCTACAATAATCGTATCTTCAGATTCTAATATGAACCCAAACCATTCCATCGTTTGAATCGCTTTTCCTTGAAAGCCTTGTACATATTGGAATCCATCAGGTATTTCAAAAATCCCATTTTGTTTATATTGTTCATACGTTAACTCACAACAAGATGCTAACAATATGGCAGTATCTTTATCAAAGGATAAAGGAGTACGCATCAAGCAAGCCCTCCTTAAGAAAAGGTATAGTTCAATATATGCAGTGAGGGACTTGATTCATTCTTTTTTGAAAAAAGGCTTGAACCTACAGTTACGTGAGGGAGTATGATTTTTGTAAACATATTGTTAGGAGGAGTGTAGGATGAGCAAAAAGGAAGGCTATTCAATTGGTGAGTTTTCAAAGAGAACAGGTATATCAATACGAACACTACAGTATTACGATGGAATATTACATGATTAAAAATGGTTTATACAGTCAAAAATAAACAGATAGTTCCCTATGAAGGGCACTATCTGTTTTTAGTGTTTTACTCTTTTCCATCTAAAAGGCGACCAAGTCCGCCTAAAACGCTACCTTCACCGCTGTTTTGAGCTGCTGGGCTTGTAAGACGTGCTGCTAAGCGGCTAAGTGTTAAGGACTGAATCCAAACCGTTCCAGGACCTTCTAGCGTTGCGAAGAATAAACCTTCGCCGCCAAATAGAGCCGTTTTTACTTTTCCAACGAATTGAACATCGTAGTTAACATCTTTCGTCATTGCAACGAGACAACCTGTATCAATGCGAAGTTTCTCGCCAGGTTTCAATTCACGCTTATATACAGTTCCGCCTGCATGCATGAAAGCTAGACCATCACCTTCAAGTTTCTGCATGATGAAACCTTCACCCCCGAAGAAACCAGTTCCTATTTTTTTAGTAAACTCAATTCCGATAGAAACACCTTTTGCGGCACAAAGAAATGCATCTTTTTGGCAGACTACTTTTCCTTGATATTCTGTTAAATCAACAGGAATAATTTTTCCAGGATAAGGAGCGGCGAATGATACGTGTCGTTTGCCATGACCTGTATTTGTAAATACAGTCATAAACATACTTTCACCCGTAACGAGACGTTTACCTGCGCCCATTAATTTACCGAATAGACCATTAGATGGTCCAGAACCATCACCGAAAATCGTTTCCATTTCGATATGATCTTCCATCATCATCATTGCGCCAGCCTCTGCGACAACGCTTTCTTCTGGATCCAATTCAATTTCAACAAACTGCATATCATCGCCATATAATTTATACTCGATTTCATGTGCTTGCATTTTTTCACCTCATCATATGTAGTAATTATATTGTACAGAAATCAAAGGAATTAGAATACTGTAGTTTTATTAATTTTTGAATAAAAATAGAATGAAAATTTAAGGTTATACTAGAATTATAAAAAACGATGGGACGAAAGTGTTCTCATTTGACGTTTTTGATATAGCATGATATAGTGAAAACACTATTGAGCTACATAATGTGGTACGGAAATAAAGCACGTTGTATTAAAGGCTGTAAGCTTGTTATACATTCATGTCCTTTATATCCACCTTTTCATGTGGATTCATAGTTTCATTTTTATTTAGGAGGTACATGACATGCAAACAGGTAAAGTTAAATGGTTTAACGGCGAAAAAGGTTTTGGCTTCATCGAAGTTGAAGGCGGAGAAGACGTATTCGTACATTTCTCAGCTATTCAAGGCGACGGCTTCAAAACTTTAGAAGAAGGTCAAGAAGTTTCTTTCGAAATCGTTGATGGAAACCGCGGACCACAAGCAGCTAACGTTACAAAAAACTAATTAGCTAGCGAAAAAAAGCATTCCGAATTTCGGAATGCTTTTTTTATGCTTTAGAACCAGACTCATCTGAAGATAATTCACCTTTAAAGGTGCGTTCTTCAAAGTCATCAAGCAATTGTTCATATTCTTCATGTTCTTCTGTTGCGAAAACTTGTGGGTTTTTTCCATACATATCTGTTCCGATAAAGTTTTCGAAATCCTCTACATACCCAACATTTTCTTCACTATTTACGTACATGCCATTATAGTTTTTTGAATCCTGTCTTTCTAAATCGGATGGTGTTTCTGATGTTCCGTAATTTGCGACGTCTTGCCAAGCATCTTCAGCATCGTACTCTACAGAATGATCTTCGTCGTGCTTATGAAAAGAAGAATTTAGCACCTCTTCTTCAACTGGGCGCGCCTTCATATCTAATTTATTTGTAGTGTGCTGAATACACGTTGTAGCAGTTGGCATTGCTTCTAATCTTTCAAATGGAATTTCCTCACCAGACACTTCGCAAATTCCGTACGTACCAGCTTCAATTTTTTGCAGAGCATGTTTCGTATCTTCTAACTGTTTATGCCAAAATTCGATGAGTCCGAAATCTTTCTCACGTTCGTACAATTCTGTAGCCATATCACCTGGATGGTTGTCATAGCTAGACAATTCTCCTACTGAATCACGTTCAGATGCACGGTTTTCATCTTCATGAGTTTGTATCGTTTGTTCAACTTCTTGCTGTTGTTTTTCTAGAATAGATTTAAATTGATTTATTTGTTGTGGAGTTAACATAGTCGTCCACCTTCCTACAATTCAGTTTCTTTACATAGTATGAGCGTTGAGAGTAGGAATTATGAGATGAATTTCAGCCGGGAAGTCGGTATATGAAAAAAGGAGCCGCATAAGCAGCTCCTTTCTATAGGAAGTATCCAAGCAATAATCCGATTCCCATTAGGAGACCGAAAATTGTATTTGTTTTTGCTGTTGAAATCATCGCAGGTACCATTTCCATTGGAATGCTTTTGCCGATAAAGCCTTTCGTCGCTTTAAATGCTTTCGGTACACTTAAGAATACGATAAGCATCCATGGTGATACGATGTTAACGATGATTAAAGCGATTGTCCAAATGTAGGCAACGATAAACATAGAAGCAAGTACACCAACGGCTCTTTCGCGTCCAACGAGAATTGCTAACGTTTTACGACCATTTTCTTTATCACCATCTAAATCACGAATATTGTTAGATAGTAAAATTGCACCAATTAAAATGGAGCTTGGAATAGATAATAAAATCACTTCTGATGTTACTGCGCCTGTTTGGATAAAGAATGAAATACCAATAATAATGACACCCATAAATAATCCTGCTGTTAGCTCTCCAAATGGTGTGTACGCAATTGGAATGGGGCCACCAGTGTAAAGGTAAGCAACGGCCATACAAACAAGACCGATTGCAGCAAGCCACCAGCTAGAGTTCATACAAATATAAACACCTAATAGCGTTGCAATGCCTAAAAATCCGAATGCTAAGTTAAGCACGGTTTTTGGTTTAATGCCATCGCGGACGATAGCACCTCCGATTCCAACTGAACCTTCATGATCGAGTCCTCTTTTATAATCAAAGTATTCATTAAACATGTTCGTTGCTGCTTGAATGAGAAGGCAAGCAAGAAGCATCATAAAGAAAAGAGGAAGATGTATTTGATTTATACCTCCGACCTGCATTGCAAAAGCTGTTCCGATGAAAACAGGAACGAAAGCTGCTGTTAATGTATGGGGACGTAATAAACTCCACCAAATTCGCCAGCCTGTTTGTTTACTTGGCTTTGGCGCCGTAGGAGAGGAATTCGTTTCGACGTTCATTTCCATGTTGAATCCTCCTTGGTCACATATTGTACACAATTAAGTGTAGAAAAAGCATCATTTAGTGTCAACGTTTATTTTCTAGGAAGAGAAGGTGAATTTCTCAGAAATGCTAAACGTTGACAGGCCTTTCCTTTGAGGTGTATCTTAAAATCAAGCGTAATTATGACTATTTTTCGCCCATAGGGGGGAGACAATTGTGATTCAAACGAAACGAAAAGGCTTACAAGAAGTTCTTGTTACAGCTATTAAGCGTACGACTGATGAAAAAACATTAGTTAGTTTTGTAAAACAAATAGATTGGGTGGATCCACTTCTGTTTTATGCAGCAGGAAAAAGGATCGCATTCGAAAATAGATGTTATTTTGCAGACCCAGCTCAGCATGTAATATTTGCTGGAATTGGCTCTGTTTTCACTATAGCAAATTCTTCTCACAAACGCTTTCAAACTGCTCGTGACGAGTGGGATAAAGTAAAGGAGAAAGCATTCGTACAAAGAGAAGGATACGAATTTGGAACAGGTCCTCTTTTATTTGGTGGATTTTCATTTGACCAAGAAAAAGAAAAAACGAATCTTTGGAAAGAATTTGATGATACCACATTTTCACTACCAGCATTTTTATTAACTGTAAAAAATGAAAAGGCGTGGTTAACGATTAATCAGTTCGTTTCAGCTGAAGATTGTGCAGAAACTCTTTATAACGAAATTATTTCTGTAGAAGAGAGAATTTTACAAGAGAGTAAATGTGCACTAGTAGGATCAAAATTAACAGTTACTTCTAAAGTAGAAGTTGATCCGAGTGGCTGGATGAACGCGATTGGAAAAGTGCAGCATGAAATGAAGCAAGGGAACGTGCAGAAGGTTGTATTAGCAAGGGAGCTAAAATTAACGATGGATCAGCATATTGATTCCGTTCTTGTTTTAGAAGCGCTTCGCATTGGGCAACCGGATTGTTACGTATTTTCTTTTGATTATAAAGGAGCATGCTTCTTAGGGGCGACACCTGAGCGATTGATTCGAAAAGAAGGCGAGAAGTTCACATCGATGTGCCTTGCTGGTTCAATTGGTCATGGCAATTCTATAGAAGAAAGTAAACAAAATGGTGAGACGCTTCTTCATGATGAAAAGAATTTGGCTGAACACGGTTATGTAGTTAACATGATTCGAGGTGTGCTAAGTGAGCATTGCGAATCTGTTAATATTCCGGAGAGCCCAGGCTTATTAACGACGAAAAATTTAATCCATTTATATACGCCAGTAGAAGCAAAAGGTGATGCAAGTCTTTTAACGATGGTAGAAGAATTACATCCAACACCAGCTCTTGGTGGTACACCTCGTCATGAGGCGTTGAAATTAATTCGTGATGTAGAGCTTTTAGATAGAGGATTATATGGTGCACCAATTGGCTTTATAGATGATGAAGGAAATGGTGAATTTGCGGTTGCACTTCGCTGCGGATTATTAAATGGCGAGAAGGCATCCTTGTTTGCCGGCTGTGGTATCGTAATTGATTCAGTAGCGCAGCTTGAATATGAAGAAACAAGTTTGAAGTTTAGACCGATGCTTGGTGCTTTGGAGGAATTAATGAAATGAACAATCATATAGAAGCATTATCATATTATTTAGGCGCGTTCGTGGACGAACTGACGCGTCTAAATGTATGTGATGTTGTCATTAGTCCTGGCTCACGGTCAACGCCGATTGCCTTACTAATGGAACAACATGAAGGAATGAAAACATATTTACATGTAGACGAAAGATCAGCAGGATTTTTTGCGCTCGGTATTGCGAAAGCAAAAAAACGTCCTGTTGCGCTATTATGTACGTCAGGGACGGCAGCAGCGAACTATTATCCAGCTGTATGTGAAGCGTTTCATTCACGAGTGCCGCTTATCGTATTAACAGCGGATAGACCGCATGAATTAAGAGATGTGGGTGCACCACAGGCGATGAATCAATTTAATTTATACGGTACTTTTGTGAAGCAATTTACAGAGATGGCACTTCCTGAAGCGAGTGAAGCAATGTATCATTACGCTCGAATGACAACGCAGCGTACGATAGCAAGCGCACTTCTAGCGCCGCAAGGACCTGTTCATCTTAATTTTCCAGTTCGCGAGCCGCTTATACCGGATTTCTCATTAGAAAGTTTATGGGATAAAGGGCGTGGTGAATATACAGGAGTAGTTCAGCAAGGGAACGTGACGATGCCGAGTGAATATGTAGATTCTCTTGTAGGGCGCCTTTCACATATGGAAAAGGGGCTTATTATTTGTGGAGACGGCAGTCATCCAGAAATAACAGAAGTTGTTATGAAAGTAGCTGAGAAAACAGGGTATCCAATTTTAGCAGATCCACTTTCTAACCTCCGTAGTGGTAATCATGATAAAACGATGGTTATAGATTGTTACGATACATTTTTACGAAATGAATTGTTAAAAGAAACGTGGAAGCCGAATGTTTTAATTCGTTTCGGAGGAATGCCTGTCTCTAAAGCATTAACGCAGTTCATTAAAAAACAAACGAAAGCTGTTCATATCGTTGTTGATGAATCTGGACAATGGAGAGATCCAGCTCTAGTTGCGACAGAAGTTGTACAAGCTAGTGACAGTGAATTTTGCAGAGCATTACTAGAGAAAATGCCAGTTATGAAAAAGAATGATTGGTTCGGAATGTGGAAACATATAAACGAGAAAACGAGAGAAACGCTTCGTGAGATGGAAACATATGAAACGGCGTTTGAAGGAAAAGTAGTTACGGATATTGTACGTGTATTACCAGAAGGGGCAACGTTATTTGCGAGTAATAGTATGCCAATTCGCGATACCGATTCATTTTTCTTCACATCGGATAAAAACATTCAAGTAATGGCGAACCGCGGTGTAAATGGTATTGATGGAATCATTTCAACAGCTTTAGGAGCGAGTATTATTTGTGATCCGCTCGTATTAGTAATCGGTGATTTATCATTTTATCACGATTTAAACGGACTATTAGCCGCGAAACTACATGAGTTAAATATAACGATTGTTGTTGTAAATAATGATGGTGGAGGTATTTTCTCATTCTTACCACAATACGAGAAAAAGGAACATTTCGAATCATTATTTGGAACACCAATTGGGCTTGATTATGAACATGTTGTCAAAATGTATGGTGGTTCATTTAGCCGTGTAAATGGTTGGGAAAACTTCCGAGAAGAAGTACAAACTGGAACGAAAACGAATGGATTACATGTTGTGGAAATTTGTACGAATCGCGAAGAAAACTTGAAATTACATCGTGAACTATGGGCAAAAACAATGGACGTTATTACTACATCTTTGCAAGGTGAATCAAAATGAAAGTAACATTGCAAGGTGTATCGTATGAATATGAAGTAGCCGGAAGCGGGGAACCACTTCTACTTCTTCATGGTTTTACGGGAAGCATGGAAACGTGGGATTCCTTTATTCCTTCTTGGAGCGAGCAGTTTCAAGTCATTCTAGTAGACATTGTTGGACACGGGAAAACGGAAAGTCCTGAAGATGTGACGCATTATGATATTCAAAATGTGGCGCTGCAAATGAAAGAACTACTGGATCATCTTCATATTGAAAATGCACATGTACTTGGCTATTCAATGGGTGGTAGACTTGCGATTACGATGGCATGCTTATATCCAGAATATGTGCGTTCGCTTCTTTTAGAAAACTGTACAGCTGGACTTGAGAGTGCAAAGGAGCGAAAAGAACGCAAGGAAAAAGATGAACGACTTGCCGATAAAATTGAGCAAGAAGGCATCCGAAGTTTTGTATCGATGTGGGAAAATATTCCGCTATTTGAAACGCAAAAACGTTTAGTGCAAAACGTAAAAGAAGCGGTGCGAAAAGAACGACTTGCTAATGATCCAAAAGGACTTGCAAATAGTCTTCGCGGCATGGGAACAGGGGCTCAACCTTCATGGTGGAACGAATTGCAAAACCTAAAAATGCCTGTCCTTTTAATGAATGGAGAAAGCGATGAAAAGTTCTTTCGCCTATTAAAAAACATCAAAAAATGCATCCCTCATGCGAAATTTGTCAAAATTGATGGGGCTGGCCATGCAATTCATGTGGAACAACCGGAAAAGTTTGATACAATAGTAAAGGGATTTCTAAAAACTATGCAGTGATACTTTTTTCAGCAAGAAGGAAGTTGCACTTATAGCGGAGATCAGAAATATAAAAGGAGGTAATAGTAATGACTATTGAATGGGTAAAAGAAGGCAATTACGAAGATATTATTTATTCAACATACAATGGCATCGCAAAGATTTCGATTAACCGCCCTGAAGTACATAATGCATTCCGTCCTAAAACGGTAATGGAGTTAATCAATGCTTTTGCACACGCTCGTGATGATGCAAATGTTGGCGTTATCATTTTAACAGGTGAAGGTGGACGTGCATTCTGTTCTGGCGGCGACCAAAAAGTTCGCGGTCATGGTGGCTATGTAGGTGACGACCAAATCCCACGTTTAAACGTATTAGACTTACAACGTCTAATTCGCGCAATCCCTAAACCGGTTATCGCAATGGTAGCAGGTTATGCAATCGGTGGTGGACACGTACTTCATATCGTATGTGACTTAACAATCGCTGCAGACAATGCTGTATTCGGACAAACTGGTCCTAAAGTAGGAAGCTTTGACGGTGGATACGGAGCTGGTTACTTAGCTCGTATGGTAGGCCACAAGAAAGCTCGCGAAATTTGGTACCTATGCCGTCAATACAGCGCACAAGAAGCGCTTGATATGGGCTTAGTAAACACAGTAGTACCATTAGAAGAACTTGAAGCAGAAACAGTACAATGGTCACAAGAAATTTTAGCAAACAGCCCAATGGCACTTCGTTTCCTAAAAGCTGCATTCAACGCAGACACAGACGGTTTAGCTGGTATTCAACAACTAGCTGGAGACGCAACGTTATTGTACTACACAACTGACGAAGCAAAAGAAGGCCGCGACGCGTTCAAAGAAAAACGCACTCCGGACTTCGGTCAATTCCCTCGTTTCCCGTGATCAAACCAAAAGCGGAAGCGGCTCGCTTAGAATGTGAGGGGGATGGAGCTTCTGACAAAGAGGCGCTTTTTGCCTCGTAGGAAGAAGTGAAGCCACCGAACATTCTAGCCGCTGTAGCTGGATGAAACCAAAAGCGGAAGCGGCTCGCTTAGAACAAGAGGGCGTTGGAACTCCTGACGTAGAGGCGTTTTTTGCCTCGTAGGAAGGCGTGAAACGACCGACTGTTCTAGCCGCTGTAGCTGGATGTTTTAAAAGCGGAGCCGACTGTTTAGCCTCGTAGGCTAAGGTTCTTTCGCACAGAAAGTGTTTTTTACTTTCTCGTGCGGAAGGTTCTTAGACGGAAGCGGCTCGCACACAATGTGAGACGCTCCTAAAAGATCACACCGGAAACAAAACAACTAAGAGACTTGATGTCATATCAGGTCTCTTTCTTTCATGAAAGGAGAATGAGTGATGGAGACGATGCCGAATTGGTTAATGCAACGTGCATTTTTAACACCTGATCGCACTGCAATTGAAATTGAAGAGGAGAAGGTTACTTTCGTGCAGCTGCATGAAAAAGTAGTATCTGTTTGTGAACACCTCACGCATGTAGGAGTGAAGCGGGCGCAAAAGGTGGCTGTTCTGATGAAAAATGGTATGGAGATGATTACAGTTATTCACGCCCTATCTTACATAGGTGCAGTAGCTGTGCTTTTAAATACGCGTCTTTCAAGAGAAGAGCTACTTTGGCAAATGGATGATGCGGAAGTTGTTTGTTTAGTGACGGATCAAGAGTTTGAGACGGAAAATGTTCCAGTATGTTCATTTGCTGAAGTGATGCAAGGACCGAAGGCGGAAGCATTTATACAAGAAGAATTCTCTTTAGAAGAAGCGATGACAATTATTTATACGTCAGGGACGACAGGGAAACCGAAAGGCGTTGTTTTAACGTACGGTAACCACTGGGCAAGTGCAGTCGGTTCTTCGCTTAATTTAGGGCTTCGTGATGATGATTGTTGGTTAGCTTGTATGCCAATGTTCCACGTTGGCGGGTTATCTCTTTTAATGAAAAATATTATGTACGGTATGCGCATTTTACTCGTTCCAAAATATGATGCTAATTTTATTCATAAAGCACTTCAAACGAGAGGCGTTACGATTATTTCTGTCGTTTCTAAAATGCTAACAGATTTATTAGAACGACTTGGCGAAGGTACATATCCATCTTCTTTACGATGCATGTTACTTGGGGGAGGACCAGCACCGAAGCCGTTATTAGAAACATGTGTGGAAAAAGGAATTCCTGTGTATCAAACGTACGGTATGACAGAAACATCATCGCAAATTTGTACGTTAACAGCAGATTACATGTTAACGAAAGTAGGATCAGCCGGAAAACCACTATTTCAGTGTCAGCTTCGTATTGAAAAAGACGGCGTAGTTGTGCCGCCCCGTGCTGAAGGAGAAATTGTAGTAAAAGGACCGAACGTAACAGGTGGCTACTTTAACCGTGAAGATGCGACGCATGAGGCGATCAGAAATGGATGGCTTCATACTGGTGACCTCGGTTATTTAGATGAAGAAGGATTTTTATACGTATTAGATCGCCGCAGTGATTTAATTATTTCTGGCGGAGAAAATATATATCCAGCTCAAATTGAAGAAGTATTGCTCTCTCATCCGGCGGTAGCAGAAGCGGGTGTTGTCGGTATGGCTGACGAAAGTTGGGGACAAGTACCAGCTGCTTTTGTTGTAAAAAGTGTAGACGTAACAGAAGAAGAAATTCTTCGTTTTTGCGAAGAGAAATTAGCGAAATATAAAGTGCCGAAGAAAGCATGTTTCTTAGAGGAATTACCACGAAATGCTTCGAAGAAATTGTTAAGACGAGAGTTAAGACAATTAGTGGAGGAGATGTAGGTGGAAATAAAAAAAGCGACACTTTATATAACGGAAATGCCGCTCATTATCCCGTTTGCGGCAAGTTACGGGACTTATGAAAAGCGTGAAAGTATCGTCATTGAATTAGAAGATACAGATGGATACATTGGTTTTGGTGAAGTCGTTGCATTTTCTGAACCGTGGTATACGGAGGAAACGGTGAAGACAGCGCTGCATGTACTTCAGGATTTTTTATTACTAGATTTATTGAAAGCTGAAATCTCTCATCCGAATGAAGTACCGTCTTTGTTCAAACATATAAAGAGAAACCGAATGGCAAAGGCCGGAATTGAAGGTGCTGTTTGGGATTTATATGCGAAGCGTCAAAAGCAGTCGTTAGCGATATTGCTTGGCGGAAATAGGTCTGAAATTGAAGTCGGCGTTGTGATTGGGATCAATACAATTCCCGTTATGTTAAAACAAATCGAGAAGTACGCGGAAGAAGGATACGAGCGCTTTAAAGTGAAAATAAAGCCAGAACATGATTACGAATTACTGAAAGAAATTCGCAAAGAGTTTCCGAACATCCCGTTAATGGCTGATGCAAATTCAGCTTATACATTAGCGGATACGGAGAAGTTGAAACGACTAGATGAATTTAGGCTTATGATGATTGAACAACCGTTAGCGGATTACGATTTTCTGGATCATGCACAACTGCAAAAGAAAATTGAGACACCGATTTGTTTAGATGAAAGCATCCATAGTTTAGAAGACGCACGTGTTGCGATTACGCTTGGCAGTTGCCGCGTCGTTAATATTAAACCAGGGCGAGTGGGCGGATTAACAGAGTCCGTTCAAATCCATAATTATTGTATGGAGCATAACATACCAGTTTGGTGCGGTGGCATGGTAGAAATGGGAATTTCACGAGCTCAAAATGTTGCACTCGCTTCATTGCCAAACTTTACGATTCCTGGAGATATATCTGCTTCTAGTAGACATTGGGAGAAGGATATCATTTCACCGGAAGTGATGCTTGAAGGCGGAAAAGTAAGGGTACCGCAAAGTATTGAACGTGAGTATGAAGTAGATCGAGGCAGGTTGGAAGAAATAACAAAGCAGCGGATTATTTTTGAGCGATGAATAGGAGCTTTTATTAGTACTGACTACCTGCAAATAGCGGGATGATTTTCTCGTTAATTTTCGGTAAGTCGATATATTTAAAAAATCGCCGATATAATTTCATTTATCAAGGTTACTCTTACGGGTAGCCTTTTCTTATTGTACAAATTGGATAGACTAGTTTAAAATCGAGCGTATGAAAACAGAATAAAGTAGGGGGAGTAAAATGAAGCACATTTCAATTTTAATAGCTGATGATGAGGCAGAAATTGCTGATTTAATTGAGATACATTTAGAAAAAGAGGGGTACCACGTCGTTAAAGCAGCTGATGGAGAAGAAGCCATGCATATTATTCAAACTCAGCTAATTGACTTAGTGGTTTTAGATATTATGATGCCGAAAATGGATGGATATGAGGTGACACGCCAGATTCGTGCGAAACATCATATGCCAATCATTTTCTTAAGTGCGAAAACATCTGATTTTGATAAAGTGACAGGTCTTGTGCTAGGTGCGGATGATTATATGACGAAGCCTTTCACACCGATTGAATTAGTTGCGCGTGTAAATGCACAATTACGTCGATTTCTTACGTTAAATCAGCCGAAAGTAGCGGAGAATAAATCTGCTTTAGAAATAGGCGGAGTCGCTATTGATCCTGAGCGAAGAACAGTAAATGTGTACGGAGAGCCAATTGAATTAACACCAAAAGAATTTGATATTTTATATGTATTAGCGAGTCATCCGAAGAAAGTGTACAGTGTGGAAAATATTTTTCAGCAAGTATGGGCTGAAGGGTATTACGAAAGTGGAAATACAGTTATGGTACATATTCGTACACTGCGGAAAAAACTTGGGGAAGATAAAAGAAAGAATAAGTTAATAAAAACGGTATGGGGAGTAGGGTATACTTTCAATGGCTAAAAAAATGAGAAGCTTTCGCTCAAAGATGGTTATGCTATTTGCGTTAAGCATGATATTAGCTGGTGGCGTAACGTATTTAATTTATAAAGGATTACGGATCTATTATAAATTAGTAGTTCGTTATGAGGATCCTTTAGCCCAATTTCGTTCAATGGTAAGACAAATTGGGGATATTAATTTCTTTTTAATTATCTTCATCCCTCTATCCATTATGTTTTTCTTCTTCCTTACAAGGCCTTATTTAAAGTATTTTGATGAGATTTCAAACGGGATTCATCATTTGGCGAACGGTGATTTTACAAATCAAGTTCGTGTTTCATCAAATGATGAGTTTGGATATATCGCCCGCGAAATGAATGTAGCGAGTGAGAAATTAAAAGAAGCGGTTGAACGAGGAGACTTTGCGGAAAGTAGTAAGGATCAGTTAATTGTTAACTTAGCTCATGATTTAAGAACGCCGTTAACATCTGTTTTAGGTTATTTAGATTTAATTCTTAAAGATGAGAATTTGACGAAAGAACAAATTAAGCATTTTTCCACAATTGCTTTTACGAAATCTGAAAGGCTTGAAAGCTTACTTGATGAATTATTTGAAATAACGAGAATGAATTATGGCATGTTGCAGCTGGAAAAAAGACCAATTGATATAAGTGAACTACTTATACAGTTAGAGGAAGAATTGTATCCATCATTAGAAAAAAAGGATTTAGAAGCGAGATTGAATATGGATTCGAATTTACCTATTAACGGTGACGGAAAATTGTTAGCTCGAGTATTTGAAAATCTTTTAACGAATGCGATTCGCTATGGATACGATGGAAAGTTTGTTGATGTGAACGGATATATTGATCGGGAAGAGGTAGTTGTACAAATTATTAATTACGGAGATAGCATTCCAGAAGAAGATTTACCGTATCTTTTTGATATGTTTTATACAGGTGATAAAGCAAGATCAGAGCAGCAGGGTGGAACAGGTCTTGGATTATTTATCGCGAAAAATATTATCGAACAGCATGATGGGACAATCTCTGCTGAAAGTAATGTAATTAGAACGATATTTGAAGTGAGATTACCAAAAGAAGAGAGCAAAGCAATTTAATAAAAATTTAAACTTTACCCCACTTTTTATTTTAATAGTTTTTTCTATTCTATACGTAAGTCACGTTAAGGGGGAACTAGAAATGAAAAAGTGGGTATTTATTTCTCTTTTTATAGTATGTACAGCATGTGTAGGCTTTTATATATCACCAGTATTTCAAAAGGAGATCGATGTTAAAATTGCAGAAAAAGATTACAAAGTAAAAGCCGCGAACACTGAAAAGATAGAGGTTACAGAGGAACAAATTTATAAAGGTGATCTATTATTAGTTAATAAAGATTATCCGGTTAAAAAAGATAGTGTTAGGTCCGATATTATAAATGTAAATCACAATAGTGAATTAGTAAGAGGCTATGTAATATTTGATAGAAATCTTCGCTTATCAGAGGGTGTTGTAAAAAAGTTTTTGAACGTTGTCGATGCAGCTGGGAAAGATGGAGTACAGCATTTCTTAATGAGTAGCGGTTACCGAGATTTTCAAGAACAAAGTAAATTATATAAAGAAATGGGATCTGATTATGCACTTCCAGCAGGATATAGTGAACATAATTTAGGATTATCACTCGACGTTGGGTCTACTCAAAAGAAAATGGAGAAAGCGCCTGAAGGAAAATGGATTGAAGATAATGTATGGAAGCACGGATTTGTTTTACGTTATCCGAAAAATAAAAGCGATATTACAGGCATTCAATATGAGCCGTGGCATATACGTTATGTTGGCTTACCACATAGTGCGATTATGCAAAAAGAGAAAATTACATTAGAGGAATATTTAGACTTCCTCAAAGAGAAAAAAGAAATTTCAACTGATGTTGAAGGTAAGAAATATACGGTTTCGTATTATAAAGTTTCGGGTAATATGAAAGTGAATGTTCCAGCGAATAAGCAGTATGAAATTTCGGGGAACAATATGGACGGGGTTATTGTGACGGTTCAGGAATAGAGAAAAAGGCTGGTCCGTTTTGGGTCAGTCTTTTGGCATATAAGAAATAGATTGCCGTTTTTTGTCGGTAGATCGATATTCCTTGTCGAATCATTGATATAATTTCCTGTACTATCAACATTTTGTGGATTGTTTTTTTATTTACTATTAAACATTATAACGTTATATTTACTTCTTCCTTTTTTTGTGTTACGCTAAACGTGTGAAAGAGATATAAAATGAAATTTTAATGTAAGCGTATTCTTATGGCTTCTTATAGAAAAGGGTGGAAATACAATGACAGAACGATTCGTGCTACGTAATGTGAAGCGTGTGAACGGGGAAGAGATTGACATTGTAGTTGAAAATAATAAAATCGCACAGGTGACGAAAGCTGGTGCTGGCGAGGGTGGAAAGGTTCTTGATTACTCAGGTACTTACGTATCGAGTGGATGGATTGATTTGCACGTTCATGCTTTTCCAGAGTTTGATCCGTATGGCGATGAGGTAGATGAAATTGGCGTTAAGCAAGGGGTAACGACAATTGTTGATGCGGGAAGCTGCGGAGCTGATCGTATCGCAGATTTAGTACAAAGTAGAGAACAGGCAAAAACGAATTTATTTGCCTTTTTAAATATTTCTCGCATCGGTTTGAAACGAATTGATGAATTATCCAATATGGAATGGATAGATAAAGAGAAAGTAATAGATGCAGTAGAAAAGTATAAAGATGTAATCGTTGGATTAAAAGCGAGAATGAGTAAAAGTGTCGTTTGTGATAGCGGAATTGAACCGCTGCACGTAGCGCGCTCTTTATCTCGTGAAACATCATTGTCGATTATGGTACATATCGGTTCAGCGCCTCCACGTATAGAGGAAGTTGTACCTCTTTTAGAAAAAGGTGATGTCATTACACATTACTTAAACGGGAAAGAAAATAATTTATTTGATGAAGAAGGCAAACCGATATCTGTGTTATTAGATGCAGTGAAACGCGGTGTGCATTTAGATGTTGGTCACGGTAATGCTAGTTTTTCTTTTAAAGTAGCAGAGGCGGCGAAGCGTCACGATATTGCTTTTAATACAATTAGTACAGATATTTACCGGAAGAATCGTATACACGGTCCAGTTTACAGTATGGCTAACGTTCTTTCGAAATTCCTTTACTTAGGTTATCCGCTAGAAGAAGTAATTGATGCGGTTACGAAAAATGCAGCAGAGTGGCTTAAGAAACCAGAGCTTGGCCGCATTCAAGAAGGGGATATTGCAAACTTAACTTTGTTTACGGTTAAAGATGAGCCGATTACGTTAATTGATTCAGAAGGGGATCAGCGCATTGCTGAAAGAAGAATTGATACGAAAGGGGTTGTAATCAATGGGTCATTCATTGAATGCTAAGTACGGATTAAAAAGAGTTATTAATGCGAGCGGTAGAATGAGTATTTTAGGTGTATCCGCTCCGACAAATACAGTGATGGATGCGATGAAACATGGTGGACAAAATTATGTGGAAATTGCCGATTTAGTAGATAAAGCGGGAGACCATATTGCGAGAATTTTAGATTCAGAGGCAGCGGTCGTTGTGAACTCAGCATCAAGCGGAATTGCGCTTTCTATCGCTGGTATCGTTACAGAGGGAAATCGCCGTAAAAGTGAACGACTTCATCAAGAAGTAATCCTGAAAAACGAAGTGATTATGTTAAAAGGTCATAACGTTCAATACGGTGCTCCTGTTGAAACGATGATTTATTTAGGCGGAGGTAAGCTCGTTGAAGTAGGTTACGCAAATGAAGGGAAAGCGGAGCATATTGAAGATGCAATTGGCGAAAATACAGCAGCGATTCTATATGTGAAATCCCATCATGCAGTACAAAAAAATATGATTTCTGTTGAAGAAGCATGGGAAGTTGCGCAGCGAAATAACGTACCACTTATCGTCGATGCGGCAGCTGAAGAAGATATTCAAAAGTATGTGAAGTATTCAGACCTTGCAATTTATAGCGGTTCAAAGGCAATTGAAGGACCTACTTCTGGTATTGTCGGCGGTAAACGAAAATATATTGAATGGCTAAAAGTACAATTACATTGCATCGGAAGAAGTATGAAAGTTGGGAAAGAAACGACTTTCGGCTTACTTCAAGCGCTTGATGAGTACGGAGTGAAAGAAGATAAGAGTGAGCAAGAAAAAGAGTTGTTACAAGTACTTATGCCGCTGAAAGAGTTAAACGGTGTAAATGTAACAATCGTTCAAGATGAAGCTGGAAGAGCAATTTTTAGAGCGCGTATTCATATTAACGAGAACGAATTAAATAAAACTGCAAAAGGTGTTGTGACCGCGTTACGCGAAGGGGAAATCGCAATTTACACACGTGATTACGGAGTAAGACAAGGGTTCTTTGATATTGATCCACGTCCACTTCAAGGCGATGACATACATGTGATTGAAGAAAAAGTGAGAGAAATTGTAGGGGGAAACTAAGATGACAAACATTCAAAAACGTTTTTATAAAGGCCGCGTAGCATTAAATGTATTAGCGAACAATATCCGAAATGCGAAAGACATTTTTGAAGCAGCAGAAGGTTATGTAGTAGTCGGTGTGTTATCAAAAGATTATCCAACATTAGAAGAAGCAGTAACTGCGATGAAAGCATACGGAAAAGAAATTGATGACGCTGTATCAATCGGACTAGGAGCAGGAGATAATCGTCAAGCGGCAGTTGTGGCTGAAATTGCGAAACATTATCCAGGTAGTCATATTAACCAAGTGTTCCCTTCAGTTGGAGCAACGCGCGCAAATCTTGGCGGAAAAGATAGCTGGATTAATAGTTTAGTATCACCTACAGGAAAAGTAGGGTACGTAAATATTTCTACTGGTCCAATTAGTGCAGCTGGAGAAGAGAAAGCAATCGTTCCAATTAAAACAGCTATTGCACTTGTACGTGATATGGGCGGGAATTCATTGAAATACTTCCCAATGAAAGGTTTAGCGCATGAAGAAGAATATCGCGCAGTTGCGAAAGCTTGTGCGGAAGAAGGATTTGCATTAGAGCCAACGGGCGGAATTGATAAAGAAAACTTTGAAACAATTGTACGTATTGCATTAGAAGCAAACGTAGAGCAAGTTATCCCGCACGTGTACTCTTCTATTATTGATAAAGAAACTGGCAATACGAAAACAGAAGATGTTCGTGAATTACTAGCGGTCGTGAAGAAGTTAGTTGATCAATATGCGTAAGAAAATTGCAGCATTCGGTGAAGTAATGATGCGCCTGCAAGTGCCAGGATATGAATTGCTATCGCAAGCAAACACATTAAATTACTCATTTTCAGGTACAGGTGTGAACGTTGCAGCAGCACTTTCTCATCTAGGGCATGAAGGTTTTCTTATTTCAACTTTACCGGAAAACTCTGTTGGGGATGCTGCGGTATCACATATTCAAAAGTTAGGCATTCAGGCACCGTTTGTTTCAAGAGGCGGTAAATATGTTGGTATGTACTTTTTAGAAAATGGATTTGGAGCACGCGCAAGCCGCGTTACATATTCGAACCGATTAGAAAGTAGTTTCAATACGGCATGTGAAGAGATGTACCAATTTGAAGAAATTGCAAAAGAAATTGATATCGTTCATTTTTGCGGGATTACCCTTGCGATGAATAATACTGTGCGCCATCATATGAAATCTTTGGCGAAGGCAGTTAAAGAAAATGGAGGCACTGTCGTTTTCGATTGCAACTATCGTCCATCGCTTTGGGGAGAAGATGGGTATGAACAGGCGAAACCTCATTATGAAGAAATGCTAGGCCTTGCCGATATTGTAATGATGAATGAAAAAGATGCGATGTTTGTTCTCGGAATGAAAACGGAAGAGACGGAGCGAGAAGCACAGCTTGTTGATCTTATTCCAAAAGTCGCTGAAATATATAATATCGCTACAATTGCTGGGACACATCGTTCTATTAATAGCGATAATACACACTCACTTCGCGGATTCATATGTAAAGATGGGACGTTCACTTTTGCCAAAACACTTACGTTTTCTGTATATGATAGAATAGGTGCTGGAGATGCTTATACGAGCGGAATTATTCATGGCGAGATAGAAGAGTTTGCACCAGAGAAAGCTGTTTCATTTGCGTCAGCAGCTGGAATGCTTGCACATACAATCGTCGGTGATACGCCAATGTCATCAGAGAAAGATATACTTCGGGCAATGATGGCATCAGTAGGTGATGTAGAAAGGTAGTGGGTGTAACGGTGAACGTAACGAGAAAAAGAGGTCCATTATATTTACAAATTAAAAATATTATTCGTGATCGAATATTACATGGTGTTTATGCCATTCATACAAATATTCCTTCTGAACCACAATTAGAAGAAGAGTTCAAAGTGAGTAAAATTACAGTGCGAAACGCAATTAAAGAACTCGTTCAAGAAGGATATTTAGAAAAGAAAAGCGGTAAAGGAACGAAAGTCATTCGAAATACTTCTGCGACAAAGCTTTCAAAGGGAAAGAAATTTACAGAAGTGTTAGTGGAAGAAGGCTATAAAGTACAAAAGAAATTGCTAAAGGCAGAAGTGGTTCATAATGAAGAAGGAACAGTACCATTTCGTTTGTTTGGTAAAGAGAGTTTTCGTATTGAGCGTCTATATGCTTTAAATGATACTCCGTACATTCATTATACGCACTATTTCTCAGCACAAATGGCAAGTACAGACTTAGCGGACTTTGACTTACAATCGCTTTATGATCTAGTCGAGGACCGTGGTATACATTTAGAAAACTTCAGAGATGAATTCGCTGTTGGATTTGCGCCTAATTTTGTTGCAGAAGCGTTAGGAGAAAAAGAGGGAACAGCGTTATTAAAACGTATGCGCTATTCTTACGATGAAGTTGGCGAAGTAATTGAATATAGTGAAGGCTACTACAATACGGAAATGCAGCATTACGTTGTAAATTATGATGTGTAAAAAATGAAGAGGGACCAATTCCCTCTTTTTTTGTAAAAAAATTTCATATCGAAGGGGAATGGGATATGGATATATACTTATTAATCGTCACGTTAATTGCGATCGCAATTGTTATTTTAGGGGTATCATGGTGGAAATGGCATGCGTTTATTAGTTTAACAGTTGCTAGTCTATTTTTAGCTATTATGTCTGGGTTGAACTTGACCAAAATTGTT
Organism: Bacillus sp. TH22; assembly: GCF_016651015.1. NCBI lineage: Bacteria > Bacillati > Bacillota > Bacilli > Caryophanales > Bacillaceae > Bacillus > Bacillus sp. TH22. The sequence goes on from NZ_JAEKER010000001.1 coordinate 3,705,803, forward strand.
ACTGCCTATGAAACTGGTGTTGGTAGTGTACTAGGGCATTTAGTTGGTATTTTGGCTCTCGGAACAATTTTAGGGAAAATGATGTCCGATTCAGGGGCTGGCATGCAAGTAGCAGATTTCTTCATTCGATTCTTCGGGGTGAAAAAATTACCTTGGGCAATGTTATTCGCCGGATTTGTTATAGGTATTCCAGTGTTTTTTGAAGTGGGAATCGTCATTTTATTACCACTTGTTATTTCAATTCGGAAAACAACGAAACAAAATATATTGTTAATTGCGTTACCTGTTATTGCTGGATTATCGATTGTACATGGGCTAGTGCCGCCGCATCCAGGTGCGATGACAGCAATCGGTATTTATAATGCGAATTTAGGAAAGGTACTATTGTATTCATTAATTATCGCGTTACCAACAGCAATTATCGCAGGACCGGTATTTGCAAAGTGGGTACATAAGAGGGTTATACCTGAAAATGAACCGGAGCTTGTTCGAGTTACGACAGTATCAACTGATTTACCGAGTCGTAAAGTTTCATTTTTTATTATTTTACTGCCAGTAGTTTTAATGATTTTATCAGTAGTCGAACCATATATTTCATTACCGAAAAAAATAACTGAATTTTTAGTATTTGTGGGAAGTCCGGTAATCGCTTTACTTATTTCATGTTTCGCAGCGTTTTATTTGCTAGGTATAAAACAAGGAATTAATAAAAAGATGATTAAAAAATTAACAGATGAAAGTTTACTACCTGTCGGTTCCATTATTTTAATAATTGGTGCAGGCGGTGGATTTAAACAAATATTAATTGAAAGCGGCGTTGGAACAGCCATCGCTCAAATGGCAGAACATATTTCATTATCACCAATCGTCTTAGCGTTCATGGTAGCGGGATTAATCCGAATTGCAACAGGTTCAGCTACTGTAGCATTAACGACAGCAGCTGGAATTGTTTCACCGGTTATTCAGCACATGTCTGGTGTAAATTTAGAATTACTCGTTATTGCAACCGGTGCAGGTTCATTAATGTTTTCTCACGTAAATGATGCAGGATTCTGGCTTGTAAAAGAGTATTTAGGTTTGACAGTAAAAGAAACGTTTAAAACGTGGACGGTGCTGGAGACATTGTTATCATTTATTGCATTCGGCTTTGCGCTTTTACTTAATATGTTTGTTTAGAAGAAGGGGGTGCCTATTTAAAGGTATCCTCTTTTTGTGTTGGGGCTCTTTTCATGAAACAAGCCCGTTTTTAGGAGTGCCAAGCTTCCTATTTGCCCTGAAAACATAATATAAATGGAATCCCCTCATTTAGAGCAAGACGATCTTGTTATGAATGATACTAAAGGAGGAATAGAGTAATGAGCGAAAAGTGTGAACACAGACATGATGATTGCGACCGCAGACGTGGGTGCGGAGGCGGTTTTGCGCTTCTAATCGTATTGTTTATTTTATTAATTATCATCGGTGCTAGCTGCTTCGGCGGAGGCGGCGGTGGTTGTGGTTACGGCGGTTATGGTGGCTATGGCGGCGGCTATGGTGGATATTGCTGCTAATTATTTAAAAACTATTGAAAATAGCCTTGTGCAATATGCACAAGGCTATTTTATTCATAGTTTTATATGCTGTGATAATTTATTAATGTACAGAGAGCGGATTAAGAAAAAGAAAATAATCTCGATAATCCCGAAAAAGGTGAGTACAATCAGTAACTCTTTTAGTAATGAGAAAGAAAACATGCTTTGTAAAAACTTAACCGCAAATAACGTGTGAACACCAGCAACGATGTAAGGAACGAAAAATAAAATTCCTAATTGAATCGTTGCGGAGCGAAACATTTCTGATTCAGTTAAGCCCAGTTTTGTAATCGTAATGTACTTTTGTTTTTCATTCGTTAAGTCGTTATACATACGGAAGTATAAAACGCTAGCCGCACCGATAAAGAAGATAAAGCCAAGAAATGCCCAAATAAAGAATTGAGCAATTGAATTTCCTTTACTGTAGTTTAGCTCATCAGTAGCTGTATGAATGTAAAAAGGAGTTTGAGCATTTTCTTCTTTATGTTTTTCAAAAAAATCACTTGCATCATTACTAATTGTACGTAAAATATTTTTCGTCGGAACAATCGCATTTTCCCAGTTCTCCACGAAATAATTATAAACTATGGTCGTTTCAATATGAGGAATCATATTATCAAATACATAATCTTGTATAACAATTAAATAGGGGAATGCGAAGGATGGTTCAATCCCTTTATTAATAAACCCTTTAATATGAAATTCTTTTTTATTAGATCCGAGTGTAATTGTGTCTTGTTTTGCAAATGGATTTGAGACAAGGTTTAAAAGCTCTGGCGAATGACGAGAAATAATATAAACTTGTGTAGAATCAAGAGTGATTTCCAGTCTCTTCAATTGTTTAGCAATTGCATTATAATCACTCATCTTCATAAGCATAATGTCTTCTTTTGAAGCTGTATCTTTTAATACTGTAAGCTTATATTTTCTGTACTGAAAATTACTATTTGTAAGCTCAGTTTCAATTGTAGTAATATGCTTTTGTTCAAGGGAATTGTCACCTTCTGATGTATAAGTGAAGGGGATAGGATATCGCTCTAGTACTGATGCCTTCGTATTGTTATTAGCGGCAAATAACCCGATAATAATCGTAAATGCAAGCGCAGATAGCATAGAAACGATAAAGAGTACATTAATATTACTACGGGTACGGGCAACTAAGTCTGAAATCCATAACATGTTTATTTGTTTCAAATAAAACTTTCTACGCTTCTTTAAAATATAAATAAAAAGAAGAAATGTTTGTGAAAAGAAAAAATATGTTCCGACTACTACGAGTGGCAAAATAGATAATATAATAAAGAAGACAGATCCGTTTTGCACATTTTTTTCGGTTACATAGCCTTGTGGATAACCAGCAATATAATAACATAACCCTAAACAAGTTAAAGCAAATATCGAAATAAGTATAGACGGCCTTTTTTCGGCTGTCACTTTCTTGTTCCCTTTAATAAGATGGACTGTTTTACGAGTCCGAATAAACATAGGTGTAAATGTAGAAACGATTAAAAATAAAATGATAAACGTTACGGTTGTAACGATGATTGCTTCTGCTGGCCAATATAAATAGAGGCCTTTCGCACTTGTTAATTTCGAAGTGACTAATAAGAAGAAATTAGAAAACACAAGGCCACCTTGAATGCCGATAAAGATAGATAATATCCCGATTATCATGTTTTCGGTAAATAAAAGTCTTTTTAATTGTCTCTGTGAGATACCAAGAATAGTGAGTATCCCAAATTGCTGCTTTCGTACATTTAAAAATGTTCCGACTGAATATAAGAGAAAGAAGAACGAGAACAAAACGATAATAAACTGTGCAGTACTAGCTAAGTTCATGAGAGGATCCCGTTCTTGAAATTTTTGTAAATTTTGCAAGCGTGGATGATACGCATATACAGTAAATGAAAAGAAAACCATTATAGAAAAAGCACTACTTACAAAATAAGCAAAATATGCTTTAGAATTACGTGAGACATTTTTAAATGCAAATTGCCAAAACGTCATCCACGTCTTCCTCCTAATAATGCTAAAACATCTAATATTTCTTGATAAAATTTCTCGCGATATAGTCCGCGGTGTAATTCATTGTAAAGCCCACCATCTTTAATGAAAATAACGCGGTTACAATAACTTGCTGCAAACGGATCATGAGTAACCATTAAAATTGTTGCATCTTCTTCTTTGTTTAACTTCGTAAATAACTCCATTACGTCAATCGCTGACTTAGAATCCAAGTTTCCTGTCGGTTCATCAGCGAGTAAAAGAGACGGATGATGAATAACAGCGCGTGCTACTGCGGTACGCTGTGCTTGTCCTCCAGAAACTTCAAAAATACGCTTGTCCAAAATATGATCAATTCCAAGTTTCTTTGAAATGTTATCGAGTTTTTCGTCCATCTCTTTTAAAGGAACATTATCTAACGTTAAAGGCAGTACGATATTTTCACCGATTGTTAGTGTATCTAATAGGTTAAAGTTTTGGAAAACAAACCCTAACTCTTGGCGGCGGAAAATAGCTAGTTTCTCTCTACGAAATGTGTGCGGTTTTTTTCCATTAATCACGACATCACCAGAAGTAGGGGAGTCAATTGTAGAGATAACGTTTAAAAATGTAGATTTACCGCTACCAGATGGTCCCATGATAGCAACAAATTCTCCTTTATCTACATGTAAATTTATATTTTTTAAAGCAGTATGAGGGACCTTTCCTTCATACACTTTTGAGACGTTTTTTATGTGTAATACTTCTTCCATAATAATCACCTTTCTATTTTTAAAACTTAATATGTTGTGATAATTTTTGCATATAAAAGGAACGAATTAAAAGGAAAAAGATAATTTCAACCGTTCCAAAGATTACAAGTACAACTGTAATCTCAGCGAATAATGATAGATGTAATATTTCTTGTAACATCTTTGTCGCAAACATCGTATGGATCGATGCCATAATGTAAGGAACAAAGAAAAGAATCGCAAGTTGAATTGTAGCGGATTGCTTCATTTCGACTTCTGTTAAACCGATTTTTGTAATCGTTATATACTTTTCTTGCTCATTTGTTAAATCTGTATACATACGGAAGTAAAGAACACTGCCAGCTCCGATAAAGAAAATAACACCTAGGAAAGTACCAATTAAGAAAAACGAAGCAACATTTAATTTTGTTTTGTATAGAGAATCGCTTGCTTCACTTGCATGAAACGGTGGATGTTCTGCCTGAATAGCTGCATTGTCATTATCAATTTTTGTTATAAATGCTGAACCGATATTATGTGCCTTTTCCCAATCTGGAACTTTGAAGCTATATACACTCATCTGTTTTGAAGCGGTTGATAAGGCTTCTACATTTTCATCAGATAATACGAGAAGTTGTGATATTAAGCTATTCGGGAAAGGGTTATAACTTTTATATTCTTTCACTTGTAGCTGTAAAGAGTTTTGAGTAAGTGTCAGAGTATTTCTCTTTTCTTGATCAAAAACTGTTCCAATGAATTGATCATCTATGTCTTTAATAAGGATATAAGACTCATTATTACTTACGGTGAGCGTTTCCCAATTTAATGCTTTAGCAAGTATATTATATTCACTTTGTTTAATTGCATAATAGAGCTGCGCGTTATCTTCTGCCGAAGACACTTCATATATATCCGTTTTAAATTTCTTATAAGCAAACTGCTCTTCGTTAAATTTTTGTTCTAACCAATTTAAATGTTCATCAGCTAACGTATTTTCAGTATGTGATAAATAAGTAAACGGGAAAGGATTTTGCCTTATTTCATCAAACTTTGTGAATTTCCCAAACCCATATAAGAATGTAATCATTGTGAAAGCGAGCGTTGATAACATCGTCACGATAAAGAGCATGTTAATATTTGTCCGAATCCGAGTTGCTAAATCAGAAACCCAAAGCATATTAATACGTTTCATATAAAATTTTCTTCTCGTCTTTAATATGCGAATGAGTAAGAAGCTAATTTGTGAGAAGAAAAAATATGTCCCAGCTGCAGCAAGTGATGGGATGACAAATATACAGGAGGCAGCGTACAAAAGCCCAGCGATATCTCCTAATGACATAAAATATAGTGGGTTTGCTGCTAAAACATATCCAGATATTAAACATATCGCACCAAAGAGAGAGATGAGTACAGATGCTTTTCTTTCTTTTTGTTTTGTTCCTTCTTTTAAAAGACGTACAGCTTTTCTCGTACGGATTAGCATCGGTGTAAAAGATGATACGAGAATGAAGAGTCCAAGAAAGATAATTATAGTTAAAACGATAGCAGCTGTAGGCCACCAATATAAATATAAACCAGGTACATGCGTAATTTTGGCGGTAACTAATAAAAAGAACTGTGAAAAGACAAGGCCAAATTGAATGCCGAAAAATATGGATAGGCCACCAATTAGCATGTTTTCTAGAAATACGAGCCTCTTTAATTGCTTTGGAGATATGCCAAGTACTGTTAAAATCCCGAACTGTTTTTTTCGTACTTTTAAGAAAGTACCGATTGAATATAGTAAAAAGAAAAATGAAAAGAATACAATGACAACTTCTGAGATTGTCATTAATATGTTCAGAGCAGCATTCACGCCTGTCATATGCAATTTAGGATGAAATAAATAAACTGCAAACGAGAAGAAAATTGCAATGGAAAACGCACTACTTACAAAATAGGCGAAATAAGCTCTGGCGTTCCGCGTCACGTTTTTAAATGCAAACTGCCAAAATGTCATGCGCCTAAACCTCCTAATAGAGTTAATGTGAAAGGAGTATGAGGGGGTCCGCATACTCTTTTCATAAAGCTCACCTTTTGCTTATTTAAAACTTAATATGTTGCGATAATTTTTGCATATAAAGTGAACGAATTAATAGGAAAAAGATAATCTCAACTGTTCCAAAAATCACAAGTACAACCGTAATTTCAGCGAACAATGATAAGTTAATAATATCTTGCAACATCTTTGTCGCAAACATCGTATGAATAGAAGCCATAATGTATGGAACGAAAAATAAGATTCCAAGTTGAATGGTCGCTGAACGCTTCATTTCTGATTCTGTTAAGCCAATCTTCGTAATCGTTACATATTTTTCTTGCTCGTTTGTTAAATCTGTATACATACGGAAGTACAGTACACTACCAGCTCCAATAAAGAAAATGATCCCAAGGAATGTACCAATGAGGAAGTAGGAAGCACTTCCAGATTTGATTTTGTATAGGGCATTACTCGTTTCGAAAACACGGACGAGCATTTCTTCATGTTCAAAACTCGTACGGTCTTTATTCACTCGTTTTACAAACTCATCAGCAATAGCATACGTATTCTCCCAGTTCTCCACGTTGTAGTTATAGGCTGTTACACGCTTTGTATAATTTGATGAATTATTAATGACAGAATCAGCTAATACTAACGTTTCGTACGCAAAATTAGCCGGAAGTGCATTATCTGCCTCAAACCCTTTTACTTGTAATTTATAATTGTTATTAGCGAGTGTAATATGTGTGCTGTTGTAATTTTGATCAAATGCACTAAACAACGGGACATATGCCGCACCAGACAATACATATGTTTCATTATCATTTATAAATAGTTTTTTCAATTGTAATGACGTAGCGAGTTTATTATAGTCACTTTGTTTTATGGCATACGTGTCATTATAAGTTTCCGTACCATTTCTAGATTTTACAGGTGTAGTATATAAATTTAATTTGATTTTTTTATAAGAAAAATTCCCGTCTCGTAATTGTTTTTCTAGCCAATTTAAGTGCTGGGAAGTAAATGGATTCGCCTCATATGAGAAATAAGAAAATGCAAATGGTGAATTTCGTGCAACATCAAGTTTCATAAATTTCCCGAATCCATATAGAAATGTAATCATCGTAAAAGCAATTGTAGATAGCATTGCTACAATGAAAAGCATATTAATATTTGATCGAATACGGCTAGCTAAGTCTGAAATCCAAAGCATATTAATACGTTTCATATAAAATTTTCGTCTCTTTTTCAAAATATGAATGAGTAAGAAACTAATTTGTGAAAAGAAGAAATACGTTCCAATTGAAACGAGTGCCGGAATAACAAAAATACTAGAGAACATGTAAATCATCCCTATTTGCGGGCTTAATGATACGAAGTATACTGGTTTACTAGCTAACGCGTAGCCACCTAATAAACATAAAGCGCCAAATAGAGAAATGAGTATGGATGGCTTTCGTTCTTTTTGTTTCCCACCATTTGCTTTTAAAAGATGCACAGTTTTTTTTGTTCGAATGAGCATTGGTGTAAAAGCAGATACAATGATAAAAAGGCTAAGAAAAACAATTGTCGTTAAAATGAAAGCATTTGTAGGCCCGTATAAATAAATTCCTGGGACGTGCGTAATTTTCGCTGTTACTAATAAGAAAAATTGCGAAAAGACAAACCCAAACTGTATGCCAAAAAAGATAGATAAAATCCCAATTAACATGTTTTCCATAAAAACGAGACGATGTAATTGTTTTCTCGATATTCCTAAAACGATCAAAACTCCGAATTGTTTTTTTCGAACTTTTAAAAAAGTACCGATGGAATATAGTAAAAAGAAGAAAGAAAAGAATACAATTACAACTTCTGAAAATATCATTAATCCAGAAACTTCAGAGATCATATTGAAGTTTTGTAATTTCGGATGGAATAAATAAACGGCAAACGAAAAGAAAACAGCAATGGAAAAAGCACTGCTTACAAAGTAGGCAAAATAGGCTCTTGAGTTGCGCGTTACATTTTTAAATGCAAATTGCCAAAATGTCATAATATGAACCTCCCGCTAGAAGGCCAATATGTAGTTTTATTGCAAAAAATGTATGAGAGTGAGTTCTCATACATTTTGCTAGCATATATTACGATCATGCTTCGGTCACCTTCTCCGTATTTTCTGCTTGATTATTTGCAGCGTTGTGGAAGATGATTTTAATCGTCGTTCCTTTACCAACTTCAGAGTCTAGTTTCACAGAGTGACCTAAATAATCACAAATTTTACTTACAATATAAAGCCCCATACCAGTAGATTCTCCGAATGCACGACCGTTTTTTCCAGTGTAAAAAGGTTCAAATACTCTTCGAATATCTTCTTGCGGAATACCAACGCCTTCGTCACGAACTTCCAAAATAATATCTTTACCATTGCGATAAGCTGATAAGAAAACTTTCTTTCCGCGCTCACCAGAGTAGCGAACTGCATTTGTCATTAACTGATAAATGATGAACTTTAGCCACTTCGCATCAGAAGCAACCTTTAAATCTGAATGAACTTCTAAAACGGGGAAGACTCCGTTTCGAATGAATAATTCTTTCAATCCGTTAATATTTTTTGTCACAGCATCTTTTAATGAAATCGTCTCAACATGGAAGTCTTCATGGAAGTTATTTAGCCTTGCCATATATAAAGCCATATCGAGTCCTTGATTTAATCGTTCTAATTCTTTTTTGAATTTCGGGATTAAATGTTCATCTTCCATTTCAAGCACCATAAGCTGCATAACAGAAACAGGCGTTTTCATTTGATGCACCCAATGGTTAATAAATAATTGGTGTTCTTGCTGTTTTACTTCGAATGTTTGTAGGTCTTTTTGGAATAGACGATATTGCGTACGAACGAGCTCGTTTACACCGTGTGGCATAGGAGCAGTCGCTCTTTCAATAAACGCATCTTCCAGTTTCTCTGGTGGTTCACTTAATCTGTGATACATTCTACGGTTACGAACGTAACGATAAGCGAGGAAACAGATGAATAAATATAAACTTAAAACGATGAAGTAAAACTTATTATTTTGAAATCCGTCTACTGCATCATAAAGAACGAAAATGATTCCGAAGTTTAATACATATAGTAGGAAAAATGCAAAATGATCACGTAAAAATAGTTTCATGCTTATTCACTCCAAGTTGCGTTAAAACGATACCCAAGTCCACGTACTGTTTCAATAGCATTTTCAATACCAAGCTCATTGAACTTTTTACGAAGACGCGTGATGTTTACGTTTAATGTATTTTCCTCAACGAAGCTTTCGTCGTCCCAAAGAGCGGCTAGTAAATCTTCACGACTCGCTGTACGCGGGAATTTAGATAATAACATTTCTGCTAAAATTGCCTCTTTCTTCGTTAAAAGAACTTGCTCAGCGCCAAAATGAATTTCGGGACGCTCAGGGAATAGTTTTAGTCCTTCAACTTCAACGATACGTTCAGAAATATTTGGTGCATAATCACCGTAAATACGGCGTAATTGACCTTTGATTTTCGCCATTACAACGTCATAGTGGAACGGTTTTGTAATGTAATCATCCGCACCGCTTTCAATCGCCATAATTTGCTCCATTTCACCTGCGCGTGCCGAAATGAAAATAATTGGACAAGTAGATTCATGGCGAATTTGACGGCACCAGTAGAATCCATCGAATTTCGGTAAGTTTACATCAAGTAAAACAAGATGTGGTTTCACAGCGTTAAACGATTCCATAATATCATCGAAGTTCTCCGCAACAACAGCATCATAGCCATATTTTTGAATGTGAGATTGTAGTAATGTTGAAATATTTGGATCGTCTTCAACGATTAAAATTTTATACATATGTATATTCCTCCTAAAAAAACAATTGTAGCTATAGTGTATCATGTGTTTCAAGTCTTTTCATTATGTTGAAATGGGAGCTATATAAATATAAAAATTTAAAAGACGACATAGAACTTGTCTTTTTAGGGGAGAGAGAGGATCTAGCCATGCATAGAAGCGGTCAGAGCCTTTTTCTGCCCCGTACGAAGTAAAAACAAAGAAATCAAATGAATAGGCTTTCCTTTTTTGTTATACGTAGCATAGTTGTGGCGTATTTATATGATGAAAGATTAAACAGGATTTATATAGTAAACAGTATGGGTCAAAAGTGGAAAAAGTAAAAAGGGCCTTATATATAATTGACAATTGACTGAAATCATTTTAACATTTAGATAAATATCTAAATGTCTAATTAGTGAAAGGAAGAAAGACATTGAATCAAGCATTCAAAGCATTAGCAGACCCAACAAGGCGAAAAATTTTAGATTTATTAAAAGAAGGCGATTTAACAGCTGGGGAAATTGCTGAACAGTTCAACATGACAAAGCCAAGTATTTCTCATCATTTAAATGCACTTAAAAATGCTGAACTTATTCAAGATGAAAAGAAAGGGCAATTCGTTGTGTATTCTTTGAACACAACTGTATTTCAAGATTTATTGACCTGGGTGTTTACGTTTACGAATAAGGGGGAAGAGGGGAAATGAAGAAGCATATATTTCCGTTATTATTAATTGCTTTAACGATTATTGCATGGTGCATCGCGTGGCCTTATTTACCGGGAGAAGTTCCAAGTCATTGGAATATTAATGGTGAGGTAGATGGACATATGTCAAAAATGGGAATGCTGATTTTTGATGTAGCAATTATGGTTTTCATATATGCACTAGTTACTGTATTGCCTAAGATAGATCCGAAGTACGACAACTACAAAAGATTTCCTAAAGCACTTGGAATGATAAATGGAGCAATTTTATTTTTCTTATTTACTATTAATATGATGACACTAGCAAATGCTTTAGGGTATAACATTCCAATTGGAATCGTTGTGAACATAATGGTCGGTATCCTTTTCATCGTACTCGGCAATTATATGCAGCAATGTAAACCAAATTTCTTCATAGGTATTAAGACGCCATGGACGTTAAGTAGTGAAAATGTATGGAGAAAAACGCATAGGATAGGATCAAAGATCATGATGATTGGCGGTATTGTAATCATATTTTCCTCGTTTCTACCGGGAATGTGGAAGATGATTTGTTTGTTAAGTGTTGTTGTTGTACTGGTTGTTGGTACGATGGTGTATTCCTATGTTGCTTATAAGAAAGAGATAGGAGCTTAATAGAAAATTTATGGGGGAGAGAGGATGAAAAGACACGTATTACCATGGAGTTTAATTATTGCAATTGCAATTGGCTGGTACATTGTATGGCCTTATTTACCGAAACAAATTCCACGTCATTATAATGCTGCAGGAATGGTAGATGGATATTTTTCTAAAGTAGAAGCGAGTTCAGTTTCAATAGGTAGTATGGTGTTGCTGTATTTGATATGGCTAGCTATGGGGTATATTGATGTAACGAAAGATAAGTATAAACAGCATGCTAAAGTCCTTTCTGCAATCCATTATGCCATTCTTTTGATAGGGTTCGGCTGTAACATATTTGCGCTATTAGCAGCGTCTAATTATATTGCTTCAGGCTCAATCGCCTTTAATTTCGGACTTGGAACGTTGTTTCTTGTACTAGGTAATCACATGCAACAAACGAAGCCAAATGGTTTAGTAGGCATTCGAATGGACTGGACATTAGAAAATCCTGTAGTTTGGAGAAAAACACACAGATTTGCTTCGAAGGTATTTGTAATAGGTGCACTTTGTATATATGCGGGAGCGTTACTTCCAGATCCATTTAATATCTTTGTGGGGATTGGAATAATATTAGTATGCATCTTCATATCAACGATAAAGTCATATGTTATTTATAAAAAAGAAATGCAATTGTAAGTAATAAGCGATTGAACTACACTAATCAAATTATATATTTATAGTTTCTATGTGTTAAGAGATTTAAATACTCAGTGGGGATAATGAAAAAGCTCGCTGAGTAAATTTTTTGTTTTTAGGTCTGAAAATTCAGTTTAAAAGATAGTTTGGGGGAAATCACATGTTAGAAATTATAAATTTTAGTAAGACATACAAAGGTGGAAAAAAGGCAGTAGATCAGTTAAATATTACTGTTCAAGCAGGAGATATCTTTGGATTTATTGGACATAACGGTGCGGGGAAAAGTACAACGATTAAGTCATTAGTAGGAGTTATAGATTTTGAAGAGGGCGAAATTTTTGTTGATGGCCATTCAGTAAAAAAGGATCCGATTGCATGTAAAAGAGTAATGGCGTATATTCCTGATAATCCAGATTTATATGAGCAATTAACAGGAATTCAATATTTGAACTTTGTTGCTGACGTGTTTAAAGTGTCTGCGAAGGATCGGGAAGAACAGATACAGAAGTATGGGGATGCCTTTGAGATTACACCTTACTTAGGAGACTTAATTTCTTCTTATTCACACGGTATGAAACAAAAAGTAGCGATTATATCGGCGGTTTTACATAAACCGAAATTATTAGTTTTAGATGAACCTTTCGTTGGTCTTGATCCAAAGGCTGCGGTAGTATTGAAAGGGATTATGAAAGAGCTTTGTGAAAAGGGAAGTGCGATTTTCTTTTCTACGCATGTTTTAGATGTGGCGGAGAAGCTATGTAATAAAATAGCGATGATTAATAGAGGGAAATTAGCACTTTCAGGGGAAGTGAATTCTTTAATAAAGGAAGGTTCATTGGAAGAGCTCTTTATGAAGGAGCTTGCTAATGAATATTAGTAGTCTAGATCTTTTAAAAATCCGCTTGATAACACAGCTTGGTTTAAATACTTTTAAATACGAAAAAGATAAAAAGAAGAAGCAGAATAAGATTTTGTTGTCAGTGTCTATTGCCTTGGTGGGTGTCATGTTAATGCTATATTGTGGTGCCTCAGCATATGGGTTGGTGAAACTAGGAATAAGTGAAATTATCCCAGTTTATGCATTAGTTATTAGCAGTGTATTGACGTTGTTTTTCACTATATTTAAGGCAAACGGAGAGATTTTTGCTTTTAAGGACTACGACCTTTTAATGTCATTACCGATTCGTGTAAGTACTGTTATTACAAGTAGGTTTTTGTATTTATATTTGCTGAATACGATCTTTTCAATCATAATCATGCTACCAATGGGAGTTGTTTATGGCATACATGAGAAGCCATCAGTTTCTTTTTACTTTATGTGGTTCATCAGTATGTTTATAGCATCTTTAATTCCAACAACAATCGCAGCGGTCTTTGGAGCTGCGATTACGGCAATCGCTTCTAAATTTAAAAATACGAATAAAATAACTACGATTTTAAGTTTCATAGTAATTATTACATTCGGTTTCTTTATGCTAGAAAACGGAAATGCTCAATATAGCCTTAATGATATGAACGGGATTGGTGCAATTGTTTCGGAGCAATTAACTAAAGTGTATCCACTAGCTAACATGTTTCAAAAAGCAATTGTTCATGCTGATATTGTAGCTTTCATCCTATTCGTTGGGATATCAGTTATTTGGTATTATCTTTTTGTAAAAATACTTTCGTTAAAATATAAGCAAATAAATACAGAGATTACCACTTATCATATGCTTTCAAATTATGAGATTCATGGCATGAGAAAAGAAAGTGTATTGGTCGCATTGTATAAAAAAGAGCTGAAACGTTTCTTCTCTTCTACAGTTTATGTCATAAATAGTGGAATGGGAGTCGTGATGGCGATAGCTTTCTCGCTAGCTATAGTTGTAGTAGGACCAAGTCAATTAATAGCGTACCCTGGAATTGAGACCCTGTTGCAAAAGGTTGCGCCATTTGCTATTGCAGCAGCGATTTCGATGACGTGTACAACATGTGTGTCATTGTCATTAGAAGGAAAAAATGTATGGATTATTAAGTCGTTACCTATTACGCCAAAGATGATTTATGACAGTAAAGTACTTATGAATCTTTCATTAAGTATACCTGCATCACTTATCAGTTCCGTATTACTGATAATAGGGTTAAAACTAGATGTTTGGAGTTCTCTTTTCATCGTAATAACACCGATAACATATTCATTATTTTCGGCAGTATGGGGGATTTTTATTAACAATCGATTTGGGTATTATGATTGGGTATCAGAAACGCAAGTAGTAAAACAAAGCATAGGATCGTTTGTCGGTATGTTTGGTGGCTTAATTATGGCTGTTATACCTGCTTTGTTAATCGGTACTGAGGCTATCTCGAACTACAGGGTATTTACTTTTGGAGTTATTATAGTGCTTGCGATTATTACTATTTTCTTGTATAAGAACGAGTCGAGAAGAAGTATAAAGTGAAACTTTAATCAGTGGGGGTTTTGTTCATCCCCACTGATTATTAGCCCGATTCCCACCTAACTTCTTTGCTCCACCTGAATTTTGAGGTGGGGGTTTTACTGCCCACAAATAGCGGGATAAAATAAGAAGCTGCTTTTCCTTTAAAGAGGAAGAGCAGCTTCTTTATTTTGAAAAAGTTTAGACCCGTATATTACTTTTTCAAAATAGGTACCCATATCTCACTTCTGAAATTCGGCGATGATACGTCTTTACTTTCATTCCACAGTATTTCTGGTCCTTTCGCTAGCTCATAGTTCGAAGAGGGGAACCATTCTGAATAAATACGCCCCCATACATTTTGTAATGCATCAGGGAATGGACCGACAGCTTCAAATATAGCCCATGTTGAAGCTGCAACCTCAAGTTGCTTGAATTGCTCTGGACAATCTTTCGTTGTGGCTACTCCAATATAGTGATCGAGTTCGCCTTTTTCCTCCATTCTTCCTTCAGAAAAATTTGTAGAAGCACTAATGATTCCATTTGGTTCCACATTTGAAAGCATCTTTAATGTTTGAATGGACTGTGGGTTTAAACTTTTCCACATAGAAGCAATTTCTTCATTTACACCATTGAAAACGATTGGCACTCGTTTTGTAATACCTATAATTCGAAATGAGTCTTTTTCTTCAATTCGATAGTTCATTTCAGTTCCTCCTTGAATGGATAATTGGAAGGTCATTGGTGAATAAGCTTTCAAAGAACGAATTGTACTTCGAGCTTCTGAAGGCGTTATTCCGTGCAAGTTTTGAAATGCACGTGTAAATGAATCTGGTGAGTTGTATCCATATTTTATAGCGACATCAATGACTTTTGCATTGCTGTTTTTTAGTTCAAAAGCAGCAAGAGTAAGACGTCTACAGCGAATATATTCTGATAGTGATATGCCAGCTAAAAAAGAAAACATTCTTTTGAAATGATATTCGGAGCAAAAAGCTATTTTTGCTATTTCTTTAAAATCAATTTCGTGTGTAAGGTTGTCTTCAATATACTGCATTGCCGCATTCATATTTTTAAGTGAATCCATACTATGACCTCCTTCGTATATAGAATAGCAAGAATGAAATAGCTCCATCCGACATTTCGTGCACAACTTTGTAGGTCCATTTTTAACCTTACAAAAATGTAATGTTCCTGTAAGGAGAATGAATGGATGGCATGATATCCCAATGTTATAGTAACAAAGTACTTTCATTCAGTAGGTTAAATTTTTATATCTTTACTTATGCGCCTTACATAACTGTCATGTTTGTGTAAGAAACATCGATAGTGGCAAGAGTAGAGAGTGTATATAGTTAAAAATAGAGAATAGAAGAAATGAGGGATGTCGAGATGAAAACAGTGTTAGAAGCAAAAAATATTGAAAAAGTATATGACACGGGTGGGAATAAATTTGCAGCTTTAAAAGGTATTAACTTGCAAGTAAAAGAAGGTGAGTTCGTTGGAATTATGGGACCTTCTGGTTCGGGTAAGACGACTCTACTAAACGTTCTTTCTACAATTGATAATGCGACGAACGGTGAAATTTTAATTGATGGAAAAGATATCGTGAAGATGAATGATGATAAGTTAGCGTTATTCCGCCGCGATCATTTAGGGTTCATTTTCCAAGATTATAATTTATTAGATACGTTAACGGTGAAAGAAAATATTGCTTTACCTCTTGCGTTATCAAAGGTGAAAGCGAGTGAGATTGATCGCCGCGTTCTTGAAATCTCGAAGAAGTTCGGTATTGATCATATTTTAAGTCAGTTCCCATATCAAGTATCTGGTGGACAGAAGCAGCGCTGCGCAGCATCGCGTGCGATCGTTACAAGTCCTAGTATGATTTTCGGAGACGAGCCGACTGGAGCACTTGATTCAAAATCGGCAACAGACTTACTAGAAAGTATGAAGTCGTTAAATGAATATGATAACTCTACAATTTTAATGGTAACGCATGATGCGTTTGCCGCAAGTTACTGTAAACGAGTTATTTTCATTAAAGATGGTGAGCTATATAAAGAATTACACCGTGGTGAATCAACACGTAAACAGTTCTTCCAAAAAGTCGTTGACGTAATGTCTTCCATTTCTGGAGGTATGGCCGATGACCTTATCTAGCATTGCCCTCCGCAACATACAGCGGAACTTTAAAGACTACTTTGTATATTTTGCATCTATGATATTTAGCATCGTCATTTATTTTACATTTAAGGCGTTGCAGTATAATTCACAAATGGAAAAAGCTGCGGAAGGTTCTAAAAAAATTAGCGGAGCGTTCCAAGTTTCCAGTGTAATGCTTATCATCTTCGTAGCGGTGTTCATTATATATTCAAACGGATTCTTTACACGTAAACGTAAAAAAGAAGTTGGATTATATTCGTTACTTGGTATTCGTAAAAGACAGATCGGTAAAATGCTCTTTTATGAAAATATGTTAATGGGATTAATGTCTTTAATTATCGGGATTGCGTTCGGTAGCGTCCTTTCGAAACTATTCCTTGAATTACTAGTAAGTATGATGGGGTTAAATTTAAATGTTCATTTTGAAGTACCGATGGCTGCAATTGTTGATACAGCAATTATTTTCTTTGTGATTATTTTATATACATCACTTCAAGGGTATCGTTTAATTTATCGCTTTAAGTTAATTGAACTTTTCCGCGCAGAACGTGAAGGAGAAGCAATGCCAAAAGGATCCGTAATTATGGCGTTAATTTCAGTTTTCTTAATCGGCTCAGGTTATTTCTTAGCGTTAATGTTTATGAAGGCAGTTATGTATGTAAACTTTATGGCAGTCGCACTTTATATATTACTTGCGACAGTATTAGGTACGTATTTACTATTTATGTTCTTTACAGTATTCGTATTGAAACGTGCAAGAAATAATAAATCATCGTTTTATAACGGTATGAATATGATAACGACGTCACAGTTACTATATCGTATTAAAGGAAATGCAAAGTCACTTGCGACAATTTCTATTTTAAGTGCAGTAACATTAACAGCGGTTGGTACGTCAGTTACGATGTATTACAACATATTTACGCAATCAAAAGCAGCCATGCCATACAGTTACTCTTATGAGAGAAAAGATGTAGAACTGGATAAGAAAGTAAATGCGATTCTTGCGGAGGAGAAGCAGGATCATCCTGTTAAAGATCAATTTGAAATTGAAACAGTTCCTGTCAAAGGGAAGTTCGAAGGAGATAAAGTTGATTTCATTCTTAATATGAATTACACGATTTCAGAGAAATATCAGTTTATATCTCAATCTGAATTCAACAAACTTGCGAAAAAAATCGATGCGGAAACAGTGAATGTAGCTACTGGCGAAGCATTTATATATGATAGTTCTTATATGGAAGGGTATGAGTTTAGCCCTGAATATAAAGGAAATAAAGCGGTATTCCAAATTGGAAATGAAACGAAGACATTGACGATCCAAAGTGTAAATAATACTGCAATTACGAATTTAGGTGAATTAGTTGTTGTCGTTCCAGATGAAATGTATGAACAAGCGAAGCAAGCATTTGGAACACGTGTTGTAAAAAATATTGATGTAAAAGATGAAAGAAACAGTAAAGTGTTAACAGAAAAATTAACAAAAGTGATGCCGGCTGGTGAATCAGAAATGGCACCACCATTTAGAGACTTCTATACTGGTTTCCATATGGGACTTGAAGCAACTGGACTAATGATGTTCATCGGAATGTTCTTAGGACTTGTATTCTTACTAGCAACAGGTTCTATTATTTACTTCAAACAGTTAACAGAAGCAAGTGCAGATCGTGAGCGTTACGTTGTCCTTCATAAAGTGGGTGTAACGAAACAAGAAATGAAAAAAGCTATCGCAAAACAAGTGAGCTTTATCTTTGCAATTCCACTAGTAATCGGAATTCTACACAGTTTGTTTGCACTAAAAGGTTTAGGGAACATACTACCATTCGAAATTATGATCCCGCTCCTAATTAGTATTGGAGTATACAGCGTTATTTATATCGGATATTACTTCTTAACAGTTCGCTCTTATTATAAGATTGTGAGCGCGAAGTAATGAAAGAGTTGTTTTATCTTAGTAAAAAAGCATCCGACTAATATGTTAGTCGAATGCTTTTTTTGTCTATACGTGAGCTTTATTTTCGTCCGAACTATCAAACATGTCCATTACTTTAAAAATACCTTCCAATAGCAAGGTACATAAAATAGCGAAAATTAATACGGCATGAGGTGATAATTCAACTGATGTGAAGTTAAGGTCTGCCAACCAAAAGTAACCTACATAAAAACTTAGAAATGTGCTAACAGCCGAAAGTGTAAATCCTAAAAATCCTAATTCTTTTAATTTTTCCTCAGATAATTTACATAAACGTAAAACAATAGAGAAGAGAATTCCTACTATGAAAAATCCAATACATAATGCGAACAATGATAGTATGCTTGGATACTTAACTTCATCAGGTAGCCACTTTTTCATTCCCACTATTAAAAATGTAGGGACAAGAATAGGCAATAAAAGTAGTAGCATTATTTGTAAGGCTGCAAAAAATGCATTTGATTTATTATCGTTTTGATTATTCATAAAGCCTCCAAAAAATGATTTCTATACTAACTCCAAATGTCTTAGAGGATTCTAACATAAAAATAGTAACTTCGCTATACAAAATCGGAGTAGGATCATGATCCTTCATAGTAAATAAACAAGATGCCATATTCGTATATGTTTGAATCCTTTATCCTTGGAATTCAATTTTTTATGTTTGCTTATAGTAAATAAGAAGATTTTCTTCATCTTCATAAAATCTTAAGAAATCTCCTCAATATTTGTTAAGAAACGATAGTTATACTTAAACACAAGTTAAAACTATTGAACGAATGGAGAGAGAGTACATGCAGCTCATAACATTCTTAACTGAATTTATAAAACATCCGAAACATACTGGTGCGGTTGCACCGAGTTCAAAAATATTAGCAAAGAAAATGGTAGATGTAATTGATTTTAATAGAGCGAAATGCATTGTTGAGCTAGGTCCTGGTACAGGAGCTTTTACGAAAGAGATTATGAAGAGAAAGAAGAAGGAGACAATATTTCTTCTTGTTGAAATTAATGAAGTGTTTTTTAAAGAGTTAAAGAGAAAATATAAAGATGAGCAGAACGTGATTGTTATACACGGTTCAGCTGAAAATATAAAGAAGTATATGGAACAATTAAATATAGAATGTATTGATTACGTCTTATCAGGATTACCTTTTGCTTCTTTACCAGAAGAGGTTTCCAAGCGCATTTTAAACAGTGTAATGGAAACGATACATGAGAACGGGGAATTTATTACATTTCAATATTCACTTGTGAAAAAAGGATTTATACAGCATTTCTTCCCTGAAATTACACTAGAAAAAGTGTGGCTTAATTTCCCACCAGCTTACGTATTTAGCTGTAGAAAAGAGTTAAGGGGAGCATATGCATAATGGAGTTACATGAATTAATGTCATACATTGAGCAGTATGGTTATTGGGCACTATTTTTTTGTTTATGGCTTGGTATTATCGGTATGCCGATTCCAGATGAAATGATTGTAATGAGTGGTGGATTTGTATCATCGATGGGTATATTGAATTTGATTCCCGCCTTTTTATTAACGTATTTAGGCGTTGTATCCGGCCTTTCTTTAGGGTATATAGCCGGGAAAATCTTTGGCATAAAAGTGCTTAATAAATTGATGAAAAAGAAAAAGATGAAGTATCTTTTAAAATCGCAAGAGATGATAGGAAAATATGGTCATTATGCATTAGTTATAAGTTATTTTATACCTGTTGTGAGGCATATCGTACCGTATTTAGTAGGAATGAATAACATGTCTTTTAAGACATATGCGATTTATTCATATGTAACAGGATTTGTCTGGACGTTAGTTTATTTTGTACTAGGTTCTATATTTGGAAAGCATATAGAAGTGATAGTAACCCTTGCGACCGAGTACGGTATATATTTTGGTGGCATCGTTATTGTAGTTTGTAGTATTTCTTATGTGTATATGCATAAGAAGAATGCAGTAGTGAGTGAAATAAAGCAACATTCTTAGTTTGGTAAATGATGCTGGAGGAGATTTTGTGAGTAAAGGAACGATACTAATCGTGGACGATGAGAAGGAAATTAGAAAACTTATCGCTATCTATTTAAAGAATGAAGGATACGAAGTATTACAAGCTGTAGATGGTGAAGAGGGGTTAGAAATAGTAAAGAAAAGAGACGTGCATCTAATTGTACTTGATATTATGATGCCGAAAATAGATGGCATTCATATGTGTATGAAAGTGAGAGAAATAGCAGAAATGCCTATTATTATGCTGTCGGCAAAAACGCAAGATATGGACAAGATTTTGGGGTTAACAACTGGGGCAGATGATTACGTAGCAAAACCATTTAATCCGCTGGAACTCATTGCCCGGATTAAATCACAACTTCGGAGATATATGAAAATGAGCGGGACAAGCGTAAAAGATGAAAATGTATTTGAAGTTGGAGATATAAAGATAAATATAGTAACGCGTCAGGTCATTATTGCAAATGAAGAAGTGAAATTGACACCGAGAGAGTTTGAGGTATTAGAATTGCTTGCACGAAATCAAGGAATAGTATTAAATGCAGCGCAAATTTATGAAAGAGTATGGAAAGAACAAGCTTTCCAATCCGATAATACTGTGATGGTACATATTCGGAAAATACGCGAAAAGATAGAGGCGATTCCAAGAAAGCCTCGTTATATTAAAACAGTATGGGGAGTTGGCTACAAGATTGGGAAAGATATTTGAACCGATAATATGGATGAATCAAATTTTTAAAAAAATGATAGATAAAACAGTGAGTTATTTGGAAAAAAGTATACGGATACAGCTAATTGCTACATTTACTTTCTGTACGGTACTCGGTGTATTAGTAGGGTGGTCTTCATCTTCCTTTTTCGAGGATGCGAATAAAATTTCTATCATTGATTATGCATCAGGTATGGAAGCCATTGATGGACAGACACAATGGCTTGTTGGAAGTATAACAGAGGAAGGTAAGGAAATTAATATACAAGAACTGCTTGATCAATCGAATCATCAAAATCAACTAAAAATTTTAATAATAGATGAGAATGGGAAAGTCGTTTATAAAACAAAGGGAGCGCCGGAAGAACAAATCAATCTTCATGAGACGATGCGTAATGTGATGGATTTTAAAATGGATCAAGTACGATATGTAGAGGCGCAAAATTTAATTCAAGATGGAACTGAACAAAAGCGTAAGGAGTTTACAACCTTTTATCCGGTTACTGTTAATACGAAAAATATGTATATCATTGCAAGTGGTATACCACAAGGAAATGTGAAGTATATCGTGAATGATAGTAGCCCATTTCCATCTTTACTAGGTTTTATCACGTTTATACTGTCTTTCTTTTATATAACGAAAAGGAAGATGAATCAGATTGAAGCGATGGCAGAAGGAGTAAGGGAATTTTCGAAAGGTAATTTACAATATAAAATCAAGCAGGCAGGTCAAGATGAAATAGGGTTATTAACTTCAAATATTAATCAAATGGCAGAAAAGCTTTTGGCTAATATAGAAAAGGAAAAACAAATAGAGAAACAAAAAAGTGAATTGATTACAAATGTATCACATGATTTAAGAACACCACTTACTTCTATTATGGGGTATTTACGTTTACTAGGTGATGCAAAATATGAAAATAAAGAACAGCATGATGAGTATATAAAAATTGCTTTCTCAAAATCAGAGCAGTTGAAGATGTTAATAGAGGATTTGTTTGAGTATACAAAACTAACAGATGAAAATATGTCGTTAGATTCGCAAGAAGTGTGTATGAATGAACTACTTGATCAGTTAATAGAAGAGCTAGTACCACAAGCGGAGGAGCATAATCTTTCTTTTGTGAAAGAATTTCAGGAAGATCGTATATACGCTGTTGTGGACTCAGAAAAAATGGTACGTGTGTTTGAAAATCTTTTAATAAATGCAATTAAATACAGTATAGATAAAGCAGAAATTCGGATTTTACTTCAAAGAGAAGAACAGCATATCAAAATTGCTATAGCGAATCATAGTGAAGAATTTACAAAAAAAGAATTAGAGAATTTGTTTGAGCGTTTTTATAAAAAAGATCAATCGAGAAGTAGAGCTGTAGAAGGTTCAGGTTTGGGGCTTGCAATTGCAAAAAGCATTGTTGAATTGCACAAAGGAGAAATTCGAGCAGAATATGAAAATGGGGTTATTCAATTTATTATCTTATTGCCAATTTAATTAGAAGAGCATTAGGAAATTTGGTTACATTTTAATACGTAATAGTGCCGCGATGGATTTAGAGGAAGTCCTTTAAGGAGAAGTATCTGAGAAGAGGAGAATAGAAAGTTTCATGAAAAAAATAAGTTCGTTTATCGTATTGATTATAGTTGGAGTTACATTACTTATAGGAAAGGGTGGACCGATTGTAGATCAACTCAATCCATTTATTAAAGAAGATATTTATTATGCTGTTGTTGATAATGATGGTAAATATGGAGCTGAAAACAAAGGTTTTGCTAGATGGGAATATAAATTCAAAGGATATAATGAATCTGGTCAAGAGCAAAAGATTGCGATGACTGCTTCAAAACATTTAAGAATAGGAGCATATTTAAAGATTAGATCTAAAGGAAGTTATGGTATGAAATGGGAAGAAGTACAAATAGATGAAATACCTACGAAAGTAAAAGAGAAAGTACAGATACAACACAATTAGTTATAGAAATTATAAGTGGCATTCCATGGATAAGGTAACGAGCAAGCTTCGAATATTGTGGCAGTATATGATAAGTTCTAAATTTTTTATAAAGAAGATAAAGTTTATCTTAACTTTATTTAAACTGCATTTCTTCTGTGTACAATGACTAGTATTCTATAGTATGTAGATAAAAAATAGTAAGGAGTAGCAAGATGATCATGCAGGTTTCTAAGAAGAAAATATTAGTATTTCTTTCAATTATTCTTTTGGCTTTATTGATGGTATATGTATGTACAAATAATAAGCATGTCCAAAATATTGTTCATAATATAGAAGACATTTATAAAGTATATAAAGAGAATCAAGTATTGAAAGGGAAAATTGAACATCAAGAATCGTTAAAGAGTAAAGTGCAAATGTTAAGTGAGGAGAAAGAAAGCCTTACTAAAATTATCAACAAAACGAAAGAATTAAAGGAACAGGGAAAATATGATTTCATTCAAGCTACAGTAGTAACCCGTGTAGCAGAAGAGTGGTATAGAGAAATTACTCTTGATAGAGGTTCACAACATGGTGTAAAGGCTGATATGGCTGTTATTACAGTGAACGGTTTTATCGGAAAGGTAGAGAGTGTAGATCAATATACATCTGTTGTGAAATTAATTACGAAAGATGAACGAACAAATCGTTTAGCAATCACCTTCCAAAATGATTCATCTATTTTAGGATTTGTTACAGGGTACGATAAGAAAAAACAAGCCCTTCGAATTGATAATATTCCATCAGATAAAGTGAAAGAAATAAAAATAGGTGATAGCGTTATTACCTCTGAATTAAGTCAGAAAATACCACCCGGTCTTGAAGTAGCAGAGGTGATAGAGCAAGAACCAGATCAATATGGTCTTGCTTATATTATTTATGCAAAACCAAAGGCAAATTTATATGATTTAGAAGATGTAATTTTAATAGAACCTAAATAATAGTTTTATATAGTGTCTATGAGAGGTGAATTAGAAACGAAGAGAATTAATGTAAAGTAAAGAGTAAGAAGGATAAGGGAAAATAAAATGGTACTAAATTTAATAATATGTAGTTATATCTTTATATCGTTTTTATTTTATCTTTATCTCGGACAATTATAATGAAGAGGTAAACTGATGATAAGTGCAAAGTTATTAAGTATTACAGTGGATCTTTTTTTTTGTCCATTTTTAATATTAATTATTTATATAACCTCTCCAGTAGGCTAGAAAAACTATACAACATCCTTCGAATTTATATTTGTAAATGCATTATTTGAGCGCGAGAATAATGGCTCTTCGAAAACATTATTGACGCCATCTTCGTGAGAACAAAGTAATGGTATATGAATTGGGTTATAAAACATTTAATTTATATATTGTAATTATTTTCGGGAATATACATTACAAAAATGTAAGGATAATGTAAGGGGAATCAATATTGCTGTTTGTAAAGAAAAGATAAAATGATAGTTAGTGTCTATAAAAATAGCGTAATCGTAACACTAGCCATATGACAGGAGGAAATATGAAAACTTTAATATTTGATGAAAACGTTGTACAAAAAGTACATAGTAAAAAGGTGAATGTAGTACACCATATTGAAGAGAAGCGTGGGCGTAGAGTATGTTATTAAAGCTTTCTATTTCCAGTATGAAAAAAATGATTAAGGATTATATCGTTTTATTAATAGGTCTTGTAATCTCTATTTCTATATTTTATATGTTTCAAACACTTGCGTTAAATAAAGAGTTTACAATGAATAACAGTATTATTGGTTCGATCGTATTTGTATTTCAAATAGGATCGATTTTGGTGGCGTTTATTACCTTCTTTTATATTTTTTATGCAAACTCATTTCTTCTCTCACTCCGGCGGAAAGAACTTGGCATGTATCTTGTGTTAGGAGCCAAAAAGAGTAAAATCAGTCAACTCTTATTCTTTGAGACATTGTCTATGGGAATGATTTCACTAGTATTAGGTAGTGTATTCGGAGCTATTCTTTCTAATTTCATAAGTAGATTTTTAACAAAACAATTGGAAATATCAGCTGAAGGTTATCAAGCATTTTATGGTCCTGCATTCAAAATAACATTTATATTCTTTAGTGCATTGTTTCTGCTTACATCTGTTGTGAATGCAATTCGAATAACACTTAAAACAGAATTAGATTTAATTCGTACAGAGCAAAAGGCGGAGCAGATACGAAAAAAGGGTCCTGTCACAATGGCGTTAACTTTATGTAGTTTATTAGGACTAAGTGTAGGATATTATTTCGTAATCTTTGTAGGAATAAAAGGTGCTGGCGCCATTTTATTCCCATTATTCACAATTACATTGGGAACATATCTTATATTTATTTCTCTTTTACCCACGTTTGTTAATAGATTAAAAAAAACGCGCTATTTAAACGAAAAGAAATTAAATGCATTTACATTTGCACAATTGCAGTTCCGTGTAAGTAGTTTAGCGAAAATATTAGGAACGGTAACGATGCTAATTGGACTAGGCGTGGGGGCAATGGCCGGTGGCATGTCTTTACAGAAAAATGTAATCCTTACAGCAGAAAAAATGCCAGGGTATGATATTACAATTCATAATCCAGAAGCAGCGGATTATAAAGCTATGGAAAAAATGAAAATTATAGATAAAAAACAGTATAAATATAAAGTTGATAATGAGGCTGTTTATTATTTAAAAGAGGAGTTATTAGAGAATCCTCCACTTCTATTCAGAAAGAAAGAGACAACACATATTTCTGAACAACTTCCATCTTCGAGTTATAGGATGTTTAAGGGAGAGGAAGTTGATCCATCTAGTTCTACGTTACCGATGAACTGGGACAAGATTGTGGATAGTGATTTTAGGTCGAATATTACTGTATATAATCGTAAGCCTGTCTATATTGTCGATAAAAACCGTTATGAAACAATTCAAGGGAATGAGCATACGTTTTTTATTGCTAAAGTAGATAATATTTTACAGTATAAAACAGAGTTAAAAGAGATGGATAATCGTCAAATTGAAAAAATAGCTGCTGCTACTAATAGGTCTAAGGAAGACGTATATTTACCAACAAACTATGGTGATTATGAATCTATGCTCGCCTTTTCAAAAGGAACTTCCTTTATGGGATTCTTTTTAGGTCTTGCTTTTTTAGCTATGATGGCAAGTTGTTTAATGTTTAAAATCCTTTCTGGGGCTACGAAAGATATAGGGCGGTATGAGATGCTTCGGAAAATTGGGGTGCGTAAAGAATTACTTATAAAATCTATGTATAAAGAATTAGGTATCGTATTTCTATTTCCAGCAATATTGGGTCTCATTCATGTTTTGGTAGGAATGAACATATTTACATTTGTTAAATTTTTTGTGAATCCATATGTGAACATCTGGATGCCGATTTGTATATTCCTGGGGATTTATATAGTCTACTATTTAATCACTGTACAATTATATAAGAGGATTGTTCTTCCGAAGGAAAGATGAATAAATAACGAGGAAGACTTGAAAAGTTAGATTAATATTTCATTAATAAGTAAGGGATGTAGAAAGGAATTAATAGAATGGGGAAATTGTTAAAGGTAAAAAACATAGTTGTAATGACAGTAGCTACAGTTGTAGTGGGAGGAGCTTTTTTCGTATTTCAATCGATAACCTCACCTGCAAAAGCGATAGCAAATCAAGAGAATCCAGTTCAATATGCAAATGAACAAATAAAAGTGGAGATGAATAAGGTAGCACCAACGCAATTTAATGGTCAAACTAGAAAAATTGCCTATCTTACCTTTGATGACGGTCCAGGAAAGTATACGGCACAGTTGCTAGATATATTAAAGGAAAATGATGCGAAAGCAACATTTTTTCTAATCGGTCAAAATGTAAAATCGTATCCTGATTTAGTAAAAAGAGAAGAAGTAGAAGGACACTATGTGGGAATGCATAGCATGACGCACAATAACAAGAAATTATATGCCCAAGGTGGCTACGTAGATGAAATGAAAGAGGATCAAGGTTTAATTGCTAGTATTCTCGGACATGCCCCAAAACTAACACGCCCACCATATGGTTCAAAGCCAGGATTACACGAAGAACTTCGTAATAAAGTTGTAGAAAATGGTCTTAAAGTATGGGATTGGACAATTGATTCATTAGATTGGGAATACAGTGGAATGCCAATAAATACAGCAACAGCAAAAATTGTTCAAAATGTACTGGCTGGTGCGACAGATCAAAAAGAAGTGATTTTGATGCATGACATTCATCCGCAATCCGTTGCAGCAGTACCTGCTATTATTAAAGGTTTAAAAGAAAAAGGGTATGAATTTGAAGCATATCATGAAGATGATCATTTCCCATTGAACTTTATGCATGATAAACGTATGTAACATAGGGGGAATTGACATTGACTTATAAAGCGTTAGCGATTACGGGAATTATATCCATAAGCTTATTAACAGGGTGTTTTGGCACGAAGCCAGAAGCAGAATTGTTCGTTGCATTTGAAAATGCAACGAAGCAAGAAAAGACGGTTTCTGAAGATGTGAAAAAACTAGAGGTTTTAGAAAAAGAAGGTCAAGAGTTATACAATCAAATTATAAATGAGGGTAAAGATAGTAACCAAGCAATTATGCCGAAGTTAGAGCAAGCTACAAAAAGTATTGATGAACGTGAAAAAGTATGGAACAAAGAAAAAGAAGCTTTTGGAAAAGCACAAGAAGAAGTAAAATCAGTTCATAAAACTATAGATAAAATGGAAGATGCAGCTCTTCAGAAACAAGCGAAAAACATACAGGATATTTATAAAAAGCGTTATTCATCTTTTAGTAAGATAAATGATTCATATCAAAAATTAATGAAATCTGAAAGAGAATTATATAAAAGCTTAGGTGAAAAAGAAACGAACTTAAAAAGGGTTAGTGAAAAGATTAAAGGTGTAAATCAAATGAATGAGGACATTCAACGAGAAAAAGAGAAATTTAATAGATATACACAAGAATATAACAAAGAGAAATTAGATTTTTATAAACAAGTTAAAATTAAAATTAAGGATGAGAAGTAAATACTTTATTCTTATATAATTTAATCTTATTTATATAAGCACAAAAAGAAAAAATCAAAAATAAAAGTTTGTTTCTTACTCAAAAATAGAATATAGAATTCAAAGGTCTCAAACTATTATAGTTTGGGGCTTTTTAATATTCTTAAGGGGGAAATCAAGAAATTCCTCTACTATTTTTCAATGGTTTACATCTGTATTTATAGATTAATTAATTATAATAATTGAATCTTTAAGTGAAATATATCGTATCTGCATCTTATATTTACATAGCTTATTTATTCTATAAATACACCCAAGGTGGTGTTTAAAAAAGTATACAGGGAGAGAAATGAAATGAAAAAGAAATTTTTACCAATTTGTGCAATGGCAATTTTATCAATAGGATACTCATCGGTAGCTAGTGCATCTACTGGAACAATGTCAAAGGAAGAAGTATCAGTACAAGCGCAAGAACAGCAAAAAGAGGCGTTAGAAAAAAAAGAAGCAGAATTTCAGGCTTGGCAAAAAGAGGCGTTAGAGAAAAAGAAAGCAGCAATGCAGGAGCAAGAAAAAAAATCATTAGAAAAAGCAGAAGCAGCGATTCAGGATCAACAAAAAGAAGCATTAGAGAAAAAGAACGCGGCGATTCAAGCCCAACAAAAGAATGAAGTAGAGAAAAAAGAAATAGCCAAACAAGCTGTAAAAGGAGAAAAACTACCAAATACAGCATCAAATAGCGTAACAATGATGATACTAAGTGCATGCCTTGTAGCATTAGGATCAGTATTTGGATTTACTCGTCGTAAGATTAAAGCATAAAATTTTACATTAGCCTATAAAAAATGGATGAATTAAAAGTGCGACTTGTAAATCGTATTGGATTTGCTTTTACATTGATTGGGTTATTGAGCATATATGTGAACAGTTATTATTAGACATAGAGAAAAAATACATGTTTACAAACATGTATTTGCAATGCAGGTTATTGCCAATCGACATCGTATTGAAAAAGTAATTGTCAACAATATAACGAATGTAATCCGTTATACGCCAGAGAAAAAGATGTTGTTATTTCTACAATAAACAAGCAAAAATTAAAGAGGAGAAATAAATACTTTATTTGTTACTCAAAAATAGAATATAGAATCCAAAAGCCCCAATCTACTATGATTTGGGGCTTTTTCGTATTCTTAAAGAAATGTTAAGAATATCCGCTGCTATTTATTAAGAAATGCTATCTATACTTAGAAATGGGTTAAGAAGTGCTCGGAAAATATGTAGGGAAAATAAAAGATAGGAAAAAGAAGTGTAGGAGGATATATATGAAAGCATCAGTTGTAGAGGTAAAGAATGTACAAAAGGTATACGGTAAAAAAGATGAGAGTCAATCACATGCGCTAAAGAATGTATCGTTCTCAATTCAAGAGGGTGAATTCGTTGGAATTATGGGACCATCTGGTTCAGGAAAAACAACATTATTGAATGTAATTTCTACATTAGATAAGGCAACAGGTGGAATTGTTGAAATTGCTGGAATAGATATTACGAAAATGAAGCAGGGGGAATTATCTGATTTTCGCTCAGAGAAACTAGGGTTTATCTTTCAAGATTTTAACTTACTTGAAAACTTATCAATCTATGAAAACATTGCATTACCGCTTTCTCTGCAAGGTGTTCATTCGAAAAGAATTGAATCAAAGGTGAAAAAGGTAGTAGAAATGTTAGGAATTTCAGAGATTCTTCAAAAATATCCGTCCGAAGTATCTGGTGGACAAAAACAACGTTCGGCAGCGGCCCGTGCACTTGTACATGAGCCAGCCATTATTTTAGGAGATGAGCCAACAGGAGCGCTTGATTCTAAAAATGCGAAAAGTTTATTAGAGTCGATGACCAACTTAAATGAAGAACAGGATGTTTCGATTATGATGGTTACACATGATCCATTTAGTGCGAGTTACTGCCGACGTATTTTATTCATCCAAGACGGAGAACTGTATAAAGAAATTCATCGCAGAGGTACGCGTGATGAGTTCTATAAAGAAATTTTAGATGTGCTTGCGGGTTTAGGCACACAAAAAGCATAAGAAAGAAGGTTCAACATGTTATTCAAACTTTCCATGTCGGGACTAAAAAGTAAACGAAAAGACTATA
The DNA here is from genome assembly GCF_016651015.1 of Bacillus sp. TH22. NCBI lineage: Bacteria > Bacillati > Bacillota > Bacilli > Caryophanales > Bacillaceae > Bacillus > Bacillus sp. TH22. Next base: position 3,736,401 of record NZ_JAEKER010000001.1, read on the forward strand.
TGGTCTTATTAGTTGGGCTTATTATGTCTATTTCAATTTTTTATATGTTTCAAACGTTAGCGTTAAATAAAACGTTTATTGAAGGGAATTCTATGGATGGGATTTTTTCCGTCTTTCAAACGGGCTCATTTTTATTAGGATTTATTACATTATTTTATATTTTATACGCCAATTCATTTTTATTATCACTTCGGCAAAAAGAATTTGGTATGTATATGGTATTAGGGGCAAAAAAGCATAAAATTACATTGCTCATGTTTATTGAAACAATTGTATTAGGAATAGTATCTCTTATAGTAGGTGTGATAGTCGGTATAATCTTGGCACAAGGTGTTGGACATTTACTGATGAAGGAGCTGGAATTTACTGGCGGTGGTTATCATGCATTTTATGTACCATCAATCGTTGTTACTTTCATCTTTTTCATTGCACTATTTATGTTGTCCGCAATTATGAATGGTATGAAACTAGTGCGTAATTCGCTATTACAACTCGTTCACTCCAATAGTAAAACAGAGCGTACGTCTACTAAAGGGAAACTAACAAGTATAGTAGCACTTTTATCAATTATTTTATTAGTAGTTGGTTATGTTTCGATGATTTATATGAAGGAGCTAAAGGAATCAGGATTTATCATTGCTACAATTACAGTAACATTAGGAACTTATATGCTATTTGCATCATTTCTTCCGATTATTATTAACAGACTGAAAGCGAATAAAAATCGTAGTGAAAAAGGAATCAATGCGTTTACGTTTGCTCAGTTAAGTTTTTCTATTAATAGCTTAACTAAAGTATTAGCAACAGTTGCTATGTTAGTGGCTCTCGGTGCGGGTGCAATCTCCAGTGGTATGGCGTTTAAAAATAATGTCACAAATATGGTGGAGAGTGCAGAATACTATGATGTCGAAATTAAAAATCCCACAGCAGAAGAAAAGAAAATACTAGATAGTATTACATTTAAAGAAAAGAATGAATATCGATACAAAGTAGATGAGCAGTTTATTTATCAGTTGAAAGAAGATTTGGAAAGAAATCGTCCGCTAACACGTACTGGAAAGGACGAGAATAGTAGCCGATTCGTTCCTGTTTCGAGGGAACTAATTGCGGGATCCGTTTTAAGTCATAGCCAAGAAAAACATGAGAATAATACCAATGTAATTCCAGAAGAGTGGGGAAATGTTTTACGGTCTCTTCAAAAGACATATATGAAACCTAGTCAAAAGATACAAATTGTAGATCAAAAGATGTATGACGGGATACAAGGTAAAGAAGAAATTATAATACTGGGGAAAACGGACAATTTTATAACGTATAAAGAAGAATGGAAAAAAATCGATGAATTAGAACTAGCTAAATATAAAGATATGAAAGAAGTACATCTTTTGAGTAAATATATGCTGTATGAAGGATATTACAGTACTTACAGTGGAACAGTATTTATGGGTTTTTTCTTAGGCATAGCTTTCTTAGCAATGTTGGCAAGTTGTTTAATGTTTAAAATTCTTTCTGGTGCTTCAAAAGATATTATTCGCTATCAAATGCTTCGTAAAATTGGTGTACGTTATGAGCTATTAACGAAATCAATTTATAAAGAGTTACTTTTCATTTTCTTGTTCCCAGCGATCGTAGGTATAACGCACGTATTAGTCGGAATGAACATGTTCTCGTTCTTAATAGATAATCCATATTTCCGGATTTGGCTGCCGATTATTATTTTCTTAGTCATTTATGTGTTTTATTATTTCATTACAGTTCAATTGTATAAAAAAATTGTTCTTCCGAAAGAAGTGTAGTATGTAGTGAATAAGGGGGATGATGAATAAAGCTAAATTTAGGGAAATATTATATGGAATTTATAGCGATGAAGAAGTTAAATAATGAAAGAAGCAGCTACTACGTAGAATAGCTGCTTCTTTCATTATTTATAATTAGGAAGCAACTTGTACTGTAGATAAGGAGAAATAAAATCCTCTATCTTTTCAGTATATAAAAGATAAAGAGGGAAAAGTATTATAATTTCTGTAGTAATCGTTCGCCGCTTTTCATGACGCCTTTACACAACGGGCATTGTGGCTTATCTTCTAAAGAAAAGTTTTTACGCATCCATCCAAGGCAGTCGTCTGCTTCGCATTCCCACACAGCAATTGCTTCTGGTTCTTCTACAGGTTTATCATTTTTTCTCCAATACATGTGATCGCTCCTTTAAATTGAAAAGTTTTTTAGAAAAAACAAAAAAGGTTGTTAACGTTTTTGTTAACAACCTTTTATTTATTCATTATACTATATTTTTTTGAAAAATGCGAAGTTTAGTAATTATTAAAGTTATATTGAAATAGCGATTATACAAGCTTAGGATTATAAATCATCGTAAAGTGTCCTTGTAATAGTTCAATATGACACGGTGTATGAAGCGAGCTTTCTCCGTCTGTATCTACTTCTTTTTCTTCTTCTGTTTCAATATGAATTGATTTTGCTTTTACATGGAAGATGTCATTTTCATTTGAGTCTTCAAATAGTTTCTTTCCGATGTAATCTTTAAACGCCTGGATGCCTGTTGATTTTACAACGAAAATATCAAGTGTTCCGTCGTCACATTTTACGTTCGGAATAAAGGAAGGAATACCGCCAAGATATTCACCGTTTCCAACCATAACAAGGACAGCTTCGTCTTCATATACTTGTCCGTCGTAAGTGATTTTTACTGGGAATGTTTCAGCATTTTTGACAGTTCGGATGGTGCTTAAATAGTAACCGATTTTACCAAGCTTTGCTTTCTCTTCTGCATCGATATTGTTTGATACTTCAGATACGAGTCCAATGCCCCAGAAGTTTAAGAAGTGTTGTCCGTTTGCTTTTGCGACATCAATTGGTTTTACATGTCCTTTTGTAATGAGTTTTGCAGCTTCTGCAATGTTTTGCGGAACACCAAGTGTACGAGAGAAATCGTTGCAAGTTCCCCCTGGAATAATTGCAAGTGTAGGTCTAGTTTTAAGAGGGGCTAAGCCATTTGTGCATTCGAATACAGTTCCGTCACCACCAAAGACGATAATTAAATCTACTTTACTAGCAAACTCTTGGCAATATTTTGTTGCATCACCTTGCCTTTTCGTATGTAGGATGCGTAAATCAGGAAAAGCCGTAGCAAGAGGTGGTACGATTTTCGTTAAGTTCGTATGTAAATCGCCTTGTCCTGCTTTCGGATTTACGATGAGGAGTACTTTTTCAAATTTTGTCTTTGTCATTTTTATTCTCTCCCTTTGTTTTTTACGAATTGTGATAGAAAATAAACTTCCATCAGTAATTGATGGAAGTTTACCCCGCATTAACGGGCAGTAAGACTCCCACCTCAAATTTCGACGAATACGAGGAAGTTAGGTGGGAGATCAACTGCCCGTAAAAGCCCGATTGGTTCAACTAATAATCAGTGGGAGATAGACAAAACCCCCACTGATTAAAGTTTCACTTTATTTTTTTATATTATTCCGTTACAACTGAAGCGATAAATGGTAAGTTACGATATTTTTCTGCGCAGTCGATACCGTAGCCAACGATAAATTCGTCTGGAATTTGGAAGCCAACATATTCAGCTTTTAAGTCCACTTTACGGCGTTCAGGTTTATCAAGTAACGTACAGAATTTCAATGCTTTTGGTTTATGCATGAAGAAGTGATCTTTTAAGAAGTGAAGTGTTAAACCAGAATCGATAATGTCTTCTACGACAATTACGTTTTTTCCAGTAATGTTTACATCGATATCTTTTAATAGTTTTACTTTTCCAGTTGTTTCTGTTTGATTTCCGTAGCTAGATGCAGAGATAAAGTCGATAGTTAATTCGTTTTTAATATGACGAATTAAATCAGCAGCGAATACGAAAGATCCTTTTAATACAGCGATTACAACGATTTCTTCTCCTTCAAAATCACGTTCGATTTGAAGCGCTAGTTCTTTTACTTTTTCTTGTAATTGTTCTTCAGAAATTAAAGTGTCTTTTATTTCAATTTTCATTTGAATCCTCCTACAGTGTAAAACTTGTGAACATTTCGACTGTAAAGGATAGAAAGAAAAAAGTCAAAGAAGATATAAGGTTTTTACAGAAGTCTCCACAAAATAGTCAGATGATATGATATACTGATAATATTAAGAAAACGCTTCCAAAAAGGGTGATTATGATGAAAAAGAAACAGTATACAAGTGTAACATTTATAAAAGCATTGCTTTTAACAATTGTTCTTGGTATGTTGGCTTACATAATTGATGTACCTGCAATTCGCATTTCACTAATTGGAATGACTTTAGTATTAGGCGCAATTTCCCACGGTATGATGTCGCAGCTGCAAGAGGCTGGACTTGATGATATGAAAGATTCTATAGATAAGAAATGAGAAACCTTCACGTATATAGAGTGAAGGTTTTTCGTTTCTTACAAAAATGTAAGGTGATTTGTAAGACAAATCGATAGTTGCATAGTAGTGTTTTGGATAAACTATAAGTGTAAGGTAAAGGGCAAGAATATTTTAGGTAAATTAAGTTTTAGGCACTCTATATGTGAAAAAGGAGTAGGAGGGCATGGAGAAACATTGGACGACCTTTTCTTTTTTAGCAACTAGTAACACCGTAATGCTAGCTGGAGAAATGGATTTTTTGCATACGTTTGATCGAGAAGACGATCATTCTTCTTCTAAATTTACAATGAAATGGAGTAAGTGGAGCGATAGTTGTAAATTGGAAGAAGAGACCCCTAACGAAAGGCAAAAAATTATTTTAACAAATCCTATTAAAGCATGGGTCGTTCAATGTCGTAAGTGTAACGTCAAAAATCACTTCAAGAAAACTGAGCCGAGACAATTAGTTATCACTCCGGCCCTTTCTACTTCTCAATCACGCGAAAGTAACAAATAAATATCGAGACACACACCCGAAAAAACATCGTATATATTACGGTGTTTTTTTATTTTTCTAAAATGAAATCTTTAACAGAATTCCATTTCATCTGCATCTTATATTTATATCTATTGTTTATTCTAGTGTTACATCCGATGCGACGTGATGTAAAACGTATAAGAGGAGAGAATGAAAATGAAAAAGAAACTATTACCAATTTGTGCAATGGCACTTTTAACAGTAGGTTATTCTTCGGTAGCGAGTGCTTCAACTGGAACACTGACAAAGGAAGAAGCAGCGCAAGTACAGTCAGATGTAGCTAAAAAGGAAGCAGCAATTCAGGAACAGCAAAAGAGCGAAGTAGAGAAAAAAGAAGCAGCACAAGTACAAGAAAAAAGTGATATGGCTAAAAAAGAAGAAGCAATAAAAGCAGGGCAAAAGAATGATACAGCGAAAAAAGAAGTAACACCACAAGTTCAAGAAAAGGAAGCTCTTGCAAAAAAAGAAGAAGCAATTAAGGCCGGGCAAAAGAATGATGCAGCGAAAAAGGAAGTAGCAAAGCCAGCTGTACAAGGTGAAAAATTACCAAACACAGCATCAAATAATGTAGCAATGATGGGACTAAGCGCATGTCTTGTAGCACTAGGTACATTATTTGGTTTGAATCGTCGTAATAAAGTTAAGGCGTAAATCAAATATTGTCCTATAAAGAATGGGATAATTTCATATATTAAAAATGGTAGGTTATTCCTACCATTTTTTGCATGGAGGGATGAAACATGAAGTTACTCAATTATATCGGTATCCTATTGATGGCTATAGGGCTATTCATGGGATCATATTACGCTGTGGAATGGTATAAAGGAAAAAGCTCTGCTCAAGAATTAACGAAAGAAGAAATCAAGAGTCTTAATAATATAAAAGATAATCAGCTTTCTCATGAAACACCTGTAACTTCTCAAGTGCCTTCTTCTCAAACCGAGCATAAAGAAGGTGAAAAGGTAGCCATGTTAAAGATACCGAAAATAAAGAAGAAGTTTTCTATATATTGGGGAGCAAACGATGCAACATTGAAAAAAGGAGTCGGTATGTTCGTTAGTGATTTAACGACAACGCCATCTGGAGGGGGACATACTGTACTGAGTGGGCACCGAGATACTGTTTTTACAGATTTAGGAGAGTTAAAAGAAAAGGATACCCTTATTTTAGAGTATGATAATAAAACGTACACATATGAAATTCAAAAGACATGGATTACCCATGCGGATGATCGTACTGTTATTATAAAAAAAGAAGAACCAATATTAACACTGACGACTTGCTATCCTTTTGATTATATAGGGGATGCACCGGATAGATATATTATCGAGGCGAAGTTAATTACGAGTAATTCAAAATAAAGGTATAAAATGCCTAGCTATTTAAAATGAGAGGGGAAGGCATATACTATGTCAAAAAATATTTTAATTGTTGAAGATGAAGATATTTTACGTGAAATTTTAAAAGATTATTTTTTGAGCGAACAATATATAGTGTTTGAAGCAAGAGATGGAAAAGAAGCTTTAGTTGTATTTGAAGAAGAAGAGGTTGATTTAGTTATTCTTGATATTATGTTGCCGGAACTCGATGGATGGTCTGTTTGCCGGAGAATTCGTAAGACGTCCGGGGTTCCTATTATTATGCTGACAGCGCGTGTAGACGAAGATGATACGTTACTTGGGTTTGAGCTTGGGGCAGATGATTATGTTGCGAAACCATATAGTCCGCCTATTTTATTAGCGAGAGCGAAAAGATTGTTAGAAAGTAGAAAAGCAACAAAGAAACCTTTAGAAAATGAAGATGATACGTTAGCAATTCATGGCATTCATGTCCATTTTCCGTCACGTACTGTTACTGTTGATGAGGCAGACATTACTTTAACACATACAGAATTTGAAATATTAGCTTATTTCATGAAAAATCAAGGGATTGTTTTAACAAGAGAACAGTTAATTTCAAGAATTTGGGGGTACGAATTTGCTGGCGATGATCGAACGGTTAATAGTCATATTCGTAATTTGCGAAATAAATTAGGAGAGAAAGCAAAGTACATTACAACTGTAGTGCGAACCGGTTATAAATTCGAGGGGAACATATGAGAAAAGGGATTGTACTTAAATTATTTACTCTTACAACAGCGTTATGTATGTTGATTTTAGCGACAATCTTTATTGGACAAACAATATTTTTTAAACAATATTATGCGAATCGAAAAGTGGAAGATATTAAAGTGAATTTAAATTCCTTTGAAAAGAACTATTTACTTGATGCAGGAAGTACAGAAGGAATTCAGAAGCTGGAGCAAGATTTTTTAAGAGAAAATAATACGTGGATTACGATATTAGATCAGAATGGGAATTTAAAACATGTGGATGATTTTTATTTTGAAGTAACGATAGACCGTAGGCAACAAAAGAGCTTTGGACAACAAATATTCAAGATTCCCTTAGGTAATCTCGTCAATATAGAGGAGATTGATAATAAATTATCAGAGAAGTTTTTAGGACAAGAAATTTATTTTTCTGGAGTGAGAAAAGAAGAAAGTTTTATTCCATTCTCTTTCTCGTTAGGTAAGCAAAATTTAAGTGGATCTAATAAACCGTTAGAAAAAGCATTTAATGAGAAAATGATTAAATTAGATCAGGAGAAAAAGAAAGCAGCTGAGGAACAAGTTGTTAAGGAAAAGAAGCCGGCCGTTCAGGAGCAAGCTGCTCAGGAATTAGATGCTGTCATAGTAGGACGTGTTACGAAAGTACAGTTCCCCGATGTAAAAGGTCCTGTGAATCCAATTTATAAAAATAGTTTATTCTTAGATAGCATAAAGGAATTTCAAACTGATTTATTATTAAAAGAGAATAATCATATACAGTATTCAACACAAATAATGGACTATGAAAAAAATGATATAAAATATAAATTATTAATTAAACCAAAAAAAGAAAAAGACGGATCGGTAACATATATATATGCGATGGCTTCTTTACAGCCTGTAGATGAGGCTGTACAAATGGTGCAAGATTATTACATCTATATTGTTGCATTTGTAGTCATTCTAATTTTTCTAGCTTCGTTTTATTACTCAAAACAAATTGCGAAACCGTTATTAAAAATAAATGATACAACGAAGAAAATAGCACATTTAGACTTTACAGAAAAAATCCCGATTACTTCAAAAGATGAAATTGGTGATTTATCAAAAAATATTAATACATTATCTAATAAACTACATTCACATATTGGACAGCTTGAACAAGATATTGAAAAAGAAAGAAAGTTAGAAAACACAAGGAAAGAATTTATTGCAGGTGTATCGCATGAACTAAAAACGCCGCTGAGTATTATGAAAAGCTGTATTTCCATTTTAAAAGATGGGGTAGCTGAACATAAGAAAGACCACTATTTTCAGGCGATGGAAAAAGAAGTAGACAAGATGGATATACTAATTTTGGATATGCTTGAATTAGCTAAATTTGAGTCTGGTACATATAACATGAAGATGGATTCTTTCTATATCGATGGAATGATTGAAGAAATATGTGAACAGCTTTCATCGGAGATAGAGAAAAAAGAACTGAGTGTGCACAAACATATATGTCCAGCAGAAGTGATTGGGAATCAAAATAGAATTGAACAAGTAATTGTGAATTTTATTACGAATGCAATACGTTATACACCAGAAAAAGAAGATGTTATTATTTCCACAATTGACGAGACGAATCATATAAAAGTGTGTATTGAAAATAAAGGTACTCACATTGAAGAAGAACAATTAGATAAAATTTGGGATCGTTTTTATCGTGTGGATGCGGCACGGAAACGTTCACAAGGTGGAACAGGGCTTGGCCTTGCGATTTCAAAAAATATTTTAGAACTGCACAATGCTAAATATGGGGTCAAGAATACCGAAGATGGTGTGTTATTTTACTTCTATTTACCGAAAAAAGCGTAGATAATACAATCTACGCTTTTTTAATTTATTTTCATATTATCTTTACCTAATCTTTATTTTTAAGCAGTATAATTTGGATAGAAAATGAGGTTATGTAAGGAGTAGATTAGCCGTGAATAGCAATTTACTAGGTGTGATGGTATTTATTTTCTTTTGTGCATTTATCGTATTTATTATTGATATTACTCATTGAGAGCTTTGATAAAAAAAGAGCGCTAATTAAGCGCCCTTTTTTTGTGAATTCATTTGATAAGCACCGATGCTTTTGAATAAGCGTGGTGAAGTAGTAAATAAAAGAATTAGTAATACAGTACATAGTATGAAAGAACCGATCATTGTACTGCCGTTTACGATTAATGAATATAAAACAGCTGATTGTCCTTTAGGTGCATATTGACCAAAGAAAATAATACCAGCAATAAAGTGACAGAAATAACGTGCAAAGCTACCGACAAATGTGGCAAGGATAATGTAAACAAGTGCTTTTTTTCCTTTGTTTTGTTTTGGTTTATCTTTGCGACTACCAAAATTTGAATGCTCTGCATTACTGTTGTCTGAGGCAAGTGCTTTTTGAATTGGACGATAGAATAAACCAGCAAAGCCGATAAAGGCAAAGGCAATGAAGTACTCAATGAATGCTTGAACTGGTGTTAGAATGTAAGCATCGCCTACGACGATTTGTAATAGCCCCCAAATTAAGCCTCCTAAGAAAGCTCTTTTGAAGCCCCAGCGGTATGCGATAATAAAAATAGGAATCATAGCGAATGAGATGGAACCGCCTGTTGGAAGTTTAATTGATAATGGTAGAATGTCGATAATCAAGGCGAAGGCTGCAAGAATAGCAGATTCGATCATCGCTTGTAAATTGGTGTTACGCATGTTGTCTCCCCCTATATCCAAGTTGCACAAAAAAGAACATTATCATAGGAGGATACGAAATACGTAAATAAAAAAAGAGGTGTGTATTTCGGACGTTTGCACAATTCCTGCGTTAGCATTAACTAACAGGTTCAAAGGGTCGGAACGAATTGTTCCCTCTCAGCGGTAAGGCTCCCCCTGTGATAACGAGATTCTTTATTTGCTATTGTTCATTGTAAGCGAAATGGATGAGAATGGCAAATGAATACCGTATGACAATTATTGAAATAGAATTGTAGCGAAATGTTAATAAATATGAAGCAAAAGGGTATAGTCCAATTGAAATAGAGTATGATATAATTTTTCTGAAAATAATTATCATTCTCTTCTGAGGGGGAAGGTTATGAGTTTAGTAGATATTAAAATCGGTGAGAAAGTGTTAGTAAAAAGCATGCAGTCTCTAAATCAGTTATTAAAGCGTAGACTAGCTGCCTTCGGTCTCGCGGAAGGAAGCGAACTTCGCTTGAAACAGAAAGCGATGTTTAAAGGTCCTTGTACATTGGAGTGTCGTGGACAGTTAATTAGTATTCGTCATTGTGACGCGAAAATGATAAAGGTGGAATTAGCGTGAATAAGGTTGCTTTGCTAGGGAATCCGAATACAGGGAAAACATCATTATTTAATGCACTTACTGGTTCTTATGAATATGTAGGAAACTGGAGCGGTGTAACAGTAGAAAAGAAGGTTGGTAAATTAAAAGATAAGCAAGGAACATTAATTGATTTACCAGGCGTTTATGATTTGAATCCAGTTTCACGTGATGAAGGTGTCGTGACGAATTTTCTACTAACAGATGAATTTCATCATATGTTAAATATAGTGGATTCTTCTCAATTTGAGCGAAATATGCATTTAACATTGCAATTACTTGAATTTGGTAAGCCCGTTTCAATTGGTTTAAATATGATTGATGTGGCAAAGCAAAGAGGAATTGTGATTAATGTAAAAAGGCTATCAGAAATATTAGGTGTAACAGTCGTTCCTGTCATCGCAAGAACCGGAAAAGGCTGTGAAGAATTACTTACTACTCTTCATGAAGAGAAACAAAAAGAGAAAAAGCCATTCATTATTTCATATGGTGTACAAATGGATGAAGGAATTGGAGAGGTAATCGCTCTTTTAGAGACAGCGAATTATGAGCATCCGAGATGGTTAGCCCTTCAATTTTTAAGCAATAACGAAGTAGTAGAAAAAGAAATGAAAGCATTACCAATTTATAAGGAACTTATAGCCATTCGATCTCGTTTAGATGGAAAACTTGATTGTACGTTGGAAGAGCACATTTACAAGACTCGTGAAGCGTATATTGAAAAGTTAAAAACAAATGTTATGCAACATGAGAAAGAAGGGAAAATTCCTTTTTCAGAAAAAATTGATAGGTTAATTACACATAAAATTTTAGGACTTCCAATCTTTTTAGCAGTTATGTTTTTTATTTTTCAGGTTACGTTTACGTGGATTGGTACACCTTTATCTGATATGCTTGATGGATTTTTTGGCGGACAACTTACTGATTGGGTTACAGCTGGGCTCACAAGTGTTGGGGCTTCTGACTTTATTCAAGCACTCGTTACAGAAGGTATTATTGCTGGTGTTGGTGCGGTATTAGTATTCGTTCCACAAATCTTTGCACTATTCTTTTTCATTTCATTATTAGAAGACTCGGGATATATGGCACGAATTGCAGTTGTTATGGATAGAATTATGGAGTTTTTCGGTTTAAACGGAAAAGCGTTCATTCCGATGATTATCGGCTTTGGATGTAACGTTCCAGGTATTATGGCAGCGAGAACGATTGAACAAGAAAAAGAAAGATTACTTACCGTTCTTGTAACACCATTTATGTCTTGTTCAGCACGTTTACCTGTATATGCATTATTTGCGGGAATATTCTTCCCTAATAGTCAAGCGACTGTTGTGTTCTCTTTATACATTGCAGGTATTGTTCTTGCATTACTCGTTACAAAAATTATGTCACTTACTATTTTAAAAGCGGAAAAATCTATTTTTGTAATTGAACTACCACCTTACCGTGTGCCGCAAGCGAAAACGTTATGGCTGAGCACGTGGGAGAAAGGTAAAGGATTTGTTCGTAAAGCGGGTACATTCATCTTCGGTGGTTCTGTTGTCATTTGGTTATTAAACTATGCAGGTCCATCAGGATTTGGTGTTGATATGGGAGACAGTTTCTTAGCGATGATTGGTGGATTTATTGCACCACTTTTTGCACCGCTCGGCTTTGGAACGTGGCAAGCTGCAGCATCCCTTTTAACAGGATTTTTAGCGAAAGAAGTTGTCGTTTCTACGATGGCAATTATTTATGCGGTTAAAGAAGATGTGCTAGGAAATGTAATGGGAGCACATTATACTGCGCTATCAGCCTATGCATTTATGTTCTTTATTTTATTATATGTTCCGTGCTTAGCGACAGTAGCTGTTATTAAACGTGAAACAGGATCGATGAAATGGACAGTTTTCTCTGTCGTTTATCCGCTCGTTGTTGCTTATGTATTAACGCTCATTATATACCAAGTTGGGTCCTTACTCGGATTCTAGAAGGAGATGTATTAGGGTGATGGTCAATATAATAATTGGAGCTATCATTTTTGGTTATGCAGCATATACGTTAGTTAATTTTGTAAAGAGAAGTAAAAAGGGAAAATGCGCAGCATGCTCTTTAAGTAAGTCATGTCAGTCGCAAACTTGTAGTCCAGATATGGAGCAAATTGCTCAGAAATAGAAAAAAGCTTTGCGCATTTCGCAAAGCTTTTTTGTTTACTTTTTAATTTTTACAAGTTGAGAAGCTTCTACGCCGTTGTAGCCAGGGAATTCTTTACTAGGGTCTTTATCAAATTTTAATACCCCAACAGATTTTTCATCGCCTTTTACATTTACGTAAGTTGCATCATCAACAATAGCGAACATGTCGGCATATGCACGGCCACTTCCGATAATTGTATTGCTTTCGTATTTTAATTTTGCTCCATCAAGTGTAGCATTTTCTACTTTTTCTTTAGCAAATAATACACCTTGCTCTGCTGTTACAGCTGGTAATTTATCAAGTGGTTTCGTGTCGTCTTTTTCATTAACTTTGCTAAGTAACTCTTTCTTCACCAGTTCTTCACCAGTTTTCTTATCCATGACAAGAACTTTTTTACCCTCTAATGTTGTCATTTTCATTTTATAGAAGTCTTTTTCTTTCACTTCTTTTTTATTTTGATCTGTAATTTTCTGAACTTGCTCATCTGTTCCATATAGTACAAAGCCGTTCGCTTTTTCTCCTAATAAAGAACAACCTGATAATGCTCCGAATGAAATTGCTGCTGCTAATCCGATTCCTACTAATTTTTTCATGATGATTTCTCCTTTTATATGTTTTATAGTAAATACATTTTTGTATTAGTTCTGAAATGATGAGAAGCTTGTTCGTTGCTTCTGGTATTAGTGTATAAGAAATATTGCAACGTAACTATCGAGTTAGCTTACAGTAACATTACAATAATGTAATTTAGTGAAATTGCATAAAAATAAGTCAATTCTGAAGAGGGTTAATGAGAATATATTAGGAATACAATGTTTTATCTAGAATGTCATATTATATTGGCTGTATTTTGGAAATAACATGTAAGGACATATTAGTTTTGTTATAATAAACACATAGGCTGTAAAAATGAATATTCTTTACTGTTAAGGGAGATTTTTCAGTTTTCCAAGTAGTGAATTTGAAATATGAGGTATATCATAGGAGGAATTTGGATGTCTGTATTTAAACGATTAAGAGATTTAACAATGTCGAATGTGTATTCATTAATTGAAAAAGCGGAAGATCCAGTTAAGATGACGGATCAATATTTACGCGATATGCAAGCGGATGTACAAGAAGCTGAGAAAAGTGTAGCAGCTCAAATCGCACTTGAGAAGAAATTTAAAATATTATTTGAAGAGCAAGAAGCACTTGTGAAAAAACGTGAAGAGCAAGCTCATATGGCTGTTCAAGCTAGTAACTTAGATCTTGCGCGCCGTGCTTTAGAAGAAAAACAAAATGCAGAGCAAAAGATGAATGAGTATAAAGCAAGCTATGAGCAAAACAAAGCTGCTGCTGATAACCTTCGCCTTAAGCTAGAAGAAATGCGTAAACAATTAACAGAGCTGAAAAATAAGCGTGAAACACTTGTAGCACGTGTAAATGCAGCGAAAGCACAAAAGAATATTAATCAGGCGATGTCTGGATTCGATTCAAATTCAGCAAAAGCTGGTTTAAGCCGTATGGAAGAGAAAGCACTTCAATTAGAGGCTGAAGCAGAAGCAAGCGGTGAAATTTACAAGAAAGAAAAGTCGTTAGATGATGAATTCGCAAGCTTAAACAAAAATTCTGTTGTTGACGATGAATTAGCTCGTATTATGAAGCAGTACGAGAAATAATATAGAATAGACAAAGAAACCGACATGTCTGAAGAGAATTCATGTCGGTTTTCTATTACCCCGCTATTTGCGGGCAAAGACTCCCACCTCAACATTTTGTGAAAGCAGAGAGATTGGTGGGAGTCGGGCTGCCCGTAAATGCCCGATTGGTGTGGGCTAATAATTAGTAGGGGATGGAAAACTCCCCACTGATTAAAGTTTCACTTTACTTTTTTAGAGGAGGTTTTGTAATGACGTGGATGAATGTTTTAGCTATGCTTGTATGGACTGGAGCGAGTGCAGTACTTTTATTTGCAATTATGTGGGTTGATTCGATTTTTACAAAATACAATGATTTAAAAGAAATGAAAAATGGAAATACAGCAGTGACAACGCGTTTCGTTATGAAATTATTTGCGCAAGGGTACATTTTATCTCAATCTATAACGAAAGCGAATGACTTATGGCAAGCGCTTCTTGCCTCAGCAGTTTCATTCGCTATTTTATTAATTGTAGAAATGTTCATTGAGTTTGTGTTAAAGAAAGTGTCTGGTTTAGATTTAGAAGAAGGAACGAAAGAAGGCAGCGTAGCACATGCGTTGTTAGCTGGTTCATTACATATCGTTGGTGCACTTATTTTAGGTGCTTGTTTATAAAGAGAAAAGGAGGGGTAGATTGTGAGTTTATTTAAACGTATTAAAAATATAATGAAGAGTCCGGAGCCGCCAAAGCCAGAAAAGAGTCTTTTAACGTTGGCTCCTGGCGATATGATTGAAGTCTCGTTAGTCATGTACGAATTAACTGGGAAAACGAGCATGCATTCTCGCAAGGAGATTATTTTAACTTTGCAGGATGGGAAAGATATTCGTTATTTGAAAATCGAAGACCGTGAAAATACGTATTACAAATTGTATACACCGATTGATGGTCGTTTAGATTCAATCGATGAAATTCCGACGACGATTGAAATGGATAATATAGAGTATCATATGGAAGAACAATATAATGGACGTGTTGTTGTTATGGGGAAAACACCATTCGCTGCTTCAGAAGAACAGTACGTATGGGAATTCCAATCTGATAACCGCAAATTATTACGTGTTGAATGGCAAAATGGTCGCACAATGATGTATGAGGGAGAAGTAATTATTCCTGCTGATGTACAAATCATAAGAGCAACATAAGGGGGGCGTAATCATGTCAAACCGATTGTTTACCATGATTAAATCGTTCGTGATCCCTATACTTGCTATCGTTACATTACTTGTTATTGCCGGTTATGCTTTATCGGGCTGTCAAAGTGGTCAGGCGAAGTCAATTCAGGACCGTTACCCACTAGAGTCTGTCGCAAAGGATGGTAAACAAGAATCTTACGTGTATAGGGCCGCCAATCGGTCAGTTCCTGAAGTTGCAAAGGAACTTATAGCCGAAAGGAAACCGAAGCAAGCATCTAAAGAAGACGAAAATCAAATGTTCCTCGTTTATTCTGATAAAATGTATAATTTACAAAAGGATAAAGAGAAACCATCTGATACATTAATTGAAATAAGTAATGAAGAATTTGTCCGTCAAAATTACCAACCATCCTTCTTACAAGGATATATTATGGGGAGTATATTAAACGATATATTTGGTTCACGCAAATCATCATACGGTGATTATCGCGGATATAATGACAGACAAAATCATAAACCGGTGATCCCGGAAAGACCACCTACGAAAGAGGAAAAGAAAACCCCGCCTCCAATTACGAAGGAAGGGAAAGGATCTATTATTAAGCGAGGCGATAATGTAGATCCGAAATCATCTGTAGGTGATAAAGGAAGTATTACGGAAAAAGGAAGTAAAACGACGCCACCGCCTTCTACCGGAAGCAAGGGGAAAATTACGAAAAACCCGGGTGGCTCGAGTGGATCTGATGTGAAGCCGAAATCATCCATTAAAACCCCACCAAAGAATACGTCGCCCCCGAAAACAAGGGTTGGCGGTTCAGGGAAAATTATGAAGAGAAGATAGTATAGAGACTGAAAAGTGGAATTTGCTTTTCGGTCTTTTTATTATGGGAATTAATTCCTTATAGCTGGTACAATTAAGTTATAAGGAGGAGATTATTATGACTATATATAAAAGGTTTAGTTTGATTATGTTCCTCGTCTTATTCCTCAGTTTGTTTATTAGCACAACGATGAAATTTCACTTTATCCCGCATTAACGGGCAGTAAAACTCTCACCTCAAAATTCGGTTGGAGCAAAGAAGTTAGGTGGGAGATCAACTGCCCGTAAACGCCCGATTGGTTCAACTAATAATCAGTGGGGGATGAACAAAACCCCCACTGATTATAGTTTCACTTTATAGTAGGTATTCTATGGATACTGTGTACATGTACTCTCTTTCTATATGTTCCGCTTCGCTTTCATCATGAAGTGCCCGCCTTTCAAAAGTACGTCGATTGGATTAAAAGCGGGGGGAGATGGAGGGAGTAAAATATATCAACGGTTTTTCGATTATATCTATCGTAGCTCAAAATATATCAACGATTCGAAAAGGAATATCGATTTACCAACTTCATAATAAAAAGAGGCTGAACCAATATTTTGGCACAGCCTCTTTTTTCATAACGATTAATGAATATCACGTTTCTTGAAATTACCGCCTTTTACTTCTGCTACGTCATAAACTGTAATAAAGGCATTAGGATCGATTTCATTAATAAGGTCTTTCATTTTACTTTCTTCTAAACGGTTAATTACACAAGAGATTTCTTTGAATTTCTCTCTTGAATAACCGCCATAAACTTCATTATATGTTGCGCTTCGGCCTAAACGATCACGAATTGTTTCAACCATTAGTTCAGGTTCTTTTGTGATGATTTTAAATGTTTTAGAACCACTTAAACCAACCTCAACGATATGAATCACTTTCGAAGCGATAAAGTAAGCAATTGCCGAAAGGATAGCTCCTTGAAGACCAAATACTGTTGAAACAAAAATAAAGACAAACATATTTAAGAATAAAATAAGGTCACTTGTTCCAAATGGTAACTTTCGAGAAAGTAATACGGCTAGCATATCGATTCCATCTAATGCGCCGCCGTTACGTAATGCAAGTCCCATACCAAAACCGATAATAATACCACCAACAACAGTAATTAAAAGCGTATCGCCTTCAATAATTGTTGGTACTCCGTGCATGACAACCGTACCCACTGCTAACGAAGCGATACCGATAATTGAGTAAAGCGCAAAGCTTTTACCGATTTGTTTATATCCTAACCAAACGAAAGGGATGTTAACGACTGCGATTAGAAGTCCTAATGGTAATCCAAATAATCTTGAACTAACGATGCTTAAACCAGTTACACCACCGTCGGATACGTTGTTTGGAATTAATACAGCTTCTAATCCGTACGCTGTGATAAGTGCTCCAATAATAATCATCAAAGCTTTTGAAGCGATTTTTAGCTTATTGGGCTTGTTTTTGATAATTTTCTCCATGTAATTTCCTCGTTTCAAACTAGTTTCTTATTTGTTACGTAATTCACACCTAAATTTCATTTTAACATTTAATTTGAAAAAATTCTCCTTTAATGGATGTATGCAGGGAATATTATCACCATATTACCTTTAAAATATTTTTGAAATGAGTATAAGAAATCCCATCCTTTCAAAGGATGGGAGGCTATTAAGAAATTATAAAACTAAGCACTGATAGGAATAAAGCGAATCCTAAAATAGCTCCGCAAACTTTCATATGACGTTTACGTCCCATTACGACAATCGCAACATATTCACGAATCATTGCGTTAGGCCAGTAATAAAACGCAGTTTTGGATCCAATTCCTTGGCTATTAAGACCAGCTTGTCTTGCATATATACCAGCACGGAAAAGGTGGAAATTGTTCGTTGTAAAAATACTTCTATACTTATCTTCAGGCTTTAAAGAATCCATAATTTCTTTAGAGAACGACATATTTTGATATGTGTTTACAGAGCGATTTTCTTGCACTGTATGTTCAAGAGGAATTCCTTTTTCAACAGCGTACTTTTGCATCGCTTCTGCTTCTGGAAGGCCTTCATCCGGACCTTGTCCACCAGAGAAAATGATTGTTGGTGGTGTATTCACAGCAGCTTGTTTCCAATAAAAGTCGATTGCTTTATTAATACGACTTGCAAGTAAAGGCGGTACTTTATCATTAATTAAGCCGCTACCAAGAACGATGATGAAATCTTGATTACGTCTTGGTCTGTTGAATTGGTATAAAAAATAAGCGGTTAAGAAGTTAGATAAGTGTATAAAGAAATATAAAGTTATAAGAGAAATACCAGCGAAAATAGGCCTTAAATGTGATGAGAATAAACTTGCTGGATTTATAATAGGGAGTAACATCAAGAATAAAATCCCTAAAGCAGCAATGAGTGTTAAACAGTTAGTGAAACGTCTTCCTTCTCGTTTCATTAAAATTCTTGCGTTAAGAAATAACCCAAACATTAAAGCAACAATACCGAAAGGAATCATAATGATAAGTGCTAAAATAGGTAAAAACATGATGTAGTGTAGAGTATCATTACCTGAGTCATAAGCTACAAGCATACAAAAAATAAGGAAAAAACAGAAAAAGGCATTAAATAAAAAGCCGTTTATTATTTTTCGTGGATCCTTTAAGTAAGAGATAAGAAAAATAATAAACAATATAAGAGGAATAATTCCGAAATACATAAATATAGTACACCTCAATTTGTATAATGTTTTATTGCATCCTTAATATTACATGATTTTGAAGATGTTGATAAAAAAATAACGATTTTGAATTTTCTAAACAACCGATATAGTTAAATATGGTAAAATGTATTCAAAGCGATATATTAAAAGTAAAATGGTTGAGGAGGCACTCTGTGGAGTGTCTTTTTCTTTTTGGTATGTAATTATGCATATTATGTTTATTTTCAAGAGAAGAGGATTAAAATATAAGTTGTGGATACACGCTATAAAGCAGAATTTTATATTAATATTTACCTCTACTCTTTTTGTACCTAACAATCTTGTAATAATTCATGATTCTGTTTTCTAGTGTGTGTTTACAAAAAGCGGGATGGGGTATATATAAACAGGGGAAAGGACGTCTTCTTGAAAGGCGTCTTTTTGTTTCTTAGTATAGATAATTTCCACTATTAACGTAGTGCAAACTATCTATACTAAACATTAGCAATCTTCCGTATAAATATTATCAATTTACTATATATTCCAGTGGTGTTAAGTTAAATATGAAAGGCTTTCTTTTTCAAAATATTACCCCTAATAAATTTTTGAAAAAGTCAACTGTCTCCAAAATTGCCATTTGTGCTTAGCAAAAAAGAATCCTTCGGGGTTCTTTTTTGTATTCGACAGAATATGACAAAACGAAGCTATATAATTTGTTATATTGTTAGATGGTTATTATGGAAAAGAGAAGGAGACTTAAGTATGGGATTTAAAAAATTACTTTTAACAGGTGCAATTGTTGCAACTACAGCATTTACTTCAATCGGGACAGCGCAGGCAAGTATAGAGTTTAAAGATGTTCCAAACAATCATTGGGCTTATAAGGCAATTATGGATTTAGCAAATAAAAATATTGTTGCTGGATATGGAAATGGGATTTTTGGATTTGGTGATGATGTAACTCGTGAGCAAGTTGCAGCCCTTATGTTCCGTCAATTAAAGCCAGCAGTAAAAGAACAGTATAATAATCCGTATAAAGATGTTACTGATCGTTCGACTCAGTTTAAAAAAGAGATTCTTGCTTTAACAGAGATCGGTGTATTCGCTGGAGATGGCACAGGGAACTTTAGACCGAAAGATTCGTTAACTCGCGATGAAATGGCACAAATTTTAACAAAAGGGTTCCAATTGCAAATAAGAGGGGATCATAATTTCCCGGACGTAGATAGAAATGGATGGGCGAATCCTGCGATTACTGCAGTTAAATCAAATTATATTACAGCTGGAACTGGTGATGGTAAATTCGCACCTAGAATGCATGTAAGTCGTGAGCAATACGTTCAGTTCTTATATAACGCGACATTACCGCTTGAAGAAAGACCAGGAGCAAGACAAGAACAACCAGAACCAGAGGTGAAGCCGGAACCAAAACGCTTTGCTAACTGTAAAGAAGCAAATGATGCTGGGGTTTACGATATTACAAGAGATAGTCCGTATTACGGTAAGCATTTAGATCGTGATGGCGATGGAATTGCTTGTGAGAGAAAGAAGAGCGGTAAATAAGAAAAAAGCACTCAGCCTGAGTGCTTTTTTCTTATTTACACATGCTATTTTTGTAGGCGTTTCTCATAGAATGGGAGTAACGAAATGAAAGTAGGTGACAAAATGCCAGCTATTGTGGAAGGGGTTATTATTGAGAACTGTAACGGGACAATTAACTTAGGTGATAAATATAACGTACATCCAATTGAAAAAACGAAAGCTTATAATGGATCTGGATCTTCAAATACGGGACTAAATGTGAGGACATTCAGTGGTATTAGTACGGCAGATGTAACGGATAACGATGTGTATGACCAAGTAATTCAATCTACGTTATAATTTTTGTATGTAAAATTGCATAAAATGATGTGCTTGCCCTGTGATACAATTTAGTTGTGAGCTGTTAGTGATTCTTCTTTATCATAGTTGTTAGATTAGAAATGTAACATCTTATCGAAAATCATACGTAAAAAAAGACACTTCAAGCGAAGTGTCTTTTTCATTTTAGTGATATCCTTTAGCAGAGTCTTTATGAATTTTATTTTTAAATATGCTGTAGCTCCAAAGCTGATATCCAATAACGATTGGTACCATGACGATTGCAACGAAGAACATAATTTTTAAGTTTAATTGACTACCAGCTGCGTTATATAACGTTGTACTGTATGCGTCGTTAATACGTGATGGTAACATTCTCGGGAACATACCTGCAAAACCGGTTGTCATAAACATTGCGATTGTTAAGCAAACGAATGTGAAGGCAAGGCCGATTTTATGTTTGTACACCATAATAAGTGTGAGTACACTCATTAACATTGCAAGTACTGGAAGAATGAATAGTACAGGATATTCCGTGAAGTTTTGGAATAAATTTGTACGATTTGCAGTTGCTACGTAGAAAATAGCTAAAATGATAGCAGCTGCCATTGAAAATGGTCTTGCGATTTTATAAGCACGATCAGATACTTCGCCAGTTGTTTTAATCATAATCCAAAGGGCACCAGATACGACGAATATAGCAGTGAAGAAAAGACCACCTAAAATACCATAATGGTTTAGTAAGCTAAGTAAAGTTCCTTCATAACCATCTTTTCCGATTTGCAGCCCGTAATATAGGTTAGCGAATGTAACGCCGAATAAGAAGGCGATTAGGAAACTACCAATTGTAAATGCCCATTTACAAGTTTTTTGCCAAATTGGTGAATCGTCTTTATGCATAAATTCAAGTCCAGCGGCACGAGCAAATAGTGCAAGTAATACTAAAAACAGTGGTGTATATAGGTAACTAAACATATTTGCATATGTGATTGGGAAGGCAGCAAATGTTGCGCCACCAGCTGTAATTAACCATACTTCATTACCACCCCAGAACGGGCCGATAGCTTCTTGTAATTGATTTCGTTCTTGTCGGTCTTTCGCCACGAATGGGAAAATCATCCCGTTACCGAGTGCGTAGCCATCAAGAATGAAGTAAACTGTCCAAATTACGCCCCATAAACCGAACCAGATAATTGCAAGCATATCATGAGACATGAGCCGCACCTCCTTCAGTAGCAGGCTCTTCTAATGCAGCAGGTCCTTTTTTCGCGAACTTTAGCATTAAGTATACGTCTGCAATTAAGAGTAAAGTGTAGAACAATATTAAACTAATTAATGAGAACCAAATTTGTGGAACTGATATAGGTGACACGGATTCTGCTGTACGCATTAGTTTATAAACTGTCCACGGTTGACGACCTACTTCAGCGACAATCCAGCCAGCGTTAATTGCGATATATGGAAATAAAACAGACCACATTGTAATTTTTAAATAACATTTTGAGTTTTCTAGTTTTCCTTTTCGGTTTAAATAGAAACCGTACCAAGTTAATGCCATAAAGAACATGCCAAGTGCAACCATTAAGCGGAAGCTATAGTACACGAGGTTAACATTTGGACGATCCTCTTTTGGAATATCTTTTAAACCAACAATTTCTCCATCAAATGAGTTTGTATAGAAGAAACTTCCGAGCTTTGGAATAGTAAGTAGTTCAAAGTTTTTTTCATTTTTCACATCAGGAATTTGAATGATTGAGAAGCCTTGTCCTTTTCCGGTTTCCCAAACAGCTTCCATCGCAGCTCCTTTTGCTGGTTGATATTTAGCAGCTGATACACCGGATTGATGGCCCATAAATGGTGTAATTGTTGCGGCGAATAAACCTAACATTAAACCAAATTTAAATGATTTTTTGAAGAATTCCACTTCGTTTTTACGTAGTAAGTGATATGCACTAATTGCCATAACGAAGAAAGCACCGACAATATAACAACCAATTACAGTGTGGAAGAACATATTCCATGCATATGGATTTGTAACAAGTGCCCAGAAGTCATTTAATTCAGCCCGGCCGTTACGTACTACGTACCCAACAGGATTTTGCATGAATCCGTTTGCAGTAATAATCCAAAGGGCAGAAATATTTGTTCCAAGTGCAACCATCCACATACAGAAAGCACGGAATTTTGGTGAGATTTTGTCTTTACCGAATAACCATATTCCCATGAAAGTAGATTCTAAGAAGAAGGCAACGAGTGCTTCGATTGCGAGAGGTGATCCGAAAATATCCCCCATATATTTGGAGTACTCAGACCAGTTTGTTCCAAATTGGAATTCCATCGTAATCCCAGTTATAATCCCCATTACGAAGTTAATTGTAAAAAGTTTTCCCCAGAAATTTGCCATTTTGCGGTATGTTGGATTCAATGTGCGGGCGTATTGAGTTTCCATACATGCTACTAAAATAACAAGTCCGATTGTCAAAGGTACAAATAAAAAGTGATAAAAAATAGTAATTGCAAATTGAAAACGACTTAGTAACAGAACGTCGGACATAATAAATATTCACTCCTTTTTTACATTATCTACAATCAGTTTATAGTGAAAAAACGTTTAAAGTATGTGAGACTTGTTACAAAGGTGTGTGTATATTTTGAAAGAATTATGTCGATTATCTGAAAAAATCCTATTTTTACTATAAAGCAATATCCTTTTTGAGTTTTTCAAATTTTGGTACACTATATATGTAGTGTAAATGAGAGAAAAGAGGGTTCTTTACTATGAAGTCATTAGAAGAGATTTTACAATACAATGAAAAATTCGTTGAAGAGAAAAAATACGAAGAGTATGAAACAGGAAAATTTCCAAATAAAAAAATGGTAATTATCTCTTGTATGGATACTCGTCTTGTTGAATTATTACCGAAAGCTATGAATATGCGTAACGGTGATGTAAAAATTATTAAAGTAGCAGGCGCTGTTATTTCACATCCATTCGGAAGTATTATGCGTAGTATTTTAGTCGCTGTATATGAGCTTGGAGCTGATGAAGTATGTGTTGTCGGTCATCATGATTGTGGTATGGCAAAAATTCAAGCAAGCAGTACAATTGAGAAAATGAAAGAGCGCGGCGTAACAGAAGAGAAATTAGATACACTTCGTTATTCTGGAATCGATTTAGAAAGATTCCTACAAGGGTTCTCTAGTGTAGAAGAAAGTGTAGAACATAGTGTGTCAATACTTCGCAACCATCCGTTACTTCCGGAAGAAGTACCTGTTCACGGTCTTGTTATAGATCCTGACACAGGAAAATTAGATTTAGTTGTAAATGGTTACGAAAATTAAGAATTTACTTTGTCATCCTTTTTATCTGGGACAGGATCAAATCCTCCTGGATGGAAAGGGTGACATTTTAATATACGCTTACATGTAAGCCAAAATCCTTTTAGGGCACCGTGTTTTTGAAACGCTTCTAATCCATAATGAGAGCAAGTCGGATGAAAGCGGCACGTTGGCGGTGTCATCGGAGAAATGAAATTTTGATAAAAGCGTATAATACTGATAAAAATCTGTTTCATAATGGTCTCCTTTTCAGCATAGTCTTAAAGTATTATAGCACGACAGTACATAATTCTTTACTAATGTCGATTTCCGTTATATCATATTGGATATAACGGAATTAAATTAAAAGCGGGAGAGATGTTGTATGCCATCAGTAGAAAGCTTTGAATTAGACCATACGATTGTAAAGGCGCCTTATGTAAGACATTGTGGAGTCCACAATGTAGGTAGTGACGGTATTGTAAATAAATTTGATATTCGTTTCTGCCAACCGAATAAACAAGCAATGAAACCAGATGTTATTCATACGTTAGAACATTTATTAGCATTTAATTTACGTAAATATATTGATCGTTATCCGCATTTTGACATTATTGATATTTCGCCAATGGGCTGCCAAACAGGATATTATCTTGTAGTAAGCGGAACACCAACAGTTCGCGAAATCATTGATTTATTAGAACTAACATTAAAAGATGCGGTTCAAATTACAGAAATTCCAGCTGCAAACGAAACACAATGTGGCCAAGCGAAGCTTCACGACTTAGAAGGAGCACAACGCTTAATGAACTTCTGGCTAAGCCAAGATAAAGATGAACTTGAAAAAGTATTTGGATAAGAATGAAAAACTGCCTGTGAAAGGGCAGTTTTTTTATTTTGTTAAGAGAAAACTTGCTCTTCTTTTATGAAAGTATACTAGACACTGCAACATATAAAATAAAGACAGAACCGAGAAAATAAACAAATGCTTTTGCTTTTTGCCGCTCTTTTATTTCATCAATTCCAAAAAGGATAAACATAATACTTAAAAGGATAAATACGAATGGTAAAAGCATAGAGAAGTTTGAAAAGAGGCTAAATAGGGCGAGAATAAGAGCGATAGTCGCTATTATAATTCGAATGTTTTATAACATGAAATCCTCCTTTAGAAGAACAGTATAAATGGAATGACAAAAATAATGGTAAACATACTTAAACCGATGCTAATAGCTCCAATTTGCTTTTACTGCTTTTGAATCATCTCAATTCCTACTAAAATGCCATACAAATGGTAGGTGAAAAGATTTGAAAGTTCATTGTAAATGTACTGTATAAACATAGAATCAAAGTAATAAAAACGATGATTAGTTGTATTTGTTTTATGTGCATTTTAGCCCCTTTTAAGTAGAAAGAGTTAGTTACCTGGAGATAATAATTATAATAGCGACGATTAAAGTAAATACGCCAGAAAAGAAGGAGAGTGTACTATGTACTTTCTTTCCTTTCTGTTTTTCTTCTGCGCTCATGATGAAAGTCATAATAGATAAGGCAATAAGCATATAGGGCATCGTAACAAGCGGGTTTGTAGATATTCCATATAGAGCGAGAGAGATGACAATAAGAGCGGATATGATGCGAAATGTTTTTAGCATACTACCACCTATCTTCTTGTAGTTTTAAATTAGCCTTCAATGTAATAACAGTTTGTAGTTGGTATTTAAAGTTTCATTCTACATGTAACGAAGGTAGTTCGATATTACAATGAAGAGCATAAGAATAGAAACGAAAAAATGCGAGATACCCATTGATTTTCTTCCGGATTTCAGTTCATTAATTCCTAGAAGAATAAAGAAACAACTGAGAGCAAATTGCATGTATGGGAGAAGTGTGAAATTATCGGTAGCAAGAGAATAAGTGCAAAGAGAGATTGTGAGAAGCATGAAAAAATAGCGTATTCCAGTTAGCATCGAATTCCTCCTTTAAAGAGACTATTTATCGAAATATTTCTGAGAAGCCAAGAAATAAAGCAACAGCTCCTGCTAACAGAGCAAGTATGCTACCACCTTTTTGCTGTTTCAAGATTTCCTCTATACTAATAATGAAAGCCATCCCCCCTAAAAAGATGAACATATAAAGCATGATTTCCCTATTACCAGTAAAAAAGCTATAGATTGCTATAGATAAAGCAATAAGTGATAAAGTAATCCGTAATCCTTTCAGCATAAAAGACCCTCCTCTATTTTATGTAGGTAATGATAAAAACAAGCCAAATGAAAGCACCAGCAACAATGCAAATAAATCCGGTTCCTGAATCCTTCTTTTTTATTTGCTCAATTGCGATGAGAAACATTAAAGCTCCTAATAGAAATTGTGAAAGTGGTAGAAAGTTATTTTGACCTGTCAGTAAACTAATAGCGGATATGATGACACTGAGTGCGATTAAAATGCGTAGTATATTATGAATGCTCTTTACTGTTTTTTGTATAAGGGTTATCTTCTGGTTTATCAATCGAATGTTTGTAAGAATAGCCTTTATTAATCGTCATAACGGAGAGTACTAATATGATCAGTACGATTATAATGCCGATAATTAATATTTTGAGCATGAAATCCCTCCTTTTCTTTATTTTACATAATTTTGTAATTGATGAAAACAATAGAAATTAAAAGGATGAAAGAAGGGTGTTACATGGAGAATAAAAAAACATATTATATATCAGTTGGAAATGGTCAAATTTCGCAAGTGAAGACGGCGGATACGTATAATTTTGAAATTTATGCAAATGACGAAGAGATTACGGAGTTAAGAGAGTATTTTGATCAAGCGTATGAAGAGGACTTAGGTTCGTATGTACGCTCCCACGTTCCATTCGTTGAGTATCATCACGATTCGAATAATGATCGATATGATGAACAACTACAAAAAGCATATAAAATGATTTATGATCTAGGGAATCATGAAACGAAAGAATTAGTCGCACAAATGGGAATAATCAATGGATTGTAATTGGATAATATTATGCAGAAAAGCGAGAATATGCTACAATTTGTGGTAGGAAAAACTTGTAATCATCAATAGGGGAGTAATGGCATGTACAAATTTAAAGATTATTACCACAACACTGTACAATTATCGTTTGAACGTTACCCATTTTCTCCTGAGCCAAAGCATGTTTGGGTTGTATGCCGGTACGGGGATCAATGGTTATTAACGCATCATTTACGCCGTGGTCTTGAATTTCCAGGTGGTAAAGTAGAACTCGGGGAAACACCGGAAGAAGCGGCAGTTCGAGAAGTTCATGAGGAAACCGGCGGCATAGTTTCTGATTTAACTTACTTAGGGCAATACAAAGTATCCGGAAAAGACAAAATAATCATTAAAAACATTTATTTTGCAACAATTAGTGCGGTAGAGCAACATACGCATTACGAAGAAACGAAAGGGTCTGTTTTATTAAAAGACATTCCTGATAATATTAAAACTGATAGAAAATTTAGCTTTATTATGCGCGATGATGTATTAGCGCGTACGATGAAACATATAGAAGAAATCGGCTGTTTTACGAAGTAAAATGGCCGGTTTCTTTTTTATGTGTAAGAATGAATGTAAATATGTCTTTATATCGTTTTAGATATATTATACAATTTCATAAAGGTATATTTACATTTTAGGAGGTGAAAAGGTGGATAACAGAAAAGAAACAACTGTCTCTGTTTCAATGGTTAAATTAAATGTTTATTCATTTTTTATAATATTCGCTCTGGCGATTGGAATTGGTTATTTACATGCGCTTTTTTCAGGCGAGTTTCAAATTGAAATTACATTGCCGATTATGTTTCTTTTGATTATTGGAATGATTATCCTCGTTTGTATTCATGAGGCAATACATTTAATTGGATTTCGTTATATCGGAGGTGTTCCGTGGAGTGAACTAAAATGGGGCGTCAATTGGAAATTAGGTGCTGCATATGCTCATTCTAAACAGGTGATTACAGTAAAGCAAATGAAGACAGTGTTAATGCTTCCGTTTTTACCAACTGGAATTTTACCAATTGTATTGGGATTAGCTATGAATTTGGAGCCACTCTCATTTTTAGGGATTCTACTAACAGCAGGTTGTATCGGTGACATTGCTTTATATAAAAAAGTTTCAAAGTTTCCAGATGATGCGCTAGTTAAAGATCATCCGAGTAAACCGCAGTTTACAGTATATGAATAATAAAGGAAGAGGAGGCGTTTTTGAACAACGGCCTCCTCTTTTTGTTGGTAAATCGATATATTTCAAAAATCGCTGATATAATTTATTTACTATTGTATTGTTTTTACCTCCACCTCTAAAAACGAAAGCACCTCTAATAAATCATCCACGACACGTGAATGTTCAAAGTCACCCCAAAATGAATCTCTCTTCCAAACGCCAAGAATCCCTACTTGTTCAGAACCAAGCACATCATTTTCTGGATGGTCCCCAACGTAAAGGCATTCTTCTGCTTTTACGTTTAGCTTTTGTAAAGCCCGTTCGAAAATCTCAGGGTGAGGCTTTTTAATTCCTTCTGCTTCTGAAACAAGAATCGTGCTTGTATACGTATGTATGTTTAGTGCTCGAAGGTTGCTCATCTGAAATGTAGTAAAGCCGTTTGTAATAATACCAATTTTAATGTTTCGCTGTTTTAATTGTTGAAGTAGTTCATGCATGTTTTGGAAAGGAATACAATGATGTTGGAAGTTTGTAATGTAGTCGTGCAGCAGTTGCTCTTGCGTTAAAGTGGTAATGTTGTATTCGTAAAGGAGAGTGGAATATACCTTATCTTTCCACGTGTAACCATTATTGTCGAGTTCGAGAAAACGAGAGCAATACTCGAATTTTTCTATGTTTATCAAATGAAAGGCGAAGCGATTATATTGATCACGAATAAATTGCTCTAGAGATTGACGACGATCTAATAGTGTTCCATCTAAGTCAAATAAGACTGCTCGAATCATGGGAAACCTCCATACAGTTTTTATAATTAATTATCGCATATTCGTTAAAAAATGATTATGATATTTTTGTAGAATGGAATAATGGAGGGGCGTATGAAGAAACTGTATGGCAAGTTAATGTGTTTTATGATTTCAACGGGCTTAGTAGCTGGATGTGATATGTCGGAGCAAACTTTGAAAAGAGAGAAAAAAGATGTGTGCGAAACGACAGAAGAATGCACACAAATAGGTGATAAAACACTTCAAAAAGTATATAAAAAGATAGATGGACTTTCAGAACTTGAAGTACTAGAGGATTATGATTTAGAAGGACATTCAAGTAACGATATGAAAGAAGCAGAAATGAAAAAAAAGGATGATGAAAATTATTTCTTTTTAGCTTCTTATTATATCGATGGTGATGAAATTGTAGATCCTTATTTCGATAAACTAGATCGCAAACGATTGAATAAGGCTTTTGCGGAGGATAAGGACGCGAAAGAAGAAGTATTAAAGCAACGTCAAGATAGGGATTATCATGAATCGTTATGGGAGATGTATAGCACGCTTATTCCTGCTAAGTATCGCACTGACATAAAAGAGTTTGATATGGTAACAGATGGATACGATGGAATTGTGGCTCATGTTATGCCGAGTATGGAGTATCCGAAAGAGTGGACCATTAGTTTAGATACGCTTGATTCTGCAGTAAATATCGATCAGGTGATGAAAACATTAATACATGAGACGGCTCACGTATTGACGCTGGGACATAAACAAATACCAGTAAATGAAAAGTACTTAAAGGCTTTTGAAGAAGATAAAGATATTTCATCATACCAAAATAAATGTAAATCTCTTTTCTTACAAGAAGGATGTGCGAAGGAGAGCTCTTATATAAATCAATTTTATAATTCTTTCTGGAAACCAATTGACCAGGAGTGGACAGAAAAGAAAGTGGAAGAAAGCGAAGAAGCTCAAATTGAATTTTTTAAGGAAAAGCATGGTGAGTTTGTTTCACTGTATGGGACGACAAATGTGGCAGAGGATATTGCGGATACATTTACAGCGTTTATTTTACAAGATTCAAAAAAGGTGAAAGAAGGAACAGAATTAAAATATAAAAAAATTGTCTTCTTCTATCAATTCCCCGAGCTTGTAAAAATGAGAGCGGAAGTGTTAGCGGGATTATATGATGTTTCGAAAACGATAGAATAACCAAGTGGACACTAATGCGAATTATGTGTTCGATATATTTTAGCCAAGGGAAAACGTGAAGAATTATAGTTCTTTGCGTTTCTTTATGTTGATAAAATTGAAAATTCTGTCTTTTTTAAAAAAGAAGAAGGAACTGAATCATTAAAATAGAATTAGTATAAAAACGTCACAAATTAGACACAATTATAATGCGCATAGTATAGGGGCTATAAGTTTACTCTCGAGGAGGTAATGAAACGTATGAAAACGATTCTTGCTGTTGCTGGTCTCATTTGGGTAATGTCTCACGGTTTTCCGATTTTTGAAGGGGAGCAAATTCGTAGTGCATTAAATAAAGAGTTTAATGATTATCATATTATTGATCGAAAAGATAATGTCGTTACGGTGCGTGTGAAAGATTGTTTCCATACAGTTACGGTTGCTAATGGGAATATTGCAGATGATTCGAAAATATGTGATAAAAGGTAGAAGAAAGAAGCTGACTCTAGCGTATCGCTCTAAGTCAGCTTTTTTTTCGTTTTCCAATAAGGAGTTTTTCAAATGCCTCGACAAATACATACATAAGAGTTGCGAGGACGCAAGTGAGCAATACACTGAGCAAGACGAGTGTGAAGTTAAAGACTTGGAATCCGTAGCTAATTAAATAGCCAAGTCCTTGTTTAGAAACGAGGAGTTCCCCGAAAATAACACCGACCCATGATAAGCCAACATTCACTTTTAACGTTGAAATAATTGCAGGGAAAGATGAAGGGAGAATAACGTGCTTATAGCATTGCCATTTATTTGCGCCAAATGTGTCCATGACCTTAATATAGTTGGAATCGACTTCTTGAAATGCGCTGTAAATAACGAGAATGGTAATGATGATAGAGATGATTACCCCCATTGCGATAGAGGATGAAATATTTGGACCGAAAATAACAATGATGATTGGACCGAGTGCAACTTTTGGCATTGCATTTAGTACGACGAGATAAGGATCAAGTACGCGGGCCAAAAGTGGCATCCACCAAAGGAGAGTAGCAATAATAGCTCCAAGTACAGTTCCGAGAATGAAGCCTACTCCTGTTTCAAGTAATGTCGTCCATATGTGGACCCAAAGTGAACCGTCAATCCATTTCGTTAAAAAGAGATCCCAAATACTTGAAGGAGAGCTAAAGAGTAAAGGATCAATCCATTCTTTTTTACTAGCTATTTCCCATAGTGCAAAGAAAAGAACAAGAAGTACAAGTTGTAAAGAGCGAGCTAACCATGCATGTTGTCTTTCTTTTTTTCGAAACTGTTCATGTAGTTGTTTTATATTATCCAAGTCGTTCCAGCTCCTTCCATATTTCTTGGAAGAGGGATGGGAAGTCATGGTGGTGGCGTGCTTCTAACGGCGATAAGGAACGGATACTTTCTGGGACGATGAATGTTTTTGCGATTTTTCCAGGGTTCGCCTGCAGTAAATAAATACGATCACTCATCGCAATTGCTTCTTCAATATCATGTGTCACAAGTAGGGATGTTTTCTTATAGTTACGTAGTAATGTGAAGACGAGATCTTCTAGTTTTAATTTTGTTTGATAATCAAGAGCGGAAAATGGTTCATCTAACAATAAAATTTTTGGGTCGGTCGCTAATGTTCGAACGAGTGCAGCACGTTGGCGCATACCACCGGATAGTTCACGAGGGTATTGCTGTTCTATATCATATAGGCCGACTTGTTTTAAAAGCTTTAATGTATGTTCTTTCGTATTTTCATCATAAACCTTCCGAATATGAAGTCCGAGCATAATATTTTCTTCAATTGTTTTCCACGGAAACAAGTAATCTTGCTGGAGCATATAGCCCATAGAGGGGGTCTTACTTGTAATCGGTTCACCATCTAAAAATACGATACCTTCAATTGGATCAAGTAGACCTGCGATGATGGAGAGGAGCGTTGTTTTTCCGCAACCACTTGGACCAAGGATTGAAATAAATTCGCCTTCTTCTACTTGCAAACTCATATCTTCAAGAATAAGTTTGGCATTTTCTTTTGCAAAAAAGCAGTGAGAAACGTTACGTATTTGTAAAAAGCTCATACACTTCGCCTCTATTTCTTAATAACGCTTTCGGCAATTTTTGTATTGACGAGCGCTTCATGTGGAACTTCTTTTTGTAATTCACCAGATTCTTTCATAATCGTTTGGAGTTGTTTCCATTCTGCCGCATCTAATAATGGATTTGTCGCATATGAATGTTGTTTTTTGTAGCGTTCAATTACTTTTACTGAAATGTCTTTTGAAGTGTCTTTAAATAGTGGTGAAACGGCATCGGCAATCTCTTCTGGACTATGTGTATCAACCCATTGCTGCGCTTTATATAGTGCGCGCGTGAATTTTTCTGCAGCAGCTTTATCTTTCTGTAAGAAACTTTCTTTTGCCATAAACGTTGTATAAGGAACAGTACCAGATTCAGCTCCGAAAGACGCGACGATATAACCTTTTCCTTCTTTTTCAAGTATACTTGCAGTCGGTTCAAAGAGCTGTACAAATTCTCCCGTACCAGATGCAAAGGCATTTGCAATATTAGCAAACTCGATATTTTGAATTAAGTTCGTATCTTTGCGAGGGTCAATGCCATTTTTCTTTAAAACGTATTCACCAACCATTTGCGGCATGCCGCCTTTACGCTGTCCTAAAAATGTAACGCCTTTTACGTCGTTCCAATTAAAAGAGTCTAATTTTTTACGGGAAACTAAAAATGTACCATCTGTTTGTGTAAGCTGCGCAAAATTAATGACAGGATCTTTTGCTCCTTGTTGATGAACATAAATAGACGTTTCTGAACCAACGAGAGCAATATCAATTCCGCCAGATAAAAGGGTGGTCATCGTTTTATCTCCGCCAGCTGTTGTTTGTAAGTCAATATTTAAGCCTTCATCTTTAAAAAATCCTTTTTCAATTCCAACATATAATGGTGCGTAGAAAAGAGAGTGTGTAACTTCGCCAACGCGAATTTTTTGAGCTTGTTCTTTCGTACTTTCCTTTGTACTACTACAAGCAGCGAATGTGAAAACAGCTAGTAACATGATGCAAAAAACGGTTATTAAATTTTTCACTATATGACACCTCCTAGAAGTCAATCTACAAGCATAATATGTAGGTAAGTGCCCATATGTGAGTATATATAGCAGGAATTTTTTGGGTAGTAAAGAAGTACAAATATAAGGGGTGATAAAATGGATTACGAATACGATGATAGCGTACATTTACATCTTGATTATTTCGGAACTGAATGTGATATGGAATCGATTGCTTATAAGAGGAAGCATGAAGACGTGTGGGATGTGTATTTTAATTTTGGAGTATACGGTATTCAAAAAGATGATGTAGGGGCAGGGATGTTTATGGACGAATATGCCGGTTATTACGTTTTTTCTGTACATGCTCGTGATTTGAGCTGGGAATTTGGAAGTGCTCAATTTGAGGAATGGGTTTTGAAGAACCATATAGTAGAAAGAACGCTTCAAAAATAGGGAGGAATTTTGTGTTTGAATTTCTCATCTTATTGCTTATTTGCGTAATTGGAATTTACATTATGCAAGTGCTTACTTACCGATTCGCAAAGAAAAATGTTCATAAATATAAGGAAATGAAATGGATTTATATGTGGCTAGACATGACTATGAAAAAGGGTCCGAGATTAGATTTGTTTGATTTTGTACTTATAGTAATCGTAAGTATCATATGGAAAATATGGATGCTTCCTCTTGTATAGTAAACATGCTAATCATCGTATCCTAATAAATAACGAGAAGAACCTGTCACACGACAGGTTCTTCTCTATTTGGAGCATGTAGTGTTACATGGAAAATCCAATATATACGACAAATTACGACAAAGGGATTCATACATATTTGTTATTCTATTAAAGGTCATTATTTGCAATGTATATATAGGAGGATTTTTTAATGTTAAAAAAATTATTATTATTTTTACTTACGGGCTTATGTGTAGTTGTTTTAACAGCTTGTAAAGATGAAGAGGAAAAGCTGAAGGTAGCGGAAGAACAGAAAATAGATGAGAAGAAAGTTGAAGAAGATAAGAAGGTAGAAGAGGAAAGCAAACAAGAAGAGCAGCAAAAGGAAGAGGAAGAAAAACGTAAGCAAGAAGAGCAGCAAAGAGTAGAGGAAGAAAAACGTAAGCAAGAAGAGCAACAAAGAGTAGAGGAAGAAAAACGTAAGCAGGAAGAGCAACAAAGAGTAGAGGAAGAAAAACGTAAGCAAGAAGAGCAGCAAAGAAGAGTAGAGGAAGAGAAACGTAAGCAAGAAGAGCAACAGAAGATTCAGCAACAACAGTCTGCACGACAAGAGAGAACACAAAAACAAGAAAAAACAACAGAAGCAACAGGTGGTAAACCGACAAGATCACAAATTTCGGTTGGTTCACATGTAGTTATTCAATTAGATAAAGATTATAGTAAAACAGTGAGCGGTGTTGTGAAAGATATTTTAACAAACACGGCAACACATACGTACGGAATTAAGGTTCGATTACAAGATGGACAAATTGGCCGTGTTCAAAGTGTTGGATAAATAAAAAAAGAGGTCGTCCATTTTGCAGTGACCCCTGTCAAGTAGACAGTATTAAAAAAGCGCAACTAAGCAACCTGAGTTCTATATTTATATGGACTCAGGTTATTTAATTTCTTTTGAAATCTTTGATGATTATAAAAGTACATATATTTACGCACGGCAAGTTTGACCTCATTCGCTTTATGGAAGGAGTGTAAATGAAAACACTCTGCCTTAAAGTGACTGAAGAAGTTTTCCATACAAGCATTATCCCAACAGTTGCCTCTTCGAGACATACTTGCCTTCATCTGATATTTTTTAAGTAATTGATTATATTGACGAGATGTATACTGGGACCCTTGATCACTATGTAAGAGGATTCCCTTCACATTTCGTTTTTTCTTTGCCTTTTTAAGTGTATCTAACACAAGTTTTAAGTCGTTTCTACGACTGGTTTCATAGGCAACAATTTCATTATTGTATAAATCCTTAATAGCGGATAAGTACAAGCGCTGTCCATTGAAAATCAAATAGGTAATATCGGTTACCCATTTCTCATTCGGTTTTGAAGCTTGAAACTCCCTATTTAGATGGTTCTCTGAAATCACATAAGCTTCTTTTTTTCCGTAATAAGGTCGTTTTTTCCTAATTACGGCTTTGATACCTAGTTCACTCATCAATCTTTGGATGCGTTTATGATTCAAATGAAGGTTATATGTGGCTTTCAGCCACACTTGTATTCTTCTATATCCATAAATTCCTCTTAATTTTTTATGACACTTCAATATCTTTTTCTTAATTTCGATATCCTCTGATTGTTTTTTTGAAGGCGTCGTATGCCGTTTTATCCATTTGTAGTACCCACTTCTGGTTACACCAGCAATATCGCATAGAATGGTCACTGTATAACCTGTTTTTGTCATTTCATGGATGACTTCGAATTTTTTTATTTTGGATACGACTTTCATTCCTCCTTTTACATCCCTAAGAGCTTTTTTAACATTTCATTTTCCGCTTCTAATCGTCTGATCTTAGCTTCAGGATCTTCGGGTCTAACCCTTGGTCTACCTAAACCTGGTCCTTTCGCTTTACCGCGTTTTTCTTCTAGTCCTTTGATTCCTTCAGCTTCAAAGTGTTTCACCCAACGACTTACAACCGAGTGATGAATACCTAATTCTTTCGCAATGGTTTTATAGCTCATGCCTTCTATTAAGTATAAATCTATAGCTTGTTTCTTAAATTCTACATCGTAAGTGACTCTAATTTTTCCCATGAAAAAATCCCCTCCATAGTAAACAGGTTAATGTGCTTTCTTTTTCCTGTCTACTAT
Source organism: Bacillus sp. TH22 (assembly GCF_016651015.1). Lineage (NCBI taxonomy): Bacteria > Bacillati > Bacillota > Bacilli > Caryophanales > Bacillaceae > Bacillus > Bacillus sp. TH22. Next base: position 3,772,520 of record NZ_JAEKER010000001.1, read on the forward strand.
AAGGGGATCATATCATTTTTGGACGACCTCTTTTTTATTATGCTTGGCTAGTGCGGAAAAATGGAAGCTTCTGCACAGCGTAAACTAACCCGTATGCAAGAATTAAGCACATAAGAGGGTTAATGAAAAATCCGTAGCGATTAATTGCTAAGAATAAGTTTGAGAAGATGATGTAAATAACAGAACTTGCTACTAGCATCATAACGCGCTTATGCTTAAATGAATTTAGCATGAAGCAGAAACTGCTCAAGAATGTACCGATGATAAAGACTCTATGACACATTTGTATAAAGTTATGAATACGGTATTGGTCTACAGCAGGAGCTGTTTTGAATAACTCAATTGTTTTACCGACAGTGAACCAAGAGAACCAATATGTGAAGTCCGTTTTAAATCCATTTTTGATTAAATCTTTTGCGTATGCATTTTTATCATCTAAGCCCTGGGCTTTCATTTGGTTAACTACATTTTCATAGCCAATTTTGTTAAATGGATCTGCACCGGCAATTAATGGGTCCGCACCTTGGGTTGAGAATAAGATAAATTGATTGAACGCTAAATAGTTACGAACAACCCAGGCACCGATAATAAAGAACGGGCCAATGAACCATAATAATCCAATTCGAATGGAGTCTTTAAATCCATATGTGAACAAGACGACAAGAACAGGAATGAGCATCATTGGAGCTGGATTTGGGCGGAACATAAGTAAAATGGAAACGACAATTCCAAACCATATATGGAATTTTGCTTTATTGTATTTCCATGCGAGAACAAATACATACACGCTTAACGATAATAAGAATATTGAAGGAACTTCTGTTAGTAATGTACGGAAGTATGTATAGTTACTTGGATAAATAGCATATAAAATACTCGCAACAATTCCATAAATATTCTTTTCAAATAACTCTTTCCCTATTAAGAATACTAATAACACTGTGCAAAGGTTTAGTATCATATTAATAACAGTTGCTACGTAATAGTAAGGAAGTGATGTAACATCAGAAATAATCATAGCACCAGCTAATAATAGCGGCTGACCTGGTGTGATATATGCATTTTTTCCAGGCACTTCACTAGGTTCTAAATAAACATAGCCAAATACACCATGTTTTAATAATTGTTCAGCTGTTAACGAATAGTTAAAGGCATCATTTGCACCATATGTTACTTTGACTAACTCTCCATCTAATCCTGGCTGTTTTACTAGACAAAAAACGTGCAGTAGGAAAGAAAGCGCCAAAATTGCATATACCGCTTTAGGTAGATTTTTAAACTTATTTAGCAAAAATGAGCATCTCCTTTTTTATTGTTTCTTTCGTATTTTCATGATAAAACCCTATTAGTATTAAGGTTTTCCAAAACATAGTTATTATATCATAAAGTGGAATGAAGGAATTTAGTTTTTTAAGAATGAATAGTTAGCATTCCAAAAATTAACTATTGATTAAGGGAGAATTAAGAAACTACAGTTATAGTAGAATCCAGTGTGAAGACGAAATGCATGAAGTATGTTATCTTAATAGAAACTGTTTTTACGGTGCGGGGTGAAATTAATAAACAGAAAAGAGGGAATGAATTGAGGTGTGATTTTTCATTTCATCAGCCAAGAAGAAGTATATTAATTTCAGCGATGTTAAGTGGTCTAGTAACCCTATATGTAATACCCACACTTTTCTTGATTTTAAAATATTTTAGTTTAGATACGATGAAAGATATGTTAAATCAAATAATTGTCTTAAGTATAATGACAATTTTGATGTGGATTGTACTATTGTATGTTGCGCATTTGAATAAAGATATTGTTAATAAATTCAAACGGATTATTAGGATTTATATTAGAATGTTTTTAGTAGCGCATGTGGTTACTTTGCTTTTTATTTTCACGCAAAATAATATGAATCTCGTAAATACACTGAATTGGATTTACAATTATAACGCACAGTTTATATTTAGTTTAATTGTAATTTATGCGATATATGTTTTGGTGTATAACGTGCTTGGGAAAGTTTTTTTGAGTACTATTTTGACAAGCATTTTGCTAATCATTTTGGCTATTGTAAATCACTTCAAAATTATTTTTAGGGGAGACCCACTATATCCTTCTGATTTTACACAGATTGGACATATGCAATCTGTTATACCAATGGTGATGGATTATTTTAGTTGGGGTTATATTCTTCTCGTTATTGTAAGTGTTGTTGTCTGTATTTTGGCGGGGATGTATGTGAGGAAGTATATTCAAAATGTAAAAGTTCATGCAGGCGTACGAGTTCTATTTATAATAGGATCCGTTTTTATTTTATATGTGTATGGTAATTTTACGAATACGTTTATGAATAAATGGTTTCAAAAGTCAGGTATAGAGTTCGTTTTGTGGAATCAAAATGAAAATTATGCTTCAAATGGTTTTGTGCTAGGATTTATAAGTAATTTAGATACGACAGTCATTGAAAAGCCGAAAGATTATTCAAAAGAAAATATGCTTCAAATAGCAAACGATATAAAGAAACAATATAGTAGCAATATAGGGGCGCAGAAGCAAAAAGAGAAACCGAATATTATTTTTGTAATGAGTGAATCGTTTTGGGATCCAACGAAGTTAACGAACCTGTCCTTTAGTGAAGATCCTTTACCTAATTTGCATCATTATATAGAAAGTTTTCCTGGTGGACAAACTATTTCTCCTGCATTTGGAGGAAATACTGCAAATGTTGAATTTGAGGCATTAACGAGTTATTCAATGAGTTTGTTAAAACCAGGCTCAATACCATATCAGCAAGTCGTTACAAATAAGAAAGAAATTCCATCAATTCCTCGAGCATTGAAAAAAGAAGGGTATTATACAAGTGCAATTCATTCGTTCGGTCGCTCATTCTTTAAACGGGATGATGTATATAAAGTGTTAGGATTTGATAAGTTTAATGCACAAGATACGATGGAAAATGTAGAAGTTGATGGAGATTATATTAGCGATCTATCTATGAGTAAAGAGATAATAGCTGAATTAGAGAAGCAAAAGAAACCTACGTTTGTTCATGCAGTTACGATGCAAAATCATTTTCCATTTACAGAAGGAAGATTTGGTGAAAATCAAATAGAGATTAGTGGATTAGAAAATGAAGAGTCGAAGGCTGAATTAGAGACTTATACAGAAGGGCTAAGACGTTCAGATGAAGCTCTTCAGTATTTAATAGAGGAGCTAGATAATTTAGATAGACCTACATTATTAGTATTTTTTGGGGACCATCTCCCATCACTAGGAACAAATAAATCTCTTTATAAAGAGACTGGTTATATAACAAATGAAAAAACGCCAAGTGAACGATTAGCGATGGCGCAAACGCCGTTATTAATGTATGCAAATTTTGATATGCCAAATGACAATTTAGGTTTAGTAAGTCCAATCTATTTTTCAAATCTTGTCTTTGATTATGCTGGATTAAATAAGGTACCGTTCTATCAATTTTTATCGAAGTTATATGAAGAAATTCCCGTACTTCGTGATGAATTGAAGATAGGAAAAGACGGAGAAGTAATAAAAAATTTAACAGAAAAACAAAAAGAAATGTTAAAGCAATATGAGTTTATTCAATATGACTTACTCATCGGAAAGCAATATAGTAAGGATATATTATTTAAATAGGCGACAAAAAAGAACTTGTATACGATACAAGTTCTTTTTTCATAGTATTTAACGGGATAACCAGACAAGCTAGGTTTAGGGAGTATTACTTGTACATTTAGTATAAATTAAAATAGAGTCGTTTTAATAATTGATTTGTGAGAAGTATGTGAATTTTTCACCTAGTATATAATTGGACAATTTGTTTAATTTTAACTAATTCCCCGAAAGAATTCTCCTTCCTCAAGCGTGTGAAGGGCGTAGCCCAACGGTAGGTGGGAGATGAATTTCGGTTTGGCATAGCCAAAAACTTTTGATAAACTAGCTATATGAAGTTCTTTGATAACTTGATATATGAGGTTGCAGGAAGAAAATAGAGTGCGAAAACCAAGCCATTCGGTTCCTGCGTAAAATATCAACCGTACTAAAAGAGCGTCCAAGCGTTGGACATCTAGGGGTGGAACACCCCGAAGTAACGCTCAGGGAGACGAAAGGGTACTTTCGTCGTGGAACTGAGAAGCTCCCACTTCAAGCTTTGCTAAGTGGCGAGTAGTTCACTAGAATCAGTTCCAGATTTGTTATTAATTTTTAGTTTGCAATTATTTGTTGTATGGATTTATAAACAGACAGGATTTCGAGTTGTTAGTATTTATGCGTTTAACGATGAGCGTGTTTATTTTTTATCTATTCTTTGTATGACAATTGTTCCAACTCTTCATTTTTTCCGCATTATCGTTTTATTTTTAATGGAAGAGAAGAATAAGTCATATGTGGAATTTGCTCGTGCAAAAGGTAGTTAAGAAAAAAGAATTTGCCGTAAGGGAAAATTCTTTTTTTACTGTAAAGGAACTATGAATTTAAAAATTTTATTAGTCCCTTATTTAATTCATCCGCTTGATCGATTGGAGAGCCGTGGCCACTATTTGTAAGAGGATATAGTTCAGAGTTTTTAATTCGCTCTTTTGTTAGCTCAGCACTTTTATAAGGGATGAGTTGGTCGTGAACACCGTGGAATATTTTTGTTGGGACGTTAATTTTACTCAAGTCCTTCGTTACGTCTTCGTTTGCAGCAGCTTGCAAAATTTTGATGAGAGCATAAGAAGCGGACTGCATACCGAGATAAGAAAACCATTCTAACGTGGCAGCTCCTAAGTTTCTATTAAAAAATGATAAAGATACATCATTAAGAAATTTAGGCAAATTTGCATACATTTGAGCAATCAGAGCATCTGCTTGTTCTTTCGGTACGCCGTAAGGGGATTCTTGGTTTTTCACGAAAGAAGGAGAGACAGCATCCACTAATGCAAGTTTGGAAATACGACGACCATTATATCGTGACATATACCGAATAGAGAGAGCGCCACCGACTGAGAAGCCGACTAACGTAGCATTTTCTATTTGAAGTGCTTCTAATACAATTGCGATATCATCAGCTAAACGATCATAAGTGTAACCAGTCCATGGTTTATCAGATTGCCCGTTTCCGCGAATGTCCATAGCGACGCAGCGAAAACCGTGCTGTGGTAAAACATTGAATTGATATTGAAACATTTGGTGATTTAAAGGCCAGCCGTGTACAAAGAAAACAGTTTTACTGTCAGGACCTGGGTTCATATCTTGCACAAAAATGTGTACATCTTTTTCCACTGTAACGAACATGACGTATCCTCCTCATGTATTTTAATAGGCTCTTTCCCAAAATCGCTGTTTTGTCATTGCCTGAATAAATTCATTCGCAAGTAAGGTAGGATTTTGTTCTGTTATAACGCCAGGTTTTCCTTCGATGTTTAAAGATTGAACAATAGTAGTTCCATTTTGGAAAGCGCCAATTGGCTTAAAGTGATTATACGATTCTACGACGAATGAACTTGCCTTGTTAAGAAAATGATCATTAATATTTCCGCCAATAAGAAGTAGCCCATCATAAAGAAGTGGTGATCCTGTTAAGAAAGTATCATTCACTTCCCACTGTCCATTTTGAGAGCCTTGCACAAAACCTAATCGTTCGGAAATAATAACGGGCTGAAGACCGGCTTGTTTGAATTGATTTATAATATATTGTGCGTTTTGACCGTCATATCCGTTTGCGACAATGACGCCTACTCGTAATGTATTTGGGCTGAATGTTGTATGTTCCATACTTAGTGCTGGTGAGGATTTTGTAACATTTGATTCTTGAACATTTGGCACTGTTGCCCCGACTGCTTCAGCTACTAAAGTAGCTAATTCTGTACTTATATGACCAATCATACCTACGACTTGTTGGCGAACTGATTTACTTTTTACTTTTCCTAATTCAAAGGAAAAGGCCTGCATAATATGGATTTTTTCGACGTGGCTCATACTATTCCAAAATAAACGGGCTTGTGAGAAATGGTCTTTAAAACTAGCGGCTGTTTCTCTTGTTTTATGTCCAGAAACAGTAGAAGGATATGTAACGAAACCGCCTTTCGTACCAGGTACAGTAAAGGGAGAGTTATTAGCTAAAGAGTTATTATGGTAAGCGACTTTTCCTTTATCAATTATATATTTAGACGCACCATCTCTTTGATTGTTATGAAAAGGACATACCGGACGATTAATCGGTAACTCTTGATAGTTTGTACCGACGCGTGCTAATTGTGTATCTGTATAAGAAAATAGTCTACCTTGTAAGAGAGGATCATTTGTAAAATCGATACCGCGGACGATGCTTCCAGGGTGCAGTGCGACTTGTTCTGTTTCCGCAAATACGTTATCAACGTTTCGGTTTAACGTCATTCTTCCGATGATCTTAACAGGGAAGTCTTCTTCCGGCCAAATTTTTGTTGCATCTAATATATCGAAATCGTATTTAAATTCATCCTCTTCTTCTAAAATTTGAACGCCAAGTTCGTACTCAGGATAGTTTCCGGCATTAATATTTTCCCATAAATCACGGCGATGATAATCTGGATCAGCGCCGCCTAGTTTTTGAGCTTCATCCCAAATTAACGAGTGAACGCCAAGCTTTGGCTTCCAGTGGAATTTTACGAATCGTGACTTTCCTTGTTTGTTAACTAAGCGAAATGTATGAACGCCGAATCCTTGCATCATTCGAAAACTTCTCGGAATTGTGCGATCTGACATAATCCACATCATCATCGCAGCTGATTCTTGATTATTGGCGATAAAGTCCCAAAAAGTATCATGTGCTGTTTGCCCTTGGGGAATCTCATTATGTGGCTCTGGTTTAAGCGCATGAATAAGATCCGGAAATTTAATACCATCTTGAATGAAGAAAATCGGAATGTTATTACCCACTAAATCGAAATTTCCTTCCTCTGTATAAAACTTAACAGCGAATCCTCGTACATCTCGGTTCGTTTCATTTGCACCTTTTGATCCAGCAACTTCAGAAAAACGAATAAAAATAGGTGTCTTTTTAGATGGGTCTTGTAAAAAATGAGCCATTGTTAAGTCTTCTAAAGAATCATATAGCTCAAAAACACCATGTGCTCCGTAACCGCGGGCATGAACGACTCTTTCAGGAATTCGTTCACGGTCAAAATGAGCGAGTTTTTCTCGCATCAGGAAATCTTCTAAAAGTGTAGGACCACGATCGCCGGCGGTTAAAGAGTTTTCATCATTTGAAATTTTGACACCTGTATTCGTTGTCATCTCTTTTCCTTCATTGTTTTTCGTAAAGGATTGTAACTGTTCTATCTTCTTATTTTCACGACCGTCCATATAAAGCACCTCCCATATTATACGTATTATTGTTCATGGTTTTTATGCTTACATATGGTGTGGGGAAGTATATTATCTATGGATTGATTTTCCTCATTTGTTCAATTTATCTTTGTTTGTCTATGAAAATCATTTATTATAATAAATGGTATTCTTTTGAAGGGGTGTTGAAGTGGAAGAGAGTTTTCTATCAGCTAAAGAAGAAAAGAAAAACGCTAAGATTTTCTTATGGGTAATACATGTTATTTTAATTGTATACGAGGTTGCATACGCGATTATATTAGAAGATACAATGCCTTTAGCAAATTGGCATAAAGGGATATGGAAGCTTGCATATATTATGGCTATATTAGGTATTAGTGTTTACTTATTTGAGAGAGAAAAAGCATATTTAGTTAAATATACATATTTATTTGCATACATGATCGCAGAGACTTTTAATATTGGATGGTATGCTTTTCATAATACAATAGCATTTGATGAAGGGAATGTAATTGAATATATTTTCATTTTCTTCGTACCGATCTTTTTGAGTAAAAAATATTTATTTGTCTTAGCTCCATTCCTTATAGGGAAATATATGATATACCTATTTGTATTTGGAGAACTTAACCTGTTTATGTCTCTTGTTATAAATATGGTGTTACTTTTCGTGTCATTTATTATTTTAAATCGATTTTTACAATATCTTTCAGCAGTAAAGGGACGTATTGCAGAGGCAAGTCAGTCACAAAAATTGGCGGTTATCGGAAAAATGGCAGCGACAGTCGGACATGAAATTAAAAACCCACTTGCTTCACTAAAAGGGTTTACGCAATTACAAAAAGAGAAACACGAAAAAGATGCAACATATGAACAAATGATTCTCGAAATCGAAAATATGAATAATATGATTAGTGAATTAATGGAGATTGCTGCATGTAAACCTTCTGTTTATGAAAAACACATTGTAAGTGATGTTTTAGTACAAGCGGTAGAAAACATGCGCGGGAAAATGAATGAGTTAAATATAAATTGCACCTTTAATGAAGAGAAAAATAGAAGTGAAATTGAATGTGATAAACGCAAATTAAAAGGAGTATTTTTGTATGTTATTAAAAATGCTTTAGAGGCAATGGAACATGGCGGAACATTAAAAATACAAGTTGAAAATAAAAAAAGAGATTATGTAATAGTAAGTATAGTAGATAGTGGTTTTGGGATAAAAAAGGATAATTTAGGACGAGTTAAGGATGCTTTTTATACAACGAAGCAAGATAGAATTGGATTAGGTCTTACGGTAGCAGAGCGAATTGTGACAGAGCATCTTGGAGAATTACACATTTCTAGTGAAGTAAAGAAAGGAACGAGAGTAGAAATACTGCTCCCGAAAAAATGTGAGCGTAATGTGACACAAGATTAAGAGGTGTTGTTAAAGGAGTTATCATATGGAAAAAGGCAATATATTTGAAAAAGAAGAGATAAAGGCATTAATAATATTTTTAAGCTTATTCTTCGTTATATTTTTTGCGTATGATTTTGCTGAAAAAATTATTGTCCTTTTATCAGATGAAAATCAAAAACTAGCAGATGCTTTTGGAGAAGGATTAGGTTTATGGCTATATAGTTTGATGGTTGGATTATTCTTTATAGGATTTTATTTTATGAAATGGAAAAAGCCGTATATTGTGAAGTATATTATTTTAATTGGCTATAATATATTGGATTTTATTCATAACTTCATTATTTATTACGGAAGTGATGCGGAATTTGATGGCGGGAATATAGTAGAAGGATTCTTTATTTTATTTGCACCGATATTTGTGAATAAGAGGTACTTTTGGTTAGTTGCCGGAACTATTGTTGGAAAATATGCACTTATGGGATTCGTTGTTCAATCCTTTATTGTTCTTATCCCAATAGCATTATATAGCGTGTTTGTTATTATATGTTGGATTATATTTTTAAGATTCCAATCTTACGTTCGTACACTTGAAATGATGGATAAAGAAATACGAAATGTAGAGAAATTAGCAATGGTTGGAAAAATGGCGACAGTAATTGGCGATAAGATTAGAAGACCGTTAGAAAAATTGAAAAAACTTGTGAATAAGCAAGCGAAAAAATATCCAGAAGATAAAATTTATAGTGAAATTATGAGACAGGAAGTAGAGCGAATTCATACAATTGCTACAGAACTAAATGGGTTTGAGAAATCTAAATCGGTAGAATCCGAAACGCATAATATTAAAGAAATCATCTCTTATGTTATCAGGGTTATGGAAAAGCCAGCTTTAGAACAAGGGATAAAAATGCATGCTATTTATAGTAAAGATATACCATCAATTACATGTGAGGAAAAACGATTGAAACAAGTATTTTTTAATTTAATAAAAAATGCGATTGAAGCAATGTCAGTTGGCGGAACTATTACTGTAAAAGTTATAGTGGAAGATGTGATCATTGTTCAAATTATAGATGAGGGATGCGGCATTCCGAAAGATAAAATTCCGAAGCTAAATGAAGCTTTTTACACAACGAAAGAAACTGGAACAGGCTTAGGATTAGTAGTTACGGAAAAAATTATTAAAGATCACCACGGTAAATTGAACTTTGAAAGTGAAGTTGGAGTTGGAACGACTGTTGAGATTATGTTGCCGATTTAATGATAGTGTAAGAGATAAATAGAAAACATCACTTAATCAAAAGTGATGTTTTTTTAAATTGATTTATCCCGCGTTAGCAGGTAGTAAGACTCCCACCTCCAAATTAAGCTGGGACAAAGAAGTTAGGTGGGAGTCGGGCTGCCCGTAAAAGCCTGATTGGCGAGGGCTAATAATCAGAGGGGGATGGATACCTCCCTGATTAAAGTTTCACTTTATCACATATATTTTATAGTAGTCTTAATTTTCTGCATATAAGATTCGAGAAAAATGGTGGTACAATATATAAATGATACGAGAAGAGAGGATGTAGGTTAACACATGTACGTTACTGTAACAGAGGCAGCATATAAAAAGATTATGGATACGATTCCAAGTGAAACGAAATATATAAAGTTATTTTATGATAATGAAGGTTGCGGTTGTGTTATGAGCGGGATTATTGATTTAGTAGCCGTTTCAGAGAAAGATGAGCGCGATGTAGATATCGAATCAAGCGTACTAAACTTTATTGCAGATCGCACAAAGCTTGTATTTATGGATGATAAATTAACAGTTGATTGGCATGAAGTTGGAGGGACTTTCCAGCTGAAGAGCCCAAGCCAGTTTTATAATCCGAATATGAAGTTACATGTTCGAGTATAATGAAGAGAGAAGGAGTATATAATATGCTCCTTTTTCTTATGGATTTTTTCACATAATGAAATGTACATATAGTTGAATTTTCTGTATAATTCTCTTTGCGGAGGGGGTTGCGCATGAAAAGATGGGGAATTGAGTTATTAATTTTAAGTGTCGTTATTATTTGGGGGATTAACTATACGATTGCGAAATATGGACTTTTAGAATTTACAGCAATTGAGTTTACTGCAGTTCGAATGATGACAGCAGCACCACTACTGTTATTACTTACGTTCTTTATCGAAAAGTCACTTTATATGGAGCGAAAAGATATACCAAGATTAATCATCGTTAGCGTTGTAGGTATTGTACTGTATCAAACGTTATTTATGGAAACTGTAAAATACACATCCGCTACAAATGCTTCTTTACTCATATCTATTTCACCTATTTTTACAACTGTATTTGCGATTTTCTTGAAACAAGAAAAATTTTCTTCTCGAAAGTTAGTTGGTTCCATGATTGCCTTTATTGGTGCTACATTAGTTTTAGTAGCGGGGCATTCACTCGCTAGTTCTTTCTACGGAAATGGGATTGGACTTATTACATCAATATGTTGGGGACTTTATCCCGTTTTAGCAGGGCCGCTTATTAAAAAATACTCAGCATTACGTGTTACTGCATGGTCGACATTAGTTGGAGCGATTCCGCTCTTATTGTTAAGTGGCCCACATGTATTTGTCATGCCATTTCACATTATACACGGAATGACATTGTTTGCTTTACTATATTCTATTTTCTTTGTAACAGTATTTGGTTTAGTCATGTGGTATGTTGGTGTTCAAAAAATTGGAGCATCACATACGATGGTATATATGTATATTACGCCGCTCGTAGCGGTTTTATTTGCAGCAGTATGGGCAAATGAATATGTATCGTTACAACAAATAATCGGTGGAATGATCATTTTCTTCGGTCTATGGTTTGTGAAATCAGAGAAAGTAGAAGCGCATTCTATCGTGCAAGAACCTATATCAAAATAGGAAAACAGATCACCTATGATCTGCTTTCCTATTTTTTTATTTTTGGTAAAAATACGAGGAATAAAATGGCAGTAATAAGTGGGATTAAATTAAGAAAAGGAATGCGGAAGAGTGTAATTAGAATAATTCCTGGAAGAAGAACACCGAGGACAGCATAGAAAATACTATGTTTTTTCGTGTACCAATACAAGGAAAGTCCAATAAGTGCAGGAACAATGAGATGAATGAGAGCCATTAAAAAATAAATCATTAGACGCCCCCTTTATTTATGTGCTTATTACATCATATCCGTATGTTCATAGATTGATATCAATTTTTTCATAATTGGACGAAAATGTTTTGAAAAACGTCACATTTATGAGGGATTCTATATTAAAAATCTTGTATAATATTATTTCCTAAAAGCATTTTAACAACATAAACATACCGTTTATGTTGTTTTTAATTTGAATGAAATAGATTTTAAGTAGTATGGACTCGAAAGAAATGAGTTATACAGCTTTTGTTGGATAAATAGAAAAAACATTGAGGGGGAGTACAGCATGATTAGTTTGTCATTAAAATCGTTTAAAGTTCAATCATATTATCTACTAGGTATTCTGTTATTAGGCTGGATGTTAACACCGTTTTCAGCACATTTTCTAGGTGCAGGAATTGGACTTATTGTAAGCATGTATTGTGTTTGGATTTTAGGAAGGCGTATCGAAAAGCTTGGAGATAGTATAGTAAAGAAGACGAAAGCACCGACGCTTGGTATGTTTAATCGCTTTGCAGCTGCAATTTTGGGTGCTATTATCATGTACGAAATTGAGCATCATATGGTAATGTGGGCATTTGCAGTAGGTATTCTGGGTGGTTATTTCTTAATCGTTATTAATTTAGGGTATTATAGTATGAAGGATGAGGAAGAATTAACGAAGGGCTGAAAAAGATGAAAAGCCTCTTTTTAGATGGAATAGAGGATCCAGCGGTGGATAGAAGCGGTTAGGGCCTTTTTTAGCCCCATGCGGTGTGAAACCAGAAGGATGTAGTGAGTGGGAAAATAGGTTATATGTTCGAAGCCGTGGTTTGTATGTATGGAAATCCGAGTATGTAAATTGAAAATTGGGCTTGGGAAGTTTTAAGTTGGAATAGAGGATCTGGCGATGGATAGAAGCGGTCAGATCCTTTTTTAGTCCCATGCGGTGTGAAACTAGAAGGATGTAGTAAGTGGGGAATAGTTTGTGTGTTCGAAGCTGTGATTTGTATGTGAGTAAATTAAAGAATATATAGAAAGAAGCTTACGCGGAAAACGTAAGCTTCTTTTTTATGTAAGTGTGTGTAACCGTTAAGCCGCATTGGGTTTTGTCGGTGAGTACGCGGAACTTTACGGTTACACAACACTTATTCATATGAGTAAAAGGGTTATTCCAACAGAAAATTTTAACCTAAGCGATTGGACCGCCTAAGTTAATAATATCTTCAGAAACGCTATCGAATTTTTTGAAGTTTTCTTTAAATTCGTTTGCAAGCTCAATTGCTTTCACTTTGTAAGCATCTTTATCAGCCCAAGTTTGTTCAGGCATTAATACTTCGTCAGGTACACCTGGAACGTGACGAGGTACTTCAAGGCCAAAGATGTCGTGTTTTGCAGTTTCAGCCTTAGCAAGTTCACCGCTTAGTGCTGCTTGAATCATTGCACGAGTGTAACCTAAGTTCATACGTTTACCAACGCCATATTCGCCACCAGTCCAGCCAGTGTTTACTAAGAATACTTTTGCGTCATGTTTCTCGATTTTTTCACCAAGCATTTCAGCATAACGAGATGCATCAAGCGGTAAGAACGGTGAACCGAAGCAAGTAGAGAATGTAGCTTGCGGAGATGTAACACCGCGCTCTGTTCCTGCTAGCTTACTAGTGTAACCGCTTAAGAAATGGTACATAGCTTGTTCTTTTGATAACTTACTGATTGGAGGCAATACGCCAGATGCATCAGCAGTTAAGAAAATAATTGTATTTGGATGTCCTGCAACACTTGGCAGTACGATATTGTCAATCGCATGCATAGGGTATGCAGCACGTGTATTTTCTGTTAAAGTAGTATCGTTATAGTCAGCGATGCGTGTTTGACCATCAATGACAACGTTTTCTAAAACTGAACCAAATTTGATTGCATCGAAGATTTGTGGTTCTTTTTCATGAGAAAGGTTTACACATTTTGCATAGCAACCGCCTTCAATATTGAATACGCCGTTATCAGACCAACCGTGCTCATCGTCACCGATTAATTTACGGTTTGGATCAGCAGATAATGTTGTTTTGCCTGTTCCAGATAAACCGAAGAATAGTGCTACGTCGCCTTCTTCGCCTACGTTTGAAGAGCAGTGCATAGAAAGAATGTCTTGTTCAGGTAGTAAGAAGTTCATAATAGAGAAGATTGATTTTTTCATTTCTCCAGCATATTCTGTACCACCGATTAGTACGATACGTTTTTCGAATGAAACCATAATGAATGCTTCAGAATTTGTACCGTCAATTGCTGGATCTGCTTTGAAGTTTGGTGCAGAAACAATTGTGAACTCTGATTCGTGAGTTGCTAATTCTTCTTCATTTGGACGAATAAACAATTGATGTACGAACAAATTATGCCATGCATATTCGTTAACAACTTGAATTGGTAGGCGATAGTTGCGATCAGCGCCAGCAAATCCTTTGAAGATGAATAACTCTTCTTTTTCTTTTAAGTATTCTAAAACTTTTATATATAATTTATTAAAATGTTCTTCAGAGATCGGTTGGTTCACGGCTCCCCAAGCAATTTTGTCAGCAACCGATGCTTCCTTCACAATAAATTTATCCTTAGGAGAACGTCCTGTGTATTTTCCTGTTGAAGCAGAAACGGCACCAGTAGAAGTTAATTTCCCTTCGTTTCGCATTAATACTTTTTCCACTAATTGCGGAACACTTAATTGAATCTGTGCATTGCTTCCGTTCAATAATTCATGTAAACCAATTTGGACATTCACAGTACTCATATTTATATACCATCCTTTTCATTTAATGAAATATTTCTCGTAATCCCCATCAATAGTATAACACAATTATATAAATAATGTATACTATTTATTTATTTTTGTTTGTGTGAATGTATCATTTCCCTATTAATATTTCATTCTATGGGTATTGAGAAAAACTTTCAGGAAAATGTGAATATTAATTGACAAATGAATATCATTTCTTTAGTATAGATTGGGACGGATACTCTCTTATCCCGAGCTGGCGGAGGGACAGGCCCGATGAAGCCCAGCAACCTCATTTGTAGTGGTAAATACAGGTGAATAGGTGCTAAAACCTGTGCGAGGCTAACGGTCTCGAACGATAAGAGCAAAGGGCAAAAAGCAGTATGCAAGTAGCAAATTAAACCTTTCCTCTATGTTAAGTAGGAAAGGTTTTTCTGTATGCTTGTGTGGGAGAATAAATGTATGTCGCAGTTTGTGGCAAATTAAGGATGAGTTCCGTACAATATATACAATTACTGTAGGGAGGTTTACCACATGACAAAAAAACGTCATCTGTTCACATCTGAGTCTGTAACTGAAGGACATCCAGATAAAATTTGTGACCAAATTTCTGATTCAATTTTAGATGCGATCTTAGCAAAGGACGCAAATGCACGTGTAGCTTGTGAAACAACTGTAACAACTGGTTTAGTATTGGTAGCGGGGGAAATTACGACTTCTACTTACGTAGATATTCCAAAAATCGTTCGTGAAACAATTCAAGGCATTGGTTACACACGCGCAAAATACGGATTCGATGCAGAAACTTGTGCAGTTTTAACATCTATCGATGAGCAATCTGCTGACATCGCTATGGGTGTTGACCAAGCACTAGAAGCACGCGAAGGTCAAATGACTGACGCTGAGATTGAGGCAATTGGTGCGGGAGACCAAGGTTTAATGTTTGGCTTCGCATGTAATGAAACACAAGAATTAATGCCACTTCCAATCTCGCTTGCTCACAAATTAGCTCGTCGTTTAACTGAAGTACGTAAAGATGACACATTATCATACTTACGTCCGGATGGAAAAACGCAAGTTACAGTTGAGTATGATGAAAATGGTAAACCTGTACGTGTGGATACAATTGTAATTTCTACACAACATCATCCAGATGTTACGTGGGAAGAAATCGATCGCGATTTAAAAGAGCACGTAATTAAAGCTGTAGTTCCAGCAGAATTAATGGATGGAGAAACGAAATTCTTCATTAACCCAACTGGCCGCTTCGTAATTGGTGGACCACAAGGTGATGCTGGTTTAACAGGACGTAAAATCATCGTTGATACTTACGGTGGATACGCTCGCCATGGCGGTGGTGCATTCTCTGGTAAAGATGCAACGAAAGTTGACCGTTCTGCAGCATATGCAGCTCGTTATGTTGCGAAAAACATCGTAGCAGCTGGTCTTGCTGACAAAGCAGAAGTACAACTTGCATACGCAATTGGCGTAGCACAACCAGTATCAATTTCAGTTGATACATTAGGCACTGGTAAAGTATCTGAAGACGTATTAGTAGAACTAGTTCGTAACAACTTCGATCTTCGCCCAGCTGGTATTATTAAAATGCTAGACTTACGTCGCCCAATTTACAAACAAACAGCAGCTTACGGCCACTTCGGACGTACTGATGTAGATCTTACATGGGAACGTACAGACAAAGCAGCTACTTTAAAAGAGCAAGCTGGTCTATAATATATGAAAAAAAAGCTTTGCGCGTGTCGCAAAGCTTTTTTTATTTGGTTTTATCCCGCATTAACGGGCAGTAAGCCTCCCATTTTAAAATTCGGCTGTAAAGCAAAAAAGTTATGTAGGAGGCTAACTGCCTGTAAAAGCCCGATTGGTTCAACTAATAATCAGTGGGGAAGAACAAAATCCCCACTGATTAAAGTTTCACTTTATTTACTACTTGAATGCAAGAACTACAATAAACTTCCCCGTCTAGCTCAATATACTTCTTCATATTTGTCATCCCACTTGCCGGAAATGGCATATGAATCCACGCTTTTTCATACGTTTGTATTTCCTTTTCACATGATTTACAAAGGTGTGGTTTCTTACGGAACATAGACGGTCACCCTTTCAGTTGGTGTGCTTTTCCTGCGTAAAAAGCACTGCTCAGTAAAAATAGCGTTGCGAATATAATACTCACTAATGTAGCATATGGAATCGCGCTTTTTAAGGAAAAGCCGACAGTGATGGAAGCAACAAATAAGAGAATGAATGTTGTTGTTAATTTTTTATAAAGTTCCATAGTAATTTAAGCTCCTTATTAAGAATTAATATGTTTGAAAACAAGATTTTCTATGATGAGAAAATATGTTGCGATTAATTATAACATTCAAAATATTTTCAACTATATATTTTTACTCATTTTAGTTTATACCAGGAATATGGACGTGTTTTTAGTAATAATTAGGAATGTGAAGTCTAAAAAACGGTATGTTAATTTAAAGTGTGTAAAGTCAATTTTTGAAGGGGGTATTTTGAAATAAATATATTTAATATTGTAACAAGAGTAATAGCGCTTGTATTATTAGGGATTATAACTATAGTTTTTATTAATCTAAATAAACTATTGACTAATATGGTGGGAATTTTAGGGGCTCTACTTAATGCGTTAGGTGGTTCGTGAACCGAAGTTGAATTCTCGCTTAGGAGATATTTTTAGATGGAAAATTAGAAATTATTAGAGAAGGTTAATGGTAAAATTTGAGAAAGACACTTAGAGATGGTTAGGGTATTGACTCGACCATCTTTTTATTGTTGATTAATAAAATGCTACTGATATTTGTTATCCAAACTATTTTTATGTAAGATAAAAAATGATTCTCTAAGTGTGTAGTTTAAATAGATATATGGTTAATGAATTTAAGGGGAATGGCTATTTCTATCAATAAAAGTAATTATTTTACTTAATTGTAACAGTTTTAATTATTTGGATTTTATTCTTAGGATCTTAAGGAAGTCATTATTAAGATAGGGTCACAATTTTTATTTTTTTACTTGTAACAGTATAAAGATACGTATAATAAAGTGAAGGGAAATTTTTAGGAGGGAAAGATGAGACATGAGCGTAACTGAACATAAAAAACAAGCTCCAAAAGAAGTGCGCTGCAAAATCGTGACGATTTCCGATACACGTACGGAAGAGACAGATAAGAGCGGACAACTATTACATGAATTATTAAAAGAAGCAGGACATAAAGTGACCTCTTATGAAATTGTGAAAGATGATAAAGAAAGTATCCAGCAGGCTGTGTTAGCTGGTTATCATAGGGAAGATGTTGATGTCGTGTTAACGAATGGCGGAACTGGTATTACGAAACGTGATGTAACGATTGAGGCAGTTTCAGTGTTATTAGATAAAGAAATTGTTGGATTTGGTGAGTTGTTCCGTATGATTAGTTATTTAGAAGATATCGGAAGCGCTGCGATGTTAAGTCGAGCAATTGGCGGTACTATTGGAAGGAAAGTTGTCTTTTCGATGCCAGGATCTAGCGGAGCAGTTCGCCTTGCAATGAATAAATTAATTTTACCGGAATTAGGTCATATTACATTTGAGCTGCATCGCCAATGAGTAAGTGTGCTGGAATTGTATTAGCAGGAGGTATGTCGAGCCGATTCGGTGAGTCGAAAGCGTTAGTAGGCTGGAAAGAGAGTACTTTTATTGAGCATATTGTGCAAGTAATGGAAAGTATTTTGCAAGATGTTGTTGTTATTAGTCATACTGATATAAAAGAGAGAGTAGAGCAATTAGTACAAGTTCCAGTTATAGAAGATATGTCGCACTATAAAGGAAATGGGCCACTTGCTGGAATAGTGTCAGGAATGGAATACATAGATTCAGATTGGTATATTATCATGCCTTGTGATGCACCGAACGTTTCAAATGAATGGATTACCATTTTATTAGAGCAAACGAGCGATGAATATGATGCTGTTGTCCCTATTATTAATGGAAGAAAACAACCGTTACTTGCAGCGTATAATAACCGCGTGAAAGAAAAGATTTATGCTTTGCTTCAAGAAGAAAAAAGAAGTATGGGCCAGCTTTTATCACAATGTAATGTGAAATATATTGCTGGTGAAGATGTACAAGCGAATGTAGATTGGTTTATAAATGTGAATACGAAAGAAGAATATGTGCAGGCTCAAAAAGACCTTTCAAATGAATGAAAGGTTTTTTGATATACAGAAATTGGGGAACAATTGCTGTATAAAGGTATGTGAGTAAGTTGATTTTAAGGGGATTCTTAAAATCACCATACAGTAAAAAATACTGTATAACCATATATTAATTTTTATGGGTTTTTATTACAAGTCTGTTTAGTTATGTATCTTTTTGTTATAATGAATATAGGAATAAAATGATATTTCACCTTATGTATCATTTATTAAACTAAAATTTATAACTGTGTAATAAACTCCCTTCGTTTTTTGGAAGGGAGTTTTTCTGTTTAAGCGAGTAATTCTGATGCAGTGTGCTGAAGGACTTCTTCATATTGGTCAAGTAAGCCACGAAAGATCTCATCCCAGCTTTTTGATTTAGCATAAGACGAAGCTGCTATGCCCATTTGCATAAGCTGCTCTTCATTTTGCAATAAAGAATTGATGGAGGATAGAAAGGAATCTGTATCTTTTGGTGGACAAAGAATTCCCGTTTTTCCATCTGTAATAATATTTTTAACCCCGCCACTATTTGCTCCGATGACAGGTGTACCGCATGCAAATGATTCAAGTACGACATTTCCGAACGTTTCAGTAGCTGATGGAAATACCATCATATGAGAACAAGCATATGCTTCAGCTAAATCCGTACCTTGTAAATATCCAGTAAAAGTGACATTTGTTTTCGGAACAGCCTCACGCAAATTTGTTGCTAGAGGCCCGTCTCCAGCGATGAGCCAATGAATATCGTCACGTTCTTTGTTTGTCGTTTGAATAAGTGTTTGAAGAGTATCGATATCTTTTTCAGGAGCAAGGCGCCCGACGTAGGAAAGAATATATTTCGCTGTAATATTATATTTTTTTCGGAATAGGTCTTTATTGTAAGTTGGATGAAAGAGAGTACAATCTACACCACGTCCCCAAATATAGAGCTGTTGAAATCCTTTTTTCTTTAATTGATGTAATGTTTCAGGAGAAGGAACAAAGTTTTTTTGCATATGACTATGAAACCACCTTAAATAGTTCCATAGCATATTGGAGAGAAATTCGATTTTGTAATAGCGTAAATAGGCGTCAAAATCAGTATGATAAGAACCGACAACTGGGATATTTAACTTTTTGGCATAATATAACCCACAAATCCCCATATTGAAAGGCGTAGCGATGTGAATGATATCAGGTTTAAAGGCAAGAAGTTCCCGCTTAATGCGCGGAGTAGGAAAGGAAAAGCGACATTCTGGATATAATATTGTTAACGGGATACTTCTCATTTTGTTCACATTCGCTACGAAATTATCTTCTGCCGTATGCTGAGGGGCGAAAACAGAATAGGCGATATTTTCTTTTTGAAAATATTTAGTTAAACGTTCCAAAGTTTTCGCCACACCGTTGACTTGTGGTGTAAATGTATCGGTAAATATGGCGACTCTCATCATATCGCTCCTTTACATGAGTGGAATGAGTTGATAAAAAGAGATGATGCCAGAGCAAATGCCAAGGCACATGCCTACAAATACATCTGACGGATAATGAAGCCCTAAATAAATACGGGAAATACCGACGCATAATGCTAACGGTAATAGAAAAGCAAGCAAGTTTGGATTATAGCAAATAAATGGAATGAGGACAGAGAAAACAGCCGTTGTATGTCCGGATGGAAAAGAATGATCTTTTAAAGGCTGTACTGGATATTTCGCATCTTGAATTGTTAAATAAGGACGTTTTCGTGGATACCATCTTTTTAATATTTGCACAGGAATATGGCTAATTGTTAAAGAAATAGCAGTTGCAATTGCAGCTTGATGCAAATTCCCTGTTGCGAAAATTAAAAAGAATAGGGTAAGTGCAATGGAAAAACTTGCACCACCGATATGGGTAATATTGCTGAAAAAGATGTTTAATGTTTTTTGATCAAAGTAGCGATTAATTCCTTTGAAGATGTAACATTCTATTTTATATAGTCCACTGACCTTCATGAGATTTTTCCTCCCTCATTTACATATATATGGAGTTATTAACTTCTATTTTAATAAGATTTTATTGAGGGGATAATAAGGTTTTGTAAAGAAAAAGTTAGATTTTTTCATAAAAAAAGCTGCCAGTCTTATGGCAGCGATAAAATCACTTTTGTAACGATTTATAATATTGTCCTTTTTCAACGTATTGTGTGCGGATACGTTCCATATCTTTACGGTCTTCTTCTGTTAATTCGCGAATGACCTTCGCAGGGCGACCGAAAGCTAACGTATTAGGAGGGATTTTCTTTCCTTGTGAAACGAGACTACCAGCACCAATGAAAGCTCCTTCACCAATTTCAGCGCCATCTAATATGATAGATCCCATTCCGATTAAAGCATCTTTTTCAATTTTGCAGCTATGTAAAATAACTTGATGCCCAACGGTAACGTCATCTTCTAAAATAAGAGGATACTGGGGGCTTTGGTGAAGTGTACATTGATCTTGTACATTTACTCTATTTCCAATTATCGTTGGTGATACATCACCGCGGATGACTGTATTAAACCAAATGCTAGATTCTTCGCCAATTGTCACATCGCCTGTAATGGTAACATAGTCAGCGATAAAAGCACTACTCGCAATTTTCGGATTTTTTTCTTTGTAAGGATATATCATGTAAAGCCTTCCTTTCCTAGAGACTAGTTTTAGTGTATCAAATTATGAGAAAGAGTGAAATGGAGGAGGTCCGTATGTGGAATTATGTAGCAGAGGAAGCGAAAGCTGTAGTCGTTATCGTGCACGGCGCAATGGAATATCACGGACGTTACGAAGCTATAGCGGAAATGTGGAATCATATTGGCTACCACGTTGTGATGGGAGACCTTCCATCACATGGAACGACTTCGAGAAATAGAGGACATATTGATTCATTTGATGAATACATAGAGGAAGTTAAATTATGGGTGAAAGAGGCAAGGAAGTATCGATTACCTATTTTTATATTTGGTCATAGTATGGGTGGTCTTATTGTCATTCGTATGATGCAAGAAACGAAGAGAGAAGATGTAGATGGTATTATTTTAAGTTCACCATGTTTAGGTGTATTAACTGGACCTTCTGCTCCGCTTCGAGCTGCCTCAAAAATATTAAATGTTGTTGCTCCAAAATTGCAATTTGCAACGAATCTTACAGTGGAAATGTCAACTCGTAATCATGAAGTGAGAGATGCGATGGAGAATGATTCATTGTTCTTGCGCAAAGTATCAGTACGTTGGTATAGTGAATTGATTAAGTCTATCGAAATTGCGCATAAAAAAATAGGCGATTTTCCAGACGTTCCACTCTTGCTAATGCAGGCTTGTGAGGATAAACTTGTAGATAAAACACGTGTCCGTACTTGGTTTGATAATGTTAAAATAAGTGATAAGGCTTTTAAAGAATGGCCGAATTGTTATCATGAGTTATTAAATGAGTATGAGCGTGATGAAATTTTGAATTATATTCAGTCATTTACTGAAATACGCATCAATAACATAATAGAAACAAATAAGTAAATTATTTGTACATTGAATAGAGGAGATGAAGGAAGAAGTGAACGTACCGAGTAATCCCATAACGCTCATGGCGAAAGTATACCGTGATGTGTTTCCGGTAGTACACCATGAGCTAGCGATGTGGAAAGAGCGTGCCTACCATATTCCGAATGACGAGCTTCATAGTCAGGCAATCGCAAGTATTGAGAATAAAACGTTTCATTGCGAGGGCGGTGGCATTTTAGCGCTACTAGCAAATGAACATCGTGAGGAATGTATTCGTTTTATCGTAGCTTATCAAACGATTAGCGACTATTTAGATAATTTATGTGATCGTAGTACATCACTTGACCCGAAAGACTTTGCGGCTCTTCATGAGTCGATGGTAATGGCATTAAGCCCTGAAGTTGAAGGGGGCGGTAACTATTATCGTTATCGTGATGATCAAGATGATGGTGGTTATTTAGATGAGCTTGTTGAAACATGTCAGGATGTTTTAAAGAAAACGAAGCATTATGATAAAATTGCTCCAATTCTTCATGAACTTGCTTGTTATTATTGTGATTTGCAAATTCATAAACACGTGAAGTTAGAAGAAAGAGAACCACGCTTAAAAACATGGTTTGAAGCGCATAAAGAAAATTTACCACCGATGAGTTGGTTTGAGTTTTCAGCATGTGCAGGTTCTACGCTTGGAATTTTCTGTCTTGTAGCATATGCATTTCATGATGAGTTACATGAAGAAGATATTGTGAAAATTAGACAAGGGTATTTTCCATACGTACAAGGACTTCACATTTTACTTGATTATTTCATCGATCAAGAAGAAGACCGTATCGGCGGAGATTTGAATTTCTGTAGTTATTATGAAAACGAGCAAGCTATATTAGATCGTATGAAACATTTTGTAGAAGAAGCAGAGAAGAGCATTGGTGATTTGCCTCATGCAAAGTTTCATCGTCTCATAAGCCGAGGATTACTTGGTATTTATTTATCAGATCAAAAAGTATCTGCGCAAAAGAATATGCACAAAATGGCACGGCGCATTGTAAAATACGGAGGGCTCACTTCACGATTCTTCTACTGGAACGGGAAGATGTACCGAAAGAAAATGGCGCAGTGATGAAGAAAACCACTCATGTTGAGTGGTTTTCTTATTATGATCGTATTTTTGAAAATACATATATGAGAAGTTCAATCGCGAGAATAACTAAAACAGATAGTCCGAATAAAGGCATGACAGCGCCTAGTATAACCATCATGATAAAGAAAACGATTATGCTTTTTTTATCTCTTTGTTTTGGCGGTGCTGCTAATTTTCCTTTCGGCTTTCTTGCTAACCACATTTTTATTCCGTAATAAATAAGAAGTAATAAAGATAATGTCGTTAGTAAGCATAATATTTTATTTGGCCATCCGAATAAATGTCCTTCGTGAAGCGGGATACCGTAAGTGAACCATTGTGCAAATAATCCATAATCACGATAGTCCGTTTTCGAAATGAGTTCTCCGCTATATTGATCAAAGTAAGCTGTTATTTCTTCATTTGGTGCCACATCCATACCCGTAATACCGGAACCGCTTGATTTCGAAACAGTGAATACACTTTTCGGATCAGTCGGTAGTGAGATAACGTATGGCTTCTTTATTTCAATTCCTTTTTGTAATTCATCAACTGAAATTGCTTTTGGTTCATTTGAGTTTGATTCCGGAGGAGCTTCTTTTCTTGTTGCCCAGGGTAATTCTTTTACCTTTGATTCAGGTGGTGCCATATACAATTTCGGATATCCGATTGATTCATTCGACGCTGCGATTTTATAAATTTGGTTACCCATAAATCCTGACCAAGGTAAACCTGATGCAACTAAAAGAACGAGAGGAATTGTAAATATAATACCGATAATAGAATGACGTCGTTTTGCCTTTTCTCGCTTATTGGATGCTGGTGTGTTTTTGAATTGGCGTATACTCATATACAACCCGGTTACAATTAAAAAGATTGTCCAGCACGCTGCAAGTTCTACAATATAATTGACGACAGTGCCACCGACTAAAAGGGAACTATGTAATTCCCGCATTATATTGGCAAACGTTTCAGCTGCATTTTGATCCCCAACAATTTGATTATTGCTATCTAAATACACAAATTTTTGCTTTCCTGTATATTCATTAGCAATCGTAAGCCTCGTATTATAATCCCCATTAAACTCACTAATTTTCGTCACGCTATAATGCGGATATTTTTTCTCTGTTAAGAAAAGCGAATCAGACATCGAAATAGATTCTGTTTGGGCGCTCTTCCCGAAATATAAATCTTTATAGATGAAATCTTCAACTTCTTCCCGAAATAAATACCCAATTCCGCTCAGTGACAAAGTAATAAGAAGCGGCGTAATAAAAAGCCCGGCATAAAAATGCCAACGCCAAAAAATATAATGAAGCGAACGATTTTGTTTCATACGACAGTTCCCCTAACCTTCCCTATATGAATAAACTACTTATTTAATATAGCGAGATTAAGTGTGATTACTTTGAAAGAATTGTGAAAAAAGTTAAAAGTTTTGGTTGTTTTTATCAAACATAAAACACATTTTAAAAAGGATGTGTTCTATGTTTATGAAGACTTTTTTATATTGGATGCATAGATCCTAACAACTGCTTTCGCAAGACATTGAGCGGAATCAACAAAGTCCTCACTCATCACCACATTCAAATCGGTACATGCGATAATAGCGGTATCTACTTCGTCTTTTAACTGTAAAACGAGCAGACTCCATAATTTACGAGCTTCCTCAATTTCTCCGCCTTTAATACAAGTAATAATTTGATTAATCATTGTCTGCCATTTTTCATGATGAATGTACTCTATATTACGTTTTATAATCCCGTCTTGGTAAATACCTGCTTGAACAGTCGCTTCTGTTGCAAGAAGAGCGACTCTTTTTGTATTTTCAGGAATTGCTTTTAACGTCTCATCGACTATATTCAAAATAGGAATGGTAATAGAACGCTGTAATTCCTCGAAAAAAAGATGCGCTGTATTACATGGCATTGCGATGAAATCTACACCAGTACTTTCAAGTTTTTGCGCTCCTTCAATAATCGCTTTTTTCATCGCCGCATGATCAATAGGGCGATCCATATAAAACGGTGTTGGGCACGAATAAATCATCATATGAGGAAAGTCAATATCATGCTTTGCTCCATATATTGTTTGGCACCCTGCTACAACTGTATCGACGAATGGTCCGGTTGATTTTGGACCCATTCCTGCTAGTATTCCAATCATTGTTTAGTCCCCTTTAATATGTAATCAAAAACGTTTTCTGCGAACGAGAAAAAGAAATAAAGTAAGTAATAAAAATGAATATACAATAGCCCAAGCTGTAAGCCATAGAGTATGAGTAAGTATATTATATTTGTATTGTCCAAGCATTATAAAGCTTTCGACAGGTGGTAAAAACCATAGTAACTCTTTTTTTAACCGGATTGAGGCAATCGTCATAAGTAATATAAATGTAAGACTAAGCCAAGCGGTGCTTGCTTTTTGAATAATATTTCTAGTAAATAATGTTGCGATTGAAATTCCTAGTATAGATAAAGACATGTGAGCGAGAAATCCGACTAGAAATAAAGAAGCTGTCATTTTTTCATTAAACATTTGCAAAATAATTGGATAGATTACGGATATAAAAGATAAAACAGTACAAATAAAAAAAGCCGTAATATATTTACCAACGTATAATGCCGAAATATTATTTGTATGTGAAATAGTGATTTGTTCTTGTACAGGATCTTCAGTATGAAAAATTGTGACTGTAATCCAGGCAGATAATAAATAAAGTGCGAGTGCTGTTTCTAAGTATGTTGGTACAATGGGAGTTGGTTTATATGTATATACAAAAAGTAAGCTTATGCAGTACATCGCAATAGGAGGAATGTACTTATACGATTTCGTGTAGTCGAGAAAATGGTAACGAATAAGCGCAAACATAATAAACCTTCTTTCGATTTAAAAATTAGGCTGTAGCAGTGTGATAGATGCTTTTTTATGTAATAAAAACTGAAGCATTTCGTTTGCATATTCCTTTTCGATTTGTAATTGAATGAGGTTTTGATTTGAATTGTGTGTAACTTGTATAAATCCTGATTGCTTTTGTAGTTCTATAGCTGAAAATGTTTCGTGAACAATTGCCTCAATATAGACCTGTTCTGTTGATTTTTGCACAGAGGTATCTTCCGCAATTGTATGATTTGCTAATGTCACAATTCTATCGGCGAAGTTTTCTAGTAGTTGTTTTTCGTGACATGTGAAGAGTATAGATATGCCTTGTTGTTTTAATGAGAGTAAAATATGCTCTAATTCTTGCTGAGAGTTAGGGTCGAGTCCAGAAAGAGGTTCATCTAGAATTAATAAATGGACGTCCGTAAGTAATGCTTGCATAATGCCTGTTTTTTGTTTCATACCTTTTGAAAAGTTTCGTACAACGTAATGCTTTGCATGATGTAGATGAAAAGATTCAAGGAGCATCGGAATTTTATTTCTTAAATATTTTGTTGATAAACCGTGAATGTGGCCGAGATGATATAAATAATCCTCTAATGTAAAACGAATTCCTTCAGGAAAATGTTCAGGGACATAACTGATTTGTATATGTTCTTTTCTTTGAAGTGTCCCTGCCGTAGGTGGAATAAAGCCTGCAATTATTTTGAGTAAAGTACTTTTTCCAGTCCCGTTCCCACCAATAATAGCGAGTGCTTCTCCTTCTGGAATGGATAAATCGATGTTGTCTAGTATAAGTGATTTGCCATACTTCTTTTGAATTCCTCTTAGTTCTACTAGCAAAGTTCTATCCTTCTTTCTTCAAATATTGTATACATCCATTATATAGGAGAATAAGAAAAAGACGTGCAATGAATGCACGTCTTTTTTTGTTATGTTTTGTCGAATGATCGATATATCTGAAAAATCGTTGATATAATTATCCTGCTATTTGCCGGACAGTAAACCTCACTGATTAAAGTTTCACTTTATCGCTTCTCAATCGCCACAATAAATGGCGGGTTATTTTGCTGGTTAATGAAGCCGTATCGCAAAACGTGAGCTTCTTTTTGATCTAGTTTTTCTGCAAATTTAAGTACAGCGTCGCGTTCTACTTGTCCTTCTGGATGTCCGTGGTAAATGACAAGGACGATGATACCTTCAGGTGCCATTACTTCTAATAATTGCTCGATCGCCGAGATTGTTGAGTTCGGTTTTGTGACGATATGCTTGTCACCGCCTGGAAGGTAACCTAAGTTGAAGATAGCGCCTGTTACTTTTCCTTTTGCATCTTCTGGTAGTACGGATAGAAGCGTATCGTGACTATCGTGAACTAAAACAGTACGTTCAAAAAGCTCTTTTTCTTTTAGGCGGATAGTAGAGCTTTCAATTGCTTCTTTTTGAATATCAAATCCAAATACTTTTCCGTTATCTCCAACGATTTCAGCTAGGAAGCAAGTGTCATGTCCATTTCCTAAAGTTGCATCTACAGCGTAATCGCCTTCTTTAACAGCCGTTTGCAGCAGCGAGCGAGCAAACGGTAATACACGTTCTAATTTCATTTTTGTTTCTCCTCATTTGCATATTTTCCTTGCCAGCTTCCGCGGCGTACAAATTCTGCATCGATGGAATTTAATACTTCCCATTTATTTAAGCTCCACATTGGGCCAATCATTAAATCAGGCGGACCGTCACCTGTGATGCGGTGCACAATTACATCTTCTGGAATAATTTCAAGTTGGTCAACAACGAGACTTACGTAATCTTCAAGAGAAAGGAATTCTAATTGTCCTTTTTCATATTGCTTCACCATTGGCGTTCCTTTTAATAAATGAAGTAAGTGGATTTTAATTCCTTGTACGTCAAGCTTTGCTACTTCACGAGTTGTTTCCATCATCATGTCATAATCTTCAAGGGGAAGACCGTTAATAATATGCGAGCAAACTCTAATGCCATGCTTACGTAATTTATTTACGCCCTCAACGTAAGAAGGATAATCGTGAGCACGATTAATAAGATTTGCAGTACGTTCATGGACGGTTTGTAGTCCGAGTTCAACCCAAAGGTACGTGCGTTTATTTAAGTCCGCTAAATATGCAACAACATCGTCTGGTAAGCAATCTGGACGAGTTGCGATAGAAAGACCGACAACATCTTTTTCTGCTAGAAGCGGTTCGAATTTTTCTTTTAACACTTCAAGTGGTGCATGTGTATTTGTGTAAGCCTGAAAATAAGCGATACATTTTCCGTCTTTCCACTTTGAGTGCATTTTTTCTTTCATTTCATGATATTGCGTTATAACATCATCGCGGCGATCGCCAGCGAAGTCACCAGATCCAGCAGCACTACAAAACGTGCAACCACCGTAAGCAACTGTACCGTCACGGTTCGGGCAATCGAAGCCAGCATCTAATGAAACTTTAAAGATTTTTTCACCAAATTCATTTCGTAAGTGGTAATTCCATGTATGATAACGTTTATTGTCATTTGTATATGGAAAAGGGTTTTGAACCTTCATTATTTTCCCTCCTAAGACGAGTCAAAATGAAACAAAATCCATTATAACATACTCATAAGGTTCATATGGAAGGGACACACTAAAGGGGAATTGAAGCAAGGAGGGACAATTATGGCAGAGCGTCAATCACTTGAAGAGTATATTACACAGGCAGAACAAGCGGTGGAATATGCGAAAGAACAATTAGACCAAGGCATGAGACAAGAGCATTACAATACGATGGAGTATTCGGATGCTCAGTTACAATTAGAACAAGCATATAACGACTTACAAACTATGCAGCAACATGCGAATGATGAGCAACGTGAGCAATTAAATAGAGCACGTATGGCAATTCGCCAATTGCAACATCAAATGATTATTACACCGCACTAATAAGGAGTGAATGTAATGGCAAAACGTTCAGATCAAAATAATCCAGAGCAAAAAACGCAAAATGGACATAACGCTGAATTTTCAAATGAACTTGATCCAGTTGTTCAAGTGAAACAGCGTAACAGTAAAAAAGGACAACCTCAAAGATCGAAGCAATCAGAGTAAACCAGGTCGAAATACGACCTGGTTTTATTTTATTACAAAAGTGTAAGGTAATTGTAATGTTAATAAATAGCAGTTCACCTCCAAAAGGCGCAAAATAGGTAATGGAAAAACAAGCGTAGGAGGATATATATGACGAAACCAGTTGTAGACGTGAAAAACGTTCAAAAAGTGTACGGTAAAAAAGGTGAGAACCAATCACACGCGTTAAAAGGTGTATCATTC
This sequence comes from Bacillus sp. TH22, assembly GCF_016651015.1. Taxonomy (NCBI): domain Bacteria; kingdom Bacillati; phylum Bacillota; class Bacilli; order Caryophanales; family Bacillaceae; genus Bacillus; species Bacillus sp. TH22. Next base: position 3,802,183 of record NZ_JAEKER010000001.1, read on the forward strand.
TCAATTCAAGAGGGTGAATTTGTTGGTATTATGGGACCATCTGGTTCTGGTAAAACGACATTATTAAATGTAATTTCAACGCTTGATAAAGCAACGGGTGGCGTTGTTGAAATTGCGGGTACGGACATTACGAAAATGAAGCAAGGTGAGCTTTCTGATTTCCGTTCGCAAAAGTTAGGATTCATTTTCCAAGACTTCAACTTATTAGAGAACTTATCTATTTATGAGAACATTGCACTTCCACTTTCACTTCAAGGTGTTTCATCACGTAATATTGGACCGAAAGTAGAGAAAGTAGCGGATATGTTAGGGATTACAGAAATTCTTCAAAAGTATCCAACTGAAGTATCCGGTGGACAGAAACAACGTTCAGCAGCAGCACGTGCTCTAGTGCATGAACCGGCAATTATTTTAGGAGACGAGCCAACAGGAGCTCTTGATTCGAAAAATGCAGCAAGTTTACTTGATGCGATGACAAACTTAAATGAAGAACAAGGCGTATCTATTATGATGGTTACGCATGATCCATATAGTGCAAGTTACTGTCAGCGTATTTTATTCATTCAAGATGGTGAGCTATATAAAGAAATTCACCGCGGTGGTACGCGTGAAGAATTTTATAAAGAAATTTTAGATGTGCTTGCGGACTTAGGCACACAAAAAGCGTAGGAAGGGAGGTCTAGGGCATGTTATTTAAACTTTCCATGTCAGGGCTAAAGAGTAAGCTGAAAGATTATATTGTCTTACTTGTTGGTCTTGTCATGTCGATTTCAATTTTTTATATGTTCCAAACGTTAGCGCTGAATAAAGCGTTTATCGAATCCAATTCTGTTATTAAGTCTATTGGTTTCGTATTCCAAGCAGGTTCATTTTTATTAGCAATTATAACGTTCTTCTACATTTTATATGCAAACTCTTTCTTATTATCTCTTCGTCAAAAAGAGTTTGGTATGTACATGATGTTAGGTGCAAAAAAGCATAAAGTTACATTACTTATGTTTATTGAAACGATTGTATTAGGTGCTGCGTCTCTTGCGATTGGACTTACAGTTGGTGTAGGACTTGCAGAAGGTATCGGACAGTTATTAATGAAACAATTAGAATTTGCTGGTGAAGGCTATAAGGCATTTTATCTACCATCTATGACTGTTACTTGCATTTTCTTCTTTGCATTATTTGTATTATCAGCAATTATGAACAGTATTAAGTTATCACGTATTTCAGTACTGCAACTTGTACATGCAGATGCACAAACAGAACGTGTTGCGGTAAAAGGAAAAATGACAGGTGTCGTTGCAATCCTTGCTGTTATTTTATTAGGAATTGGCTATGCATCAATGATTTACATGGAAAAACTAAGAGAAATGGGAATCCTTATTGCATTAATTACAACAACAACTGGTACTTACATGCTATTTGGATCACTTCTCCCAGTTATCATTAGAAAGTTAAAGAGTAATAAAAAGCGTAGTGAAAAAGGACTTAATGCTTTTACGTTTGCACAATTAAATTTCCGTATTAATAGCTTAACGAAAGTACTTGCAACGGTAGCGATGTTAGTTGCTCTTGGAGCGGGTGCAATTTCAGGTGGTATGGCATTTAAAAATAACGTTATAAAAATGGTTGATGGTTTAGTAATATATGATTCAGTTATTCATAACCCAACAGCTGAAGAAAAGAAAATTTTAGATGGTATTACATTTAAAGAGAAAAATGAATATCGTTACAAAGTTGATAATAAATACGTTTATTATGTAAAAGAAGATTTAGAGAAAAACCCTCCTTTCGTACAAGATACAAAACAGATGGAAAGTATGAAGGATTTAGGAAAAACAAAGAAAGTTTCAGAGGAACTACCAGTAGGTGCAGTTTCTAGAGAAATGAATGAAAAAGATGCGAGTGCTAAAGAACTTCCAGAAGAATGGAACGAGGCTTTCAGAACAATTCAGCCATTTTATCTATATGAAGATCATGCAATTAAAATTGTAGATCAGAAAATGTACGATACTGTAAATGGTAAAGAAGGAATCGTAGTTACTGGAAAAACAGACGATTTTGTAGCATACACAAAAGAATGGAAAAAACTTGACGAGTTGCAGCTAGTTAAATATAAAAATGTAAAAGCTGAAAGATTAGATAGTAAATATCAATCTTACAATGGATTCTACGGCATTGCGAGTGGAACAGTATTTATGGGATTCTTCCTTGGAATTGCGTTCTTAGCAATGATGGCAAGTTGTTTAATGTTTAAAATTCTTTCTGGTGCATCAAAAGATATTACGCGTTATCAAATGCTTCGTAAAATCGGTGTGCGCCGTGAGTTATTAACGAAATCGATTTATAAAGAATTATTCTTAGTATTCTTATTCCCAGCAATTGTGGGGATCGCTCACGTATTAGTTGGTATGAATATTTTCGGATTTATTTTAATGGATCCTTACTTCCGTATTTGGGTACCAATCGTAATTTTCTTAGTTATTTATGCGATTTATTACTTCATTACAGTTCAATTGTATAAAGGAATTGTTCTTCCAAAAGAAGATTAATAGGTAAAAAGCCGAGTGAAAGTGCTCGGCTTTTTATATTTTCAGAAAAAACACTTTAATGTTACTGAAATATATAATATAATGTAAATAAGTAACATAATATGAAAGTATCAGCAACCGAAAAATGAAAGGAGGAATCCGATCTGTAGAAAGAAGCTGAACTTGTACTCCCCCTATTTTTTCTACCCACACCGTATTTGTACAATCATAAATTTCCAAATGAAAAATTGTCGTAAGAGTATATTGTGAAAATAATAGATAATACATGGAAATCTCATAGCATGATAAGGTAAAATGGACAGGATAATGAGAAAATTACCGTTCATAAGATGAGGAGATACATGTATGGAAGTTGTAGAGGCATTAAAAGATATAAACCAAATTGAGGCTATGAAAAAGTATTTAAAAGAGCACTCGCAGCGAGATTATCTTTTATTTGTTATTGGAATTAACACTGGATTAAAGATTACTGAGCTACTTAGTATGAAATTTGAAGAGGTATTAAATGAAGATAAGACTGTTAAAGAGTTTTATTCTCTTCCTGTGAAAGATGAAAAATTCAAACAAGATATTTATTTAAATACAAAAGTAAAAGAAGCCCTTTTAGAGTATGTAAAATCTATTGATGCTCAAAGAGAAAACTACGTATTTCAATCTAATAAAACGACAAATTCAATCTCACGCCAACAAGCATATCGTGTTATCCATAGCGCAGCTGAAGCGGTTGGGATTGTTGGAAAGATTGGAACGAATTCAATGCGAAAAACATTTGGATTTCATGCGTACAAAAGAGGAATAGCGATTGCGCTATTGCAAAAGCATTTTCATCACGCAACTCCATCAGAGACGCTCAAGTATTTAGGAATCTCAAAAGATGAGAAGTTTAAAACAGAGATTGATGTAGATTTGTAAAAGCCGTAACTAAAAACTTTAGGAGGCGGAAAATATGAATATTAGAGAGAGTGAACTACCGGGCATTGGTTGTAAGTTTGAAGTAATCACAAAAGGTAATGAAAAAATGGTTATCGTTATTCATGATGATGGCCGAAGAGAAATGTATCATTTTGATGCGGATCACGATGAGAGTATTTCAAGCATTTCTCTTCGTGATTCTGAAGCGAGACAAATTGCGGCTATATTAGGCGGAATGGTATATAGGCCGCAAGCGCTAGACACAATTGAGATGGCTTTTGAAGGATTATCAATTGAATGGTTTAAGGTGGAGAATAATGCACCAGTAGTACAACAAACAATTGGTAGCTTACATGTCAGAAAAACGTATAACGTAACGATTATTGCTATTTTGAAAAAGAATATGAAGAAATTCTTTAATCCAGGTCCAGACTCTATTATTGAAGCTGGCGATATGCTCGTATTGTCGGGTGAAAGACATGAAGTAAAAAGAATTATTAATGAATTGCTTTCAGCAGGAGGTGATTCCTAATCGATGGATACTTTAATCTTTGAAGTTGGAACTGCGTTAGTATTAGTAGCTTTTGCAGCTATCCTCGCTGCGAAGTTAAAGTTCTCGATTATTCCGTTTCTCATTATACTCGGTATGTTAGTGGGGCCTCATGCCCCAGATTTAGGACTTATCGATTTAAGGTTTATTGAAAGCGGAGAAGTTATTTCCTTCCTCGGCCGTGTTGGCGTCATATTCCTCTTATTCTATTTAGGTTTAGAATTCTCAATAAAAAAATTAATTAAATCAGGAAAGTCGATTGCTTTTGGGGGTAGTGTTCATATATCGCTTAATTTCATATTAGGTTTACTTTATGGATATATAATGGGCTTCCCCTTACTAGAAACATTAATTATTGCTGGAATTATTACAATCTCATCGAGTGCAATTGTAGCGAAAGTAATCGTTGATTTAAGAAGATCTGGTAATAAAGAGACAGAGCTAATTTTAGGAATCATTATGTTTGATGATATCTTTTTAGCTGTATATTTATCAGTTGTTTCAGGATTAGTACTCGGAGGTGCAACATCATTTGTAGGTGCTCTTACATCGGTGTTAATCGCAGTAGGGTATATGCTCCTATTCTTTGTAATCGCTAGAAAAGCTACGCCGTTCCTAAATAAAGTATTAGATATTTCGTCAAACGAAATTTTTATTATCGTAATATTCGCTATTTTATTCTTTGTAGCAGGATTTTCAGAAACAATTCATGTTGCGGAAGCGATTGGGGCTTTATTGTTAGGACTCGTCTTTTCAGAAACAGAGCATAGTGACCGGATCGAGCATCTCGTCGTCCCGTTTCGTGATTTCTTTGGAGCTATATTTTTCTTCAGCTTCGGTTTAAGTATAGATCCGTTTTCACTTGGAGGAGCAGTATGGTTGGCATTAGGAGCAGTTTTCATTACTCTCATCGGTAATTTTACAGCTGGAATGATTGCAGGTCGTAAAGCCGGGTTATCGCATAAGGCTTCTACGAATATCGGTTTAACACTTATATCACGTGGGGAATTCTCCATTATTGTCGCGAATCTCGGAATAGCGGGTGGCTTAATGGCAACGATTAAACCATTCTCAGCTTTATATGTTTTAATATTGGCGTCGTTAGGGCCATTATTAACGAAGGAGTCTGGGAGAATATACTCTCTACTAGACAAAATATTTAAATGGAGTGCGAAAGAAAGTGCAAAACGTAAAAAGGAAGTTGGATAACCTTTCGCGAGGGAACGATTCCATTATTTATAGATTAATATTTTACAAAGACGATTAGAATACATTCTAATCGTCTTTGTGCTATTATCTGAATTTCATCAACTATTAATCAGTTGCCTTCCTATTTAAAAACGACTACAATTTTACTGTTATATATATGAACGAAAAAAAGAGAATAGGAGGGGAGACTATGCCAAGGAAAGTATGGCTATTAGTAGCTGGGATGATTATTAATGTCACGGGTGCTTCTTTTTTATGGCCTTTTAATACAATTTACTTACATGATAGTTTAGGGAAATCTTTATCAGTAGCCGGAATGGTATTAATGATCAACTCGCTTACTGGTGTAATCGGAAACTTGCTCGGCGGTGTTTTATTTGATAAATGGGGCGGTTATAAATCAATTTTAGTAGGGATTGTCATTACACTTGTATCGATTTTAGGTCTTGTATTTTTCCATGGTTGGCCATTATATGTTGTGTGGCTAGCATTAATCGGATTCGGTTCTGGAATGGTGTTTCCATCGATGTATGCGATGGTCGGTACGGTTTGGCCAGAAGGCGGGAGAAGAGCGTTCAATGCAATGTATGTTGGACAAAACGTTGGGATTGCGATTGGAACAGCGTGCGGTGGATTAGTTGCGTCTTATCGTTTTGATTATATTTTCTTAGCGAACTTTATTTTATATTTTATTTTCTTCTTAATTGCGTTTATTGGATTTCGTGGTATGGAAGCAAAAAAAGAGCAAGAGGTACAAAAAGAAGCCGAAACGAAAAAAGGTTGGTCACTTACACCTGGCTTCAAAGCGCTTCTAATCGTATGTGTAGCATATGCTTTATGCTGGGTTACATACGTACAGTGGCAAGGGGCAATTGCGACTCATATGCGAGAATTAGATATTAGCCTCCGCCATTATAGTTTATTATGGACGATAAACGGAGCGATGATTGTTTGTGCGCAGCCACTTGTTAGTATGTTAATTCGCTGGCTGAAGCGTTCTTTAAAACAACAAATTATGATTGGAATTATCATTTTTGCGGCGTCGTTTATTGTTTTAAGCCAAGCGCAGCAATTTACGATGTTTCTCATTGCGATGGTGACATTAACAATTGGTGAATTATTCGTATGGCCGGCAGTTCCGACCATCGCAAATATACTTGCACCGAAAGATAAGCTAGGATTTTATCAAGGTGTTGTAAATAGCGCAGCGACTGTAGGGAAAATGTTCGGACCGGTCGTTGGCGGAGCGATTGTTGACTTATACAATATGGAAGTATTGTTTATTGCGATCATGGTAATGCTTGTAGTAGCGCTTATAGCAACGAGTATTTATGATAGACGAGTAAAAGTAGAAGAAACAGTTGAAGAAAAAATTGCAGTTTAGTTTGACGGAACATGCAACATGTTTTAGAATATATTTAAATAAATAGTAATAAAATATCCTTTGGAACAAGGGAGTTAGCTCGGCTGTCCTATGACAAATTCGTTAGTTAGCAAGAGTAACGATTAACCGAGAAGCCCTCGCTTCAAGTAAGCTCTTAAGAGATACTAAGTGGTGGGTAGTTCACATTAACTCATATTTGTAATAACAGTGAGAAGGAGTAGTAGTAATAGAAGCTGGTTTAGAGAGTTGACGGTCGGTGCAAGTCAATCCACGTTTCGTTATGAACTCGCCTTTGAGTTGCAGTTGTGAAATCATTAGTAGCAATTGCCGTTAATCCACGTTACGGATCTAAGCGAATGTATTTATTACATTAATTTAGGGTGGTACCGCGGGAATCTATAACCTCTCGTCCCTTTCTAGGGATGAGAGGTTTTTTGTATTTTGGGCGGTGAAAATAAATAGAATTTCAAGGAGGGTATCTCATGAGCTTTAATCATCAAGAAATTGAGAAGAAGTGGCAAGGGCATTGGGAAGAGAATAAAACATTCCGTACGCCAGATGAAACAGAAAAACCAAAATTTTATGCACTAGATATGTTCCCATATCCATCAGGTGCAGGCTTACACGTAGGTCATCCAGAAGGTTATACAGCGACAGATATTTTATCTCGTATGAAGCGTATGCAAGGATATAACGTTCTTCATCCAATGGGATGGGATGCATTCGGTCTTCCAGCAGAGCAATATGCACTTGATACTGGGAACAGCCCGGCTGAATTTACAGAGCTTAATATTAATACGTTCCGTAATCAAATTAAAGCATTAGGCTTCTCTTACGATTGGGATCGTGAAGTAAATACAACAGATCCAACCTACTACAAGTGGACACAATGGATCTTCCTAAAACTATTTGAAAAAGGTTTAGCTTACGTTGATGAAGTACCTGTAAACTGGTGCCCAGCACTTGGTACAGTACTTGCAAACGAAGAAATCATTGACGGTAAGAGTGAGCGCGGTGGACATCCAGTTGAGCGTCGTCCGATGAGACAGTGGATGCTAAAAATTACAGCTTACGGAGATCGTCTATTAGAAGATCTAGATGAGCTTAATTGGCCAGAAAGCTTAAAAGATATGCAGCGTAACTGGATCGGTCGTTCTGAAGGTGCAGAAGTACACTTCAACATCGACGGTACAGATGAGAAGTTCACAGTTTTCACAACGCGTCCTGATACACTATTTGGAGCAAGCTACTGTGTACTGGCTCCAGAGCACGCACTTGTTGCTAACATTACAACACCAGAACAAAAAGAAGCTGTAGAAGCTTACATTAACTCTGTTAAAATGAAGAGCGATTTAGAGCGTACAGAACTTGCGAAAGAAAAAACTGGTGTATTCACTGGTGCTTACGCAGTTAACCCAGTAAACGGTGAGAAATTACCAATCTGGATCGCTGATTATGTTCTTGCAACTTACGGAACAGGTGCTGTAATGGCAGTTCCAGCTCACGATGAGCGTGACTATGAATTCGCATCAACGTTCAATCTTCCAATGAAGGAAGTTGTAAAAGGCGGAGACATTTCGAAAGAAGCATATACAGGTGATGGTGCGCACGTAAACTCAGCATTCCTTGATGGTTTAAATAAAGAAGAAGCAATTGTAAAAATGATTGAGTGGCTTGAAGTAACAAGCGCAGGAAATCAAAAAGTAACGTACCGTCTACGTGACTGGTTATTTAGTCGCCAACGTTACTGGGGTGAGCCAATTCCAGTAATCCATTGGGAAGATGGTACAATGACAGCTGTGAAAGAAGAAGAATTACCATTAGTTCTTCCGAAAACAGAAAACATTCGTCCTTCAGGTACAGGTGAATCACCACTTGCAAACATTGAAGAGTGGGTAAATGTTGTTGATCCTGAAACTGGTAAAAAAGGTCGTCGTGAAACGAATACAATGCCGCAATGGGCTGGTAGCTGCTGGTACTACTTACGCTACATCGATCCAAACAACAGCGAAGCACTTGTAGACCCTGAAAAAGTAAAACAATGGCTTCCAGTTGATATTTATATCGGTGGAGCAGAGCACGCTGTACTTCACTTACTATATGCTCGTTTCTGGCATAAAGTATTATATGATATCGGTGTAGTTCCAACGAAAGAACCGTTCCAACAATTATTCAACCAAGGTATGATCTTAGGTGAAAACAACGAGAAAATGAGTAAATCAAAAGGTAACGTTGTAAATCCTGATGATATCGTAGCAAGCCACGGTGCAGATACACTTCGTCTATACGAAATGTTCATGGGACCATTAGATGCTTCAATCGCTTGGTCTGAAAATGGTCTTGACGGAGCTCGTCGCTTCCTAGACCGCGTATGGCGCCTATTCATTCAAGAGAACGGTGAATTAAGTGAGAAAATTACTGATGCACCAAACAAAGATCTTGAAAAAGCTTACCACCAAACAGTGAAGAAAGTAACAGAAGACTATGCAGAGCTTCGCTTCAACACAGCGATTTCTCAAATGATGGTATTCATTAACGATGCATACAAAGCTGAAACACTTCCGAAAGAATATGTAGAAGGTTTCGTGAAAATGATTGCACCAGTTGCACCTCACATCGGGGAAGAACTATGGAGCAAACTTGGATACAGTGAAACAATCACATATGCAAGCTGGCCAACATTTGATGAGTCTAAACTTGTAGAAGATGAAGTTGAAATCGTTGTTCAAATTATGGGCAAAGTTCGCGCAAAATTAACAATGAGTAAAGATGCATCAAAAGAAGAAATGGAACAACTTGCACTTGAGGAAATCAAAGAACAAATTGAAGGGAAAACAGTTCGTAAAGTAATTGTTGTTCCTGGAAAACTTGTTAACGTTGTTGCAAACTAATGAATGAAAGAAAAGCTCAGAGCCTCTATGCTCTGAGCTTTTTTATATAGAAAATAATTTCTGGATCGCCTTTATCTAGGTTTTCAATTATTCCACTACGCATAAATCCATTCGCTTTAAAAACTTTTTGCATATTTGCATTCGATTCGTTCGTTGAAGAAAATATTTTTTGAGTAGGAGAATTACTTAACATATATGAGATTAATGAGCTTGCATGACCTTGTCTTCTTTTCGTTGGCGAAACAATGATTAATGAGAGGAAAGTACAACCAAAGAAATTTGTATCGTATGTTAGAAAACCGGAAATAGAATTGTCCTCTTTTGCAATTATGCATTTTCCTTCATCAATAGCGTGTTTAATATAATTTCGTCTACTATCGTCTCCGATTACAGCGACATCTATATGTAAGATTGACTCTAAATCATCAATTGAAGCTTTTGCTATGTTCTCCAATGGAAATGCCCCCTTTCAAGTGAAAGAAAAATAATCAGTCAATTAATCCTATCATGAATGGAGAATGAAGAAAAAGGTGCGGAATTCCTATATAGACAAACACCTATTCTTCTATAGGAAATATGATAAAAAAGGTAGGTTAAATTGAGCAGAAGAGGTGAAAGGAATGAAAGGGATGGACAATAATGCACCACATGGCTTCTTCGGAGGTGGATCGGATAGTTATGGACAAATGATGTTTATGGGAGGAGATGGTCAACACGGATATGGCGGAATCCCAAGTTGGATGGGAGGAGAAGCTGGAGGATTTCCGACGTCAGTGGCGGGTGTACAAACAGGATTCCCAACATCAGTAGCTGGAGTGCAAACAGGATTTCCGGCAGTAGTAGGAGGTACACAAGGAGGAGTGCCTGTAGGTATGCCAACTACATTTCCATCTTTCGTTGGCGGTGTACAAACAGGATTTCCTGTACCTGGCGTTGGTGTTGTAGCTGGTGGAATCGGCGGATTCCCTCAAGGTGTTCACGGTCATCATGAGCATCACGGCCATCATCAACAACACGGTCATCATCAGCACCACGGTCATCATCAGCACCACGGTCATCATCAGCATCATGGCCATCATCAACAACACGGCCATCATGGTCACCAAGGCCATCATCAGCACCACGGTCATCATCAACAACAAGTACATCATCATGGTCATCATCAAATTCATCCGCAGGCTGTTCTTTTCCAAACACACCAAGGCCACCATCAGCACCACGGTCACCATCAGCACCACGGTCACCATCAGCACCACGGTCATCAAGATCATCACGGCCACCATCAGCAACAAGTACATCACCAAGGTCATCATCAAATTCACCCGCAGGCTGTCCTTTCTCAAACTCATCAAGGTCAACACCATCACCAAGGCCAACATCATCACCAAGGTCAACATCATCACCAAGGTCAACACCATCACCAAGGTCAACACCATCACCAAGGTCAACATCATCACCAAGGTCAACACCATCACCAAGGTCAACAGCATCATCAAGGCCAACAACAGCATCAGGGTCAACAACAATACCAACAGTATCAGCAGCAACAGCAGCCTTGGGCAGGTGGAATTGGAGCAGGGGCGGCAGCAGGAGCAGCAGGAGCAGCAGGGCACGCGGGACACGTGGGTCATTAATAGACCAAAGGAAAAAAGACATAATAAAAAACTGCTAGGAGATCCTAGCAGTTTTTTTCTGCCTCTTGACGTTGGCGTTCGATTTCCGCACGAAGTTGTGGTTCCGGTGCTTGCCATCCTTCTGGTTTCATAATTTTGCCGTCGCCCTCGCGGAATCGAGGCTTTCCATCAGGGAATAGTTTTGCCATGTTAGCATTGTTTACAATTTCGAATCCTTTATCTGGACGTACGCCCATTTCTGCAAACGTTCCGAATGCAAAGTAAATAAGGTCAATAAGTGCATCATATTGATCTTCAACAGTTGTTGCTTCTAGAAATTCTTCTAACTCTTCTTGCATAAAGCTAGCACGAATTTTTGCACGCTCTTCTGTTAGTTTTGTTGGAGTACTTGTCACAGGATGTCCGAACTCTTCATGCATTTTTGCAACAAGTTCGTACCCTTTATCTAAACCTTTTTCGTTTGTCATGTTGTTTCATCCTTTCTTACGTTATGCCGAAGTTTATTGTAACATAAGGTAGTTATTTAATAAAAAAACATCTTATGAGAAATAAGATGTTCGCTCGTTATTCTTCTTTCTTAATTAAAATGGATAAAATAAGATCGATGCCAAACATTCCGATGAGTAGCATTGGTATAACGACAAGTAAATAACGTGTGAAAGAAACATTTTTTAAGTATGTATGAGCAAATAAAAAGACGCCGAGAAATAAAATACCATTTAAAATAGGTTTTATTAATTTTTTAGACATAAGCTCCCCCGTAAATATCCCTTTTCTCTATTTAAAAATAAAAACTCCCTTCTCCGTTGTACCATGCCAGAGAGGGGAGTTCAATCATTAACTTATTCAATCACACCAGAATTTGTAATATTTATGGTGTATTTTATGTTAACAGGGACATCTTTGTACATTTTTTTCCACTCTTCTAATTTAAATGGACGATAATGTTGCTTATATTTTGCTCCTAGTCCGAGGGGATCGACGCCTAAAGATTTAAACTGCTTAATTAATTTAGCAGCTTGTGTATCTAATTGTTTTTGTACATTTTTTTCAATGTTTTTTGTGTTCTTGTTATTTTCTAAGTTAATTTGCTTCGATAGTTCTTGAATACGTGCATCAAGATGAACGTGAATGAAAAAAGAAGGCTTTCCGTTTTTAATCTTTATATCGTAAGTTGGAACAGAACGAATATTATTAATCATTACGTACGCAGAATCTGTTTTAAATTCATGTGAATCTAATTTATGTTTCTCTAATAGTCCTTTAAATATGAACATATCTTTTTCCGCAATTTTATCGATATATTTATCCTTTTTAAAAAGACCAATTCCGGTGATTTTTATTTTATCACCATGTTTCTTTAAAATTGGAATATAGTAGTCTTGCCCTTCTTGATAATAACGGAATGCTCCTACATGCAGATTATCCGTTGGTAAAGGACCAGTTTCCATGTTATGCTCTAACAATTTTTTTATATAAATTGCAACGTTGTATGAAGTCGTATATTTCCCTTTTAAAAGTTCAGTACCATTACCTTCAAGTAAAGCAACATATAAAGCGTTCCCTATATTCACATCTCGAAGTAATGTATCGAATGAAGTAGACATTCCTTTTTTTGCAAGTCGTATAGTATATAGAGCAACACGCATTTGTCCGCTAGCAAATGGTTGAGAAGATTCTAAAGATGTGTCTGCTTTTACTTGTTTTACCGCATTTGAGCTGCCTTCAAAAACTTGAACTTTATTTCCTTTTTTCTGAATGGGACAAACGAATGTTACTTTTATTTTATTATCCTTTGCTGTATCAAAAACGGTTCCTTGAATAAGTTGTACATCATCGATAATATTTTTTTGTAAACATCCAGTTAAACTAAAAAGTGCTATACAAGAAATAAGTATTAATTTTCTTTTGATTTTTTCCATTTTCTTTTCACCCACACAATAATAAATAGGATTGGGATGTATACATAAATGAGCCAAAAACTAACTTTTGATGCGTTACTAATAAAATTATTAATATCGTGCCTGTTTGTTAAAAGTTGTGAAACAATGAGAGTGATAAAGATGAAAGCGATTAGAACACCTCTTTGTTTTACACGGAATATTTCGTGAGTTGCTCTCGTTGCCGACCATAAAGGAAGGATAAAGCTTGTAATAATAACGAGTGCATAAGCTGAAATTGCAATATATTCTAGCCTTTCTATGAATGGTAATTGAATGACTTGGGTCATAGAAAGTTGGGACCATATTGTTTTTAATAATTGTTTTTCACTAAAAAACGCAAAGGCTAAAAGGGTACTAAATAAATATAGTAGGTTTGAAAATAGTGCCCCATATTGAGCGAATTTATGAGATTGTTTAGGGTTTTTCACAAATGGATAAACCATGAGGTAAACCTCAAAACCGGTCATACTGTAGATTGACAGTTGAGCGGCTTTTAAAATATCTGAAAAAGAATGTGTGAATATAGGGAGTAAATTAGGCCAATGAGAGTATTTCAAAACGAATAGGCTAAGAAATAAATATCCTAATGTACCACCAACTGAGATGACACAAATGCCGGTAATTACACGAAATCCAGAAGAGATAATGTAATAGCTAATTAAGCATAAAAATAGTGTTAACATCCAAGTGGAAGCGGTAGGAAACATCCACACTTGAATAATTTCAACGTATGTTCGAATGACGGAAATACTGACGATTAAAAAATAAGCAGCAAAGATGATATTAATGCCGTTTCCTAGCCACTTTCCAAATGTTTGCCGATGTAAGTCGATTAAATTCCCGTTTGTTTCTTTTAATAAGAAATACATCATCCATATAAGAATATGGATACAGATTCCTGTGATTAGAACGCCCATCCAGCCGTCGTATCCAGCGGCTTTTGCAATGATTCGAGCGAATCCGAGAACACCAGCACCAAATTGTGCACCGTGAATTAAAAAGAAAACGAAGACGGGTGATATTTGGTGTTCTGCTTTAATTTTACTCATCGATGCACCTCATTTCTTAATCATCAAAATCTGACGTATGTTTTGTAGAAATTCCATTAGTTGCTTTCTTTACGTGTTGCGGTCTTGCTTGAACATCTCGAGTATCAATCATTGTTAATGGAAAACGAATCCAAGAATCTTTAAAGGATTGTTGTCTCGTTGGATAAAAGAGAGCGTACGGCTTACGTAAAGAAGTAAGTCTAAACAAATGGGTAAATAAAAAGATAAATCCAAGAGATATACCGAAGAGCCCACCTATTTCTGCAAATGCGAGAAATGGGAAACGTAGTAAACGAACGGCGTTACCCATTTTATAAATGGGCGTAATAAAGGAAGCTAAAGCTGATAAAGCAACAATAATTAATAAAATATTACTCGTTAAACCAGCTTGTACAGATGCTTGCCCAATTACAATACCGCCTACAATACCTAGTGTTTGTCCAACTTTCATTGGTAATCGCGCGCCAGCTTCTCTTAATAAATCAATGGCTAATTCTAAAAAGAGCGCCTCGATTAAAGGTGGGAAGGGTACTTGTGCCCTTGATAAAATCAATGTTTCAAGCAAATCACTTGGAATGAGCTCGTAATGATAATTTAAAATAGCGACATATAGCGGTGTGGCACAAATTGAGAATAGAACTGCGATAAGGCGTAATATTCTTGAAAATGTCGCATATAGCCAAGATACGTTATAGTCTTCTGGTGAAATGAAAAAATCGAAATATGATACAGGCGTTAAGAGGACACTTGGAGAACCATCAACAAAAATAGCAATTTTTCCATCAATAAGTGCTTTTGTGACTCTATCAGTGCGTTCTGTATTTATATAGAGAGGAAAAATTGACTTTTCACCCATTAATTCCTGTATATAAGCACTATCGTTAATTTGATCATATTCAAGAGCTCGAAGTGATTCTTCTAGAAAGTCTACATTATCTTTTTCGGCAAGGTTGTCTAAATACATCATGACAACCTTTGTTTTTGAAAACTCTCCAATAATCATCTCTTTTGTGTGTAAATCTAAAACAGGAAGACGTTTTCGTACTAAATTAATATTCGTATCAATATCTTCTACGAATCCTTCTTGTGGCCCGATAACGGTGGATTCATTTAATGGAGGAGTTGGTGCACGATAATTATCAATTGCAATGTTTGCAAGCATACATTTTTGATCTTGCTGATTTAATTGAATAATTGCATGTCCCTTTAAAACCATGTCCTCAATTTTTTGTAAGTCGTTCGTAATCGTT
Source organism: Bacillus sp. TH22 (assembly GCF_016651015.1). Lineage (NCBI taxonomy): Bacteria > Bacillati > Bacillota > Bacilli > Caryophanales > Bacillaceae > Bacillus > Bacillus sp. TH22. Next base: position 3,817,551 of record NZ_JAEKER010000001.1, read on the forward strand.
ATACCACTCATTGGAATATGTTCTTTTAATTCTTCTAATGGAGCGCAAGGACGTTCCAAAAGAGTAGGCATTAAATACTTTTGCAATTTCTCACCATCAAGTGAAGGACGATAGTAAGAAATCCAATAAGGCATCGTTTCATCGTCAGATGTATGGTAATTAACAAAGTCACTAGACTGTTTCATCTTCTCTATTAAATCTTGTAGAGAATGAATATGGTCACTTTCTGGTTTGCTAAAGTCATAAATGCTGTTACTTCCTGAGCTTTGCTGTTTGTTTTGAGAGTTATCTTCTTGCTTAGAATTTTGCTGCTTGTTTTGAGAAGTATCATCTTGTTTAGAATTTTGCTGTTTGTCTTGAGAAGAATCATCTTGTTTAGAGCTTTGTTGTTCCTCTTGAGAAAAATTACCTTGCTTACAGTTTTGCTGTTTCTCTTTGGAAGAATCGTCTTGTTTAGAATCTTGATGTTTCTCCTGAGAAGAATCATCATGCTTAGAGTTTTGTTGTTCCTCTTGAGAAGAATTACCTTGTTTAGAGTTTTGCTGTTTCTCTTTGGAAGAATCGTCTTGTTTAGAATCTTGCTGTTTCGATTGAGAAGAATCATCCTGTTTAGAACCTTGCTGTTTGTCTTGAGAAGAATCATCTTGCTTAGAATTTTGTTGTTTCTCTTGAGAAGAATTACCTTGCTTAGAGTTTTGTTGTTTCTCTTGAGAAGAATTACCTTGCTTAGAGTTTTGCTGTTTCTCTTGGGAAGAATCATCTTGCTCAGATTTTTTTTGTTCACTATTTTTACCCGTACTGTGTTTCATACTTCTAGTCTGTTCTTTGTTTTCATCCTCTTGATTACTAGATTGCTGTTTCGGAGTATTATCTGCTTCTTTTGTTTCTGTTGAATTTGATTTTTTCTTTTTACGTAACCAATTCCAAATCATATGTATGCCCTCTTTGATCTTGTAATATAGTGCTATTTTGTGGCTATTTTTGTATATTATTCATTTATTTATGAAAAGAAGAAGGAGAATGCTTTCCGTAGAAAAAATCCTTTAGTAAGCAGTTCATAATATGATGGGAAGAAGGTGAGTCTATGCAAATTGTAAAAAAGGAGAAATTTGTTTTAAAAGAGTTTGTGCTTGAAAATGGTAGGGAAATTCCTGTTCAAATGGGGTATGAGACGTATGGTGCTTTAAATAGAGAAAGATCAAATGCGATTTTGGTTTGTCACTATTTTAGTGCAACAAGTCATGCGGCAGGAAAATATACAGAGCATGATGAGGAAGCTGGTTGGTGGGATGGGTTAATTGGACTTGGAAAAGCAATTGATACAAATAAATATTTCGTTATATGCACTGATAACCTTTGTAATGTACAGGTGAAGAATCCCTACGTAATTACAACGGGACCAAAATCGATAAATCAGATGACTGGTTTTGAGTATGCGATGGATTTTCCAGTTTTCACATTTTTAGATGTAGCACGTATGCAATATAAGTTAATAAAAGATATGGGGATTGCTAGGCTACATGCTGTAATGGGACCGTCGGCAGGTGGGATGATTGCGCAGCAATGGGCTGTTCACTATCCTCATATGGTAGAGCGAGTGATTGGAGTTATTACGAATCCACAAAATCCAATTATAACGTCGGGAAATGTAGCGCAAAATGCGATTGAAGCAATTCAGCTTGATCCAAACTGGAAAGGTGGAAAGTATGGAGAAGAGCAGCCAACGAAGGGTCTTCATTTAGCAAATCGAATGATGTTTATGAATGCGTTTGATGAACATTTTTATGAAATGGCATTCCCGCGGAACAGTATAGAAATGGCACCTTATCAGGAATTTTCTGCATTAACATCATTTGAGAAGGAGATTAATAAAGTGATATGCAAAAGTATAGATTTAGTAGATGCAAATTCGTGGATGTACACTGCGAAAGCAGTCTTATTACATGATATTGCGCATGGATTTTCTTCTTTAGAAGAGGCTCTTTCTAATATAGAAGCGAATGTACTCATGATTCCGTGCAAACAAGATTTACTTCAGCCACCTCGTTATAATTATAAAATGGTAGACATTTTGCAAAAACAGGGGAAATATGCAGAAGTATATGAGATAGAAAGTATAAATGGGCATATGGCAGGAGCGTTAGATGTTCATTTATTTGAAAAGAAAATTTATGAGTTTTTAAACCGGAAAGTATCTAGTTTTGTGTAGGAAATAATTAATGTGGAAAGGTGCATGATTTATAGTAGGCACCTTTTTTTACATGATTTGCAGACGGAAAATATATGAAGCGATTGATAAACCGAAGAAAGCTATACTAAGTAATAGAAATAAGAATGACATTTCTTGAGGGGATTTTATCTTTTTATTATTTTTCATACTAAGAGCAATAACTGCAAAAACTAAGAAAATGATGCCCATAATGAAAAGAAAAAGTGTCATTTTAACTGGCTCCTTTCATCAAACAAGTATATTGAGGATACAATGCGTCAGTTATGTTTGTAAAGAATAAGTTTTGCGGGGAAATTGAGAAATAAATGTTCCATTCTTTGCGTTCCTTCCTTCGCATGCTAAAATTGATGAGAAATGATTGTTTAAAGAAGAAACTGAAGGTTTTATTGTATATAAGGAGGAACTACATATGACAGAAGTAAAAACAATTACTACAGAAGAAGTGCAAGAGCGTTTAGAAAATGGAGAAACATTATTTTTAGTAGATGTAAGAGAAGATGAAGAAGTAGCGGCAGGGAAAATTCCGGAAGCTGTACATATTAAAATGGGCGATATTCCAAATAAAGTAGATTTCTTTGAGAAAGAGAATGAATATATCTTTATTTGCCGTTCGGGAATGCGTAGTGAAAATGTATGCCATTATTTAAATGAGCAAGGATTTAAAACAGTGAATATGGTTGGCGGTATGCTTCAATATGAAGGCGAAACTAAATAAGTAGCTGCAAAAACTTGAAACGAGTCTGTTTCAAGTTTTTTTCTTTTGCATACAGTATACAAAAGGGGGAGGGGAAATGGGAATTAACATGCGTAAAGTAAAAATTATTAATAATACAGGAGCTGTTAATGTCGGCGACTGTTATGATATCTCACCTTTATCTGTGGCAAAAATATATGCTGGTGCTGGAGGATCGAGTGCGGCTGTGTTTTTAAATGGGAAACGACAGCCAGAAGCTGTGATTAGAACATCAGTGTTTCTTCCGCCATTAGCGACGAGTACACGTACATTAGGTGCATAAAGGAAAGGTAGAGTGTAAGTATGCCTGCACGTATTAAAGAATTTATTATCGTTAATAATACTGGGAATATATTTACAGGTGACAATTTGAGTGATACTTCATTTACTGCTACGAAATCGTATAGTGGTTCAACGGGTTGCACTTGGATTGATGTTGTTACAGTAATAGGGACGGAGACGAAGCTGTGTTTACAACCGGGAGATTCGGTGACGACAACCTATACACGAGGTACCCCTGCTGGTGCTTTAACAGGAACAAATATGGGGCAAAGTGTAAATGCATCGGGTATAGCGCAAGCTGTCCCGAATACAGATAATATGGATTCAATTGCGGGACTCCCTTAAGGAATTAAGGGAGTTTTTATTATTTAAAATAAAAATAGTCTTTGAGATTGTTTTTGTAAATACATATTAAGAAGAAGAGGTTTGTTTAAAGTAAAAAAGATGGTGTGTAGGTGGTGAAAGTGTGAAAGAGCGCGATAGACAAAATTCATTAAACTCTAATTTCAGAATTTCACCGAATCTTATTGGACCTACCTTTCCTCCCGTTCCAACGGGATTTACTGGCATTGGGATTACTGGTCCAACCGGTCCACAAGGCCCGACTGGCCCACAAGGACCAAGGGGATTTCAAGGTCCGATGGGGGAGATGGGCCCGACAGGACCTCAAGGAGTGCAAGGGATTCAAGGACCAGCTGGACAAATGGGTGCAACAGGACCAGAAGGACAGCAGGGACCACAAGGATTAAGGGGACCACAGGGAGAAACTGGAGCGACAGGACCTCAAGGAGTGCAAGGGTTACAAGGTCCAATTGGTCCAATCGGAGCGACTGGGGCACAAGGTATACAGGGGATACAGGGATTACAGGGGCCGATTGGAGCTACTGGGCCAGAGGGACCTCAAGGAATTCAAGGAGTGCAAGGGGTACCGGGTGCAACAGGTTCACAAGGAATACAAGGAGCTCAAGGGATACAAGGCCCACAAGGACCGAGTGGAAATACGGGAGCAACAGGAGCGACTGGTCAGGGGATTAGTGGTCCGACTGGAATAACAGGTCCAACAGGGATAACCGGCCCATCTGGAGGACCTCCAGGTCCGACTGGAGCAACTGGTGCGACAGGGCCAGGAGGTGGACCGAGTGGAAGTACAGGTGCGACGGGAGCGACTGGAAATACTGGAGTAACTGGAAGTGCGGGAGTGACTGGAAATACAGGACCGACTGGAAGTACAGGAGAAACAGGAGCACAGGGCCTGCAAGGAATCCAAGGGGTTCAAGGGCCAATTGGACCAACGGGTCCAGAAGGTCCGCAAGGTATTCAAGGTATTCCTGGTCCGACAGGAGTAACTGGTGAACAAGGAATCCAAGGGGTTCAGGGAATTCAAGGGATAACGGGGGCAACTGGAGATCAAGGTCCGCAAGGTATACAAGGGGCCATAGGACCTCAAGGTATAACAGGAGCAACAGGAGATCAAGGCCCACAAGGAATACAAGGGGTACCTGGTCCAACCGGAGACACAGGCTCACAAGGAGTCCAAGGAATTCAAGGGCCAATGGGTGATATAGGACCAACAGGCCCAGAAGGCCCAGAAGGACTTCAGGGTCCGCAAGGAATACAAGGAGTGCCAGGACCAGCTGGAGCAACAGGTCCAGAGGGCCCACAAGGAATCCAAGGAATTCAAGGACCAATAGGAGTAACAGGTCCAGAAGGTCCACAAGGAATTCAGGGAATACAAGGGATTCAAGGTATAACAGGAGCAACCGGAGCACAAGGAGCAACTGGAGTTCAAGGTGTTCAAGGGAATATAGGAGCAACAGGTCCAGAGGGCCCGCAAGGAGTGCAAGGTACTCAAGGGGATATAGGTCCAACAGGTCCAATGGGTCCACAGGGAGTTCAAGGTATCCAAGGAATTCAAGGACCGACGGGTGCGCAAGGAGTGCAAGGCCCACAAGGAATTCAAGGAATCCAAGGGCCGACAGGAGTAACTGGAGATACGGGTACAACAGGGGCGACAGGGGAAGGGACTACAGGGGCAACTGGAGTAACGGGTCCATCAGGTGTAACGGGTCCATCAGGAGGCCCAGCTGGACCGACTGGCCCAACAGGTCCATCAGGGCCGACGGGATTGACAGGTCCATCCGGTGGACCACCTGGTCCGACAGGAGCGACAGGTGTAACGGGAGGAGTAGGAGATACGGGAGTAACAGGGGCGACGGGTGTGACCGGAGCAACTGGAGTAACTGGTGCAACAGGAGCAACGGGGCTGCAGGGTCCACAAGGAATACAAGGAGTACAAGGAGACATAGGACCAACCGGTCCGCAAGGTGTTCAAGGTCCACAAGGGATCCAAGGTATAACGGGAGCAACGGGAGATCAAGGGCCGCAAGGAATTCAAGGCCCGCAAGGAATCCAAGGTCCAACAGGTCCTCAAGGAGTCCAAGGAGGTCAAGGCCCACAAGGGATACAAGGGGCAACAGGTGCAACCGGAGCACAAGGCCCACAGGGAATTCAAGGGATACAAGGAGTGCAAGGTCCGACTGGTCCACAAGGCCCAACCGGAATACAAGGTGTGCAAGGAGAAATAGGTCCAACTGGTCCGCAAGGTGTGCAAGGTTTACAAGGTCCACAAGGCCCAACCGGGGACACGGGTCCAACGGGGGCAACAGGTTCACAAGGTCCAACCGGAGGCACGGGTCCAACAGGTTCACAAGGAATCCAAGGTCCAACGGGAGCGACAGGAGCCACTGGAGCGACCGGGGTGACTGGAGTTAGTACAACTGCAACGTATTCCTTTGCAAATAATACTTCAGGAAGTGCTATTTCCGTGTTGTTAGGGGGTACGAATATACCATTACCGAACAATCAAAATATTGGACCGGGAATAACAGTTAGTGGTGGAAATACTGTGTTTACCGTTACAAATGCAGGTAATTATTATATAGCCTACACAATTAATATAACGGCAGCTTTACTTGTAAGTTCGCGTATAACTGTAAATGGAAGTCCGCTAGCAGGAACAATAAATTCACCGGCAGTGGCTACAGGTTCATTTAATGCGACAATTATTAGTAATTTAGCTGCGGGCTCTGCTATTAGTTTACAGTTATTTGGATTACTTGCAGTGGCTACATTATCTACGACAACGCCAGGAGCTACTCTAACTATTATTAGATTAAGTTAATAAGCAAAAAAACCTTGGAACTTTTATGTTTCAAGGTTTTTTATCCCTCTATTTGTGGGCTAATAATCAGTGGGGATGGACAAAACCCCCACTGATTAAAGTTTCACTTTATTCACCTTAGCAAAAACATCGCGGTTCAAAAATATATTATAATAGAATGAAGAGAGGTATAAATTTGGCAGAAAGGGAGAGTGGCGATGCAGGAGAAGGTTAAAGATTTTTTCGGACGCCCACTTCAAGATTTACGCATCTCTGTCATTGATCGTTGTAATTTACGGTGTACGTATTGTATGCCAGCGGAAGTGTTTGGTCCTGATTATGCTTTTTTGAAAGATGAGTTTTTACTGACATTTGATGAAATAGAGCGATTAGCAAAAGTATTTGTTAGCATCGGTGTACGGAAAATTAGACTTACTGGTGGCGAACCCTTGCTCCGTAAGGACTTAACAAAACTTATCGAACGTCTCGTGAAAATTGACGGTTTAGTAGATATAGGATTAACGACAAATGCGATTCATTTAACGAAGCAAGCGAAGGCGTTAAAAGAAGCTGGGTTACACCGAGTAAATGTTAGTTTGGATGCGATAGATGATAATGTGTTCCGCGCAATTAATGGCCGGAATATGAATACGAAGCCAGTGTTAAAAGGAATTATGGCAGCGAAAGAAGCAGGCCTTGAAGTGAAAGTAAATATGGTTGTGAAAAAAGGAATGAATGATCATCAAGTACTTCCGGTTGCTACGTATTTTAAAGAACAAGGAATCACGCTTAGATTTATTGAGTTTATGGATGTTGGCAGTACGAATGGATGGAATTTTGATCAAGTTATTACGAAACGAGAATTAATTGATATGATTCATGGGGTGTATCCAATTGAGCCAGCTGAAGCTCATTATTTTGGTGAGGTTGCGAAGCGGTATCGATACGTTGGAACGAATGTAGAGGTTGGTTTTATTACCTCTGTTTCTGAGTCATTTTGTTCTTCTTGTACGAGAGCAAGAATTTCGGCAGATGGAAAGTTTTATACTTGCTTGTTTGCAACAGAAGGAATGGATTTAAGGAAACTTCTGAGGGAAAACCTTTCGGATAATGAGTTATTAAAAGCTATACAATATGTATGGGAGAATAGAAAAGATCGATATTCAGATGAACGGACAGAAGAAAGTGCGAAAAATCGTCCGAAAATTGAAATGTCTTATATAGGAGGATAAGAAAGGGGGATGTCGTATGCAAGAGCGATATTCAAGACAAATGTTATTTTCTGGTGTTGGGGAAGCAGGGCAACGGAAAATAAGAGGGAAGCATGTGCTCGTTATCGGTGCTGGTGCACTCGGAGCAGCGAATGCAGAAGCAATTGTTAGAGCAGGTGTTGGAAAAATAACAATTGCGGATCGTGATTATGTAGAATGGAGTAATTTACAAAGGCAACAATTATATACAGAAGAAGATGCGAAGCATTATAAACCGAAAGCAATAGCGGCAGCAGAACATTTAAAGGCAATTAATTCCGAAGTAGAAATTGTACCGGTTGTGACTGATGTAACGGTGCAAGAAATGGAAGATTTAATTAAAGGTGTAGATTTAATATTAGATGCGACAGATAATTTTGAAACGCGCCTTCTTATTAATGATATATCGCAGATGTATAACGTTCCGTGGATATACGGAGGATGCGTTGGAAGCTACGGAGTAACTTATACAATCTTGCCAGGAAAAACGCCGTGTTTTCGATGTTTAATGGAACATCCGGCGAGCGGAGCGACATGTGATACGGCCGGTATTATACAGCCAGCAGTGCAATTAGTAGTTGCACATCAAATAACGGAAGCCTTGAAAATATTAGTAGAAGATTTTGAGGCACTTCGTGAAACGATGCTATCATTTGATCTTTGGAATAATCAACAGATGGCATTTAAAGTGAATAGGCAGAAAAAGGATACATGTTTATCCTGTGGAAAGTTACGTACATATCCGAGTTTAACATTTGAAGCACAAACGAAAACAGAAGTATTATGTGGGCGAAATACAGTTCAAATCCGTCCAGGTGTGCGTCAGGGTTTTAATTTAGAAGAAATTAAAAAGCGCTTACAAAAAAGTGTGGATGTAAAAGCAACGCCGTACTTATTATCATTTCCAGTGGAAGAATATCGTTTTGTTTTATTTACAGATGGCAGGGCGTTTATTCATGGTACGAATGATATGAATGTTGCGAAACGACTATATGCAAGATATATAGGTTGAACCTAAAGGGGAATCCTTTAGGTTCAAATGGAAAAGGTAGGATTAAGAATTTCTAATATAATCTCCATTTTTTCCGCCCGTTTTTTCAAGTAAGTACGTTTCGCCAATAATCATACCCTTATCAACGGCTTTACACATGTCATATACAGTAAGAGCGGTAGCGGAAGCAGCTGTTAAAGCTTCCATCTCAACGCCGGTACTACCTTCTGTTTTAACTTTTACTTCAATAAGTAGCCGATATTGTTCTTCTGACTGTTTCCAATCGAAAGAGACATCAACACCTTTTAATAATAAAGGATGGCACATTGGGATAATATCAGAAGTACGTTTTGCAGCCATAATACCTGCGATTTGTGCGACGGCTAATACGTCACCTTTACCAATTTCATTGCGTGAGATTTTATCAAAAATTTCTTTTGTAACGAGAATGCTAGAGCATGCTATTGCTGTTCGAACGGTTATTTTTTTGTCACTTATATCAACCATTTTAGCGCGCCCTTGGTCGTTGAAATGTGTGAATGAAGACATGGAATTCCTCCTTGAAGTAATTGCGATTTAATATATAAAGTGTAATCGAGATTAGATATTTTGCAAATATGAGGTGAGAAACAATGGTAGAAAAACGAATCCCGATTCAAGTTGCTGAGGCTGTAGAGCGGGTTATGAAATATGCTAAGCATGGTGAAGTAGAAGAAGTTTCTATTACAGAAAGTTACGGGAGGATTCTTGGAGAGGATGTTGTCTCAGATCACGACGTTCCTCACTTTGATCGTTCTCCTTACGATGGTTTCGCAATTCGAGCAGAAGACACGAAGGAAGCGAGTCAAGAGCATCCGATTGAATTTGAAGTAATAGGGGAAATCGGAGCAGGATCTGTTTTTGCAGAAGAAGTAGGGGCTTTTCAGGCGGTTCGTATTATGACAGGAGCAGCTATTCCAGAAGATTGCAATGCAGTCGTAATGCTAGAACTGACGGAAGGATTCGAGAGGAACGAAAGTACATATATGAAGTTAAAACGTCCTTTCCAAAACGGTGACAATGTGTCATTTAAAGGAGAAGATATAAAACAAAATCAAGTCCTCGTTAAGAAAGGTGTTGTAATCAATCCAGGTGTTGCCGCATTATTAGCGACGTTTGGATATAGCACTGTGAAAGTTGTAAAACAGCCTGTTGTCGGTATTGTAACGACGGGCAGCGAATTACTAGAAGTGCATGAGGCGTTAGAGCCAGGGAAAATTAGAAATAGTAACTCTTACATGATTGCCGCTCAAATTATGAAAGCTGGCGGAAAAGTGCGTTACTATGGACAACTTGCCGATGAGTTAGATGCATGTTTTACAGCTGTTAAATCAGCGATGGATGAGGTTGATATTTTAATTACAACGGGCGGTGTTTCAGTAGGGGATTACGACTATTTGCCAGCTATTTATGCAAGGTTACAGGCGAATGTACTCTTTAATAAAATAGCGATGAGACCGGGGAGTGTAACGACAGTAGCTGAAGTTGATGGAAAGCTACTTTTCGGTTTATCAGGTAATCCGTCAGCCTGTTATGTAGGTTTCGAATTATTTGTGCATCCAATTATGAAAACGTATTTGCATGTGAAGGAGCCTCACGTATATAGAACTGATGCTATTTTACAAAAAGATTTCCCAAAACCAAATCCGTTTACTCGTTTTGTAAGAGCGAAAGCGAGTATTGTTAATGGGGCACTACAAGCGATGCCAGTCGGTTTAGATAAATCGAGTGCGGTCTCTTCACTTGCGGATGCAAATGCTTTTATCGTGCTGCCTGGAGGAACGAGAGGATTTGAAGCAGGAATGAAAGTGTCTGTATTATTGTTAGAATGCTCTGAGGGAAGTGATTGGCCGTGGGCAAAGCCTCTTCAATCTTACAAATAGTAGGGTATCAAAATAGCGGGAAAACAACACTTGTAGAGAAGATTGTACATGCATTAGCTGAAAGAGAAATGAAGGTTGCTACAATTAAACATCATGGTCACGGGGGCTTTCCTGAAGTAGCGCAAAAAGATAGTGAAAGACACAGAAAAGCTGGTGCTGTAGTAAGTAGTGTAGAAGGTGCCGGATTACTATCTTTGTCCTCTTTGCGAGATGAATGGTCCTTGCAAGAAATTATCCGCTTGTACGAATTTTTTGAAGTAGATACGATTTTAATAGAGGGCTATAAAGCTGAGAACTATCCGAAAGTAGTGTTACTTCGTTCTGCGGAAGACGCTGAACTTTTACATAAAGTAGAAAATATAGCGGCAGTTATTACGTGGTATGATGCTTCGTCAAATGTACGAGAAGAATATAAAGTATTTCATATAACAGAAGAAAAATTGTATATAGACTGGTTTTTACAAACGGCTAGGGGTGCAAAATGATAAATACGTATTATGAAGTAATTGATACAGAAATCTCGATTGAAGAGGTGACAAAGAAAGTAGTTCGCCGTGAATGTGGTGCTGTTACAACATTTATCGGGACAGTTAGGGAGTTTACGAAAGGGCGTCGTACACTATACTTAGAGTATGTAGCTTATAAGACGATGGCAGAAAAGATGCTACAGAAAATTGGATCAGAAGTGAAGGAGAAGTGGCCCGGTACACATGTTGCGATTACGCATCGCATCGGCACGCTGCAAATTTCTGATATAGCGGTTGTTGTTGCTGTATCAACGCCTCATCGCAAAGAGGCTTATGAAGCGAATGAATATATTATGGAGCGTATTAAGCAAATTGTTCCAATTTGGAAAAAGGAGTTTTGGGAAGATGGTGACTCATGGATTGGTGACCAATTAGAAAAAACACCATATCCAGCAGGAGAGCCTGGGAAGGAGTTATAAATATGATTCGAGTATTGTTATTTGCGAACTTGCAAGAAGAAGCAGGAACGAGTGAATTACAAATAGAGAAAGAAAATATTACTGTTGCAGAGTTAAAAGATATTGTTGCGAAAGAATATAATGTACCAGTGTCAGCGCCAATTATGGTTGCGATTAATGAAGAGTACGCAAATGAAGATGACACGATACACACTGGTGATATAGTTGCACTAATACCACCAGTGAGTGGTGGTTAATATTGGATTTATGCTATAAAAAACGACTTTCCTAAATAGGGAAAGTCGTTTTTTTATGGCATTTTGGAGAACACTATCTTATAGGAAAAGGAGGAAGTTATGAAAAAGATATGTGTAATGATTGCAATGATATGTTCTGTTTTTTTCTTTTCTCCAAGCAATTCTTTGGCAAAGGAATCGACGGAACAGCTTTTAGAAAGTGCGTTACTGAATCGATATTACTCGGTTATAAGGCAAGTGACAGAAGATCAATATGAATGTGACTCAGTTACAAATATAAAGCGTCTAGGCAAGAAAGATGAGTTTGTTCCTAGGTTTGAAGTTACGATACAATTTCTTACATTTCAAGGGGCACATAATCCACCGAATGATAAAGTTACACTTACTTTGGAAGACAATTTAGATCACATAAAGATAAAGAAAGTGGAGCGAGAAAAGAATGTTTCTGGTGCTATTGTAGAAAAGATTTGTGCACGAAAAAACGAAAAAATAAAAGCTCACTCTAATGATTTAGAGCGATAACCTATGACATTTTGTAGAGAAAGGTAATGAGCGATGGATATACTTTTAGCGATTTTACCAGCTATATTTTGGGGGAGTATTGTGCTATTTAACGTGAAACTGGGTGGGGGACCGTATAGTCAAACGCTCGGTACAACGTTCGGTGCACTTATCTTCTCAATTGTCGTTTATATTTTTATGAAGCCAGTATTAACTCCGACCGTTATTGGAGTTGGAATTGTATCTGGCTTATTTTGGGCACTTGGTCAAGCGAATCAATTAAAAAGTATTGATTTAATGGGTGTTTCTAGAACGATGCCGATTTCAACAGGGCTTCAATTAGTTGCAACAACATTATTTGGGGTTATCGTGTTTCATGAATGGTCAACGACGATATCGGTCGTTCTTGGAGTTTTGGCGCTCGTTTGTATTATTATCGGGGTTATTTTAACATCGCTGCAAAGTACAGAAGAGAAGAATGCAGAGCAAGCAGGAAATTTTAAAAAAGGAATTATTATTTTATTAATTTCAACAGTCGGTTATTTAGTTTACGTAGTAGTTATCCGGTTATTTAACGTGAACGGTTGGTCGGCTTTATTACCACAAGCGGTCGGTATGGTATTAGGCGGGATTTTACTCACATTTAAACATCATCCATTCAATAAATATGCGATTCGAAATATTCTTCCAGGATTGATTTGGGCAGCTGGAAATATGTTTTTATTCATTTCGCAGCCAAGAGTTGGGGTCGCAACAAGCTTTTCCCTTTCACAAATGGGAATTATTATTTCGACGCTTGGCGGGATTTTTATATTAGGTGAAAGGAAAACGAAGCGTCAATTAATTGGGATTGTTATTGGTATCGTTTTTATCATTGCAGCTGGAATTATGCTGGGGATTGCGAAAGGTTAAGGAGGTATTAAAATGTATAGCGATTTAGAAGGGAAAGTCGTCGTTATTACAGGATCAGCAACTGGTCTTGGAAGAGCCATGGGAGTAAGATTTGCTAAAGAGAAGGCGAAAGTTGTTATTAACTATCGCTCAAGAGAGTCAGAAGCGAACGATGTATTAGAAGAAATAAAAAAGGTAGGTGGAGAAGCGATTGCTGTAAAAGGTGATGTGACGGTCGAGGCAGATGTTGTAAATCTCATTCAATCTGCTGTGAAAGAATTTGGTACGCTCGACGTTATGATTAATAATGCAGGGATAGAAAACGCGGTACCGTCGCATGAAATGCCGTTAGAGGATTGGAATAAAGTAATTCATACAAATTTAACAGGTACTTTTTTAGGAAGTCGTGAAGCGATTAAATATTTTGTGGAACACGATATTAAAGGTTCGGTTATTAATATGTCTAGTGTTCATGAGAAAATCCCGTGGCCATTATTTGTGCATTATGCGGCTAGTAAGGGGGGGGTTAAGCTTATGACAGAAACGTTAGCGTTAGAATATGCACCAAAAGGTATTCGGGTAAATAATATTGGGCCTGGTGCAATTAATACGCCAATTAATGCTGAAAAATTTGCTGACCCGAAAAAACGTGACGACGTAGAAAGTATGATTCCAATGGGTTACATTGGAAAACCTGAAGAAATCGCAGCAGTAGCAACGTGGCTTGCTTCAGCAGAGGCAAGTTACGTAACTGGAATTACGTTATTTGCAGATGGTGGAATGACTTTATACCCATCGTTTCAAGCGGGGCGTGGGTAATATGAAAGGCCAAAGAGATTTAACTCTTTGGCCTTTTTTACGCAAAAAAAAAATAGCGGTCGGCTATTTTTAAAATTAATGATTGATTGTCTCTTGAAGAAATTCTGTTGCTTGATGTTCTGAAACATTCTGTACGAGCGCAACTTCACTAATAACCATTTTACGCGCATTATCTAGCATTTGTTTTTCGCTCGCATTTAATGCTCGTTCTTTATTGCGACGAAGTAAATCACGAACAACTTCTGCACTATCTTGAAGATTGCCGTTCTTCATTTTTTCCATATTCATTGTATATCTTTGTTTCCAAGAGAGTGTGGGGTCTGATCCCCCATGATGAAATTCAAGAAGTATACCATCTAACGTACCTTTATCGACGATATAACGTATACCTGATTTTTGTAATTGATTCATCGGAAGCATTACTTGCATATCTTTACTAATGATGCGTATAACACAATATTGACGCGTAGTGCCTAATATTTCTTTCTCTTCAATTGCTTCGATGATTCCTGCACCGTGCATTGGATAAACGATTTTATCACCAATTTGAAACAAATCATCCACCTCCGTATGTGGTAACTACTTTTAATGATAACATACTAGGGTAAAAATGTCAAATTTTATATAATATCACATCTGATGTGCTGTAGTCAATATATAAAAGTCGTTTTTTTGCTCTTATAAGTTGAATAAATAGGGGGGGGTTTTTAGAAAAATAGTACAGGTGCAGAAAGAGGGCATATCCACTTATTTTTAAGCATAAAATATAAAATCGTTAATACAATATACCTAAATCCGTTCTTTGCAAGGGAGGGAGAGAAGGTGGGGCGAACAATTAGAATTGATATTACAAATAAAGTTGTAGCTAAATTTAGGCAAGATTATTTGGAATTATATACGAGTAAGTTTATGATAGGTAAGTTTTATGTCTATACTGAAGATAAACAATATGTGTTAGAAGACGGATATATATATGAAGATGGAAAGTTTTATCGCATCATAGATACGCACCGTGGCAATAAACAAGCGGCGGAGGGCTGCGATCTAGGATGGTGTTAACATGATTCGTGTGAAAGTGTTTGATGAAAGTCATGAAAAAGACTTAGAAGACGCTGTAAATGTATTTTTGAAAAAAATTGATGATGGAAATTTTGTAGATATAAAGTATCAAGTTGGTGTTTCAATTAACGATGATGAAAATCAAATTTATTGTTTTTCAGCGATGATTGTTTATAAAGCATAAAAAAGAGCTGGGGAGCCAGCTCTTTTTTATGCTTTACGTTGGGACAACATGTGTCGGTAAAATACTCATAATAGATTGTGTTGCACCGATTTTCTTTTCCGTTAAAAGAACTTTTTCTGCTTCGTGCTCCTGAGCATCAGTGCACATACCGAGGTGATAACGATCACCTAAAAATGGATCAATATAAAAACCGTTTTTGAAAACTTTATCATTCGGGTGTTTTTCATGGTGAATTTCAGAACAGTTAATGCAATAGAACATAGCTTTCATCTCCTTTTTATTTTTGTTTAAAAAAGTGGGGAGGTAGTCATTTCGCTCCTAAGGAAATGTTGAGGAGAAGAGAAATAACTACCTACCCAAACGGCGGGCATACTCCTTCTGTTTTTTACATATCTCGCGTATTGTCCCCGAGGGAAGGAGGAGAGACGAAGTACAGATGAGATAAGTTAGGCGCTTCTCTCAATAGGAGTGATAGAGTTTCATATTGAGGGAATTTTCTATTTTTCATTGCCTTTGTGAGTATATTATGAAGGAATGGTGAGAGGGTGTTTGTCCTGTTGAAAAAATGTTGAGAATTTCTCAACAGTGAAAAAGAGTCTTTCTTGACATGAAACCAAAAGGTGTTATATTGTTAATGTGAAACTAAAAGGTGTTATATTTTAATGCCGAATAAAGGAGATATAAAATGGAACAACAAAATACATTAAATGATATTAAACAAACAATCGTTTTTAACGCGCCTATTCAAAAAGTATGGAATGTAGTATCAACTGCAGAAGGAATTTCGTCATGGTTTATGCCAAATGATTTCGAATTAGAGGTAGGACATGAGTTTCATGTGCAATCACCTTTTGGGCCATCACCATGTAAAGTGTTAGAGATTGATGAGCCAAATCATTTATCTTTCTCATGGGATACAGATGGCTGGATTGTTTCATTTAATTTGAAAGACTTAGGAGATAGTAAAACAGAATTTACGTTAATTCACGGCGGCTGGAAACATCCTGATGAAATCCTTCCGAAAGCGAATGCGAAGAGCTCTATTATTCGCGATAGAATGAATGGCGGCTGGGTAGCGATTGTAAATGAAAAACTGAAAAAGGTTGTCGAAGGTTAAATGTCCTCATCAGCAGCGAAATATGATGTGTTTCAAGCAATTGCTGATCCAACCCGCCGAGAAGTGTTACGGTTATTAAGTGATAAAGAGTTACCCATTTCAAAAATAACGGATCATTTTCCGATGAGCCGTACTGCAGTTGTAAAGCACCTTCATATTCTTTCAGAAGCGAATTTAGTGAGTGGAAGAAAGAGCGGAAGAGAGAAGATATATCGTTTGCATCCAGAACCATTAGAGGAATTACAGCAGTGGCTCTCGTACTATGAACGATTTTGGGATAATAAATTGTCCGTGCTTAAACATATTGTGGAGAATGAAGAGTAGATTTTATGCAAAAAGGATGACCAAAATGGTCATCCTCTTTTTATTGTTCACTTGTTTGTTTAGCTGGTTTTAATAGGATCCAAGCGATAATTAATGTGAATACCGCTAATACGAAAGTACTCATATAAATGACGTGTACACTTGATGCTAATGCGGATTGCGATTCGGTTACCACGTTTGCTGTAGTTCCGCCGTGTCCGCCAGATACAAGATCAAGGTTTTTAATGCCACGTGCATGAATCATCGTATTGAAGATCGTTCCGAAGATTGCAGCACCTAGTGTTTGACTGAAAGTATTAATAAATGTATTTAATCCGACTGCCGTTCCGCGCGTATTCGCCGGTACAGCTGCTTGAATTGTTACCATGTAAATTGGTGTAACAAGCCCCATTCCTAAGCCGAATAATCCGACTGCAACATAAATAAGGAATGATGGTGAATCTGTTGATAATGTAAATAATAAGAAAGTAGCAACTGATAAAATGCTAGCTCCAAGTAAAATAATTTGTTTCGTTTGTAACTTGCCAACTAAGTTACCGGAGAACATCGCACCGAATGTCCACATAACAGGAATCGGCATTAAAATGAGTCCAGCCTCTGTCGCATTTTTTCCTAAAACACCTTGGCTCCAAATTGGAAGATACACTGTAATACTAATAATCATTGCGCCAGCAATAAGTGTTAGTATGTTTATTGTAGATAATGTACGGTTAGAGAAAAGTGCTAGCGGAATTAATGGTTCCGGAGACTTTTTCTCGATGTATAAGAAAATAATGAATGAAACAGCGGCAAAGATTAATAGGCCAATAATTGAAATGTCTCCCCAGTTTTGCTTACTGCTACCTGTTAATAATGCGTATAGTAAAGCAATTGTACTTAATGAGAAAACTGTCGCACCAAGATAGTCGATATGTTGCTTAGCGGCGGACTTAACAGATTCCTTATAAGAAGTGGCAAACATTAAGCAAGCGATAATTCCAAAAGGAACGTTTAAGAAGAAAATATAGCGCCAAGAAAGAGAATCAACTAAAAATCCACCTACTAACGGCCCAATAACACCAGATACACCCCAAACTGCACTCATCCAGCCTTGTGCTTTCGCGCGGTCTTTCGCTTCGCTATATAGGTCTCCAATAATCGTCATTGTGATCGGCATAACAGCACCAGCCCCTATACCTTGAAGAGCACGGAAGAAGATTAATTGTTCCATTGATGTAACGACTCCGCAAAGTGCAGAACCGATTAAGAAGATTGTTGCTCCGATGAGCAGAACTTTTTTACGGCCGAATAAATCAGCTAGCTTTCCGTATATTGGAGTCGAAACAGCTGTTGCAAGCATATAGATTGCATATACCCAACTAACAAGTTCGACACCTGACAAATCACTCGTTATACGAGGGATCGCTGTACTAACAATCGTTCCTTCTACCGCAGAAAGAAACGTCATTAGCATTAAAGACATCATGACTTTTTTTCTCATTTGTTTTCCCCTTACCCTTTTTCGAATATTCAACAATATAAAATATAAAGGTACTAAGGTATATAAAGCAACAAAAAAGCAATGGGAAGTTAGGAGGAAGGGATATTTTTGAAGAAACGGTCGACATATTTAAAGTATCGCCGATATAATTTCGTGTATTACTTTGCTATTTCAACATACTAAAAAAAGAAACAGGAGTCCCTGTTTCTTTTTTAGTATTGCATTTTTGAATTTTGTCCTGCTGTTGTTCCGGCAATTCGGCCAGTAACAAGGGCAGATGTAATGTTATAGCCGCCAGTATAACCGTGAATATCAAGAACTTCTCCGCAGAAGTATAAACCATTCGTGAATTTCGAAGCCATTTCTTTCGGGTTAATTTCTTTAACGGATACCCCTCCGCCAGTAACGAATGCTTTTTCAATTGACTGCGTACCATTTACATGGACGGTAAATTCTTTAAAGTCTTTCACAAGTGCGCGAATCTTCTCATGAGAAACTTGTCCAGCTTGTTCGCTACCGTCAATTTCATTTTTTTCTAATAAGAATAGAAAGTAACGTTCAGGAACATAGCCTTTTAAAACGTTTTTAATTCCTTTTTTCGGATCTTCTTTCATTTGTTTCAGCATGCGCTGGAACAGTTGCTCACTATTTTCTTCTGGCAATGCATCGATACTCATGTGCACTGTGTTCGTTTTAAACTTTTTCATCGCTTTCACAACGAATTGGCTACAGCGAAGAGCAGCAGGACCAGATAGGCCGAAGTGAGTGAAAAGCATGTCCATTTTATGAGAAATGATAACTTTTCCTTTCGGGTTTAATACACTTAAGTTTACATCTCGTAAAGCAAGACCTTGTAATGTGCGGTCACGAATAAACGGTTCGTTTGAAAGAATTGGTACTTCTGTTGGGAAAAGTTCTGTAATTGTATGCCCAGCTTTTTCAGCCCAAGCGTATCCGTCTCCAGTAGAACCAGTTTGAGGAACAGATTTTCCGCCAACAGCGATAACGACGTGATTCGTTTCTAACACTTCACCTGTTTGCAGAATAACAGCCTTCGTTTGACCGTTTTCATACTCAATCGTTTCGACAGGCGTATTCGTACGTATTTTCACACCTAAGTCTTTTAATCGTGTTAACAGTGCATCTACAACAGATTGCGCTTTATTTGATACTGGGAACATGCGGCCATGATCCTCTTCTTTCAGTTGTACACCGAGATTTTCGAAGAATGTAATAATATCTTCATTACTGAAAATAGAAAAAGCACTGTATAAGAAGCGACCATTTCCAGGTATATGTTTAACGATTTCATCAAGTGGTAGACGGTTCGTTACGTTACAACGACCACCACCAGAAATCGCAAGTTTACGTCCTAGTTTATTTCCTTTATCAAGAAGTAAGACGCTTGCGCCTTCTTCAGCAGCACCGATTGCAGCCATTAGCCCTGAAGGACCGCCGCCGATGACAATAACATCATAATGCATAATATATCGACCTCATTTTCTACATTTCCTGCCTAAAAGAATAGCATGTTTTCCCTTAAAAGAAAAATAGAGTGAAGTACTGCTTAAGAGGAGAATTGTGGTACAATACAAAAGTTAGAGTTCAGCATTATCGTGCTATTTATGGGCAATAAGACTACTACCTTAAGATTTTGGAGAAGTAAAGAGGGAGTTAAAGCAGCCTGTAAATGCTTGAATGGTTAGTAGGAGGAGAGTCTCCCACTAATTATAGTTTCACTTTATCCCGCATTAACGGGCAGTAAAACTCCCACCTCAAAATTCGGCTAGAGCAAAGAAGTTAGGTGGGAGATAAACTGCCCGTAAAAGCCAGATTAGTTCAACTAATTATAGTTTCACTTTATGTAGATGTAGGAGGATTTTCGTATGTCCGATTCAAAATTTCTGCGCGGAACGCTTATTGTGACGTTAGGGACATTTTTAGTAAAGTTCTTAGGCATGATTTACGTTTTTCCGTTTCATGCATTAGTAGGCACAGAAGGCGGAACGCTCTATACATATGGATACATTCCATATACGATATTTTTAAGTATCGCAACGGCAGGAGTGCCGCTTGCTGTTTCTAAGTTTGTTTCCAAATATAATGCACTTGGAGATTATAAAACGAGCCGGAGAATGTTCCGCTCGGGAATGGTTATGATGATAGTAACAGGAGTTCTTTCCTTCTTAGTACTGTACATGACCGCACCATTATTTGCAGAAGCAATGCTTGGTAAACAAAGTTTACAAAATAAGATAGAAGAAGTTACGACGATTATTCGCCTCGTAAGTTTTGCGCTTATTGTTGTGCCGGCAGCAAGTTTGATTCGTGGTTATTTCCAAGGCCACCAATCGATGGGACCGACTACGGTTTCACAAATTATTGAGCAAATTATTCGTATCGTCTTTTTATTAGCGGGTAGTTTCATCGTTATTAAAGTACTTGGCGGTACAGTAGCAACGGCAGTTGGGGTTGCGACATTCGCTGCGTTCGTTTCAGCAGTTGGAGCACTTGGCGTGTTAATTTGGTACTGGTTAAAACGTAAAAAATATTTGGATCAATATTTAATTGAGCAAACTGTACCAGAGTCGACGGTAAGTACCGCTCAATTGTTTAAAGAGTTGTTTGCATATGCAATCCCTTACGTTGTAATTGGATTAACAATTCCTTTATATCAACAAATTGATACATTGACATTTAACTCTATTATGCAGGCGATTGGTCAAGGAGATATCGCAGAGCGAGCACTCGGTATTTTCACGATGTGGACGCATAAATTAATTATGATTCCAGTATCACTTGCAACAGCGTTTAGTTTAACGCTCGTGCCAGCGATTACAAAGTCGTTTACTGAAAAGCAATACCGCTATTTGAAATTACAAATTACACAAACATTCCAGGCGAATATGTTTTTAACATTGCCAGCAGTTGTCGGTATTTCTACACTTGCATATCCGATTTACACTGCTTTCTACGATTCAGACCCACTAGGTGGACAAGTATTAATGTGGTATGCGCCAGTTGCATTGTTATTCGCTTTATTCACAGTAACAGCAGCAATTCTGCAAGGGATTAACCAGCAGAAACATGCGGTTATTGCGCTTGTGATGGGTGTTATTTTGAAATTTGCATGTAACGTAATCTTTATTCGTTATTTCGGTACAGTTGGGGCGATTTTGGCTACTGCAGTCGGCTTCTTAGCTTCCGTATGGTATACGAATAGACAAATTAAAAAACACGCACACTATTCATTTGGTGTTGTATATAAGAGAACATTCCAAATTGCAGTCTTAACACTTGTAATGGTTATTGCTGTAAAACTATCACAATGGCTTCTATCCTTCATGATTTCGCCTGATGGCCGTATTGGTGCTCTTATTACAGTTGCGATTTGTGCAGGTATTGGTGGTCTTGTTTACGGATTGTTAGCGATTCGCACAGGAGTACTAGAAAGAGTATTTGGCGGAGAAGCTTTAGAGAAAATCCAGCGTAAACTTGGTAGTAGATTCAAAATAAAGTTGAAATCAAAAGGGGCGTAAATACGTCCCCTTTTCTATGATAAATAAAGAAGGTGAAGAACATGAGATTAGATAAATTATTAGCGAATATGGGACACGGAAGTAGAAAAGAAGTAAAGAAATTACTGAAAGACGGCGTTGTGAAGATTGATGGAACGCCAGTGAAAGATGCGAAGTTTCATGTGAATGTAGAAGAGCAAGAGGTTATGATTCACGGTGAAGTTGTGGAATATAAAGAGTTTGTTTATTTAATGATGCATAAACCACAAGGTGTTATTTCAGCGACAGAAGATGATAACCACGAAACAGTAATAGATTTATTAGAATTAGAAGATGCGATTTTCGATCCATTCCCTGTTGGAAGGCTCGATATTGATACAGAAGGTTTCTTATTAATCACAAATGATGGGAAGTTAACGCATCAACTATTATCTCCGAAAAAGCATGTGCCGAAAAAATATTATGCACACATTTCAGGCGTTGTAACAGAAGAGGATGTAAAAGAATTCGCTAAAGGTGTTATTTTAGAAGATGGCTATGAAACGAAGCCAGGCGAACTTACAATTTTAAAAAGTGATGATATTTCCGAAATTGAGCTTGTTATTACAGAAGGGAAATTCCATCAAGTAAAGCGTATGTTTGAAGCTGTAGGGAAAAAAGTAGTGTATTTAAAGAGAACAGAGATGGGACCTTTATTGTTAGATGAAGAGTTAGAACTTGGGCAATATCGCGAGCTAACAGATGAAGAAGTAGAAATGTTAAAGACGTATCAAGTAGATAACGAGAAGTAACGCCAATTTTAGAGTATAGAAAAGACCCCTTTCTAATTATATAGAAAAGACCCCTTTCTAATTATATAGAAAGGGGTATGTATTTATTTACATACAATTATTTTTTTGTTATGAGGTCATTCTCACTTTCTTTCCTGTCGTTGTCCACTTGCCGCGGCAAGGGCTATACACGAGTTCATTAAACTGCAACACATTTAGATCACGTTGTATCGTTCGCGGTGTGATCCCGAACTCATCTACAAGGTCTTTCGTTGTTACCGTACCGTTTTCATTGATGTACATATAAATTGATTTAATGCGTGTTAGC
The DNA here is from genome assembly GCF_016651015.1 of Bacillus sp. TH22. Taxonomy (NCBI): domain Bacteria; kingdom Bacillati; phylum Bacillota; class Bacilli; order Caryophanales; family Bacillaceae; genus Bacillus; species Bacillus sp. TH22. The sequence continues at coordinate 3,840,292 of NZ_JAEKER010000001.1, forward strand.
ATACGAGTAGTTGTAGGTTTCAAGAGAAAACCACTCCTCTACCAGTTTTTTTGACCCCATTCAGGAAAGAAGGTCGTTACTACCATTGTACTCTACATGATAAAATTCATGCTTTAATCTACTTAAATTTTACAAAAGTTTAACAAAGATTCATATAGAAAAATATTGGAAGTTGACATTGTATATTTGGTCAGTCAACTAACTCATAAATTTCTACGTAAAACGCCAAATTCCTGCAAATTTCTTTGAGAAAATAAAAGAAAAACTAATAAGAAATATCTGAAATATTAAAATTGTTAGTTATTAGGTTTTCATGTATGGCATAAGAGATTTTCGTTTGCTATGATGAAAGAGACAATATAGTGAAGGATGGATGCGTGATGTCAACGATTAATTGGACAGAAGAAGTTACAAAACGAAAAGATGATTTAATTCTTGATACACAACAATTTTTGCAAATTAAAAGTGTATGGGAAGAAGAATCTGCGAAAGAGGGCGCGCCATTTGGTGAAGGTGTAGAAAAAGCCTTATCTTTCATGTTACATAAAGGAGAAGCAGAAGGTTTCGCTTCTAAAAATTTAGAAGGGTATGCAGGTCATCTTGAAATGGGACAAGGAGAAGAATTAGTAGGTATTCTTTGTCACGTTGATGTTGTACCAGAAGGAGATGGCTGGACAACTCCTGCGTATAGTGCGGATATTCGCGACGGGAAGATTTTTGCACGCGGTGCAATTGATGATAAAGGGCCGACGATGGCAGCTTATTATGCGATGAAAATCGTTAAAGAATTAGGCTTACCTCTTTCAAAACGTGTTCGTATGATTTTAGGAACAGATGAGGAAAGCAATTGGAAGTGTGTAGATCATTATTTTAAAAATGAAGAAATGCCAACAATCGGTTTTGCGCCGGATGCAGATTTTCCAATTATTAATGCGGAAAAAGGAATTTCTGACATACAAGTTGTGCAAAATGGTAGCGAAGAGAAAGAAGGCACATTTAAGCTTCTTTCATTTGAGTCAGGTCGTCGTTTAAATATGGTTCCTGATTTTGCAGAAGCAGTTATTACAGGAGAAGATGTAAATGCACTTACAGTAGCATATGAAGAGTATTTACAAACTGCTAAAAAAATAGGTAAAGCAATTGTAGAAGGAAATACGGTGACGTTGCAAATCAAAGGGATTTCAGCTCACGGATCTACTCCAGAAAAGGGAGAAAATGCAGGTTTATTATTGGCAAACTGCTTAACGAAAGTTTCTCTTGATGGAAAAGGGGCTTCATTTGCATCGTTTGTAACAGAAACATTTACAGGTGATATTATTGGAGAAAAAGCTGGTATTTCTTATAAAGACGATATTAGCGGGCCGTTAACAGTGAATGTTGGGCGCCTGTCTTACTCGCAAGAAAACGGTGGTAATTTAGGATTAAATGTACGCTATCCAGTTACGACTAACTTTGAAGAAACGATTGCAAAGTTAAAAGAATATGTTGGTACTCATGGATTTGAAGTAGCGGATTATTCTAACTCTCGCCCGCATCACGTTGACAAAGATCATACGTTAATTCGTACTTTGCAACGCGTATATGAAGAACAAACGGGTGAAAAAGCTGAATTGTTAGCAATTGGCGGTGGTACTTATGCTCGTTCATTGAAAGCTGGCGTTGCATTTGGCCCGTTATTCCCAGGAAAAGAAGAACTTGCGCATCAAAAAGACGAGTACATTGAAATTGAAGATTTATTAAAAGCGACAGCGATTTATGCGCAAGCAATTCATGAATTAGCGAAATAAAAGATATTTAAATAATGACCGCTCTCTACTTTAGAGGGCGGATTCTTTTTAGCTGAATGAGATAAGGAAGAAAAGCAACAATAACATAAAGGAGACGATGTAGATGGTGACGCATTATTTTGTCGCAGTAACTTTACCACGTCATATAAAAGAAATTCTTTCTAATTATAAAGAGGAAGTGAAGGATGAATTACCATTTCGCTCGTGGGTACATGAAGAAGACTATCATATTACCCTTTCATTTTTAGGAAGTGCGACAGAGGAACAGTTAGAAGGAATAAAGAATGGATTACAAACACTTACAGAAAAAACGGAATTATCGTTCACGTTACAAGGACTTTCTACGTTCGGACAGGTGGACCAACCTCGTATATTTTGGGCGGGGATAAGTGATAATCAAGATTTGTTTACTTTACAAAAGCAAGTGCATACAATTTGTGAAGAAAATGGCTTCTCTCTAGATACACGTCCTTATCATCCACATATTACTGTTGCGCGTAAATGGGTTGGAGAAAAAGTATTTGATCTGACAAATATAAAAGATTTACCTGTAACATCATTTCAAGCAGATACGATTACTTTGTATGAATCTCACGTTAAGGAAACGCCGAAGTATAAATCGATTACTGAAATAAAACTACAAAAATAGAATGTATGAAAACGTTTTTTATACAGGTGAATATACTATAGGGAATAATGTGTTACTGTATAGAGCTTCGCTGATAAGAAAACCCTTATCACTTGCAGCTCGTTTCATTTTAATTTTGAGAATGATGGTGATTTTTTATGTTGAAAGTAAAACGTCCATTTGATGCCTATTTAGATGAAATGAATAAAATTACAATTTTGCTCCCGCATGCGTATGGAACAAGCCGGACATTTCGTTTACAAGAAGGAAGCAATGTGAAAGAGTTACCGATTGTTCATACTATTGCTCTTCCAGATGCAACGAAGTATGAATGTTTTATAGAAGAGCCGATAGATGTGGGGAAGTATTATACAGTACGGGACGAACGGAATGAAGAAACAGATTTACAAATAGGCGCTGTGATTCGAACAGTAGTTTTCGATGAAAAATATTATTACGAAGGTACCGACTTAGGTGCTGTGTATAAAAAAGAAGAAACAATATTTAAAGTATGGGCTCCGACTGCAAGGCTTGCGAAAGTACGGATTTATAAAAGTGATAAAGAATATATTGATTATGAAATGTACAGAGAAGAAAACGGAGTGTGGATTCATACATTACAAGGTGATCATGATGGAGCACGATATACATTCCTTGTTTGTATTAATTTAATATGGAACGAAGCGGTTGATCCTTATGCAAAGTCTGCGACGATAAATGGAAAATACGGCGTCGTTATCGATTTGGAAAAAACGAATGTGACAAAACGAGTAGAATTATCACCATTACAGTCAATGACAGATGCCATATTGTATGAACTGCATATTCGTGACGCTACTATTCACCCAAACAGTGGGGTGAATAAGAAAGGAACATATAAAGGGCTAATGGAAGAGGAGACAGTAGGGCGAAATGGGACATTAACAGGATTGTCTCATATAAAAGATTTAGGCGTTACACATGTTGAACTATTACCTTTACATTGTTTTGGTGGTATAGATGAAGTGAATCCTGCTTCCGCATATAATTGGGGCTACAATCCGTTATATTACAATATACCAACAGGATTTTATGTTACAAACCTTTCTGATCCATATAACAGGATAGTAGAGTGTAAACAACTAATTGAAACATTTCATGATCACGGCATCAGGGTGATTATAGATGTTGTATATAATCATGTTTATGAAAGAGAATTATCATCATTTGAGAAGCTTGTCCCGGGATATTATTTTCGTCATGGGGAAGACGGTATGCCTTCTAATGGGACGGGAGTTGGAAATGATATAGCATCTGAACGGAAAATGATGAGGAAATTTATTATAGAATCTGTTTTATATTGGCTTACTGAATACAATGTTGATGGATTCCGATTTGATTTAATGGGAATTTTAGATGTTGAAACGATGAATGAATTAGAAAAAGAAGTACGAAAAATAAAGCAGGATGCGCTGTTATTAGGTGAAGGATGGGATTTGCAAACACCGCTTCCTCTTGAAGAGAAAGCGACGTTAAATAATGCGAATAAAATGCCATGTATCGCACAGTTTAATGATCAATTTCGTGATGGAATAAAAGGAAGTACTTTTAATATAAATAAACGTGGCTTTGCATTTGGTGGGCATGTAGACTGTAATCATTTGCAGTATATAGTAGCTGGTAGCCTTTTAAGTATGAAAGAAACAGGATTGTTCCTAGAGCCAATGCAAAGCATCAACTATGTAGAATGTCATGACAATATGACGATGTGGGATAAACTAGTGCAAAGTAATCCAGAATCAGAAGGAATTTTGAAAAGGCGTCATCGTTTAGCAACTGCAATGGTTATTCTTTCACAAGGGATTCCTTTCTTACATGCGGGGCAAGAGTTTTATCGTACGAAGCAAGGGAATGAAAATAGTTATAATGCAAATGATGAAATTAATCAATTAGATTGGGATCAAAAAGAGAAAGAGATGGAGACCGTTAACTATATAAAAGGGTTAATTGCGATTCGCAAAGGGCACGGGGCATTCCGATTACAAAATGCAGACCTTATAAAAACGCATATGACTTTTTTGCGAACATCTACAGAAGTACTGGCATACCACCTAGAGCATGTAGAATTATTTGGACCGTGGAAAGAGATTGTAGTTTTATTTAATAGCGGTTTGGAAGCTAAAACGGTGCAGCTTCCAAAAGAAGAAACGTGGCATGTTTTAGTAAACGAAAAGCAAGCGAAAATAGAGCCAATTTCTTCATTTAGAGGAAAGGAACTTCAATTGGCTCCAATTAGCACGTATATATTGACGATAATGTGACAAATCGCTACTTGACGATGAGAATGTAATAAATGTAGAATTGACAAAGGTGACGATTTTCATAAGTTGTCATTCTATGATTGATTTTGTAAAATAAACTAGAAGAACAGGTGATTTATCCTGTTTTCGGCTTATGCCAAGTTTTTTCATTCAAATACAGTAAAATATATGAATCCACAACATGTGTAGAAATGTTGCGGTTTTTCTTTTCATAACTATAAAAGATAAGGATTTGTTAACGGGTAATGAATATGGAATGGTTGGAACAATTATTAGGAAAAGAGTGGAGTCTTATACCGGCTGGTGGAGTAACGGGCGATGCATATATTGCGCAAAACGGACAACAAAAGTTATTTTTAAAGCGGAATACATCGCCCTTTTTAGCGGTATTGTCAGCAGAAGGAATTGTTCCAAAATTACTTTGGACAAGAAGGGTAACGAACGGTGATGTAATTTCTGCTCAAAAATGGCTTCCGGGACAGAAGTTAGAGCCAGAGGATATGAAACTAGAACGTGTTGCGAAACTTTTGAAGAAAATACACTCCTCTAAAGCGCTTGTGCAGATGATTCAAAGGCTAGGAAAGCAGCCGCTTCATGCGCAAGAGTTATTACAACAATTACAGCTCGTTTTAAGAGGAGATATAAGAGTTGATGAAACAATTCAGCAAGGTCTTCAATATTTAACGGAGTCATTAAAAGACATTGAGTACAATGAATTCGTTGTATGCCATTGTGATGTAAACCATAACAATTGGATATTGTCGGACGAAGATGAATTGTTTTTAATTGATTGGGATGGGGCTGTTATTGCTGACCCAGCTTTAGATCTTGGTATGTTATTATATTGGTATGTTCCGCGCCATGAATGGAGTGAGTGGCTCGGATATTATGAGATTGAACTAGATGAATCATTGCTTAGGCGTATGAGATGGTATGTGATAGCACAAACGATTTTATCTATGCAATGGCACACAACAAAAAAGCAGCAAGCAGAAGCTAAATATTGGCATCAATATTTACAGCAACTACTTGCTTCAGAATAATACTTAAGAAAAATTGTCCATTCCAGCAATCCACTGAGTAAGTTGTTCTTGATTATTGGAAATATGGTTGTCCAAATTAGAGGAAGATTTACCCGATTGACTATAAGAATATACATCGTTTAGCATTACTTTAGTGTCACTACTTATACTATCGTTTGCGAGTAACGATTGAATGAGTCGCTCTAATTGTTCGCATTCAGAAACTGTCCCGCAGCAATCACTTTGATGGTTGATTAAAATATCTTTTAACACTTCTAATTGATGCTGTTGATTAATTGGCATGAACGGATCATCCTTTCGAGTGTTTTTCTCTCCCTAGAAATGTAAGAGAAAAAGCTATTTCGTCATGGAATGTTTAATGCTTTATGTAGTTTTTATCAAAATGGTACATCTTATACTTGAAAGAAACGGACCGAGTGCTCGTACGTACTTGGTTTTTTGTTTGATAGATTGATTAAAACAGAAAGAAGGAATTTTTCCTTTAAAATAGTTTTGTAAAGAGAGGGAGACATCTATGCGTTTAAGACATAAGCCTTATGCAATGGATCGAATTAATGAGTATTCACATATCGTAATTGGAAACCCAGAGGAGAGCGCTGGTAACTGGAAAGAAATATTTGGAAATGAACAGCCAATTCATATTGAAGTAGGTACAGGACGTGGCCGCTTTATGTATGATATGGCAAAAGCAAATCCGCATATTAACTATATTGGAATTGAAAAATTCACAAGTGTTGTTGTAGATGCACTTGATAAATTAATTGAAGAAGAAGTACCGAACTTAAAGTTAATTAATAAAGATGCTGAAGATTTAACAGTTTTCTTTGCGAAAGGTGAAATTGACCGCGTTTATTTAAACTTCTCAGATCCATGGCCGAAGAATCGTCATACGAAGCGTCGTTTAACGTATAAAACATTTTTACGCAATTATGAAGAAGTGTTAGTAGATGGCGGAGAAATTCATTTCAAAACTGATAACCAAGGCTTATTTGAATATTCTATTATGAGTATGGCTGAGTATGGTATGTTATTAACTTACCTTAGCCTAGATCTTCATAATAGTGATTATGAAGGAAACATTATGACGGAATACGAAGAGAAATTTTCTAGTAAAGGTCATCGTATTTATCGAGTTGAAGCAAAATATCGTACGGAGCCTATGCAGTAATGCATAGGTTTTTTATATGAAAAATAATCGGAATATTATGTTAAAATTAAATGAAAAAGGGGGATGGGATATGGAACAGTTACAAATTGGAAATATAAAAGTGACGTGGCTAAAAGGTGGGAATACACATTTAGATGGAGGCGCGATGTTTGGAGTTGTGCCAAAAGTACTTTGGTCACGAAAATATAAACATAATGATACAAATCATATTTATTTACGAACAGATCCGTTACTCTTACAAACGAAAGAAGGAAACATGCTTATTGATTCAGGGATAGGGAATGGTAAATTGAATGAGAAAATGAAGCGGAATCAAGGTGTAACAGAAGAATCATCAGTTAAGGAATCTTTAGAAAAATTGGGACTGCATAATGAAGATATTCATTACGTCTTAATGACGCATCTTCATTTTGACCATGCATCTGGTTTAACAAAATGGGAGGGAAATCACCTTGTTCCGGCGTTTCCGAACGCAACGATTTATGTAAGTGAGACTGAATGGAATGAAATGAAAAATCCGAATGTTAGATCGCGTAATACATATTGGAAGGAAAATTGGGAGCCAATCGTTGATAAGATTGTTACGTTCAAGCAAGAAATAGAAATTACGGATGAAATAAAGATGGTGCATACGGGTGGTCATAGCGATGGACATGCCGTTGTCGTCCTTGAAAGTCAGGGTGAAACGATGCTTCATTTAGCGGACATTTTACCGACGTATGCACATCAAAATGTATTATGGGTAATGGCATATGATGACTATCCAATGACATCGATTGAACATAAACAAAAGTGGATGAAGTATGGTGCTGAAAAAGAGGCGTGGTTTACTTTTTATCATGATGCATATTACCGTGCAGTAAAGTGGAATGAGGAAGGGCATATAGTGGAGAAGATAGAGAGAAAAACAAATATAGAAGCTTAATATTAATAAGAGGAAGGTGTCCAAAAATATTTATTGGAACAATCTCCACTTATTATGTATTGCTGTTATTATCAGCTTTTGTTGGTAATTCTAAAAAAAAAGAGGTTCACCTAATGGGAAACCTCTTTTTATGCTGCTATAACCTCTAAAACAGTACCTGTTTTAGCATCAACTAAAAATTCAAATCGTTCTTGTATTTCATCTAACATCGTTGTAAGACCGCCGCGATAAACTTCGTACGCGACATCATATTTTTCAAATGCCTCTGGAACCATATGTACCCAAGAGCCAGTAATTTCACCTTTATGACTTAATGCTTGTTTCACCATTTTCAATGCTTTTTCTGAAGAAATATGGGATTGTTCTTGTACTTTGTTTGCAACGAAATAACCAGCTGCGAACCCAACGCCAAGACCTGTGACTAAACCTTTCCAGCTCATATATTCACCTCAATTCTGTAAAATAAAAATAGTGTACCAATAATAATTATAATGCAAATGCAACTAAAAAAGAAGAAACTAGAAACATTTCGAAAATTTCGTTACAATAAAAGAGGTATTCTACTAAGGTTTGAAAGAAGGGGACTTCGTGAATAAAGAGACATTACAATTATTTCGTACGTTAACAGAATTACAAGGTACATCAGGTTTTGAACATGATGTGCGCAGTTTTATGAAGCAAGAATTAAGCAAATATGCTGATGAGATTGTGCAAGACGGTTTAGGTAGCGTATTTGGCCTGAAAAAAGGGGACGAAACTGGCCCGCGCGTTCTTGTAGCAGGTCATATGGATGAAGTAGGTTTCATGGTTACGCAAATTACGAAAAATGGGATGCTTCGTTTTCAAACGTTAGGTGGCTGGTGGAGCCAAGTACTATTAGCTCAGCGTGTACAAGTTATGACGAAGAATGGTCCTGTTATTGGGGTTGTTGGTTCCATTCCTCCTCATTTATTAAGTGATGCGCAACGTGCAAAACCGATGGATATAAAAAATATGTTAATTGATATAGGTGCAGATAGTTATGAAGATGCGATTGAAATTGGCATAAAGCCAGGGCAACAAATCGTTCCAATCTGCCCATTCACGCCAATGGCAAATGAAAAGAAAATTATGGCGAAAGCTTGGGACAACCGCTATGGATGTGGCCTTGCTATCGAATTGCTAAAGGAATTAAAAGATGAAACATTACCAAACACATTATACTCTGGTGCGACTGTACAAGAAGAAGTAGGTCTTCGCGGAGCACAAACTGCTGCAAATATGATTCAACCAGATATTTTCTATGCGCTTGATGCAAGTCCAGCAAATGATGCATCTGGTGATAAGACGCAGTTCGGTCAATTAGGAAAAGGCGCTCTTCTTCGTATTTATGACCGTACAATGGTAACACATAGAGGAATGCGTGAATTCATTTTAGATACAGCAGAAACACATAACATTCCGTACCAATACTTTATTTCACAAGGTGGTACAGATGCGGGCCGTGTGCATACAAGTAACTCTGGTATCCCATCAGCAGTAATTGGTGTTTGTGCACGCTACATTCATACACATGCTTCTATTTTACATGTTGATGATTATGCGGCAGCGAAGGAATTAATTACGAAGCTTGTGAGAGCGACGGACAAAACGACGTTAGAGACAATTAAGAATAACGCGTAAAGAGGAAGGGTGAAAAACCCTTCTTTTTTTAGGTTGAATAGATGACCCAGCGATGAATGGGAGCGGTCAGTGTCTAGTTGGTGTTCGAGCGATGTATTAAGACCGCGGGTAGGAAGAGAGAGGAAGGCTGTTTTTGGAAAACCTTTTCTTTTTTTAGGTGGGAGAGATGACACAGAGATGCGTGTGTGCGGTCAGGCGCACTACGGTATAAATCTCAGTCATGAAGACTGATTTGGTGTTCGAGGCTAGTATTAGGATAGAATGATGAATTTATATAGAGGTGAATGAAATGAAGGTAGTGGTTGGATCGAAGAATAAGACGAAGGTTGGGGCTGTGGAGAAGGTTTGGGAAGATGCTGAAATTACATCTCTTTCTGTTCCATCAGGAGTAGCAAATCAGCCTTTTTCAGATGAAGAGACGATGCAAGGAGCAGTAAATAGAGCGAAGAGAGCATTGCAGGAAGGTGCAGCTCATATCGGCATTGGGCTAGAAGGCGGCGTTATGAAAACGGAGCATGGGTTATTTATGTGTAACTGGGGTGCTTTAGCGACGATTGAAGGTAAAACATTTGTTGCGGGCGGGGCACGTATTAAGTTACCAGACGATTTTTTAGCACCGCTTGAAGAAGGAAAAGAGCTAAGTGAAGTGATGGAAGAGTTTGTAGAGCGAAAAGATATTCGTAGTCACGAAGGTGCTATCGGTATTTTTACAGATGATTATGTCGACCGAACGGAATTATTTGTACACGTTGTTAAGTTACTTGTTGGGCAATATAAGTATGATGAAAAGCAAGCATAAACCTTGCACCATGCGCGATGTATGGTAGTATAAAGAAAAGATTATAGTGTGAAAAAGTGCACTCGTTAGAGGAGGAAATATAGGTGAAATCATTAGAAAGCATGGAACAATTCCAAGAATTAAAAAATGAAGAGAATGTAGTCTTCATGTTCTCAGCAGAATGGTGCCCAGATTGCCGTTTCGTTGATCCATTTATGCCAGAAGTAGAAGAGAAGTATAGTGATTTCTCATTTTACTATGTAGATCGTGATGAATTTATTGATTTATGCGTGAAAGTAGACGTATTTGGCATTCCAAGCTTTGTAGCGTACAATAAAGGTGAAGAAACTGGACGCTATGTAAATAAAGATCGTAAAACACAAGAGCAAATCGAAGAGTTTATTGAAGGTTTAAAATAAGACAATTAGCCAATTGAATTGTAAAAACAACCTCTACCTTCGCGGGGGAGGTTATTTTTTTGGAAGGGAGGAAAAAGAGATGAAAATGACAAGTAAAAAGATGAAAGACGAGTTAATGAAGAAATTATCTCGACCAGAATGGGACTGTCATTATGATAGCGAGAAAGAAGTTCTTCGTATTGAACAAACAGACTCGAAAAAAGGTATTAACGTATCACTTCCAGGAGTAGTTGCAAAATGGGAAGTGAACAAAGAAAAAGCAATTGAAGAGGTCGCTTATTACGTACAAGAAGCGCTAATTGCAATGCATAAAGAAGAAAATAGCACGGCGAAAATTTTACCTGTTATTCGCTCTACTTCTTTCCCGAAACAATCAGAAGAAGGAAATCCGTTTATTATGACGGACCATACGGCGGAAACACGTATTTACTATGCGCTAGATTCTAATAAAACATATCGATTAATTGATGAGCGCCTATTGCAAAAATTAGAGCTTACAGAGGAACAAGTACGTGAAATGGCATTATTTAATGCTCGCTCATTAGGCTATGAATTTAAGCAGGAGACAGTAGCAGGTAATACATTCTACTTTTTAAACACAAATGATGGATACGATGCGAGTCGTATTTTAAACGAATCGTTACTACACTCGATGCGTGAAAAGATCTCTGGTGATATGGTTGTTGCAGTTCCTCACCAAGATGTATTAATTATTGCTGATATCGTCAACGAAATCGGTTATGATATTATTGCACAAATGACAATGAAATTTTTTGCCGAAGGGCATGTTCCGATTACATCACTTTCATTCGTATATGAAGATGGGGACTTCGAACCAATCTTTATTTTAGCGAAGAATCGGAAGAAGACAGATGGAAAAGAGAAAGGATGAACGAAGTGAACGTTTTTTACAACCTTGAAGGAATTGGTGACACTTTAATTGTTACCTTACAAGATATTACTTTAGAAAACCGTACATTTGACCGCAAAGGAGATGTTGCTCGCGTATACGATCGTGAAAGCAACGTAACAGCAGGATTCAACATCTTTAATGCGTCTTCTTATGTAGAAGTAACAGACAACGGAAACGTTACATTAACGAAAGAGTTTGTTGAAAAAATTAACGGAATTTTAGCGAAGAATGGCTTTGAAGAAAAAGTAGAAGCTGATTTCACGCCGAAATTTGTTGTAGGCTATGTAGCTGAAAAAGAGAAGCATCCAAATGCTGATAAATTAAACATTTGTACAGTAGAAATCGGTACAGAAACATTACAAATCGTATGTGGTGCACCAAACGTTGATGCAGGACAAAAAGTTGTTGTTGCAAAAATCGGTGCTGTAATGCCAAGTGGTATGTTAATTAAACCAGCTGAACTTCGCGGTGTTCCTTCTTCTGGAATGATTTGCTCTGCACGTGAGTTAGAGCTTCCAGATGCTCCAGAAGAAAAAGGTATTCTTGTATTAGAAGATAGCTTTGAAGTTGGACAAGAATTTAAATTTTAATTGATGTTAGAAAAAGTAGTCTCGCATATGTGAGGCTATTTTTTTGTGCGAAATTCCTAGGATTGTAACGTTTCCTCTCAAAATCTATATTGTATTTCAAAAACGGATTAGTTAAAATTTAGAAAAAAAGAAGGGGGTAGACGTATGAAGCAACAACCAAAAATTGCAGAACTTCTGAAACGAATTGAAACTTCAAAACAGCAAGATATCGAACTAGGTTCCTATGAAATATATGTGTTTAGCGAAAATGAATTAGAAAAAGGACAAATCGGTTATCGATATGATAAACATAAAAATTCATTAATAAGTGAAGAAAGTGGAAAATGGAAAGAGGAATGGATTGTTATCGGATATGAAACGGATATGGGGGATCCTGTTTTCGTAAATGTAGCTGATGATGCTTATCTAGTCTATACCGCAGAGCGTGGTACAGAAACGTGGCAACCCGTTCATATTGGAAATATGGATGAAATTATAAAACAATTATAAGAAAAACTTTGAGACCGGTGCAAAGTGATAGGAGAGAAAAATGAAGTATATAAAAATAATGAGCGCTATTGCAGTCATTGGAATATATATGGGAGGTTGTTCGCAAGAAGAGCCGAAAAAAGAAACAACATCTTCTATACAAGAAAAAAACAAAGATAATAAGGAAGACGCACCGGTAGAAAAGCAGCAAGAAGAACAAGAAAAGAAAGAACAGCCGCAAGCAATTCAAACGAATGAGCAAGTGGAACATAAGCAGGAGGAAGTGCCGGCCGAGGAAAAGAAAGAGGAAACTACGCCGCTGCAGCCAACTGAGCAACCGCTGCAAAATAATGAACAAAAAGTAGAGAGTAATGAAAAACAAGAAAAGTTTCTCGTCGTTATTGATCCAGGTCATCAACAAAAAGCGAATTTAAATTTAGAGGCAATTGGTCCAGGAGCAACTACGCAAAAATATAAAGTAACAGACGGAACAGCGGGAGTTGTAACGAAAAAGAGGGAATCAGTTCTTGTATTAGAGATGGCTTTTATATTGAAAGAAAAACTGGAAGAAAAAGGTATACAAGTATTGATGACGAGAACGTCACATGAGGCTGATATAAGTAATAAGGAACGAGCAACATTCGCGAATGATCATAAAGCGAATTTATTTTTGCGCCTTCACGCAGATGGTTCTGAAAATCCAAATCAAAGTGGATTTGCTGTATTGACACCGGCAGAAGGAAGTCCGTATACGAAAGAGATTTATGCTGAAAGTCTTCAAATCTCTCAAACGATAGTAAATAAAATGAGAGAGAATCATCAAGTGAAAGTAAATGGAATTAAATTTCGGGATGATCTTTCTGGATTTAATTGGTCAAAAGTTCCAGGAGTACTATTAGAACTTGGATTTATGTCAAACCCTGAAGAAGACAAAAAATTATCTGACCCACAGTATGTAAATTCTTTATTGCAAAGTGTAACGGATAGTGTGGATGAATATCGGAAGGGTAAAGATTAAACGAGGTCTTACATGTAAGACCTCGTTTTTCTATATGAAAAACAATCGCGAATTAGAATATTATGGATAAAACTAATATGCTTAATTTTACCTGCACTTTTTGCCGAATGCTGATACAATAAAGGATGTTACTATTTAGTAGAAAGAGTGGTAAACATGTTAGATTGGATGAAAAAGCTGTTTAACAAAGAGGAAGAAAAAACAGTGATGAATAAAGAAGTACCGGCACAAATTGAAAGTCAGCCGAAAATTCCTCGTGTAAACCACTACACTGAAGCAAGAGAAGCACAAATGGCAAGTCGGAATGCAGGGAAATGTCGTTTTCCATTAATACCAGATAATGGCTTCGATGAGGAGGATGTAAGAGAACTGCCTAACTTTGAAGAACAACCTATTCAAAGAGGAGCATATGAAGAACAGCCTACTCAAAGAGGAATAAAAGTGGAAAGAAGCAGACGACCGTATGTGGAAACAGAAGCACCTACATATGAGGAACCGGAATTGCAATATGAACCGGAACCAGAGCCTGTCGTAAAAAAAGCATTCGTACCGTCGCAAGAAAGTAACCGTAGACCATTTCGTCCAACAGAAATGATTTCTCCGATTTATGGATATAACCGTCCTTCAGTAGAAACGAAGGTTGTGCAGGAGGAAGAAAAGGTAAGAGAAGATCTTGAAATATCTGTTGAAGGAAAAGCTGTTGTTGACGCATGGTTAGAGAAAAAGGGATATACATTATCTGACTTTTCGGGAGTTCTACAAGGAAGTTCATCTGTTAAGAACGGAGTGAACGAACGAAGTAATAAAGTAGAAGAAAAATCGGTTGTGGATACATGGTTAGAGAAAAACGGTTACGAAGTTGAACGTCAAGCCCCTTCATTAGAAGAAAGCCTAAGTGATGATTTGCTTCATAAAACAGTAGGACAGCATGTGGAAAAAGAGGCTACAATTGTACAAGCCTTGAAGCAGGAGCAAGATGTAGTGGCGTTATCATCTACAGAAGATAACGAAGAAACTTTACAAGAAGAGTCAATAGATTCTAAAGTAGAGCATGTGTATTCGATATTAACAGAAGAAAATGAATGTAATACAGAAATAGAAGAAACTGTTGCTGAAGTTGCAGCAAATCAAGTCGAAGAAGAAACCTTAGAAGATGTAGTGATTGTAAAAGCAGATGAAAAGCTTGAAGAAACAATTACTATAGAAATACCAGATGCTTTTGAAGAAGAAGCTAAGGAAGCAGAAGAAGTTGTGGAATTAGAAGAAACTGAGGAGGCAATAGAAGAAGTTGCAGAATTAGAGGAAGCTGAGGAAGTGACAGAAGAAGTTGTGGAATTAGAGGAAGCTGAGGAAGCAGCAGAAGAAGTTGTAGAATTAGAGAAATCTGAGGAAGCGACAGAAGAAGTTGTGGAATTAGAGAAACCTGAGGAAGCAGCAGAAGAAGTTGTGGAATTAGAGAAATCTGAGGAAGCGACAGAAGAAGTTGCAGAATTAGAGGAAGCTGAGGAAGCGACAGAAGAAGTTGTGGAATTAGAGGAAGCTGAGGAAGCGACAGAAGAAGTTGCAGAATTAGAGAAATCTGAGGAAGCGACAGAAGAAGTTGTGGAATTAGAAGAAACTAAGGAAGCGACAGAAGAAGTTGTGGAATTAGAGAAATCTGAGGAAGCAGCAGAAGAAGTTGTGGAATTAGAGAAACCTGAGGAAGCGACAGAAGAAGTTGTGGAATTAGAAGAAACTAAGGAAGCGGCAGAAGAAGTTATGGAATTAGAGAAATCTGAGGAAGTGACAGAAGAAGTTGTGGAATTAGAAGAAACTAAGGAAGCGACAGAAGAAGTTATGGAATTAGAGAAATCTGAGGAAGTGACAGAAGAAGTTGTGGAATTAGAAGAAACTAAGGAAGCGACAGAAGAAGTTGTGGAATTAGAGAAACCTGAGGAAGCAGCAGAAGAAGTTGCAGAATTAGAGGAAGCTGAGGAAGCAGCAGAAGAAGTTGCAGAATTAGAAGAAGCTAAGGAAGCGACAGAAGAAGTTGTGGAATTAGAGAAACCTGAGGAAGCGACAGAAGAAGTTGCGGAGTTAGAGGGTACTAAGGAAGAAGAACCAATTTCTCAAGAAACAGTAATTGAAGAAACGATGAATACAGATTTAGTGGAAAATACACCAGTTGCAGAGCAACCAGTGATTTCTCAACAAGAAACAATTACGTTCAAGGAAGAAAGTGAAGTATTCGTACCAGTTTCAGAAACGGATGAGCAAACAAAGAAAGATGTTCAAAACTTTGCGAACGTTTTAATTGAAGAAGCGGAAGAAAAGAAGCAAGTTGCTGAAGAACAGCCTGCTTTACAAATAGAAGAACCGAAACGTGAGAAAAAACGTCATGTCCCATTTAATGTTGTCATGTTAAAGCAGGATAGAAAGAAATTAATGGAAAGACATGCGGCAAGAACGAACGTAATGCAATCAACTGTCAGTGAACGAGTGGAAGAAAAGCCAGTGCAGCAAGTGGTAGTAGAACCACAAGCAGAAGAAAAGCCAATGCAGCAAATGGTAGTAGACCCGCAAGTGGAAGAAAAACCAGTGCAGCAAGTGGTAGTAAACCCGCAAGTGGAAGAAAGTCCAGTACAGCAAGTGGTAGTAGAAGCCCAAGTGGAAGAAAAACCAATGCAGCAAGTGGTAGTGGAAGCTCAAGTGGAAGAAAAACCGATGCAACAAGTAGTGGTGGCTGGACAAGTACAAGAGTCAATTTCAAGTACGGAAGTACAAGAGAAAGCATATGTTGTAAATCAAAAAGAGAATGATATGCGCAACGTACTACAAGCGCCACCGAAGTATGAACTTCCGCCATTAACGTTGTTGTCAATTCCACAGCAGGCAGCATTAGATAATACGGAGTGGCTAGAAGAACAGGAAGAATTATTAAATACGACATTTAATAATTTCCATGTTGGAGCACATGTGATTAATGTGTCACAAGGGCCGGCGGTAACTCGTTTTGAAGTACAACCAGACCCAGGTGTGAAAGTAAATAAAATTACAAATTTAAGTGATGATATTAAGTTAAGTTTAGCTGCGAAAGATATTCGAATTGAAGCGCCAATTCCAGGGAAGAGTGCGATTGGAATTGAAGTTCCAAACAAGGAAAGTAAGCCAGTATTCCTGCGTGAAATTTTAAGAAGTCCTGTATTTACAAAGAGTGAATCACCGCTTACAGTTGCGCTGGGGCTTGATATTTCAGGTGATCCAATTGTAACGGATATTCGAAAAATGCCACATGGACTTATTGCGGGTGCAACTGGTTCAGGGAAAAGTGTGTGCATTAACGCGATTTTAACGAGCATTTTATATAAAGCGAAGCCGCATGAAGTGAAGTTGATACTAATTGATCCGAAGATGGTTGAGCTTGCACCATACAATTCTGTTCCACATCTTGTAGCACCTGTTATTACTGACGTAAAAGCAGCTACAGCTGCGTTAAAGTGGGCGGTTGAAGAGATGGAACGTCGTTATGAATTGTTTGCTCATGCTGGTGCTCGTGATTTAACTCGTTACAATACGATTGTAAGTGGTAGAGAAATCCCAGGTGAGACATTACCTTATATTGTAATTGTCATTGACGAGTTAGCGGACTTAATGATGGTTGCACCTGGTGATGTGGAGGAAGCGATTTGTCGTATTGCACAAAAAGCTCGTGCTTGTGGTATTCACTTATTAGTTGCGACGCAGCGTCCATCTGTAGACGTTATTACAGGTTTAATTAAATCAAACATTCCAACGCGTATTGCGTTTACAGTATCATCTCAAGTTGATTCGCGTACGATCATCGATATTGGGGGCGCGGAGAAGTTACTTGGTCGTGGTGATATGCTATTTTTAGGAAACGGCACATCTAAACCAGTTCGTGTACAAGGTGTATACGTATCAGATGATGAGATTGAAAGAACAGTTGATCATGTGAAAAAGCAAATGAAGCCAAACTACTTATTTAAGCAAGAGGATTTATTAGCAAAATCAGAGCAGAGTGAGTCTGAAGATGAACTATTTTTTGATGCATGTCAATTTGTTGTAGAGCAAGGGGGAGCGTCCACATCTTCTGTACAGAGAAAATTCCGCATAGGTTATAATCGCGCGGCACGTCTAATTGAAGAGATGGAGTCGCAAGGGATTATTTCTGAAGGAAGAGGAACGAAACCGAGAGATGTCCTTATTTCTGAGGATGAATTCGCTGCTATGCAGGAAACAAATGTATAGGAAACGGTTTTGCTGTATACTAATAGAAAATGTTGGATAGTAAAGTAGGGAGTAAAGCGACATGAAAGAAATTGAATTAAAATTAAAAGGTGAAATAAATCGACTAACAAATAAAACATTTAAATTTGATGAACGTGTTGGAGAAGGCTGGTTCTCTGCCGTTTACTTTTTAAAAACTAGAGAAATCATTGAAGAATTTCGCCCGAAAAGCGTTGTAACAATGCAGTTTTTTCAAAAAGAACATGCAGTTCTTTGCGGAGCAGATGAGGTAATCGCATTGCTACAAACATTTGCCAAAAATCCTGAGGAATTAGAAATTCATTCTTTAAAGGATGGCGATAATATTAGTCCGTTTGAAACAGTTTTAACAATTCATGGTCCTTATGAATACTTCGGCTTTTTAGAAGGTGTAATTGATGGGATTTTAGCTCGTCGTACATCAGTTGCGACAAACGTATATAACGTTGTCCAAGCTGCACGTAGTGTAGATAAAGAAAAACCGGTTATTTTCATGGGAGATCGTGACGATCATTATACGCAACAAGCTGGTGACGGCTATGCGGCATACATCGGAGGTATGAGCGCGCAAGCGACGCATGCAATGAATGAATGGTGGGGCAGAAGTGGTATGGGGACGATGCCTCACGCTTTAATTCAAATGTTTAATGGTGATGTTGTTGAAGCTGCAAAGGCATATCATAAAAAATTCCCAGAAGATGAATTAGTCGTACTAATTGATTATAACAATGATGTCATCACAGATGCACTTCGCGTAGCGCGTGAATTTGGATCAACATTAAAAGGTGTACGTGTCGATACGTCTCGCACAATGATTGATCAATACTTCATTCGTCACCCAGAAGTACTTGGAACATTCGATCCACGTGGTGTAAATCCATCACTTGTATTTGCACTTCGTAAGGCTCTTGATGAGGAAGGGTTCCAACATGTAGATATCGTTGTAACTGGTGGGTTTGATGAGAAGCGTATTCGTGAATTTGAAGCTCAAAATGTTCCTGTCGATATATACGGAGTAGGAAGTAGCTTATTAAAAATGAATATTGGTTTTACTGGTGATAACGTAGAATTAAATGGAAAACCAGAAGCAAAAGCTGGTCGTAAATACCGTCCAAATTCACGTCTAGAGCGTGTTCAATTAGAAACAAAAGAAGATATGTAAAAGCGAGAAAAACTGATAGGTGATTGACCCTATCAGTTTTTCTGTTATCATAGTATAGCGGCTTGTTTTTTGCTATAATAAATGTGTTATGGACATAAAAGAAGTACGTACGAGTTTATCACTGATAAGTGAATATAAAAAGAAATTCACTGCATCAGAAATGTATGATGATTACCAAAATAAGAAAAGATTCATATACTGTCTTATAGATAGGCCGTTGTATTAGTTCGAAATGTTGGAGGTTCTTTAAGATGACAGTTTACCATTTTGTAGGAATTAAAGGAACAGGAATGAGTTCATTAGCACAAATTCTTCATGACATGAAGCATACTGTTCAAGGGTCTGATTATGAAAAGCGTTTCTTTACACAAACAGCATTGGAAAAGCGTGGTATTTCCATCCTTCCTTTTGATAAGAATAATATTAAAGAAGGACAAGTGATTATCGCAGGAAATGCATTTCCTGATACGCATGAAGAAATCGTAGCAGCAAAAGAATTAAATATCCCAGTACATCGTTACCATCACTTCTTAGGTGATCTTATGAATCAGTACACAAGTGTTGCTGTAACTGGTGCACATGGAAAAACATCAACAACTGGTTTGTTAGCCCATGTAATGCAAGGTGCACACCCAACATCATACCTTATTGGAGATGGAACGGGGCATGGGGTAGAAAATAGTAAGTATTTTGTATTTGAAGCTTGTGAGTATCGTCGTCATTTCTTGTCTTACTATCCAGACTATGCAATCATGACAAATATCGATTTCGATCACCCAGATTACTTTGCAGACATCAATGATGTATTTAATGCATTCCAAGAGATGGCATTGCAAGTGAAAAAAGGTATTATTGCATGTGGTGATGATGAAGAACTTCAAAAAGTTCAAGCGAAAGTACCTGTTATTTTCTATGGATTTGGAGAAGATAATGATTTCCAAGCACGTAACATTCAAAAGAGAACTGATGGTACTATATTCGATGTATTCGTTCGTAATACGTATTATGACACGTTCAAAATTACAGGATACGGCGATCACAGCGTATTAAATGCATTAGCAGTAATCGCGCTTTGCCATTATGAAAACGTTGATGTAGAAGCAGTTAAGCATCAGCTAACAACTTTTGAAGGCGTAAAACGTCGCTTTAATGAAAAGCCAATGGGAGAACAAGTTATCATTGATGACTATGCACACCATCCGACAGAAATTAATGCAACGATTGAAGCAGCACGTCAAAAACATCCAGAGCGTGAAGTTGTCGCTGTATTCCAACCACATACATTCTCACGTACAGAGAAATTTTTAGATGAGTTCGCGGAAAGCTTAAGTAAAGCTGACCAAGTATACTTATGTGATATTTTCGGATCAGCACGTGAAAACAAAGGTGAATTAACAATTGAAGATCTGCAAAAACGTATCGATGGCGCAGAACTAATTACAGATACAACAACGGATGTGTTAAAGAAACATAAAAACGGCGTTCTTATTTTCATGGGCGCAGGTGACATCCAAAAATTCGAAGCAGCTTACGTAAAAGAAGTTCAAGTTGCAGAGAAGTAATAGAAAAGACGCATAGCTTGGCTGTGCGTCTTTTTTGTGCTGTCGTGGGTGTACAGCGTTGTCGAAACGTTGATATATTGGGAGTTGTGTTCGATATATTTCAAAAATTGTTGATATATTATGGTGCATTTCTTTAGTTTTAAATGTTAGAATAATAAGAAAAATAAAAAGGGGCTAAAAAACATGTTCACACTTCGAGTAGATGACGAAATCGAACTACAACTATTAGAAAAACATCATAAAGAGGAATTATATGAATTATTAGATCAGAACCGTAACCATTTAAGAAGATGGCTTCCGTGGGTAGATGGGACGAAATCAGCTGATGCGTATAATGAGATTTTTCCGATGTGGTTAAAGAAATTTGCAGAGGGAGATGGGTTTGAGGCTGGTATACGCTATAAAGGAAAGCTCGTTGGGATGGTAGGTATTCATCCGGTGAGCTGGGGTAAGAAAGCTACGAGTCTTGGTTATTATCTTGCAGAAGATGCTGGCGCGAAAGGTATTATGACGCGAAGTGTGAAGACTGTGCTTCATTATGCATTTGATAATTTAAAGCTGAATAAAATTGAAATTCGTTGCGGTGTTGAAAATGCGAAAAGCCGTGCGATTCCAGAACGTTTAGGTTTTAAATTAGATGGTATTTTAAGAGATGACGAATGGTTATACGATCATTTTCAGGATATTGCTGTTTATAGTTTACTAGCTTCAGAATGGAAGGATATTCGATGAACGAGAAGATTTGTATTATTCCGTATGAAAGTATGTTTCAAGAGGAAGTAGTAGATCTTATCGTTCATATTCAGCGAAAAGAGTACAAGGTCCCTATTACGAAAGAAGAGCAGCCTGACTTACTTGAAATAGAAACGTTCTATCAAAGGGACAACGGAAACTTTTGGGTAGCAACTTATGATGGGAAAGTAGTTGGAACGGTAGCTTTATTAGATATTGGAAAGCATCAAGCAGCGCTAAGAAAAATGTTCGTGAAGAAAGAGTTCCGCGGAAAAGAATGGGGCGCATCACATACGCTACTTCAAACGGCAATTTCTTGGGCGAAAGAAAAGAACTTGGAAGACATTTATTTAGGAACAACAGTTAAATTTCTAGCAGCACACCGTTTCTACGAAAAGAATGGTTTTCAAAGCGTGAGTATAGAAGAGTTGCCAAAAAGTTTTCCAGTGTTACAGGTGGATAAGAAATTCTATAGATATATTGTTTAAGAAGGTCATGTAGAAATGGCCTTTTTTTATGAACTAAAATGGAAAAAGTGGTATAATTTGGGGTAGGGGGTGCGTGTATGAACATTCCGATTCAAAGAAGTAAATCGGTAGTAATTTTCGTTTGTCTCACGTTAGCTTTTATGTTTGTATATCCACTTGTCATGATTCTCACAAATAAAGAGCAGTGGATGTCAGCGTTAATTGGAATGGGTTTATGTTTCCTTGTAAATGTACCACTCGTTTGGGAAGTATTTATTAAAAAGCATAAAGTAGAAAATGGTGTATTAAAGTACGGCATTTTAAATGACGATATCGTATTGAAAGAGATAAGAATCATTCGTCAAGTGGGAAAATCTCTTGAAATTACGACGAATGCATACAAAGTACATATGGTTGCGATGCCGCAAGATATGAATGGATTTTTCGCGCTTATCGAGAAAGAGAACCCAAATGTGAAAATAGAAATGGTAGGTAAGAAATGAAATATGTAAAACCTTTATTCTGTTTAGAAATTTTGTTTGTGCTTGTTGGTTGCACTAGAGTATATATGAAATGGGATCTGCCTCTATATGTACCAATATTAATAGGTACTATTGCAGTGGCGCTTTTATATTATTTTCATTTCCAGCAAACAAAAAGCGAGGAAAGTAGTTCGATATAGAGTGGAAATAATAACAAAACGCTCGGAGAAAATTCCGAGCGTTTTTCATTATTTTAAGTTCTCTGGGTTTAAAGCTTCTAGTTCAGTTACAACGAAGCGTCCGTCTTTACGGATTAATACGTCGTCGAAGTAAATTTCACCGCCGCCGTATTCAGGGCGCTGAATGCATACTAAATCCCAGTGAATGTTAGAGTTGTTGCCGTTCCATGCATCATCATAAGCTTGTCCAGGTGTGAAGTGGAAGCTGCCATCGATTTTTTCATCGAATAGGATGTCTCCCATTGGATGTAAGATGTATGGGTTTACGCCGATTGCGAACTCACCAACGAAACGCGCGCCTTCGTCTGTATCGAAGATTTTGTTAATGCGCTCTGTATCATTTGCAGTTGCTTCAACGATTTGACCGTTCTCAAATTTAAGTTGTACATTTTCAAATGTATAACCGTTGTAAGGAGATGGTGTATTGTATGAAACTGTACCGTTAACAGAATCGCGAACTGGTGCAGAATATACTTCGCCATCTGGAATGTTTAAATGACCCGAGCATTTAATAGCTGGAATGTCTTTAATAGAGAATGTTAAATCAGTTCCAGGGCCAGTTAAGCGAATCTTATCTGTTTTATTCATTAATGTAACAAGGCTATCCATCGCCTTATCCATTTTACCGTAGTCTAAGTTACAAACTTCGAAGTAGAAGTCTTCGAAAGCTTCTGTGCTCATTTTAGCAAGCTGTGCCATAGAAGCATTTGGGTAGCGAAGAACAACCCAGCGTGTTTTCGGAACACGGATGTCTCTATGAACTTTTTTGCCAACTGTTTGGCCGTGAACTTTCATACGTTCACTTGGAACGTCAGCTTGTTCGTTAATGTTATCGCCAGAGCGAAGGCCAATGTAAGCATCCATATCTTTCATTACACTAGCTTCATATGCAGCGATTTGTTCGAAATGTTCTTCAGTAGCACCCATTAATAAAGAGCGATCTACTTGATGATCTTTTAAAGAAACGAATGGGAAACCACCAGCTGCATATGCTTCTTTTACAAGTGCAGTTACAAGTTCTTTTTGTAAGCCAAAGTTTTCAATTAATACTTTTTCGCCTTTTTGTAAACGAATAGAGTAGTTAATTAAATTGTATGCTAACTTTTCAATGCGTGGATCTTTCATATGTAAAGCCTCCCTACTAATTATGTATCCTCTCCTATTGTAACCTACTTAGTGGAATTTGTTGAATCATTTATGTTAAAGTTAACGAATAAGTATGAAAATTCTAATGAAAAGATAGGGATTAGAATGAAACGGAAAATGATTGTATAATGGGAGAAAGTATGAAAAAGATAAAGGAAGTGATGAAATGCAAGTTCTTCTATATGTAAGTGCGGCTATTATCGCGGTTGCTTTCGCAGTATTAGTAGTGTATGTATGCAGAACGTTGTTATCGGTTCAGAAGACGTTAGAAAACGTTGCGAGCACGTTAGAAGGTTTAGAAAAGCAAATGCAAGGAATAAGCGTAGAGACGGAGCAATTATTACATAAGACAAATGCGTTAGCTGATGATATTCAACAGAAGTCACAGTCGCTAAATAAAGTAGTAGAAGGTGTGGATGGAATCGGAACGACGATCCACTCTTTAAATACGAAGCTTCGCAACGTTTCAGAGTCTGTTACGGACGAAATTGAAAATAATGCAGATAAAGTGGCACAAGTTGTACAGTGGAGCAGCGCAGCAATTGAAGTGTATAATCATTACCGTACTACGAGACAAGAGAAAAAGATTGAAAAAGAAGAGCGTAAACTTGAGAAAGCTGAGCAGAAGGCTGAAAAGAGAGAGAAGCGCTCTAGACTTCGCATGAGAGGTGAGTAATGATGAGTATGATGAAGATTGAAACGATTGAAGAACTTGAAGCGTTAGTAGAAAAGAACGAGCCTTACGTTCTTTTTAAACATAGTACGACATGTCCAATTAGTCACGGGGCATATACAGAGTTTCAAGCGTATTGCGGTGAAGAAAGAGAAGTGCCAGCATATTACTTATACGTACAAGAGGCGAGAGATGTTTCGAACCATGTTGCAGAGCAGTACAGCATTAAGCATGAATCTCCGCAAGTGTTATACATAAAAGATGGAATGGTAGTATGGCATACATCGCACTGGAATATTAAAAAAGAAGCTTTAGAAGAGAATGTAAAATAGGGAGAGGCAAGCGAAGGGCTTGCTTCTTTTTTATTTTGTTGCAATATGTTTAGTGGTACACTAGAGATACTTTAAAACTAAGTAAATTGACTTTTGAAAGTGGGTTTTAAGCAATGAAGAAAATGGCATTATGCATCGCAAGTTTAAGTTTATTACTGGGGGCTTGCAGCAATAATACTATTGAGAAGAAAGATGAAGTTGTACAGAAGGATACGAAAGAAAAAAGTATGATTCCAAGAACTGCTGTTTCTAAGGATTACTATAGAACTGTTATTCCTTTAAAAGAACAAAAGGTAATTAATACAGTTAATGTTAAAACTAATTCTAAACTAGATTTAGCAGAATATGAAAATGGTTTAATGGATATTGCTTCAAAACAATTCGATACAGAAAATTACGTATTACAATTAAATCAATATATTCCAGAGAAAACAATTGATGAATTAGTTACGAAACAAGAAGTACCAGTTTTGACTAATATTATAGAACAGGACTACTTCGGCAAACAAAATTCAAATGAACTAAGCTTATCTGGCGTTGTTATTGGTTTATCTATGTCTTCAAGTGTATCTAATGAGGAAGCTATTTCTAAAGGTACTGAAGTCGCTAAGGGGCTTATAGAAGCTATTAATAAAAATGATAAATATAACAAATCTCCAATTACGTTTGCTATATTCAAGCAAGAAAGTACAAGTTCTTTAAAGAATGGTACTTATATTTCAAGCGCTACTGTTCAAAAGAACGAGACTAATCTTGGAAATTGGGATACTATTGATGAAAAGTCGTATTCGTACCCTTCTCAAGAATTTGGGGGGGCACATGGAGAAGATAATGATAAGCTAAAGAAATTTTCTGAAGCAATGAAGGCATTTTCTCCAGGAGATTATATCCCTGTTAATGCTAAGATTTCTTATAAGCAAAATAAGATGGATAAATTAAAGATGGATATTGTCGTTAAATATAACGGTAAGTCAGAATTAATGGCACTCTCTCAAACGGCTGCTCAAAGTATGTTAGAACAATTTCCTAAAGATGCTAAAGTTCAATTACAAATAAAGTCCGAGAATAAAATCGAGGCTGTTATTATAAAAGAGAAGAACAGCGATAAACCGTTTGTTTCTTTCCTATAATAAAAAAAGACAGTTTTTAAGCTGAGGCTACTGAAAAAGTGAATACTTCGAGAAAAACATTTCGAATTTCCTAAAGATGTTGAAAGAAGAAAGGAGGTCATTACCTGTACATAGTAGGGAATGACCTCTTTTTTCTTATGAAATAGACTCTTTCAGTGTCTTCTTTAAAGTGTCAGATTATGTTGATGTTATTCAAATTGGCGCTCGCAATATGCAAAACTTTGAACTGTTAAAGGCAGCTGGTGCTGTAAATAAACGAATATTATTAAAGCGTGGTTTATCAGCAACAATTGAAGAATTTATTAATGTAGCAGAATATAGTATGGCAGAGGGGAATGGTAGTATCATTTTATGTGAGCGTGGTATTCGCACATATGAACCAGCAACGCGTAATACGCTTGATATTTCTGCTGTGCCAATTTAAAAGAAAGAAACACATTTACCTGTTGTTGTCGATGTAACACACCCTACAGGGCGACGTGACCTTCTCTTACCGTTTGCAAAAGCGGCTATGGCAATTGGTGCTTTTGCTATTATGGCTGAAGTACATCCAGACCCAGCAGTTGCATTATCAAATGCAGCGCAGCAAATGGACATTCCAGAATTCAATGAGTTTATGAAAGAATTAAAAGCATTCGGAAGTAAATTATAAAAAGATTTCTTAGTCTATGTAGCCTTTGTTACATAGCTTTTTTACAAAAATTGACCTTTTTTGCATAAAAAATACGAAAATACGAGAAAAGAAGCGAATTTTTTCGAAACTTTTGCGGGAAAATATTGTATGACCCTGTGTTTTTAGCGTATCATTAGTAAAAGGAAGAACTCGGGACGATTGTTGGCATCTGCAAATAGAGTTGATGTCTTTTTTTCATTCAAGTGAACCGATACATAAAAATAGATAACATAAATAGAAGGAGTGTGCGAAGAGATGAACGTAACAATCTATGATGTAGCGCGTGAAGCAAATGTTTCAATGGCTACCGTATCACGCGTTGTGAATGGTAACCCAAATGTAAAGCCTACAACAAGAAAGAAAGTATTAGAAGCAATTGATCGTTTAGGATACCGCCCGAATGCGGTAGCACGTGGACTAGCAAGTAAGAAGACAACTACAGTGGGTGTTATTATTCCTGATATCTCAAATACGTTTTATGCAGAACTTGCTCGTGGAATTGAAGATATCGCAACAATGTACAAATATAACATCATTTTAAGTAACTCTGACCAGAACAAAGAGAAAGAGTTCCACTTATTAAATACGATGCTTGGGAAACAAGTGGACGGGATTGTTTTCATGGGTGAAGATATTACAGATATTCACGTTGAAGAGTTCAAAAAATCTCCAGTACCAATTGTATTAGCAGCGTCATTTGATGAACAAAATGAAACGTCATCAGTAAATATTGATTATACACAAGCAGCTTACGATGCAATGAAGCATTTTATTGAGCAAGGACATAAACGTATCGGTTTCGTCTCTGGTCCTTTCATTAATAAAGCAGGAAGCGCGAAGAAGTTACAAGGTTATAAAAAAGCTTTAGAAGAAGCAGGTATTTCATATGATGAAAATCTTATAATTGATGGAGATTACACATATGATTCAGGTATAGAAGCGTTTGAAAGACTTTGGGGCATGGATGAAAAACCAACAGCAATCTTCGTATCTTCTGATGAAATGGCACTAGGTGTAATCCACGCAGCACAAGACGCGGGATTAAACGTACCAACGGATATCGAAGTGCTTGGTTTTGACAACACACGTCTTGCATTAATGGTTCGTCCGCAGCTTTCGACAGTTGTACAACCAATGTATGATATCGGTGCAGTAGCAATGCGTCTACTAACGAAATATATGAACAAAGAAAAAGTAGAAGATCACTCAGTTATCTTACCTCACCGTATCCAATTTAGAGATTCAACGAAGTAAGAATAAGAGAGCTCACAGCGATAGCTGTGAGCTTTTATTCATATTCAGGATAATGGTGTTTAACTACTGTATCTACACTTTCAGTTTTCTTAACATGTAAAAAGCGTGCATATAATTCTTTTCCTGTCTCAAATGGTGTGTCATCTAATTCGAAAACATGCAACACTTTTCTAAACGTCCATGTTACTTGCTCACCGTACATATTATCGTACGTATCTTCAGACTGTAGAGCTATCTTTTCACCTAGCTCATGAGCTTCCTCTAAACTGTTCGCCTTAACGAGAATGATACTTTCTTCAAAAAGTGTATCGTGATTCTCTTCATAATGTTCATCAATTTTACTAGGATTAGGCTCACCTGAATGGACAGATTCAAATAATAATTTTACAGCATACACATGAGATCAGTCTCCTTATGCTGAATGTTTTATTTTATAAACAATACTCGCGATAAGTGAAGCGGGTATTGTAAATACGTTACTTTGATAATGATAATGTATTTGGGATTCTTCATAAGACATTCGCTACAGTTTGGATTATTCCTTGTTATATGTCACACAAGTGCAAATTTAACTATTATAGGGCAATGTCATGTATAATAGAAAGAAAAGGCTTGTGAGGGGGGAGAAGAGATGATCGTTCTTTGGATAATTACGCTTTGCATGACCGCTATTTTTGCATATATGACGTTAAAACAAAATGGCTTAAAGCGATTTGTTCCAGGAAGTATTCTTGCAGGAATCGCCCTTATCACGTATGTAATTTCTATTTTTATTGAAAGTGTATCAGTAGACATGAGCACAAGTTTAATGTTCATGGGTATTACACTATTTGCAGGTAGTATTATGGTACTTATGGTTGCTGGTATTATTTTATTTATTCATATGAATTCAGAAACGTTATAGCATATAGAAAAGGCATGTCCCGAGGGGGCATGCCTTTTTATCCGTTCAATTATGCTCTATCTTTAGAAGAGTTTTGTTGTTTTAGTAAGTCGCGAATTTCGCCAAGAATTTCTTCTTCTTTTGTTGGTTCTGGAAGTTCTTCTTTCTTTTCTTCTTCTTCT
The DNA here is from genome assembly GCF_016651015.1 of Bacillus sp. TH22. Taxonomy (NCBI): domain Bacteria; kingdom Bacillati; phylum Bacillota; class Bacilli; order Caryophanales; family Bacillaceae; genus Bacillus; species Bacillus sp. TH22. Next base: position 3,869,174 of record NZ_JAEKER010000001.1, read on the forward strand.
CTTTTAGATGTTAGTTTGTTGAAAACTTTAACGAACATAAAGATAGCAGCTGCAATAATTAAGAAATCAAAAATAGTTTGGATGAAGTTACCATACATAATAGATGATTTACCGAATGTAAGTTTTAAATCTGTAAAGTTAACGCCGCCCAGTACCATACCAAGTAATGGTGTGATGATATCTTTAACTAAAGAACTAACGATTTTACCGAATGCAGCACCGATTACAACCCCGACAGCTAAATCGATTACATTCCCTTTGAATGCGAATTTTTTAAACTCGTTCCACATGTGTTAATCCCATCCTTTCCACGATTCAATATGAAATTTATAATTCCTATCAACATATTCTATAGAAATTTGTGATAGAAATAAAGAGGAAATGGGAATGAAAGTAAATTCTGAAAAATGTATCCGTTTTAATTTTTGCTTACAGCTTGCAGTAGAGATTGGAGCATTTGTTGAGATTTTAATCCTTCTAATCCATCTACAATAGGCTGTGTATCACCTTGTACACATTGGATAAAATGATGAACAGCATCTTCAAATCCGCGCTGCTTTAACGTTGTCTCCCATGATGGTGAACCACTCTGTGAAACGGAGTTTTCTTGCTCAATTTCAAATGTGTTCATATTTTTTACGCGAATGATTTTACCTGCCGTTACAAGTTCAATTTGTTCTAAATTTGTACCTGCATGGCGGTGCATCGCCGTAGAAAGTAAAAGTCCATTTGCAGTTGTATATGTATGATGTCCGTAAAGAAGTTCGTTCTTTTCATTGATTTGCATCATATTATGAACGATGTTAAGGTCATCGTTAGCTAACCAGCGAGCAGTATCTACAATATGTAAGTAATCATCTAACATAGTAAAGTCATACGTATATGGCCCCACCTTATTTGTGCGGTGCTTTTCAATTCGAATCCATGAAGTATCATTAGCTTGCTCTTTGGCAGTAACGTACATAGGAACGAAACGGCGATTAAATCCCACCATTAACTTTCGATTATACTTTTCACTCATTTCAACTAGCTTCTCTGCTTGCTCAGTAGTAGCAGCTAGCGGCTTATCAACATAAACATCGATTCCTTTTTTCAGAAGTTCAGAAACGATTTCATAATGTGTAGCAGTTGAACTATGAACGAAAGCCGCATCACATTCTGAAGCGAGTGCCTGAAGGTTAGCGAAATCTTGAATACGATATTGCTCGCAAATTTGTTTTCTTTTATTAACATTAGGTGTAAACGCTCCCACAAAAGTCCAATCAGTTTCCTTTGTCAGTGTTGGAAGGTAAGCCTTTTGTGCAATACTACCTAATCCAATCATTCCAATACGAGGTTTGCTCATGTTTTTTTCCCACCCTATTATAAATATATAAGTTGTCTAGCTGTATAGCTATGTGACGAAATAACTGTAGCATAGACTGGGGAGAATGGCAAAAAATAGATTTGAAAATGATACGTTTTTTATAGGAAATGAGCTTTTATTTATTTGTCGCTAATAAAATCTTCTCTATCTCTTCAAAGTTATGAGTACGGGCGTGTTGCAATGGGGTAATACCATCATTGTCGGGAATATTTATATCAGCACCATGTTCAATAAGAAGTTGAATGACTTGTTGCTGTGTTTCATCTCCGTTGCTTAGTACGATGGCCTCCATTAAAGCTGTCCATCCGAGGTTATTTACATGGTTTACATCGATATTTGTTCGAGTAAGGAGTTCTTTTATAACATCAATATAGCCATGTTCTGACGCGGGAATAAGAGCTGTTCCACCGTAACGATTCGTAAGCGTTGGATCCGCACCAGCATCAATCGTTAGTTTTAAAATGTCCAAGTAACCTTCTGCACCGGCGTATAGAAATGGATTGTTTTTCATATCATCTTGGATATTTACGTCAGCACCAGCGTCGATAAGAGCTTTGGCGGTTTTTACATCATTTTTGTATGTAGCAATCATAAGAGAAGTACGTCCTTTATTGTCTGTTATATTTATGTCAGCCCCTTTTTTGAGTAATGATATAACAGTATTCGTTTCTTGTTTCTCAGTAGCTGTTAGTAGCGCTGTCTCCATGTTTGTCATCTCCTTTTTTACTTCGTGTTCTTGCGAGCATCCTTGCAAAAAAATTACGCAACAGATCATGCTTAATGTTTTTTTGAACATGGAATTCCAACCTCCTCATTTCAACTGTAAAATAAGAACATTAAATTTTTATAAACTGACGCTAAAATTACTATAAAATCGCTTGAGTATTTGAACATATATTTTTATGCTTATGAGTAATAAGGTTTGATAAAGTGAAACTTTAATCAGTGGGGGATACCCCCCACTGATTATTAGCCTTCACCAATCGGGCTTTTATGGGCAGTTGATCCCTACCTAACTTCGTTGCTTTCTCTGAATTTTGAGGGGGGGGTCTTACTGCCCGTTAATGCGGGTTAAAGTGAGGATGTAACATATGTCTATTAAAACAAGGTTTTTATTCTCTTATATCGCTGTTATTCTCGTTTCCATTACGCTCATATTAGTCGCGGGATTTTTAATTGTTTTTTCCATAACAGGAGACTTGGAATCGGTGAAAAATTTCTATAAAAGTTCCTATATTCAAAAGCCGCTTACGCCAGAAGAAGAGAATACGTATATTGAATTGAAATTAGCGGCAAAGAAAAATCAATCACAACTATTAGATGAATCGTTCGTTTCATCACTTGAAAAAGAAGGTGTGAAAATAGTTGTAAGAAAGGGAGAAACGATTTCTTATGCTACAAAAATATTTGAAGGTGTATCTTTAAAAGAAGCCATTCCGAAATTTGAATCAGCAAATATTAATAGTCGTGGTACAACGGAACTAGGCGATACATTTTATCGATATGTAAAATTTGATTTTTATTTTCCCGGAGATGAAGAAGGGAGTATATTTGTACTAAAAAGGCAAAGTTCATTTGTCGATCTCACACAAAAATTATTTCCAATTTTGTTCGGAGGGCTTTTACTGTTAGCCATTTTACTCATAGGGTTATTAAGTTATTTCGTCTCAAGAAGTGTGATAAAACCAATTTTTGTATTGAAAGATGCGACTGGGAGAATTAAAGAAGGGGATTTAGATTTTCAAATTCCAGTTACATCCCATGATGAGATTGGGCAATTAAATCAAGGATTTGAGGAAATGAGGAAGAAGTTAAAAGGGTCGATTGAGATGCAAACACAATATGAAGAAAATCGAAAAGAGCTCATTTCAAACATCTCTCATGATTTAAAAACACCGATTACATCTATTATTGGATATGTAGAAGGCATAAAAGATGGAGTCGCAAATACACCAGAAAAAATGGATAAGTATTTAACGACCATTCATACGAAGGCAAAGCATATGGATACACTCATTGATGAGCTCTTTTTGTTTTCGAAGCTTGATTTGAACCGAGTTCCCTTTCAGTTTGAAACGATAGAGTTAAACGTGTTTATGCAAGAATTATTAGAAGAGATGCAGATGGATTTAAGTGAGGGAGGTATAGAAGTTTATTTACAATTACATTCATCACCACTATATGTAACGGCCGATTGCGAAAAGATAAATAGAGTGATATCAAATTTAATTCATAATAGTGTGAAATACATGGATAAAGAAGCGAAGAAAATTACTGTAACAGTATTAAGTGATAACAATAAAGTTATTGTAAAAGTGATGGACAATGGATCAGGTATAGAAGCTGATACGCTGCCGTATATATTTGAGCGGTTTTATCGTGCAGAGCAATCGCGAAATTCTAGCACAGGTGGAAGTGGACTTGGCTTAGCGATAGCGAAGCAAATTGTTGAAGAACATGGCGGGGAAATTTGGGCGGAAAGTAAGCTTGGGGAAGGTACAAGTATTTTCTTCTCATTGAAAAAAGTACAGGAATGTGGTGAGTAGAATGAAGAGAATTTTACTAGTAGAAGATGAAATAAGTATTGCAGAATTACAGCGAGATTATTTAGAAATTAGTGATTTTCAAGTCGATGTAGAGCATTCAGGTGAAATAGGTCTACAAATGGCTCTTCAGGAAGACTATGACTTAATTATTTTAGATATTATGCTTCCGAAAATGAATGGTTTTGAAATTTGTAAACAAATACGTGCTATAAAAGACATTCCGATTTTACTTGTTTCAGCAAAGAAGGAGGATATAGATAAAATTCGCGGACTCGGTTTAGGGGCGGATGATTATATAACGAAACCATTTAGCCCGAGTGAATTAGTAGCAAGAGTAAAGGCGCATATTTCTCGTTATGAAAGATTATCAGGAAATGTGAGTAAGCAACGCGATACGTTATACATTCATGGAATTTCTATTGACCAGCGAGCGAGAAAAGTTTTTATAAACAATGAAGAAATTGCGTTTACAACGAAAGAATTTGATTTATTAACATTCTTTGTAACGCATCCAAACCAAGTATTAAATAAAGAACAGTTATTTGAACGTATTTGGGGACTAGAATCAGCTGGCGATTTAGCCACTGTCGTTGTTCACATTAGAAAGCTACGTGAAAAAATTGAAAGAGATCCTGCTCACCCGCAATATATTGAAACAGTGTGGGGAGCTGGTTATCGCTTTAACGTGTAATGTACCTGCCAAGTAATTGGTAGGTTTTTTATGTTATTCGAACGAAAAGGAAATAATAGGTAATTTATGTTAAAATATAAAGAGAGATAAAACATAGGAGAGCATGAGAGGACGTGCTACATTTTGGGAGATACATTAAAAGATAATAAATCAAACAAGGCTTTAAAGATTGGAACCAATATCATACTTATCTTATTAATTATCGGTGCAATACAAATGTTTTATGATGAAGATTCTACGAATGATCATTTCGGTTGGTTATTTATGATGGTCTTTTTTGGAATTAAAATAATTTCTAATTTTATGATGAGTATAAAAGCAGGAGATAAAAAGTCGATATTCATTGATGTAGGCTTAATGATTTTTTTGTTCTTCTTGTTGTTTCTAGTGTGAAATATTTCTTTTGAAAAAAGTTCATATTCTTATAGAGGCTGTGAGCTTTCCTTAGTAATAACGGTACTAGTGTAACGATTTATAAAATGTTTGAGTAGTAGAAGTAAACTGAGCAGCTTCTTCTAAAAAAGGATAATGGTTACTCTCCTCAAATATCACAAAGATAGAATTACGTATACCCTCATGCATCTCGATAGAATATTGGATCGGGCACTGTACATCATATCTTCCGCATATAATAAGGGTCTTTGTTTGGATGGAAGGTAAATTCTCTCTTAAATCAAATGACGGATATTCATTGGCGAAAGTGTTCATCCGGCTAGCGGACATAGTTTTTTTGATTGGTTTACAAAAATAAAATTTGTAGTTTTCGGGTTTATACAATGATAATTTTGTTCTCTTAGTAGATAGTTCTTTCCGTTCTTCACTTGTAAGGTGAGGGCTTTTTAAAGTTTCGATGAGTTGTTGCATATAATGAAACTGAGGATGTGCTGGGTGATAAATGCAAAATAGTGTTTCGGTATAGTTACTTGCTGCGGCTCCGGCCATGACTAATGATTGTAAGGAATTTGGATATGTAATCGCATATAAAAGTCCAAGCATACCGCCTGTTGAGTGGCCAGCGAAATGCCATGTTGGGAGTTGTAAAGCTTCTCGTATTGCTTCTAAGTCGTGAACGGTTTCAATCATACTTAATTCTTTTTCTGAATGGGCTTTTGCTGAGTTACCAGCGTTTCGTAAATTAATGAGCAATACACGATGCGTAGCAGTGAAAACATCCGCAAAGTAATCGCCAGTTTCATTAAATTGTGAATAGTGATGTGTAATGCAAAGCGGTTCGCCATTTCCTTTTGTAAAGATTTCAAATGTGCCACGTTTCGTGTTGATTATTTGTTGTGTCCACATAATATCACGACCTTTTCTCATAAAAGTTGGACCGGCTAATTCTTAAATAAAATATATCAGCGAATCTCAAAATATATCGACTTACCGACAGAAAACGACAATAATAGCTAGCTATAAATAAAAGGAGGCTGTTCAAAAAGCGAGCCTCCTCTCTGTTTAATATAAAGATTTTGTCATATTATTCCGAATAATTTCAAGAGATTTCGCTACAGTTAATGCATTTTTTTCTTCGATTTCTGGTTTTCTAGGGATAGGTTGATACATGTTGTCTGGATCTTCCCATGTAAGGGGAAGGTCGGTTTCTGCTTGTCCTTTCCAAGCGTCAATCCATTCTGGAGGGAGATAACCTGAGATGTTTTGGATGTTGTTCATTTCGAGCCAAATAAGTGCCCAAGCTCTTGGTACGACGCGCCAGTGATCATAGCCACCACCGCCGACAGCAATCCAGCGACCGTCGCAATATTCATTAGCGATTTCACGAGCGAGCTTCGGTATTTCACGGTAAATGTTCATCGTTGCGCAAAGGTGTGTAAGTGGATCGTAATAATGTGCATCAGCACCATTTTGCGTTAAAATAATATCCGGTTTAAAGTATGCTGCCACTTCTTTTACAACTGTTCGATATGAATCTAAAAACGATTCGTCTTCTGTAAAAGCGTCGAGTGGAACGTTAAAAGAATAATTATATCCATTTCCTTGTCCACGTTCATTTACTGCGCCAGTTCCAGGAAATAAATAACGCCCAGTTTCGTGTAATGAAATGGTGCATACGTTAGGATCGTCGTAAAAAGACCATTGTACCCCGTCACCGTGATGAGCATCTGTATCAATATATAAAACGCGTAAACCGTATTTCTTCTGAATATATTTCATTGCGATAGAGCTATCGTTATAAATACAAAAGCCAGATGCTTTACCACGAAAGCCATGATGTAAGCCGCCGCCTAAATTGAGGGCGTGCTTTACTTTCCCAGAAATAACAGCATCGACAGCTGTTAATGTTCCGCCAACGAGTAATGCACTTGCTTCATGCATATTTGGAAACATTGGTGTATCTTCTGTTCCAAGTCCATATGTCATCGCAATTGATTTTTCTAACTTTCCTTCTCCAGCAAGTTTTACCGCATTTATGTACTCCTCTGTATGAATGAATGCAATTTCCTCATCTGTAGCCATTCTTGGCGAGATGACTTGAGAAGGGGAGATAAAACCACTCTTTTGTAATAAGTCATACGTAAGTGTGACGCGTAGTTGGTTAAAAGGATGATCAGGGCTAAAAGAATAGCCCCGAAAGTCATCCGAATAAATGAAGGCGCTGCTCATGCTTGCATCCCCATTATGTTTGGCCATAATACGCGGTAGCCCTCTGCTTCGAGTGCATCGATCACTTTTAGAGGATTCATCGTTTGAATGCGGAAAACGAGCACTTTATCATTCTCATCTTTTGCTGGATAGACGAGAACGCTCACAATATTTATTTGTAAATCACTAAAAATAGCAACGACTTTTCCAAGAATACCAGGCTCATTTTTCACTTGAATTTCAATTTGTGAACTCGGTTGATGAGCTCCTGTTAATTTTACTAACGTGTGCAGCACTGTAGATTCAGAAATGATACCTACGAGTTTTCCAGCTTTCGTAACAGGAAGACAGCCTATTTTATTTTCAAAAAATAAAGTCGCAATTTCCTCAACGAAATCGAGAGGGTGACAAGTCATAACAGGGTGTTTCATTATGAGTTCAAGCGGTTGCTTCAGCATATCGAGTGAAACTTGTTCATCTAAAATAGACGGACTTGCATCTCTTACATCCCGATCAGAAATAATGCCTACGACATGATTATTTTGATCGACAATTGGAATGTGCCGAATGCCTTTCGTACGTATCGTTCGGATTGCTGTTTCAATTGTATCGTTTGGATGCAGTGTCACTACATCTTGATTCATAATTTCTTCTACAATCATTCCAGTTGCCCCCTTTATTAATACATAAAACGATTGTGAAAACGTAGACGATCGAATGCTTGAATGGAATCCGTATCAACACGTTTACCGATGCGGACCATTAAACAGTTGGCAGGATGTGAACAAATTTCAGGATCATCTGTAGCCATCCATTGTAAACCACCAGCATTCATCATTTTTTCCATTACTTTTCGGTATTCCCAAACATTTAAGCCTGTTTGTTTTAAATCCCAGTGCCAATAATATTCAGTCGTTAATATAATGTAATCTTCCATATGATCGTCCATCATTGAAACTTCTAATAAATTTTTTCCGACAGAGCAACCACGAAAGGCTGGGACAACTTCAATCGCCCCGAGTTCAATTAAGTTTTCAATCTTTCCTTCTGACCATCGCTCGAGCGGATCAGGATATAAGTATGTAACATACCCAACGATCGTTTGGTCATGTCTAGCAATAATGAGACGAGCTTCTGGTAATTTAGAAATTTCGACAATTGCTTTATATTGCTGCTCGGCAGGACGAAACGCAATTAAGTCTGGATGAAATTCATACATTTCAAGATTATGTGTAGAGACAGGACCTTCAATAATTAAAGTGCCGTTCGCTGTTTTTAAGTTTCTGGCATTATATATTTTTTTATGAATCAATTTATTGCTCACCACCTTGAGGGTTTGTGAATCTATTAATATCGTACTTTATAATATATGCGATGTGAATCGAATTTTGTCATTAAAAATTTGTCTAAAAATCAACAAAAATACTGAAAATTTTAAATAATGTCATTATAATAGATAATAGAATACATAGGAGGGGGATGTAAAGTATGAAAGTGGAAACGCTTCCTGTCATTAAAGGAGAAAATAATTTGCCGAATTATGAAGAGGCATACGCGAATTTTAACTGGGAAGAGGTTAATAAAAATTTTACTTGGAATGAAACAGGACGAGTAAATATGGCGTATGAGGCAATTGATAAGCATGCGAAATCAGATCGAAAGAATAAAGTAGCACTTTATTATCAAGATGGATCGCGAAAAGAGAAATATACGTTTAAGGAAATGAAGGATTTTTCTAATAAAGCAGGAAATGTCCTGAAAAACTATGGCGATGTTGAGAAAGGCGATCGCGTTTTTATTTTTATGCCGCGTTCCCCAGAATTATATTTCGCACTTTTAGGTGCAGTGAAATTAGGGGCAATTGTTGGACCATTATTTGAAGCATTTATGGAAGGCGCAGTTCGCGATCGTTTAGAAGATAGCGAAGCGAAGGTGTTAATTACAACTCCTGAATTGTTAGAGCGCATACCATTAAATGATTTACTTTCTTTAAAAACAGTCTTCCTTGTTGGAGACAATGCAGAAGAAGGCGGTAAAACTGTAGCGTTCAATCCTTTATTTGAACAAGCTTCAAAAGAATTACATATCGAGTGGTTAGGCCGTGAAGACGGTTTAATTCTACATTACACATCTGGTTCTACTGGTAAGCCAAAAGGCGTCCTTCATGCTCAAAACGCAATGGTTCAGCACTATCAAACAGCGAAATGGGTATTAGATTTAAAAGAAGATGATGTATATTGGTGTACAGCTGACCCAGGCTGGGTAACTGGAACAGCTTACGGTATTTTTGCACCGTGGTTAGTGGGAGCATCAAATGTTATTTTAGGCGGGAGATTTAGTCCAGAGGCATGGTATGAAGCACTGCAAGATTACGGTGTAACAGTTTGGTATAGTGCACCGACAGCGTTCCGTATGTTAATGGGAGCTGGACAAGACGCAATTAAAAAATATGATTTATCACAAGTGCGTCACGTATTAAGTGTTGGTGAGCCATTAAATCCAGAAGTAATTCGCTGGGGTATGAGCGCATTTGGACTTCGTATTCATGATACGTGGTGGATGACAGAAACAGGCGGACAAGTTATTTGTAACTATCCTTGTATGGAAATCCGTCCAGGTTCAATGGGGAAACCAATTCCGGGTGTGAAAGCAGCGATTGTTGATAATGAAGGAAATGAAGTGCCTCCATACACAATGGGGAACTTAGCAATTGGTAAAGGTTGGCCATCTATGATGCGTGGAATCTGGAATAACCCACAAAAATATGATTCTTACTTTATGCCGGGAGATTGGTACGTATCAGGTGACTCTGCTTATATGGATGAAGATGGATACTTCTGGTTCCAAGGACGTATTGACGATGTAATTATGACGTCAGGTGAGCGTGTTGGTCCGTTTGAAGTAGAAAGTAAATTAATCGAGCATGCTGCTGTAGCGGAAGCTGGTGTAATTGGTATTCCTGATCCAGTACGCGGAGAAATCATTAAAGCATTTATCGCGCTTCGAGCAGGATACGAACCATCTGATGAATTAAAAGAAGAGATTCGTCAATTTGTGAAAAAAGGCTTAGCAGCTCATGCAGCGCCAAGACAAATTGAATTTAGAGATAAATTACCGAAAACGAGAAGTGGTAAAATTATGCGCCGTGTATTAAAAGCTTGGGAGCTAAACTTACCAACAGGTGACTTATCAACGATGGAAGATTAAGAAGGAAGGGTCTGAACAAGTAATATGTTCAGACCTTTCTTTTTTTATGGTATCATAAACTTATACATACGAGTTAAAGGGGAGAAGGAAATGAAAACAGAAAAAGAAAAGATGATACTTGGGGAAATGTACATACCAGCTGATCCTGTTTTGATTCAAGAGAGGGAGCAAGCTCGTATATTAACGAGAAAATTAAATGAAACGCCAGAAGTACAATTAAAAGAGCGTAGCGAAATCGTAAAAGAACTATTCGGAACGACTGGAGATAACATTCATCTTGAATCTTCTTTTAGATGTGATTACGGTTATAACATTCATGTTGGCGAAAATTTTTACGCGAACTTTGATTGTACGATTTTAGACGTGTGTCCGGTGACAATCGGAGTGAACTGTATGTTAGCTCCAGGTGTTCACATTTATACAGCAACACACCCGCTTGATCCGGTAGAGCGCATAAGCGGATCAGAGTACGGAAAACCCGTTACAATTGGCGATAACGTATGGATTGGCGGAAGAGCTATCATTAATCCGGGCGTAACAATTGGAGACAATGCAGTTATCGCATCTGGCGCTGTTGTAACGAAAGATGTGCCAGATAATGTAGTAGTTGGCGGGAATCCTGCGAGAATCATAAAAAAAATAAAATAATATTTGAACGAAGCGCCTTCCTCGTCTGTATACATTTATGAAAGAATAGATGAGGGAGGCTTTTATATGTCTAATAAGTTACTTCTTACTTTTGCTTTAATTGGAATTATAGTCGTATTTTCTTGTGGTCTGTTATTACCGATGCCAATTGGATTTAAAGTTTCAATGATTACAGCTGGAGTTATGATGATTGTTATGTTTTCAATCATTATTCCGTTTGATAGAAAATATATAGTGCGGAAAAAAGGATATAAAATTGATTTTACAAAAACAAAAGTGTATTTTCGCTGGAATGTATTTGATACTATCTCGGCCAGTCTTGCAGTGTATGCATGCATATGTGTGCAAGCATTAAACATTTTAGTTTCAACCGGCCATACAATTCAAAACCCATATGTTCAATTTTTTACGAATCAATCACAAGTGTGGATTATTGTCGCAAGTGTATATTTAATTTCCCGAATTTCATTAACGTTAAAAGGAATAAAGGAGATCAAAAATCATGGCGCAGATTGGGATTGAGGAGGAGCTCATGTTTGCGTATCAAAGTGGAGATAAGCAGGCTGGGGAAAAACTATACGTTTTATTGAAACCAGCGCTATATACATTTTTGTATCGATTTAATCGTGATGAACAACTGAGTATAGATCTCGTTCAAGATACGTTTTTGACTCTAGAGCGTAAGAAACATATGTATGAAACCCGAAAAGGAAAAATTAAAACGTATTTATTTCAAATCGGTTACCGTCTTATGATTAATAAATTAAATAGAAGAAAAAAGTGGCGTTCGCTCTTACCGTTTTTAGTACCAATGCAAGAGGTAGAGTTTTCCCACGAAGACCGGCTTACGGTAAGAGAAGCAATTTTGAAAGTTCCTGAAGAACAGCGAGCGGTCCTGATTCTTTCTTATTATCATGATATGCAGCAAAAAGAAATTGCAGAGGTACTGGATATTCCTGTTGGAACAGTGAAGTCGAGACTTCATAACGGGATAAAGAAATTAAAACAATTGCTGGAGGTGGATGAAATTGAACGAAAATCCCTTTAAGAATGAATATAAATTAAAGCAGCATTTAGATAGCGATCATGTAGAAATACCGGATTTTCCAAAAACGGTAAGCCGCTTCGAGCGATTACTTGGATTTCTTGCTTCTCCAGCGAAAGATCCTGTGGAAGCGACGATTGGGAATGATTTATCGGTTGTGTTTCATGTGTCGTTATTAGTTGGTGTTCCAGTTATTTCTCTTATTACAATATTCCTTGCGACTTTATAAAGGATTGGTAGGGAAAGAACTCATACCTCTATTTGACACGCCTATATAAATGATGGTATAAAGAAAAGTATATGAATAATTGAGCGTGGAAAGGGAGAAGTAGTGATCATTTCCCTGTTTTAGAGAGCTGATGGTCGGTGGAAATCAGCACATAGATGATCGCGAATTACGCCCCTAGAGCATCTTTTTTCGATTGAGTTATATTCAAAAGGGAAAAGACGGTGCTAAGCCGTTATGTAAATAAGGTGGTAGGCTTTTTTTGTCTGCAACTAGGGTGGTAACGCGATGATCAAAATCGTCCCTTATTTAAAGGGGCGATTTTTTTATGTTTTCAACCTTCACGCCAGTAATGAACTTAAAGGAGAGTATGTAGGATATGGGTATTTTACAAGATCTTGAATTTCGCGGTCTAATTAACCAGCAAACAGATGCTGAGGGCCTTGAGCAATTATTAGAAAAAGAAAGCGTTAAATTATACTGTGGTTTCGATCCGACAGCCGATAGCTTACACATCGGTCATATGTTACCAGTATTAATGTTACGTCGTTTCCAATTAGCTGGTCACCAACCAATCGCACTTGTTGGCGGTGGTACTGGTATGATCGGTGACCCAAGTGGTAAAAAAGCTGAACGTACATTAAATACGAAAGATACAGTTGCTTACTACACAGAAAGCATTAAAAACCAACTTTCAAACTTCTTAGAGTTCGAAAACGTGGACAACCCAGCAACAATGGCTAATAACTATGATTGGCTTGGTAACTTAGATGTAATTTCATTCTTACGCGATATCGGTAAAAACTTCGGTTTAAACTATATGTTAGCAAAAGATACAGTAGCATCTCGTTTAGATACTGGTATTTCATTTACTGAGTTTAGTTATATGATTTTACAATCATACGACTTCTTAAACTTATACCAAAACCATAATTGCCGTCTACAAATCGGTGGTAGTGACCAATGGGGTAACATTACAGCTGGTCTTGAATTAATCCGTAAATCAGAAGAAGATGCGAAAGCGTTCGGTTTAACAATTCCACTAGTTACAAAATCTGACGGTACGAAGTTTGGTAAAACAGAAGGCGGCGCAATTTGGTTAGACCCAGAGAAAACAACTCCTTACGAGTTCTACCAATTCTGGATTAACACAGATGACCGCGACGTTGTTAAATACTTAAAATACTTCACATTCTTATCTCATGAAGAAATTCTTGAGCTTGAAAAGCAAGTAACTGAAGCACCAGAAAAACGTGCAGCACAAAAATCATTAGGATCTGAAATGACAAAACTTGTTCACGGCGAAGAAGCGTTAGAGCAAGCAATTAAAATTTCAGCTGCATTATTCAGTGGCTCTGTAGCAGAACTTACTGCAAGCGAAATCGAACAAGGATTCAAAGACGTACCATCTGTAGAACGTACTGCAGAAGATACAGTATTAATCGACTTACTTGTAGAAAGCAAAATCTCTCCATCAAAACGCCAAGCACGTGAAGATGTAACGAACGGTGCAATCTACGTAAACGGTGAGCGTACACAAGCATTAGACTACGTTGTAACAGAAAACGACCGCATCGAAGGTAAATTCACAATCATTCGTCGCGGTAAAAAGAAATATTTCTTAATTCGTTACTAATCAGAAAATAAATTAAAACAAATAGTACCCCGAATGGTAGGCTGAAAAGTCTATCGTTCGGGGTTTTTATGTATGCATTTAAATTGCCTCATGATTTCTTTTAAATAGAATATGAAGAATTAATACGAGCATGTAAAGTAAGCTAATTAGCATAACGACAAATGCCCCGGGATAAAATTTTGCCGCATATATAAAGAAATCGATTTGATAAATATCGTCATAATGTGAAACGTACCCTTTAAAATAATTCGTAAACTTAGCGCTATATTTCCATTCATCAGGATTATCTATTAAATTACTCCCTTGATACCAACTAATCAAAGCTGAAGTAATAAACAGCATAAATGAACTACCTAATTGAACCATTTGGTTTATTGTCAAAATGAATTAATCTCCTATATTATGGATATTGTAGCGTGCATTCACATTCCTGTAACCTTTTTGTTGTAATCTCCTTTTCGAGTTCATACGGAAATCACATGTAAGCGGTATGATAAATGTATAACAAATAGAAAGGAGTGGTAAAACAAAATGTCACTAGAAGCGCTCATTATTTTTTCTTTGCTAAACGCTGGTCAGCTTGCAGAGCATTCGAAGGTTGATGTACATAAAGAGCAGAAAGATGCTTATGTATATGTTCAAAAAGAGGAAAATAAATAATTTTATTTTATATATAAACGAAAAAAGCCAATCCAGAGGATTGGCTTTTTGTCAGGTATTTGGAAAAAGAGTGGGGATTTCTTTCTTTTAAACATTAGCTAAAATTTGATCATAGCAAGAAATAATAAGTGGTTCCAAATCTTTTAAATCATTAACATTATCAATGAAAATTCTACTCACTCCCTGTGATTTTGGAGCCTGTTCAACTACAAAATTAGGGCATAGCTGTTTAGTAGTTTCTAAATCTAATCTTACAACTAAGGATTTTGCTTCTCCATCGAGGAAGAGACGTATAAACCATTTTGTGATTACACGATTCATGATGCAAAAATAACTAATGGTATCTTTATATTTAAGGTCGCTGATGTCTCTGTGATTTTCAGTTAAAATCTCTTTAACAATGTTAAATGCGGTTAGTTCATCTTCGGTAGTGAAAACTCTATCGGGTTTGTCTTCTTTGCTAATGTCTTCAATCATTTCGGTAGAAGCGGCTGCAACCAAGTTTGTTTCTATTTTCTCCGTTGTTTTTGTTTCTTTTGGTGTTAAACCATCACTGATTATTTCTAATAGTGTTTGATTAATTGCTTTTTTAACAATTGGTCGAAATCGCTCTAAAACGTTATTTGTAATTCTAGTTGAGCTAAAGTCTTTAATTAGAAAGCGAAGGAAGTCATCTGAAGGATTTTTAAATAATTCTTTAATTGTAGAGTTTAAATTGGTCATATAAATAAGTTCTTCGGCATATTTCACGATTCCCTCAGCTTCAAAATTTTCTTTTGTAAAAGTTTCAATTGTTTCAATGTCTGTATTGGTTAAATTATCCATGTTAAATGTGAAGAAAGGTTTTTCATCCATCACGTTGTCATTTGTTAAATCAGTATAAAACTTGTATTCTATACCATTAGTTAGCACTCCTACTTTGACATCGGGTAAGGAATTAAAATACCTAGATAATTGTGCATCATGTTTAAGGAGGTTTTCTGTTACGGATTTTGCCTCAATTAAAATAATTGGCACTCCATTTTTGAAAACCGCATAATCGACCTTTTCCCCCTTTTTAGTTCCAAAGTCCGCAATATACTCAGGTCTAACTTCTAAAGGATTAAAAACGTCATAACCTAGCTTTTGAAGAAACGGAATAATTAATGATTGTTTGGTCATTTCTTCATTAGTTATGTACTCTTTTCGTTCTAAAACTTGGTTAGCTATTTTATTTATATCATTTCTAAATTCCATATCCACGTCTCCTTGGTTTTTCGATTGAAAATTCTTAATATTAATATTATTCTACTATGAAAATTGATAATATAACAGAAGTTCTGTATGAAAATAGGGAGGTTATTTTTGGGGTTTGAATTTGATTAAATAAAAAATATTTGTTTTAAATGGGGGTGAGGAGTATTTTTTATGTTACGTGTGATATAAAAATAATGGTGGGAATTGAAAAAAGCCAATCCAGAGGATTGGCTTTTTGTCATTAACGAGAGTAGAACTCTACGATTAATGCTTCGTTGATTTCAGCTGCTAACTCAGAACGCTCAGCGTGACGAGTGTAAGTAGCTTCTAACTTATCAGCATCGAAAGTTAAGTATTCTGGTACGAAATTGTTAACTTCGATCGCTTCTTTAACAACAACAAGGCTGTTAGATTTTTCGCGAACGCTGATAGTTTGGTTAGGTTTAACGCGGTAAGATGGGATATCTACGCGAGCGCCATCAACCGTGATGTGACCGTGGTTTACTAATTGGCGAGCTGCACGACGAGTGCGAGCTAAGCCCATGCGGTAAACTAGGTTGTCAAGACGAGCTTCAAGAAGGATCATGAAGTTTTCGCCGTGCTTACCAGGCATTTTACCTGCTTGGTCAAATGTGCGACGGAATTGACGCTCAGTCATGCCGTACATGTGACGAAGTTTTTGTTTCTCTTGTAATTGTAAACCGTATTCTGAAAGTTTCTTACGTTGGTTAGGACCGTGAGGACCTGGTGCGTAAGGGCGTTTTTCTAATTCTTTTCCTGTGCCGCTTAGAGAGATTCCAAGACGACGAGACAGTTTCCATGCTGGACCTGTATAACGAGCCATAGTTGACTCCTCCTTTAAAAATGTTTTTATTTTCGTAAAATAAAAACAGACGTAATCGATATTTACGGGTATTTTGTTTTCATGTACCTTCGCTCCAGCAGCAGGGAGTTACGAGATACACCTCCGCAGAGGAACAAAATACAAACGATAAACTCACATTACAAGGCTGCCTTTTTATTTTACACAAACGCTATTATATCTTTTACTTACAGTTTCGTCAAGAGACTCCCTTTTTGTTTTATGCAGATAAATTTTGGAAATTAACAAGAAGGAATTTAAAACAATATAAAAGAAATGATAGAAACACAAATAAAACGCTTACATAAAATGTAGTAAAGACGTTCATCAGATTTTTCCTGGTGGATATGTGGAAATAAAGACATAAGGGGGATGTTTTTATGAAAAAGAAACATATAGAGACAGCATTAATTCATCACGGATATGAATCAAATGAAAATAAAGGGAGTTTAACACCACCTTTATTTCAAACTTCTACATTTACGTTTGAGACAGCACAGCAAGGAGAAGCGAGTTTTGCGGGAGAAGATCCATCTTATATTTATTCAAGGCTTGGGAATCCAACTGTGAAATTATTTGAAGAACGTATGGCTGTTTTAGAAGATGGAGAGGAAGCGCTGGCGTTCGGTTCAGGTATGGCAGCCATTTCAGCAACTTTAATCGGTTTTCTAAAGGCTGGAGATCATATTATTTGTTCAAATGGATTATATGGATGTACGTACGGTTTTTTAGAAGTATTAGAAGAGAAATTTATGATTACGCATTCGTTTTGTGATATGGAGACAGAGACTGATATTGAAAATAAAATTCGTCCAAATACAAAGCTCATTTTCGTTGAAACACCGATAAATCCAACGATGAAATTAATTGATTTAGAAAAGGTGATCGGGGTAGCGAAGCGCAATGACTTGCTTGTTATTGTTGATAATACGTTTTGTTCACCTTATTTACAAAGACCTCTTGAACTTGGTTGTGACGCCGTCGTTCACAGTGCGACAAAATATATTGGTGGTCACGGGGATGTTGTAGCGGGTGTAACAATTTGTAGAACGAAAACGTTAGCTGACAAAATCCGTCCGATGCGAAAAGATATCGGCGGTATTATGGCGCCGTTTGACGCATGGCTATTGTTACGCGGATTAAAAACATTAGCAGTAAGAATGGATCGTCATTGTGATAATGCGGAAAAAATTGTATCGTTTTTGAAAAATCATGAAGCAGTAGAAGGTGTTTGGTATCCGGAGGGAGAATTAGCATCCCGCCAAATGAAACGAGGCGGGGGCGTTATTTCTTTTTCAATTAAAGGCGGGAAAGAGGAAACACAGTCGTTTATCAATGACCTCCATTTTATTACAATTGCCGTAAGTTTAGGTGATACAGAAACGTTAATTCAGCATCCAGCGACGATGACGCATGCAGCTATTCCAGCTGAACTAAGAAAAGAAATGGGTATTTTCGATAATTTAATACGCCTATCTGTCGGCTTAGAATCATGGGAAGATATCGTTTCTGATTTAGAACAGGCACTAAAGAAGATATCTACTGTTAGTAATCAATAAAGTGAAACTTTAATCAATGGGGGTTTTGTCCATCCCCCGCTGATTATTAGCCCTCACAAATCGGGCTTTTACGGGAAGTTATCTCCCACCTAACTTCCTTGTATTCGCCGAATTTACTGCCCGTTAATGCGGGATAAAAAAGAGTGAGCTATCGGTTTCGTACGTTACGTACGTAATCGATAGCTCACTCTTTTCTTTATTAAATATGTTTTAGGAGTGTTTCCACAAACTTTTCTAAATAGTGCTGATCTACTTCATCGAAACGATTTTTTTCAGGACTATCAATATCAAGCACACCAATGATATTTCCTTCTTTCATAATCGGTACAACGATTTCAGAATTAGAGGCACTATCGCAAGCGATATGTCCTGGGAATTGGTGAACATCTGCTACAAGTTGCGTTGTTTTTGTTTCAGCTGCAACGCCGCAAACACCACGTCCGAACGGAATACGCACGCAAGCTGGCATCCCTTGGAATGGTCCAAGAACAAGTTGATTTCCTTCTGTTACATAAAAGCCAACCCAATTAACGCGATCTAAAAATTGATTTAATAGTGCGGACGCATTTGATAAGTTTGCGACTACGTTCGGTTCGCCAGTTAATAATGCATCCAGTTGTTTAATTACTGTCTCATATTGCTCTTCACGAGATCCTGCATAACTTTCTTTTGTAAACATGGAAACAACTCCCTTTTTAGCGAGATATGTAAAACGATAGCAAAATACGATGTATTTCACATGACTTTGTCGATAGAAAATTAAAGGAATTTGTCTTAAAAGTCAAGAAATTTAAACTATAGCTGTTCAGTGAGAGGAAGTGAGCGCATGAAACAGACGAAACAAAAAGTAATTGATGCGGCAATATCGTTGTTTAATACAAAAGGTTATGATGGAACGTCGGTGCGAGAAATTGCAAAGCGAGCGGATGTGAATGTAGCGAATATTTCATATTATTTTGCTGGAAAGCAAGGGTTATTAGAACAGCTTATTACTGATTTTTTAGAAGGATATATTCACGTAATTGAAACGTCATTTGAACAGAGAGAATATTTATCGGCTAAAGATGTGATGGTGCAAATGGTGCGCGGGATTTTACGATATCAATTTGATAATAGAGAACTGACACGTTTTTTTTATAGAGAGCTTTCGCTTGATACGACATTAATTCGTGAAGTGATGACCGTTTATTTTTCTAGAGAAAGATATTATATAGAGCAAATCATTAAACAAGGACAAATGAAGCAAGAATTTAAAAAGATATCTTTTACAATGTTTATGACGCAATTAAAAGGCATGATAAATATGCCGTTTTTATATCCACAATATATATCAGAGGTGCTACACTCATTTCCGTCTGAGACGTTTTTCTTAGAAATGTATACGAAGGAAATTGAGCAATGGATGGAACGAACATTATATAAAGCGAGTATGTATTATGAACTACCAAGAGCTGTTCATATGTGAAAAATCCCCACCTAACGAACTGAGGTGGGGATTTTTATATGTTGTTTTCTTTGCCATAAATTGTTGCATACTAGCGCAATAATTGTTAATGAACAGCTAATTGTATACCTAGAAATATGTGATGTAAGGAAAATGATTATGAATGTGTTTCAATGTATGGGCGCGAAACCAATAATTGCGGTTGAAACATCTTATGCAGAACCGATGATTGCGATGGTAGGAGCTGGACTTGGTATAACATTGCTTCCGGAAACCGCGTTACAGTAAGCCGTAATGCAAGGTAACGTACGTGCGATTTCTGTAGAACCACCACTAATGCGAAAGATTTATTTCGTCTCTCATATGAAAGAGAGCTCGTTATCCTGCATTAACTGCCCGTAAAAGTCTTACCTTTATTGCATTCATTTGAGGACGGATAATGGAAAAAGTGGAATATTAAGAAATATTACAATCACATGTAAAGAAACATGAAATTTTAAAAAAAACTAGGTCAAAAACACGTCATTACATGGTATGATTAGAACATTGTTAGTTGTTAAATATAGGGGAATTCCCTTTTTATACATAATGCCTTCCATTTCATAAACGGAACGGACAAAAAAAGAGATATAACTAGGAGGCTTTTTTGCATGGATTCTATCCTGACGATCGTTATCATTGTAGTAAGCTCTATTCTAGTGCTGCTCATGATAGAGCTTGTGATAAGAAATCGTTCATATAAAGATATTGAAGCACTGGAGCAGTGGAAACAAGAGATAAAAGATAAACCTGTGGCAGATGAACTAAAGCGGGTAAAAGATTTAAATATGACAGGTCAAACAGAAGAGCTGTTTGGTAAATGGCGTGAAGAGTGGGATGAAATTGTATCAACAACTCTTCCGAAAGCTGAAAAAGATTTAGGGCAAGCGCGAAAATTCGCCTCGCAATTCTCCTTCCGCAAAGCAAAGCATGCGATGAAAGAATCCATAGGTGGTTTAGATGACGCTGATAATCGTATTACAGACATTTTAAATGAATTACAGCAACTGTTAGAAAGCCATGAGAAAAATAGCGCGGAAATTGAAGGGTTACGTGATACATATCGTAGTATGAAAAAGAGCGTTCTTGCTCATCGACACATGTATGGAGCAGCTGAGCAAAAAATTGAAGAGATGTTAGATGTTGAATCCGGGAAGTTCAAAACTTTTGAAGAGGCAACAGATAATGGTGATTATTTAAAAGCGAGAGAAATTGTTATTAGTTTAGAAGAAGGTTTAGCAAGTTTAGAAATCGTTATTCATCAAATTCCGGATTTATTGGTAGAGTGTCAAGCGACATTACCAGTTCAGCTGGAAGATTTATTACAAGGTCATGATGATATGATAAGACAAGGCTATGTATTAGAGTATTTGGAAATCCCTAAAGAAGTCCGCGATATGACGACACAACTACACACATGTTTAATGGATATACAGGAACTTCATATAACAGAAGCGGCAGAAAAAGTAGAGAACTTAAAAACTCGTTTAGACAGTTTTTATGATCAACTTGAACAAGAAGTGCATGCGAAACATTATGTGGAGCAAAAAACACTGTCTGTTTATGAAGATTTAGAAGAAATTCGTACAGAAACAATTGAAACGAAAATAGAAACACAACTTGTGAAACAAAGTTATCAATTACAAGACAAAGATATTGAGTCACAAAAAGTAATTGAAAAGCAAATGCATATTTTAATGAAACGTTTTGAAGTGTTACAAATACGCGTTGCTGAACAAGATATTGCATTCTCTATCATTCGTGAGGAACTAGAAGAGGTTTATGAGCAATGTGAAACTTTAAAAGTACTTCATGCAGAATATAAAGAAATGCTGCAAACGATGCGCAAAGAAGAATTTGAAGCACGTGAGAAGTTACAAGAAATGCGAAATACAATTTTTGAGACGAAACGTTTTATGCAAAAGTCGAATTTACCAGGTCTTCCAGAGAGTATTATGGAAGATTTACAAAAAGGGCAAATGGCGATGCAAGCTGTATATGAGCAATTAGAAGTAAAGCCGTTAAATATGAATACTGTAAATAGCAGTTTAGAAGAAGCATACACAGTTGTGAATGGTGTATCTGAAATGACAGAAGAATTAATTGGACAAGCTTATTTAGTTGAAAAACTAATTCAATACGGTAACCGATACCGCAGTCATGATGAGAATCTTGCAGAAAGCTTAAATTATGCGGAGAAATTATTCCGTGAATATCAATACGATGCAGCTTTAGAACAAGCGGCTTCTATATTAGAGCAACTTGAACCTGGTGTTGTTCAAAAAATAGCTGAATATGTAGACAATGAGCAAACCCTTTAATAAAGGGTTTGTTTTTTTGTGTAATTTTGAAGTCGATGTTGCTATAATGAATAGCGGAATACAGTAAGGTTGTTCGTTTCAAAATAAAGTGAAACTTTAATCAGTGGGAGGGGGCCACCCCCCCACTGATTATTAGCCTTCACCAATCGGGCATTTACGGGCAGTGGATTTCCCACCTAACTTCTTTGCTCCAGCTGAATTTTGAGGTGGGAGTCTTACTGCCCACAAATAGCGGGATAAAGTGAAACCATAAGTGATGGGGTTTCATCCATCACTGATTATTAATCTTCACCACTCAGTATGCCTGCAAATGGCCGGGGGAAATGTACACTTTTATATAAAAACGGAACCTTTGAGTAGTCTTAGCGTAATTACACGTATTTGTGATATGATTATATGATGTGATAGCGCTGAAAGGGGAAGAACGATGATCTATTTTGATAATAGTGCGACGACGAAGCCATATCCAGAAGCGCTTCAATCGTACGTAACGGTTGCAGGGAAATATTTTGGTAATCCTTCTTCTATTCATTCGCTTGGAGGAGAGGCAGAGCGTCTATTAACACAATCGAGAACGATTGCGGCACAGCTCCTTCACGTTAAACCTGCTGAAATTATTTTCACATCAGGTGGAACGGAAGGGAATAACCTTGCGATTAAAGGGATAGCGATGAGGAATCGTTCGCGCGGCAAACATATCATTACAACAAATATTGAACACGCGTCTGTGTTTGAAGCATATAAACAATTAGAAGATCTCGGTTTTGATGTAACGTATTTACCGGTTAACGAGCACGGTGTTGTATCGGTAGAAGATGTAAAACGAGCACTTCGTGAAGATACGATTCTTGTGTCAATTATTCACGTGAACAACGAGACTGGAGCGATTCAGCCCGTTGCTGAAATTGGAACATTATTAACGAACTATCCGAAAATAAGATTCCACGTGGACCATGTACAAGGGATAGGAAAAGTACCACTTGATTTATACGCTTCTCATATTGACCTTTGTTCAATATCTGGACATAAATTTCATAGCGTAAAGGGGACAGGTCTTCTTTACGTACGTGATGGTGTAAGGTTAGATCCAATCTTATCAGGTGGTCAACAAGAGCTCAAGTATCGTTCAGGTACAGAAAATTTACCTGGTATTGTAGCGATGGTGAAAGCACTTCGTATGACGATGGAACAAGTGAAAGAAAAGATAGTTCATTTGCAAAATTTACAAACAGAGCTGGTCCGTTTCTTTAAAGAGATGGAAACTGTAACGATTAATACATCACTTGAATATGCGGCACCGCACATTTTAAATGTATCATTTGTCGGTTTAAAACCAGAAGTAGTCGTTCATGCTTTAGAAGAGCATGGTGTATATGTATCGACGAAGTCTGCTTGTTCTTCAAAAGTAAATGAAGTGAGCAGAGTACTAGTGGCAATGGGAGTACCGCACGCCGCAGCTACAAGTGCGATTCGCATTAGTCTAGCACCAGACAACACGATGGAAGAAGTAAAACAATTTGAAGGTATTGTTAAAGAGACGATGCCAAAATTATATGAAGTGATGAGGTAAAGAAATATGATGACATATGAATATATTTTAGTTCGTTATGGAGAAATGACGACAAAAGGAAAGAACCGTTCTAAGTTTGTAAGTACGTTAAAAGATAATGTGAAATTCAAATTAAAAAAATTCCCAAACATTAAAATTGATGCAACACATGATCGTATGTACATTCAGTTAAATGGTGAAGACCATGAAGCAATTTCTGAAAGGTTGAAAGATGTATTTGGTATTCATAAGTTTAACTTAGCAATGAA
The DNA here is from genome assembly GCF_016651015.1 of Bacillus sp. TH22. Taxonomy (NCBI): domain Bacteria; kingdom Bacillati; phylum Bacillota; class Bacilli; order Caryophanales; family Bacillaceae; genus Bacillus; species Bacillus sp. TH22. The sequence continues at coordinate 3,893,079 of NZ_JAEKER010000001.1, forward strand.
AGTACCATCAGAATTAGAAGATATTAAAAAAGGTGCATTAGCAGCTTTCTTACAAGTAAAAGGTGATGTGAAAACATTTAAAATTACAGTGCACCGCTCTGATAAGCGCTTCCCAATGAAGACGATGGAGTTACTTCCAGAAATCGGTGGGCACATTTTAGAAAATACAGAGGATATCACAGTAGATGTTCATAATCCAGATGTGAATGTACGTATAGAAATTCGCAGTGGTTACAGCTATATTATGTGTGGTGAGCACATGGGAGCTGGCGGTTTACCAGTTGGCGTTGGCGGAAAAGTAATGGTACTTCTTTCTGGTGGTATCGATAGCCCGGTAGCAACTTACTTAACGATGAAACGCGGCGTATCTGTGGAAGCAGTTCACTTCCATAGTCCACCTTTCACAAGCGAGCGCGCGAAACAAAAAGTAATCGATTTAGCACAAGAGTTAACGCAATACTGTAAACGTGTAACACTTCATCTTGTTCCATTTACTGAAGTGCAAAAAACGATTAATAAAGAAATTCCATCTAGCTATTCTATGACAGTTATGCGTCGTATGATGATGCGTATTACAGAGCGTATTGCAGAGGAGCGTAATGCACTTGCAATTACGACTGGTGAAAGTCTTGGACAAGTAGCGAGCCAAACGTTAGATAGTATGCATACGATTAACGAAGTGACAAACTATCCTGTTATTCGTCCGCTTATTACGATGGATAAATTAGAAATTATTAAAATTGCAAAAGAAATTGGAACGTATGATATTTCAATTCGTCCATATGAAGACTGCTGTACAGTGTTTACACCAGCAAGTCCATCGACGAAACCGAAGCGTGAGAAAGCAAATCGTTTTGAAGCGAAGTACGATTTCGCGCCGTTAATTGAAGAGGCTGTAGCGAACAAAGAAACAATGGTATTACAAACAGTAGAAGTAGTGGCTGAAGAAGAAAAATTCGAAGAACTTTTCTAAACCCATAAATTACCACATTCAAATGTGCATGAAGTCATGTTGTTTATCACACTCTATACTCACAAGGAGGTGATACAACATGGCAAGCACAAATAAATTAGCAGTATCTGGTGCTCAAGCAGCATTAGATCAAATGAAATACGAAATCGCTCAAGAGTTTGGTGTTCAACTTGGAGCTGATGCAACATCTCGCGCTAACGGATCTGTTGGTGGCGAAATTACTAAACGTCTAGTTTCACTAGCTGAGCAACAATTAGGCGGTTACCAAAAATAATCCCATATACGATGGCTTAGAAAGAGCGGGTTCTCCCGCTCTTTCTTTTTGTCGTTTTCGTCGTTATTTGCCGATGAATCGTTATGTTAAAAACATCGTCGCTATACATTCATACATCAATTCGACATAAATATAAAAAAATTGTCAAAAGAAGAGGGTTCAAAATTTACTGAAAATTCTTTATTATATAAGGGAGGCATAGAAATAAAGGAGGATGTTATATGAAGAGAGAGGAATTGTTAGCGCCGCCGTCTTATAATTTAGTTTCGGAAATAGAGAAATATACGAGTGATAAAGAGAAGCTTGCTTTAATTTGGCAAGATGATAAAGGGAATAGACGAGAGATTACATATTTTGAATTAATGCAAGGTGCGAATAGAATTGGAAACGCTTTTATAAAAAGTGGCTTACAAAAAGGGGACAAGCTCCTTATTATGATGCCGCGCTTAATTGAAGCTTACATGACGTATATTGCTGCGATTAAAGCAGGATTTGTCGTTATTCCAAGCTCAGAAATGTTGCGTAAAAAGGATATTGAGTACCGTATTGGGCACGGAGAAGTGAAAGCAATTGTAAGTTACGAACCGTATATTGGACAATTCGACGGCGTAGAAGCGGTGGAATCTCTTCAGAAATTCGTTTTGAGCGAGCGTTCAGTAGATGGTTGGAAAAATTTAAAAACAGCATTAGAAACAGAAAGTGACATGTTAGAAATGGCGAAGACAGATAAAGAAGATATGGTCTTTTTATCTTATACGTCAGGGACGACAGGAAATCCAAAAGGAGTTGTTCATACGCATGCATGGGCATACGCTCATTTACGTACAAGCGCTCCGAACTGGCTCGGAATTGAAGGAAATGATGTTGTATGGGCAACGGCTAGTCCAGGTTGGCAAAAGTGGATTTGGAGCCCATTTGTAGCGACTCTCGGTTCAGGTGCAACAGGATTTGTATACAATGGTAAGTTTGAACCAAAAACGTATTTAAATTTATTAGGCGATAATAAGGTGAATGTGCTTTGTTGTACGCCGACTGAGTATAGATTAATGGCAAAGGTAGAAAATTTAAGTGAGTACAATTTAGAAGCGTTACATAGCGCTGTATCAGCTGGTGAGCCGTTAAACAGGGAAGTTATTGAAACGTTCCAAAGGCATTTTGATATTACGGTAAGAGACGGTTATGGGCAAACGGAAAACACATTACTCGTTGGGATAATGAAAGGGATGGACATTAGACCAGGATCAATGGGAAAACCGACGCCGGGAAACCATGTTGATATCGTAAATGAAGAAGGAACTCCTGTACAGGTAGGAGAAGTTGGTGATATCGCAGTTCACATTGAAACACCAGCACTCTTTAAACAATATTATAAAGACGATGAGCGCACAGCGATGCAATTCCGCGGTGATTATTATATTACCGGTGATAAAGCGAAAAAAGATGAAGAAGGCTATTTTTGGTTTGAAGGTCGCGGTGATGATATTATTATTAGCTCTGGTTATACAATCGGACCGTTTGAAGTCGAAGATGCACTTGTAAAACATCCATATGTAAGAGAATGTGCGGTTGTTGCAAGCCCTGATGAAATTCGCGGAAGTGTCGTGAAGGCATTTATCGTATTAAGAGAGAATATAGACAAGAACGAAGAAACATTAATTCCAGTGCTCCAACAACACGTCAAAGAATTGACTGCACCATATAAATACCCTCGCAAAATTGAATTTGTAGATGAACTACCAAAAACGATTTCCGGAAAAATTCGCCGTATTGAACTTAGAAAACAAGAAATGGAGCTTCCTTCAAAATAATTTTGAAAATAGGGAAGTAAATAGTTGAATGAAATGTAAAACGATGATATTATAAAAACGAACACAAGTTCTATTTTATAAACTAAAAAAAGAGGTGTCCGTATGATTTTAGGTATTAATCCGTACTTAGTTTTAGATGGTAGTGGGCAAGAAGCTGTACAGTTTTACAAAGAGGCGTTAGACGCAAAAGTAGAAGTAATGCAAACTTTTGGTGACATGCCTGAAAATCCAGAATACCCAATTCCAGCTGAAGCGAAAGAGCGCGTTTTACATGCTACTTTAAAAGTTGGTAATACGGACCTTATGATTTCTGATACATTCCCAGGTCAAGGGCATGCAATCGGATCTCAAGTAACAATCGCAATTCAAATTAATAATGCAGAAAAAGCGAAAGAAGTATTTGATAAGTTACAAGAAGATGGAGAAGTTATTATGCCACTTCAAGAAACTTTCTGGAGCCCAGCATACGGACAACTAAAAGATAAATTTAACATTGAATGGCAAGTTACAACGAACCCTACTGAACAAAAATAATTTTTGGAAAAGCACCATTTTTAATCGAAATGGTGCTTTTTTTATACACTCTAATTTCGTAGACTAAAGGAAAAGGGGGACGAGTATATGGGAGAAATTTGGTATGGCGGCACCATTTACACTATGCGAGAAGAGAATGAAAAAGTAGAAGCTATTTACGTTGAAAATGGCGTCATTGTTCATATGGGGAATAAAGAAGAGTTAGAAAACCGATATTCAGAAGTGAAGTTATATGACTTAAAAGGGAAAACGATGATTCCAGGACTCGTTGATAGCCATATGCATCTTATTGGGCAGGGGGAGAGGTTGCTTTGTCTAGATCTATCAAATTGTAAATCTTATAGCGAAGTACTTACTCTTGTTCAGAAGCGCGTAGAAGAAGCGCCAAAAGGATCTTGGATTATCGGAGAAGGATGGAATGAAAATAATTTCACAGATACAAAACAAGTTCATGTACGTGATTTAGATGAAATCTCTAAAGAACATCCGATTTTATTAAAGCGTGTTTGTCGTCACGTGACATGGGTGAATTCATACATATTGCAAGAAGCGAACATAACAGAAGCGACGCAAGATCCAAAGGGTGGAAAAATTGGTCGTGACTCATTAAATAAATTAACAGGACTTTTATATGAGCAAGGACAAGAGTTAATTAAACATGTTCAGCCCGAAATAGATGGAGTGTATTTGCAAAGTGCTCTGCAAACAGCGATTTCAGACTGCTGGCAATACGGACTCGTTGGCGGACATACGGAAGACTTAAATTATTATGGCGGCTTTCAAAAAACGTACAATGCGTTTTCACACGTTATAAAAGAAATGCGGTTTAAAGCGCATTTACTCGTTCACCATGAAGTAGCAAATGAACGAAAAGAATATGAAAATGAGCACTATATTGAATTTGGTGCGATGAAAATTTTTTCTGACGGCTCTTTTGGCGGAAGAACAGCTTTATTAAGTGAACCGTATGAAGATGCGAAGGAAACAAATGGAGTTGCCATTTTCTCACGTGAAGAGCTTGCAGGTTTAGTGAAAAAAGCACGAGATTTACATATGCCAGTTGCGATTCATACAATTGGTGATTTATCGCTTGAATATGTCATTGATGCGCTTGAATTACATCCACCAGCGGAAGGATTACGTGACCGTATTATTCATTGTCAGCTAGCTCGTGAAGAGTTGATTGAAAGAATGAAACAATTGCCAGCTATTATTGATATTCAACCAGTCTTTGTTTCATCGGATTTTCCATCAGTGATTGAAAAACTAGGAGAACGCCGTCTTCGTTATGCGTATGCTTGGAAGACGTTACTGGATGCAGGATTACACTGTAATGGAGGCTCTGATGCTCCAATTGAACAAGTGAATCCGTTTTTAGGTGTATATAGTGCTGTTACACGTAGAAGTTTTATTGACGGCGTATGCTATATGCCAGAAGAAAGATTAACGGTATATGAAGCTGTCTCTTTATTTACAACAGGAAGTGCCTATGCAATCGGAAAAGAAGCGAAGCGAGGACAAATCGCAAAAGGATATGAGGCAGACTTTACGATATTAGACCGCAATGTTTTTGAAATTGAGGCGGAAGAAATAAAAGAAGTACAGGCAGAAATGACCGTCATTGATGGGAAGATTGTTTATAGAAAAGACGTCTAAAAATTTGAGGGAGCGGCTCCGAAAATACATTTTGGTGCTGCTTCCTCTTTTTAGATAGGTTGATGATGTCGGTAAATTGATATTTTGGGTAAAATCGTTGATATAATTTCATATACTGTTGTCCTGTTCCAAAATGTTTTGTGAAACAGCGTCAAGTTGCATTTGATAAATAAAAAAACCTCGAATTATGGAAATCTCATAATTCGAGGTTTTTTTGATTACTATAAAAACGTTCTCTGTACTTTTTCCCAGAAGGAGTTGTTTTTTAATTTAACAGTTTTAATTTGTTTATCGCTTAAACGAACAACGGCTTTTTCCACTTGTTTAATGCTAAGTGCTTCGTTATCCATTCCGATAACAGGATAATCATTTCCATCTGGTTTAAGTGTTAAAGTTAACGTACGCTCGTGATTTAAAAGGAACGGTGACCCGAGTGTACGGTATGTGTTGTTATTTAAAGATGCTAGTTCGCTTACTTGGAAACATGGGATAAGTGGATCGACAACTGCACCATGTAATGATTTATTGTAAGCGGTACTTCCTGTTGGTGTGGAGATAACTAATCCATCACCTCTAAAGGTTTCGAAATGTAAATTGTCGACGTGTACATCTACGACAAATGTTTTAATGATACTAGAGCGTAATGTGAATTCATTTAAACAATGGAAAGATGTACCGTGATCTACATCTACTTTAATTGTTGGATATTTTCGCACTTCAATTTCGTTTTTTGTAATTTCTTGAAGGGCTGTATCAACGTGATCGATGTGGAAATCGCAGTAGAAAGAAATTTCATCTTTCGTAGAAATACCTGCGTATAAGCAATCTTCTCTAAAGCCGGTTTTACGAACGGCTTGTAAGAAAGTCCCATCATCTCCAACGCTGACGATAGCGTTTGCATTTTTTGGATGATCTAATATGGTAAATCCATTCTCCTCTAAAATACGATATACTGGTTTCATTTTTTCAACGAGCGTTACTTTGTCATCACCATAAAAGAAAAATAAATTGCGACGATTTGCCATTATGTATCCCTCCACTGCAGTTAAATTTTCTAGTCTTAGTGCTACATATCGTCAGAGTATGTTTCTGGATGATATGTTCAAATAGTATATTTCGATATAAATTGTCAAAATTCCTTTTTATTTTTAGAAAAATTTTTATATTCAATTTTATCAAAGTCTGTTTAATGATGAATAAACTTGTCGATAATGGGTATGGAGTGAAAGGATGGTACGAATGAAGTGGCTCGTAATTGGAATGATAATTCTTCTGCTTTTTATTTTGCTTATACTATTATCGAAAATATCGCTTAAGGTGACGTTTTTATATTCAGAAATGGAAAAACAATGTTTATTTCAAGTGAAAATATGGATGATTCGATATACGTTTGATGTATTGGAAAGAATTGAAAAACAGCAGAAGAAGACAGGACAAAAAATTAAAAAAGCTGAAGAGGACGGCGGAATAGATAATAAAATTATGGCACAACTCGATAGTATAGGGGAACTGATAAAAAAGCTTCAAGACGTTCATACTATTGTTAAAGATTTTCTCAAAAGAGTGAAAATCAATGGTTGGAAATGGCATACGCAAATTGGAGCAGGCGACGCGGCTAGTACTGGAATTGTCACTGGATATGCATGGGGGACAAAAGGAATGGCTGCTGGAGTTGTAGGACAATATATGCATATTGTCGACGTACCAGAATTTGAAATTACTCCTGTTTTTCAAGGAAAGGGATTTGCATCAAGATGCGAGTTAACAGCATCTTTTCGTATATTCCGTACTGTAAAAACAGCGATAAAATTACTCATGTTTATGAGAAAGCAAAGATCTGGTATGACAGAAAAATCTGTTCAAGCATAGGGGGATATAGAATGGACCATCCAATTCAAGGTTTAATGACAACCGCAATGCAGCATTTAAAACAAATGACTGATGTAAATACAATTGTTGGTGATCCAATTAAAGCGGCAGATGGAAGTGTAATTCTTACAGTTTCGAAAGTCAGTTTTGGATTTGCTGCTGGTGGAAGTGAATTTGGTAAAGTAGAACATTCAGGCCGTCATCCATTTGGCGGGGGAAGTGGTGGAGGAGTTTCTATTAATCCTGTTGCCTTTCTTGTTATAAATGGAGAAGGTGTGAAAGTATTACACTTAGATAAGCAAACACACGTCATCGATAAAATAATTGAATTAGCGCCACAAGCTGTTGATAAAGTGAAAGAAATGATGGATAAACGAAAAGAAGATGATCCTGAATTTCAAATTTAACGAATAAAGAAGCTAATCAGTGGATTAGCTTCTTTAATTTTTTTGTAAATAAAGCGATTTTATTTGCATTATCGATAGGGACAAACTATCATTTACATTGTACATATTTTGTTTAAAATAAGGGAGGATTTTTAAGTGGCAAATGTAACTTTTAAAGGTAACCCAATGACTTTAGTTGGAACAGAAGTTAAAGTTGGCGATCAAGCGCCTAACTTCCAAGTATTAGCAAATGACTTATCTCCAGTAAGTTTAGAAACATACAAAGGTGAAGTGAAATTAATTAGTGTTGTACCTTCAATCGACACAGGTGTATGTGATGCACAAACTCGTCGTTTTAACGAAGATGCAGCAGGTATTGAAAACGCGAAAGTATTAACAATTAGCGCTGATTTACCATTCGCTCAAAAACGCTGGTGTGCAGCAAACGGTTTAGAAAATGTTGTAACACTTTCTGATCACCGTGACCTTTCATTCGGTGAAGCTTACGGCTTAGTAATGAAAGAACTTCGTTTACTTGCTCGTGCAGTATTCGTAGTAGATAGCAATGACAAAGTAGTTTACGCAGAATACGTAGGCGAAGGTACAAGCCATCCAAACTATGAAGCAGCATTAGAAGCAGCTAAATCTGCGAAGTAATGTAAATGAAGACGACCTCTCATTAAAGTTTTACTTTAGAAGAGGTCGTCTTTTCTCATGTATTGTTAACTGAACCAATATATGAGAAAAGACGTTACATCATAAACAACTTGAAGGGGAGCTCTTTGCAAGAGGTCGCTTTTTCTTTTGGGAAAAATTTAGATTATGGTATGATATAAGTTATGTGTAAAAGAGAGAAGGAGGAATGTACGTGAGTCAGGCAGTAGAAACATTATTTTCTATTTTTGATTCTTCTACGGTAGTTTTACGTAAAGAATTAGATGTAACATATTTAGAGGCGCTTGTAGAAACAGGTGATAACTTGTTTGAAGGAGCGATTTTACAAGAGGAATTATCCGAATCAACAATTGAACGGTTGAATCGTGAATATAGTACGTTTAATGAAGAAACATATAAAGGGGAAGAAATTCGTAAAGCATTTCAGCTAGCCATTTTAAAAGGAATGAAAGAGGGCGTACAAGCGAATCACGAAATGACGCCAGATGCAGTTGGAATGTTCATGAGCTACTTATTCCATAAGTTTATGCAAGGTCAAAAAGAAATTACTGTTTTAGACCCTGCAATTGGAACTGGTAACTTAATGACCACATTGTTTAATAGCGCCAAAGAAGAACTAACAATGAGTGGATTTGGTGTAGAAGTGGATGAGGTGTTAATTAAACTTGCTTTAGTAAATGCAAATTTACAAAAGCATGCAATCGAATTCTTCCACCAAGATGGACTAGCACCACTTTATATTGATCCAGTTGATGCAGTCGTTTCAGATTTACCAATTGGTTATTATCCAAATGAAATTGTTGCAAGTGAATATACATTAAAAGCAAATGAAGGAATGTCATATGCACATCACTTATTTATTGAACAAAGTGTGAAACATACGAAAGAAGGCGGGTATTTATTCTTCTTAGTACCAAACTTCATTTTTGAAAGTGATCAAGCGCCAAAGCTACATGCATTCATTAAAGAGACATGTTTTATTCAAGGATTATTACAGCTTCCTGTTTCCATGTTTAAAAACGAGAAAAATGCAAAAAGTATATTTGTTCTCCAAAAGAAAGGCCAAGGTGTAACAATGCCGAAACAGGCACTACTAGTGGAATTACCTAAATTCTCTAACATGAAGGCTATGGAGAACGTTATGGATCAATTGAATACTTGGTTTGCAACACATAAATAATACGATATATATGTAACAGGGTTAGTAATTAATGTAGTACAGTTTTATAGGATATGTAATGTTTTTTAATATATACAAGATTTAACTGAATTTTTTTGAAATCTGTAATATATTTTTTTTCTTGGTGTTACAATTTTTTCACTTGAAATATATGTCGGACGATGTTTAAATTAAAATCGTGAGTATAAAATTTACTAATGATGAAACGTTTTCATAATGAGTGAATTTAATTAGATAAAATCGAGCGGTTTGTGGAATGATCCACACAACTACCAAGAGAAAAAGGGGCGAAAGACTAGATGTCAAAAATCATCGCGATTAACGCAGGAAGCTCTTCGTTAAAGTTCCAATTATTTGAAATGCCAAGTGAAACAGTATTAACAAAAGGTTTAGTAGAACGTATCGGTTTAGAAGATAGTATCTTCACAATTACTGTAAATGGCGAAAAACAAAAAGAAATTACAAACATCCCAGATCATGCAGTAGCAGTTAACATGCTTCTTAAGAAATTAACTGAAAACGGAATCGTAAAATCTCTTGATGAGATTGGCGGTATCGGTCACCGTGTTGTACACGGCGGCGAAAAATTTGCTGATTCTGTTTTAATTGATGCTGAAGTATTAGCTGATATCGAAGAATTAAGCGATTTAGCACCACTTCACAACCCAGCAAACCTTGTTGGTATTAAAGCATTCCAAGAAGTACTACCAAACGTACCAGCAGTAGCAGTATTCGATACAGCATTCCACCAAACAATGCCGGAATCTGCATTCCTATACAGCTTACCATATGAGTACTATGAGAAATTTGGCATCCGTAAATACGGTTTCCACGGAACTTCTCATAAATATGTAACTGAGCGTGCGGCTGAATTATTAGGTCGTCCAATTGAAAGCTTAAGCCTACTTTCTTGTCACTTAGGTAACGGTGCAAGTATCGCAGCAGTAGAAGGCGGTAAGTCTATCGATACTTCTATGGGCTTCACTCCACTTGCTGGTGTAACAATGGGTACACGTTCTGGTAACATTGACCCTGCGTTAATTCCATACATCATGGAAAAAACAGGCCAAACTGTAGAAGAAGTAGTTAGCGTATTAAACAAGAAGAGTGGTATGTTAGGTCTTACTGGTTACTCTAGTGACCTACGTGACATCATTGCGAAAGAAGAAGAAGGCGACCACCGTGCGAAAGTAGCACTTGACGTGTTCGTGAGCCGTATCCATAAATACATCGGTTCTTACACAGCTCGTATGAAAGGCGTTGACGCTATCATCTTTACAGCTGGTGTAGGTGAAAACAGTGCAATTATTCGTGAGCGCGTATTAGAAGGCCTTGAGTACATGGGCGTATACTTCGACGTAAAACGCAATAACGTATTCGGTGAAGAAGCATTCATCAGCTTCCCACACTCTCCAGTAAAAATTATCGTAATTCCAACTGACGAAGAAGTTATGATTGCTCGTGACGTATTACGTCTTGGAGATATTGGTTAATATATGCATGAAAAAGACGAGATCCTAAAGGATTTCGTCTTTTTTTGTATATATTTTAAAATCTGATCTGGATATAGTATTTTTTCCTTTTGAATGAATGCAGTGAGGGGAATCCATTTTGCATATGAGGCTGTTTGTTCATCTTTTATATTCAGTATTTCCATTTCATATAGTGATGTGTCTAATAAACGCACAGAATATAGTTGAATGATCTCATGACCAATTTTCTCACCTGAATAAAAAATATTTTCTAAGCATCCTAAATAATCGGTAACTTCTATTTCTGTATGAAGTTCTTCTGTAAATTCTCGAATAACGGTATCTGCTGATTTCTCACCAAGTTCAATTGAACCGCCAAGAGGCCGATAAAAGATTGCGTCTTCCATATTATATTCTTGTACGAGAAGTCGATCGTGATGTATAGCAATGCCAAAAGCTTTTGCACGTGGGTACATATGTATAATCGCTCCTCATTTGTTTTGTATAGGGACGATTATAATCTAGCTGAATAGAAACTGGTACCATTTATTCGGATAGAATGTTGCGACTTCTTAGGCTGTAAATAAAGAACATGCGATGTACAAGCATATTTGCAAATATGATACAATAGAAAAAAATCGAACGAGGTGGTTGTTGTGATGCGATCGAAGCGAGAACAAGCCATTTTAGACAATATAAAAGAGTGGGAAGGGCAATTAGTAGAGCAAGAAGCGACCGATTTTCAAAAGATGTTTGATAAGTGGTTGCATACTACAGTTGCAAAACTACCTGAGAAAAAACGAAAAGACTTTTTTACGAAAGCAGATGGATGGCTCTTTCATTTGCATGCACTTATTCAAAGTTCACAATCACAGTTAGATGCACGTAATCGTATTTTAGGAACATCGAGATTATTTGATGAATCAATTGAGCAACTTGAAGATTTGAAGGCGTTATCTATTGATCAATTAACATACATAGCAGAGCAGCAAACAGCACGTCATCGTCTATATTCATTCGTACAAGGCGGAGCAACTGGTGCTGGTGGTTTATTATTATTAACGGCTGATTTTCCGGTTATGATTGCGTTAAATGTGAAGGCTGTCCAACTTGTTGTGACATCATTTGGGCATGATGTGAACAAGCCGTATGAAATGATGCTTGCGTTAAAGGTATTCCATGCAGCATTATTGCCGGCGAGACTTCAGCAATATGCATGGTACAATTTACTGAGAGAACTCGAACAAGAGGATTCATTCTTCTATGAAGGAGACGAAGCAGTATTAAAGCCAGCTTCTACTGAGGTTGTGTTAAAACAAATTTTGAAGACGTTTTCGATTTATGCTCTTCGTCGTAAAGTATTCCAAGGCATTCCTGTACTCGGAATGGCGATTGGCTCTACAGTGAACTATCGCTTAACGAGGAATGTTACTGAATTTGCAAATAAGTTTTATCAAGTACGCTACATATTAGAAAAAGAAAAGAGAGCATGAAAAAAAGCGAGAGGCCGAAGCCTTTCGCTTTTTAGTTTGTCGCATGTTTTTTGGATATTGGAATAGAAACGGGTTGCTTCGCTGCTTTCTTTTCTGTTTTTGGATAGTAAATTAAATCCAATGTTTTTGCCTGTACGGCAATCGAAAGAATAGTAAAAGCAATTTCTGTCCAATTTAAATAATATAATGAAAGCGCAAGAACAATCGCGTCAAAGACGAAGAAAATTTGCCCAATTGTAAACCGAGTTCGTTTACTTAATATAATTGTTAAAATATCGTCTCCACCGGTTGCACCGCCAAATCGCAATATAAAACCGAGTCCAATACCAGCTAACGCACCGCCAACTACTGCAGCTACAAATAAATTATTTGATAAATCTACCGTAAAAGGAGAATAATTTTCCATAAGGGAATAAAATACTCCGAATGAAAGTGAACCTAAGAATGAATAGCCAACCATTTTTCTACCTAAAAATGAAGCACATAGTAAAATAATAGGGATATCCATTACTACAGTTGAAATAGATGGTGAAATATCATAAAAATTTTGGATGAATAGTGCAATACCTACAAAGCCACCTTCTGTTAAGTGGTTTTGGAAGTGAATGTGATATAGCGCTGCTGCTAATATAAATGAACCGATTAAAACCATAAAAACTTCTTTAATAATTTGTCGACTTTGGATGTTCCTCATCGTTATTCCTTCTTTCCGTAGTTAGTAGTCCTTTTGGTGTTGTAAACTAACTACGAGCTCACATGTAGCTTTCAGTTAGTTTACGAAAACAACTAACTACGCTATATGTCGCTGAAGAAATAACGAATAATCCTCTCGTCCATCAATTCTCCCTACCTTCGTTTTAGTTTAAGTCTTAAAGCGACTAAACAAAACGGGGAGTAGGATTCTTCATTTAGCAATCCTGCTCTTCTTTGTTTTGTTTAGCTAGTAACAATTAAGTCCTAAACAAAACGCTATGTGTAAGAAGAGTCTTTTTTTTGCCAAATTATCCTTCGGGCAATCATAATTTCCCCACTCTCGTATTTTTTTCGCTAGACTAAAGTATCTGAGCTGAAAAATACGCTACGTGTATGATTCGTCAATACGATGCCACATGCTCCTTCGAGCGATCATGATATCAAAATCCCTTCCTTCAAGATTTATATTATTATATCATACTTTCAAAAAATACATGCGGATGGAAACCGACAATAACCGAAGAGAATCTACAAAAAATGTTATGTTTAAATATTTTTGTAGAAAAGCCTAAGTTATTTCGTAGAACTGGACAACTTTTAGAAGTTTATCCAATAAGTAAGAAAAGAAGGGTTTTTATTCAATTGTATTGTTCTCATCACTTTTATCTTTAAAAAATGCATCCCAGCTAATGATACTTAAAAAAGTTAAAGCGATAATAATGAAAGCTCGCATAAGTTTGAGACCTCCTTTTGTACATAGTATATGAATAATTTGTTTCGGAATGTGTCATTTTTTTACAAGCTCTAACTATTATGAGAGTATATTAATATAGATAGATGAGGGGGAGAATGGAGATATGCTAAAAGACATGTTTAAAAGAAAAGAATTAAAATGTGTTTCATGTCAGAAAAAGATTCAATATGAAGAAGAGCTAGTTGCTTTTGTAAAGTTGCCGAAAGAAAGAAGTATATTAGTTGGTCCGTTTGATGTGTGTTTGGCGAAAACAGCACAAGAAATATATTGTAAATCGTGTTACGACAAAAAAGCATGACCCAAAGTAATTGAGGGGCATGCTTTTTTCATTGGTGTGCTTTTCCCTCAGATACATTTTGAGTGAGTCGATACCAAAGCCAAAGGTCATTAATGATGGAAGCAAGATCGGCAATTTCTGAATTAAGCTTGCAAGAAATTTCGAAGTCTTCTTCGTTATTTAAGTGGTGTTGTTTAGCGTTAATATGGTGCTCAAGTTCCTTTATACGATCAGGTATTTTCCCGCGAACTTGCTCCCATTTTAATAAAATAGAATGCTGCGCTTGTTCAGAGATGTCTTCCCATTTTTCTTGTATGTTCGGTACTTCAATTCCTAGATGTTCATTGTATATAAAATACTTTTTCATGGACACCCCTCCATTTTCCTTCCTCTATTTTACATAAAAAAAGAAAGAAGTTCGACGAAATTGTTTGAAAAAATTTTATAAATTCCCCTTGATTCATTTTATGAAAGGTGATAAAGTTTGGATTATTATAAGAAAAGATGAATATTTATTCTTTAGGGGGATGCAAAATGGAGAAGAAAAAAGTTGTATTAGCATATTCCGGAGGTCTTGATACTTCCGTTGCAATTAAATGGTTACAAGAGAAGAATTATGATATTATCGCGCTTTGCTTAGATCTAGGGGAAGGTAAAGACTTAGCGTTTGTAAAAGAAAAAGCACTTTCAGTAGGTGCAATTAAATCATATATGATTGATGTTCAAGAAGAATATGCGAATGAATATGCATTGATAGCGATGCAAGCTCACACGTTATACGAAGGGAAATATCCGCTTGTCTCTGCATTATCTCGTCCGCTTATTGCAAAAAAATTAGTAGAAATTGCAGAGCAGGAAGGCGCAAGTGCAGTTGCACATGGATGTACAGGGAAAGGGAATGACCAAGTTCGTTTTGAAGTTTCTATTCAAGCGTTGAATCCATATTTAGAAGTTATTGCGCCCGTACGTGAATGGAAATGGTCACGTGAAGAAGAAATTGCATATGCAAAAGAAAATGATATACCGATTCCAATTAATTTAGATAGCCCGTTTTCAATCGATCAAAACTTATGGGGACGCAGCAACGAATGTGGAATTTTAGAAGATCCATGGGCAGCGCCGCCAGAAGAAGCATACGAGATGACATTAGCATTAGAAGATACACCGAATAAACCAGAGTTTGTAGAAATCGGATTTGAAGCAGGAGTACCGACGACTTTAAACGGCACTGCATATTCACTTTCAGAACTAATTAAAACGTTAAATGCACTTGCTGGCAAACATGGCGTTGGACGTATCGACCATGTAGAAAATCGCCTTGTCGGTATTAAATCTCGTGAAGTATATGAATGCCCAGCAGCAATGACATTAATAACAGCGCATAAAGAACTTGAAGATTTAACACTTGTGAAAGAGGTCGCTCATTTCAAACCGATGATTGAGCAAAAACTAACAGAATTAATTTATAACGGTTTATGGTTCTCACCTTTAAAACAAGCGCTCAATGCTTTCTTACAAGAAACGCAAAAAAATGTAACAGGTACAGTACGTGTGAAATTATTTAAAGGTCATGCGATTGTAGAAGGGCGTAAATCTGAGTACTCTTTATACGATGAAAAATTAGCAACGTATACTGTCCAGGATGAATTTAATCATGATGCAGCAGTTGGATTCATTTCATTATTCGGTTTACCTACGAAAGTATACAGTCAAGTGAATCAAAAGAAGGTGGAAGCGTGAGCAAACTTTGGGGCGGACGTTTTACAGAAGAAGCGGAAGCGTGGGTTGAAGAGTTTGGAGCATCCATCTCCTTTGATCAACAATTAGTAAATCAAGATATAAAAGGGAGTATCGCACACGTAACGATGTTAGCAAAGCAAGGCATTGTTACGAAAGAAGAAGCAGAGAAAATAAAGATAGGGCTTCAATATTTACTAGAGGAAGCGAAAGAAAATAAATTGAATTTCTCAGTTGAGGCTGAGGACATTCATTTAAACATTGAAAAGATGTTAATTGAAAGAATCGGTGAAGTAGGAGGGAAACTTCATACAGGCCGAAGCCGTAACGATCAAGTAGCGACAGATATGCATTTGTATTTAAAAGAAAAAGTAGAAGATATTATAAAAGCTACAAAACAATTGCAAACTGTTCTTGTTCATCAAGCGGAAAATAACATTGAAACAATTATGCCCGGCTATACGCACTTGCAACGTGCACAGCCGATTTCATTTGCGCATCATATTCTTGCTTACTTTTGGATGTTAGAGCGCGATGTGAATCGTTATGAAGATTCGTTAAAGCGTATTAACATTTCACCATTAGGAGCTGGAGCACTAGCTGGTACAACATTCCCGATTGACCGAGAATATAGTGCGGAGCTTCTTGGATTTAATGGAATCTATGAAAATAGTTTAGATGCGGTAAGTGATCGTGATTTCATACTGGAGTTTTTAAGTAACTCATCTATGCTTATGATGCACTTATCACGCTTTTGCGAAGAACTTATTTTATGGAGTAGTCAAGAATTTCAATTTATTGAAATGAGCGATCAATACGCAACAGGAAGCAGTATTATGCCGCAGAAGAAAAATCCGGATATGGCGGAACTTATTCGTGGTAAAACTGGCAGAGTATACGGTAATTTATTCAGTTTACTTACAGTAATGAAAGGATTGCCGCTCGCTTACAATAAAGACTTACAAGAAGATAAAGAAGGAATGTTTGATACAGTGAAAACAGTAGAAGGATGCCTTCATATTATGGCAGGCATGCTTGAAACGATGACTGTAAACAAAGAAAAAATGGGGCAAGCTGTGACGCAAGACTTCTCTAACGCAACAGAAATTGCCGACTATTTAGCAAGCAAGGGACTGCCGTTCCGTCAAGCTCATGAAATTGTCGGGAAACTAGTTCTTCATTGTACGCAAAAAGGAATCTATTTATTAGATGTACCACTTGAAACGTATAAAGAAATGAGTCCGTTATTTGAAGAAGATTTATATGAAGTTCTTTCACCTTATGCAGCTGTAAAGCGTCGTAACAGTGCTGGTGGGACAGGATTTGAGCAAATTGAAAAAGCTTTGGAGAAAGCGAAGGGGTTAGCAATAGAGTTTGTTGGAAGTTAAATGATATATGATATAGAAGGTAAGGTACTTTTTTAGAAAGTACCTTACCTTTTTGTATGGATTTAATTAAGCCTAGAACAATATGTTCTAGGCTTAAAGCTTCATTGATTAATCATACTTGTGTCGATCTTCCGTAATCCGAATGTATTCAATATCCATTAAATCTCTAAGTAATGCACCGTGACTTAGTTCAACACCATGTTTTTCTTTAAAATGCTCGCGAATCGTATTTAACATTTCGAGTTCTGTACCGTTCACATCTAAAATAATACGTTCATAATCATCCATGTAGCATCCTCCTTTTCTAAACACATATATTTTGTCCGTCTATTTCTAAAAAATGTATGCTAACTTAATGTTAGGAAATGAGAAAGGAATGGAAGATGAGACGTATTTATCCCGCATTAACGGGCAGTAAGACCCCCACCTCAAAATTCAGCGAAAGCAAAGAAGTTAGGTGGGGGATCAACTGCCCGTAAAAGCCCGATTGGTTCAACTAATAATCAGTGGGGGATGAACAAAACCCCACTGATTAAAGTTTCACTTTATTTTGTAGGGTTAATTTTGTACACGCTAATTGTATTACACGTTGCATTCCCAGAAGTATTTTCATTTGAGAATGTAACAACAATGCATATAGCAATCTTTATCTTTACTTTATTTGTAGTAGATTGCTGTATTTCTGTATGGCTTTCTAGAAAAAAGAAAGTACAAGAAGTAAAAGATAAAAAAGAAATAGAACAGAAAAAGAGAAAACGTTCATTTTGGATGACAACGTATTGTTTTTCTTTAGTGATTGCTGCTGCATTTTTTAGCGAGCATATTCCACTAGAAAGATTGGATATCGAATTTTGGGCAATCGTATTTGCATGTTATTTTTTCATGCACTTTCTTCCTTATATGAAAGAAAGGCGAGGAGAAGAGGAAGATCCGATTGAAGAAGAAGTGAGAGAACAAGAGAGTAAGAGAATAGAAGAAGACATAAAGAAACTTGGCGAACAAAAGTGGTATTTAAAATCAAAAATTATATATGTTCTTTGCTTCATTACGCCGCCAATCGGTTATGTGTATGTTTTCTTACTTCGTAAAAAAATGACAGAAGATGCAAAGTAAACGTACTTAACTGTTGCGACGATAATGATGGCGCTATGGTCTTTGAAATTCCTTCCGCCGTATGTGTTGGCAGGTACCGTTGTTGTTGTAGCTTGTCTTGTATTTATAGTGAAGTTTGTGAAATGAAAAACACCAAGCCTATGTGGACTTGGTGTTTTATTTATAAATTAAAGATCACCTTGCTCCTCGTCACCACGAACAACAAGGACATCGCATTTCGCATAGCGAATAATATGTTCAGAGACGCTACCAATTAGGAAACGTTCTACAGCATTTAAACCAGTTGCACCACACATAATTAAATCAACTTTATGGTTTGGAGCGATTTCTTTTGAAATTTTAGATTTAGGATTACCAAATTCTAATACAGTTTCCACTTTTTCAAGACCAGCTTCAAGCGCAGTTTTTTTGTAGTCTTCTAATAAGTCTTCTGCAAATAGATTTGCACGTTCAGCAATTGCGCGGCTATAAGCCTCTACTGCTGAGTATGCTTTTACATCAACGATATGAGCAATTGTTAATGTTGCGTTGTTTCGTTTTGCAACTTGAATTGCTTTTTTAAAGGCTTTTTCTGCTTCTTTAGAACCGTCCACCGCAATTAAAATATTTGTATATGTATTATTCATAGTAAATTCCTCCCAATCATTTTTATTACCGTTTACAACTTTATTATAAAACAAATTTTGGTAATGTGCTTGTCGGAAACGTTACAGAATTTTGAAAACTTTGTTTTAATTCATTTTAGTTGTAATTGAGGCGAGAACTTGTTAAACATGAAGTATGGCAATTTAAAAGAAGAAAACAACAGTAAGTAAAAACATAGGCAAACCTGGACATGCGTAGTGAAATATAGGCTCGATGACTGTATAGAGAGAAATATTTCAAACATCATCATCGCACACAAGATAGTTTTTTCGTTTTGGTTACGACTGGTTTAAGGGGTTTCTTCATAAAATTGAAGTCCACGTTATCATTGTTACTAATGAAAAGTTGTCTTCACAAGAAGAGATTGTTCAAAATTTGATATCTATCATTCATGTATGGAGTTGTAGAATATACGGATTGAGGAAATATAAAGAGAAAATGTCGGAGGATGAAGAGCTATGAAAAAAGCCTATCTAGTAGAGATTAAACCGACAAATGAACAAATAACCAAGATCCATCAAACGATTGGAGTGTGCAGATATGTTTACAATCTATATCTATCTAAAAATAAGGAGATATATGAATCCGAGGGAAAATTTCTTAGTGGCTATGACTTTTCTAAATGGCTAAATAACATTCATACAAAAGAGTGCGACCAGTGGATTAAAGAAGTGTCGAGCAAAGCGGTAAAACAAGCGATTATGAATGGAGAGAAAGCTTTTAAGCGATTATTTAAAGGTTTATCTAAGTTTCCGCGATATAAAAAAAAGAGGAAGCAAGATGTGAAGTGCTACTTTCCGAAAAACAATAAAACAGATTGGATAGTAGAAAGGCATAGAGTAAAAATACCTACAATTGGTTGGGTAAGGTTAAAAGAATATGGATATATCCCTAAAAATGCAACTGTAAAAAGTGGCACAGTATATCAAAGAGCAGGAAGATATTTTGTATCTGTACTTTGTGTAAGAGAAGAAGTAAGAGTAAAACCAATGCTGAATAAAATAGGTTTAGGGATTGATTTAGGGCTGAAGGATTTCGCTATACGTAGCGATGGCATAATTTATGAAAACATCAACAAAACAATAAAAGTAAAAAAGATAGAAAAACGGTTAAAACGTGAACAACGCTCTTTATCACGCAAATTTGAAAATATAAGAAAGAGAGGTGAACAACCTGTTGCTAATAAAAGAGCGAATATAGATAAAAATATTCTTAGAGTCCAAAAACTACATGCCAGGCTAGCAAATATTCGATTAGCGTATGTAAAGTCTATTGTAAATGATGTGGTGAAAACCAAGCCAACGTTTATTACAGTGGAGGATTTGAATGTGAAAGGTATGATGAAGAATAAACATCTATCTAAAGCAATTGCGAAGCAGTGCTTTTATACATTTAAAACATGGTTGTTAACGAAATGTGAGGAATATGGAATTGAACTACGTCAAGTAGATACATTCTATCCCTCGTCAAAGTTATGCTCATGTTGTGGTCAAAAGAAAGCAGGCTTAAAGCTATCCGACCGAGTATATGAATGTGACTGTGGTAATGTAATGGATAGAGATTTGAACGCGTCAATCAACCTTTTACAAGCAAAAATATATACAATACTAACGTAAATAGATTGTATATATGTACGGTGGGCTACATCGGAATTTACGCCTGTGGAGTGTCACAGCAAAATGTAGTAGCGAGTTAGTGGCGAGACAGGACACAGAGAAGCAGGAATACTCTAAGAATGTACATTTGTCTATATTTTTAGTAGCAGGCATGTTTGTGAGACACGCGCTCATTACAGCCGGTACGAAAGGTTTAGGAAAGCAAGTAACAGAAAAGTTATTGGATAAAGGATATTCAGTAACAGTAACATATCATAGCGATACAAGTGCTATGGAAACAATGAAAGAAACATATAAAAATATGGAAGAACGTCTACAGTTCGTGCAAGCTGATGTCACGAAAAAGGAAGATTTACATAAAATAGTAGAAGAAGCGATGAGCCGTTTTGGCAAAATTGACTTCTTAATTAATAATGCTGGTCCTTACGTATTTGAAAGGAAAAAATTAGTCGATTACGAAGAAGACGAATGGAATGAAATGATCCAGGGTAATTTAACAGCGGTGTTTCATTTATTAAAACTTGTCGTACCGATTATGAGAAACCAGCAATTTGGCCGTATTATTAACTATGGATTTCAAGGGGCAGATAGCGCGCCTGGATGGATTTATCGTTCAGCCTTTGCAGCTGCGAAAGTCGGACTTGTTTCTTTAACGAAAACAGTCGCATACGAAGAAGCTGAATACGGTATTACTGCGAATATGGTATGTCCTGGTGATATAATTGGTGAAATGAAAGAGGCAACGATTGAAGAAGCACGAAATCTGAAAGGTAGTAACACACCCATTGGTAGATCTGGAACAGGGGAAGATATCGCAAGAACCATTTCGTTTTTATGTGAGGACGATTCTGATATGATTACTGGCACGATTATTGAAGTAACAGGCGCTGTTGATGTTATTCATAGACATCGATAGAATTAAATAAAGTGAAGTTTTGAATAATTGGACAGTTTATCCTTTATACTGAGAGGTACGGATAATACTGTCCTTTCATGTAAGATTAAACCTATCGGAAAACTTGTATTATTTTTTTGTCAAATATTGAGATATTATGTTAGAATATAAGAGTATAGAAAGCGCTTTAAAAAATGATTCAGGGGTCATTTCATAACTCAAGGGGGAACTAATAATGCGTATCGGTATTCCAACAGAAATTAAAAACAATGAAAACCGCGTGGCAATGACGCCAGCGGGAGCTGTACATTTAGTACAAAATGGTCATGAAGTTTTTGTTCAAAAAGGATCAGGTGTAGGATCAGGCTTTACAGATGAAGAATACGTACAAGCTGGTGCGAAACTTGTTGAAACTGCTGAAGAAGCATGGAATCAAGATATGGTTATGAAGGTAAAAGAGCCAGTTGAAAGTGAATACGGTTATTTCCGCGAAGGTTTAATTTTATTCACATACTTACACTTAGCTCCAGAGCCAGAATTAACGAAAGCATTAATTGATAACAAAGTGGTATCAATTGCATACGAAACAGTACAATTAGACAATCGTTCTTTACCATTACTTGCACCTATGAGTGAAGTAGCTGGTCGTATGTCTGCGCAAATCGGTGCACAGTTCCTTGAGAAAAACAAAGGTGGTAAAGGTATTTTACTTGCAGGTGTTCCAGGGGTGAAACGCGGTAAAGTAACAATTATCGGCGGTGGTCAAGCTGGTACAAACGCAGCGAAAATTGCAGTAGGTTTAGGTGCAGATGTAACAATCATCGACTTAAGTGCAGAACGTCTTCGTCAATTAGATGACATTTTCGGAAACCAAGTAAAAACGTTAATGTCTAACCCGTATAACATTGCAGAAGCTGTAAGAGAATCTGATCTTGTAATCGGTGCAGTATTAATCCCAGGTGCAAAAGCGCCAAAACTTGTAACAGAAGAAATGATTCAATCAATGGAACCAGGTTCTGTCGTTGTAGATATCGCGATTGACCAAGGTGGTATTTTCGAAACAACTGACCGTATTACAACTCACGACAACCCAACTTATGAGAAACATGGTGTTGTTCATTATGCAGTTGCAAATATGCCAGGTGCGGTTCCACGTACATCAACTCTTGCATTAACAAACGTAACAGTACCATATGCAGTACAAATTGCTAACAAAGGCTATAAAGATGCTTGCTTAGGCAACACTGCATTATTAAAAGGTATTAACACATTAGATGGCTATGTAACATTCGAAGCAGTTGCAGAAGCTCACGGCTTACAATATGCAGATGCAAAAGAGCTTCTTGAAAAAGCTCCTGCTTTATCATAATAGAGATACATTTGAGACCTTCCTTTATGAGGAGGGTCTTTTTTTAGGGAATAATATGTAAAAAATTGTTACTTGTTGATGTTAATGGGTATTTATTGTGATAATTTAGAATTATACAATAAAAAAGAGGGGATTCAATGGGGAGCAAAAATAAGAAGAAAAAGCAAGCTAAAAGACAAAAATATATAAAGAAAAAAAAGGAACAGAACATTCCAACTTCAAAAAAATAGTCATTATGATAGAAAAAACGTTTCGGTATGTTTGTATGGTTCTGTATGTGATTTTGTGTATGGGTTCATTTGGGGTGCTTTACAGTTTTGGGATAACCCCGAATATTATTGAGAGTATTTTAGAGTTTATACTTGCCGTAATAGAATTAGTTTTATTCGTTATATTCTTTGATACAGTATGGCCTAGTCATGAAAGTAAGAGAGATAGGAAAAGAAAAAAGAGAAAAAAATCTTCATACGCTTCAAGTTCGTCAAGTGGATTTGGTGACTACAGTAGCAACGATTGTAGTAGCTCAAGTGATGGTGGAGGAGATTAAATTGGTTATTTCAAAAAAACGAATAGTGAAAGGATGGGACGAAATATGGAAACTGTGAACTTAATAGAACTAACAAAAGATATTCAAAATCAACATAAAAACTTCGTCGTTTCAAATATAAATAGTCATTGCTTACGAATTGCTGTATTTACGGGTGAATATGATTGGCACTATCATTCTAATTCGGATGAATTATTTATTGTGCTAGAGGGAGAACTACTTATCGATTTTGAAGATGGAGAGACGGCGGTTTTAAAGCCAAATGATTCTATCTTAATTCCAGCATGCACGATCCATAGAACGAGAGCATTCAAGAGAACGGTAAATCTTTGTTTTGAAAATATAGAGGCTGATACGATTAAAGTGGAGCAATTATGAAAAAATTATCTGTAGCCCAGTATAGAAAAATCCTTCCGATTTTAGAAGGTCATACAAGGACAACAACCTTTGCTCATGCGGTATGTGATCAAATGATAGATGGTGAAGTTTTTGCAAACGAGAAGTTAACAGCAGGACTAATTCGTACAGCTAATGGTATCTATTATTTATTTGGTGATACGGATGATCAAAATTATAACGAAGATTTATTTTCGTATTTAAAAACGGCTATTGGAAAAACAAAGAAGAGATTTACATTCTGCACTTCTAGTGAAGAATGGGAAATGATGATTGAAGAGCGTTTTAGTAATGTGCTTCGGAAAATCCCACGAATGAAATTTCAAAGAGTAACCTTTGAAGAGAGAAAGCGAGATTGTAACAAAAATACATATGAAGTGAAGCATATTGATAGAAGAGATATAGAAAGAAGCAGTGAATTTACAGAGGAGTACTACAAAGAATATTGGGGATCAAAAGAAACGTTTTTGAACGGTGGTTTTGGATTTTGTATAGAACAAGATGGGATAATTGTAGCTGAATGTGTTTCGATATTTAGCGGGAATGGATTTGCTGAAATTGATATTGTAACGCATGAAGCGTATCAAGGGAAAGGGTTAGCTCACGCTGTCGCAACACGTTTCATTGAGCATTGCATGCAAAATGATATTATACCGTGCTGGGATTGTTATGTAGACAATATTCCTTCTCAAAAATTAGCTAGTAAATTAAGTTTTCATAATCCAATAGAATATAGTTTGTTTGTACGTAAGAGAACGGGGGAATAAAAATGAATGTGGAGTTAACGAGATTTAAAGTGAAACAAGGTAAAAGTCATCGGGTAGATGAATGGATGCAGCTTCTTAATGGCAATATGAAAGAAGTGCTTTTGACATTAAACGACGAGAAAATGTATGTAGAGACAATTTTCCGGGAAATAAGAGATGGAGAAGAGTACTTATATTGGTATTCTGTGCAAGGAGAAGGCGGTACTCTTGTCGAAAATTCTCATCATGAAATTGATAAAAAGCATGTAGCGTTTTGGTATGAGTGTATTGATGAAGAAGCACCGTCTGTTGATATGAAAAAAGAAGTTGTTATGATTCAAGATGTTGTGAAGGAAGTAATGAAATAATAGAATAGTATGTTGGAGAGAAGCGCATCAAAATAAATGTGCTTTTTATTTTGAAAAACGATTTAACAATAAACTCAAAAGAATTTCTGTACCAAATGAAGTCTTTAGCAAAAAAATAGTGAAGGTATACCAAGTGATTATTTTGAACAATATTATAAAGAAATAAAAAACATCAAACCAAAAGACCTACCAATATACGGTGTAGTTGTAACAGGGAAAACAGAGGATTTACAAGGTTTACAAGGAGCACCATATATTAAAGCGGCTGTTAGAGGTGTAACAGTGGAGAAATATTAATTACAGTTAATTAATGTGAATAATCAGAAAATTCATGTTATAATATGGGAAAAGGAGGTTTATATGAGGCAAATACATGGAGCAATTTATATTTACATAACAATGTTTTTCGTGGCGATATCCTATGGATTAGGGCACGTGTATTCGCATCCTATACTAACTTTTTTAAGCGGAGCATGTATGGCGTTTGCGCTTCTTGTCCACCTTTTCTCAGTTTGGATCGTGAAATTTCAAATAAATATTAGTGAGATAGAAGAAGGCACTTTTTAAAGGGCCTTCTTTAATAAAAAGGTAGCGATCACGCTACCTTTTTTATTATTTCACAAATTGTAATTCTTTCGGGAATTTCGTTAAGATTTCTGATCCGTCTTTTGTGATGTAAATATCATCTTCAATACGAACGCCGCCTACGTTTGGTACGTAAATACCTGGCTCGATTGTGAAGACCATACCTTCTTTTAATAGAGACTCATTGCCTTCTTTTACATCTGGATATTCGTGTACGCTAATTCCAAGTCCGTGACCAAGTCGGTGTGGGAAGAAGTCTCCATAACCTGCATCTGCGATAACAGAGCGAGCGGCGTTGTCAATTGCACCAAATGTAACGCCTGGTTTACATGCTTCAACTGCTTGTAGTTGTCCAGCAAGTACAGTGTTGTAAATGCGAGTTTGTTCTTCAGAAATATCACCAAATGCTACTGTACGCGTAATATCAGAGCAATAACCTTCAATGATTACACCTAAATCAAATAGTACGAAATCGCCGCGTTTCATTTTGTTTGCACCTGGAATACCGTGTGGAAGAGCAGAGTTTGCGCCTGCTAATACCATCGTATCGAATGACATTTTATGGATGCCTTTTGTTTTTAATTCATGCTCAATAATTGCTAATACTTCTAGCTCACTACGATTTTCTTTAATTGCATTTACACCAATTTCAACAGCATAATCTGCCATTTTAGCCGCTTCACGCAAAATAGAAAGTTCTTTTTCGTCTTTAATTAAGCGAAGTTCGCGAACTTTCTCTTCAGCTGATTTGAAAGCTGCATTTGGGAATAACTTCGTTAATTCTTCGTAACGTTCTACGTTTAAATGTTCTTTTTCAATTGCAACTGCATTTGCATCAATACCACGATCTTTAATTGCTTTTGCAATCATATCCCATGGTCTGTCCGTATCAGTAAATCCAATAATCTCATGTGCCCAGCCAGCGTTACGTGCTTGGCCTTCTTCCATTTTAGGACAAATTAAAATAGGCTCTTTTTCTTGGAATACAAACATACCAAGTAGTCTTTCATGTGGTTCACAGTGGAAGTTTGTCATGTAGAAGACGTTCGGTGTAGAAGTTAAGAACGCAGCTTCTACGTTTTTTTCTTTTAGCCATTGCATTAAATTTTCTAATCTAGCATTCATCGATTGGCACCCCCGAGATATTTAATTACAAATATAACTTTACATCGGAGGAAAGCGTTATGACAAGTAAATCGATGTTAGAAAAGACAGGGAATTGAGAAATCATGTAGAATAAAAAGCGAGAATGTGAATAGGGGAGGAATGTAATGATGAAAGTATCGTATCACGGGCATTCAGTTGTAAAGATTGAAACGAATGGAAAAGTTATTTTAATTGACCCATTTTTAACGGGAAATCCGAAAACAGATTTAAAGGCTGAAGATGTAAAAGTTGATGCGATTATTTTATCGCACGGACACGGTGATCATGTTGGGGATACAGTAGCGTTAGCAAAGAACAATAATGCGGTCGTTGTGGCACCGTTTGAATTAGCGACATTTTTAGGATGGCAAGGTGTAAATACACATCCAATGCATATTGGTGGTTCACATGAATTTGACTTTGGAAAGGTGAAATTTACTCAAGCATTCCACGGCTCTAGTTATATTGATGAAGAAAATAAGACGATTACATATACAGGTATGCCAGCTGGTATTTTGTTTACAGCAGAGGAGAAAACGGTATATCATGCAGGGGATACTGCTTTATTCTCTGATATGAAGTTAATTGGAGAACTGAATAATATTGATTTAGCATTTTTACCAATTGGCGATAATTTCACAATGGGGCCAGAAGATGCTGTGTTAGCAGCAAAATGGATAGAGGCGAAAACAGTTGTACCGATGCATTACAATACGTTCCCAGTTATTGAACAAGATCCATATCAATTTGTAGGAAAGCTACAAAATTGTACAGGGAAAGTATTAGAAGCTGGAGAAAGTATTACACTATAAAAAAGAAACCCTTCATTTGAAATGACAAGTGAAGGGTTTTTTATGTGTGTAGTACAGTTTTTAAAGTTTGCGCTTGTTTTGGTGATTCTTTTCTTTTTGGAAGTGGCTGTTCGGGTGTTTCATTCAACTCCATTGCAACTTTTTTTCCATCTACGAAAGCTAAAAATACAGCACCTACAACCTCTAAAAATTTTTTCATAATGTATTCGCTCCTTTGTTTCATTTCTTGTCTTAATTGTATATTGAAGCGTCTGGACAAACTATCGAACGAGATGACAATACCATTACATTGTTGTAATAGAATGACTGGTGGAATGTAAGGGGTATTTTGTTATAAAAAAAATGGTACAGGCATATAAAGAGAGAGTGTAACAGTTTTGAAAATATAGTATACTGAAAATACAACACATGAAGAATTTAGGGAAAAGAAAGTATGGTGAAACCATTTGGCTACCAAACATAATCAAATTTTAGAACATATTAATAGCCTGCCGGTAGGGCATAAAATTTCTGTGAGGCAAATTGCGAAAGATTTGAGTGTAAGTGAAGGGACAGCTTACCGTGCAATTAAAGACGCAGAAAATAAAGGATATGTTAGTACAATTGAACGTGTCGGAACAATTCGAATTGAACAAAAGAAGAAAGAAAATATCGAAAAACTGACATATGCAGAAGTCGTTAACATTGTCGATGGTCAAGTACTTGGAGGCAGAGAAGGACTACATAAAACATTAAATAAATTCGTAATCGGGGCTATGAAATTAGAAGCGATGATGCGCTATACGGAAGCAGGGAATTTACTTATCATCGGTAACCGTACGAACGCACATCAATTAGCACTAGAGACAGGGGCTGCTGTATTAATTACAGGTGGATTTGATACAGAAGAGCATGTGAAAAAGTTAGCAGATGAATTGAAATTGCCAATTATTTCGAGTAGTTATGATACATTTACGGTCGCAACGTTAATTAACCGTGCAATTTATGATCAACTTATTAAGAAAGAAATTGTACTAGTTGAAGATATTTTAACACCAATTGAAGAAACACTATATTTAAAGCCTAGTGACATAGTGCAGAAATGGCATGAGTACAATGAAGAGACGATGCATGGACGTTATCCAATTGTTGATGAAAATAAAAAGGTGTTAGGTATCGTAACTTCGAAAGATATGATTGGTGTTGCGAAAGAAACACCGATTGATAAAGTTATGACAAAACACCCTATTACGGTAAATGGAAAAATGTCCGTCGCAGCTGCAGCACGTATGATGGTGTGGGAAGGTATTGAATTACTTCCTGTTGTGGAGGATGGAAATAAATTGCAAGGTATCATTAGTCGTCAAGATGTACTTCAGGCGCTGCAAATGATTCAGCGTCAACCACAAGTTGGTGAAACGATTGATGACATTGTAACGAATCAATTTATGACGCCGAAAGAAGCAAAAAATGAGCATTTATATCAATTTTCAGTGACACCACAAATGACGAATTCAATCGGGACGTTATCTTACGGTGTATTCACAACAATTGTGACAGAAGCAACAAACCGCGTCATTCGTGCGCAGAAGAAGAGCGATTCAATTGTTGAGAACTTAACAATTTATTTCGTAAAACCGGTTCAAATTGATAATGTTGTATCGGTTCATCCGAAAGTATTAGAAATTGGCCGTAAATTTGGTAAGGTTGATGTAGAAGTACATCATGAAGGTAATGTTGTCGGGAAAGCATTACTTATGGTGCAGTTAATCGATAAATAAAAAGGTGGAACAAATCGCTTTGGTTTGTTCCATCTTTTTTGTTTTATTGGGTTGGGAAGCTGTTGTTAAAGATGTGGAAGAGTTTTAGCGGGAAATATATATATAAGGAGAGATGATTTTATAATTAGAAAAAACAGAATATTAATTCATTTAGATTGTATACTATGATATAATTAGATTGTAAGATAATGGATGTCGGAAGGGGGATGCAATATGTCATCAGAATTACTCTTTTTTTGTGGTATCGCACTCTTTTATTTCCTTGTGATGATACCAATTCAATACTTATACTTACAAGGATTAAATGAAAAAAAGAAACGAACAGGATTATCTCAGCAAGAACTATACAAACAGATGTCTTTTGGAGAAGAACAATTACATTTTCACGTGCAAGGTAATCCCTTTAATATACCATCTGCGTTTGTTGCATATATGATTTTGAAAGTGAAGGGACGTAAAAAAGCATCACAATGTTGATGCTTTTTTTACGTTGTTTTATAAGATTCGGCTTCTTTGACTGCTAATGGTAGAAAATGTTTATATTGGCGGAATCCATTAAATGTACTCGCGCTGCCAAGTAAAATAAACAAAACACCAACGATAATGCGTGCAGTTGAAAGTTCTAAAAAGAATTGGTTTATCCCAAAGAATAGGACGAATAAGCCGAGTGCCATTGCGGATTTTCCTGAGAGCCAACCTTTCTCCATTGGACGGTTTGTACGAAAGAACTTTGTTTTGTAGAAGAGGTACAACACAAATGAGATGATAATACAAAAGACGAATACTGGCATAATACACGCTCCCATCGATTGGTATAAAAATAACAATTTAGAAAAAGAAAAATCTAAACTTTCTAACTTTTATTATAAAGCAATTGTTCGCATGTATGAAATGTTTTCCGTTATAATGGGGGATAAAGTGAAACTTTAATTAGTGTGGGGAGATCCCACTTACTAATTATTAGCCCTCACCAATCGGGCTTTTACGTGCATCCAGGCTCCAAATTAATTTTGCCCCATTGTTTTTAATACTTTTGAGGTAGGAGTTTTACTACACGTTAATGCGGGATAAAATGAAGAAGTTGAATAAAAAGGAGATTATACATATGCATGAGAAAATTTTAGGAGCAATTAAAGAGTTTGATACAATTATTATTCATCGTCATGTACGTCCGGATCCAGATGCGTTAGGTTCTCAGTGCGGACTTGGTACAATTCTGCAAGAATCGTTTCCAGAGAAAAATATTTATATGGTTGGGTATAACGAGCCTTCTTTATCATTTTTACGAGTAATGGATGATATTGAAGATAGTGTATATGAAGATGCACTTGTTATCGTTTGTGATACAGCGAACCAAGAGCGTGTTTGTGATCATCGTTATGCAAAAGGAAAGATGTTAATTAAAATTGATCATCATCCGAATGAAGACCCGTACGGAGATATTACATGGGTGGATACGACAGCAAGTTCTACAAGTGAAATGATTTATGAATTTTACAGTTATGGAAAAGATAAAGGATTAACGATTTCAAAGGAAGCAGCTCGCCTTATTTTAGCGGGTATTGTTGGAGATACAGGTCGTTTCTTATTCCCAAATACAACAGCGAAAACACTCCGTTACGTAAGTGAGCTCGTTGACATGGATGTGAAATTCACAGATTTATACAATGAAATGTATAAGACAAAAGAAAAAATCGCTCGTTTAAATGGTTATATTTTACAAAACTTCACAATGGTAGAAGAAGGCGCAGCGTACATTAAATTAACGAAAGAGGTACTAGAAGAGTTTGATGTACTTTCTACTGAAGCATCTGGTGTTGTCGGAGCACTTGGTAATATTGATGGATTAAAGGCATGGGTTCTATTTTTAGAGGAAGATGATGTTATTCGTGTTCGTCTTCGTTCAAAAGGACCAGTTATTAATAAGTTAGCAATGCAATATAATGGCGGAGGACATCCGATGGCTTCTGGTGCAAAAGCATCTTCTTGGGAAGAAGCAGATCGCCTGTTTGCTGATTTACGTGAGCTGTGTAGATAAAAATTGTATGTTGAACGAAAGAGAAGGAGAGGCACTGAAGCCCTCCTTTTTTTTATTTTTCCTTCTCTATATCAATACTAATTTCAAGTACGGTATCAAAAGAGACTGTGTCTACTTTAAAGCGGTATATACGATCGTAATGTTTGTACGTTTTATTTTCGATGACTTTTTTGAGCAGGTCTTTATTTTTTGCGATGCTTTGAATGTTTTTCGTTAAAAGATGCTGGAGATCATTATGGATAGAAGTGGTCATGTTTTCAAGTGTAAGATTGTCTAAATTATATTTTTTTCGATTTATAATTTTTATTTTGATTTCTTGAATTGTTAAGAGCCGTTTATTTTCTGTGTTCAATTTCTCTTGGTCTTCGAGAAGGACGTGGAGTTTTGCTTCTTGTTTTTCGATAATTTCTTTTTGTTCTGCTATTTTACTAGTTTGTTCTTCTTGAAAAACACCGTATATGTACAAAAAAACAAACCAGCTCAACACTCCTCCAACAGCAGCACCAGCTAAAACTAAATACCACCTTTTGGCTGTATTGGCGCTGGGTACTCTCATACATGTTCCTGTGTAAGCCATTTAATAATAATAAGACCAGTTTGCATACCGCCAGTTGCAAAAAAAATAAGGAGAATTTGTTTTACGATATCTTTCATATCTCCGCCAAAGAAGCTTCTTTCAAAGCTATAAAAGGTATCGAACGTTCCGCCAATTGCTGCAACGAGTGCCCAAATTCTTAAATTTTGGGCGAATTGATTAATATAAGTTAGAGTTGGTTTTCCGATGAGAAATGCACCAAATCCGCCAATTAATGAACCACCAAGTATAACTCCAAAGGCAATAAAATAACTAATAATAAGCAGAGAGAAAAAAGTATGTTCTCTTACATCCATCGTCATTCCCCTTTCTTCTTCATATATATGGACAAAGTATGAGAAGTATGTTTTGATTTCCGCTTTCCTCATCACCTATAATAAAAGTAGTCACATAGGTAAAGAGAGGGTACAACAGTGAAGTTTGTGCATTTACAATGTCAAACCGTTTTTAGTTTATTAAAAAGTGCTTGTAAAATTGATGAGCTTGTCATTCGGGCGAAAGAGCTTGGATTTTCATCGCTGGCCATTACAGATGAAAATGTTATGTATGGAGTTATTCCGTTTTATAAAGCATGCAAGAAAAATGGTATACAGCCTATTATCGGCTTAACAGCTTCTATTTTTAGTGAAGAAGAAGAAAGGTCTTATCCACTCGTCTTACTTGCTGAGAATGAAATAGGCTATCAAAATTTATTAAAGATCTCTAGCAGCATTATGACGAAGTCAAAAGAAGGTATCCCGAAGAAGTGGCTTGCTCATTATGCGAAAGGGTTAATTGCAATTTCACCAGGGAAAGACGGAGAGATTGAACAGCTATTATTAGAAGACAAAGAGAGTCAGGCTGAAGAAGTAGCTCATACGTATCAAAATATGTTCAGCAATTTTTATATAAGTTTGCAGCATCATGCAATTCAAGATGAACTGCTTTTACAAGAAAAACTGCCTGAATTTATTAATAAGGTAAACGTTCCAGTCGTTGCAACAAATGATGTTCGCTATATTAATCAAAGTGACGCACTTGTTCATGAATGTTTATTATCTGTTGAAGGCGGAACGAAAATGACTGATCCAGATAGACCGAGAATGAAAACGGATCAGTATTATTTAAAGTCATCGGATGAAATGCGAGCATTATTTTCTCATGCTGAGGAAGCGGTTCAAAATACAATAACAATCGCGGAACGTTGCCAAGTAGAAATTCCTTTCCATGTAAATCAATTACCGAAATTTCCTGTTCCATCTAACGAGACGAATGATACGTATTTGCGCCGTGTTTGTGAAGAAGGCTTGCAGAAACGCTATGGTACGCCGAAAGAAGCGCATATAGGACGTTTGGATCATGAATTAAATGTTATTTCTCGTATGGGATTTAGCGATTATTTCCTCATCGTATGGGACTTTATGAAATATGCACATGAAAATCATATTTTAACTGGGCCAGGCCGTGGATCGGCAGCTGGTTCACTCGTTTCTTACGTATTGGAAATTACAGATATTGATCCGATTGAATATGAATTATTATTTGAAAGGTTTTTAAACCCTGAACGTGTGACACTTCCAGATATTGATATTGATTTTCCAGATATAAGACGTGATGAGATGATTCGATATGTGAAAGATAAATATGGTCAGCTTCGTGTTGCTCAAATTGTAACGTTCGGAACTCTTGCAGCGAAAGCCGCAATTAGAGACATTGCTCGTGTAATGGGGCTCCTGCCAAGAGATATTGACATATTTTCAAAACTTATCCCATCAAAGCTTGGTATAACGTTAAGAGATGCATATGAGGAATCGCAATCGCTCCGTGAGTTTATACAAGGGAATCTGTTACATGAGCGTGTGTTTGAAATTGCAAAACGTGTAGAGGGATTACCGCGTCATACGTCTATTCATGCAGCTGGCGTTATTATGAGCCAAGAACCGTTAACGGGAAGTGTAGCGATTCAAGAAGGGCATAACGATGTTTATGTTACGCAATATCCAGCTGATGCATTAGAAGAACTTGGATTGCTCAAGATGGACTTTTTAGGCTTACGTAATTTAACGTTACTTGAAAATATTATAAAATTTATTGTTGAAAAAACTGGGAAACAAATTGATATAAGAAATTTACCTCTGCAAGATGAAAAGACGTTTCAATTGTTAGGAAGAGGGGATACAACAGGTGTATTCCAGCTTGAATCAGGTGGTATGCGAAATGTACTTCGTGGGTTAAAACCGAATGAATTTGAAGACATAGTCGCTGTTAACTCGTTATACAGACCAGGACCGATGGAACAAATTCCAACCTTTATTGAATCGAAGCATGGGAAAAGACAAATTGAATATTTACATCCGGATTTAAAGCCGATTTTAGAAAGAACATACGGCGTAATTGTATACCAAGAACAAATTATGCAAATCGCATCGAAGTTAGCTGGATTTTCGCTTGGAGAAGCGGATTTGCTGCGCCGTGCAGTGAGTAAAAAGAATCGTGATATTTTAGATCAAGAACGTAAGCATTTTGTTCAAGGTTGTTTGGAAAACGGATACGATGAGACATCTTCAGAACAAATTTATGATTTAATTGTAAGATTTGCGAATTACGGTTTTAACCGAAGTCACGCTGTAGCTTACAGTATGATCGGATATCAGCTTGCATATTTAAAAGCAAATTATACGCTGGAATTTATGACTGCGTTATTATCAAGTGCAATTGGAAATGAAGATAAGATTGTGCAGTATGTACGAGAAACGAAGCGGAAAGGTTTTCACGTTTTACCGCCGTCTCTTCAGAGAAGTGGTTACAATTTCCAAATAGAAGGGAATGCGATTCGATATAGTTTACTTTCGATTCGGAATATCGGAATGGCTACCGTGACGGCATTACTCGAAGAACGAGAGGAAAAAATGTTCGAAGATTTATTTGAGTTTTGTCTTCGTATGCCATCAAAATTTGTAACAGAGCGAAATTTAGAAGCGTTTGTCTGGTCTGGTTGTTTTGACGGTTTTGGTGTTTCGAGGACGACGTTATGGAGAAGTCTTAAAGGAGCGTTGGAGTATGCAAATCTTGCACGTGATTTTGATTTAGGGGATGCTGTTCCGAAATCAAAATACGTACAAGGAGAAGAGCTATCCTTTATTGAACAGTTAAATAAAGAGAAGGAAGCACTCGGTTTTTATTTATCTAGCTATCCGACAGCGCAGTATGCGGAGCTAGGAAAAGAATTAGAAATTCCATCTCTTGCTCAGGCGATGCGACATAAGAAAAAAGTACAAAGAGCGATCGTATATATAACAAGTGTGAAAGTCATTCGTACGAAAAAGTTGCAAAAGATGGCGTTTATTACATTCTGTGATCAAAATGATGAAATGGAAGCCGTTATTTTTCCAGAAACGTATATACATTTTTCAGACAGGTTACAAGAAGGTGCAATCGTTTTAGTTGATGGTACGATCGAGCAAAGAAATCATAAGTTGCAATGGATCGTGAATGGACTATATCCGCTAGAAGAAATGGATGTTTATGAAGGGATGAAAGAAGCGTCTGTTTACGTGAAATTGCCGTCTCAATATGAAAAAAAGCTTGTAAATCAAGTTACGAAAATATTGTTTGATTATTCAGGTTTTACGAAAGTACTAATTTATTATGAAAAGGAACATAAAATGGTACAATTATCTCGAAGTTTATCGATTCATCCAAGTGAAGAATGTCTAGGAGCACTTCGTGAAATTGTCGGTGACGAAAATGTCGTTGTGAAAATATAATGGACAATCTCCCTACACTTCGATTATTATAGTAGTAGTGTTCGTGGTCAGACCACTTGGAGAAATTGATATCAGCAAGCATAATTTGAGGAGAGTGGATAGTTTGTCAACACTTCGTGAAGAAGCACTTCACATGCATAAAGTGCATCAAGGAAAATTAGAAACTGTATCAAAAGTAAAAGTAGAAAATGCAAAAGATTTAAGTCTTGCATATTCTCCAGGGGTTGCAGAGCCTTGTAAAGAAATTTATGACGATAAAAGTAAGGTATATGAATATACAATGAAGGGAAATATGGTAGCAGTTGTGACAGATGGAACGGCTGTACTTGGTCTTGGTAACATTGGACCTGAAGCATCTCTTCCAGTAATGGAAGGTAAAGCTGTATTATTCAAGAGCTTTGCTGGTGTAGATGCATTCCCGATTGCCTTAAATACAAACGATGTAGATAAAATTGTTGAAACTGTAAAATTAATGGAGCCAACTTTTGGCGGTGTAAACTTAGAAGATATCGCAGCGCCAAACTGCTTCGTTATTGAAGAACGTTTGAAAAAAGAGACAAACATTCCAATATTCCATGATGATCAACACGGAACAGCTATCGTAACAGTAGCAGGCCTTGTGAACGCGCTGAAGTTAGTTGGAAAGAAAATGTCTGACATTAAAGTTGTCGCAAATGGTGCAGGTGCAGCAGGTATTGCAATCATTAAACTTTTATACCGCTATGGTGTACGTGACGTTATTATGTGTGACCGTAAAGGTGCAATCTATGAAGGTCGTCCTGTCGGTATGAATCCGGTGAAAGATGAAGTTGCAAAATATACAAATAAGAGTCGTATAGAAGGTTCTTTAGCTGACGTTTTACAAGGTGCGGACGTATTCATTGGTGTATCTGCAGCAGGTGCATTAACTGAAGAGATGGTTCGTACAATGAATGACGATGCAATTATTTTTGCAATGGCGAATCCGGTTCCAGAAATTATGCCAGAATTGGCAAAAGCAGCGGGCGCAGCTGTTGTTGGAACAGGTCGTTCTGACTTCCCGAACCAAGTAAATAATGTACTAGCGTTCCCAGGGATTTTCCGCGGTGCACTTGATGTACATGCGACACAAATTAATGAGGAAATGAAGATGGCAGCTGTACAGGCCATTGCAGAGCTTGTATCAGAGGATGAGTTGAATGCAGATCATATCATTCCAGCACCATTTGACGCGCGTGTAGCGCCTCAAGTAGCGGCTTACGTTGCGAAAGCAGCAATGGAGACAGGAGTAGCTCGCCGTCAAGTAGATCCAAATGAAGTCGCTGAGAAAACAAAACAATTAGCGCTGATTGGTAAAGAATAAGCGAGGAATTTCCATTGACATCATCAAATACAAAAGTATATCTCGAAATTGTAAAAAAAATCCGTTCCATTATGGAAGAGGATTGTTTAGTAGCAGGGGATCGTTTGCCATCTGAGCGTGAGTTAAGTTCACGCTTAAATGTTGGACGTTCCTCTGTAAGAGAAGCATTACGTGCGTTAGAGCTGGTAGGATTAATTGAAACGAGACGTGGTGAGGGAACGTTTATTCGAAACTTTTACGATAACGGTCTTGTACAATTAATTGCTCCGTTCTTGCTGCAAGATGAGAAAACAATTCGTGATTTATTACAAACAAAACGATTGCTTGAGAAAGATATGATTCGACTTGTATGTAATTTACCGAAAGAAACGTTTTCTGAAGTACTAAGTAAATTACACCAAGTGCTTGAAGAAAACGAAAGCTCAATTCCGGTGCTTCATCAAACGTTCTTTAAAACACTTATTGAACAATTCGATAATTATTTACTCTATCGCATTTGGATGATCGTAAATGATTACGTTGCAACTCTTTCTTGTGAAGTTTCAGGAGATTCTATCGAAATGTATAGAAAGCTTTATGCTACTTTGGAAGTGAAACAAGAAAATGATGCATTAAAAATTTACGATGAATTAGTAGAGAATATACAGTTTCACTCGTAATGTATAAAATTTGTCGAAATGACCATGACACGTTATGACAAACATTCTACCGCATAGCGGTTAAAGTTAAACGTAAAGAGAGAGGTTATTAGACAGATTGAGAAGATAAGGCTAACATCAAACATTGGTGTTAGCCCCATTTTCTTCTTACGCTAACCTTAGCTCTCAATGAAGGGGGTCAAATTGTGCTAAGAGATTTATTCGTGAAAAAGAAAAAGTACGCTGCAATACCTTCAGAACAAGTACGAAAAGATGTACCAGATGGCGTTATGACAAAATGTCCGAAATGCAAAAAAATCATGTATACGAAAGAGCTTCTTAAAAATTTAAAAGTATGCGTGAATTGTGGATATCATCATCCGATGAATGCATGGGAACGCCTTGATAGTATATTGGACGAAGGTTCATTTCGTGAGTATGACAAAGAGATGGTTTCACTAAATCCACTTGAGTTTCCGGGATATGAAGAGAAACTAGAAAACGATCGTAAGAAGACTAAATTGAATGAAGCGGTTGTAACTGGTGAAGGAACAATTGATGACATGCTTGTTGTTGTTGCAGTAATGGATTCTCGTTTTCGAATGGGCAGCATGGGCTCTGTTGTAGGAGAGAAAATTGCCCGTGCGGTTGAAAAGGCATACGACTTACAAGTTCCATTTATTATCTTTACTGCTTCGGGTGGTGCTCGTATGCAAGAAGGGATATTAAGTTTAATGCAAATGGCAAAAACAAGCGTAGCTTTGAAAAAGCATAGTAATGCAGGAGGGTTATTTATTTCTGTTATGACTCACCCAACGACGGGCGGGGTTTCAGCGAGTTTCGCTTCACTTGGTGATTACAATCTTGCAGAGCCAGGTGCACTTATCGGATTTGCTGGTAGACGCGTAATTGAACAAACAGTGCGTGAGAAACTACCGGAAGATTTCCAAACGGCAGAATTTTTACTAGAGCACGGTCAATTAGATGCGGTGGTGCATCGTGATGATATGAGAGAATCACTCCGTAAGATTTTAGAAGTTCATCAAGGGGGGGAAATGGCTGTATGGCAGAGCTAGAATTTGAAAAACCAGTTGTTGAGCTAAGAAATAAGATTCGTGAACTGAAAGACTATACGAAAAACAGCCAGATGGACTTCAGTGAGGAGATTCGTATTTTGGAAGACAAGCTAGAAAAACTAGAGGAAGATATATACGGCAATATGAAAGTATGGGACCGTGTTCAAATTGCTCGTCATGCAGAACGACCGACAACGCTCGATTATATTGAGCACTTATTTACTAATTTTTTTGAATGTCATGGAGATCGCCTATTTGGCGACGATGCAGCGATTGTCGGCGGCATTGCGAAATATAAGGGGATGCCCGTAACTGTAATTGGGCACCAACGCGGAAAAGATACGAAAGAAAATATTCGTCGTAATTTTGGGATGCCTCATCCAGAAGGATATCGAAAAGCACTGCGTCTAATGAAACAAGCGGAAAAGTTTAATCGTCCCATTATTTGTTTCATCGATACGAAGGGAGCTTATCCTGGTAAAGCAGCTGAAGAACGTGGACAAAGTGAGGCAATTGCCCGTAATTTATTTGAAATG
Source organism: Bacillus sp. TH22 (assembly GCF_016651015.1). Classification (NCBI taxonomy): domain Bacteria; kingdom Bacillati; phylum Bacillota; class Bacilli; order Caryophanales; family Bacillaceae; genus Bacillus; species Bacillus sp. TH22. The sequence goes on from NZ_JAEKER010000001.1 coordinate 3,932,217, forward strand.
GCGGGTTTAACTGTACCTGTTATTTGTATCGTTATCGGTGAAGGTGGTAGCGGTGGTGCGTTAGGTCTTGGAGTAGGAGATTACATTCATATGCTGGAAAATTCCACTTATTCTGTTATTACACCAGAGGGTGCGGCGGCGATTCTTTGGAAAGATGCTGGTAAAGCAAAAGAAGCTGCAGAAGCGATGAAAATTACAGCATTAGATTTGAAAGAATTAGGTGTAATTGACGAAATTATTCCAGAGGCAAAAGGCGGAGCACATCGTAATGTTTTGAAACAATCAGAAAATATAGATTTAATGCTTAAGAAAACTTTTGAACAATTAAGCGGAATTTCGAAAGATGAATTAATCGAAAAACGTTATGAAAAATATATGAAAATTGGGCAAGTTTCGTTTTCAAACGCTTCCATTGGGATAAAATAAGAAAAGCGTGCGTTCCTCTTCGCGAATGCACGTTTTTATTATGAAAAGACACATCTTCTCCATTGTGTTTTTGTATTTTTTCGTGTTATTTTATTATAAGGCAAATAATCTTTATGAGGTGAGTACAAATGAAACGTATTGGTGTATTAACAAGTGGTGGAGATTCACCTGGTATGAATGCTGCCATTCGTGCAGTTGTTCGTAAAGCGATTTTCCATGATATTGAAGTATATGGTATTTACCATGGATACGCTGGTTTAATTTCTGGTCATATTGAAAAATTAGAACTTGGTTCTGTTGGCGATATTATCCACCGTGGTGGTACAAAATTATATACAGCAAGATGTCCTGAGTTTAAAGACCCAGAAGTACGACTAAAAGGAATCGAGCAATTAAAGAAACATGGTATTGAAGGACTTGTCGTTATTGGTGGAGATGGTTCGTACCAAGGCGCAAAAAAATTAACTGAGCAAGGATTCCCATGTGTAGGTGTACCAGGTACAATCGACAATGATATCCCTGGAACAGACTTCACAATTGGTTTTGATACAGCTTTAAACACTGTTATTGATGCAATTGATAAAATCCGTGATACAGCTACATCTCATGAACGTACATATGTTATCGAAGTAATGGGACGTCACGCTGGAGATATCGCATTATGGGCTGGTTTAGCTGATGGTGCAGAAACTATCTTAATTCCAGAAGAAAAGTATGACATGGAAGATGTTATCGCTCGTCTGAAACGCGGTAGTGAACGTGGTAAAAAGCACAGTATTATCGTTGTAGCTGAAGGTGTTGGAAGTGCAATTGACATCGGTAAGCACATTGAAGAAGCAACAAGCTTTGATACTCGTGTAACTGTATTAGGTCACGTACAACGTGGTGGATCACCAAGTGCACAAGACCGTGTATTAGCTAGTCGTCTTGGTGCAAGAGCAGTTGAATTATTAATTGCTGGTAATGGCGGACGTTGTGTTGGTATTCAAAATAATAAACTTGTTGATCATGACATTATCGAAGCGTTAGCTCAAAAGCATACAATCGATAAAGATATGTATCAATTATCTAAAGAATTATCTATCTAATCGGCTTAATGCCTTGTATTTGGGAACGGTTTCATAATTTTCGGAGGTGCAATATGCGTAAAACTAAAATTGTATGTACTATAGGTCCTGCTAGTGAAAGTATTGAGAAATTAGAGCAATTAATGGAAGCGGGTATGAACGTTGCTCGTTTAAACTTCTCTCATGGTAGCCATGAAGAGCATGGAGCTCGTATTAAAAATATTCGTGAAGCTTCAAAGAAAACTGGTAAAACAGTTGGTATCTTACTTGATACAAAAGGTCCAGAAATCCGTACACATGACTTCGTAGACGGACAAGCTGAGCTTGTAACAGGTGCAGAAGTAATTCTTTCTACTGAACAAGTATTAGGAACTGCAGAGAAGTTCTCTGTATCTTATGCTGGTCTTTATGATGATGTTGATCCAGGCTCTCGTATTCTAATCGATGACGGTCTTATCGAACTAGAAGTAATCGAGAAAGCTGACGGAAACATCCGTACAAAAGTATTAAACAGCGGAACTGTAAAAAATAAAAAAGGTGTTAACGTACCAAACGTAAGCATTAAGCTTCCAGGTATCACTGAAAAAGACGTGCAAGATATCGTTTTCGGTATCGAGCAAAAAGTTGATTTCATCGCAGCATCTTTCGTACGTAAAGCATCTGATGTATTAGAAATTCGTGAATTATTAGAAGGGCATAACGCTCAATACATCCAAATCGTACCAAAAATCGAAAACCAAGAAGGTATCGACAACATCGATTCAATCTTAGAAGTTTCTGACGGTTTAATGGTTGCTCGTGGTGATATGGGTGTAGAAATTCCACCAGAAGAAGTACCATTAGTACAAAAACGTCTAATCAAAAAATGTAACGTATTAGGCAAACCAGTTATTACTGCAACACAAATGTTAGATTCTATGCAACGTAACCCACGTCCAACTCGTGCGGAAGCAAGTGACGTAGCAAACGCAATCTTCGATGGAACAGATGCAATCATGCTTTCAGGTGAAACTGCTGCGGGTCAATACCCTGTAGAAGCTGTAACAATGATGGCTAACATTGCGGTACGTGTTGAAAAATCATTACAATATGAAGATATGTTCAAAAAACGTATTAAAGAGTTCACACCAACAATTACAGATGCAATTAGCCAATCTGTTGCGCACACAGCACTTGCTCTTGATGTAGCTGCAATCGTAGCTCCAACAGAAAGTGGACATACTGCGAAAATGATCTCTAAATACCGTCCGAAATCTCCAATCGTAGCTGTAACATCTGACGAGCAAGTAGGACGTCGTCTTGCACTTGTTTGGGGTGTTCAAGCATTTATGTCTGAGAAACGTGCAGCTTCTACTGACGAAATGTTAGATACAGCAATTCAAACAGGTATGGATGCGGGTCTAATCGGACTTGGAGATACTGTAGTAATCACTGCTGGTGTTCCAGTTGCTGAAACTGGTACAACAAACTTAATGAAAATCCACGTTGTTGGTGAAAAAGTTGCTAAAGGGCAAGGAATCGGTCGTAAATCTGCAAAAGGTAAAGTAGTTGTAGCGAAAACAGCTGCTGAAGCTGTAGCGAACGTAAACAAAGGTGATATCCTTGTTACAACAAGCACAGATAAAGATATGATTCCTGCAATTGAAAAAGCTGCTGCTCTAGTTGTAGAAGAAGGCGGTCTAACAAGCCATGCAGCTGTTGTGGGTGTATCAATCGGTATTCCTGTTATCGTTGGTGTAAACGGCGTAACAACAACTTTAAAAAATGGCCAAGAAGTAACAGTTGATGCAGCACGCGGAATTGTTTATAATGGACATGCGGAAGTGCTATAAGAAGTAATACGGAGAGAAGGATCGGAGTCCTTCTCTTTTTTTTACACAAAAAAGGATAGAGATAGCTTTAAACGCCTGAAATCTCTTTGAAAAACGTTTATTATAATGTTTAGTGGGAGAGGGTTATTTGTACCTTGTGAAGCTTGTATGAGCGTTTTAAGGGGCTTATAAGGGGTTTTGTAAGGGTGATACTTTCAAACCTTTTAAATGAAATATGAAGGAGTGCGAGCTATGAAGTGGTTACTGTTCTTACTTATTTTAGTGCCGGCGATTGAGATTACGGTGTTAATAGGGTCGAGTCATGTAATAGGTTTATGGTCTACATTCGCTATGATTGTATTTACGGGTATTGTGGGTGTATATTTGGCGAAACGACAAGGGTTTAAAGTACTTAGAGAGATTCAATTTAGGCTAAATAGAGGAGAAATGCCGGGTGATGCGGTTCTAGATGGTATTTTTATATTCGTAGGAGGTATTCTTTTAGTACTGCCTGGATATGTGACGGATATAATAGGTTTTATCTTTGTTGTTCCTATAACGAGGGCTTTATTGAAGCCGGCTGTTATGAAGTGGATTGATTGGAAATTTAGAAAGAGAACTGCTATTATTGTTCAGAAGTAACGCGTAGATTATAGCGATCTACGCGTTGTTTTTTTATTTGCTATTTATAGTCAATCGTTAGCTTCCTGCTCGGGTTGGATTTTTGTTAGTTATTAAACGATAGGATGCAGAGGGTTCTTGTGAATGAAAAGTGTTACATTAGGATGCTGTTTTTTGCTTGTAGTAAGATTCGACTAGTGAGCAGAAGTTAGACAGGAGAAGAAAAATTACTGATTAAAGGGTTCATCTGCCTCGTTTTGTATATTTATTCGTTTACATAAAAAGTAATAAATGTAAGTAATAATTATAAAATATTTAGAATAAAAATGTATTTTCGTCCTAAAACATGCGTTTTTATGCAAAAAAATAAGAGGATTATCCTTTTTTAGGAAATTCTCTTATAGATGTATGTAGTGCAAAAAAGTACAGTGAGTAATCAGTGGGAATTTCCCACTGATTACAGTTAATTTTTTATTGTGTATGAATTAGGAAATATTATTTTGATGGTGAACCCTTAATGAATTTCCATAAGTCGTGGAATACATGAGCTTTGTGTAATGTATTAAGTAGTACTAATATGACTGGACCGATGATTAATCCTAAAAAACCAAAGAGCTTAAAGCCGACAAATAGAGCGATGAGTGTCGCTAATGGATCTAGTCCAATATTAGATGAAAGTACTTTTGGCTCCATGATTTGTCTTTGGACAATCACGACGATGTATAGGATGAGAAGACCGATGGCGAATGCAGTATCGCCTGTGAAAAATACGTATATAACCCAAGGAACGAAGACGGCTCCAGTTCCTAAATACGGGAGTAAATCTACAACCCCTGTAATAATCGCGATAGTAATTGCGTATGGCACGCGTAATATTAAAAGGCCGATTAGTACAATGATAGTTGTCATAGATACGAGTGTAAGTTGCGCTTTAACAAAACCAAACAAAGCCTTTCTTAAATCGACAAAAATAGTTTTTCCGTATCCATGCAAACGATTAGGTAGAAGTTTTCTTACTTTATGAGCAAGACGGTGCCAATCGTAACTAATGAAGAAGGTGGCTAATAAGACGAAGACAAGGACAGTTAAAGTTGTTGGTAATGCACTAATGAAATTTGTTAACCCACTTATAATGGCGGTTAAAAGTTCTTTCATTTGTGTCGTTGCTTCGGTGCCTAAGTTTTGAATGTTTTGTGTAATAGTGTATCGCTGTGGTTCTCCGAGATGATTAAATTTAGAGATTAAATCATCATAGAGAGGCATAATATGATTAAGTGCAAATTGTTGGGCGAATGCAACGATATCTGGAAACTTAACTGTAACAATTTGTAGTAAGTACGTTGTGGCAGATATTGCTTCAGTTACAAGGTATGTAACAAGTCCGACGATAGCTCCGAATACGAGAATTAAGCTAACGAGTACCGCTAATGCGCGAGGGAATTGTAGTTTTTGATTAAGGAAATTGACGACAGGATTAATCAAATAAGCGAATGCAAAAGCGATAATAAAAGGGTAGATAAGGCCTGACATGTACAGCAATGCATAGAACCCAACTACCGTTGCTACAATGACAAACATGAGTCGTAATATCATATATAGTAAGTTTCGGTTCAAAGATGTATACCTCCCATTCCAATTTGGATTATCCTAATTCGTTCAACTTATAACTAGTGAGATTCACTGATCAAAGTTTCACTTTATGTTATAGTGGAATGATGGATTTTTCCTGCTTTTTCAATATATGAGTGACCGGAAAAGCTTGGTGTTGATGCTTCTACTATATGGTAAAAACTTCATTTTCTCTTCTTTTTATTTTACCTGTTTCTTAATAGAAAAGAAAGGAGAGACGACCGTTTTTAAAAATGTATACATGCTTAAATTTTTGATGGTTAGAGTTTCAGTTTGGCATTTTAAAATATGAAAAAAATGAAGTGGTTATTGTTGCATATACATCGATATAGCATGTATAACGATAGGTTTAAAGGTATTTTTGTTTGGAAGCGAGTTCATTATTTTCAGAAAGGAAGTGCAAACATGATTAGTCAGTCAACGTTATTTTTATTCATACTACTTATTATAGGACTTATTGCTAAAAACCAATCGCTTACTGTAGCTATTGGAGTGTTATTCTTATTGAAATTTACGTTTTTAGGAGATAAAGTCTTTCCTTATCTACAAACGAAAGGGATTAACCTTGGTGTAACAGTCATTACAATAGCAGTGCTCGTACCGATTGCGACAGGGGAAATAGGCTTTAAACAACTCGGAGAAGCAGCGAAATCGTATTATGCATGGATTGCTTTAGCCTCAGGTGTGGCGGTCGCTTTGTTAGCGAAAGGCGGCGTACAATTATTGACGACGGACCCACATATTACAACCGCACTTGTTTTTGGGACAATTATAGCTGTAGCTTTATTTAATGGAGTCGCTGTAGGTCCATTAATTGGGGCTGGAATTGCCTATGCAGTTATGAGTATTATACAGATGTTTAAATAAGGAATTTTATAGTAATATAAAATTTTTGAATTCTTTCTGTTCACAAAAGTCAGATAATTGTTTATAATAGGATTAGAAACTTTGAAAAGTTACATAACAGCAGAGACTTTACACCAGATAAAATAAAAACAACATAAAACAATTTTATAATGATATTGTTTTATGTTGTTTTTATCATAAACTCTTCGGAATTCATTTTCCTCACTAACTTGTTGTTCTGAGCGTGAGGATTCGGGGAGACATTCACGCTCATGCTTTCCATGTAAGCAATGGACAATAAGAGGGGAACATCGCAATAAATTTGCATGAACGTGCATTTTGCTTGCCTAAAGAGTGAACGAGCGTTCATAATTTATAAGGGGAGCAAATAGATATAAGGAGCAAGGTTGGGAGAATTTTCAGGAAAAGGAGAGAATGTCATGACTGTTATTCGAGGTTTAGAAGGGGTAGTAGCAACAACATCATCTGTGAGCTCTATTATTGATGATACATTAACTTATGTTGGGTATAATATTGATGATTTAGCTGAGAATGCTACGTTCGAAGAAGTAGTGTACTTATTATGGCACCGCAAGCTTCCTAACGAAAAAGAACTAGCGGAATTTAGTGGAACAGTATCTGAATACTATAAGGTACCAGGTGAGGTTTTAACATATTTGAAACAAGTAGATTTAAAAATCGCGCACCCGATGTCGGTTTTACGAACTGCGATTTCCATGCTATCATTATATGATGAGAGCGCTGAAATAATGGATGGAAAGTCTAATTATTTGAAAGCGGTTAAATTACAGGCTCAAGTCGGAACTTTAATTGCGGCTTATGCAAGAATTCGCAAAGGTTTAGATGTTGTTGAGCCAAGAAAAGATCTATCATTAGCTGCAAACTTCTTGTACATGTTAAATGATCGTGAGCCAAATGAAGTTGAAATTGAGGCTTTTGATAAGGCACTTGTACTTCATGCCGATCATGAGTTAAACGCTTCTACATTTACTGCACGTGTTTGCGTAGCTACACTTTCAGATGTGTATTCTGGTATTACAGCAGCAATCGGTGCATTAAAAGGTCCTCTTCACGGCGGGGCAAATGAAAATGTAATGAAGATGTTAACTGAAATTGGCGAAGAAGAAAATGTAGAATCATATATTCATAATGCTCTTCAAAATAAAGTGAAAATTATGGGATTTGGTCATCGCGTATATGAGCATGGTGATCCACGCGCGAAACACTTACGCGAAATGTCTAAGAGATTATGCGTGCTTTTAGGAGAAGACAAATGGTATAATATGTCTATCAAAATTGAAGACATTGTAACAAAAGAAAAAGGTCTTCCACCAAATGTTGATTTCTATTCAGCTTCTGTATACCATTGTTTAGGAATTGACCATGACTTATTTACACCTATCTTTGCAATTAGCCGTATGTCAGGCTGGTTAGCTCATATTCTAGAACAATATGAAAACAACCGTTTAATCCGTCCGCGTGCTGATTATGATGGACCGACACATCAAGTGTACGTTCCGCTAGCGCAACGATAAGCGAAAAACACTATTTTGATAGTGAAAATACGCTTTCAAAAGTCTGATTTTTTTGGGAAGATGTAATGATTAGAATATTTAAATTTGACTAACGGTTTGAACTGAGGGGTTATTCCCTCAGTTTCATACATATGAAATTTCAAACATGGGGGTTATCACATTGACGACAGGTGAAAAAATTACTGTAACTAATGGTGTTATGAATGTACCAAACAATCCGATTATTCCATTTATCGAAGGAGATGGAATTGGTCCTGATATTTGGGCTGCAGCATCTCGCGTAATAGAAGCAGCAGTTGAAAAAGCTTATGATGGTGAGAAGAAAATCGTTTGGAAAGAAGTGCTTGCAGGGGAAAAAGCATTCAACCAAACAGGCGAGTGGTTACCAGAAGAGACTTTAAATTTAATTCGTGAATATTTAATCGCAATTAAAGGTCCACTTACAACTCCAGTTGGCGGTGGTATTCGTTCTCTAAACGTAGCGCTTCGTCAAGAATTAGATTTATATGTATGTCTACGTCCAGTGCGTTACTTTGAAGGTGTTCCTTCACCTGTAAAACGTCCGGAAGATACTGATATGGTTATTTTCCGTGAAAATACAGAAGACATTTACGCTGGAATTGAATATGCACAAGGTTCTCCAGAAGCAGAAAAAGTTCTTGCTTTCTTAAAAGAAGCAATGGGTGTTAATAAAATCCGCTTCCCAGAAACATCAGGGATTGGTATTAAACCAATTTCAGAGGAAGGGACAAAGCGTCTTGTTCGCGCTGCAATTCAATATGCAATTAACGAAAAACGCTCTTCTGTTACATTAGTTCATAAAGGAAACATTATGAAATTTACAGAAGGTGCTTTCAAAAACTGGGGTTACGAAGTAGCGGAACAAGAATTCGGCGACAAAGTATTTACTTGGGCTGAATATGATCGCATTGTTGAAAAAGATGGTAAAGATGCAGCGAATAAAGCGATGGCAGACGCAGAAGTGGCTGGGAAAATCATCGTAAAAGATTCTATTGCAGATATCTTCTTACAACAAATTTTAACTCGTCCACGTGAGTTTGATGTTGTTGCAACAATGAACTTAAACGGAGACTACATCTCTGATGCACTTGCTGCACAAGTAGGTGGAATTGGTATTGCACCTGGTGCAAACATTAACTATGTGACTGGACATGCTATCTTTGAAGCTACACATGGTACAGCTCCAAAATATGCAGGTTTAGATAAAGTAAACCCATCTTCAGTTCTTCTTTCTGGTGTATTATTATTAGAGCACCTAGGATGGAACGAAGCTGCGAATTTAGTAACTGATTCAGTTGAGAAAACAATTGAATCAAAAGTAGTAACTTATGATTTCGCACGCTTAATGGAAGGTGCAACAGAAGTGAAATGTTCTGAGTTCGCTAATGAACTTATTAAAAACATGGATGTAGCGATAATCAAAAACGCATAATTAAAGCGGGGGGTAAATTATGACAATCAAACGCAAGAAAGTTTCAGTCATCGGTGCAGGATTTACAGGAGCAACAACAGCATTCTTATTAGCACAAAAAGAACTTGCAGATGTTGTATTAGTGGACATTCCACAGCTGGAAAATCCAACAAAAGGGAAAGCGTTAGATATGTTAGAAGCGAGCCCAGTACAAGGTTTTGATGCTAACATTATTGGTACATCTGATTACGCAGATACTGCTGATTCTGACGTTGTCGTTATTACAGCAGGTATTGCGCGTAAGCCTGGTATGAGCCGTGATGACTTAGTAGCAACAAACTCTAAAATTATGAAAAGTATTACGCGCGACATTGCAAAACATTCACCAAATGCGATTATTCTTGTATTAACAAATCCAGTTGATGCAATGACATATTCTGTATTTAAAGAAGCAGGATTCCCGAAAGAGCGTGTTATCGGTCAATCGGGTGTATTAGATACAGCTCGTTTCCGTACATTTATTTCACAAGAGTTAAACCTTTCTGTGAAAGACATTACAGGATTTGTTCTTGGTGGACATGGTGACGATATGGTACCTCTTGTACGCTATTCCTATGCAGGTGGCATTCCGTTAGAAACATTAATTCCAAAAGAGCGTTTAGAAGCAATCGTAGAACGTACACGTAAAGGTGGCGGTGAGATTGTAGGCTTATTAGGAAACGGTAGTGCATATTACGCACCAGCAGCTTCTTTAGTTGAAATGACAGAAGCGATCTTGAAAGATCAACGCCGTGTATTACCAGCTATTGCGTACCTTGAAGGTGAATATGGTTATAGTGACCTTTACTTAGGGGTACCAGTAATTCTAGGTGGTAACGGAATTGAAAAAATTATTGAATTAGAACTTCTTGCAGATGAGAAAGAAGCGTTAGATCGCTCTGTAGAATCTGTACGTAACGTTATGAAAGTTCTTGTTTAATAATTAAATATAAGTGGAAAAAGATTCGGGGCCCCGAATCTTTTTCTACTATATATTGAAATGTTTTTTTGAAATAATATGAAAACGCTATCATTTGGTGTATCCTATAATGAAACTATAGACTTATACTATACATTGCCCTCATCACAGTAAATTTCGGATAAGGTATCGCTTTTAGTAGGATAATAAGGTGAAAAAATCGGAGGGGGTTGTAACATGTTAAAGAAAAAAGTTCAAATTGGTCGTAGAATGGATGAAATTACAGTAGGAGAGAAATTATCTATCACTGAAAAAATTGAGGATAAAGATTTGTTATTGTACTTAGGGTTAACGAATGATGCCAATCCATTATATATTCAGCATGATTACGCATCCCAAACTCCGTATGAAAAGCCGATTGTCCCAAGCATTATGCTAACGGGGCTGATTACAACGGCGGTTACGAAATATTTACCAGGTCCAGGTAGTCATATTACTAGGAAGGACCTTACGTTCGTGAAACATGTTCACCATTATGAAACGTTACAAATCCACTTTGAAGTTGTGGCTGTTTCAGAGGAGGAACATACAATTGATATGCTTGTATTTGCTCATGATGAAAAAGGAGAAACTGTTGTAAAAGGTTCATTAACAGTAACACCACCTTTTAAATCTGTTTCCATTATGGAAAAAGCATTAGATAATTTTTAAAATATGAAAATATGAATAGCGCTAGCAAACCTTTTATAAGGGGCTAGCGCTATTTTAGTTGAAAAATCCTTCTTTGAACCCTTCAGCAAATTCTGAACAACCTGTTTTAATCGTATCCCGACTAGGTACGTTAAAAGTAAGGAAACATGTTACTACTAAAGTTAAAATAGGTAGTAATATTCGCATAATAGCCTTCTTTTATCGAATTTATTTATATATTCAAATTAATAATATGTTTATTGGTAATTGAAGTCAATTAAGGGGGAGGTTTTTTAGATGAAGTGGAAAAGAGAAGACGTTATCTTTGAAACGATAAGAGAAGCTGAAGTATGGGCCGATTCAATCGCGAATGAAATGTACGGGAAAGTATTTGATGGATATGAAACACCAGATTATAAAATTGCGTATGCTCTTTCGTTTTTCCTAGCGCAAAATCGAGAGTTTATAGTTCATACGGAAGAAGAGTTTAAAAAAGATAGATTCATCTATAAAGTTTGGATAGCGACCGGATAGAGGGAATGAAGTTACGATTGCTTTTATTTTCCGAAACTCTAGTACAAACGAGCTCCATGAATAGACAATTATATTGAGGGAGACCTTGTTTTCTAGTATGATGAGAATAACGGGGGAAATACTAGGATGAAGAAGGTTTCAAGTCTATAACTTGGAGGAAAAGAATGAACAATCGTATTTTAGTAGTTGATGATGAGGAATTTATCTTAACTTTAATTGAATTTAATTTACAACAAGCTGGGTTTGAAGTTATTACAGCAATGGATGGAGAAATGGCGCTTCAAAAAGCGACTACAGAACGCCCAGATTTAATTATATTAGATTTAATGCTTCCAAAAATGGATGGTATGGAAGTTTGTAAAGAATTACGATTGCAGCGTATTATGACGCCGATTTTAATGTTAACAGCAAAAGATGATGAATTTGATAAGGTGCTAGGTCTTGAGCTTGGGGCTGATGATTATATGACGAAGCCATTTAGTCCAAGGGAAGTTGTTGCTCGTGTGAAGGCGATTTTACGCCGTACGAAATTACAGCAGGAAGAACAAGTTTCAGAATCGCCAGATGAAGAGAGCATCAAAATTGCAGAGCTTAAAATTTTACCGGAGTTTTATGAAGCGTACTTCCAAGGAAGGAAACTGGAATTAACACCGAAAGAATTTGAGTTACTTGTTTATCTTGCGAAAAATAAAAGTCGTGTATTAACTCGTGACCAATTATTAAGTGCTGTATGGAATTATGATTTTGCCGGTGATACAAGAATTGTTGATGTCCATATTAGCCATTTGCGCGATAAAATTGAACAAAATACGAAAAAACCGACGTACATTAAAACGATACGTGGTTTAGGTTATAAATTAGAGGAGCCAAAAGTGGATGAATAAGTTTCGTTCCAGGCTTCTTTTTACATTTGTTTCTCTTATCGTTTTTATTTTAGTTGGACTAGGTGTATTATTAGAAACTGTATTTGAAAACTACTATATAGATCATGCTAAAGAGAGAATGATAAAAGAGACACAGTATGTTGCGGTATTAGCAGAAGAGCAAGGGTTTGATGCTGTTTTAAAAAAGCCTTATGTATTTGAAAAGTTAGAAGAAAAAATACCAGCTTCTATTATATTTGTTGATGAAAAAAAGAAAGTTCAATATAGCGGAGGGCAACCATCTGCATTTAATCAAGAGATGATTAAAGAACTTTCTTCTGAAGCGGCAAAACAACGAAGTAAAGTGATTACGCAAGAAACAGATCAAAAGAATGAATTTTATCATGCGGTGTTCGTTCAAGATCTAGCAGGAAAACAAGGATATATTTTGGTGAAAAGTACAATTGAGCCATTGAAAGACGTACATCAAAAAACGTGGGGATTATTAATTATAGGATTTGTTATCGCTTGTCTCGTAGTCGTATTTTTAGGTATGAAAATTACGGGGCAATATATTAGGCCGATTGAATCGGTTACGAAAGTTGCCATTGAATTAGCGAAGGGAAATTATAAAGCACGCGCTTATGAAAGTCATTCGGATGAAACAGGAATGCTGAGTAAAGCGATTAATATTTTAGCTCGTAATTTACAAGAGATGACTCTTGAGCAGGAAATGCAACAGGATCGTCTGCATACGTTAATTGAAAATATGGGAAGTGGAATGATTTTAATTGATAGCCGCGGTTATATAAACCTTGTAAACCGTTCTTATAAGGAAACTTTCCACGTAACAGATGAAGAATATTTAGATCGCTTATATTATGAATCATTTCACCATACAGAAATTATTGAGCTTGTGGAAGAAATCTTTATGACAGAAGTGAAAGTGCGTAAACAAATGTTATTGCCGCTTGGAATTGAGCGAAAGCATTTTGAAGTATATGGAGCGCCGATTATCGGGACGAACCATGAATGGAAAGGTATTGTTCTTGTGTTCCATGACATAACAGAGTTAAAGAAATTAGAACAAATGAGAAAAGACTTTTTAGCGAATGTTTCTCATGAACTAAAGACTCCAATTACTTCTATTAAAGGTTTTTCCGAAACGCTCTTGGATGGGGCTATGGATAATAAAAAATTCTGCGAACATTTCTTACATATTATTTTAAAAGAAAGTGAACGCATGCAAGGATTAATTGAAGATTTATTAGACTTGTCAAAGATCGAGCAACAAGGGTTTAAACTAAATATGGGGACCGTTGATATGAAGGAACTTCTTGAAGATATTCATATGGTGCTTGATAATAAAGCGGGAGAAAAAGAAATCTCTTTACAAGTGAATGCATTGAAACGAGTTTCCGTTATTGGAGATCCAGGCCGCTTGAAACAAATCTTTATTAATTTAATTAATAACGCGATTGTATATACACCGGCTGGAGGCGTTGTTTCTGTTGAATTGGCAGAAGATAAATATAATGCTTATATAAAAGTATCTGATACTGGAATTGGTATTAGTAAAGAGGAAATCCCACGTATTTTTGAACGCTTTTACCGAGTGGATAAAGCAAGAAGTAGAAATACGGGTGGAACGGGTCTTGGTTTATCAATTGTAAAACATTTAGTTGAAGCGCATCAAGGTACGATTACAGTGGATAGTGAGGTTGGGGAAGGAACAACATTTACAGTTGTTTTGCCAAAATCAGCTACTGAAAAATAGGATGAAGGATATTTACAATATATTAACAATGGCTTAATTAAATATTAATAAAGCTCTGTTAATATAATATATGAAAACCCCTTCATCCAAGGAGTAATTTTGGACGAGAGTAGTTATGCTATTCTCGTCACTTCCCTTTATGCCAATGTAAGTCTGTTTATATATGATAGAAAAAAACCGTTATTTTTCTTCTCTCTATTAGTCATGTTAATATAGAGAGAGGACAGGAACGGTTTTTTTTCTGTGGAAAAAACCGTTTCAAATATGTATGGGGAGGTTTGTAGTTTGGAAAAAAAAGTCGTATTAGTAGATGGTAATAATATCGCGTATCGTGCTTTCTTTGCACTACCGCTTTTAAATAACGACAAAGGTATACATACGAATGCAATTTATGGTTTTACAATGATGTTAATGAGGATACTAGAGGAAGAAAAACCGACGCATATGCTTGTGGCGTTTGATGCGGGGAAAACAACATTCCGTCATAAAACGTATAGTGATTACAAGGGAGGGCGTCAAAAGACTCCACCTGAGTTATCAGAGCAATTCCCGTTTATTCGTGAGGTGCTTGATGCATTCAATGTACCGCGTTATGAGCTGGAAAATTATGAAGCGGATGACATTATGGGAACGTTAGCGAAAGAAGCGAGTGAGCAAGGGTTTCATGTTAAAGTTATTTCAGGAGATAAAGATTTACTGCAACTTGTTTCAGATAATACACTCGTATGTATTCCTCGCAAAGGGATTACGGAAGTAGATGAATATACGAAAGAAGCTTTATTTGAGAAATATAGCTTATCACCAAAGCAAATTATCGATATGAAAGGTTTAATGGGAGACCAATCGGATAACATTCCAGGTGTACCAGGTGTTGGTGAGAAGACAGCCATTAAATTATTAACGCAATTTGAAACGGTAGAAGCAGTATATGAAAACTTAGATCAAGTGAGTGGAAAGAAATTAAAAGAAAAGTTAGAAGCGAATAAAGAACAAGCTCTTATGAGTAAAGAACTTGCGACTATTATTACAGACGCACCGATTACTGTGCATGTAGATGATATGGAATATAAAGGGTATGAACCGAGCGATTTGATTCCAATGTTCGAGAATTTAGGATTTACATCCCTTTTAAATAAGTTAGGTGTTACGCCGGAGGAAACGGCTCCAGCCGAATTAGATGATATTACATTTGATATTGTAGAAGAAGTTACAGAAGAAATGCTTCAGCAAGATAGTGCGCTTATTGTTGAAGTGCAAGAAGATAATTATCATAAAGCCGATATTCAAGGTTTTGGTATTCAAAATGAAAATGGTTGTTACTTCATTCCAGCCGATGTTGCTCTTAAATCGGATGCTTTTAAAGAGTGGCTTGCAAATGGAGAAATGAGAAAACATACATTTGATGCGAAGCGTGCTATCGTTGCTCTCAAATGGAAAGGTGTAGATATTCAAGGGATTGACTTTGATTTATTAATTGCCGCTTATTTACTTGATCCAGCCGATACAGATAAAGATTTCCGTACTGTAGCGAAAATGAAAGAAACGCATGCCGTAAAATCTGACGAAGAAGTTTACGGGAAAGGTGCGAAGCGTGCTGTTCCGGGGCTAGAGGTAGTAGCGGAGCATGTAGCTCGTAAAGTGCATGTATTATATGATGTAAAGCAAACGTTCTTAGAAGAATTAAAAAAGAACGAGCAATATGAATTATTTACGGAATTAGAATTACCACTTGCACGTGTATTAGCTGATATGGAAGTGAAAGGTGTAAAAGTTGATACGGAGCGTCTTCGTAATATGGGAGAAGAACTTGCAGGTAGATTAAAGGAAATGGAACAGGAAATTTATAAGCTTGCGGGAACAGAATTTAATATTAATTCACCGAAGCAACTTGGGGTTATTCTGTTTGAGAATTTAAACTTACCAGTTATTAAAAAGACGAAAACAGGTTATTCTACGTCGGCGGATGTATTAGATAAACTTATGGATCGTCATGAAATTATTCCGAATATTTTACATTACCGTCAATTAGGAAAGCTAAATTCAACTTACATTGAAGGTTTATTGAAAGTTGTACATGAAGATTCATCTAAAATCCATACTCGTTTTAATCAAGTGTTAACGCAAACAGGTCGATTAAGTTCAACAGATCCGAACTTACAAAATATCCCGATTCGCTTAGAAGAAGGAAGAAAGATTCGTCAGGCATTCGTTCCATCAGAAGAAGGATGGATCATGTACGCGGCTGATTATTCACAAATCGAACTTCGTGTGCTTGCTCACATTGCAAAAGATCCAGGGTTAGTTGAAGCGTTCCAACATGACATGGATATTCATACGAAAACAGCTATGGATGTATTTGGTGTTGGGAAAGATGAAGTAACATCTAACATGAGACGACAAGCAAAAGCTGTTAACTTCGGAATTGTGTATGGTATTAGTGATTATGGTCTTTCGCAAAACTTAGGAATTACAAGAAAAGCAGCAGCGGAATTTATTGAAAAGTATTTAGAAAGTTTCCCTGGTGTACAAGAATACATGGATGAAATCGTAAAAGATGCGAAACAAAAAGGATATGTGGTTACATTATTAAATCGTCGCCGTTATATTCCGGAAATTACGAGTCGTAATTTCAATTTACGTAGCTTTGCTGAGCGTACAGCTATGAATACACCAATTCAAGGTAGTGCGGCTGATATTATTAAAAAAGCGATGATTATTATGGCAGATCGTCTAGAAGAAGAAGGATTACAAGCGCGTCTTCTTCTGCAAGTACACGATGAATTGATATTTGAAGCACCAAAAGAAGAAATTGAAAAATTAGAGAAGCTTGTACCTGAAGTAATGGAGCATGCAATTGAACTAGCCGTTCCATTGAAAGTTGATTATTCTTACGGTCCAACTTGGTACGATGCGAAATAAGGACGTGATGAAATGCCGGAATTACCAGAGGTTGAAAATGTTAGACGGACGCTTGAAAATCTTGTAACAGGAAAAGTGATCGAAGATGTAATTGTCACCTATCCAAAAATAGTGAAACGACCGGACGATGCAGAAATCTTTAAAGACATGCTAAGAGGCGAAATGATCGAGAATATAAAGCGAAGAGGTAAGTTTTTGCTTTTGTATGTAACGAACTATGTAATTGTTTCACATTTGCGTATGGAAGGTAAGTTTTTACTTCATCAAGAGGATGAGCCAATTGATAAACATACACACGTACGTTTCTTATTTAAAGATGGAACTGAATTACATTATAAAGATGTGAGAAAGTTTGGTACGATGCATCTCTTTAAGAAAGGTGAAGAGTTTACGCAAATGCCTCTTGCAGATTTAGGACCAGAGCCATTTGATGCTGAATTGACACCGCAGTACTTACAAGAAAGATTGCAAAAGACAAATCGCAAAATAAAAGTCGTATTATTAGATCAGCGTCTTTTAGTAGGGCTTGGAAATATATATGTAGATGAAGTATTATTCCGTTCGCAAATTCATCCGGAACGAGAAGCTGCATCTTTAACAGAAGAAGAAATAGAAAGAATTTACGAGGCGATTGTTACAACGCTGGGCGAAGCTGTTAAGCGAGGCGGAAGTACAATTAGAACGTATATTAATTCACAAGGACAAATTGGTTCGTTCCAAGAACTTCTAAATGTATATGGGAAAAAAGGAGAACCATGTGTGACTTGCGGTACGATATTAGAAAAAACAGTTGTTGGCGGAAGGGGAACACATTACTGCCCAATTTGCCAACCTAGAATATAGAAAAGGGATAACATCGGATAGGCATTTGTCATATACATAGAGCAGAGCTATGTATAAGGGAGGAGCTTACCGATGTACCTTTATTTATCTCTTATTTTATTAGCTTTTACATTAAGCTTAGATAGCTGTAGTGTAGGGCTAACATACGGGTTAAGGAGCGTAAGAATTCCACTAAGATCAATTATAATTATCGGGATCTGTTCAGCAGCTGTAATGCTCGTTTCCATGGGGATTGGACATATGATCGCGAAAATATTTTCACCTGTTATCGCAACGCGTATCGGCGGATTTGTTCTTATTGGAATAGGTATTTGGGTATTATATCAATTTTTTCGAAGTGATAAAAAAGAAGAACCGAAGCAAGAGGAAAAGGTTTGGAAACTAGAAATTGCTTCGCTAGGGTTAGTGATTCAAATTTTGCGGAAGCCGACTGTTGCGGATTTTGATAAATCAGGAACTATCTCTGCAGGAGAAGCGTTACTTCTCGGTATCGCTCTTTCTATAGATTCGTTTGGTGCTGGAATTGGTGCATCTTTATTAGGTTATGCACCCGCGATGATGGCGGTATTAGTCGCGGTTATGAGTTCTTTATTTTTATTTATTGGAATGAAGCTCGGTACGATTTTATCAAATATGAAATGGTTACAAAAATTTACATTCCTGCCTGGGGTATTACTCATTATTATTGGGATTTGGAAAATGTAAGTAGGGGCGTGGAACATTAGTTTCGCGCCTTTAATATTGTGAGGGGGATTATTATGACAGTAGTAATTGGATTAACAGGAGGCATTGCAAGCGGAAAAAGTACGGTATCAGAAATGTTTCGTGAAATGAGTATACCGGTTATTGATGCAGATATTATTGCGCGAGAAGTTGTAGAACGAGGAAAACCGGCATATAACAAAATTGTAGAGGTGTTCGGAACGGAAGTGTTACAAAAAGATGGAGAGCTTGATCGACCAAAGCTTGGGAGTGTCGTTTTTTATAATGAAGAAAAACGATTGCAGTTAAACGAAATTGTTCATCCTGCAGTGCGTGAAGAAATGAATGCACAAAAGGAGATGTACATAAAAGAAAGTATGCAAGCGGTTGTGTTAGATATCCCTCTTTTGTTTGAAAGTAAATTAACAAATCTCGTTGATCGTGTTTTAGTTGTAGCAGTCACACCGAATACGCAATTGGAACGTTTAATGAAACGAAATAACTTTTCAGAAGAAGAAGCAACGGCTCGTATTCAATCTCAAATGCCGTTAGAAGAAAAAGTAAAGAAGGCAGATGAGGTAATTTATAATGATGGCACAATTACTGGAACGAAAACACAATTAGCTTCTATTTTGAAAGAATGGAACATTATTGATTAAAAAATTGTGAAATTAATGAAAATGCTTAGTGACATATCTCCTTTTTGTGTTATACTATTATTGGGATTGGAGATAAATAGTATAACGCATTCAAGGGGGATAACATATTATGACTCGTGTGGCAATTAATGGATTTGGACGTATCGGGAGAATGGTATTTCGTCAAGCAATAAAAGAAAGCGCATTCAAAATTGTAGCGATAAATGCAAGCTATCCATCAGAAACGTTAGCGCATTTAATTAAATATGATACAGTTCATGGAAAGTTTGACGGAACAGTGGAAGCATTTGAAGATCACTTACTAGTTGATGGGAAAATGATTCGCCTTTTAAACAACCGCGATCCAAAGGAGTTGCCTTGGAAAGATCTAGGTGTTGAAGTTGTAATTGAAGCAACTGGTAAATTTAACTCGAAAGAAAAAGCAATTCTTCATGTTGAAGCTGGAGCGAAAAAAGTTATTTTAACAGCACCTGGTAAAAATGAAGATGTAACAATCGTAGTTGGTGTGAACGAAGACCAATTAGATATTACAAAGCATACTGTTATTTCAAATGCATCTTGTACAACAAACTGTTTAGCGCCTGTTGTAAAGGTGTTAGATGAGCAGTTCGGAATTGAAAACGGTTTAATGACAACTGTTCATGCTTATACAAATGACCAAAAAAATATTGATAACCCACATAAAGATTTAAGAAGAGCGCGTGCTTGCGGACAGTCTATCATTCCAACAACGACGGGTGCTGCAAAAGCGCTAGCAAAAGTTCTTCCACACTTAAACGGAAAACTTCATGGTATGGCACTTCGTGTACCAACACCAAACGTGTCTCTTGTTGACCTAGTAGTAGACGTAAAACGTGATGTAACAGTTGAAGATATTAATGAAGCGTTCAAAACTGTTGCAAACGGTGCATTAAAAGGAATTGTAGAATTCAGCGAAGAGCCTTTAGTGTCTATCGATTTTAATACAAATACACACTCAGCTATTATTGATGGTTTGTCTACAATGGTAATGGGTGATCGTAAAGTGAAAGTACTTGCTTGGTATGATAACGAGTGGGGCTACTCTCGTCGTGTTGTAGATCTTGTAACGTTAGTTGTTGATGAATTAGCGAAACAAAAAAATGTGCAACATATTTAAGTGAACGAGAGAGGGCAAGTGAAAATTTGCCCTCTTTTTTATTTTTTTCTGAAAAGGAAAAAAATTATATAAGTATATTTTTAAATAGTGGACATACCACGAAACGTTGGGATTACTGTATTCGTGAATCATTAATTTTTTTTAGGGAAAAGTAAAGAGGAAAATATGACAGAAAATCGAAAAAACTGTTGTTGCAAAATGAAAATAAACAAAGTATACTAACACTCGTAAACTTAAGAGCTGAGGTACGTAGTCACTACTTAAAGGGTTAGGACCTCTCTGGACTAACTTTCCCCCGTGGTAGTGGAGCAAGCCAAATTGCAAATTAGTTTTCAATTCGAACAGTTAGAATAAATTTACAAGGGGGAACTGTAGAATGGATACTATGGATACGATGGGTCGTCACGTGATCGCTGAACTTTGGGATTGCGATTTCGACAAGCTTAATGACATGCCGTATATTGAACAATTATTTGTGGATGCAGCACTAAGAGCTGGTGCTGAAGTACGTGAGGTTGCTTTTCATAAATTTGCACCACAAGGTGTAAGTGGAGTAGTAATTATCTCGGAATCACATTTAACAATTCATAGCTTTCCGGAGCACGGTTACGCAAGTATTGATGTTTATACTTGTGGGGATCGTATTGATCCAAATGTTGCTGCAGAATATATTGCAGAAGGTTTAAACGCGAAAACGCGTGAGAGCATCGAGCTTCCTCGAGGCACTGGTAGCTTCGAAATTAAGCAGAGAGAAACAAAAGCTCTTTAAAAAAGAACATAATTGATTTAAAATGTAAAGAGGTGTATAATGCACCTCTTTTTTAGTTTATATAAAATAGGATCACGATATGTAATAACTTAGAGTGGTCATTATAGAAGAATGAGTTATATAATATTGTATATATATTTTCACATGTAGGTGAGTAGCGAAAGAATAAAGATTATAGTGTAAAGGAGTGAATGAATTGCGTTGTCCATCCTGTTTTCATAATGGAACAAGAGTGTTAGATTCGCGTCCGGTAGACGAGGGGCGCTCTATTCGAAGAAGAAGAGAGTGTGAAAGTTGTTTAAGTCGCTTTACGACATTTGAAAGAGTAGAAGAATCACCTCTTATCGTTGTTAAAAAAGAAGGAACACGAGAAGAGTTTAATAAAGAGAAAATTTTACGCGGTTTAATTAAAGCGTGTGAAAAAAGACCTGTATCTTTAAGGCAGTTAGAGGAAGTAACACAAAGTGTGGAGCGTGAACTTCGTAACTTAGGTATATCAGAAGTGAAAAGTGATATGATTGGTGAAATTGTTATGGAAGAACTTCGTGATATTGATGATGTTGCGTACGTACGTTTTGCTTCTGTGTATCGTCAATTTAAAGATTTAAATGTATTTATTGAAGAATTAAAAGATATACTGCAAAAAGAGAGAGAGTAGAAGGAATCTCTTTATATACTGTAAGTAAACGAGATAAGAGAGCTAGAAGCGGAAGCTAATAGCTCTTTTTCGCTAATAAATTATATAATAAAGATAGAACGAGTGAAATGTAGGCTAGATTGGATGAGAGAAAGGAAAAGCAAGAATGGAAAAACAGTCATGGATGGAGCTATTGCCGATTGATCGTTATAAAGTAAGTGCGAAAGGGTTGTTACATAATTACGACCGGAAAGTATTAACGATGTTGTATCAGCCGTTAATAGGTAGTAGAGCTTTTAGCTTATACATGACACTATGGGGAGAGTTAGAGCAAGATCGTGTGTTTGGAAAAGAGAATACACATCACTCCCTTATGGTGACTATGCAAATGCAACTTCCTGAAATATATGGGGAACGAGTAAAGTTAGAAGCGATTGGTCTTTTAAATGTATATATTAAGAAAGAAAAAGATATTCGGATGTTTATATATGAATTGCAACCACCTTTATCTCCGAAGCAGTTTTTTGATGATATTGTTTTAAGTATTTTTTTATATAATCGCTTGAGTCGGACAAAATACAACCAAGTAAAGCAATATTTCTTAGAAGAAGAATTCGATTTTGCTTCTTATGAAAATGTTACGCGCTCCTTCAACGATATATTTGATTCGTTTAACCCAGGTCAGTTTGAATATGCGCAAGAAGAACTGCGTATCCCGAAAACGACAATTATGCCAAGTAACGAGAATGGGGATGCTCCGAAAGTTTGGAACGATTTCTTTGATTTCTCTTTATTTGTAGACGGACTATCAGCGCTTGTTCCTAAAAAGGCGATTACAGATCAAGTGAGAGAATGTGTTATTACACTCGCTTATGTGTACGGTGTGGATGTGTTATCGATGCAAAATATCGTTCTTGGCGCAGTGACAGAAGTGCAAACAATTGATATCGAAAGGCTTCGGAAGGGAGCACGCGATTGGTATCAATTCGAAAATGGTCAAGCGTTACCTGTATTAAGTGAAAGAGTGCAACCTCATGCTGCTCGTACAATGAAAGAGAAAGAGCCATCTACGCAAGAAGAGATGCTAATGAAGCAGTTAGAGGAAATCTCGCCAAAACAACTATTGAAAGAGATTTCAGGTGGTGCAGAGGCGACGAAAGCGGACTTGCAAATCGTTGAGGATGTAATGATAAACCAAAAGTTAACGCCAGGGGTTGTGAATGTACTTATATATTACGTTATGCTACGCTCAGATATGAAGCTTGCTAAAACGTATGTCGAGAAGATTGCTGGACATTGGGCGCGAAAAAAGGTTGGTACAGTAGGCGAGGCGATGGCGCTAGCGAAAGAAGAGAATCGTCAATATCAAGAGTGGGCTGAGACGAAGAAAAAAGGTCGTACAGCGAAGAAAACAGTGAGAAAAGAAATGGTACCAGATTGGCTTAAAGAAGAGTCGAAAGAAGAAGAGAAAGAACCTGTAAAAAATGACGTAAGTGCGAAAAAAGATGCAAGTACGTTAGAAGATGAACGGAAACGATTAGAAGAAGTATTGAAAAAATATAAGCGTGATTAATAAAAGAAAATGAACGCTCTTTGAGGTGAGAAAATGGAGCATATTCAAAATTCATTTACGAAATTAATGGAAAATAAAAACTTTAAAAATAGATATGAAGTCTTAAAGGCAGAAGTGATGGCGCACCCTCGTGTGAAAGAATTTATAGACGAACATAAAGGTGAAGTAACGACTTCTATGATTGAACGAAGTCTTGTGAAGTTATATGAATATATTGGACAAAGTGTAGGGTGTGCGGATTGTCCAGATTTAGGGTCATGTAAAAATATGCTACAAGGATATGAGCCGAAGCTCGTCATCCAAGGTAAGATGATTGATATTCAATACGATCGTTGTATTAGAAAAGTAGCATATGATGAGAGAAAAAAATATGAAAAACTTGTTCAAAGTGTATATATGCCAGTTGACATTTTGCAGGCAACTATGGAAAATTTAGACCCTTCAGATTTAGATGCACGTATTGATGCAATAGGTGCAACGAATGAATTTTTAAACACATACGAACCAGGTAAAAAAGCACAAGGTTTATATTTGTACGGTAAATTTGGTGTAGGGAAAACGTATCTTTTAGGGGCAATTGCAAATGAGCTTGCGCGAAAGAAAATTAGTTCGATGCTCGTATACTTCCCTGAATTTTTACGTGAAATCAAAAGTTCGATTCAAGATAATTCGATTAGCGGAAAGATTGATGCTGTCAAACGTGTACAAGTATTAATGTTAGATGATATCGGGGCAGAAGCGATGTCAAGTTTTGTACGTGATGATGTACTCGGTGCAATCTTACAGTTCCGTATGTTGGAAAACTTACCGACGTTCTTTACATCTAACTTTGATTTCAAACAGTTGGAACATCATTTAACGTATACACAGCGCGGTGAAGCAGAAGAGATGAAAGCGGCCCGTATTATGGAACGAATTAAATATTTAGCGAAGCCAATCCCAATTGGCGGGAAGAACCGTCGTAATAAGTAAAGAGCGAGCTGAGAAGCTTGCTCTTTTTTATTTTAATCATTTTTTCAGAGTAGCTTGTATCATTTTTTTCTCCCTCCCTTAATATATATAAAATTAGCAAGCCATATCGAGTGGATGTTCTAACAATGGGAGATAGGTTTCTACTAAGAGTGAACTTCCATAGATCGGACTCTTATAGGATTTGTAACGTATAGATGCAATCCTTTAGAGCGGGGATAAAGGGGGGGACAAAAGTGATTGAAATTTGCTTCGAAGAAAAAAATGATGCTGTGCACGTATACAGACAACTAACGAAAAGAACGGAATCCTTATATAAGGAAACAAGTGTATATTTAAACGAACAAAAGGTTGTTATCCATATACCATTATGTGAATCGAATTATATTGAAAAGATTTTATTGCCAGTATTACTATATTTCATTATGAATGTGAAACAAAATGAATGGATTCACACCATTTTAAAGGAAAAGTTTTTTTATGAAGAACAAGAAGAGTGTCATCAAATATTGCATATGGCACATGAGATTTTAAAGGAAAGAAGAAAAGGAGTATCTAGTGATTTAACACGTCAAAAATTTGAATCTTATATTGCGTCGTCTTTGAAGGATTGGCTTTGTGATCCGCTCTCATTCTCGTTTTCATCATACGTTCGTTTTCGTCTTCGTACATATAGGGAAATGGTAACTAAGCTTGCTGAAGTTGCAATTGATGAGTATAAGATGGAGCAGGAATACCAAATATTCATTGAGACACTTCGCCAACAAGTAAGTAGCCGGAAATCACGTTTGTCCTGTGTACATCTTATTTTTGATGAAAGTTTTATTTTCTATGATGATAAAGGTAGGCGTTTAAAACAGGAGAAATTGGTTCAATATATAGATGAAGAATTATTAAAGAAACAGGATGTATATATCGATACGAAAGTAATTGCACCACTTCTTTCTATTTCGCCGAAAAAGATTTATTTATATACGAAAGAACAAGATCATAATATGATTATTACTTTGCGAAATGTATTTCAGGAACGAGTGCAACTACATGGATTACATGAGTTTGAGCGCAATGTGAAAAATTTAAAAAATAAAGGTAACGCCCTTGATTTTCTAAGTTTTTGAGCATATAATTACCTACATAAATGAAATATATTGAAATGTCATGATGAGGACATGAGTAGTTATCTACGATTTTCAGAGAGGGAAGCCTTAGGGTGCGAGCTTCCTAGTACGGGATTATTACTTACCACCTCTAAACTTTAGCAGTGAACGTTTTTCTAGTAATTGCTAACGGACAACACCGTTATGTTGAACTTGAGCAATTAACAATAAGGTTAATTGGAACAAGGGTGGAACCACGAATTCAACACTCGTCCCTTTTTATGGGATGAGTGTTTTTTATTTTGAAAAAAAAGAGGAGTGACCAGTGATGGCAGATGTAGTTAAAATTACTTTCCCTGATGGAGCTGTGAAGGAGTTTCCAAAAGGAGTAACAACTGAAGAAATCGCAGCTTCTATTAGCCCAGGCTTAAAGAAAAAAGCTGTGGCTGGAAAATTAAACGATGAGATGATCGATCTTGTTACACCAATCGAAGAAGATGGTGCAGTTTCTATTATTACATTAGATTCTGAAGATGGCTTATATATTTTACGCCACTCAACAGCTCACCTTTTAGCACAAGCGTTAAAACGTTTATATAAAGATGTTAAGCTTGAGCTTGGCATTGGTCCAGTAATCGAAAATGGCTTCTACTACGATATTGATATGGAAGAAGCAATTACAGTTGAAGACTTCAAGAAAATCGAAAAAGAAATGCAAAAAATCGTGAACGAAAACTTAGAAATCGTTCGTCATGAAGTACCGCGTGCAGAAGCACTTCGTCGCTTTGAAGAAATCGGCGATGAGTTAAAATTAGATTTAATTAACGATCTTCCAGAAGATGCAGTTATTTCAATCTATGAGCAAGGCGAATTCTTCGACCTTTGCCGTGGTGTTCACCTTCCATCTACAGGGAAGATTAAAGTGTTTAAATTATTAAGTGTTGCTGGTGCTTACTGGCGCGGCGATAGCAATAATAAAATGTTACAACGTATTTACGGTACTGGATTCGTTAAGAAAGCAGAATTAGATGAGCACTTACGTATGCTTGAAGAAGCGAAAGAACGCGATCACCGTAAATTAGGTAAAGAGTTAAAACTATTTACTAATAGCCAAAAAGTAGGACAAGGTTTACCACTTTGGTTACCAAAAGGTGCAACAATTCGCCGTATTATCGAGCGTTACATCGTTGATAAAGAAGCAAGCTTAGGCTATGATCACGTATACACTCCAGTATTAGGAAGTAGAGAGCTTTATGAAACTTCTGGTCACTGGAACCATTACCGTGATGGCATGTTCCCATCAATGGAAATGGATAATGAAGAGTTAGTTCTTCGTCCAATGAACTGCCCTCACCATATGATGGTTTATAAAAATGATATTCACAGCTACCGTGAATTACCAATCCGTATTGCGGAACTTGGAACAATGCACCGCTATGAAATGTCTGGAGCATTATCTGGATTACAACGTGTACGCGGAATGACTTTAAATGATGCGCACATTTTCGTTCGTCCAGATCAAATTAAAGAAGAATTAAAACGTGTTGTAAACTTAACGTTAGAAGTGTACAAAGATTTCGGTTTAGAAAACTATTCATTCCGTCTATCTTATCGTGACCCAGCAGATACTAAAAAGTATTATGCTGATGATGAGATGTGGGAAAAAGCACAAGGTATGTTAAAAGAAGCTATGGATGAAATGGGTCTTGATTACTATGAAGCTGAAGGTGAAGCGGCATTCTATGGTCCGAAACTTGACGTTCAAGTTCGTACTGCTCTTGGAAAAGACGAAACACTTTCAACTGTACAATTAGACTTCTTACTTCCAGAACGCTTTGAATTAACTTACGTTGGTGAAGACGGTAAACAACATCGTCCAGTTGTAATTCACCGTGGTGTTGTATCAACTATGGAACGTTTCGTAGCCTTCTTAATTGAAGAATACAAAGGCGCATTCCCAACTTGGTTAGCTCCAGTTCAGGCGCAAGTAATTCCAGTTTCTCCGCAAGTACATTTAGACTATGCGAAGAAAGTACAAGATGAATTACGACGTGCTGGTATCCGTGTTGAATTAGACACTCGTGAAGAGAAAATTGGTTACAAAATCCGTGAAGCACAAATGCAAAAGATTCCGTACATGCTTGTAGTAGGTGACAATGAAGTTACTGAAAATGGCGTTAACGTACGTAAATATGGTGAACAAAAATCAGAAACAATTGCATTAGATGCGTTTGTTGACATGATTAAGGTAGAAGGAAAACGATAAGAAAGAGCCGCGGTATACCGCGGCTTTTTTATGTATTATAAAAAAGAAAATCTAGAAAAAATAACCAAACAATACTTATCATAAAAAAGTATTGCAAGTATGCTGGTTGTTTGTTACAATATTTCTTGTTGTTAGTAAAACACATCGCGTCTTCTTGACAGACGTCATGTCCTATGATAAACTCATCAAGGATAATAGAATATGGTTTTGACAAGTAGAAGCACCCGCTTCTCACCTGATGGACGCACTCGCAGTTAGCAGGTAAATGTATTTCTTACTAAAGATATTACAAGTGTGGGTGCCGTGTGCCCGCACTTTTTTTGTTCGGGTTCTACAATTGCAAAACGTATTCTAAGAAAACCTTGGAGGTGGCTTACTATTAGCAAGGATATGATGATTAACGAGCAAATTCGTGCACGTGAAGTACGCTTAGTTGGCGCAAACGGCGATCAACTTGGAATCAAGTCTCGTAATGACGCTTTAGACTTAGCTGCAGGTCTTAATCTTGATTTAGTATTGGTTGCTCCAAATGCGAAACCACCAGTATGCCGCATTATGGACTACGGTAAATTCCGCTTTGAGCAACAGAAGAAAGAAAAAGAACAGCGCAAAAATCAAAAAGTAATTAGCATGAAAGAAGTTCGTTTAAGTCCAACAATTGATGAACATGACTTTAACACAAAACTTCGTAATGCTGTCAAGTTTTTAGAGAAAGGCGACAAGGTTAAAGCGTCAATTCGCTTTAAAGGACGTGCCATTACTCATAAAGAAATCGGTCAACGTGTTTTAGATCGCTTCTCAGAAGCTTGTGCTGAAGTTAGTACAATTGAATCTAAGCCTAAAATGGAAGGACGTAGTATGTTCTTAGTTTTAGCACCGAAAAACGATAAGTAATAGATAGAGGAGGAAATACCTATGCCTAAACAAAAAACTCATCGCGGCGCTGCAAAGCGTTTCAAAAAGACTGGATCTGGTAAACTGAAGCGTTCTCACGCTTACACAAGCCATTTATTCGCTAACAAATCTACAAAAGCTAAACGTAAACTACGTAAAGCTGGTGTAGTTAGCGCTGGTGACTTCAAACGCATTCGTCAAATGCTTGACAACTTAAAATAAGTTCGGCTGATATATAGAACAAACTAGGAGGTAATATTATGCCAAGAGTAAAAGGTGGTACAGTTACTCGTCAACGTCGTAAAAAAGTTATAAAATTAGCAAAAGGTTACTACGGTTCTAAGAGTACATTATTTAAGGTTGCTAACCAACAGGTTATGAAATCTCTAATGTATGCATTCCGTGACCGTCGTCAAAAGAAACGTGACTTCCGTAAATTATGGATTACACGTATCAACGCAGCAGCTCGTATGAATGGTCTTTCTTACAGCCGCTTAATGCACGGTTTAAAAAATGCTGGCATCGAAGTTAACCGCAAGATGCTTGCTGACTTAGCTGTTCATGACGAAAAAGCTTTCGCTGAATTAGCAACAGTTGCAAAAAACAACATTAACTAATTGTTTAAAACCTTAGAAGATTTTCTTCTAAGGTTTTTTTTATTTGCATTTATTGTAAAACCCTCCACTTATTATCGTTATTTCTTGCTCAAGTATATTAAGATGTGCTTGTAAGAAGTTTTGTAACGATAACGAGGAGGTTTTTACATGAAAGTAGGAAAGATTAACGGATGTGTCGTTATCGATATGACAAAATCAATATAAAAGCTATAGCGATATAAAAGAATATATATATAAAGTCAGGAGAATCCTCCTGACTTTTTTTATTTGAACTCATTCGTGAAGAAGTGTATCTTTCCTAGCAGAAACGACACTGCTATAATGGAAAGATGATATGGAACTTTCATCAAGTGAACAATATATGAGTGATGATTGAAACGTATTTGCAAATTAAGGACAAGCTATCTTTATAAAGATGTAGGTAGCTGACTTGTTAATAAGAAACGAAAAATAATAATGAACTTTGAGATGAAACAACATTGTTGCGGAAAATGCGATGTTGGAGGAGGATAATAGAATGGACTTACTACAACTATTTAAATTACAAAAAGAATTAGATGATCGTATTGTGAAAGAACATGAATTACAACCGAAGAAATTGTTAAAAGAAAAAATGTTAGCTCTTCTTGTAGAAATTGGAGAACTTGCAAATGAAACACGTTGTTTTAAATATTGGAGCAATAAACCAGCTTCAGAACGTGAAGTAATATTAGAAGAATACGTAGATGGTTTACATTTTATTTTATCAATCGGAATCGATTTAGGAATTGATAAAAACTTCTTATTCTATAAATGTGCGCAAACGAATAAAACACAAGTGGAAATTTTCTTAGACACATATGCGAAAGTAATTCGTTTTACAGATCAACCTTCTATTACGAACTATATTGAACTATTTACAAGCTATCTTCGCCTTGGACAAGCGCTTGAATTTGAACAAGATGAAATTGAAAAAGCATATTTAGATAAAAATGAAGTAAATCATCAGCGTCAAACACAAGGATACTAATTTAATTTTTGAATATTTCAATTTCCTTTTGTATAATAAAGTGACTGAAGAAAAAGGAGGGTGTTGGCAATGATAAAATTAGACGAGACATTGACAATGCTAAAAGAATTAACAGACGCACGCGGTATTGCGGGTAACGAGCGCGAACCACGTGAAGTAATGAAGAAATATATTGAGCCGTTTGCAGATGAACTTTCTACTGACAATTTAGGAAGTTTAGTTGCGAAAAAAGTTGGGGAAGAAAACGGCCCGAAAATTATGGTTGCAGGTCATTTAGATGAAGTTGGCTTTATGATTACGCAAATTGATGACAAAGGCTTCCTTCGTTTCCAAACGGTGGGTGGCTGGTGGTCGCAAGTTATGCTTGCACAGCGTGTAACGATTGTAACGCGTAAAGGAGATGTAACAGGTGTAATTGGTTCAAAACCACCGCACATTTTACCTCCAGAAGCTCGTAAAAAGCCAGTTGAAATTAAAGACATGTTCATCGATATTGGTGCTTCTAGCCAAGAAGAAGCGATGGAGTGGGGCATACGACCAGGAGATCAAGTTGTACCGTACTTCGAATTCCAAGTGATGAAGAATGAAAAGATGTTACTTGCAAAAGCATGGGATAACCGAATTGGTTGTGCAATTGCAATTGACGTATTAAAACAATTAAAAGATGAAAAGCATCCAAACGTTGTATACGGCGTTGGTACTGTACAAGAAGAAGTTGGTCTTCGTGGTGCGAAAACATCTGCAAACTATATTAAGCCCGATATCGCATTCGCTGTAGATGTTGGTATTGCTGGGGATACACCAGGTGTAACAGCAAAAGAAGCACAAAGTAAAATGGGTGATGGACCGCAGATTATTTTATATGATGCTTCCGTTATTGGTCATACAGGTTTACGTGATTTCGTTGTTGATGTTGCTGATGAATTACAAATTCCATATCAGTATGATTCTGTAGCGGGCGGGGGAACGGATGCAGGAGCAATTCATATTTCTGTAAATGGTATTCCGTCTATGGCAATTACGATTGCGACACGCTACATTCATTCTCATGCAGCGATGTTACATCGTGATGATTATGAAAACGCAGTGAAGTTAATTGTAGAAGTTATTAAACGTCTTGATAAAGAGGCTGTACATAACATTACATTTAATTAATAGAAAAAAGCGAAGGATAACCTCCTTCGCTTTTTTCATTTTTAAAACGGTCTTTCTAATCCTGCTGCAGTATGAGCTCCTAAAATAATTAAGCGAGTTAATTGCATTGCCATGAAATGTGGGGTATAAATCATGCCTCTTTTTAACCATGACATAATCATTCCGATATGAGCGCCTGTAACATAACTAATAAGAATATCACGAGGGACCATAAGGTCTTCATCATCTGGCTGGGAAATAGATAGGCTTAATGTTAAATGTGTTTGAATTGTTTTCATCATTTTATAAGAATAGTTTCCAGCTGCCTTATCGCCGAGCATAACGTTATAGAAATTAGTATTGTCTGCGATATGCTCAAACAAAGCTAAAAAAGTTGGATGCGGCGAATCAAAAGTGAGCTGAAAATCTTCTTTATTTCGATTTTGTGGTTTAATTACTGCAGCTAGTTTTTCTAACATTTCTTCTATGCTTTTTTCTAATAAATCATATTTATCATGGTAATGGCTATAAAATGTAGCACGATTTACAGGAGCGCGTTCCGCGATATGTTGCACAGTTACATTTTCGAAGCCCTTTTCGCCTACTAAAGCGACAAAAGCATCCTGTATGAGTTGTCTCGTTCGTTTTACACGTGGATCATTTGTATTTTTAATAGACATTTTTACTTCACCTCGTTTAATTTTTTAACCTTAAACAACACATGTATAGTGTAATGTTGTTTAAACAACATATAGGTTTAAATTGTTGGTTGTAGATTTGGGATAATTATTTATAATTATAAACGATAGTCCTTTAGAAATCAGCACCGCTAGGATGCAGACAAAACATAGTTTGCGTCGTAAAAGGTGTGCTTTTTTTGTTTAAAGGTTAATATAATTAACAATTAAACAATATAAACACTAAGGATGTAAATAGTTTAGAAAAAAATTATATGCGATATAAGGAGAGGAATGCAATGAATCAGTTTCGAAGAATGGTAATTATCAACATTATCACATTAATTGTATTAGTTGGCGGCGGTATTGGCGGTTATTACTATTACAATCAAGCGGAAAACTATTTAAAAACAGAAAATGCAAAGATTGACGGGAAAGTAATCCCAATTGCATCACCAGTAGCAGGTAAATTAACAGACTGGAAAGCTGAAGTCGGAAAAAATTACAATGAGAACGATAAATTAGGTGCGGTTACTGTAGCAGGAGCAAATGGTGAGCAAACAGTAGATGTAACAATTCCGCAAAATGCAACAGTTGTACAATCAAATGCAACAACTAATGCGTTCGTTGGGGCAGGTAGCCCAATTGCTTATGCATTTGATATGAGTAATTTATGGGTAACAGCAAATATTGAAGAAACAAATATTGATGATGTTCAAAAAGGCCAAACAGTAGATGTGTATGTAGACGCATACCCAGATACAACGTTAACGGGAAAAGTAGAACAAGTGGGATTAACAACAGCGAATACATTCTCGATGTTACCATCAAGTAACGCAACAGCGAACTATACGAAAGTAAAGCAAGTTGTACCAGTTAAAGTTTCTTTAGATCATAGTAAATCAGTAAATATTGTTCCTGGAATGAATGTGTCAGTTCGTATTCATAAGTAAGGGGGAGATGAGATGTCCTCAATTGCAATTGTAGGATATGCACTATTTTGTATAATCGTCTTCTTCCTTATAAATCGTCTTTTACGAAAGAAAAAAACGAATGTGGGAGAAGAACAAGTCCCAGCCGTAAGTAAGATAGAAGTAAGTCAAGCAGAAACAGTAGAGAAAGAACTTGAACAAAAACAAGAAACAGAAGCTTCTAACGTAGTGGAATTAGAAACAGGGAAGCAAGAGCAAGTAAAACAGGAAAAAGAAATGCTGAAGAGACAATTGCCGGTAGAGAATGTGAATGTAAAGGCAGTTGTAGCTGTATTAATTCTCGGTATGTTCGTTTCTATTTTAAACCAAACAATCATTAATGTTGCACTGCCTCCATTAATGAATGAATTTAACGTATCAACTTCAACAGCACAATGGTTAATTACAGGCTTCATGCTTGTAAACGGAATTTTAGTACCAATCAGTGCATTTTTAGTTTCACGATTTACGTATCGTAAATTATTCATAGCAGCAATGTTATTCTTCACTGTAGGATCTATCATTTGTGCTACATCAGGAAACTTTACAATGATGATGACAGGCCGTGTTGTTCAAGCGGTTGGTGCAGGTATTTTAATGCCAGTTGGTATGAATATCTTCATGACATTATTCCCGCCTAATAAACGCGGAGCAGCTATGGGGTTACTTGGGGTAGCGATGATTTTAGCACCAGCTATCGGACCAACTGTAACAGGTTGGGTAATTGAAAACTATAGCTGGAACTTAATGTTCTATGGGATGTTTGTTATCGGTTTAATTATTACGTTCTTATCTTTTAAATTCTTTACACTAGCTCAGCCAGTGTCTAAAACAAAGTTAGATGTATTCGGTGTTATTAGTTCAAGTATTGGACTAGGTAGCTTACTGTACGGATTTAGTGAAGCTGGAAATAATGGCTGGACTAGTGCAGAAGTTGTTATAACACTTATCATCGGTGTCATTGGTTTAGCTGTATTTATTTGGAGAGAGTTAACAACAGACAATAAAATGCTTGATTTACAAGTGTTTAAATATCCGACGTTCACTTTCACATTAGTAATTAACGCGATTGTAACGATGGCCTTATTCGGAGGTATGTTATTACTTCCAGTATACTTGCAAAACATTCGCGGTTTTACACCGATGGAATCTGGTTTATTATTACTTCCAGGATCATTAATTATGGGGATCATGGGACCAGTTGCAGGTAAACTATTTGATAAGTATGGTATTCGTCCGTTAGCAATTGTCGGATTAGCCATTACAACATTTGCGACATATAAATTTACAACGTTATCGATGGATACACCGTATAGTGTTATTATGACGGATTATATTATACGCTCAATTGGTATGTCATTCATTATGATGCCAATTATGACAGCTGGTATGAACGCACTGCCGATGAAATTAATTTCTCACGGTACAGCAACGCAAAATACGTCAAGACAAGTAGCTGGTTCAATTGGAACAGCGATATTAATCACGCTTATGACACAACAAACTACTGCTCACGTAGCGGATTACGGCAATATGTTAACAACGTCAAACCCGATTTTAGTTGATAAAGTACACGGTATGGGCCAAAGCTTAGCGGCATTAGCCGGCTCAGCTCAAGCAGGAGATGCGATGAGTACACAACTATTATTCGGACAAATTTCAAAGCTATCTGCAATTAACGGTATTAACGATGCCTTCTTAATTGCAACAATATTAGCCGGTATTGCTTGGGTGTTATCGTTCTTCTTACCATCAGGCAATAAACCAAATAGAAAAGCAGGGAATTAATTTCCCTGCTTTTTTGTCTTTTTAAAGAGTGAGATATAAAAAATGATAACCAGCTATGGAGCACAGCCCTGTTATAAACAAAATTGTTCCCATAGCACGAATGCTAGATATTTGTCTTCCACTTATAATAGCTAATAGTCCAGCTAAAGAGAAGAAACACCAATATAAAGTTCCTGAAATTGGAACCATCCCCTCTAAATCTATTCCAAAACCTATACAAATGATAGGAGCAAAGATAAGCGATATGCTAATTAAACCAGCTATAATAGTAAGTGATTTACGATATTTAATGCCAGCAATAATTAAAAAAATGCCAACGATGAATTGGCATAACATCAAAGTAAGAGCCAAAACCATCCAAGTTAATATTCCAAACACTTCTGTATTACCTCCGATAAAATATTATATATAGAATGAATCCCCTACAGACATAAGTACCCAGAAAATAACCCCTAATATGCCAGCGATAAAAATAATGAATCCCATATTACGTATACTTTTAATCTTTGCCTGTAATCCATTTAATCCTGCCAATAATCCAGTTAAAGAAAACAGTATCCAATATAAAGTAGTTGAAATAGGGAGGATCGTATCGCTATTCACCCCCATGCCCCAAAAAACAAAAGGTAGTGTGACAAAAGATAGGCTAAGTAGCCCCGTTAAACCCACAAATAATTTAAGATGTTTAATGCTAGTAATAATTAAAAAAATACCACCGAAAAATCCGCATAAAACAAGAAGTGGCATATAAAAAATCCAAAGTAAGCTCGACATAAATAATCTCCTTCTATGGTGATGAGTTATATTTTACTACATGAGGTTTATTTTGGGTATTATTAATAAATATGTATAAATTGATAGAAATGAGAAGTGATGATACCTCTTTTTAACTCAAGAATGCTAACATATTATTCATAATATGAAATAACATAGCTGGAATAATGGATTTTGTTTTTTTACATAAAATAGCCATTAATAATCCCATGAAGAAAGTAATTACCATTACTCCAAGTGAGTATGTATGAGCGATACCGAAGAAGAAGCTTGTTATGATGGCTGCAATCCAAAATGGAAAGCGCTCTGAGAAGAAGCGAAGTATAAAGCCACGGAAAATAAGTTCTTCAAAAATTGGTGTGAGTATAGCGAAGCCGAGAAGTAATAATATTTGATATTGCTTAAAAACGTCTAAGTTTAGTGCGGAAGATTGCTGCTTTGTTGCGTCTTGGAACACATAATTTAACAAGATGTAATTGAGTATAATGTTTATAGCGAAGAAAAGAAGTAAGTATACGTATGTACGCCATTCTTTAAGTACTTTAAAGTTAAAAGATTTTAGTAGTAATTTTTTTGCGGGTTCGAATTTAAAAATGAAGAATAACAACACGGCTAGTTGTAATACGATACTTGCAGTATTTGCAATAGATTCATACAGGGCAATTTGTTTTTTATCTGTAAGACCGGCTGTATAAATTGTTAAGGGCATTGCGAGGAACACAGTAATAAGTCCGGTTCCGAAAAAAGCGAATAAAACGGAGCTAATAAATTGTCCCCATGACATAGAGTATTTCTGTTCATTAGAAAGTTGTGTAGCGGGTTGCATTTGTAAAATCACCTCTTTATATTTGTATATTTAATTATAAAGTATTTTTCTTTTGGGTGTAACATTTAAATATTACATACAAAGGTGTATTTTTCGCAAAATAATAAAAGAGGTATCACCCTATAGTGATGCCTCTTTCTCATTGATAACTATGTTCTACCTTGTCATTCAACTTCTTTTGCTCTATTTGTAATTCACGCTCTACCAATCGGTCTAATTGCTGAATTGCTTTCAATGCTTTTTCATAAGAAATAGTTCTATAATGGTGTGCGCCACCTGGTTCTTCATCGGCTTCATCCGCCCACTTAATAACATTTTGTAGAGGTGTTCTTTCAAGTGTTTGTTCTAGTAGGAAAGAATCAGTGTGCAGAAGAATTGCAACAGAAATTTCTTTTGCTAGTTTCGGATGTTCTCCTAATCTAATAAGCAATTTATGAGATCTTTCTGCCCCTTTAATCGCATGTATATCATTCTTTTTGTACAAGTCATAGTCCCATTCGCCACCTGTGTACCACGTATGATGTCCGATATCATGAAGGAAGCCAGCCTTTGTCGCAGCATCGACTGAGGCGTGATGCTTTTTGGCTAAGTGAAACGCATGGTAAGCGACAGCAATCGCGTGGACCATTCCAGAACGGTTTACATATTTTTGTGTAATGTGATGTTTAAAAACTTGTTCAAGCGTAATACGTTGCATAAAACATTCACTCCTTTTATCCCGCTTTAACGGGCAGTAAGATTCCCACCTTAAAATTTAGCGAATACGAGGAAGTTAGGTGGGGAATCAACTGCCCGTAAAAGCCCGATTGGTTCAACTAATAATCAGTGTGGGGGGACCCCCCACTGATTAAAGTTTCACTTTATCTAATGATATATATGAAGAAAAATCGATCGGTTTAAATGTATTTTGAACATTGTACTCCATCGGGGTAGCGTTAGTAAAGTAGAAATGTTTAGGAGAAGAAAAAAATTTTTCGTAAAAAAAATCACCTTGGCTTATGCGAAGGTGATTTTCAAATTGCTTATTTTTTTAATCCTTGCTCCAGTGTTCCTAACATTTCGTGTTTTTCATTTTCATCAGCATTTTTCCAAATGACTTCGAATAAAACGCCAAGACCTGGAAGCATTTTTTCTTCACCGCTTTGAATTGCATCGACAATCGTTTCTTGTAATTGGTCTTGTGAATTTCCAGATACATTCGCTAATACCGCGCCGCGTAAATTAAAACTCATTATCTTCACCTCTTCTTCAGAATTGAAACTGACGTTAGTTTTTGTTCTTTTTTATGTAAATATGTATGAAAAATAGGCTATAATGATAAGACAAGAAGAGAGGGAAATACATATTATGAAAAACATTGATTCAGTACAAAACCCGCGTGTGAAGCAGTGGAAAAAGCTGCAGACGAAAAAAGAGCGCGATAACAAAGCTTTATTTTTTGTAGAAGGATTCCATTTAGTAGAGGAAGCGTTAAAGGCAGGAGTTGTAACAGAACTTATCGTTTCAGATCAGACAGATCTTCCGAAAGATTGGACAGTTAATGATGTTGAAATGTATATTGTGCCTGAAGCAATTGTAAAAGTACTTCGCGAAACAGAAACAACGCAAGGTGTATTTGCTGTTTGTGAGAAACATGAGAAAGAAGTAGCTCTTACTGATGGGAAATTTCTTTTATTAGACGGCCTTCAAGACCCAGGTAATTTGGGAACGATTATTCGTACAGCGGATGCAGCTGGTATTCATGCCGTTGTGCTTGGAGAAGGGTGCGTTGATGTTTATAATAGTAAAGTACTACGATCTACACAAGGTTCTATTTTCCACTTACCGGTTGTAAAAGGGAACTTAGAAGAATGGGTAGACAAGTTAAAAGAAAATAACGTCCCTGTATATGGAACAGCTCTTGAAAATGGAGTTCCATTTGGTGAAGTAACCCCGGCTGGAAGTTTTGCATTAATTGTAGGGAATGAAGGAAGCGGCGTACGCCAAGAAATTCTTGCGAAAAGTGATCAAAACTTGTATATTCCGATTTACGGCGGGGCAGAATCATTAAATGTTGCGGTTGCAGCAGGGATTTTAACTTATTATTTACAAAGCCCAGTTGCGAATCGATAAAAAACTTCTTATAATAAGTTGAAGT
This sequence comes from Bacillus sp. TH22, assembly GCF_016651015.1. Taxonomy (NCBI): domain Bacteria; kingdom Bacillati; phylum Bacillota; class Bacilli; order Caryophanales; family Bacillaceae; genus Bacillus; species Bacillus sp. TH22. The sequence continues at coordinate 3,970,826 of NZ_JAEKER010000001.1, forward strand.
ACATGTTCATAAAAAAGTGGTGAAATGAGTATCGAACTTTTTTGAACATATAATAAAAGTATATTAATGAAAAACGTTGATAGAGAAGAGTAGCTTACAAAATCGCCATATAGGGAGAGAGTGCCGTAGACTGAAAGCATTCTTATGGTAGATGGAAGTGAATTCACCTCTGGAGTTGGCGCCAGGACCATTTATATGTAAAGGCGTTCCGGTCAGAATTGATCGTTATAACTAATGAGTGGGCAGACTTGTTCTGTCAATTTAGGGTGGTACCGCGAATTTACCTCGTCCCTTTTTGGGAGCGGGGTTTTTTTATTTTTAAAATTAGGAGGGTTCCAAATGGAAGCACGTTTAAAAGAGCTAAAGCAAAAAGCGTTAGAGCTTATTGAAGAAGCGAAAGAGCTAAAGGGCTTAAACGACGTACGCGTAGCGTATTTAGGGAAAAAAGGTCCAATTACAGAAGTATTACGCGGCATGGGAAAATTATCAGCAGAAGAGCGTCCACGTATGGGAGCATTAGTAAATGAAGTACGTGAAGCGATTCAAACGCGTCTAGAAGACAAAATTGGTAACTTAGAAAAAGCAGTAATTGAGGCGAAATTAGCTACTGAAACAATTGATGTTACACTGCCAGGTCGTCCTGTTGAAACAGGTTGTCACCATCCGTTAACAGCAGTTGTTGAACAAATTGAAGATGTATTCATCGGTATGGGTTATGAAGTAGCTGAAGGAACAGAAGTAGAAAAAGACTACTACAACTTCGAAGCATTAAACTTACCGAAAGATCACCCAGCGCGTGATATGCAAGATACATTCTACATTACAGAAGAAACGTTACTACGTACACATACATCTTCTGTGCAAGCACGTACGATGGAAAAGAATAAAGAAAAAGGACCGATTAAAATTATTTGTCCTGGTAAAGTGTATCGCCGCGATGACGATGATGCAACGCATTCACACCAATTCATGCAAATTGAAGGTCTTGTAATTGATAAAAACATTCGCATGAGTGACTTAAAAGGTACACTGCAAGTATTCGTGAAAAAGATGTTCGGTGAAGATCGTGAAATCCGTCTTCGTCCAAGTTTCTTCCCATTCACAGAGCCGTCTGTAGAGATGGATATTTCTTGTATGATGTGTCACGGTAAAGGTTGTGGCACTTGTAAAGGGACTGGCTGGATCGAAATTTTAGGAGCAGGTATGGTTCACCCGAACGTACTTGAAATGGCTGGTTATGATTCAAAAGAATATCAAGGTTTCGCATTCGGTATGGGCGCAGAGCGTATCGCAATGTTGAAATACGGCGTAGATGACATTCGTCATTTCTATACAAATGATGTACGTTTCTTACAACAATTCAAACGAGCGTAAGGGAAGGAGAGGATAAATATGTTCGTATCATATCGTTGGTTACAAGAGTATGTAGATATTAAAGATGTAACAGCACAAGAACTAGCAGACAAAATCACGAAAAGTGGTATTGAAGTAGAAGGTGTTGAAGTATTAAATAAAGGTGTAAAAGGTGTTGTAGTTGGTCACGTATTAGAATGTGAAAAACACCCAGAAGCTGATAAATTAAGCAAATGCTTAATCGATATCGGTGAAGAAGAGCCGGTTCAAATTATTTGTGGAGCTGCTAACATTGCAAAAGGTTTAAAAGTACCAGTTGCAAAAGTTGGCGCTGTACTTCCTGGTAACTTCAAAATTAAAAAAGCAAAACTACGCGGGGAAGCTTCTCACGGTATGGTTTGTGCTCTTCAAGAGCTTGGTATTGATGGGAAATTCGTTGCGAAAGAATATGCAGACGGTATCTTCATCTTCCCAAGTGATGCTGAAGTTGGTGCAGATGCACTTGAAATTTTAAATTTACATGATGAAGTACTTGAGCTTGGTTTAACACCAAACCGTGCAGATTGCTTAAATATGTTAGGTGTTGCATATGAAGTAGCTGCTATTTACGGCCGTGAAGTAAAACTTCCAGCTATCGACTTACAAGAAACAGCAGAAAAAACTTCTGATTACATTTCTGTAAGTGTAGAAGCGAAAGAAGAAAACCCATTATATATTGCAAAAATGGTGAAGAACGTAAAGATTGGTCCATCACCAATGTGGATGCAAACTCGTCTTATGGCAGCTGGCATTCGTCCAATTAGTAATGTAGTTGATATTACAAACTACATTTTAATGGAATACGGTCAACCGTTACATGCATTCGATTACGATAAATTAGGTTCAAAAGAAATCGTTGTTCGTCTTGCAAAAGAAGGCGAAAAGATTCAAACATTAGATGCTCAAGAACGTACGTTACAAAGCCACCACCTTGTTATTACAAACGGTGAAAAAGCGTTAGCTGTTGCTGGTGTAATGGGCGGAGCGGATTCTGAAGTTGATAGCGAGACAGTAAACGTTCTAATTGAGTCTGCATACTTTGCAGGTCAAACAGTGCGTCGTACATCAAAAGACTTAGGTCTTCGTAGCGAATCAAGTGCACGTTTTGAGAAAGGAATCGACCCAACACGTACATTTGAAGCAATTCAACATGCAGCTGCTTTAATGGCAAAATACGCTGGTGGAGAAGCGCTTGAAGGTGTAGTAGAAGCTGATAACTTACAAGTACAAGAACGTACAGTATCTGTTACAGCTGAAAAAGTAAACCGTGTATTAGGTACAGATATTTCTGCGAGTGAAATGGGTACAATGTTCACAAACTTAAAATTCCCATTCACAGAAGTAGAAGGAACATTCCATGTAAATGTACCAGCACGTCGTCCTGACATTACAATTTCAGAAGACTTAGTAGAAGAAGTAGGTCGTCTGTATGGTTATGATCACATTCCAGTTACATTACCATCTGGAACAATGACACGTGGTAAATTAACATCAGCACAAACGAAACGTCGTAAAGTACGCCGCTTCCTAGAAGGTGCTGGTTTATATGAAGCAATCACATATTCATTAACAAGCGCTGACAAAGCGAAACAATATATGATTGAGCCGAACGAAAAAGCTCCTGTAAATCTTGCGCTTCCAATGAGTGAAGAGCGTAGCCAACTTCGTTTAAGCTTAGTGCCACAATTGTTAGAAGCAGTTTCATACAATGTTGCACGTAAAAACGATAGCGTTGCATTATATGAAGTAGGTTCTATCTTCTTACCAACAGAAGCAGGAGAACTTCCGAAAGAAGAACAACATCTTGCAGGTGTTATGACAGGTCTTGCTCTTCACCATGCATGGCAAGGTGAGAAGAAAGTTGTAGACTTCTTCGTTGTTAAAGGTGTATTAGAAGGATTATTCGACGTACTTGGCGTGGCAAATCAAATCACTTATGCACCAACAAAACGTGAAGGTATGCATCCAGGCCGTACAGCTGACATCGTATTAGATGGTGAAGCAATCGGATTCATCGGTCAATTGCACCCGGAAACAGAAAAACAATTAGATGTGAAAAATACATTCGTATTCGAATTATCTCTTGCAAAAATATTCGGTGCAGACGCTGAGGAAACTTACTACTCAGCAATTCCACGTTTCCCATCTATGACACGTGATATGGCTGTTGTAGTAACAACAGAAACAAAAGCTGGTGAAATGAAGCAAGTCATTGCTGAAGCTGGCGGAGAACTTCTGAAAGACGTAGCACTATTCGACTTATACGAAGGTGAAAAAATGGAAGAAGGCAAGAAATCACTTGCATTCTCTATGAACTACTTCGATGCAGAACGTACATTAACAGACGAAGAAGTAACAGAAGCACATAATCGTGTATTAACAGCGGTAGAAGAGAAATTTGGTGCGGAGTTACGTAAGTAATAAAAAATTGCCGGATTAGTTCCGGCAATTTTTTTATGGCACGATTGTCGGAAAATGTCGGTAAGTCGATATATTATAAAAATCGCTGATATATTTTCTGGCATCTTGCATCTTTCTCTCGAATGTAGTACATTAATTTTAGTTTAACAAAACGAAAGACGATGATAAGGAAAAGTAGTATATACTATAATCCAAAGCGAGTCAGGGACGGTGAGAGCCTGATGAGGCGGTATATGTGAAGAACACCTTGGAGTTGCTAACCGAAATTGAAGCTTGTATTCAAGAGTAGACTTAGACGGGAATCCGGCCTGTTACAAACCGGGAAGTATGTATTACATACGAGTTAAAGTTGGTCTTTATGACAAATTGGGTGGTACCGCGAAGTTTAACCTTTCGTCCCTTTATGGATGAAAGGTTTTTTTGTATTTAAATATATGAGTAAAGGAGAATTTTACTATGGAAAACACATTAGTAAAAAGTCTGTATAGAGATACAGATAAATACGCAGATCAAACAGTACAAGTATCGGGTTGGATTCGTAACTTACGTGATTCAAAAGCATTTGGTTTCATCGAATTAAACGACGGTAGCTTCTTCAAAGGTGTTCAAATCGTTTTCGATACAGAATTAGAGAACTTCAAAGAAATTGCAAAGCTTCCACTAAGCTCTTCAGTTAAAGTAGAAGGTAAAGTAATTGCAACACCTGGAGCGAAGCAACCATTTGAAATTAAAGCAGAAAAAATTGATATCGAGGGCTTATCAGATTCTGATTACCCACTTCAAAAGAAGCGTCATACGTTTGAATACTTACGTACAATCGCTCACTTACGTCCAAGAACAAATGCATTCTCAGCAACATTCCGCGTGCGTTCTATCGCAGCATTTGCAATTCACCAATTCTTCCAAGAGCGTGGATTTGTACATGTTCACACACCAATTATTACTGGTAGTGATACAGAAGGTGCAGGCGAAATGTTCCGCGTAACAACGCAAGATTTAAACAACGTACCAAAAGGTGAAGACGGACAAGTTGACGAATCAAAAGACTTCTTCGGCAAAGAAACAAACTTAACAGTAAGTGGACAGCTGAATGCTGAAGCTTATGCATTAGCGTTCCGTGATGTGTACACATTCGGACCTACATTCCGTGCAGAAAACTCAAACACAACTCGCCACGCAGCGGAGTTCTGGATGGTTGAGCCTGAGATTGCATTCGCTGAGTTAGGCGATGTAATGGATCTTACAGAAGATATGCTGAAATATGCAATGAAATACGTACTAGAGCATGCACCAGAAGAAATGGACTTCTTCAACAGCTTCGTTGATAAAACAGTTCTAGAGCGCATGAACAACGTAATCAACTCTGACTTCGGTCGCATCACTTATACAGAAGCAATTAAAGTACTTCAAGAATCAGGTGCTGAATTCAAATACCCAGTAGAATGGGGTATTGACTTACAAACAGAGCACGAAAGATACTTATCAGAAGAAATCTTCAAACGCCCTGTATTCGTAACTGACTATCCGAAAGACATTAAAGCATTCTACATGCGTATGAACGAAGATGGTAAAACAGTAGCAGCTACTGATCTTCTAGTTCCTGGCATCGGCGAATTAATCGGCGGAAGTCAACGTGAAGAAAGAATGGACGTTTTAGTAGACAGAATTAAAGAATTAGGTATGAACGAAGAGGACTACTGGTGGTACTTAGAACTTAGAAAATACGGCGGTACAAAACACGCTGGATTCGGTCTAGGTTTCGAGCGCTTCCTAATGTACATCACTGGCATGGCTAACATCCGTGACGTAATTCCATTCCCAAGAACTCCAGGTTCTTCTGAGTTTTAAGATGAAAAAAGCGAGAGCAACTGCTCTCGCTTTTTTTGTTTGGAAAAATGTTGTTCATAGGTTCGTTCATATCTCACATATAGTAAAACGAATGAAATATTTATGGGCAAGGGAAGGGGTTTTTGTACAATGGGGGAGATTCCAAGTCATACAAAGTGGACACTGCATGACAAGTATGTGGTGATTACTGGTGCAACAAGTGGTATTGGATTAGCGGCAGCTAAGACATTTGCAGAGCGCGGTGCCAAACTAGGAATCATTGCACGTAACGAGGAAAAAGCGAATGCTGCTATTGCTCAAATTAAGGATGTAACGAATGGGGATGTGATGATAGATCTATTTTTAGCTGATATGGCTTCTCAACAATCTATACGCCGGGTAGCTACTGATATTTTGGAAAGGTGTCCGAGAATAGATATATTAGTGAATAATGCTGGTGCTTTATTTCAAACAAGGCAGCTTACAGAGGACGATTTGGAGATGACTTGGGCGGTTAATCATTTAGGTCCATTCCTAATCACTAATTTGCTGTTGGAGCGTTTAAAAGAAAGTGCTCCTGCTCGTGTTATCACCACCGCATCTCACGGTCACAAAATGGCTAAAAAGGGAATTGATTTCGGTGATTTAGATGCAGAACAACTTTATCGTGGTGTTAAGAAATTTATGGGTGGTCCTACAATGCGTTATGCTCAATCAAAACTAGCAAATATTTTATTTACCGCTGAATTGGCAAAGAGGTTGGAGGGGACGGGTGTTAGTGCATACAGCTTCGATCCAGGGCTAGTGGCTACGAATTTCAACCAGGACAATGGTCTAGTTGCTCGCTTAACTATGGCAGCAATGAAACCTTTCTCTCGTACACCCGAGAAAGGTGCTGAAACTCTAATATGGCTAGCAGAATCAACTGAATTTACTGATCATAGTGGTTATTACTATGCCGATAAGCAAATAGGAAAAATGTCTGAAGCTGCCTTGGATAAGGATGCCGCAAAACGTCTATGGGACATTAGTGAAAAACAGACAGGAGGATAAAAGAGTAGCCAGTATATGTTCAGATGGTTATGCTGAATAGTTTTTTACTCTTAAGTGAAAAGTAATCTTGGGGGTGATTGTAATGAGTAAGAAAGTGAAAACAGACCATTCTAGATCAAGCTTAGGTTCTCCGGAAGTGGAAGGACAAGGAACGACTACGCATGAAACGGGTTCTTATAAAGTACCTTCATCAAATAAGAAGCAGAAACGAAGTTAAACATAAAAAGGGAGTCATGGAGACTCTCTTTTTTAGGTGAATAGTAAATGAATATATATCAGTCTAAATTTAAATATATAGATACACAGAATGAGTGCGGCGAAAATAGGAACGTGTGAGATCCTATTTATCCATTTTTCATTCATAAAAGGCGAAAAGAATTCAATTCTTTTCGCCTTGTTTAGTTCATCCATATCCTGTCGATACTAAAAAGTAGTTATTTTTTCAGTAACCGAAACGCCTTCTCTGTATTAGCAAAATGCACTTTCACAAATTCAGGTAGTCTTTCTTTACCGACTTTTTGAATTAATTTAGCAGCGGCAATATCAACTTGTTTACCAGCACCTTTCGGAAGTTGCATACCAGCTTTTTTGCTTAGTTCGTCAAATTGTTTTACGAATGAGTAACGAGCTAAAATGGAAGCGGCGGCTACTGCTAAATGGACACTTTCACCTTTTGTAGCGAAGTAAACATTTTCACGCTGTACCTGTTTTTGTTTCGCTAAATATTTATAGTATGTATCAGGCTGTGTAAATTGGTCGATTAAGATGCCTTCTGGTTTTGTAGGCGCGATTTTAGCCAATAAGTTTGTGATGGCTTTGTTATGTAGTAAAGCTTTTAGTTTACCTTGGTTGTTTCCTTTATCAAATAGCTCGTTATATTTTTCATTATGAAGAACGAGGGAGCTGTAAGGAACAACGTGAAGGAGTTGTTTTGCAATCTCAGCAATTTGAGCATCATTTAAGTTTTTGGAGTCTTTTACACCGAGTTCTTTTAAAAGTGGAATTTGCTTCGCATCCACATATACAGCAACAACTGTCATCGGTCCAAAGAAATCTCCAGTACCTACTTCATCGGACCCTAAAATCGACATTGTACCAATAGAAGAAGGTGGTGCATATTGATGCGAATTGACCGATTTTTTTACAGCGGATTTTGGTGTTTGAGAGACAGTTTGCCAACGAGAAGCCTCTGCTTCAGCACGTCCACCTTGAAACATTACTTTCCCTGATTTATAGGCTGTAATTGTGCAAGATGGAACCTTTGCCATAAAGATACCGCCTTGCGGAATTTTGGGGCTAAGTGCTTGTTTGTATTGTTGTTTCATGTCTTCAATTACTGTAGAACTTGTTTGTATTACGATAGAATTTGACAAAATGGTCGCTCCTTTTTTATGTTGTTATTTTTATCATATCGGATTGTTCTTTCTGTTTCCATATTATGATGGTTCATGGTATGATAAACTTTAGGATTCTGTACGTGATTGGAGGCCGGTGAGTTGTCACAACAAAAGGGAAATAAAAGTCGAATTAATGTAGAAATATATGGCCAACAGTATTCAGTTGTTGGCGATGAAAGTACAAGTCATATCCGCATGGTAGCAGCGATTGTGGATGATAAAATGCGCGAACTCAATGCCAAGAATCCTTCGCTTGATACGAGTAGACTAGCGGTATTGACGGCGGTAAACGTCATACACGATTACATAAAATTAAAAGAAGAACATGAGAAGTTGAAAGAAAGTATGACACAAAAAGGAATGGAATAAACATGATTGATATTATTATCATTTTATTGCTTGTTATGGGATTTTTCCTCGGTTTACGCAGAGGATTTATTTTGCAACTTGTAAAGTTAACAAGCTTTATTATCGCATACCTCGTTGCATACTGGTACTGTAAAGATTTAGCGCCAACGCTTGCGAAATTTATTCCGTATCCATTCGATAAGAATGTATCTGTTCCAGAATGGATAGATGCGAATAATATTGAGGGTGTCTTCTATCAAGCAATTGCGTTTATTGTATTATTTATTATTACAAAAATCGCACTTTCACTACTTGGTAATTTACTGAATATGTTTGCAGAAATCCCAGTTTTAAAGCAAGTCAATGCGGTTGCTGGGGCACTTCTTGGCTTTTTAGAAGTGTATATCATTCTGTTTGTCTTAATTATTGTTGGAACAATTCTTCCAATTGAACAAATACAAACACCATTACAAAAATCATCAATTAGCAAAATAATTGTAGACGATACACCGATTCTTTCTGAAAAGGTGAAGGAACTATGGCAGACAGGTAGCAGAGTGTAACTTCTCTTTTTTCGGAAAGAGAAGTTTTTTTCTATGAAAGAAAGGCGGGGAAATGATGAAAGTGAATAAAAAACAAGTTATCAAATTACTAGAGACAATCGGCCTATTTATGGAACTAAAGGGCGCGAATCCATTTAAAATATCTGCATTCCGTAAAGCGGCGGCAGCACTAGAAAGTGATGACCGTAGTCTTTCTGAAATTGAAGATTTCACAAAGATTCCAGGTATCGGAAAAGGAACAGCAGCAGTTATTCAAGAATATATAGAATCGGGAACATCTGAAGTACTACAAGAACTTGAAAAAGAAGTACCAAGCAGTTTATTACCACTATTAAAACTACCAGGCCTTGGTGGTAAGAAGGTGGCCAAGTTATACAAAGAACTTGGTGTTGTTGATATGGAAACGTTAAAAGCTGTTTGTGAAGAAAATAAAGTACAAGCTTTAGCAGGTTTCGGTAAGAAAACAGAAGAGAAAATATTAGAAGCAATTGATCAAGTAGGCTCTCGTCCAGAGCGTTTACCGATTGCGATGGTATTGCCTATTGCCGGGGAAATAGAGGAGAAATTGTCGAATGTTGCTGAAATAATTCGTTTCTCACGCGCTGGTAGTTTACGCCGTGTTCGTGAGACAGTGAAGGACTTAGATTTCATCATTGCAACGACAGAGCCAGCAGTAGTGCGTGAACATTTACTACAATTTGATAATATGATTGAAGTGATTGCAAGTGGAGATACGAAAGTATCTGTTCGTCTTCAATATGAATATGATATTTCAATTGACTTCCGCTTAGTAAAACCAGAAGAATTTATTACAACTCTTCACCATTTCACCGGATCAAAAGACCATAACGTAAAAATGCGCCAAATTGCGAAAGATAGAGGCGAGAAAATTAGTGAATACGGTGTGGAAATCTTAGAGACCGGTGAAGTGAAAACATTCGAAACAGAAGAAGCATTCTTCGCCCACTTTGGCCTTCCATTCATCCCACCAGAAGTGCGTGAAGATGGAAAAGAAATTGAATTAATTAAAGAGTATCCGAACTTAATTCAGTTCTCTGATATACAGGGTGATTTACATATGCATACAACGTGGAGTGACGGTGCTTTTTCAATTGAAGAAATGGTACAAGCGTGCCGCGCTCGTGGATATAAATTTATGGCAATTACTGATCACTCGCAATACTTGAAAGTAGCGAACGGTTTAACGAAAGAGCGTCTTCGTGAACAAGCGAAAGAAATTGAACGTATGAATGAAAAGTATCCAGACATTACAATTTTGCGCGGGATTGAAATGGACATTTTACCAGATGCGACACTTGATTTTGACGATGAAGTATTAGCAGAACTAGATTATGTCATTGGAGCCATTCACTCTAGCTTCTCACAAGACCGTGAAACGATTATGAAGCGTCTTCGCACTGCACTTGAGAATAAGCATGTCACAATGATTGCCCATCCGACAGGACGTCTTCTTGGGCGCCGTGAGGGTTACGATGTAGATACAGATTTATTAATCCAGCTCGCAAAAGAAACAAATACAGTTTTAGAATTAAATGCAAATCCAAACCGTCTAGATTTAAGCGCGAAATTACTAAAACAAGCACAAGATGCTGGTGTAAAAGTAGCGATTAATACGGATGCCCATACACTTGAAATGTTAGAAGATATGGAAACAGGTGTAGCAGCAGCGCGTAAAGGTTGGATTCAAAAAGATAACGTGATTAACACATGGGATATTGAACGTTTATTAGACTATATTAAACGTAATAAGTAATACAGGGGGGACCTGCAACATGTTAGAACGAACGTTGCGTGTATTAGAATACAATAAAGTAAAAGAACAATTACTTGAACATACAGCATCTTCACTTGGTCGTGATAAAGTGAAGAATTTAGTGCCAAGCACAGATTTTGAAGAAATTGTGGAATTGCAAGAAACAACGGATGAGGCAGCGAAAGTCATCCGTTTAAAAGGACATGTACCACTTGGAGGGATTTCTGATATTCGTGCAAATATTAAGCGTGCGAAAATTGGAAGTATGTTAAGTCCTCATGAATTAATTGAAATCGCAAGTACGATGTACGGTAGTCGCCAAATGAAACGTTTCATTGACGATATGATTGACAACGGTGTTGAGCTTCCAATTTTAGAAACACATGTCGCACAAATTGTGTCTTTATATGATTTAGAAAAGAAGATTACAAATTGTATTGGTGACGGCGGTGAAGTAGTCGATAGCGCAAGTGACAAATTGCGTGGTATTCGTAATCAAATTCGTACTGCGGAAAGCCGTATTCGTGAGAAATTAGAAAACATGACGCGTTCTTCAAACGCGCAAAAAATGTTATCAGATGCAATTGTAACGATTCGTAACGAACGCTACGTAATCCCGGTAAAACAAGAATACCGCGGCGTATATGGTGGTATTGTTCACGATCAATCTGCTTCTGGACAAACATTATTTATCGAACCGCAAGTAATCGTGGAATTAAATAACGCACTTCAAGAAGCACGTGTGAAAGAAAAACAAGAAGTAGAACGCATTTTAATGATGTTAACGGAAGAAGTAGCAGTGGAAGCTGATATTGTTTTATCAAACGTAGAAGTAGTTGCAAATCTTGATTTTATTTTTGCGAAAGCTCTTTATGCGAAGCGAATTAAAGCGACGAAGCCAATCGTAAATAATGAACGCTACATGGATTTAAAACAAGCACGCCATCCGCTTATTGATCCGGAAATTATCGTGCCAAATAACATTATGCTTGGTAAAGACTTTACAACAATCGTTATTACAGGACCGAATACAGGTGGTAAAACAGTTACACTTAAAACAGTCGGTATTTGTGTCTTAATGGCGCAATCTGGTCTTCATATTCCAGTAATGGATGAATCAGAGATATGTGTATTTAAAAACATCTTTGCTGATATCGGTGATGAGCAATCGATTGAACAAAATTTAAGTACATTCTCTTCTCATATGGTAAACATTGTAGATATTTTAGAAAAAGCTGATTTTGAAAGTTTAGTCCTATTTGATGAATTAGGTGCTGGGACAGATCCGCAAGAAGGGGCTGCACTAGCGATTTCTATTTTAGATGAAGTATGTAACCGTGGTGCTCGCGTTGTTGCAACGACGCATTACCCAGAATTAAAAGCATATGGATACAATCGTGAGCAAGTTATTAATGCGAGCGTTGAGTTCGATGTGAATACATTAAGCCCAACGTACAAATTATTAATCGGTGTACCAGGACGTAGTAACGCCTTTGAAATTTCGAAGCGTCTTGGTTTGTCTGATCGCGTTATTGATCGCGCTCGTAACCATATTAGTACAGATACGAACAAAATCGAAAATATGATTGCAAAGCTAGAAGAAAGCCAAAAAAATGCAGAGCGCGAACGAAAAGAAGCGGAAGAGCATCGTAAGCAATCTGAAAAACTTCATCGTGAATTACAACGTCAAATTATTGAATTTAACGATGAGCGCGATGAAAAATTATTAAAAGCGCAAAAAGAAGGGGAAGAAAAAGTCGAAGCTGCAAAGCAAGAAGCAGAAGGCATTATTCAAGAACTTCGTCAATTGCGTAAAGCACAGCTTATAAACGTGAAAGACCATGAGCTTATTGAAGCGAAGAGCCGTCTAGAAGGTGCAGCGCCAGAGCTTGTGAAGAAACAAAAAGTAAACGTGAAAAACACAGCGCCAAAACAACAGTTACGATCAGGTGATGAAGTAAAAGTGTTAACGTTCGGTCAAAAAGGTCAATTGCTTGAAAAAGTAAGTGATACAGAGTGGAGCGTACAAATTGGTATTCTGAAGATGAAAGTGAAAGAATCCAATATGGAATACATTAATACACCGAAGCAAACTGAGAAAAAAGCAGTCGCAAGTGTGAAGGGTAGAGATTATCACGTGTCGTTAGAGCTAGACCTTCGCGGCGAACGTTATGAAGATGCAATGATGCGCGTTGAAAAATATTTAGACGATGCACAGCTTGCAAGCTATCCTCGTGTATCAATCATTCACGGTAAAGGAACAGGAGCGCTTCGCCAAGGTGTACAAGATTACTTGAAGAAACATCGCGGTGTGAAAACCTACCGCTACGGTGACATGGGCGAGGGAGGCCTAGGCGTAACAGTTGTCGAATTAAAATAGCAAACAACCAAACAAAAGGGGAAACCATTATATGTTTATGGACAAACTTGCAAAAGTATTGTTAGCTTGTTGCGGAATATTTTTGGTAATTGGGGTTATTTATTTAGTTGTTTTTGCGAAGTAAAGGAGCGTCAATCTTGGCATAATGATATCGCCATGGATTGACGCTTTTAATCTATAAGAAAAGGAACAAAACATGAAAATCAACCAATACATAAGCGAAGCAAAATCCTGCTCAAGACGTGAAACAGACCGTCTCATTAAAGCAGGACGTGCCTGTATTAACGGTGAAGTATGTACGCACGGTGCACTCGTTAATGAAGGTGATATTGTAACGATTGATGGGCAAGTTATTGTAAAAGAAGAGAAAGAAAAGGTGTATATTGCCTTCCATAAACCAGTCGGAATTACTTGTACAGCAGCTGAACATATTGAAGATAATATTATTGATTATATCGATCATCCAGAACGAATCTTTCCTGTTGGACGATTAGATAAAGCATCGGTAGGACTCATCTTATTAACGAATGACGGTGCGATTGCGAATCAAATTTTGCACGGTGATCATGAGCATGAGAAAGAATATGTTGTCACTGTCGATAAGCCGTTTACAGATTGGTTTATTGATGAGATGTCCAGCGGTGTAAAGATTAAAGATGGAATGACGAAGCCATGTAAAGTGACGAGAGTTAATCAGTCTACATTCCGCATCGTTTTAACGCAAGGAATGAATAGGCAAATTCGTAGAATGAGTCGTGCTTTCGGATTTACTGTAACAAAGCTAAAGCGAGTACGCATTATGAATATAGAGCTAAATGAGCTTGAAGCTGGAAAATGGCGAGACATTACACCTAAGGAATTAGAAATATTAATAGGGCAGTTATAGGGTGTAAAGTTTTCTCCCTATATTTTTTTGTCAGAAAAAATAAAACTATTGATTTTTTAAAAAATAGCCCATATAATAAAAAACAACAAGTTTCGACAACATATTTTATAAAAGTAATGATGAGGACATGAGTTGTTTTTGACGATTCTCAGAGAGGGAAGCCTTAGGCTGTGAGCTTCCTAATACGGAAAGACAAACTTACCACCTCTAAACTTCAAGAGTGAACTGCAGATGCATTGTAATTCTTGGCGGATAAAACCGTTATCAATTTACACGAGCTATAAAATGAGCTTATTTCGTTATAAATTCATTTTATTAGAATAAGGGTGGAACCACGATTTCAACACTCGTCCCTTTGTTAGGGACGGGTGTTTTTTGCGTTCTTTTACGGGGAAGTATGCTTGAAAGAGGATATGTGACGGATTTTAATTCAGAATATTTTGTCAATAAAATAATTAGGAGGTAGTAGAAATGAAGTCATCTTTAAAGTTTTCTGAGATGTTTGCAATAAGCTTAATGTTATTTGCACTGTTTTTCGGTGCCGGTAATATGATTTTTCCACCAGCGTTAGGGCAAGGTGCTGGAACAGATGTATGGATCGCGTTATTTGGCTTTATCGTAACAGGTGTAGGACTGCCTTTATTAGGAGTTATTGTTATAGCACTAAAGGGAGATATTAATGAATTAGCAAGACGTGTACATCCTGTATTCGCGCTAATTTTCATTACTGCAATTTATTTATGTTTAGGCGTATTTGTTAGTGTGCCACGTACAGGGACTGTTGCTTATGAAATGAGCATTGCACCATTTTTACCAAGTGAGGTAGCTAGTCAGGCTTATCCACTTGTCATCTTTACATTTATTTTCTTTGCGGTAACTTTCTATTTAGCATTAAACCCATCGAAATTAGTGGGGCGCATTGGTAAAGTGTTAACTCCAATTTTATTAGCTGTTATTGCAATTATTGTAGCGAAAGCAATTATGACTCCAATGGGAGAGTTTGGTGCCCCTACAGAAGCGTATAGTGCCCCGCTCTTTAAAGGTTTTATTGATGGATATTTAACTTTAGATGGACTTGCAGCACTTGTTTTCGGAAATGTTGTGATCAATGCTTTAAAAGCAAAAGGCATTACAAATAAGAACAGTATTGCGAAAGTAACAATCTTTGCAGGATTTATTGCAGCACTTGGCTTACTTCTTGTTTATTTAGCACTTGCTTACCTTGGAGCTTCAAGTGTTTCACTTGGAATGGGAGCAAACGGCGGAATTATTTTAACAAACGTCGTGAATCATTTATTTGGTAGCTACGGAACATTATTATTAGGTATCGCAATTACAGCAGCATGCTTAACAACTTCTGTCGGTATTGTAGCAGCTTGTGGAGAATATTTTTCTTCGTTATTACCAAAGCTTTCTTATCAAAAAGTCATTTTTATTTTCTCTGTATTAGCATTTATGGTAGCAAATCTTGGTTTAACTCAGTTAAACGCATTAGCATTGCCGATTTTAATTGCAATTTACCCAATTGGTATCGTACTGATCGTATTATCACTTGTTGAAAACTATATTCGTCTTCCATTAGCTATGTATGTAGGCGGTATTGTAGGCGCATTTGCAATTAGCTTCTTTGATGGATTGCATAATGCAAATCTTCAAGTAGCGGCCCTTGCTCCTATTTTAGATAAAATTCCATTATATAGTGTAGGGATTGGTTGGCTAGTTCCGGGTATCATTGGAATTGCAATTGGATATGTAGTTTCTTTATTTCAAAAGCAAGAAATTGCTGTAGAAAAATAAGGGAAAGAGGCTTTCTTTAAAAGAAAGCCTCTTTTTTTGTAGAAAAATTATATATAGAAGAATTCAGATATTAAAAATTTTATACGTAATATAGTTGACAAAAAAATTACCAGTAGGCTAAGATTGACTTAGTTGTGGAAATATTGAAAGGGAAGAGGTTTTCTATGACTATATCATTTTTGTAAGAAGAGGTGATAGAACGATAGAATTAGGCGGTTTATTTTTTTGAAATTCGTTGAGAATGATAATCAATAAAATGATGAAAGAGTTTTATGTTTATTCTTATAGGAAAAATTGGTGGGATTATTTTTTTGTCTATCAATGAGAATGATAATCAATATATTTCTAACTACATAGTGTTACTCGTTATAAAATAGAGATAGAAAGATTATTTTTTTCTTATATATTGAGAATAATTATCATTTTCAAAAAAAGAAAAACAAGGAGGCAGTAAGGTAAATGAGAAAGTTTTCGGTATTACCCGCTTTTATTATGACATTCGTATGTATGCTAGCTTTTCTCGTAGTGCCATTCGGACAAGCTTCGGCAAATGTAGCTGACGGTACTTACGATATTAACTATGTCATACAAAAAGCAGAAAATGATTCAGCTTCAATGGCAAATGATTATTTTGAAAAACCAGCTAAGTTAATTGTAAAAAATGGTGAGATGAGAGTACAAATTCCTATGAATCATAGTGCTTGGATTACAGAATTTAAAGCACCAGAGAACGGGAACTTTGTTGATGCAAAAGTTGTTAGTAAAGATGAATCTGCAGATAAAAGAACTGTAGAGTTTAAAATAGACGACTTATCTAAACCAGCAGCTGTAAAAATTCATGTTGTTGTACCGAACGTAAATTATGACCATAACTACACAATTCGCTTTGCGTTTGATGCAAATGTAAAAGCAGTAGGTGGAGAGAATAAGACAACTGCTGCAATAAAAAATGAAGATCAAACTCAAAAAAATACACAAGTAAAAGAAGAAGTGAAGAAAGAAGAGAGCAAAGAAACAAACAAAGAAACAAACAAAGATGTAAATAAAGGAACAAATGAAAGTGGGAAAGCTGAAAAAACAGATAACCCAAAAACAGGCGATGAAGCACGCATCGGATTATTTGCAGCGTTAATTCTTATTTCAGGTGTTTTCTTAATTCGTAAAGTGAAGTTAAGTAAATAAATCTTTTGAAGGGTGATGAATATATGTTTAAACAATTTAAAATGATTATTGCCGTATTTGCTGTTTTATTTACGTTTATAGCAACACTAGGTTCACAAGATACAAAGGCTGCTACAAAATTAGCTGATGGAAAATATAATATTGCTTTTACTGTATGGAAAGGCGATAAAGATGAATCATCTAGAATGAATAGTTATTTTGAAAGTCCGGCAACATTAACAGTTAAAGATGGAAAACAATATGTTTCATTCAAAGTGAAAGATAGTACTTCTATTAAAAGTTTACAAGTAGAAAAAAATGGTCAATTCGTAGAAGCTACTGTGTTAAGTGAAAATACAAAAGAGAATACTAGAGTTGTAGAATTTGAAGTTGCTGACTTGTCAAAAAAACTAAATGGCAAGGTGAAAATTAATATCCCAATTATTAATTATAACGCTTCATATGATATTCGTTTTGTATTTGATGGGAACAGCATTAAATAATTGGGAATTTTTTGAAAAGGAGAGTCATTCTATTGAACAGGTATTTTAAAATTGTTGTTGCAATGTTTCTAACGATTTTCACATTCGTATCAACGCTACAACCTCTTGCAGTTCAAGCTGCTAGTCAACTAGCTGACGGTGAATATTCAATCGGTTTCAAAGTTCTTAAAGACACATCAGATGAAGAATCTATGATGAATCAATACTCTGTAAGTCCAGGAACTTTAAAAGTGAAGAATGGGAAAAAGAAAGTATCCTTTACGTTAGAACATAGTTCATGGATTACAAAGTTTGAAACGGAAAAAAGTGGTCAGTTTGTTGCGACAAATGTAATTAGTGAAGATCAAGAAAAAGATACAAGAGTCGTAGAATTTGATGTGGACGATGTAGAGAAGGTATTAAATGCGAAAGTAAAAGTAGACATTGATTTTTTAAATTATCATCATGACTATGATGTGCGTATTGCATTTGATCAAAATAGTATTACACCGATTCATGTAGAACAACCAAATGAAAAAGAGGACCCAGCTAATAAGCCAGATCCAAATGAAAATCCGGATCCGAGTCAGAAGCCCGACCAAAAGCCTGACCCAGATCAACAACCAAATTCTAACACAATTAAAGATGGAGAGTACAGCATTCCATTTAAAGTGTTAAAAGATCAAACAGATGAAGAATCTAAGATGAATACTTACATGGTAAATCCAGGGGTATTAAAAGTAGAAAACGGTAAGAAAAAAGCAATTGTAACGTTAAAAAATAGCTCATTAATTAAAAATTTCCAAACGGAAAAAGATGGCGCATTTGCTGATGCAAAAGTAGTGAGTGAAGATAAAGAAAAAGATACAAGAGTAGTAGAATTTGAAGTAGACGATTTATCTAAAAAACTAAATACAAAAGTATTTATTGAAGTGGCATCACAAGGTTACAAGCAAACACATAATGTACAACTTTTATTTGAACAAGATAAACTTGAACAAATTAAAAATGAAGAGAAACAACCGGAAGTAGAAAAACCAGATACTGAAACAATTAAAGATGGAGAGTACAGCGTTCCGTTTAAAGTGTTAAAAGATCAAACAGATGAAGAATCTAAGATGAATACTTACATGGTAAATCCAGGGGTATTAAAAGTAGAAAATGGTAAGAAAAAAGCAATTGTAACACTAAAAAGTAGCTCATTAATTAAAAATTTCCAAACGGAAAAAGATGGTGCGTTTGTTGATGCAAAAGTAGTGAGTGAAGATAAAGAAAAAGATACAAGAGTAGTAGAGTTTGAAGTAAACGACTTATCTAAAAAACTGAATACAAAAGTATTTATCGAAATGGCATCAAGAAACTATAAGCAAACACATGATGTGCAACTTTTATTTGAACAAGATAAGCTTGAACAAATTAAAAATGAAGAGAAACCAGAAGTAGAAAAACCAGAAGTAGAGAAACCAGAAGTAGAGAAACCGGAAGTAGAAAAACCAGATGGAAACAAAAATCCAGATGCTGAAACAATTAAAGATGGTGAATACAGTATCAATTTCAAAGCTTTAAAAGATCAAACAGAAGAAATTTCAATGATGAACACGTATACAAAGAGTCCAGGCGTGTTAAAAGTGAAAGATGGTAAAAAATATGTATCATTCACATTAACGAATAGCGCTTGGATTACAAAGTTTGAATTTGATAAAAATGGTTCGTTTGTTGATGCGAGTGTATTGAGTGAAGATACGAAAGCTGATACGCGTGTAGTGGAAGTGGAAGTAGCAGATTTATCGAAAAAATTGAACGCAAAAGTAAAAGTCGATATCGATTCAATGAATTATCATCATTTCTATGATATTCAATTTGCATTTGATAAAGATAGCATTAAACCGTTAGATAACCAAGGCGGAAACGATAACCAAGGCGGAAACGATAACCAAGGCGGAAACGACAACCAAGGTGGAAATAACAACCAAGGCGGAAACGACAACCAAGGCGGAAATGATAACCAAGGTGGAAACAACAACCAAGGCGGAAACGACAACCAAGGTGGAAACAACAACCAAGGCAATAATACAACAATTGATCCAAACGCTCTTAAAGACGGTGAATACAGCATTGGCTTTAAAGTATTAAAAGATCAAACAGATGAAATATCAATGATGAATACATACACAAAAAGCCCAGGTGTATTGAAAGTAAAAGATGGTAAGAAATATGTATCGTTTACATTAACAAATAGTACATGGATTACAAAGTTTGATTTTGAGAAGAATGGCTCGTTCGTTAATGCAAAAGTATTAAGTGAAAATAAAGAGCAAAATACAAGAGTAGTAGAAGTAGAAGTAAATGATTTGTCTAAAAAATTAAATGCAAAAGTAAAAGTAGATATTGATTCAATGAATTATCACCATTTCTACGATGTTCAATTTGTATTTGATCAAGATAGTATCAAAGCTTTAGGGAACCAAGGTGGAAACGATAACCAAGGTGGAAACGATAACCAAGGCGGAAACGACAACCAAGGTGGAAACGATAACCAAGGCGGAAACGATGACCAAGGCGGAAATGACAATCAAGGTGGAAATAATACACCGAAAGTAATAGTTGATCCGAAAAATTTAGTAGATGGTCAATATGATATTACATTTAAAGTGTTAAAAAACAAAACAGAAGAACTTTCAAAGATGCATGACTATACTGTAAATCCAGCAAAATTAATCGTTAAAGATGGTAAAAAGTACATTGAGATGACGCTGAAAAATAGTGCGTGGATTACGAAATTCCAAACAGAAAACAATAGTCTTTTTGCTGATGCAAAAGTAGTAAGTGAAGATAAAAATGCAAATACGCGAGTAGTACAATTTGAAGTAGAAGATTTATTTAAAAAATTAAATGCAAAAGTGAAAGTAGACATTGATGAGATGAACTACCATCATTTCTACGATGTCCAAATTCAATTTGATACAAATAATATTGGTGCGTTAGGAACAATTAAAGAGGATCCAAAAAAAGATCCGAAAAATGATCCGAACAATCCAGTGATTACACCGAAAGTAGATAATGTAAAAAAAGTAGATAATCCTGATTTTAACCGAAATGCAGATGATAAGAAGAAAAAAGAAGATCAAAAAAATGATCCAAAAAAAGAGAAAAACTCAAAAACGGCAGATACAGCACAACTAGGTTTATACATGGTGCTATTGCTTGGGTCACTTGCTTTACTAGTTCGTAAATATAGAGCAGGAAGATTGTAATTTTTGGAGTCTTGATGCATGTTCGCATGCATCAAGACTTGTTTCATATTGTTTGGAAAGGAGTGGTGATTGAGAGTGAAGAAAATTGCTAGTGTACTAATGGCTATCATTCTATTAGTGAGTGTAGCTGGATGCTCGGCGCCCAAAAAAGAAGCAGCAAAACAGGTAAAGAGTGAGGGTAAAGAGAGAATTGTTGCAACGACAGTTGCTGTTACTGAAATTATGGATGCGTTAGAAGTAGATTTAATTGGTGTACCAACAAGTACTAAAGATTTACCAAAGAGATATAAAGGTTTATCTGAAGTTGGGAATCCGATGAGTCCTGATATGGAAAAGGTAAAATCATTAAAGCCGTCAGAAGTATTATCCGTGACAACACTTGAATATGAATTAAAGCCAGTTTTTGATGGTGTAGGTATGAAAGCAAACTTTTTAGATCTAACAAGTTTAAAAAATATGCAAAATTCCATTAGTAATTTAGGTAAGCAATATGGACGTGAAAAGCAGGCTGAAGCAGTTGTAACTAAGTTAGATAACAAGGTTGCAGAGATTCAAAAAGCAGTAAAGGGAAAGAAAGAACCGACAGTGCTTATTTTATTAGGTGTACCGGGGAGTTATTTAGTAGCAACAGAGCATTCTTATATTGGAGATTTAGTGAAACAATTAGGTGGTAAAAACATTGTACAAGGTGAACAAGTAGAGTATTTAGCTTCTAATACAGAGTATTTAAAAAAAGCTGATCCAGACATTATTTTACGAGCGGCACATGGTATGCCTGATGAAGTTGTAAAAATGTTTGATAAAGAATTTAAAACAAATGATATTTGGAAACACTTCGCTGCAGTTAAAAATAATCGTGTTTACGATTTAGAAGAGCGTTTATTTGGAACGACAGGAAATTTAGCAGCGACTGAAGCACTAGATGAATTGAAAAAAATGATGTATCCGTGATGCATTTTAATATAAAGGAAGATTAGCATGAATAAAAAATTTTGGAGTTTCTTTATTGTTACTGTATTACTCATCATTATGACTTTGTTGTCAGCGACGAAAGGTAGTTTAGAAGTAGGTATTATTGACCTTGTACAAGGAATATTTACAGGGGCAAATGAAGATGTTGAAGTGATTAAAGATTTACGTTTCCCACGTATTATTATTGCACTATTTACTGGAGCAGCTCTTGCTGTTTCGGGCGTGCTCTTCCAAGCTGTCATGAAAAATCCACTTGCTGATGCTGGGGTAATCGGGATATCTTCAGGAGCAAGTTTTATGACACTTGTTATTATTACGCTATTCCCGCAATTCTTTTTCTGGACGCCGGTATTCGCCTTTCTAGGTGGTGCGTTTGCGTGTTATCTCGTTTATTCGTTTTCATGGAAATCAGGATTAAGTCCGCTTCGCATTATTTTAATTGGTATTGCCATTAATGCGATGTTCACTGGATTAAATGAATCGTTCATTACGATTTGTGGATACTTCATTAAGAGTATTAAGCAAACGACGACTTCTAATATAACGATGAAGACGTGGGGCGATGTAGAAATAATGGTTACTTATGGAACAATTGGTCTTATTCTTGCACTGTTTGTCGGAGCTTGGTGTAACTTATTATCTCTACAAGATAAGACTGCAAAAAACTTAGGCTTGCACGTGACGAGAGTTCGTCTTATTATTTCTGCCATTGCAGTACTCTTAGCGGCAGTATCAACAGCAATTGCAGGTGTTATCGCTTTCGTAGGATTACTCGTTCCGCACATTTCAAGACAACTAGTTGGTTCAGACCATAAAGCATTAATTCCATTTTCTGCTCTTGCAGGGGCGTTATTAATTTTGACGGCGGATACGATTGGAAGGTTAATTGTGCCACCTAACGAAATTCCAGCAGCGACGATTATGGCAGTTATTGGTGGCCCATTCTTAATATTCTTGCTTAGAAAGAGTGATAAAGTTCATGGAAATTAAAAATGTAACCTTTTCGTACGATAATGTAACGGATCGATTAAAGTCGGTTAGTAGTGAAATAGAGATTGGTAAAATTACAACAATTATTGGACCAAACGGTTGCGGGAAATCAACATTACTTGGTGTGATGTCAAGAAATCACGATCCTCGTAGTGGAGAGGTAATACTTGATGGGAAGGCAATTAGCCAATATAAACCGAAAGAGTTTGCTAGAAAGTTAGCCGTTGTCCATCAACAAAATGAAGCACCGGCAGATATGACGGTAGAGAAATTAACAAGCTTTGGCCGTATGCCTCATAAAAATATATTTTCTTCGCAAACTGATGAAGATAGAGAAGCAATAGAAAGGGCTTTAGCATGTACGAATTTGCTAAGTAAACGTGATAAGGAAATTCATGCTTTATCTGGTGGAGAAAGACAGCGTGTTTGGATTGCCATGACGTTAGCTCAGAAGACGCCAATGCTCTTTTTAGATGAACCGACAACATATTTAGATATTTATTATCAACTTGAAATATTAGAGTTAGTAAAAGAATTAAATGAAGCACAAGGATTGACAATCGTTATGGTATTACACGATATTAATCAGGCGATTCGCTATAGTGATCATATCATTGTTATGAAAGACGGCGAAATTGTTACAAAAGGCAAGCCGAATGATGTTGTGACAGAAAGTATGATAAAGACGATATACGGTGTAGATGTCGTTGTAAAGCAAGATGAAGATACAGGATTGTATATGGTCCCAATGGGTATTTAAACATGGGAACAATCCGTTTTGAGGTGATAATTTGAGTAGCAAAAAAGAAAGGAAGAAGAATTCTTTTTTTCAACGAATACTTACAGTTGTTTTTTTAGGTACCTTTTTCTATTCAGTATATGAATTAGGTGATATTTTCATGGATTACTATGAAAATCGTAAAGTAATGGCCGAAGCACAAAACATTTATGAAAAAAGTCCGATGGAAGAGCAATCACAAGACGGGGAAGTACGTAAACAGTTCAAAGTTCTGCAGCAAATTAACCAAGAAATAGTTGGATGGATTACGATGGATGATACACAAATTAATTATCCAATCGTTCAAGCAAAAGACAATGATTACTATTTATTTCGAAATTATAAAGGTGAAGATATGAGAGCAGGAAGCATTTTTATGGACTATCGTAATGATGTGAAATCTCAAAATCGAAATACTATTTTATATGGTCACCGTATGAAAGATGGTTCTATGTTTGGAAGTTTAAAGAAAATGTTGGATGAAGATTTCTTCATATCGCATCGTAAATTATATTACGATACATTATTTGAAGGATATGATCTTGAAGTGTTTTCGGTGTATACAACAACAACTGATTTTTATTACATTGAAACGGATTTTAGTAGTGATACGGAATACACATCATTTTTGGAGAAAATTCAAGAAAAATCGCTGTACAAAACGGATACAAAAGTGACAGAAAGTGATCAAATCGTAACACTCTCGACGTGTGACTATGCACTTGATCCAGAAGCGGGAAGATTAGTAGTACATGCGAAACTAGTAAAAAGACATTAAATAAAAAAAGTATAGAATATGAGAAGTGGTAACACTCTTCATATTCTATACTTTAAAAAAGAAATATGCTTACTGTGCTGCAGCCATTGGCATACGTACAACTTTTACATCATAGTAAGCAATTTTATTATCAAGAATATAGTCTGGCATCCCGCCTTGATGTGAGTGAGCATCTTTAAATGCTGAGCTCTTTGTCCAACCTTGGAAATCTTCTTTTGCATTCCAGCGAGTGCTAATTGTTACTTCATCATAATCAACTGTATTTTGCGTTAAAAGAACTTCTAATCCTAAAAATCCTGACATTGTTTCGACTTTACCCACTTTATTAAAACGCTCAATTAATTTATGGCCATTTCCCTTTGTAATTTTAGTTGTATTTGTAACAATAATCATGTTTATTCCTCCTATAAATGTAGCCTTTATTTTCAAGAACTCATATACATTAAATGATAATGAAAATCATTATCATTGTCAATAGTAATAATGAAATATATAATTTTTTTTCGGTTATGTGAGAGGATGAGCTAGTTGTACTAGCAAAGCAATAATATGGTATAGTGAAACGAGGCTTTTTTCAGCCTCGTTTTTTACATTGCTTCCTACTAATTAGAAAGCATTCAAATGGAAAGGAAGACATTACATGCGATCTGAAGTAACTATAAAAATAAAACCGAAGTTTATAAAAGAAATTAAAAGTGGATATCCACTTATTTTAAAAGATGCTATTCAAAATTTAAATGATGTACGTGAAGAAGGAACAATCATCAACGTAGTAGATGAGAAGAACCAATTCATCGGAAAAGGCTATTATGGAAAACAAAATAAAGGATATGGATGGATTTTAACGAGAAAAGAGAAAGAGCAAATTAATCAACCTTTCTTTGAAAGTAAAATCAAATCTGCTTTACATAAACGAAAAGATTTTTATAAATCAAATGATACAACAGCATTTCGTGCCCTGAATGGTGAGGGCGATGGCCTTGGTGGTTTAATCATCGATTATTATGACGGCTATTACGTAATAAGTTGGTATAGTGAAGGGGTTTATACTTTCCGCGATGAGATTATAGCAGCACTTCAAAAAGTAGCAAATTTCAAAGGGATTTATGAGAAAAAGCGTTTTGATACGAAAGGGAAATACATTGAAGGTGATGATTTCGTCGCAGGAGAGCGCGGTGAGTTCCCACTTATCGTAAAAGAGAACGGTGTAAACTTTGCTGTATATTTAAATGACGGGGCGATGGTTGGTGTGTTTTTAGATCAGCGTAACGTTCGAAAACAAATTCGTGATAAATATGCAAAAGGAAGAACGGTTTTAAATATGTTCTCTTATACTGGGGCTTTCTCTGTATTTGCAGCGCTTGGCGGTGCAAGTAAAACAACAAGTGTGGACCTTGCAAATCGTAGTTTAAGTAAAACGATTGAGCAGTTTAGTGTAAATGAAATTGATTATGAAGCACAAGATATTATTGTAGAAGATGTATTTCTGTATTTCAAATATGCAGCTAAGAAAAAGATGAAATTTGATATGGTTGTACTTGATCCCCCAAGCTTTGCACGCTCGAAAAAATATACGTTCAGTGCGGCGAAAGATTATAAAAACTTATTAAAAGAAACAATTGCCATTACAGAAAATAACGGTATTATCGTTGCTTCTACAAATTGTAGCGCATTCGATATGAAAAAGTTTAATGGCTTTATCGATACAGCATTTAAAGAAATGAACGGTAAATATAAAATATTAGAAGAACATTCTTTGCCGGAAGATTTCCGTACAATTGATCAATTTAAAGAGGGAGACTATTTAAAAGTAGTTTTCATCGAAAAAATTAAAGGTTAATGAAAATAAGAAAAGGAGCTCAAGTTTAAATGAGCTCCTTTTCTTATTGAATAATATTTTGTACTCTGCCAACCTGTCCGTCTTGCAATCTTACTTTAATGCCGTGCGGATGTGAAGGTGAGTTCGTTAAAATATCTTTTACAATTCCTCTTGTTAGCTTACCTGTACGTTGATCTTGTTTTAATACAATATCAACTTCAAGACCTGATGAAATGTTAGATCGTTTTTGCCCGTTCATTTATACACCTGTACGTCTACGTTGGTTGTTTGTTTTCTTCGTTTGTTGGTTTTGTAATTTTTTCGTTTCTTGACTTTGACTTCCATTATTTGAGCCGTTTCCATTTCCTTGCTTTTTCTTCGCAAGTTGTTCGCGCATTAAATCAGCTAAGCTTACTTTTTTGTTTTCTGACATGATAAGTCTCCTTTATATAAAGTTAATTATGAACAATCGTAGTGAATTTCATCATATCATTGTTAAGGAAGGAAGGGAAGTTGGTTTGAAAATTCATATAATTCTTTCCAGCATTCATTCGTTACGATACAATTAAATTGTTAATGTTTGTTAAAAAAGGGGATAGAAATATGTCACATCATATTTTATTAGTTGAAGATGATATCTCAATTCAAGAGATGGTTGAAACATATTTAGTAAAAGAAGGTTTTCAAGTTACAATCGCATCTGATGGAGAAGAAGGAGTTAACGCATTTTTAAAAGGTTCATTTGATTTGATTATCCTCGATATTATGATGCCAAAGTTAGATGGCTTAGAGGTTGTGCGAATCATTCGAGAAAAAAGTGCAGTTCCGATTTTAATGATGTCAGCAAAAGATACGGATGTTGATAAAGCGGTTGGATTAGGCCTGGGAGCAGATGATTACATTTGTAAACCATTTTCTATGATTGAATTGGCAGCACGTGTAAAAGCTGCTATTCGAAGATCTACAAAGTACTCAGCGGTGGAATCGAAAGATGAGGCCATTCAGATTGGTGATTTAACAATCGATCCAATTAATTTCACTGTGGAAAAAAACGGAAAGTCGCTCAAACTTACTTTAAAAGAATTTGAGATTTTAAAACTGTTCGTAAAGAATCAAAATCGTGTATTTACGAAAGCGCAAATATATACGTTAGTTTGGAATGACGAGTATTACGGTGACGATAACGTTATAAATGTTCATATGAGAAGATTACGTGAGAAAATTGAAAGTGATCCATCTAATCCAGAATATATTAAAACGTTATGGGGCATCGGCTATAAGTTGGAAGGGATGTAATATGGTCAATCTGTTAATTGGTATTATTTTTATATTGTTATGTGTCATTTACATACAGTATAAAATGAGAAAAACTAGCAGCAATAATTTACGGTACACATATGAAAAATTAGAAGGTATTGTAAATGAAAAAACAGGTGAGAAGTTACTCGTTATGACAGATAATCTGGAATTGCAAAAGTTATTAGTGGCGATTAATCATTTATTAGATGCAAAACAGAAAACGAATGCAGATCATGCGAAAGTGGAAATTTCGATGAGAAAAATGCTTTCAAATATTTCACATGATTTAAAAACGCCACTAACAGTTATTCTTGGATATGCAGAAATGTTAAATAAGGATAAAACGATAAATGAGGAAGAACAGCAAATATTACTTGAAAAGGTGCATGTAAAAACGCTGGAAGTTATGGGGATGATTCATAAGTTTTTTGATTTAGCAAAATTAGAATCTGGTGACAAGGCAATCGAGATGACAAAAGTAAATATGAATGAAGTTTGCCGCGAGAAGATTTTATCTTTCTATGATTTAGTGACGACGAAAGGTTTTCATGTCCATATTGATATACCAGAAAGAAATATATATGCACTTGGAAATGTAGAAGTATTAGGCAGAGTATTGAATAATTTAATATCAAATGCGATTACATATGGGGACGATGGAAAGATACTTGGTATGACTTTAAGAGATGATGAAACGAGTGTGTATATAGACGTATGGGATACAGGAAAAGGAATTGATGAATCTCATATTGATAAAGTGTTTGAGCGTATGTACACACTTGAAGATTCGAGAAATAGATTGTACCAAGGAAGCGGTTTAGGGTTAACGATTACGAAAAGGCTTGTGGAAGCGATGGACGGAGAAATACATCTTTCTAGTAAGCCGTATGAAAAAACAATTTTTACAGTTGTATTAACAAAGATGCTGTTTTAGCTTGTAGAGAAGTAGATTCTACAAGCTTTTTTTTCAGCGTGCCCAGCTAAGCTGGGCACTGCTTGCTGGTGAAAGTCCAGCCTAGGTAAGAGCCAAGTCGCCTAGTAGCTGACAGGCAGCTGGTGGAGAAATCCTAAGGTTGAAGCCCTGTGACAAAGTAACTTCTACTAGAAGTGCGAGCGAATCAACAGACCGTAACATAAAGTGAACCTTGCCGCCTCGTTAAAAGCAACCTAGCAATAGGACAAAGGGAAGTCGAGCCTGGTGAATATGGGCGAAGACCATGGAAGATGTGAAGAACTTGGAAATATGACATCGAAGAATCCCTCGGGGTACGGAGGGCGGTATGTTGAGAAAGTAGTGTCTGGAACTGGGGAGACCCTCCTTTGCCCTTTCTTTCAGAAAGGAGAGAGGAAACCTATAAGCATATACGAAATGGTGGACTGTAAAGAGGGAGTCGGAGGAGGTCATAGTACTGAATATCATAACGACAACACAACGTTATGTAGGGAAGGACCTCTACTTTGTTCATAAGTTGGAAGGAGGTAAGAGTGAGTGAATGCTGGAAAACTAGCTAACTACACTGATGTAAAAGCTCAAGAACTTTGGAAGACTTTATATCTTTGTGCCAAAGAAAGTTCAAGTCGTAGGTTTCACGCGTTGTATGACAAAATATATCGTCCTGACATATTGGCTGAAGCATGGAGAAGGGTAAAATGGAATCAAGGGAGCGGTGGAATTGATGGACAGACGATTG
The DNA here is from genome assembly GCF_016651015.1 of Bacillus sp. TH22. Taxonomy (NCBI): domain Bacteria; kingdom Bacillati; phylum Bacillota; class Bacilli; order Caryophanales; family Bacillaceae; genus Bacillus; species Bacillus sp. TH22. The sequence goes on from NZ_JAEKER010000001.1 coordinate 3,999,888, forward strand.
AAGAAATCGTGTATCAATATGGAGAACGAAACTTTCTCAATGAATTATATATAGAATTGAAAAGTAAATCCTACCATCCACAAGCTGTAAGAAGAATGTATATTCCAAAAGGTGATGGAAAACAAAGACCGCTTGGAATTCCCACGATCAAGGATAGGGTTGTACAAATGGCAACGAAATTGGTGATAGAACCTATCTTCGAAGCCGATTTTCAAGACTGTTCGTATGGATTTCGCCCGAAACGAAACGCACATCAAGCGATATCGAAGATACGGAAAGCGAGTAAAACATCTCATTGGATTGTAGATGTAGACATACAAGGATACTTTGACAATATTAATCATGACAAATTAATGAGGCTTGTAGAAAGAAGAATCAGTGACCGAAGAGTGTTAAAACTCATTAGAAAATGGTTGAAAGCGGGAATCATGGAACATGCGCAATTTCATGAAACGACATTAGGTACACCACAAGGTGGCGTGATATCTCCATTACTTTCTAATATATATTTAAACTATATGGATACCATTTGGGAAAAGAAGTGTAAACATTTGGGGGAACTAATTCGATATGCGGATGACTTTGTCATCGTATGTCAAACAAAACAACAAGCATTAGAGAGTATTCGGATACTACAATCCATTATGAATAAGTTAGAACTTACAATCCATACAGAAAAGTCGAAGCTAGTGAATACGTGGGATGGAAACGAGGGATTTGATTTTCTAGGATTTCACCACCGAAAATACCCTAAACATGTGAAAGGCGGGAAGAAAGTGCATGTGATGGCACATATTCCGAGCCAGAAAGCCATGAAGAAAATGCGGGAACGCATTAAAAGATACACAGAGCCGAGGAACAAACTGTATCTACAATTGGAAGAGATGGTGAAAGGTTTAAATAGAATTCTGCAAGGATTCAAGAATTATTATAGCTTATCTTCAATTGGACAGAGGTGGCTCTGTAAAATAGACTGGTACGTCCTAGAACGACTTAACCTTTTTTGGAATAAGAAAAGAAATGTTCGAAAGAAACATGGTCGTATCAAGGACTTGATGAAGAAAACAACATATACACTCGTGAAAGTAGGAGGATAGAACAAAACTGAACGCCAAAGAAGGAAGAACATCGGAAAGCCGTATGAGGGAAAACCTCACGTACGGTTTGATGAGGGGAAGCTGAAACAGAAAAGGGATGGCAAAGCCATCCCTAAAGAAAATTTAATCTGTTTCAGTTTTCTACTCTACGCGTAAGGAATTTGTAAGGAACGGGTAAGAAAAAAGAGATTTCCGTTGTCTATTATAGAAATATAGAGTAGTGCGAAAGGGGAAAGTGACATGACATATATATTAAAAACGAACCAGTTAACGAAAGTGTTTAAAGGGAAAGAAGTTATTTCTAGTGTTAATATGCATGTGAAAAAAGGAGAGATTTACGGCTTTTTAGGACCGAACGGCGCGGGTAAAACAACGATTATGAAAATGATTACAAATTTAATAAAACCGACGAGCGGTGATATTGAAATTTTCGGTGAGAAGTTAACAGACACATCTTATGAAGTATTAAAAAGAATGGGGACAATTATTGAATATCCAATCTTTTATGATAAATTAACGGCGAAGGAAAACTTAGAATTACATTGTGAATATATGGGATATTACGATAAAAACGCAATTGATCATGCTTTAAATTTAGTGAAACTGCACGGTATAGATAATAAAAAAGTAAAAGATTTTTCATTAGGAATGAAACAACGACTTGGTATTGCAAGGGCGATCATGACAAAGCCAGAACTACTTATTTTAGATGAGCCAATTAACGGTTTAGATCCAATTGGTATTAAAGAGTTACGAGACTTATTTAAAATGCTTTGCAAAGAATATGGCATTACGTTATTAGTTTCTAGTCACATTTTAGGTGAGATGGAACAAATGGCAGATACAATTGGTGTGATTCAAAACGGAAAACTAATAAAAGAAGTTTCAATGAAGAGTATTAACGGAAAACAAACAGAGTATATTGAAATTACTGTTCCTGATGTGAAGTGTGCAGCTTATATTTTAGAAGATAAACTTGGTATAAAAAACTACAAAATAATGAGTGGAAATATGATTCGTGTGTATGATACGGCAGCATCTCAGCAAGCCATTTCAAAAGCACTTATTATGAACGATGTGGAAATTGAAAGTATTAATAAGAAACATAGTTCCTTAGAAGAGTATTTCTTAAATGTAATGGATGGAGAGGGCATTCATGCTTAATGGATTGTTAGTGAATCTAGTAAGTGGATTGATCGTAATGTTCATAAGTGGGATTTTATATTATAGAAAACCAGAGCGGAAATGGTTGTTAATTGCACTAGTGATAGGGATAGTAAGCGTAGTTACGGCTGGAATTAGAATGTTAGTAGCATAGAGGTAGTTATGTCAGTAATGGAGGCGTGGTTTATATGTTTAAATTAATGAAACTTGAATGGAAGAAACATAAATTATCTAGTTACTTTAAAGGGGTAGCCATTTGTATTATAGCAATTTTTGCTGCGGTGAGCCTTATGGCATTGGGAATGAAAGGTGAAGGAGACGCGGCAATCACTGACTTCACAAAATATATGATTTTAGCAAATCTTATTATTAGGATAACATTCATTATTTTTAGTTCGGTCATTTTATCACGTTTAGTAATTGATGAGTACAAGAATAAAACAATGCAATTATTGTTTATGTACCCACTGCAAAGAAAAGTGGTAATGGGAGCGAAATTAGCAATTGTTTTTAGTTTTTGCTTTGTGAGCACGATTATCGCTACTTTCATTATTAGTTTGCTTCTATTCTGTATGAATCCAATGATGGGCCTACTTGAAACACCTGTTACGATGGGCGAAATAATAGCTACTGTTCCGGCTGCTTTTATAAATGCATTTATGATATCTGGTATAAGTTTAATTCCTTTATTTTTTGGGATGAGAAAGAAATCGGCACCGACAACGATTACTTCTGCAGTAATAATCGCGATGATAATTAACGGTAACGTTGGTACTGGAAACGGTCAAGTAAGTATGTTTGATTTTATATTTATCCCAATTGTGCTCTGCTTATTAGGGATTTTAATTAGTTATTTTTCATATCGTAAAATCGACAAGATCGATGTGGCGTGAAGCAAGCTTAAAACAACAACGAACTGGGGTATGAATAGTGAAAAAAATAATAGTAATTGCAATTTTATTGATTACAATTGCTAGTGTGGTTTTTGGTTTTAAGACATTGCAGGGGAAAGATTTTAAGAAAAAAAAGTCTTTTGAGATAAATAATATAAAAGAAATAGAAGTGGACAATGAAAACTGGGATATTGAATTTAAAAGTACAGACGCTAACAAAATAGTAATTTCGGCTCAAGGCCAACGATTAGATAAAGAGATAGATCCCGTTAAAATAGAAAATGACGGAAATAAAATGATGATTAAGCAAGAACAGAAGATGAACGGATTCGTTAATGGTTTTACGTTTAGGAAGAAGAATATCATTTCTATATTTATTCCGAAGAAAGAAATAGATAAAATTGTATTAAATAATAAATCTGGTGATGTGAAAATAAGCGATATAGCAGTGAAACATATCGTCACAAAAAGCAAGTCTGGAGATGAAATGATTGTAGGACTATCCGCAGAGAAAGGTGAATTCATATCGCAAAGTGGAGAGTTAGTTCTAAAAGATAGTTCAGTACAAGAGTTAAATATAAAGTCTACGACTGGTGATAACTATATAACAAATGTAAGTAACTCAAATATGAACATCACTTCAACATCTGGGGAAGTATTACTGAAAGATATGAAAGAAGGAAAATCATTATTTGTAGAAACAAAATCAGGAGATATTGGCGTAAGGTATAAAGGTGTTCCGGCTTCTTTAAAGCTTACGGCTAAAAGTAATTCGGCTGACATAATGGTGAATGTAAACGGACTTAAGAAAGATAAAAATACAGAAAAGATAAAAGAAGGAACTATTGGTGATGCAAAAAACAAAGTGGAGATTTTAAGTGAAACAGGGGTAATTTATATCGATTAAAATTTAAATGAAAGGAGGACTATCATGCTACGTCTTATGAAGCTAGAACTGAAGAAGTTTAAACTCGGATGGTATGTGAAAGGAGCAGTTATTGCAAATATCGCTATACTAGCATTAATGATCTCTACGAGCATCGTTGCTCCAGTAGAAGCTGATCCAGAAATAAGGGATCCACAGATAATTTTGTTGATGGCTAGTGCGTTAGTAAGAGCGACATTTGTTGTTTTTGGTGGTGTGCTAATAGCAAAGTTGATAATTGATGAATATAAAAACAAAACAATATTACTCATGTTTTCTTATCCAATTAACCGCAAGAAAATGATGGTTAGTAAGTTGGCTATTACAGCGATAGTAACATTTATAACAGTTATTTTATCTAACATTTTAGTAGTAGGAGTTTTCTTTGGGATAGATAGCTATTTTTCAATTCTTCCTAATTCATTCACAGTAGATCAATTGACGCAAGAAGGGATAAACCTTGTTCCTTTAGCCATTGCCACTGCTGGAATGAGTTTAATCCCTCTATATTTTGGAATGCGTAAACGTTCGGTACCAACTACAATCGTTGCATCTCTTATCGTTGTGTCAATTGCACTTAATAACCAGCCAATATTTCCTATAGCGACGTTTCTCCCCCTTCAATTCACATTTGCAGTGATCGGTATGGCGATTGCTTATTACGGAATTAAAAACATTGAAAGAGAAGACGTAACAGTGTGAAAAGAATAAGTAAAAAAGAGTTGGCGTTACACCAACTCTTTTTTGTATATGTATGCTTCATTACTACTCTGTATATTTGTAGTGTTTACTTAAATATTCTTGAACTCCTGGAGAAATGTTAAAGTTATTTGGACCTTTATATTCGATAGTAAACTCTCCATCTTCATTTGTTTCAAAGGAGATTGCATAGCTATCTATTTTAGAATCGTAAGAAGTATTTTTGACTTTTGCATCTAGATTAAAGTATTTTGTAATATACTCTTTTGATTCAGCAATTGCTGTTTGTTTTCCCCAAGGGGTACCATAACTTGTGAAATAAAGAGATACACCGATAACTCCAATGATAGAAGTTAGTAAGAGAGTTCTTATTGTTATTTTTTTGTTTTTTGTATTCAATTTAGTTCCCTCCAATTAATATGAATTTATCTTAACGTATTTTCTCATAAAATACCATTTAGTAGAAAATAGTTTCACATGAAACAAGTTGCAGAAAAAGACAAGGTGCATAAACACCTTGTCTTTTTCTGTCGTTACATTTTGGGAGCTTCCATTCCAGTAGCAGCCCATTCTTCTTTTGCAGGACCATATACACCAGGGACTGTTAAGCCAGCTTGACGCATTAAAACAGTCATCTGTCCGCGGTGGTGATTTTGATGATTGATGAGTGTCATTAAAAATATAGAATTCGGCATAGGACGACCAAAGAAGTTATTAATAGTAGTTAAGTCTTCATCAGTCCACTCACTTTGAAGTGCTTCAATAAAAGCCGTATTCACTTTGCGATACCCATCTGCAATTGTTTTTGCTGAAGTTGGTACAGGATAATCTTTCGTTTCTCCTTCAAACTTAAGCCCTGTCCCTGATAGCATAACAGGAAGTGCTGTAACGATATGCCAAGCGACTCTCCCTAAAGTCCAGTGCCCAGGTGCAATTTCCTGTGATAAAGATTCATCAGTTAATACATCGAGCATCTTTTGAGTAGACTCAGCCTCGTATGTCCATGATTGTAGAAAACCTTCAATAGTTTGGTACATATTTATCCCTCCTAGTTATGTTTATAGGTTACATTCGTGAAAAAAAGATAGTTTCCTTTTAACCTATCAGAACGAATAAAAAAGAGGCTTCTCATATTAAGAAGCCTCTTTTTTTAACCAACCTTCTTCCCACTCTTCCTCATCAACCATAAGAAATAAGGTGCTCCAAGTACAGCAACGACAAGGCCAGAAGGGATTTCTTTCGGATATGCAATTGTTCGTCCGAGTAAATCAGCAATGGAAAGAAGGATTGCTCCAAATAGTGCTGAACAAACGAATAGTCTTTGATGATTCATACCAACGACGATTCGTGCTAAGTGAGGTGCAACAAGACCTAGAAAGGCAATCGTACCGACAGCTGCGATATTTACAGATGCAAGTAGTGTCGCTAACACAATTAGAGCAAGACGCGTTTTATTTACAGGCTGCCCGAGTCCGGTTGCTAAATCATCTCCAAGTACAAGAACGTCAAGTTGTTTCATTAAGAAAAAGATAATTGGTATAAGAATAAGAGATGGATATAGAATGATATTTTCTAAGTGATTCCATCCTCTTGCATACGTACTGCCTGACAACCATGTTAAGGCCGCAGCAACATTCAAATTTGCTCTAACGATAAAGATTTGAATAATCGCTGAGCCGAGCGCTGAAATGCCAATTCCTATTAAAGCAAGAGCTGTTGGACTAAATCCTGATTTCCATGAGAAGAAGAGGACAATTCCAACTGCAAGTAGTCCACCAATAAACGCACCAATTGGTAGGAAGAAACCAGGAAGTGCAGGGAAGACATACATAATAGTTAAAGCGCCAACACCTGCTCCCGATGAAATACCAATAATAGAAGGATCGGCAAGTGGGTTTCGTAATATACCTTGGAAAACAAGTCCGCTTATCGCAAGGCATGCTCCAGCGATAGCAGCAACGAGCATTCTTGGTAAACGAAGGTTCATCATCATATTTTTATCAAATTGTGTTAATTGTCCTGATATAACATTTGTAATACTTTCGATATAAGCGTTACTACCGATTGTAACACCAAGAGCAATCGTCACAATGCAAAGTGTGATAGAGATAATGATTACCTTTTTATAAGAGTAATAGCGAGAACTAGCTCCAGCTGCATTTGCGCCGTTATCATTCATATATTGTTTCGATTTCATCATTCGATACACTAAATAAATAAGCCAAGGTGATCCAATCATTGCTGTGACTGCTCCGACAGGAAGTTCAGCCCCAGTTGGATCTATTAGTCTACCAACGACATCAGCTCCAAGTAATAGTACAGCTCCCCATAAGAAAGAAGAGAGAAGGAGAGTAAAGTGTTGACGGTAGCCAATAAGACGCATTAAATGTGGTGCAACTAAGCCGACAAATCCAATTGGTCCAACAACAGTTACAATTACTGCTGTTAAAAAGATCGCAGCAATGAAGGCGATAAGACGTGTTACTGCTGTTTTTTCACCAAGAGAAACAGCAACATCATCACCAAGTAAGAGGATGTTGAGTTTACGAGACATAAATAGTAAAACTAGGAAAGAAATAATGATAAATGGAAAAGCAAATTGAACGCCATCCCAGTTATTTTGAATAAGAGATCCAGCTCCCCATAAAAATAAACCAGCTGTTTCATTTTCATAGAAAAGCTGCATCGTTCCGGTAAAGGCAGAAAGCATTAATGTAACGACCATACCAGCTAGTGCCATTCTAAGTGGGGTTCCCTTTTTCCCACCAGAAATACGGTATACAAATAAAGCAGTAATAGCACCGCCGATAAATGTGAAAAGAAGTGAATTAATTTGCAGACCTTTCGGTAAGAAAATTGTAGCCGCTACTAGAAAGAAATATGCGCCAGAGTGAATACCCATTGTACTGGATTCAGCAAGTGGATTTTTCGTTAATGTTTGTAAAATAACCCCAGATGCAGCAAGAGCACCTCCAGCTAAAATGGCAATTACAGCTCTAGGTAATCGAAGCATGATTAAAGTTTGATGCTCTAGTGATTGGTTCGGTGAGATAAGAGCATCAATAATCATACTATAGGAAATGTTTGCTTGCCCTTGTCCGATATGAATAAAGAAAAGGAGGAGCAAGAGAGCTGCTCCTCCTCCGAATACAAGACTTGCTCGAAGTGTATGTTGTAAGCTATTCATCGTGTAATCACTTCTTCGCTGTCATTACATCTGCTACTTGTGTTGCTAAAGATTTTGCAGACTCAGGACCACCGAAAATCCAAGTGTCGCCTTTTAATTTATACATTTTGTCTTCTTTTTTGAAATTTAACCCTTCCCAAGCAGGGTTACCTTTTAGTTGCGTGTCAAAAATGTTATCATCATCCGCTACAATGTAAATGAAGTTTGAATTTTGTACACTTTGTAATGATTCTACAGTTGTTTGTTTGAAACCATCTGCCTCTGATTTCCCAGCTTCAAAAGTGTTTGTTAAACCTAATTTTTTTGTAACTTGTAAAGCTGTAGAATTGTCAGTCAATATACGGAATGTTGGTACGTTTTTAGCTGTAAATGCTTGTACCATTGCGATGTTTTTATCTTTTAAGTCTGCTTTGTCAATTTTCGCTTTTGCATCTGCAAATGTTTTATCCATATCAGCTAATACTTTTTTACCTTCTTCTTCTTTTCCAACTGCTTTTGCAATTTGTTTAAATGTCTCTGTCATTTCAGCAAAGTGATCGTTATTGCTTGTTGATGGATCGAACATAACTGTAGGAGCGATTTGCTCTAATTCGTTTTTAATAGCTTTACTACGGAATGAAGCTGTGATAATTAAATCTGGTTTTAGACGGCTAATTTCTTCTAAGTTTGGTTGTTGACGTGTTCCTACATCGACAACATCTTTACCTGGTTTTGTTGCTGTATTTACCCATTTATTATAATTCTTAATGTCTGCCATCCCTACTGGCTGAACACCAAGCGCTAATAAGTCTTCTGAATATACCCACTCAAGTACAACAACTTTTTTCGCTGGTTTATCTAACTTCGTTTCCCCTTCAGCGTGTTTAATTGTTATAGCTTGATTTTTATTGTCCGCTTTTGTTTCTTTTTTCTCCTCTTTTTGCTGCCCGCATCCAACAGCGAATAGAAGAACTACTATGAAAATACTGAAAATTTTCTTCATCTTCTGCCCCCAAATAAAATGTTTTATTTGCAATATGTACGATATTGAAAATCGTTATCAATTACAACACCAAAATCATACTATGAGGGCGTTTTAAGTGTCAATATTTTTTTAAAGTTTTGACTAAAAATAATGATTTATACGGATTTTAATATATCGTATTGAAATGCATACGTGTATCAAGGTTGAAGGAGCTGAAATTCCTTTAATGAGGAAGGCAAAAGTACAAGCGAAAGGAGAGCGTATTGCATGTAATATTTATTAGAATGTAAGGAAAAAAACTTTGTTTATAAAAGGTTTGTTCCAGAGCGGGTAGTCGATAAGGAAAATAAAAACTGATTTTTATTAGAAAGATATTTTTAATTAGTGGGCTTACTTAAAAGATCGAACACGAAGGAGGGTCAACATGTCTTTATGGAGTAATAATGCAAATGGATATTGTGGATGTAATAATCAAAATGGTTTACATGTTGATTCGTGCTGTTTTAGTTGCGATGGGACAGTTCCTAAGCTCGGTCCAACAGGTCTAACAGGAGCGACAGGTGATACAGGAGCGACAGGTTCAACGGGAGCAACGGGAGCAACGGGAGCAACGGGAGCAACGGGAGCAACGGGAGCAACAGGAGCAACGGGAGCAACAGGAGCAACGGGAATAACGGGAGCAACGGGAGCAACGGGAGCAACAGGAGCAACGGGAGTAACGGGAGCAACGGGAGCGACAGGAGTAACGGGAGCAACAGGAGCGACAGGTCCAACAGGCTCAACAGGCCCAACAGGCCCAACAGGAGCAACAGGAGCAACAGGAGCAACAGGAGCAACAGGAGCAACAGGAGCAACGGGAGCAACGGGAGCAACAGGAGCAACAGGAGCAACAGGAGCAACGGGAGCAACAGGTGAAACAGGAGCGACGGGAGTAACAGGTACAAGTATCACGGCAACGTATGCATTTGCGAATAATACATCAGGAGCGGCAATATCAGTGCTTCTTGGTGGAACAAATGTCCCACTTCCAAATAATCAGAATATCGGTCCGGGAATTACAGTGTCGGGGGGGAACACTGTATTTACGGCCGCAAATGCGGGGAATTATTATATTTCATATACAATTAATATAACGGCTTCATTATTAGTTAGTTCGCGAATTACAATTAATGGTGCACCGCTTGCTGGGACTATCAATTCTCCCGCATTAGCAACGACTTCATTTAGTGCGACAATTATTACAACTTTGGCAGCGGGTAGTGCAATTAGTTTGCAGTTGTTTGGATTGTTAGCTGTTGCCACATTATCAACGACTACACCTGGTGCAGTTTTAACGATTATAAGATTAAGCTAAGTAACGTGAACTCTCTTATTCTTTTAAAATTAGGAGAGTTTCTACATATAATAAGAAGTTAAGGAAGTAAAGCATAGTTATAAAAAAGTCAGAATATTATGATTGTAACGATGTTACGACTATAATATAATGAAAACAACCATCATGAATGAACATTCATTTATTTTCACAAGTATTGGAAGGGGGAATGAGAGTGGAAAAACCTTGGTTGCAGAGCTATCCAGATGAAATTCCAGGTACGATTTCATATGATATTCAGCCACTTCATGGATATTTAGAGAAAGTGGCTGCTCGTTATCCAGAAAAGAAAGCGCTTCACTTTTTAGGGAAAGATGTTACATTTTCAGATTTCCATGACAAGGTAAAGAAATTTGCGAATTACCTTCAAAGGCTTGGTATTGAAAAAGGCGATAGAGTTGCGATTATGTTACCGAATTGTCCGCAATCTGTAATTGGTTATTATGGTACTTTGCTTGCGGGGGGGATTGTTGTACAAACGAATCCTCTTTATACAGAAAGAGAGCTTGAGTACCAACTTCATGACTCAGGGGCAAAAGCTATTCTTTGTCTGGATTTAGTGTTTCCGAGAGTTACTAATGTTCAAACTGCAACAAAGCTTGAGCATATTATCGTAACCCGTATTGCAGATTTTTTACCATTCCCTAAAAATTTACTTTATCCATTTGTACAAAAAAAGCAGGCAAATCTTGTTGTGAATGTGTCGGAAAGCGAAACGATTCATCTTTGGAAATCGGTAGAAAGAGAAAGTAATGCTGATGTTGAAGTTCCATGTGATCCTGAAAATGATCTAGCCCTTTTGCAGTATACAGGGGGAACGACAGGGTTTCCAAAAGGGGTTATGTTAACGCATAAAAACCTCGTTTCGAACACTTTAATGGGAGCGCATTGGTTATATAATTGTAAAGAAGGAGAAGAGGTAATTCTTGGTGTTCTTCCGTTTTTTCATGTGTACGGGATGACAGCTGTAATGAATTTAAGTATTATGCAAGGATATAAAATGGTGCTTATTCCGAAGTTTGATATGAAAATGGTTTTTGAAGCAATTAAGAAACATAAAGTTACACTATTTCCAGGAGCACCAACCATTTATATTGCTCTATTAAATAGTCCTCTTTTAAAAGAATATGATATTTCTTCAATTCAGGCTTGTATTAGTGGTTCTGCACCGCTTCCTGTAGAAGTGCAGGAGGAGTTTGAGAGAGTTACAGGTGGTAAATTAGTAGAGGGTTATGGATTAACGGAGTCATCACCAGTTACACATGGGAATTTTTTGTGGGAAAAGCGTGTGCCGGGAAGTATTGGGGTACCGTGGCCGGATACAGAGGCAATCATCATGTCACTTGAAACAGGAGAGTCATTACCTCCAGGTGAAATTGGTGAAATTGTTGTAAAGGGCCCACAAATTATGAAAGGGTATTGGAATAAGCCAGAAGAAACGGCAGCTGTACTGCAAGATGGCTGGCTCCATACAGGTGATGTAGGATACATGGATGAGGATGGCTTTTTCTATGTGAAAGATCGTAAGAAAGATATGATCGTTGCTAGTGGCTTTAACGTATATCCTCGTGAAATAGAAGAAGTTTTATATGAACACGAAAAGGTGCAAGAAGTGGTAACAATCGGTGTTCCTGATCCGTATCGAGGGGAAACTGTAAAAGCGTTTGTTGTTTTGAAAGAAGGAACTGAGTGTTCTGAAGAAGAATTAGATCAGTTTGCACGTAAATATTTAGCAGCTTACAAAGTTCCGAAGGTATATGAGTTTAGAAGTGAGTTGCCGAAGACGACAGTCGGAAAAATTTTACGCCGTGTCCTAATAGATGAAGAGAAGAGAAAGAATGAGGATGAGCAAACGGGCTAAGGCCCTTTCTTTTTGAAAAAATAGGATTGACACTTTTCTAAATAGTCAGTATTATAAGAATATGAATGACTATTCATTCAGTCATCTTCTTGAAGGGGACAGTAAAGTGAAGAAAAATAGACCGAAATACAATCAGATTATTGATGCTGCAGTCATTGTGATTGCGGAGAATGGATACCATCAAGCGCAAGTTTCTAAAATTGCAAAGCAAGCTGGGGTAGCTGATGGCACGATTTATTTATATTTTAAAAATAAAGAAGATATATTAATATCCTTATTCCAAGAGAAGATGGGAGAATTTGTTGAAACAATTCGTCAAAAAATAGCAGGAATTGAAAGCGCTGTAGCGAAGTTATTCATGTTGGTAGAAACGCACTTCTTGCTGTTGTCACAAAATGATCCTCTTGCTATCGTTACGCAATTAGAGCTAAGGCAGTCCAATCAAGACTTGCGCCTTAAAATAAATGAAGTATTAAAAGGCTACTTACAAGTTATGGATGAGATTTTAGAGACAGGTATAAAGCAAGGTGAATTTCAGGCGGATTTAAACGTTCGCGTGGCAAGACAAATGATCTTTGGAACAGTAGATGAAGTTGTGACCAATTGGGTAATGAGCGATCATAAGTATGATCTGGTCGCACTTTCAAAAACGGTACATGGGCTACTTATTGCAGCTTGTGGTTATCGTCAATAATGGGAGGGATCATGTTGAAATTCCTATCTGTAAAAGTTGAAGATCATATCGCGGTGGCGACGTTAAATCATGCGCCAGCTAATGCGATGTCTTCACAAGTTATGCATGACGTTACTGAATTAATCGATCAAGTGGAAAAGGATGATAACATTCGTGTTGTTGTTTTACATGGTGAAGGACGCTTCTTCTCAGCAGGGGCAGATATTAAAGAATTTACATCTGTTACTGAAGCGAAGCAAGCAACAGAGTTAGCACAGCTTGGACAAGTTACGTTTGAGCGTGTTGAAAAATGCTCAAAACCAGTTATTGCGGCAATTCATGGAGCGGCACTTGGCGGCGGCCTTGAGTTTGCTATGTCTTGCCACATGCGCTTTGTAACTGAAAGTACAAAGCTTGGTTTACCTGAATTAACACTTGGATTAATTCCTGGTTTTGCAGGTACACAGCGCTTACCACGTTATGTTGGTAAAGCGAAAGCTTGTGAAATGATGTTAACAAGTACACCAATTACTGGTGCAGAAGCATTACAATGGGGACTTGTTAACGGAGTGTTTTCTGAAGAATCCATTTTAGAAGATACGCTTAAAATTGCAAAACAGATTGCTGGAAAAAGCCCAGCAACAACTCGTGCTGTGCTAGAGTTATTACAAACGACAAAATCGTCTCATTATTATGAAGGTGTACAGCGTGAATCACAGATTTTTGGTGAAGTATTTACGAGTGAAGATGGAAGAGAAGGCGTAGCAGCGTTTTTAGAAAAGCGTAAGCCTTCATTTAGTGGTAGGTAGTCTAATTATTTTTTTAATAAAAATTAACAGAATTTTAAAATTGATAGAATCTTTCTGAAAAATAAGGGGGTAAATGGAATGAACATCTACGTACTCATGAAACGAACATTTGATACAGAAGAAAAAATCGTAATTAAAAACGGTGCAATTTACGATGGCGAAGCGGAATTCATCATCAACCCTTACGATGAATATGCGATTGAAGAAGCGATTCAAGTAAGAGATGCACAAGGTGGAGAAGTTACTGTTATAACAGTTGGTGGCGAGGATAGTGAAAAAGAACTTCGCACAGCATTAGCGATGGGCTGCGATAAAGCGGTACTAATTAACATTGAAGATGATGTTGAGAATGGTGACCAATTTACAACAGCAAAAGTGCTCGCTGAATATTTAAAAGATAAAGAAATCGATTTAATTTTAGGCGGGAACGTTGCGATTGACGGTGCATCTGGACAAGTTGGTCCACGAGTAGCTGAAGCGTTAAATATCCCATACGTAACGACGATTACGAAGCTTGAAATTGATGGTACAAATGTGAAGATTGAGCGTGATGTTGAAGGGGATACAGAAGTAATTGAATCATCATTACCTCTTCTAGTAACAGCGCAACAAGGTTTAAATGAACCGCGTTATCCATCACTTCCAGGTATTATGAAAGCGAAGAAGAAGCCACTAGAAGAAGTAGAATTAGATGATTTAGATTTAGAAGAAGATGATGTGGAAGCAAAAACAAAAACAATTGAAATCTATTTGCCTCCTAAGAAAGATGCAGGAAAAGTGTTACAAGGCGAGCTGCAAGATCAAGTAAAAGAACTTGTATCGTTGCTCCATACAGAAGCGAAAGTAATCTAATAAAATACGAAATTATATATGCAGGAGGGAAAATCTATGGCTCGTAAAGTATTAGTAATGGGTGAAGTTCGTGATGGATCGCTACGTAACGTTTCGTTTGAAGCGGTAGCAGCAGCAAAAACAATTGCAGAAGGCGGTGAAGTGGTAGGTCTTCTAGTTGGAGACAGCGTTGCCTCTTTTGCAAATGAATTGATTCATTACGGTGCAGATCGCGTTGTGACAGTTGAAAATGATAAATTAAAATCATATACATCTGATGGATATGCACAAGCGTTTTTAGCTGTATATGCTGAAGAAAAGCCAGAAGGCATTGTATTTGGACATACGGCACTTGGTAAAGATTTATCACCAAAATTAGCAGCGAAATTAGAAGCTGGTTTAATTTCTGACGTAACGGCTTTAGAAGTTGAAGGTGGAAATGTTATCTTCACTCGTCCGATTTACTCTGGTAAAGCATTTGAGAAGAAGATTGTAACAGATGGTATATTATTTGCGACAGTGCGTCCAAATAATATTGCAACTCTTGAAAAAGACGAGTCTCGCACAGCTGACGTGTCTTCTATTACAGTTGATGTGAAAGATTTACGTACAATCATTCAAGATGTTGTCCGTAAAACTGCAGAAGGTGTTGATCTTTCTGAAGCGAAAGTTATTATAGCTGGTGGACGTGGTGTGAAGAGTGAAGAAGGATTTAAACCGTTAAAAGAATTAGCTGACGTACTAGGCGGCGCTGTTGGAGCATCTCGTGGTGCTTGTGATGCAGAGTACTGTGATTATTCATTACAAATTGGTCAAACAGGTAAAGTTGTTACACCAGACCTATACATTGCATGCGGGATTTCTGGTGCAATTCAGCATTTAGCTGGTATGTCTAATTCAAAAATAATCGTTGCGATTAATAAAGATCCAGAAGCTAGTATCTTCAAAGTAGCTGACTATGGTATTGTCGGTGATCTGTTTGAAGTATTACCTCTTTTAACAGAAGAGTTTAAAAAGTTAAAAGTACATTCATGATTTGAGTACCCTTGAGTTCCAAGTGAAGTACCCCTATATATAGAAAAAGGTGAGAGATCCCCTGTCTCTCATCTTTTTAGTATTTCATCCATATTTTTATATAGTATAAAGGAACATTTTTTTGTTACAATACATAACGATACATAATATTCGCCACGTATAAAAGTTAATGATATACTCTTGGTAGAATATACTTGAAGGAGGAAATAAAATGGCAATTATAAATGCAAATGACCAAAGCTTCGCAGCTGAAACTAGCGAAGGTGTTGTACTATTAGATTTCTGGGCGCCTTGGTGCGGACCTTGTAAAATGATCGCTCCTGTATTAGAGGAAATCGATTCAGAGTTAGGCGAGAAAGTAAAAGTAGTAAAAGTGGACGTTGATGAAAACCAAGAAACTGCTCGTCAATTCGAAGTAATGAGCATTCCAGCTCTTTTCGTATTAAAAGACGGTAAAGTGGTTGATCAAGCGTTAGGATATAAACCGAAAGAAGCGTTAGTAGAATTAGTTTCTAAACACTTCTAAAATAAAGAAGCTACCATTTGGTAGCTTTTTTTATTTTCTTTTTTACAACCTTTCCGTTACAATAAAAGAACGTATGTTGGGTGTTTTGGCATAGTATGTTTTTATCCCGCATTAACGGGCAGTAAAACTCCCACCTCAAAATTCAGGTGGAGCAAAGAAGTTAGGTGGGAGATCAACTGCCCGTAAACGCCCGATTGGTGAAGGCTAATAATCAGCGGGGGATGAACAAAACCCCCACTGATTAAAGTTTCACTTTATGTGAAAATAAAAATGATAAGCATAAGCATGTAGAAATGGAGGGAGACGAGTGCACGAGCATTTAAAAGAGAAGTTAGCAATTTTGCCCGATCAACCTGGTTGTTATTTAATGAAGGATAAGCAGGGAACGGTTATATATGTCGGAAAAGCAAAGGTACTCAAAAATCGTGTGCGCTCGTACTTTACTGGTTCGCATGATGGGAAAACACTTCGGCTTGTTGGAGAAA
The DNA here is from genome assembly GCF_016651015.1 of Bacillus sp. TH22. NCBI lineage: Bacteria > Bacillati > Bacillota > Bacilli > Caryophanales > Bacillaceae > Bacillus > Bacillus sp. TH22. The sequence goes on from NZ_JAEKER010000001.1 coordinate 4,016,409, forward strand.
TTGTTGATTTTGAATATATTGTGACTTCCTCAAATTTGGAGGCTCTTATTTTAGAGTTAAATTTAATAAAAAAATATGATCCAAAATATAATATTCAATTAAAAGATGATAAAACATATCCTTTCATTAAAATTACAGCTGAAAAACAGCCGCGCTTACTCATTACGCGCAATGTAAAAAAGGATAAAGGAAAGTACTTTGGGCCTTATCCAAATGCGCAATCGGCACATGAAACAAAGAAATTATTAGATCGTATGTATCCACTTCGTAAATGTTCAAATATGCCAGATAAAGTTTGCTTGTATTATCATATGGGTCAATGTTTAGCACCTTGTGTGAAAGAAGTAACGGATGAGCAAAACAAAGAAATTGTTGATGAAATTATTAAATTCTTAAACGGTGGGCATAAAGAAATTCGTTCAGAATTAGAAACGAAGATGTATGAGGCTTCAGAAAAGCTAGAATTTGAACGGGCGAAAGAGTTGCGAGATCAAATTGCTCATATTGATGCAATTATGGAAAAGCAAAAGATGATTATGAGTGATTTAGTGGATCGTGATGTGTTTGGATATGCAGTTGATAAAGGGTGGATGTGTGTTCAAGTTTTCTTCGTTCGAAAAGGAAAGCTAATTGAACGTGATGTTTCTATGTTCCCGATTTATGATGAACCAGAAGAGGGATTTTTAACTTTTATCGGTCAATTTTATGAAAACAGTAGTCATTTCAAGCCGAAGGAAATTGTTGTTCCAGGAAGTATAGATTCAGAATTAGTAGAGCGCTTTTTAGAAGTTGAAGCGACACAGCCGAAGCGTGGAAAGAAAAAAGATCTTGTAGAATTAGCAAATAAAAATGCAAAAATTGCACTAGAAGAGAAATTTCACTTAATTGAACGTGATGAAGAACGGACGATTAAAGCTGTTGATAATCTAGGGAAGCAACTAGGGATTGAAACACCATATCGTATTGAAGCGTTTGATAATTCAAATATTCAAGGAACAAATCCTGTTTCAGCAATGATTGCTTTTATCGATGGGAAACCAGCGAAGAAAGAATATCGGAAATATAAAATTAAAACGGTTCAAGGTCCTGATGATTACGAATCTATGAGGGAAGTTGTAAGACGCCGTTATACGAGGGCGCTTAAAGAGAATTTACCTTTACCAGATTTAATCATTATTGATGGTGGAAAAGGCCATCTGGCCGCTACAAGTGATGTTCTGGAGAACGAACTCGGTTTATATATTCCGATGGCAGGGCTTGTAAAAGATGACAAACATAAAACCTCCCATTTAATTATTGGAGATCCACCTGAACCTGTGATGCTTGAGAGGAATAGCCAAGAATTTTATTTATTGCAACGCATTCAAGATGAAGTGCATAGATTTGCAATTACATTCCATCGCCAGTTGCACGGGAAATCGGTCATTCAATCAGCATTGGATGATATTCCAGGAATCGGCGATAAACGAAAAAAGGTATTGTTAAAACATTTTGGCTCGTTAAAAAAGATGAAAGAAGCTTCCATAGCTGAATTTGTCGAAGCAGGTATGCCGAAAAATGTTGCAGAGATGATATATACTTATTTAACAGATAAGAAGACGTTGTAGTTTACAACGTCTTCTGTTTTTTGGTATAATTTCTGAAGATTTAAAATAAACTCATCTGAATGAATATACAAAAAAGTCAACTAAACTTATATGTCTAGTTGACTGTAAGTAGATGCTACACTTCAATGAGATCTTTTATATCCCATTTAACAAGAAATGTAATAGAGTCTGAACGCTTTTTCTGTTCCTCATAGGACTCTGCAACGACGTTTCTTTGTCTTTGAATTTGCTCGGCGATAAATCCAGCTTCTAATTGATAAGATGAATGTCTTTTTTGTTTTTGACGCTCAGTAATAAGTGTACCTTTAAGTTGAAACTGCATTTCACGACGTTTATGTTCAATGATACTTAAAGTGCCCCAACCAGCTTTTTCAAAAAACTGAATGACTTCTTCAATTGTTTCTAGCGGATATTTTCTCGCAAGGTTTCTACCAGCCCAGTATAAAATACCATCTAAATCGTTACCAATTAAATCAGGTAGTAATTCTTCACGTAGCAATTCATAAGCGAAGGCGTTCAATGAAACATCTTCTAAAGATGTTATATCGATTGTATTTTTGCTCACAATATTCCCCTCTTTCTATAGGGATTATTATATAACATTTTTCATTTATAAAAATAGATTTTTCTTTGGGGAAATCTGAATATATAAGAAAAAAAAAGAATTGGCAAATTATATGCAAATTATGTGCAAATTATGTATACGTTTTCTTGACGCTTCGACAAAAATAGGGGTAAAATGAACTTGTTATCAAATTATGCTGAAATATTTCGAATAATTTTTTCAGTTTTTCTTATGCCAATAGTGAAAAAACATTATTGTTGTAAATTAATCTGAAAACAGCAGTCAAACATTCAAGGGGGTAATGGGGACATGAAAGGCCGCGAGTATACGTTTCGTAAGTGGCACTCATTAATGGGGGTCATTCCGGTTGGTGTCTTTTTGACGCAACATTTAATTGTAAACAACTTTGCAACAAGGGGAGCAGAGGCTTTTAACAAAGCTGCAGGCTTTATGGAGCTCCTTCCATTCCGGTATGCGCTAGAAATTTTCATCATCTTTTTACCTATACTGTACCATGCTATATATGGCTTATATATTGCATTTACAGCTAAGAACAATGCGGTATCTTACGGCTATTTCCGTAACTGGATGTTCGTCTTCCAACGAATTTCAGGTATCGTTACGCTGATCTTCATTTCTTGGCACGTCTGGGAAACTCGTATTCAAGCATTGTTAGGTAAAGAGGTAAACTATGATATGATGGCAGATATTTTAAACAACCCATTTATGTTTGGTTTCTATTTAGTTGGTGTTGTTTCAACAATTTTCCACTTTGCAAATGGACTATGGACATTCTGTATAAGCTGGGGAATTACAGTATCTCCACGTTCACAAAGAATCTCTACTTATGTAACATTAGCTATTTTCTTAGGTCTATCTTATGTAGGTGTGAGTGCATTATTAGCGTTCATCGATCCACAGCTAGCAAACCAGTAAGGAGTGGGAGAGCATGAAAGGGAAACTTATAGTAGTCGGCGGTGGCTTGGCCGGCTTAATGGCAACGATTAAAGCGGCAGAAGCAGGAGTAAATGTTGAACTATTTTCTTTAGTACCAGTAAAACGTTCACATTCTGTATGTGCCCAAGGTGGAATTAACGGTGCCGTAAATACAAAAGGTGAAGGGGATTCTCCATGGATCCACTTTGACGATACAATTTATGGTGGGGACTTCTTAGCGAACCAACCACCAGTTAAAGCGATGTGTGATGCAGCACCTGGTATTATTCATTTAATGGATCGCATGGGTGTTATGTTCAACCGTACGGAAGAAGGACTTCTGGATTTCCGTCGTTTCGGTGGAACACAACATCACCGTACAGCATTTGCTGGCGCAACAACTGGTCAACAATTACTATATGCATTAGATGAGCAAGTACGTCGTCATGAAGTAGCAGGACTTGTAACGAAATATGAAGGTTGGGATTTCTTACGAGCTGTTGTAGATGATGAAGGTGTGTGCCGAGGAATCGTCGCGCAAGACTTACAAACTATGGAGATAAAAAGTTTCCAAGCTGATGCCGTGATTATGGCAACAGGGGGCCCTGGTATCATCTTTGGAAAATCAACAAACTCTATTATTAATACAGGTACAGCAGCGTCTGCTGTATATCAACAAGGTGCATATTATGCGAACGGTGAGTTCATTCAAATTCATCCAACGGCAATTCCTGGAGACGATAAGTTACGTCTTATGAGTGAATCTGCACGTGGTGAAGGTGGACGTGTTTGGACGTATAAAGATGGTAAGCCATGGTACTTCTTAGAAGAAAAATATCCAGCTTACGGAAACCTTGTACCTCGTGATATTGCAACGCGTGAAATCTTTGATGTTTGCGTAGAGCAAAAACTAGGTATTAACGGTGAAAACATGGTGTACTTAGATCTTTCTCATAAAGATCCGAAAGAACTAGATATTAAACTTGGTGGAATTATTGAAATCTATGAGAAATTTACAGGTGATGATCCTCGTAAACTACCAATGAAAATCTTCCCAGCAGTTCACTATTCAATGGGCGGATTATGGGTTGATTATAAGCAAATGACAAGTATTCCAGGTTTATTTGCAGCAGGTGAGTGTGATTATTCTATGCACGGTGGTAACCGCCTTGGTGCGAACTCATTATTATCAGCAATTTACGGTGGTATGGTAGCAGGACCGAACGCAATTGAGTATATGAAAGGTCTTTCTAAATCATCTGATGCTGTTTCATCTACTGTATATGAGCAAAATGAATTAATCGAAACAGAGAAATTTAACAATATTTTAATGCTTGATGGTAACGAAAATGCATATGTTCTTCATAAAGAGCTTGGAGAATGGATGACAGATAACGTTACAGTAGTTCGTGAAAATAAAAAGTTACTAGAAACTGATGCGAAAATTGAAGAGTTAATGGCGCGTTACAAACGCATTAACATTAACGATACAGCTAGATGGAGTAACCAGGGTGCTTCATTTACACGCCAACTTGCAAATATGTTCGAGTTAGCACGTGTTATTACAATTGGCGCATATAACCGTAATGAAAGCCGCGGAGCGCATTACAAACCAGAATTCCCAAATCGTGATGATGCAAACTTCTTAAAAACTACGATGGCGAAATTTGAGGGAGAAGGAAAGGCACCAGCATTCCATTACGAAGAAGTGGATGTTTCATTAATTAAACCACGTAAACGTGATTATTCCTCAAAACACGATGTAGCTGCTAAGGGTGAAGAGAAGGGGGATAAGCAACATGTCTGAGAAAACAATCCGCCTCATCATTACGAGACAAGATGGACCAGATGCACAAGAGTTTGACCAAGAGTTTGAAATTCCATATCGTCCTAATATGAATATTATTTCGGCGCTTATGGAAATTCGCCGTAATCCTGTCGATTCAAAAGGAAACCAGACGACTCCGATTGCATGGGATATGAACTGTTTAGAAGAAGTATGTGGTGCTTGTTCGATGGTGATTAACGGAAAACCACGTCAATCATGTACAGCTCTTATTGACCAGTTAGAGCAACCAATTCGCTTAAAGCCGATGAAGACATTCCCGATTGTACGTGATTTACAAGTTGACCGTAGCCGTATGTTTAACGCGTTAAAACGGGTTAAAGCTTGGATTCCAATCGACGGTACGTACGACCTAGGGCCAGGTCCAAGAATGCCAGAGAAAAAGCGTCAATGGGCATATGAACTTTCGAAATGTATGACATGTGGTGTTTGCTTAGAGTCATGTCCGAACGTAAACAGTAAGTCTGACTTTATTGGACCAGCACCGCTTTCACAAGCGCGTTTATTTAACTCGCATCCAACTGGTGAAATGCATAAAGCAGATCGCTTACGTGCAATTATGGGTGATGGAGGACTTGCAAACTGTGGTAACTCTCAAAACTGTGTGCAATCATGTCCGAAAGGTATTCCATTAACAACTTCAATTGCAGCATTAAACCGTGATACAACAATTCAATCGTTCAAAGATTTCTTTGGTAGCGATAATAACTATTAATAAATATTGCCTCTTCATGTTGAAGAGGCAATATTTATAACTTTATATTTCTGTTTATCCCGCATTAACGGGCAGTAAAACTCCCACCTCAAAATTCAGGTGGAGCAAAGAAGCTAGGTGGGAGATCAACTGCCCGTAAACGCCCGATTGGTGGAGGCTAATAATCAGTGGGGGATGAACAAAACCCCCACTGATTAAAGTTTCACTTTATTTTAAGGGCGAAAAGGAGAGGGAACGATGAAGAGAATTTCTTATATTGAAGACTTTGAGCAATGGGAAAGTGGTTTTTCATTTTATAATCCTGTCAAAGTTCGTTTTGGTGAAGTAGATATGTTTGGACATGTAAATAATGTCGTTGCTTTTACATATTTTGAAGAAGCGCGTATCGCATTGTTTAAAGAACTCGGATTTATGCAAGAATGGACACATGAATCATCAGAAACGATGATAGTCGTCGCAGATCTACAATGCAATTTTATTAAACAAATTTATTTTGATGAGCAGTTGAAAGTATATGTAAAGGCGGGAGCGGTTGGGAATTCCTCTTTAGATTTACACTATATGGTCAAAAATGCAGAAGGAGAAGTTTGCTTAGTTGGACGCGGTATGATGGTCCAAGCATCGAAAAAAACTGGAAGAGGCGAACCGTGGCCTGAGGAATGGAAGGAATTGCTATTATAATAGAATAAAAGAAAAATAAGAGAGCGATTGGCTCTCTTATTTTTTGTCCTCCATCGCCTCTTCTAATGTTAGATGGTGCTTATATATGTATGTGGCATATGGATTGCCGACGTAGCGTAAGTGCCACGGTTCATATGCATACTCTGTTGTTTTTGTTTTATCCTCTAAATAACGAATGACAAATCCGAACTCATGGGCATGTTCTGCAACCCATTTTCCTTCTGCTGTCTCTCCGAAGATTGGTTCTAATTGGAATTTAGCAGATTTTGAGCTAATATCCATTGCTAGACCGGTTTGATGCTCACTTGTTCCAGGAATTGCACTTACCGAATCAGCCTCAGCTTTTCCTTGGCGTTTAATATATGTAGTATGTAATGACTGTTGGCGTTTGTAAGAACGGTAACCTGAAACTGCTGTAAGTTCTAAACCTTCTTCTTTCGCTGCTTGGAACATTTTTTCAAGAGCGTCTGCAGCATCTTTGCGAAGTAATGTTTTCTCTTTATCTTTTGGACTAGTAAATGGTACGTTCGGTTTCGTCAAATCTTCTGGAATGTACCCATCTGGTAATTTACGATGTTTATTGACTAATACAAGAGCAGAATCTGGATTTGTTACAACGGAAAAATTATCATCTAGTTTCTTTGCATTATGATCAGCTTTTTGAAAAGCAGGAATCTCTTCTTTTTGGTGGTTATTATGTTTTTGATTTTCGACAGCTTTCGCTTCGTTTTGTAGTGGTGATTTAGAACCAAAGTAAACGAAAGATGTGATGCCGATTACAATAGTAGCGGCAGAAATAATTATTATTTTTTTCATGATGCCCTGTAATCACAGTCCTTTCTTAATAAAGTATGTATCGTTTTTATTATAAGTCTAGTTTGTTGAAAAAGAAATATAAGAGTCGTAACGTAATAGAAATGCAAAGAAAATGTCAGAAAATGTGTGAAAATGTAGTATTTTTTCATATAATTCATTTCTTATCTTTCATGAAGTGCATTTTTTATGTAATATATGTATATAAGAAGATGTAGCGATTATTGAGAATAAAAGACCTCTTGTATAGACTAGGAGTGATTGGGAATGGATTTTGCAACAATTATTGGAATCATTTTAGGAGTATTAGCGGTAGTCGTAGGGATGGTCGTCAAGGGCGCTGACATAACAGCCTTACTAAATCCTGCCGCAGCACTAATTATTTTCGTCGGTACATTTGCTGCAGTGTGTATTGCATTTCCGATGAATCAACTAAAAAAAGTTCCAAAATTATTTAAAGTTCTTTTTGGTTCAAATAAAAAAGATTTAAGTTATGAACAATTGCTAGAATTATTTGTTCATTGGACATCTGAGAGTAGAAAATACGGTATTTTGTCTTTAGAGCAACAATTAGATGAAATTGAAGATGAATTTCTTTTGCGTGGTATGAAATTTGTTATTGATGGTGTATCTGCAGAGGATTTAGAACAAATTTTAGAAGCCGAATTAGAAGCGATTGAAGAGAGACATGCAAAAGGGGCTGCTATTTTTTCGCAAGCTGGTACATATGCACCTACACTAGGGGTTTTAGGTGCTGTTATTGGTCTTGTAGCTGCACTTGGAAATTTAACTGATATTGAAAAGCTAGGGCATGCTATTTCAGGTGCGTTTATTGCAACGATTTTCGGTATTTTTTCAGGTTACGTATTATGGCATCCATTTGCAAACAAATTGAAGCAAAAGTCTGCTGCTGAATTAGAGAAGAAACGTTTAATTATTGATTGTTTATTAATGTTACAAGAAGGTACATATCCGTTTATTATGAAAAACCGCATTTTAGGTGCGCTTTCTGCAACTGAGCGTAAGAAGCTAGAAAAAGGAGCGGAAAAAAATGCGGAGTAAGAAAAATAGAAGAGGCAAAAAGAAAAAACATGAAGAGCATATTGATGAAACTTGGTTAATTCCGTATTCTGATATGTTAACGTTGTTATTTGCATTGTTCATCGTATTATTCGCAATGAGTAGTATAGATGCTGCGAAGTTTAAACAGATGGCAGTTGCTTTTCGAAGTGAGTTAGCCGGTGGAACAGGAAATAAAGAATTTTTAAGCGATCAAAAACCAAATGAGGAAAAAGAATTATCAGCAAATAGCCTTGAGGCAGAACAAGCAAAAAAACAAGCGGAAGATAGAGCTAAAGAAAAAAAAGAAATGGATGAGTTGAAAGCATTACAAAAAAAGATTGATCAATATATTAATGAGACACAACTATCCTCTTCTTTTCAAACTAAGTTAACTGAAAAAGGATTAATGTTAACGATATTAGAAAATGTACTATTTGATTCAGGGAAAGCAGATGTGAAGTTGGAATCGTTAGGGATTGCAAAAGAGATGTCTAACCTACTTGTTTCAGCATCACCTCGTGAAATTACCGTATCGGGCCATACAGACAATGTTCCTATTTCAAACGCACAGTTTGCATCGAATTGGGAATTAAGTACGCAGCGTGCAGTTAATTTTATGCAGGTGTTACTTCAAAATAAAGAATTGCAACCAGAAAAATTTAGTGCAGTTGGTTATGGAGAATACCGTTCAATTGCACCAAATGATACGCCAGAAGGAAAAGCGAAAAATAGACGTGTTGAAGTGTTTATCTTGCCTTTAACAAGAAATATGCAATAAAAGAGGATGGCGCAAGCCATCCTCTTTGTTATTTTGCATCAAATGATTTTAAGTTTTCATGACGAATTTTGTCTTTTTCTGCATCTGATTTTTTGAAATTATAATCGTATAAAGCACCTTCCCAGTCACCGTACATTGGGTTAGGGAAAATGATGAATTTTTCACCAAATTGTGCTTTTGATTCTGCCACTGTTTCATTGCGATCTTTTACAGATTTCCCATCAAAACCAGTGAAATCAGATAAGTTGTCACCGAAGAATAGGACGATGTCATGTGTTTGAGAAACAAGTTCACGACGTTTTTCTTTCCCTTTTTCTTTCGGATCTTGTAATAAGATATGCTCTTTTGTTGCTTGTGGAGCACCAACGCGCTCAAGGTTTTTAATAGTTGCATCTAGTTGATTCGTTTTGCGATTTGAGATGTAGTAAATATCTACACCTTTAGACTCTGTATATTTTAAGAAATCAATCGCGCCTGGAAGAGCGTCAGCTTCAGCTTTATTAATCCAATCGTCCCATTTATAAGGATAGCCTTTTCCTGTTTTTACGCTCATTGCTTGATGGGGACTGTTATCTAAAACAGTTTCATCTAAATCAAGTACGATAGCAGGTTTTTTGCCTGTCCCTTTTGCAAGAGCTGCATCAAGCTTCAATTGACCAAGATTATATCCTTGGTAGTATAGTGCTTTCGTTTCACCAGCTGTTTGATACCATAAATCAGCCATCAATTGCTGGTCTGTTAATTGTACTTTTTCTTCTTTCGCCACTGTTTTCTCAGCTATTCCTGAACATGCTACAAGCGATGTGGAAAGAACGGCTACAGATAATAAAGTGGTAATACCCCTCTTCATCTTCATATGTATCCTCCTTGATGTTAGTAAATCATTTAATATTATATATTAAAATATAATGCTTTTTATATTTTTTTTTTATGAACATTTGCATATTGTCTTTTGTATATGTAGTAGTTTGTCCTATATTAGAAAGATGGGTTAAATAATAATAATTATTTTGACAAGTTTTATTGTCGTAATGACAATTATAATTGACAAAAACGGGATTTTTATTTACAATTTTAACTAAATGAAACAAATGATGGGTTAGGTGTAGTGATACATATAAGAGAATGAAATATAGTACTATATTTCATTCTGAACAATCATAGGCTTTAACAGAGGGTACGAATGATACTAAAGGGGAGGCTTTATACATTGAGTTTACAAATTCAAAACTTAACAAAAATATTCGGAGAATCTAAAGCAGTTAATGGTTTGCAAATCTCTTTACCGAAAGGTGAAGTGTTAGGGTTACTTGGCCGAAATGGTGCAGGGAAAACAACGACAATTAAAATGTTACTAGGTTTATTAACGCCAAATGAAGGTTCTATTACGTGGGATGGAAAATCATTTGGTGATAGCGGGGTAACAATTGGATATTTACCAGAAGAAAGAGGCTTATATACAAAAAGTAGAGTAATAGATCAGTTGCGATATTTTGGCAGATTAGAAGGAATGACGAAAAAAGAAGTGGATCTTGCAATTGATTACTGGTTAGAGCGCTTAGCAATCCCAGAATATAAATTCAAAACAGCAGGAGAACTTTCGAAAGGGAACCAGCAAAAAATTCAATTGATTGCTGCTCTTCTTCATGATCCAGAACTTCTTATTTTGGATGAACCATTTAGCGGACTTGATCCAGTTAATGCTGGAATGTTGGCTAGTATTATTGGAGAACAAGTACAGAGCGGAAAGACAATTATTTTATCTAGTCACCGTATGGAGCAAGTAGAGGCTTTTTGCCAACATGTATGTATTTTGAAAAAAGGTGAAGCGGTCGTAGAAGGACAATTAAGTGATATTAAGAAAGAATACGGTTTTCGTAATTTAACAATCGAAGATACAAAAGAGAATGAAAAAGGATTAGAAGCTATACATGTTTCATATGAAAAACAACAAGGCCTTCTTTATGTGAAAGTACAAGATGATGCAGAAGCTCTAAAGATTTTGCAACAATTGCAAGAACAAGGTGTTGGTTTACGACAATTTAAAATGTTAGAGCCGACGTTAAACGAAATCTTTGTAGAGAGGGCGAAATAAAGATGCGTAAATTTTCTCATGTATTTTCATTTTATTTTAAAGAAGCATTTTTATCTAAAAAATCATTAATTACGAGTGCGATTTTATTTTTGGTTGTGTTTGGGATTTTTGCATTTAATCATTTTACTTCAGGCGATGATAAAAATAAGGATAAAGATAAAATTGCAGTTGTAGTAGAGAGTTCCACATACAAAGTACAAAAAGAAGAGCTAAATAAGCTATTGCCATCAGCAAAAATAACGGTCGGTTCAAAAGATGATTTTGATAAACTGCATAAGCAAGTAGAAGAGGGAGATTTAGATGGTCTATTCCATGTGACGGAAAAGGATGGGACTCCAGCAGTTACATATATGTATAATGGATTTCCAAGCCAAGCGACTTCTGCGATTATGGCGGGTTATTTAAAACAACAATATACGAAGGTGACGATTGCAAAAAATAATGTTTCACCAGAAATTGCGCAGCAATTACAAGCAGAAATTCAAGTGAAGCAAGAAGCGATAAAAGATCGTACATCTTCTTTCGGAATTGCATATTTCTTTACATTTGCTTTGTATATGTTTATTGTAGCTTTCGGAAATACAATCGCAATGAATATTGCATCTGAAAAGGCGTCACGTGTAATGGAAGTAATGCTTCCGAAAGTAAAGCCTCTTACGATGATGTATGCGAAAATTTTGGCGGTTGTTTCAACGGCGTTATTACAACTTGTAATATTGGCGTGTGGTTATCTTATTCCTTATTTGTTAGGTTGGGTCGATTTAGAAAGTGCTTCATTACTTGGTGTTCCAATTGACTTTACAAAATTAGATGCAAAGGTTATAAGTATGTTTCTTGTTTATTTCATTACGGGGTATTTACTTTATGCGATGATGTACGCTGCGGCTGGAGCTGTTGTGTCTAAGACAGAGGATTTACAAGCTGTATCTTTCCCGATAATGATTTTGATCATGGCTGCATTCTTCATTAGTATTAAATCATTAAGTGATCCAAATAGTACTATTGTTGTTGTAAGTTCGTATGTTCCGTTTTTCACACCGATGGTTACCTTCTCGCGGATTGTAGCCGGTGAAGCAGGTATGCTAGAGATTACGATAACATTAGTAGTTTTATTGGCGACAATTGGTATATTAAATGCTGTTACAAGTCGTATCTATGTAAATGGTGTAATGAATTACTCTGATAAAGTGAAGTTTAAAGATTTAGCGAAATTTATAAAGCGTCAATAATAGAGGGAAAGCATGATTTTCTAATGGAATCATGCTTTTTCTTTACCCCGCATTAACGGGCAGTAAAACTCCCATCTCAAAATTCAGCTGGAGCAAAGAAGTTAGATGGGAGATCAACTGCCCGTAAACGCCCGATTGGTTCAACTAATAATCAGTGGGGGATGAACAAAACCCCCACTGATTAAAGTTTCACTTTATGTATAAATTAAAAATAGTATATAATAATAAGAGTTGTCTTTTAATAGAATGAATAAAAAGGAGGGTGTGCAGATGGGAATTAGTAGTCGTTTTACAGTAGGTGTTCATATGTTAACGTTACTTGCAATAGATCGAAACTCTCGCTGTACCTCTGAATGGATTGCTGGTAGTGTGAATACAAATCCAGTTGTGATTCGTCGCATTACAGGAATGTTGAAGAGAGCAGGACTTGTTGATGTACAAGCTGGTAAAGGTGGTACGACACTTGCTCGTGATTTAGATGAAATTACATTACTTGATGTATATAAAGCTGTGGAAGTTGTAGAAGAAGGACATCTATTTTCTTTCCATGAAAATCCCAACATTGAATGTCCAGTAGGAGCTAATATTCAATCGGTATTAGAGATTATTTTAATACAATCGCAAGAAGCGATGGAAAACGTACTTGCAAATGTAACGGTGCAGCAATTAGTTACAAATTTAAAGTCGAAAATTAAAGAATAAAAAAAAGCGAGCTTCCTCATGATGATATGATCCCCTTATAGTAGACAGGAAAAAGAAAGCACATTAACCTGTTTACTATGGAGGGGATTTTTTCATGGGAAAAATTAGAGTCACTTACGATGTAGAATTTAAGAAACAAGCTATAGATTTATACTTAATAGAAGGCATGAGCTATAAAACCATTGCGAAAGAATTAGGTATTCATCACTCGGTTGTAAGTCGTTGGGTGAAACACTTTGAAGCTGAAGGAATCAAAGGACTAGAAGAAAAACGCGGTAAAGCGAAAGGACCAGGTTTAGGTAGACCAAGGGTTAGACCCGAAGATCCTGAAGCTAAGATCAGACGATTAGAAGCGGAAAATGAAATGTTAAAAAAGCTCTTAGGGATGTAAAAGGAGGAATGAAAGTCGTATCCAAAATAAAAAAATTCGAAGTCATCCATGAAATGACAAAAACAGGTTATACAGTGACCATTCTATGCGATATTGCTGGTGTAACCAGAAGTGGGTACTACAAATGGATAAAACGGCATACGACGCCTTCAAAAAAACAATCAGAGGATATCGAAATTAAGAAAAAGATATTGAAGTGTCATAAAAAATTAAGAGGAATTTATGGATATAGAAGAATACAAGTGTGGCTGAAAGCCACATATAACCTTCATTTGAATCATAAACGCATCCAAAGATTGATGAGTGAACTAGGTATCAAAGCCGTAATTAGGAAAAAACGACCTTATTACGGAAAAAAAGAAGCTTATGTGATTTCAGAGAACCATCTAAATAGGGAGTTTCAAGCTTCAAAACCGAATGAGAAATGGGTAACCGATATTACCTATTTGATTTTCAATGGACAGCGCTTGTACTTATCCGCTATTAAGGATTTATACAATAATGAAATTGTTGCCTATGAAACCAGTCGTAGAAACGACTTAAAACTTGTGTTAGATACACTTAAAAAGGCAAAGAAAAAACGAAATGTGAAGGGAATCCTCTTACATAGTGATCAAGGGTCCCAGTATACATCTCGTCAATATAATCAATTACTTAAAAAATATCAGATGAAGGCAAGTATGTCTCGAAGAGGCAACTGTTGGGATAATGCTTGTATGGAAAACTTCTTCAGTCACTTTAAGGCAGAGTGTTTTCATTTACACTCCTTCCATAAAGCGAATGAGGTCAAACTTGCCGTGCGTAAATATATGTACTTTTATAATCATCAAAGATTTCAAAAGAAATTAAATAACCTGAGTCCATATAAATATAGAACTCAGGTTGCTTAGTTGCGCTTTTTTAATACTGTCTACTTGACAGGGGTCACTGCATGATGAGGGCTCGCTTTTTTTTATTCGGAAATATTGAAAGTTCTATTTTTCCGTATTTAAAATAAACTTTCCTACAACAGCTGCTACGATACCACCAAAAATTGGGGCAACGATGAACACCCATAGTTGAGAAATTGCTTCTCCGCCAGCGAATAGAGCTGGTGCGATACTACGAGCTGGGTTAACAGATGTTCCAGTTAACGGAATACCTAATAAGTGAATTAATACTAATGTGAAACCAATTACTAGTCCAGCTAAAGAAGAACTTCCCTTTTTACCTGTTACAGCAACGATAACTAAAACAAATACGAAAGTTAAAATGAATTCAACTAAAAATGCTCCAGATAAACCAAGAGTTCCAAAACTATTTTGTCCTAAATTATCTAAAGGTAATTTAGCAGATCGTAAAATTGTTACTAACGTTGCAGTTCCTAATAAACCACCTAAAATTTGAGCTAATAAATAATAGCTAAGTTCCATAGCGTTCATTCTTTTGTTGATGAACATAGCGATTGATACTGCTGGGTTAATATGACATCCAGAAATTGTTCCAATGCTATATGCCATAGCCACGATAGATAATCCGAAAGCCATAGCGATACCTAATGTTCCAATTCCTTCAATTCCGCCACCAATGACAGCTACTCCAGTTCCGAATAATACAAGTACAAATGTACCAATAAATTCAGCAATTGCTTTTTTTAACATAATTTACCTCCTATTAATGCGCATGAAAGGTATTATAACATAGGTTTTAGTATAAACAGCTAATGAAATACTATTCTGATAAGGCGAAATAGGGAGATAATAAAAATAGATATGGTTCTATGAAGAAGAACCATATCTATTTTTATGCTGATTTTTTTTGTTTAATGACTGGAACAGAACGGTTTAAAACACTATTTACGATCATTCCTAGCATGATAATAATCATCCCAATCAGTGACAGCCCGCTAGGGAATGAACCATTTAAGAAAATAATCTCACCAAGCACAGTGAAGACCATCGTTCCAGCTTGTGTTGCTTCAACAGCTCCAAGTAAAGCAAGATTGTCTTTTGCTAAGTCAGTAGCAAAGAAAAATGTCATCGTCGCAATAACTCCGGAACATAATGCTAACAAAAATCCTTGCATCATTTGACTTGATGATGGAATACCGGTAGTGGAAAATCCGTATATACCAAGTAGGATTGTAATAGGGAGACTTCCGATTGCCATTCCTAATACACGTTGGAATGTATCAAGACGCCCGCCAACAAGTTCCATCATTTTTCGGTTACCGAACGGATATAAGAAAGCTGCTAATACGACAGGTAAAAATCCCGAGATGAACTGAGTCATTGTAATATGACCCGCTGCAGTCGCTTGCATACAAATTACACCAAGTAAAATAAATAATGCTACATATAAACTGCGAAGTGGAATTTTTCCACGTACAAGTTTTGTACCTGATTTCGTTTCTATTTTAACGAAAAATAATGGTGATAGTAGTAAACCTGCTAATATCGTAACTTGCCAAGTTCCAGCAACGAGCCAAGCTGGAGAAAAAACAGCTGCGAAACTTAATAAAGAATAGAA
This sequence comes from Bacillus sp. TH22, assembly GCF_016651015.1. Lineage (NCBI taxonomy): Bacteria > Bacillati > Bacillota > Bacilli > Caryophanales > Bacillaceae > Bacillus > Bacillus sp. TH22. The sequence continues at coordinate 4,032,337 of NZ_JAEKER010000001.1, forward strand.
GCCGATGCCAGCGACCGAGCCCCACCCGATCCATACAAATGGATGTTTTTTTAATTCTGCCCATAAAGCTCCTAAGTTTTTGCGAAATAAAACGATAAGGAATAAAATAGGGAGAGCAAATAGAAAACGGAAGGAAGCAGTCCAAGCCCAGCTTGTTCCAGATACATTCATTGCTCTGTTAATAATAAAGGTTGCAGAAAAAAAGGCCGATGATAAAAGACCTAGTAATATTGCGCGCATGAAGTATGGCACTCCTTTCGGAATTGAGTATTTATGTATATTATAATATACTTAAAGTTAATAAAAGTAAACTTTTTTATATTTTAAGGTGGTTTTTATATATGAAAGAAAATGAAGATATGCAAACGAAAGAAGTAATTCAGCAAGTAGGTCAGCTATTAAGACAAATTCGAAATGAACAAAAATTAAGTTTAGAAGAATTAGCCCAAAAAACAGGGGTTAGTAAATTAACATTAGGGAAAATTGAGAGAGGCGAAACGAATCCAACGTTAGCTGTCATTTGGAAAATAACGAAAGGGTTATCGATTCCTTTATCGAGATTAATGGTTGTTGGAGAACCTGTAGCTGTTGCGCGCTGCGGAGAAGGATTTGCAGTAGATGTAGGACAAGCATGGCATTTAGAAACGATGTTCCGTTACACGAAAGAAACAGGGATGGAAATGCACCGTGCTTGTTTAAGAGCGAATAGTATATATGAACCGGAAGCTCATCATGAAGGAGCAATTGAGCTGGTAACAGTAATGAAAGGGAAAGTTTCTATTCAAGTTGAGAACGACGTATATGTGCTAAATGAGTTTGACTCCATTCAGTTTGAAGCTAATAAGAAACATAGTTATAAAAATGAAGAGGATGAAGTAGCGGTATTACATTTAACGATGAAATATTCTTCATGAAAAAATCCCCTATAGAAAAATCTATAGGGGATTTTTTATACGCTATGCTCAAATATATGAAAGAAAGTTATTAGTAAGAGCGTGGCATAAGTAATAAACAAATAAAATAAACTAAAAACCCCGTCCCAAAACATAAAATAGCAATGACCCAAAGTATGCGAATGAGAGTAGAGCTAATATCAAAATATTCTCCTAAACCACCGCATATACCAAATAACATTTTATCAGTTTCGGATTTATATAACCTCTTCGACATATTATGATCCTCTCCTTTTTATATCACCGCTGTTATGTATGAGTGATACAGTGTACTTTTATTCTATATGGAAATTTATCCCGCTATTTGTGGGTAGTAAAACTCCCACCTCAAAATTTGGCTGAAGCAAAGAAGTTAGGTGGGAGATCAACTGCCCGTAAACGCCCGATTGGTGAAGGCTAATAATCAGTGGGGGATGCCCCCCCACTGATTATAGTTTCACTTTATGAGAAGACCATTAGGTTATATTACATTTTTTTGTGAAAGGACAATACAGTGGATTAATTGTCTTAATTTTCAGTTGGTATTAAAATGAAAATGAGGGTGTGACGTATTTTCTAATATAAGGTGGGGAAATGGTAATGACATTATATTGGTTGACTAATGTAAAGCTTGAAACAGGTTATACATATGAAGAAGCGAAAATTTCACAAACGGAAACTGAGATATGCAGTCTTCTTATTGAAGATGGGCGAATTAAAAGAATTATAGCGGGAATCGCCCAAGAGGAAGGAACGTTAACTTTTGATGCTAATCGTTTATTAGTTTTACCAGCTTTTGAAGAGATGCATATTCATATTGATAAAACATATTATAGTGGGCCTTGGAAAGCTTGTATGCCAGCAGAAAATATTTTTACACGTTTTAATGAAGAAAAAACGATTTTACCAAAGCAATTAGCAACTGCTCAAGACAGGGCGGAAAATATGCTAGAGTTATTGCTTCGAAATGGCGCAACAAATATTAGAACGCATTGTAATGTGGATCCGGTTATTGGACTTCGTAATTTAGAGGCAACGTTAGCGGCTTTAGGAACATATAAAGATCGGTTGTCTGGTAGAATAGTTGCATTTCCGCAACATGGATTATTGCGAAGTAATTCTATGCAACTTGTGAAAGATGCGATGCGTATGGGCGCACAATTAGTTGGCGGAGTGGACCCAGCTACAGTAGATAATGATATTGAAAAATCATTACATACGATTATGGACATTGCGGTAGAATTTAATGCGGATGTTGATATTCATTTGCACGATGCGAATAATCTTGGAACGTTTACAATGAAGAGATTAGCCAGTCTAACGGAAGAAGCAGGATGGCAAGGTCGTGTAACAATTAGTCATGCGCTTGGACTTGGTGGTGTTACTGATAAAGAAGCTGAAGAAGTGGCAGAAAGACTAGCAGCATTAAAGATTGATATCACTTCAACCGTTCCAATCGGTAAACAAGTAATCCCAATTCCATTATTAGATCGAAAAGGAGTTAAAGTTTCATTAGGAAATGATAGTATTACAGATCATTGGTCTCCGTTTGGCACAGGTGATATGCTTCAAAAGGCAAATCGATTGGCAGAACGATTTGGTTGGAGTGATGAAAGGTCTTTAGGGAAAGCTCTTCGTTTTATTACTGGAGGGAAAGAAACGTTAAATAATGAAGGGAAACGAGTGTGGCCGAATGTAGGTGATGAGGCAAGTTTTGTTTTAACGAATGCAACATGCGCCGCGGAAGCAGTGGCTCGTCAAACAGAGAAGCGTGTAGTTATGTATAAAGGAAATGTTGTTATAGGGGATTTAAATCAAGTGAAATCTGATAATCTTGTATAGAGGAATCGTTTAGATGTTTTGAGAAGGGTTCTAATTGTGAAAATAGAACCCTTCTTTTTTATTTAGTAGAAACACGGAAGTACTATACTTCCTTATAAGGAAGCAAGAAGGGATGAAAAGTTTGGACAATCAACATAATCAAAATCATATTATGGGAACTTTGCAATGGTTTATTTTTTTATTAGCAAACTCAATCGCGCTACCAATTGTCGTTGGCGGATTATTTCATCTTACGACGGAAGAAGTATTTTATTTAATGCAGCGTACGTTTTTCGTAGTTGGTATATCTTCTTTTTTACAAGGATGGCTTGGACATAAGCTTCCGATTGCGGATGGACCAGCAGGATCTTGGGTTGGTGTATTTACCGTGCTTGCTTATGCAACTGTAGGGCAGGATCAATTACATAGTACATTGCAAATTTTAGAATTAGGAATGATGGTTGCGGGAGTTGTTTTAATAGGGCTAGGAGTAACGGGAGTTATCGGGCGTATTTTATTTTTATTTACGCCGCTCGTGACAGGGACGTTCTTACTTTTATTATGTTTACAATTAAGTGGTGTATTTTTAAAAGGAATGCTAGGAATTACAGCTACTGCTTCTCAAATTGATGGATTTACAGCATTAATTGCTTTTGGCATATTTTTATTCGTAGTCATACTCTCCAACTTCGGAAAAGGGTTTGTTAAAAGTTATGCGGTTTTAATAGGGTTAATTAGTGGCTGGATTATTTTTCTCATTGCAGGAAAAGTGACGATCCCATCTCAAGTAACTCAGTTTGTGCAACTTCCACATATATTCGCGTGGGGAATTCCAAAATGGAATACAGGTATGGCTGTATCAAGTTTCGTTATGGTATGTATTTTAGTTTCAAATACAGTGGCAGCTATTATAGCAATCAATCAAGCTACGATTCATAAAGCGACTATTGAACAAAAACAGTTGAGAAATGGTACGTGGGTCGGAGGGATTTCGCATATGATTTCCTCTTTGTTTTCAACTGTAGGTGTCGTTCCACTACCAGCAACGGCAGGTTTCATACGTTTAACAAATCAAAAGTACATGCGTTCATTCTTATTTGCATGTGTACTATTAGTCGGTATGTCGCTGTTTCCAAGTATTATCCGCTACTTAGCCTCTCTGCCATCCGCGGTCGCATCTGCGGTTTTAATGGCTTCGTTCGTACAGTTAATTGGAATTGGATTTAATAATATAAAACAAGTGCCAATCAGCGAAAGGAATGTAACGATTTTAGGAGTTGCTATATTATTTGGAAGTGGTGTTATGTTTTTACCGTCTGGAGCACTCCAATCCTTGCCGTCTGTGATGCAATATATATTCGGAAATGGTTTGTTCGTAGGTACTGTTGTAAGTATATTGCTAGAACAAATATGGCGTACTGAAAAGTAAGTGGATAAAAAGAGTGTACGCACTGTATAAAAGTCTAAAATAACATAAGAAATAAAGCCTATTTTCATTCACCACCTGCACATTTCGTTCATACAATATCTTGACTAAATAAACACCCAACTTACACATATACAGCTCTGGCTTAAGCAAGGAGGGTTATACCAGTTGAAGGAAAAAGCGTATCAATCTAAACCGTTACTCACAAAGAGAGAAAGAGAAGTATTTGAATTACTGGTTCAAGATAAAACGACGAAGGAAATTGCAGGTGAACTGTTTATAAGTGAAAAAACAGTACGTAATCACATCTCAAACGCAATGCAAAAGCTAGGGGTTAAAGGACGTTCACAAGCAGTTGTTGAGCTTCTTCGTATGGGAGAGCTTGAACTATAAGAAAGCAGCCGACTTTTATACAAAAGGTCGGCTATTTTTCTGTTTGTTTCATGCTCCATATGAATGATAAGAATGTTTCATACATAAATAGGTAAGGCTATAAAGAACGCGATAAATAAAATATAGAAATAAAACTCCCGCTATTAATAAAAGTAGCGGGAGTTTTATTTTGAATGAGCATTTTATATAGAAGAAACCGACTTTCATATAGAAGGTCGGTTATTTTTCTGTCTTGCAAATTATGAAAAAAAGGAGCAAAATAAAAAAGGTCCTGATCTATATAGGTACAAATGAAAATTTTTATACAGGGGCACTTTAAGTTAGCGAACTTAAAGTGTGTGAAATATACTGATAAACATAAAAGATGATGAATGAGAAAACGGGTGATTAAGTTGAATAGAGCGATCGGTGTTATTGATTCAGGAGTGGGCGGTTTAACAGTAGCGAAGGAATTAATTCGTCAGTTGCCGAAAGAGCGTATTATATATTTAGGGGATACAGCACGTTGCCCTTATGGTCCGCGTTCTCGTGAAGAAGTGCGTCAATTTACGTGGGAAATGACGGAGCATTTATTAGATTTAAATATCAAAATGTTAGTTATTGCGTGTAATACAGCAACTGCGGTTGTATTAGAAGAAATGCAGAAACAATTACCAATTCCAGTAGTTGGAGTTATTCATCCAGGATCACGTACAGCTTTAAAAGTGACAAATACGTATCATGTTGGGATTATTGGAACGATTGGAACAGTAAAAAGTGGCGCCTATGAAGAGGCGCTAAAGTCTATTAATAACCGTGTTATGGTAGAAAGTTTAGCGTGCCCACCTTTCGTTGAGCTTGTAGAGAGTGGGAATTTCGAAAGTGAAATGGCGTATGAAGTTGTAAGAGAAACATTGCAACCGTTGAAAAGTACTGACATTGATACGCTTATTCTAGGATGTACACATTATCCGATTTTAGGTCCTGTTATTAAAAAGGTAATGGGGGATCAAGTACAATTAATTAGTTCGGGTGATGAAACAGCGCGTGAGGTAAGTACGATTTTATACCATAGTAAGATGCTAAATGAGGGAGAAGAACAAAGTGATCATCTCTTCTTAACGACTGGTAAAATAGGCCTGTTTAAAGAAATTGCATCAAAGTGGTTCGGTCAGCCGATTGAAAATGTGAAGCATATCAATTTAGAAACAGAATAATAGTAGATTCATATAAGAGAACTCCTGAGAAATCAGGGGTTTTTTCTATATAAGTAGCCATAGCTTGTTCTAAAACATGAAACAGCTCGTATACATAATAGTACAAACTTAGATTTTAGGGGGGAATGGCATGCCTAAATCCACTTTTAAATGGGTTGTTGGTGCTACTGTGAGTGCGATTTTATTATCAGGGTGTGGCTTGTTAAATCAAGAGAAAGCGACAGAACAAATTGATCCGCCAAAAAAAGTTACGTATACAGAAGGTGAAAAGAAAGAAACTGCTAAAAAAGATAAACAAGGGCAAACAGTAAATAGAGAGTTATACCTCGTTGATAAAAATGGATATGTCGTACCGCAAACTATTGCAATGCCTACTCCGAAAGCGAATGAAGTTGTACAGCAAACGTTAGAGTATCTTGTGAAAGATGGACCAGTTACAAATTTATTGCCAAATGGATTTCGAGCAGTCCTTCCAGCGAATACGACGATGACCTTGAATTTGAAAAAAGGCGGGACAGCAGTAATTGATTTCTCTAAAGAAATGAAAAATTATTCAAAAGAAGAAGAACGTCAAATTGTTGAATCAGTAGCGTGGACTTTGACTCAATTTACAGAAATAAAACAAGTGCAGTTCCAAATAAATGGTGAAAAGTTAGTGAAGATGCCTGTTGCGGGTACACCGCTTGGTGAAGGTGTAAGTCGTGCGAATGGTATTAACTTTGATGATGAACAAGTAGCAGATGTGACGCATACAAAACCGGTTACACTTTACTTTATGGCGCAAAATAATAATAAGCAGCAATATTACGTACCGGTAACAAGGCGCGTTGCAGAAGGAAAAGAAAATGATTACTCGGCAATTGTGGATGAGCTTGTAAAAGGTCCGATTCAAGGGTCGCTACTAAATGATTTTAATCCAGGAGCTAAGCTTATTACGAATCCAAAAGTGGAGAACGGAAATATTACATTAAACTTTAATGAAAATATATTTGTGAACCCAGACAAAAACATGATTTCAAATTATGTGTTGAAATCGTTAGTCTTATCTTTAACGGAAAAACAAGGTGTGAAAAATGTTTCTATTGAAGTGAATGGGAAAGCAAATCTTATGGATGAGAAAGGTGAAAAGTTAATAAAACCTGTTGATCGTCCACAAAACGTGAATACAGGTAGTTTTTAATCGCGAATAATTTGATATACTTATGTAAGAAAGGGGAATTGCTTTTTGAGTTCCCCTTCTTTTATTGTTATACATATCGTACATTTAAATTTGGCTATACTAATGAGAGTATTTATGAGGGGGTTATTTTTATGCGAGTAGATGGTAGAGGAAAAGCAGAGCTACGCCATATACATATTCATACAAATTATTTAAAACATCCAGAGGGATCAGTACTAATTGAAGTTGGGGATACAAAGGTAATTTGTTCAGCGACAATTGAAGAGCGTGTACCGCCGTTTATGCGCGGAGAAGGAAAAGGCTGGGTAACAGCAGAATACTCAATGATTCCACGTGCGACAGAGCAACGTACAATCAGAGAGTCAAGTAAAGGGAAAGTAACAGGGCGCACAATGGAAATCCAGCGTTTAATTGGACGAGCATTACGTGCGGTTGTTGATTTAGAAGCGCTTGGCGAAAGAACGGTTTGGATTGACTGTGATGTAATTCAAGCGGATGGCGGAACGAGAACAGCTTCTATTACAGGTGCTTATGTAGCGATGGTATTAGCTTTTGAAAAATTATTGCAAGCAGAAAAAGTATCTAAAATTCCGGTGAAAGATTATTTAGCGGCAACGTCAGTAGGTGTTGTTGAAGAACAAGGTGTTGTTTTAGATTTAAATTATGCTGAAGATTCTAAAGCAGACGTTGATATGAACGTTATTATGACTGGAAAAGGTCAGTTTGTTGAAGTGCAAGGAACTGGAGAAGAAGCGACGTTTAGCAGAGCTGAATTAAATGAATTACTTGATGCTGCTGAACAAGGGATTTTCCAACTTGTTGAAAAGCAAAAAGAAGCGTTAGGTGACATCGTATCTCATATAGAGTAGAGGTGGAAAATATGAAGCAAGTTGTTGTAGCGACGAAAAATCTTGGAAAAGTACGTGAGTTTGCTGAGTTATTTGAGAGATTTGACTTAGAAGTGAAATCTTTACACGATTTTCCTCATATTGAAGAAGTCGAAGAAACTGGTGAAACATTTGAAGAAAATGCAATTTTAAAGGCGGACAGTCTTAGTAGACAGTTGAATTCCATCGTAATTGCGGATGACTCTGGTCTTATTGTAGATGCCTTAAACGGGAAACCAGGTGTGTATTCAGCTCGTTTTGCTGGAGAGCCGAAAGATGATCAGGCGAATATAGATAAAGTGTTACAAGAGTTAACTGACGTCGATTTAGAAAAACGTACAGCTCGTTTTTACTGTGCGCTAGCAGTTGCTTTCCCTGAAGTGGATAAAGAGCCGGTTATTGTAAACGGAACGTGCGAAGGGAAAATTCTAGAACAGCGTCGCGGGGAAAATGGTTTCGGATACGATTCGATTTTTTATGTAGAAGAATATAAAAAAGCGATGGCTGAGCTAAATTCGGATGAGAAAAATGCGATTAGCCACCGCGGACGCGCTCTTCGTAAATTAGAAGAGAAAATCCCGGAATGGTTTTTAGAAGAATAAGGGAGAGAGATTGATGAAAGCTTTAATCGTAAGCGATAGTCATAGCTCTGTGAAGGAATTACAGCAGTTAAAAGAGAAATATGAAGGGAAAGTAGATGTCATGATTCATTGTGGTGATTCAGAGCTAACGCCTGCTCACGAAGAGCTACAAGGTTTCCAAGTTGTAAAAGGGAATTGTGATTATGCTAACTTTCAAGATGAAATTGTAACTGATGTAGATGGAATTCGTTTCTTAGTTGTACACGGTCATCGTCATAATGTGAAAATGACGTTACAAACGTTAGCGTATCATGCAGAAGAAATAGGAGCACAAGTAGCGTGCTTTGGACATTCTCATGTATTAGGGGCAGAATTACTTGATGGGATTTTATTTATTAATCCAGGAAGTATTTTGCTCCCGCGCTCTCGTGTGGAAAAGACATTCGCTTTATTAGAAATGGATGAAAATCATATAGAAGTTCGTTTTGAAACATTAGATGGACAGCTGGTGGAACAAGCAATTTTTAAAAGAGGATAAGAAAAATTATCCTCTTTTAAAAAAGTGTTGACTTTATAAGTAGTTATGAATATAATAAATATTGTCGATAGGGCAACGGCGCTAACGAAGAAAAATAAAATAACATATGCGGGTGTAGTTTAGTGGTAAAACAAGAGCCTTCCAAGCTCTGGTCGAGAGTTCGATTCTCTTCACCCGCTCCATGTCCCAGTAGCTCAGCCGGATAGAGCATACGCCTTCTAAGCGTACGGTCGGGAGTTCGAATCTCTCCTGGGACGCTAAAAAAACCTTTGCGGTGACGTCAAAATCCGCGATATATAAGCTCTCTAATTCGTCAGTTGAATCGTACAATGTGCGGTCACTAACGAGTTAGGGGGCTTATTTTTTTATGTCAAAAAGACGCGATTCTTTAACGATTAGCGAAGACTTATCGAATATTTTTAGCGATAGATTGAAAAGCGATCAGCGAAAGAAAGAGACCACAGAGGGTCGTTATACATTTAATTTAACAATTGACAAAGCACTCGAAATAGTTGTGCGTCAAATGAAGGCGACAGGCTTACGTGAGCGTACGATAAATGACTATTATTTACACGTTAACCACTTTACGAAGATAACAGATACGCAGTACTTAGAAGAATTAAACGTTAATCATATTTACGGGTGGCTATCGTCTATGAACGTTAGCAATCAAACGAAATTAACTCGTTTGAAGTGTCTAAAGGCGTTTCTAGGACGTTGCCACGATAACGGGTGGATTGATATTAACTTTTGGCGCAATGTGAAGATAAAGGTAGATACGCCTGTTAAAGAAGGTGCGACGGATAGAGAAATTAATATATTGTTATCGGTACTCGATTTAACACGATTCTTAGATTTACGAGACGCTACCGCTATCTTACTTATGTATCAAACGGGAATACGTGTCGGCACATTGGCGCAATTAGAACATAAACACGTCGATTTAGATGCGAAAGTATTAAGTATTGACGGCGGTATTATTAAGAATCATGAATCGATATATCTGCCGTTTGACGATGCTCTCGCACGATTGCTAGACGTTCTTATGAAACAAAATGAAATCATTCGCAGAGAGTATAAAGCGAAAAATGATTATCTCTTTATTACGAAGAGTGGCGGAAGTGTCGTAACTAGTCCGACGAATAACATCATAACAAAACGAATGACTAAACATGCGAAGGAATATGGACTAAAAAACATCAATCCGCATGCTATACGAAGAGGATTTGCGAAGAATCTTTTAAAGAAAGGCGCAAACGTTGCATTAATATCTAAAGCGCTAGGACATAGTGATATATCTGTTACAACACGTTATCTACATTTAGATAAAAATGAAGTAGCGGAAAGTTTAAGGAATTTCTTATAAATAAAAAAGTCCCCAGCGCCAACTGGAGACTCAAAACTACTAACATCGAAACTAAATAACGGACAAGCCGTATCAGTCCGACCATCTACTTTGCATTCTATCGAAAAAATTCGAAGATTGCAAGGCGTCTTTAGTAATGTCTTTTTTAGGTACTGATGCGGTAAGTCAAAAAGCGCATGCCGTAGCGCTATAAAAACGTAAAAGGTTAGCTAGAGCCGACGCAAATAAATCAGCGCTATACAATCCAACGCATATCATTCCCCGTGCGTCGTATAGGTCTAGCCGATTGCGGGCATTGTACGGCAAGGGTGGAAATACGTTGTTACTACGGTAACAGGGTGTATCGAAAGATTTACGCACTATGGGACGTTTTGTAGTGTAGAAAGTCGATATGTGTGAAAGCACAAGGACGGGGAATGCGTTACTGAAAACCTCACACAACGAGCCGACGCTAGTTGTTAACGCCTTACCTCTATTTGCATAGAAACTACGAAATTATGACGAAGTTTAAAACGCTTTGTTATTTTTTTATCTATGCGAAATAGGGGTTCAAACTGCGCCCAGCTTCCTACGACTTCCTCACCTCTGCTAGTCGATGTGTCACCGATTGTCAATAGCATAACTTCGATATTAAACGCGACTAGCGGAAGTGAGTTGAATATCGGAGGATACAGGTGCTATAAGAGGTGGAAGACTTACGCATGGAAAGCAGACTTACTATAAGGCGATACGCAAATAAAGACGAGGACATAAACGAAACATTAAATAGAATAGCGATACTAGCTAAGGAAGAAGTGGAAGATTATTACACTGGAATATGCGATAATAAGTATGTAGAAAAAATTGAAGCGCATTACATACCACTGATTGAGCGATTAGCTAAAGATAACTGGTATAAGATAAATAACGAAGTACACTTTATAGATGATTGTTTCCGCAGAATAGAATATACGATTAGAACGTTTGATATAAATAGGGGAGATTTCGATAAGAGGATTAAGTGTTTTATTTATCAAGCTTTACGTAAATATTGCGGAGAAAGAGGAAGAGGACAAAGGAGGAAGGTGCTAACACTTATAGGCGATATTAAAGTGCTTGAAACGCTAGAGGACTGTACAGATACTACCGAAGAAAAGGCGATCTGCAATGTAATGACTAACCGAGATACTTACGCAAAGCTATATGAAAACATATGCAAGAAGAAAATAGATTTCATTGTACTAGATACTATGATACATACGGTAGAGAATAACGAAAAAGTTACGGAGGTTGCGATTTCTAGAGCATTATCGAAGAAGACAGGGCGATCATTTGATTCTGCTAGAAGTACGGTGAGGGGATTTAAGCAGAGAATCCGAAAAAGAAATATTAGAAAGGGAGATAAGGCGTGAAGGATAGAAAGAAAGAGAAAAATACAAGGGTGAACCTGTTAATAGTTGCATTTGTATTGCTGGTTGTTACGAAGATAATTGGAAACGCCGTCATAGGTGGGCTAGCAGTAGTATTTGCAATGGCTGTACTCGCATCGGTTATTACTGCTAGGATTGGACAGTTTGTGCGGAAGAGGAAAGAAGATGAGGATGTATAAAGGTTCGGAAAAGACGGAGGAATTATGCTATGAGGAAGCGTAAAGAGAGGTATTTAATTATATTCGCATTTTTATTTATGTGGGCAACGAGGGCATTCGGTAATCTATACGTATCAGCTTTCGGTGTTGTATTCGCGTTATCGGTAGGTTTGGCGTGTTTAACCGAAATTATACTGAGAAGAAGAGACAGAGATACTCGAGAGTGATTGATTTAATAAATACAACGGAGGACAGATATAATGGCTCGTAATCTAAAATCAGCAGAAGACAAAGCCGTGGCGGAGCGTATATCGTCAAATATAAAAGAATTGATGATTCTAAGAGGATATAGGCAAGTTGACTTAGTAGATAGGACTGGAATTAAGAGAAGTACAATGAGCGACTACATAAATGGAAATACAATAGTACCAACGCAAGCCATTAAAAGGATAGCAAAAGCGCTGGGAGCGACTGAGGCACAAATATTTGGGGATGAAATTCATATCACTGAATTCGATAATGTATATGACCTTATAGTCGAACTGCAAAGGGAGCTTGAAAAGGCTAATGAACGCATAACTAAACTAGAGGCGCACATATTACGGGGAGCTGACACCTTATAACAACTATTAGAAATCACATTCAGGAAGATGGCGGAGTTCGCTTCAAGCGAATTTTTTAGCTTAACTCGCTTGTAAGTGGACTCTAAGTTAAGTTATAATGTTGCTATAAGAATACTAAAAGTATCCATTATGATAAAAAGTTAGCATAATGACCCAGGTGGCGGGGGGATGAAAGCCGCTTTCGGGGATACATGAGTTCACTTAAAGTTAACTGTTAGATTATTTTTTTTATCTTTATGTTGCCTAAGGGACAACAATGAGCTAAATGTTCTCAAAATGAAGACTTTGCATACCTAATTAGTAAACTACAGGTTTATAAGTAATATTCTGCATTAGATGTGGAATACTATATAAAGAAAAAAGTCTCTCAAGTGCTACCAACACTGAAAGACTTTAGATAAAAATATTACTTCTTTCCTTTGCTCATGTTAATCATTCCCATAACAACCATGAGTAAAGAGCAAACCGCAGTAACGGTGATTGCATCCATATGTATTCACCACCTTGCAAAGTCTGCCGTACTACCAATATGACAGGCTTTTTCGTATATTCGTATTATAACCCAACTTGGTTATAGATTCCAAAAGTTATTTTCTATACAAAAAACTAAATCTTTATTTTGAAACTATTAGGAACAAGCCTAAAGTAATCATAACCTACTATGCTTTGAGGTATGCGAAATTGTATAATAATTTTCTAACACTTCTAAACGAAGCGGTACGCATTAATTTGCGCCCACTTCGTTTTTTGTTATATTGTTTAGTAATGTATCTCGCCATTCTTTCTATACATTACTAATAATTAGGCGATATGCACAAACTGCTTTTTATTTTCTCATTTTTTCCTTCCTTACTAAAATATCTTGTTTATAGAATAATCTATCGCGTCTTGTCTCTTTAATCGGTATTAGCTTTTCCTCTTTTATCAACTTGTTTAAATACTGTCTCGAACACCCGAGAATATCCAAAGCTTCCGAGGAATTCAAAATTTCATCTTGTATGAATTTTGTTAGTTGTTCTTTTGTTTCAAAATTAAACATTGTTCTTCTCCTTTATATACAGGGTAATTATATTAACCAACATTAAAAATAAAGCTATTCCAGTAAAAATAATGTAGATATAACTCCCCGTATCTAGATTGTTATAATCAAGGGTTGTTAAAACAAAAATTAAAAATAAAGCAACAGGGACATTTGTCCAGATGAATTTTTTCATAATTAGTATGAATGTGTTATAATCTTAGGTATAGGAGAGGTTTCTCTCTCCCTGTGGTTACTTTGAGTCGTCTTCTTGGTGGGAGCGACTCTTTTCTCTTTAACCTTGTAGTATGTATCTACACTATTTTGACTTAAGGTTGCTGTAACGGCAGCTAAGATTATCCACAAATTCATGTTTTCACCTCTTTTTCTTTATAACCTCATTATACAATATAGTTGACATGAGGCAATTGAATCGTATGCTTTTTCCTTAAATTGATTAAAAACATAAGTAGCGAAAACACATTCCTCTTAAAAGACTACTAAATAACTGATAAAAGGGTGCTAGGGTGGTTAGTCCATTTACTATTTTCGACCTTTCCCGCATCTGTATCGTACCTCTGTTTATTTAAATTCCATACTGTATAAATCGAATGTTAATATTGATGTAACCTCGTGTAATATTTTCGATGAAACGCCGAACCCCTTGCGAGAGTAAACGTTAAAAGCATGTAAATAAGCGTAAAGAAGTTGACGGTAGTTTACATTTATAAGACTTCGCGGAGATATGCGAGGGGATTACGGTAGGTTAACGTTGAGTTATCGCCTTTACACTAGCTGAAAACGGGAAATGGGCGCCTCTCTCGAAAACAGGGGGTCTGCGCATTCTGTTCGATTTCAGTAAATAAAAAAGACGCCAAATAAATTCAGCGTCTATTGTCGTTGCTTTCTCGCATATCTTTCTAATGTCGATAAAGATACACCTGTCATTTCTGCGGTTTTCTTCATGCTCCACTGCATCTTCTCTCGCATTTCCATCGATTCTTTTAACTTCGTATCGCTGAATTTCTTTGGGCGTCCTTCCTTAAAGTCAGGGCGTTGTCTAGCGATTGCTTTTCCTTCCTGCGTACGTTGAACGATTAAGCCACGTTCGAATTCTGCGAATGCACTGAATATATTAAACATCAAACGTCCCTGAGGAGTGTCTTCGATAATCCCGCCGAGGTCTAATACATGTACCTTCACACCACGTTCGAATAACATTTCGATAGTTTCCGTCGCTTCCCTCGTTGTCCTTGCGAAGCGATCCAACTTTGTTATTACAAGCGTGTCGCCTTCTTCTAGTACGTTAATAACTTCGATAAACTTCGGACGTTCTGTCGTCGTTCCCGTGAACTTCTCATGATAAATCTTATCGCAACCATACTTCTCTAGTGTTTCTATCTGCGTTTCTAAATCTTGTCCGACCGTACTCACTCGTGCATAGCCTAAAATCTTAGTCACTATAAAATCGCTCCTTTAGATACCTTTCCTGCGTCTTATTTTTGAAGGTAAGATATGAAGGTGTCTCGTGTACTTATCTTACTACGCACCTATTAAACCGTCAATACTTGTGAGTTATGAAGGTTTTTTGAATTGAACAAGGCGCTTTTTCTATATGGAATAGGGCGCATGTATGTACCGCATTTTCTGACGACGATACAACGTCATATCTGTTTCACAGGGCGCACCGTGTACGATTTCATAGGGCATATATACCAGCGTATGTTAGGGCGGATATGGTAGCCGTCATAGGACACGCATAGGCTCATATGGGCGTTTCTGTCTGCGTATGTATCACAAGTATTCTAAGTAATTAACGGGCTCATTTGCGATGTCCTAGACGCTGTTAATTGACAACCTATTCCGTAATACACCATATCGTACTATCAGGTATCGTTATACTGCATCGTACATCACGTAAGTACTGCATGTTAGTGTCTGCGTTAAGTGTTCGAAAGGGTTATCGAAAAAGATTCTATTAATCTGTTCTCGAAAAGAGTTCGGAAAGTCTTCGAAGAGTTATTCGAAAGTGATCGCTTTCTTTTATTCATCCTTTCATTCACTCTTTTCGATTCTCGTTGCGCATTCAAAACGTGATTAAATCAACGTTTCTTTTTATGTATAAAACTTTATTCGAATTGAATGTTCATTGAATGTGCGAAGAAGATTGTTAAATCAACGTTTCTCTTCGAAAGTCGAAAGTAACACAAAGTCCTTCTGTGTCATTCGTTATTCATTTGATTGAATTCGATATTCATCACGACGCCATCCCAAAACTCGGAAAGTCACCACCCCCCAAGCCCACCACCGATACCCCCTGAAGCAGTCCCCTACGAAAAGTACACGCAGTTTTCGACTCAGGGCGTTATAGGAAACCCTTTATCGCAAAATATTCGCATACTCTTCGACCTTGTCCGACCCATGAGCGGTCTACCTATCATAGCTCAACCACTCACTAGCTAGACCCATTATATAACTATAGCCAGTATATAAATATATTATCGCAATAGATGCGAGAGTAGCCTAACTAGCGATAATAACGCCCCTATTATAAGTAGAGACAAAGATAACTACGCCTAACGGCTTAGGACTTATCGCATTAAGGGAACTGCTCAAGTCAATGATTATATATTACTGCGTTATTTATTAAAGAAATTATCGCATTCTATATAAATAATACTGGGAGCGCCAGCGAATCAGTGGGAGCAGATGCCTTTGTGCGTACCACAGCAGTTAGATGGTTATCATTTAGTGGTAGTTGATGCGTAATAAAAATGTACTTAATCAACCCAGATAACAGAAGGGGTTTCATATGGAAAATGGCTGTATCCATTGGTAGAGTAAGGACGAATGCTATTTTCTTATGTGTAAAAAAATGTGTGAAAAGGTTGTTTATGTGCAAAAAAAGTGTGTAGTGTTTACAGCGGTTTGCATCCATCAAACCTACCTGTATTTATGATATGTGCAAAATTAATAAAAAAAGTAATTAGATATGCAAATAACAGCGTTTCGGATGTCCCTATGTATCGAGGAAGTAATTTTCCATCACCAACATAACGAAAAGGGGCAGGTTATTATGACTACACTAAACGGAATTACGGAACTAGTAACGACGGAGGGCGAATTATTATCGATAGAAGAATTAAGAGCGCAAATCATTGCAGAACACGAAGCGACTAAAACATCTCAACGTGACGCAATCATAGCGAAGAGAGAACGAGAATTACGACGTGAGAAAGATAAGCGGGTATTCTACAAAGTCGCACGTAAGATTGTCAGCACTAACCAAGAATTAAAAAGCGCAGACTTAGGCGTCGTATTACGATTGATGCAACATCTATATTACGGAAATGACGGATTGCTTTCTAACGATAGTGGTCGCAAAGGTGAGAATGCAGTAACTGTTGCGAACATGATGAAATCGCTAGGAAAGAGTCGCCGAGGATTAGTGCACGTTCTTGATCGCTTGGAAAACGCAGGTATTATCAAAGTAGATAGAAGTAAGAAAACAGCGAAGTATTATATTAACGAAGAACTAATCGCATGCGGAAAGGGTGTTAACATGGAAAAGGATTTCGTAAAGGTTTATAAGACTCACACAAGCAAAGTACTAGATAGACTAACGGACACTGAAGCAGGCATCATCTTCAAATTAATGCCGTACATTCACGTAAGTACATACATGCTGGTCGAGAACCCTGACGAAATGGACTTATCGAAAGTTGAATATCTACCAGTCGCAAGATTAGCAGAAATCGTCGGACTAGAATACAAGTCATTCACGAATAAGTTACGCGGAATCGTGAAGAAAGGCGCACTTGCTAAAATCTCATGTGGAATTACGGCATTAAAGGGCGATGCATATGCGTTGAATCCTCGAATTGTCGACCGTGGATATATTAGCGAGGTAACGGATGCGTTAACTGGAATCTTCGATACATTAGAAGAACGAGTATCATCGAAATAATAACTTGGAGGGCTTCGGCTCTCCTATTATTTTTAAATAAATTGAAGAAATTACGTTAAGTACGCCAAATAACAAGCCGTTAGAAGGCGATATAGGATGAAGAAGTAAAAATACTTTATCTAAACTTAAACCATACAAAATACATGGTTTTATATTACTAACTTAACTTTGCTCTGTGATTACCTGCACTGAGCTGACAATGTGAGAGGGATAGGTACGCACAACCTGTCTCTCTACCTCCAATTTAACTTTGAACCATATCAAATATATGGTAGTAATATCAATCAATTAAATATAAGGAGTTGATAGAAAGTGAGCAAAACAACTAAACGAGCAAATGCGAATAGGATACGTCTTATTAGAAAGATTCTTGGTATGACGCAGAAAGAGTTCGCAAAGGAATTAGGCGTACAACCCCTCGCAACAACCCGTTGGGAATCAGGGCATCAAGTACCTAACGAATACAATATGCGTAAGGTGGAACGGTTAGTCGGAAAAAATAACTTATATAAACTAGATATTCTCGTTAAAGATATTGCGACACGAGACGCAAGACAAGCGGTATCATCAGAAATTAAAAAGCTGAAAAAGAAAGGGGAATGAATTATGGAAGAATCATCTAAAATCGATGTATCAAAACCACGTATCACCGCTAATATACATAGAATCGAAGATAGATACGATTACCTGGTGGTCTTTTTATACGATAAGAACCGACTGGTATTCAAAGATGTTTCACCGATTTATAACGTAGGTTTTATCGCAGATAAAATTGAGACTGTTATTGATAAGCATTGCGGTGAAGTAACGGATTATGACGTTTGGACAAGCACACAGCTTATCTACACTGCGCTACTTCACGAACAACGAGTATCATGCGAGTTGAAAGACGAAAGTGAAACGTCAGAAACAGCGGAATATATAACAGGCCCTACGACATTAGCGATGTTAAGCGACTACTATTTCGAGAAGGACGGGAAGGCGCATCATTGCCGTAATGTACCCCTTTGGGAGCAGGTCGCAATCTATATGTTAAAGAAGATAAGAAATGGACTAAATAAAGTAACCAATAAAATAAAGGGAGAGATGTAATCATGGCAACTATTCAAGAGAAAGTAAATCAAGCAAGAGATATTCGTCACTCAGGAATGAAAGAATTCATGGGAGGTCTAATGGGATACGCAAGAACTGAACGCAATCGAATTGAACTTGACGGAATGTTGAGTGATGAAGGAAAGGCACAGAAACGCAAGCAACTAGACGATAAATTGGAAGTCGGATTCTTCCTTCAGGCACAGCGATTCCAAAAAGAATATCGTCAGCTATTATCGGAAGCGAAATCCGAAGCACAAGCGCTATTACTCGCTGAAACTAAAAAAGTAGATGCGCAGAAACAACGTTTATTTGATAGAGAACTATTGGCTCTTAAAGGCGCTGTATTATTCGGAGAAACAACAGGGAAGCGATTAGATGCGATGAAAGAATTAGTAAGCAAAGCGGATGAACGTGGACTAGCCTTGCAGATTGATGGCGAATTTATGAGACTCGCTGAAACTGTCATCAATGCAGGCGGAAGTCCCGAAGATAAATACAGTGCTAGAATTGGATTGCGTAAAATCCATAGTCAGCTACAAGAACAGCAGGACGTTCCCGAAGCGGAACAACTTCGTAAAGCATTCAGTGATATCGCTGATTTAGAGAAAACGCCAGTTGTTAACATGGGATTATTCGAATCTAATCTAAAAGAAATCGGAAAACGTACACATGCCTTCGCTAGTAATATTGATGAATACCACGAACAACATGCTGGCTTCATTGCGGAAGTACAAGCAAGTGTTGAATAAGTAGGGTGGGGCTTTGCCCTTCCTACTAGCAGATTATCAAGATATCAAGTGAATTAACGCGTAAATATAGACTTTTGGCGGTGTAATATAACCGCTACTAAACTAATAACGAAATGGAGCGATTATTAATGATGGAATTCAACGAAGCATTAGTACTATTAAAGGAGGGTAAGGGAGTCAAAAGAGAAAGTGAGAAGAAGACATTATACATCACGGTAGGTGGCAACTATATCATGAGTAAATGCGACCATCCTATCAGTGGTTGCGGTGCATATACGCCATGGGAACCGACACCAAGCGATATCCTAGCAAGCGATTGGGTAGAGGTAAAAGCATAAGATACGACAATTGAGTTACGAACTAAATAAACGATGATTAAGGCGTTATCCGCAGATGGTAGCGTCTTTTTTGCATTCAGACAACGAAGGGGATGAAATATATGAGCGCGAGCGCAGGAGAAGTCAGGGCGAAACTGATTCTCGACAATACACAGTTTAGGCAAAGTACGAAACAGGCGAAAGACGACATGGATAAGTTCAGCAAAGGTTCGACCAGTACATCACAAAGCATGTCCTCACTAGGTAAAGCGTCAGCCGTCGCAGGTATTGCGATGGTCGGCGCTATTGGCGCATCTGTTCAGTCGGCTATGAACTTCGAGCAATCAATGGCGAAGGTTAAGGCGATATCAGGTGCGACAGATACTGAGTTCGCACAGTTAACGAAGACAGCGAAGGATTTAGGGGCGTCTACGCAGTTCAGTGCATCACAAGCGGCGGAAGGTCTATCGTTCCTGTCAATGGCAGGATTCAAGGCGCAGGATTCTATTAATGCGTTACCAGCCGTACTTAACCTAGCGGCAGTTGGCGGAATTGAATTAGGTAAAAGTGCGGATATAGCCTCGAATATTATGACGGGCTTCGGATTAAGTTCGAAAGATACCGATAAGGCTGTCGATATTTTGGCGAAAACAATGACGACTGCAAATACCGATCTAGACATGTTAGGTATGGGTATGAAATATGTTGCGCCAGTTGCATCTGCATTAGGGTGGGGCATGGAGGATACAGCGACGGCTATCGCAAAGATGTCCGATGCAGGTATTCAAGGTTCGCAAGCAGGTACGTCATTACGTGCGATGTTACTATCCCTAGCGAATCCTACAGGACAAACAGCGAAAGCCTTCGAGAAGTTAGGAATATCGGTGGTAGATACGAACGGGCAATTCAAACCACTTCCCGAATTAATTGGACACGTCAGCGGAAAGATGGAAGGCATGACGGATGCGCAGAAGACCGTTACTGCGGCACAGTTAGTGGGAACAGAAGCATCAGCAGGTTTCCTCGCATTAATAAATCAAGGACAAGGCACATTAGAGGGGTATAAACGAAGCCTAGAAAACGCTGGCGGAACAGCGGAACGTGTCGCCAAGATTCAGCAAGAAACACTCAACGGTGCATGGATGCAAACAAAGTCAGCGATGGAGGGCGTAGTAATTGCTATTGGAGAATCGTTACTTCCTTCGTTTACTAGTTTCGCTGACGGCGCTACGAAAATGGTCGGATTACTGGGAAAGATTGACCCTAAGCTAATCGGATTCGGTTTGACTATGGGAGCAACTACCGCTGGTACTGCGTTACTCGCTGTAGGTATTATGAAGGTAGTAACGGCAATGAGAACATTATCTGTCGCTATCGTAACGAACCCTGCAACAGCATGGATCGCTGGTATCTCGTTAGCTGTCGGAACATTAACCGCTGCTATGATGCACGGCAAAGGCGCAACGCAAGAATACAAAGAGGTGAACATGGAAACGTACAAGGAACTAGGCGAGCAATCACGTACAGTCGAAGGACTAGCGACCCAGTTCGATGAAATGAAGGCGAAGATTAATCTAAGTAATGACCAGTTGCTTCGTTATAGGGATGTAATGAAGGAAGTCGATTTAGTTGAGAACCCTGAAAAGAAAAAAGCATTAGTTGATGAAATGAATAATCTCGCTAAAGCATCAGGAGTATCGCATGAGGAACTAAAGAAGTTCTTAGGCGTCAACGACGAAATGATTGCAAAAGCACCTGCTACTGCGCAAGCATATAGCAAGAATGGCGAAGCACTTGCGTTAAGTGCGGATGCGGCCCGAGAGTTAGTTTCTGCTCTTAAAGAGAAACAGAAACTCGAATTAGACCAGCAGTTAAATCAGGCGTATAAGAATCAGGCGAAGGACTTAAAGGACTATGCAACTGCTGTCGAAGAAGGAAATGCGAAGATATCGAATCGTAAGAACTTAGTCAAGGACGTTGAAATGCAACAAACAAAAGTCAACAGCCTAGAGGACAAGTACAACGAAGCTGTCAGAAAAGGTCAAGAAGGTAAGGCACACATGTACAAGAAAGAGTTATCGCATGAAGAAGCGATTTTGAGGTCGAAACAACAAAAAATCGATGCGAATGAACTCGCAATCTCGCAACACGCTATCGAGATTCAAGGTATTCAAGCCAAGCGACAGGAATCAGAAAACATCGTCCGTACTCGTGTAGCGGAAGCGATGGCAAGCGCAAAAGTCTCGTATGAAGTCGGAAAGGAAGCCGAAGCAATCGATAAGGCTCTCGCAGGTCACCAAAAGACTATCGATATTTACGAGAAGAAAACAGCTGGTCAGCAAAAGGTTACGGAAGAACAGACGAAGGAATACGAAAATGCGGTGAAGGTTAAGGGTGAGTTAGAAAATACGAAGACTGCTATCGAAGAGATGCGGGCGAAGCACGAGAAGAATACGGCAGAGTACGATAAGCAAATCGAAAAAGCTGGGAAGTTGAACGATAAGACTAAAGAATCTGTCGACAAAAACGTCAACCTGAAGACTGAAGAAGCCGAAGCCACGAACAAGAAGGTCGAAGGTGAAATCGAGAAGCCTAAAGATAAGAAAATGGGTGTCGACGATACACAGGCGAAAGATGGGATTAAGAAGACCGAAGGCGAAATCGAGAAGAAAAAAGATAAGAAAATGGGCGTAGATAAGACGGATGCCGACAACGGAATCGCCGACGTCGATAAGAAAGCGACAGCCGAGAAAATCAAGAAGATTTTCGGTAATACCACGATGGCAAACCTTGTTATCGATGCGTTAAACATTCGTGCCGAAGCGAAGAAGACGAAGAAAGTCGACGCTGATAAATCGCAAGCCGATGCGAAAATCGCCGACACTGACCGCAAAGCCCTAGCGGAGAAAGTCAAGAAGATTCTCGGGGATGGCAAAATGGCGGAAATAGCAATCAGTATCCTTGATAAGCATGCACAAGCACAGAAGACGAAGAAAGTTGACGTCGATAAATCGAAAGGTGATGCGCAAGTCGATGATTTAGATAAAAAGGCGACAGCACCGAAGACGAAGCGAATCTCGCTAGAATGGCTCGGTGACCTGAATCCTCTGAAGTATTTCCATAGCGGAGGTACGGTAGGTTCATCGCCATCGAACCGATCTACACGACCGAAGTATCACAGTGGCGGCTCACCTCGTGGATTGGTCGGTAAAAGTGCGAAGTTCGACGAAGTAGATGCAAGGTTACGGAAGAACGAGATAGTATTAACGCAAGCACAACAAGCGAATCTATTTAACTTCATTCGTACTGCGAATCGACCTTCTGTTATGGGCGTCGCATCAGCACCGCAAAAAGGCGGCGGAAATAACGGCGGCAATGTCTATCAGTCTACTATTCAAGTAGCGGAATTACACGTACGCGAGGAAGCAGATATCGAAAAGGTTGCGCAGGAATTAGCGAGACTAGAGCGTCAAAAACAACGAGCAAGGGGGCAATGGTAAATAGGATATACGAGGGGGGCTTAAAGGCTCTCTCTTTTATTTTTTATAATACACGCGAAAATTACGATGCCGAGAATGACGGCACTCTATATATCTTAGGCGACGAAACGGTCAAGGAAGAAGAAGTCGTTAAGGCGTTAGCCAAAACGAAATAATCGTTTAGGGCTTCGGCTCTAGTCGCTTTTTTTATGCGTAAACGATATAGATTGGTAACGAATGGAATCGTATCATTTAGCATAACTGGCGTCGGCTCATTCACATTCAAAGAAAATAACGTTTCTAGTGCGATGGGGTAACCGTTATCGGAACTTATCCTCGACAGTGTGTTACAATTAATCGAAGCGGAAAACGAGAATCTCCAATTGACTGAACTTGTGATTGGTTGGACAGTTAAAGAAGGTTGTATAAAAAGGGAGATGGCGCAAAGATGGCGAGAGCAAACGAGAATGATTTAACGGAGAAATTGGCAGAAGGTCACCGAAAATATGGTGACGGCAACTTTACAATACAGAACATCGGCGATGAAACTAATTCGAATTGGACTGTCGTAAAAAATGTGAGAAAGGGATCGGCGGGCATTCGTGAAGGGGAAGATATATTTAGCCTGCGATCAAAATATATAAAATAGTGCGGAGATGGGCGGGGAACACTTCGCCTGTCTTTCTTTTTAAGTAGATTAAGAAACGGCGAGAGTGAGATGAACGGCAGATTTGCTACACCTTTTTATTTTTGTGTGATATATTTAAAAATAAGAATTGTAAAATATGAATAATTGGATATTACGCAAGTTGCGTAATTGAAGGAGGCATAAATTATGAAGATTGAAGAGTTAATAAAATTACTCAAAGGAAATACCGCTAAGGTAGTTGGAAAAGAGATTGGCATATGTGATAAAAGGTTGCTAAGGGGGTTAAAAAACGCGGGGTATGAGTATAGTAAAAAAAGTGATATAGGTTGGCATTTTACAGGACAAGGAGAAGCTCCTTTAAAAAAGGATATTCGAGAATTTATAGCGGTCGCGGATGATACGAAGGTAGAAACTACAGATGATGTACTCGAGAAAAAAGACGTAAGTGGATTATGGAAAATGCTAAGCGAATGGGTTCCGATTAAAAACGCAGTTAATGAGATTATGCAAGAAAAGGAAAAGATTTCGGCGCAGAAGAATACTAGTCCGATTCATTCGTTATATATGCGTATTGGAGAAAGTGGGACGAAAGAAAAAGTTAGCAGGACGGTGAATATTGACAAGGATTTATGTGTGAAAGTAGGTGTATTCGAGGATATGTATCGTCTCAATCGAGATGATATTATAGGGGCTGCGCTCTATGAATTCTTCAAGAAGTATAAGGTGTAATAGCGGTGAGAGGGACGTGGGATTTTATAATCTGCGTCTTTTTTTCGGCTATAATTGCGGAAAGATACGCCGAGAAACGTATTTTAAGACGATTATCTTGTCTTCCGTGGATATAGTATCATCTAAATGCGTCAGAATTGTCGATAGAGAATCGGTAGAATAAAAGAGTTTTAAGCGTTGACGTAGAGCCGTACTATAGCGTATAATATTAATTAATAAAAACGGTCAGTTGACCGCCCAAATGAACGTTCAGCAAACGATGAAAGAGTCGTTTATATATCGTAGGTAAATAACGGGTCGGGAGTTCGAATCTCTCCTGGGACGCTAAAAAAACCTTGTTATCTTTTGATAACAAGGTTTTTTGTTTGTTTTAAATTAGTTATTAATAAATTTTTCAAAGACAAAACCGTAATCTTTCACGTTATATTGCTTTTTCGTATCAACGAGCCAGCTAAAGGCGATCTCGTTCATCTCTTTAAACTGTTCTGCTAAATTTACTTGTGCATTTGAAATACGGCTGAAAGCGTTAGATGCCATATCTAAACTTTTATGTGCATACTGCAATGTAATGTCGTTGTCGTATGAAATTTCTTCGATTTTAAGAAGAGCCTTATATAAATCTTTTAATTCTTCAATATGTTTTTTATGAACATCAATTGAGTAATGCTCATCTCCCATCTGAAATTTAATTTCTACATCTAAATCAATCGTTCCTGCAGTTTCAAGTGCTACGTTTTTAATTTGATATTTACTATAGCTAAAGCGGCGTAATGTACGTTTTTTGCTTGTGGCACTTGTACCATCTAGGTGAATTAATCCTTTGTTTGTAAAGCAATATTCATCCGATTTTGATTTAATAAGAAAGTAAATTTTCTCCCCATCTTCATGCATTACGTAATCATCAGCATCGACCTTATCGTAATCTTTTGGTGTGATAACGGAACCTACATCGCTTAATCCTAAAACGTCAGCTGCCATTTTTTTGAACATATATAATCCCCCTTGTAAATTAAATTCTTAATTGTACAAAAATACATTAACATGATTTTAAACTTATTTTTGAAATCTTACAACTCTGTAAGGTAAGTGTAAGGAAGTTCGATGGTAACAAATTACTAATCCTATATAATGAAGATAACAACGATAAATGAGGAGGAAGAGATGATGAAAGGATTAATCGTAACGGGTTTAACAGTAGCTTTTGGGTTTGTGGCGTATGAAAAGTTAACATATGTAATTGATGTTGTAAAACATTTAGTAGCGTAGAAAAAACTGCCATGAGAGGGAAAGGGAATGAGTGAATGAATGGAATGGTTATTTGGAATTATAGGTACTTGTAGTGTAGTTTTATTGTTCTTTGTCCCGAGTGGTATACTTAGTTCGACAACGAGTTTGTTCTTTTTAAGTTTGTTTGCTTGTACGATGCTTATTATTATGTTTTTAATGAAGCGAAGTAAACCAATCTTCTATTTTAGCATGATTGTTATGGCAATTATTGTTCTCCAAATTATTACCCTTGTTATATACCCCACAATTATAAAAGCTTTCCATTAATGATGAACCCTCTGCCGTCTGTTGCTGAGGGTTTTTGTTTGTGAAAAATGAATTTCATTTAGAAGTTTGTTGCTTTTTCGTTATGAAAATAGAATATTCCTATATTTCAAATAAATAATTTTGGAATGTTGTGTTCTCATTACGCATTTGATATATTTACTTTGAAGATCATTAAAATCTAGAAAAAGAGGCGGACGTATGGATAAAAAAGAAAATACGGTCGTATTGTTTCCGCAACTATCAGAACGCTATATTGATAAAGGTTTTTTAGCGTTGAAAGAGCGGGAATTCGAAGATGCATTGCGCTGCTTTGAAATATTACGTCAGTATAATGCAGAAACGGAACAAACAGAATTAGCTTCCGTTATTTGTTTGCTAGAATTAAAACGTATGGAAGAAGCGAAAGAAAAATGTGAGCAGTTGCTTGAAACAGGAGCTATATTATTTGGTGATATTCTTGAAACGTATGTAACTATTTTAGTTCAAACAAATGATTATGAAGGTGTCATTGAAACTGTTGAGGAAGTTTTGCAAACGAAAGATATAATTCCTGAGCAAAAGGAAAAATTGGCGCAGCTGGCTTTGTTTGCGCAAGGGATGCTGAATGAAGAAGATACACCGCTAGTGGATTCGAATTTTGAATTAGAAGAATTTACCGATGGGCTTTTTGGAGAAAACTTTGGTCAAAAGCTAAGAGTTATCCAGAAACTTTCGTTAAAAGACCTGGATCTCGCACTTCCTACTTTAAAGAAATTTTTAATAGACGAAGATCAGCACCCGTATTTAAAAACTTCTATTTTGTATAAAATGGTAGAAAATCAAATAGAAGAAGAGATAGAAGTAGAGAAGTTTGGAAATACGATAAAGGTGATTCCAGCATTTACAGGTCATAATGAGGAGCAATCCGATAAAATTATACATAAATTCTCAAACCGATTAGAGCAAAATTATCCAGATATATTTAGTACGATGGTTACATACTGGAAAGAATTACAAATTAGCATTTTTCCGTTCCCTCTATTAATGGATAAAGTAGAAATTTGGGCTGCTGTCTTAGAGAGAATTGGAAGAAAGCGTTTCGGATTGGCTATTGATGAAGAAGAACTTATGACAGCATACAATATTGAGTTTGAGGAATTTCATATTGCCTATCAATGGTTACTGCGCATTGAAAGAGAAGGGTATTTGCCCGTATAATTATGAAAAAGAATCGTTCAGTTATTGAAACGAGCACATTCTATGTTATAATGTAAGGGTTGCAAAAGGCAGAAATCTGCCTGTTTGTAAGAGAAGAGGAGTATAATTCTCTTACTTAATATGTTTCATATTAGTCTCGAACAAAATATACCGTAGTTGTCTTTTAGACAATTAGTAGATTGGAACATTGTATCTGAAAGCTTTTTGCTAGAGGGTTATTTGTATATTTGTTATTTCAAGAAAGAGATAATAAAAATTTTGATCTATAGAGGTATGTGCATACATTATTATAGTTGGAGGGAAAGAATAAATGTCTACAAAATGGGAAAAATTAGAAGGTAACGTTGGCGTTTTAACAATCGAAGTTGATGCTAAAGAAGTAAATAACTCTATCGACGCTGCATTCAAAAAAGTAGTAAAAACAATTAATGTACCAGGTTTCCGTAAAGGAAAAATGCCTCGTCCATTATTCGAACAACGCTTTGGTATTGAATCTTTATACCAAGATGCTTTAGATATCATCTTACCAAAAGCATACGGTGAAGCAATCGATGAAGCTGGTATCTTCCCAGTTGCTCATCCTGAGATTGACATCGAGAAATTCGAAAAAGGCCAAAACTTAATTTTCACTGCAAAAGTTACTGTAAAACCTGAAGTTAAATTAGGTGATTACAAAGGTTTAGCAGTAGAAAAAGTTGAAACAACTGTAACTGACGAGGATGTAGAGAACGAAGTAAAAGCTTTACAAGAGCGTCAAGCTGAACTAGTTGTTAAAGAAGAAGGAACTGCTGCAGATGGTGATACAGCTGTAATCGACTTCGAAGGTTTCGTTGATGGCGAAGCATTTGAAGGCGGAAAAGGCGAAAACTATTCTCTTGCAATCGGTTCTGGTACTTTCATCCCAGGTTTCGAAGAGCAAGTAATTGGTCTTAAATCTGGTGATTCTAAAGAAGTTGAAGTATCATTCCCAGAAGAGTACCATGCTGCTGAATTAGCTGGTAAACCAGCAACATTCAAAGTAACAATTCACGAAATCAAAACAAAAGAACTTCCTGAGTTAAACGACGAGTTCGCTAAAGATGCTGACGAAGAAGTTGCAACTCTTGATGAATTAAAAACAAAACTTCGTACAAACTTAGAAGAAGGCAAAAAGCACGAAGCTGAGCACAAAGTACGTGACGAAGTAGTAGAATTAGCTGCTGCTAACGCTGAAATCGACATTCCAGAAGCTATGATCGACACTGAGTTAGATCGTATGGTTCGTGAATTCGAGCAACGTTTAAGCCAACAAGGTATGAACCTTGAGCTTTACTACCAATTCACAGGTACTGACGCTGACAAATTAAAAGAGCAAATGAAAGAGGATGCACAAAAACGTGTAAGAATCAATCTTGTTCTTGAAGCTATCATTGAAGCTGAAAACATCGAAGTTACTGAAGAAGAAGTAACTGCAGAAGTTGAAAAAATGGCTGAAATGTACGGTATGCCAGTAGACGCTATCAAGCAAGCTCTTGGAAGCGTAGACGCTTTATCTGAAGATCTTAAAGTGCGTAAAGCTGTAGACTTCTTAGTAGACAACGCTGCATAATAAAATAACAAGGCGCGATTTTAATCGTGCCTTGTTTTATAAATATAGAAATATATTTATAAAACTTTTCGATGAAGAAGGAAAAGTACCTTTGTAAGTCGAATATACATATTTCAAAAGTTTTAAAATTTTTTTATTTGTACATAACTAGTCATATTATTTGTATTTCTCGCTACGTAGTGACATAATATGTATTTACATACGATACATTTATCGTGTACATACGAAGGCAAGAGGTTAGCACTTTGTAAGGGGTGTGAAAATATGTTTAAATTTAATGATGAAAAAGGTCAATTAAAATGTTCTTTCTGTGGTAAAACACAAACGCAAGTTCGAAAGTTAGTTGCAGGTCCAGGTGTTTACATTTGTGACGAGTGTATCGAGCTTTGTACTGAAATTGTACAAGAGGAGCTTGCGAAGGACGAAGAAGTAGAATTCAAAGATGTACCGAAACCGGTAGAAATTCGTGAAATCTTAGATGAGTATGTCATCGGACAAGATAACGCGAAAAAAGCACTAGCGGTAGCGGTATATAACCATTACAAACGCATTAATTCTAACAGCAAAATTGATGATGTAGAATTAGCGAAGAGTAATATTTCACTTATTGGGCCAACTGGTAGTGGTAAAACATTATTGGCACAAACATTAGCGCGTATTTTAAATGTTCCATTTGCAATCGCGGACGCAACATCTTTAACAGAAGCTGGATACGTTGGGGAAGATGTAGAAAACATCTTACTAAAACTAATTCAAGCGGCTGATTACGATGTAGAAAAAGCGGAAAAAGGAATTATTTATATTGATGAGATTGATAAAGTGGCACGTAAGTCCGAAAATCCATCAATTACACGTGATGTATCTGGTGAAGGTGTACAGCAGGCACTTCTGAAAATTTTAGAAGGTACTGTAGCGAGCGTTCCACCTCAAGGTGGTCGTAAGCACCCGCATCAAGAGTTTATTCAAATTGATACAACGAACATCCTATTCATTTGTGGTGGAGCGTTTGATGGCATCGAGCCTATTATTAAACGTCGCCTTGGTGAGAAAGTAATTGGATTTGGTGCTGAGAAGAAAAATGCTGATGTAAATGAGAAGCATGTTTTATCTCACGTTTTACCAGAGGATCTTTTAAGATTCGGTTTAATTCCGGAGTTTATCGGTCGTCTTCCAGTTATTGCGAACCTAGAGCCGCTTGATGAAGATGCTCTTGTAGATATTTTAACTAAACCGAAAAATGCACTTGTTAAGCAATTCCAAAAATTATTGGAGCTTGACGATGTTGAGTTAGAGTTTGAAGAAGGTGCACTAGTTGAGATTGCGAAAAAAGCAATT
Organism: Bacillus sp. TH22; assembly: GCF_016651015.1. Taxonomy (NCBI): domain Bacteria; kingdom Bacillati; phylum Bacillota; class Bacilli; order Caryophanales; family Bacillaceae; genus Bacillus; species Bacillus sp. TH22. The sequence goes on from NZ_JAEKER010000001.1 coordinate 4,062,524, forward strand.
GAACGTAAAACAGGTGCTCGTGGACTTCGTTCTATTATTGAAGGATTGATGCTTGATGTAATGTTCGAACTTCCATCTCGCAAAGATATCGAGAAGTGTATTCTTACGAAAGAAACAGTAGCTGATAATGAACCGCCAAAATTGGTGTTACAAGACGGTACTGTACTTGATACAAAAACATCTGCATAATGCGAAGAAGAAACAGCAATTTTTATAATTGCTGTTTTTCTTTATGTTTAGCACTATTCCTCCCAGGAAATACTAAAAGGTAAAACATAGCGGGAGGAAATGAATTATGAGCTGGACAAATATATTTTTACTTGTTCAACTTGTTTTTGGCGTAATTGTCGGATTGTATTTTTGGCATTTACTTCGAAATCAGCGAACACAAAAAGTTTCAATTGATCGAGAATCGAAAAAAGAATTAGAGCAGCTTCGTAAAATGCGTGAGGTTTCTTTAACAGAGCCGCTTGCGGAAAAGGTACGTCCTACATCCTTTATAGACATTGTAGGGCAAGAAGACGGGATTAAGTCGTTAAAAGCGGCTCTTTGTGGTCCTAATCCGCAACATGTGATCATATACGGTCCGCCAGGTGTCGGAAAGACAGCGGCAGCACGCCTTGTATTAGAAGAAGCGAAACGAAATCCGAAATCTCCATTTCGTACAAATGCAACATTTATCGAACTTGATGCGACGACAGCTAGGTTTGATGAGCGTGGTATTGCGGATCCATTAATTGGTTCAGTGCATGATCCTATTTATCAAGGAGCAGGTGCGATGGGACAAGCGGGTATCCCGCAACCGAAAAAAGGGGCTGTAACAGATGCGCATGGTGGTATTTTGTTCATTGATGAGATTGGTGAATTACATCCAATTCAAATGAATAAAATGCTAAAAGTGTTAGAAGATCGGAAAGTGTTTTTGGAAAGTGCGTATTATAGTGAAGAAAATTCGATGATTCCAACGTATATACATGATATTTTTCAAAAAGGTTTACCTGCAGATTTTCGCTTAGTTGGTGCAACGACACGTTCACCAGAGGAAATTCCTCCTGCAATTAGGTCGCGGTGTTTAGAAGTGTTCTTCCGTGAGTTAGATACAGAAGAAATTCAAAAGGTAGCGAAAAATGCAGCTGACAAAGTGGAGATGCAAGTAGGTGAGAACGGTATCGAAATGATTGGAATGTATGCAAGAAATGGGCGAGAAGCAATTAATCTCGTGCAAATTTCTGCTGGTATGGCGATAAATGAAGAACGACCTTTCATTAAAGATGAAGATATTGAGTGGGTTGTTCATTCTAGTCAGCTTACACCAAAGTACGAAAAACGTATTTATCCAATTCCGAGAATCGGTCTTGTGAACGGGCTTGCTGTATACGGGCCGAATACAGGTGCGTTATTAGAAATTGAGGTAACAGCTATTCCTGCGAAAGATAAAGGATCAGTAAATGTCACTGGAATTGTAGAAGAGGAAAGTATTGGGAATCAAACGAAATCAATCCGCCGTAAAAGTATGGCGAAAGGTTCTGTTGATAATGTGTTAACAGTACTTCGTTCTCTAGATGTCTTGCCAGAAGGGTATGATATACATATTAATTTTCCTGGTGGTATCCCGATTGATGGTCCTTCAGCAGGTATTGCTATGGCAACAGGTGTCTATTCAGCAGTGCATCGTACGTATGTGAATAATGAAGTAGCGATGACAGGTGAGATAAGTATCCACGGAGAAGTGAAGCCTATTGGTGGTGTGTACGCAAAAATAAAAGCTGCGAAAAAAGCGGGAGCTAAGAAAGTCATCATTCCGGCTGAAAACATGCAACCATTTTTGTATACAATAAAGGGAATTGAGATTATTCCTGTTCGCAAATTAAAAGAAGTATTTGAATTAACATTTATGCAGGAAAATGTGCATCGTGAGCTTGATGCACATAATGATTTGGGTGAAACAGATGCACAATCAATGTGAGAATATACAATAATAAAAATTTGCCAGACTTCGTTTAAGTTTGTATGCTTAAGCGGAGTCTTTTTTCTTTTCGTGAGGCACAAAAAAACAGGGGATTTACAATTGCGAAGAATCTCTGCAATTGCATCTAGATGTATTGTAATATAGAATAGTTGAACAGGAGTTTAATTTATTATGGAGGTGCTATGTCTAGTATGAATACGAATGAAAGAATTGTGCCCCTCCTACCATTAAGAGGCATTCTCGTATATCCAACGATGGTTCTGCATCTTGATGTAGGACGTGATAAATCGATACAAGCACTAGAGCAGGCGGCAATGGATGAAAATATCATCTTTTTAGCAATGCAAAAAGAAATGAATATCGACGATCCGAAAGAAGATGACATATATAGTGTAGGTACAGTGGCGAAAGTGAAGCAAATGTTAAAATTGCCGAACGGTACGCTTCGTGTCCTTGTAGAAGGTTTACATAGAGCAGAAGTAGTAGAGTTTATCGAAGAAGAAAATGTGGTACAAGTTTCTATTAGAACAGTAACTGAAGAAGTAGAAGATGATTTGGAAGAGAAGGCTCTTATGCGTACGTTACTGGAGCATTTCGAACAATATATTAAAGTTTCGAAAAAAGTTTCAAATGAAACATTTGCAACGGTAGCTGATGTAGAAGAACCCGGAAGACTAGCTGATTTAATTGCTTCTCACTTACCGATTAAAACGAAGCAGAAACAAGAGATTTTAGAGATTGTATCTGTGAAAGAGCGACTACATACACTTATTTCAATTATTCAAGATGAACAAGAGTTACTTAGCCTAGAAAAGAAAATTGGACAAAAAGTGAAACGTTCAATGGAGCGCACGCAAAAAGAATATTTCTTACGTGAGCAAATGAAGGCGATTCAAACTGAACTTGGTGATAAAGAAGGCAAGGGCGGGGAAGTTGAAGAACTTCGTGAGAAAATTGAACAGTCGGGAATGCCTGAAGAAACAATGAAGGCTGCACTGAAAGAATTAGATCGTTATGAAAAATTACCTGTAAGTTCTGCTGAGAGTGGTGTCATTCATAATTATATTGATTGGTTATTAACTCTCCCATGGACAACAGCAACAGAGGATATGATTGACCTCACTCATTCGGAAGAAATTTTAAATAAAGATCATTACGGTCTTGAAAAAGTGAAAGAGCGAGTACTTGAATATTTAGCTGTACAGAAGTTAACGAATTCATTAAAAGGGCCAATTCTTTGTCTAGTAGGACCTCCTGGGGTTGGGAAAACTTCGTTAGCACGTTCTATTGCAACATCGTTAAACCGTAATTTTGTACGTGTTTCTCTTGGTGGTGTGCGTGATGAATCTGAAATTCGTGGTCACCGTCGTACATATGTAGGAGCGATGCCAGGACGTATTATTCAAGGTATGAAAAAGGCGAAAACAGTTAATCCAGTCTTCTTATTAGATGAGATTGATAAAATGTCTAACGATTTCAGGGGAGACCCATCAGCGGCGTTACTTGAAGTGTTAGATCCAGAACAAAACCATAACTTCAGTGATCATTACATTGAAGAGCCATATGATTTATCGAAAGTTATGTTCGTTGCAACTGCTAATACACTTGCAAGTGTTCCGGGCCCATTGCTTGACCGTATGGAAATTATTTCAATTGCTGGTTATACAGAACTTGAAAAGGTGCACATTGCTCGTGAGCATTTATTGCCGAAACAATTAAAAGAGCACGGTTTGCGAAAAGGTAATTTGCAAGTACGTGATGAAGCGCTTCTTGAAATTATTCGTTATTATACACGCGAGGCTGGTGTTCGTACGTTAGAGCGTCAAATTGCAAAAGTTTGCCGTAAAGCAGCAAAAATTATCGTTACAGCAGAACGCAAGCGCATTGTTGTAACAGAGAAAAATATTGTTGATTTACTTGGTAAGCATATATTCCGTTATGGTCAAGCTGAAAAAACAGACCAAGTTGGTATGGCAACAGGTTTAGCTTATACAGCAGCGGGCGGCGATACACTTGCAATTGAAGTGTCTGTAGCGCCAGGAAAAGGGAAATTAATTTTAACAGGGAAACTTGGGGATGTTATGAAAGAATCCGCACAAGCCGCGTTTAGCTATATTCGTTCTCGTGCAGAAGAACTTCATATTGATCCGGATTTCCATGAGAAAAACGATATTCATATTCATGTTCCAGAAGGAGCAGTTCCAAAAGATGGACCATCAGCAGGTATTACGATGGCAACGGCACTTATTTCTGCACTAACAGGTATTCCTGTAAGTAAAGAAGTTGGTATGACAGGTGAAATTACACTTCGTGGTCGTGTATTACCGATTGGTGGTTTGAAAGAAAAAACATTAAGTGCTCACCGCGCGGGATTAACAAAAATTATTTTACCGGCGGAAAATGAGAAAGATTTAGATGATATTCCAGAGAGCGTAAAAGAAAACCTTACGTTTGTGCTTGCATCTCATTTAGACGAAGTATTGGAGCACGCATTAGTAGGAGTGAAACAATGAAAGTAACAAAAGCAGATATTGTAATTAGTGCCGTTAAACCGGAACAATATCCAGACAGTGATTTACCAGAAATTGCCTTAGCAGGTCGTTCTAATGTCGGGAAGTCTTCCTTTATTAATAAAATTTTAAATCGTAAAAAGTTAGTACGTATTTCTTCTAAACCAGGAAAAACGCAAACGCTGAACTTTTTCTTAATCAATGAAATGATGCATTTTGTTGACGTTCCAGGTTATGGATATGCGAAAGTATCTAAAACAGAGCGCGCGGCATGGGGCAGAATGATTGAAACTTACTTTACAACACGTACGCAATTAGACGCAGCTGTATTAGTAGTTGATTTACGTCACCAACCAACAAAAGATGACATTATGATGTATGATTTCTTAAAGCATTATGAAATCCCAACAATTATTATTGCAACGAAAGCCGATAAAATTCCGAAAGGGAAATGGCAAAAGCATTTAAAAGTTGTAAAAGAAACGCTTGCTGTTGAAATTGGCGATGAAATCGTTCTATTCTCTTCTGAAACAGGACTTGGAAAAGAAGAAGCATGGAAAGCAATTCATAAAATGACAAAAACAAAAAACGCGTGACGAATGTCGCGCGTTTTTTTTATTTACTAAACTTTTAGCGTACGTTTAATGTAACTTCAATATTTCCTCTTGTTGCTTTAGAGTAAGGACATACACCGTGAGCGGCTTCTACAAGTTCTTGTGCTTCGGCATGAGAAACACCAGCAACATGTACGTCAAGTACAGCAGATAGTCCGAAACCACCATCTGTATCTTTACCGATAGAAACGTGTGCAGTCACTTCTGTACTTTCCACCTTCATACGTTTTGTACGAATTACAAGTTGTAATGCACTATCAAAGCAAGCTGCATAACCAGCTGCAAATAATTGTTCTGGATTTGTTGCTTCTCCGCCTGCGCCACCTAGTGCTTTTGGCATTTTTACATCAAGATTTAATATGCCATCATCTGAAACTACCTTACCGTTTCTTCCACCTGTTGCTGTTACTGAAGCAGTATATAATTTATCCATGTTTATTCCCCTTTTCTGTCATTAATTTTTTTCATTGTTTCAATTAATGTGTTTAATTGGATTAATAAAGAATGATATTCTTGCTCTGTAATTCCTAAATTTGTAGCCATCGTTGTTGGTAATGAACAAGCTATTTCTTTTAAATCTTTACCTTGTTCTGTTAATTCAATACAAACTTTTCGCTCGTCTTCTTTTGAACGAACACGTTGTACAAGTTTTAATGATTCCATACGTTTTAACATAGGTGTTAAAGTACCAGAATCTAAAAATAGACGTTCTCCAATTTCTTTTACTGTTAGTCCGTCTTGTTCCCAGAGTACGAGTAAAGTAATGTACTGGGGATACGTAATGCCCATTTCTTCTAAATAGGGGCGGTAAAAACGGGTAACCTCTCTAGAACAAGCGTAAATAGAAAAACAAAGTTGGTTATCTAGATGCAAAGGATTTTCTTTCATAGGCAACTCCTTGTATTTTTTAAATTGTGCACAATTTAATTTTGTAAAACCAATATAACGAAAAAGAAATACAATGTCAAATGCATTGCATCGAGAAAGTGAGTACTATATTTTGGAACAATCATACATATTTTCCTTCATGATGAAAGAAGATAGAAAAGATGATGTTATAATTAATATGGAATAGTTTCCATCACTTGATTATGAGGACTTTTTTTGGTAACGTACAAATAGAGTTATTATTTTATAATTATTATAAAGTAGAAAGTTCTTTATTAATCTTACTGAAGCTCCTTTATTACATATGGAGAATAAATAAAAAATAATCAGTTGTTCACACGATTGTCAGATTCATAAGAGGAAAGTTGTATTATGATAGTAGATAAAGTGATAAAACGGGTGAAGGGGGACATGCTGCGTGCATATTCTTGTTGTTAGTGTAAATTATCGAACAGCCCCTGTAGAATTTCGTGAGAAACTCACATTTCAGGCAGCAGAGCTAGAGCAAGCAATGACTATATTACAAAACCAAAAGAGCGTGCTAGAAAATGTCATTGTATCAACTTGTAATCGCACTGAGATTTACGCTGTTGTCGATCAATTACACACGGGACGGTATTACATTAAGAAGTTTTTAGCTGATTGGTTTCAGCTTGAAATAGAAGAAGTCGCACCATACTTGTCTATTTTTGAACAAGATGGCGCAATAGATCATTTATTCCGCGTAACGTGCGGTTTAGATTCTATGGTTGTTGGAGAGACGCAAATTTTAGGTCAAATAAAAGATAGCTTTTTAGAAGCACAACAAGTAAAAGCGACAGGTACAATTTTTAATGAGTTGTTTAAGCAAGTGGTTACGTTAGCAAAACGTGCGCACTCAGAAACAACGATTGGTGAAAGTGCGATGTCTGTTAGTTATGCTGCTGTTGAGCTCGGAAAGAAAATATTTGGCGATTTAACAGATTGTCATGTACTTATTCTTGGTGCGGGTAAGATGGGTGAACTTGCACTGCAAAACTTATACGGAAGTGGAGCTCGTAAAGTAACGGTTATGAATAGGACGCTTACGAAAGCGGAAGTGATGGCTGAGAAATATATGGGACATGCAAAGCCTTTAAGTGAATTGCAATGTGCATTATTAGAAGCGGATATTTTAATTAGTTCAACGGGTGCATCAGAATATGTCATTACGAAAGAAATGATGACAAAAGTAGAGAGAATGCGCTCTGGTCGTCCGTTATTTATGGTTGATATTGCAGTACCACGTGATATTGATCCGGCGATTGATGAATTAGAAGGCTCTTTCTTATATGATATCGACGATCTGCAAGGTGTAGTTGAAGCAAACCGTGCTGAACGTTTAAAAGAAGCAGAGAAAATTCAATTTATGATTGAAGAGGAAATGGTTTTATTTAAAACTTGGTTAAGTACGCTTGGTGTTGTACCGTTAATATCAGCTCTTCGTGATAAAGCGCTAGCAATTCAAAGTGATACGATGGAAAGTCTTGAGCGAAAAATACCAAACCTTAGTGATCGTGAGAAAAAAGTAATTAGTAAACATACGAAAAGTATTATTAACCAATTGTTAAAGGACCCAATTTTAGTAGCTAAAGAATTAGCTGTTGAAGAGGGAGCCGGCGAAAAATTAGCTTTATTTGCGAAGATTTTTGATTTAGAAGTGGAAGAAGCGGAAGAAGCGGGAAATACGGAAGAAGTAGAACATAAAAGAGCGTGGACACCATCCGTTCCATCTTTATAACTTGGAAGGATGATCGGATGAGTTTTTTAAATAACAGTATTATTTATCATATTGCAATTATTTTATATGCTTGTAGCATTAGTTTATATTTTATAGATTATTTCCAAAGTAACCGAAAGGCGAACCGCTTTGCTTTTTGGTTACTTTCGATTGTATGGGTTCTGCAGTCTATCTTTATGTTGCTTAGGGCTACAGATTCAGAAACGAATCCTATTTTAACTTTATTATCAGGGATTTATTTTTATGTTTGGTTATTGATTACGATGTCATTAGTCATTAATCGATTTATGCGTATTGACTTTTTAGTCTTTTTTACAAATGTTGTAGCATTTGGCGTAAGCGCTTTTTCTATTTTTACACCGCTTGGGAAGATGTCGCCAGTACTTGCAGAGCAATTAGTTTCAGAACTTGTATACGTGCATGTCGGTATGGCGATTATTTCTTATGCAACGTTTACTGTATCGTTTATTTTTTCTATTATGTATTTATTGCAATACCGACTATTAAAAAAGAAAAAGTGGAATGCGAGATTAAGAAGATTAGGAAATTTGCCGAAGCTTGAATCTATGTCTTACGGATTAAATTTATTTTCTGTTCCGTTTTTCTTATTAGCAATTATATTAGGATGCATATGGGGATATACAAAATTGGATAATTTCCATTGGTATGATACGAAAGTAATTGGGTCTTTTGTCGTTCTATTTGTATATTGCGTGGGCTTATATTTACGAGCGGCAGATGTGTTGCAAGGTAAGAAAATTGTGCAGTGGAATATCGGGGCATTTCTCGTAATGCTAGTTAACATTTTTCTATTAAGCAGTTTATCTAATTTCCACTTTTGGTATTTATAATGAGGAGAGAGAATTATGCGCAAAATTATTGTAGGTTCACGAAAGAGTAAACTAGCATTAACACAAACTAATTGGTTTATTGATCAATTAAAAGCGCTTGGTTTACCATATGAATTTGAAGTGAAAGAAATCGTCACAAAAGGTGATGTTATTTTAGATGTTACTCTTTCAAAAGTAGGCGGAAAAGGTTTATTTGTAAAGGAAATTGAACATGCGTTACTTACGAAAGAAATTGATATGGCTGTACATAGCATGAAAGATATGCCAGCTGTACTTCCAGATGGATTAACGATTGGTTGTACGCCAAAGCGCGTTGACCCTCGTGATGCTTTTATTTCTAAAAACGGAGAATCGTTTAAAGACTTAGCAGAAGGCGCGATCTTAGGAACGAGTAGTTTGAGACGTAGTGCACAACTACTAGCTGCGAGACCAGATTTACAAGTGAAATGGATTCGCGGAAATATCGATACACGCTTACGTAAGTTAAAAGATGAAGATTACGATGCAATTATTTTAGCGACAGCTGGATTACAGAGAATGGGCTGGGACGGAGAAGTTATTACAGAACATTTAGATGAAACGTTATGTGTACCAGCCGTAGGACAAGGTGCATTAGCGATTGAATGTCGTGAGGATGATACGGATTTACTTCAGTTGTTAGCGCATATTAATGATGCAGTAACAGAAAGAACAGTGGCTGCTGAACGAGTATTTCTTCATAAACTTGAAGGTGGATGCCAAGTTCCAATCGCTGGATATGCAACTCTTAAAGAAAATGATGCAATCGAATTAACAGCGCTTGTCGGTTCTATGGACGGTTCTGTTTTATTGAAAGAGATAGTAGTAGGTAATGATCCGAAGCAAGTTGGATTAGAGGCTGCGGACCGTTTAATTAAACAAGGAGCAAAAGAGCTCATCCTTGCTGCAAATAAGGAGCAACAATAAATATGAACGCTCTCGCTGGCAAAACAGTATTGATTACACGTGCCCAGCACCAAGCGAAACAAATGAGTGTAGCAGTGAAAGAAAGGAGCGGAATTCCATTGGAAATTCCGCTTTTGCGTATGGAAGGTACGTCTCATAGGCAAATTCAACATATAGCAGGGCAGCTACATTCGTATGACTGGGTTATTTTCACGAGTAAAAATGGTGTAGCTTTTTTTCTAGATAGTTTGAGAAAGAAGCTCCCTGGACCGATTAAAATTGCTGCGGTAGGCGTGAAAACAAAATTAGAGTTAGAAAAAAGGGGCTATCAAGTTCATTTTGTTCCGACCTCGTTTGTTGCAGAAACATTTGCCGAAGAGTTTCTAAGAGAATTAAGTGGAAACGAGCGTATTTTATTTCCGAAAGGGAATTTAGCAAGAGATGTAATCCCGGTTAAACTTAGGGAGTTTGGTATTTTTCTAGATGAGTTAATTGTATATGGTACGAAGGTGAATGTAGAGAAAAAACAAGAACTTATAACAGCATTGAAATTAGGGGAAGTAAATATTATTACATTTACGAGCCCTTCAACTGTTGATAGTTTTGTTCGTTTACTTGAGGGTACAAACTGGAGAGAATGGACGAAAAAATGTACAATTGCTTGTATAGGGCCTATTACGGAAAAAGAGGCGAACCTCTATTTTCCACATGTTATTGTGCCAAAAGAGTACACTGTAGAAGCATTACTGCAATGCATTTGTGAATCTATAAAATAAAAGAATGGGGATAGAAATCTATGAATTCTTTACAATTTAATCGTCATCGTCGTTTAAGACAAAGCGGGGGCATGCGTGCGCTTGTACGTGAAACATTTTTACATACAGAAGATTTTATTTACCCTATTTTTGTATTAGAAGGAGAAAATACTCGTAATGAAGTTCCTTCTATGCCAGGCGTATATCAAATGTCTTTAGATTTATTGCAAGCTGAAATGCAAGAGGTCGTTGATTTAGGTATTCGTTCTGTTATTGTATTTGGTTTACCTGCTGAAAAGGACGAAGTTGGATCATCGGCATATTGTGAGCATGGAATTGTACAGCGTGCAATTAAGCAAATTAAAGATGAGTTCCCAGAGCTAGTAGTAGTTGCAGATACATGTTTATGTCAATTCACAAGCCATGGTCATTGCGGTGTTATTGAAGATGGCGTTATTTTAAATGATGAGTCTCTTGCAGCTCTTGCAAAAACAGCTGTAAGTCAAGCGAAAGCAGGGGCAGACATTATTGCACCATCTAACATGATGGACGGATTTGTAACAGCAATTCGCCATGCATTAGATGAAAATGGTTTCGCGCACGTACCAGTTATGTCGTACGCTGTGAAATATTCATCAGCATTTTACGGACCGTTCCGTGATGCAGCACACGGTGCACCGCAGTTTGGTGACCGTAAAACATATCAAATGGACCCAGCGAACCGTATGGAAGCATTCCGTGAAGCAGAATCAGATGTAATGGAAGGGGCCGACTTCTTAATTGTAAAGCCAGCTCTTTCTTATCTAGATATCGTTCGTGATGTGAAAAATAACTTTAACTTACCAGTCGTTGCTTATAACGTAAGTGGTGAATATTCGATGATTAAAGCAGCAGCACAAAATGGTTGGATTAATGAAAAAGAAGTTGTACTTGAGAAATTAATTAGCATGAAACGCGCAGGAGCAGACTTGATTATTACGTATCATGCAAAAGATGCAGCAAGATGGTTACAAGAAGGAGGCGCTAAATAATGAAAAAATTTGATAAGTCGATTGCGGCGTTTGAAGAGGCTCAAAATTTAATGCCTGGAGGCGTAAACAGCCCTGTTCGTGCTTTTAAGTCTGTTGGTATGAATCCGCTGTTTATGGAGCGCGGAAAAGGCTCTAAAGTATATGATATCGATGGGAATGAATACATCGATTACGTATTATCGTGGGGACCTTTAATTCATGGTCATGCGAATGATCGTGTTGTTGAGGCTTTAAAAGCTGTTGCTGAAAAAGGAACAAGCTTTGGTGCACCAACAGAAATTGAAAATAAATTAGCGCAGCTTGTTATCGAGCGTGTACCATCAATTGAGGTTGTGCGTATGGTTAACTCTGGAACAGAGGCGACAATGAGTGCACTACGTTTAGCTCGTGGTTACACTGGACGTAACAAAATTTTGAAATTCATTGGTTGTTATCACGGTCATGGTGATTCTTTATTGATTAAAGCAGGTTCGGGTGTAGCAACGCTAGGTTTACCAGATAGCCCTGGTGTACCAGAAGGTGTAGCGAAAAATACGATTACAGTAGCGTATAACGATTTAGAAAGTGTAAAATATGCTTTCGAACAATTCGGTGATGACATCGCTTGTATAATTGTAGAACCAGTGGCAGGGAATATGGGCGTTGTTCCCCCGCAACCAGGGTTTTTAGAAGGACTTCGTGAAGTGACAGAGCAAAACGGTGCACTACTTATTTTTGATGAAGTAATGACAGGATTCCGTGTTGCTTATAATTGTGGACAAGGTTACTACGGTGTAACTCCTGACTTAACTTGTTTAGGTAAAGTAATCGGTGGTGGCTTGCCGGTAGGAGCATACGGTGGGAAGGCAGAGATTATGCGTCAAGTTGCACCAAGCGGACCGATTTACCAAGCTGGAACATTATCGGGTAATCCACTTGCAATGACAGCAGGTTATGAAACGTTAGTGCAGTTAACGCCAGAATCATATGTGGAATTTGAGCGTAAAGCAGAAATGTTAGAGGCTGGACTACGTAAGGCAGCTGAAAAGCATAATATCCCGCATCACATTAATCGTGCAGGTTCTATGATTGGTATTTTCTTTACAGATGAGCAAGTTACTAATTATGATGCAGCAAAATCTTCAAACTTAGAATTCTTTGCAGCTTACTATCGTGAAATGGTAGAACAAGGTGTATTTTTACCACCTTCTCAATTTGAAGGTTTATTCTTATCGACAGCACATAGTGATGCAGATATTGAGGCGACAATTGCGGCGGCCGAAATTGCAATGTCAAAATTAAAAGCATAATTTCTTAGAGAAAATCGCTTTCCATTAGGGGAGCGATTTTTTTTATTCATAAAGTAGCCTTAGGGAACATAAATCTGTAATGACATATAGTTTGGGAGGGGGAAAAGAAGTGGCAACAGATCATTCATTACGATTTTCATTAAAAGAATCTGTTTGGTTCCAGAAGGGACAGGAAGTCGAAGAACTTTTGTCAATTTCGTTAGATCCAGACGTTGAGATAGAGGAGCTCGATCATGAAGTTATCGTGAGGGGGCAATTAGATTTAACGGGAGAGTACGTTGCAAGGCAAGATGATTCAGCTTATTCGTTAAGAGAGCTATCACCAGCAAAGGCAATTGATTATGTAGAAACAAGGGCAGACGGGGTTAATGAGCTTGTCCATTCCTTTCCGCTCGAAATATCAATTCCAAGAAATCGAGTGAAAGTAATTGAAGAATTATATGTATCAATCGAGGAATTTGATTATGAATTAAAGGAAAATGGTTGCTTACAACTATTAGCGGATATATCTATTACAGGTTTATGTGACGAAGAAAGAACCGAGGATGAAGAGGAAGAGACGGTGTATGCCGAGTTGGAAGCTGATTCAGCTGAAGAAGATGAAAGTAGACCTGCACCGCACGAAGAGGTACCAGCCTATAAAGAATCAGATGGATGGGAAGATTATGCATTTGAGCCGTTTCAGTTAGAAGAAAGAAAAGAGCAAGAAATAGAAGAAGAGGAATTAGAAGAACATGAACTTGTGGAGCGCGAAGAGGAGCAAGAAAAGACGCCACAATTTGAATTGTTCGGGCGGAAAAATTTCAAGAAAGAAAAAGCGAAAAAGCAGGAAGAGCCAGAGGAAGAAGCATATTCACAGCGAGATGAAAATGCACTTTATTTAACGAAATTATTTACGAAAGAACCAGAAGAAGAATTTACGAAGGTAAGAATGTACTTCGTACAAGAAGGAGATACAATTGAATCGGTTGCAGAACGTTATGAAACGACTGTACAAAGCTTATATCGTGTAAATCAATCAGAAGATATATATTTAACTACAGGGCAAATTATATATATTCCTGTTTCAAAAGCAACAGTGAAATAAGTGAGTGAGTTTTTTCACTCACCTCTTTTCTTTTCCTAGAAGCTATGTTTTGAATAAGAAAGGGTTATTCGTATGGATATTGAATTACGAAATCGCTATGAACCCATTGTGAGGCAATATAGATTGGACACTCAGCATATGGAAGAGCACGGAAGTGTAATGAAAATTTATACGAATCAAGGTCCGTATGCGTTAAAGAAAATACAAGATAGAAAATTAGAGCGGAATAATTTTTTACACCATATTCAATATTTGAAGGAGAAAGGTTTTTCGAATTATGTACCTATCTATCACACGACGGACGGGAATTATGTTTTAAGTGATGGGGCATATAGCTATTATTTAATGCCTTGGTTAGAACGTGCGGAAGGAAATGGCGAAGATAATGATCAATACCATAAGATGTTTCAAACGCTCGGGACGTTGCATCAAAAAACGGTGAAAGAGGAGACTTATACAGAAGAAGATTTAGAAAAACATTATACAAATATATCCGGCCGTTGGGAAAATGATGGTGAGATATTAGAAGAGTTTCTTGTAGAATCAGAAGCGAAATGGTATATGTCTCCATTTGAATTACAATATTGTACGTATTATCACCACGTTATGAGAGCACGTGAGTTCGCAACGAAACAATTAAGTGAATGGCATGATGCAATGAAAGAAAAGGAAAAAACACGTACTACTTTCGTTCATGGAAATGTATCGCTTAATCACTTTTTATTTGATTATGAACGAAACGGTTATTTTATTAGTTTAGAAAAGTCTCAGTTTGCTACACCGGTACAGGATATCGTCAGCTTTTATTCAAGGTCCTTGAACACATATCCAATTGCGCGGAGCGACCGCTTTGAATGGTATCAAATGTATCAAAAAAATTTTCCATTTACGAAAGAGGAGCAGCTTCTTATGTTTGCGTATATGACGTACCCGTCGCATTTTATTCGGCAAATTCAGTCGTATACGAAAAGAAGAAAGAGTCGTAATGAAGAAAATGAGCTTCGCGGGGTAAAAATTCTGCAGCAATCGCATTGGCTTATTAGTAATACAGAATATTTCCTTTCGCAATTACAAGCTGCCCAGCAAGGGAACGGATAAAGAAGATAAGTAGGGAGAACCCTGCTTATCTTTTTTTATTAGTTTCATAAAGAGATAAAAGCCGTAGTTTCAAATTTATCTTGACGAATAAGGTTTCGTTTTTTACACTATTGTATATAATAATTAACAATCACATAAATGCATTGAAGGGGAAGAGTATAACATGAAACGTCTTCAGAGAGGGGAACCATTGGCTGGGAGGTTCTCTAGATAGTTATGTTAGAAGGTAGCCCTGGAGCATCTTTTCTGAACGGAATGATTCTTATTAGGAAAAGACGGATTTGTCCGTTATCAAATTAAGAGTATAAGCAAATTCTGAATTTGTTTGTAAATAAAGGTGGTACCGCGATGTCCCTCGTCCTTTTTTGGATGAGGGGCATTTTTTATTTTAAGGAGGGAAAATAATGTCAAATACGGAAAATAATTTACCAACTAAATATGATCATATGTCCGTTGAAGAAGGCCTTTACAAGTGGTGGCTTGAAGGCAAATATTTCGAAGCAACAGGAGATGAGAAGAAACAACCATATACAATTGTAATTCCACCTCCGAACGTAACTGGTAAGTTACACTTAGGTCACGCTTGGGATACGACGCTTCAAGATATTTTAACTCGTACAAAGCGTATGCAAGGTTACGATGTATTATGGCTTCCAGGAATGGACCATGCTGGTATCGCAACGCAAGCGAAAGTAGAAGGAAAACTTCGTGAAGAAGGTATTTCACGTTACGATCTTGGTCGTGAGAAATTCCTTGAAAAAGCTTGGGAATGGAAAGAAGAATACGCTTCTCACATTCGTCAACAATGGGGGAAAGTTGGTTTAGGACTAGACTATTCTCGTGAACGCTTCACATTAGACGAAGGTTTATCTAACGCTGTTAATAAAGTATTCGTTCAATTATATGAAAAAGACTTAATTTACCGCGGTGAGTATATCATCAACTGGGATCCAGCAACACGCACAGCTCTTTCTGATATTGAAGTAATTCATAAAGAAGTTCAAGGTGCATTCTACCATATGAACTATCCGTTAACAGACGGTTCTGGTCACATTCGCCTTGCAACTACTCGTCCAGAAACCATGCTTGGTGATACAGCGGTAGCAGTTCATCCAGAAGATGATCGCTACAAACATTTAATCGGAAAAACAGTTACACTTCCAATCGTAGGCCGAGAGATTCCGATTATTGCTGATGAATACGTAGAAAAAGACTTCGGAACAGGCGTTGTGAAAATTACACCAGCTCATGACCCGAATGACTTTGAAGTAGGTAACCGTCATGACTTACCACGTATTTTAGTAATGAACGAAGATGGAACGATGAACGAAAAAGCTGGTAAGTATAACGGTATGGATCGTTTCGAATGCCGTAAAGAGTTAGTGAAAGACTTACAAGAAGCTGGCGTATTAGTAGAAATCGAGCCTCATATGCACTCAGTAGGTCATAGTGAGCGTAGCGGTGCAGTTGTTGAGCCTTATTTATCAACACAATGGTTCGTAAAAATGGCTCCACTTGCAGAAAAAGCGGTAGAACTTCAACAAAAAGAAGAAGAAAAAGTAACGTTCGTACCAGAGCGTTTTGAAAACACATACTTACGCTGGATGGAAAACATTCATGACTGGTGTATTTCTCGTCAATTATGGTGGGGACACCGCATTCCAGCTTGGTATCATAAAGAAACTGGTGAAGTATACGTAGGTACAGAAGCGCCAGCAAATCTTGAAAACTGGAATCAAGATAATGACGTGCTTGATACATGGTTCAGTTCAGCATTATGGCCATTCTCAACACTTGGCTGGCCGAATGAAGATGCAGCAGACTTTAAAAAGTTCTATTCAACAGATGCTTTAGTAACTGGTTATGATATCATCTTCTTCTGGGTATCTCGTATGATTTTCCAAGGTTTAGAGTTTACAGGAGAGCGTCCATTTAAAGATGTATTAATTCACGGTTTAGTTCGTGATGAGCAAGGACGTAAAATGAGTAAATCTCTTGGTAACGGTATTGATCCGATGGATGTTATCGAGAAGTACGGTGCAGATGCGATGCGTTACTTCTTATCAACAGGAAGTGCACCAGGTCAAGATTTACGTTTCAGCATGGAAAAAGTAGAATCTACTTGGAACTTCATTAATAAAATTTGGAACGCATCACGTTTCGTATTAATGAACATGGATGACATGAAGTATGAAGAAATCGATTTAACTGGTGAAAAATCAGTTGCAGATAAGTGGATTTTAACTCGCTTAAACGAAACAATCGAAAGTGTAACACGTAACATGGATAAATATGAGTTCGGTGAAGCTGGTCGTTCATTATACAACTTCATTTGGGATGATTTCTGTGACTGGTACATTGAGATGGCGAAACTTCCACTATACGGTGAAGATGAAGCAGCTAAGAAAACAACTCGTTCGATTTTAGCTTACGTATTAGACCAAACGATGCGTCTATTACATCCATTCATGCCATTTGTAACAGAGAAAATTTGGCAACATTTACCGCATGAAGGTGAGTCTATTACAGTAGCAGCATGGCCAACAGTTCGCGAAGATTTACAAGATAAAGAAGCGGCAGCAGAAATGCACCTTCTAGTTGATATCATTCGCTCTGTTCGTAACATCCGTGCGGAAGTAAATACGCCAATGAGCAAAAAAGTTCAAATGCAAATTAAAGCAAAAGACGAGGTAGTACTAGCTCAGCTTACGAAAAACAGCTCTTACATTGAGCGTTTCTGTAACCCAAGTGAACTAACAATTAAGATTGATTTACAAGCGCCAGAAAAAGCGATGACTGCAATCGTATCAGGTGCAGAGTTATTCTTACCGTTAGCTGATCTTATCAATCTTGATGAAGAGAAAGCGCGTCTTGAAAAAGAACTTGAGAAGTTCGATAAAGAAGTAGAACGTGTACAGAAGAAACTTTCAAACCAAGGATTCGTAGCGAAAGCTCCTGCAGAAGTTATTGACGGAGAGCGTGCGAAAGAGCAAGATTACCTAGAAAAACGCGAAGCGGTTCGTCAACGTCTAGCGGATCTTGAGAAATAAAAATGTTTTTCAGAGACTCACTATATTGGTGAGTCTCTTTTCTTTGCGTATAATAGAATTAAGAAGTTTGTCTTTTGAAAGGGGAATAGCAAACGTGATACATACATACGAAGAAGCGATAAACTGGATTTATAGCCGATTGAAATTTGGGATAAAACCAGGACTAGAAAGAATGCAATGGATGTTAGAAGAACTCGGAAATCCAGAGCGTCATATAAAATGTGTTCATCTAGCCGGCACAAATGGAAAAGGTTCAACCTTAACATACATGCGCTACATGTTAGAAGGTGCGAAATATAAAGTAGGATCGTTTACATCGCCTTACATAGAAACATTCAATGAACGTATTAGTGTAAACGGAATACCGATTGCAGATGAAGAGATTGCGGAACTTGTAAATATGGTAAAGCCAGTCGTTGAAAAATTAGATGAGACGGACTTAGGAGAAGCGACTGAGTTTGAAATCATTACAGTAATGGCAATTTATTATTTCGGTAAAGTTAATTTCTGTGATGTTGTTTTATTTGAAACGGGGCTTGGGGGAAGATTTGATTCTACAAATGTTATTCATCCGGTTCTCACGATTATTACGAATATCGGTCACGATCATATGCATATTTTAGGCGATACACTAGGAGAAATTGCATATGAAAAGGCAGGGATTATTAAGTCTGGTGTTCCAGTTATTACTGGTGTGAAAAATGAAGAAGCATTGCAAGTAATTCAAAAGGTTGCTAAGGAAAATCATGCAAGCTTATATGAACTTGGAAAACAGTTTACAACATTACATAAACATTCTAATAAAGATGGGGAACACTTTGATTTTGATTGTCCATTTGCCTCGTTTGAAAATGTTCGGATTTCAATGAAAGGCATTCACCAAGTAGGCAATGCAGCACTAGCGCTTATGGCAGTAATGTATTTAAAAACATATTTATCATTTTTAATTAATGAAGAGGAGATGAAAGCTGGCTTACAAGAAGCATACTGGATTGGTCGATTTGAAAAGTTACAAAGTAATCCAGATATTATAATAGATGGTGCTCATAATCCAGAAGGTATTGAAAGTCTTGTAAAAACAGTAGAGGCACATTATAAAAAGAAGAATGTAATAGTTTTATTTACTGCTCTTGGTGACAAACAGTTACATAACATGGTAGGGCAATTAGAAAAAGTTGCTGATGAAATAATATTTACGACGTTTGCCTTTGATCGTGCCATTTCTGCTGACAAGCTTGCATCGTATTCACAACAAGAGTCAAAATTAGTTTTTGAAGATTGGAAAGAGGCAATTGATACAAAGGTTGACATGATAGGAGAACATGATGTTTTTATCATAACAGGTTCTTTGTATTTCATTTCCGAAGTTAGAAAATATATTCGCGAGAAAAACTAGATAGTCTTTGCTATCTAGTTTTTTGTTCTACAAATGAAGTCAAATGCATACATATAAGATAATAATATAGGGTTATTTGACGAATTCCTCTGACAAATATCTCGTTTTTTTGTGGAATGAATATGATATGATGCGGACAATGACAAGAGGTGAGGTGTGAGTGTATGGACAAGCAATCACGAACGATCTCGGTGAAAGTAAATGGAACAGAAGCGAAGTATGAGGAAAAAAAGAAGGATGAGTTTGACTGGATGATAGCAGAAAGTGAGAGACCGAAAAATGTCGTTCCGTTTCAAAAAGCGAAATCAGTATCTATGGAAAAATATCGAAAGAAGTGGAGCAATACAATAATCGCAATTGTTGCAACTGCAATAATTATCGGTACTGCATTTGGGATGGGTATGATTCATTTATTAACTGGACAAGGGACGACAGGAGAAGGTAAGGTAACGGCTTCGAAGCAGACAGGTAATGAGGAACAAAAGGTGGGTGGAACGGCAGAACAAACACCAACACCGAAAGAGGAAAAACAAAAAGCACAGGTAGGAACGTCATTAGAACCAATGAAACTATTTTTCGTTCAAGGAGGGCTTTATTCCTCTGAAGAAAAAGGACAGGCTGCTATTGAAGAGTGGAAAAGTAATGGGGGCGTGGCTACTTTGAAACCGAGTGGTGATAAGTATGCGTTAGTTGTTGCTATTACGAGCGATGAACAGGCTGTTAATCAATTAATAGATCAGTATAAGCAAGATGGTGTTTCAGTTTTGAAAAAAAATTGGGATATTACAGATAAAGCATTGCTCAAAAATGATAAAGAAGTAGGAATGTTTTTAGCGAAAGTGCAGCCATTATATACTCATTTAGCAAAATATGTGTCCAGCGTACAAACTAGTGGAAAAAGTAATCCAAAAGATATAGAAGCGATTCAAAAAGAGTGGAAAGCTATGGAAAAGGAAGGGAAGAGTATGAAGCGTGAAGATGCAAAGAAGCTTTATACGTATACGTCAATAGCGGTGCAAACGATTAAGGAAGGGAAGAGCGATAAGGAATCTGTAGCTAAATTAAATCAAGTTATTATTGATGGTATACTTTCGTATGAAAAAATGGTTTCACAAAAAGTGAAATAATAGGATAATGAAATGACGAAGAAAGAAGTACATATACTTCTTTCTTTTCTTTTGAATTTAGAACAAAGTGCTTTCTGTATGGGCAGCGTATAATCGTATTTAAAAAGAACTATTATTTTGTTTAGAGAAAATGATATTTCTAGAATTTGTGGGGAAACTATTCCTTTGATACGATTGATTTAAATTATTTTGCTTCATGTGAGAAGGGAAGGAGAAAATATGAGGAAAATTATTTTAGCTTCAGGGTCACCTAGGAGGAAGGAACTGCTTGAATTAGCAGATGTGCCATTTGAAATCGTTGTTAGTGAAGTAGAAGAGACGATTGGTGCATATTCATCACCTTCTGATATTGTTATGTCGCTTGCTTTGCAAAAAGCATCTGCTGTGGCAGAAAACCATAGTAATCAAGTTGTACTAGGTGCAGATACAATTGTTACATATGATTCGCGTATTCTTGGAAAGCCGTCTAATGAGGCTGAGGCGAAAGAAATGTTACGATTATTATCGGGGAAAACACACGAAGTATACACAGGTGTTGCAATTATATCGAAAGAAAAAACGGTAACTTTTTATGAACGTACAGAAGTAACATTTTGGGGATTAACAGAAGAGGAAATAGACGTATACGTTGCATCGAAGGAACCACTTGATAAAGCAGGGAGCTATGGAATTCAAGGTAAAGGGTCTATTTTTGTTCAACATATTCAAGGGGACTACTACAGTGTAGTTGGCTTGCCAATTGCGCGTCTTGTCCGTGAATTAAAACAGTTTGATAGCGATGTAACCCATGCGTAAAATTGCATGGGGTTTTCTTTAGGAGAAATTGTAAAAAAAGGGGTGGAGAGATGAACGGTATTCGTGATGTTGTGAGAGAAGAACAGCCACGGGAGCGTTTATTGTTAGAAGGCGCAGGAAGTTTATCGAATCGAGAACTTCTTGCAGTTTTACTCAGAACGGGTTCTAAAGAAGAAACGGTGTTAACGTTATCAGATAATATTCTCCATCATTTTGACGGCTTACGAATGTTAAAGGATGCAACGTTAGAAGAGATGATGAGCATTCATGGTGTTGGGATTGCAAAGGCGTCGCAGCTTATGGCTGCTTTTGAATTAGGTAGAAGAATGGTACGTTTAGAATATCAAAATAGATATAGTATTCGAAGTCCAAAAGATTGTGCGAGTTATATGATGGAAGAGATGCGTTTTTTGCAACAGGAGCATTTTGTTTGTTTATATTTGAATACGAAAAATCAAGTTATACATAGGCAAACTATTTTTATTGGAAGTTTAAATACGTCGATTGTGCACCCAAGGGAAGTTTTTAAAGAAGCGTTCCGTCGGGCAGCAGCCTCTATTATATGTCTTCATAACCATCCCTCAGGAGATCCGGCGCCGAGCCGTGAAGATATTGAAGTTACAAAACGATTAGTAGAATGTGGCCAGATTATCGGAATTGAAGTACTTGATCATATCATAATAGGTGACCATAAATTCGTGAGTTTAAAGGAAAAAGGTCATATTTAAGACTATTCTTTTTACTTATTTTGTTTTATAATGTGATTTATGAGTTTTTTGTAGAAAATTATCTACAAAAAGGATGCAGATATAAAAAAACGTACTGTTTTTATAAATATAAAGTAAGAAAAATGAGTCCGTGAAAATAAGAAGGGAAGATAAATGATATGTTTGGATTTGGTGGATTTACTCGCGATCTTGGAATAGACTTAGGAACAGCGAATACGCTTGTATATGTGAAAGGGAAAGGTGTAGTTTTACGTGAACCTTCAGTAGTAGCATTACAAACTGATACGAAACAAATCGTTGCGGTAGGTAGCGATGCAAAACAAATGATTGGTCGTACACCAGGAAACGTAGTGGCACTTCGTCCTATGAAAGATGGTGTAATTGCTGATTACGAAACAACAGCAATTATGATGAAATACTACATTCAACAAGCTCAAAAATCAAATGGATTCTTCTCACGTAAACCATACGTAATGGTATGTGTACCATCTGGTATTACAGCTGTAGAAAGACGTGCAGTAATCGATGCGACTCGTCAAGCTGGTGCTCGTGATGCTTATCCAATCGAAGAGCCATTTGCAGCAGCAATTGGTGCAAACTTACCTGTTTGGGAGCCGACTGGTAGTATGGTTGTTGATATCGGTGGTGGTACAACAGAAGTTGCAATTATTTCTTTAGGTGGTATTGTAACAAGTCAATCAGTTCGTGTTGCTGGTGATGATATGGACGATTCAATCATTCAGTACATTAAGAAAAGCTACAACTTAATGATCGGTGAAAGAACAGCAGAAGCATTAAAATTAGAAATCGGTTCTGCAGGCGAGCCAGAAGGTATTGAGCCTATGGAAATTCGCGGTCGTGATTTAGTAAGTGGTTTACCGAAAACAGTACTAATTCAACCAGAAGAAATTGCAGATGCATTAAAAGATACAGTAGATGCAATTGTAGAATCAGTTAAAAATACGTTAGAAAAAACTCCACCTGAATTAGCAGCGGATATTATGGACCGTGGTATCGTATTAACGGGTGGCGGGGCATTACTACGTAACTTAGATAAAGTTATTAGTGAAGAAACAAATATGCCAGTTCTTGTTGCAGAGGATCCATTAGATTGCGTAGCAATTGGAACGGGTAAAGCATTAGACAATATCGATCTTTTCAAAACTGCTGCTCGATAATATTGCAAAATAAAAATCAATGAAATTAAGAGGGTGTGAACGTGCCACAGTTTTTCTTAAACAAAAGATTAATTGTTTTGTTAGTTAGTATTATTCTTCTCGTGGCATTGATTGGAATCTCATTGAAAGAACGGAACAGTTTATCATGGCCAGAGCAGTTTATAAAAGATACTGTCGGTGTTGTAGAACGTGTATTCCAAAAGCCAGCGAATTATGTTGCCGGATTCTTCGAGAACGTAGAAGATGTAAAGCGCACGTATGAAGAGAATAAAAAGCTGAAAGCAAAATTAGATTCTACCGCAGATTTATCTGCAGTAGTGAAAAATTTAGACGATGAGAATAAAAAACTACGAGAATTAACTGGTAAAGAAAAGTCCCGTGGTGATTATACGGAAGTACAAGCTAGTGTGGTTTCTCGTAATCCCGATAAATGGTACGATTTAGTTGGAATTGATAAAGGAGCACAGCAAGGGATCAAAAAAGATATGGCTGTTGTAACTCCGAAAGGTTTAGTTGGACGCGTAAAAAGTGTATCTCAGTTTACATCTTCAGTAGAGTTGTTAAGTTCGATGAGCCGAACAAACCGTGTTTCTGCTATTGTACAAGGACAAGAAAATATCTTTGGATTAATTGAAGGTTACGATAAAGAAAAACAACTACTTCTTTTCACAAAGATTAGCTCTGATGCAGAGGTACAAAAAGATCAACTAGTTGTAACATCTGGACTTGGTGATATCTTCCCTAAAGGTCTTGCGATTGGGAAAATTGTTGATGTTCAGCCAGATCCATACGGTTTAACAAAAACGGCTTATGTAAAACCATCCGCTGATTTGAATGATGTAGAGCATATTATAGTTGCAAAACGTGATATGCCTACAGCGCCGTTAGAATAGGAGGGAGAGAAGAGATGATGACGATTTTAAAAAGAGCAGCTCTTCCTCTTTTGCTCCTTTTTGTTTTTTTATTTGAAAATATGTTCTCTACTGTTGTTCCAACAGACGTCTTTTGGAAAGGCAGTATAGCAGCACCGCATTTCTTTATAATTGTGTTATGTTTTATTACAGTGTACTATAGTCCGGTTCAAGGGATTTACTACGGACTATTATTTGGTTTCTTATTTGATACCGTATACACGGAACTTGTCGGTATATATATATTTGCTTATCCGATTTTAGCTTATTTAGTTTATAGTGTGATGAAAGTATTACAATTGAATTTATTTATTGTCGCTTCTATCGTACTGGCTGGCATTGCAGCATTAGAGTATTATGTGTATGGGTTTTTAACTTTGTTAGGACGTACTCACATGTCAGCATCTGTCTTTTTCACAGATCGTCTCCTTGCTACTTTATTGCTAAATGGAATTTTCTTATTAATAGTTTGTTTCCCACTGAGACGATATTTAGTGCGTCTTTCAAAAGCGATAGAAGAAAAAGAAAAAAGGATTTTCTAATTTTATGTCGAATTGAATCGGTGGGGTGAACTTTAGTGGAAGAAAAAAAGCAACAAAATGTAACGATAAAAGGGACAAAAGATGGAATAACACTTCATTTAGATGATTGCTGTTCATTCTCTGAGCTACTAAAAGAATTGGATGAAAAGCTTTCTACACATTACTATGAGAGTGACGGACGTTCTTTAATTGAAGTGCGTGTTAAAGTAGGAAATCGCTATTTAACAGAAGTACAACAAGAAGAGATTCGTACGTTAATTCGCAATAAGAAGAACCTTGTTGTAGAATCAATCGAAAGTGATGTTATAACAAAAGCAGAAGCAATAGCTTGGAAAGAAGAAACAGAAATTGTCCCTATTTCCAAAATTGTTCGCTCTGGACAAGTGTTACATGTAAAAGGCAATTTATTATTAATTGGAGATGTTAATCCAGGCGGAACGGTTATCGCTGGGGGGAATATTTTTGTCTTGGGATCATTAAGAGGAATTGCACATGCGGGGTATGATGGAGATTCAGAAGCTGTTATTGCTGCATCTATTATGAACCCTATGCAACTCCGAATTAGTGATGTGACAATGCGGGCTCCGGAAGAGAAAGAAGACGGAGCAGAGGCGGCAGAATGTGCGTACATTAATGAGAACAATCACATTGTTGTCGATCGCCTGCAACTTCTCACTCATCTTAGACCTAATTTAACAAAGTTAGAAAGGGGAATTGTATAGCTGTGGGAGAGGCAATAGTAATTACATCTGGAAAAGGCGGAGTAGGTAAAACTACAACGTCTGCGAACATTGGTACAGCCCTTGCGTTATCTGGAAAAAAAGTGTGTTTAATTGATACAGATATCGGTTTACGCAATTTAGACGTAGTAATGGGGCTAGAAAATCGTATTGTATTTGATCTTGTTGATGTCGTTGAAGGGCGTTGTCGTTTACCTCAGGCTCTTATTAAAGATAAGCGTTTTGATGATCTTTATTTATTACCTGCAGCACAAACGAGCGATAAGTCGGCGGTAACACCTGAACAAATGGATGAATTAATACAAGTATTACGTCAAGATTATGATTACATATTAATTGATTGTCCTGCGGGGATTGAGCAGGGGTTTAAAAATGCAGTAGCAGGTGCGGATAAAGCAATCGTTGTAACAACACCAGAAGTATCCTCAATGCGTGATGCGGATCGTATTATCGGGCTTTTAGAGAAAGAGGATATTGAACCACCGAAACTTGTCATTAACCGTGTGCGTAGTCATATGCTTCATGAACAGGATATGTTAGACGTTGATGAAATCGTACGTACACTGTCAATCGAGCTTCTTGGAGTTGTCGAGGATGATGATGAAGTTATTCGTGCTACGAATACAGGTGAACCTGTAGCGCTGCAACCTAGCGGGAAAGCAGCAATAGCTTATCGTAATATTGCAAGACGCTTGTTAGGTGAGAATGTACCATTACAAGCATTTGAACAAGAAAAAGTATCGGTATTTACAAAGATGAAAAATTTCTTTGGAATCCGTTAAAAGCACTTCGCATAAATGCGGAGTGCTTTCTTTTTTCTTCGCATGAATATCTTCCTTCTATAACTCATACATATGTACAAACTGTATATAACTGTTTCTATTTGAATAAGGCTAACGAAAGAAAGGAGACAGTATGAAGAATAGACGTGTGGAAGAAATTAAAAAGCGGATTGCGAAAAGGAAAGCAGAGCAAGAATTGCTAGAAGAAGAGCAGTATTTTGCGGGAGGAGATTTTGATAGCGAAACGGTCTTTATTGAAGAGGGGGAGAAGGAAATTCATCCTCTATTTCGAAAAGAAGTTTTTCTCTTCAAAGTTTTGCTATCAGCAATATTAGTTCTTTCGGTTGCTATTTTATTTAAGAACGCACCTTCTTCTTTTGATGGTACTAGAGCTGTTACAGAAAAAGTTATGCAAGAAGAATTTCAATTTGCTACTATATCAAAATGGTATGAAAATCAGTTTGGAAAACCTCTCGTGTTCTTTTCTCCAAATGAGAAAAAAGAAGAGGCTATTCAGCAAAAGGATTATGCGATTCCTGCCTCTGGAAAGGTGATGCAAGGATTTCAAAAAAACGGCCAGGGTGTATTTGTTCAAACGGCTACAAATGCAACGGTGGAGTCAGTAAATGAAGGTATAGTTGTTTTTGCGGGCAAGAAAGAGGAACTTGGAAATACAGTTCAAATTCAGCACGCTGATGGTACGGAGTCATGGTATGCAAATTTAAATGATATGTCAGTAAAATTATATGATTACGTTTCAAAGAAACAAAAAATTGGAATAGTGAGTAATGATGAAAATAATAAAAATGGCAAATTTTATTTTGCAATAAAAAAGAATGAAAAATTTATTGATCCAATTCAGGTGATTTCATTTGATTAAATATAGGGATGTTTTCACGAAAATTTCTGTGCATCCGTTGTTTTGGGTTATTATTGTCATTGGTATTTTTACAGCACGTTTTAAAGAGTTACTATTACTATTTTGTATCGTTTTAGTTCATGAACTTGGGCATGCTTTTGCCGCAGCGTATTATAATTGGCGTATTAAACAAATTCAGCTTTTGCCGTTTGGTGGTGTAGTTGAGATGGAAGAACATGGGAACAAATCGTTAAAAGAAGAATTAATTGTCGTTATGGCGGGGCCAATTCAGCATATATGGATGATTGCAGTCGCTTACATTTTGTATAAAGCGGGCTGGGTAACTGACGATTTGTACCATTTCTTTGTATGGAATAATGTCATTATTTTAGGGTTTAATTTATTGCCTATTTGGCCACTGGATGGTGGAAAAGTATTATTTAATGTATTATCATATCGTTTTCCCTATTTACAAGCACATGAAAAGATGATGAAATTGTCATGTGTTTTTTTTAGTGTAATATTAGGATGGCAGTTACTTTGGAATAGTAATAACATTATGATGTGGGTATTACTCGTTTTTCTAGCGATTTCTTTATATCAAGAATGGAAACAAAGACGGTACGCATTTATGCGTTTTTTATTAGAGCGTTATTATGGGAATAAAAGAGATATTGAAAAAATAGCACCTATTGAGGTGAAAACGGAAGATCATTTATATACGATTTTCACAAAATTTCGCAGAGGATATAAACACTCTATTATCGTCCATGGAAAATATAAAGAGCATTACACATTGGACGAAAATGAATTGTTGTATGCGTATTTTGCTGAAAAACGAACAACCTCATCTGTTGAAGAATTAATTGGTTAGTGTTGACGACGACACTAACCTTTTATATTGTAAGGAAAAGAAATGAAAAGTGAGGAAAGAATTTTGAAGACGTTATATATTAACTACACTGGTTCGGAAAAGCGTGTTGCGATAGAAGAGAAACAAAAAATTGTAGAGCTTTTATGGAAACGGAATGAAGAGCAGGAGATTGTCGGACATATTTATGTTGGGCGTATCGTAAGAACAATTGCTGGAATGAACGCAGCCTTTGTAAATATCGGATTAGAAAAACATGCATATCTTTCATTTGATGATGTACCATCTTCATATCGCACACATGAAGGGCAGGCGATACTTGTACAAGTTGTGAAAGAGGCAATTGATACGAAGGGGCCAAAATTAACGGCGAAGATAGAATTTACCGGAAAATATGTCGTTTACATGCCCTATGATGAAATGCGCGCTGTTTCTCGGAAAATAAAAAATAATAAAAGAAGACAACAGTTACTGGGAATTGAAGTAGAAGGAACAGGTGGATACATTTTCCGTTCTGCTTCTGAAAAAGGAACGATCGATGAAATACAAGCTGAAATGCAAGGGTTGCAGCAGTTATATGAAGAGTTAAAAAGAAAAGAAGATCAAGGGAAGGCGCCCTTACTACTTCATCAACCAGCGACGTTTTTAGATCGTGTATTTCAGGAGAACCCAATTGAAACAATTGAAAAAATAGTTGTAGATACGAGAAGTATAGTAAAAGAATTAGAAGAAAAAGTAGGGAAAGAAAGAGTAACCTTTTATAATGAAAAATCTTCGATGTTTAACCATTTTGGAATAGATCGTGAAATCGAGAAAGCACTTCAAAAAATTGTGTGGCTACCAAATGGTGCCTATCTAATTGTAGAACAAATGGAGACGATGACTGTAATTGATGTGAATACAGGTAAATTTACTGGAAAACAAAATTTACAAGATACCGTATTTCGCACAAATGAAATGGCTGCTGAAGAGATTGCTCGTCAATTAAGACTTCGTGATATTGGCGGGATGATATTAATTGATTTTATTAATATGAAAAGACGGGAAGATAAAGAGAAGGTAAGAGAGCGTTTAATGATAGCTTTACAAGATGATCGCACATATACAAGAGTGCTTGGGTTTACAGAGTTAGGTATTTTAGAGATGACGCGTAAGCGCAAGAAACATTCGTTACGTGACGTATTATTAGAAGAGTGTGCGCCTTGTAAAGCGACAGGTTACGTTATATCTAATGAAACAATTGCGTATGAGCTAGAGAGAGAGCTTATTACTTATGGTAATATAGAGGATGAAGCTGTATTGATTGGTGCTTCAAAAAAAGTACAAAAACATTTTTCACAAAAAGAATTACAAAAAAATATTCCATTTGAAATTTATTTCAAAGATGATATTATCGAAAAGTACGCTATTATCCGTTTTGGAAGTAAGAAAGAAATTGTAGAACGGAAAAAATAGTTAGCAGAACATTCATTGACAATAGTCAATGAGTCATGGTAATATTTTTATGTTATAGTTTATAGCACCTAAACTGCTATATGCTACAACCGCACAAGACAGGTTCCCTAAAGACATTTTATGTCTACCTCGTTTTTGGCGAGTCTTAGTAATTAAGAGGAGGTGCAAGTATGTACGCAATTATCGAAACAGGTGGAAAACAAATTAAAGTTGAAGCTGGTCAAGCAATCTACATTGAAAAATTAGATGTTGAAGCTGGTGAAACTGTTACTTTTGACAAAGTTCTTTTCGTTGGTGGCGAAAACGTGAAAGTTGGTAGCCCAGTTGTAGAGGGTGCAACAGTTACTGCGAAAGTTGAAAAACAAGGTCGCGCTAAGAAAATCATCGTTTTCAAATACAAAGCGAAAAAGAACAATCGTAAGAAACAAGGTCATCGTCAACCTTACACTAAGCTAGTAGTTGAAGCTATTAACGCTTAATTCTGGTTAAGATGATTAAGATTACGATAAGTCGCACGAAACTAGGAAGTATCCGATCATTTAAAATGACTGGACATGCCAATTATGCGCCACATGGACAAGATCTTGTCTGTGCTGGAACTACAGCGGTTGTGTTTGGTTCTATAAATGCAGTGGAAGAACTTTGTAATGTGCAGGCAACTATTGAACTCGGAAGTGATGGCGGATTCTTGACGTATGAATTGCCTAATGATTTAGACGTTCATACAGCAGAAAAAGCACAAATACTTCTAGAAGGATTGGTTGTTTCACTTAAGACGATTGAACTTGATTACGGAAAGTATATCCGTTTAATAGAAAAAGTGCAGGAGGTGTAACGTATGTTAAGATTAGATCTTCAGTTTTTCGCATCTAAGAAAGGTGTAGGTAGTACAAAGAACGGTCGTGACTCTCAGTCAAAACGTCTTGGTGCTAAACGCGCAGATGGTCAAACGGTTTCAGGTGGTTCAATTCTTTACCGTCAACGCGGTACAAAAATTTATCCAGGTGTTAACGTTGGTCGTGGTGGCGATGACACTTTATACGCGAAAGTTGACGGCGTAGTACGCTTTGAGCGTCTTGGTCGTGACCGCAAACAAGTGAGCGTATATCCTGTTGCTCAAGAAGCATAAGAACTCACGGAAAACTCTAACCTGAGTGCAGGTTAGAGTTTTTCTATATTAAGGGGTATCTAAATGAATGAAAAATGGACAATTATAGATGCGTTGAGCCACTCGAGACATGATTGGCTCAATCGTTTGCAGATGGTTAAAGGAAATCTTTCCCTTGGAAAAGTGGAAGAGATTCATAGGCTCATCGATCGTTTTGTCCAAGAAGCGAGACAAGAATCCAATCTGATGGGGCTATCAATGCCTTTATTTTCAGAGTGGATTTTAACATATAATTGGAAACAGCAACCGTGCTTATTGGAGTACGAAGTATTAGGGAAATTACATAACTTATCTCATCTAGATGAGACTGTATGTACATGGACGAATCAGTTTTTCTTAATGCTTCAGCATAGTTTAGACGTATATGTTGAAAATTATGTTTGTATCACAATTGAATGTGACGCGGAGAATGCTCGTTTCTTTTTTGATTTTCGTGGAAAGCTAACGAATGTAGAAGAACTACAAACGTGGCTTGCGAACGAAAACAATAAATGGTATTCCATTTCTTATACAGTACGAGACGAAGAAGTCTCAGTTATATTACAACTAATCGAAAAAAGTGTGGTGAAATAATGTTTGTAGATCAGGTCAAGATATATGTAAAAGGCGGCGACGGTGGTAACGGAATGGTTGCGTATCGTCGTGAGAAGTATGTACCTAAAGGTGGCCCAGCAGGTGGCGACGGTGGTAAAGGTGCAGATGTTGTTTTTGTTGTTGAGGAAGGCTTACGTACATTAATGGACTTCCGCTACCAACGTCATTTCAAAGCTGATCGCGGTCAGCACGGAATGAGTAAAGGTCAGCACGGTCGTAAATCTGAAGATTTAATCGTAAAGGTTCCACCAGGAACAATAGTGAAAGATGAAAAAACAGGTGAAATTCTTGCCGATTTAGTAACGCATGAACAAACAGCTGTAATCGCAAGAGGTGGCCGTGGTGGCCGTGGTAATTCACGTTTCGCAACAGCGACGAACCCAGCGCCAGAAATCGCTGAGAACGGGGAACCAGGTCAAGAACGTGATGTCACGCTAGAACTTAAAGTGCTAGCAGATGTTGGACTTGTTGGATTCCCAAGTGTAGGTAAATCTACATTATTATCTGTTGTATCATCAGCGCGTCCGAAAATTGCAGAATATCACTTTACAACAATCGTTCCGAATCTTGGTGTTGTTGAAACTGGTGATAACCGCAGCTTCGTTATGGCTGACCTTCCTGGACTAATTGAAGGCGCACACTCCGGCGTTGGACTTGGACACCAATTTTTACGTCATATCGAACGTACACGTGTAATTGTACACGTTATCGATATGTCTGGTTTAGAAGGACGTGAGCCATATGAAGATTATGTCACAATCAATAATGAACTAAAAGAATACAATATGCGTTTAACTGAGCGTCCACAAGTTGTTGTTGCAAACAAAATGGATATGCCAGATGCAGAAGAAAACTTACAAGCATTTAAAGAGAAATTGGGAGACGAAGTGAAAATTTTCCCAATCTCAGCTGTAACGAAACAAGGTGTTCGTGACTTACTATTTGAAGTAGCGAACTTATTAGAAACAACACCAGAATTCCCAATGTACGATGATGTAGAAGAATCTGAAGCAAGTGTAATGTACAAATTTGAATCTGAATCTAATTTTGAAATTACACGCGAAAGTGATGGCACATTTGTTATTTCTGGTTATGACATTGAGAAAACATTCAAGATGACAGACTTCTCACGTGATGAATCTGTACGCCGATTTGCTCGTCAAATGCGTGGAATGGGTATTGATGAAGCCCTTCGTGCACGTGGTGCAACAGACGGAGATATTGTGAAAATTCTTGAATATCAATTTGAATTTATCGATTAAGACTGCCGAAATATGGCGGTCTTTTTTTTTTTCGTTATTTGAGTCCAGTAAAAACCCAATTCATATAGGCGAACTATAAGTCGATATAGGAAAAAATCCCCATTGATTAAAGTTTCAATTTATAATAGAAAAAGGAGTGATTTTAGAAGAATATTTTATGGGGAGAAAAGGAATATGTATAAAATATTAATTGTAGAAGATGATGAAAAAATTGCAGAGATATTAGAGGAGCATTTAGAAAGGTATGGATATCAATCTTTCAGAGTGAGCGATTTACGGCATATAAAAGATGAGTTTGTAAAAGTAAGTCCTCATCTTGTGTTACTTGATATTAATTTACCATACTTTGATGGCTTCTACTGGTGCCGCCAAATCCGCACTGTATCGAATGCGCCGATTATTTTTGTTTCTGCAAGAACAGGGGAAATGGATCAAGTAATGGCGATTGAAAATGGCGGAGATGATTACATTACGAAGCCATTCCATTTAGATATCGTAATGGCAAAGGTGAAAAGTGCACTCCGCCGCGGGTATGGTGAGTATGCTTTGGCCGCGGAAAGGGACTGCTTAGGTGTTAATGGATTGTTATTATTCCCATCACAGCACACAGTAGAGTGGAAAGGTCAACAAACGGAACTTACAAAAAATGAGTTTTATTTATTAGAATGTTTAATGAAACAATCAAATCAATACGTGACACGTGAAGAGCTGTTAGAGGCTTTATGGGATGAAGTAGCTTTTGTTGATGATAATACATTAACCGTGAATGTAAAGCGTGTAAGGAAGAAACTTGAGGAGTTAGGCATTAAAAATGCAATTGTCACAAAGCGTGGGTACGGTTATGCTCTTCTTACTGAGTGGGGCGAAGGGCATGAAGGTTAAAAATTACCTCATAGACCGCTTTTCTTTAATTATTACTTATATTGTAAGCCTTTGTTTATTTGGACTCGTATTGCAGCTGCAAAGTCTCTTGGAAAAGAGATCAATTGATTGGGGTACGTGGTTATATGGGCTTTTATTAGGGACAGTTGTATTTAGTGTATACCTTATTTACGATTACCGAAAACGAAGTGTGTTTTTAAAGAGAATAGAACAGTATATTGCCGGTGGACATACATTACATGACTCTTTACTTATTGATACTTCTTATACAACAGAGCAAGAACTGGTCGTTGAAGCGTTTACGCTATTAAGGCAGCAATATATGAATGAAGTTCATAAGCAGCATGCAAAAGAGCAACAGCAAATGATTTTTATGAACCAGTGGATCCATCAAATGAAAACACCAGTATCCGTTATTGAATTATTGTTACAGAAATATGGTAAGGAGCACCGTGAAGCAAGGGGAACGATTGAAAGTATTCGTGAAGAAAATAATCGTATTTTAAATGGGTTAGATTTAGCGTTACATATGGCAAGGTTAGATCAATTTTCGAAAGACTATAAAGTAGAAGTAGTAAATGTTATAGAGGTCATTCGAGATATTATTAATGAAAATCGGAAGTCGTTCATTCAATCTTCTGTATTTCCGAAAATGATGTTTGAAGAAGAGACTTGTATGATTGCGTCTGATAGAAAGTGGCTTAGTATCGCGATGAGCCAAATTGTTGTGAATGCAATTAAGTATACAAAAATTTCAGAAGCAGAGAAAAAAGAAATTCAATTTCAAATTGAAGAGAAAGATCAAAAGGTGTTATTACATATTAAGGACAATGGAATTGGTATTCCTGAGCAAGATGTAAAGCGTATATTTGATCCGTTCTTTACGGGAATAAACGGCCGTAAAACAAGGGAAGCGACAGGTATGGGTTTATATATTACGAAGGAAATCTGCGGTAATTTACATCATGGAGTGTATGTACAATCAACTGAAGGGGAAGGAACAACAGTTACGTTCCAATTTGCAAAAGATGAAGAATATCATACATTAATGAGAAAAATGACAAAACTGTAAGATAACAAAACGTTTTGTAAGGGAAATCACTCGTTTCTTTTTCTTATTTTTCTTATAGTAAATGTAAGAAGAAAACACGTAGGGGGATTAGAAATGAGTGTTCTTGAAGTAAAAGGGTTAACGAAGGTGTACCAATCAAAAGGTTCAGTAGCGACGACTGCTTTAAATGATATAAATTTTAAAATTGAAGAAGGCGAGTTTGTAGGGATTATGGGGCCTTCAGGAAGCGGAAAAACAACGCTTTTAAATTTATTAGCAACAATTGATAAGCAAACTTCAGGTCATGTGCTTGTAAATGGTGAAGAAATTAATCAAATGCGTGCTGCAAAATTGGCGGAATTTCGCCGTACACATCTAGGATTCATTTTCCAAGATTTCAACTTACTTGATACATTATCGAT
Organism: Bacillus sp. TH22; assembly: GCF_016651015.1. Taxonomy (NCBI): domain Bacteria; kingdom Bacillati; phylum Bacillota; class Bacilli; order Caryophanales; family Bacillaceae; genus Bacillus; species Bacillus sp. TH22. The sequence goes on from NZ_JAEKER010000001.1 coordinate 4,097,112, forward strand.
TAAAGAAAATATTATTTTGCCGCTTGTAATGGCGAAGAAATCTGTAAAAGAAATTGATGCGAAAGTACTTGAAATTGCGAGGTTTTTAAACATCGAAGAAATTTTAAATAAAAAAGTATACGAAGTATCAGGTGGACAACAACAACGTGCAGCAGCTGCAAGGGCGATTATTCATGAACCAACATTAATTTTAGCGGATGAGCCAACAGGAAACTTAGATTCTAAGTCAGCGAAATCATTAATGGGAGCACTTCAAGATTTGCATGAGCAAAAGAAAGTAACGATTGCAATGGTAACGCATGATCCAGTAGCGGCGAGTTATTGCGAACGTATTCTTTTCATTCGCGACGGAGAAATTTTCTCAGAAATACATAAGGGAAGAACGAAACAAGCCTTTTTCCAAGAAATTCTGGATGTACTTGCGATGCTAGGAGGAGAATATCATGAACTTTCGCCAGCTCGCGCTTAATAACGTAAAAGGAAATTGGCGTAATTATAAAGCGTTTCTTATTAGTAGCTGTTTATCGATTGTCGTATTTTTCATGTATGCTTCCTTCATTTATCATCCAGATGTCGTAAGCGGTAATATTAGTATGAGGGATATGATCTCAAAAGGGCTAGAATCGATGAATTATATTGTAGTCATCTTCTCAGCACTCTTTATTTTATATGCGAATTCAACATTTTTACGAGCAAGAAAAAAAGAGTTTGGTCTATTAACATTAATAGGCGGAACAAAATCTCAACTTGGCCGAATGATTATATTAGAACAGCTTATGTTAGGTAGTATTGCAATTGTAGTAGGTATTGGGCTTGGCATGCTTTGTTCAAAATTATTTTTCCAAGCATTAAGCGTAATATTGAAAATAGATAAAACACTTCCACTCGTATGGAATAGTAAAGCAATTCTTATTACAGCTGGTGTATACTTTATCCTCTTTTTAATACTATCATTGTTTAGTGTTTGGACAGTAGGGCGCTTGCAAATTATTGATTTATTAAGAGAAGCAAGAAAACAAAAAGTAGAACCTTTTGCATTTACATGGTTAGGTGTAGTTGGTATAGGATGTATTATTGTTGCATATGTACTTAGCTTCCAAGTGACATTTATGAATTTTATCATACTGTTTTTACCGATTGTAGGGCTGACGATAGGCGGAACGTATTTACTGTTTACACAAGGTAGTACAGTCGTATTAAAAGCACTGCAAAAAAGAAAAAAATCTTTTTATACGTATCCAAATATGTTCGTACTTAGCAATCTTATTTATAAAATGAAAGATAATGCTCGTTTTCTATTTGTAATTTCTATTATTACGGCAGTTGTATCTTCAGCGGTTGGTACGCTTTATGTATATTTTGAAAATATGAGTGCGAAAACGATAGAGCTTACACCGCATGCTATTTCATATGAGGAAAAGGGACTAAACACGCATAGCCTGATTAATGAAGAAAAAGAACAAGAGATTGTAAAAAAACATGGGTTTGAAGATGCACGAAAAGTAACTTACGTAAAACTACCTGCAACACAGAAAATAATGTTGTTTAACAGTGAACGTGAAGTACCAATGACGATTATTTCAGAAAAAGAATATAACGCGGAAGTGCGTAAACAAAAGAAAGAGCAAATTACAGAGGTTCATAATGCACCAGGTAGTGCGACGATGGTTATGGTTGATGCAGCAAATGAACTTATGAAGATAGATCGTACGAAACCGTATGAATTTACAATCAACGGACAAATGCAGTCTGCTCAATTAAATGAGCCAACGTCATATTCTGTTTTTAATGATAGCGAATATCTCATTGTGAATGATCAAGATTTTGAGAAATACGAAAAGCTCGTACCAGATGAAGAAAAGACGAAATATTATGGTTATTATATTGAAGACTGGAAAAGTACGGAAGACCTTGTGCTAGATTTGAAAAAGGAAATTGCACCAGAAAAGCAAGGGGAATTGAGAAACGCAGTGTTCGCTTATAAAGATATAAGAGAAGGTGGAGCGATTACAATGTTCATCGGATTCTTCGTAGCAGTACTGTTCTTCTTCTTTGCGTGTAGCATGACATACTTTAAATGGTTTAATGATAAAGAACAAGATCGTATTCAATTTAAGTCATTAAAAAGAATTGGTATGACAGATAAAGAAATTCGTAAAATTGCAATTCGTCAGATGGGTGTTATCTTCTTTATCCCAATTTTAATCGGTACAATTCATAGTGGGTTTGCTCTTCATACGTTAGGGAAAATGCTTTATATCGATTTATGGAAATCAGGTGCGATTGTAATAGGGGCTTATATTTTAGCTTCTGCCATTTACTTTATGATCGCGCAAAGAGGATATTTAAAACACGTGAAAAGCTAGGGAAACCTCTAGCTTTTTGCCTATGTAGTAAGGTACAGGAGGACGATAGATGAACATTCGGCAACTGGCGCTACAAAATATAAAGGGAAATTGGCGTAATTATAAAGTGTTTTTCTTAAGTAGTTGTTTTGCCATATTTGCTTCTTATGCATACATGTCTGTCATTGTACATCCGTATATGCAAGAGACGATGTGGTATCAAAATGTACGCTGGGGACTTATCATATGTAACGTTATAATTATTTCTTTTTTCGTCATATTTATTTTGTACTCTACTTCTATTTTCATAGAAGCACGTAAGAAAGAATTAGGGTTATATATGTTAATGGGAGCGACGAAGTCTAACGTAATAGGAGTGATTATGACCGAGCAAATATTGATCGGAATTTTCGCTAATATTTTCGGTATTGGGCTTGGCATGATTTTTTTGAAACTCTTTTTTATGGTATTTAGTATGTTACTTCATCTTCCGAAAGAACTCCCTGTCATATTTGACATGAGAGCGATTGGTGTAACGTTTGTTATATATATGCTCGTCTTTGTTCTGTTATCTTTTATAAGTGCTTTACGTATATGGAATATAAAAATCATACGGTTATTAAAAGAATTTCGAACAGATAAACGAGAGAGGAAAACATCAAAGTGGCTTTGTTTATTCGGCTTTGCTTGTTTAGGAACGGGATATGCGCTAGCGCTACAAGTGACGGTGCCAACGATAGCATTATACTTTTTCCCTGTGTCTATACTTATCTTTTTTGGAACGTATTTTTCTTTTACACATGGTGTTAGCCAATTGTTAGAAGTGATAAAACGAAATAAAAAGATTATGTATACATATCCGTATTTATTTATAGTGAATCAATTGTCACATCGAATGAAGGAAAATAGTCGCTTTTTCTTTCTGTTGTCTATGGCAACAACGTTTGTCGTTACGGCGACAGGTACGGTGTTCTTATATTTTTCTAGCATGCAAGATATGTGGCGTGGCGGAGGAGTACACTCATTTTCATACATAGAAAAAGGTACTTCTGCTCATGAAGTTTTCGAGAAAGACAAGGTTGAAAACTTATTACATCAATATGGATATGATAATTTTCAATATATGAGTTTTGTTGGAGTGTATGCATCCTTTCAGTCCAATAAGGGAGAAACAGAGGTAGCACCGATTATAAAGGAAAGTGAATACAATCAAGAGGCAAGAAAACAAAAACAGAAAATGTATTATCCTAAAAAAGGAACAGTTACACTTGTCTATTATAATAAACGCAATTATCCAAATGTATATAATCAAAAAGAGATTCAATTGCAAGTAATGAATCAAGCGTATCCATTCGCATTTAACGGTCAGAAAGAAGGGGGGCAATTTAACTATCACCCTTCATACATTAATGGTCTGTTTTTTGTCATGAATGATGAAGATTTTAACAGTATAGCAAATATAATTCCGGATTCTGAAAAAATGATATATAGAGGGTATACATTACCAAATATCGAAAATACGAAGGAATTAAACGAAGCTTTACGGAAACATATGAAACAAAATGCAAATGATGCATTTCGAAGTAATATGGAGTTATATCTGAATATGAAAGAAGGCGGTGATATTACTCTATTTGTAGGCTCATTCATTAGTATATTATTCTTCCTTACTTCATGTAGCATCGTATATTTTAAATGGTTTCATAATATTGCATCGGATCGTAAGCAGTACGGGGCACTCTCTAAACTTGGGATGACGAAGGAAGAAGTTTGGAAAATTTCCCGTTGGCAATTGTGTATGCTATTTTTTGCGCCAATTATAGTAGGAAGTATGCATAGTGCAGTTGCGTTATATACGTTTCATAATACTCTCTTTATGGACGGTTCATTAAGAAAAGTAGGTTTGTTTATTCTGTTTTATATCGCTGCATGTATCATTTATTTCTTCTTCGCTCAAAGAGAATACAAGAAACATTTAGACTAGCGAATGCTAGTCTTTTTTAAATATTCGAAATTTACATAGAAGAATATAAAAAAGTATGGTATAACAGTAAGAAAACGAAAAAGAGAGGGAAAAGACGATGATTCGAGTAGGATATTTAGGACCAGAGGCAACATTTACAAATATGGCGGTGAGTCGTTTTTTTCCGGAAGCAGAGCATGTACCGTATCGAACGATTCCAGATTGTATTGATGCAGCCGCAAATGAAAACGTAGATTTCGCAGTTGTACCGTTAGAGAACGCCATAGAAGGTTCAGTTAATATAACGGTTGATTATCTCGTACATGAGCAGCCACTTTCCATTGTAGGAGAAATTACAGTGCCAATTCAGCAACATTTACTCGTACACCCGCAGTACGAAGGAGTGTGGAAAGAAGTATACGCTGTACATTCTCATCCACATGCCATTGCACAGTGCCATAAATTTTTAAATGAGGAATTAAAAGGCGTAACTGTTCGAGATATGACATCAACAAGTGCTGCTGCGCAATATGTGAAAGAACATCCTGAAGAAAAAGTTGCCGCCATTGCAAATGAAGCAGCGGCAGAAAAGTACGGATTAACAATTGTAAGGCGTGATATTCATACGCATAAAAACAATCATACGCGTTTCCTTGTTCTCCATAAGAAAAAGAAAGCAGTACTCCCAAATAACGGAGAAAACCGAGGAGAGAAAACGACGCTTATGATAACGTTACCTGCTGATTACGCAGGGGCACTATATCAAGTGTTATCAGCTTTCGCATGGAGAAAATTAAACTTATCCAAAATTGAATCGCGCCCGATGAAAACAGGTCTTGGAAATTACTTTTTCTTAATCGATGTCGATAAAGCATACGATGACGTATTATTGCCAGGCGTAACGATGGAACTTGAAGCACTTGGTTTTTCTGTTACTGTATTGGGGAGTTATTCTTCTTATTGGTTGTAAGGGGAGTGTTTGTCGTATTTTGTAGTTAAGTCGATATAATTTCGGTCGCTAGTATACCGTATGATAGATAAATAGAGTCCCACCTATAAAAGGTGGGATTTATTATTTTAACTTCGCAAGGCGATCCTCTAACTGACCACGCCAAATCTCGGCTAGTTCTGGTACAGCAAGAATCTTCTCAATGCCATCTTTATCTTTCCTATTATGAAAATAAATTTCGTTAGAGAACAAAACAGATACATTGTTTGATGGACGCTCTAGTAATGTAATTTTAGAATCTTTACGCACAGTACCTTCTTGAAGAACACGACATAAATACCCAGTATATCCAGTTGCTACAATACGTGGCAAAATACCAGGAATACCAAGGCGTTTTGAAATTGTGCTACAAGGTACTCTCGCTTGTGTAACTTGAATGATTGCTTCGCCTAGTTGATATGTATCTCCGATGCATACATCACGCTCTAACATATTTGTTACGGTAATGTTTTCGCCAAATGTGGAAGCCGGAAGTGTAGTTTGAAATTCCTCTTCCCATAGTGCGTAATGCTCGTGTGGGTACACACAAACTGCGCGATCAGGTCCCCCGTGGTGTTTTAAATCCGCTACATCATCACCACGGAATCCGTCTTTTGAGAGGAAGGCCTCTTCTGTAGGATCTTTACATATACCTGTTATCATTTCTTTATCTTCGCCATATTTCATTTGTTTCGGTTTACCAGTGCTAAAGTGAACGAGTTCAATCCCCATAGTTGATCTCCTTTACAATTGATTTCAATATTATATCACTAAAAAAGCACAGAGAATGATAAAAAACTCTGTGCTTTACATTAATAAACGAGAAATCCAGCGCGGTCTAGTGCCTCACAAGCGGCATCTAATTTTTCTTTAGAATCTGCTTCGATTGTATGTAAGTGAATACCATCTGTTAGTTGCGAAAGATAGGAAGCGTTTGTGTTTTCGATTTTTTGTAAATATTGTTCTACATCGAAGCGATTACTTACCATAATCGATGCTGTTAAGTCGCCGTATACAGGATGCTCAACTTTTACATCTTTAATCGTAACGCCGTGGTCAACTAACATAGTAAGTTCTTGACGTACTTCTGCCGGTTTATGTTGGCATACGATTACGCGTTCAAAAGCTTGTTGTCTTGTTTGTGGCTTTAAATATAAATACCCTTGTGCAGTCGCAATAATTGGTTCATTTCGTGCTTTTAGTAAGGAAATGTCTTGAACGATAACTTGCCTACTTACGTTTGTCTTTTTAGATAGTTCATTCCCCGATAACGGTTCATTTGCAGCAAGAAGCCACTCGAGGATGAGTTGTCGTCTTTCTTCGCCTAAAATCTTTTTTTGATCATTTTGTTTCATTATGATTTAACACCTCTATAAAATTGATTTCCAATTGTGTGTAGTGCATGAATAGTTGTATCAATTTGTTCTTTCGTTGTGTGATGTCCGAAAGAAAAGCGGACATATTGTTTTGCCTCTTCATACGTTTTTCCAATTGCAAGCATTGTTTTTGAAGGGTCTTGTTTACCTACTTGGCAAGCACTTCCAGTTGAAATGGCTATACCATGACGGTTACATTCTAACATTGTATACTGACCTTCTATTCCTTTTATTGTAACCCCAATAATATGTGGTAAACAAGAAGTAGAATGTCCTTTCACTTCAATTTCTAGAGGAAGTGTTTGTAATTGCTCTAAAAAATAAGATCGTAATTGTTGAAAACGAAAGCTCTCTTCCTTTTGATTCTTTAATATATGCTCTGCGGCTGTTAAAAAAGCAGCGATTCCAGGAACGTTCACTGTACCAGGGCGAAAGCCTTTTTCATGAGAAGTTCCTGGAAATACTTGTTCCCAGCGAACTTGCGGATTTATATAGCAAGCTCCAACTCCTTTTGGTCCGTATATTTTATGGGCTGAAACAGAGAGGCTATCAATCTCCATCGCTTTAACGTCTATTGGAAGTTTACCAAACGTTTGAACACAATCCGAATGAAATAAAACATTATATTTTTTTAAAAGTGCTCCGATCTCTGCAATGTTTTGAACGGTCCCGATTTCAGAGTTTCCGTGCTGTATACTTGCTAGAGCAGTATCTTCTGTAATAGCTGCTTCTAAATCTACTAAATGAATTATCCCACTTTTATCAACAGGAATCTCAGTAATAGTATAACCTTGCGATTGTAAGGATTGAAAATAACTTCGAATCGATGCGTGTTCCATAGGTGTCGTAATAATGTGCTTTCCATTTCTAGCATTTAGAAGGGATTGAATCGCAAGGTAGTTAGATTCTGAACCGCCGCTTGTAAAGAATACACCTTGTTCCTTACCCCCAATCATTTCTGCAAATGTTTCTCTACAAACTTGCAATAAAGATGATGCGCTTCCGCCGATATCGTGTAAACTTTGTTCATTTCCGAAATATTTCTTTGCTGCTTCTACATATGTTTCTAAAGCTTCTTCGCTCATAGGTGTTGTCGCTGCATAATCTAGATATATCATCATGTAATTTCCTCTCTTCAGTAAGAGTGACATTTGTTTTCGTTTTTAGAATGGTAGTGAAAATAAGAATTGTAAAAAAACTCTTGTCATTATTTTAAAACTATGTAAATATAGGTGTCAAGACAGTTGGAAAGTGTAAAGTGGGAGGCAACAATTATGCCAAGTGCAGATGTCTTGATTATTGGAAGTGGCGTTGCGGCGCTTCGTGTTGCGAAAGAGCTTTGTCACGAAAAGAATGTGATAATTATCACAAAAAAAACAGGACGCAATAATAATACACATTTAGCTCAAGGAGGAATTGCAGCAGCTGTTGCTACATATGACGATCCGAGTGGGCATTTTGAAGATACATTAGTGGCAGGTTGCCATTATAACAACGAAGAAGCAGTTCGTTATTTAGTTGAAGAGGGACCGAAAGAAATAAGTAAGCTTATTACGAATGGAATGAAATTTGATGGGGATGAAAAAGGGATCCACCTTGGTAAAGAAGGGGCGCATCGAAAACGGCGCATTTTACATGCCGGAGGAGATGCAACTGGTAAAAATCTATTAGAGCATTTAATACAAGAAGTAGTTCCGAACGTTACTGTCGTTGAGCATGAAATGGTGCTCGATTTCATTATAGAAAATAATAAATGCATAGGAGCTTTAACGCGAAATAGTGAAGGGAAGCTGAAGCGTTACTATGCTGATAATACGGTGTTAGCATCAGGAGGAATAGGTGGTTTGTACGCCTTTACATCGAATGATGAGACAATTACAGGCGATGGACTTGCGATGATATATCGAGCTGGGGGAGAACTTGTGGATTTAGAATTTGTACAATTTCATCCGACGATGTTATACGTGGACGGGCGATGTTGTGGTCTCGTTTCTGAAGCAGTCCGTGGTGAAGGAGCTGTCCTTATAAATGGAAAAGGACAGCGTTTTATGATGGATATACATCCCGGGAAAGATCTCGCACCGCGTGATGTAGTGGCAAGGGCTATTCATGAACAACTTCTTGCAGGTGAAAAAGTGTACTTAAACATCGAAACCATCCAAAACTTTGAACAACGTTTTCCGACCGTCTCATCATTATGTAAAAAGAATGGTATTGATTTAAAAGAAAATTCTATTCCGGTCGTACCGGGCGCTCATTTTCATATGGGCGGCGTGAAGACGAATTGTGACGGAGAGACGTCCATTTCAAACTTATATGCGGTCGGTGAAGTGGCTTGTAATGGAGTTCATGGTGCGAATAGATTGGCGAGTAATTCATTATTAGAAGGTCTTGTGTTTGGAAGACGAATAGGAAAACACATTTTAGCTAAGCCAGCAGAGGAAAGAAAAAATGTGCCGGAAGAGAGAGGGAAAAGTTTTATAGCTCTTAATGATTTACCGTTGAAAGAAGAAATACAAGAATGCATGATGAAATATGTTGGGATTGTGCGAACTGAGAAAAATTTATCATATGCTCAGAGATGGTTTAGTAGGTACGATGTGCGAAATATGATCTTACAATATGATGCACTTACAAATGAAGAGATAACGCTTATTAATATGTTAACAGTTTGTGAGCTTATAACAGTATCAGCTTTGCAAAGAGAAGACAGTATTGGTGGTCATTATCGCATTGATTATCCAGAAAGAAATAGCGTGAAAAAAGAGATTATCCGAGTGAGAAGAAAACTACAACTTGTTTAATAAGGGGAAGAGGGGTTTTATGAATACGTTAAAAGTTAAGGAAGCATTAAATCGATTTTTTCTAGAAGATATAGGAGAAAGAGATGTAACATCTCAGCTTATCTTTCCCGATAATGCACTTGCGAAAGGAACGTTTCTTGTAAAGGATACAGGGGTATTTGCAGGGTGCTTAGTAATTGAAGAAGGATTTAAATTAATTGATCAGAGAATTGGAGTTGAACTTCATAAAAAAGATGGGGATCTTGTAGAAAAAGGAGAAATAATTGCAACCGTGCAAGGCCCAATCGCATCATTATTAACGGCAGAGCGCGTTATATTAAACGTTATTCAGCGTATGAGCGGGATAGCGACGATGACACGTAAGGCGGTTTTTGCTTTAGATAGCAGTCATACACGCATTTGTGATACGAGAAAAACGATGCCAGGACTACGTATGTTTGATAAATATGCTGTAGTATGCGGGGGCGGATTTAACCACAGATTCGGTTTATATGATGGTGTCATGATTAAAGACAATCATATTGCTTTTGCTGGCTCGATTACAAAAGCTGTTACATCGGTGAAAGAAAGATTGGGACATATGGTGAAAGTAGAAGTCGAAACAGAGACAGAGGCGCAAGTAAGAGAAGCAGTAGAGGCCGGCGCAGATGTTATTATGTTCGATAATCGTACGCCAGAAGAGATTCGTGAGTTTTCAAAAATTGTACCAAGTGCCATCGTTACGGAGGCTTCAGGTGGTATTACAATTGAAGATTTATCAAAATACGGAAAAACAGGGGTAGATTATATTTCACTTGGAGCGTTAACACATTCAGTGAAAGCACTTGATATTAGTTTTAATATTGAGGCCTAATGAGAGTGGTTTAGAGGGGGAGAATCATAAATGGGTATTTTAGAGAAAGTTCAGCCAATCGAAGTAATGTTACCAGAGCGTTATCAAACGATGTCTATATTAGAGATGGAAGAGCGTGTCCGTGAAATTAAAGAAAAAATGGGGGCATTACTATTTATTCCAGGACATCATTATCAAAAAGATGAAGTGGTGCAATTTTCAGATGCAGCAGGGGACTCACTTCAACTCGCGCAAGTTGCAGCGAATAATAAAGAGGCAAAATATATTGTGTTTTGTGGTGTGCACTTTATGGCAGAAACGGCAGATATGTTAACGACAGATGATCAAATTGTCATCTTACCAGATATGCGTGCCGGTTGTTCTATGGCAGATATGGCAGATATTGAACAAACAGAAAGAGCGTGGAAAGAGCTCGCGAAATTATTTGGGGATACGATGATTCCATTAACGTATGTAAATTCAACAGCTGCGATCAAAGCGTTTTGTGGTCGTAATGGAGGGGCAACAGTAACCTCTTCTAATGCAAAACAAATGGTGTCTTGGGCGTTTACACAAAAAGAGCGTCTCGTCTTTTTACCAGACCAACATTTAGGAAGAAATACAGCGTATGATTTAGGTATTCCGTTAGAAAAAATGGCAGTGTGGAACCCGCATACAGATTCATTAGAGTACGATGGAGATATAGAAGAAATTCAAGTGATTTTATGGAAAGGCCATTGTTCTGTTCATCAAAACTTCACTGTGAAAAATATTGAAAATGTGCGAAAAAATCATCCGGATATGAATATTATTGTTCACCCTGAATGTTGTTATGAAGTGGTTGCTGCTTCTGATTATGCAGGATCAACGAAATATATTATTGATATGATTGAAGCAGCTCCGGCGGGAAGTAAGTGGGCGATTGGTACAGAGATGAATTTAGTGAACCGAATTATTCAGCAACATCCAGATAAAGAAATTATTTCGCTAAATCCGTTTATGTGTCCTTGCTTAACGATGAACCGAATTGACTTACCTCACCTGTTATGGGCACTTGAGAACATAGAAAGAGGAGAACAAATTAACGTTATTCGTGTAGAGAAACAAGTAACAGAAGAGGCAGTTCTTGCATTAAATCGTATGTTAGAGCGCGTTTAAAGCAGCGGGATTTCCGTTGCTTTTTTTCGTACATATAATCATAACAAGGATGAAATAGGCATACATTGTGTTGAGGAAATCATTGCGGTTTTTCTATACTTATTCCACTTCGAATCATATTGAAAATAGAAGAAGTGATAAAAGTAAAAGAAGTTAATGTTGTTTAGAAAGTGTTACTTCAAAGTGTTTTTACTTATAGATAAGTTATACAGGAGGGGGAAAATTTGAAAATTCATATCGTGCAAAAAGGGGAGACCCTTTGGAAAATTGCAAAAAAGTACGGAGTGGATTTTGAAACGCTAAAAAAAACAAATACACAGCTTAGCAATCCAGACCTAATTATGCCAGGGATGAAAATTAAAGTGCCATCGCATAGCGTTCATGTGAAACAACAAACTGGATCGGGTTCAGCGCCCCCGAAACAATATGTAAAAGAGGTGCAGCAAAAAGAGTTTGCATCAACACCAACGCCACTTGCAATAGAAGATGAAGATGAGATCACGTATCAATCAACACCTATTACACAACAACCAGCTATGCAACAAACGCAAAAAGAAATGCAGATAAAACCGCAAAAAGAAATACAGGTGAAGCCGCAAAAGGAAGTGCAAGTGAAGCCACAAAAAGAAGTGCAAAAAGAAATTCCGATTCAAAAAGAGAAGCCAGTTGAAAAGCCACCTGTCATTCAAAAACCACCTGTTGTAGAGAAAGTAGAAAAACTAAAACCTACTACGAAAGAAAACACTAAATTTTCTATCAATGTATTACCGCAGCCGCCGCAACCACCAATTAAAGCGAAAAAAGAATATAAAATTTCAGACGTAATAAAAAAGGGAAGCGAGTTAATTGCTCCTCAAATTAATAAAATGAAACCTAACAATGTCATTTCTCCGCAAACGAAAAAAGACAATATAGGAAACATAGTGTCACCGCAAGTGAAGAAAGAGAATGTAGGGAATATAGTGTCGCCGCAAGTGAAAAAAGAAAATGTAGGGAATATAGTGTCGCCGCAAGTGAAAAAAGAAAATGTAGGGAATATAGTGTCGCCGCAAGTGAAGAAAGAAAATGTAGGGAATATAGTGTCGCCGCAAGTGAAGAAAGAGAATGTAGGGAATATAGTGTCGCCGCAAGTGAAGAAAGAAAATGTAGGGAATATAGTGTCGCCGCAAGTGAAGAAAGAGAATGTAGGGAACATAGTCTCACCAAACGTATCAAAAGAAAGTGTTATTATCCCGCAAGTAATACCGCCTAATATTCAAGTGCCGAATATAATGCCAATAATGGATAACAATCAACCACCAAATATAATGCCAATAATGGATAACAATCAACCACCAAATATAATGCCAATAATGGATAACAACCAACCACCAAATATAATGCCAATAATGGATAACAACCAAATGCAAAATATGATGCCGATAATGGATAACAACCAAATGCCAAACATGATGCCGATAATGGATAACAACCAAATGCAAAATATGATGCCGATAATGGATAACAACCAAATGCAAAATATGATGCCGATAATGGATAACCACCAAATGCCAAACATGATGCCGATAATGGATAACAATCAAATGCCGAACATGATGCCGATAATGGATAACAATCAAATGCCGAACATGATGCCGATAATGGATAACAACCAAATGCCAAACATGATGCCGATAATGGATAACAATCAAATGCCGAACATGATGCCGATAATGGATAACAACCAAATGCCAAACATGATGCCGATAATGGATAACCACCAAATGCCAAACATGATGCCGATAATGGATAACAATCAAATGCCAAACATGATGCCATATCAACAGCCAATGATGCCGCCATATCCGCCGTATCAGCAACAAAATCCATACAATCAAATGCCGTATCAACAAATGGCGCCGCAATATACTTCTATGCCAAATCCAAATATGATGCCAATGGATAATAATATGCCGCCACTCGTGCAAGGTGAAGAAGATTGTGGATGCGGAGGAGAAAGTAGGTTATATAGTCCACAACCGGGTGGACCACAATATGCTAATCCTTTATATTATCAACCAACTCAGCCAGCATATGCACCACAGCCAGGAACGATGTATTATCAGCCGGACCCACCAAACGTATTTGGAGAACCAGTTTCAGAAGAAGAGAACGAAGAGGAAGTTTAAAAAAAGGTGGGGTTATTCCCACCTTTTTTGTATTCGTGATAGTCAGGAATATGGTGAATTTACATTAAGTGCTAGAAAATTCCTAGTGAAATATTAACAGTGTAAAAAAACTCTCTGTTACTCATCATAAGGGGGAGCTTTTCGAAAGAGAAGTTCATTCTAACAGAGGGGGTTTTTGTATTGAATACGAAAGTAAAAGTTATTGCTGCTTCTTTGTTAGTTACCAGTGCATTAGCTGCATGTGGTACACCAAAAGATAATAATGCGATGGATGGACGTAACTATAATTACGAGCGTACATCTTATAATGATACACACCGATATAATGATAATGTAACGCGTAACGATCGTTATACAGATTATGTAACATATAGAAACGGTCGTAATGACGCAGGATCCAACTATTATCGTGATGTAAATTACAATGGGCAAATTGCTAATCCACACCCAACTCGTAATATTACAATGAACAATTCATACATTAACAATGATGGTAAAACTGCGGAGAAAATTACGAATCGTGTGAAACGTATGAATAACGTAGATCGAGTTTCTACAGTTGTATATGGAAACGATGTAGCGATTGCGGTAAAACCACGTAATACAGCGACGAATGAAACAGCGATGGCGAACGAAATTCGTCAAGCTGTTGTGAATGAAGTTGGAAATAGAAACGTATATGTTTCTGTAAGAAATGACATGTTTACTCGTGTCGATGCAATGAGTACGCGTTTACGTAACGGCACAGCTACAAACGATTTTAATCGTGACATAACAAATATGTTCCGAGACATTCGTTACGGCCTGACTGGTACTATGCGATAACAAATCAAAGAGGAAGGGATAGCCCTTCCTCTTTATTCATCTTCGTCTTGTAAACGACGTTTTTTTACAAAATAACTAACGGAGTAAGACGCTAAAAAGCATATGAAGAGAATACCACCTGTTAAAATAGCTTCAAATAGAGGTCGTTCTGGACTGAAAATGATATAAATAATAGCCATGATAATTCCTACAATAAGAGAGCGTAAAATAATTTTGTAATAAGGAGTTAACTTTATTTCCTTTTCGCTTTCTTCTACATCGATAGAAACGCTTAATTGTAAATAACTAAGTACAATACTTGTAAGAATAAATAATAACCACAATGGAGATTTCGTAATTTGATCCATTCCTTCTGTGAATCCGATATAGCCTAAAATTCCGATTATACCAATTGATTGAAAAAGAAAGGCAATACGTATGTTTTTTAACGTTTGAAGTATGAGGCGTTCATCTTTAATTTTTTTCAAGGTATTCATCCCCTGTTTATATTTATAGTATTAATTGTAACATATATATTACATTAATCAATTTATAATTTACATAAATTTCAATTGGTTGAAAGAGGAAGAAAAATATATTTAGAAATATATTGCACTTCTACCTTGTTAATGTTATATTAGCAAAGCGATGAGCTAATTTACGTAAGTCGAGAGATATGCTTAAGTGCTAAACACGCGAATGTGGTCGCCTGGTCTTTCGCCGTAAACGCATCAGACGCCTGCTTTGCAGGCGTCTTTCATTTTATATAAAAGTAAATGATACATGCAGATGAGGATTAACCCTTATCTGCATTTTTTATTTTCCTTAGAAATTTAATGCTATTGTTTATATGGATAAAACCCCCATTTCCGGAAAAGCTACAAATGAAAGTATGATTTTGCCTAGAAGAGGTGAACAGAAATGAAATGGATGCTAATTGCAGTGCAAGCTTTCGTTGTGATGTTTTGCTTAGCTTATGGATCCGATGTGAGGGCAGAAGTAGTAGAAAAAGAACCTCAAGTTACAATTTTATTAGAGCGCATGTATGTTGATGGAGAAGTAAGTGAGGAAATACTGACAGAAAAAGTAGCGGATTTAGAAAAGTTTTTGCAGCAATATAAAGAATGGCAACTTGTTGATCGTGATGATGTGCAAATCGTATTACAAAGGAAAGTTGATGATATTTCTCCTTTACTGAAAACGAGCGGTTATTTTGGTGTTTCAGAGGAAGGGATATTGCAAATTTTTAAAGGGGTACCGAAAAGTGATAACGCGATCCATTCCTTCTTTCAAATTGATATGAAAAAGCTTGAGAGTTATGAGCGAGCAAAACTAAAGCGTGGTATTCGTATTAAGTCAAAAGAAGGATTCGTGAAGACAATCGAAAAAATGAAGCAATACGCAGTGCAAAATAAGAAAAAAAGCAGCTCAGGGTGAGCTGCTTTTTCTTATTTATTCTTAGCTAAAATCTCTTTTGCGATTTCATCAATTAGCATATCTTTTCCAATTGGATTGAATGCTTTCGTATTGAAGACTTCATTCGATACTTCATATACGTGATTGTTTTTTACTGCTTTATTATCTTTCCAAACCGCACTGTTTTTATAGTCTTCGTACACTTTATCAGCTTCTCCGCCGAAGTTTACAATAAACATTTGATCAGGCTGGAATGCAACAAGGCCTTCTAGTGATACTTGTGCCATCGTTTGTTTTAAATCAGTGCCTTTTGTTGCTGGAAGTTTTAAGTCGTTAAAGATGATGTCACCATATCCGAAGCTACCGTATACACGGAAGTTTTGTGGTGTTACTGCAACGAACATAAAGTTCTCATCTTTTGTTTTCTCTTTAATTTTTTTAGATAAAGAGTCTGCTTTTTTATCGTAGTCTGCAATCCATTTGTCGGCTTTCTTTTCTTCGCCAAATAGTTTACCTACTTCTTTAAACTTACCGCGCCAGTCTTCTAGATTTGTTTCTAGAACAACTGTCGGTGCCACTTTTTCTAGTTGATCATAAATTTTCAATTGACGATTGTTTAAAATAATTAAGTCTGGTTTTAGAGCGGTAACAGCCTCTAAATCAACTTTAGGTGCCCAATACCAGCCAACAGCTTTTACTCCGTCTAACTTTTCAGTTAAATGATTTTGGATTTTATCTTTATATGTGTTTGCTGTACCGACAGGTTTATGACCAAGAAGTAATAATTCTTCTGTTGATCCAGATAAGTCAACAATTCTCTTTGGATTAGCTGGAATTGTTGCTTCCCCTTTAGCATGTTTTACAACTTTCGTTTTCGGTTGTTCTTTTGCTTTTGATTCTTCTTTTTGAGAAGAACAGCCAACGATAGAAAGAACAACTAGCATAATAGTAAATAAAATAAATAGCTTTTGTTTCATCCTGATGTAACCCCTTTAATTAGTATTGATAATCATTATCGACTTCTGTATATTAAGGGGCTTTATCCTTTCTGTCAATGGAAAATAACAGAAGTTTTAAACAGAGAACATTCGTTGGGGTATTCTCGCTTTTCTATCATTAAATATGTTAAAATGGAATACATGATTTAAGAGGGAGAGATCGTATTTTGTTTGAATATGTTACAGGCTACGTGGAGTATGTAGGACCGGAATATGTCGTAATTGATCATAATGGAATTGGTTATCAAATTTTCACACCAAATCCGTATGTATTTCAAAGAAGTAAGCAAGAAATCCGTGTCTATACATATCATTATGTGAGAGAAGATATTATGGCACTTTACGGTTTTAAAACACGTGAAGAGCGTTTATTATTTACAAAATTGTTAGG
Source organism: Bacillus sp. TH22 (assembly GCF_016651015.1). Taxonomy (NCBI): domain Bacteria; kingdom Bacillati; phylum Bacillota; class Bacilli; order Caryophanales; family Bacillaceae; genus Bacillus; species Bacillus sp. TH22. The sequence goes on from NZ_JAEKER010000001.1 coordinate 4,114,355, forward strand.
TGTATCGGGGATTGGACCAAAAGGTGCTCTTGCAATTTTAGCTTCTGGTCAAACCGGACAGGTCGTTCAAGCGATTGAACATGAAGATGAGAAGTTCTTAGTGAAGTTCCCAGGCGTCGGAAAGAAAACAGCGCGCCAAATGATTTTAGATTTAAAAGGAAAACTAGCAGATGTTGTACCAGATGCGTTTGTTGATTTGTTCTCAGATACTGAAAGTTTTGATACGAAGAAAGGTTCATCAGTTGAACTTGATGAAGCACTGGAAGCACTGCGTGCACTTGGCTATGCAGAACGAGAAGTCTCTCGCGTTGTACCAGAGTTATTAAAAGAATCACTAACGACGGATCAATATATTAAAAAGGCACTTAGTCTTTTACTAAATGGTAAGAGGTGAGTATAATGGACGAACGTCTCCTTTCAGGGGAATCTGGATACGAAGATGCGGATTTAGAGTATTCATTACGGCCACAGACGCTCCGTCAGTATATTGGCCAAGATAAAGCGAAACATAATTTAGAAGTGTTTATTGAAGCGGCGAAAATGCGTGAAGAAACGTTAGATCACGTACTTTTATATGGCCCACCTGGACTTGGTAAAACGACGCTTGCGAATATTATTGCCAATGAAATGGGTGTTAACATTCGAACGACGTCAGGTCCTGCAATTGAAAGACCAGGAGATTTAGCGGCTGTATTAACAGCACTTCAGCCTGGGGATGTATTATTTATTGATGAAATTCATCGTTTGCATAGATCTATTGAAGAAGTGTTATACCCAGCGATGGAAGACTTTTGCCTTGATATCGTTATTGGAAAAGGACCGTCAGCTCGCTCTGTACGTCTAGATTTACCTCCATTTACGCTAGTTGGGGCAACGACGCGTGCAGGTGCATTATCAGCACCACTTCGTGACCGTTTTGGTGTACTTTCACGATTAGAGTATTATACAGTAGATCAGCTTTCTGCGATTGTAGAACGTACAGCAGAAGTGTTTGAAGTTGAAATAGATTCGTTAGCAGCATTAGAAATTGCAAGACGTGCCCGTGGTACACCTCGTATTGCGAATCGTCTATTACGACGTGTACGTGACTTCGCACAAGTTCGCAGTGACGGAACGATTGCGATGGAAATTACACAAATGGCGTTAGAACTATTACAAGTAGATAAATTAGGACTTGATCATATCGACCATAAATTACTGCTTGGTATTATTGAAAAGTTCCGCGGTGGTCCAGTTGGATTAGAAACTGTTTCAGCAACGATTGGGGAAGAATCTCATACGATTGAAGATGTGTATGAGCCGTATTTATTACAAATTGGCTTTTTACAAAGAACGCCAAGAGGCCGGATCGTAACACCGCTCGCATATGAGCATTTCGGAATGGAGATGCCCAAAGTATGACGGAGATGCCAAAGCTGCTTATTACAGCCCTGTCTGAGTGAGAAGTTTCATTACCTTTAGGGATATGGGATAAAAGTGTGGTTGGATACGGAGTACCAATAAAAATCGTAAGGTTTATGGTACTTTAAGTATCCAAAGTATGGGTAGCTTCTTTAATCTTTTTTGTTGTAGTTTTTGAAAAGACCGGATACATTGTAACTATGATAAATGATTATAGAAGAATGTTTCAAGGTGTTGTTTGCAGAGATATGTAACGCACGTGATATTGTTAATATCATAATGGGATGGGTTAAAGACCACGTTCACTTATTTTTTAATACACGCGAACACTTAGTCCTGCTGATACAATGGCAAAAATAAAAGGAGTGACATCAAAGTATTTGAGAGAAGAAATCCCTCTCTCATGCACTTACAAATTTTATGGACGCGGTCCCATGTTGTTTTTACTACTGGAAATGTGTCAAGTGAGACAATAAAACAGTGGATTGAACATCAAAAAACGAGGGGATGAAACGTATGTCACAGACCCTAACAGTGAAAGTGAAATTGCTTCCAACAAAAGAACAAATGTGCTTATTGGAAAAAAGTAGCCGCGAGTATATCAAAGTCATGAATATGCTTGTATCTGAAATGGCTGACACAAAGGCGAGCACGAAAAAAAGTACGAAAGATATTGAAGCCAATATCCCAAGTGCGGTGAAGAATCAAGCAATCAAAGACGCGAAAAGTTTGTTTGCTACAAAAGTAAAGAAAAGTAAGTATAAAATCATTCCGATTCTAAAGAGGCCTGTTTGTGTATGGAACAATCAAAATTATTCATTTGACTGTACTTATATTTCAATTCCATTTATGGTAAATGGAAAGTCAACGCGTTTAAAGGTTCGAGCTTTATTAACGGATAAAAATAATCGCAATTTGGATTTGTTAAAATATAAGCTAGGCACACTCCGTATCACGAAGAAATCGAATAAGTGGATGGCACAAATATCGGTCACGCTTCCTACAAGTGAAAAAGCAGGGACGAAAATTTTAGGAGTAGACTTAGGTCTCAAAGTCCCCGCGGTAGCGATCACAGATGATGATAAGATTCGTTTCTTTGGGAATGGTAGGCAAAACAAATATAAGAAGCGTAAGTTTCGAAGTGTTCGTAAGAAGTTAGGGAAAGACAAAAAAGTGAATGCGATTCGGCGATTTGATGATAAAGAGCAAAGATGGATGAAAGAAAAAGACCATAAAATAAGTCGTGAAATCATTGGTTTTGCGATTGATAATCATATTTCTGTCATTCGATTAGAACAACTAACGAATATAAGACAGACGGCAAGAACAAGCCGTAAAAACGAAAAAAACCTACACACTTGGTCATTCTGTCGTTTAGCGCAATTTATTGCATACAAAGCAGTATTAGTTGGTATTCAAGTTGAGTATGTGAATCCAGCTTATACAAGTCAAAGTTGTCCGAAATGTGCTAAAAAGAATAAAGCACAAGACAGAAGATACAAGTGTCCATGTGGGTTTGAGACACATCGTGATATCGTTGGGGCGATGAATATTCGCTACGCAACTGTGACTGATGGTAACAGTCAATCAGCCTAAACACCTATATGGTCTGGTTTAGGAGGGGTAATGAGATACCCTAATCTTGAAGGCTGTTCAAAACAGAAATGGACTGCGAACGTTTAGTCATTCAGGAATCCCACCTGTAATTCCGTAAGGATTCGGGCTTGCGGCTGTAGTTGTGGGAGTCTCAAATGTATTGTGTTAAGTATTGCATTATCTTTCATTATGTATATAATAAATCGATTCAAATAAGAAATAGGTGGATACAGTTATGGATATTAATCTGTTTGATTTTCATTTACCAGAAGAACTCATTGCACAAATTCCGCTTGAAGAGCGTGAAACATCAAGATTGATGGTGTTAGACCGTGAAACAGGAGATATTGAGCATAAACATTTTACAGACATTCTTTCTTACTTACAAGAGGGGGATTGCTTAGTTTTAAATGAAACGAAAGTGATGCCGGCTCGCTTGCACGGTGTGAAAGAAGATACAGGTGCACACATTGAAGTGCTTCTTTTGAAACAAGAGGAAGGCGATAAGTGGGAAACGCTTATAAAGCCAGCGAAGCGTGTAAAAGAAGGAACTGTCATCTCTTTTGGTGAAGGAAAGTTAAAAGCAACTTGCATTGGAACAGCAGATCAAGGTGGGCGTCAACTTGAGTTTTCATATGACGGCATCTTTTATGAAATTTTAGACGAGCTTGGAGAAATGCCACTTCCTCCATATATTAAAGAGACGCTAGAAGATCGCGATCGTTATCAAACGGTATATGCGAAGGAAATCGGTTCAGCAGCAGCACCGACGGCTGGCCTTCACTTTACAGAAGAGTTACTCGAGAAATTGAAGCAAAAAGGCGTCGGGTTAGCATTCATTACACTCCATGTAGGACTTGGAACATTTAGACCAGTTTCTGCAGATACTATTGAAGAGCATCATATGCACGCAGAGTATTACCATATGTCTGAAGAGACTGCGGCGTTATTAAACCGCGTGAAAGAGAATGGCGGCCGTATTATTACAGTAGGTACGACATCAACTCGTACGTTAGAAACGATTGCAACAGATCATAGTGGTAAGCTTTGCGCAGCTTCTGGCTGGACAGATATTTTTATGTACCCAGGATATGAATTTAAAGCAATTGATGGTTTAATTACAAACTTCCATTTGCCGAAATCAACATTAATTATGCTTGTAAGTGCATTTTCAAATAGAGATAATGTACTTCATGCTTATAATGAAGCAGTAAAAGAAAAATATCGTTTCTTTAGTTTCGGTGATGCGATGTTCGTTGCATCTCACGCTAAAATGAGAAACAAATAAAAGGAGTAAATTATGACAGCAATTCGTTATGAATTTATTAAAACTTGTAAACAAACGGGTGCGCGTTTAGGTCGAGTGCACACGCCACACGGCTCATTTGATACACCGACATTTATGCCAGTTGGTACACTTGCAACAGTTAAAACAATGTCACCAGAAGAATTAAAAGCAATGGATTCTGGCATTATTTTAAGCAATACGTATCATTTATGGCTACGTCCAGGCCACGAAATTATTCGTGAAGCAGGTGGCTTGCATAAGTTTATGAACTGGGATCGTGCAATCTTAACGGATTCAGGTGGATTCCAAGTATTTAGCTTAAGTGATTTCCGACGCATTGAAGAGGAAGGTGTTCATTTCCGCAATCACTTAAATGGCGATAAATTATTCTTATCTCCAGAAAAAGCGATGGAAATCCAAAATGCATTAGGTTCAGATATCATGATGGCATTTGATGAGTGTCCACCGTTCCCTGCTACTTTTGAATACATGAAAAAGTCTGTAGAGCGTACAAGCCGCTGGGCAGAGCGTTGCCTAAAGGCGCATGAACGTCCACAAGATCAAGGTTTATTCGGTATTGTGCAGGGCGGGGAGTTTGAAGAACTTCGTCGTCAAAGTGCGAAAGATCTTGTTTCAATGGACTTCCCTGGCTATGCTATCGGCGGTCTATCTGTTGGTGAACCGAAGGATATTATGAATCGTGTTCTTGAGTTTACAACACCACTTCTTCCTGATGATAAACCACGTTACTTAATGGGTGTAGGTTCTCCTGACTCGTTAATTGATGGTGCGATTCGCGGTGTTGATATGTTTGACTGTGTACTTCCAACTCGTATCGCTCGAAATGGTACATGTATGACAAGTGAAGGCCGCTTAGTTGTGAAAAATGCGAAATTCGCTAGAGACTTCGGGCCGCTTGATCCGAACTGTGATTGCTACACATGTAAAAACTATTCTCGTGCGTACATTCGTCACTTAATGAAATGTGATGAAACGTTCGGAATTCGTTTAACGTCTTATCACAACCTTCATTTTCTGTTAAACTTAATGGAGCAGGTGAGACAAGCTATTCGTGAAGACCGTCTTGGCGATTTCCGCGAAGAGTTCTTTGAACAGTATGGCTTTAATAAACCGAATGCTAAAAACTTCTAATACATAATTTAAAAGGAGGAACACAAGATGAATGCAGGTATGATGAATATCGTTATGATTGTTGCGATGTTTGCGATTTTCTATTTCTTATTAATTCGCCCGCAACAAAAGCGTCAAAAAGCAGTTGCACAAATGCAAAATGAAATCAAAAAAGGTGATACTATCGTAACAATCGGTGGTTTACACGCTACAATCGAATCAGTGGATGAAACAAAAATTGTTGTTAAATCTGGTGGTGCACACTTAACTTTCGATCGCAATGCGATTCGTGAAGTTGTGAAAAACTAATGATGAAGGCCCTGCATGAAATGTGCAGGGCCTTTTTTTAACTATTTTGTTTTGACATATTTACACCGAAAATACCTCCGAGTGTACTCGCACCCATCAATGCTAATTGGTAGAGTAACTGTGAGTTCGATAAAGTTTGAGAGAAGCCTAAATAGTTAACGAGAAAGACGAGAATAGCGAATGTAAGGCCTGTTGTGAAACCTACTAGCCATCCTTTTCCTTGTGCCTTTTTACCAGCAATAAATCCAGACATAAGCATAGATAGAAGGGCTATTATAAAAATAATAATTACTAATGTCCCTTCATTAATATTCGTAAATTTTAATAAAAGAGCCATGATCATACTTGTAATAGATGCGAGGATTAATAGGGTAATAATACCGAATCCGATTGCGCTCGATAATTTTTTCGTTCCATCCATTATGCATTCCCCCTTTTTAATACAAGCATATTTTCATTTTGTTTAAGTTAGACTAGTTTCTTTTTTGTAGGGGAGCCTATAAGTAAAAAAAGGGGATGTAGAAATGGAATGGGTATCAATAATCGGACGAACAATGCTTTTGTATATAATCATTTTAATTATTTTTCGTCTTATGGGTAAACGTGAAATTGGAGAATTAAGTGTATTAGATTTAGTTGTATTCATTATGCTCGGTGAAATGGCTGTAGTGGCAATCGAAAATACAGATAAATCACTTTGGCATCAATTAGTTCCAATGACTTTTCTTATGTGTATACAAATCATTTTGTCGGTCATTTCTTTAAAGTTTCAGCGTTTTCGGCATTTAATAGAAGGGGAGCCTGCGATTCTTGTGAATGCAGGTAAAATTGATGAAAAAAAGATGCGGAAGCAGCGATATAACATAGATGATTTATTGATGCAACTACGTGAGCAAGGAATCGGAGATGTGCGTGATGTAGAATACGCTATTTTAGAACCATCTGGAAAGTTATCTGTCTTTCAAAAACAAAAAAGTAAAAAGAGCAAAAATGATACACCAATTTTTACACTCCCACTAATTATTGATGGAGAAATTCAATACAATCATTTGCAAATGATCGAACATACAGATGGGTGGCTCGTTGAGAAACTGAATAACTTAGGTTATAAAGATGTGAAACGGATTTTATATTGTAGTTTTCAAAATGGACAGTTTTTCGTTGATTTGAAAGAAAATTAGAGGCTTACCATTTTGAATGGCAAGCCTGCTTACTTCAAAAATGAAAGTTTCCGAATGATAGGGAGACGACTTAATTCTTCTTTTCGAATGAGTTTGAAAACGAAGAGGAGAACGATATAAACGATTGTTGTTAAAGTGATTTCCCATAATGTTTGTATGCCAAGTGAATGAGAAAAAACGATATACTTATGAAGATAAAAACCGAAGGTACCAGCAATCCCGATAGCAATTCCGCCGAAAATATAGTCTTTTGCATAAATGGTAAATGCAATTTTCTTTAAAACAGTGGCGTAGTGAAGGAATGTTACGGTTACTATATTTGCTGCGATGGCGAGGGCAACCCCCATCATTTGGAACTCTGGGCGTGAAGCGAGTACAAAGATAACGATTAATTTTACGATAGCGCCAATAAATGTGTTCATCATAGCAGCGCGTGCTAAGTTTAAAGCTTGCAACACAGATGTAAGGGGGCTTTGAAAATAATGAAATAAAAAGCAAGGTGCAAGAAGCTGGATGAAAGCGGCCGCGTTGTCTGATCCGTACATGAGAGTTAAAACTGGAGAAGCAAATACATATAATATAACGACTGACCATCCGCCGGTTATTAAGGAAATTCGAAGTGCTTGTTGTAATCGGTGTTCTACTAATTTGTGTTGTCTCTTTGCCATTGCCTCGCTAATTGATGGGACGAGTGCTGTAGAAAGAGCATATGTAATAAAGGCTGGCAGTGATAGAAGTGGGAACGCATATCCGTTTAATATACCGTATTGCTGAGTTGCGACAGAAGCAGCAACGCCGGCGATTGCTAAGCTTTGCATAACGACGATAGGTTCAAAGAAATAAGAAACGGAACCAATTAAACGGCTTCCTGTAGTTGGTAAAGCAATGTCCATAAGGGAATAAAATGTATTTTTGCTCTCCTTTACAGTAGTGAAAAATCCAGAGCGTATAGATAAATGTTTTTCGCGTTGGAATAAAGTAAGTAAAAATAATAAAGATGCAACTTCGCCAAGAACAGCTGATAGCATGGCACCGGCTGCAGCATATTCTACGCCGTAAGGTAAAAATAACCGAATGCATACAGCGATAATTGTAATGCGGACAACTTGTTCTATGACTTGAGCGTAAGCGCTCGGCTTCATGTTTTGTTTCCCTTGGAAATAACCACGTAAAACGGAAGAAACTGCAATAACGGGGACGACAGGTAAAATAGCCATTAATGGATAGTAAGTTCTTTCATCTGTTAATAATGTTTTTGCTAAAATAGGTGTGAGTAGCATAATTCCAATTGTTAAAATGATGCTAATAATGGATGTAACGGCTAGCGAGACAGTTAATATTTTTTTAACTCTTTGTTTATCGTTCACTGCTTCCGCTTCTGCTACAAATTTTGCGATTGCAACAGGAAGGCCAATTTGTGTTAGTGTAATTGCTAAAATGAAGGTGGGGACAGCCATCATATAAAGGCCAACGCCTTCTTCGCCTAAAATACGTGCCATTACAATGCGATTAATAAATCCAAGGATTTTTGTAATAAAGCCAGCTATCATTAAAATAAATGCACCTTTTAAAAAGCTTTGTCTCGTCATACTCTTCTCCTACCTTCTCAAAATCAATGGAATGATTTACAATAATTTATATGCACGTATGAGACAAGAATGACAAGCATTTAAGAGAGTGAAGTATGAATGGTACTCTTGAAAGAAGTTATTACTGTCCATTAGAGCGGGATTAAAAGCGACTTTTTGTGCTGAAATAAGAAGGAGATGTTATATATGTTGGATAATGAGGCTTTGGTAGAATCATACCGCGGACAGTTACAAGTCGTTTTAGAAAGTAAAGTAGAAGAGTTTCACATGTTTGGCTATGACCGAGTGACAGATAATGATATTTGGAAGTTTCTCAAGGCGAAAAAGTGGAAAAAGATAGACAGTGATGTTAGGTTGTATGCATTAGTAAATGATGTATTAAGAGTAAGTACTAATGAATATATGAATTATTTAACTGTTGAAGCATATCAGGCGCCACTTTGGTCGTTTGATGAATATGAAAATAAATAACCGACTGTAATTGGTTTGTTCTTCCTTTTGCAGTATAATGATAGGTATTGATAAAGAGGAATTAATTATGTCTAAGATTATATATAAAGGAGGTAGTGAAGAGAAAAAATAAATAATGAAAGTGTAGGTATTGTGAAAAGCTTACCGACACAGCTAGTGATGAACTAGCGGAAATACATGTATTTTATAGAAAGTAAGTCTACTAACTAGGCGTATGCACACGTGCGAAAATGAATCGTAAGAGATTTATTGAAAGTGTTAGTAGCAGAAAGAGGGTACATATGGCAAAGCGTGGTACAAGAATTGCCGCCTTTTTCCTCATCGTTTTATTAATTGGTGGAGTAATTGGTGCGGCAGGAAAAGACATAGCAAAAGGAATTAGTCTAGGACTAGACCTTCGCGGTGGTTTTGAAATTCTGTATGAAGTAAAACCAGCCAAAAAAGGTGATAAAATCGATCGTGATGCACTTGTAAGTACAGTAGGTGCTCTTGAAAATCGTGTCAATGCACTCGGTGTAAGTGAGCCGAACATTCAAATCGAAGGGGAAGATCGAATTCGTGTGCAGCTTGCTGGTGTACAAGATCAGCAAAAAGCACGTGAAATGTTATCAACGCAAGCGAAATTAACATTCCGTGATGTAGATGACAACCTTCTTATGGATGGAGCGGATTTAAAAGGCGGCGGAGCGAAGCAAACATTTGATGATAAAGGTCGTCCAAGTGTTGGACTTACGTTAAAAAGCGCTGAAAAATTCCGTGAAGTAACAGAGAAGATTTCAAAAATGCCACCACCAACGAATTTAATGGTAATTTGGCTTGATTTTGAAGAAGGAAAAGATTCGTATAAAGCAGAATCTGCAAAACCGAATCCAAAGTTTTTATCAGCGGCAACAGTAGAACAAGTATTTAATCAAGCTGAAGTATCTATCGTAGGTGGAAACTTTACAGTTGAAAGTGCGAAAGAACTGTCATCTTTATTAAATGCAGGTGCACTTCCTGTTGATTTAAAAGAAATGTATTCAACATCTGTTGGAGCAAAATTTGGTCAACAAGCATTAGAGCAAACGATTTTCGCTAGTGCAATCGGTATTGCTATTATCTTCTTATTCATGCTTGTATTCTACCGTTTACCAGGGCTTGTAGCGGTTATTATGTTAGGTTTATACATTTTCGTTACATTACTTGTCTTTAACTGGATGCATGCGGTTCTCACGTTGCCAGGTATTGCGGCATTAGTGCTCGGGGTAGGTATCGCAGTAGATGCGAATATTATTACGTACGAGAGGTTAAAGGAAGAGCTGAAAATTGGTAAGTCAATGATGTCAGCATTTCGTGCTGGTAACCATCGTTCATTAGCAACAATTTTAGATGCGAACATTACAACGATTGCAGCAGCGGGTGTATTATTTGCTTACGGTAATAGCTCTGTAAAAGGTTTCGCAACAAGTTTAATTGTTAGTATTTTAGTCGGTTTCATTACGAACGTATTCGGTACTCGTTTCTTACTAGGTTTACTTGTAAAGAGCCGTTACTTCGATAAAAAACAATCTTACTTTGGTGTTAAGGAAAAGGATATTATTCCATTAACAAAAGGTGTAGTACATCCGCCAACGAGATTTGATCGTATTAACTTCGTAAATATCGGTCATAAATTCTTCTTATTCTCAATTGTAGTCGTAATTGCTGGGGCAATTATATTACCGATTTTCAAAATGAATCTTGGTATTGACTTTGCAAGTGGGACACGTATCGATTTGCAATCAAAACAAGCAGTTACTGTGTCTGATGTTCATAAAGATTTTAAAGAATTGAACATCGATGTGAAGGAAGAAAATATTGTACCGACTGGAGATGACAATAAAGGTTTCGCAGTTCGTACATTAGGTGTTCTATCAAAAGATGAAATTGCGAAAACAAAAACATTCTTCCACGATAAATACGGTACAGATCCGAATGTAAGTACAGTTTCGCCGACAATCGGTAAAGAGATTGCACGAAATGCATTTATCGCAGTACTAATTGCTTCTGCAGTAATCGTTCTATACGTAAGTATTCGTTTCCGTCTTACGTACGCAGTATCTGCAGTAATCGCATTATTACATGATGCATTCGTTATGATTGTTGTATTTAGTCTTTTCCAGATAGAGGTAGACTTAACGTTTATCGCTGCGGTATTAACGATTATTGGTTACTCTATCAATGACTCGATTGTTACGTTTGATAGAAACCGTGAGTTATACAAACAGAAAAAACGAGTTCGCGACATAAAAGATTTAGAAGAAATCGTAAACTCAAGTATTCGTCAAACAATTGGTCGTTCAATTAATACAGTGTTAACAGTGTTATTCCCAGTAATCACACTACTTATTTTCGGTAGTGAATCACTGCGTAACTTCTCACTTGCATTATTAATTGGATTAGTTGTAGGTACGTACTCTTCTATTTTCGTTGCTTCTCAAATTTGGTTAATGCTTGAAAACCGTCGTTTGAAAAAGGGCAAAAACAAGAAGAAGGTTGAGAAAGAAGAACCTGAACCGCAAGTATAAAAAAGATGATGTCTCATTATGAGGCATCTCTTTTTTCGTTTGTGGATACAATAAGATAGCAACTTTTGAAAGAATGAAATGGAATAAAGTGGTGATGTTATCGCTGATTTTGTTAAAATAAAGTGAAACTTTAATAAGTGGGAGTCTTACTGCTCGTTAAAGCGGGATAAAAAGAGAGGTTAAGAAAAGAAGGGATTTTAATTATGGAAAAAGATGAACGTTTTAAACAGGCCGAGTTTGGTGCTATTGTCGGAATCGTTGGTAATATTATATTAGCGATTGTAAAAGCGGTAATTGGTTATATTGGAAACAGTAAGGCACTTTTAGCGGATGCGGTGCATTCTGGATCAGATGTAATTGGCTCGTTAGCTGTACTTTTTGGATTACGAGCAGCAAAGCAACCGCCTGATGAAGATCATCCGTATGGTCATGGTAAAGCAGAATCGATTTCAGCGATTATTGTTGCGGTATTATTATTTATTGTTGGAATAGAGATAGCGATTTCGTCTATAAAAGCTTTTTCACAAGATTTAGAACCGCCAAAAGGAATTACAATTTTTGCAGTTATTCTTTCGATTGTAGTGAAAGAAGGGATGTTTCAGTATAAATATCGATTAGGGAAGAGGATAAATAGTGATGCAATTATTGCAAATGCATATGAACATCGTTCGGATGTGTTTTCTTCAATTGCAGCTTTAATCGGCATTTGTGCAGCTATTATCGGCGGTAAGTTAGGTATAGATTGGCTTGTATATGCCGATCCAATTGCGGGATTATTTGTTTCAATTCTCGTTGCTAAGATGGCGTGGAGTATTGGAGCAGAAGCTATTCATGCAACGCTCGATCATGTTCTGCATGAAGAAGATGTTGTTCCGCTTAGGGAGGCAGTTTTTCAAGTGGAAGGTGTGAAAAAAATCGGCTCTTTATATGCAAGAGAACATGGCCACTATGTTATTGTCGATATTAAAGTATCTGTAGATCCATATATCACTGTAGAAGAAGGTCACCGCATCGGAAAACATGTAAAAGAAAAACTTATGAAACAAGATAACGTACAAAACGTTTTTGTACATATTAATCCGTATTCTCCAAATTAAACATAACGGATATTTAATTATATAGATATCTAATCGTAGTTTGCATTATATTGTCACCCCTTAATCTGTCTTGTATAATGGATAGGTTAAGGGGTGATTTCGTGTTACAACCGAAGACGCGTTGGAAAGAAAAAGAATATAATGAGGAACTAGTGAGTGAATTAGCAAATAAATTGCAACTATCACCTCTTGTGACTTCATTATTTCTTGGCAGAGGCTTAAATACAGAAGATAAGATTGTAGACTTTTTAAATACAGCAGATCAAGAATTTCATGATCCATTTTTACTTGAAGGAATGGATCGGACTGTAGAACGTGTGAAAAAAGCTATTGAAAATGGAGAACAAATATTAATATTTGGCGATTACGATGCGGACGGAGTAAGTAGTACGACTGTGTTATATCTTGCTCTCAAAGAATTAGGTGCAGAAGTAGAGTTTTATATTCCAAATCGTTTTACTGAAGGCTATGGGCCAAATGAAGAAGCGTTTCGTTGGGCGCACAGTGCAGGGTTCTCACTAATTATTACTGTCGATACTGGTATCGCAGCGGTACATGAAGCGAAGGTAGCGAAGGAACTTGGAATAGATCTTATTATTACAGATCATCATGAGCCACCACCAGAATTACCAGAGGCACTTGCGATTATTCACCCGAAATTAGAAGGCCGTGTTTATCCGTTTCATTATTTAGCGGGTGTTGGTGTTGCATTTAAAGTTGCACATGCACTTTTGGGCCGTGTGCCAGAGCATTTGTTGGAAATTGCAGTAATCGGTACGGTAGCCGATTTAGTATCGCTTCACGGTGAAAATAGATTGTTAGTACAGCGTGGACTGAAGCATATGCGAATGACTCGGAATATCGGTTTAAAGGCGTTATTTAAAGTTGCTAACGTTTCGCAAAGCGAAATTACAGAAGAAAGCATCGGGTTCGCACTCGCACCTCGTATTAATGCAGTTGGTCGTTTGGAAGATGCAACACCTGCTGTACACCTTTTATTATCAGAAGATCCAGAGGAAGCGAAAGAGCTAGCTGAAGAAATTGATGAGCTGAACAAACTTCGAAAAGATATTGTAAAGCAAATTACTGAAGAAGCTATCGCTGAAGTCGAAAATAATTTCCCGCCAGAAGAAAATAAAGTATTAGTCCTTGCAAAAGAAGGTTGGAATCCAGGGGTAATTGGAATTGTCGCTTCTAAGTTAGTTGAACGTTTTTATCGTCCGACGATTGTATTAAGCATTGATCCTCATAAAGAAACAGCAAAGGGATCGGCTCGTAGTATTGCAGGATTTGATTTGTTTGCAAACCTTTCAGATTGCCGTGAATTGTTACCGCATTTCGGAGGTCATCCGATGGCAGCGGGAATGACGCTTAATATGAATGATGTGGATGAATTAAGACGCAGGTTAAATGAGCAAGCAGATGTAATTTTAACAGCAGAAGATTTTATTCCGATTACAGCAGTGGATGCATTTTGTAAAGTAGAGGATGTAACGCTTGCCGCGATTGAGGATATGCAAAAGTTAGCGCCATTTGGCGTAGGAAATCCGAAACCGCGTATTGCGGTGAAAGATGCCGACTTAGAAAGTATCCGTGCAATTGGATCTGATGGTTCGCATTTAAAAATGGCTCTTCGTGATGGACAAGCAACACTGGACACGATTGGATTTGGATTTGGTACTTATGCGAAAGAAATCTCTCCAGTTGCGAAGGTTTCTGTAGTAGGAGAAGTGTCCATTAATGAATGGAATAACTTTAAAAAGCCGCAATTAATGGTGCAAGATATTGCTGTAGAGGCATGGCAATTATTTGACTGGCGTAGTATGCGTAATGTAGAAGCAAATTTAGCAGAACTTCCGAAAGAAAAAATAACAATGGTGTATTTTTCTGAAGAGGTATTGAATAAATTTTCTTTAGAAGGCTATAAAGAGCGTATCGTGCATGCATCAGAGGTAGCTCATTTTGATGATCAATACATTGTGCTACTTGATTTGCCGAAAGGAACAGATGAATTAGGTGATGTATTTAAGGCTGGATTCCCAGCTCGAATTTACACGCTATTTTATCAAGAGAATAATCATTTATTTAGTACGGTCCCAACGAGGGAACATTTTAAATGGTACTATTCTTTCTTAAGCCAAAAAACACCATTTTCTTTAAGGCAATATGGGGAACAACTGTGTCGTCATAAAGGTTGGTCAAAAGATACAGTAAATTTCATGACACAGGTGTTTTTTGAGTTAGAATTTGTTACAATAAAAGACGGTGTCATTTTTATGGCAGACAAAAAACAAAAGCGTGATTTAATTGAATCGAACACATATCGTGAGAAAATGAACCATTTACAATTAGAGAAAGAATTGGTTTATAGCACATATCAGCAACTATATACATGGTTTGAAACGATTCGTGATCATAAATAAGTAGAACAGTTAGGGTAAAGGATTTGTATTTACAAACCTTTTATATCTGAGGAGGATTCAGAAATATGGATTTCAAGCAACATATCGCAATTGTACCAGATTATCCGAAAGAAGGTATTGTGTTTAAAGACATTACACCTTTAATGAACGACGGAAAAGCATATAAAGCAGCAACAGATGCAATCGTTGAGTATGCAAATAAAAGAGACATTGATGTTGTAGTAGGACCAGAAGCGCGTGGTTTTATTATTGGTTGCCCAGTTTCTTATGCATTAGAAGTAGGTTTCGCACCAGTTCGTAAATTAGGGAAATTACCACGTGAAGTAATTACAGTTGACTACGGTAAAGAATATGGAACGGACGTTTTAACAATCCATAAAGATGCAATTAAGCCAGGCCAACGTGTATTAATTACAGATGACTTATTAGCTACAGGTGGAACAATCGAAGCGACAATTAAACTAGTTGAAGAACTTGGTGGAGTTGTAGCAGGAATTGCATTTTTAGTAGAGCTTACTTACTTAGATGGTCGTAAAATGTTAGATGGTTACGATGTATTAGTATTAGAAAAATACTAATCATTATATAGGTGAAACTACGGTGATAAAAAAGTACCCGTGAATCTCTTGGAGAGGAGCGGGTACTTTTGTATAATTGCACAAAAAAACATGGTGAAATGTCAGTAAAATCTTTTCCTTTTCACAATTCACAATCATTGGGTTATAATGATAGAATATAATTTATTCTATTCAATAAAGATAAAGTCAATTTTCAATAAAAGGTGATTCGATGGCAAATGAGCAAGTACTAACAGCTGAACAGGTACTCGAGAAAGCAAGTCAATATTTAGCGGATGGAGATATTGAGCTAGTGGCACGTGCCTATGAATATGCGCGTGATGCACATAGCGAACAATATAGAAAATCGGGTGAACCATATATTATTCACCCAATTCAAGTTGCAGGTATTTTAGTTGATTTACACATGGATCCGGCTACAGTATCGGCAGGTTTCTTACATGATGTAGTGGAAGATACAGAAATTACATTAGAAGACATTGAACGGGAATTTAATAAAGAAATCGCTATGCTTGTCGATGGTGTTACAAAGCTTGGAAAGATTAAATATAAATCCCATGAGCAGCAACAAGCAGAAAACCATCGCAAAATGTTTATTGCAATGGCTCAAGATATTCGAGTTATTTTAATTAAACTAGCTGATCGTCTTCATAATATGCGTACATTGAAACATTTGCCTCAAGAGAAGCAGCGTCGCATTGCGAATGAAACGTTAGAAATCTTTGCACCTTTAGCACATAGACTCGGAATTAGTACTATTAAATGGGAGTTAGAGGATACGTCACTCCGCTATTTAAACCCACAGCAATATTATCGTATTGTGAATTTAATGAAGCGTAAACGTGCAGAGCGTGAAGAATATTTAGATGAAGTAATGACTGGCATTCGCGAGAAATTAAAAGAGGTTTCAATTCAACCTGAGATTTCTGGAAGACCAAAACATATTTACAGTATTTATCGTAAAATGGCATTGCAAAATAAACAATTCAATGAAATTTACGATTTACTAGCTGTACGTGTCGTTGTGAATAGTATTAAAGATTGCTATGCGGTACTTGGAATTATTCATACGTGCTGGAAACCAATGCCAGGTCGTTTTAAAGATTATATTGCAATGCCGAAAGCAAATTTATATCAATCTCTTCATACGACTGTAATTGGACCAAAAGGTGATCCGCTAGAAGTGCAAATTCGTACGAAAGAAATGCATGAGATTGCAGAATTCGGAATCGCGGCACATTGGGCGTATAAAGAAGGTAAAGCAGCAGAAACAACGGGTACATTAGAGAAGAAACTAACTTGGTTCCGTCAAATATTAGAATGGCAAAATGAAGCTTCTAATGCAGAAGAATTTATGGAGTCATTAAAAATTGATTTATTCTCTGATATGGTATTTGTCTTTACACCGAAAGGCGATGTAATGGAATTACCTCTTGGCTCTGTCCCAATTGATTTTTCATATCGTGTCCATTCGGAAATTGGAAACAAAACAATTGGTGCAAAAGTAAACGGGAAAATGGTGACACTTGATTATAAGCTGAAAACTGGTGACATCATTGAAATTTTAACATCGAAACATTCTTATGGCCCAAGTCAAGATTGGGTAAAGCTTGCTCAAACATCTCATGCGAAAAATAAAATACGTCAATTCTTTAAGAAGCAACGTAGAGATGAAAATATTGAAAAAGGCCGTGAACTTGTTGAAAAAGAAGTGCGTGGCTTAGAGTATGAGATGAAAGAAGTATTAGCACTTGATAATTTAAAACGTGTTGCTGAGAAGTTTAACTTTGCAAATGAAGAAGATATGTTTGCAGCAGTTGGATACAACGGCATTACAGCTGCACAAATTGTTACGCGACTAACAGATAAGTTCCGTAAACAACGTGAAGAAGAAGACATCGTGGAAGTTAAAGAAGTTCGTAAACCGATGAAAATTCGAAAATGGGATTCTGGTGTAAAGGTAAGTGGTGCAGATAATTTGTTAATTCGTTTATCAAAATGCTGTAACCCAGTTCCAGGCGATGATATCGTTGGGTATATTACGAAAGGTCGAGGCGTATCAATTCACCGTTGCGATTGCGTCAATGTGCATACAGAAGAAGCGGTGGAGCGTTTACTAGAAGTAGATTGGGAAGGTAGTCCTGAAAAAGAAATTGAGTACAATGTTGATATTGAAATTTCAGGCTATGATCGTCGTGGTTTATTGAATGAAGTATTACAAGCTGTTACAGAAACGAAGACGTATATCTCAGCTGTTTCTGGTAGAAGTGATCGTAATAAGATGGCAACGATTAACATGTCGATTTCTATTCGAAACTTACAACACTTGAAAAAAGTAGTAGAGCGCATTAAACGTGTTCCAGAAATTTATGCCGTACGACGCATGATGCATTAATAGGGAGTGTAGAAAAGATGAGAGTTGTTTTACAACGATCAAAGGAAGCGTCTGTCACAGTAGATGGCGAGATTGTAGGACAAATTCCATTCGGTTTAACATTACTAGTTGGCATTACGCATGAAGATACAGAAAAAGATGCAACTTATATCGCAGAAAAAATTGCAAACCTACGTATTTTTGAAGATGAGAGCGGAAAGATGAACCACTCTGTACTTGATATGAAGGGACAAGTTCTATCTATTTCGCAATTTACATTATACGGAGATTGCCGTAAAGGAAGACGTCCAAACTTTATGGATGCTGCGAAACCTGATTATGCAGAACATTTATATGATTTCTTTAATGAAGAAGTGCGTAAACAAGGACTGCATGTGGAGACAGGACAGTTCGGAGCAATGATGGACGTTTCTTTAATCAATGATGGTCCGGTGACCTTAATTGTAGAAAGTAAATAGTGTTGCCGGGGAAGAGAGGATTATAGGTCCTCTCTTTTTTCATACATTGTTGTATGTTTTGTTCATTTATCCCGCTATTTGTGGGAGATCCACTGCTCGTAAAAGCCTGATTAGTGAGGGCTAATAATGAGTGGCGATGGACAAAATCCCTATTCATTAAAGTTTCACTTTATTTGGAATCAATAGCTGTTTCGGTTATGTATAACTCTTTCATCAATATGGAACAATAAAAAGTAAAACATCTATATTGAATGTGAGGGATATACGTATGCGTATGAATGAAAAAGGGCATTCTGTTACAAATGGTGCAAATCAACTGTTTAACGTAAATTTTCATGATTTTATTTCAAAAGAACAAAACAATACTTCAATGGAGCTTGCTTCTGAGTTTGGAATTTCACTACAAGATGTAAAGCGCCTAAAGAAGCAAATTGAGCGCTCTTAGAGCACTTGACAATCCTACTCAACAAACGTATAGTAATTTTATATTTACATATGAATATAGCCGTTGATAGAGGAGAGTAAATGAGATACACATGGAAAGAGAAGAAATGTCCTAGGCTGAAAACATTTCTACATGATGACTGATTGAATGACACTCTGTAGGTTTCAACTTGAAAGGCTTATACGCTTAGTAGAGATGAACGCAAATTTAAGCGTTATTAAAAAAGTGGAAGCATACGTGCTTCAATTAGGGTGGCACCACGGGTATAATACTCTCGTCCCTACTGTTCAAACAGTAGAGGCGGGAGTTTTTTTATTTTTATTAAGATTAAAACAATTTGAGGAGGAACTGAATATGTCTATTCAAATCCCACGCGGAACGCAAGATATTCTTCCAGGTAGTGTTGAGTTATGGCAGTATATCGAAGGGCAAGCACGCGACATTTGCCGTCGTTACAATTATAAAGAAATTCGTACACCAATTTTTGAGCACACAGAGCTATTTTTACGTGGTGTTGGTGATACGACAGATATCGTACAAAAAGAAATGTATTCATTCCAAGACCGTGGAGAGCGTAGTTTAACATTACGTCCAGAAGGTACTGCACCTGTTGTACGTTCTTACGTTGAAAACAAAATGTTCGGTGATGCAACACAACCAACAAAATTATACTATATCGGCCAAATGTTCCGTTATGAAAGACCACAAGCAGGTCGCTATCGTCAATTCGTACAATTCGGTATTGAAGCAATTGGTAGTAACGATCCAGCAATTGATGCAGAAGTAATTGCACTTGCTGTAGAGTTTTACCGCGGTATGGGCTTGAAAAATATTAAAGTTGTATTAAATAGCTTAGGTGATGCAGCGAGTCGTCAAGCGCACCGTGATGCGTTAATTGCTCACTTTGAGCCGCGCATCGGAGAATTCTGTTCTGATTGCCAATCTCGCTTAGAAAAAAACCCTCTTCGTATTTTAGACTGTAAGAAGGACCGTAATCATGAATTAATGAGCACGGCACCATCTATTACAGAATACTTAAACGAAGATTCAGCAGTATACTACGACAAAGTACAAGAACTACTAACGATGATGGATGTTCCATTTGAGAAAGATCCGAATTTAGTACGTGGTTTAGACTACTACCAACACACTGTTTTTGAAATTATGAGTGAGGCAGAAGGTTTCGGTGCTATCACAACATTAAGTGGTGGTGGCCGTTATAACGGACTTGTACAAGAAATCGGTGGACCGGAAATGCCAGGTATTGGTTTTGCGATGAGTATTGAGCGTTTAATTATGGCGCTGAAGGCTGAAAATATTGAGTTACCAATTGAACATAGTATTGATTGTTACGTTGTAGCACTTGGTGAAAAAGCGAAAGACCGTGCTGCAAAAGTTGCGTTCGATCTTCGTAAAGCTGGATTATCAGTTGAAAAAGATTATTTAGATCGCAAAATGAAAGCACAATTTAAATCTGCAGATCGTTTAAATGCGAAATACGTAGCTGTATTAGGGGAAGATGAGCTAGATAAAGGCATCATTAACTTAAAAGATATGGCAACAGGCGGACAAGAAGAAGTAGCGTTAGATGTATTTGCTTCATATGTAGCAGAGAAATTAATATAGGGGGAACTTAAAGTGGCTGAAAGAACACATGCATGCGGGAAAGTAACAGTAGAAGCGGTTGGACAAACAGTTCAATTAAAAGGTTGGGTACAAAAACGCCGTGATTTAGGTGGATTAATCTTTATCGACTTACGTGACCGTACAGGTATCGTACAAGTTGTATTTAATCCAGAAACATCAAAAGAAGCGTTAGAAGTAGCAGAAACGATTCGTAGCGAATACGTATTGCACGTAGAAGGTACAGTTGTTGAACGTGGTGAAGGCGCAATTAATGATAATATGGCAACTGGTCGTATTGAAGTACAAGCATCGAAAGTAAATGTATTAAACGCAGCGAAAACAACGCCAATCATTATTGCTGATGATACAGATGCATCAGAAGATGTGCGTTTAAAATATCGTTACTTAGACTTACGTCGTCCTGCAATGTTCAACACATTCAAAATGCGTCATGACGTAACGAAAACAATTCGTAACTTCTTAGATACAGAAGAGTTCTTAGAAGTTGAAACACCAATTTTAACGAAGAGCACGCCAGAAGGAGCTCGCGACTATTTAGTACCAAGCCGTGTGCATGATGGTGAATTTTATGCATTACCTCAATCTCCGCAGCTATTTAAACAGCTTCTTATGGTCGGTGGATTTGAGCGTTACTATCAAGTAGCACGTTGTTTCCGTGACGAAGATTTACGTGCGGATCGTCAACCGGAATTCACGCAAATTGATATCGAGGCATCATTCTTAACACAAGATGAAATTTTAGAAATGATGGAGCGTATGATGACGAAAGTCATGAAGGATGCAAAAGGTGTAGAAGTTAGTGCACCATTCCCTCGTATGAAATATGCTGATGCAATGGCTCGCTTTGGTTCTGATAAGCCGGATACACGCTTTGAAATGGAACTAAAAGACCTATCTGAATTTGCAGTAGGTTGTGGATTTAAAGTATTTACAAGTGCTGTAGAAAACGGCGGACAAGTAAAAGCGATTAACGCAAAAGGTGCAGCGAGCAAATACTCTCGTAAAGACATCGATGCATTAACTGAATTCGCCAAAGTATACGGTGCAAAAGGTCTAGCTTGGCTTAAAGTTGAAGAAGACGGCTTAAAAGGACCGATTGCGAAATTCTTCGGTGAAGAAGAGGCAAACGTGTTAATGAGTACATTAGAAGCGGATGCTGGTGACTTATTACTATTCGTAGCAGATAAGAAAAGTGTTGTTGCAGATAGCTTAGGTGCACTTCGTTTACGTCTAGGTAAAGAACTTGAGTTAATTGACGAAAGTAAATTTAACTTCCTATGGGTAACTGATTGGCCACTTCTTGAGTACGATGAAGATGCAGATCGTTACTTCGCAGCTCACCACCCATTCACAATGCCATTCCGTGAAGACGTTGAGTTATTAGAAACAGCACCAGAAAAAGCACGTGCACAAGCATATGACCTTGTATTAAACGGTTATGAGCTTGGTGGTGGATCACTTCGTATTTACGAGCGTGACGTACAAGAAAAAATGTTCAAAGCACTTGGATTCTCACAAGAAGAAGCACAAGAACAATTCGGATTCTTATTAGAAGCATTCGAATACGGTACACCACCACACGGCGGAATCGCATTAGGTTTAGACCGTCTTGTTATGTTACTTGCAGGTCGTACGAACCTTCGTGATACAATTGCATTCCCGAAAACAGCAAGCGCAAGCTGCTTATTAACAGAAGCGCCAAGCCCAGTTGCAGAAGCTCAGCTTGAAGAGCTAAGCTTAAAATTGAGCTTGAAAGAAGAGAAGTAAGAATAGAGTCTAGATGGTTATACTATAGCCGTCTAGGCTTTTTTTATAGAGGTTGTTTAAAAAGTCCGGTTTAGATAACTGTTGCATCTCATCGTTACGTATGCTAGTCCGGTGCTCGAGTAGTATCCCTACACTGTGCTTCTCCTAGCATAAGTGCCTCGATCTGCTCGGTTCTCTAAATCCTCCTTTTTAAACGTATATGTAAGAAAAAAGTCCGGTTTACATTATGTTTTCCTTGTTTGAAATATGTATTTTTAGGAATTATATAACTTTTTCTATACAAATAGTCGGAAAAACGCTAGAATACATGGTAGACCATTTTTGTAATAGGAGTGTAGAGCTGAATGTTACATCAATTTTCACGTAATGAATTAGCCTTTGGAAAAGAAGGCCTTGAAATATTAAAAAATAGTACAGTCGGTATTTTAGGTATTGGCGGTGTAGGATCATTTTCGGCAGAAGCGTTAGCACGTTCTGGCGTAGGACGTCTCGTATTAGTTGACAAAGATGTTGTAGATATTACAAACGTAAACCGTCAAATTCACGCGTTAGTATCTACTGTAGGACGTTCAAAAGTAGAATTAATGAAAGAGCGTATTGCAGATATTAATCCAGAGTGTGAAGTAATTGGGCTAGAGATGTTTTATACAGATGAAACATATGAAGAGTTCTTTAAACACGGTTTAGATTTCGTAGTAGATGCATCTGATACGATTACGTTCAAAATTCATTTAATTAAACAATGTTTACGTCGTAAAATCAAAATTATCTCATGTATGGGTGCGGCAAATAAAATGGACCCAACTCGTTTCCGTATTGCGGACATTTCTAAAACACATACAGATCCAATTGCGAAAGTAATTCGTACGAAGCTTCGTAAAGATGGTATTAAAAAAGGTGTAAAAGTTGTCTTCTCTGACGAAAACCCAATCGTAATTCGTGAAGAAGTACGTAAAGAAATCGTACCAGACGAAAATGCAAAAATTCGTAAAGCGAAATTACCACCTTCTTCAAATGCGTTCGTACCATCTGTGGCTGGTTTAATTATGGCAAGTCACGTTGTACGTGAGCGTATTAAAAACGTAGAAGTGAAGCGTGTAGGGCAAGAATAAAAGGAAAGCATATATCCATTTCGGATATATGCTTTTTGTATGTTTTAAAGAAATGTCGATGTCGAATCGTTAATATAATTTCATTTACTGTGGTGCTTTTTCACTAAGGGAAAATAAACAGGGATGTCACTTAGTTGAAAAAGTGGCATCCCTGTTTTTAGTTTTCTGCAGAATATATAATATCTAAATTTCCATTTTGATCGGTTTTGAAAATCGGAGCAATTTGCTCTTCTTGTTCTTCAACTGAAACAAGTTTTCGAGCACGATCCATAATTCTAACAAGCATTGCATAATCTTCTTCGATTGCTTGTTGTTTTTTTGTGAGAACAGCTAATTTTGCTTCAAGTTCATTATTCATTTTTTGCAGGGAAGTGAGCTGATCTTGTAATACGTCATTTTCAGTTTGTAACTTTGCGAGTGAAGGGTTATTGTGCTCCAAGTTTTGCAAAAATGAGATGACATTTTGCATTGTAAGATCTTGTTTATTTGGGACAATATCTTCTGAAAACTCGGCATCGATTACGAGCTGCCGAGTTTGTGAGAACAGCTCTTTTTCTATTTTAGCTTCCGAACGCTTTAATTCTTTACGTTGTTTTTTTGCGATTTGCACCGCATCTTCATAATATGGTCTTACTTCAGCATTCCATCTAAAGCCACAAGCTGCTGAAGTTCGGTTTAATGTATCACCAACTTCATCGAATGCTTTTATTTGTGTACTTCCGCTGCGAATATGTCGTAAAACAGTTTCTGCTAAAAGGAGATCGTCTTCTTTTGTCCATGCATCTTGACGTGTTTTCATAAGCGAACCCTCCGTAATGGTGACGTTTTCGCTTATATTACCCTTTATTCTTCGTTTTATGCGAACTTTGTAATCTTTCATAAACAGTAGAAAGTGCTTGTTCAAATTTTCCTGTCGTTTTCGGTTTATAATATTGCTTGTTTTTAATTTTATCAGGTAAGTATTGTTGTTGTACCCAGCCATTTGGGTGATCGTGTGGATATAAGTATTCGATGCCTCTTCCTAACGATTCGGCTCCTTTATAATGACTATCTTTTAAATGACTTGGAATATCGCCTGTTTGGCCATTACGTAAATCGTGTAGTGCGGCATCGAGTGCTTTATAGGCCGAGTTTGATTTCGGTGATAGACAAAGTTCAATAACAGCATTTGCAAGTGGTATGCGTGCCTCTGGGAAGCCGACCCGTTCAGCTGATTCAATCGCTGCAAGTGTACGTTGTCCAGCTTGTGGGCTAGCAAGTCCGATATCTTCATATGCCATAATAAGCAGACGTCTACCGATGCTTTGTAAGTCACCAGCTTCGATAAGACGTGCTAAATAATGAAGTGCGGCGTTCACATCACTTCCGCGTACTGATTTTTGAAAAGCAGATAAAACGTCATAGTGAGCATCGCCACCTTTGTCGTGAACGAAACTCTTTTTCTGTAAGCATTCTTCTGCGATTTCAAGTGTAATTTCCGCTGCCTTGTCGTCAGTTGTAAAGCTAGATAAAACAGCTAGTTCAAGTGCATTATAAGCTGAGCGCATATCTCCGCCTGACGCATTTGCAAAGTGATGTAATGCTTCATCCGTAACAGTTACATCATATTCCCCAAGCCCTTTTTCTTTATCTTCAAGCGCTCGTTTTAAGCCAATTAAAATATCATCTTCTGTTAATGCGTGTAATTCGAAGATTTGACAACGACTTCGAATAGCAGAATTAATAGCATGGAACGGATTGCTTGTCGTTGCACCAATTAAAGTAAGAAGTCCGCTTTCTAAATGGGGTAATAGAAAGTCTTGCTTCGCTTTATCTAGCCTATGAACTTCATCCAAAATTAAAACGAGGTGCCGATGCATCTTCGCTTCTTGTACGACAACTTCCATATCTTTTTTATTATGAGTAACAGCGTTTAAGAGGCGAAACAGGGTTCCAGTACTTCCTGCAATTGCGCTAGCGATTGATGTTTTTCCTGTGCCTGGAGGACCATATAAAATCATTGATTGAAAATGATTTGCTTGGACCATACGCCATAAAATCTTGCCTTCACCAACTAAATGCTGTTGTCCGATAATTTCTTGAATATTTGTAGGGCGCATTCGATGTGCGAGTGGTTGTTTCATTTGACCCTCTCCCTTAATGTATAATCTCATTCTATCGTATCATTTTTTTTGATGAAATTTGAAATAGGATGCTGTTTTGTGGGGAAAATGAATATGAATATTCCTATTTTTCTTTCAATTGTAATAATTTCCGAGTTTTTCAATGTGATTTTATGTTATCATTTTGATACACAAGTTGAAATTTCTTATAATACTATATTATGCTATAATTTCATAGGATTTTAAATTGTGTTCTTTTATAAAGTGAAACTTTAATTAGTGGGGGGTTTGTTCATCCCCCACCTAACTTCTTTACTCCAGCCGAATTTTGAGGTGGGAGTTTTACTGCCCGCAAATAGCGGGATAAATAAGATATAACCAATAGAAGTGAAAATTTGAAATGAGGTGCAAATAGATGAAGATTTCAACGAAAGGCCGCTACGGCTTAACAATTATGATCGACCTTGCAAAAAAGTTTGGTGAAGGCCCAATTTCATTAAAATCAATTGCACAGGCACATGACCTATCTGAGCATTACTTAGAGCAATTAATTTCACCACTTCGTAACGCTCGTCTTGTAAAGAGTACGCGCGGGGCATATGGTGGATATGTATTATCTGATCAGCCAGTCAACATTACAGCTGGAGATGTAATCCGTGTACTAGAGGGTCCAATTAGTGTTGTAGAAATGATAGAAGAAGAAGAACCAGCACAACGCCAATTATGGATGCGTGTTCGTGATGCAGTGCAAGAAGTATTAGATAGTACAACTTTAGAAGATTTAGTACGTTATGAGGAAGAAAATCACGGGGGCTATATGTTTTACATTTAATTCCTTGTGAAACGATTTGGAAAGAAGGAGATTTAATGGAACGCATTTACTTAGATCATGCTGCGACATCTCCGACTCACCCAGAAGTGGTCGAAAAGATGATTCCATATATGACAGAAACATTTGGAAACCCGTCTAGTATTCACTTTTATGGGCGTCAAACGCGCCATGCGATAGATGAGGCGAGACGTGTGTGTGCACGTAGCATTCACGCGAGTCCAAATGAAATTATATTCACGAGCGGTGGTACAGAAGCTGATAATTTAGCACTTATAGGTGTAGCGCGTGCGAATCGTCATAAAGGTAACCACGTTATTACAACGCAAATTGAACATCATGCGATTTTGCATACGTGTGAATTGTTAGAGCGTGAAGGATTTGAAGTGACGTATTTACCTGTTGATGAAACAGGGCGTGTTCAAGTTTCTGACATACAAAAGGCACTAACGGAAGAGACGATTCTTGTATCTATTATGTTCGGGAATAATGAAGTAGGGACAATACAACCAATTGTGGAAATAGGAAAGTTGTTAAAAGAGCATCAAGCTTATTTCCACACAGATGCTGTACAAGCTTACGGTTTAATAGAAATAGATGTGAAAGAGTTTGGTATTGATTTATTATCGATTTCCGCTCACAAAATTAACGGCCCAAAAGGTGTAGGGTTCCTATATGCTGGTGCAAATGTGAAATTTGAACCGTTATTAATAGGCGGAGAGCAAGAAAGAAAACGTCGTGCTGGTACTGAAAATGTACCTAGTATTGTTGGACTTCAACATGCAGTTTCGCTAGCTGAAAAAACTCGTGAGCAAAAAAATGCCCAATATGAAGAGTTTAAAGATATAATGGTATCTGTCTTCAAAAATGAGGACATTCATTTCGAGGTAAACGGAGACTTAGAATATCGCTTACCACATGTGTTTAATATAAATTTTACAGGAATGAATATTGAACCGTTTCTTGTAAACCTAGACTTAGTTGGTATTGCAGTATCAAGTGGTTCTGCTTGTACAGCTGGTTCGATTGATCCATCACATGTATTAGTGGCGATGTTCGGAAAAGACTCCGATCAAATACGTTCATCCGTACGCTTTAGTTTCGGACTTGGAAATACGAAAGAGCAAATTGAAAAAGCGGCGTACGAAACAGTGAAAATCGTGAAGCGATTAACACAAAATTAGCATGGGAGGTGACATGATGAACAAACTACCTCAAGAAACACGCGTTGTCATCGGGATGTCCGGTGGCGTCGATTCATCTGTAGCAGCTCTTTTATTAAAAGAGCAGGGTTATGATGTAATCGGAATTTTTATGAAAAACTGGGATGATACAGATGCAAATGGTGTCTGCACAGCAACAGAAGATTACAATGATGTAATTGAAGTGTGTAACCAAATCGGCATTCCGTATTATGCAGTAAACTTTGAAAAACAATACTGGGATAAAGTATTTACGTACTTTTTAGATGAGTACCGAGCTGGTCGTACACCAAACCCAGATGTAATGTGTAACAAAGAAATTAAATTTAAAGCATTTTTAGAGCATGCAATTGCACTTGGTGCTGATTATGTAGCAACAGGTCATTATGCACGCGTTGCTTATATGGACGGCGAATATAAAATGCTTCGCGGCGTTGATGACAATAAAGATCAAACATATTTCTTAAATCAATTAAGCCAAGAGCAACTATCAAAAACAATGTTCCCATTAGGTGAATTAAAGAAACCACAAATTCGCGAAATGGCGACAGAAGCTGGTTTAGCGACAGCGGCGAAGAAAGATAGTACTGGTATTTGCTTCATCGGTGAGCGTAACTTTAAAGATTTCTTAAGTAACTATTTACCGGCGCAACCAGGTGTAATGCAAACATTATCTGGTGAAGTGAAAGGGAAACATGATGGTTTAATGTATTATACAATTGGACAACGTCATGGCCTTGGTATTGGTGGTAATGGTGATCCGTGGTTTGCTGTTGGAAAAAACTTGAAAGAAAACATTTTATATGTTGATCAAGGATTCCATAACGAACTTCTATATGGTGATGAAGTTATTGCTACGAATGTAGGCTGGGTAAGTAATAAAGCGAAGGAAAAAGAATTTACGTGTACAGCGAAATTCCGTTATCGTCAAGCAGACAATAAAGTAACGGTTCAAATCGTTGATGAAAATACAGTTCGTATTCTTTGTGATGAGCCAATTCGTGCGATTACGCCAGGCCAAGCAGTTGTTTTCTATGATGGAGATGAGTGCTTAGGCGGCGCTACAATTGATGAAGTATATCATAGTGGTAAGAAATTAGATTATTTAGGATAACACGAGAAGCCTCTGCCGATTAGCGGTTAGAGGTTTCTTTTACATAAAGCGAATTTTCGTTCGCTTGGAAAATACATTCTTTGTTATAATTTGTTGTAGAGGTGAAGGATATGTCAAACAAACTTGAAACAGGTATTAAATATATGCAAGAAGGAAACTGGGAAGAAGCAGCTAAAAATTTCACAGAAGCAATCGAAGAAAATCCGAAAGATGCGCTTGGATACATTAACTTTGCGAATTTATTAGATGTATTAGGTGATAGTGAGCGAGCAATTGTATTTTATAAACGTGCATTAGAATTAGATGGTAAATCTGCTGCTGCTTATTATGGCTTAGGAAATGTATATTACGGTCAAGAGCAATTTGCAGAGGCGAAGGCTGTATTTGAACAAGCGATGCAAGTGGGATTACAATCAGCTGACGTAACATTTATGTTAGGTATCACACATGTGCAACTTGGAAATGATCGTCTTGCACTTCCATTTTTACAAAGAGCGACGGAATTAGATGAAGGCGATGTAGAAGCTGTTTTCCAATGCGGACTTTGCTTCGCACGACTAGAACATATTCAAGAGGCAAAACCTTATTTTGAAAAGGTGTTAGAAATGGATGAAGAGCATGCAGATGCGTATTACAATTTAGGTGTTGCGTACGTATTCGAGGAGAATAACGAGAAAGCTCTTACTTTATTTAAGAAAGCGACTGAAATTCAAGCAGACCACTTTTTAGCTGGTAATGGTATTCGTTTATTAGAGCAAGAAGCTGAATAAAGTGAACTTATAGTTTAATGCGCAGTTACCCCTCATCTAAAGATTGTGAAAGAGGTGGGGGATGTACTGCTCATTAAAGTGAAAAGAACTCGGAAAGGAGAGGCAATATGGGAAATCAACATGCAATGGATTTGTTTGAGGAAGAAAAAAAATTTATAAAAGCGCAAGTTCTTCATACCATTTTCCACAACGAAGAAAACCTCTATTCCGTTGTCAGTATGAAAGTCATTGAAACGAATGAAACATACGACGAAAAAAAAGTAATGATAAACGGTCATTTTCCCCGTATGCATGAAGATGAAGTGTTTACATTAACAGGTCATTTTAAAGACCACCCAAAGTATGGAAAACAATATTTAGTTGAAACGTTTAAAAAAGAACTGCCACAAACAAAAGCAGGTATGGTGCAATATTTAGCGAGCGATTTATTTAAAGGGATTGGAAAGCGTACAGCTGAAAAAATCGTGGACCATCTTGGTGAGCATGCGATTTCTAAAATTATGGATGATCCGGATGCGTTAAGTGGTGTTGTAAACAAGCAAAAAGCGCAGGAAATATATGAGACGATTATTGAGCATCAAGGGCTCGAGAAAGTGATGAGTTTTTTAAATGGTTACGGTTTTGGAACAAAACTTTCTATTAAAATTTATCAGCAATATAAAGAGATGACATTAGAAGTGATTCGTAATAATCCGTATAAACTTATTGAAGAAGTGGACGGAATTGGATTTGGAAGAGCAGATGATATAGGGCGTGCAATCGGAATAACGGGCAATCACGACGACCGTGTACGTGCAGGGTGTTTTTATACGTTAGAGAATATTTCATTACAACTCGGTCACGTGTATATGGAAAAAGGTCAGCTTGTAAGAGAAACGATGTCACTTTTAAATAATCAAGAAGGCAGAGTGACTGAGGAAGATATTGTAGGCTGCGTTGAAATGATGCAAAGCGAAGGGAAAGTCATTATAGAAGAAGAGCGAGTGTATTTAGCTTCTTTATTCTATTCTGAGAAAGGCGTTGTAAAGTCAATTCGTCGTCTTATGAATCAAGAAGAAACCCCTGCATTCCCTGAAGCAGAAGTGTTAAAAACATTAGGAGAAATTGAAGAACAGCTAAAGGTACAGTATGCGCCGCTTCAGCAAGAAGCAGTTCAAACTGCACTTCATAAGCCGATGATGTTATTAACAGGTGGACCAGGGACGGGGAAAACAACAGTTATTAAAGGAATTGTTGAAATGTATGCGTCACTTCACGGAGTATCATTAAATCCGAATGAATATAGTGATGATAATCCATTTCCAATATTATTAACGGCCCCAACTGGAAGAGCGGCGAAGCGCATGAGTGAATCGACAGGACTTCCAGCTTGCACAATTCATCGTCTGCTTGGATGGACGCCAGAAGGATCTTTTCAGCGCAATGAAACAGACCCTGTACAAGGGAAGCTCCTTATTATTGATGAGTTTTCGATGGTAGATATTTGGCTTGCAAATCAATTGTTTAAATCCTTGCCGACGAACATCCAAGTAATCGTTGTAGGTGATGAAGACCAATTACCATCGGTAGGACCTGGACAAGTGTTGAAAGATTTATTAAATGCAGGTGCCATTCCAACGGTAAAACTCACAGAAATTTATCGTCAGGCAGAAGGCTCGTCTGTTATTCAGCTTGCCCATGCGATAAAAGACGGGACGCTCCCGCCAGATTTAGCACAAAATAAAAAAGATCGTTCATTTATCAGCTGTGCAGGTGCTCAAATTGTTGAGGTTGTTAAAAAGGTTTGTGAAAATGCTAAGACAAAAGGCTTTAGTGCAAGAGATGTACAAGTATTGGCACCAATGTACCGCGGACCAGCAGGTATTAATGTGTTAAATGAAGCTCTTCAAGAAGTGTTTAATCCGAAAAAAGAAAAGAGTAAAGAAATTGCCTACGGTGACGTTGTATACCGGAGAGGTGATAAAGTACTTCAATTAGTCAATCAGCCGGAAAGCCAAGTGTTTAATGGTGATATTGGAGAAATTGTTTCAGTATTTTATGCGAAAGAAAATGTCGAGCAACAAGATATGATTATCGTTTCATTTGATGGAATTGAAGTAACATATACAAAGCCGGATTTAAATCAAATTACGCATGCCTATTGCTGCTCGATTCATAAATCGCAAGGTAGTGAATTCCCAATAGTTATTATGCCAATTGTAAAGAGCTACTACCGTATGTTACGTCGTAATTTAATTTACACGGGTATTACAAGGAGTAAGAAATTCCTTATTATTTGCGGGGAGGAAGCAGCGTTTCAATCCGGTGTAAATCGCCTTGATGATGCAATGCGTCAAACGACTTTAGCTGGCCGATTGCAAGAATCACAAGGAGAAGTGCAGATGGTGACAGTTAATGGTGAAGAAATGGACGTGGAAAACATTTCACCGTATGATTTCATGTAACAAGGTGAAATTATATAGTGAACCTTTCAAACGTATAACGTTGAAAGGTTCTAGCAATGTATAAATGAATGCAGTTTGGACATAATGGCGAATAGAATCTGGGAGACTGTAAGGAGATGAAAGCCATATGTTCAGTTGTCCAAATTGCAAAGGGAAAGACATCGGAAAAATAGGTGTCAACCAATTTTATTGCTGGAATTGTTATATCGAATTATCGGTTTCAAAGGGGAAAATCCATACACATCAAGTAGAGGAAGATGGTTCATTAAGCTCTCTTGATGATTTATTTGATGATAATGAAAGAACGATCGGATAACGAAAAGGGGGATTTACTTTGAATCTACGCAATTCATTAATCGCATTAGGTGTTGGAGCTGCAGCGTATCAATATGCTCGCAAACAAGATGTATTCTCAAAACGCAATGTGAAAAAAGCACGTAAGATGATTAAGTCTTATTTATAAGGCGTAAAAAACTCCCTTTATGATAAGGG
Source organism: Bacillus sp. TH22 (assembly GCF_016651015.1). Lineage (NCBI taxonomy): Bacteria > Bacillati > Bacillota > Bacilli > Caryophanales > Bacillaceae > Bacillus > Bacillus sp. TH22. The sequence goes on from NZ_JAEKER010000001.1 coordinate 4,146,742, forward strand.
AGTTTTTTTATGCGCTTGTATGCAAATATAAAAGTCCGATTTCAGAGAAGAGATAAGATAAACCGTAGCATCCAACGCCAAGCATTCCATAATGCCATAAGTGCTTAGCTCTTTCCTTTCGTGAGGAACGAATAAAGAAGCCTTTCCAAATACCAAACCCGATACAAATCCATTCAAGAAGCATAAAAAGTGCGGATAATGCAAGCATAAATAAGATCATTATGAGCCCTCCTTATTATATTTTGACATTTTGTATTTTCAAGGGGTGGTTGTCCTTATTATGTTAAATATATGTATGTCTTTAAAAAACAGTATGGTCTGTATAAAAAGATTTTAAAACTTTTGCACATAACCTAACCTATTTATTTTCAAAATAAAGGTGGAGGAGGTTTTTCGTGTGAAGAATCTTAAAATCATTTGGATATATCGTTTAGGATTATTGTTACTCGTTTTTCTTTGTTTGCTCGTCTTTTTAAAAATTAAGCCACTATGGGCACCGATTATTTTTGTATTTAAAGTGGCGATCACACCGTTCTTTATTGCTTGTTTTATTGCTTATTTATTACACCCTTTAATTGAAAAAATTCATAAGGAAGGAATGCCACGCACACTTGCTATTTTGCTCATTTATATTCTTTTCTTTGGCGGAATTGGCTATGGAATTTATAAAGGAACGCCAGTTGTTATTAAACAGTTACAAGAAATTAATGAACAATTTCCACAGTTTACAAAAATGTACGATTCTTGGATGGATGGAGTTACAGAACAAACAGCGAATTTCCCATCATTTATTCATGAAAAGGTGAAACAAATTTTTGGTGGTGTAGAAACGAAGATTCAAGCGCTTTTAAATAAAGTCATGAGCACAGCTCGTGGTGTACTGGATTCGTTACTCATTATTTTCTTAATTCCGTTCATTGTATTTTACATATTAAAAGATTACGGTGAGTTTTATCATATATTTTGGAAATTAGTCCCGAGTAAGTGGCGTAGTACGGGGCAAATGCTTGCGAAAGAAATTGATAAATCACTCGGAAGTTATATTCGAGGGCAGTTATTTGTTTGCTTAGTATTAGGGGGAGTATCTGTTCTTTCTTTTTGGTTTATCGGTATGAAATATCCATTGCTGCTCGGCATTATTATTGGGGTAACGGATATAATCCCGTACTTTGGTCCTATTTTAGGGGCGATTCCGACGTTGATGATTGCGGCAACGGTATCAACGAGTTTACTCATTAAGGCGGGGATTACAATTGCTATTTTGCAATTTTTGGAAAGTAACATTTTATCGCCTTACATCGTTGGTAAGTCGCTTCGTATGCATCCTGTGATCATTATGTTTGCATTACTAGTAGGGGGAGAAGTTGCGGGGATTGTAGGATTACTAATATCGGTTCCTATTTTAGCGGTCATTCGGACAGTGATCGTTCATGTGAGGCCTCTTTGGAAAAAAGAAGATGTGTAATATGATAGCCCTCTACTTATAAAAGTAGAGGGCTATCATTATTTAGAGAGTTGCTCGTGTATTTGTTGAACGAGAGAGCTTACATCATTTGTTTGAATATGTTTTATTTTTTTCCATTCATTATCGTACATAAATATAATTTGATTGCTGAAAAGACGCTTTTGCTCTTTTAGATTAGAAATGTTTGCAAAAGAGTACTCTTCAAATATTGGGTTCTTACTTACATCTGGTCCATAAAAGAAGAGCCGTTTGTTCGTTAAAATTAACAGTCCTGGTCTTGCAACGGAACGATATATAAATATATTTAATGAGCATGCTGCATAAAAAAGGATTTTTTCATCAGTTGTTAACATTTCTTTAGCTTGATTCAATAAGGTTGTCATTGTAATCGCTCCTTTATTGTTAATAATTTAATTATAACAAATAATGTAATATTTAGAAAAATTGTATAAAGTATTTTTTGAGAGGATATTCCTATTTAGTAATAAATGCATAATATATTTAAAGGCTGTTAAGAATGAATAGTAGAATAACTATGATTAATAAGCAATTGATACAATATAAATGATTATCTACATTGACAAACTTAAGAGAATTCTATTATATTTAGTCATATAATACATTAAATCAATGACGGAACAAGTACGTTACAGTCCATTTGTAGAGAGAAGCTTCCACTGGCTGAAAGGAGCTTTGAATGAAGGGTAACAGAAAGCTAATCCTGAGAGCAGCTAATCACTGCCGTCTTGCCACGTTACGGCACCATGAGGTGATGAATTGATTGTTATAATAATCAATTCATAATTAGGGTGGTATCGCGAGTTAACTCTCGTCCCTTTTATTAGGGGCGGGAGTTTTTTATATTTAAGGAGGAAAATACAATGAAACAACTAACAGGCGCACAAATTCGTCAAATGTTTTTAGACTTTTTCCAAGAAAAAGGACATGCAGTAGAACCAAGTGCATCACTAGTTCCTCATGAAGATCCATCTCTGTTATGGATTAATAGTGGTGTAGCGACATTAAAGAAATATTTTGATGGTCGTGTAATCCCACAAAATCCACGTATTACAAATGCACAAAAATCAATTCGTACAAACGATATTGAAAACGTTGGGAAAACGGCTCGTCACCATACATTCTTTGAAATGTTAGGGAACTTCTCAATCGGTGATTACTTCAAAGAAGAAGCAATTACTTGGGCTTGGGAATTTCTAACGAGCGACAAATGGATCGGATTCGATAAAGAATTACTATCTGTTACAATTCATCCGGAAGATGAAGAAGCATTCACAATTTGGAATGAGAAAATGGGTGTTCCAAAAGAACGCATCATCCGTTTAGAAGAAAACTTCTGGGATATCGGTGAAGGACCAAGTGGACCGAATACAGAAATTTTCTATGACCGCGGTGAATCTTACGGTAATGACTTTAGTGACCCAGAATTATATCCGGGCGGAGAAAACGAGCGTTACTTAGAAGTATGGAACCTTGTATTCTCTCAATTTAACCATAATCCAGACGGTTCATATACGCCGCTTCCTAAGAAAAACATCGATACAGGGATGGGTCTAGAGCGTATGACATCTATCGTTCAAGATGTACCTACGAACTTTGATACAGACCTATTCATGCCGATGATTGGTGCAACAGAATCAATTTCTGGTGAGAAATATCGTAATGGCGATTTAGAAAAAGATATGGCGTTTAAAGTAATTGCTGACCATATCCGTACAGTAACATTCGCTGTTGGTGACGGTGCTCTTCCATCTAACGAAGGCCGTGGTTATGTATTACGTCGTTTATTACGCCGTGCTGTTCGTTATTCTAAGAAATTAAACATTAACCGTCCGTTCATGTTTGAATTAGTACCGGTTGTTGGAGAAGTAATGAAAGACTTCTATCCAGAAGTACTTGAAAAGAAAGATTTCATCGCAAAAGTTGTGAAGAATGAAGAAGAGCGTTTCCATGAAACACTTCATGATGGTGAATCAATTTTAGCTGAAGTAATTGCAAAAGCGAAAGAAGAAAAAACAACTGTTATTTCTGGCGTAGATGCGTTCCGCCTATACGACACGTACGGTTTCCCAATTGAATTAACAGAAGAATATGCAGAAGAAGCTGGTATGACAGTTGATCAAGCGGGCTTTGAAAATGAAATGGAGAAACAACGTGAGCGTGCACGTGCTGCTCGTCAAGATGTTGATTCTATGCAAGTTCAAGGCGGTGTACTTGGTGAAGTTAAAGTAGCGAGCGAATTCGTTGGTTATGGTACAGTTGCAACAGAAAGTAACGTTGTTGCACTTGTGAAAAATGGTGAGTATACAGATAGCTTACAAGCAGGTGAAGAAGGACAATTAATGCTTGATGTAACGCCATTCTACGCTGAGAGCGGTGGGCAAATTGCAGACCGTGGTTATCTTCTTGCTGACGGCGTGAAAGTTGTTGTAAAAGACGTACAAAAAGCACCAAATGGTCAAAACTTACACAAAGTTGTTGTTGAAGAGGGTACATTAACGAAAGAAGCGGCTGTAAAAGCTCTTATCGATACGAAAAACCGTAGTAGCGTTGTGAAAAACCATACAGCAACTCACTTACTGCACCAAGCATTAAAAGATATACTTGGAACGCATGTTAACCAAGCGGGTTCTCTTGTAACATCTGAACGTTTACGTTTTGACTTCTCTCACTTCGGTCAAGTACAAGCTGATGAATTAGAAAAAATTGAGCGTATCGTAAACGAAAAAATTTGGGAAAGTATTGATGTTGCGATTTCTCAAAAAGCAATCGAAGAAGCGAAAGAAATGGGTGCAATGGCATTATTCGGTGAAAAATACGGTGATGTTGTACGCGTTGTACAAGTAGGCGATTACAGCTTAGAGCTTTGCGGTGGTTGTCACGTTGATAACACAGCTTCTATTGGTATTTTCAAAATCGTTGCTGAGTCTGGTATCGGTGCAGGAACTCGTCGTATTGAGGCGGTAACTGGTAAGTCTGCATACGAATTAATGAACGATCAAGTAGGTTTATTAAAAGAAGCAGCAGGAAAAATGAAAACAAATCCAAAAGATATTTTAACAAGAGTTGATGGTTTATTTACTGAAGTAAAACAACTTCAAAAAGAAAACGAATCTCTTGCTGCGAAATTAAGCAATATCGAAGCTGGAAACTTAACTGATTCAGTAATGACAGTTGATGGCGTGAACGTATTAGCGGCGAAAGTAAATGTTGCAGATATGAACAACTTACGTACAATGATGGATGACCTTAAAAATAAATTAGAGTCTGCAGTTGTTGTATTAGCGTCTGTAAATGACGATAAGGTAAACATTTTAGCTGGCGTAACGAAAGATTTAATTAGTCAAGGTTACCATGCGGGTAAACTTGTGAAAGAAGTAGCTTCTCGTTGTGGAGGCGGCGGTGGTGGCCGTCCTGATATGGCACAAGCAGGCGGTAAAAACCCAGCGCAAGTAGAGGAAGCTTTAGCGTTTGTACAAGAGTACGTTAAATCTGTTTCAAAATAAAGAGATAGTAGTGTACAATGGTAGGGAGAGGAGAAGTTCTTCTCCCTATACTTACTACTTACAAGTGAGGTGCTTGAAATGGACGGTTTTGATAAGACAATGAAGTTTAGCATTCAAGATGAAAAACAGAGTGTCCATGTAAATGATGTACTTTTAACTGTGTATGATGCACTTCAAGAAAAAGGTTATAATCCGATTAACCAAATCGTCGGTTATTTATTAAGTGGAGATCCAGCATACATACCTCGCCATAAAGATGCACGAAGCATCGTTCGCAAGCTTGAACGTGATGAGATAATTGAAGAGCTTGTGAAGTCTTACTTGAAACATCATCGTGAGGAGTAGTTTATGCGGATATTAGGTTTAGATGTTGGTACTAAAACAGTCGGTGTTGCAATGAGCGATGAAATGGGCTGGACAGCACAAGGGCTGGAAACAATCAGGATTAACGAAGAACGAGGCCACTTTGGTTTTGACCGTATTTCTGAGTTGGTAAAACAGTACAATGTGGACAAAATAGTAGTAGGTTTACCTAAAAATATGAATGGTACAATCGGCCCTCGTGGTGAAGCGTGCCAGCAATTTGCAGAAAACCTGCGAAATCTGTTACAATTAGAAGTTGTAATGTGGGACGAGCGTTTGTCGACGATGGCAGCGGAACGTCTGCTCATTTCAGCTGATGTGAGCCGTAAGAAGCGAAAACAGGTAATCGATAAGATGGCTGCAGTCGTGATCTTACAAGGATTTTTAGATAGTAAATAAGAGGTGACCAAAATGGAAGAAAATCAAATTACAATTGTAGACGAAAAAGGAAACGAACATTTATGTGAAATTATTTTCACTTTTGATGCTGAAAAATTCGGCAAAAAATCTTACGTAGTCTTCTCTCCAATCGGTGAAGTAGACGAAGATGGAGACCAAATCTTCGATGCAATGGCATATGAGCAAAGTGAAGAAGAGGGCGGAACATTACTTTCAATTGAATCTGAAGAAGAGTGGGAAATGGTACAAGAAATGTTTAACACTCTTGCTGATGAGCAAGAAGAAGAATAGTAATGGATAAAAAGGCGAACTGTGTACACAGTTCGCCTTTTTTGTATTCATATGCAAAATGACAGATTTTTTGTCGAAACTACTTAATTGTTTATAGTATAATAAGACGGGTTGTATGAAAAAAGGCTTTAAATACGTAGCTGTCACCGATTATTTAGAAATGATTGGTTTTGCTTTATGTTTGTAGGGCATTGTATAGAGGAAGTGTATACGGTCTACAATTGAATAAGGAGGAAGAATTTTGGTAGAGAATCAAGTGAAGAAGAAGCGTAGACGCATTTTTTTAATTTCGATTATCGCACTGCTTTTAGTTTGTGGATCAGTCTATGCGTATATTTCATCTGCATTAGGGCCAGTTGATAGCGAGAATAAAAAAGAGATTGAGGTAGAGATTCCAAAGGGGTCATCTACAAGTAAAATCGGTGAGATTTTAGAAGAAAAAGGTGCTGTGAAAAGCAGTACAGTTTTTAGTTTTTATACGAAATTTAAGTCGAAAAGCTTACAAGCAGGTACATATTTATTAAATCCTTCGATGAGTGCTAACGATGTCATTGAACAAATGTCATCTGGCAACGTACATCGTCCGGCTCTTTATAAAGTGACGATTAAAGAAGGGGCGCAAGTAACTGAAATTGCTGAAGTGATTGCGGCAGAATTAAAGTGGAATAAAGATGATGTTGTGCGTCAATTAAACGATAAAGCATTTATTCAAAAAATGCAGCAAAAGTATCCGAAGCTACTAACGGATAAAATTTTTGATAGTAACATTAAATATCCACTAGAAGGATACTTATATCCAGCAACGTATTCTTTCTATAAAAAGGATACAAAATTAGAAGAAATTGTAATCCCGATGCTTGAGAAAACAAATGCAATTATTGTTCAAAATGAGGCGAAAATGAAAGCGAAGAACTGGGATGTTCATCAACTTCTCACGTTGTCTTCACTTATTGAAGAAGAGGCTACTGGCTTTACTGATCGCCAAAAAATCTCTAGTGTTTTCTATAATCGTTTAGCGAAAGGTATGCCGCTTCAAACGGATCCGACGGTATTATACGCACTTGGAAAGCATAAACAACGTGTATTATACGAAGACTTGAAAGTAAACTCACCGTACAATACGTATGTTGTGAAAGGGTTGCCGGTTGGACCGATTGCAAACTCTGGTAAACATTCAGTGGAAGCAGCGTTAGATCCTGCGCAAACAGATTATTATTATTTCTTAGCTGCACCAAGTGGTGAAGTGTATTATGCGAAAACATTAGAAGAACATAATGCATTAAAGCAAAAATACATTACGAAAAAACAGTGAAATGGGGAGGGATAGCGAAAAGGGTCGCATATCCCTCTTTTTTGTGGTAAAATATATCGGGTTAAAAACTGGCAGAAGAATCGTTTTTAATATCAAAACGGGACGTACAAGCTAAGGGTGAAACTGGCTTGTATTTTTATTGCATTCTATGTGTGAAAAGACAAAGGTTGACGCGTCATAGAGGCACTTCTCCATGTAAATAAGGAGGACCAATTATGGAGGATGCAGTTAACGAGTACCTATTATCATTTATTGATCCAAAAGATAAATTAATTCTTGAAATGGAAGAGTATGCAACTGAAAACCATGTGCCGATTATGGATCGACTTGGAATGGAATTTATGCTGCAATTTTTACGTTTAATTGGACCGGAAAGTATTTTAGAACTTGGAACAGCAATCGGTTATTCTAGTATTCGTATGATGCAAGCTATTCCGAACTCTCGCATTGTGACAGTAGAGCGCAATCGTGAACGATATGAAAAGGCACTTGAATATATAGAATGTTCCTCGGTAACAGACCGTATTTCTGTTATTTACGGTGATGCTTTAGAAACGGGCGAACAAGTGAAAGAACATGGAACATTTGATGTTATTTTTATTGATGCAGCGAAAGGGCAGTATCGTCGCTTTTTTGACTTATACGAACCGTTATTAAATCCTGGTGGCGTTATTATTTCAGATAACGTTATGTACCATGGTCTTGTGACGACAAAAGAGAAAATTGAAAATAGACGTACCCGTGGTTTGATTCGTCGTATTAAGACGTACAATGAATGGCTTATGAATCATGAAGGATATGATACAACGATTTTCCCAATTGGCGATGGAGTGGCTGTAAGTAAAAAGAGAGGGTGACAAAAGTATGAAGAAACCTGAATTGTTAGTAACGCCTAGAGCGGTGGCGGATATTGAACCTCTTGTGAAAGCAGGGGCAGATGCAGTAATGGTTGGTGAACAAAAGTTTGGTTTACGTTTGGCAGGAGAGTTTTCACGTGAAGATGTGAAACAAGCTGTAAACATTGCACATGAAAATGGTGTGAAAGTATACGTTGCAATGAATGCGATGTTCCACAATGATAAAGTAGAAGAATTAACGGACTATGTTGCCTTTTTAAATGAGGTAAATGTAGATGCGATTGTTTTCGGAGATCCAGCGGTATTAATGGCTGTTCGTGAAGTTGCACCAAATATGCAACTTCACTGGAATACAGAAACGACAGCAACAAACTGGTTTACTTGTAACTATTGGGGGCAAAGAGGAGCGAAACGCGCTGTATTAGCTCGTGAGCTTAGCTTAGATGAAATTGCTGAATTAAAAGAAAATGCTGAAGTGGAACTTGAAGTACAAATTCACGGTATGACTTGCATGTTCCAATCGAAGCGTTCACTAGTAGGAAACTACTTTGAGTATCAAGGGCGTAATCTCGACATCGAAAAGAAAAAGTATGAAGAGAATATGTTCTTATACGACCCGGAACGTAATAACAAATATCCAATTTATGAAGATGAAAATGGTACTCACATTATGAGTCCGAATGATATTTGTTTCATCGATGAGTTAGAGGAACTAATCGATGCTGAAGTCGATAGCTTAAAAATTGATGGTGTCCTAAAAAGTTCTGAGTACATTATTGAGGTAACGAAGAAATATCGTAAGGCGATTGATTTATGTGTAGAAGATCGTGATGCGTATTATGACGTGAAAGATGATTTATTTAAAGAGATAGAAGAAATACAACCGGTAAATCGTCCGTTAGATACAGGATTCTTCTTTAAAGAAACGGTTTACTAAACGAGGAGGGTGTAGGAAATGACTGTACAAGAAATTTCACGAGTGATCGATGGCAAACGCGTTATTGTGAAAAAACCTGAACTGTTAATCCCTGCGGGTAACTTAGAAAAATTAAAAGTAGCTATCCATTATGGGGCAGATGCTGTATATTTAGGTGGACAAGAATTTGGTCTTCGTTCTAATGCAGGTAACTTTACGCTGGAAGACATGGCAGAAGGCGTTGAATTTGCAAAGAAATATGGAGCAAAAATATACGTAACAACAAATATTTTTGCACATAATGAAAATATGGATGGGCTAGAGGAATATTTAAAAGGGATTGAAAAAGCTGGCGTAACGGGAATTATCGTTGCCGATCCGCTTATTATTGAGACATGTAAACGTGTAGCTCCTTCTGTTGAGGTGCATTTAAGTACACAACAATCACTATCCAACTGGAAAGCAGCACAGTATTGGAAAGAAGAAGGTTTACATCGTCTTGTATTAGCTCGTGAAGCAAGCTATGAAGAAATGAAAGAAATTAAAGAAAAAGTTGATGTTGAAATTGAAGCATTCGTCCATGGTGCAATGTGTATCGCGTATTCAGGGAGATGTACATTAAGTAACCATATGACAGCGCGTGACTCTAACCGTGGTGGTTGTTGTCAATCTTGCCGCTGGGATTATGATTTAGTTCAAACGGTATCACAACATAAAGATGCAAAAGAGCTTCCTCTATTCCAAGAAGAAGATGCTCACTTTGCGATGAGCCCAAAAGATTTAAATTTAATCTTATCAATTCCGAAAATGATTGAAATTGGAATTGATAGCTTAAAAGTTGAAGGACGTATGAAATCTATCCATTACGTAGCGACTGTAGCAACTGTATATCGTAAAGTAATTGATGCGTATTGTGCGGATCCGGATAACTTTGAGTTTAAACAAGAATGGTTAGATGAACTTGATAAATGTGCAAATCGTGATACAGCTCCTGCATTCTTTGAAGGGGTTCCAGGACATCAAGAGCAAATGTTTGGAAATCATAGTAAGAAAACAACGTATGATTTTGCTGGTTTAGTGTTAGATTATAATGAAGAAACGGGCATCGTAACGCTTGAGCAACGTAATCACTTCAAACCAGGACATGAAGTGGAGTTCTTTGGGCCAGAAATAGAAAACTTTACGCAAACGGTGGAGAAAATTTGGGATGAGGATGGAAACGAATTAGATGCAGCGAGACATCCGTTGCAAATCGTGAAATTCAAAGTGGATCAACCAGTGTATGTGAATAATATGATGCGCAAAAACATACTTCAATAAGAAAGAGTGGTAGTCGAATGGGGACGAATAAGCCTGTTGTAATTGGAATCGCTGGTGGTTCAGGATCAGGAAAAACAAGTGTAACGAAAGCGATTTTTGACCATTTTAAAGGTCATTCCATTTTAATCTTGGAGCAAGATTATTATTACAAAGATCAAAGCCATTTACCAATGGAAGAACGTTTAAAAACAAATTACGATCATCCGTTAGCGTTTGATAATGATTTGTTAATTGACCATTTGCAGCAGTTGCTTGCATATGAGCAAGTGGAAAAGCCTATATATGACTATACATTGCATACGCGTTCAGAAAAAATTATTCCAGTTGAGCCGAAAGATGTAATCATTTTAGAAGGAATTCTTATTTTAGAAGACCCACGTCTTTGTGAGTTAATGGATATTAAGGTGTTCGTTGATACAGATGCAGACCTTCGTATTTTACGCCGCATGCAGCGCGATATTGAAGAGCGCGGTCGTACAATGGATTCAGTTATCGACCAATACGTAAACGTTGTACGTCCAATGCATAATCAATTTATTGAGCCTTCTAAGAAATTCGCGGATATTATTATCCCTGAAGGTGGACAAAACCATGTTGCAATTGATATTATGGTTACAAAAATTGCAACAATTCTTGAACAAAAAGTAAATTTGTAATAGCATAGTAAAAGATATACGATAGGAAGGGATTTTTTCCCTTCTTATCGAATACAATGAAACATGAAACCTCACCTACCAATAGGTGAGGGCATATTTATATCAACTTTCCATACATACCTTCTTTATATAAGGAAGAATTGGAGAATAAGGGGTTGTATGTGACAACTCCACTAGTGCTACGTGTGCTAGAAACCTCCGCTATATAAGCGGAGGAGTTTTCATATGGAACTCCTCTTTTTTTCGGGGGATTGGTATATAAAAGGAGTGGAAAACATGGCAACAGAAAAAACATACCCTATGACGCAAGAGGGTAAGCAAAAACTAGAGAACGAAGTTGAACAATTAAAAACAGTAAGACGTAAAGAAGTTGTAGAGCGTATTAAGATCGCACGTAGCTTCGGAGATCTTTCAGAGAACTCTGAGTATGATGCAGCGAAAGATGAGCAAGCATTCGTAGAAGGACGTATTACACAACTTGAAAACATGATTCGTAATGCGGTTATCATTGAAGACAATGGTGAAGAGTCTACAGTTGTAACATTAGGTAAAACAGTAATATTTAAAGAGTTACCAGGTGGAGACGAAGAAGCGTACATAATCGTAGGTAGCGCAGAAGCCGATCCATTTGAAGGAAGAATTTCTAACGATTCTCCAATCGCAAAAAGCTTATTAGGTAAGCAAATTGGTGAGAAGGTAGCAATCCAAACACCAGGTGGAGAAATGCAAGTAGAGATTATCTCTGTAAAATAACGTAAAAAATCACTTGTGTAAAAACGAGTGATTTTTTATTTGTATAAAAGGTGAAACACCTCGTCTAAACTACAATAGACGAGGTGTTTTTTATGAAAATGAAACGGAGAATTATAATTGTTTTAATTTGTTTTATAGGTGTGATTTTTTTATTACTTTGTCGTTTAATCCAAATACAGATTATAGATACGGAATCATTTACTGACCGAAATATCAATCTGATTGAAAAAAGTGTTACGCAACGAACACAATCACTTACAGTAGATAATGGAAGAGGGCATTTTACAGATCGAAATGGTAAGGAAATTGGTGAAGAGAAATATCCAGTCTTAATTGTTTTTCCATTTTTACAAATAAAAAATGACATGTTAGAGAAAATTGCGCATATCATTGGTGTGTCGAGACAAGAGATAAGACTGCAAATGAAAAATAAGAATCAAGCATTTATATTACGAAAGGAGAATACCCCATTTCAATTAACGCTCGAGCAGATGAAGAAGGTAAATCAATTAGATATTTTAGGTATTGTAGCAGCAGAAGTTCGACTGAAGCAAATGGGGGAGGCAAATCATTTAATTGGTGATGTGGGAGAGAATGAACAGGAATTTCAAAAGCGTTATGGAGAAATGAAAAAAACTTCGAAACAAACGCCAATTGGTATTTCTGGATTGCAACAATCATTTGATGAATTTTTACTGACTGATGGAGAAGCGAAAGTACTATATCAAGTGGATCGACAAGGAGAACCGATTTTTGGGAAGCAGGCGAAATACACTTCACCAGGAAATCCATTTTATCCAGTTACTATTCAAACAACAATACATAAAACGTTGCAACGACGAGCAGAGAAGATTATAGATGAAAACGGAATAAAAAAAGGTGGGTTAGTATTACTAGACATAAAGAATAGTGAAGTTTTAGCAATGGTAAGTAGGCCTTCTTTACAGATGAATGATAGGAGGATATATAAATCTACACTTGAAAATCAAATGTTAACTCCTCATTTTCCGGGGTCTGTTTTTAAAACAGTAGTTGCAGCAACAGTAATCGATGAGAATTTGGTGCGGTTTAATCGTACATTTAACTGTAATACGGATTTATACGGTGAAAATCTTCCACAAGTTATGATGGGGTCATTAAACTTTAAGGAAAGCTTTGCTAGAAGCTGTAATCGAACGTTTGCCGTATTAGGTGATGAACTAATGCAAAAGGATAGGGAAGTATTAGAAACGTATTTAGAGGCCTTAGGAGCAAGTGAGAAGGTAGGTTGGAAAGGTTCAGTGTTTCATACACCAGAATTTGAGCAATTGCCAGAAGAAAAGAGTGCTATTATTTGGGGAAGCGAAGAAAATAAAGATAGTAGAAAAGCGATTGCTCAAACGATGGTCGGACAAAAAGATGTACGTGTGTCACCTCTAGCTATAGCGAATATGATGGCGACAATTGCTAGAGGTGGAGAGAAGATGGAAGTGAAAGCTGTGAAAAAAATAGTGTATAAAAATGGAACCGACTTTTTTGCATTTGAAAATCATAAATTAAATGGGAAACAGCTTTCTTATGAAACGATGAAAAAATTACAACAGTTGTTAAGAGCCGTTGTAACGATGGAGAAAGGAACGGGAACAGCATTCCGTTCGTTGCCACTAACTGTCGCTGGAAAATCTGGGACGGCACAAACAGGAAAAGGAGAGAGGGTGAATCGCTGGTTTGCAGGTTATTTTCCATATGAAAACCCAAGATATGCTTTAGTTGTAGTTGATATAGAAACAGATAGTAATGAAAATGTAGTCACACCAGTTTTTGCAGAAATGGTAGAGGCAATTCATCAATTAGAAATTGAAAAGTAATCTTGCAATTATTTATGAAATGTTTTCATTTCGTGAAAATATTATTGTAAATGTTCAACCTTTCTAGATTTAATGTTACAATAGCAAGTATGAAAAACTGCATGGAGGTTTGAAGAATGGCAGGAGGATCTAGATTCCAACAGAAACAACAAAAACGTCGTCAAAACGGTGTTTTAAATATTGCAATCGCTATTGTATTAGTAGCAGTAGCTATTGTAGCATATCAATTGTTTGTTCCTGACACAAAAGAGCAAGCGTCTTCTAATGATAAAAAGGTAGCTCAGCAAACAACAAAAGAGAATAAAGCTGAGAAAGCTAAAGGTAAAGAAGAGCCGAAGAAGAATGAGCAAGATAAGACAGAGGCTAAGAAGAAGGAAGAAGAAGAGAAGCAAAAGGCTGAGGAAGAAAAGAAAAAAGCTGAAGAAGAAGCGAAAGCTAACGAGAAAGCACCAGCTGAAAAAACACAGTCACAGGCAACAGATGCTTATACGAAATCTTCTTGGAAGCCAGTAGGTACAGAGCAAGGTGCAACACCTGCGATGACGTTTAAAAAAGGTACAGCAGATTGGAATGAGATGAATCAAGCGATTTCAGCTGCAATTGACGTTCCAGTAAATCAATTAGTTATCCATAGAATTGGAAATAACGGTAAGAATAAAGCTTACGGTAACGTACAAGATAAACAATCAGGTAAAAAATATTATGTGAATATTGATTGGGTAGACAATGAGGGCTGGAAACCAGTACTTGTTCAAACTCTAAACTAAAAAGAGAGGCTCATTAGGAGCTTCTCTTTTTTAGTTAGCGTAATTTCTTTAATTTAAAATGAACAACCGCGCTATAATATGGTCTTTTGCTTTCGGGATCCATAACCATTTGATGCGAGATGTGATGAACTTCAAGCATAAGTGCTTTATTATTATCAATTTGTTCGTTAATTTTTTTTTCTAGAGAAACTAAGTTTGCAGCCTCGAAAAATTCCACTTTATCTTCTAACATTTCAAAGGTAAATGACACGAAGATGCCCCCTCTCCTATGTAATCAACTACAGTGTAACAAAGAAAAGAAGGAAATACCATGTACATTTCAATTGACATTTTTAGAAAGAGAGAATATCATACTGATAAAACCGATAAGAAAAAGGGGAATTTTTATGGGAACAGAATTTAATGGTTTATTTGATGAATGGGCTCATACGTACGACTCATTTGTACAAGGCGAAGATATACAATATAAAGAAGTTTTCGCCCATTATGAGGACATTTTAGAGGATGTAGTTAACAAGTCATTTGGCAACGTATTAGAATTCGGTGTTGGTACTGGCAATTTAACAAATAAATTATTACTTGCTGGTCGCACAGTTTACGGTATAGAACCGTCACGCGAAATGCGTACTATTGCAAAAGAGAAATTACCAAAAGAGTTTTCAATTACAGAGGGTGATTTTCTTTCATTTGAAGTCCCAAATTCAATCGATACTATTGTGAGCACTTACGCATTTCATCATTTAATAGATGAAGAAAAAGACGTAGCAATTGCGAAGTATAGTCAATTGCTAAACAAAGGTGGTAAAATAGTGTTTGCTGATACGATATTTGCAGATCAAGATGCATATGATAAAACTGTCGAAGTAGCAAAACAAAGAGGTTTTCATCAGTTATCAAACGATTTGCAAACAGAATACTATACACGTATTCCGATCATGCAATCTATTTTTGAAAACAATGGCTTCCACGTAACGTTTACGAGATTAAATCATTTCGTTTGGGTAATGGAGGCAACTAAGCAATAGAAAGAGGGATTAGATTGAGAATTGCTGTAATTGGAGCAATGGAAGAAGAAGTACGTATTTTACGTGACAAACTAGAACAAGCAGAAACAGAAACTGTTGCAGGTTGTGAATTTACGAAAGGGCTATTGGCAGGACATGAAGTAATCTTGCTAAAGTCTGGTATTGGTAAAGTAAATGCAGCGATGTCAACGACAATTTTATTAGAAAAATATAAGCCTGAAAAAGTAATTAATACTGGTTCAGCTGGTGGATTCCATCACTCTCTAAATGTTGGTGATGTAGTTATTTCAACAGAAGTTCGTCACCATGACGTAGATGTAACAGCATTTAACTACGAATATGGTCAAGTGCCAGGAATGCCACCTGGATTTAAAGCTGATGAGGCATTAGTTGCATTAGCTGAGAAATGTATGCAGGCAGAAGAAAATATTCAAGTCGTAAAAGGTATGATTGCAACAGGTGATTCATTTATGAGTGATCCGAACCGCGTTGCAGCAATTCGTGATAAATTTGAAGACCTTTATGCAGTAGAAATGGAAGCAGCAGCTGTTGCGCAAGTATGCCACCAATATGAAGTTCCGTTTGTTATTATTCGCGCACTTTCTGATATTGCTGGTAAAGAATCAAATGTTTCATTTGATCAATTTTTAGATCAAGCAGCTCTTCATTCTACAAACTTTATCGTAAAAGTACTAGAAGAGTTAAAGTAATGTAACAAAAAGGCAACTGTCTCATATAAAGAAAATACATACAGTTGCCTTTTCTTTATTGGCAAATAAGGGGGAGAACACGATGAATGTATATCGTGGAGTTCATGAGTTGATTGGCCATACACCAATCGTAGAAATTACTCGTTTTTCACTTCCGAAAGGAGTCCGTTTATTTGCAAAGCTTGAATTTTACAACCCAGGCGGAAGCGTTAAGGATCGTTTAGGAAGAGAATTAATCGAAGATGCACTAGAAAAAGGGCTTGTTGCAGAGGGCGGAACAATTATTGAACCGACGGCTGGGAATACTGGCATTGGACTGGCACTTGCAGCGTTAGAACATGATTTACGCGTCATTGTTTGTGTACCAGAGAAATTTAGTATTGAAAAACAAGAATTAATGAAAGCGCTAGGTGCAACGGTCGTGCATACACCGACTGAGCAAGGAATGACCGGCGCAATTGCAAAGGCAAAAGAATTAGTAAATGAAATACCGAATTCATACTCTCCAAGTCAGTTTGCGAATGAAGCAAACCCTCGTGCTTATTTCAAAACATTAGGTCCTGAACTTTGGGATGCATTGAATGGAGAAATTAACATATTTGTTGCAGGGGCAGGAACTGGCGGTACGTTTATGGGAACTGCGTCTTATTTAAAAGAGAAAAACATTGATATTAAGACGGTTATTGTAGAACCAGAAGGATCTATTTTAAATGGTGGTAAAGCTGGTTCACATGAAACAGAAGGGATTGGTCTTGAATTCATCCCGCCATTTTTAAAAACATCTTATTTTGATGAAATTCATACAATTTCTGATCGACATGCATTTTTACGAGTGAAAGAGTTAGCGCAAAAAGAAGGCCTTCTCGTTGGGAGCTCTTCAGGAGCAGCGTTTCATGCAAGCTTACTTGAGGCAGAGAAAGCAGCACCAGGTACGAATATTGTAACGATTTTTCCTGATAGTAGTGAGCGCTATTTAAGTAAAGACATATACAAAGGATGGGAATAAAAAATGAGAGCAAAGACAAAATTAATTCATGGTATTCGCATAGGAGAACCTTCAACTGGATCTGTAAACGTACCGATTTATCAAACAAGTACGTACAAACAAGAAGCAGTTGGTAAGCATCAAGGATATGAATATTCACGTACAGGCAACCCAACACGTGCAGCTTTAGAAGAAATGATTGCTGTATTAGAAAACGGTCATGCTGGATTTGCATTTGGTTCAGGAATGGCTGCTATTACAGCAACAATTATGTTGTTCTCAAAAGGTGACCACGTCATTTTAACAGATGATGTTTATGGCGGAACGTACCGTGTTATTACGAAAGTATTAAACCGCTTCGGTATTGAGCATACATTTGTAGATACAACAAACCTAGAGGAAGTTGTAGAAGCGATTCGTCCAAATACGAAAGCGATTTATGTAGAAACACCAACGAACCCATTACTAAAAATTACTGATATTAAGAAAATATCTGCTCTTGCTAAAGAAAACGATTTATTAACAATTATTGATAACACATTCATGACGCCATATTGGCAGTCGCCAATTTCTTTAGGAGCAGACATTGTACTTCATAGTGCAACGAAATATTTAGGTGGGCATAGTGATGTAGTTGCAGGCCTAGTAGCTGTAAATAGCCCGCAACTAGCAGAAGACCTTCATTTCGTACAAAACTCAACAGGAGGTATTCTTGGACCACAAGACAGCTTCTTACTACTTCGTGGTTTAAAAACATTAGGAATTCGTATGGAGGAGCATGAAATAAATTCACGCGCAATTGCTGAGTTTTTAAATAACCATCCGAAAGTAAATAAAGTATATTATCCAGGTCTTGAATCACATCAAAATCATGAATTAGCAAAAGAACAGGCGAACGGATTTGGTGCAATCATCTCATTCGATGTAGATAGTGAAGAAACATTAAATAGAGTACTTGAGAAGTTACAGTACTTTACACTTGCTGAAAGTTTAGGAGCAGTAGAAAGTTTAATTTCTATCCCATCACAAATGACACATGCATCAATCCCAGCAGATCGCCGTAAAGAATTAGGAATTACAGATACATTAATTCGAATCTCTGTTGGTATTGAAGATGGAGAAGATTTAATTGAAGATTTGGCACAAGCACTAGCATAGTCAACTACCCCCGCTGAGATGAAGCGTTTCAGTGGGGGCTTTGAGTTAGAACTCTAGGTCTTTTCGTCTATCGCTAGACAGTTTGACGCTCTAGAATGCATGCCACCTTACGGTAACACCCCAAGTAAGTTTTTGGTTGGTACTGGCAACGAACTATTGTTTTCCCACTTGCACCACCCTTTCGAAAAAGAGCAATTCTTCCTTATGGAAGAAGCCACCACTCAGATTACCCCGGCGTGTGCTACAAGCCCCGAAAAGTCGAGTACACATGGATGGTTGACACACCCACTAAGCTATGCACGAAGCAACAGCCTTACGTTTTTGCACTTCTAATAGAATTGGCGTTTTCACTTTGAGATTTTCATCTAATTGTACAACTCTTGATTTTTTCAATGTATTCAGCGCACCATTAATATCAGCATGGATACATGTTCCTGTTTTACTTTGGTACAGACCACGAGTGATTCGTTTGCCACTAAAGCGATAATGTGTCCTATCATCCTTAGACCAAACTGGAACCCTATCTTTATCAAGAAAACTAGCTTTTGAAGTATAGCTTTCTTCTTGTTTTAAAAATCGGATGCCTTCTTTTACACATTTATTCTCAATTGCTGCAATCAGTTTATGAAATGGGATTTGCACAAATTTTTGATTATTCTTTTTCCCCATATCAGATTTTTGTTTCCAACCAGCGTTATACCCTACGACAACCGTATCTATGTTGCATGCTTTCACTTTTTTGAACAACAGGCCTACAGTTTGTGAAATGTAACCATTTATTTGTCTTTCTCGTTTATGCCAAAGTGCAGCCATTTTATTCGTTACAATACGTTTTGAAATTCCATTGTCCATATTTTTCTGTTGTAGATTACGTATCATTTTGTTGAAGTATTGGTTAATAGATTTTAATTTTTTCCCATCAATTAAGAATGTATCACCTGTATTTGTTACACAACTTAATAATCTGTCTAAACCTAAATCGCAACTCAAAGCGTTACTAGTAGTCGTGGATTGTTTCTTCATTTGAGAAACGTGCATCTCATATGTATAATGCACCTCAAAGAACCGACCTTTTTGCTTCGGTACAATCTCAATGTAGGAGATTTTTTTATTTCTTAAATTTTTAGGCATACGTATTTTAATGGAACCGAATTTTTTTCTGAATGCAACATTCATCGGAATCATCCAATACCCGTTATCATCCACTTTTGGAACTTGATAGATTTCAATGATTCGTTTGTCAGTTGGACCAGAGTAATTCGGAAACCTAGGACGACCTGCGAATGTTTCAGGTTTTTTCTTCCACTGTTCCAGTGCTTTAAAAAAGCTCTTCACTTCTGTAAATAAGGCTCTACGAATCGCTTGAACAGAGTTTGATTGAATGCCCGAGTAATTCATATCGGCTTGCATAGCAGTGTCCACTTCTTTTACAGTAGCCATTTTATTATGTTTCAAATAACTTTGTTTAATAGTGTACAATCCAACATTTCGCAATGCTTTTGAACTATGTGACATGCGCTGAAGTAAACGGTATTCTTTTGCAGTAAAGCAAGCTCGTCCGATATTTTGTTTTTGAGTGAATCGTTGCAGGTTTTCTCTTTTCTTTAGTTTACGTAATACTTTCACTGCTTTCTTTTTAGCCATTGTTTTCACCACCTTTCTTAGAAGGTTCATTACTTTTAACAAATCAATATTTGGAACTAAACGGAACAAAATGTGAACATGGTCTTCATCGTAATTCCTTTTGGTTCAAGTAACCGAATGATTATTATTATCCAATTTCGTTGTCCTAAGATATATTCCCTCCTTATCTACGACAGATTATATCGTAAGAAAAAAGGAAACAAATATTCGCCCCGGGAAAATTGTTATGACCGAAACAAAAGAGTTTAGCCTACCTTCTGACGGCAATTCATCTCCATCTGAATTGTTGGGTTTCACCCGTAACACAAATTAGATGGAGCCTTCTTGCCGAAAAGGATAAAAAATGCACTGCTAATATAGAGCAGTGCATTTTATTATATTAATTTGTGAAATTTTTCACAAATTAGACATACACAAATGAAATGATTTCATGTATATTGAATTCATGAAATGTTATTCACGAACAAACTTGTGAAATGTTTCACAAATAATGAGATTCATGTAGGACGGTAACTCTATTTTTTTTCGCTAATCGGGACTTGTTATGACCTATAGGGACTTATAAAGACCGTGATAACAGAATAGGAGGAAATTTACATGGTAGTCAAAGAGAAAGTTGTAAATGAAATGCAAGAGGTAAAAGAGATGATTGATACGTTAGTAAATAACGGTCAAGAAGCTTTACAAGCATTAGAAAGTTTTACACAAGAGCAAATTGACAACATTGTTCATGAAATGGCGCTTGCGGGTGTCGATCAACATATGCCGCTTGCGAAATTGGCTGTTGAAGAAACGGGCCGTGGTGTCTATGAAGACAAATGCATAAAAAATATTTTTGCCACTGAATATATTTGGCATAGTATAAAGAAAGATAAAACGGTAGGAATTATTCATGAAGATCCTCATGAAGAAATAATAGAAATCGCAGAACCTGTCGGTGTAGTAGCTGGTGTAACGCCAGTAACGAACCCAACATCGACAACAATGTTTAAAGCATTAATCGCGATAAAAACGAGAAATCCAATTATTTTTGCATTTCATCCTTCTGCACAAAACTGTTCCGTTGCAGCGGCAAAAACAGTATATGATGCAGCAGTGAAAGCTGGTGCACCAAAGCATTGTATTCAATGGATTGAAAGACCTTCTGTGGAAGCAACGAAACAATTAATGAACCATGATGGTGTCGCACTCGTTCTAGCAACTGGAGGGGCTGGTATGGTGAAATCGGCTTATTCTACTGGTAAACCCGCGCTAGGTGTAGGGCCAGGTAATGTACCATGTTATATAGAGAAATCGGCACATGTAAAACGCGCTGTTAATGATTTAATTTTATCGAAAACATTTGATAACGGTATGATTTGTGCGTCAGAACAAGCCATCATTGTAGATAAGGAAATCTATAATGATGTTAAAGCAGAAATGATTGCAAATAATTGTTATTTTGTAACAGAGGAAGAGAGAAAGAAATTAGAAAAGCTTGTTATTAATGAAAATACATGTGCAGTAAATAGTGATATTGTGGGGAAATCAGCACAGTATATTGCTGAATTAGTAGGAATTACTGTACCTGAACATACAAAAATGCTTGTAGCTGAAATTAAAGGCATCGGAGCAGCGTATCCACTATCTCGTGAGAAACTGAGCCCAGTGATAGCTTGTGTAAAAGCAAATTCATTAGAAGAAGGATTTACATATTGCGAAGAAATGTTAGAGCTTGGTGGCCTAGGGCATTCAGCGGTTATCCATTCTACAAATAAAGAAGTACAAAAACAATTTGGGTTACGTATGAAAGCCTGTCGTCTCATTGTAAATGCACCTTCATCACAAGGTGGAATTGGTGATATATATAATGGATTTATTCCATCACTTACGCTTGGTTGTGGCTCCTACGGGAAAAACTCAGTTTCCCAAAACGTAACGGCGACTCATTTATTAAATATAAAAAGGTTGGCAAATAGAAAAAAGAATATGCAGTGGTTCAAATTACCACCCAAAATTTATTTTGAAAAACATGCGACAGCATATTTAGCAAACATGCCTAACATTTCCCGCGCATTTATTGTAACGGATCCAGGGATGGTTGAGCACGGTTATGTAGATACAGTTACGCACTATTTACGTAAGCATGCAAATGATGTGAAAGTTGAAGTTTTCTTTGAAGTTGAGCCAGATCCATCAGATGAAACTGTATTTAAAGGTGCGGACATGATGAAAAGCTTTAAACCAGATGTAATTATCGCGCTTGGTGGCGGTTCAGCTATGGATGCAGCAAAAGGGATGTGGCTATTCTATGAGCACCCAGAAACGACATTCTATGGAATAAAACAGAAGTTTTTGGATATAAGAAAACGTACATGTAAGTATCCGAACTTGGGAAATAAAGCACAATTTGTTGCCATTCCAACAACATCAGGGACGGGATCAGAAGTGACGCCATTTGCGGTTATTACAGATAAGAAAAATAATATTAAATACCCGCTTGCGGATTATGAATTAACACCAGATGTAGCGATTGTTGATCCGCAATTTGTAATGACAGTACCACCTCATGTGACGGCAGATACTGGTATGGACGTATTAACACATGCAATTGAAGCGTATGTGTCTGTTCTGGCAAATGACTATACTGATGGTTTAGCATTAAAAGCAATTGATCTCGTATTTAAATATTTACCGAGAGCATATAAAGATGGAAATGATGAAGAAGCACGAGAAAAAATGCATAATGCTTCCGCAATCGCAGGGATGGCATTTGCAAATGCTTTCCTAGGTATTACTCATAGTTTAGCGCATAAAATTGGACCGGAATTCCATATTCCGCATGGACGTGCGAATGCAATTCTTATGCCGCACGTAGTTCGCTATAATGCTATTAAGCCAAGAAAACACGCATTGTTCCCAAAATATGAGCACTTTGTGGCTGATGAACGCTATGCACATATTGCGAGAATGCTCGGGCTTCCAGCAAGTTCAGCGGCGGAAGGTGTGGAATCACTCGTCCAAGCAATTATTGAGCTTGGAAAAAGCTTAAATATAAATATGAGTATTGCAGGACAAGGAGTTGCTAAAGACCAATTTGAAGGGGTTGTTGGATTATTAGCAGAAAGAGCTTTTGAAGATCAATGTACAACAGCTAATCCAAAATTACCGCTCATTTCAGAGCTGAAAGAAATCTATATGGAAGCATATAAAGGCGTATAATAGATAAAAAAGAGCCGCGAGTAAGCGGCTCTTTTTTACTTTGGAAAACATCTCCCAGATTGGTTCTATTTACTTGTCTTTAAGCTTGATAGAATGTGATAAAGTGAGGATGGGAGTGATAAGCAGATGAAAGAATTACAAGAAAAAATAGCAGATTATACCCGGTTTGCACAAGTACTTTTAGCTATAAGTACGTTTTTAATGATCGGTTTATTAATTCCAAGTGGAATAAAAAGTATGGTACAGTCTTTTGTTATGATGGGGAGTATTATTGTATTTTTAGTTCTTGCTTTTTTCTTCTTTAAGCGTGTTAGAACGATGCGTGATCAATTAGAGGAGAGCGAATATGAAGAAAATTGTTAAATAGGGCGCTACGAAAAGAAGAAATCTTTTTGTAGCGTTTTTTCATTTTTGTAGAAAATGTATGCGTTTCATATTGACAATGATAATCCTTATCAATTAAAGTAGAGTAGTAGTTAATGATTATTATTATCAATTAGAGGTGGAAGAATGAACAAATCTATTACGCTGTTCACAGCGATCTTATCTATTTTTTTCTTATTAATAGGTTGCAGTGCAAAAGAAAACGAAAAAGCATCCGCAACAAAAACAGACAAAGGAACAGACAAAATCGAAATTACCGATCTCTCAGACAGAAAGATAACATTCAATAAAGTTCCTGAAAGTTTTGCTACGTTGAGTATGGGAGACATGGATATTATTCATGCTTTAGGTGGAAAAATAGTAGGTCGTCCTGATACAAAATTAACTCTCCCAGAGGAATTAAAGAAAGCACAAGTAATCGGGAATGCACATCAACCGAATTTTGAGCAAATTGCTAGTTTAAAACCGGATGTACTTGTTGCTAACAATGGATTCCAAAAGAACATTCCAACGGTCGAAGGACAAGGAACAAAAGTAATCATTTCTTCAGCCAACTCTGTAAAAGATATTCAAAAGGGTATTGAAATGTATGGAACAGTAATGAAGAAAGAAGATAAAGCAAAAGAGCTTAACCAAAAAATTAATGATCAAATGAAGAAATATGAGAAAAAGAGTGATGTTAAAGCGTTGCTAGTTTATGGAGCACCAGGCACTTATTTAGCAGCATTACCAACATCTCTATCAGGGGATATTTTAGAAAAAACAGGCGGGAAAAATATCGCAGCTAGTTTTCCAGAAATGAAAGAGTATCCGCAATATGCACAGCTAAGTGTAGAACGTATTATTGAAGCAAATCCAGATGTGATTTATTTAATTACACATGGAGATCCCAATAGTGTGAAAAAAGCATTTGAAGGCGAAATGATGAAAAATGAAGCATGGAAAAATTTAGATGCAGTAAAACAAAATCGTGTAGTTATTTTACCACCAGATTTATTTGGATCAAATCCTGGGACAAAAGTTACAGAAGCGATGGACTTTATGTATAAAAGTATACAAGATGTAAGGAAATGATAAGTATGGAGAGTAGTGAAATAGTAAGAGAAAAGGAACATCCTTTTGCGAGAAAAAGGTGGATAATAACAGTTACTTTAGTCGTATTAACTGTTCTAGGTCTTTTTTATGGCCTTTTTGCAGGGAGCTTATCTTTTTCTTTACGAGACATTATAGAAGGTATACAAGATGAAGGTTCGACAGTTCATCGAATTGTATGGGATCTTCGTATACCGAGAGTGCTCGTTGGTTTTATAGTAGGAACGTGTTTAGCTGCATCAGGAGCATTATTGCAAGGGGTTATGAGAAATCCTCTTGCAGATCCTGGAATTATCGGAGTTTCATCAGGAGCAGGTCTTGTAGCAATTATAATCATGATTTTATTTCCTCAACATATGGCATTCTTACCACTAGGAGCGTTTTTAGGAGCTTTTATTACAGCAATGGTCATTTACGCACTATCATGGCAAAAGGGGGCGCCACCTTCACGAATTGTATTAGTAGGTGTTTCAATAAACGCCTTAATTGGTGCAGCGACTTCGGCGCTAATGTTATTACATAGCGACAAAGTACAATCAGTTTTACCGTGGTTAGCTGGTGGTATTGGTGGTGTTAGTTGGGCACATTTAAATATGATTATTTACTATGCGATATTCGCTATTATATTAGCTTTCTTCGGTATTAAACATATTCGAGTATTAATGCTTGGGGATGAAATGGCAAAATTATTAGGGTATAACGTGGAAAGAAGTCGGTTTTATTTAATAGTAGTAAGTACAATGTTAGCTGGAATAGCAGTTAGTGTTTCTGGTCTTATTGGATTTGTCGGTCTTGTTGTACCGCATATGTTACGTTTATTAGTTGGAAATGACTATAAATATTTACTGCCATTATCATGCCTTGGCGGTGGGATATTACTTGTTTTTGCGGATGCGATAGCTCGAAGTTGGTTCGATCCAATCGAATTGCCTGTTGGTATTTTATTGTCCTTCTTAGGTGGTCCGTTCTTCTTATATTTAATCCATAGAGGAGGAAAACAACGTGATTTCCGTTAACAAAGTGTTTTACGCACATTCTGAAAGATTTCAAATGCAAAATATGAATGTACATATTAAAGCTGGAGAAATCGTTAGTTTAATCGGCCCGAATGGATCGGGGAAATCTACTTTGCTTCGTTTAATAGCACGGCTACTTAAACAAAGCGAAGGAGACATCATTTTAGATGGGGAAAATATTTATACGATGAAGAGTGCAGATGTAGCGAAGCAATTAGCGATGTTACCACAAATGCACGATCATCAATTAGATTTAACAGTGAAAGAACTAATAGAGTTCGGAAGAGGTCCTCATAAATCATGGAGTAGTCGCTTAAATAAAGAAGATGAAGAAATTGTTGATTGGGCATTGTCTGTTACAAAGCTTGAAGGGTATGAATATCGTCTTTTACAATCCTTATCAGGAGGAGAAAGGCAACGTGCTTGGATTGCAATGACGCTTGCACAACGCACAAATGTCTTACTATTAGATGAACCAACAACCTTTTTAGATATCGTCCATCAGTTAGAAGTAATGGAACTTGTTAAACGATTAAACGAAGAGTTTGGTATGACGATTGTAATGGTTTTACATGATATTAATCAAGCGGCTCAATATAGCGATCGTTTACTCGTATTAAAACAAGGGAAGATTCAGTATGATGGCGTACCAGAAGAAGTACTATGTCATCAAATGTTTCAGCGTGTATTTGGAATTGAAGTTGATATATTCCAAGGGAGTGACAAGCCATTTTTTACACCGAAACGAATTTGTGAAAAGGGAGAAGAGAGATGCAAACAGACGAGCGTATTACCACTGAGTTAGTAAGGGAATTTGTTATGGCAGCTCACGGAGATCTAGAAAGAGTACAGGAGCTTTTGGCCGAATCACCGAGCTTACTTCATGCTTCTTATAATTGGGGTGGCTCAGATTGGGAAAGTGCCTTAGGAGCAGCGGCCCATGTAGGCCGTAAAGATATTGCTCTTTATTTACTGGAAAAGGGAGCTCGGATGGATATTTTTGCAGCAGCTATGCTGGGTGAACTTGAAGTCGTACAAGCCATTTTAGTAGCACAACCAGAAGCATTACGTGCATCTGGCCCACATGGCATCTCTCTTCTTCAACATGCACGAATGGGTGGAGAAAAAGCTCAGCGTGTATTTGAGTACTTAACAGTGCTTTCTTAATGACCGCAAAGTTCTTATGTGCGGTAAACTTTCCACTCAAAGGATTGGAAGGTTTACCGCCCGTTAGAACGGGATAAGTATCTAGTATATTTGAAAATCCTACACCCCCTCAATTGTAGTTTTCTTTATACTAGTTATGATATGGATGCAGTAGACACTCTTTTGTCTACTGCTTTTTTTTGATATAATACACTTTTATAAGATTGAATTTTCTTTATTTTTGGTAACTTTCTTGATATGAATTATTCAACACTTACGTAGTTTGAAATATGTTGTTATGTAATGAGGTTCAAAATGATGGGAGTGAATAAAAGAGTGTTCCATACAGATCGCTTACAATTTCGCAAATATACAATGGATGATTTACCATTTTATGCTTCTTTATGGGGGGATGAGAAGGTAATGCGCTATATTGGAAATGGAACGTTAAAAACATTTATGCAATGTAAAAAAAGTTTGGAGGAGAGGGTACTTCCAAATTATAAAAATGGTCTCGGTTTATTTGTAATGATTGAAAAGGAAACAGGGATAAGAATTGGTCATGCAGGACTTGTCAAGCAGAAGGTAGATGGAAAAGAGGAAATTGAGATTGGCTATTGGCTACTTCCTAAGTATTGGGGGAAAGGGTATGCGAAAGAGGCTGCGGCGGCATTTCGAGACTATGGTTTTCAAGCATTACAAATGAATAAATTAATTTCACTTATTAATCCGAACCACCCAGCTTCAATATTTGTTGCTAGAAAAACAGGGCTTAGTTATGAGAAAACAACTTCATTTCATGAGATGGATGTTCTCGTTTATTCCATTAAGCGGGTTGGATGAAAAAAGGTGAATTGCATTTTTTGGAGAATGGTATATAAAAAATAAAGGGAGGGATTACATGTATATTTATCATAATGGACTAATTATTCGTGAAGGAACGAATGGAGTGCCAGCATATGCGATTAAGACATTATTTGAAGATGCTGGCTGGAGTAATGATAATATCCCTTCTTGGCAAATTGAAAAGTTTACGATTGCATTTGAAAATTCAACATGGGCTTTCACAATTTGGGATGAAGAAGAAATGGTCGCGATGGTTAGAGTTATTTCTGATCAAATCATGGTTGCTAACATAGTAAATTTAGTTGTGAAGTGTGAGTATAGGGGGAAAGGGTTAGGTAAGAAACTTGTAGCTCTTTGTTTACAAAAGCTTCCGCATGGCGATTGGTTTGCGCATACGTCCGCTAACAATTTTGATTTTTATAGAAGTTGTGATTTTGAAGTAAGAGAGTTATCAAGAAATGGAACATGTGCGTACTATGGGTATCAAGTGGCAAAAAAGGAAGGGCATCGATAACTTATAAGGTAATAAAGAAAAAGGATTGCTATTTTAATAATATAAACTGAACTGAGACTCATTTTGTGATAAAATAAAAGAAAATTCAGTTTATTAAACGGGGGATAAAAATGAATGTAAAAGTTGGGGATATATTTAAATACGAAAGAAGATTTACCGAGGAAGAAGTTTTTGAATTTGCAAATATTACAGGCGATAAAGGTAGACATCATATGGAATATGATGAGAATGGACGATTAATGGTCCATGGTTTATTGACTGCTAGCATTGGGACGAAAGTAGGCGAAGAGTTACATTACATAGCGAGGGAATTAGTAAGTGAGTTTATTAGACCAGTTTTTACAGGGGATACGGTTACTTGTGAATTAACTTTAACAAATATTGAGCAAATGGAAGGATATAAAAAAGTTTCAATTGAGTCAGTTTATCGCAATCAACATGAAAAGACCGTACTAGTTGGGACGAGTTATGGAATTATAAGGGAATAAAAAAGAAGCCTGTTACGAAACAGGCTTCTTTTTTATCGTTTAGTAAACACGTTTTCGATTTTCCGCATGACTAGAGATAAGTAATAATGCAGATTCTTCACCTATATTGCGAACAATATGAGGAACGCATGCATTCCAAGAGAAAGAATCACCTTCTTCTACAATCGCAATATCTTCTCCATGTTGAACTTCTAGTTTTCCGCGTAATACAAGATGACACTCTTCACCTTCATGAGCATTTGGTGAGTTTTCTTTCGGGAATCCGGCAGAAATTTCTACTAGAGATAGGCGGAGACCACCTTGCTCCGCAACATGTTCAATTCTTTGTTCATCTTTTCCATACACACTGTATTTACGCTCTTCTTTTTTTACAATTTTCAAACGATCTTTTTGTTCTAACAATAAATATGGAAGGGGAACATTTAAAAAATTAGCGATCATTTCTAAAGTTGAGATAGATGGTGATGTTTTATTGTTTTCAACCTGACTCATAAAGCCTTTAGAAAGACCTGTTCCTTCACAAATTTGGGCAATCGTAATTCCTCTACGTTGACGAATTTCACGAATCGCAGAACCGATATTCATAAAATCATGCTCCTTTTTGTAAACAACTATTTGTATCATAGCAAAAAAAAAATATTTTTTCTCATGAAAAATGAATTGACGAATAAAAATAATTAGTGTATGTTTTGTAATGTAAATAAAAGTTTTGTATAACAAAACTATAAAGGAGAGAAAGAAATGAATCAACATATTGGTAACTTAATTATTCGTATCGTGTTAGGGGTAACGTTCTTTATGCACGGTTTAACAAAATTCCAATCAGGAATTGACAATATTGCAGGGTGGTTTACAAGCATTGGTTTACCAGGAGGACTTGCATACGGTGTAGCAACAGTTGAATTAGTTGGAGGTCTATTGTTAATTCTAGGTTTAGGCGTAAGGTATATTGGCTTATTATTTGCACTTGTTATGGTTGGAGCGATTGTGAAAGTAAAATGGTCAGCTGGTTTGTTAGGAGACGGGAAAAATCCTGGATTTGAGTTAGAACTTGCATTATTAGCGATGGGTGCTTACTTATTTGTTGCGAAAGCTAATGGTTTTGTAGATAATTTCTTAAAAGAGAAAATGTTAAAGAAGAATTAATTAAAATGGGGGTATAACAAAATGGGCTTTCCACTTCATCCCGAAACAACACTTGGGGTTGTTCATTTATATGTATCAAATTTAAAGAAATCGCTAAAGTTTTATACAGAAGTATTGCGTATGAAGGTACTGGAAGAAAAAAGTACAATCGTTACGTTTGGTAATGAGGACAATGAGCCACTTCTCATAATAGAAGAAAAGGAAGACGCTCTTCCGAAGCAAAGAGGTCGAACTGGTTTATATCACTATGCAATTTTATTACCAAACAGACAAGACTTAGCAAATATTCTTCGTCATTTTGTTGAGAGAGTACACCCATTACATGGTGGGGCTGACCATTACTTTAGTGAAGCTCTTTATTTAGCTGATCCAGATGGAAACGGGATTGAAATTTATCATGATCGCCAAAAAGAAGTTTGGCATGATGAAAATGGAGAGTTACCATTTGTTAGTAACCCGTTAGACGGCGAAGGATTATTACAGCAAGGAAGTACATGGAATGGGTTCCCGGTTGGTACTGTGATGGGACACATTCATTTACATGTAGCTGACTTAGAAGAAGCGAAACGTTTCTATGTTGATGGCCTTGGTTTTGATGTAACGATTCCAGCTCGTAATGGAGCGTTGTTCGTATCAGCAGGTGGTTATCATCACCATATCGGTTTAAATACATGGCAGGGTGAAGGTATACCACCACAAATGCCAAATTCCGTTGGTTTGAAATATTTCACAATTGTACTAGCAGATGAAAAACAAAAAGAGCAAGTGTGTGAAAGTTTAAAATATATTGGCGTAGTTGCTACGTATAAAGATGGAATATTACAGGCCAAGGATCCGTTTGGACATTGTATACATTTTAAAGTGAAAGGAGAAGCCTAAAAAGGCTTCTCTTTTTTCACTTTCTTATAATAGCTTTTTCATTTTGTAAAAATAGGTCATCAAATTGCTTTGCAAGGTCAAAATCTAGTTTTGTTAAACCTTTTGCATTCCATGATGACAAAGTAATAATGACTGCTTTATACTGGATAAGGATAAATGGGTGGTGATTATGTTCTTCTGATAGTTTGGCGGCTTCAGAGACAAATTCGACTCCTTTTAAGTAGTCGGAAAACATATATTTTCTTTCAATCCATTTTTCATCTTTCACTGTCCATTTATCCAGCTTTGTTAATTCCTCTTGTACTTCTTCATTAGTTAATCGTAGCATCATTTTTCACATCCTTTACCTGCAGTAACGCAAGACCATTGTTAATAAGACGTGTTACAGATTCTTCAGTTGTGAAAGTAGAAAGTTGTTGTAATAATGCTGCTGATGCTTCGTGACCTTTGTTATGTTCTAAAAGCAATTCTAAAATTTCAAGACGAAGCAACCATTCTTTCGGATAAAATTTATTTAATACTTCTTGAATAGCTATTAATTGATCAGTATGAGTATCGTGTAAAATACTATCGTTACGTATATCTCGAACTGTTTGATACATACGTTCAAGCTTATTCAGTACAAGTGGATCAGGCGTTTCTTGTACTTCTTCATTCATCGGGAAAAATGCAGCCGCATCTGCCGCTCCTGGGAATACAGAAGTGATTTGTGAGCCGACAGCCATATCAAATGCTCCCCATGAAGGATCAAATAATAAGCGATCTTTATGAGTAACTGCACAATTTATAAAGGAGATAAGAGCAGTTTTTTTATCATTCTTTACAATGTCTGTTACTGTTCCTTTTACATGAATGCCACTTGCAAAAGTAAACTCTGCACTGCTTCCAATTGTAATGCCTAATGATTGTAATTGTTCTTCTGTACAATTTTCTAATGCAATATCTCCATCTAGTAATCCGATTGGTGTCCCGAATCCATCGCTGTGCACAGATGTAGAATGATTTGCTAGTTGTTTATTATGAATTGCTAATGCAGTTGGTGAGCTTGTTCGTGTGTAAATAACTTCACCAGTACCATTTTTAATTGTCTCTGTAAATGTACCCGTAATTTGTAATCCACTACTTAGCTCAGTTGTAGCATGATTTTCGGAGCGGATTGCTTTTTCTAATCCTTCTGTTCCACCTGTTTTAAATGCCATCGTTGTAGAGAACTGCTCAAGGGCCTCAGTCAATTCTTCAAATGATTCACAAACAAATAGCTGTGGTTGCATTTTTGTTACATCATAAGTTGTCCCGGTGCAAGCTTCAATTGAGAATGGGACTTTCTTTACAGCGTTTGTTAAGCAATGCTTACTTTCACCGACAGAGGAAAGGAGACCAGCACCGTAAATTTTCGGATCATTTATATTGCCGATTAAGCCGTATTCCACTGTCCACCAGAATAAACGTGAAATTTGTTCTGCTTCTGATAAACCAGAAACTAAGTTTTGTTTTTCGATTACAGCATTTTCAGCAACTGCAACTTCTTCAGGTGTAGAAGTAGGGCTTTCTTTTACGATCGTTAATGTACGAACGGCTTCAAAAGCATCATGTTCTTCTTTTGTGGAGAAAGCTTTCGCTCCAATTTGTCCAAAGCGTTTCACATATTTTGCATATGTAGAATCAAGCAAAATCGGTGCGTGGCCTGCAGCTTCATGAACGATATCAGGAGCGGGTGTATACTCGATATTTTCTACTTTACGAATATCTGTTGCGATTGGTAGTAATCCATGACCTTGAAAATCGAAGAATGCGACGCCGGGAATAAGTCCGTCAATCGTTACGGCACCCCAGCCGCTTGGTGCTAAACAGTCATTCATTTCTTCTACTTTTGGAATTGCATCTATATTAATACCAGATGATTGTAGTCCGTTAACATAGGATGGATGAGCAACATCTTTTAAGAAGCTATGGTTTTGTCTCATAATGTAACGCCAAACAGCGTGATTCACCGGTGTGTATTGATCATAATGCTGTGTGGATACGAATGGTTTTAAATGTGATGGAATTTCTTTTTTCTTTGTCATTTAGACGTCCTCCTTTTTCTCTATAAAAATGAATACCAGTTTTGTATAGCTTGTACCACCTCCTTTCAGAATTGTAAGCGCTTATAAAATTTTATCATAACATTCGAAATTCTTTAACAACTGTTTGCGTGAGAAATAGAAAAATCCCCTATCGGAAAATCCGATAGGGGCGAAAAAATCGCGGTACCACCCTATTTGTAAGTGGAAATATACTTACATCTCAACTAATGATAACGG
The DNA here is from genome assembly GCF_016651015.1 of Bacillus sp. TH22. Taxonomy (NCBI): domain Bacteria; kingdom Bacillati; phylum Bacillota; class Bacilli; order Caryophanales; family Bacillaceae; genus Bacillus; species Bacillus sp. TH22. The sequence goes on from NZ_JAEKER010000001.1 coordinate 4,179,749, forward strand.
AAAAATCCCGTCTTTTCCTTCATGCATAAAAGCACTACGAAAAAGAAGCTCCAGAATTGTAATTCGTACTTATATATGTGCTAATTCCCACCGACCATTAGCTCTCTGAAACAGGGATACAAGATACTACTGCGATTCTTTCAACGCGTATATATGAAGTTATTTAAAAGGGAAGGACGCAAAAAAGCCCCTATCGGAAAATCCGATAGGGACGATAAAAATCGCGGTACCACCCTATTTGTAAACAATTAATTGTTTACCACTTACTTTAAGATAACGGAAAGATCCGTCTTTCTCTTCATGCATAAAAAGCATTACGGGAAAGAAGCTCCAGAATTGTAATTCACGCTTGTATATGTACTGATTCGCACCAACCATCAGTTCTCTGAGACAGGGATATAAGTCGCTACTAGTATTCCTTCAAAGCCGATATATAATTCGTTCAACTAAACTATGTTTTGTATTATAAAACTATATTTAAAAGCTTGTCAACAATAATTTTATTATCTCACTTCTAAATCGACGTTTAAATTAGACTTATTTCCAGCTGCATCGGTTGCTACAATATGAATTGTATTCTTTCCTTGTTGTAATTGATTACGATCGAAATAAATTTCATAGTTTTTCTCCCAATGGTTCAGGAATGCGTTCTCCCATACGCCATTTCCATTAATTTCATACTGTATCGTTACGGGATGTCCTGGAGCAACCCATCCGGATTCCGTCATCCAATCTAAAAGTATATCATCTACTTTCCCTCTAATTATGAGGTTTTCTTGATCTACTTCAGACGATAATTTCGGTGCAGTGCGATCGACAAACACAGCTCCTGTTTGCTTTGTTTCTCCACCAGAGTTAGAAGCAACAGCTTCGATTTGGTATAAGCCATCAGGTAGAGGAGATCCGTCAGTTTTCGTACCATTCCATTTGAAAGATTTATAACCAGGTGTTTCGTTTTTTCCTTGATGTATCATGCCTTGATATGTTACACGTTCTTTCGTAATTAAATTAGCGTGAAACGTTACATCCTCAACTGGTGTAACTAAATAGTAATTAATCAGGTTGTCATCTAGTATTTTGTCATTATTTGGACTGAAAGTAGAATTAACGATTTCAAGACCATCAATACGTTTGTATTCTTTTGGATCGATGCTAAACGTAAATGGAATACGCATTTCTTCAGTCTTACCTTGCTCTTTCACATATAGATTTCCCGTATATACACCTTGTGGTAAGGAGCTATCTACAGTAATAGTAAAAGGCTTTTCGATGTTACTATTAGGTTTCACACTAATAGAAGAAGAGAAAGAAGTCTGGACTTTTGTTTTTGTATCTAGTAATTCAATGCGAGTTGAAAAGTTTTTCTTTTTGTTAGAAAGATTTTGTAACGTAATATTTTGTGTTAACTTCACTTTGCCGCTATTTGGTTTAATAAGACCGAAACTTACATTGTTAGGTTTCACTAATGCATCTGTTTGGGCTGCTTTTGGAATGTTAATTAAACCAGATCCTTGTGCCATGACAGGATATGCATTTTCATTGACATCCTTTAATGCTTTTGCAGTGTTGGCAAGAGCTGCTTTCAATTGTTCTGTCGTCCAATCAGGATGCATTTGACGCAGCAGGGCAACGGCTCCCGCTACTTGTGGCGCAGCCATACTTGTTCCGTCGTGAGATTCATAGCCACCTCTCGGCACTGTACTAGTAATTTTCACTCCAGGTGCAACTATATCAGGTTTTATAAGCCAACTACCTTGTGATGGTCCTCTTGAACTAAAGTTACCAATAAGTTCTGTTTGCTTTGGTTGTCCAATTTTTATATTTTTCTTTCGTTTTGTAATTAAAGTTTTTAACTCTTCGCCATTTGTATTTGATAGTTGCATAACTGGAAGAGCTACATCTTCACGTGCAAAATATTCGGGCATAATATTAATTTCTTTTTCGTTAGAAATTAGTAGCACGCCAAGAGCACCAGCTTGTTTCGCTTGTTCTGCTTTTACTAACGTGCTTGAAGTTCCTTGTAAAACAAGGGCGAACTTACCTTTCACATCTTGTTTAGCGTAATCACTTGAATTACCGTAGCCAACATATATAAGCTGAGCATCGTTGCCTACTTGGAAATCTGATTTTGATAACGGTAATCCTTGGTAAGATTTATTGGAACCAGCTACTTGGAATGTTGGAAATGGAATAGATACAGTAGATGCACCAACAGAGATGACACTACTTGCGTTACCAGGAGCGTCAACAGACCAAGGTTTTGGTCCATCATTTCCATTTGAGACGACTGCAGTAACACCAAGTTTTGCTGCGCGTTCTAACGTCATTGTTACAGGTTGATCAGGTACATTCAAATCTTGACCAAGAGATAGATTTAAAACATCGGCACCATCTTGAATAGCGCGCTCAATACCTTGAATAATATCTTCGGTCGTACCAGTACCACCATCATTCATGACACGGTAAGCAAGTATAGAAGCATTCGGAGCAATCCCCTTTATTTTTCCGTTACCAGCAATAATTCCTGCAACATGGGTACCGTGAACGTTTCCATCCATCGGATCATTATCCTCATCGACTGTATCATAGCCACCGATATAATTTGCTTGTAAATCAGGATGGGTATAGTCGACACCTGAATCGATAATAGCGACTTTCATCCCTTTTCCATCAAGGGATTTGCCAGTCGGATCTTTTAAATTCCAAGCTTCAGGTGCACCAACTGTAGGGCCTCCAACGTTTGGTGTTTCTTGATCTGCTAGGCTTTTTGACGTTTCATGTAATTTATATGTTAAGTTCGGATAAATTGCTTTTACTTCAGGTAAAGAAGCTAGAGCGGCAATTTGATCCCCTGGGATAGAAATAGAAAATCCAGAAAATAACGTACTATACGTTTCTTTTATGGTTGCCTTCGGTGCTTTTTCTTTTATTTTCTTTGTTGTATCCTCTTGTGCTTTTTTTAGTTGTGCATGGTATGATTGCACATTGCTATTTTGTAGGTCCGGAGCATGTTGAATGTTACTTTGTGAAGCGAGTGGAGCATGTTGCAATTCTACAATAACTGAAATTTCTTTTGATGTTTTTGTTTCAACATTTTGCGCGATTTTGTTTTCTCCCCATTGTTCAATATTTGCTTTTAACTGTGGGCTAAATTGCTTCTCTTTTTGCAGTGATTCAGCATGGGCGCTTAATGCTCCAAAGTTCGAAAAGACGAGCGCCATACTTAATAGTGTTGATGTAGTTTTCTTCATTGAAACTCCCCCTAACAAAAAGTGCCAATTTCCCGAAAATAAATATTGCATTTTTATCGTTAATTATAGGAACGGATGTTGGCTAAACTATACATTCGACATAATTCATACCAAACCTCTTTGAATTAAAAATTTCTTGGGAAATTTTTTGGAATTATGTCGAATGGATAATATTTGCATATAGTAAGCGGAATATGAGGAATGCTAAAGGGGGAAATGGGGGTGCTATATGAAAAGGTTTATAGTAAGTGGAATCATGATTTTGTTCCTTTTTTTCTGTTCAAGTTCTATTACTAGCGCAGAAAACAATGGAGTAAAAGTTGCCTTTATTCGTAATCATAATCTATGGATTAAAGTCGGTGAAAAAGAAAAACAAATTACAAAAGGAGAGTACATAACAGGGCCGAAATGGTCACACAATGGAGAATGGCTTGCATATGCAAAAGGAAAGAAGCGAAATCACTTTGAACTGTATCGGCTGAAAGATGGAAAGAAAGTTACGCCATCTCAATCAGAAGCATCGAATTATCAATGGTCACCAACAGAGAATATAATTGCATTTGTATTTGCACGCACATTAAATACATTTGATGCTGAAAAAAAGAAAGCAGATTTTGAAAACGTAGCTAATGGTGTAGGTGACTATGCATGGTATCCTGATGGTAAGAAGTTTCTTGTATCATCAGAAGCGTACTTGCTTCCAACAGGATGGACAGGTGCTCAGTTATATGAAATACAAAAGGATGCAAATATGAATCCTCATAAGATGAAACATTTATATGCACTACCGAATGAGCATGATGACTTTTTAGCATTAGTTGGAAGTGGATTTAAGTGGTCGCCAGATCAAAAATGGATTTCGTTTTTGGCAGTACCAACAGCTTCTTTGTCAGCTGATGGTAATACCCTTTGCTTAATTCGAGCAGAGGGCAGTCGTTTTGAAACAGTAGATCAAATGTTATTAAACACACAATGGTTCAAATGGGCGCCATCAAAGAATATATTAGCCTATATTGAAGGAAGCGGGAGAGTGGCTTTAGAGAATAAGCATTTAAAAATAAAAGAATTGCCGGTTCTCCAGCAAAATACATTTACTCCAAAAGGCTATGTTGATTGGGATTTCACATGGAAGAACGATAATGTAATTATCGTTTCAAGGGCAAAGGAAGCAGAGCTATCGGTCCCTCTAGAAAAAAGACCACTACCATCTTTATATGAAATAAATAGTACAACAGATGAACAACATCAAATTACAAAGCCATCCAATAGCAAAGGCGATTATAACCCTATTTTTAGTAAGAAAAGCAACCAATTAATGTGGCTCCGTTCAAATCGTAAGAAAGCTGATGTATGGTTTGCTCATAGCGATGGAAAACATGAAAAGAAGTGGATTGAAAATATAGATGTGCCAGAGTGGTATTATGAGAAATGGAATTGGAAAGATGTCGTTTCGGTTAAAGACGAGTAAAAAAAACCTGCCTAAAATATAATTTTTAGGCAGGTTTTTCAATGTTATTTATGTGTTTTATTTGGCTTTTTTTTCGCAGGGTTTCCGTTCCCTTGGCGCTTTCTATTTTGTTCATCTTTTGCTTGTTTTTCATGTAATGTATCTAAAAAGTCATTTGAGTTACTCATTTTTATATCTCTCCTTTTTTCATTGCGTCCTAGTTACTATAACCATTTAGGAGGATAATCATGAGATAAAAGTTAAGCGCTTAGTTTTCTTCGGTAGTATACGTAAAATATGCCATATGTAATGAATAACATAAGTAAAACTTGTAACTCTACATTTTCTTTTAAAATAGTTGCGACAGAAGATGGTAAGTAAGGTGATGTATCGCTCGTTCCTAAACTTAACCATTTGTTTAAGAGGTTCATGATACAAAATATGAAAACACCAGACCAGCTTGCGATAATTGCTTTTTGTTTAATTTTTGTTTCACGCTCATCATCTGTAATCCAAGGATTAGCAGTTTTATCACTATTAAAAAAGCCATTTATGTATCCCCATATGATCATTCCCATAAAGACGATAATCCATTTCATATTTGTAATCCTCCTCTTCTTGTAAAAAGTATTTTACATATATGATTGTAATATTTTTCAAATGTTGGTGTCAAACACTTTTTACATTCTACTTTTTAAAATAGCAGGAGTAAAGAAAAAAATAGGGAAGAAATATGTGAGACCATTTTCTAGTGAGAGGAAGAGGAGAATGAAACTTATTTTTGTTCGGCATGGTGAAGGTGAACATACGAAAGATTTACCATTAAGTTTACAAGCAGTGAATCCGCCATTGACGGGCGTGGGAAATAAGCAGGCTGAATTGCTTCAGTGCGATGTACCATTACAAGAAAAGGATATATTAATCGCTAGTCCTACACTTCGAACTTTACAAACTGCGACAATATGGAGTGCGGAAGTTGCTTGTCAAAAAATTGTTCACCCATATATATCCCCACGTATTTTTCCTTATCGGGAATCCGCCAAAACATTACCGTGCGATCAATTGTTAGATCGAAAGATAATACAAAATTTATTTCCACATTTTTCATTAGAAGAAAGTAGAAATGAATTGTTATGGAATGAGGGAGTCAATATCATCTCGGAGATGGAATTTCAGCAAATAGTAGATGAATTTCTGCACTGGTGCTATCAGTTAAAAGCAGAAAAAATTTGTATCGTTGCACACGATGGAACAATTACAGCGTATAGGCAATATTTACAGAAAGTCGCTTTAACTAGAGCTGATTTTTTGAAAGAAACGGGTATATATGAAATGGACTTATAGGAGAGAAAATTTGTAATGGAAGAGTTAGGAGAAGATGTGTACGACTTAAATGGGCCGGGAGTATACTTTAGCGTAGCAGAAATTAAGTAATATGCAAAATTGCATATTACACATATTGTAAATGGTTGGTATAAGTTTGGGGAGTTGAAACTAGTAGAATCCTTTTTACATAGTGGTGTAAAATCATATGTTGGATTGATAGATTATGTAGATGGAAATGTAGCACTTATGTTTACAATACGCCTATTTTACGGGTTTATTAACCATGACAAAACGTTAGAAGAAGTTGTTCGAGAAGCGAGATTAACCGATGAGGAGACATGTACATTTCGAGTATATAAACAATATGAAACGAATTTATTCTATATTCGAATGAATGCGTTTCACATTTAACTCACAGTTTTTTTACATTTTTTTCAATGAAAATGATTATCACCTGTGGTATGATATGTTCAAGTTTTTACAGGTAATAAAAGTTACTATATAAACGTTAGTATGTAATGTTTTTTATGTATGTCACAAATTATTCACGATTAACGTTTTAAAAGTAAGTAACTAATGTTATTATATTATCTGTAACTGATTTAATTACAACTTTAGGAGGAAGATATGATTATTCAATTTTTAAGAGAAAACAAAGCAGTTTCTTTTGTATTAGCGATAATTCGAGTGTATCTTGGTTACACATGGGTAATGGCTGGAATCGGTAAACTACAAGGAAAAGGCTTCGATGCAACTGGTTATTTACAAGGTGCAATTGAAAAATCTAAAGGAGCACAACCAGCTGTTCAATCTTGGTGGGCATCATTTTTACAAGATTTTGCAATTCCAAACGTTGATTTATTTAATACACTTGTGACGTGGGGAGAAATTTTAGTCGGAATTGGTTTAATTGTAGGCTGTTTAACAAAAACAGCGGTCTTTTTCGGTCTTGTAATGAACTTTTCCTATATGTTTAGTGGGTCAATTGGTGTAAACCCTGAAATGGTTATCTTATCCATGTTCGTTCTTGTTTCTGGTATGAATGCTGGAAAACTTGGAATTGATGGCTTAGTTATTCCAAAAGTACTAGGATCAAAAATTCAAAAACGCCAAAAGCAAGCTGCTTAATATATGAAAACGGGTATCTCAAAATGAGATACCCGTTTATTTTTCAGCACTTATAGGATTTTTCTCGAAGAAATCTTTTACATACCCTACAAATTCTTGTGGCTCTTGACGAAATGGAGCATGATAACCTTTTTCAATAATATGGAAAGTGCTGTTTTTTAAGAATTGATGATAAGTTTCTCCTTCTTTCCAAGAAACGCTACTATCATTTCTTCCCCATATAATTAAAGTTGGTTGCTTGATTTCAGTTGCATTGATTTGAAGACGCCTAGGCCATAATTTCATTTTATTATAATGCTCTTCATCATTACGCTTGAATTTAACTTTGCTCTCATCATAATCTGCAATAGAAGAAACGGCACTTAAATCAGTCGACAACTTTGGTTTTGGTGAACCTTGTTTATTAACGAACGTATGAGGGCCGCCTGTAGCATCAGTTAAAATAAGGTGGGTAACCGCTTCGGGGTATAAATATGTTAAATTAAGAGAAATTTCTCCGCCCATAGAATGTCCCAGTATTGCGAATGAGTCGTACCCTAATTTTTTCATTAACTTATAATACAAATTTGCATGAGTTGGGAAAGAATAATAAAAATCCATCGGTTTAGAGGAACGTCCGAATCCTAAAGCATCAACAGAAATAATCGTATGATCTTTTGCTAAATCTGAGTAAACCTTTTGAAAACCATTGGATGATCCTCCAAATCCATGGATCATAAGTAAAGGTGGTTTTTCATCACCAATCTTTTTAAAGTAAATCGTTTGACCATCTATCTCTACCATTTTTTCCTCGGTAGTTAGTTTCGCTGTAATTGTATTTTTAACTTGTTTTACTTGTTCTACTGGCTTTTCTGCTGCACTACATCCTACTAATAGTGTAAGAGTAAGACAACCTACCATAAAATAGCTAAATCGCTTCAATTAGGTGTCCCCTTTCTAACATAACGCTGCATCTATCATAGCAAATAGTATATTACGATTTCCAGGAAGTTGATTACCGTTCTTTATCATAAGAGGTGAAAGGAGCGTTTCCTGGAAATTTTCTGTTTGAAGAAATTGACGGAAAATGAATTGTGAGTGCGGAACATCAATGCGTATTGTCCCATTCCACGAGTTGCAAATTATTTCTAATAACTGAATAGCGTCTTTTTCTTTTTTTGAAATAAGCGGAGTGATACATAGTACATTTCCTTTTTGTATGCATAAAGCAAAAGCATCTATTTGATTATCCCGCTCTATTTTAAAGGAGTAAGTTGCTCTCGATAGTAGTGATAAATAAAGCTTAGAACGATCTGCACCAGTCGCAGTTTGATCAAGAAAAATGAGAGATTGAAGATCGGCTTGCTGAATTTGTTTTATGGGAAAAGAATTTGTACTTATATGAGCCGCTTGTTTTTCGAAACGATGAATTGTTGTTATTGATTGAAATCCATAAGATTCATATAAGGATTCACCAGCTTTTGTTGCAATGAGCGTAATAGGGAGCGATGGATAAGTTACTTTTAAGCTATTGTTTAACAAAATACGGCCAATTCCTTTTCTTTGAAAATCAGGATGCACGATTAACATACCGATAGAAGAAAATCCAGGGGCAAACGAAAAGACCCCGCCCGCTGCAATAAGTTTATTCTCATGTACATAGCCAAAAATTGTGCCAATGGAAAGGTACATATGGAATTGCTCTTTCATAAAACTCTCATACTGTAACCACCCAACTGATTCGCAAAGAGAGAGTAAATCTGGAATGGAAGATTCGTCTAGTTTTACTGTTTTCATAAAGTTCACCATATTTCTATTTAAATTAGAAAAAATAAGAATAATATTAAGAAATGTAAAATAATAGGTTCGTATTAAAAGAAATCCAACATGTTTATATTTATCTTTGTAAAGGGGAGTATGCTTGATATGAAAAGACAAACTTATACAAATTATAACTTAAATTTACATAAGTTAACAAAAAATTTACATATAACTCATTTTCTCTTAACAGTCTTCTATTAAATTTGATAGTGGGAAATGAATAACCTAATTAGGGGGACAAGACAGTGAAAAAGTTTGTAAAAAAAGCATGGCCATTTGCAGTTGTGGCGTCGTTAGCAGTTACTTCGGTAGCAACATGGAATTTTACGCGTTCTAGTGAGGTTAATGCAGATGAGAACGGAAACAATGCAAAAATTAAAAATGTCATTGTATTAATTGGGGACGGTATGGGGCCTTCATATATGACAGCTCATCGTTATATGAAAGATAATCCAAAAACATTTGAGATGGAATCTACAGAATTTGATAAGCATCTTGTAGGAACACAAAAAACATATCCAGAAGATGAACATGAAAATATTACAGACTCTGCATCGGCAGCTACTGCGATGTCAGCAGGTATAAAAACATATAACGCAGCTATTGCAGTAGATAATGATAAAGCTGAAGTGAAAACAGTATTGGAGCAAGCGAAAGAAAAAGGGAAGTCAACGGGACTCGTTGCAACTTCTGAAATTACGCATGCAACACCAGCTGCATTCGGTGCACATGATATTAGTCGTAAAAATATGGACGCAATTGCAAATGATTACTTTGATGAAAAAATTAAAGGTAAGCATAAAATAGATGTTATGCTTGGCGGGGGCGTAAAGAACTTTGTTAGAAAAGACCGCAATCTTACAGAAGAATTTAAGAAGTCTGGTTATAGTTATGTAACAGATCGTAATCAATTATTAAATGATAAAAGCGATCAAGTTCTTGGCTTATTTGCACCAGGTGGTTTAGACAAAATGATTGACCGTACTGACAAAACACCTTCATTAGAAGAGATGACAAATGCAGCGATTGAGCGCTTGAACAAAAATAAAGACGGTTTCTTCTTAATGGTCGAAGGTAGTCAAATTGATTGGGCTGGACATGATAATGATATTGTCGGTGCAATGAGTGAAATGGAAGACTTCGAAAAAGCGTTTAAAGCAGCAATTGAGTTTGCGAAAAAAGATAAGAACACATTAGTTGTTGCAACTGCAGATCATGCTACTGGCGGATTATCTTTAGGTGCGAATGGTGAGTATAATTTTAAAGTAGATCCGATTAAAGCTGCGAAACGTACGCCAGACTTTATGGCAAGTGAGATTGTAAAAGGTGCAAATGTAGAAGAAACATTGAAAAAGTATATTGATCTACAATTAACACCAGAAGAAATTAAAGCTGTAAATGATATAGCTCCATCAAAAGATGTAACAAAGATTGATAATGCAATTGAAGATATCTTCAATAAGCGTTCGGTTACAGGTTGGACAACGGGTGGACATACAGGTGAAGATGTGAACGTATATGCATTCGGACCAGGTAAATACTTATTCTCTGGCGTTCAAGAGAATACAAATATAGCTAAACGTGTCTTTGACATCGTTGGCGGCGGCGATCCGAATAAAGGAAGACGCTAATTATAAATGAAAGTGAGGCGAAATGCCTCACTTTTCTTTTTAGGAGATGGAAAGATGAGCGTTTTTTTAGGGAAATTAAGATTCCTTCTAGTATTCGTATTATTGCTAGTTGGATGTCAATCTCAAGAGAATAATATAGAACAAAAATCTGCTGGGAAAACTGAGGAAAAGGTACATATAACGAAAGAAGAAGAGAAATCCATTCAAGATGTTATTGAGGCATTTGTACGGACGACGAATGAAAAAAATCTTGCTGAGCATATGGAGTTATTTTCAAAGAAGATGCCTAGTGCTGAAGACTTAAAAACACAAAAGGAAGCGGCATTTCAAAAGGGAAATAAGAAAATAGAATTGGAACATATGAATATGAAAGCTCTTAAAGATGGGCTTGTTATTGTTGAAACGGAGGAAAAAGAAGTAGATGGAGGGGTTACTCTCCAAAAGAAAATGCAGTATGCACTTGGAAAAGAAGAAGAAGGGTGGAAGATTGAAGAGGTTCGTACGATAGAGAAGAAATAAAGTGAAACTTTAATCAGTGGGGGTTTTGTCCATCCCCCACTGATTATTAGTTGAACCAATCGGGCTTTTATGGGCAGTTGATCGCCCACCTAACTCCTTCGCATTCGCAGAATTTTGAGGTGGGAGTCTTACTGCCCGCAAATAGCGGGATAAAAAGGTTCTCATAGGAGAGAACCTTTTTATAGTGGTAATAAAATTTGATTTGAACATGCTTCAATGTCATCAATATCTTGACGGATTGTTGCCATCTTATTATCGAGGTCTTCAGCTTTCATAGCAGCGTCATGTAGTTCATCTTTCAAATAGTCAGGTATATTTCCTTCATATTTGTAGTAAAGTTTATGTTCTAAACTTGCCCAAAAGTCCATGGCAAGTGTACGTAATTGAATTTCTGCAAAGACATCTTTCGTACCAGAATTTAGTGACAATGGATATTTAATAATCATATGCAAACTTTTATAGCCATTTCCTTTTGGATTAGCAATATAATCTTTTACTTCTACAATTTCCATGTCTCCACGATTTTCAATAACTTCTTTTAAATGATAAATATCTTCTACAAAGCAACATGTAATACGGATGCCAATAATATCTTGTAATTGTGTTTGAGCATTTTCAACTGTTGGTGATAAGTTTTTACGCTCAAGCTTCCTAATGATACTTTCGGGTTGTTTAAGTCTTGTTTTTATATGTTCAAACGGGTTGTAGTCTTCTAAAAATTGAGCTTCCCGGTTCATAATTTCAAATTTAGTTTTTAACTCTTCTAAAGCGAATGTATAAGGTAATACAAAAGCTTTCCAGTAGTTAACTGTTGATTGGTTATATTCCATTTCTATACACACCTTTTCTTATTTACAAGTGAAGTTGTTATTATACTAAACACCAAATCATGTAGGCGCAAGCAGCAAATGATGAGATCATAAAGCGATATTTAGTTTTCATCTTTTCAACCCCTTTCAAATGAAATTATATATGAATAAACGTCATTGTTAGTAATTTCACTATGTACAATTCTTATAGTAATAGATTCATGTGAAATTCGTATGAACTAATTGTTTCAGTTTTTTGTCTTTTTGTTAATGACTTTTGGTTTTGTTTGTTATAATTACCTTAAATTGTAATAAAGGAGAGGGTATGATGAATCCAAAAGATAAAAAAAGAAAAGAGCAAGTGGCCCATATTATTGAAATTCCAGATGAATATAGGCTTGTTGTAGATGATCAAGAAGGAGTGGATGATCCGTATCATCTATTATGGTGGGGGCATAAAGAGGATGAGGAGAAAAAGATACAAATTACATTAAATAGGCATACTGGTAATTTATTCGAATTCAGGATAGATGATGAAAATTATTTTTCGAGTGATAAAGAAGTGATAGAGGAGAATAAGGCAAGAGAGATTGCAAATGTATTTATAAAAAAATATGTGGAAGAAGAATTAGAATTTTATACATATGTGTCAGTTAAGGATGACTGGCGTGGTTGGAAAGAAATAAATTATATGCAGGAAGTGAATGGATATCCATTGCCGAATACAGGATGTGTTGTACGAATTCATCCTTCAGGTAATGTTGTGCATTTTCATTACAATGGACAAAAAGCTATAGGGAAAAAACCGTTATGGCCAATTGAAATTGTTGAGGAGAACGTCGTTTTAGAAACTTTGAGAGCTAGACAAGATATGAGACTTGTATTTGTGGATTTAACACATTCTTCATGTAAATATGAAAATGGTGAGGAAGTAAAAGGCTATCATCTTGTATATGAACCAGAACCTAGTCATGCGTTTATTGATGCAAGTACAGGTAAAGATTTATTTGACCCAGATCATTATAAATTGCCTCCAACTGTAGCTGTTGAAAAACCGAAAAAAGATAGTCAACAAGATGATATATTCGATTTATTTGAATGGGATAAAGAAAGTTTTACAAAAGTGGCTGAGACAGAAAATGAAGATGGAATAAGGATGAAATTTGTTTCGAAAGAGGAATTACAAAAACAGAAAGAAGAAAAGAATCCATATTTAATGAATGAATTTTTAAAAAAGCATTTACCGATGTTAAAATATAATAATTTAGTTGGCATTACGATTGATAAATCAACCAAGGAATTAATTGGTTTTATAAAACTGGCAGACGATAAAGAAGTAAAACAAATACTGTCTAGAGAGGAATGTTTACAAAAAGCACTTCAATTTTTAGAACATGTTATTCCAGATGTTACACAATATCTTCGCCTTTGGGATGAACGTGACGAAGATGAAGGGATTGAAAGATTTGTCTTTTCAGTATATGTGAATGAAATTCCGGTAGAGTATAGGGAATTCATGGTCAACATTAATACAGAAAATGGTGCTGTGATGCATTACTCGGGAAAACCTAGCAATATAATAGAAGAGTTACTTGCACATGAAACAGCACCAAAAGTAACAAAAGAAAAAGCGTTAGAAATATATAAAGAGGTCATTCGAGTAAAATTAGAATGGTGTATAGATCATGATGCAGAGGAAATGAAATATAAACTGCTGTATAAACAAACGAGGAGTGAAAATCATAAAGAATCCGTCGATTGTAGTCGGAAAATTCGTTACATAGATGCGCATACTGGAGAGAAAATTTGGAGTGAATATTAGTAAAAGCCAATCGATACGTTTCGATTGGCTTTTACTATGTTTATAGAAAAATTTAATGATTAGCGTTGAGTGGTTTAAGAATGCCATTAAGTTAAGAGTTCCATATTTACATCGTACAGACACAAACAACCTCATGCCCACATACACATAGTAAAGACCACTATTTTGGCGGAGGTGAAAGGTTTGAGTCTATTCGCCGCAATTGGATATATGGTTCGAGAAGTGTTTGTATTTGTTTCTTATGTGAAGAACAATGCGTTCCCGCAGCCGTTATCATCAGATGATGAGAGAAAGTACTTAGAGTTAATGGAGCAAGGTGATGCTCAAGCGAGAAATCTTTTAATTGAACATAATTTACGGCTTGTAGCTCATATTGTTAAGAAATTCGAAAACACTGGTGAAGATGCAGAAGATTTAATTTCAATTGGTACCATTGGGCTTATTAAAGCGATTGAAAGCTATTCAGCAGGGAAAGGAACTAAGCTTGCAACATATGCAGCGCGCTGTATCGAAAATGAAATTTTGATGCATTTACGTGTGCTGAAGAAAACGAAAAAAGACGTTTCACTTCATGATCCGATTGGGCAAGATAAAGAGGGTAATGAAATATCGCTTATTGATATATTAAAATCAGAATCTGAAGATGTAATTGATATGATTCAGCTTAGTATGGAGTTAGAAAAAATTAAAGAGTATATCGATATTTTGGACGAACGAGAGAAAGAAGTAATTGTGAAGCGTTTTGGACTTGGGCTTGATAAAGAGAAAACACAGAGGGAGATTGCGAAGGCACTCGGTATTTCAAGAAGCTACGTATCGCGAATTGAAAAGCGTGCTTTAATGAAAATGTTCCATGAATTTGTGCGGGCTGAGAAAGAGAAAAAAGCAAAAGAATAATGTGTATTGTAAGCAGCTACACTTTAAAAGTGGCTGCTTTTCTTTCGGGAAAACGGAAAGAAAACGAGCTGTTCTAAGAAGAAATACATGTTCACTGTTGAAAATGGCGGGTTCTATCTGTAATATTAGAAGGTGCTAAACAATTTAAGAATAAAAATTATACTTAGTTTTTCTTCGTGTATAACGAGACGGCTCCATTCTATATGTGGGAATAAGAACCAATTTTACATATGATATAGAGAGAAAAGAAGGGGAAACTAAAGTTATAGGCTGATTAGGAGGTTTCGTAATTTGCGACGGACATTATATCGACTTATGATCGAACTTACAAATGGTCGTTTTACTTCTTATATATTACGTAAATTTGCACAATCTCGTTTGAGCTCTATCATTATTCCATCGTATGTGAAAGTTTTTCAAATTAATCAAGATGAGATGGAAAAGGGTTTGAAGGAATATGGAACATTGCATGATTTATTTACACGTAGGCTAAAAGAAGGAAAGCGTAGTATTGATACTGATGCATCGAGTATCGTTAGTCCTGTTGATGGTGTTTTTGCTGATCAAGGTCCTATTGAGGATACAAAAACATTCGATATAAAAGGAAAGCGTTATTCAATTGTGGATATGCTAGGTAATGAAGAGCGTGCAAAGCGATATGCAGGCGGTACATATATGGTGATTTATTTGAGTCCAAGTCATTATCATCGCATTCATAGCCCGCTTTCTGGCTCTGTGACTGAAAGATTTGTACTCGGTAGAAAATCATATCCGGTAAATGCAGCGGGTATGGAGTATGGGAAAGAACCATTGTCAAAAAATTATCGCTCTGTTACAGAAGTAAATAGTGACGGCGAACATATGGCACTTGTAAAAGTAGGTGCTATGTTTGTTAATAGTATCGAGCTCCTTCATGAAAGAAGTACTGTTCAAAAAGGTGAAGAGATGGCATACTTTACATTTGGCTCAACAGTTGTTTTATTATTTGAAAAAGATATGATTAAAGCAGTGCAGGAATTGACAAGTGGGCAAGAGCTGCGTCTTGGTGAAAAAATTGCAACCCGAGTATCTCATAAGTAAAGAAAAGGTTTTATAATATACTTATGAAGCTCTAATTAAGAAATGTGGACAAAGATGCTTAATGAAGAAATCCCCTAGATGGGAGTACTTGTTTATTCGAGAGCCATCGCAGGATGGCTCTTTTTACAGGTCAATCAGCAATCTATATGTACTCAAGAAGATTTGACGAGCTTGTCCTCTAACGAGCGTCTAATAATTTCTTGTTTTATAAGTAAAATGAAGTCGGGATTTAATTTTAGTTCTTTTGCTTTATAATAAGACTCAGTGAGTAAATCAGTAGATAACTGTTCCATATGTTTTGTTTTCAAGGTGAGTCACCTCCTAATAATATAAGGATTGATTCGTTGTTGCATTTAATGTACCAAAAAAATATGACAGTCACAAACAAGAGGTTATCCACATAACTCAGTGGATAAAATGTGGATAGATTGTTAGTAAATTCCAAATTGACTGAAAAATTAACGTGGAAAGTGTGTACAAGTTTATCCACAGGTTATCTATCGAAAAATGTTGTCGAAAAATTTTATGAAAAATCCTCAAAGAGGTGAAAGAAATTGAAGTTATTTTTACCAAATGAATATGTGAAAAATATATATCATATTCAACCAGAAGATTTGAAAAAACGTGGAATTAAAGGAGTTATTACTGATTTAGATAACACTTTAATTGAATGGGATCGTCCAAACGCAACGCCACAGCTTGAAGAGTGGTTTTTGAAAATGAAAGAAAATGATATTCAAGTAACGGTCGTTTCAAATAACAACGAGCAACGCGTTAAAGACTTCGCTGACCCATTAGGTATTCCGTTTATTCATAGTGCGCGCAAACCGTTTGTTCGCGCATTTAAGCGTGCGATACATGAGATGCACCTGCAGCCAGATGAAGTTGTAGTAATTGGAGATCAGTTACTAACGGATGTGCTCGGCGGGAATCGTGTGGGACTTCATACAATTTTAGTTGTACCGGTAGCGCAAACGGACGGATTGGTGACACGATTTAATCGGAAAATTGAACGAAGAATTATGAGAAACATGAAGAAAAAAGGCTTAATTAACTGGGAGGAATAAAGTTTGACTGAAACAATTAAATGTATTGGTTGCGGTGTAGAAATTCAAACAGAAAATAAAAATGAAGTAGGATACGCTCCTGTATCATCTTTAGAAAAAGAACAAGTAATTTGCCAACGTTGTTTTCGTTTGAAACATTATAACGAAATTCAAGATGTATCTTTAACAGATGATGATTTCCTTCGTATTTTGAACGGAATTGGACAATCAGACGCACTAGTGGTTAAAATCGTAGATATTTTCGATTTCAATGGTAGCTGGTTACCGGGCTTACATCGTTTTGTAGGGAACAATAAAGTATTACTTGTAGGGAATAAGGCTGACTTAATTCCAAAGTCAGTTAAGCATGATAAAGTAAAACATTGGATGCGCTATAGTGCAAAGCAACTTGGTTTAAAACCAGAAGATGTCTTTTTAATTAGTGCAGCTAAAGGACAAGGAATCGCTGAACTTGCTGATGCAATTGAGCATTACCGCGAGGGTAAAGATGTTTATGTTGTTGGATGTACGAATGTTGGTAAATCAACATTTATTAATCGTATGATTAAAGAGTTTAGTGATGAGACTGAGAATGTAATTACAACATCACATTTCCCAGGAACAACGCTTGATTTAATTGATATCCCATTAGACGAAACGTCATCTTTATACGATACACCAGGTATTATTAATCATCATCAAATGGCGCATTATGTTGGGAAACAAAGCTTAAAGCTTATTACACCGACTACAGAAGTTAAGCCAATGGTATTCCAATTAAATGAAGAACAAACATTATTCTTTGGTGGATTAGCACGATTTGATTATGTAAGTGGGGGCCGTCGTGCATTCACTTGTCATTTCTCAAACCGTTTAACAATCCATCGTACAAAGCTTGAAAAGGCTGATGAATTGTACGAAAAACACGCTGGAGAATTATTGAATCCACCGACACCAGAAGAATTAGAAAATATGCCTAAGTTTGTGAAATATGAATTTAATATTCGTGAGCCGAAAACGGATGTTGTATTCTCTGGATTGGGCTGGGTTACTGTAAATGAATCAGGAGCGAAAATTGTTGCTCATGTACCAAAAGGAGTAAGTGTTTCATTACGTAAATCTTTAATTTAATATGGAGAGGGATTTATGAAACAATTATATGGTGTAATCGGAAATCCAATTGGACATTCATTATCACCCGTTATGCATAACGATGCATTTGAACACTTGAATATGGATGCCCATTACCATGCGTTTCTTGTAGAAGAAGAAGCGCTAGGGGAAGCAGTAAAAGGTTTGAAAGCATTAGGTATTTCAGGATTTAATGTAACGACTCCGCACAAAGTTGCAATTATGGAGTACTTGGATGAGATTGCCCCGTTAGCAAGGCAAATCGGTGCGGTAAATACAGTAGTTCATCGAGATGGAAAATTGATTGGGTATAATACAGATGGAATTGGTTTTGTTCGTGCCCTGCAGTCAATTAGTGAAGATCCACTTCAAGAGAAACGTATTTTATTAATCGGTGCAGGTGGTGCTAGCCGAGCTATTTACTTCTCGCTTGCCGATGTAGGTGTGAAAGAAATTGATATTGCTAATCGTACGAGAGATAAGGCGAAAAACCTTATCTCTGGGTGCATGGCAAATGTTAATTCGCATGCTCTATCGTTAGAATGTGCAGCAGAAAATCAAGGGGAATATGATATTATCATCCAAACAACAACGATAGGTATGCATCCACATGTTGAGTATACGCCGCTGGAAATTCGTTCATTGAAACAAGGAACGATTGTTTCTGATATTATTTATAATCCATTTGAGACGAAAATTTTAGGCGATGCGAAAGAACAAGGTGCAATAATTCAAAATGGAATCGATATGTTCGTTTATCAAGGTGCACTTGCGTTTGAAATGTGGACAGGGTGTGTGCCGAATATTGATAGAATGAAACAATTAGTAATGAGAGAGCTTGGAGGCTAATTATATGTTAACAGGAAAACAAAAAAGATTTTTACGTGCAAAGGCACATCATTTAACACCGATTTTTCAAGTTGGAAAAGGTGGCGTGAATGAAAATATGGTGAAACAAATTGGAGAAGCATTAGAAGTTCGTGAACTATTTAAAGTGAGCGTATTACAAAACTGTGAATTTGATCGTAGTGAAATTGCAGAAGAGCTTGCACAAGGTGCACGAGCTGAAATCGTTCAAGTAATCGGAAGCACAATTGTTTTATACAAAGAATCAAGAGAAAATAAGCAGATTAAGCTTCCTCGATAAAAGATATACGTGAGTTATTTCGTAATGGACGCTTGATATGTAGAAAGCGAAACCAATTGAACTTTTATTAACAGTGGGCTCTCTTCGAATTTGTATGGGGAGAGTTGCTGTATGTAAAAGGAAGGGGCGTTTCTTTTGAGAAAAATTGGCATTATTGGTGGCACGTTTGATCCACCTCATAATGGACATTTGTTAATTGCAAATGAAGTGTATCATGCTTTAGGGTTGGAAGAGGTATGGTTTTTGCCGAATCAAATTCCACCGCACAAGCAAGGACGTAACATTACGAGTGTGAAAAGTCGATTAAACATGCTGCAAATAGCGATTGAGGAAGAAGCATACTTTTCAATTTGTTTAGAAGAGCTAGACAGAGAAGGCCCATCTTATACGTACGATACTATGGTACAATTAACGGAGAAGTATCCGGATGTGCAGTTTCACTTTATTATTGGCGGAGACATGGTTGAGTATTTGCCGAAGTGGTATAACATTGAAAAGTTACTTAAGCTTGTGACTTTCGTTGGAGTTGCAAGGCCAGGTTATACATTACATACGCCTTATGATATCGTAAAAGTGGAAATTCCAGAGTTTGCAGTTTCTTCTTCTCTGTTACGTGAGAGATATATGACGAAGAAAACGTGCAAATATTTACTCCCCGAAAAAGTACAGGTATATATCGAGAGGAATGGGTTGTATGAATCGTGAGGAAGCACTTAGTATTGTCAAACAACAAATGCATGAAAAACGTTATATACACACGGTTGGTGTAATGGAAACAGCGATTGAACTTGCTAGGTTATATGGTGTAGATGAGAAAAAGGCAGAGACGGCTGCTATATTTCACGATTATGCAAAATGTAGAGCGATTCCAGAAATGGAAGAGATTATTAAGAGAGAAGCTTTGCCAAAGGATCTACTGCACTATAACAAAGAGTTATGGCATGCACCTGTTGGGGCATACTTAGTAGAAAAAGAAGTAGGCATTACTGATCCTGAAATTCTACAAGCTATTACATATCATACAAGTGGTCATGAAAAAATGACAATGTTAGATAAAGTTATTTATGTAGCAGATTACATTGAACCAGGACGTAAGTTTCCTGGTGTGGAAGAAGCGAGGAAACTCGCATATAAAGATATAAATCAAGCTTTACTGTTTGCTTTAAAGCGAACAATTCAATTTTTAATGGAAAAAGATCAAACGATTTATCCATTAACATTCCAAACATACAATGAAGTTATCAAGGAGGAAATTAATAAATGAAAGATAAAGAGTTATTAGTATTAGCGGCAAAAGCAGCTGATGATAAGAGAGCAGAAGATATGGTTGTACTAAATATGCAAGGTATTTCACCGATTGCAGACTATTTTATTATTTGTCACGGAAATTCAGACAAGCAAGTACAAGCAATTGCACGTGAAATTAAAGCGAAGGCACATGAGTTCGAAATTAACGTACAACGTATGGAAGGCTTTGATGAAGCACGTTGGGTTTTAGTAGACCTTGGTGATGTGGTTGCTCATGTATTCCATAAAGATGAGCGTAATCACTATAATTTAGAGCGTCTATGGGGCGATGTGCCGCGTGAAGATATTGCAGATGAGCTAGATCAATGAAATACGAACAATTTGCTTTGCTGTATGACGAACTGATGAATGATGTCCCTTATGATAAATGGGTGGAATTCACAGAGGAAAGTTTACAACAGGCATCTATGAAAGAGGCAAGAATCCTTGACGTAGCATGTGGAACTGGTAACGTAACACTTCCGCTTGTGCGAAAAGGTTATGACTTAATTGGTGTAGATCTTTCGGAAGAAATGTTAACTGTCGCGCAGCAAAAATTGGGGGGAGAAGGATATTTTATTCCTTTTTACCAACAAGACATGAGAGAGCTCGATGTTCCTGGTGAATTTGATTGTGTGACAATCTTTTGTGACTCATTAAATTACGTATTGCAAGAAGATGGAGTGCAAGAAACATTTAGAAGAGTTTTCCACCATTTACGTCAGGATGGCTTGTTTTTATTCGATGTACACTCTTTATATAAAATACATCACGTATTTCAAAATGAAACATATACAGTGAACGGCGAAGAAATATCACTTATTTGGAACTGCTTCCCTGGAGAAGAATCAGATAGTGTGGAACATGATTTGACATTCTTTGTACAAGATTCAGAAGAAGATGTGTATCATCGTTTTGACGAATGTCACGTGCAACGTGCGTATTCGGTTGAAGTGTTAACAAAATGGCTTGAAGAAGCTGGGTTTACAGTGCTTCGCGTCACAGGTGACTTTGAACGAATTGAAGTGACAGAACAAACAGAGCGCATCTTTTTTATGGCGAAGAAGAATGGATAAAAGAAAAGCAACCGATAAGGTTGCTTTTGTTTTATAGAAAAGATGTAGTTTTAGTTCTAGAAAAATAAAAAGATGATATGTGTAAAGTGTAAAAATGCTAGTTTTAGTGAAAATGTAGCATGAAAAAGATAAGTATTAATAAAAAGGGTTTGGGATTACGATGGCGTATTTATTATGTGTGTTTATCGAATTGCTGCTCAACGCATTTTAAATCTTCATCAAATTTCTCATGTGTCCGTTCGATTAATTTATGAAACATATCCCCAACGTGCTCTTCTAAAATACGAATACCTTCTCCTGTAACACCGCCTTTAACGCATACCTTTTCTTGTAAAGTAGGTAATGTGAAAATTTCTTTTTCGAGTAATTTCCCCATTCCAATGACCATTTCACTTACTAAAGTAGTGGCTTCTTCATGTGTAATATTTGTTTTATCTACAGCAGCGTTAATGAAACATTGTAATAAATAACTAAAAAAAGCAGGGCCGCAGCTTGCTATATCAGATGAAACGCGCGTTATATCTTCTTCTATAACAAGGGGAGTAGAAATGTTTTTGAATAGACGAAGTAGTTTTTGTTGCCATTCTAGAGAGCAATTATTTCCAAATGTAAATAGTGATGCGCCGGATAAGGCGCGGTTTGTGATGCTTGGAATGATACGAGCAACTTGGCAAGGTATAAGTGTTTCTAATTGTGATGGAGATATGGGGCTTGTGATAGAAACTAAGCAATCTTCGTCTGAAAAATGGTCAGCATATTTTTGTAGAATAGGGTATATGTCTATCGGTTTTACGCAAATGAAAATAAGCTGGGATTGTTCGATTACCTCTTGGATTGTTTTGGCTATATGAACAGAAGGGTATTTTTCTTTTATATGATATGCTTTGGCAGGCGTCCGATTAATAATAGTAAGGCAAGAAGGTTTGACAGCACGGGTTTCTAAAAATGCATCGATTAGTATATTCCCCATGTTCCCTGTCCCTATAATTCCTATGTTCAATGTTTCATCCCTCCTTCGTAACAGCTTTCTCCTAAACAATATGAATGATGTTATAAATTTATGATTAGAGGTGTAAAATGATGTGGGATTTTCCGAAAAAATGGTTGGGATTAGTGGTTATTATTGGCACTTTGATTTTTCTTTTTTTCTGGAAAACGAATCAGCAAACAGAGCGATCGCTCATTACAACGGAAGTTCAAGTAAAAGATGTGGAGAAAAAAAGTAAACCGAAAGTATTGGATACAAAGGAGCAGAAAAAAATAATTATAATTGATGTGAAAGGGGCGGTTTTTAAAGAGGGTGTGTATGAAATGAAGGAAGGGGACCGGGTGAAGGAGGCGGTTGAAAAAGCTGGTGGTTTGTTGCCGGATGCAGATGTGAAGAAAGTGAATTTGGCGCAAATGGTCCAAGACCAAATGCTTCTGTATGTTCCTAACAAGAATGAGCCAGTGCAAGAAGGGACTACTTTTTCAAAAAGCGAGGGTAAAGTGCAAATAAATACAGCTTCTAAAGAGCAACTTGAAAAAATAACAGGCATTGGTTCTCGGAAAGCGGAAAGTATTTTGAAATACCGAGAAGAACATGGTCCGTTTCAGAAAATAGAAGATTTATTAGAAATTGATGGGATTGGTGCGAAGTCTTTAGAGAAAATAAAAGATCAAATTATTATTCCATAAAAGATTGACGAAGTTTTTCTTTTTTCGCTACACTACAAGTAGACAAAAAAGAAGGTGAAAAATATGGAACGAATTTCATGGGATCAATATTTTATGACGCAAAGCCATCTACTATCTTTACGTAGTACATGTACAAGGCTTGCGGTAGGAGCGACAATCGTTCGTGATAAACGAATTATTGCTGGTGGATATAACGGTTCAATTAAAGGTGGTGTCCATTGTATAGACGATGGTTGCTATGTCATTGATAATCATTGCGTTCGTACAATTCATGCTGAAATGAATGCTTTATTGCAATGTGCGAAATTTGGTGCAAAAACAGAGGAAGCGGAAATTTATGTCACACATTTTCCTTGTTTGCAGTGCTGTAAGGCGATTATTCAAAGTGGTGTTACAGCGGTTTATTATGCACAGGACTATAAAAATCATCCGTATGCCGTAGAGTTATTTGAACAAGCGAGTGTAACAGTAAAGCACGTTCCGCTAGAATACGATATTACATCGCTAGAGGAACAAGAGCGTCATTTACAGCTAAAGGAATTATTCGCAGCTTTAGAAAAAGATAATTTATCAATGGAAGAATTACAGCGTGTATTCACTAAAGCAAAAATGATGCTATAAGGAGTGAGTATGAGTTGAATGGGCAATGGGGCTATGTTGCAATCTCGTTTATAATTGGGATTGCAATTACCTTTTCCGCATCGCATTTGTTGGCTGCTTGTTGTTTCGTTTGTTATGTTTTATTTTGTTTATATCGTACTTCGCGTAAAACCTTCATATTTTGTATAATAGCGTGTTTTAGTGGCGTTATGTACACCACGTATGTTCAGAGTCTAAATAAGCCGCTAGGGGAGTCCTATGAAGTTGCACGAGGGGTCGTGCAAAATACACCTCTAATTAATGGGGATCGTCTCTCTTTTCAAATTGAAGATCAGAATAAAAACTTAGTGCAGTTAAATTATAAAATACAATCTGCTTCGGAAAAGAAGCAGTTGCAACAATTACATGCAGGTATATCGTGTACATTTAAAGGGGAGGTGAAAGAACCACAAACTGCCCGGAATTTTCATGTTTTTGATTATCGTAATTATTTATATCAGCAAAAAATACATTTTATATTTGATGTGACATACATTTCTGAATGTCAAAAAACATCGTTGTCACTCGTGCAATGGATTTTCCTTCTCAGGCAACAAACAATCTCGAAAGTTACAGAAATGTTCCCGGAACAATCAGGTGCATTTATGAACGCATTATTATTTGGAGATCGACAACAAATGACGTTTGAAGTAGAAGAGCAATATCAACAATTTGGTCTTATACATTTGTTAGCAATTTCAGGATCGCATATCGTATTATTAATGGTTATAATGTATTTTGTTTTGCTAAGAAGTGGTGTGACGAAAGAGATAGCAACAGTATGCCTTATAGTTTGCATTCCTCTGTATATGATCATAGCTGGGGCGTCGCCATCTGTTGTGAGGGCTTCTATAACAGGAGTTTTATTATTGGTAGCTTTCATATGCTCTGTTCGCTTATCTAGTCTAGACGCCTTAAGTATAACGGCTATATGTATGCTTATATACGATCCGTATCTTATTTTCAACATTGGATTTCAATTCTCATTTGTAGGTAGTTTTTCTTTACTACTATCTGCGCCAATATTATTAGGGCGTAGTAATGGGATAGTTCGAAATTCTATTTACATTTCTATAATTTCACAGCTCGCTAGTACCCCCATCTTGTTATATCATTTTGGTTATTTTTCTCCTTATAGCATTTTCCTCAATCTTATATATGTTCCTTTTCTATCCATTATTGTATTGCCATGTAGCATCATTATTCTTATATGTATGCCGGTTATTCCATTTTTCGCAAAAGGAATTGCATATGTACTTTCACTATGTTTAACCATTTCTAATGATTTTCTAAGTTACTGTGAAAGTTTCCCTTTCATCCGACTTACTTTTGGTCAAACTCCTTTATTTCTTGTGGCTATATATTGTTTTAGTATCGTTAGTATATTTGTGATTTGGGAAAGGGTAATAACGAAAAAAATTTTGTGCATAGTTGTGGGTGTGTTTCTTTTTATTAGTACTTGTCATTATGTATATCCATATTTTCGCGAAAGTGGGAGTGTTACATTTCTTGATGTTGGACAGGGAGATGCGATATTAATTCGTCTTCCATACGATAAAGAGGTTTATCTTATTGATACAGGAGGAGCCCTTTCTGTCAAGAAGGAAGCGTGGCAACAGAAAAAGCATGAATTTTCTGTTGGGCATGATATTCTTGTTCCTTTTTTACAAAAAGAAGGTATAAAAACGATTGATAAATTAATTGTAACGCACGGAGATGCGGATCATATAGGTGCTGCGCTGGATTTGCTGTCATCTATTATTGTAAAAGAAGTTGTATTTGGGAGAAAGGAACAAGATGCTGTATTGGAAAAAGTGGTGAAGAAAAAGGCGTTAGAAAAGAGCGTGAAGATAAGTGTAGTAGGAGAAGGGGAAGGTTGGAGGGTAAATGAAGCGGAATTTTTCGTATTAGCTCCAAAGGGGAAAGAAAAGGGAGAAAATGACTCTTCGATTGTACTATGGGCCAGACTAGGGGGACTAACATGGCTATTTACGGGTGATCTAGAAGAAGAAGGAGAAAAGTTTATAGTATCAACATATCCTGATTTGCGGGCTAATATTTTAAAAGTTGCCCACCATGGGAGTAAAACATCGTCTACAGACCCATTTTTAAGCCTTGTACAGCCTGCTGTAGCGATTATTTCTGTGGGGGGAGCGTAATAGGTATGGGCACCCGCATAAGGAAGTTATAGAGCGTTTTAAGAAGATGGGTATTGATATATGGCGTACGGATAAGCAAGGTGCTATTTCCTATGTTTTTAATGGAGAAAAAGGAACCTTTCAAAGTAAAATCACATATGATGAAACACATAGAAGATGAAAAAAAGAAGACTGCCGTTAAGCAGCAGCCTTTAAGAACCGATGAATTTAATAACAGTTGCAATAATGAAAAGTGTTGCGAAAAAACCAAATGAGACGATAAATCCTACCCCTGAATCAATAGCGTCATTGCGTTTACTTTGAACGTTTTGTTCAAAATCATTCATTTAGAATCCCTCCCCAACATTCCATTTTAGTATAAAATATTGTCAGAAAAAAATCTACAATTTCTATATGAAGTGAAATAGAGTATTTGTATACTTTTTTTAGTTAGTTAAGTAGCGTGAATTTTTCATTTCCAATCATGTTAACAGTTGGCACTTATACTAAGATTATTATTGTAAATAATAAAGGGAAGGTGATTACCGCACACCAATAAGAAATCCGGGGCTTATTGCGTGGCGTTTTATATAAATAAAGGGGCGGGTTATAAAGACCGTCCCTTTGTACTTGTAAAACAAAAGCTAGGGCATTAGTATAAATATATATTGCCAAGTTAGGGAGTAGGAAAAAATATGAGTGATATACATAAGAAGATTAAAAAGAAACAGTTCGCTCCGTTGTATGTACTGTATGGAACGGAAGCCTATTTTATAAATGAAACGATAAAGCTTATTACAACGTACGCGCTTGAAGAGGAAGATCGAGAGTTTAATGTTGTGACATACGATTTGGAAGAAGCGTATTTAGAAGATGTAGTTGAGGATGCGCATACGCTTCCTTTTTTTGGAGAGCGTAAAGTTATATTAATAAAATCACCACTATTTTTAACGGCACAAAAAGAAAAATTAGAACAAAATATAAAAATTTTAGAAGAATATATTGGGGAGCCCTCTCCTTTTTCTATTCTTGTTTTTGTTGCGCCTTATGAAAAATTAGACGAACGAAAAAAAATTACAAAACTATTAAAGAAAACAGCGGATGTAATAGAAGCAAATGCGATGCAAGTGCAGGATGTTCAGAAGTGGATTGTTTCTCGTGCGGATGAGGTGCATGTGCATATTGATAATGCAGCTGTTAGTTTATTGTTAGAGCTTGTGGGAAGTAATGTAACAATGTTGGCGAAGGAAATGGACAAGTTAACGTTATACGTCGGTATGGGCGGAGAAATTACGCCAAAACTTGTCACGGAACTTGTGCCGAAATCTGTTGAGCAAAACGTGTTTGCTTTAACAGAAAAAGTGGTGAAAAAAGATATCGCTGGTGCGATGCAAATTTTAGACGGATTATTTACACAGCAGGAAGAACCGATTAAACTGCTCGCTTTATTAGTAAGTCAGTTCCGCTTGCTACATCAAGTGAAAGAGTTGCAACAGCGTGGTTACGGACAAAATCAAATCGCGTCCCATATTGGTGTACATCCGTACCGGGTAAAGTTGGCGATGAATCAAACGAAGTTTTTCTCTTTTGAAGAATTAAAAAAAGTTATTATAGAATTGGCGGAAGCTGATTATAGTATGAAGACTGGAAAGATGGATAAGAAACTTGTGCTTGAGTTTTTCTTAATGCGGTTAAATCATATGTAGTGACACAAAAAAGTTCACGTACTTAGTACGTGAACTTTTTTGTGTATATAAAAAACGATCCGAATGGATCGTTTTTTAAACGCCTTACGCGTTTACTTGTTTCGCTAAGCGAGATTTTTGACGAGCTGCAGCGTTTTGGTGGATAAGACCTTTACGAGCTGCTTTGTCAAGTTTTTTAGAAGCAGTTTTGAAAGCTTCTTTAGCATTTTCAAGATCGTTATTAGTAACTAAAGTTTCTACAGTTTTAACAGCAGTACGCATGTCAGACTTGATAGAAGCGTTATGTGAACGACGCTCTTCGCTAAGTTTAGCGCGTTTGATAGCAGATTTGATGTTTGCCATACTTTTCACCTCCCTGGTGCAATCGAATGACTCGATTCTTACATAGAACAAGTGATATTTTATCAAACGGTGAAGAGAATTGCAATAGTATATCAATGAAATTTCACGTAAAGGAAAGAATGACCTAATATAACTTGGGGAAATCTAACGATATTTACTATGAATTACGGAGGAGATACGATGAAAGAACCATTAGATTTAAGTAAATATAGTGTTAGAACTGACCTTGCTGTAGAGGCGCACCAAATGCTACAAGAGCGCCAAGAAGAACAAAAAGGGATACAGGGAGTTATTGTAAAAGAGAGGGAAGAAGAGGGAGTTACAATTACAAAAGTAACTATTGATGAAATTGCATCTGAGTCGATGGGGAAAAAACCTGGAAGTTATTTAACTCTTGAGGTGCAAGGTATAAGGCAACAAGATACGGAACTTCAGCAAAAGGTAGAGCGTATTTTTGCAAAAGAATTTTCTTATTTCTTAGAAGAGGTTGGAGTTTCAAAAGAAGCGAGTTGTTTAATCGTAGGTCTTGGGAATTGGAATGTAACGCCGGATGCACTCGGACCGATAGTTGTAGAGAACGTATTGGTGACGAGACATTTGTTTAAATTGCAGCCTGAAAGTGTGGAAGAAGGGTTTAGACCTGTTAGTGCCATTCGTCCAGGGGTAATGGGAATTACAGGGATTGAAACGAGCGATGTCATTTACGGAATTATTGAGAAGACAAAACCAGACTTTGTCATCGCAATTGATGCATTAGCTGCGCGTTCTATTGAACGAGTAAATAGTACGATACAAATTTCTGATACAGGAATTCATCCAGGATCTGGTGTTGGGAATAAGCGTAAGGAACTAAGTAAAGAAACATTAGGTATTCCTGTTATCGCAATTGGTGTGCCAACTGTGGTAGATGCTGTTTCGATTACGAGTGATACAATTGATTTTATTTTGAAACATTTTGGCCGGGAACTGAAAGAAGGAAACAAACCGTCACGCTCTTTATTGCCAGCAGGTTTTACATTTGGAGAAAAGAAAAAATTAACAGAAGAAGATATGCCAGATGAAAAGAGTCGAAATATGTTTTTAGGAGCTATTGGTACGTTAGAAGAAGAAGAAAAGAGAAAGTTAATTTATGAAGTGTTATCTCCTCTTGGTCATAATTTAATGGTAACTCCAAAAGAAGTAGATGCGTTTATTGAGGATATGGCAAATGTAATAGCCAGCGGTTTAAATGCAGCGCTGCATCATCAGATTGATCAGGATAATACAGGGGCATATACACATTGATGGAAAGAGGCAGAAATAGCTTGAGTCAATTTACGCTGTTATGTATATGCGGTACAGTCTTATGTTTGCTTATGATGATAGCTGGAGTGGGACTCGCTAATCATGGTCTAAAAAGTATGAAGGGATATCGTCAGCTGTCATATGAACAAATTGCTCATATGACAGGAACAGAAGGCGATGGGGCTGAACCCGGAATTTCGGGAGAGACGTTTTCGACTATTGAAAAACAAAAACAGTTAGAAAGCTTAAGAAGTTTTAATGTTGTAGAAGGTATCGGTATGGCGATAGCGAGTGTTGCTCGTGATATGACAAAGTTTGGAACGGATATAGTTGTTGGGGCAATAAAAGGAATTTTTAGTTAAGGGTAGCGGGAAGGATGGTTGTCTTATGTTTGTAAGAGAGCTGTCTTTTAATTTGAAAAAGGTTTGTCTCTTATGGTTTGTTCGCATAAGATATAGATAGAGTGATTTGTATTGTAAGCAGCACGAGTTTTCATTGAATCTTTGCTGCTCTATTGATATAATCAGTGCTAGTGTATATTGGCGAGACTATTAGGAGTTGAGAACATAGATGAATAAAGAAGAAAGAGCAAAAAGACAGTCCAAAATTCGTAACTTCTCCATCATTGCTCACATTGACCACGGGAAATCAACGTTGGCAGACCGTATTTTGGAGAAAACAAACGCGTTGGCACAGCGCGAAATGAAGGCGCAATTGCTTGACTCTATGGAGTTGGAGCGTGAGCGTGGTATTACAATTAAATTAAATGCAGTACAACTAACGTATAAAGCGAAAGACGGTGAAGAGTATATTCTTCACTTAATCGATACTCCAGGACACGTCGACTTTACGTACGAAGTATCTCGTAGTTTAGCGGCTTGTGAAGGTGCAATTCTTGTAGTGGATGCAGCGCAGGGAATTGAGGCGCAAACATTAGCGAACGTATATTTAGCGCTTGATAATAATTTAGAAATCTTACCAGTTATTAATAAAATCGACTTACCAAGTGCAGACCCAGAACGCGTACGTCAAGAGGTAGAAGATGTAATTGGTTTAGATGCATCGGAAGCTGTACTTGCTTCAGCGAAAGCTGGCATTGGTATTGAAGAAATTTTAGAACAAATCGTTGAAAAGGTACCAGCTCCAACAGGTGATTCAGAAGAGCCGTTACAATGTATGATTTTCGATTCTTTATATGATCCGTACCGTGGTGTAATTGCATATATCCGTGTTGTAAATGGAACGGTAAAAGTTGGCGATAAAGTACGTATGATGGCAACTGGAAAAGAATTTGAAGTAACAGAAGTAGGTGTGTTTACACCGAAAACGACGCAACGTGACGAGTTAACGGTAGGTGATGTAGGTTTCTTGGCAGCATCTATTAAAAACGTAGGTGATACACGCGTAGGTGATACGATCACACATGCGAAACGTCCGGCTGCAGAGCCGTTAAAAGGGTATCGAAAATTAAACCCAATGGTATTCTGTGGTTTATATCCAATCGATTCTGCACGTTATAACGACTTACGTGATGCGTTAGAAAAACTAGAATTGAATGATTCTGCTCTTGAATTTGAGCCTGAAACATCTCAAGCTTTAGGTTTTGGTTTCCGTTGTGGTTTCTTAGGGCTTCTTCACATGGAGATTATTCAAGAACGTATTGAACGTGAATTCAAGATTGACTTAATTACAACAGCGCCAAGCGTTATTTATAAAGTGTATTTAACAAACGGTGAAGATTTTATTGTTGATAATCCATCTAATATGCCAGATCCACAGACTATCGATCGTGTAGAAGAGCCGTTTGTGAAGGCTGCAATTATGGTTCCGAATGACTATGTTGGAGCTGTAATGGAAATTTGCCAAGGGAAACGTGGAACGTTTATTGATATGCAATATTTAGATGAAACACGTGTTACATTGACATATGAAATCCCGTTATCAGAAATCGTATATGATTTCTTCGATCAATTGAAATCAAATACGAAAGGATATGCATCATTTGACTACGAGTTAATTGGTTATAAACCATCTAAACTTGTGAAAATGGATATTCTTTTAAATAATGAACAAGTGGATGCTTTATCATTTATTGTACATCGTGATTCAGCGTATGACCGTGGTAAAGTAATTGTAGAGAAATTAAAGAAATTAATTCCAAGACAACAGTTTGAAGTGCCAATTCAGGCGACTATCGGAAATAAAGTTGTATCTCGTTCTACAATTAAGGCGATGCGTAAAAACGTACTTGCAAAATGTTACGGTGGTGACATTTCTCGTAAGCGTAAACTTCTTGATAAGCAAAAAGAGGGTAAAAAACGTATGAAGTCTGTTGGTTCTGTAGAAGTGCCGCAAGAAGCATTCATGGCTGTACTGAAAATGGATGATAACTAATGGAGTGAACTATAATTAGTGGAGATTTTTCTATTCTTCGCTAATTATTAGCCCGCACCAATCGTGATAAAAGTAGAAGCCGTTCGTTCGGCTTCTTTTTTTATATGCTACTTTTTAGACATCTTATGATCTCTCATTTACAATAGTGAGAGAGCTTTTTAGTGATTGATATAGAGTTAGGAGACTATTAATGTCCGAAAATATTCGAAAAGATATTCGAGAGAAAATACAAAAAGGTAATTTTAATTGCGAAAAGGAACTGACGCTTTCTATAATTAGTGGGAAGTGGAAAGTTGTGATATTGTGGCACTTAGGTGTGGAAGGTCCGCATCGTTTTAGTGAATTGCAACGTCTGTTCCCGAGCATTTCTCATAAAGTGTTGTCAAATCAATTGAAAGAGTTAATGGAGGACGGGATTGTTGATCGAACGGTATACCCGGAAATTCCTCCGCGTGTTGAGTACTATATGACGGAATTAGGTATGTCGCTTTTACCGATCGTTGAAATGATGTATGATTGGGGAAAAATGCGAATGGAACAAATCCGTAATACAGTAGAGAAGTAAAGAATCCTCCGGAGTGCGGAGGTTTTCTTTTTAGAAAGGTAGGAGTTATATTTGGTACAAGCTGCATATATTCATATTCCATTTTGTCAGCATATTTGTCACTATTGTGATTTTAATAAAGTATTTATTGAACGCCAACCGGTTGATCAATACTTACAATATTTGGAGAAAGAAATAATAAATACGGTTCAAAAAGTACCGTTTGAAAGTATGAAAACGATTTTTGTTGGCGGAGGAACTCCGACAGCTTTAAATATGGAGCAAACAAAAAAACTACTCGACATCATTAACCGTCGTTTGCGCCCATTTGCGCCGAATTGTGAATTAACATTTGAAGCGAATCCAGGTGATTTACCGAAAGAGAAGTTGAACGTATTGCTAGAAGGTGGAGTAAACCGAATTAGTTTTGGTGTGCAAACGTTTCGTGATGAGCTACTTGAGAAGATTGGACGCAGGCATACGAGAGAAGATGCATTCGTAGCAATTCGAGAAGCGCAGGAAGTCGGTTTTACAAATATTAATGTAGATTTAATTTATGCTCTGCCAGGACAGACGATAGAAGATGTAAAGGAAACATTAGACATTGCCTTTACGCTTGGTGTACAACATTTCTCGGCATATTCCTTAATTGTGGAACCGAAAACTGTATTTTATAACTTAATGAATAAAGGGAAATTAAGACTACCAGGTGAAGATCATGAAGCGAAAATGTACGAAATGGTAATGGATGAAATGGAGAAACATGGTTATAACCAGTATGAGATTAGTAACTTCTCAAAAGGTAATAATGAAAGTAGACACAATCTCACATACTGGAATAATGAAGAGTATTATGGATTTGGAGCTGGAGCGCATAGCTATGTGAACGGGGAACGAATTCAAAATGTAGGTCCGCTCAAGCAATATTTCACTAAAATTGATGAGACAGGATTTCCATATTTAGATGTTCACCCAGTGACAGAGAAAGAAAAAATGGAAGAAGAGTTGTTCTTAGGACTTCGAAAAACAAAAGGTGTTTCTAAGTTAGAATTCCAAAAGAAATTTAATGTGGAGATGGACCATGTTTTTGCAAAGCAGTTACAAAGTAATCAAGAACAAGGATTACTTGAAAACAGAGATGGACATGTTTGTTTAACGAGGAAAGGGAAACTATTAGGGAATGAAGTATTCCAGTCATTTTTGATTGATTAATTAAATGTGCCATAAGCGCGAAAAATTTTTGTTATTTCGTGACGTTTCCGTTGACAATTGAATGTCAATTTTGGTAAGTTATTAATAGATTTAGCACTCGAAGACAAAGAGTGCTAACAGAGGTGATGATGAGATGCTTACGGAACGTCAGCTCTTAATTTTACAAACAATTGTTGATGACTTTATTGGATCAGCGCAACCAGTTGGTTCGAGGACGTTGGCTAAGAAAGATGAAATTACGTTTAGTTCAGCTACTATTCGAAATGAAATGGCTGATTTAGAAGAATTAGGATTTATTGAAAAAACGCATAGTTCTTCTGGGCGTGTTCCTTCTGAAAAAGGATACCGATTTTATGTAGACCATCTTTTAGCGCCGCAAAACTTACCGACCGATGAAATTGTACAAATTAAAGATTTATTTGCTGAAAGAATTTTTGAAGCAGAAAAAATTGCACAACAATCAGCTCAAATTTTATCAGAGCTTACGAATTATACGGCCATTGTTCTTGGTCCCAAATTGAGCACAAATAAACTTAAAAATGTACAAATTGTACCGCTTGATCGTCAAACAGCAGTCGCTATTATTGTAACAGATACAGGGCATGTGCAAAGTAAAACGATTACCGTTCCGGAATCTGTTGATTTATCAGATTTAGAAAAAATGGTTAATATTTTAAATGAAAAGCTATCTGGTATACCTATGGCAGAACTTCATAATAAAATCTTTAAAGAGATTGTTACAGTCTTGCGTGGGTATGTTCATAATTACGATAGTGCAATAAAAATGTTAGATGGTACATTTCAAGTCCCTTTATCGGAAAAGATATACTTTGGAGGAAAAGCAAATATGCTTTCGCAACCAGAGTTCCATGACATTCACAAAGTAAGATCTTTGCTGACGATGATCGATAATGAGGCTGCGTTTTATGACATTTTGCGTCATAAACAAGTCGGAATTCAAGTGAAAATTGGTAGAGAAAATTCTTCTACGGCAATGGAGGATTGCAGTTTGATTTCTGCAACGTATTCGATTGGAGAAGAGCAACTTGGAACAATTGCAATTTTAGGTCCGACGAGAATGCAATACTCTCGTGTAATTAGTTTACTGCAGTTATTTACAAGACAATTTACAGACGGACTTAAAAAGTAAATGAGAGTAATACATTCGCTCAAGTGATGAAATTTTCATTGCTGTGTGTAATATATAATGCTTAGGTAATCATGCTAAGCATGATACCTAATACCTTTTAAGGAGGTGAAAATTGTGGAAGAGCGTAACGAACAAGTGGTAGAAGAAGTGAAAGAAGCGCAAGTTGAAGAAGCTGTCACGCCAGAAAACAGTGAAAAAACTGTAGAAGAAAAAAGTGAGGCTGCTCTTTTACAAGAAAAAGTAGATGAGTTACAAGCGAAACTAACGGAAACGGAAGGTCGCACATTACGTCTACAAGCTGATTTTGAAAATTATAAGCGCCGTGTCCAAATGGATAAACAGGCTGCTGATAAATATAGAGCACAAAGTCTAGTTTCAGATATTTTGCCAGCTCTTGATAATTTTGAAAGAGCGATGCAAGTGGAAGCGACTGACGAGCAAACGCAATCCTTGTTACAAGGTATGGAAATGGTGCATCGTCAATTGCTAGAAGCGTTGACTAAGGAAGGTGTTGAAGCGATTGAAGCTGTTGGTAAACAGTTTGATCCGAATGAACACCAAGCTATTATGCAAGTGGAAGACAGTGAATTTGAATCAAACGCGGTAGTTGAAGAATTCCAAAAAGGTTATAAACTAAAAGACCGTGTGATTCGCCCATCAATGGTAAAAGTAAATCAATAATTTACATAAAAGTAGGAGGATTCGCCATGAGTAAAATTATCGGTATTGACTTAGGTACAACAAACTCTTGTGTAGCTGTTATGGAAGGTGGAGAACCAAAGGTTATCCCAAATCCAGAAGGAAATCGTACAACACCTTCTGTTGTAGCTTTCAAAAATGAAGAGCGTCAAGTTGGGGAAGTTGCGAAGCGTCAAGCAATTACAAACCCAAATACAATCATGTCTGTTAAACGTCATATGGGTACAGACTACAAAGTAGAAGTTGAAGGTAAAGATTTTACACCTCAAGAAATTTCTGCAATCATTTTACAAAACTTAAAAGCTTCTGCTGAAGCATACTTAGGTGAAACAGTAACGAAAGCTGTTATTACAGTACCT
Source organism: Bacillus sp. TH22 (assembly GCF_016651015.1). Taxonomy (NCBI): domain Bacteria; kingdom Bacillati; phylum Bacillota; class Bacilli; order Caryophanales; family Bacillaceae; genus Bacillus; species Bacillus sp. TH22. Next base: position 4,215,290 of record NZ_JAEKER010000001.1, read on the forward strand.
GCATACTTCAACGATGCAGAGCGTCAAGCAACGAAAGATGCTGGTCGTATCGCTGGTTTAGAAGTTGAGCGTATCATTAACGAACCAACAGCCGCAGCACTTGCTTACGGTTTAGAAAAACAAGATGAAGAACAAAAAATCTTAGTATATGACTTAGGTGGCGGTACATTTGATGTATCTATCCTTGAGTTAGCAGACGGCACATTCGAAGTTATTTCAACTGCTGGTGACAACCGTCTTGGTGGAGATGACTTTGACCAAGTTATCATCGATCATTTAGTAGCTGAATTCAAAAAAGAAAATAGCATTGATTTAAGCCAAGATAAAATGGCACTTCAACGTCTGAAAGATGCAGCTGAAAAAGCGAAGAAAGATCTTTCTGGTGTAACACAAACACAAATTTCATTACCATTCATTAGTGCTGGAGCTGCTGGCCCATTACACTTAGAATTAACGTTAACAAGAGCTAAATTCGAAGAAATTTCAGCTGGTCTTGTTGAAAGAACATTAGAGCCAACTCGTCGTGCATTAAAAGACGCTGGTTTTGCTCCAAGCGAATTAGATAAAGTTATCCTTGTTGGTGGCTCTACTCGTATCCCAGCTGTACAAGAAGCAATTAAACGTGAAACTGGTAAAGAGCCATACAAAGGTGTAAACCCAGATGAAGTTGTAGCATTAGGTGCTGCAGTTCAAGGTGGCGTACTTACTGGTGATGTAGAGGGCGTTCTATTATTAGACGTAACTCCACTTTCTTTAGGTATCGAAACTATGGGCGGTGTGTTCACGAAACTAATCGAGCGTAACACTACAATTCCGACAAGTAAGTCACAAGTATTCTCAACAGCTGCTGATAACCAACCAGCGGTAGACATTCACGTACTACAAGGTGAGCGTCCAATGTCAGCTGACAACAAAACGTTAGGTCGTTTCCAATTAACAGACCTTCCGCCAGCACCACGTGGAATTCCACAAATCGAAGTAACATTCGATATTGATGCGAACGGTATCGTTAACGTACGTGCAAAAGACTTAGGTACAAGCAAAGAGCAAACTATTACAATCCAATCTTCTTCAGGTCTTTCTGATGAAGAAGTAGATCGTATGGTACAAGAAGCTGAATCAAATGCTGATGCTGACCAAAAACGTAAGGAAGAAGTTGAACTTCGTAACGAAGCTGACCAACTTGTATTCCAAACAGACAAAGTTGTAAAAGATTTAGAAGGTAAAGTAGATGCAGCTGAAGTAGCGAAAGCAACGGAAGCGAAAGAAGCATTACAAGCGGCAATCGAGAAAAACGAACTTGAAGAAATCCGTGTGAAAAAAGATGCTCTTCAAGAAATCGTACAACAATTAACTGTTAAATTATACGAGCAAGCTCAAGCGGCTGCAGGGCAAGCAGAAGGTGCACAAGGAGCACAAGACGCTGGCGCGAAAAAAGATAATGTAGTAGACGCTGAGTTTGAAGAAGTAAAAGAAGACAAGTAATACAGTGAAATAAAATAAGTAAGATGACAAAAAGTCAAAGTCAAGCGTGCCTTGGCTTTGGCTTTTTTCACGAATAAGAAGAAATGTGTGAGGATCTTAAGTTTTTTATTTTGCATACTGTAAGTGAGGAAACTTTGTTGCAAAGCACTTTCTTTCGGTGTTAAAATTACGTTTATGTGAAAGATTCGGGGGTTGTAAATTTATGAATAAACGAGACTATTATGAGGTCCTTGGACTTAGCCAGGGCGCTTCAAAAGATGAAATTAAAAAAGCGTATCGTCGTTTGGCTAAAAAGTACCATCCAGACGTAAGTAAAGAAGAAAATGCAATTGAAAAGTTTAAAGAAGTACAAGAAGCATACGAAGTATTAAGTGACGATCAAAAACGCGCGCAGTATGATCAATTTGGTCACGCTGGTCCGAATCAAGGTTTCGGTGGCGGAGGAGACTTCGGCGGTGGCTTCGGTTTCGAAGATATCTTTAGTTCATTCTTTGGCGGTGGCGGCGGAAGACGTCGTGATCCAAATGCTCCACGTCAAGGTGCTGATTTACAATATCAAGTTACTTTAGAGTTTGAAGAAGCTATTTTTGGTAAAGAATTAAACGTTGAGATTCCAGTGGAGGATCCATGTGATACTTGTAAGGGTAGTGGAGCAAAACCAGGGACTTCAAAAGAAACATGTAAACATTGTTCAGGATCAGGGCAAGTAAGTGTAGAACAAAATACACCATTTGGGCGTATTGTAAACCGTCAAGCTTGTGGACATTGTTCAGGAACAGGTCAAATGATTAAAGAGAAATGTACGACATGCCATGGTTCTGGTAAAGTTCGTAAACGTAAAAAAATCAATGTTAAAATTCCAGCGGGTATCGATAATGGTCAACAAATTCGTGTATCTGGAAAAGGTGAAGCAGGCGTAAATGGCGGACCGGCAGGTGACTTATATGTTGTTGTTCATGTGAGAAATCATGAATTCTTTGAACGCGAAGGGGATCACATTATTTGCGAAATGCCAATAACATTTGCGCAAATGGCACTTGGTGCGGAAGTAGAAGTTCCTACCGTTCATGGCAAAGTGAAGCTGAAAATTCCAGCAGGAACACAAACAGGAACAGAATTCCGCTTAAAAGGAAAAGGTGCTCCGAACGTACGTGGATATGGTCAAGGAGATCAATATGTAGTCGTTCGTGTTGTTGTGCCGACGAAATTAACTTCACATCAAAAAGATTTATTGCGTGAATTTGCAGGGCAAGAAGAGCAGGATGATAGCTTATTCAGAAAGCTTAAACGTGCTTTCAAAGGGGAATAATGGAAATAAAAAATGGAGTTGGTAAATTGTGAAATGGTCAGAAATTAGTATTCATACAACAGAAGAAGCAGTAGAAGCTGTCTCTCATATTTTGCATGAAGCAGGCGCTAGCGGGGTTGCGATTGAGGACCCAGCGGAGTTGACGAAAGAGCGCAAGCAACAATACGGTGAGATTTATGCACTTAACCCAGATGAATATCCAAGTGAGGGTGTTTTGGTAAAAGCATATTTTCCGCAAACGGATTCTTTACACGAAACGGTTGCAGGTGTAAAATCATCTATTGATGCACTACCATCTTTCGACATCGAAATTGGTAAAGGAACTATTACAATTAATGAAGTCGATGAGGAAGATTGGGCTACTGCTTGGAAGAAGTATTATCATCCAGTTCAAATTTCTGATACATTCACAATTGTGCCGACGTGGGAAGAGTATACACCGTCTTCTCCAGATGAAAAAATTATTGAATTAGATCCAGGTATGGCGTTTGGTACAGGGACACATCCAACAACGACGATGTGTATTCGTGCGTTAGAAAAAACGGTTCAGCCAGGTGATACTGTGATTGATGTGGGGACAGGTTCGGGGGTACTTAGTATTGCTGCGGCAAAATTAGGTGCGGCTTCTGTTCAAGCGTATGATTTAGACCCAGTTGCAGTTGAAAGTGCAGAAATGAATGTGCGCTTAAATAAAACAGATGACATTGTCAATGTTGGACAGAATAGTCTATTAGAAGGTATCGAAGGTCCAGTTGATTTAATCGTAGCAAATTTACTAGCGGAAATTATTCTTCTATTCCCTGAAGATGCAGCGAGAGTTGTGAAGCCAGGTGGATTATTTATTACATCTGGTATTATTGGGGCGAAAGAAAAAGTAATTTCTGAAGCGTTAGAAACAGCTGGATTTTCAATTGAAGAAGTACTTCGAATGGAAGATTGGGTAGCAATTATTGCACGAAATGCGTAATATAGATTTTAGTCTATAAAGAACAGGGGAGTCTCTCACCGTATAAGGTGAGGGACTTGCCGTTTGTTATATGAAAATGATAACGTTTCGTTCTTTTCGTAAGTGTTGACTTACGAAAGGAACGAAACTCTACTAAGGTGATTATATGCAACGTTATTTTGTAGAAGAGAAATATGTAAATGAGACAAGTATTCGCATAATGGGTGATGATGTCCATCACATCGCAAGAGTGATGCGTATGTCAGTTGGTGACCACATTTATTGCTGTGTAAATGGTAAAACAGCAGAGTGTTCAATTGCTGAAATTACCAGTGAATTTGTGGATACCACTATTGTAGAATGGGTAGAGGCGTCAAGCGAACTTCCTGTGTTCGTGACGATTGCAAGTGGACTGCCGAAAGGAGACAAGCTAGAGTTAATTTTTCAAAAAGGAACTGAGCTTGGGGCAGCTGCATTTTTACCATTTCAAGCATCTCGATCTATTGTAAAGTGGGATGCGAAAAAAGCAGATAAAAAAGTTGAGCGTTTGAAAAAAATTGTAAAAGAAGCTGCGGAACAATCGCATAGAAGTGAAATTCCAGAAGTACACGTTCCCTCATCATTTAAACAACTGCTGTCGATGAGTAGCGAGTATGATGTTTGCCTTGTTGCGTATGAAGAAGAAGCGAAACAAGGTGAGAAATCTAATTTTGCGAAAGCTTTAGCGACGATTAAACCAGGCCAAAAACTGCTGATTGTATTTGGACCAGAAGGCGGTTTAGCGGAGGAAGAGATAACCGCACTTCGTGAACATAAATTTGTACCATGTAGTTTAGGACCAAGAATTTTAAGAACAGAAACGGCTCCGCTTTATGCGTTAAGTGCCGCTTCTTATCATTTTGAATTGATGGGGTGATAATCAATGGCAACTGTTGCGTTCCACACGTTAGGTTGTAAAGTAAACCACTATGAAACAGAAGCGATTTGGCAATTGTTTAAACAAGGTGGTTATGAAAGAACTGAATATGAAAAAAAATCTGATGTATACGTTATTAACACATGTACAGTAACGAATACTGGAGATAAAAAAAGCCGTCAAGTAATTAGACGTGCTGTACGTCAAAATCCAGATGCGGTAATTTGTGTAACTGGATGTTATGCACAAACATCTCCAGCGGAAATTATGGCAATTCCAGGTGTAGATATTGTTGTTGGTACGCAAGATCGTGAGAAGATGTTAGGATACATCGAAGAATTCCGTAAAGAACGTCAACCAATTAATGCTGTCCGTAATATTATGAAAACACGTGTATATGAAGAGCTCGATGTACCATATTTCACGGACCGTACACGTGCATCTTTAAAAATACAAGAAGGTTGTAATAACTTCTGTACATTTTGCATCATTCCTTGGGCGCGTGGTTTAATGCGTTCTCGTGATGGAAAAGAAGTTATTAAACAAGCGCAGCAATTAGTAGATGCTGGCTATAAAGAAATCGTATTAACAGGTATTCATACAGGTGGGTACGGTGAAGATATAAAAGAGTATAACTTAGCTGGATTACTGCGCGATATGGAAGCGGAAGTAGGCGGATTGAAACGCCTTCGTATTTCTTCTATTGAGGCAAGTCAAATTTCTGATGAAGTAATTGAAGTGTTAGATAAATCAGAAGTAGTTGTACGTCACTTGCATATTCCATTACAGTCAGGATCTAATACTGTATTGAAACGTATGCGCCGTAAGTATACGATGGAATTTTTCCAAGAGCGTTTAGATCGTTTGAAAGAAGCGTTACCAGGTCTTGCGATTACATCAGACGTAATTGTTGGATTCCCAGGCGAAACAGAAGAGGAATTCATGGAAACGTACAATTTCATTAAAGAGAATCGTTTCTCTGAATTACACGTTTTCCCTTATTCGAAACGTACAGGTACTCCAGCAGCACGTATGGAAGATCAAGTTCCTGAAGACGTGAAGAACGATCGTGTTCACCGTCTAATTGAGCTATCAAATCAATTAGCGAAAGAGTATGCTTCTAGATTTGAAGGTGAAGTACTTGAAATCATTCCGGAAGAGACATTTAAAGATGGTGACCGTGAAGGTTTATATGTAGGTTATACAGATAACTACTTAAAAATTGTGTTTGAAGGATCTGAAGAATTGATTGGTAAGCTAGTAAAAGTGAAAATTACAAAAGCTGGTTATCCATATAACGAAGCGCAGTTTGTTCGTGTTCTTGAAGATGATGTAAAAAAAGAATCAGCAAGCGCATAAAATGAAACTTTAATCAGTGGGGGGTTGTTCATCCCCGCTGATTATCAGCCTGACCCCCGCCTAAGTTCTTTGCTTTCGCTGAATTTTGAGGTGGGGGTCTTACTGTCCTGGCAAATAGCGGGATAAAAAAGCATGCAAACGGAAACGATTTGCATGCTTTCTTTTTTTTTTTTTTGTGGAGAAGTTAAGTACTGAAAAGGCAGGTACGTTGAATGAGTAGTTATTTAATGCTTTCTTGTATTAAAAAAGGTGTAATGATAAAAAATATAGTTGTCTTCAGGGGAAAAGGATAATAGCTATCTACATAGCTTTTGAACAGGTAAGGGCATCTATTCTTCTTTTATTCTGCCAAATAGTTGACCTGAAGTGATAAAATGTATTATAATCGTAAAAGACATGCTGAAGAAGGGTTTCTTTTTGCATGCTGAAATTAGTATGTAAGTGTGATGTTTCGGAGGGAGGGAAAGAGAATGTCAAAAACAGTCGTTCGTAAAAACGAGTCTTTGGAGGATGCACTTCGCCGTTTTAAAAGATCGGTTTCTAAAACTGGTACACTTGCTGAAGCAAGAAAGCGCGAGTTTTATGAAAAGCCAAGTGTAAAACGTAAGAAGAAATCTGAAGCGGCAAGAAAGCGTAAGTTCTAAGAGAGGGTGTAAGTTATGAGTCTTCTCGGTCGTTTAAACGATGATATGAAACAAGCGATGAAGAATAAACAAAAAGAAAAATTAACCGTTATTCGTATGGTTAAGGCTGCTTTACAAAATGAAGGTATTAAACTGCAACATACTCTTACTGAAGAAGAGGAATTAACAGTTTTAGCTCGTGAAGTAAAACAGTATAAGGACTCCCTCCTTGAATTTAAAAAAGCTGGTCGTGAAGACCTTGTTGATAAACTGCAAAGTGAAATTCAGATTTTAAGCGCATATTTGCCGGAGCAATTAACAGAAGAAGAACTAGCGGATATAATTAAGCAAGTTATTTCTGAAGTTGGTGCTACATCTAAAGCAGATATGGGTAAAGTGATGACTGCTGTTATGCCGAAAGTAAAAGGTAAAACAGACGGATCACTTGTGAATAAGCTGGTTATCCAGCTATTAGCATAAAAAAGCGTCTCATTTCGTATGAGACGTTTTTTTATGCTTTTTTCAGTTTGGACGTGATATTACAAGCTCTTTTTTCATACATATGGGATGAGAGGGGGTCTTTTGAGATGAAAAAAATAGAACAAATGAAGAATTGGTTAACGAAGCAAATAGACCTGCCAGTGGATGTGTTAATGGATCTACCTCGGATCACGCTTGTTGGGCAAGTACATATCTATATAGAAAATCATCGAGGATTATTAGTGTTTTCAGATAAAGAGGTAAGATTGCTATTGAAACATGGTCAATTATTAATTAAAGGTCAATCCTTTGTTATTAAAACAATCCTTCCAGAAGAACTGTTGCTTGAAGGGATTATTGAACAAGTGACGTTTTTAGAAAATGAAAAGAAAGAGGAGTGAGGAGAAACTTCCGTTTGTGAAGTTTTTCTTCGTTACCTTGTATTAACAGGTGGTAACGTTCTGGCCGCAATATTCGGTTCGTACAAAGAGGATAGGTGGGAATTGAGTTCCACGTAAAAAACTGGCTCGTGAAGGTTAATAATTAGTGAGGATCAAGGAATCTGCTAATTAAAATTTTAGTACGAGCTAGTTTGATAATCGAATTGAAAAGTAGTGTATCTACTTTTAGAAAGGTAGTGGAGATAGTCGATGAAAAATAAATGGTTTATAAAATGGCTTGGGTATGTAAAGGTGCGAATTGAAGGTAGAGGAGCGGAACGCTTTGTTAACGAGTGTGTGCGGAAGAAATTACTCGTTTGGGATGTAAAGAAGATAGCTGATGAAACGTTAGTTTTTTGTATGTTATTACGAGATGTGAAAAAGATAAAACCAATTTATAGAAAAAATGAATTTAAATTATATTTTATTGGACGTTACGGTTTTCCTTTTTGGAATAAGCGTGTAATTAAAAATAGTGGATTTTTAATTGGGTTTTTAATATTTTTTTTCGGAATGATCGCATTGTCAAATATGGTGTGGAAAATTGAAATTACAGGAGCAAAACCGGAAACAGAATATATATTGATGAAAGAATTGGACAAAATGGGTATAAAAAAAGGTAAATTACAATTCCAAATGCCGAGTGTAGAAGATGTTCAACGTCATTTGACAGACAATATTAATGCAATTACTTGGGCGGGATTAGAAATAAGAGGGACAACATATCATTTTAAGATTGTTGAAAAAAATGAGCCGAAAAAAGAAAGTGAACAACAGCCACAAAACTTAGTAGCAAAAAAAGAAGGGATTATTACAAAAACATTTGTGGAAGTTGGGAAGCCGGTTGTCATGAAAAATGACCATGTGGAAAAGGGGCAACTTCTCGTATCCGGGATGTATGGTAATGAGGAGAATCCGACAGTTGTTTCGGCTAAAGGGATTGTATATGGAGAAACGTGGTATAAATCTGAGGTGGATGTTCCGTTAAAGACACAATTTCAAGTGTATACTGGTAATTCATACAATGAACATTTCCTTAAATTTGGGAGTACTAAAATAAAAATATGGGGATTTCAACAGGATAAGTATAAGCGCTCTCGTACTGAAAGTGTAAAACATGATGTGAAATTATTTGGATTTACATTACCAATTGCATACGAGAAAGATATTGTACGAGAAGAGGAAGAAGCGAACCGAGAATATACCGAAAAACAAGCAATGAAAGTAGCGAAAGAGATGGCAGAAAAAGAACTGAAGAAAAAATTGGATGAACATGCTATGATTGTAAGTGATAACATTTTGAGTAAAGAGGTTGAGGCGGATCACCTAAAGGTCACATTACATTATACAGTGATTGAAAATATTGCAGAGCCACAACCAATATCTGAATCCGATATTCAAGGAGACTGAGTAATGGCAGAACAATTAGTAGAAATGAACCAACAATTGGAAAATCCCAACGAAGCAATCGCTCTTTTTGGGGTAAATGATGCTCATTTAAAAGTAATTGAACGAGAACTTAGTGTATCGATTGTGACTAGAGGAGAATCTGTTCGTGTATCTGGGGCAGATGAAACTGTGGTGCTCGTAGAAAAAATCTTACAACAGTTACTTGTTGTTATCCGTAAAGGTGTATCAATTTCGGAAAGAGATGTTGCGTATGCGATTCAGCTTGGGCAACAAGGGAAAATTGCTCAATTCGAAGAATTATATGAAGAGGAAATTTTTAAAACGGCAAAAGGTAAATCCATTCGTGTGAAAACGATGGGGCAAAGACGATATATTCATGCAATGAAAAAGAATGATATTGTATTTGGGATAGGACCTGCTGGGACAGGAAAAACATACTTAGCCGTAGTAATGGCTGTGAGAGCTTTAAAGCAAGGGTATGTAAAGAAAATTATTTTAACAAGACCTGCTGTAGAAGCTGGAGAGAGCTTAGGGTTTTTACCAGGTGATTTGAAAGAAAAAGTAGATCCGTATTTACGTCCACTATATGATGCGTTACATGATATTCTTGGACAAGAATATACACAACGTATGATGGAACGTGGTGTAATTGAAATTGCACCTCTTGCTTATATGAGAGGGCGTACTCTGGATGATTCATTTGTTATATTAGATGAGGCGCAAAATACAACTGGTGTTCAAATAAAAATGTTTTTAACACGATTAGGTTTTAGTTCTAAAATGGTTATTACGGGGGATCCCTCACAGGTAGACTTGCCAAAAGGGGTAAAGTCAGGTCTTTCTATTGCTGCTAATATTTTATCTGGTGTATCAGGTCTTTCGTTCATAACACTGGAACAAACAGACGTTGTGAGACACCCATTAGTGCAACGTATTATTGAGGCATATGATAAAATGGAATGATCCTATTTGTCAGGATCATTTCTTTTTGTATGATAAGGTTGGCGAATGACATATTTTTTACTATCATTAAAGACGAGGGAAATAAACTATAGGTGATAGTGGATAAAAATGTTGTCCAAAAAGTATCGTTACCTAGAAGAAATGAAAGCTATAAATAGTTTCACTTTATTTCTGGAGAGGAGAAGGTATTGAAATCATGTCAAGATCTCAAGAAATTTCTAAGTGGTTTCGTAATTTACAACATTCGAAAAAACTAAGTTGGATTTCTTACGTTTTATTAGGGGCAGTGCTGTTTTTTGCACTTATGAATAATGTAAAACCAGAGCAATTAGATGTTACAACATATTCTATTGCGAAAAAAACAATCCATTCTCCTATTAAAATTGAAGATAAAGTTACAACGGACAAAAAGAAAAAAGAAGCCGCTACAAAAGTTGAAGATCAATATACATATAAAAGTGAGTATAAACAAAATAAAGTGGATATTGTGAATGACGTCTTTGCTAAAGTAGATGAAGTGATACAAGAGATTAAAGCGGTTGGACCGGATGAGCAAAAAAAGATTACTGATGCTGAAAAAGTGGACAAGTTGAAAAAAAAATTGCCTACTGATTTAACGAAAGAATTATCTGATTCAAACTTACTAAACTTAATTAATGCAGATTCGAACCAATTAGTATTAGCGAAAGATGCAACAGTTACAGCTATTAATAGTATCATGACTGAGCATGTTAAAATGGATGAATTGAAGGATGCGAAGGAACGATATGTAAGTGAGATGAATAGTGTTAATGTTGATAATGGTTTAAAGGAATCTATTAAGGCGTTAGGGAAATATGCGATTTCTGCAAACTATTTTTATGATCCGACCTTAACAAAAGAGAAGAGAAAAGCGGAAGAAGATTTAGTTCCACCTGTTTATATTCTTCAAGGGCAAGTCCTTGTTAGAGAAGGTGAAACGATTTCAAGTGATATGTACAATCAGTTGAAATTAGTTGGCCTGTTAGAAAAAGGGAACAGTTTTCAACCCTATGTTGGGTTAGCGGTACTCATTGGTGTGCTATTGTACTTTATGCATAAGCAGTTTGAAGTGTTTTTACAGCGGAAAAGGGAAGATAGGCCGTATGTCCTAGCGTATATTACAATTTTGTCTATCACGATTGTTTTAATGAAAATCATTAGTTTGTTTCAAAAGCTTGAGTATGCAGGAATCGCGTATGTTGTTCCAGTTGCAATGGGAACAATACTTGTAAAATTAATGATTGGTGATCGATTTGTATTTTTAACGAGTATGATCTTTTCTGTATGCGGAAGTATTATGTTTAATGAAGGTGTAACGAGTACACTGAATTATAGTGTGGGGATTTATGTTTTATTAAGTTCATTATCAGTTAGTATTTTCTTGAGAGAAAAAAATCGTCGTACGATGATTTTACAAGCGGGTATACTCGTTTCTGTATTAAATGTAGTCGTATTAGCGGCTTTGCTATTATTACGTAACGGGAATTTTTCGCCTCTTGAAATTGGGGTGCAATTATTAATGGCTGCTGTTTCGGGTATTATCTCTTCTGTTCTAGCTATGGGGATTTTACCGTATTTAGAAAGTGGTCTTGGGATTGTATCGAGTATGAAATTGATGGAACTTTCAAGTCCGAATCACCCGCTTTTGCGTAAAATTTTATTAGAAGCACCAGGTACATATCATCATAGTGTAATGGTGGCTAATCTCTCAGAAGCTGCTTGTGAAGCAGTTGGAGCAAATGGAGTATTAGCGCGTGTAGGGGCGTATTATCATGATGTAGGGAAAACGGTACAACCACAGTTTTTTATTGAAAACCAAATGGGTATTGAAAACCCGCATGATAGATTAGACCCTGTAACGAGCAAAGATATTATAATTGCTCATGTAACCGATGGGGTGAGAATGTTAGAAGAACACCATATACCTCAAGAAATTATCGATATTGCTGGACAGCATCATGGTACAACGTTACTTAAATATTTTTATTATAATGCGATTAAAGAAGATAAAGAGAAATATACGGAGGAAATGTTCCGCTATCCAGGATCGAAAGCAACTTCTAAAGAGTCGGCGATCGTTGGTATTGCTGATAGTGTGGAAGCGGCGGTACGTTCGATGAACCATCCAACACCAGATCAGATTAATAATTTAGTGCAAAGTATTATTAAAGATCGCCTGCAAGATGGTCAATTTAGTGAATGTGATTTGACATTTAAGGAACTACAAATCGTTGGAAAAACGTTATGTGAAACGTTAAATGGTATTTTCCATTCCCGTATTACATATCCGGAACCGCCGGAAGAAAAGGAGAAAGAATGAGTTTATTAATTGATTTTATTGATGAAACAGAAGAAGTGAAAGATGAATATATAAGTTTGATTCGAGGTTTAGTAGAGAAAGCAGCCCAAATGGAGAACATAGAAGAAGGCGCAGAATTATCGGTTACATTTGTAGATAATGAACGTATTCGTGAAATAAACCGTGATTACCGAGATAAGGATCAGCCTACGGACGTTATTTCTTTTGCTATGGAAGAAATGGGAGAAGGCGAAATGGAAATTGTCGGTGCAGAGATGCCGCGTATGTTAGGAGATCTTATTATTTCTATTCCAAGAGCAAAAGAACAAGCTGAAGAATATGGGCATTCTTTTGATCGAGAACTTGGGTTTTTAGCACTACATGGCTTTTTGCATTTGCTTAGTTATGATCATATGACAGAAGAAGATGAGAAAGAAATGTTTGGAAGACAAAAAGAAATTTTAGAGGCCTTTGGATTAGGACGATGAAAACAGGAAAACTTTTAGATAGTTTTGGATATGCTATAGCTGGTATATACTTTTGTCTTCGTCATGAACGAAATATGAAAATTCATTATTTAGCCGCAGTCATCGTTATATGCTGCGGCTTTTATTTCCATATTACAACAATGGAATGGATTGTCGTACTTATTGTGATAGGGATTGTAATGAGTTTAGAGATGGTGAATACGGCTATTGAAAAAACAGTAGACTTAGCAACCGCCGATATTCATCCGGTTGCAAAAATTGCAAAGGATGTTGCAGCAGGGGCAGTTTTATTATTTGCAATTATAGCTGCTGTAATTGGTGCTATTATCTTTTTACCGTATATGGTATAGTTGCATTCCGAAGCTTTTATTAAGCTTTGGGAGCGCCGTGAAGGCCTTTAATGAAAGAGTGTATCTATTCACATCTATGAACGGAAAGGATGCGGGAATATGAATAGCAAACAATTAATTCAAGAAGCAACCGAAGCGCGTAAACGAGCGTACGTACCATATTCTAAATTTCAAGTAGGTGCAGCTTTACTAACTCAGGATGGAAAAATATATCGTGGATGTAATGTTGAAAATGCATCATATGGTTTATGTAACTGTGCAGAACGAACAGCTTTATTTAAGGCAATTTCTGAAGGGGATAACGAGTTTGTAGCTATTGCAGTCGTAGCGGATACAAAGCGTCCAGTACCTCCTTGTGGAGCATGTCGACAAGTTATGATAGAATTATGTAAACAGGATACGAAAGTATACCTATCAAACTTACATGGTGATGTTCAAGAGACAACAGTCGGAGAATTGTTACCAGGAGCATTTTTAGCGGAGGATTTACATGAATAGAAAAGGTTATAAATCAGGTTTTGTCTCTATTATTGGCAGACCGAATGTTGGGAAATCTACATTTTTAAATCGTATTATTGGCCAAAAAATTGCCATTATGAGCGATAAGCCACAAACAACTCGTAATAAAATTCAAGGTGTATATACAGAAAATGATTCACAAGTAGTTTTCATTGATACACCAGGAATACATAAACCTAAACATAAACTAGGCGATTTCATGGTGAAGATGGCTCAAACGACATTAAAAGAAGTTGATATTGTTTTGTTTATGGTCAATGCAACTGAAGGATATGGTCGTGGTGAGGAATTTATTATTGAGAAATTACAAGAAACGAAACAACCGGTATTTTTGGTAATTAATAAAATTGACCAACTTCATCCAGAGCAATTGCTGGAGTTGATTGATCAATATCGTAAATTATATGAGTTCGCGGAGATTGTGCCAATTTCTGCATTGGACGGTAATAACGTTGAAGCGTTAATCGGAGCAATTAAAAAGTATTTACCAGAAGGACCGCAATATTACCCGGATAATCAAGTAACGGATCATCCAGAGCGATTTATTATTTCAGAGCTTATTCGTGAAAAAGTATTACATTTAACACGTGAAGAAGTACCACATTCTGTAGCGGTTGTTATTGATGCAATTCAAAAGCGTGAGGGCGGAGCGGTTTATATAAACGCAACGATTGTTGTTGAACGTGCATCACAAAAAGGAATTATTATAGGTAAGCAAGGGAAGATGTTAAAAGAAGTCGGTAAGAGAGCTCGTTTTGACATTGAAGCACTTCTTGGTTCTAAAGTATTTTTAGAAGTATGGGTGAAAGTGCAAAAAGATTGGCGTAATAAGATGTCACAGCTTCGTGACCTTGGTTTCCGTGAAGACGAGTATTAATATGAAGTAAAGTTGTGATCAGTGGATGTTTTGTTCATCCGCTGATTATTGGTTTTTATGAACCTTGATAAATTAGGAAAAATTTTTCTCACATGAAAATGAACAAAATGGGTCAACTTAATAACAACAAAAGAAATTGGTTTATAGGCTACGCTTATTGAGAAAGGTGGATTCTTATGCTAGATTTTACCTGGAAGTTTTTCTCCAAAACAGGAAGCATTGAAACGTATTTGCTTTTGAAAGAAATGGAAAAAGACGTAAACGATGAGATGGATCAACATGAAGAGGAGTTAGCGCATCTAGACTCTCCAATTTCTTGACCCGTTTTGTTCAAACCTTGGATGGTGACGAACATGTTTCAAAAAGTTGAGGGCATTGTTATCCGTACGACAGATTACGGAGAAACAAATAAGATTGTTACAATATACTCACGGGAATTTGGTAAGGTAAGTGCAATGGCAAGAGGGGCGAAAAAGCCGAAGAGTCGGTTAGCAGCTATTTCGCAACTTATGACACATGGTCATTTTCTTATTCAAATGGGATCTGGACTTGGAACTTTGCAACAAGGCGAGATTATTTCATCTATGAAAGAAATTCGCGAGGATATATTTTTAACTGCTTATGCATCATTTATTATCGAATTAACTGATAAAGCAACAGAAGATAAGAAGCATAATCCGTATTTATTTGAAATGTTATATCAAACGTTGCATTATATGTGTGAGGGTGTTGACCCAGAAGTATTATCATTAATTTATCAAACGAAAATGCTTCCGGTATTAGGGATGCACCCGTACTTTGATACATGTGCTATTTGTCATCAAGAAACAGATTTTGTCGCCTTCTCTGTCCGGGAAGGCGGTTTTCTGTGCTCTCGTCATGCGGAACAAGATCCGTATCGTATTCCGGTGGGAGAGGCTGTTCATAAATTATTACGTCTCTTTTTTCATTTTGATTTACACCGACTCGGTAATGTATCGGTGAAGGATAGTACAAAAAAACAAATGCGCACAGTATTGAATACATATTATGATGAATATTGTGGGATTTATTTGAAAACAAGGCGTTTCTTGGAACAACTTGATAAGTTTCAAATATAAAAAGGGCCGTATACGGTCCTTTTTACATACTTTCTTTTTCGAATAGCATATTTAGTATATAATATTTAAGAGATAGTATAACTTTTTTCGTTGTGCATTAAAGGTGGTGATTATCATAGAGCTGAATAAACGGCAAGAGCATATCATTCAGATTGTAAAAGATCACGGTCCTATTACAGGGGAGTCAATTGCTGGGCAATTGGGTTTAACACGTGCAACGCTAAGACCAGACTTAGCAATTTTAACGATGGCTGGTTATTTAGAAGCGCGTCCACGTGTAGGTTATTTTTATACGGGTAAAACCGGGGGACAGCTATTATCTGAAGCTGTTAAGAAAATTAAAGTGCAAGATTATCAATCTAGACCGGCTGTAATTGATAAAAATGTATCAGTATACGATGCAATCTGTACTATGTTTCTAGAGGACGTTGGTACATTATTTGTTGTAGATCAAGCTACTTTATTAGTTGGCGTTGTATCTCGTAAAGATTTATTACGAGCTAGCTTAGGAAAGCAGGATTTAACCTCTCTTCCGGTTAATATTATCATGACAAGGATGCCAAACATTGCGATGTGTCGCAGGGAGGATTCTTTATATGATATTGCGATGGAATTAATAGAAAGACAGATTGATGCGTTGCCAGTTGTGAAGGATACGAAACAAGGTTTAGAAGTGATTGGACGAATTACAAAAACAAATATTACACGTGCGTTTGTAAATTTAGTAAATAACGAATAAGTGTAATTTGTTTAAAGTGAGGTAATGTAATGGATAATAAAATCGTATATGTCGTATCTGACTCGGTAGGAGAAACGGCTGATTTGGTTGTTAGAGCGGCAATGGGACAGTTCCCATTCGCTCCTGATATTAGGCGTGTACCGTATGTAGAAGATACAGGGACATTAAAAGAAGTAATCTCGATTGCCAAGAACAATCAAGCGCTTATTTGTTTTACGTTAGTAAAGCCTGATATGCGTCAATATTTATTGACAGAAGCGGCAAAAGAAGGAGTAGAGGCATACGATATTATCGGACCTCTTATCGATCAAATTGAAGAAATTACAGGGCAAGTACCAAGGTATGAGCCAGGTGTCGTTCGAAGATTAGATGAAGAGTACTTTAAAAAAATTGAAGCGATTGAATTTGCAGTTAAGTATGATGATGGTAGAGATGCACGTGGTATTTTAAAAGCTGATATCGTGTTGATTGGAATTTCACGTACATCAAAAACACCACTTTCACAATATTTAGCGCATAACAAACGTTTGAAAGTTGCTAATGTACCACTTGTACCGGAAGTGGATCCGCCTGAGGAATTATATCAAGTGGCAAAAGAGAAATGTTTCGGTTTGAAAATTATACCAGATAAGTTAAATCATATTCGAAAAGAACGATTGAAGTCACTTGGATTAAGTGATGGAGCAACATATGCAAATATTAATCGTATTCAAGAAGAAATTGATCATTTTGAGGAAGTAATTAGTAAAATAAATTGTCAAGTGATTGATGTATCAAATAAGGCAATTGAAGAAACAGCAAATATTATTGTGAATGCAGTGCAAAACCAAAAAATGTTTTAGCACATTTACCAAAGGTGAATGTGCTTTTTTCGCTCGTGAGAAGGCGTTAGAGGAAGATGCGAAGTAGAGCATGAACTTTCGGCTTAGTAATAGAATATAGCGGAATGGTTATACTTATATTCTTCTGTTTTTTAATTATGCTAAAGGAACGATTTCGTTATCTTTAAGTGTAAGATGAAAATTAAAGGGATATGTAGCGTAGTTGAAGAAAATATATTATAATAAAAAATTGTGATAAAAACCTATATTTTACGTTTAGACTTTAATTTTTCAGAATAAACTAGGGATAGGATTTTCGAAAAAGACATGTATTTACGTTAAATCGACAAAATCTAGACAAGAAAACGCACATTATGGAAGGATTCACAGAAGGGATGTAGAATACAGAAATATGCAAAACATCAGATAAGATATTATTTGATGCAGATGCGTATCCCGTGAAGAATGCAATTGTGCAAGTTGGAACAAAATTTTATGTCGAAATTTTGTTTGTCGTATCCTATGCTCATCGTTCAAGAAAACAGCAAGGTAATTGGGTCTATGTAGATTCTGAGCAAGATGAAGTTGATTGTTATATTTATTAACATGCAAAAGCTACAGATCTCATGATCATACAGGCTATAGTGCTTCTTGCTAGTCTTCTTGTGAAAAAGGAGTATATGTATTGTCTCCAGGAGATACATTTGTAACAGATGAGCAAATGTATACAATTTTATATAGTAGTATGTATCTGCGAATTTACGCAGACTGGGGACTTATACGAAAGGTCCAAAATCGTTTACACAATGTGATCGACAGTACTTTCTAACAAATTTAGAAAAATATTGTCGAATTATAAAGGAATCTTTTAATTTATATCGAATACAAAATACGACACGGAGATGGAGTTATGGGGAACAGAATTCCTGAAGAAGTTGTTGAACAGATTCGGACATCATCCGATATTGTAGAAGTGATTGGTGAGTATGTTCAACTTAGAAAGCAGGGGCGTAACTATTTCGGCCTTTGTCCATTTCATGGTGAGAATTCTCCTTCATTCTCTGTTTCATCTGATAAGCAAATTTTTCATTGTTTCGGATGTGGAGAAGGTGGAAATGTATTTTCTTTTCTTATGAAAATGGAAGGACTTGCTTTCACAGAGGCTGTTCAAAAGCTTGGCGAAAGAAATGGAATTGCAGTTGCAGAATATACATCAGGGCAAGGACAACAACAACAAGAAGACATATCTGATGACACTGTCATCATGCAACAGGCTCATGAACTTTTGAAAAAGTATTATCATCATTTATTAGTAAATACAGAAGAAGGAAATGAAGCACTTTCATATTTATTAAAACGTGGTATTACAAAAGAGATGATTGAGAAATTTGAAATTGGTTATGCATCACAAGCTTGGGATGCAGCAACGAAAATTTTACAAAAAAGAGGTTTGTCGCTATCTAGTATGGAACAGGCTGGCCTTCTTGTAAGAAGTGAGAAGGATGGCAGTCATTATGACCGCTTCCGCGGAAGAGTTATGTTTCCGATTTATACTTTACAAGGTAAGGTGATAGCGTTTAGTGGAAGGGCATTAGGAGATGATACTCCGAAATATTTGAATAGTCCTGAAACACCGATTTTTTACAAAAGTAAGCTGTTGTATAATTTCCACCAAGCAAGGCCATTTATTAGAAAACGTGGGCAGGTTGTCCTTTTTGAAGGTTATGCCGATGTACTAGCCGCGGTGAAAAGTGGTGTGGAAGAAGCTGTTGCGACAATGGGAACAGCTTTAACTGAAGAACAAGCGAAACTTCTGCGACGTAACGTTGAAACTGTTGTTCTTTGCTATGATGGTGATAAAGCAGGGCGAGAAGCGACGATGAAAGCAGGGCAATTACTATTGCAAGTTGGTTGCCAAGTGAAAGTTACATCCTTGCCAGATAAGCTTGACCCTGATGAATATGTGCAACAATATGGGACAACCGCTTTTGAAAATCTTGTGAAATCAAGTATAAGTTTTGTTGGTTTCAAAATAAATTATTTGCGTTTAGGGAAAAATTTGCAAGATGAGTCTGGCAAAGAAGAATATGTAAAAAGTGTTTTAAAAGAGTTATCATTGCTACAGGATGCGATGCAGGCGGAATCATATTTAAAATCATTATCGCAAGAATTTTCGTATTCAATGGAAACACTTTTGAATCAATTGCACCAATATCGCAAAGAACAAAAGGTACAGCAAAAACAAATAAAGCAGGTTTCTAAGCCATCTCAAATTGTTCAAACGAAACCGAAATTAACAGGTTTTGAAAGGGCAGAAAGAGAAATTATTTACCATATGTTGCAAAGTGCAGAAGTGACAGTGCGTATGGAACCTCATATAGAAGATTTTTATACAGAAGAACATAAAGGGATTTTATATGAACTATACGCATATTATGAAAAGGGAAATGAACCTTCAGTCGGAACATTTTTAAGTTGGCTCTCTGATGAAAAGTTGAAAAATATTATTACTGATATTTCGACGGATGAATTTATTAATCCAGAGTACACAGAAGAAGCGTTACAAGGTCATTTGGAGGCGCTAAGACGCCATAAAGAAAAACTTGAAAAGATGGAAATTATCTTTAAAGTAAAACAAATGGAAAAAACAGATCCTGTAGAGGCTGCTAAATATTATGTGGCATATTTACAAAGTCAAAAAGCAAGAAAATAGCTTTTTCGATAAAGTTTTAGTATAATGAATGTTTGTATCTCGCGTAAGGAGGGGAACAGATGGCTGATAAACCAGCTCGTTCTAAACAAATTGAAACTGAAATGACCCTTGAGCAAGTGAAAGAACAACTCACTGAGCTCGGAAAAAAACGTGGCGTTCTTACATATGAAGAGATTGCAGAACGCATGAATGGATTTGAAATTGAATCCGATCAAATGGATGAATACTATGAATATTTAGGTGAACAAGGGATTGACTTAGTTGGTGACAATGACAACGACGAAGGTCCTAATAATCGTCAAATTACAAAAACGGAAGAAGAATTTGACCTTAATGATTTAAGTGTGCCGCCAGGTGTGAAAATCAATGACCCTGTTCGTATGTACTTAAAAGAAATTGGTCGTGTAGACTTACTATCTGCTGAAGAAGAAATTCGACTTGCGACACGTATTGAAGAAGGCGATGAAGAAGCAAAACGCCGTCTTGCGGAAGCAAACTTACGTCTTGTAGTAAGTATTGCAAAGCGCTACGTGGGCCGTGGTATGCTTTTCTTAGACTTAATCCAAGAAGGAAATATGGGTCTAATTAAGGCAGTTGAAAAGTTCGACTACCGTAAAGGTTTTAAATTTAGTACGTATGCAACTTGGTGGATTCGCCAAGCTATTACACGTGCGATTGCAGACCAAGCGCGAACAATTCGTATTCCAGTTCATATGGTTGAAACAATTAATAAGTTAATCCGTGTACAACGTCAATTATTACAAGATTTAGGACGCGAACCATCTCCTGAAGAGATTGGTGAAGAAATGGATCTTGCTCCAGAAAAAGTACGCGAAATCTTAAAGATTGCACAGGAGCCAGTTTCTCTTGAAACACCAATTGGTGAAGAAGACGACTCCCATTTAGGTGACTTTATCGAAGACCAAGAAGCAACATCGCCTGCGGACCATGCAGCGTATGAATTGCTAAAAGAACAATTAGAAGATGTGTTAGATACACTAACAGATCGTGAAGAAAATGTTCTGCGTCTTCGTTTTGGTTTAGATGATGGACGAACTCGTACGCTTGAAGAAGTTGGGAAAGTATTCGGCGTAACGAGAGAACGTATTCGTCAAATTGAAGCGAAAGCACTTCGCAAATTAAGACATCCAAGCCGTAGTAAGCGTCTTAAGGATTTCTTAGAATAGGCTACCTTTAAGTTTACTTCACTTTTGTGAAGTAAACTTTTTTGTTTTGTTAATTTTTGTTAAAATTTAGCTATCGGCAACGATTACAATTTCTTGTAATTTATTTTACAGAATTGTCTTTTGATTTGCAAATGCTCATTTTTCGATTTTTCGATTTATTTTGTTTATTATATACAAAATAATATGTAGAAAAGTAAAAAATATGATGAGAAACGTTAGTAATTATCGAAATAATATGCGATATAATAGTGAAAATCAATAAAATGAATTTACGGAATATTTTTAACAAGTAGTAGTTTGCTCTTTTCTGATAGGGCGTTTTCAAGTACAATATAAATGACTGAATCATCTAACTATTTAGCGGTATAGAGGGGGGAGAAGAGATATGAAACGTAATCCGTTGATTCCGTTCGCTCTTATTGCAGCATTAGGTATTATCGTTATGTTTGTATTTTCATTTCAGGGGCTAAATAAATCTAAAGAGTTAGCTGATGCAAAAAATGGTGGGAAACCAGCACAAACAGCATCAAAGCCAGAGGATATTGTAAAGCAAAGCTGTACGAGCTGTCATGGTGATCAGTTACAAGGAGCGGTAGGCCCTAATTTACAAAAAATTGGTGGGAAACTTTCAAAAGATGAAATTAAAGAAGTTATTTCAAAAGGAAAAGGAAATATGCCGCCAAATATAGTTCCAGCTGATCAAGCGGCAAAAGTAGCTGATTGGTTATCGAAGAAAAAATAAAGTATAGAAAAACAAGCCTTTTGCTTTTTGCAAAAGGCTTGTTTTTCTATACTATCTAAAATACGATTAGTAATAGAGAATTGAAGTATTGTTATGGACTTGCAACAACTACTATAAATTCATTATCATGGAGACAGACTGAGAAGAGAAGGAGTAATGGAAATACATGAATGAAGTAAAGCTTTCGAAACGATTAGAAGAAGTTGTGAGGGAGATTCCGGTAGGCTCGACAGTAGCTGATATTGGATCGGATCATGCGTATTTACCGTGTTATACAATTATAAATAATATTGCTACAAAAGCAGTTGCAGGAGAGGTTGTAGATGGACCGTTTCGCTCTGCACAAGCAACTGTAGCTGAAAGTGGCTTACAAGATAAAGTAGACGTTCGTAAAGGGAATGGATTAGCTGTTATAGTGCCAGGAGAAGTAGATGTTATTACGATTGCTGGTATGGGTGGAGCGTTAATTCGTGACATTTTAGAAAGTGGTAAAGAAAAATTAGAAGGTGTAACACGTTTAATCTTACAGCCGAATATTGCAGCACACCATATCCGTGAATGGTTTATTGAAAATGGATGGGAGCTTATCCGTGAGAAAATTGTAATAGAAGACGGAAAGATTTACGAGATTTTAGTCGGAGAGCGAGGAGATACAGCAGTACCTTACTCTGAAAATAAACAAGCTGAATTGTTTATGGGTCCATTTTTAATAAAAGAAAAAAGTGAAGCTTTTATTGAAAAGTGGGAAGGGGAATTGAAAAACTTCCAAAATATTTTAAAACAGTTAGAACGTGCAGCAGAGTCTGAAGAGACAAAAGCGAAGCGTGCAGAAGTAGAAGCGAAAATGAAAATGATAGGAGAGGTTTTATCATGAGTAAGATTCCGAATGGTCATGAAATTAT
The DNA here is from genome assembly GCF_016651015.1 of Bacillus sp. TH22. Lineage (NCBI taxonomy): Bacteria > Bacillati > Bacillota > Bacilli > Caryophanales > Bacillaceae > Bacillus > Bacillus sp. TH22. Next base: position 4,237,979 of record NZ_JAEKER010000001.1, read on the forward strand.
TTCTTTGTTTGAAGGTATGTATCCGAAGCATTTAGCGATGGAAGGGGATAAGATTGGCTTACAGATTGGAGCGCTTAATAAACCTGCCCAGCACGTATTAATCGCGTTAGATGTAACTGAGGAAGTTGTGGACGAGGCGATCCAATTAGGAGCGAATATCATTATAGCGCACCATCCTTTAATCTTTAATCCATTAAAAGCGATTCATACAGATAAGGCGTACGGAAGAATTATTGAAACGTGTATTAAAAATGATATTGCGGTTTATGCGGCGCATACAAATGTAGATATTGCTAAGGGCGGGGTAAATGATTTACTTGCTGATGCGTTAGGGTTACAAAATACAGAAGTATTAGCTCCTACATATGCAGAAGAAATGAAAAAAATTGTTGTATTTGTTCCAGTAACCCATGCAGAAGAAGTGCGCAAAGCTCTTGGAGATGCGGATGCAGGTCATATCGGTAATTATAGCCACTGTACGTTCGGTAGCGAAGGGGTAGGTACGTTTATCCCTCAAGAAGGTACAAATCCTTATATCGGAGAAACTGGGCAGTTAGAACGTGTGGAAGAGATACGTGTCGAAACGATTATTCCAGCTTCATTACAAAGAAAAGTTATTAAAGCGATGTTGGCAGCCCATCCATATGAAGAAGTGGCATATGATGTATATCCGCTTGATAATAAAGGTGAAACATTAGGTCTTGGTAAAATAGGGTATTTACAAGAAGAAATGACGCTTGAGCAGTTTGCTTTACATGTGAAACAATCATTACATGTAAAGGGTGCAAGAGTTGTTGGAAAGTTAGATGATAAGGTGCGTAAAGTAGCTGTACTTGGTGGTGACGGTAATAAATATATAAACCAAGCGAAATTTAAAGGAGCAGATGTATATGTAACAGGTGATATGTATTATCATGTTGCTCACGATGCGATGATGATTGGTTTAAATATAGTCGATCCAGGACATAACGTTGAAAAAGTAATGAAGCAAGGTGTACAAAAACAATTGCAAGAAAAAGTAGATGTGAAGAAATTCAATGTACACATTCACGCTTCGCAGTTACATACAGATCCATTCACATTTGTATAAGAAAAATAAAAACCGTTGCTCATGTAGGCAACGGTTTTTATTATTGTTCTTTTTTCACTTTTACACGAGGTAGTATCTTTTGAAGTGGTACTTTTCGAATTCTGTCCCATGTAGCTGGATTCATTGGGTCATATTGATCTAAGAAAGCAATAACTTCTTTTGTAATTGGCGTTGGAGTAGAAGCACCTGCTGTAACAGCTACGTTTTCTACACCTTGTAGCCATTCTAATTGGATTTCACTTACGTCTGCAACGCGGTATGCTGTCGTACCAGCGATTTCTTGTGATACTTGTGCTAAACGGTTTGAGTTGTTACTTTTCGGATCACCGACAACAATTGTTAAATCTGCAACATCAGCTTGTTTAGCGACAGCTTCTTGGCGAACTTGAGTTGCTAAACAAATTTCCTTGTGGAATTCTGCTGTTGGGAATTTTTTCTGAATGTCCTCCATTAAATGTTGAACATCCCATTGACTCATTGTTGTTTGATTCGTAACTAAAATTTTATCCGTTGGAATTTCTAGTGTTTTTAAATCATCAGCTTTTTCGATAAGATGAACGATATCAGGTGCGATACCAACTGCGCCTTCTGGTTCTGGATGATTTTTTTTGCCGATATAAATGACATGGTATCCTTCAGCTTTCTTTGCTTCGATAAGGTCATGTGTTTTTGTAACATCTGGACAAGTTGCATCAATTGTCGTTAAACCTTTTTCTTTTGCACGTTGTTTAACTTCTGGAGAAACACCGTGTGCAGTGAAAATAACAGTACCAGAATCGATTTTATCTAAAATTTCTAATCGACTTGGACCGTCTAATGTAATGATGCCATCCTCTTCGAAAGCATCTGTGACATGCTTATTGTGAACAATCATACCTAAAATATAAATGGGTCTCGGTAATGATTTATCTAATGCGGCATTACGTGCAATAACCATTGCGTCAACAACACCATAGCAATAACCACGAGGGGAAATTTTAACAATCTTCATGTGAGTAATCCTCTCCTTCTAAACAAGGGATACTTTTGTGCATAGTCCATTACATTATAAAGGAGGAGTGGATAGAAAACAAAGGATTGTTACACATATAGTTTTGGTTTTGTTACTGATTGTTGAACGGGTTCTTTCGGAACCTCTTTTTCTATTACCGGTTCAAGCACTATTTTTTTTCGTTTCCTTTTTGGAGGTGGAGGAGGTGGAGTTGCTACCTCAACCTGTTCTGTTGCATCTTCAGTTTGATTTTCTTCCGTACTTTTTCCAGAGGTGAGGATTTTAACAATGCTTGGTAGACTACGCATAATGGGACCGTACTGTTCGACAACAGGACCGACAGATTGCACGACTTGAGATACTTTTTCGATATTATTTATCATATTAGTTGGGTTCGAAATTAAATTTGAAAAAAAACTACCGATGCCGCTGCTAGATGCCGCTGCAGTTGTAGCTGACGCAGCACCACGTGTATCATTTGATTCATACATTTGAGGTGGTATCATCTGCTCTGGATATTGCTGCATGTATGGCTGATATTGTTGTGTATATTGTTGTTGGTATGGCTGTTGCTGTTGATATTGGGGCGGCGGTTGTTGGTGCATCATCGGTGGCCCTTCCATTTGTCGATAAGGAGGGACCATTTGCATGAAAGGTTCGGTTGGATCGTGTTTTTTAAAGAGTTTAGCAAGGAAACCTTTCTTTTTTTGAGCCATCGGTGGTAGTTGTGGAATCGGATATGGTGTGTAAGATTGTTGTCCTCGATTCGGATACATTTGTCTTATAGGGGATTTCGGAAACATGTGGGAAATCCTCCTTTCTTCAGTTAGGTATATACACATACAATATGCAATGGAAGGAAAGAAGGTTAGTTTTTGAGATAAAAACCTAAACTAAAGATGGATTTTACTTGTAGATTTCGATATAATGTAGACTTGACTGATTTGTGCGCAGTAGAAATTTTAGAAAGAAGGTGTAACTTATGACACTACAAACTTTTACACAGTATGATTTTAAACCATTTTTAATAGATGCAGTTCGTGAACTACGCTTTACAGAGCCAACAGGAATTCAAAAGAAAATTTTCCCGGTCGTGAAAAAAGGTGTGAGTATAATTGGACAATCCCAAACTGGTTCTGGGAAAACACATGCATACTTACTTCCTACATTAAACAGAATTGATGCAAGTCGTGAAGAGGTACAACTTGTTATTACAGCGCCTACTCGTGAGTTAGCACAACAAATTTACGAAGAAATTGTGAAACTAACAAAGTTCTGTGCAGAAGATCAAATGATTACAGCACGCTGTTTAATTGGTGGAACTGATAAACAACGATCAATTGAAAAGTTGAAAAAACAACCTCATATTGTAGTTGGAACGCCAGGGCGTATTAAAGATTTAGTAGAAGAAAAGGCGCTATTTGTTTATAAAGCGGATACTATTATTGTCGATGAAGCGGACTTAATGCTTGATATGGGATTCATTCAAGATGTAGATAAAATTGCGGCACGTATGCCTAAAAATCTGCAAATGTTAGTTTTCTCTGCAACAATTCCTCAAAAATTAAAACCATTTTTGAAGAAATATATGGAGAATCCAGAACATATTCATATTAATCCGAAGCAAGTTGCAGCAGGAAATATTGATCATTACCTTGTGCCTTCAAGACACCGTAATAAAACTGAATTAGTGAAAAATATGCTACTTCAATTTAAACCATATTTAGCAATTGTCTTTACAAACACAAAGAAGAAGGCTGACGAAGTAGCCGATGGATTAGCAGAACGTGGATTAAAAGTAGGGCGTATACACGGTGATTTATCACCACGTGATCGTAGAAAAATGATGAAACAAGTTCGTGATTTAGAGTTCCAATACATTGTCGCAACAGATTTGGCGGCACGCGGTATTGATATCGAAGGAATTAGCCATGTTATTAACTATGAACTTCCACCAGATTTAGATTTCTTCGTTCACCGTGTTGGAAGAACTGCACGTGCGGGTCATTCAGGTATTGCAGTGACGATTTATGATCCAGCAAATGAAGAAGCGTTAGATAGTTTGGAAAAACAACGTCATATCGAGTTTAAACATGTAGATTTACGCGGAGATGAATGGGCGGATTTAGGTGACCGTCGTCGTCGTAAGAGCCGTAAAAAACCAAGTGATGGACTAGATGTTATGGCAACAAAAGTTGTTAAGAAGCCGAAAAAAGTAAAACCAAACTATAAACGAAAACTTGCAACAGAACGTGACAAAGTGAAGAAAAAATATAGCAATAAAAAAAGATAAGGGATTTCCCTTATCTTTTTTTTATCTCACTGCTTGAGAGAAAGTCGATTAATGTAGACTAATAATTAGTGAGGGGTAGAAAAAACGTTGACTAAAGTTTCGCTTTATTGGGTTAATTTAAGTATAGAGTTCAGATTGTTCGAATAGTCCGTTTAATTTATGTAGTGCCTTTTGTGTGAACAAACAATTCGCTACATATTTCTACAAATTATGCTATCATTATATCTATTGTATATTGAAGAGGTGATTGTATGTTAAAGATTGGATCTCATGTTTCTATGAGTGGTAAGAAAATGTTATTAGCAGCAAGTGAAGAGGCTGTTTCATACGGTGCAACGACGTTTATGATTTATACAGGTGCACCGCAAAATACACGAAGAAAACCAATTGAAGAATTGAACATAGAAGCGGGAAGAAAAAATATGGAACTAAACGGTATTGAGGAAATTATCGTACATGCGCCATATATTATTAATCTTGGGAATACGACGAAACCTGAGACGTTCCAATTAGGTGTAGACTTCCTTCGCATGGAAATTGAAAGAACATCGGCATTAGGTGTAGCGAAACAAATCGTTCTTCACCCAGGTGCGCACGTTGGTGCAGGAGCGGATGCTGGTATTCAACAAATTATTAAAGGGCTTAATGAAGTATTAACGCCAGAGCAGACGGTTAACATTGCGTTAGAAACGATGGCAGGAAAAGGAACGGAATGCGGTCGTAGCTTTGAAGAAATTGCGAAAATTATTGATGGTGTGAAATATAATGAAAAACTATCTGTATGTTTTGATACGTGTCATACGCATGATGCAGGTTATGACCTTGTAAATGATTTTGACGGTGTGTTAAACGAATTTGATAAAATTGTTGGGATAAATCGTTTACAAGTACTTCATATTAACGATAGCAAAAATGTACGCGGAGCTGGAAAAGACCGTCATGAGAATATTGGTTTTGGTCATATTGGTTATAAGGCATTGCATCACATTGTGCATCACCCACAACTTACGCACGTACCAAAAATTCTTGAAACACCGTATGTAGGTGAAGATAAAAAAGATAAGAAGCCACCATATAAATTAGAAATCGAAATGCTGAAAAATGGTACTTTTGATGAAGGAATTCTTGAAAAAATTAAAGCACAATAAGGAGGGGATTTTCCCCTCCTTATTTTAATAGCTGCTGAAATAAAATATTTACTTGTTGGGCAGTGGCAGGAGTAGTTACTTTAGCGATTTGTTTTAACAAATCTAGTCGCTCGGTATTATCGTAAATGTTAATGTTTTTCCCTTTCATAAGTAAAACGATTTTATCAGCTTGTGCAGTTGTGATTGGAACTTCGTATTCTTTACTATATTTCAATAGTTCTTTTGTAGAAATATGATTTAATTTTTTGTTCACAATTTGTTTAATGAGGTTCATCGTGTTGTCCTCCTTCACACGTTCTTCTATCGAAATATATGTACGCATAGCTTGTACATATTCGTATCAAGGTGCATTTTTTCAATGGGGAAAAGAAGCTTATGTTATAATATAAGAACAAAACTATAGATAAAGACTATAAGGAGGACTTATGGAAAAAAAGCAACATCGAAAAGAAAGTGTTATTCATCTTGTATATCGTTTAGTTATGATTGTCTTTGGGGCAGCGTGTGCGGCGGTAGCGATTGAACTGTTTTTAATGCCAAATAAAATTATTGATGGTGGAATTATTGGTATTTCTCTTATATTAGATTATCTTACTCCTAATATTTGGTGGTTAAGCTTTTCTACTTTAGTTGTTATCCTCAACATTCCTTTTATGTACTCCGGGTATAAGCAAATTGGAAAAACATTCATGTTATCTTCAGCATTTGGAATTGTAGCTTTAGCATTTATTGAATCAACGTTGCATGCTATCCCGCCATTTACAACAGAGCCGATTTTAGCAACAGTTTTCGGCGGTCTTATTTTAGGGATTGGTGTAGGACTTGTTATTCGTCATGGTGGATCGTTAGACGGGACCGAGATTATGGGAATTCTATTAACGAAGAAATTACCGTTTTCTGTTGGTGAATTCGTAATGTTTGTGAACTTATTCATTTTTGCATGGGCAGCATTTGTTTTTGGTGTCGAACAAGCGATGTATTCTGTTATGACGTACTATATCGCATTCAAAACAATTGATACGGTAATTCAAGGATTAGACGAAACGAAAGCAGTTTTAATAGTATCGGATCAATATGAGGAAGTATCAAATGCGATTTTACACCGCCTTGGTCGTGGAACAACAAAACTTGTTGCTAAAGGTGGCTATACAGATAAAGAAAAAGAAGTTATTTATGCAGTTGTAACACGTCTGGAAGTGACGAAGTTAAAATCAATTGTGCATGAAATTGATGAAAACGCATTTGTTACGATTATGAATACACAAGAGACAAATGGTGGTAAGTTTAAATCAGCAATTCACTAAAAAGTTAATTGTAATATCTTTTGAAAGCAGAGAATTATTCTCTGCTTTTTGTTATAATAATAAGGTTTCTTGAAATAAAGAATATATTTTAGGCAGATTGGTTTACAACTATAATAAGCTGTACTATAATTCAAATAGAGATAAATCGGAATCATTCTGAATTAAAATAGGTGAGATGCTATGAATAATATATTGGAAATAGAAGGATTAACGTTTCGGTATGAAGATCGCAACGTGTTAGAAGATATTAATTTGCAAGTTCCGAAGGGAGCTTTTTTAGGTTTAGTTGGACCGAATGGTTCAGGGAAATCGACTTTACTTAAATGCTTATTGGGTGTTTTAAAACCAAAGCAAGGAAGTATTAGATTGTTTGGCATTGATAGTAAGAAATTTAAAGAGTGGAATAAAGTTGGTTATGTATCCCAAAAGGCAAGTAGCTTTAACTCAGGTTTCCCGGCAACTGTTTTCGAGGTTGTTTCAATGGGGCTCGTTTCGAAAAAAGGGCTTTTTCGCTTTTTTACGAAAGACGATAATGCGAAAGTAGAAAAAGCGATTGCTGATGTAGGTATGAGCGAATTTCGAGGTCGCAACATTGGAGAACTTTCTGGTGGACAACAACAGCGTGTATTTATTGCTCGTGCACTTGTAAGTGATCCGGAATTGCTTATTTTGGACGAGCCTACTGTTGGGATTGATGTGAAGAATGTGGCAAGTTTTTATGAGATACTAGAGGATTTAAACAAAAGATTGGGAATTACGTTAATTCTTGTTACGCACGATATGGGTGCTGTAACAGAGAAGGTGACGCATGTTGCATGTTTGAATCAGCATTTACATTTCCATGGGAATGTAGAGAAATTCCGAGAGTTAGAAGATGCAGAAATGTCGATTTTATATGGACATCATGTTCATCGCTTAGAACATGAACATGGGCATCACGGGAGGATATAATGATACAGGATTTTTTACAATATGATTTTTTACGTAATTCCTTATACGCTGGTATTTTAATAGGGCTTGTCGCACCACTTATCGGCGTGTTCGTTGTAATTCGCCGCATGTCGCTTATTGCGGATGCATTAAGTCATGTGACGTTATCAGGAATTGCAGCGAGTTTATTACTTGAAAAGACAATCTTTACCGGTGGGTTTTTAAACCCTTTATATATGGGGATGTTTTTTTCAATCGGTGGAGCATTGCTAATTGAAAAATTACGTACTGTATATAAACATTATCAAGAGTTAGCAATCCCGATTATACTTTCAGCAGGGATGGGGATTGGAGTTATCTTCATCTCACTTGCTAATGGATTCAATACGGATTTATTTAGTTATTTATTTGGTAGTGTAAGTGCTGTAACAAGTGCGGATTTAATTATTATTAGTATAGTAGCAATTGTTGTTATTGCGACGATTGTTTTATTATACAAAGAGTTGTTTTTACTATCATTTGATGAGGAATACGCTGTATCAACCGGTTTAAGTGCAAAGTGGATTCACTTTATCTTCATTATATTAGTTGCTCTTGTAATTGCGGTATCAATGCGTGTTGTAGGTGTTCTTCTCGTATCATCTTTAATGACGTTACCAGTTGCAGCAAGTATTCGTATTGCAAAAGGATTTAAACAAACAATTTTCTTTTCCATTTTATTTGGTGAAATTGCAGTAATTGGTGGAATGTTTGCTTCGTATCAACTTGATTTAGCTCCAGGTGGTACAATTGTTATGATAGCGGTTCTTATTTTAATTGGTGCAATTTTATGGAAGAAGAAAAAAACTGCATAAAGTAGGGATAGGTATGAATCTAACAGAAGCTTTACGCCTAATGAAGGAAAAGGGATACAAACATACAGGGAAAAGGGAAGAGATGCTGAGATTATTCGCAGCTCATAATCGTTATTTAACTGCGAAAGATGTTTTAGAGCATATGAAGGGTGATTATCCAGGACTTAGTTTTGATACGATTTATCGTAACTTAACGGTTTTTGCTGAAGTCGGTGTTTTAGAGCAAACGGAATTAAATGGTGAAAAGCATTTCCGTTTTACATGCTCCATTATGGAACATCATCATCATTTCATTTGTTTAGATTGTGGTGGTACGAAAGAGATTAATTCCTGCCCGATGGATTTTATGAATAAAGATTTTAAAGGTTATGAGGTAACGGGGCATAAGTTCGAAATATATGGTCGTTGCCCAAAATGTGCAAAATGAGAGGGCTCGTCAGTTATATAACTGACGAGTTTTTAATTTGAATGTAAAAAAAGGTTGCTCACAAAAATTGTGGCAACCTTCTTTTTATTGTTCTTGTTTTTCTTTTTCTTTTTCTTTTTCTCGTTCGGCAGCCATTTCAGCAGCGATTACATCAATTTCTTTTTTCAGTTCTTCTACCATTGTTTCTTCTGGTACTTTACGAACGACTTGCCCTTTACGGAATAATAAACCTTCTCCGCGTGCACCGGCAATACCGATGTCAGCTTCACGAGCTTCACCAGGACCGTTTACGGCACAGCCGAGTACTGCAACCTTAATTGGAACTTTAAGTGTAGAGATGTATTCTTCGACTTCATTAGCAATGCTAATTAGGTCGATTTCAATACGACCACAAGTTGGACAAGAAATAAGTGTTGCGGCATTAGATGCAAGACCGAATGATTTTAATAGTTCACGTGCAACTTTTACTTCTTCAACTGGATCAGCGCTTAAAGAGATACGAAGTGTATTTCCGATGCCTTTACTTAAAATTGCTCCAAGACCGGCGGCGCTTTTTACAGTCCCAGCAAACAATGTTCCTGATTCTGTAATACCTAAATGTAATGGATAATCAAAAGCGCGAGCAGCTTTTTCGTATGCTTCAATTGCTAAGTTAACATCAGAGGCTTTCATTGATACGATAATATCGTGGAAATCTAAGTCCTCTAAAATTTTAATATGGTGCAGTGCGCTCTCGACCATACCATCAGCAGTTGGATATCCATACTTTTCTAAAATATGACGTTCTAATGAGCCGGCATTTACACCGATACGGATTGGAATGCCACGCTCTTTCGCTGCATTTACAACAGCTTCTACTTTATGGCGACGTCCAATGTTACCTGGATTGATACGTACTTTATCAATGCCACCTTCAATTGCTTTTAAAGCAAGGCGATAATCAAAATGAATATCAGCAACAAGTGGAATGTTGATTTGTTTTTTAATATCAGCAATAGCATTTGCTGCGCGTTCGTCTGGAACAGCAACACGAACAACTTGACAGCCAGCTTCTTCTAAACGTTTAATTTCAGCAACTGTAGCCTCAACATCATGCGTTTTTGTTGTCGTCATACTTTGTATAATTAATTCATTGTTACCGCCAATTGTTAAATTACCGACTTTAACTGGACGTGTTTTTGTGCGTTGAGTCATTTCATTCACGAATTGATCGCTCTCCTTATAAAAGAAGTTTCTTATTTTAGTCCCTTACATCAATGATAGTATGTGTGAGAAAGGGCTATAGAAACCAAAGTACTCGGTTTCACTTTTACTATTGTATCAGCGCCTTTATGTAATTGACAAGGATTAAGTGATTGCTTATTGATATAAGGGGAATTTATAAGACTTTCCAACTTGGATTTTTGTAGCAGATGTATTTTTATTTAATTGCTTAAAATCATCAATTACTTTTTCAATAGAAGGAATTTTTTTCTTATTAATCGCTTCTGTAATAGAAAGAACTGTATCGCCAGTTTTTACTTCGATTGCTTTATAAGCTGTATCCGTTTCTTTTTCTGTTTCTTTCTCTTTATTTTGTTTTGTATCTGTATTTTCTTTTTTTATCGTTTGGGCAGCAGATGTTTTTTTGTATGAACTTAACATCGGTAAAGTACCGATTTTTATGTCGTAATAAAATATATAACCGAGGACAAGCACGAATAAGAGTACACCTAATCTCTTCATATCCTTCACTCCTTTGCTAGGAATATATGCTTGTCCAAAAAAAAAATGCCTATTTAGGCATTTTTTTATAGTTCTTGTTTTTCTTTCGGCTTTGGAACTTCTTTAATTGTTAAGTATAGAACGATTAAAACAACTGCAATGTAAATGAATGTTGCGCCAGGTACGTTTATTTTGCATAAATCCATAATCATAAAGAAGATTGTTGGAATTGTGTAGCTGTAAGCAGTTAATGTCCAAACTTGTTTATAAGATAATTTGCGTTGACCGCTCATCGCAGAACCGATGAAGGCAAGCAATGTAACTCCTACAAAGGTAATAAATAATTGGAACAAGTACAGTAAGAACCCAATAACGAATAATAAGATTGGATAAATACTGTCAAATAACGAAATGAAATCTTGTAAATCTTTTTTCTCAAGAGATGCGCCTAATAAGTCATTATAGGAGTATGTTTGTGTTTGACCATTCCCCATGGAGACTACTTTATCTTTTAAAACAAATAAACCTGTTTTATTTTGATATTTTTCTAAGTCTGTTGAATTTGGATCAAATACGAAAAGGGCATTTCCATCTTCTTTTTCGATAGGTTGATCAATATCAGCTGTTAGCTCGCCATTTTCAATTTTAAAATCAGGTAAATCTTTTTCGATTACTTTATTTACCATGTTAACACCATCTTGAATAACGCTACCGTACAAGAAAGTTCTTGGAATAGTAGTGATTAGGCAAAGAAGCATAATATACAAAATGGTTTTACCGATTTTTTGAAAACGGAAAAGCGCCATATCTTTAGGCGAATATACGCTTTTTGCTAGCTGTTTAAAAATGGACATAGATTCACTTCCTTTATGTATGTATAAAATCATTGTAACGTACGAATCTAGAGAAGCTCAAGATATATTATATTTACATATAGTAGAGAGGACTAAATTCCTTCTTATTAATTTACTTCTTTTAGTAGAGAAAAATACAATTGACACTTTTCTTTCGTATATGGTAAATTTATCTTACATTTTTCAAACGATATATCCGATTGGAATTTAGTTATTTTTAATGGTACATATATAATCGTGGACCCTTAGCTCAGTTGGTTAGAGCAGACGGCTCATAACCGTCCGGTCGTAGGTTCGAGTCCTACAGGGTCCATATCCATTTCATATGTTTATTATGTCAGCAGGAAGCTTCCTTGTAGAAGGAAGCTTTTTTTCGGAATATATGAGCATTTTAATTGAAAAGAAGTGGGAATTTTGCTACTTTAATGATAGCAAGACAAAGCGATTTATTTGTTTGCACCCTATGGCAATTAGGGTAGAATGAAGTTGTATGTCACTTAAGTGACAATACATAAACCGGGAGGAATATAACAATGGCAAAACACGAATTACCAAATTTACCTTATGCGTATGATGCTTTAGAACCTCACTTTGATAAAGAAACAATGAACATCCATCATACAAAACATCACAACACGTATATTACAAACTTAAACGCTGCTTTAGAAGGTCATGCAGAATTAGCTGACAAAAGCGTTGAAGAATTAGTTGCAAACTTAAACGAAGTACCTGAAGCAATCCGTACAGCAGTACGTAACAATGGTGGCGGACATGCTAACCATACATTCTTCTGGACAATCCTATCTCCAAACGGTGGGGGACAACCAGTAGGCGAACTTGCAACTGCGATTGAAGCGAAATTCGGTAGCTTCGATGCATTCAAAGCAGAATTCGCAAAAGCTGGCGCAACTCGCTTCGGTTCTGGTTGGGCTTGGTTAGTAGTAAACAATGGTGAGTTAGAAGTAACAAGCACTCCAAACCAAGATTCTCCTCTAACTGAAGGTAAAACTCCAGTTATCGGTTTAGATGTTTGGGAGCATGCTTACTACTTAAATTACCAAAACCGTCGTCCTGACTACATCGGTGCATTCTGGAACGTTGTAGATTGGAACGTTGCTGAAAAACTTTACCAAGAAGCAAAATAATTAAAGTTAATACAGCTAGAAAAAAGCTAGGGGGTTTTCTCCTAGCTTTTTTCTATGTTCTCCTTTTACATAATTGAGCTTGTCTTTGGAAGACTAGAACATGAAGTAAAGGAGAGTTGTGTATGAAGTGGAAACATGTAATCGGTGATGTTGAAGTGAATCGGGATTTAGTATTATTGCTCGTTATAGGAGGTTTATACACGCTCGCAATTTCTTTATCGAATACGTTTGTAAACATTTATTTATGGAAGCAAACACAAAATTATGTGAATCTGGGCTTGTATAATTTGGCCAGCGTTGTATTGCAGCCTCTAACATTTCTTGTGGGCGGGAAATTAGCGAAACGTATTGATCGCTCGATTTTATTGAGAATCGGTGTAGGCACGTTAGCTGTTTTTTTTATCGTCGTTTTAGTAGCGGGAAAAAGTGCATCTCACTATATTTTATTAATGGGAGCCCTTTTAGGAGTTGGTTATGGTTTTTATTGGCTCGCTTTTAACTTGTTAACATTTGAGATTACAGAACCAGAAACAAGAGATTTTTTTAACGGTTTTCTAGGACTTCTTACATCGTTCTCTGGAATGATTGGACCGATAGCAGCAGGATATACAATTTCACGTATGGAAAAATGGAGTGGTTATACTATCGTTTTCTTCCTCTCGTTAATGCTATTTGCGGTTGCAGTCGTTCTAAGCTTTTTTTTATCGAAGAGGGAATGTGAAGGACGCTATGAAATTGTGCAAGTATTGAAAGAGCGGCAAGTTGATGAAAACTGGGGAAGAATTACGCGCGCTCATTTCTTCCAAGGTTTGAGAGAGGGAACGTTTATTTTCGTTATTTCGGTATATGTCTATTTAGCATCTGGTAGCGAGTTAGCACTAGGGAAATATAGTTTAGTGAATTCTGCAGTATCATTTGTATGCTATTATTTAGTTGCTCGTATGTTAAAGAAAGAATGGCGAAAAAAAGCAATTTTACTTGGTGGCATTATTTTATATGCGGTCGTATTTTTAGTTATTTTTAATGTTACATATACGAAATTACTTATTTATGCAGCATGTATTGCGGTTGCATATCCGATTTTACTCGTTCCGTACGGCTCAATGACATACGATGTAATTGGTAGAGCAAAACAGGCGAGAGAATGGCGTGTAGAATATATAGTGGTCAGGGAATTATGGTTAAATGCCGGAAGAATTTGTTCCATTTTAAGTTTTTTATGTGCTGTCATATTTTTTCCGCCTGAAAAAAGTTTACCTTTCTTACTATGTATTTTAGGAGCTGGACATTTTCTTATTTATTTTGCAGTTAAAAATGTCAAATATGATGAGGGGAATGTGAACAAAACCAGTGTTGTAGCGCAAGGAAGCACGCAGAATCAAACTGAACCAGAAGGTTAACTTATCGCGTGTTTTATGCTAGAATAGAAAAAGATGTAAGACAGCAGTGAGGGCACCTTTATGAAGGTGTCCCTTTCACATTACATAGCTGTTGGTAGAGGGGGTTTGTATGAGCAAGAAGCAGAAACAACAAAAGAAAAAGACCCACGTTCCTTTTCGGTTAAACGTGTTGTTTTTTTGCGTGTTTTTAATGTTCTCCGCGGTTATTGTAAGGCTTGGATACGTACAAATTGTTCGTGGTGAGGAATATAAAAATGAAGTTGAGAAAAAAGAAAACTCAACGATAAGTAATCCTGTACCACGCGGGAAAATATTTGATCGTAATGGAGAAGCGGTCGTAGATAATGAGCCTATTCGTACAATTACATTTACAAAAATGAAGGGATCAACTGCAGCAGATCGCTTAGAGACGGCGAAAAAGTTAGCAGATTTAATTGAAGTCCCAACAGATAAGTTAACAGATCGCGATAAGAAAGATTATTGGCTTGCTTTACATAAAGAAGAAGCAGAAGCAAAAATCACAAAAAAAGATCGTGAAGAGTTTAAAGTGAATAAAATTGACGATAAAGAACTAGATGAACGTCAACGAAATCGTGTAACAGAAGAAGAGATTAATCAATTGTCAGCAAAAGATTTAGAAATATTGGCGATCAAAAGCAAGATGGAAAGCGGATATGCAATGACGCCGCAAATCGTTAAAAAAAATGCAACACCGGAAGAATACGCGATTATTAGTGAAAATTTAGCGAAATTACCAGGTGTAGATACAAATGTTGACTGGGAGCGAAAATATAAGTATGACGATATGTTCCGAAGTGTACTTGGTGGTGTAACTTCTTCTGATGAAGGGTTACCGAGAGAAAGATTAGATCACTATCTTGTTCGTGATTATAATCGTAACGATCGCGTAGGAAAAAGTTACCTTGAGCAACAGTACGAAGATAGTTTACACGGCACAAAAGCTGAAGTTAGAAATGTTACAGATAAAGACGGTAATATTTTAGAAACTATTAATGTGTCACAAGGACAACGAGGTAACGATCTGAATTTAACGATTGATATGAAATTACAAAAGCGCGTAGAAGAAATTCTTACAAAAAACTTAATGAGTTTTAAAGGGAGCGAACCTCTTTTAGACCGTGCATTCGTTGTAATGATGAACCCGAAAAATGGTGAAGTTTTATCTATGGCGGGGAAACAATTAGTGAACAAAGACGGCGAAACGAAAGTAGAGGATTTTGCATTAGGAACGATGACAAGTTCTTATCCGATGGGTTCAACTGTAAAAGGTGCGACAGTACTTACGGGGTATCAAACTGGTGCGATTCAACCTGGATCTGTACAGTTAGATGAACCAATTAAATTAAAAGGGACACCTACGAAGTCATCTTGGAAACAGATGGGGTATATTAATGACCTTACAGCGTTAAAACAGTCTTCAAACGTTTATATGTTTAAAACAGCGATGAATATCGCTGGGGTTCCATATGTACGAGGCGGTACGTTAGATATTCCGAAAAGTGCGTTCGATACTATGCGTTACTATTTTGGTCAGTTTGGACTTGGTGTGAAAACAGGCATTGATTTGCCAAATGAAACTGCTGGTCAAATAGGTAAAGGAAATCAACCAGGTTTCTTATTAGATTTATCAATCGGGCAGTATGATACGTATACACCGCTTCAATTAGCGCAATATATTTCGACGATTGCAAATGGTGGATACCGTATGCAACCACAAGTTGTAAAGGAAATTCGTCAGCCATCGGCGAAGCCAGAGGAAGTTGGAAAAGTGGTTCAATCCATGGAACCGAAAGTATTAAATCGTGTTGATATGCCTGAATCACAAATTAAACGTGTTCAAGAAGGATTTAGACAAGTGTTTAACGATACAGGTGGTACAGCTACAAAATACTTTGCAGGTGCACCATATAAAGCCGCTGGGAAAACAGGTACAGCTCAAACTGTATATGGCGGAGATAAAGAGATTGGTAGAAATGCAAAGGGTGAGCGTGTTGAAACATATAACTTAACATTAGTAGGTTATGCCCCGCTCGAAGATCCAGAAGTAGCATTTTCTGTTGTTGTGCCATGGGTACATGATGATAAAACAGGGATTAATGGATATATCAGTCGTGAAATAATGGACGCTTACTTTGATTTGAAAAAACAAGCATTAACTGGTGAAGCTCCGCAAGATGAAAAAGCGAAAAAAAATAAAAATCAAGATGATGAATAAAAAAGTTGTAAAAAAAGCACACTATCTGAAAAGATAGTGTGCTTTTTTTTATGCCTTACGCATATGGTTTAGTAAATGTGGACAAGCATAAAATATTGAAAAAAACATGTAGTTTCAAAAACGATGAACACAACAAGATTAGTGCATACGCTCTAAGTTTGTTGTGTGTGATAGGCGATAGCAGTTTTATCCCGCGTTTGAGGGCGGTAAAACTCCCACCTCAAAATTCAGCTGGAGCAAAGAAGTTAGGTGGGAGCCCTGCTGCCCGTAAACGCCCGATTGGTGAAGGCTAATAATCAGTGGGGATGAACAAAACCCCCACTGATTAAAGTTTCGCTTTATGGATGATTAGAAAATTTCCTGCATCTAAAGTACAAAAGTGAAAATAAAGTATGTGTATACAGTTGTTTTTGTGGGACTTTACAAAACTTTTACAAATAATTAAAACCGAATTAATAGTTTAGCAGTATTCTTATATCTGTAATCCTGTTATTTCCGGTTACTTCTAGGAGGAAGAACACGTGAAATGGATGAGCGCATCGATTAAAGTTTTGACATTATCGACATGTTTCCTTTGTTTTAATATGTCTACTGCATTCGCTACAAATGAAATGGGAGAAGTGAGAGTTGATGGATCCTCAACGGTTTTCCCCATTATAGAGGCAGTAGCAGAGGAATATACAAAGGCCCATCCAAACGTGAAAATTTCTATTAGTATTTCTGGGACAGGGGGAGGATTTAATCGTTTCAGTAAAGGAGAAGTAGATATAAACAATGCTTCGAGATTGATGAAACCGGTAGAAGAAAATGCAATGCAGAAAAAATCCATTCAATTTACACCATTTGAGGTTGCTTATGACGGTCTAACGATTGTTGTGAATCGTCAAAATACGTGGGTAAACAATATGACGATAGACGAGTTACGTCTATTATGGAGTGAAAATGGAAGATTGAAACGATGGTCACAAATTCATTCATCATGGCCTCGTGAACAAGTTAAATTTTATGCGCCAGGCGTAGACTCTGGTACTTATGATTATTTCCAAAATGTTGTCTTACAAAATAATCGCCTTGTAAAAACGGTTTCTTTGTCTGAAGACGATCAAGTTATTATGCAAGGGGTTATGAATGATAGAAATGCCATTGCTTTTGTAGGATATGCTTATTATATGGCCAATCGAGATAAGGTAAAAGCAATACAGGTGGATGGTGTATTTCCAACGAAAGAGACCATTCAGTCGGGTACGTATAAGCCATTATCTAGACCGCTATTTACGTATGTGAATCATGCATCTATCAGGAATAAAATTAATGTAGCAAATTATATGGAGTTTATGATTAAGCATGTTGGAAGCCTTGCTGAAGAGGTCGGATATGTAAAATTACCAAAAGAAAAATATAATGAACAGCTGCGAATGTTAACAGAAATAAAAAGGTAATGTCAGGGTGGAAAGGGGTTTTCATCTTTGGCTCATAATGACAAAAGTCAAATTACATTTTCTGTACAACATTTGATTGAGAGAAATACAAATAGAAGAAAAAAAACGCAACGAATCAATCGAATTGTTCCGTTAATACTAAAAGCTATTGCTAGCGTTTCCATTGTAACGACACTTGGAATTATTATTACGTTGGCAAATGAAACAATCATGTTTTTTCAAAAGATATCATTGTATTCTTTTTTGACAGAGAAGGAATGGTTACCTTTTTTTGAAGATCCAAAATTCGGTATATTACCACTTATATGTGGAACAATCCTTGTAACAGCAATTGCCATGTTCGTAGCAATTCCTATTGGTTTAGGTTGTGCCGTGTTTTTAAGCGAATACGCTTCGAATGGCGCTCGGAAAATATTAAAACCGTTGTTAGAGCTACTAGCAGGCATCCCGACAATTGTATATGGTTTTTTCGCGTTAACAGTTGTCACACCACTTTTACAACGAGTTATACCAGATTTGCAGTTTTTTAATGCTATTAGTCCAGGTATTGTTATAGGGTTTATGATGATACCGACGATTGCGTCTCTCTCTGAAGATGCGATGAGAGCTGTAGCGAAAGGAATTAAAGAAGCCTCATTAGCGCTAGGAGCAACTCGTTTTGAGATGGTAAAACAAGTGGTGTTTCCATCGGCTTTTACGGGCATAATGGCAGCGATTATATTAGCAGCTTCCAGGGCAATTGGTGAAACGATGATTGTTGTTATTGCAGCTGGATCAACACCTAATGTATCGATAGATCCGACTCATTCTATTCAAACATTAACAGCCTATATTGTACAAGTGAGTTTAGGTGATGCTCCGCACGGAACGATTACTTATTACAGCATGTATGCTGTAGGTGCAACGTTATTTATGTTTACTTTTATTATGAATATCATTTCGCAATATATTATGCGCCGTTTTAGGAGGTTGACATAATATGCGAATGTTAAACCATAAGAACATACAAGAAAATATGGCATCGCGTTTTTTAAAGGATCGGATTTACAAGTGTTTGTTTTATATAGCAATTTTGTTTTCGGTAGTAATACTTTTTATATTGCTTTTTCAAATTTTTGAAAAAGGTATAAGTTATCTTTCAATAGATTTCTTTACAAACTTCGCCTCACGTAATCCGAGAGAAGCTGGGATTGTCGCTGCTTTGTCAGGAACAATACTATTTATGAGCATTGTTATACCAGTCTCTTTTATATTTGGAGTCGGGACAGCTCTTTATTTAGAGCATTATGCGAAGGAGTCCGTTTTTAAAAAGTTAATTGAATTAAATAATCAAACATTAGCAGGGGTACCTTCCGTTGTGTTTGGTTTACTCGGGTTAACTATTTTCGTATACGCTCTCCATTTGGGAGAGAGCATAATGGCAGCGGCACTGACGATGAGTTTACTCGTCTTACCAACTGTTGTTGTAGCTAGTCAAGAAGCGATTAGAACTGTGCCGAGCTCATTACTAGAGGCTTCTTACGGATTAGGTGCTACGAAATGGCAAACGATGTATCAAATTGTATTGCCAGTCGCTTTGCCAGGGATTGTAACGGGATGTACGTTAGCGGTATCGAGAGCAATTGGTGAGGCAGCACCATTATTAGTTATTGGGGCACTTGCCTTTGCAAATTATGTTCCGTTCAGTATGTTTGATAGATTTACGGTTTTACCAATTCAAATTTTTAATTGGATGAGTAGACCACAAGAAGAATTTCAGTATGTAGCAGCAGCTGGGATGATTGTTTTGCTAGGATTGTTGCTCTTTATAAATATATTTGTCTTATGGTTACGAAATCGAAAATAAGTTGGAAGTGGATGAAAGGGGAATTCAAATGGTAGCAACAGTAGTAAATGTACAGGTGAAAAATGAGAAAAAGATTGAGACAGCACCAAAAAAAATAGTATTTGATACGAAAAATTTAAATTTATGGTACGGAGAAGACCATGCTTTAAAAGATATCAACTTAAGTATTCATGAGAATGAAGTAACAGCGATTATCGGTCCAAGTGGTTGTGGGAAATCAACATACTTAAAAACGCTAAATCGTATGGTAGAGTTAGTGCCTATCGTTCGAACTACGGGCGTTATCGAATATAGAGAACGAAACATATTTGATAAATCATATCCAGTTGAAGAATTACGTACGCATGTGGGTATGGTGTTCCAAAAGCCAAATCCATTCCCAAAATCTATTTATGAAAATGTAGCATATGGTCCGAAAATCCATGGTGTTCGTGACAAAAAAACACTTGATGAAATTGTTGAAAATAGCTTGCGCGGCGCAGCTATTTGGGATGAGTTAAAAGATCGTTTGCATGATAATGCATACGGTTTATCTGGTGGTCAGCAACAACGTCTATGCATCGCACGCTGCTTAGCGATTGAGCCAGACGTAATTTTAATGGATGAGCCAACATCGGCGCTAGATCCAATTTCAACATCAAAAGTAGAAGAATTAATTCAGGAGTTAAAGAAAGATTTTAGTATTGTTATCGTAACGCACAACATGCAACAAGCAGCACGAATTTCAGATAAAACTGCTTTCTTCTTAAGTGGAGAAGTTGTGGAATATACAGATACGAACAAATTATTTACAACACCTGCAGATAAGCGTACAGAAGACTACATTACAGGACGATTTGGTTGATATCGCTAGCAAGGCTAAGAGTAAATGCCCTCTTAACAGAGGGCATTTCTCATTTTAAATAGGGGAGTAATATTTCTCTTTTCTCAAGGCTTAATAAACGTACAAGAGGCTGGGTAGGGGATTTATATATAATGGCACATAATATTGAGGGGGAAGAAATGATGGTAAGAGAACAGTTTCAATGTGATTTAAAAACGTTACAGCAAAAGGTGATCGAGCTTGGTGAGTTAGCAAGTGGAGCTTTATTGATTGCTATGGAAGGTCTTCACAACAGGGATGTAGAGAAAGCGTTAGAAGTCATTGATGGGGATTATCGCATGGATAATTTAGAAGAGGAAATAAATGACCTTGCGCTTATGCTTATTACAAAGCAGCAGCCTGTAGCAAGTGATTTAAGAAGAATTTTCATTTCAATTAAAACAGCGACAGATTTAGAACGTATTGCAGACCATGCTGTTAATATTGCGAAATCAACAATTCGTCTTGGTGAAAAAGAAGTGGTTGTTAGTTTACATAATCTTGAGGAAATGTTTGAGATTGCTCATAAGATGTTAAATTTAGCATTAGAAGCATATGAGCAAGAAAATTTAACTTTTGCTAAACAAATTGCTGAAATGGATGATTCAGTTGATGAAATTTATGGGAAGGCGATTCGTGAATTTATTTCATCTATCCCTGGACAACCAGAAGCGATTACACAAATTACACAACTATCCTTTGTTGCAAGATATATTGAGCGTGTAGCAGACCATGTTACAAATATTGCCGAGAATGTATTTTATGTAGTAAAAGGAAAGCATTATTTATTGAATGAGTAGGGGGAAAAGTAGGTGATGAGAAATCACCTGCTTTTTTTAGTCAAAACATGACAAAAAAAGCTCGTTGTTTCCTTTAGTCTATGATGATAAGATGTATCATAATTAATGGAAAAATAAGTACATATATGTTAGTTACGTGTTATTAATTATTTTACCAAGTTAATGGTAAGCGCTTTCTTTTTGGTGGGAGTTAAAAGGTACATTTATTTATAAAGTGAGGCTTTAATTAGTGGGGCTGTCTCTCGCTGATTGTTAGATCGTACCAAACCGGACTTTTACTGCAGTTAATGTGGGGTAAATGATATACGGAGTTCTTGAACATTATATAAGTGGAGGCTGAAGTATATGAAGGGGGTTATTTTAGCTGGAGGAAAAGGGAGACGCCTTAGACCATTAACATGTAATACTCCAAAACCGATGTTACCATTGTTAGAAAAACCAGTTCTTGAATATAATATTGAATTATTACGTCAGCATGGTATTCGTGAAATTGCAATTACAGTTCAATATATGAGTACTGCCATTAAGCAATACTTTGGTGATGGTAGTAAGTGGGGAGTTAACTTGTATTATTTTGAAGATTCTCCTCCGCTTGGAACAGCAGGGAGTATTAAGCAAGCGGAAAGTTTTTTAGATGAAACATTTGTTGTTATTAGTGGGGATGCACTAACTGACTTTCAATTATCAGAAGGAATTGCATTTCATGAACAGAAGAAGAGAATGGTAACGATGTTTGTGAAAGAAGTAGAAAATCCACTCTCATTTGGCTTAGTTGTAATGAATAAAGAACAAGAAATTATACGATATATAGAAAAGCCGAGCTGGAA
Organism: Bacillus sp. TH22; assembly: GCF_016651015.1. Taxonomy (NCBI): domain Bacteria; kingdom Bacillati; phylum Bacillota; class Bacilli; order Caryophanales; family Bacillaceae; genus Bacillus; species Bacillus sp. TH22. The sequence continues at coordinate 4,260,129 of NZ_JAEKER010000001.1, forward strand.
TGAGGTAGTTTCTAATATTGTGAATACAGGTATTTATATAATGGAGCCAGAAATCTTTTCTTACATACCATCCATGGAATTTTCGGATTTCAGTCATGATGTGTTTCCTTTATTGGCAAATAAAAATGCTTTATTTGCATATTTATCAGAAGACTATTGGCTAGATATTGGTACATTTGATCAATATCGGCAAGCTCAATTCGATTTGTTGACGAAAAAGTTGAAGGTGCCTATTCCATATACAGAAGTATTACCGATGGTGTGGATGGGAGAAGGTGTAACGATAGGAAAAGGGACGAAAATTCATGGCCCTTCTTTTATTGGAGAAGGAGCAATGATTGGTGCAGGGGCTGTAATTGAACCGTACTCTATTATCGGGAAAAATAGTATCGTTTCAAGTTATTCTCATTTGCAAAAAAGCATCATTTTTGCAAATTCTCATATAGGAAAAAATTGTGAGTTGTTAGAAACAACAATAGGAGATCATACAATGGTCGAAGATGATGTTACACTTTTTCAAAAAAGTATTGTAGCGGATCATTGTCATATAGGGAAAAGTACAGTAATTAAGCAAAAAGGAAAAATATGGCCATATAAGGAGATAGATAGTCATTCGATAGTAGGTTCTGCCGGTGTTAAAGAGAGTGAAAAGAGTGCAGGATGGTTACAAAAAAGCCGAATTGTAGGAAGGGGTAATGTTGAAATTACTCCTCAATTTATTGTGAAAGTTGCAATGGCTTATGGATCTCTTTTTGCCAAAGGGGAGAGTATATTGATTGGAAGTCAGGAAAATATAGAAACAACTTCCTTTAAAAATTTATTCCTCCATGCCATTCATGGCAGCGGGATTCATACGATGGAATGTAAAGAAATGAATGAGTCGCTTTTTCAGTATGCCATTCATAATTTGCAATGTGCAGGTGGAGTTTTCGTTCAAGTGGAAAGCGAAAGAGGGATTGTTATACAACTGTATGGCAAGGAGGGCTCGTTTTTAACGTATAAGCAGCAAAAAGAGATAGAACAAGTATATATGTCTGAGTCGTTTTATTACGCTTCTGAGAAAGAACTGGGGCGAAATAAGCTAGTTCACGTTTCTGCAAATAATTATGTAGAAGCTGTGTTAGAGCGTATTGATATTGAAACGATACAAAAACAGAAGTTTCATCTTCTTATTAATAAGAGAAATGATATGTTACAACATTTACTTATGATTTTTTTGCAAAGGCTCGGATGCACAGTTACATGGATTTATGCGGGCGAACAAAAGCATCATGTGAAAGCCTTGATGAAATCAAGTAAAGCAAATATGGCACTTATGTTTTCAGAGCAAGGAAATTATTTCGAGTTATATGATAATCATAGTAATATTTACCAGGGAACAGATTTTGAAGAGGTAGATATTCCAGATTTATTACTTGAATCGGCAGGAAATATTTACCCGATGTCTTTGAAATTAGGAGAATGTTACCTTCTATTTTATACGCAGGATGAAAAAAAGTCGTTTCAAGCGAGATGGAAGCGAGATATTTTATATCGAATTGGAAAATTATTCGAGCTAATAGCATTGCAGGGAAAAACATTTCTCAGCATAGTAGAGCAATCACCTCCGCTCTATCTACTTTGTGATGAAGTTGTATGTTCATGGAATGAAAAAGGGAAAGTAATGAGGAAATTATTGGCTGATATGGAAAGAAAGGAAGAAGGTATATTTGAAGGAGTACAGTTCAAATATACCGAAAAAGAGTGGTCTTATATCGTTTCTGACACAAAACAACCGAAATTTTTAGTGTATTCGCATGCTAGAAACCCAGTAATAGCAAGGGAAAACATGAAAAATCTTATAGAAAAAATTAGACAATATCAAAAGGTGTAGAATTTTTATTTTAAAAGTGGTATTATAGTATAGTCTGATTTAAGTTATTAGTACTGGAGGGAAATAAGAATGCGTGTGAATATTACTCTAGCATGTACAGAATGCGGAGATCGTAACTATATCTCAAAGAAAAACAAACGTAACAACGCTGAGCGTATCGAGCTTAAAAAGTATTGCAAGCGTGACAAGAAGTCTACGTTACACCGTGAAACAAAGTAAGCAGTAGGAATATTTTCCTACTGTTTCTTTTTTTATTCGGTTCCTCTGTTAAAAGTGATACACTATCATCGTAGAGCAAAGTGTCACTGTGAGGGGGAAAATGTGTGAGAGAAGAGAAACTACGTTTACGTAAACAAATAATAGAACACATGAATTCTTTATCAGAAGAACGGTATACAACTTTATCAGAGCAAATTGCAGCTTCGTTGTATGCGCAAAAAGAGTGGGTTGAAGCTAAAACAATTGGAATCACCCTCTCAATGGAAAATGAAGTGAATACATATCCTATTATCGAAAAGGCTTGGGAAGAAGGAAAGAAAGTTGTTGTTCCGAAGTGTAATAAAGGAACACGAACGATGTCTTTCCGGAAAATTAGTAATTTTGATCAATTAGAAACAGTGTATATGAATTTACGTGAACCAATTCCAGCGCTTACGGAAGAAGTGAATGCAGATGAAATTGATCTTCAAATCGTGCCAGGCGTAGCTTATACAGAGCGAGGAGAACGGATTGGATATGGCGGTGGCTATTATGATCGTTATCTCGTGCATTATAAAGGGAAAGCGCTATCATTAGCTTATAGTTTTCAAATGGTAGAACATATTCCAGTAGAGCCATTTGATAAAAATGTAGAAAAAATTATTACAGAAAAAGGAACAATGGTTAAAAATGGGCTTGTATAGACAAATAAAAATTGACGAGACTTTTTCTTCGTGATTATAATAAAATATGTGAACGTTTTCTTATTATAATTTTTTATAGTAAGTGAGCATAGAGGGTGATGAAATGGTATCTATTTATGATATTCAGCAATTGCTAAAGAAATTTGGTACGATTATTTATACGGGTGATCGAATTGCAGATTTACAATTAATGCAAGATGAATTGCGTGAATTAAATCAATCACAGCTAATCGACCCACAAGACTATCAAACAGCTTTATTTTTATTGAAGCAAGAAATTCAAAAAGAGCTAAATAAGAATTAGATAAAGGTAGGTACGTAACATGGAAGAGAAATGGTTAGTTGGTGTTGACCTTGGTGGTACAACGATTAAATTAGCATTTATTAATGTGTATGGTGAAATTTTACATAAGTGGGAAATACCTACGAATACAAATGAACAAGGAAAACATATTACACTTGATGTAGCGAAAGCTATTGATAAAAAGTTAGAAGAATTAGGTGAATTAAAAAGTAAGCTAATTGGTATTGGTATGGGAGCTCCTGGTCCTGTACATGTGGCATCTGGAATGATTTATGAAGCGGTTAATTTAGGATGGAAAAACTATCCGTTAAAAGATTTACTAGAAGTAGAAACGGGATTACCTGTTGTTATTGATAATGATGCAAACTTAGCGGCGCTTGGTGAAATGTGGAAAGGTGCTGGTGAAGGAGCAAAAGATTTAATTTGTATGACACTTGGCACTGGTGTTGGTGGTGGTGTTATCGCCAATGGTGAGATTGTACATGGTATAAGCGGTGCTGCTGGTGAGATTGGACATATTACAGTTGTTACAGAGAACGCTTTTCCATGTAATTGCGGGAAGTCGGGTTGTTTAGAAACGGTAGCCTCTGCAACAGGTATTGTGCGTGTTGCTATGCAACAAATACAAGAGACAGATAAAGAAAGTGTTTTACGTTCTATGTTAGCAGAAGAAGGGCTTATTACATCAAAAGATGTGTTTGAAGCGCTTGGACAAGGTGACGAACTAGCAGGTGAAGTAGTGGAAAAAGTAGCTTCTTATTTAGGATTAGCTGTAGCGAACCTTGCTAGTACGTTGAACCCAGAGAAAATCGTAATTGGTGGTGGCGTATCTAAAGCTGGAGATTCACTATTAGAGCCAATTCAACGTTATTTCGAGCAATATGCTTTCTCTCGTGCTGTAAAGAGTACGAAGTTAGCAATTGCAATACTTGGTAATGATGCAGGTGTAATTGGAGGAGCGTGGCTTGTAAAAAAGCACAAATACGAGGCGAAGATGATATAAGTTGTGAATAATGAAAAGAGGAAGGGGCCCCCTTCCTCTTTTTATGCAAGATCTTGTTGGAGAATAAAAATGTAAATGGATTAAGCTGTTGGTGGGTACCCATTATATAGAACAGTCATGATTGTAAACCATCCGAAAACAAGTACGGTTGCAATAGCGAAGCCGCCCGCGAATAAGTTTTTTTCGCGAAGTGTTCTAAGCGTAGCAAATACAGCTAACAGAGTGACTAGCGTAAAAATAATAACAAGGCCCATACAATATCCTCCTCTGTCTACTCATTCCTTAGAATGAGTTTTTAGAATATTTACTCTTTTATATTGTACATGTTTTAAAAATGATTGTCGAGATGACACGCCTTCTTTTCCTAAGAGAAAGAAATGTTGTATCATTAAAAGTAAATTAAATAACTGGAGGAGATTTTCATATGAAATGGATACAAATGCCTTTAGGCCCATTACAAACAAATGCTTATATTTTAACGAATGATCAAAATGAGTGTATTATTTTTGATCCTGGTCATGAAGGAGAGAAACTTGTTACATATTTACAGGAAGCGCAGTTAAAGCCACTTGCGGTTTTATTAACACATGCTCACTTTGATCATATTGGTGCTGTTGATGCCGTGAGAGACGCTTTTCATATTCCTGTATACGTACATAAAGAAGAAGCGGATTGGTTAGGAGATGTAACTGTGAATGGCTCGCAAATTTTTATGATGAACCGCAGTATTACAGCAAAACCAGCAGATCATATTATTGACGGAGAGGGTACATTAACGATCGGTTCTTTTAGTTTTGAAATTTTTGAGACACCAGGACATTCTCCAGGAAGTATTTCTTATTACAGTAAAGAAGCGAATGCTGTATTTTCTGGAGATGTATTGTTCCAAATGAGTATTGGAAGAACGGATTTACCTGGTGGAAGTTTTGCTGAATTAATTGGAAGTATTGAAGAGAAGCTATTTGTATTACCAGATGAAACAGCAGTGCTATGTGGACACGGTCCAGAAACAAGTATTGGATTTGAAAAAGAAAATAATCCATTTTTACAATAAGGAGTCATTATGGGGATGGAGCTCATTTTAAGACAATGGATGGAAAAAGAAAAGGATCATTCGATTTCATATAGTACGTATATGAACCTCGTATTATATGCAGAGGAACATGGGTATTATATGAGAGAACGTGAAAAAATTGGAAGACAGGGAGATTTTTTTACGAGTAGCAATGTATCTTCTGTATTTGCGAAGACTTTTGCTAAGTTTTTTATTCGGCTTGTTGAAAAGGGAGAAGTTTTTCCAAATATTTGTGAGATTGGTGGGGGAACAGGAAAGTTTGCCTATGATGTTTTACAAGAATGGAAACAATTATCTCCGGAAACCTTTATCAATTTAAACTATTCAATTATTGAAGTGAGCCCTTTTCATAGAAGGCTACAACAGGAGAGGCTTTGCTTATTTGATAATGTGTCGTATTATACATCTTATATTGAAATGGGAGAGTCTTTCGAAGGAATTATTTTTTCGAATGAATTATTTGATGCGTTTCCTGTTGAGATAGTTGAGAAAAGAAATGGAATTTTGTATGAAGTACGTATCACGTATACAGATGAGGGAAACCTTACAGAAGTATTTAGACCGATAGAGAAAAGAGTCGGTCGTTACTTATTGAAATATAACATTCATATTGCTGAGGGACAGCGCTTTGAAGTGCCTATTGCAATGGAAGAGTATATAGAAGAGATTGCGAAATGGTTTCAGAAAGGTATATGTATTATAGTTGATTATGGATATACAAAAGAAGAATGGATGCATCCTGCACATCGTGAAGGAAGTTTAAGAGGATATTATAAGCACAAGCTAATTCGTAATCCTCTTGCATATCCAGGAGAAATGGACCTTACTACGCATGTTCATTGGGATGAGTTGAAGATGAATTTTGAGCTACAAGGAATTAATACGATATGGCATAGGAAGCAATCAGAGTTTTTGTTAGCAGCAGGAATATTAGATCAGCTTGCTAGCCATCAAGATACCAACCCTTTTTCTGAAACTCAAAAACTAAATAGAGCTATTCGCTCTATGATTTTGAACGGAGGATTAGGTAATGCTTTCGATGTTGTTATACACACAAAAGATATGAAGAATTTACTTTTGAATCAATATTTAACAATATGAAAAAAAACAAGACACAGTATTTTCTGTGTCTTGTTTTTTAATACGACTTTTAATTATGTAGCATTATATATTTTCTCTCATGATATATATTTATATTAAAGATATGAGATGAAAAATATAGAATACACTCTTTTTCTCTGTCTATAGGTCCCTAACCTAATAATACGCGAACGAGTTGAATGATTGTTTCGTTTTCTACTTTGTAGTAAATTTCCAATCCTTTTCTTTCACTAGAAACGATTTTAGCACTTTTTAACTTTGCTAAATGCTGTGAAATTGTAGATTGTGGCATGTTTAAGCCTGTGTACATTGTAGAAACGTTGCTTGGGCCACGTTCAATTAATCCCTTTACAATACATAAGCGAACAGGATGAGCAAGCACTTTCAATAATTCTGCATTGCTTTCATATAGTTCTATTTCTTTTTGAAAGGTTTCTAACATGTTCTTTTCCACCTCCGTGTGAGCTGTTATACCATACTATACATACCAAAAAATCAAAGAAAAGAAAACAGTTGTTGCAGAAAAAAAGTCCTAAAGTAAAGAAATTGTAAGAAAAGAGACCCTGATGTAAATAAAATAGATAAATTTGCACAGTTTTGTAAAATGACATTTTTGAGTGAAAATTTTGATGCGTTTCAAAAATTGAAAGATATAGATATATTCGTAACACAATTTTATCATGATTTTCTTATTCTTTCAAATGAATATACAAAATTTTTAAAATAATATGACAAAGGAATTATAATGTTATATATAGAATATATAACAGGTTAAAAGAAAAGAAGCTGATTATGATCAGCTTCTTTATGATGATAATGAAATGTTTGGATGTAACTGATACATCTTAGAATAATCAAGTCATTAGTCATTTATTCTAGAGTTCATCTTGTATCAATTTTAAAAATCTGTGATTCCATATATTCTCATAAAAATTAATTGTCTCTTTTGCGGACATAAATGGATTATTTAACGTAGAGGTTGTTTTCTGTACCATGAAGTTTTCGTATCCTAGTCCATGGGCAAATTTAATCGTAGCATCCATACAGTACTCTGTTTGGGCACCACAAAATTCAATACGATGTACAGATAATTGGTCTAAAATCTCTTTTAAGTTCGTTTTATAAAATGAATTTGCATGTGTTTTTCTTACAAAAAAATCTTGTTCTTGAACATCTAGATCGGTATGAATAGCCCAAAGTTCTTTTTCGGGTACCAAATCATCATCACAATGTTGAACAAAAATGATTGGTTTATTTGATTTTCTGTATGAAGAAATTCTTTTATTTACTTTTGTAAGTAAATTTTGTAAATCGAATAAATGCTCTTCGCTATAACATACCCCATTTTGCAAATCGATAACGATTAAAATATCTGCACAAGTATCCATTATTTTTACCCCTTTTTTATTTCTTAATATATCAATTAGTCCATTACTTGGAAATAGATAATGCATTTTTATTTTTTTATGGACTATAACAGAAAGAGAAACATTAAAATGAATATGCTAGACAGCATAAAAAGAAGATATAAAAACTTAATTTCATATCTTCTTTTCTCTCTATGCATTAATAGGTTCTTCTACATAAGATAGAGCATTTTCGAAATCGGATATTAAATCGTTAACATTTTCAAGACCAACCGATAAACGGAGTAATGAATTGGAAATCCCTCTTTCATCACGTGCTTCCTGTGATAAAGCTGCATGTGACATTTTTGCTGGATATGAAAGAATAGATTCAACAGCTCCTAGACTAACCGCAAAAACGGGTAGTTTAACTTTTGATAAAAATTGGCGCAGTGCATCTTCGGATTGTAAGGTGAAAGATAAAACAGCCCCAGCTGATGTTGCTTGAGTTTGTTGAATACTATAGCCAAGATGTGATTGTAATCCAGGGTAATAGACATTTTGAACTTTAGAGTGCTCTTGTAAAAAATGTGCGATTTTGTTGGCACCTGCAGCTGAATGTTCGAGACGTACATGCAATGTTTTAATGCCGCGAAGCACGAGAGAACAATCTTGCGGTCCTAAAATAGCGCCGAATGCATTTTGTAAAAATCCAAGTTTTTGAGCGAGTTCGGCATCTTTTACAACTGCTAATCCGGCAGTAACATCACTATGACCGGCAATGAATTTTGTGGCACTATGAAGAACGACATCGGCGCCAAGGTCAAGTGGCTTCTGGAATAGTGGTGTCAAAAATGTATTATCAACAAATGTAAGAGCACCAATAGATTTTGCAAGATTAGAAACAGCACGAATATCTGTCACTTTTAAAAGTGGGTTAGAAGGTGTTTCTACATAAAAGAGCTTCGTATTTGGTTTAATGTTTTCTTTTACTTCTTCCACATTGGTCATATCAACAAATGTATGTGAAACACCATAACGGGAGAGAACTTCAGTAACAATTCGATAAGTACCTCCATATACATCTTCTGAAATAAGAACATGGTCACCTTGTGAAAGAAGGAGAAATGCAGTAGAAATGGCTGCAATGCCTGATGCAAAGGCAAATCCTTTTGTCCCGCCTTCTAATAAAGCAATGATATCTTCAAGAGCTTCACGTGTTGGATTTCCAGATCTACTATAGTCATACTTTCCGAAAGCATCTACATCAAACTGATGGAATGTTGATGTGTTATAGATGGGAACGTTAACAGCTCCTGTGTGTGAGTCATGCTTGTATTGATTATGCAGTAAAAGCGTATCTATGGAATAACTCATATTCTTACACCTTCTTTTACAAGTTTAATTGCTTGCTTTAAGTCTTGAATTAAGTCGTTGCTATTTTCGATGCCGACTGAAAAACGGAGAAGACGATTACACACACCACGTGCTGTTCGAACATCTTCTGGAATATCGGCATGAGTTTGCGTTGCTGGATAAGTCATTAAACTTTCGACACCGCCAAGACTTTCAGCAAATGTAATTAAGGATAAAGATTGTAAGAAAGGATTAATCCAAGTTTCATCTTGAAGGCGAAATGAAATCATACCACCTCTTCCTGGATAAAATACATCTGTCACACCATCTTCATCATTTAAATAAGCAACAATTGCATGAGCGTTTTCTTCATGCTGTTTCATGCGAAGTGCTAAAGTCTTCATGCCTCGAATTAATAGCCATGAATCAAACGGGCTTAAGACAGCACCAGAGGCATTATGATAATGAGCAAGCTCCTCGCAAAGAGATTTCCCTTTCGCAACGACAAGTCCGCTTAGTACATCGTTATGACCGCCTAAATATTTAGTTGCGCTATGAAGGACGATGTTTGCACCTTCTGTTAATGGTTGCTGTATATAAGGTGTATAGAACGTGTTATCTACAATAAGAAGTAGTCCGTGCCTTTTCGCTACACTTGCTACACTTACGATATCAGTTACTTGCATTAATGGATTAGTCGGTGTTTCTATGAAAATAGCCTTCGTTTGAGATGTGATTGCTTGCTCAATTTGTTTAATAGATTGTGTATCTACGTATCTACATCGAATATTCCACTTGTCTTCATGTTCGGAAAATAGACGATATGTTCCCCCGTATAAGTCTTCAGATACGATAAGCTCATCTCCGGAACGGAATAGTGAAAGGACAAGGAGAACAGCCGCCATTCCTGAACTACAGGCATACCCTTGCTCACCGCTTTCTAAGTCTGCAATTGCCTGTTCTAAAAGGCCGCGAGTCGGATTTCCAGTTCTTGAATAGTCAAATCCAGTAGATTTACCAATTCCTTCGTGACGATAAGCAGTTGAGAAATAAACAGGTGGATTAACCGTTCCTGTTGTAGCTTCGCTACGGTTCCCGATTTGTGCTAGTTTTGTTTCGATTGTTGACATGTAAAAATTCCCCCTTTTTAAAGTGAACGACTAAGTGAAAATAAAAAAAGCCTTCTAAGAAGAAGGCTTTCGGATTGAATAGAGTCTTCTTCTCATCTGTCAAATCTTTCACAATTTGCTGGAATTAGCACCTTATTAACGAATGAATGTTAATGGTTGCTGAGGCGTCAAAGGGCCAGTCCCTCTACCTCTCTAGATAAGAATGTGCGTATGAAATTTTATTATGGTTTTAACTTTACAACAAAAGATATTTGAATTGCAACTTTATTTTAAATAATTTTTATTTTTCCGCAAGTGTCATTGACTTTTATTTTAGTGCGTGCTAAATTTATAAAAAATTAACAAACATTGTTAAAAGGGGAACGTATTTCCTTTTAGCTACATAAATAAAATAATAAAGACAAACTCTTATTGAGAGCGGTGGAGGGAAAGGCCCTGTGAAACCCGGCAACCTTCAAACTAAATGTTTGAAACGGTGCTAAAACCTGCAAAACGTGTGTTTTGCATAATAAGAGGAGGAACAATTATGTCCCCCTCTTCAAAGTGAAGAGGGGGTTTTTATATTGATAGAAATGAGGGAGATTCGTGAAATTACTAGATTTATTATCAAAAGGAATTGTAATAGGTGATGGTGCGGTTGGAACGTTATTACATTCGCATGGTTTACAAAGTAGTTTTGAAGAATTGAATTTGTCTGATCCGGACTTAATTATATCGATCCATAAACAATATGTAGCTGCTGGAGCAGATGTTATTCAAACGAATACGTATGGTGCGAATGAAGCGAAACTCCGCATGTATGGTCTAGAAAATCAAGTTGTCCAAATTAATAAAGCGGCAGTGAATATTGCGAAAGCATCAGTAACAGATCGGAATGCAATTTTAGGGACAATTGGAGGTATGAAACATATTGGTGCTGTTACAACGACTGATATAGAGCGAGAATTTATGTTACTTGAGCAGGCAGGTGCTTTACTAGAAGAACAGGTTGATGGATTACTATTAGAAACTTTTTATGATGAATTTGAATTATTGCATGCGGTTAAAGTATTGCGTAAACAAACGAATATTCCGATTGTTGCTCAGTTAGCGTTACATGAGGCAGGTACGACTCAAAATGGGAATGATGTCAATGAAATATTAAAACAGCTTTTAGATTACGGTGCCAATGTTGTTGGGTTGAACTGTCAACTAGGCCCGCTTCACATGACGGAAGCTTTCAAAATGATATCGATTCCTCAAAATGGCTATTTATCAGCATATCCGAATGCAGGTCTCCCGAATTATGTGGAAGGGCGTTACGTATATGAGGGAAGTCCAGCGTATTTTGAAGAAATGACACCGAAATTTATTGAACAAGGTATTCGTTTATTAGGTGGTTGTTGTGGTACTACCCCGGAACATATTGAAGGAATGAAACGTGCTACTCTAAATGTTGCACCTGTAATAGCAAAGGAGACGATTCAAAGGCCTAAAGTGGTCCATACACATGAGAAGCGTTCGAGAGCTCATGTTACTCTAGCAGAAAAGGCAAAGAAACAAACGACAGTTGTAGTGGAATTAGATCCACCGAAAACGTTAGACACGCAGCGTTTTTTTGAAGGGGCAAGAGCACTGAAAAGGGCTGGAGCGGATGCTATTACTCTAGCAGATAATTCATTAGCATCTCCTCGTGTTTCGAATATGGCTATGGGTGCATTATTAACGAAGCATGATATTCCAGTATTGACGCATTTAACGTGTAGAGACCATAACGTCATTGGACTACAGTCTCACTTACTTGGATTATCAGCATTAGGTATGGAGGAAGTGCTAGCTTTAACTGGTGATCCAGCGCGCGTTGGTGATTTCCCAGGTGCAACTTCTGTATATGATTTGTCATCGATAGAGCTCATTAAAATGATTAAAGAGATGAACGACGGACGCTCTATTTTAGGGAAATCAATTGGTCCGGCAACAAGATTTTCTGTTGGAGGTGCATTCAATCCTCATGTAAGGCATTTAAAAGCAGCGGTCAAGCGAATGGAACGAAAAATTGATGCTGGTGCTGAATATTTCTTAACGCAGCCGATATATGATGTTGCTTTAATAGAAGAAGTATATGAAGCGACAAAGCATTTGGAACAACCTATCTTTATTGGAATTATGCCGTTAGTAAGTAAGCGGAACGCAGATTTTCTTCATTTTGAAGTGCCGGGTATTACTCTCCCTGAAGAGATAAGACAAAGAATGGATGGACATGAAACGAAAGAGGCAGCTATAGAGGAAGGGATTCGTATTTCACAAGAGTTGATCGATGCGGCGATGAAATACTTTAACGGTATTTATCTTATTACACCGTTTTTAAAATATGAAATTACAGAACATCTCGTGAAATATGTGAGAGAAAAGCAAGAAGTGAAAGAAGGTATTAATTGATGAAACGAATAGAAGAGAGATTACAACATGAAATTTTAATATTAGATGGTGCAATGGGAACGATGATCCAGCAAGAAGACTTAACAGCGGAAGATTTTGGAGGAGAAGAATACGAAGGTTGTAATGAATATTTAGTAAAAACAAGACCGGATGTTATTTTAAATATTCATAAAGTCTACATTGAAGCTGGAGCAGATATTATTGAAACGAATACGTTTGGTGCAACAAATATTGTATTAAGTGATTATGCATTGTCTCATTTAGATGAAGAGTTAAACGAAAGGGCAGCGCTTTTGGCGAAGCAAGCGGTTAAAGAAAGTGGGAAAGAAGTGTATGTTGCGGGAGCGATGGGACCAACGACGAAAGCGATTAGTGTTACAGGTGGTGTGACTTTTGAAGAGTTAATTGAAGCCTATACAAGGCAAGCGAGAGGACTATTAAGAGGAGAAGTTGATGTATTACTCGTTGAAACGAGTCAAGATATGCGTAATGTGAAAGCTGCGTACATTGGAATTCAATCGGCGTTTGAAGAACTAAACAAAATAGTACCTATTATGATTTCTGGAACAATTGAACCGATGGGAACGACTTTAGCGGGTCAAACGATCGAAGCCTTTTATTTATCGGTAGAGCATATGAAGCCATTATCGGTTGGATTAAACTGTGCTACTGGTCCAGAATTTATGAGGGAACATATACGTTCCCTATCTGATTTATCGGAGTGTTATATTTCGTGTTATCCAAACGCTGGTCTTCCTGATGAAGATGGGCATTATCACGAATCTCCAGCGTCACTTGCTGAAAAAGTAAAACGTTTTGCTGAAGAAGGATGGATTAATATTATTGGTGGTTGTTGTGGCACAACACCAGAACATATACGTGTAATGAAATCGGCGCTTGCCTCGATTAATCCTCGTGAGCATCATGAAAGGGTTGGACATGGAATTAGTGGACTAGAAGCGTTGCAATACGATGATTCTATGAGGCCTTTATTTGTTGGAGAAAGGACGAATGTAATTGGATCGCGTAAGTTTAAAAGATTAGTAGCAGAAGGGAAATTTGAAGAGGCTGCTGAAGTGGCAAGAGCGCAAGTGAAGAAAAATGCTCATATTATTGATATTTGTATGGCAGACCCTGATCGTGATGAAATAGAAGATATGGAAAGATTCTTGGCAGAAGTTACGAAAGTGTTAAAAGTACCGATTATGATTGATTCAACAGATGAAAATGTTATGGCGAAAGCTCTTACTTATATTCAAGGAAAAGGTGTTATCAATTCTATTAATTTAGAGGATGGAGAAGAACGTTTTGAAAAAGTGACACCCCTTCTTCGGAAATACGGTGCTGCGATAGTTGTAGGGACAATTGATGAAGATGGTATGGCAGTTAGTGCAGAAAGAAAGATAGAGATTGCTAAAAGAAGCTATGAATTACTAACGAAAAAGTATGGTATACGCCCATCTGATATTATTTTTGATGCGCTTGTGTTTCCTGTAGGAACAGGTGATGAAGAATATATAGGTTCAGCGGCAGCGACTATAGAAGGAATTCGTCTTATTAAAGAAGCGTTACCAGAATGTTTAACGATTCTAGGTGTGAGTAATATATCTTTTGGTTTACCACCAGCTGGACGTGAAGTATTAAACTCTGTCTTTCTATATCATGCAACGAAAGCAGGATTAGATTATGCGATTGTTAATACGGAAAAATTAGAACGCTATGCGTTAATTCCAGAGGAAGAAAAACGTCTTGCGGATGCATTATTATTTGAAACGACGAAAGAGACGTTAGAAAAATTTACAAACTTTTATCGTGTTGCCAAAAAGAAAGATGTCGTTATACAAGAAACGCTAACACTTGATGAACGACTGGCAAATTATATTGTAGAAGGTACGAAGCAAGGACTACAAGAAGATCTAAGTCTCGCGCTTACAGAAGGACGAAAACCTCTGGATATTATTAACGGGCCGCTTATGACAGGAATGGATGAGGTGGGGCGATTATTTAATGGTAATGAGCTTATCGTTGCTGAAGTATTGCAAAGTGCTGAAAGTATGAAAGCTGCCGTAAGTTATTTAGAGCCACATATGGAATCTAGTGAGAGTGCAAAAAAAGGGAAAGTATTATTAGCGACTGTTAAAGGAGACGTACATGATATTGGGAAAAACCTTGTTGAAATTATTTTATCAAATAACGGATATGAAATTATTAATTTAGGAATTAATGTTCGTTCGGATCGAATTGTTCAAGAAGTACAAAAAAAGAAACCTGATATTATTGGCCTTTCGGGTTTGTTAGTAAAATCAGCGCAACAAATGGTAACGACTGCTGAAGATTTAAAAGCAGCGAATATTGATATTCCAATTGTTGTAGGTGGTGCAGCACTAACGAGGAAATTTACAGATAATCGTATTTCTCCATCTTATAAAGGGCTCGTATGTTATGCAAGTGATGCAATGACAGGTCTTGATATTATTAACAAATTACAAAAAGAAGAAGAACGTGAAAAGATGAAGCGAGATAAAAAGGAACGCCATCTTCATATTGTGAAACAAGAGGAGAAAAAAATAGAAATTCCCGCAGTTATTGAGCCGTTGCCAAAAGCAACTGTTATAGTGCCAGATTCGACGAAACGAGTTGTATTACGGGATATTCCTGCCCTTCATCTTGCACCGTTTTTAAATAGACAAATGTTAATTGGACACCATCTTGGATTAAAAGGAAACGTAAAAAAACTCTTGCAAGAAGGGGATAAAAGAGCACATGAGCTAAATGATTTAATTGATGAATTATTACAAGAAGGACAATCTTGGTTACGCCCAAAAGCGGTGTATCAATTTTTCCCGGCGCAAAGTGATGGACAAAATATAATTATATACGATCCGGAAGATCACACACGTATTATAGAGCGATTTGAATTTCCGAGACAAGGGAAAGCACCATACCGTACTTTAGGAGATTATATACGCCCGATTGGAGATGAGATGGATTATGTCGCTTTCTTATCTGTTACCGTTGGAGAAGGGGTTCGAGATATTGCAGAGGAATGGAAGGCGAAGGGAGATTATTTACGCAGTCATGCGATTCAGTCGTTAGCACTTGAATTAGCAGAAGGACTTGCTGAAAAAACACATATGCTCATTCGTGATCGTTGGGGAATTCCAGATTCACCTGAACTGACGATGGAAGAGAGATTCCGTACAAAATATAGAGGAATACGCGTATCATTTGGTTATCCAGCATGCCCAGAACTTGCTGATCAAGAAAAATTATTTCGCTTAATTCATCCAGAAGAAATAGGTATTTCATTAACAGAAGGATTTATGATGGAGCCAGAAGCGTCTGTAACGGCTATGGTATTTTCTCACCCTGAGGCAAGGTATTTTAGTGTACTATAGTGTAGAAGGGGGAGACGTATGAAAAAAATAGTCTTTACAGGTGGCGGTTCGGCCGGGCATGTAACACCTAATTTAGCAATTATTCCACATTTACAAAAGCAGAACTGGGATATCTCTTATATTGGTTCTCATCAAGGGATTGAGAAAACGATTATAGAAAAAGAAGGAATCCCATACCATAGTATTGCAAGCGGGAAGCTACGTCGTTATTTTGATTTGAAAAATATAAAAGATCCTTTTCTCGTGATGAAGGGTGTTATGGATGCGTACGTAACAATTCGTAAACTAAAACCGGATGTTATTTTTTCAAAAGGTGGTTTCGTATCCGTACCAGTCGTAATAGGAGGGTGGCTAAATAGGGTGCCAGTTTTATTACATGAATCTGATATGACACCTGGACTAGCAAATAAAATTGCGCTCCGTTTTGCCTCGAAAATATTTGTTACATTTGAAGAAGCAGCGAAACATTTACCGAAAGAAAAAGTAATATATACAGGATCGCCTGTACGTGAAGACGTACTAAGAGGAAATCTTGAAAAAGGTTTAAAGTTTCTAGGGTTTTCCCGGAAGAAATCAGTTATTACTGTTATGGGAGGAAGTTTAGGCGCAAAGAAAATTAATGAAACGGTTCGATCGGCACTTCCAAATCTTCTGAAAAATTATCAAATTGTGCATCTTTGCGGAAAAGGAAATCTTGATGAATCCTTACAAAATAAAGAAGGATATAGACAATTTGAATATGTACATGAAGAGTTGCCGGATATATTAGCAGCAACAGATTTTGTTATTTCACGTGCGGGATCCAACGCGATTTTTGAATTTTTAACAATGCAAAAGCCGATGGTTTTAATTCCGTTATCGAAATTTGCAAGCCGTGGAGATCAAATTTTAAATGCTGAATCCTTTAAAAGACAAGGGTATGCATCGGTATTATATGAAGAGGATGTAACGGTGAACTCACTTATAAAGCATATAGAAGAGCTATCTCATAATAATGAGACGTATAAAATAGCATTAAAAAAATATAATGGAAAAGAAGCGATTAAAACTATCATTCAACATATTTCAGAGGCATGATTAAACAATCATGTCTTTTTTAGTAGGATGAAAGATTCCAAGAATTGATATTTTTATGTTACAATAAAGTGAAACTTTAATCAGTGGGGGGTTCATCCCCACTGATTATTAGCCCTCACCAATCGGGCTTTTACGGGCAGTTAATCCCACACCTAACTTCTTTGTTTTCGCTGAATTTTGAGGTGGGGGTCTTACTGCCCTCAAATAGCGGGGTAACAAATGGTTAATAGGGAAATTCCAATTGATTAAGCGTGAAAATACGAATGGATTAGGAGTGACTGTGTTGGAGCTAAGTCTCTATGAAAATACTGCACTTATTATATGCTTTGTGTTGTACGTTGGTAGTGTTATTGTTTATATTTCACGGAAATTTTCACAAGAACGAGAGCTTGAAAAATCAGAAATAACAGCTGAACTAGAAATGTTAGCTGATGAAAGTTATAAAAAACAAAAAATAAAAGAAGATCATGAGGCACCCCATCATTGAAACGCAAATAAGTTCTAAGGATGGGGATTTTTTTTGAAAAAATCCCATTAACGCTAAAAAAGGAGTTTCCCCATACATATTTAAGGAGTGAATATAAATGAAATTTTATATTGCTTCAGGATTTCAAAATAAACATCTTGTTCGTTTCGTATCAAGCCAGTTGAAAGAAGTGGGATGGCAGCATACATATGATTGGACGAAAAATGAAAGAGCAACCAATAGAGAACAATTGCAAAAGATTGGTGAAGAAGAACAAGAAGCGATACGAGAAGCTGATGTTTTCTTACTCATACTAGAGGGTGGGAATGGAAGTCATACAGAATTAGGGATGGCAATTGCTTTAGAAAAGAAAATTTATATATATCACAAGGGCAATGAGTTGCAAACGACATTCTACCATTTACGAGAAGTTGATATTTTCGAAGGAGAAATTGAGGGGCTTGTCTCATATATATTGAATAAAGTGGAATGTTAGACGTGGGAATGCAGCGAGAAATATTTCTTGCAAAAAAAGAGTGAAGGTTACCATTAGGCTATTTTGGGCACAGTTATTATAAGTAAAGCATATAAAGGAGTTATAAATATGAAATTAGAAAATGGATGGGAAACAAGTTTTTTAGAGGTTGTACAAAACAGTGAATTTAAGAAAGATGCAATTCTTAGTCAATTGCTTTTTGCGGATAGTGAAGAAGTAGAAGAGCTTGTTGATGATTACGGTTATGAAGAGATTATTGAACGCGAACATGATGATGAGTTAGCAGGAATTTTAGGAGAAGAACTTTTCAGTGAGCTGGAGCGAAACGTATTCTTATCTCCACAGCCAGAAGAAAAACTTATTTCATTCGTAAATGGATTAGGTTTTCATGTGTTAGATTGGATTGTGCTTCTTGAAACAGAATTTGGCATTGATAGCGCAAACTTCACATCGGATGCAGTGAAAATGTTAGAAAAGCGCTTTAGACAGTTTCCATATATAGAAGAGAAGACAATTTTTGATATGACGTTTGAAGAAGCGATGGATGTATTAGAATCTGTTACAGGATTACAGCTGAAGGGGAAAATGAACGTATAATGAAAAAGAACGTGATAGCTTCACGTTCTTTTTTTTTACATAATAATAATTTTATCATCTAGCTTTGTTTGTCCAGTAAGAAGTGCATTTAAATACTCTACTTTTCGTATGCAAGCTTGTATATGTCTTTCAACCTCTTGTAACTCTGCTTGGTGATGCGTTTCAATTGGATGAATTTGTACGTTAAATTTTTCGAATTGACTACTATATGTTATTTCTGCATAGCCGCTCATAATATCGGTTTCGTTATGAAATAAAAATTGCTTCGTTTCTTCACAGAATGATACATCCTGAAAGCCATATACTTTTAATGCTTCAATTACTTTGTTAATCATGTTTATATTCATTTTTTAACCCTCTTTACGAAGTTCTACTTTTATATTATAACATAAAAAATTACGTAGAAAGCGCTTCCAAGTGTATTTTATTATAAACTTTACGTTTCAATCATAAAAATGAAACAAAGAAAAAATAATTGTAAAGAAGGAAGGACTCTTTTATTGTTTCGTCATATATATAGAGAAATAGTGCAATGAAAGGAAATTTTCCGAGGTGGAGATTGTATTTCCAATTTGAGCGCAGTAAAAGAGGTGAGAATCTTGAACTTTGATATTGTAGGACAAAAAGCATATATAAAAAATGGGCCGCATCGGAACCGAATTGGAACTGTAAAGAAAAATGAAAAACAATTAGAATCCCATTTTGCTATTGTAATTGGAGAACAAAGTATTGATGTAGAGCTAAAGGATATCGTGTTAGTTGGAGTAGATGTAGGACAATTTCATACATGGTGCGAGCAAAATGGTTATTTGTGAAAGGGACGGGCTGTGAGATAATGAAATATATTTGAGAAAAGAGAATATGTTATTGTATTCTCTTTTTCTATGTTTAAGGAGGCGGAAATGAAATATAAAGCACAGGAGCTTACATTGGAGTTGAAAGAGAAGATTCAATGTATGGAGAATGGAATAGAGCGAATATCACTTGAACTTTTTAAAGAATATTCATATTTATACATAGAGAAAAACATGGAACTATCTATGGAACTTGTTAAAGATAAAGAGCATCCTTTTGAGGTGGGTTATTATTCATCAGTTGCCATAGCTATATTAGATGAAGAAAAAGAGATGATTGGATTTTATAATATTCCAATTTGGAAATGCGAAAGAATCTTTTTAGGAATGCAAATTCAATTAAGCATTTGGGGAAGTAAGAAAGTAGGGGAACTTGTTGACGAATCTTGTTATGAGATTGAGGAAGAGTTAAAAGAGCAACTAGAAGAATACTTGGAGTGATAACTTTCAAGAGAAGATGTATAGAGATGGAACATAATAAAAAAGACGCTAACAGTATAAATTGTTAGCGTCCTTTTTTATTATGAAGCAATCTCACCAGTTTTTACATCATCTTGATTGTACGTATCCTGATCTAATTCACCAAGCCATTTACTAGAAATAAGACCAGCTGTCATAGAACCACTTACGTTAAGAGCTGTACGACCCATATCGATTAATGGTTCAACTGAGATAACAAGAGCGACAATGCCGATTGGTAAGTTCATTGTAGATAGTACGATTAACGCTGCGAATGTTGCACCGCCACCAACACCGGCAACACCGAATGAGCTAATAGCAACGACAGCGATTAAAGTTAAAATGAATTGTGGTTGTAATGGATCAATTCCTACAGTTGGAGCGACCATCATAGCAAGCATTGCTGGATAAATACCTGCGCAACCGTTTTGACCGATAGATACCCCAAAGGATGCAGCGAAGTTAGCGATTCCTTCAGAAATACCAAGCTTTTCTTTTTGAGCTTCAATATTTAATGGCATTGCACCAGCACTAGAGCGAGATGTGAATGCAAATGTTAATACAGGGAACACTTTTTTCAAATATTGAATTGGATTTAAACCAGATAATGCGATTAATAATAAGTGAATGATAAACATTACGATAAGAGCTACGTAAGATGCTAACACGAAGTTACCAAGTTTTAAAATAGCGTTAATATCGCTACCAGCAACTGTCTTTGCCATAAGAGCTAATACGCCGTATGGAGTAAGACGTAAAATTAATGTTACCATACGCATTACGATTGCATATACAGCATCAAGCATTTTCTTAAATAGCTCTGCTTGTTCTGGATATTTTCGTTTTACACCTATAAAGGCAATCCCGATAAAGGCTGCAAATATTACAACAGAAATTGTTGATGTTGGACGAGCACCTGTTAAATCAAGAAAAGGATTCGTAGGCAACAGTTCTAACAATTTGTCTGGAATTGTTGTCTTTTCAATAGAGGTAAATCTTTCTTCTACTAATTTCAGACGAGCAGATTCTGCATCACCTTGTTGTAATCCTGCTGCTGATACATCAAATCCTGCGCTTGCAGCTATACCGACAGCTGCGGCAATTCCTGTAGTAAGAATTAAAATTCCGATAATAAGACCACTGATTTTACCAAGGTTTTTCGTTAATTGTAATTTTGTAAATGCTGAAATAATAGATACTAAAATAAGTGGCATAACGATCATTTGAAGTAATTTCACATAACCGTTACCAATTAAACTAAACCAGGTATTTGATTCGATAATTACTTTAGAAGTAGGTTCATAAATAAATTGTAATATAAGACCAAAGATAATTCCGACTCCTAAAGCAGTAAATACACGTTTATTAAAAGATACATGCTTACGTTGCATATAATACAATACGCCAACTAAAATGAGCATGACTGTGATGTTAATCCCGACAAGCAGTGTATTCATGTTGATTCCCCCTAATTCCAATGTGTTATATAGAATATAAGGTAATAAAACCTATAAGTCAACTAGGGAATTGCGGGATTAAAAAAAAGATGGCAATTTGCCATCTCTTAATGCCCAGCTCCAGGGACAAGTAAAAATGTTGTGTACCATGTAAATCCGATGAAGAAAACGGTTAAATATGCCCCGAATACGTATATATACATACGCTCTGTTAATTTTAAATAACTTAAAAGTACGAAGAATCCTGTTTGTCCTAAAAATAGTAGTGCGGTCGAATGCATATCCCCTACGTAAAACATAACCGAGAAAATTCCAGTCCAAAAGCCGAGAACGCGAAACATGCGCTCCATGCCATCTCCCTCCTTTTCTAAAAAAGTAAAACCTCTTTTCATTATAGTTTATTTTTCTAACTATTGTAAATATTCATTCATATAAAAAAGAAGCCAATTATAATATTGACTTCTTCTTAGTTGAAAAACTAAATTTGAACTTTATCCCGCTATTTGTGGGCAGTAAAACTCCCACCTCAAAATTCAGCAAATGCGAGGAAGTTAGGTGGGAGATAACTGCCCGTAAAAGCCCGATTGGTGAAAGCTAATAATCAGTGGGGGAAGAACACCCCCCCACTGATTAAAGTTTCACTTTATAGTTACAAGATTTGCATCCATCTAGTAGACTATCGTTTCGTGTTAATTCCACGTTCGGGAATAGGATTTCAAAAATCCCCTTCATCATATCTCCGTGCATATTACAAATTTCAGTCGGATGATGCGCAGCAACTTCTTTAAATGGGCAATTGTGTACATCATAGAAAATTTTTGTGCCATCTGTACTTAATTCAAAAGCAGGGGATAAGCCAGCTGTTGAGAATGCTTCTTTTGCGATTAGCATTTTTTGTTCTATCGTCAATGCTTCTGCACTTACATTTAAGCGATGCATATGTTGTTGCATTAATTCTTTGCCGAATTGTTTCCCTGTTTCATATAGCGCTTTTTCACCAGCACTACCTAAGCTTAGCAGTGAATTAAATGCTATCTGCGCTAATAATTGATAATCGCGAAATGGGAATTGTAACTGGATGACATCTTGAGACAAGACGTATAGTCTGCTTGGTCTGCCGCCTTTCCCAGTTTTTTTTGTTTCTGATTTGAGCATATTAACATCTTCTAATTTAGATAAATGTAAACGCGCTACGTTTGGATGAATGTTAAACTCATCTGCAATTTCTTGTACAGTTACGTAATTATGCTTTTGCGAAATATATTTATAAATGTAATAACGAGTAGGGTCAGATAACACACCTGTAATTTTTAAAGCTTGTTCCATTAGGATCTCCACCTTTATCACTTTATCCAAGATATTAACATTATAATACAGATAAACTTCCATATAGGTAATTTCAGACAATAATTCAGAAATTGTTCATAATTTCACAAACATATTTTCCCTTTTTCTCCTAGTGAAAATACAAAATTTCTAATTTTTCTTGTGCATTTTTTCATGATATATACATAGTGAGGAGGGAAACTTGATGAATAGTGTCGAGCTTTTTGCAAATATGATTATGAAAGAAGCTTGTGGGGTGCAAGCATCGGACTTACATATTGTGCCCAGGCAGAAGGATGTGGCGATTCAATTACGTATTGGAAAAGATTTAATTACGAAACGGTGTATTGAAAAGGGATTTGGAGAAAAGCTTGTTTCGCACTTTAAATTTTTAGCATCAATGGATATAGGAGAGAGGAGAAAACCTCAAAATGGTTCGTTGTACTTACAAATTGATGGACAAGAAGTGTATTTACGCCTTTCAACACTTCCAACAGTATATCAAGAAAGTCTCGTTATTCGCCTCCATTTACAAGCATCTGTACAGCCGTTGTCTCACCTTTCGTTATTTCCAAGTTCAGCGGAAAAATTACTCTCTTTTTTAAAGCATTCGCATGGGTTACTCGTATTTACTGGGCCGACTGGTTCTGGAAAAACAACAACAATGTATGCATTATTAGAAGTAGCTAGAAAATGGCAAACACGTCGCATCATTACACTGGAAGATCCAGTTGAGCAAAGAAAAGACGGTTTATTACAAATTCAAATAAATGAAAAAGCTGGTATCACATATAAAACAGGATTAAAGGCTATTTTGCGTCATGATCCAGATATTATTTTAGTTGGCGAAATTCGTGATGAAGAAACAGCAAAAGTAGCTGTAAGGGCCAGTTTGACGGGACATTTAGTAATGACAACCTTGCATACAAATGATGCAAAAGGAGCGATACTACGATTTATGGATTATGGTATTACAAGGCAAGAAATTGAACAATCATTATTAGCAGTAGCTGCTCAGCGGCTCGTCGAATTAAAATGTCCATTTTGCAGAGGGAAGTGTGCAACTTTATGTAAATCAATGAGGAAAGTGAGACAGGCAAGCATTTATGAACTGTTATATGGATATGAATTAAAACAAGCGATTAAAGAAGCAAGTGGAGAACATGTTACGTATCACTATAAAACGTTGGAATCGTCGGTTCGAAAAGGGTATGCTTTAGGCTTTTTAGAAGAAGATGTATATGTTTAAGAGAAAATGGAGTTTAAGTGATCAAGCATTATTATGTAAAAGATTAAGTGATTTATTAGAGAAAGGTTACTCACTTTTGCAGGCGTTAGAATTTTTGCAGTTGCAACTACCATTAGGGAAGAAATTACAGTTACAGCGTATGATCGAGGGATTGAAAAATGGACAAAGTTTGCACGCTTCTTTTCACCAATTAATGTTTCACTCTGAGATGTTAAGTTATTTGTTTTATGCAGAGCGACATGGTGACATTTCTTTTGCTTTGCAACAAGGGAGCGTACTTCTTTACAAGAAAGATAAATATAGGAAAGATATGATGAAAGTAATGCGATATCCTATGTTTTTATCATTTTTTTTAATGATTATGCTTTCTGTTTTTAACCTCATTTTATTGCCTCAGTTTGAAATGATGTATAGTTCTTTACGTTCTACAGCACCACCACTTACGGAGCAAATTTTAGTTGCAATTAAATTATTACCCTACTTCGTTTATATGATTGTTCTTATCGTTATAACGGGATTTAGTTTATATATATTTTATTTCCGAAAACTTCCGCCTACTCAAAAGGTAAAGATTATGATCCGTATTCCCCTTATGAAAACATTTCTTATTTTAAATCATTCGCATTATTTTTCCACTCAATTAAGTGGTTTATTACACGGTGGATTGTCGGTACACGAAGCATTAACAATAATGATGAAGCAAAAGTATCATCCGTTCTTTCAGTATGAAGCAGACCGGATTGAGCGGCAATTAATTGCAGGAGAACCGTTACAATCTATTATTGATAAAAGCGGTTATTACGAGAAAGAACTTTCTTATATCATTACGCATGGACAAGCAAACGGTAATTTAGCAAATGAGCTTGGTGATTACAGTGAGCTCATTATTGAAAAGGTAGAACAAAAAATTAAACGTATGTTATTTGTGATTCAACCCATTTTATTTACATGTCTTGGGGTTATAGTCATTTTGATGTACTTAGCGATGATTATGCCGATGTTTCAAATGATGAATTCTATATAGGGGGCATTTACATGCAGAATGAGGAGGGTTTTACTCTTTTAGAAATGTTATTAGTTATGGTTGTCATAACTGTATTATTACTATTAATTATTCCAAATGTAGTTACACAGCGCTCATCCGTCCAAGGAAAAGGATGTGCAGCCTATGTGAAATCTATAGAAGCACAAATACAAGCATATCACTTGCAACATAATAAGATTCCATCAATAGAGGAACTTGAAACAGGAAAGTATATTACTTCAAAAACTTGCCCGAAAGGTGAACCAATCCATATTTCCGATGATGGTACGGTATCAGCTGGGAAATCGTGAAGCAAAAAGGTTTTACTCTTTTAGAAATGCTACTTGTCTTATTTGCTATTTCTGTACTGAGTGTTGTTACGCATTTTAACGTTACTTCATTACATGAAAAACAAAAAGTTGAGCAGTTTTTGAAACAGTTTTCAAATGATATTTTGTATATGCAGCAGTTAGCGATTAAGCGTCAAAAACATTATACGTTACGCTGGTTTAAAGAGAAACATATGTATTATATTTCGGAATCGGAGACAGACCTTTTAATTGTTAAGAGAGAATATGATAAGGATGTCCAAATGGATTTGCATACCTTTCCAAATCCAATGACATATAATCCGAGCGGGAATATTAATAGGGGTGGTGCGATTTTACTTTCCTATCGAGGGTATAAATATGAGATTGTATTTCAGCTTGGAAGAGGGAGATTTACGTATCGTGAAGTGTCAAAAAGGATCAGTAATGGTTGAAATGGTTGTAGCGTTAAGTTTAATAATGATGGCGGCATCGTTATTGCTCCCGCAAACATTATTAATTATGCAAGAAAGAAAAAATATAAAAATGAGCTATAAAGCATTAATATTATTAAAAAAAGAAGCGGCCTTATTTAAGTATGAGAATGAGGAAAAGCGAGTAAAAGAGCAAGTCATAAAAGGAATTGTATATTACACATATTGGAGAGGAGATGAAGTTTGTACGATGTGGAAAGATATGAGAGGAAAAGCGATGGAGCAATGCCTTTATGCAAAGGAAAAATAAAAAAGAAGCGGGATTTACATTAATAGAAATGATTGCATGTTTGTTGCTTTTATCAATGTTCTTTTTACTTTTACCGCGTCTTCATATTATGGGGATAGAAAATACACATTCAAAAGGATTAAATGACTGGGAGTGGGATGTGTTTTTAGGACAAATGCAATTAGAGTTTCGTGAAGTATTAAGTGGGAGGAAGATAGAGCTAGAAAATGGTGGGAATATTTTACGCTTCCAACTTCGTAATGGTGATCAGGTGACGTATGAAAAGTTGAATAGTAATTTAATAAGAAAAGTAAATATGCGCGGAAGGGAATTTATATTACAAAGGATTGAAGCGATTTCGTATAAATTAACACCTCATTTGTTATATATATATGTGAAAGATATAAGTGGTGAAATATATGAAGGCGTGGCTGTGCGCTATAGTGAAATTGAGATAGAAACATGAGAAAACAAGATGGATTTGTAATGCCAGGAACAATTATTTTTCTTATTTTATTCATTTCATTTTTGATGTACGAAACGAATATGTTACTTTCGGATAAAAAATTTTATTCTGAAATAGAACAAAGTTTTTTCATGGAGGAACTTGTTGATCGAGCTATTTCAGATATAAAAAGAGACTTACAGCAAAAAGAAAAAGAGGATGTTTTTTTATTTCAGTATGAAAGAGGAGAAGTGAGTGGAAAGTACGTCTTTGAAAATGATGTTATTATCATTTCTTTGCAATGTGTTACAAAACAGAGAGTTTTCTATACAGTGAGCTTTCACTATAGGAAAAAGGATAATAAAATATTTGATTGGGTAGAAGGATAATATGTAAAATATATGGAGAAGAACCATGAGTTTCTATTGTGGAGGGATTCAATTTCTTTGAGGAAAGGGATAAGAACGATGTTCAAAAGTTTAAATTTTCTCAAAAAAGAGAAAGGTAGAAAGAATATGATATATTCATGCTATCCAATCATTTTTTCTAGGGAGATAAGAAAATGACAAATAACAATCAAATAGGTGAAAATAAGGAACAAACTATTTTTGATCATAAAGGAAATACGATTATGACAGAGGATAGAGAAATACAAATTATTTCAAAATTCGAAGAACCTCTTATTGTTGTATTAGCAAATGTATTAAGTGATGAAGAGTGCGCTGAATTGATTGAAATGTCTAAAAGTAATATGAAACGTTCTAAAGTTGGTTCATCACGTGATGTAAATGATATTCGAACGAGTAGTGGTGCATTTTTGGAAGAGAATGAACTTACTTCGAAGATTGAAAAACGAATTTCATCTATCACGAATGTTCCTGTAGCGCATGGAGAAGGATTGCACATTTTAAATTATGAAGTGGATCAAGAATATAAAGCGCACTATGATTATTTTGCAGAACATAGCAGGTCAGCTGCTAATAATCGTATAAGTACTCTTGTGATGTACTTAAATGATGTAGAAGAAGGCGGGGAAACATTCTTTTCGAAATTAAATCTTTCTGTACACCCTAGAAAGGGAATGGCAGTATACTTTGAGTATTTTTATCAAGATCAATTACTAAATGAGCTTACGTTACATGGAGGAGCACCTGTAACGAAAGGTGAGAAATGGATTGCAACGCAGTGGGTGAGAAGAGGTACTTATAAGTAAAAGTGAGCCAGCTTGTTTGATTACGAGAAAATAGTGAGTATGTTACGTTTTGTTCTTCATAGCATAAGAAGAACAAAACGTTTTTTTATTAAATAAAGTAACATCTTTCGTTATAATAACAAATAATAACGGATGATTGAGAGGAACGAAAATGAAATCTATATACATAACTGGCTATATGGGAGCCGGGAAAACAACAATTGGAAAAGTGTTAAGTAAAGAACTTCATATGGATGTTGTAGATACAGACCAAAAAATTGAAGAGAAGCAAGAGAAGGCAATTCGTGATATTTTTGCCGAAGAAGGCGAAATGGCTTTTCGGGAATATGAAAGTGAAATGTTACGTTCGCTACCGGTTCAGAATGTAATTATTACAACGGGTGGAGGGATTATTGAACGGGAGGAAAATCGAAAGTGGATGAAGGAAAATGGAACTGTTGTGTATTTATATTGCGATCCACATGTAATTGCAGAAAGGCTTCGTGAAGATACGACACGTCCACTATTTCAGAAGAAAGATATAGATGCATTTATAACGAAATTTGAATCGCGCCGAGCTTATTATGAAGAGGCTGATATTCATATCGATACGACAAATAAGTCGGTAAAGCAAATTATGAATGAATTAAAGCAAAAGATTAATGAATAAAAAAGTGGACATACTAATCAAGTAGAGGTGATGATAATATGTCTACTAATGATTATGTACGCTTTGTGACACAGCAATTTGTGTCATATATGGATGCTCCAAAAGAGGATCGAAAACAACAGAAACAACAACGTCGTGCGGAGAAAGAGCCATTCTTAAATAAATGGTTTGGTGTTATGCCACTGAGCGCTGCTTTGTTTTATCGAAATGTAAAAAATAAAAGAAAAAAATCAAGCTAACTTTTTCGTAATATGTCTGGCAAAATAAAGATCCCCTAGCAGCTTGTTGCACTAGGGGATCTTTATTTATTGTTGCACAGATTCTTTTTCTTCAGTAACCGCATGTATCTTATTATTTACCCATACAAACCCTATTCCGATGCAAATAGAAATACCCCAGCCAACAGCAGTCATAATAGCTCTCATTTCACCATATCCATCTACACCGAAAACAGAGATGAAATAGATTTTCAAGAAGCTTTTTAATATAAATTGAAGGCCGAAAAATAGTGTTAAATATTGCAGTGCTGGATATATACGACTATCACGATAAAGCTCACGACTTTTATCACGATCATGACCTTGCAGAGCTGAAATATCCGCTGCGAAATATAACATAAGTGGTTTTTTTATAAAGATTGTACATATAACGATGCAGCCAAGTACGATATGATAATATGCATCATTCCATAGCATTCGTTCCGCTGATCCAGATATTAAGTCTACCGTTGTATTAGAAATGAGTGTAATTAAAATAAAGAACCCTGTAACGTTAAGCTGTTTTTCCTTTTTAAAGGTATACAGTGTATAAATAATCCCCGGAACAGAGGAAATTAACATTGCGTAATAAGGATCGATATAAGGTTTTGCAAATTTCCAAATGAGGAATGGGAATACGAGATAAAAGACAAGATCTAATATAGCTTTTTTATTTTGATTCATACAAATCCTCCTTAAGTCATACATATATTTTATAATATAATTTCTGAAAATTGTATAAGGTTTAATAAAAAAAAGAAAAGTAGATGATTAGTAGATTAAAAAAATTGTCCCTAGCGTAGTAAGTTTTTTTAGTATATAATAAAGGAAACGCTTTCATTTTTGGTTTGTTCACAAAATGGATGGAAAATCACATATTTACTATTGATATGTTACTTTATAATGAAACTAATTAAATATACATGCATACAATATTGTGAAATAAATAACATAAATAATCTATATAAATGTAAACGTTATCAAAAGAGAGGTGGAGACAATGAGTAAATTTTTCTTCAATCATAATCCAGCAACATTAGAGGATGGAAGACTGGTTAAGTATGCTGAAATTATTTATGGAGAAGGTGGCCGTTCTGTATTAGAAAATTTAATGGTGAAGGCATCTATCAGATTACGTGATCGTTATCCGAATAAATCTGACGAACAGATCTCGAACCTCGTAAATCAAGGCATCCATGATATGTTTCAAAAATACGTGAATGAGTAAGAGCAGCTACTGGCTGCTCTTATTTTTTTGTATAAGGATTGTGCCTCTAGCTGAAAATAAAGATGCATTTTGAAACATGCAAAAAGGAGGCGAAAAAGATGAGTAATGGAATTGGTCGTTCAAAAGAGAATCTTCCAACTGATGCAAACCATGTAAGTGCAAAGGATCGTGCATATCAGAAACGTATGACAGAGAAAAAACAGCAAGAGCGTAATGAAGATAGAGAATAGGCTGGAAACATATCTTAAAAGAAGCTCCTTCAATCTGAAGGAGCTTTCTTTAAGATAGAAAATGATTTGCGGTAACATAAAAGAGACCACCGTTTATAATTTGTATTGTAATGCGTGGTTCGTATTGTTCTTGTAATGCTTGCTTTTCAATTTCATAGCTTTCTGGAAGTTCATCGCTATCTTCGTAAAATCGATTTAAAAGGTCTAAATCGTGATTCCAACGCACTCTCGCTTCTTTTGCCCACGTGTGGTCATCTTCAGCGATTATATTTTTTAAAGCATCCTCTATACGTTGTAAGCCACTTTGTGGCTTAATGATAGGTGAGAGGGTAAAACAAAAGTCAGGTATTTTCGGTGTGAGTTTGATCTCTGCTAAAGTGTCATGAAAGTTCGCAATCATTGTCCCGGAAATAAGATGAATACCGATGGAATGAAGTATGTCTTTTTTGCGGTCGCATTGATAAGATACTTTTATATTTACACCAAGCCAAGGATGAAGGGGGGTATGAGTTGCCCCGCTATGTTTCACTTCCTCATATAAACGTATGTATGAACCTAGTTCTTTTGTTGTTTCAAATATTTGATGCAAACGGGGTGAACCGTAATGAATAAGTTCACCGTCGTTTTCTTCGTTTTCTGGATTTGTAATAAGAGTAAGGCGCATCGGGTTCGGAATGCCTCCTGTTTTTTCAAGATAGTGCCAATAGAAAGGGCGGTTCATTAGTAATTTATCCATTTCAATTGTTAACTGCACGTCTAATAGGTGAGGGGAACGTTCTAAAATTTCGCAGTTATTCGCCTCAAAAAAGTTATATAAGTAATTATGAATTTCATTTTGCTGCATAGTCTTGCACCTCTGCTTCATTGCGCTTCGCAAAATCGATAATAGATGTTAAATTTTCCATCTTGATTCGAATTTCACCTTCGCTTTTTGACTGCGCGAAAATTTCTTGAATATGCGCATCAATATTTTTCATGTTGATTCTCGTTAAAATTTCATCGAGTTCACCGATTACACGTTCAAATAAATTAATTTTTTCATATAGTAGTTTTAAAATGTGCTCTTCAACAGTGTGCTTTGTTGCTAAGTTATAAATATGAACATCATTTTTTTGTCCAAGACGGTGAATACGTCCAATCCTTTGCTCGAGTCGCATTGGATTCCACGGTAAGTCGTAATTAATCATATGGCTACAAAATTGTAAGTTAATTCCTTCACCACCAGCTTCGGTCGCAATTAATACTTGGGCATGATTTTGGAAAAGCTCCTTCATCCAATCTTTCTTCCCGCGCTTAAATCCACCGCGAAATGGAACAGAGGAAATGCCATGTTGTTGTAAGAACCATTGTAGATACATTTGTGAAGCTCTATATTCAGTGAAGATAATGACTTTATCGTCAACTTCTTTTATAAGCTCTAGTGCTTTATTTGCTTTGGAGTTGAACGGAATATGATTAATTTTGTCCATCAGCACATCAATATGTGGGTCCTTTATGTAGTGTTCATTTTCTTTCTGTCTTTTTTCTACATGTTTTTTTAATGAATAGTAAACAGCTTCACGACTACTACATGCTTCCCGTTTTAAAGTTAAGGATGAGAAAGCAGATGTGACGGCATCTTGTCCACGCCAATTTTCAATTTCATTATACAAAGCTTGTTCTTCTTCATTGAATTCAACGAAGATTGTTCGTACATGCCTCTTCGGCCAATCAATGCCAGTGTTATTGCGTCTATTTCGAACCATTACTTTATTGATAAGAGCTTTTAAATCTTCATCGGATTCAGTGGAACGATTTTTGGAAGCGTAATATTCTTCAAAATTAGATTGATTGCCTAAATGACCTGGTTTTAATAAAGAAACGAGGTTGAAGATTTCATCGATTTTATTTTGAACAGGAGTTGCAGTTAGTAATAAACAAAACTTCTTTTTTAATCGCTGTGCAAATTCATAGTTTTTTGTTTTATTATTTTTTAGTTTATGTGCTTCATCGATAATAATAAGGTCATACTCTAGATTTAAAACGATATCGCGATGCGGTGAACGTTTCGCAGTATCGATTGATGAAACGATGACATCAGCTTGTTCCCAAGAATAACTTTTCTTTTGAGCGACCGCAGGAATAAAAAATTTTGTGTTTAGTTCATACGCCCACTGAGATACGAGAGAAGCTGGAACGAGAATGAGTACCTTTTTTACAAGTCCTCGAACCATATATTCTTTTAAAATAAGTCCAGCTTCAATCGTTTTTCCAAGTCCAACTTCGTCTGCTAGAATCGCTTTACCATTCATTTGTTCAATGACATTTTGAGCGACCTCTAATTGATGTGGAAGCGGCGTGAAATGTGATAAATGTTTCGGTGCTTGCAATCCATCAAAAGTAGGGACGAGTAACGATTTCTCTGTTTTATAAGCTAAATGATATAAATCCCAATTTGTCCAAGGACCATCTTCATCAATTCTTTTTAAAAAATTGTTTTGCCACGTTCGATCTACGGAAATATCGACATTCATTAAGACTCTCCCACCTTTTATAAACTAAAGTGATTATTTAAAAAATCTTTATTATAAGCCTCGTAATAAGGCGCTATCACAATTACTAAAAGTTAAAGAATAGGCAATGATAAAGGGCTAAATTTCAAAATTTGTATTTAATAAGATTAAGAATGAAAAATTCTAAATTATTTTTTATGCTAGAATATTGATGAAATATAGCGAATAATGTTAGGATAATGGTGTGAAATGTGTGGAATCTTTCGTATTTTATCCAAGAAAGTAACTTTTTATTTACGCTTTCATAAAAAAATATACTGAGATTCCGTATAACCTTATCTTTTCAGAATGAAAATGTTTAGATATGGGAAGCAACTTTTATTGATTTGTCAGAGCATAAGGGGGAAAGAGCATGATTACATTACAACGTACACCGTTATTTGATGTATACGCGAAGTATGGTGGGAAAACAGTCGACTTCGGTGGTTGGGAATTACCAGTTCAATTTTCAAGCATTAAAGAGGAACATGAAGCTGTACGTACAGGAGCAGGTTTGTTCGATGTATCTCATATGGGAGAAGTAGAGGTAAAAGGTGTAGATAGTTTAGCATTTTTACAACGTGTTGTTACAAATGACGTATCTACCTTAAAGGTAGGGGGCGCACAATATACAGCTATGTGCTATGAAAATGGTGGCACAGTAGATGATTTATTAATCTACAAACGTGGTGAAGAAGACTATTTATTAGTAATCAATGCATCAAATATCGAGAAAGATTACGAATGGTTAGCTAGCCATGTAATTGGCGATGCGAAAGTAGTCAATGTTTCTAGTGAAGTTGCGCAGCTTGCAATTCAAGGACCAAAAGCAGAAGGCATTTTACAAAAAGTTGTGTCAGAAGATTTGAAAGAAATTAAGTTCTTTAAATTTAAAAATAATATTCTTGTAGATGGAATTCCTGCACTTGTATCTCGTACAGGTTACACAGGTGAAGATGGATTCGAAATTTACTGTAAGAGTGAAGATGCAGCAAAACTTTGGGAGAAACTTCTTGAAGTGGGAGCAGAAGAGGGCTTAAAACCATGTGGCTTAGGTGCTCGTGATACACTTCGCTTCGAAGCAACACTTCCGTTATACGGACAAGAGTTATCAAAAGATATTACACCGATTGAAGCGGGAATTGGTTTTGCGGTAAAACCAAATAAAGAAGCAGATTTCTTTGGAAAAGAAACGTTAAAAGAGCAAAAAGAAAACGGTGCATCTCGTAAATTAGTCGGCATCGAAGTAATCGAACGCGGTATTCCTCGTACGCATTACCCTGTATTTATAGGAGAAGAAAAAATCGGGGAAGTAACGAGTGGTACACAATCTCCAACGTTAAAGAAAAGCATTGGTTTAGCACTAATTGATGTAAAATACGCAGCAGTTGATACAGAAGTAGAAATTGAAATTCGTAATAAACGCGTCAAAGCAGTAGTTGTTCCAACACCATTTTATAAACGTTCAAAGTAACGGGGAGAGGGGTAGATTTCATGTTGCATCGTTATCTTCCAATGACAGAAGAAGACAAAAAAGAAATGTTACAAACAATCGGCGTTCAAACGATTGATGAGTTATTCTCTGATATTCCAGAGAGTGTTCGTTTTAAAGGGGATTTAAAAATTAAAGAAGCAAAATCAGAGCCAGAGCTTTTAAAAGAGCTATCTCAAATGGCTAGCAAAAATGCGAACTTAAAAGAATATGCTTCTTTCTTAGGAGCAGGTGTATACGATCATTACGCTCCAGTAATTGTTGATCATGTTATTTCTCGTTCAGAGTTTTATACAGCTTACACACCATACCAACCAGAAATTTCACAAGGGGAATTACAAGCAATTTTTGAATTCCAAACAATGATTTGTGAATTAACAGGAATGGATGTAGCAAACTCTTCTATGTATGACGGAGGTACAGCTTTAGCTGAAGCGGCAATGCTAGCAGCTGGTCATACTCGTAAAAAGAAAATTCTTGTATCTAAGGCAGTTCATCCAGAATCAAGAGCAGTACTTGAAACATATGCAAAAGGTCAAAATCTTGAAGTTGTTGAAATTGATCATAAAAACGGTGTAACAGATTTAGAAGTATTACAAAGTGAAGTAGATGATACAGTTGCTTGTGTAATCGTTCAATATCCAAACTTCTTCGGACAAGTGGAAAAGTTAGCTGATATCGAAAAAATCGTTCATCAACAAAAATCATTATTTATCGTTTCTTCAAATCCATTATCATTAGGCGCATTAACACCGCCAGGAAAATTCGGTGCTGATGTTGTAATCGGTGATGCACAACCATTCGGTATCCCAACGCAGTTTGGTGGACCGCACTGTGGTTACTTTGCAACAACGAAAGCATTTATGCGTAAAATTCCAGGACGTCTTGTCGGACAAACTGTAGATTCAGATGGTAAACGTGGATTTGTATTAACGTTACAAGCACGTGAACAGCATATTCGTCGTGATAAAGCGACGTCTAACATTTGTTCAAACCAAGCGTTAAATGCATTAGCAGCTTCTGTTGCAATGACGGCACTTGGCAAACAAGGTGTAAAAGAAATGGCACGTCAAAACATTTCTAAAGCACAATATGCAAAACGTCAATTTGAAGCGAAAGGTTTCACAGTAACGTTCGCTGGACCATTCTTTAATGAATTTGTTGTAGATTGTAAACGTCCAGTTAAAGAAATAAATGATGTATTAATACAAAAGAATATTATCGGTGGTTACGACCTAGGCCGTGATTATAAAGAGCATGAAGACCATATGCTTGTAGCGGTAACAGAGCTTCGTACAAAAGAGGAAATTGACACACTTGTAAACGAAATGGGGGCTATCCAATGAAGAACCAAGACCAAGCACTTATTTTTGAAGTGACTAAAGAAGGACGCGTAGGATATAGCTTACCCAAATTAGATGTAGAAGAAGTAAAATTAGAAGATGTGTTTGAGAGTGATTATATTCGAGTAGAAGATGCAGAGCTTCCAGAAGTATCTGAACTTGATATTATGCGCCATTACACAGCGCTTTCAAACCGTAACCACGGTGTGGATTCTGGATTCTATCCACTTGGGTCTTGTACGATGAAATATAATCCGAAAATTAATGAAAACGTAGCTCGTTTCGCAGGCTTTGCAAATATTCATCCACTTCAAGATGAAAAAACAGTGCAAGGTGCAATGGAATTAATGTATGACTTACAAGAACATTTAATTGAAATTACAGGTATGGATACTGTTACGTTACAACCAGCAGCTGGTGCACACGGAGAATGGACAGGATTAATGTTGATTCGTGCATATCATGAAGCGAACGGTGACTTTAACCGTACGAAAGTAATTGTTCCTGACTCTGCTCACGGAACAAACCCGGCGTCTGCAACAGTAGCTGGTTTTGAAACAATTACGGTGAAATCAAATGAACATGGTCTTGTTGACTTAGATGATTTAAAACGTGTTGTAAACGAAGAAACAGCAGCACTTATGTTAACAAATCCAAATACATTAGGCCTATTCGAAGAAAATATTTTAGAAATGGCAGAAATCGTCCATAACGCAGGCGGTAAATTATACTATGATGGTGCAAACTTAAATGCGGTATTAAGCCAAGCACGCCCAGGAGATATGGGATTTGACGTTGTGCATTTAAATCTTCATAAAACATTTACAGGTCCGCATGGCGGCGGTGGCCCAGGTTCTGGTCCAGTAGGTGTGAAAGCTGATTTAATTCCGTACTTACCAAAACCGATTTTAGAGAAAACAGAAAATGGCTATCACTTTAACTATGATCGTCCAGAAGCAATTGGGCGTGTGAAACCATTCTATGGTAACTTCGGAATTAACGTTCGTGCATACACATATATTCGTTCTATGGGCCCAGATGGCTTGCGTGCAGTAACTGAGTATGCTGTATTAAATGCGAACTATATGATGAGAAGATTAGCACCATTCTATGATCTTCCGTTCGATAGACATTGCAAGCATGAATTTGTATTATCAGGTCGTCGTCAAAAGAAACTTGGTGTACGTACATTAGATATTGCAAAACGTCTGCTTGATTTCGGTTACCATCCACCAACAATTTACTTCCCATTAAATGTGGAAGAATGTATTATGATTGAGCCAACAGAAACAGAATCAAAAGAAACATTAGATGGTTTCATTGATAAGATGATTCAAATTGCTAAAGAGGTAGAAGAAAATCCAGAAGTTGTACAAGAAGCACCACATACAACAGTAATAAAACGTTTAGATGAAACATTGGCTGCTCGTAAACCAGTTTTACGTTATGAAAAGCTAGCACCTGTACAAGTGTGATTGGAAAAAAAAGAACTCGCTACATGCGGGTTCTTTTTTTTGCAACATTGGTGCGGATAGAATGAAAAAAATGTTAAAAATTTATATTTTTTGTTTCATATTGCTGTAAAGATGCGGTTTTATAGGTGTTTTTGTTGAAAAAGTCGGTTTGATAAAAGTATTTATTTTTGTTAGAATTTTATTGAAATTAAGAAGATGTGATGAGGTAGAAATTACTCATTTTTATGTATATGTGAAAAAACGAGCAAGACGGGGGTGGAAGCGTGGGATATCGATGTTATAGAATGGTATACCATTTAGAAAATGGAGAAACAATTAAAGATGTAAAAGAATTTTGTTACCGAGACCAAGGGAAAGTGTTAGAAAGAGTAGCGCACCGTGTAATGGATAATAGAGAAGTGACAGCGATTGATAAACAAGGAACAATCATTTCAATAGCGTGTGAGGACATTGTAAAGGTAGAACTTGATTACATAACAGAAAGTTAACCTTGAGTCATATCGAATTATTCGATACAATATACTGTTGAATGGTGAAGAGAGAAGAGAGGAGTTTATCATGGGTAATACAAGACACTTTTATATGTTTATTTTAGCGTTTGTTCTTGTTGTGGCATTAACGATTTATTTAATTGTTGATAGCAGCTGGTACAATACAGTTCATCCAGCATTCCTTCTTTTTATGTATGTAGGAATTGCGGTTGTTAGTTTCGGAATGAGAGACGAAATGTTAGATCGCTTTGAAAAGTGATACATATACGAAAGACCAACAGAAAAATGTTGGTCTTTTTTTCTTGCCAAAAATAGGATGTTTTGTATATACTGTGTATATAAGGTATATACAGTATATACACACTGGAGGAAAACATGAATATTATTATTTCGAATTCTTCCCAAGACCCTATTTATGTGCAAATAAGGAAACAATTAAGCCAGCTTATTTTAAATAGTGGTTTAAAGGGTGGAGACCAATTACCGTCTATTCGTAGCTTAGCGAAGGAATTACAAATTAGTGTAATTACAACGAAACGTGCGTACGAGGAGCTTGAAAAAGAAGGATATATAGAAACTGTTGCTGGGAAGGGGACTTATGTTTCACATAAAAATAATGAACTATTAAAAGAACAGCGGCTACGTCTATTGGAAAGTAAAGTAGAAGAGATTGTGAATGAAAGTAAAGTGTTGCAGCTTTCACTGGAAGAGTTGCAACAGATGATTGCGTGTTTATACAAGGGGGAATAAGAGATGTTAGAGCTAAAAAACGTTTGTAAAACTTATCAAGATTTCTCAGTGAAAAATGTAAGTTTTACATTGCCACGTGGATATATTATGGGATTTATCGGACCGAATGGAGCTGGAAAAAGTACGACGATCAAAATGATTATGAATTTAATCAGAAAAGAGAGCGGTGATATAAAAATTTTTGGTAAGGACAATAAGAAAGCCGAAAAGGAAATAAAACAAAATATTGGTTTTGTATATGATGAAAATCATTATTACGAAGATTTAACGTGTGAGCAAATGAAACGGATTATTGCACCGTTATATAAAAAGTGGGACGAAAAGCAGTATCAATCGTATATGCAGAGATTACAAGTTCCAACGTATAAAAAGATTAAAGAGTTATCCAAAGGGATGAAAATGAAATTTGCGATTGCAATCGCACTTTCACACCATGCGGAATTCATTATTATGGATGAACCAACAGCAGGATTAGACCCAGTTGTTCGAAGTGAATTACTTGATATGCTGCAAGAGATTGTAATGGAAGATGAAGTATCTGTATTATTCTCAACACACATTACAACAGACTTAGAGCGCATCGCAGATTATATTACGTTCATTAACGATGGAGAAATTATATTTACTGGTGAGAAAGATGAACTAATGGGGAACTACGTAATCGTAAAGGGAAGTAATGATTTATTAGACCGAGAAGGAAAAGAGCTATTTGTTGGATTACGAAAAAATAAATTTGGTTTCGAAGGTTTAGCGAAGGATAAACAAGCAATTATCGATTGGTTTGGAAATGAGGTTGTAATAGAAAAGCCTACATTAGATGATATTATCGTTTACACCGCGAAAGGGAGAGGTGCTTATGCGTCAGCTCATATATAAAGATTTGTTCTTTTTTCGGGTAACTTGGTTAGTGAATCTGAGTATGCCTCTTTTATTCTTTATATTAGAGCCAGATGGTGAAATGTTATTTCCGATGAGCTGTCTATTTATAACTCTTTCCTCCGTTATGACGTTAATCTTTATGGATGAAAGGAATAAAAGTGACATTATTATAAATAGTTTACCGTTAAGCAGAAAGGATATCATTATTGCTAGATATATTTCCTGTGCAATATTCATTGTAGGGGGCATGGTTTCCACTATGCTAGTTGTTTTTCTTATAAGAGGTATCGCTGTTATTGATGATATCGGTGCATATCATCCTAATTTGTATATTGAAATTCCGTGGTATGGAGTAGTAAATGGGGCTGTTTACGCCGTATTTTGGATGGTCACCTTTTTCCCTATTTATTATGTTACAAAATCGAAGGCGGTAATAAGTATAATAGCAGCAGCGTCAATAATAGTTGGGGGGATACTTTGGATATTTATTAGTGATGGGCTGAATGAAACAACACCTTCATTCATTGAGTGGATTATGAATCCTATTCATATTGGTGTATTTATAATTGGATTCATTACATTAGTTAGTATTTATATAGCTTCTATGTTTCTTACGATCAAAATTTATGAAGCGCGTGATTTATAGAGAGGAGAATTCAGATGCAACAGTTGATTTTGAAGGAGTTTTTCTTACAGAAGAAGATGTTTCCTTTCTATTTTTTAATACCTATTTTATCTATTTCTAAGAATTTCGTCGACCCGATGGGGATTGCAATAGGATTATTTATAACATGTAGTACGATTATATATATTTCTTTTTATTATGACGAGAAAAGTAAAGCAGAAAAAGTATTAGTGAGCTTGCCTATAATGAGAAAAGAGATAGTTATAGCTAAATATATTTCAAGCACATTATTTAGTATAGTCGGTTTGAGTATAACTTCTATAGTCGTAATATTAGGAAATATTTTGTTGAACAGAGATATAGTTATGCCTGGATATGCAGTGTTTTCAGCAATAGTAGCAACTTTAATTTATTGTGTAGTAACGATACCTGCTAATTACATTGGGGGATATAAAGCTATTACTGTCTTGAATGTGATTATGCTATTTCCTTTAATGGGTATGATTGGTCTTATGTGCAATATTTTTGGTGATAAAACAATTATGTTAAAAGTACTCCACTCTCAAGAGGCTACACTAGCAATGGGTGTTCTTGGTATCGGAGTGTTAGTAAGTATAGTCATATCAATGTTTCTCTCAATGAAAATGTTTCAGGAGGCAGAGTTATAGAAGGGACATTTTCATATTAGGAGGTGTAATACATGATCAAGCAATTAATTTTAAAAGATTTCATCATTCAATGGAAATTTTTAATTTGGTACATACTCTATCCTATTCTCTTTTATATGGCTTTAACAGATACGGAAAATCTATTCATAATTATGTCAGTAATTATTACAATTGGGGCAACAGTAAAAACATTTGAAGCAGATAGTAAAAATGAGAGTGAAGTTATAGTAAATAGTTTACCAATATTGAGAAAACAAATTGTATTTGCGAAATATATAGTAGCAATTATTATTCTTTTTATAAGCGTAACGGTCGGTTGTTTCACGATGGGAATGAAGAATGGGGTTAACCTATTTGAATTTATTGAAACGACAATGGTTGCTAGTATTAGCTTTATTTTAGTGTATTTAAGTTTTGTTTTACCGATATCGTTTTGGCTAGGGTATAAAAAAACTATTTTTATTACGATAGTAATATTCATGGCGCCGATTGTTATTTTAGAAACTTTGTTTCAAATCAACCTGGAACAAATTCAACTATACAACAGCGTGTTATTCGTTAGTTCAATATGCATGTTCATAGTATCTATCTTCGTTTCAGTGAAATTGTATGAGAAGAGAGAATTTTAAAAGGTGCCTCATAAAAGGCACCTTCTTTAATAACGACAATATGAAAGTAAGAGTTTATAAACAGAGAGGCTATTCGGTACAACATCTTTCGGAGTATGTAATATAAAGCTGAAAACGATAACGAAAATGAGAAAGAGGAAAAATAAAAACAGGATCTGCTTATGTATAGAATTTTGCATATAACCCACTCCTTTTTTAGGTAGTATGTCCCAAAGAAAGAAGGGTATGAAAAATTTTAGGAGGGAGAATGATGAAAAAAAGAAAATGGTTATATAGAATAGGAGTCCTTTTATTTTCAATTGGTCTCATATTAGCAAATTTTTACTCAGATATACCATCGCCATTTCCTAATTTGCATAAAG
The DNA here is from genome assembly GCF_016651015.1 of Bacillus sp. TH22. Taxonomy (NCBI): domain Bacteria; kingdom Bacillati; phylum Bacillota; class Bacilli; order Caryophanales; family Bacillaceae; genus Bacillus; species Bacillus sp. TH22. The sequence continues at coordinate 4,301,338 of NZ_JAEKER010000001.1, forward strand.
GGATTGGTATGAGTGTTGTCATAGCTGGTCTGCTTTGTCTGATCGCATCAAATTTCTATAGAAAATCTGAATGAATATAAAGTGAAACTTTAATCAGTGGGGGTTTTGTCCATCCCCACTGATTATTAGCCTTCACCAATCGGGCGTTTACGGGCAGTTGATCTCCCACCTAACTCTCTCGCATTCGCCGAATTTTGAGGTGGGGGTCTTACTGCCCGCGAATAGCGGGATAAAAAAGGACAGTTACTTCTTTTCAGAAGAACTGTCCTTTTTAAATAACTTGTTCCAAAGCTTGGCGATGATCCATATAATTACGATAGTAATGGAGGCAATAATTGACCAAACGATAGATGCAATTTCAAGTGCCATGTTAGGAAGGAATGTAAGAATGGATATTACTTTATGAAACAACCATTCTATTATATGAAAACTTATTTGCAATAGAATGATAATCCCAAGTGTGATCCATGTTAAGATTTGTTTTCCTTTTTCTTTCCACATGACATTCACCTCACGTTAGCCTAATAATTTTAAGCCAACAGCGCCGCACAGAATGCAGCTTAAGAAGGCAAGGCGGCGCCAATCCGCTGACTCGCGGAAAATAAGAATACCTAGAAGTGCACTTCCAGCAGTTCCGATTCCAGTCCAAATTGCGTAAGCAGTTCCCATCGGTAATGTGTTCATCGCAAGTGATAAGAAGAAGAAACTTACGCCGAAGTTAGCGATTAAAATAACTTTTGGTGCCCAGCCTTTCTTTTCAGTGGCTACTTTCATAAAGAGTACACCAACAATTTCACAAATACCAGCTAGAATTAAAAATACCCAAGCCATTTTATGCAGCCTCCTTCGATTCTTTTTCTTCTGTTACTCGTTTTAAGCCGATTACTCCGAAGAAGATTAAACCAATTAATAATACTTTTACAATAGAGAATGGTTCTCCGAAAATGAAAATCTCGGTAAGAACGATTCCACCTGCTCCAATTCCAGTGAAGACTGCGTAAACAGTACCAACAGGTAAATCTTTATAAGCTCTAAATAATAAGACGAAACTAATTGTAATTAATAGAGCAACACCAGCCCACTCAAGTGGTGCCTCCGCTTTTTTTAGTCCAATCACCCAAAAGATTTCAATAATACCAGCTATGATTACATAAATCCATGCCATATGTCATTTCTCCTTCCTACCAGTCGTTAGGCAAAGGGCTTAAAAACGACGCATTGCAAAGGAGCAATCCGTCAGTTTGAAAGTCCGCGCCAAAATACTTTCCAAGAAGCTTCTAAACGTGTCTCAAAACGATTTAAACCTGCGTATAGTAGTTCAACCATAAGACCGTCAAGTAAGCATAAAAAAGCCTCCAAAGCGTCTTTTACTTCAATGTTATGCAGTTCATCTTGTTCGCTTGCTCTTTTAAACACAGGGAATAAAAGTTTTCCGACATTTTCAATGTGTACATTCGCTTTATCAATAATTTGTTCGCGAAATGCATCCGGCGGAAAATAAGAAGTTCGTAACCAAAACATTGATTCTTCACTTTCACCAAATCGTTTTGCATAACCTTTTAACAGATTTACTAGCAATTCTTCAGTAGACGATTTTGAAAAATTTTCGATATCGTCAGTGAAGCTTTGTAAATCTTTTTGAAGAGCGGATTCTAAGCATGTAAAATATAGCTCTTCTTTTCCTTTAAAGTGTGCGTAAATCGATGGTTTTTTAATCCCAACTTCTTGAGCAATATTTGCTAATGAAGTTCCTTCGTAGCCGTAGCGTGCGAAATGAGAAAGTGCTACAGCTTTAATGCGGTTTGCTGTCATTTTCATCCCCTACCTACCGTTCGTTAGGTTCATTATATGAGATAAAAAATATAAAGTCAATAGGTGAAGAACTGAAAAAAGAGTGCTATGGTTGGCACTCTTTTCTAGACTGTTTTTCGCTCAATTAAATGGAATGAAAGTTCTTCTGAGTTTCCAATAATGTGTTCGTTTTGTATCTGTTTATGAAATAAAGAAAAAGCACGTGATCCCATTGTGAGCCCGGGATGCTCAATAGTTGTAATTTCTAATGCTTTTGAAATTTCATGGTTATCAAATCCCAGGATAGCGAGGTCTTCAGGTATGCGAATGCCATGTTTTTTTGCCTCTGTTAATAAACCAGCAGCTACTTGATCGTTCGCTGTAAAAATAGCGGTTGGATGATTTTTCATGTTTAAAATACGATGAAGTATTTTTGCCCCGTCCTGCATCGTATAACATTGATGGAAAATCCAATCAGGGTGTACTGTTTTTCCTTCGTGACGAAGAGTATCGGCGAAAGCTTTTTCACGCTCGATTGAATTAACACTTGTTTTTCTTGCTAAACAAATGCCGATTTTTTCATGACCTTTACTGAGTAAATAGGAAGTACCAAGGCGGAATCCTTCGTAATGATCTACATAGACAGATGAAATGAGGGGATGTTTCATTTTTTCACATGAAATAATAGGGGCAAATTTTGCGAACGGTTCAATTTGTTCCCATGAACTCGTACGAGAGCAAATAATCATCCCGTCAAATTGCTTCATTTTCATCATTTCAAGAACGCGAATTTCTTCAATACTATCGTAATTCGTTTGGCATAAATTAATATGATATCCAGCTGCTAACGCTTCGTTTCCGATTCCTTCAATGATCGTGCTAAAGTACGGAAGATTAATAAAAGGTAGCATAACGCCAATTGTATATGTTTTACCCTTTATTAAATGGATAGCATTTATATTTTTTGCATAGTTTAATTCTTCAACTGCATCTAAAACACGCTTACGCTTTTCTTCTTTTACGTAAGGATGATTATTAAGGACACGAGAAACAGTTGATATAGATACACCAGCAGTTTTTGCAATTTGTTTTATATTGGCCATATGTATCACCTCTTTCCTTAATTATAAGGGGAAAATAATAAGAATGAAAAAAATCTTGACCTGAAAAGCTTTTCACAATCTATGTTATAAGCATGACTTCTGTTGTTCGCGTAACCTTTTTATTTGGGCGTAAGAATAGTGGGGTCTTTTTTGTATGTCTGCAAAGAATTTTTGTCAGAATGTGTGAGAATAACGTGGAAAGTTTTCGGAGGAGGCGTTTGATAACGAAGCGAATAGTAGAGAGTATAAACGCTTCACTCGTTAAGAGAGCGGTATGAAAGGGCGGAAACAAATTGAAAAAAGGAATCATTTGTTTCGTGTTTTCTAGTGTAATACTTAGCTCATGTTCATTTCAGCAAACGATGCAAGAAGAAAAAACATTTGTAGGAACAACAGGAGGGGCTAAGGACCGTGTTACTGATCCGATTCCGCTAAAGGAACTTCCAAAATATTTTCCGGCAAAGTTTAAAGTTCCAACGTTTTTACCTTATGACATTACGAGTGATGTGCAGGGAGAGGTAAGAACGATGGGAAAGAAGAATGCTGTCTTAACGATTAAATATAAGCAACAAGAGAAAGGAAGGCACGATTATATAGAATTAACAGTGGCCAACTTTTCTTACAGTTTTCCATACCTCGTAGAAGAAAATCGATTTCAAGAACAAATGAAATTGAATAATGGAGCACCTGCTTATTTTAAAAATAAGGATGATTACGAGCGAGGGGACGAATTTGCTACACTTATATGGAAAGAGAAGGGGATTGAATATCAGCTATTATACCGTAATGTAGATGAGAAAGATGAAGATGTGATTAAACAAAATCTACTGTACATTGCGAACAATATGGAATAAAAAACTAGCTGTATCGTGCAGCTAGTTTTTGTATGTTATTTCTTTTTAATTTTTCCTGACCAAGATTTAAATCCACCTTTTAATTGGTAGAAATCTGTGTAGCCTTGTTTTTTTAAGTATTGAGCTGCACGACCTGTACGGAATCCGCTTTGGCAATATAAATAAACCGGTTGATCTTGGCGAAGTTCTTTGTGGCGAAGGCGAATTTGTGATAATGGAATGTTACGCGCACCTAAAATATGTCCCGCGTTAAATTCATCTGCTTCGCGAATATCGATAAGCTGTGCTTTACGGTAGCCAGCGCGAAATTCTTCTTCTGAAAGTGTTTTAATTAATTTTTTCTGATAGAAATACATCCATACAGTGTAGCCGATGAATGCTGCAATTGCGGCTAGTATAATAATCAAGTTTGTTGACACGATTCTATCGCTCCTTTTTTCTTATCCTACTTTCAATATTATAATGCCCGTATGTATTTATGCAACAGATTCATTTGTATATAAGAAGAAATTTCGTATTCTTTCACAAATTTTGTCGAATTTGGTAGACTAGAGAATGTGAAAAATAATTGGTTATATGAGGTGCAGGATGGGAAAAGAAAAATGGTGTTATATTAACTCTGGTCAATGTTCACCAGCATTTAATATGGCGTTAGATGAATGTTTATTAAATTGGCAAAGTGAAAAGAAAATGCCACCAACAATTCGTTTTTACGAATGGGAAGTACCAACATTAACAGTCGGGTATTTCCAGCGTGTTGAAAAAGATATAAATATGGATGTAGTTAACGAAAAAAAATATGGATTCGTTCGTCGTCAAACAGGCGGCAGGGGTGTACTACATGACAAAGAATTAACGTACAGTGTTATTGTGTCTGAAGATCATCCGAATATGCCAAAAACAGTTACAGAAGCATACCGAATTATTTCGCAAGGCTTATTGGACGGTTTTAAGGCATTAGGATTAGAAGCGTATTATGCAGTTCCGAAAACAGAAGCGGATCGTGAGAATTTAAAAAATCCGCGTTCAGGAGTATGTTTTGATGCGCCATCTTGGTATGAGATTGTAGTTGAAGGAAGAAAAATCGCGGGTAGTGCCCAAACACGTCAAAAAGGTGTTATCTTACAACACGGTTCTATTCCGTTAGAAATAGATTTAGATGAGTTATACGACCTATTTTTATTCCAAAATGAGCGAGTAAAAGAGCGTATGAAAAACATGTTTTCTTCTAAAGCGGTAGCGATTAATGAATTAACAGACCGCACATTTACGATTGAACAGTTAATTAAAGCGTTTGAAACTGGATTTGAAAAAGGTTTAGATATAGAGCTTGTGCCGTATGAACTAACAGAAGAACAGCTTCATGAAGTTCAAACTTTAGCAAAAGAGAAGTATGAAAGTAATGAATGGAATTATAAAAAATAAGGAGATGGCGACCGCCATCTCCTTATTTTTATAGTAAATTAAGTACTTTTTCTACTTTGATTCCTTTATCTTGTAAAGAACGAAGGCGATTTACAACGTCCATAATTTCTTTGTCGAATGTAACGCTAATACCTTGGCTTTGTAGCTCTTTTTTTAATCCTTCAATAGAATCATCTATGTCGATGCCAAGCTCGTAATCTTGACAAACTTCAATTGTCTTTTTCACAAGTTTAACATAATTTTCTTGTAGTTTTGTATTTGTTTCAGTCAAAGCAGGTTGCTTCGGTTTTGTAGGAGTAACCGGTGCTGTTTCTTGCTTTGTAACTGGAGTAGGTACTGCTTTTTTCACAGGTGCTGGAGTAGATAGTTCTATAGCTGCTTCAACATTTACTGACTTCGGCGTTGGTACCGGAGTAGGTTTAGGTGCAGCAGGTGTTTCTACTCGCGTAATAGGCTTTGGAGCAGGTATAACTGCTTTTGGAGCTTCTACAACTACTTCTTTTTTCGGAGTAGCTTCTACAACTGTTTCTTCTTGCTCAGCAGCTTCTTTATTTTCTTTGCTCCACATAACGCGTTCAACTTCTAGAGAAACATTGTTTTTGTTCATCGCTGTTAATGTAACTTTACCAACCTCAGCGTTCCCAGTGAAATCAACAATTTTATAAATAACACTCTTGTTCCAATCCACGTTTCCGCTCAAAAATAATTCTTCGTTACATTTTGGCGTTAAGCCCTCGATTTTAATTTCTGCGTTTACACCGTTTTCACTATATACCATAATTAGCGAAGCATTTACATCTTCGTCTGCTAACATTAGTTCACGTACCATTTTGCCGGTGCGTACTTGCGTTTTCTTCTTAACTGACATCTAATTTCTCCTCTCAAAAATTCAGTAATAATAAAAAAATCGTATAACGAAAAATAATTGCTCACGAAGATTTATGATACCGATAATAAAAGCATCACGTCAACAATTAACTTTAATTATTTTGCATTTTTCTTATTTTCTTTATGAAATTTTTCAATTTGTAAAATTATACAGAAGAAAAACAGCCGTTTGAAGGGCTGTTAAAAATTTGATTTTTTGTATAGTAATTTATATAAAATAAAAAATAGGATAGCGATTAAGGCGTTTTGCCAAAAGGTTAGATGATAAATGAGATAAGGTTGTTTTTTAAAATAGACATTTAAAAATACAGCTGAACAAAATGGAGTAGCAAATGCGAATCCAAATAGAATCCTTCTTTTCCAATTCATCTTTTGATTAAAGGAATAGCGCTTTAATAAATATAAAATGAAAAGTATACCTAGTATAATAAGTGAAACGAACAAAGTGGTTCCAGGGATGCTAAAAGCTGGGCTTAATTGTTCGATATTCTTCCCGAAGATTAAAATGAAAGTCGAAACAAGTGCATCTATTCCAAACTGTATAGCAAGAAGTAAGCTAATAACAAAACCGATTAAAGAAGTTTGTTCTAGCTTTGTTTGGGTTGGTAAAGCTGATATAAGTTCATCGCAGTAAGATCGTAAATCATTTCCGAAAATATCATAAGCATTTTTATTTTCTGCTTGTGCTTCGATGAGATGATCTAATATTTCTAATAAAAGTTCTTCTAATTTTTGTTCGGGTACGTTAGATAATCGGAGATATACTAGCATATCACCGTAAGCAGCTTCGTTTTCAGGTGTTAGAAGTTCGCGTTTTTTATTGTTCAATTCAACCATGTCTTTCGCTTTCATCCCTATCACTCCCCTTGTAATAAGTTGTTTACCGTCGTTGAAACCATTCCCCAACTTTTTTTAAATTCTTCAAGTTGTTCTAATCCCTTATCAGTTACGTGATAATATTTTCGCTTCGGTCCAAGAGAGGAAGCCTTTAATGTACCTTCAATAAGTTTCTCTTTTTGCATGCGTAACAATAAAGGATAGATGCTTCCTTCACTTACGAATGTAAAGCCGTGTTTATTTAATTTTGTACTTAGTTCATATCCGTACACTTCTTCTTGTGAAATGATATATAGAATGCAACCTTCTAGTACACCTTTTAACATTTGACTGTGCATGATTTCACCACCTTTTATCCAGGTAACTTGCCTTGCAAGGTAGCTGTTATCCGAATTATAACAGTCAGTAACTTGCAACGCAAGTTACTGAAGTGGAAAACTTTAATCTGTGTTAATTTTCATGTGCTTCCCATACTAATGAGAGGAGGGAAGCACATGAAACCATTTATGCCAAAACTCGTTTACTTTGAACCGAGGGCACTCGAATATCCGCTTGGAAAAGAGCTTTATGAGAAGTTTACGAAGATGGGATTAGAAATCTGTGAAACGACATCACACAATCAAATTAGAAATTTTCCAGGGGAAAATGAATTGCAAAAGTATCGTAATGCAAAAGCAACACTTGTCGTTGGGGTGAGGAAGACGTTAAAGTTCGATACATCAAAACCTTCAGCTGAATATGCAATTCCGCTTGCAACAGGGTGTATGGGACATTGTCATTATTGTTATTTGCAAACGACACTTGGGAGTAAACCTTACGTAAGGGTGTATGTGAATCTAGATGAAATCTTTGAGAAGGCAAAGCAATATATGGATGAAAGGGCCCCTGAAATAACAAGATTTGAAGCGGCGTGTACATCAGACATCGTTGGAATTGATCATTTGACACATGCATTAAAGCGGGCGATAGAGTTTATCGGAGAAAGTGAACATGGACGTTTACGCTTCGTTACCAAATATTCGCATGTTGATCATTTATTAGATGCAAAGCATAATGGGAAAACGCGTTTTCGATTTAGTATTAATTCACGTTATGTTATTAAAAATTTTGAACCAGGGACATCGCCATTTGAAGAGCGAATTGAGGCTGCTCGTAAAGTAGCGAGGGCTAATTATCCTCTTGGTTTTATTGTTGCGCCAATTTATATGCATGAAGGGTGGGAAGAAGGGTACCGTGAATTGTTTGAACGATTGTACAATGAGTTAAAAGACATGACGATACCAGATTTAACGTTCGAATTAATTCAACATCGTTTTACGAAACCAGCCAAAAAAGTCATTCAAGAACGTTATCCGAATACGAAACTTGAAATGGATGAAGAGAAGCGGAAATATAGATGGGGACGATACGGTATTGGGAAATATGTATATCAAAAGGATGATGCAGAAGTATTGGAAGAAACAATACGAGGTTATATATATGAGTATTTTCCCGATGCAGAAATTCAATATTTTACATAAGGGGAATCTGGATTCTTTTTTTGTTTTATATATTTAGGCTCGTTTCCACCTTGTCACGTTATTCTTTCTGGTGTATCATTTTATTGATTGCTTCGTACGGAATAAGCAAAATGAAATTGGATGGAGGAAACCGATGCCTACCCCTAGTATGGAAGATTATATTGAACAAATTTATTTGTTGATTGATGAAAAGGGTTATGCCCGTGTATCTGATATTGCTGAAGCGCTTAGTGTACATCCATCCTCTGTAACAAAAATGGTACAAAAATTAGACAAAGACGAATATCTAATTTATGAAAAATATAGAGGGCTTGTATTAACATCAAAAGGTAAAAAAATCGGAGAACGTCTCGTATATCGTCATGAATTGTTAGAACAGTTTATGCGCATTATCGGTGTGGATGAAAGCAAAATTTATAATGATGTAGAAGGAATTGAACATCATTTAAGTTGGGAATCAATTGACCGTATCGGTGATTTAGTACAATACTTTGAACAAGATGAAGTTCGAGTAGAAACACTTCGTGGTGTTCAAAAAGCAAATGAAGAGAAAAGTAATTAAGGGGAACGTGTGGCGTTTCCTTTTTTATTTCAATCGAAAAGGACGGGAGAATAATGAAAGCAATTATTTTTGATTTTGATGGATTAATTGTGGACACAGAAACAATATGGTTTCACTCTTTCAGAGATGCTGTTCGTGAATACGGCGGCGAGTTACCTTTAGAGGAATTTGCAAAATGTATTGGAACGACAGATGAAGTGCTTTATGCATATTTAAAAGAGCAATTAAAAGAAAAATTTAACGAGCATGCATTAAAGGGAAAAGTAACAACTTTACATAAAGAGAAAATGAAAATACCAAAAGCGCGTGACGGGGTAAAAGAATATTTAGAAGAAGCGAAAGAACTTGGATTGAAAATCGCATTAGCCTCTAGTTCATCTAGGGAGTGGGTCGTTCATTTTTTAGAAGAGCTACAAATTAGAGATTATTTTGAAGTGATTAAAACGCGAGAAGATGTAGAGAAGGTAAAACCAGATCCAGCTCTTTATAAAGTTGCGATAGAAGAATTAGGAATTGAACCATCAGAAGCTGTTGTATTTGAAGATTCATTAAATGGATTGAAAGCAGCGGTGGCAGCAGGATTAAAGTGTGTCGTCGTACCTAATGATGTGACAAGAAATTTGCAATTTGAAAACCATCACCTTCGTATCGACAGTATGAAAGAGAAAAGTTTGAAAGAAGTGCTTCAACATATAAAGTGAAACTTTAATCAGTAAGATTTTTCGCATCTTCCACTGATTATTAGCCCCGCACCAACTGGGATAAAAAAAGACCGTATTTCCTAAAAGGAAGCACGGTCTTTCTTTTTGTTTTTTTTACCTTCAATGACAGTTAAATGAGATTGTTTTCTTTTTCTTTTCAACGATGGAGAATTACCCTTTTTCCCCTTGTCATCAGAAGCATTTCGTTTCAAGAAAGAATTGCTTAGGGGTGCTACATTTTGTTTCCCGTGTTTGCGGTTCGATTGTTTCGCTGCACGCTTATATGAGCTTTGCGAATTTGCAGAACCACTAGAGTTTGTAAACATTTTGTAGAGTAAGTAAAAGATACCGACGACAGCTAACATGATACCAATGTTTTTCAATACTTCCATTGGATTTGTAATAACAGATGAAACAAGGCCGAATATTGCTAATCCGATAATAAGCACAAATATAGCGAATGTAAACGAACGACCGTTCATAAGGGACACCTCCTAAAAACATATATTAAAATTAGTATATTAACGATGAGGAAAGGAGTTGAACACCATTTTTAAATAATTATTGTTTGTTTTCTAAACGTAATAATTCTTCAAACGATGCGATTGCAACTTCCGCTTGATCATCTGTTGGTTCTTTCGTTGTTAATAGTTGCAGCCATAATCCTGGATATCCAAGTACTCGTAAAACAGGGACATCTCGTAATCGATTGGTAAATTGTAATACTTCAAAAGAAATACCGAGAACAACTGGAATTAATAAAATTCGGTTTACTACCCTTGCCCAAAGCGGATCTGTAGGGACGAGGAAATAGACAAACATTCCAATAATGACTGTAAATATAATAAAGCTACTGCCACAGCGATAATGGAGGCGAGTTTGCTTTTGAACATTTTCTACAGTCAGTGGAAGATTATTCTCATAAGCATTGATTACTTTATGTTCCGCACCGTGGTACTGAAATACCCGCTTAATAAGTGGGGTTAAAGAAATGAAGTATATATAGCTCAATAATAGCATGAGCTTAATGACACTTTCGACAATGATTTGCCCTGTATGAGATGGGAAAATCGGTCTCGTTAATTCAGCTAAAAGTGCAGGAACTGCTGTGAAAATTACTTTACCGAATATGAACGATAAAACACCAACTGCTGCAACTCCTAATACCATCGTTAATTTTGATTGTTCTTCTTTTTTATTTGCAAGTTGTTCATCTTCTTCTGGGTGGACATCAAATCGTTCTGAAGCAAAGTTTAAATGTTTCGCTCCATTCGCACTTGCATCCACAATAGCGGCAATACCTCGTAAAAATGGAATTTTCTTTAGTAGAGACAATGCTTTATTACGAACGCGTGGTAAACGATAAAATTCAATCGATTTATCTTTACGACGAACCGCTGTAACAGTATATTCTCTACCGCCAAACATAACTCCTTCTATGACTGCCTGCCCGCCATATATTTGTTTTGACTCTTCTGCCATGTTAACACCAACCTGTATTTGTTTCTCTCTTATGTAGAAAAAGAGGCAATTGTCATACTTGGTTTTGTCATCTTGAAATAAGACAATCACCGAGTTTCCTTTATTTTATCGACAAATACAGGCAGATGACAAGGGAAAATGTTACGAGAGTCGGACATTTCTTATTCTTTTTATAGACAAATTTTGCAGGATTTAAACATGCCTCAAAATAGTTTCGGGCATACTAGTGAGCGGAGGTGTCAATGTGAATCAAGAACAATCAACAATAAGAAACTTTGTACAAATTGGTTTATTTGGTGGCTTATTTTGGGGAGGTATATGGTATTTCCTTCATATATTCTCATTTACAGAAGCTGGACCTAACTATTTACTTTTACCGTTTGCATTTGGAGATTGGAAAGAAGGGGTTTGGGGAAATGTACTAGGTATCGTTTGTATGGGACTTCTTTCAATTTTAGTGGCATTTCTCTATAAAGCCCTTTTTAAAAAGTTTGAAGGAGTATTCCCTGGCGTACTATACGGTTTGTTTTGGTGGGCATTATTATTTTTGGGGATGGGGCTAATGGCACCTGTTATTAAAAGTGCACTCCATTTACCGAAAGAAACAATTGTAACGACAATATGTATCTTTATATTATATGGTGTTTTTATTTCGTATTCTGTAGCATTCGAATCGAATAATACAAATAGAGGAGAAGGGGTCGAGAAGACAAACTATTCAAATAAGTGATTCCTATGTTAAAATGTCGTATAGACATTTTTTAATATTAAGGAGTTTTAAGAAAATGAAAAAGTTACTCCTCGTAAATGGTCCTAACCTAAATCGCCTTGGCGTTAGGGAAGTAAATGTATACGGAAAAGGAACGTTAGCGACGCTTGAAACAGATATGAAACACGAAGCAGAGAAAATGGGAGTGGAGTTAGAATGTTTCCAATCGAATCATGAAGGTGCTATTATCGATCGTCTTCATGAGGCTGAACATATATATGAAGGGATCATTTTAAATCCTGGAGCATTTACGCATTATAGCTATGCGATTCGAGATGCTATAGCAAGTGTTTCGATTCCAGTTATTGAAGTACATATTTCTAACATTCATCAGCGTGAGTCGTTTCGTCATGAATCTGTGACAGCGGCTGTTTGTGCGGGACAAATTGTTGGATTTGGTTTTTATGGTTATAAGCTAGCGTTATTTGCATTAATGGAGAAATTGAGGGAGGCATAAAGTAATGGAAAAGATCGAGAGATTAAGAAGTGCGTTTGATGAGGCTGGTATTGACGGTATCGTATTAACGAATGAACATAGCCGTAGATATATGGCGAATTTCACAGGAACAGCTGGTGTTGTACTGATTTCAAAAGAGCGTGCTCTATTTATTACAGATTTCCGTTATGTAGAGCAAGCTAGTAAGCAAGCGGTTGGATACGAAATAGTGCAGCATGCAGGATTAATTCTTGATGAAGTTGCGAAACAAGTTAAAGAACTTGGAATTCAAAAGCTAGGATTTGAGCAAGATACTCTTACATATAGCTCTTACGTAACGCATAATGAAGCGATCGAAGCTGAATTCATCCCAACTTCTGGGCTTGTAGAAAAGTTACGCTTGATAAAGACTGATTCAGAGATTAAGATATTAAAGGAAGCTGCACAGATTGCAGATGCTGCCTTTGAGCATATTCTATCATTCATTCGCCCGGGAGTATCTGAAATTGAAGTGTCAAATGAACTTGAATTTTTCATGAGAAAACAAGGAGCAACATCTTCTTCGTTTGATATTATCGTTGCTTCAGGTCTTCGTTCGGCATTACCGCACGGCGTGGCATCTGAAAAAGTGATAGAAAAAGGAGATTTCGTCACATTAGACTTCGGTGCTTATTACAAAGGATATTGCTCTGATATTACTCGTACGATTGCAGTCGGTGAACCATCTGATAAATTAAAAGAAATTTATAATATCGTTTTAGAAGCACAACTACGTGGTGTGAACGGTATTAAAGCTGGTTTAACGGGTCGTGAGGCTGATGCATTAACGCGTGATTACATAACGGAAAAAGGATATGGTGAATACTTCGGACACTCTACTGGTCATGGAATCGGTCTTGAAATCCATGAAGCACCAGGTTTAGCGTTCCGTTCTGATACAGTACTTGAACCAGGTATGGCTGTAACAGTAGAACCAGGTATTTATATTCCAGGTGTTGGCGGGGTACGTATTGAAGATGATATCATTGTAACAAGTGAAGGCAATGAAGTAATAACGAAATCACCAAAAGAACTTATTATTTTGTAATACACAGGAGGATTTTTTTACATGATTTCAGTAAACGATTTTCGTACAGGTTTAACAATTTCAGTGGACAATGCCCTTTGGCAAGTAATGGATTTCCAACACGTAAAGCCAGGTAAAGGTGCTGCATTCGTTCGCTCTAAACTACGTAACCTTCGCACAGGATCTGTTCAAGAGAAAACATTCCGTGCAGGTGAAAAAGTAGAAAAAGCACACATCGAAAACCGTCGTATGCAATACTTATACGCGAGCGGTGAGTCTCACGTATTTATGGATAACGAAACTTATGAGCAAATCGAACTTGGCGAAAACCAAATCGAGCGCGAATTAAAATTCTTAAAAGAAAACATGGGAGTATCTATTATGACATACCAAGATGAAGTACTTGGTGTTGAACTTCCGAACACAGTTGAATTAACAGTGTCAGAAACAGAACCTGGTATTAAAGGTGACACAGCTTCTAACGTAACAAAACCAGCTAAATTAGAAACTGGTCTTGTTGTACAAGTACCAATCTTCATTAACGAAGGCGAAATGCTTATCATCAACACTGGTGAAGGTAAATACGTTTCTCGTGCATAGTAGAAAAGCACTCGTGATTATCACGAGTGCTTTTTTTATAGGAAATAGGGCAGATAGTAAATTGCAGTTATAACAAAACTAACTGTGACGAGTGAAAGGGTACCCATAATATATGGAGTCAAAACAATTTGAAACGGGCGTATTTCACCAGTTTCAATACCGGTAAAAGTTTTATTCGTTACATGATCCATATTGTTATTTCTAAAGTTACTCATAATAATTAACCACATAATTGCAAATATTGCTAGACTGCCAAGGAAAAAGCTCTCCAAAAATGACCAGCCGACCATTTTTGAAAAAAGATAAATAATAGCTAATTCTACTACAATTGTTAAACTAATTTTTAATGCTTTCATATTTTTCCCCCTCATTTTGTACGTCCAGCCAATTTGAAAAATTCTTGCGTGATACGACATGTAGTGAGCAAGGTGACTTTACTTCTTTCTCAAGTGCAGCGTGTACGTCTGGAAATTGTTTTTCCACATGTAATGAAATGTAAGATAGTTTCTCTTGTGCTTTTAAAGAGCGAATGTTATTCGTTTTAGCACCGGCGAATACGTATGTGAGTTGTAAGTCTAAGAAAGCAACTTTAAAGATTTCTTTTTTAGCGGCCTCGTTATATCCTTTTCCCCAGTATGAATAGCCGATCCAACTGCCAATGTGAGATTGCTTTTTCTCATAATTAATATGTTTAAGTGTGGTGAGGCCAATTATTTCATTTTCTTCATTTACAATCACTCTTGATAAGGAGTGCTTTTTTCGTTCCTCTTCAATTGCAAAAAGAATGAATGTTTTTGTATCTTCCACTGATTCTACTTTTAGCCCTAATGCATTTTTTACATGTGGATTGCTTGATAGCTCAAAAATCACATTTGCATATCGTAAATCGAGCGGTAATAAAGTAACTTGCTTCATCATCTATGCTCCTTTTCTATTAAATATACCATAAATTAATTAGAATATTCAGTTTTAGGTTAAGTCGATAGAGAAAAATTATGTTTTTACTTCTGAAATAGACAACCTCTGCATATGGTTGTACAAATATATTCTTTTTCAGAATAAGGAAGTAGTAACTGTTATGGGAGAAGGTGGGAGAATGAAACAGTGGCTAGCGGCAATGGAAACATCCGTGCTTGTTATGGGATTACTTCGGTTGTTTTCAGGAAGCGCGGAAATATTCGCCGCTCTGCTTATGCTTTACGTGAATGATGCGAAGAAAGCATTGTTTATAAATGGTATGTTGGCGTTTGTTGGACCGACCGTATTAATTTTAACAATGACAATTGGCATAGCGAGTGTAGCAAGTGAGATTTCTTTCTTGAAACTCTTTTTTCTAGCGCTTGGAATTGGCTGCATTTTTATCGCGTTGTTGAAATAGTAAGTCGAGTATAGTGGGGAGAAGCTTATGAAAGAAGTATTAGAAGTTTTACCGAAAGCGATGAGACAGTTAGTTGAAGGCTGTAAACAATACGATACTCTAGAGGAAATTCGCGTTCGAATTGGAAGGCCACTAGAGTGTATCGCACATGGAGAAGTGTTTTTCTATGACTATATCGCTACAGCGGAAGATGCAATCCATTTATTGAATAAATTAAGTCAATTCTCAATTTATACGATGGAAGAGGAATTGAAACGTGGATATGTGACACTACGAGGAGGACATAGAATTGGCCTAGCTGGAAAAGTCATTACAGAAAAAAGCGCAGTGAAAATGATTCGAGATGTCTCTTCTTTTAATATTCGTATTGCCCGTCAAAAAATAGGGATTGCTGAGCCGCTTCTGCCATATCTTTATGAATCGCGATGGTTAAACACGATGGTAATTGGCCCACCGCAAACGGGGAAAACAACACTTTTAAGAGATGTAGCACGCTGTATGAGTCAAGGTGTAAGTGCTTCGAAAATTCCTTCATGTAAAGTGGGGATTGTTGATGAACGATCAGAAATTGCGGGCTGTGTGAAAGGAATCCCGCAATATGACTTTGGCGTGCGAGTAGATGTATTAGACGCTTGTCCAAAAGCTGAAGGAATGATGATGATGATTCGTTCTATGAGCCCAGACATATTAATCGTAGATGAAATTGGACGTAAAGAAGATAGTGAAGCGATTATGGAGGCGGTACATGCAGGTGTTCAGCTTTTTATAAGTGCACATGGATTTTCTTATGATGATGTTGTGAAACGTCCATCGTTACAGGCGGTGCTGGAACTTGGTGTATTTGATAGGTTTGTGGAATTATCAAAAGCGAGAGGGCCAGGAACAGTTATGCAAGTGAAAGATAGAGATGGAAAACCAGTATTATCCCATAGAAAGGTTCAAGGCGTATGGTGAAAATATTTGGTGCGGTATTAATAGTTGCTGTTAGCACTTTTTTCGGATTTTCATACGCTAAAAGGTACAGTGAGAGACCGCGGCAACTTAGGTTATTGAAGGCAGCATTGCAATCATTAGAAGCTGAAATTATGTATGGACACACGCCGTTATCTGAGGCTGCAGAGCGTTTAGTTAAACAAATGCCGAAGCCGTTAAATTGGATATTTCAAAGCTTTTCGAAACGGCTAGAGGACGGGGAGCAAACAGTTAGAGAAGCTTGGATTGATAGTTTGAAGGAGAACTGGACGTTAACGGCGTTTAAACAAACCGAGTATGAAATCTTACAACAATTTGGTGAAACACTTGGACAACATGATCGTGAATCACAGCAAAAACATATTCGCTTATGTATTACACATTTGGAGAGAGAAGAAGGAGAAGCGAAAGCATTACAACTACAATATGAAAAAATGATAAAGAGTTTAGGGGTACTAGCAGGGCTACTTATCGTAATTTTACTGCTATAGGGGGGAGAAAGGCGATGTCCATTGATGTTGGATTAATATTTCAAATCGCCGGAATCGGCATTGTTTTAGCTTTCATTCATACTGTACTAAAAGAATTAAAGCGAGAGGATATTGCAAATTGGGTTATCCTTGTCGGTTTTGTCGTTATTTTGTTTCATGTTGCATTTTTAATTAATACTCTATTCGACAAGATTAAAAGTGTCTTTCTCTTCCAGTAAAGGAGGCGGTTCGAATCGAAATTATACAAATTGTCGGATTAGGCCTCGTTGCTACATTTTTAGCTGCTGTTTTAAATCAGCATAAGTCTAGTATTACATCGTTATTTATTGTGTTCATTGGTAGCATGATGTTTCTTCTCTTAATCGATCAAATTCATTCTATTTTACAAATGATTGAGAGAGTGGCGAGTGAAGCGAAGGTTAGCAACGTATATGTAGAAACGTTATTGAAAATTATAGGGATTGCTTATATCGCTGAGTTTGGTGCGCAAATTACAAAGGATGCTGGTCAAGGTGCAATCGCTTCGAAAATTGAATTAGCTGGGAAAATCTTAATTCTCGTCATGGCAATTCCTATTTTGACGGTTGTAATTGAAACAATTCTCGGTTTTTTACCTACGGGATAAGGGGGAGTGAATGTTGAGGAAGTTTGGAGCTAAGCTATTATTTGCTTGCTTCCTTTTCTTTTCTTTACCGATTGTTGTACAAGCTTCTCCTATAGAAACAAACGTCGTTGATCAACAATTGGATAAGCTCGGAATTGAAGATGTGAAGCAATTTTGGGACGGGCTTGTTACAAAGTATGGAGGCTATTTACCAGAGAGTCAAAAAGGAAGCTTTATGGAGTTTGTAAAGGGAGAAAAAGAGTTCTCCATAAAAGAGTGGATGATAGGTCTACTAAAATATTTATTTCATGAGCTTGTTGCAAATGGAAAGTTACTTGGAACGCTCATTATGCTCACGATTTTCAGTGCATTGTTGCAATCGTTGCAATCTGCTTTTTCAAAGAGTAGCGTGAGTAAAATCGCTGATGCAGTCGTATACATGGTACTTATTATTTTCGCTTTAAATAGTTTTTATGTCGTTATGACATATGCAAGAGAGACGATACAAACAATGGTAGATTTTATACTAGCGCTATTACCAATTTTACTTGCACTCGTAGCAACAGGTGGCGGTGTTGTTTCTGTATCATTTTTTCATCCAATCATCATTTTCTTAATGAATACGAGTGGGCTTCTTATGAACTATATCGTTCTACCACTTTTATTACTTGCAACTATATTAAGTATTGTAAGCACGATGAGTGATCAATATAAAGTTACGAAATTGTCCAAGCTTTTGCAAAACGTTAGTGTTGGGATTATTGGTATCTTTTTGACGGTTTTTTTAGGCGTATTATCTGTACAGGGAACAGCGTCAGCCGTTGCTGATGGTATAGCTGTGAAAACGGCTAAATTTGTAACAGGAAATTTCATTCCTGTAGTAGGAAGGATGTTTACTGAGGCGGCGGATACTGTTATTAGTGCATCTGGATTATTAAAAAACACAGTCGGAATTATCGGGCTCGTTATCTTATGCTTAATTGTCGCTTTCCCAGCGATTCAAATTTTTTGTATCGCGTTTATTTATAAATTCGCAGCAGCAGTATTGCAACCGGTAGGCGGAGGAGCAATTATTCAATGTTTAGATATCATTGGACGAAGTATCATTTACGTATTTGCTTGCTTAGCTATCGTATCATTTATGTTCTTTTTAAGTATCACAATTATTATTGCTGCCGGGAACATTACTCTCATGATGCGGTAGGAGGTGAAGAGTATGCAATTTGTTACAGAGTGGATTAGAAATATTATCGTTTTTTTACTCTTAGCGACAATGCTTCATCTTATTCTTCCAAATTCAAATTTGCAAAAGTACGTTAAATTCGTTGTAAGTCTATTGTTAGTCGTATTAATTTTAACGCCTCTATTTAAGTTGTTACAAACAGATGTAAATGAAGTTATCGCAAATTTCAATGAGGAAAAGTACGTAGCAGATGGATCTGTAAAAAATTCGATAGATTCGAAGAAAAAAGAAATACAAGCTCTAACACGTGCATATAGTTTAGAAGAGATGGCTACCAAAATGAAAAAAGACGTAGGAAAAGAGTTTGAGAAAAAGTATGGTATGACAGTCTCTGAAATACAAATAGTAGCAGTGGAACATGCAGAAGAAGTAAAGTCAGCGAAAGATATTCAATCTGTTGTTGTGACGTTGAAAGAAAAAGAACGTAGTAAAAATGATGCAATCGAAACAGTAAAGCCAATTGAAATTAATATGAAAGAACCTCCAAAAAAAATAGAAGAAACGAATGTAGAAATGAAAGATTTCTTTTCAAGCAGGTGGCAACTAGAGGATAAACAAATCCAAGTTCAGATGGAAGGGAGGACAGGTAGCGTAAATGGACAATAAAGATAAAAATTCGAGGTTCTCATTTTTTCGAAACCTATTAAATGGGGATGGAAAAGAAAGTAATGAGAAGGGGAAAAAGGTAACACCTAAGTTTTTGCTTGTCCTACTCATACTTGGGATTGCGCTTATGTTTTCTAGTAATTTCTTATCACCTAAAAAAGAAGAAGTGCCTGTGTTTAAAGAAAAGACAAGTCAAAGCCAAGATAAAGATGTACCAACTTTCGGTCAAAAAAACAATGATAATATGTCAAATGTAGAAAAATACGAAAAAGCGTATGAACAAGAATTGAAAGCTTCTTTAGAAGAGATAGCCGGAGTAAAAGATGTGACTATTAAAGTGAACTTAGATTCATCTGAAGAAAAAATACTCGAGAAAAATACAGTAAAACGTTCACAAACGACAGGTGAAACTGATAAAGCAGGCGGGAAAAGGGAAGTAGAAGACGAGTCTCTTGATGAAAAGACAGTCATTATACGTGAAGGTGATAAAGAAACTCCAATTGTTTTGCGAACAGAGAAACCGAAAGTACGAGGTGTTCTGGTCGTAGCAAAGGGAGTGGATAATATACAAATAAAAGCAATGGTAAAAGAAGCTGTGACGCGATTATTAGATGTACCAGCTCATCGCGTTTCAGTATCACCGAAAAATTGATAGGGAGGAAATAAAGTGTTAAAAAAACAAACGGTTTGGCTATTAACGATGTTAAGTTTAGTGGTTGTACTATCTGTTTATTACGTAACAACTCCTGATAAAATGAATACAGCAGCACCGGCAACGGGTGAAAAGATGGGACAAGAAAAGCAAGGTGTTGATAAAGCAGTTACAAAAGAAACAACGAAAGAAACTACAAATAAAGAGACAACAAAAGAAAATACAAGCAAGGAAACTACAAATAAAGAAACAGACAAGAAAGAGAATGACAAAAAAGAAACAAGTAAAAAAGAGGCTAGCGTAACAGTTCAATCAAGCGATGAGAATTTTACAGCGCTACGTATGCAAATGGAAGATCAGCGTAGTGTAGAGAAAGAAAAGTTACAAAATGTAATGAAGTCATCAAAATCTTCAGCAGAAGAAAAGAGTAAAGCGAAAGATAATCTTGATGCAATCACTACGATGGAAACGAAGCAACAATTACTTGAGACAGTGATTAAATCTCAAGGCGGATATAAGGATGCTCTTGTAAGAGCTGATGGAACAGACATTAAAGTAACAGTTAAATCGGCAAAGCATTCACAAAAAGAAGCGAATAAAATTATTCAGCTCGTAAGAAGTGAAGGTGGTTCAAAAGATGTAGGTGTGAAATTTGATCCATCAGTAAAATAAATTGAAATTATAATAGGTGTTGCTGCTTCAAATTAGATAAAAGAATAATAGAAAAAAGCTATCGTTTTCGATAGCTTTTTTCTATTTCATCTTTGCAGTTGTATTTAGTATTTTCAATTGGAAACGGGGAAATACGCTGTGAGTAAAAGATTAATGGTTCGTGATGATGGTGATTAGTTTTTCCAGATTTGACGTGAATGAAGAGGACCAATGTCCAAATCACTACGGCAGGCAAGAACAGGATGAGCCATATCATATGTCCGCACCTCACTACAATAAATTTGCTACACTTTGAACATACTATTCTTTTATGAAGGAAGAATGAACGGCGCGTAAACAAAAAAATAATATTTGGTAAAAATATGTTTTTTTACCGTGGATAAAATGAAGAATGCTGAGGGAATTACGTTTTTACACTTTGCAGTTTTGAAAAAGTAAAGAATGTTTTTTAGGAAGTGGTCTTGCCAATTTTGTGTGAAACTTGGTATTATTACTAGGTAATAATTTTTTGGTGGAATAATATTTTTACAGGAGTTTCGATTTATAATAAAGAAATATAAATTGGAATGTTTAAAAAATTTAGCGTAAGATGGGAATAGTAAATATTTCTATTAGTAAATGTCATAGGAATAAATTTTCTAATAGAATACATCGTATTTTTACAGTAAATCAGTTTGATGCCAATCTGTAAAAACGGGACAAACAAGAGTATGGGAGTGGATTTTACATGTTTAAAATTCAAGAAGTTCGTGAATTAATTAAATTAATTGATAGCTCTAATATTGATGAATTTGAATACAAAAAAGACGGTACAACAATCAAAATGAAAAAACGTGGTAATGAAGTAGTTACTGTGCAAGCACCGGTGACGAAACAGGTAGTACAGCCAGCAGCATCTGTTGAAGTAGAAACAACAGTAGCGGCAGCGCAAGTAGAAGTGCAAAAACAAGAAGAGAAGAAAGTTGTTCAAGATGAAAACCTACATAAAATCACATCACCGATGGTAGGGACATTTTATTCCTCTTCTTCGCCTGATACACCTCAATATGTAAGTGTTGGGGACAGAGTATCGAAAGATTCTATCGTATGTATTGTTGAAGCTATGAAATTATTTAACGAAATTGACGCAGATGTAGAGGGCGAAATTGTTGAAATTCTTGTTAATAACGGACAGCTTGTTGAGTATGGACAACCGCTATTTCTTGTAAAAGCGTAATAAGGGAGTCTTTGTGATGATAAAAAAAGTATTAATAGCCAATCGTGGGGAAATTGCTGTACGAATTATTCGTGCTTGTAAAGAAATGGATATTGAAACAGTTGCAATTTATTCAGAAGCAGACAAAGAGTCACTTCATGTGCAAATTGCAGATGAAGCGTATTGTGTTGGACCAACGATTTCAAAAGAAAGCTATTTAAATTTGACGAACATTATTAGTGTTGCGAAATTAACAGGTTGTGATGCAATTCATCCGGGATATGGATTTTTAGCAGAGAATGCAGATTTTGCAGAATTATGCCGTGAGTGTAACTTGATTTTTATCGGTCCAAGCCCAGAAGCCATTTCAAAGATGGGCACAAAAGACGTTGCACGTGATACAATGAAAGAAGCAGGGGTTCCGATTGTACCAGGTTCACAAGGTATTATTAAAAATACCGAAGAAGCGATCGAGCTTGCTAATCAACTTGGATATCCAGTTATCATTAAAGCGACTGCAGGTGGCGGCGGAAAAGGTATTCGTGTTGCACGCCATGAAGAAGAGCTTGTAAAAGGAATTCAAATTACACAGCAAGAAGCCAGTACCGCTTTTGGGAACCCTGGTGTATACTTGGAGAAGTACGTTGAAGATTTCCGCCATGTTGAGATTCAAATAATGGCAGATACACATGGAAATGCCATTCATTTAGGAGAGCGTGATTGTACAATTCAGCGCCGTCTGCAAAAACTATTAGAAGAAAGTCCATCACCTGCACTTGATGAGAATATTCGCAAGCAAATGGGTGAGGCAGCAGTTAAAGCGGCGGTAGCGGTTGATTATACAGGTGCTGGTACGGTTGAGTTTATTTATGAATATAAAACGAAAAGCTTTTATTTCATGGAGATGAATACGAGAATCCAAGTTGAACATCCAGTTACTGAAATGGTAACAGGGATGGATTTAATTAAAGAACAAATTCTTGTTGCTTCTGGAGAAAAGTTATCGTTACAGCAAGAAGAAGTACAATTTAATGGTTGGGCAATGGAATGTCGAATTAATGCGGAAAACCCTGCCAAAAAATTTATGCCATCTCCAGGTAAAGTAGAAATGTACTTACCACCAGGCGGATTTGGTATTCGCGTCGATTCAGCTGTATATCCGGGATATTCAATACCACCTTTCTATGATTCGATGGTTGCTAAATTAATTGTTCACGGAAAAACACGTGAAGAGGCAATTGCAAAAATGAAGCGAGCGCTCAGTGAGTTTGTCATTGAAGGCGTACATACAACAATCCCGTTCCATTTGCAATTGCTAGAGCACCCTGATTTTGTAAAAGGTGAGTTTAACACGAAATTTTTGGAAGAGCATGAACTTGTGACGCAGTGATACATTAAAGGAGGTTTTTTTCATGGCTGAACATATGTTAGATATGGGTCAAGATACAACTCTTGGAAAAGTAGAAATTGCACCAGAAGTAATCGAAGTAATTGCAGGTATTGCAGCTGCTGAAGTAGAAGGTGTAGCGGCAATGCGTGGTAATTTTGCTACAGATGTTGTTGAGAAGTTAGGTAAGAAAAATCATGGTAAAGGTGTAAAGGTTGAATTAGCAAACGAAGATATTATTGTTGACCTTTATGTTGTGATGTATTTTGGTGTAGCGATTCCGGTTGTTGCACAAAAAATTCAAGACAATATTCGCCAAGCACTCTTTACAATGACAGGACTTGAGCCAAAAGAAGTGAACGTTCACATCGTTGGCGTAACATTCGAAACACAAAAAACAGAAATCGAACCAGTGTAAGAGTGGAAAAAGGTGCCTAGTAAAATAGGCATCTTTTTTATCGTTTCATTTCTTCACAAATTAAAACCCTCTAATTATTATACTATTTCAAAAAAAAGAAAAATAAAACGGTATGTTTCATTTTTCCAAAAAACGTACATTGTGATAAGATATGGAACTTGAAGTTAATCTTTTTATTATTTTTCAGCCTTGTACCCCGTGTGTGAAACGATAAATTGTGTTATTATCATTGTATTATAAGGTTGGAAAATCAATGAAAACTGCAAGAGTAAGTGAATTGACGGCTTATAAATTATAATAATATAACAAAACATAAGGAAAGACTTGAAGTATAAAGGAGAGTTACAATGAAACGTAGGACGGCTAGAGAAAGAGCAATGCAAGCATTATACCAAATGGATATTACAGGTGAATTAGAACCGAAAGTAGCGGTGGAAAATACGCTAGATGAAGGCGAAGAAACAAATGAGTTTCTAGAATCACTTGTTGTAGGATTTGTAGACAACAAAGAAGAGATTGACGCAGCAATTCGTCAAAATTTAAAAAAGTGGAAGCTTGAGCGTATTAGTATTGTTGATCGCAGTATTTTACGTGTAGCTGTGTGTGAGATGAAATACATGGAAGAAATTCCGCACAATGTAACAATTAACGAAGCAATTGAAATCGCAAAAACATTTGGGGATGAGGAATCTCGTCGTTTTATTAACGGCGTTTTATCTAATATAAAAGATACACTGTAATTTCTTTAAGGGGGAAACTTAAAATGGTAGCAGTAATCATCAAAGGAAATGAAGTTGCGGAGAAAAAACGAGCACAATTAAAAGAAAAAGTTGTGAAGTTAAAAGAGCAAGGGATTGTACCAGGATTAGCAGTTATTTTAGTTGGAGAAGATCCAGCATCTCGTTCTTATGTAAAAGGAAAAGAAAAAGGCTGTGAGCAAGTAGGAATCTATTCAGAGCTAATTGAACTTCCTGAAACGATTACTGAGGAGCGTTTGCTTGCTGAAATCGATCGCTTAAATGGAGACGACCGCATTAATGGCATATTGGTACAATTACCTTTACCAAAACATATTGAAGAAAAAGCTATCATTGAAAGAATTTCACCGGAAAAGGATGTAGATGGATTTCACCCAATCAGCGTAGGACGTATGATGACGGGACAAGACACATTCCTTCCATGTACACCGCATGGCATTTTAGAATTAGTAAAAGAAACGAATCTTGATATTTCTGGAAAGCATGTTGTTGTAATTGGAAGAAGTAATATTGTTGGTAAACCAGTGGGGCAACTGTTTTTAAATGAAAATGCAACTGTCACATATTGTCATTCTAAGACGCAAAATATAAAAGAATTATCGAAGTTAGCTGATATTTTAATCGTAGCCGTTGGACGACCGAAAATGGTAACAGCTGACTATATTAAAGAGGGTGCGGTTGTAATTGATGTTGGTGTTAACCGTTTAGAAACAGGCAAACTTTGTGGTGATGTTGATTTTGACAATGTATTAGACGTTGCAGGTTACATTACGCCTGTGCCAAAAGGAGTCGGCCCAATGACTATTACAATGCTTCTTCACAACACTGTGGAGTCTGCAAAGCGTGCAGGTGTTGTTTGTCAATAATTTGAATCGGCTATGAGGAGAGAGAAATGGAGAAACAATATTTAACCGTTACAGCATTAACACGCTATATTAAAACAAAAATAGAGTATGATCCGCATTTGCAGTCTGTTTGGTTAAAAGGAGAAATTTCCAACTTTAAATATCATAGTCGTGGTCATATGTATTTTACATTGAAAGATGAAAATGCAAGAATTGCAGCGGTTATGTTTGCGGGTCATAATCGTAACATTAAATTCAGACCGGAAAATGGAATGAAAGTACTTGTAAAAGGAAAGATTTCTGTTTATGAGGCGAGTGGTTCTTATCAAATTTATATTCAAGACATGCAGCCTGACGGAATTGGAAACTTGCATTTAGCTTATGAGCAATTAAAAGTTCGTTTAGAGGAAGAGGGCTTGTTTTCTCAAGTTTATAAAAAAATAATTCCTCCGTATGCTAAAACAATAGGTGTAATCACGTCGCCAACAGGAGCAGCAATTCGCGATATTATAACAACAATTAAACGTCGTTATCCAATTGGAAATGTTATTGTGTTTCCTGTACTTGTACAAGGGGAGTCAGCAGCTCCCTCGATTGTACAAGCAATTCGTACAGCGAATGAAATGGGAGATATTGATGTTTTAATTGTTGGACGTGGTGGAGGCTCTATTGAAGAATTATGGGCCTTTAATGAGGAAGTAGTTGCAAGAGAAATTTTCACAAGTGAGATTCCGATTATTTCGGCTGTAGGCCATGAAACAGATTTTACAATTGCAGATTTTGTCGCGGATTTACGTGCACCAACACCGACTGCAGCAGCTGAGTTGGCGGTACCTAATACTATAGAGTTACAAGAAAAGGTATTACAAAGAACTCTGAGATTGCAAAGAGCAATGAGAGAGAGAGTACATAAAAAAGAAGAAAAACTGCAAGTGTTACAAAAATCTTATGCGTTCCGTTATCCAAGGCAAGTGTACGAGCAAAAAGAAGAGCAGTTAGACAGGGCTCTTGAACAACTTGTTTTAGCGAAAGAGCGTTATATAGATAAAAAAGTAAATCAATTAAAGCAACTTTCATTTTATTTAGAAAAGCACCACCCATCTCAAAAAATTATACAAACGAAAACGGCAATTGAAACGTTGCAAAAGCAGTTGCAACGTGAAATGCAAACATTACTTCAAACGAAGGAGTTCGTATTTGTGAGAGCGGCTCAAAAGCTTGAGGTATTAAGCCCGCTTAAAGTAATGATGAGAGGGTATGGGCTTGTATACGATGAAGAGAAACAAGTATTAAAAAGCGTGAAAGATGTTAGCCTTGGAGATGCTGTTTCGGTTCAATTACAAGATGGAATACTAGATTGTAGCGTATCAAGCATAGAGGAGCGTGAATTGAATAATGGAAAATAAGTTAAGCTTTGAAGAAGCAATTTCGCAGCTTGAGCATCTCGTTTCTAAGCTTGAACAAGGTGATGTACCTTTAGAGGAAGCAATTTCTTATTTTAAGGAAGGCATGGAATTATCTAAGCTTTGTGATGAGAAATTGAAAGATGTACAAGAACAAATGGCAGTTATCCTTGGGGAAGATGGAGAGCTTAAACCGTTTACTGCTTTAGGAGATGAAGCATAGTGACACATATAGCTTTTGATGCTTTTTTGAAAGAGAGTAAAACTTTCGTAGAAGAAAAGCTTGTAAGCTATGCAAATGAATTACAATGTCCAAATGTGCTTCGTGAAGCGATGGCATATTCTTTGGAAGCGGGTGGGAAACGTCTCCGCCCGTTACTTTTATTTGCAACGTTACAAGCGTTTGGGAAAGAAAGAAATCTTGGAGTGGGTGCAGCTTGTGCCCTTGAAATGATTCATACATATTCGTTAATTCATGATGATTTACCTTGTATGGATGATGATGATCTAAGACGAGGAAAGCCTACAAATCATAAAGTATTTGGTGAAGCAATGGCAGTTTTAGCGGGAGATGGTTTGTTGACATATGCTTTTCAAGTTATTATGGCATATGAGCAAAAAGAAATCTCTGCTGAAAAAAAAGTAAGACTTGTACTTGAGCTTGCGAAAGCAGCAGGACCTGAAGGAATGGTTGCTGGGCAAGTGGCAGATATGGAAGCTGAAGGAAAACGACTTACAATTAATGAATTAGAGTACATTCATAATCATAAGACAGGTAAACTACTTGAGTTTGCTGTACTTGCAGGCGCGATACTTTCTGATGCTACAGAAGAGCAAGAAGAGAAGTTACTTGCATTTGCGAAATATATCGGTCTAGCTTTCCAAATTAGAGATGATATTTTGGATGTAGAAGGAACAGAAGAAGAGATTGGAAAACCGATTGGTAGTGATGCTTCCAACGAGAAGAGCACATATACGACGTTATTTACTGTAGATAGAGCAAAATCTATTTTAGAGGAGAAAATTGCAAAAGCAAAAGATTCTATTAGCTCCTTACAATTACAAGATGAATATTTACTATCTATTTGTGATTTAATCGCAAAACGTAATAACTAATATAACAGCGTTTCCATTTGTTGAGTCATTCATCATTTTATGATATAAATGTAGGAAAGGTTTTTCTTTTCTTGTTATTGGCAAAAATATATGTAGATTACATTGCCGTTATCACTTCGTGTTAGCGGCTATTTTTTTCATCACGTAAAGAAATATGATGTATAATATGATAAGTGAAAAAATGGAAGTGTTTTCTGAAAGCAGGACAAGATAAAAAGAATAGAAAAGATAATTTCTTGTGTTGTGTAAATGTTTCTTATAATATTTGACATGTTGACAGATTATGAAATGAAAGTGAGTGATCCATGTGGATCTAACGCAAATTCAAAACCCTAGTTTTTTGAAAGATATGTCTATCAGTGAACTAGAGGGGTTGAGTGAGGATATTCGTAAGTTTTTAATTGAAGAGCTCTCTCAAACAGGTGGACATATTGCACCTAATTTAGGTGTAGTAGAACTCACAATTGCTCTGCATAAATTATTTGATAGTCCGAAAGATAAGTTTTTATGGGACGTAGGACATCAATCCTATGTACATAAAATTTTAACAGGGCGTGCGAAAGAATTCGGCACATTAAGGCAATACCAAGGTCTATGTGGTTTTCCAAAACGCTGCGAGAGTGAGCATGATGTTTGGGAAACTGGTCATAGTTCAACGTCGTTATCTGCTGCAATGGGAATGGCTCTAGCACGTGATTTAAAGAAAACGGAAGAATACGTTATACCAATCATTGGCGATGGTGCATTAACAGGCGGAATGGCTTTAGAGGCATTGAACCACATTGGGCATGAAAAAACGGACATGATTGTTATTTTGAATGACAATGAAATGTCAATTGCACCAAACGTCGGTGCACTTCATAATGTACTTGGTCGTTTACGTACCGCAGGGAAGTACCATTGGGTAAAAGATGAACTAGAGTATATATTGAAGAAAATCCCAGCAGTCGGCGGGAAAGTTGCTGCGACAGCAGAGAAAATAAAAGATAGTCT
Source organism: Bacillus sp. TH22 (assembly GCF_016651015.1). NCBI lineage: Bacteria > Bacillati > Bacillota > Bacilli > Caryophanales > Bacillaceae > Bacillus > Bacillus sp. TH22. The sequence goes on from NZ_JAEKER010000001.1 coordinate 4,330,105, forward strand.
AAAATATTTACTAGTATCAGGCGTCTTTTTTGAAGAATTAGGCTTTACATATTTAGGTCCGGTCGATGGGCATGATTATGAAAAGTTATTCGAAACGTTGCAATATGCAAAGAAAACAAAAGGCCCAGTACTTGTTCATGTTATTACGAAAAAAGGAAAAGGTTATAAACCAGCTGAAAGTGACGTTATTGGAACTTGGCATGGAACAGGATCGTATAAAATTGAGTCAGGTGACTTCGTTAAACCGAAAGAAGTTGCACCAGCATGGAGTGCTGTTGTTAGTGAAACAGTGCTTAAGCTAGCGAGAACGGATGAACGTATCGTTGCAATTACGCCTGCAATGCCTGTTGGATCGAAACTTGAGAAATTCCAAAAAGAATTTCCGGATCGCATGATTGATGTAGGTATTGCAGAGCAGCATGCTACAACAATGGCAGCTGGTATGGCAACACAAGGGATGAAGCCGTTCTTAGCAATTTATTCAACATTTTTACAAAGAGCATACGACCAAGTTGTTCATGATATTTGTCGCCAAAATTTAAATGTTTTCATTGGAATAGATCGCTCTGGATTAGTAGGAGCAGACGGTGAAACGCATCAAGGTGTATTTGACATCGCGTTTTTACGCCACTTGCCGAATATGGTGCTTATGATGCCGAAAGATGAAAATGAAGGTCAACATTTAGTATATACAGCGATGCAATACGAAGATGGACCGATTGCTTTACGTTATGCACGCGGAAATGGACTTGGTGTTCAAATGGATGAAGAATTAAAGGCGATTCCAATCGGTACATGGGAAACGTTAAAAGAAGGCACACAAGCAGCAATTTTAACGTTTGGTACGACAATCCCGATGGCAATGGAAGCAGCTGAGCGTCTTGAACAAGCTGGAGTATCAGTGAAAGTAGTGAATGCTCGCTTTATTAAGCCGATGGACGAAGCATATTTACATGAGCTTTTAGGGGAAAATATACCGATTTTAACGATTGAAGAGGCTTGTTTAATCGGTGGCTTTGGAACGGGAGTAGTTGAATTTGCTTCTGAGAACGGATACCATAGTGCTTTAATTGAACGAATGGGTATTCCTGATCGCTTCATAGAGCATGGTAGTGTAACAAAACTGTTAGAAGAAATTGGTTTAACAACAGATGCTGTTGTAGACCGTATTCATACAATGATTCCATCAAAACAAAAAAGGGCGTAACAAATGAGCGTAAAAAAAGAAAGAGTAGATGTACTATTAGTAGAGCGAGGACTTATAGAAACGCGTGAGAAGGCTAAACGTGCTGTTATGGCAGGTCTTGTATATGCGAATGAAATGAGACTCGATAAGCCAGGGGAGAAAATCTCACAAGATACGGAGATTACGGTGAAAGGGCAAGTCATGCCGTATGTAAGCCGTGGTGGTTATAAGCTTGAAAAGGCATTAGAAACATTTCAACTTGATTTACAAGATAAGGTTATGATAGATATTGGTTCATCAACTGGTGGTTTTACAGACTGTGCGCTTCAAAATGGGGCGAAGTTATCCTACGCATTAGATGTAGGATATAATCAACTTGCGTGGAAATTGCGTCAAGATGAGCGTGTTGTTGTGATGGAACGAACGAACTTCCGTTACGTGACACCGGCAGATTTAGAGCGTGGTTTACCGCAGTTTGCAAGTATTGATGTTTCATTTATATCATTAAGGCTTATATTGCCGGTTTTAAAAACAATGCTTATGCCAAATGGTGATGTAGCTGCATTGATTAAACCTCAGTTTGAAGCTGGACGAGAACAAGTCGGGAAAAAAGGCATTGTTCGTGATAGAAAAGTACATGAAGCTGTCGTGGAAATGATTGTCGATTTTGCTCTTAAGGAAGGCTATAATATCGAAGGTTTAACATTCTCACCAATTACAGGCGGGGATGGAAATATTGAATTTTTAATTCATCTAAAGTGGCACGGTGAGCGTGAGAATGGCGAAAATCATTCTCCGGTTTCTATTGAGCAAGTTGTTACAGAAGCACATGATGTTCTAAAACAAAAAGGGAAAGGGGAATAACATATGTTGTTCCTCTTTTTGTTGTAATCGTATAATGATTGTAAAAACAATTGTGTACAAGTAATGGATTATACGGTAACATAAATAAATGAAGTATACCAATGTTTAAACTATGGTAAGAGATAGTGTGAGGTGCAAATGTATGAATAAAGGTCAGCGCCATATTAAAATCAGGGAAATTATTGCTAACAAAGAAATTGAAACACAAGATGAACTAGTTGATATTTTACGTAATGTGGGGTTTAATGTAACGCAAGCAACAGTATCGCGCGATATTAAAGAACTGCACTTAGTGAAGGTGCCATTACATGATGGCCGCTATAAATATAGCTTGCCAGCAGATCAACGATTTAATCCGTTGCAAAAATTAAAACGAAATCTAGTGGATTCATTTGTAAAATTAGACACGGCAGGACATATGCTTGTGCTAAAAACATTGCCTGGTAACGCTCATTCACTTGGGGCACTCATTGATCATTTAGAGTGGGATGAGATCGTCGGAACCATTTGTGGTGATGATACTTGCTTAATTATTTGCCGTACACCTGAAGATACAGGTGTTGTCTCTGATCGTTTCTTAAATATGCTTTAACAGAAAAATCTTGTTTACTTTCCTCTGTAAAGTGGAAAGTAAACAAGATATTTTTATTGGCGAAAAATACGGATTTTCAAATACAATACATTATTTTTTTTGAATGAAGTTAGAAACTAGGTGGATTGACCCGTAAAACGAATGTTTGGTACAATGGAGCGGGTTAGAAGAGTAATTTATACATACAAACATATAGTATAACTATTTGAATGAAGAATACTGAGAAAAGCCCTTAATAGGGGATTAGTTTATAACGAGGTGAATGGGGCATTGTTATCGGAATTATCGATCAGAAACTTTGCTATTATTGAGGCATTAAATATTTCTTTTCAAAAAGGTTTAACCGTTTTAAGTGGTGAAACAGGAGCTGGAAAATCCATTATTATTGATGCAATTAGTTTGCTTGTTGGTGGCCGTGGTTCAGCAGAATTTGTTCGATATGGAACAGAAAAGGCTGAGATAGAAGGCTTATTCTATGTAGAAGATGACAAGCATCCATGTATCGCAAAGGCAGAAGAGTTAGATATAGAAATAGAAGATGGCATGATTATTTTGAAGCGTGACATCGCTGCGAACGGAAAAAGTGTCTGTCGTGTAAATGGGAAACTTGTTACACTCAGCATATTAAAAGAGATTGGAAAAACGCTAGTTGATATTCATGGACAGCATGAAACACAAGATTTAATGAATGAAGAGCGTCATATGTTTATGCTTGATCATTTTGATGGAAATCGCATTGTTAAACAATTGGGCATATATCAAAATGTATATACAGACTATGAGAAGTTAAAAAAACAGCTGAAATCTTTAAGTGAAAATGAACAACAAATGGCCCATCGTCTAGATTTAATTCAATTCCAACATGAAGAAATTCGTAAGGCGGATTTAAAAATGGATGAAGAATATGAATTGACTGAGGAACGATTAAAAATCTCCAATTTTGAAAAGATTTATAAAGCATTAGGAGATGCGTATCGTTCGTTAAGTGGAGACGGACAGGGATTGGATCACGTAAGAAATGCAATGGGACAAATGGAGAGTATTACGCACTTAGATGAAGCGTATCAAGAAAATCATGATTCTATTGCGAATAGTTATTACTTATTAGAAGAAGTTGCATACCAGCTTAGAGAAAAATTAGATATGATGGAATATGATCCGAAACGTCTAGATGAAATTGAAACACGTTTGAATGAAATCCGTATGTTAAAGAGAAAGTATGGAAATACTGTAGAAGAGATTTTAGCGTATGCTGATAAAATTGAACAAGAAATTTTTACGATTGAAAATAAAGACGTACATATTGAAACGACGAGAAAGCAGTTAACGAAATTAGAAGGTGTTATTGTAAAAGAAGCAACGTTGTTAAGTACTATGCGTCATGAGCTTGCAGATCATCTTACAAGCGCTATTCATCAAGAATTAAAAGAACTATATATGGAAAAAACGAAATTTGAAGTGAGAATTATGAAGAGGGTAGGAAATGTAGAAGAACCTCTCGTGGAAGGAACACCGGTAAAACTTACGGCGGATGGCTACGATCATGTGGAATTTTATATTTCAACGAATCCGGGTGAACCGTTAAAGCCACTTTCAAAGGTCGCTTCTGGCGGAGAGTTATCTCGTATTATTTTAGCTTTAAAAAGCATTTTTTCTAAGCATCAAGGTGTTGCATCTGTTATTTTTGATGAAGTGGATACGGGTGTGAGTGGTCGGGTTGCACAGGCTATTGCGGAAAAAATTTATCGTGTATCAGTAAACTCGCAAGTACTTTGTATTACGCACTTACCTCAAGTAGCTTCAATGGCGGACTCTCATTTATTTATTAGAAAACAAGTGGCGAATGATCGTACGATTACATCGGTTACTGTGTTAAGTACGGATGAAAAAGTAACAGAAATTGCTCGAATGATTTCTGGTGTTGAAATTACAGATTTAACGACAGAGCATGCGAAAGAGTTACTTACGCAAGCGCATCATTTCAAACAGACAGCAGAGGCTATCCAGTAATGGATAGCTTTTTTTTCTCAAATGACGATTTCTTAATTCTTCCGGTTATAAATAAAGCGCTGCAAGGAGAGATTAAAAAGTGAAGCCAAGAGGCTGAATGTGGGGTAGGAGCGAGGAGAGTGAACAAATTGAAATTAGAAAGATTTCGAAAAATAATAGGTCTTTGTCTCCTTGTTTCTCTAGTTTTTATTGGATGTTTTAAACCGCTTCGAACGTTTATTTCATCTCCGAAGCAACTTGTTGTTTTTGAAGGACAACAATCAGAAATAGCATCATTACCAGTTTTTAAGGCTGCATCTACAAATCGTAATGTATTTACTGTAAGTTCAAATGAACAAGAACTTATGGTAAATTCTCACCAAAATGGTGAAGCTGATATGGTGTTTCAACTTGCTGGTTTTCCAGTGAAAAAAGTAAATGTGAAAGTATTAAAAGATTTTAAAGTTATTCCAGGTGGACAATCGATTGGTGTAAAATTGAACACAAAAGGTGTACTTGTTGTAGGCCATCATTTAATTCAAACTGAAAAGGGTAAAGTATCTCCTGGTGAAACAGCTGGTGTACAGATTGGAGATATGATTACTGAAATCAATGGTAAAACAATTGAAAGAATGAGTGATGTAGCACCATTTATTCATAATAGTGGAGAAACAGGTGAACCGCTTAATCTTGTTTTATTAAGAGATGGAAAATATATTCGTGCTAAGCTAACACCACAAAAAGACAATGGTGAATCCTCTTACCGAATTGGACTGTATATTCGTGATTCAGCAGCTGGTATCGGAACGATGACATTTGTACATCCAGATTCTATGAAATATGGAGCGCTTGGTCATGTAATTTCCGATAATGATACAAAAAAGCCAATTCAAGTAGAAGATGGACAAATTATGCGTTCGACAGTAACGTCTATTGAAAGAGGAAGTCACGGGAACCCGGGAGAAAAATTAGCAAGATTTTCACCGGATCGTGAAGTGATTGGTAATATTACAATAAATAGCCCGTATGGTATTTTTGGGAAATTAAACACAGATATGACAAACGGCATAATGGATAAAGCAATGCCTATCGCATTATCCCATCAAGTAAAAGAAGGGCCAGCGAAAATATTAACAGTTATTGATCAAGATAAGGTGGAAGCGTTTGATATTGAAGTTGTTAGTACGGTACCACAAAAGTTCCCAGCTACAAAAGGTATGGTTATAAAAGTGACAGATAAACGTTTACTAGCAAAAACGGGTGGTATTGTACAAGGAATGAGTGGAAGTCCGATTGTACAAAATGGGAAAGTAATTGGTGCGGTTACACATGTATTTGTAAATGATCCAACGTCAGGATACGGTGTTCATATTGAATGGATGTTACATGAGGCTGGAATTAATATTTATGATCAAGAGAAAAAAGCGAGCTAATACATATTAGCTCGCTTTTCTTTTGAAAAATTCGTTGAAATTTTGTAAAAGTTCCGCAAGAGCTGTTTTTTGTTGTAAGATATAAGCAAAGGGTTGAACGTTTCGCTGTAATTCTATGATGGAATGTGTTGCGAAAGTAAAAAAATGAACGATAAACATATTTTTTTGTGATTTTATCGGAAAGTAAGAAACTTTAAAGGGAATTTTCACACAATTGTCGAACAATTCATGTAGCCTAGAAGCTTACACATGTCGGAAGAATCGATTCGGTAAGGGAGGAAAAACTGTGGAAAAAATTAAAGTATGTCTTGTGGATGATAATAAAGAATTGGTATCGATGCTAGAGAGTTATGTTGCTGCCCAAGATGATATGGAAGTTATCGGAATTGCTTACAATGGTCAAGAATGTTTAAACTTATTGAAAGAAAAGCAGCCTGATATACTCGTTTTAGATATTATTATGCCACATTTAGATGGTCTAGCTGTGCTAGAGAAAATGCGACATATTGAAAGGTTAAGACAACCTAGCGTTATTATGTTGACAGCATTCGGGCAAGAAGATGTGACGAAAAAAGCGGTTGATTTAGGGGCATCATATTTCATATTAAAACCATTTGATATGGAGAATTTAACAAGTCATATTCGTCAAGTTAGTGGTAAGGAAAGTGCTACTATTAAACGTCCATTACCATCTTTCCGATCAGCAACAACAATCGATGGAAAACCGAAAAACTTAGATGCGAGTATTACAAGTATCATTCATGAAATTGGTGTACCCGCTCATATTAAAGGGTACATGTACTTACGAGAAGCGATCTCTATGGTGTACAATGATATCGAATTACTAGGATCTATTACGAAAGTATTATATCCAGATATTGCAAAGAAATATAATACAACAGCAAGCCGTGTCGAGCGTGCAATCCGTCACGCAATTGAAGTAGCTTGGAGCCGTGGGAATATTGATTCTATTTCGTCCTTATTTGGTTATACTGTATCCATGTCAAAAGCAAAACCTACGAATTCTGAGTTCATCGCAATGGTTGCGGATAAGCTAAGACTTGAACATAAGGCTAGCTGAGAGGAAAAGTAGTAAGGGATTTAAGTTTTAGTAGAGCTTAATAATTCTTGAAATTTATACTCGATATCAATTTTAAAACCAATAAACTTTTATTTAATGACCAATGAATTTTAGAATTCGTTGGTCTTTTTATTTTGTTGAGAAAAAGAGGGAGAAGTGATATCAATTTTATCAAAATTATTTGGGTAGATAAAAAGGGTTGTTTGATATTATGGAAAATAAAACCTGTTTTTAGTAATATTACATATAAGTGAGTTTTTTAAGGTAATTAAATAGGTATACAGAGGGAGAAGGAAAATGAAAAACAAAATATTAACTTGGCTAGGAATAGTAGCAGCTATGGGAGTTCTTGCTGTTGCAGTTACATTTGGAATGTTAGAGCTTGCCGATAATCCAGTAGATAAAGAAGTGAGTGCTCAAATAGATAAAAAAGAAGACCCAACGATAGTAGGTAGAGAGGTAGATGGAGTCTTTGTTGATGTGTATGTTACTGAAAATTCTACTGAAAGCGAAGTCATTACAGCGATGTATCACATGACTCATCAAAAAGTAGTGGCAGAACGAAAATCGGGATCCATCCCAATGATTCAAAATAACGCTGAAAAATTAAAAAAAATCATAAATAAGAGTAGTTTTGCGAAGAAAAATGAGCTTGTAGCAATTGCTGATAGATGGGCGAAAAAAGATTTTAGTAAAATTGTAGAAGATCACAATTTTTTCTCGGATGCTCAAGAGGATAATGTTTGTAAAGCCACTAGAGCGATGGATGCGATAGAAGAGCAACATTATATTTTAACTACATTCGGGGAGGAAAAAGCGAAAGAACTATACGAATCAGGGGATACTCCGCACGTTCAATAAAAAATAATATGAAGGGCTTCTAGTTTTTTATTACCTTGCTTTAGGGGCAATGGTGACTTGTGAATAAATATTCTGCTTTCTTTATGACTTGTAACAAAAAAGAAGATATATAATTCATTATTAAATGATGAAGTGAAGGCTAAATCGCATCGTAGTACATCTGTTAAAGGATTTTAGCGGGGAAGTCATCCATGATATAATAGATGATAATAAAAAGCCCTGCAAAACAGGACTATATTATTCTTCGTCTTTATTTTGTTTTTCTAATTCAACTAACTTTTGGATTAAAATATGCTGTGGCATATGCATAAGTTGTTCAAGTGGAACACCTAACGCTTTTGATAGGCGGACTGCAGTGTCTGGAGAAATTTGTAATGGTCTCATAGAAGTACCTCCTTTTTCGTATAGTATAGCATAAGATTGGGGGAGTGAGGATGACTCTTATATTTGCGCATCGTGGTGCGGCGGGAACGTATCCGGAAAATACAATGATTTCATTTGAAGCAGCAGAGGCTTTCGGGGCAGATGGAATTGAACTCGATGTTCAATTCACGAAAGATGGAAAAGTTGTCGTTATTCATGATGAAACAGTGGATCGGACAACAAATGGAAAAGGTGCGGTTGGAAATTATTTATATGAGGATTTATGTAAGTTGGATGCGAGTTATAAATTCGGTGACAAAGTAGGTTTTTGCAAAATACCTCTTCTAGAAGAGGTGTTAGAATGGCTCGCAAAAACGAAATTGCTACTCAATATTGAACTGAAAAATAATAAAATCCCATACAGAGGTTTAGAAGAAGAGGTTATAACACTTGTACGTAAGTTTAGTCTAGAGGATCGGATTGTGTTTTCTTCTTTTAATCACTACAGTATGAAGCGATGTCATATGATGGCTCCTGATATTCAAACAGCTATTTTGTATCGTGAAGGTTTGCATAGCCCGTGGGCATATGCAAAAAAGATGGGTGCTACTGCAGTACATCCGAATTATCGTTATCTTCAAGATGCTATCGCTGAATTAACGATGGGAAGTGGTGTGGAGGTTCGTCCTTACACGATAAATGAAGAAACGCTTATGCGTAAATATTTTGATATGAATATATCAGCGATTATTACTGATTATCCTGAAACAGCAAGAACTTTATTACCGATAAAAAAATGAGACCTAATATAATGGTCTCATTTTTTATTTATGATATGTGAAAACTTTGTTTTATCTTCTGAAGCGTGCTTGTACTTTATTTCTCTTACGATCTCTGTGTAAGACGAAGCCGCCGAAGATATAAAACCCGAGTGCGAAGCAAAGAGCGCCGATTAAAAATTGTAACCATAATATAGGGATTGGGGAGAACAAAATCCCAAATACAGTATCTCTCATTAGTTTAATACCAAGCACGGCTAATGAAATGGGGATGAGTGCTAATAATAGAGCGAGGTAACGCTGCATACATAACGCTCCTTTTCAGATTATTTTGTGTATTTTAATGATGTTATATGGAATGGGGGTTTGTCAAGAGGTTGCTGAACGAGTAAGATAAGAATGTGAAAAATTTTGCAGAGATACTTCGAGAGGAAGTGTAATGTATGAAACAAAATGTGTTAATTGTTGGAGCAGGTGAAGGTGGGAGTACACTGCTGAGTCTGTTGCAAAATTCGAATATATTTCAAATTATAGGGGTTATTGATATTAATCCAATTGCGAAAGGATTACAAATCGCAAAGGAATATGGGGTTCCGATTGGTGATAGTGTAACTCCGTTTCTTTCTATGCATATTGATGTAATGTTTGATATGACAGGTGATTATGATTTACATAAAGTTTTATTGGGAAGCAAGCATAAAGACACCCTTCTTATACCAGGGGATATTGCAAAAATTGTTACGAGACTAGCGCATGAGAAGGAAAGCTTAATTGGAAAGCTAGAAGAACAGACGCAACAAGGGAATTTAATTTTAAATTCAACGCATGACGGTATGATTGTTATAGACCAAGAGGGACAAGTTCGTCTGTTTAATAAAAGCGCAGAGCGTATTACTGGATATAAAAAAGAGGAAGCAATAGGGAAATATATTTTAGAAGTTATTCCAACGAGTAAGTTGCTTCGTATTATACGCACGAAAAAAATAGAAGTGAATCATGAACTGACGTTAGAGAATGAAAAAAAGATTATTACAACGCGTATTCCGATATTAAAAGAAGGTGGAGAGGTTCAAGGGGCATTTGCGATTTTTAAAGACATTACAGAAGTTGTAGATTTAGCGGAAGAAGTTACAGACTTAAAAGAAATTCAAACGCTACTTGAGGCGATTATTAACTCATCTGAGGAAGCAATTTCGGTTGTTGATGAGAAAGGAAGAGGACTAGTTATAAACCCTGCTTATACGAAGTTAACGGGTTTGACTGAAGAAGAAATTATTGGGAAGCCGGCTACAACTGATATTGTGGAAGGTGAAAGTATGCATATGAAAGTACTTCGGACACGCCGAGCGGTACGAGGAATACATATGAAGATTGGGCAAAAAAAGCGAGATGTAATTGTAAACGTAGCACCGGTTATTGTCGATGGAATATTGAAAGGGAGCGTCGGGGTAATTCGCGATGTATCAGAAATTCAAAAGTTAACAAATGAATTGAATAGGGCAAGACAAATTATTCGAACGTTAGAAGCAAAATATTCATTTGATGATATTGTTGGTGATTCAGATGAAACGACGGCAGCTATTGAACAAGCAAAACTTGGAGCGAATACACCGGCAACAGTATTGCTTAGAGGGGAATCTGGTACGGGGAAAGAGTTATTTGCACACGCTATTCATAACAGTAGTAATCGAAAATACAATAAGTTTGTACGAGTAAACTGTGCTGCTATTTCTGAGACCTTATTAGAAAGTGAATTATTCGGTTATGAGGAAGGCGCGTTTTCTGGAGCGAAAAGAGGCGGGAAACGAGGATTCTTTGAAGAAGCGAATAATGGAAGTGTTTTTTTAGATGAAATCGGAGAGTTATCTGCAAATACGCAAGCGAAACTCCTTCGTGTGCTACAAGAAAAAGAAATTGTGAAAGTAGGGGGAACGAAAGCGATACCTATTAATGTCCGGGTAATTGCAGCAACACATGTGAATTTAGAAAAGGGCATTCTAGAAGGAGAGTTCAGAGAGGACTTATATTATCGTTTAAATAAAATCCCGATTCAAATTCCTTCCCTTCGTCAGCGTAAAGGAGATATACCAGCGATTGCAGAAAGGTTAATTCAAAAAATTAATCAAGATTATGGTCGTAATGTAGAAGGACTCACCGATTCAGCCGTTTCGTATTTACAATCATATGAATGGCCAGGGAATGTTAGGGAACTTGAAAATATTTTAGGACGAGCTATTATCTTTATGAATTATAACGAAATATATATTGATGTACATCATTTACCGCCTTTACATAAAGAAGAACAAGTAGAGACGAAACAAAATAATTTATTACCTGAATTAGAAGAGAAGGCCCTTGAACACCTAGTGACAGAATTTGAGGGGAATATTATCCGTGAATATTTAGAGAAATTTGATGGGAACAAAACGAAGACTGCAAAAGCGTTAGGAATTTCAGTTCGAAACTTATATTACAAGCTAGAAAAGTATGACTGTGCAAAAAATAGCATGCAATAAATTGCGTACCATGCAATTTATTGCATGGTATACAAAAAGCGACAAAACGAGACAGAATATTTCGTTGTTTTCCAAAGTATTGATTTTACTGCATTTTGAATGCGTTTTCATTATTGGTAAGACCACTTTTGAAAGTTGGCACGGTATTTGCTTAATGAATAGACGAGGGACGACGGAAAGGGTTGATTACAAAATATGAAGTTAGAACACTTAATTGATCAAGCAGCAGGACAGCCTAAAAAAACTGTGGCTGTAGCAGTAGCTGAAGATCATGAAGTAATTGAAGCTGTAGCGAAAGCAATCAAGTTACAGCTAGCTCAATTTCGTCTATATGGAAATCAAGAGAAAATAATAGGGATGCTACAAGAGCATGGGTTACAAACTTCAGAACATATTGAAGTGATTGCAGCAGCGTCAAGTGCTGAGGCTGCAGAACTTTCTGTTAAATCTGTAAGCAATGGCGAAGCAGATGTGCTAATGAAGGGGAACATCCCAACAGCAAATATTTTGAAAGCTGTATTAAATAAAGAGTGGGGACTTCGTAAGGGCAGCGTGCTTTCACATGTTGCAGCGTTTGAAGTTCCAAATTACGATCGTCTTATTTTTGTTACAGACGCAGCGATGAACATTGCACCTGATGTAACACAAAAAGCTGCTATTATACAAAATACTGTAGAAGTTGCCCAGGCAATAGGAATTGATTTGCCAAAGGTAGCGCCAATTGCAGCGGTAGAGGTTGTTAATCCTGCGATGCAAGCGACAATTGATGCAGCGATGTTAACTCAAATGAATCGCCGCGGACAAATTAAAAATTGTGTCGTTGATGGACCACTTGCTTTAGATAATGCAGTATCACAAATTGCAGCAGAACATAAAGGCATAGTAAGTGATGTAGCAGGTAAGGCAGACATTTTACTCGTCCCAACGATTGAAGCTGGAAATGTGCTATATAAATCACTCGTCTATTTTGCAAATGCAAAGGTAGGAGCGATGATTGCTGGCGCTAAAGCACCGATTGTTTTAACATCACGTGCTGATTCAGCAGAAACAAAAGTATATTCATTAGCATTGGCAGTTGCGACTGCTTCAAAATAAACCAAATAGGGTAAAACAATTAGGGGGAAACGACAATGACATTAGAAATCTTCGAATACTTAGAAAAATATGATTATGAGCAAGTGGTATTTTGTCAAGATAAAGAATCTGGTTTAAAAGCAATCATTGCAATCCATGATACAACACTTGGACCAGCTCTTGGTGGAACAAGAATGTGGACATATGATTCTGAAGAAGCGGCGATTGAAGATGCATTGCGTCTTGCAAAAGGGATGACATACAAAAATGCAGCAGCTGGTTTAAACTTAGGTGGTGCAAAAACAGTAATTATCGGTGATCCACGTAAAGATAAAAGCGAAGCGATGTTCCGTGCATTAGGACGCTACATTCAAGGACTAAACGGACGTTACATTACAGCTGAAGATGTTGGTACAACAGTAGATGATATGGATATTATCCATGAGGAAACTGATTTTGTAACAGGGATTTCACCATCATTCGGTTCTTCTGGTAACCCATCTCCAGTAACTGCATACGGTGTTTACCGTGGTATGAAAGCAGCTGCAAAAGAAGCATTTGGTACAGATAACCTAGAAGGAAGAGTAATTTCTATTCAAGGTGTTGGTAACGTAGCGTATCACCTATGCAAACATTTACACGCTGAAGGAGCAAAATTAATCGTTACAGATATTAATAAAGAAGCTGTACAACGTGCAGTAGAAGAATTCGGTGCAACAGCAGTTGAGCCAAATGAAATTTACGGTGTTGAATGTGATATTTACGCACCATGTGCATTAGGCGCAACAGTTAATGATGAAACTATTCCACAACTTAAAGCAAAAGTAATCGCAGGTTCTGCAAATAACCAATTAAAAGAAGATCGTCACGGCGACCTTATTCATGAAATGGGTATTGTATACGCACCAGACTATGTTATTAATGCAGGTGGCGTAATTAACGTAGCAGACGAATTATATGGATACAATAGAGAACGTGCATTAAAACGTGTTGAGTCTATTTATGACACAATTGCAAAAGTAATCGAAATTTCAAAACGTGATGGCATAGCAACTTATGTAGCAGCAGATCGTTTAGCTGAAGAGCGCATTGCAAGCTTGAAAAACACTCGTAGCACATACTTACGCAACGGTCACGACATTATTAGCCGTCGCTAATCATTCATATATAACTTTTACAAAAGGTGTGGTTACCTCTTATGAGGTTTCCACTTCCTTTTAAATTTATTAGTGGAGGTAGCAACATTGTCTGTAAATCGAATTCTTGTTATTAACCCAGGTAGTACATCCACAAAGATTGGTGTTTTTGATAATGAAAGACCCGTTCTAGAAGAAACTATTCGTCATGACGTAGAGCAGATTGGAAAATATAAGCGAATTATCGACCAATATGAGTTTCGTAAAGAAACGATTTTAGAAGTTCTACATTCTCATGGTATTAACATTTCAAAATTAAACGCTGTTTGTGGGCGTGGTGGATTACTTCGTCCAATCGAAGGCGGTACGTATACAGTAAACGATGCGATGTTAGAAGATTTGAAAAATGGGTTTAGCGGTCATCACGCTTCAAACCTTGGAGGCATTTTAGCATATGAAATTGCTTCTGGATTAAACATTCCTGCATTCATTGTGGATCCTGTCGTTGTAGATGAGATGGAGCCAATTGCTCGTATAAGTGGTATTGCTGGTATGGAACGCAAAAGTATCTTCCATGCATTAAATCAAAAAGCAGTTGCTCGTAAAGTGGCAGATGAATTAAATCACAAATATGAGGATTTAAATTTATTAGTTACACATATGGGCGGCGGTATTACAGTTGGTGCTCATAAAAAAGGAAAAGTTATCGATGTGAATAATGGCTTAAACGGAGAAGGACCATTTAGTCCAGAGCGTGCTGGTACAGTACCAGTAGGACAATTAGTTGAAATGTGTTTTTCTGGTGAGTATTACCGAGACGAAATGGTTAAAAAACTTGTCGGACAAGGTGGACTTGTAAGTCTTATCGGTACAAACGATGCAATTAAAGTAGAACAAATGGTTGAAAAAGGTGATCCTGAAGCAACTCTTATTTATAAAGCAATGGCGTATCAAGTTGCAAAAGAGATTGGCGGAGCTAGTGCTGTACTTCACGGGAAAATCGATGCAATCGTATTAACTGGTGGACTTGCGTACAGTAAAATTCTTGTCGATGAAATAAAAGAACGTGTTCACTGGATTGCAGATGTTATCGTACATCCAGGAGAAGATGAATTACAAGCGTTAGCAGAAGGAGCACTTCGTGTATTACGTGAAGAAGAAGCTCCAAAAGAATATATTGTACGAGAAAAACAAACAGTAGCTAGGGGTTGAGATAATGGCAAGAGAATATGATTTAGTCATCGTTGGCGGCGGTACTGGTGGATATGTTGCTGCTATTCGTGCATCACAACTAGGATTAAAAACTGCACTTGTTGAAAAAGAAAATCTTGGTGGTACTTGTTTACACAAAGGATGTATTCCTAGTAAAGCTCTTTTACGTAGTGCGGAAGTATACGCAACTGCTAAAAAAGGAGAAGAGTTCGGAGTTATTGCAAGTAATGTAGAACTAAACTTTGCTAAAGTACAAGAGCGTAAAGAGAAGATTGTAACGCAGCTTCATAAAGGCGTTCAGCATTTAATGAAACAAGGTAAAATTGATGTGTTTGAAGGTATTGGCCGTATTCTTGGCCCATCTATTTTCTCTCCAATGCCAGGTACAATTTCAGTTGAACTTGCAAGTGGAGAAGAGAATGAAATGTTAATTCCAAAAAATGTACTTGTTGCAACAGGTTCTCGCCCAAATTCATTACCAGGATTAGAGTTAGACGGAGAGTATGTAATGTCTTCGGATCATGCCCTAAAAATGGAAACGCTTCCTAGCTCAATCATTATCGTTGGTGGCGGTGTAATTGGTATTGAGTGGGCATCTATGCTTGCTGACTTCGGTGTAGAAGTTACTGTATTAGAATATGCGAAAAACATATTACCACTAGAAGATAATGACGTTTCAAAAGAAATGCAACGTCTATTCAAGAAAAAAGGTATTAAAGTGGTAACTGGTGCAAAAGTATTACCAGAAACATTGGTAAAAGATAATGGAGTAACAATTCAAGCTGAACATAACGGTGAGAACAAAGCATTTAAAGCAGAAAAAATGCTTGTATCTGTAGGAAGACAAGCGAATACGCAAAATATGGGCTTAGAGAACACAGATATTGTTGTGGAAAAAGGATACATTCAAACAAATGAGTTTTATCAAACGAAGGAATCTCATATTTACGCAATTGGAGATGTAATCGGTGGCTTGCAACTTGCTCACGTTGCTTCTCATGAAGGAATTGTTGCAGTAGAACATATCGCTGGTAAAGAAGTTACACCAATTGATTATTCTATGGTATCAAAATGCGTATATAGTAGTCCAGAAGTTGCTTCTGTCGGCTTAACAGAACAAGAAGCAAAAGAAAAAGGCTATAAGTTAAAAGTAGGTAAGTTCTCATTCCGTGCAATCGGAAAGGCACTTGTATACGGAGAATCAGACGGTTTTGTAAAACTTGTAGTTGATGAAGAAACAAATGACATTCTCGGTGTTCATATGATCGGACCACATGTAACAGATATGATTTCTGAAGCTGGTCTTGCAAGAGTACTTGATGCAACACCTTGGGAAGTAGCACATACAATTCATCCGCATCCATCATTATCTGAGGCGATTGGTGAAGCTGCACTTGCTGTAGATGGAAGAGCGTTACACGCATAAAAATGTGGATTTAGGAGGTTATGAAAAATGGCAGAAGTAAAAGAAAAGCGCCATGAAGAGCTTGGCTTAAGTGATGAGCAAGTATTAGAAATGTTCCGTACGATGTTACTTGCACGTAAAATTGACGAACGTATGTGGTTATTAAACCGTGCAGGTAAAATTCCATTCGTAATTTCTTGTCAAGGACAAGAGGCTGCACAAGTTGGAGCGGCATTCGCTCTTGATAGAGAGAAAGATTATGCATTACCATACTACCGTGATATGGGTGTTGTACTAGCGTTTGGTATGACAGCTAAAGAGCTTATGTTGTCTGCTTTCGCAAAAGCTGGAGATCCAAACTCTGGTGGTCGTCAAATGCCTGGTCACTTCGGTCAAAAGAAAAATCGTATTGTTACAGGATCATCACCAGTAACAACGCAAGTACCACATGCAGTTGGTATTGCACTAGCTGGAAAAATGGAGAAGAAAGATTTAGTAACGTTCGTTACATTCGGAGAAGGCTCTTCAAACCAAGGTGACTTCCATGAAGGAGCAAACTTTGCTGGTGTACACAAACTACCTGTTATTTTCATGTGTGAAAATAACAAATATGCAATCTCTATTCCAGTTGAAAAACAATTAGCATGTAAAAACGTATCAGATCGTGCAATTGGTTACGGCATGCCTGGATATACAATAGACGGAAACGATCCGCTTGCAGTATATAAAGCTGTAAAAGAAGCAGCAGACCGCGGTCGTCGTGGTGAAGGTCCGACTTTAATTGAAGCAGTATCATATCGTTTGACAGCACATTCTAGTGACGACGATGATCGTGTTTATCGTGATAAAGAAGAGGTAGAAGAAGCGAAGAAAAAAGATTCAATTATAACATTTGCAGCTTATTTAAAAGAAGTTGGTGTGTTAACTGAGGAATTTGAAAAACAAATGCTAGACGAAATTATGCATATCGTAAATGAAGCAACAGAATATGCAGAAAATGCTCCGTATGCAGCACCTGAAGATGCATTGAAGCACGTATACGCAGAATAGGGGGGAACGTTTCATGGCTGTAATGTCTTATATTGATGCTATTACATTAGCAATGCGCGAAGAAATGGAACGCGATGAGAAAGTATTCGTTTTAGGAGAAGATGTTGGTAAAAAAGGTGGCGTGTTTAAAGCGACACACGGTTTGTATGATCAATTTGGTGAAGATCGTGCGCTTGATGCACCGCTTGCAGAATCTGCAATTGCTGGGGTAGCAATTGGTGCGGCAATGTATGGTATGCGTCCAATCGCTGAAATGCAGTTTGCTGATTTCATCATGCCAGCAGTAAACCAAATTGTTTCTGAGGCAGCAAAAATTCGTTATCGTTCTAACAACGATTGGACTTGTCCAGTTACAATTCGTGCGCCATTCGGCGGGGGTGTTCACGGTGCATTGTATCATTCACAATCTGTAGAAGCGATGTTTGCAAACCAACCAGGTTTAAAAATTGTTATCCCTTCTACACCATATGATGCAAAAGGCTTATTAAAAGCTGCAATTCGTGATGAAGATCCAGTATTATTCTTTGAGCATAAGCGTGCATATCGCTTAATTAAAGGTGAAGTGCCAGAAGATGACTATGTATTACCAATCGGAAAAGCAGATGTAAAACGCGAAGGTGATGATATTACTGTTATCACTTACGGATTATGTGTTCACTTTGCTCTTCAAGCAGCTGAGAAGTTAGCACAAGATGGAATCTCTGCACACATTCTTGATTTAAGAACGGTATATCCGTTAGATAAAGAAGCGATTATTGAAGCGGCTTCTAAAACAGGTAAAGTTCTTCTTGTAACAGAAGACAATAAAGAAGGAAGTATTATAAGTGAAGTGGCAGCAATTATTGCTGAAAACTGTCTGTTTGATTTAGATGCGCCAATCGCACGTCTTGCAGGTCCAGACGTTCCAGCAATGCCATATGCACCAACAATGGAAAAATTCTTTATGGTAAATCCAGATAAAGTTGAAAAAGCAATGCGTGAACTTGCGGAATTTTAATCGGGGGGACTATACATGGCTGTAGAAAATATCACAATGCCTCAGCTCGGGGAGAGCGTTACAGAGGGTACAATTAGTAAATGGCTCGTTAATGTTGGCGATCACGTAAACAAGTATGATCCGCTTGCAGAAGTAATGACTGATAAAGTAAATGCTGAAGTACCATCTTCTTTCACTGGTATTGTGAAAGAATTAATCGCTGGTGAAGGTGAGACGTTAGCTGTAGGTGAAGTAGTTTGTGTTATTCAAGTAGAAGGCGCAGATGAAGTAGCAGCGACAGCTGTTGAGGAAAAAACAAAAGAAGAACCAAAGGCAGAAGTAGCTACGCCTGAAAAAGCACCGAAAGCAAAACAACCAACTGATGGAAAACCACGTTTTTCACCAGCTGTTTTAAAACTTGCGGGTGAGCATAACGTTGATTTAGATTTAGTAGAAGGTACGGGAGCAAATGGCCGTATCACTCGTAAAGATATTTTAAAGCTAGTGGAATCTGGAAATATTCCGCAAGCAGGTGCGAAGAAAGAGGAAGCGGTAGCGGTAGCAGCAGTAGTAGAAGCGCGTCCAGAAGCACCAAAAGCAGCGCCAGTAGCACAAAAAGTAGAAGCTGCAAAACCAGTTTCTGTACCAACAATGCCTGGCGATATCGAAATTCCAGTAACAGGTGTGCGTAAAGCAATTGCAGCGAACATGTTGCGTAGTAAACACGAAGCGCCACATGCTTGGATGATGATTGAAGTAGATGTGACAAACCTTGTGTCATACCGTAATTCAATTAAAGGTGATTTCAAAAAGCGCGAAGGTTTTAATTTAACGTTCTTTGCTTTCTTCGTAAAAGCAGTAGCACAAGCGTTAAAAGAGTATCCTCAAATCAATTCAATGTGGGCTGGCGATAAGATCGTTCAGAAGAAAGATATTAACCTTTCTATCGCTGTTGCAACAGAGGACGAACTATTTGTACCAGTAATTAAACACGCGGATGAGAAGACGATTAAAGGTATCGCTCGTGAAATTACAGAGCTTGCAGGAAAAGTACGTACGAAATCGTTAAAAGCGGACGAAATGCAAGGTGGAACATTTACAATTAATAACACAGGATCATTCGGTTCTGTTCAATCTATGGGTATTATTAATTACCCACAAGCGGCTATTTTACAAGTTGAATCAATTGTAAAACGCCCAGTAATTATGGATAACGGTATGTTCGGTGCTCGCGACATGGTTAACTTATGTTTATCACTTGACCACCGTGTACTAGATGGCCTAATTTGTGGTAAGTTCTTAGGACGTGTAAAAGAAATTCTAGAAAACACGTCAGAAAATAATACATCTGTATATTAATAAAAAGCTCGCTTATGCGAGCTTTTTATCATCTTATTTCTTCATCTACATCCTACTATATGTATAATATCTTTCCCAGTAATCTTACAATGAACGATTATGTATTAGGAATTTATGAAAATACATTGCTGATATATGGTATATGGATATAAAATAAGAAAAGAATAATTTTTTTGGCAAATCTTACTGATGAAACTGTAGTATAATATATTGTATTGTATGAAAAAGAGAGTTATTCTATATAAGTGTTTTATAGATAATGTGTAATCAGTCGTCAAAACATGAAGAATGTTGACTCCTGGTTTTTTATTTTGCTGTAACAATGTTTCAGGAGGATGTCATGAAAAGAAGTACCGAGTTTCTAAAAAGTTTAGATGTAAAATTAATATTAATTTTGTTAGCATTATGTGTTACGAGTATAGCTGCTATATATAGCAGTCAGCAAACTGGCCAATATGGAGAGGCAAACTTTGCGATGAAACAGGGTTTGAACTACATAATTGGAGTTGTATTGTTATTGCTTGTTGCAAGCATCGACTTAGATCAATTACAAAAATTGTCTTGGCCACTTTATATCGTCGGATTTGGTTCACTTATTCTTTTGAAAATACTACCGGTTTCCACTTTCACACCTGAAAAATTAGGTGCAAAAAGATGGTTTGTATTTCCGTTAGTTGGACAAATTCAACCATCCGAGTTTTTCAAAATTTCATTGCTTCTCGTAGTAGCAAGTATAGCAGTGAAACATAATGCACAGTATATGGCAAGAACATTCCAAACGGATTTACAATTAGTAGGTAAAATTGTGCTTGTATCCCTTCCGCCTATGGCTGTTGTATATAGCCAACCGGATACAGGGATGGTGTTCTTATATGCTGCTGCAATTGCATGTATTTTATTTATGTCAGGTATTCAGAAGAAATTGATAGCGTTATGTACAGTTATTCCAGTCACCATATTATCTGCGTTAATATTTATTTACGTAAGGTATGAAGATTTCTTCTTTAATAAGTTAGTTACGTTACTAAAACCTCACCAACAATCACGTATTTTAGGTTGGTTAGATCCATTCGAACATACAGATCAAGGTTATCAAACACAGCAATCGATTTTAGCTGTAGGTAGTGGCGGTATGGAAGGGAAAGGATTTGGCGAAGGGAACGTCTATATCCCTGAGAAGCATACTGACTTTATTTTTGCTACAATTGCCGAAGAAGGTGGATTTATCGTAGCCGCGTTAGTTGTATTCTTGTTCCTATTACTACTATATCGAACAATTATTATCGGTTATTCTGCTGATAATTTATTCGGTACATTATTATGTGCTGGATCAATCGGAATATTAACGGTTCAAATATTCCAAAACATCGGTATGATCGTCGGATTAATGCCTGTAAAAGGGATTGCATTACCTTTCTTATCGTATGGGGGAAGTTCCTTATTCTCGAATATGATTATGATGGGGCTCATATTGTCCGTACGGAAAACGTATAAAAAATATATGTTTTCAGTTAAGTAAAAAAGCTAGTTCGTGTAAAAACGAACTAGCTTTTTTACATATATGCTCTTAAACGTTGCAAACTAAAACAGAATAGCAGTTTGAGACGGGTAAGGAGTGCAAAGTGATGCATATGCATATTTTTGAAGGGGCACGGCATCTTTCTAATAGTGAATGGGTTATTCGGGCTATCATAGCATACATATTTTTAATATTAGTTGCGAAAGCGATGGGGCAAAGGTCCATCGCGCAACTTCGTTTTTTAGATGTTGTATTAGTATTATTGCTTGGTGGGAATATTTCTAACGCATTATCTGATGAAAAAGTGGGGTTACTCGGCTCGATGATTACAACGTTCATACTCGTTGTACTTCACATTATAAGCTCAGTCTTAATGTTGAAATGGGATAGATGGAGACGCTTTTTAGAGCCAGCACCTATTATTCTTATACAAAATGGTTCCATTGATTTTAGCAATTTGAAAAAAGCGAGAATTACGGTGGAATATTTATTTTCGGAACTTCGTATGCGAAATGTGAGCGATATTCAAACGATTAAATTAGCATTGTGGGAAGCGAATGGTGTTGTTTCTATATTTCGGTATCCAGAATATGAAGCAGTTTCGCGGCTTGATCTGAAAGTGGCGGGAAGAAGATCTCCAGTTTCTTTTGTATTAGTAAAGGATGGGAGGATTCAGCAAGATGTTCTAGCTTTAGTAGGAAAAACAGAAGAGTGGGCGAGAGAATTTCTAGAGAAGAGTGCAGAAGTCGAATCCATTATGTTAGCTACAGTAGATGAAGCTCATAAAATAAATATTTTGTTAAAAAAATGAAAAATATACGCATTTTGTCGTTTCATACATATGATACAATAGTGTGGACAACGAAAAAATGGGAGGTGTTTCCATGGGATATGTAGAGGAATTACGAAAAGTAGTTGGTCATCGCCCTTTAATTTTAGTTGGTGCTGTTGTACTCGTTATAAATGAAAGTGGATATGTATTATTACAGCAAAGAACAGAGCCTTACGGAAAATGGGGGTTGCCTGGCGGGCTAATGGAGCTTGGTGAATCACCAGAAGAAACAGCTTACCGTGAAGTATATGAAGAGACAGGAATAGAAGTAAAGAACCTCCGATTAATCAATGTATTTTCTGGAGCGAACTATTTTACAAAATTAACAAACGGTGATGAGTTTCAATCCGTAACGACAGCCTATTATACCGATGAATACGAAGGGAATTTTGTTATGAATAAAGAAGAAGCGGTTCAGCTTACATTCTTCCCACTAACAGAACTACCTGACTATATTGTAGGATCGCATAAAAAAATGATTGGTGAATATATGAAAATTATGGAAAAGTGACAAAAAGGTGTTAGAGCAAGGGCTCTAACACCTTTTCTATGCCTAAATACAAGTAAACTTACTTGTATTTCATAAACATTAACTGGTAAGATACAAATAGGTAGAATTAGAGGAGGGAAAAGATTGATTAACTTTAACTTTTTTATGAATGATGTTGTCCGTCAAGCGCGTGAAGAGATTGTCTCTGCGGGATATACAGAATTGACGACACCAGAAGCAGTCGAAGAAGCATTTAAAAGAAATGGTACAACACTTGTAATGGTAAACTCTGTATGTGGTTGTGCAGGTGGCATTGCTCGTCCTGCTGCTGCACATTCCGTACATTATGATAAACGCCCTAACCACCTTGTAACGGTATTTGCGGGTCAAGATAAAGAAGCAACAGCAAGAGCTCGTGAATATTTTGAAGGATATCCACCTTCATCTCCATCATTTGCGTTATTGAAAGATGGAAAAATTGTAACGATGGTAGAACGTCATGAAATTGAAGGTCATGAACCAATGCAAGTAATTGCAAAACTACAATCTTATTTCGAAGATAATTGCGAAGAACTATAAGGAAGAGAAAAAGGCGGTACGTCCACAATCAAGTGGGTGTACCGCCTTTTTTATTTAGTTTTTAAAATAATTAAACATGCAGGAAGTTGTTATTTTATGCATGTTTTTATGCATTAACAACAGCTTTAATACTGTTTTTATATTTATTTTTATTTTATATATTGCATAAAAATTAAAGTGCTGATACAATACAAACATCGAATAAATATTCTATTAAACTTTTAAATATACATTATTAGGGGAAGAAAGATGAAGAAGTTATTATCAATATCGTTTGCACTTATTTTAATTGTAAGTATGTTCAGTGCTTGTAGTAATGGGGAAGAAAAGGCTACGGGAAAAAATAAAAAAGTACTCGTTATGGGGACTTCAGCAGACTATAAACCGTATGAATACGTGGAAGCTTCAAAAAGTGATGAAATTATCGGCTTTGATGTTGATATTGCCAAATATATCGGAAAAGAACTTGGATACGAAGTGAAAGTGAAAGACATGGATTTCGGCGGATTATTAGCATCTCTTAATTCAGGAAAAGTTGATTTCGTTATGGCGGGTATGACGCCAACTGCAGAGCGTAAAAATAATGCTGATTTCACAGATATATATTTTGTTGCAAAAAATATGATCGTTTCAAAAAAGGGCTCTAATATTAAATCGTTAGAAGATTTAAAAGGGAAAAAAGTAGGAGTACAAACAGGATCAATTCAAGAAGAAAAGGCAAAAGAATTTCAGAAACAAGTCGATTTCAAAGCTGAGGGACGTGACCGTATACCAGAAATCGTACAAGAAATTAAAGCTGGTCGTTTTGACGCTGCAATTATAGAAGACACAGTTGCAAAAAAATATTTAGAAAAAATGAAAGAACTACAAGGAATTGAAATTCAAGAAGCACCAGAAGAAGTAGGTGCAGCAATTGCTCTTCCGAAAAATAGTGATAAAACAGAAGAATTTAATAAAGTAATTAAGAAAATGCAAGAAAATGGAGAAATGGATAAATTAGTGAAGAAATGGTTTGGCAGCGGAAAATAAGCTGCCTTTCACTTTTCTGTGAGGGGAATGAAAAGGATGAATCTAGATTTTTCGGCAATTACGCCTTCAATACCATATATATTAAAGGGATTAGAAGTTACATTGAAAATTGTAGCTGCATCAGCTGTGGTAGGATTTATTTTAGGAACGTTATTAGCACTTTGCAAAATTGCTAGAATACGAGTATTAAATATTGCAGCAGATATTTATACGTCAATATTTCGTGGCACACCGCTAGTATTACAATTAATGATTATTTATTTCGGTGTTCCGCAAATGATGGGTTATGAGATACCGGCCTTTTTAGCAGCTGTACTTGCATTTAGCTTAAATTCAGGTGCATATATGTCAGAAGTAATTCGTGCCGGCATTCAAGCAGTCGATAAAGGACAAACAGAAGCAGCAATGGCTTTAGGTATTCCGTACAGTAAAATGATGAGAAATATTATTTTTCCTCAAGCTTTAAAAAATATATTACCAGCACTTGTGAATGAGTTTGCGACACTTACGAAAGAGTCGGCTGTAGTAACCGTAATAGGAGCGACTGATTTAATGCGCCGTGCTTATATTGTAGGTGGTGAAACATTTAAATATCTTGAGCCATTACTTTTTGTTGGACTTATTTATTATATATTAGTAATTATTCTTACATTAGTCGGGAAAGCCATTGAAGGGAGAATGAAGAAAAGTGATTAAAATTGACAACCTTCATAAATCATTTGGGAAAAATGAAGTATTAAAAGGAATTACAACAACGATTGAGAAAGGAGAGGTTGTTGCAATTATTGGACCGTCTGGATCTGGAAAGTCAACGTTTTTACGCTGTATGAATGTATTGGAAGCGCCGACAGATGGTCACATTTGGATTGGAACGGAAGAAGTAACGAATCCGAAAACAAATATTATGCACGTTCGTGAAAATGTCGGAATGGTATTTCAACATTTTCACTTATTCCCTCATATGACTGTATTAGAAAATATTACGTATGCTCCTATCAATGTAAAAGAAGTAACGAAGCAAGAAGCTGAAAAAAAAGCTGAGAAACTTCTAGAAAAAGTGGGGTTATTAGATAAGAAAGATGCATATCCAAATCGTCTTTCAGGAGGACAAAAGCAACGTGTAGCAATTGCAAGAGCGTTAGCGATGGAACCGGAAGTTATGTTATTTGATGAACCTACCTCTGCGCTAGATCCAGAAATGGTGAAAGAAGTGTTAGAAGTTATGAAATCATTAGTTACGACAGGAATGACGATGGCAATCGTTACACATGAAATGGGATTTGCAAAAGAAGTAGCAGACCGTGTTCTCTTTTTAGATGGTGGAAAGCTCGTAGAAGATAGTAATCCGGAAGAGTTTTTTACAGCACCAAAAAGTGACCGTGCAAAAGAATTTTTGCAAAAGATATTGTAATATGTGAAGGGTACGTGAATAATAGGTAGAAAAGGATGACATTGCGTCATCCTTTTTTTATACTAACTGTAAATACGTTTATACATATAGGAGCATTAAACAGTAGTCAAAAAAGTAAACCATCATAGACATATGTATTAAAATATAATTATGAACGAGTATATGTTGAAAGAATTTTTTGGAATAATTCATATGTCTATTGAAACATTGAAAAGATGGGATAATTCAGGTGTTTTAACTGCTTATCGAAATCAAAAAAATAAATGAAAAACGATCTCCACAAGAAGAACTTGTTCAAGATTTGCTATCTATCATTCATGTATGTAGTCGTAGGATATATGATTGAGAAAATACAAAAAATGTCGAGGGATAAAGAGATATGAGAAGAGCATATTTTATAGAGATGAAACCGACAAATGAACAAATAATCAAGATCAATCAAACAATTGGAGTGTGTAGGTACGTTTACAATCTGTATCTCTCCAAAAACAAAGAGATGTATGAATCAGAGGGAAAGTTTTTGAGTGGATATGATTTTTCTAAATGGCTAAACAATGTCTATACAAAAGAATGTAGCCAATGGATTAAAAAGGTATCTAGTAAAGCGGTAAAACAGGCAATTATGAATGGAGATAAAGCTTTTAAAAGATTTTTTAAGGGTTTATCTGGATTTCCACGTTATAAGAAAAAGAAGAATCAAGATGTGAAATGCTATTTTCCTAAAAACAACAAAACAGATTGGACAGTAGAAAGACATAGGGTAAAAGTCCCAACGATTGGTTGGATGAGGTTAAAAGAATATGGGCATATCCCCAAAAATGCGATTGTAAAAAGTGGAACGATAGGTAAAAGAGCAGGAAGATATTTTGTGTCTGTGCTTTGCGAATGGGAAGAAGCAGGAACGAAGCCAATACTCAATCAAACAGGTGTAGGGATTGATTTGGGGTTGAAGGATTTTGCTATACGTAGCGACGGTATCGTTCATGAAAACATTAATAAAACAATACAAGTAAAAAAGATAGAAAAACGCTTAAAACGTGAGCAACGTTCTTTATCGCGTAAATTTGAAAATATAAAAAAGAGAGGTGAACAATCTGTTACTAACAAAAGAGCGAATATAGATAAAAATATTCTTAGGGTGCAAAAACTACATGCCAGGCTAGCAAATATTCGATTAGAGTATGTAAAGTCTATTGTAAATGATGTGGTGAAAATCAAGCCAACGTTTATTACAGTGGAAGATTTGAATGTGAAAGGTATGATGAAGAATAAACATCTATCTAAAGCAGTTGCTAAGCAGTGCTTTTATACATTTAAAACATGGTTATTGACGAAATGTGAGGAATATGGAATTGAACTACGTCAAGTAGACAGGTTCTATCCATCTTCAAAGCTATGTTCATGTTGCGGTCAAAAGAAAGCGAATATAAAGCTATCTGACCGAGTATATACATGTGAATGTGGAAATGTAATGGATAGAGATTTGAACGCGTCAATCAACCTTTTACAAGCAAAAAAATATACAATACTAACGTGAATAGATTGTATATATGTACGGTGGGCTACATTGGAATTTACGCCTGTGGAGTGTTAGATCAAACTGTAGTAGCGAGTTAGTGGTGAGACAGGACACATAGAAGCAGGAATACTCTAAGAATATACATTTGTCTATATTTTTTGTAGCAGTAATGATATGTTTAAAATTGGATATAGAACAGTGAAAACAGCGCTTGGAACGGGAGCGGCAGTGTTTATTGCTCAGCTATTAGGATTAGAATTTTATAGTTCAGCTGGTATTTTAGTCATTTTATGTGTGCAAAATACGAAACGAAAATCCGTTCAAGTATCGTTGCACCGTTTTTTAGCTTGTGTATTATCGATGGTATTTGCGTTTTGCATTTTTGAAACGATTGGTTATACACCACTTGCGATTAGCGTATTACTGCTTACCTTTATTCCAACTGCAGTTATGTGCAAAATTCAAGAAGGGATTGTCACGAGTTCGGTTATCGTTATGCATCTGTATTCATTAAAGCAAATTACATGGTCTATAGTTGGTAATGAAATTGCTATATTAACGATTGGAATTAGTGTCGCTTTATTAGTAAACATGTACATGCCAAGCAGTGAGAATAAACTGAAAGAGTATCAAGGAAAAATAGAAGAGCATTTCAGAACGATTTTGTTTGAAATGGTCGTTTATTTACGGAATCGAGATAGTAATTGGAGTGGGGCCGAATTAATTGAAACAGAAATGATGCTGAAAGAAGCGAAAGATTTATCATTTAAAAAAATTGAGAATGAATTTATGCGTGAAGATGACTATTATTATCGGTATTTTGATATGCGTATGCAACAATTTGAAATTTTGGAGCGCATGATACCATTAGCTGCATCACTATCTTGGACGTATGAACAAGCTGATATGATTGCAGACGTAATTGAAAATATAGGGAATTCTATTCGACCTGAAAGTACAGGGGTCATTTCGTTAAGACAACTTCAAGAAATGCGAGAAGTATTTAGAGAAATGCCTTTACCAGTCTCGCGAGAAGAATTTGAAATACGTGCAAAACTTGTTCAACTTGTTTATGAGATGGAGCAATATTTACTCATTAAAAGTCGTTTTAAGGGAAAGGATAATATAAAAGAACTTATTTAGAAGGTAGGAACTATATATGCCGTATCTTCTTTCTTTATTATTATGTCTTTCTCTATCACCGATCTGGCCTCTTGGTGATAACCCACGTGCTGGAGATCCTTTTATAATTGTAAATAAAGCAACGAATAAACTAGCTTACATCGATGATGGGAAGATCCAAAAGGTTTTTCCAGTAGCGACAGGGAAAACAAATGAATTAACCCCAGAAGGAACCTTTGACATTGTATTGAAGGCGAAGGATCCCTATTATATTGCGAAGGATATTCCTGGGGGCTCTCCCAAAAATCCACTTGGATCGAGATGGATGGGATTTAATGCAAGAGGCACGGATGGAAGTAAGTATGGGATACACGGGACAAACCAACCTAGTTCAATTGGAAAATATATTTCGCAAGGATGTATAAGAATGAAGAAACATGATGTGGAATATTTGTTTGATCGTATTCCAATTGGAACGAAAGTATCGATTGTGAAATCGAAAAAAACATTTCAGCAATTGGCGAAGGAAAAAGGGGCCATAGTATTTGGAAAAGTCAACGAAACGGTTGGCTTTTTCTTTTATTATAAGTTGTCTTGACATGTGTACATAACCATGCGTTAATGAGAATATATAAAGATAATTGAGTAAAGGGGTTGCTCATATGTATTTAAATCCAAAAATTTCTTACATGCAGTTTTGTGTTGGTTTTCTATTTGTTATTACATTCATATTGGCAACTTTTAATATATGTTCTTACGTTGTAGCGATCGTATTTATGGCATTACTCAATCTTACTTTTGTTATTGGGGCATTTCAGCAGAAACAATATACAAGTTTTGTAATAGCACTTGTAATGGCCTTTTCCTTTAGCATTGTAGCAATTGTAATATATATAAAATAAAATGTTCATTACAAGATAGACTATCTCGATTTCGAGATGGTCTATTTTGTATGTGTAAGCAGTAAAAAAAGGACGAGTGAATCGTCCTTTTTACCAAAACATACTTGCGCCAGTAAGTAATGTTGTTACAAGCATAGAAATTAGCATTATATAAACCATAATTTTTTGAGCTTTTTTATGCATCGTTAAACCTCCTTGCAAATCAGTACAATTTCATTGTAACGAGAAATGAAATTGTGGACAAGGGGAGAGAAAGGACAAAATTCGGGAAGGGGGTGCAAAATATTACAGGAAATTTGAGCATACGTAGAGAATATGTTAAAAGATAGATTATTAATTTTTTTTTATGCAAGCTGAAGAATGGAGATACAATGATGAAAATATACGAGACAGATCGTTTACATTTAAGAGAAATTGATGAGTCGTATGCGGAAAAAGTTCTTCAATATTACGACAAAAATCGTGAATTTTTAAAAGCGTGGGAAGAGTATAGACCGGAGGGGTTTTTCACGTTAGATTATCAAAAGAAAAAGTTACAAAAGGATAGAAAAGAGTTCGCGGAAGGCAAGATTATCAGGCTTTGGATTTTTAAAAAGGGTGATGATACAAAAATTATTGGATGTATTTCATTTAATCTAATTGTTCGTGGAATTTATCAATCTTGTGTACTCGGTTATAAATTAGATAAGGAAGAATTGAATAAAGGTTACACAACAGAAGCGCTTAGAAAAGCAATTCAAGTTACCTTTGAAGAATTTCATTTACATCGTATAGAAGCACCAATTATGCCACGAAATTTAGCATCTATACAAGTAGTGACGAAGATAGGATTTCAATATGAAGGTGTATCTCGAAAAATGCTAATGGTAAATGGCATCTGGGAAGATCATATGCGCTGGGTATTGTTAAACGAGTAATAGAAGGCAGATGGGTATCTAGATGTGTTAACCATCTGTTTTTTGTCTTGTATTTCGAAACTTTTGCGAAATTCTGTTATAATTAATGTTGTTACATACATAATGGTAGTGCAGGAGGCGCAGTCTTATGATTAATCAAGAACGTTTAGTAAATGAATTTATGGAGTTAGTACAAGTAGATTCTGAAACGAAATTTGAAGCAGAAATTTGCAAAGTGTTAACAGAGAAATTTACTGCTTTAGGTGTAGAAGTATTTGAGGATGACACGATGGGTGTGACTGGTCATGGTGCAGGTAACTTAATTTGTACTTTACCAGCAACAAAAGACGGTGTTGATACAATTTATTTCACTTCTCATATGGATACAGTAGTTCCTGGTAATGGAATTAAGCCTTCTATTAAAGATGGATATATCGTATCAGATGGTACTACAATTTTAGGAGCCGATGACAAAGCTGGATTAGCATCTATGTTTGAAGCAATTCGTGTCTTAAAAGAGAAAAACATTCCTCATGGTAAAATTGAATTTATTATTACAGTTGGAGAAGAATCTGGTCTTATTGGCGCAAAAGCGTTAGATCGCGAGCGCATTACAGCAAAATATGGTTATGCATTAGATAGTGATGGAAAAGTTGGTGAAATTGTAGTTGCAGCGCCAACACAAGCGAAAGTGAATACGATTATTCGCGGGAAAACAGCTCATGCTGGCGTAGCACCAGAAAAAGGTGTATCTGCAATTACTATCGCAGCAAAAGCAATCGCAAAGATGCCACTTGGTCGTATCGATTCTGAAACAACTGCAAATATTGGACGTTTTGAAGGTGGTACACAAACAAATATCGTTTGCGATCATGTTCAAATCTTTGCAGAAGCTCGTTCTTTAATAAATGAAAAAATGGAAGCACAAGTTGCAAAAATGAAAGAAGCATTTGAAACAACTGCAAAAGAAATGGGTGGTCATGCAGACGTTGAAGTAAACGTTATGTATCCAGGATTTAAGTTTGCTGCTGGTGATCACGTTGTAGAAGTTGCGAAACGTGCAGCTGAAAACATTGGTCGTACGCCTTCTCTTCACCAAAGTGGTGGCGGAAGTGATGCGAACGTAATCGCAGGACATGGTATCCCAACAGTTAACTTAGCAGTTGGTTATGAAGAAATTCATACAACAAATGAAAAAATTCCTGTTGAAGAATTAGCGAAAACAGCAGAATTAGTTGTAGCTATTATCGAAGAAGTAGCGAAGTAAGTAATAAAGTCAAAAAGACGTGTGAACCAATTATGGTTTACACGTCTTTTTTTATTTTGATTCAATTGCTTTCACAAGGCGGATAAGCCAATATAAGAAGACCCACGGAAGTACATAAGTTGTTGTAAAACGTATGAAATGAGAGAAGATTCCTAAAGCGTAAATGTTAATGTTAAAAAGGGGAAGTAACAAATAATTAATCGCAAGGATTACTATAATAATAATAAATACATAATTGAGTTTATTATGTTGTTTCATAACGATTCACCTACTTTACAATAATATCCATTTGTTACGTACAGTATAGCAAAAAATAGATAGAGAAAAACCAATAATTATTATAACGTGTAAAGAAATTTGATATAATGAAGGAACAAATGTTCTTTAAGGGGTGAGTAGTATGCGAGAAATGTATCCGAAAAATGGACGTGTTATTTTACATGTAGATATGAATTGTTTTTTCGCATCTGTTGAAATTGCTCATGACCCATCATTACAAGGAAAGCCATTAGCGATTGCGGGGAATGAAAAAGAGAGAAAAGGGATTATCATAACATGTAGTTATGAGGCGAGAGAATATGGAATACGTACGACGATGCCTCTATGGGAAGCGAAGCGATTATGCCCGCAATTAGTTGTGAGGCACCCTAATTTTACATTATATCGAGAAGCTTCATTTCAAATGTTTCAAATTCTTTCCCGTTTTACAGAAAAAATACAACCGTTTTCTATAGATGAAGGGTATTTAGATATTACAGATTGCTATGCGCTCGGTTCGCCTCTTGAAATAGCGAAGATGATTCAACAAGCGTTACTAACAGAGTTACAGCTTCCATGTAGCATTGGGATTGCCCCAAACCTTTTCCTAGCAAAGACTGCTTCAGATATGAAAAAACCTCTTGGAATTACAGTACTTCGAAAACGTGATATCCCAGAAATTATTTGGCCACGATCAGTTGCAGAGATGCATGGAATCGGAGAGAAAACAGCTGAAAAACTAAAAGACATTCATATACATACAATTGAACAGTTAGCAAAAGGAGACGAGCATATCATTCGCGCTAAAATTGGAAAGCACGGTGTTGATTTACAAAAACGTGCAAAAGGTATGGATGACAGGGAAGTTGATCCGAATCAAATGGGACAACATAAAAGCGTTGGAAATTCGATGACTTTCTCAAAGGATATGGACGAAGAAAAAGAATTACTTGATATGTTAGAAAGATTATCGAAATCAGTAAGCAAAAGGCTACAAAAACGAACTCTCGTTAGTTATAACATTCAAATTATGATTAAATACCATGATCGTCGCACGGTAACACGGAGTAAACAATTGAAAAATGCAATATGGGAAGAACGGGTTATTTTCCAAGCAGCATCACGTTTATGGAAGCAACACTGGGATGGTGATTCTGTTCGTCTGTTAGGTGTTACAGCTACTGAATTAGAGTGGAAGACAGAATCAGTGAAACAGTTAGATTTGTTTTCATTCGAAGAAGATGCGAAAGAAGAGCCGTTACTTGCTGTTATTGATCAAATTAATGAAAAGTATGGAACACCTCTTTTACAGAGAGGTAGTCAATTATTGCGTAAGCAAGAAAAGTCGTTTCAGCAAAAATTAGAAAATAAGTTTATGTAGAAGGTTTTAGAGATTTAAACCCTTCTTTTTTAGATGGAAGAGAGGATCCAGCCATTCGATGTCTCCATTGTCTTTCCATTCCGATGCAAGCTCCTACAATAATTGCTATAAATAACCTTAATACGATGTCATACCATATCATCATGGTTACCTCCATACATATAAGTACATGTTATATTTTTTGAGAATGAGTGAGAAATACCCACTCATTCTCATTTTTACAACCAGCTGTGGAATTTTTTAATATAAAGCTTTTTCAGGAATTGTGTTAAGAAAGCATAACCTAATAATATTCCTATGAGCCACGGGAAGTAGCTTAGTGGTAATGCTTGTAAACCAATTGCTGCACCAAGTGGTGAGAATGGAATGTAAATTCCGATTGCCATAATACAAGCGGTTAATATAAGAACTGGTATTGATGCTGTACTTTGAATGAACGGAATTTTCTGTGTTCTAATCATATGGACAATTAATGTTTGAGTTAGCAACCCAACGACAAACCAACCAGATTGGAATAGCGATTGTTCTCCAGGTGTATTTGCACCGAACACATTCCACATGACAACGAATGTGATAATATCGAATATAGAGCTAATTGGACCGATGCAAATAATGAAGTTACGCAAGTTTGCAGTATCCCATTTTCTAGGCTTCTCTAGAAATTCCTTATCCATTTTATCCCATGGAATTGAAAGTTGTGAAATATCATAAAGTAAGTTTTGAATTAAGAGATGAATTGCAAGCATCGGTAAAAATGGAATGAAAGCACTTGCCACTAATACACTAAATACATTTCCAAAGTTAGAGCTAGCTGTCATTTTTATATATTTTAAAATATTGCCGAAAGTAGTGCGTCCTTCTAAAATACCTGCTTCTAATATAGTTAAACTTTTTTCAAGTAAAATAATATCGGAAGATTCTTTTGCAATGTCAGTAGCAGTATCAACAGATATTCCAACATCAGCATCACGTAGTGCAACGGCATCGTTAATACCATCCCCCATATAACCTACAGTATGACCATTACCTTGCAATACGCGAATGATGCGGGACTTTTGCATTGGATTTAGTTTTGCGAACACTGTTGTTTCTTCTGCCAGTGTTGCTAATGTTTTATCTGGTAAAGAATCAATTTCGTAACCGAGGACAGGCTCACCTATATTTAATCCCACTTCTTTACAAACTTTTTTTGTAACAATTTCGTTATCGCCTGTTAAGATTTTCACTTGTACGCCATGTTTTTGCAATGCTTGAATTGCAGAAGCAGCAGATGGTTTAGGTGGATCTAAAAAGCCGATATATCCAGTAAGGATCATAGCGGATTCATCTTGTACTGCATAAGCTTTATGATAAGGTTTGTTATCGTTCTTGTATGCTACAGCGATGACACGCATTCCTTCACTATTTAAAGTTTCGCTAAGATGTTTTACATTTACTCTCATTTCTTCAGTGAGAGGGACAATTTGTCCATCAACTTCAGTGTAGTTACAAATTGATAAAATTTCTTCTACGGCACCTTTACAAACCATTGTATGTTCACCTAAAATATTTTTCACGATGACAGACATGCGACGCCGAGCAAAATCGAATGGAATTTCATCTAGCTTTTGAAAAGCTGATGGATCAAATTTATGGTTCTCCTCTGTATGTTCAATAACAGCTTTATCTATTAAATTTTTCAATCCAGTTTGATAGAAGCTATTTAAATAGGCAAAGTGTAATACACGATCGCATTCATTTCCGTTAGGATCTAAATGACGAACTAGGACAACTTTATCTTCTGTTAAAGTTCCAGTTTTATCTGTGCAAAGAATGTTCATAGCACCTAAGTTTTGAATTGAGTTGAGCTGTTTTACAATTACTTTTTGTTTAGACATGTTCACGGCGCCTTTAGCTAAATTAGCAGTTACAATCATTGGCAGCATTTCAGGTGTAAGGCCAACTGCAACAGCAATAGCAAAGAAAAAAGCTTCTTGCCAATCTCCTTTTGTGAATCCATTAATGAGAAGGACGATGGGTGCCATAATAAGCATGAATGTGATTAAGAGCCAACTTACTTTGTTTACGCCTTTATCAAAGTTTGTTTCTGCACGTTTTCCGATAACCTTTTTTGCTAAAGAGCCGAAATACGTATCCGTACTAGTTGAAACAACAACAGCTTTTGCGCTACCGCTAACAATATTTGTACCCATAAAGCAAAGGTTTTCCATATCGAGCGGATTGTAATTTTTTTTCATGTTTTTCGGTAATATATGTTTATTTTCCGTATGGTAGCAGTTTTCGTATTTTTCTACAGGAAGTGCTTCCCCGGTTAAAGAAGACTGATTAACAAATAAATCTTTTGCGGATAAAATACGCACATCAGCTGGCACGATATCACCAGCTGAAAGTGAAATAATATCGCCAGGTACAAGTTCTTCAATTGGAATTTCTGTTGTGTAATTTCGATTTAAATTTGTTACGTTTTTTGTTTCGTGTACAAATCCATCTATTCTAAAGACACTCGCAGTTGTTCGAACCATAGCCTTTAACTTATCCGCCGCTTTCTGAGAGCGGAATTCTTGTAAAAAGCGAATCGTTGCACTTAGCAGTACCATTACAGATACGACAATTGTTCCTTGTATATCATCTGTGAAAAAAGAGAGTGCTCCAAGAGCTAACAAAACAAAAATAAATGGATTTTTAAATGCCAGCAGAAATTGAATGTACCACGGCAATGTTTTATTATGAGCGATTTCGTTCGGACCATATAAAGAAAGTCTACGAGACGCTTCTTGTTTAGAGAGTCCATCTTGTGTTGTTTCTAAGAGTTTTAACGCAGAGTTTACATCCTTTGTTGCAACTTCCACTAATAATTCGTTATTTGCTTTCATGCTATCTTGATCGTAAGCATGCTTCGTTTCTTGTCTTTGTAAATTTAACATTGGTAGTTCCTCCTCTTTCATGAAGGAGGAAACAATCTGTTACTCGACTATTTTAAACAGGGAGGAACAGCTTCTTTCCTACCTACATGATGAAATATAAATGTAAAACATATGGGTATCTGGGCCGAATCATCACTTGCCACTGTTCCTCACCTCCGTACAATTAGTAGTTTCTGAATATGCTATGTTTGTTTCATAGTAGGGTGCATAAAGATATAAAAAAGACCTTTACTCAAAACGAGTAAAGGTCTGAATTCGTAGTCAAAAAGAGTCAACAACAAAGACTGTTAGTAAACATAGGTAAAAACAGTTTTTGTGTATGACAAAACATACGCACCTCTCCCTCGTTGAGTTTTAGCACTGTATAGCATAGGTACTGAAACCAGCTACGTTAAGAAAGGCCTTCATTCCGACCTTTCCTGTTGACCCATTGGCGTCTCTCGACATTTTTGGGCAGCAGCGTTTCTCTATACAGGAGCCTCACCTAACAGAGACCATATTCAATTACAAGTTGAATGTTAGCACTGTAAAATCGTAGTGTCAATATCTTTTTAATCTGTTTTTTTGAAAAATTAAATAGATTTATAATGGATATATGGAATGGAGTGGGTTATGTTGTTTATAGATAATGTGGGAAAATAAATGTTTTGTAAGAGGTGCATGTATAATGAAACCGCCAAATTTTATAATAAATATCTGAGAATCAGAAGTGGTTGTTTAATGAGCGAGAAGATTTATGTTCTCATGGAGAAAATTATTTAAACGTAGATGGAACGATTATTACACAAATGAGCATGGATGAGAGAGGTAAAAAAGTATTTTTATACTTTTTTGCCTTAAAGGATTTGTTAAAATCTAAAATGCCAATAGAACCTCTTTCGGGGCTCTATTGGCATTTTTAGATTGATAACGTATATTTTTCATATTTGCACCACAGTAGGAATATTTTCTTTGTTTAATAGTAAGAGCTAGGTCATATATTACAAACCATCTAATCGAAAAGGTGATTTTATCTCATTCAGCAATCAACAATCGAATTAGGCCTTTAATTGTTAGGTAAATCTAATATGTATTTTATTCTCTTACCATCTTTTTCTCCTAGATATACTAATTTCGCAGGTGTATTAAGTGCAACGCCCCAACTTTCCCTCATTTTCATTGTTGCAATGCCTTTATGGTTTTGTAACCTCTCCCATGAAACTATAGTTTTCTTTGTACTCTCATTAAACATTCCATTCGTCTTATTAACTCCTTTTAAAGGTGCCAATATATGCAAATCTGTAAAAATTGTTTGTTCCGTTTGAGTGTTATTTGTTGCCTCAATATCAAAAAGGTAATGAATTTCTTTATTTCCATTATCATCAATTACTTGTTTCTTCTTGAAAGAATTAATGCTAAATTTAAATATATCTGTATTAAATGATTGACCTAGATTAATATTCTCTGATTTCACAATATAAGATTCATTTAAATTATTTACTACCTGATATCTCCAACATGCCCCTAATATAAAAAATGTACAAATAATCATAAAAACATATCGTTTTTTATTCATATCTTTCTCCCTCTACATCTCTGAGGATAGTGATACTTTACCATTTTCAACTAGGAATATTCTGTCTGCAATTAAATTTAATGTTTCACTATCATGACTCGCAACTAATATAGTTGTACCTGTAGACTTTAAATCTAATAAGATTTTAGTTATATCCCTAATTCCATTTTCATCTAAAGCGTTTGTAGGCTCATCTAAAATTAATAACTTAGGATCTTCCATAATTGCTTGTGCTATACCCAATCTTTGTTTCATTCCAAGTGAATATTTTTTTACTTTTCTTTTATCTTCTGGATTTAATCCTACGAGCTCCATTGTTTCACTAATTGTTTTATCCGTTATTTTATTTTGAATAGAAGCTAATAGTTTTAAGTTTTTAAATCCTGTATAGTCTGGAATGAATCCTGGATATTCAATGATAATGCCTGTATTTTCAGGAAACGGATGATCAATACCAATTATTTTTCTATCTATTAATATTTCACCACTATCTATTTTCATCAATCCTAATAAAGCTCTAAAAAGCATTGTTTTACCTGAACCATTTCTCCCTTTAAAACCATAAATCTTTCCCTTTTCTAATTCAAAATTAACATCATTTAAAATAATATTACCTTTTAGCATTTTAGAAACATGCTTGGCCTCAATGTATATCATCAGAATCATCCTTTCTATTAACAAATTCAAATGTTTTCCCTACCCAATAACCACTTATCCATAGAAAAAAAGCGCACAAAAGAAAATAGGAAATAGAATATAGAAAATGTTCATTATTAACGTAAAATAAATTTTTACGAATTAACATACTATCGAACGGATTACATATAACCGGTATAAATATAGTCATGGTAATAATCACTATAATCACTATATATGAAATAACACTTTTAAATTTAGTAGACACAATTAAATAAACCCAAACTAATAAGGAAGATGTTATTAGTTGTAAAGTAAAGCTTTTTATAACAAAAATGGTTTCTTTTAAATGATTATAAATTTTAGGATTAATATTTTCTGTATATATCCCCCAGTTAAATTGATAAGAACAAAAAATACCTCCCCAGAAGAACACGGCAATATAAAATAATAAAGTTATACAAATAGTTAGTATACCTGTACTAATAAATTTGCTAAACAATACTTGATACCTAGATACTTTCCTGGCTAAAAGATACGGTGTCTGTTGTATAAAATCAGCTCTTACATAAGTACCTAATATAAAACAATAAGATAATTGTAATATAAGCCATGTTACTGGAAGCTGGAATCGCCCCATTTCAACTTCTTTAAAAGATATCCCTTTTAGTAATTCATATAAAACATCAAGAACCGTTATAGCATTTGAAGGTAGCTCTCTATACTGGGCTGATTGCTTTAATAAAAATGCCGCTCCCCCCACCAATGCACTATAAACAATAAATACTATTATCAATCTTAATTTCATAATATGAATGCTTAATATTAAATCCCTTTTTAATAATTTATAAAAAACACTATTTTTCATCGTAATTAATCACTTCCGTTATATAAGTCCATCCGGTGTAAACAAATATTCAATATAGCAAATGAAATACTAATAATCCCTAACATAAAAGCCAATTTCATCAAGATTATATCTATTAGAAACCAATCTTTTTCTTGAAAAATCAAACCTTTTGACCAAAATAAAGAGAAATTATATTTTTTTCTAACAACTGATCTATCGTAATAAGGAAGTAGATAGTAAAAATACAAATAGCTTTATTTTTAATGAAAAAAACTAGTATTTGTGCAAAAATACATATTGCTACAGTTACTAGCCATAACGATACTATAAAATATGTAATTACTAACCAACTTGAAGATGTGAGCAACCAAATCACTATTTTTTCTTTTACAATAAAAAAATTAATTCCTACAATTAACAGATAGATACTTGAATAGATGATTGTTAGACTTACAATTTTTATGATTAAATGAAAACAATATGATTGACGAGTTTTATGTCTAAAATACATATAAACATTCTTATCCGTATAATTAAATGAATAGAAAAAAAGTAACAATAATGGAAGATAACTAAATAACACTATTTTCATATCTCTTGAAGTACTAAGAAATGAAAACAAAGAATCATTAGATAAAAAGTAAAATGATCTAATGAGGTGAATAGACACACCAACTATAAGAAATAAAATATTAATCACAAATAACCATCGTTTTTGAAACAACTCTAATAAATACATTTTCAAAAGGCTATAAAATAACATGTCTTTTTACTCCTCTTAAAAATAAAATTATCGATAAAATAAAAATCCCTATTAACACTAAAATAGAAACAATAATATTGGCTCCATGATATATATGGGATTCAGATAAGAAATATATAGGAGCGAGGGGCATAGGATAAAATAAATTAATTATCATTAAAAAAAGTTGTAATAAAAAAGCACTTAATAAAGTTACAAAAGTATGCTTGGCATAAAAGGACATACTAAGAGAAAACAAAGCAAATGCTCCTCCATAAACAAAAGCAATAACTGTATATAACATCATATGAATAAAAGGATGAGTGAAATAAATGTTAATAAAAAAGGTCGCTCGCTCATACATCCCTATATTGGAATTTAAAACTTCGTCAGGATTTACATTTGGAAGAAACATAAATGATAAAAAAATGTTTAAAATCAATGGAATAATAACAACAAAGCCACCGATAAAAAAGGTTTTACTAAACAGCTTAAGAAAATACATTTTATAATTACTTCTTATAATTACAAACAAAAAAGATCCATTTTTTTTATCTTCCTGAAAGATCGATGAACTAGGTAAACTTGCAATCACTGGAAGTATAAAGAAAAATAAAAAGGAAGGTGTTACAATACTATTAATTCCCATCCAAGTTGTATATGGAGTGAAGATAACATCCTTTTTATCGGCTAGTGGAATTACATAATATAATATATATACACAAGATAAGGCTATTCCTAACATAAGCGAAAAATAAAAATTCCTATTATTCATTCTTTCATTAAAATAAGTACCCATGTTTCACCTCTTAAAAATTCAAATATACTCCTCGTAACATTTAAAATATGTAATGTTACGAGGAAAGGCTTACAAGAATATAAAGTATTATATTTATAAGTTCATTTTTCATATAATTATTTACGAATACTATCCGGGCTCCAAACACCACTTGCTGTACCCTCAGCCCATCTTCTGGTATCAATTTTAACCTTGATACCAGAATTATATTTCTCAACTGCTAAATTGTATAAGAATTCTTCTTGACCATCACGCATTTTGTATGAATGACCATCCGAAACATCAGTACCATCTTTTAATGCAGCCCAGGCATTGAAATATCCATCTAATCCCGACATGTTGTCAACCCTCATATAATAAGCCGTTTTATTATATGAGGGTTGAGATGGTGTTTCATCATTAGGACTGTAAACACGATATACATTTGACCAGGGTCTATCTTCATGATTAGACTTTGCTGCTGCTGATGCTGCAAAGCTTGATAAGGCTATTCCTGCTGTTAAAGTTAGAACCGTTATTTTTTTCATTTATACTCCTCCTATTCTTTTACTTGTAAGCCCTTAAAAAATATAGCACATGAAATAAAATAATATATATAGATTTACAAATATTAATATTTCTTTAATATTAGCTATAACTTTTTAACAAATATCTTGTAAAACATATCATTACACAAAGTTTTTCAAGCAATAACAACTGTTTTACTTATAGATATTAAATAAAGAAAAGATATTTACAAAAAAGATACAATATAGTTGTTTCAATTGTGCTACAAGTAAAAGGATTATTTAATAAATCAAGTGAAAAGATAATTTTAGATGAATTTGATCGGAGTATGTATACAGATTTTTGGACAGAAGATGACTGGTTGTTAAATAAGTAAAAATAAAAAAGCACTGTAATCAGTGCTTTTTTATTTTAGATTACGAGATTGTAGCATTTTCAAAAATAACAATCTCTGAATTACTTGTTGTTGAAACGCGTTGTGCGTAATATGTTAAAGCTGAAGAAATATATGTTGGTAACGAATCATTTGTATGTGTTGTTGTATATTCATGGATTAATTCTTTTAAAGTCGTCCATTCTAATTGTGCTGGGTGATCAGAAACGAAAGAACTTACCCAGCGATCAAATGAAGATGAAAAATCAGTTTGTAAACGAAATACTTCTTTCATAATAAAACGCTCCCTTAAAATGTAGTATAATCATTTTAACACAAAACACGAACGATTACTAAGTTTTTAATTATAACGTTCGTGTTATATAGTTGTCTAGATGATTGGTTATGTAAATTCGATTTGCCATTTGAAATAACATTCCGTAAGATGAAAGGTAGATTATATAAAGAGCTGGAGGAAAGAAAGTGGAATTTGTATTTTTAGGAACTGGTGCAGGTGTTCCTTCGAAAGGAAGGAATGTTTCAGCAATTGCTCTGCAATTGCTAGAAGAACGAGGACAGACTTGGTTATTTGATTGTGGCGAGGCGACGCAACATCAAATATTGCATACATCAGTACGTCCACGCCGCATTGAAAAAATATTTATTACGCATTTACATGGTGATCATATTTTTGGGTTGCCTGGTTTATTAGGAAGCCGTTCGTTTCAAGGAGGGACTACACCTTTAACAGTGTATGGACCAAAAGGAATTAAACAATTTATTGAAGTGGCATTATTAGTAAGTACGACACATGTTAAATATCCACTTGAAATCGTTGAGATTACGGAAGAAGGTATTGTGTTTGAGGATAATGAATTTTGTGTAGAAACAAAAAGGTTATCACATGGAATTGAATGCTTCGGATATCGAATTGTAGAGAAAGATATACAGGGAGCTCTTTTAGTGGATAAGTTACTGGGAATGGGTGTGAAACCTGGTCCAGTTTTTAAACGCTTAAAAGATGGTGAAGTAGTTGAATTAGAGAATGGCACAGTGTTAGATGGAAAAGATTTTATTGGCCCGCCTCAAAAAGGAAGAGTTATTACAATTTTAGGCGATACACGATATTGCGAAGCGAGTAGAGAGCTTGCGCAAGATGCTGACGTACTTGTTCATGAAGCAACTTTTGCGGCAGAAGATGAACAACAAGCGTATGATTATTTTCATTCCACATCTAAGCAAGCTGCGAGTATTGCAGTTCAGGCAAATGCAAAACGCTTAATATTGACTCATATTAGTTCTCGTTATCAAGGAGATACATATAAGGAATTATTGAAAGAGGCAAGAGAGCTATTTTCTAATACAGAAATAGCTACGGATTTAAAATCATTTCCAGTAGAAAGATAATAATGTTGTGAAAAAATGGTGACGATAGGTTGCCATTTTTTTTATTTCTAAAAAAATTAAAAATAAAACTGTTATCATTTTGTTTTTATATAGGATGACACAGAAAGTT
The DNA here is from genome assembly GCF_016651015.1 of Bacillus sp. TH22. Taxonomy (NCBI): domain Bacteria; kingdom Bacillati; phylum Bacillota; class Bacilli; order Caryophanales; family Bacillaceae; genus Bacillus; species Bacillus sp. TH22. The sequence goes on from NZ_JAEKER010000001.1 coordinate 4,373,088, forward strand.
TTAATGATGTGAAGATATAGGATAAAAATACATAATAACGATTATTTAGAAAAACTGTTATATAAGTCAGACGACATACGATTGGTACAAGTAGCAAAAATGGATTTTTATTCAGAACTTTTAAAATTCATTAAAAGTAAGCGTTTTATTAAAAACAAGCTATAATGAGGGCAGATTATAATTTATCCCGCTATTTGCGGACAGTAAGACTCCCACCTCAGAATTCGGCGAATGCGAGGAAGTTAGGTGGGAGATAACTGCCCGTAAAAGCCCGATTGGTGTGGGCTAATAATCAGTGGGGGATGGACAAAACCCCCACTGATTAAAGTTTCACTTTATTGTAGGCTACATGCGTTTTAGCCATTTGTCATAACAAGTGAAGTTGACTAAATCGTGAGAGAGCAACATGGAAATTATAATAGGAAGGATATTACTATTATTTGTACTAAGTCTTTTTTCCCTTTTTAGCTTTAAAATATCAAAAGGTATGAAAGCAATGGGAGTTTCACTTGTTTATGCTATGCTTGTAGGGGGTTCTGTGTTAAACTTTGGATTGCTACCAGACTTTATTGTGGACTATCTTATATTATTTTTAAATGCAGGTAATGCTAAGTTTCTTATTTATTATTATAACTGGTATTATTTCAGGATATATTGCTTCACTGTTATTCAAAAACTATCCAATTCTTACAGCGGAACAAATTCGTGGTACGACTGGAACAGCAACCGATTCGGTAGCTTAATAGAATAGTAAATAATTTTTTCATAGAGGTTTAGGGGGAGTTATGATGAAGTATCGCTCAGTGTTTGATATTATTGGTCCGGTTATGATTGGTCCATCAAGTTCACATACAGCAGGCGCGGCAAGAATGGGGCAAGTTGCTCGTCAGCTGTTTCGTCATGAACCAGAGAGAGTTAGCATTTCATTATATGGTTCATTTGCAAAAACATACCGTGGTCACGGTACGGATGTAGCGCTAATCGGTGGAATACTAGGATTTGAAACAGATGATTTACGTATTCCAAGTGCGTTAGATATTGCAAAAGAACGCGGGATTGAAGTGGAATTCATTGAAGAAGATGCAAATGCTCCGCATCCAAATACAGCGAAAATTCGTCTGTATAAAGGTGAAGAGGAAATTGAAGTTGTTGCTTGCTCAATTGGTGGCGGTAAAATTGAAGTTGTAGAATTAAACGGATTCGATCTTCAATTAACAGGCACGAGTCCAGCACTACTTATTGTAAATAACGATCGCTTTGGTGCTATCGCAGCTGTAGCTTCAATCCTTGCTAAGCATGAGATTAACATAAGTACAATGAGTGTTTCTCGTAAAGAAAAAGGAAGAAGAGCGCTTATGGTCATTGAAACAGATGAATTATTAGCAGATGAAGTAATTGCGGAAATAAATGGGCAACAAAATATTTGTCAAGTAACTATTATGGATTAATTGCAGGGGGGACACACCATGTTTCGGAACGCAGCGGAACTAGTGGCGCAAGCTAAAGAGCAAAATGTAAAAATCGCAGAAATTATGATTCAATGTGAAATGCAAACAAGAAATATCTCACGTGAAGAAGTAATTGCTGGAATGGAAAAGAACTTAGTCGTGATGGAACAAGCAGTAGAACGCGGTATTCGTGGTGTAAAATCACCGACTGGTTTAACTGGCGGGGATGCTGTGAAAGTCCAAGCGTATATGCAGAGTGGAAAAGGTTTATCTGGAGATACAATTTTGGACGCAGTGAGTAAAGCTGTTGCGACAAATGAAGTAAATGCGGCGATGGGAATTATTTGTGCAACACCAACAGCAGGATCTGCTGGAACAGTGCCAGGTGTACTGTTTGCACTACAAGAAAAATTACAGCCGACACGCGAAGAAATGATTGAATTTTTATTTACAGCAGGAGCTTTCGGTATGGTTGTTGCGAATAATGCTTGTATTTCTGGCGCGGCAGGAGGTTGCCAAGCTGAAGTAGGTTCAGCAAGTGGAATGGCAGCTGCAGCAGCAGTTGAGATGGCTGGTGGAACACAAGATCAAGCAGCTACAGCGATGGCGATTTCATTAAAGAATATGCTTGGTTTAGTATGTGATCCTGTTGCAGGGCTTGTAGAAGTACCTTGTGTAAAACGTAATGCAGCAGGAGCTGCGAATGCCATGATTTCAGCTGATTTATCATTAGCTGGTGTAACTAGTACAATTCCATGTGATGAAGTCATTGAGGCGATGTTTAGAATTGGACAAACGATGCCAGTAGCACTTCGTGAAACAGCAGAAGGTGGCCTTGCAGCAACACCGACAGGTCGTCGTTTGCAAGAAGAGATTTTTGGTAAGAGTAATAACTAAAAGCATATCATATGATTAAAGTAAAAACGGAGCTCAAATAAAGTTGAGCTCCGTTTTTTATTTTTCTTTTGCTATTTCTTCTAATGTTTTTCCAAGATCGTGTGATCGTTTCGTTGCTTGTGTAATACATGAGATTAATGCTTGTTGAAAATTATGCTCCTTTAATACTTCAATACCTGCTTCAGTTGTTCCGCCAGGAGAAGTAATTTCTTTTCGCAAAATAGAAGGGTGTTTTTCGCTTGCTTTTAGCATTTCAGCAGAACCAATCATCGTCTGAAGAATAAGAGATTTTGCAACATCTTCTTTTAAACCAATTTTTTTTGCTGCCTCTTCCAGTGCCTCTACCACGTAATAAATATAAGCTGGTCCACTTCCAGATAATGCAGTGATAGCATGCATATCTTCTTCTTCTACAACAGAGACGAGACCAATCGTTTCAAATAAAGATGTTGCAGTGCGAATATGTTCCTCCGTTGTGTGTTCTGAAGGTGAGATAGCGGTAGCGGATTTTAAAATGGCTGCAGATGTATTTGGCATTGCACGAATAATCGGAACGTCTTTTTGAAGTAGGTTTCTAATTGAATGAGCAGAAACACCTGCTAATAACGAAATAATAAGCAAGTCATTATTTATGTATTCTTTAAGAGGAATAAGCGCTTCTGCGACATCTTTTGGCTTCATAGCTAGAAAAAGAATATTTGCATCAGCAAGTAATTCCTTTTTATAATGTGTACCTTTGACACCGTATTTTTTATGTAACTCCTGTAATCTTGTCTCGTTAGAACGATTACTTACAGTGACGTGTTCTCCCTTAACAACATTTGCGTTTAATAAGCCACCAATAATCGCTTCGGCAATAGAGCCTGCACCGAGAAAGGAAATGTTTTGCATAGACATGATGTGCCTCCTTTAAATTTGGTTAGAAATACTTATAAATGTACATACATTCGTTTTTTTATGGAAAAGACCTCTTTTTATCTGAAAATAATGACAAATTTATAGGGAAGTTGTAAACTGAAGAGGTATTCATTTTTGAACCGGAAAAAGACAGGGGGGCTAAGCATGACGGCGATTCATCGAATGGAGATTCCTGTTCCATTTGCAGTTGAGACAGTGAATGTGTTTTTAGTTGAGGGAGAAACATTAACGTTAATTGATACAGGGACAAATACAGAAGAAGCAAAGAAAGCACTAGAAAGTCAATTAGGTGCATTAGGATATAAGATAGAAGATATTGAAACGGTAGTGATTACGCATCACCATGCGGATCATTGCGGACTTTTAAATACATTTTCTGAAAAAGTAAAGATTATCGGACATCCTTGGAATGAACCGTGGATTACACAGAATGCTGAATTTTTAAAGAGGTATCATGAATTTTTTAAAGAGACAGCCTTGCAGTTCGGCGTTCCAGCAGTATTTCTGAATGGTGAGGCGTTATTGACGACGAAGACACTTAAATATTCTTGTAATAGATCGTTAACACATACCGTGAGAGAGGGAGATCGTATAGATTCGTTACCTGGATTTACAGTGATTGAAACCCCGGGTCATGCTTCCACTCATATTTCATTATATAGAGAATCTGATGGAATATTAATTGGTGGGGATGCTCTCATTAGTCATATTTCTTCAAATCCAATATTAGAACCACCATATGAAGGGCAAACAGAAAGAGCGCATCCCTTATTGCAGTACAATCAAACGTTAAAACGTTTAAGTGAAATGAATATTTCACGGATTTTATCAGGGCATGGGGAAGATGTTCTGAATGTGAAACAACTTATTGAAACAAGATTACAAAAGCAAGAGACACGTGCTTTTAAAGTGCTTGAACTATTAAAGGAAAAGCCAATGACAGCATTTGAGGTGTGTGTAAAACTATTTCCGGTATTATATAAAGAGCAATTACCACTTACTATCTCAGAAACTGTTGGACAATTAGACTTTTTAGCATATAATCAACAGGTGATGATTGATGAATCTTCACAACAATTGATTTATTATGCAAAGTAGGTGACAGCAATGACGGGACGTTTACAAGAAAAAGTAATCGTCATTACAGGTGCTTCTAGTGGAATTGGAGAGCAAGTGGCAATGCAGGTTGCAGAGCAAGGGGCGACGCCGGTATTAATGGCTCGAACAGAAGAGAAGCTACAAGCATTAGCGGACAAAATTAAAGTAACTTATAATACGCCTTGCTATTACTATGTATTAGATGTAAGTGAAGAAACGAAAGTACAATCTGTTTTTTCAAAGGTATTACAAGAAGTAGGACGTATTGATATATTGGTAAATAATGCTGGGTTTGGTATTTTTAAAACGTTTGAAGATGCTTCAATGGATGAAGTAAAGGATATGTTTCAAGTAAATGTATTTGGATTAGTAGCTTGTACGAAAGCGGTATTACCTAATATGGTAAAAAGGAACGAAGGACAAATTATTAATATTGCTTCATTGGCTGGAAAAATTGCAACTCCGAAGTCGAGTGCTTATGCAGCAACAAAACACGCTGTATTAGGATTTACGAATAGTTTACGTATGGAGTTATCTAACACAAATGTATATGTAACAGCAATTAACCCAGGACCGATAGATACGAACTTTTTTGAAATAGCCGATCAATCAGGTACATATGTGAAAAATATGGGACGTTACATGTTAAAACCAACATATGTAGCAGAACAAATCGTAAAGGCGATGCAAACGAAAAAACGTGAAGTAAACTTGCCGAAGTGGATGGGAATGGGGCCAAAGCTCTACGCATTATTCCCAGGTTTATTTGAACGCGTTGCAGGCAAATCATTAAGTAAAAAATAGGAGATTTCCATATGGAAATCTCCTATTTTTTATATTCCAGTTACATAATCGTAAACGATATCCTCAACAGCCTCGTATACATCAATTTCAGTATTTAAATGAATTATCATTTGAATATGTTTAATTAGCATTTCCTGATCCTCTTTTGAAACAGGATTACATTGATATTGCCGAAAACTTTTTATAATCATTTTCTCAATTAATTTTTTATTCATGTTTTTCCCCGCCTGTATGTATACATGTATTGTTTTATTGTACTTGAAGTGAAATGAAAACACTACTATGCACTATTTTTGCATAAAAATCCACTTGTGTATATTTCTTTTATAGCGAGGTTGATATTTTGAAGTTTTTAAAAATTATAAATATTTAATTGACTTTATAATTATGCAATATTATAATCAAACTTAATTTAAAGAATAGATATGAGGAGGAGCTTATGAAAGTCGCAATTATTGGAGCAACTGGATATGGAGGTATTGAGTTAATTCGGTTATTAGAGCAACATCCATATTTTTCGATAGCATCTCTCCATTCTTTTTCACAAGTCGGTGAATTTATAACAAATGTATACCCGCATTTTCGAAATGTTCTTGTCCATACGTTACAAGAAATTGATGCGGAGAAAATAGAGAAGGAAGCTGAAATTGTATTTTTAGCAACTCCAGCGGGAGTATCGGCAGAGTTAACACCAAAATTATTGGCAGTAGGTTTAAAAGTAATTGACCTATCTGGAGACTTTCGTATGATAGATCCCTCGTCATATGAATTGTGGTATAAAAGGCCAGCTGCACAGGAAGAATTTCTTAGGAAAGCAGTATATGGATTAAGTGAATGGAAAAGGCCTGAGATCCAAAATGCAAATTTAATTGCAAACCCAGGATGTTTTGCTACAGCTGCATTATTAGCGGTAGCGCCGTTAGTACGTAGCGGCATGATTGAAGAAGCTTCGATTATTATTGATGCGAAATCAGGAGTATCTGGAGCGGGCAAAACGCCAACAACAATGACTCACTTTCCTGAGCTATACGATAACTTACACATTTATAAAGTTAATCAGCATCAGCACGTTCCTGAGATTGAGCAAATGCTTGCAGAGTGGAATCGTGAAACGAAGCCAATCACGTTTAGTACACATTTAATACCGATATCACGAGGGATTATGATTACACTTTATGCGAAAGTGAAAGAGGAAATGAAAATAGAGCAACTTCAAAAGTTGTATGAAGAAACGTATGAATACTCAGCTTTCGTTCGAGTTCGCTCGCAAGGAGAATTTCCAAGTCCGAAAGAAGTAAGGGGCTCAAATTATTGTGATATTGGGATAGCTTACGATGAAAGAACAGAAAGAGTTACGGTCGTTTCTGTTATAGACAATATGATGAAAGGTGCGGCAGGGCAAGCAGTTCAAAATGCAAATTTATTAGCGGGACTAGAAGAGACAACGGGTTTACAGTATATGCCGCTTTATCCATAAGGGGGAAATTATGATTAAAGCATCGTCTATTACAAAATTAGCAAATGGTTCAATTGTTACACCAAAAGGCTTTTTGGCAATCGGTACTGCAAATGGTCTGAAAAAGGTGAAAAAGGATATGGGTGCAATCGTTTGTGAGGTGCCAGCATCATGTGCTGCTGTGTATACAACAAATCAAATACAAGCAGCGCCGTTGCAAGTAACGAAGGATAGCATAGCAGCAGAAGGGATATTACAAGCAATTGTTGTAAATAGCGGCAATGCAAATGCTTGTACGGGGATGAAAGGATTGCAAGATGCTTATGAGATGCGAACATTAGGAGCGGAACACTTTGGAGTAAAAGAAAAGTACGTCGCAGTCGCTTCAACAGGTGTAATTGGAGTACCTTTACCGATGGATATCATTCGAAAGGGAATTGAATCTCTTGTGCCAACAAAGGAAGTAAGTGAAGCTTATTCTTTTTGTGAAGCAATTTTAACGACAGATCTTATAACGAAAGAAACTTGCTATGAGATGATAATTGATGGGGAAGCAGTGATCATTGCTGGGGTCGCAAAAGGCTCAGGGATGATCAAGCCGAATATGGCAACGATGCTTAGTTTTATTACAACAGACGCCAATATAGAGCATGAAGTATTGCAAACAGCATTATCACAAATTACGAATCATACGTTTAATCAAATTACGGTGGACGGAGATACTTCTACAAATGATATGGTCATCGTTATGGCAAGTGGATTATCAGAAACGAAAACGATGAATATGGAACATGAAGACTGGGAAACTTTCGTAGTTGCTTTACAAAAGGTATGTGAAGATTTAGCGAAAAAAATTGCACAAGATGGTGAAGGTGCTACGAAGTTAATAGAAGTAAACGTGTTAGGGGCTAGAACAAATGAAGAAGCAAAGAAAATTGCAAAACAAATAGTCGGTTCCAGTCTTGTGAAAACAGCGATATACGGTGAGGACCCAAATTGGGGACGAATTATTAGTAGTACTGGACAGAGTGAAGTAATTATTAACCCAAATACAATTGATATCACTCTTCAATCTATCGCCGTATTAAAAAATAGTGAGCCTCAAATGTTTTCTGAAGAGGAAATGACAAAGAAATTACAAGAACATGAAATAAAAATTGATGTGTGTTTACATTTAGGAGATGAAACGGGATCAGCTTGGGGCTGCGACTTAAGTTATGAATATGTGAAAATAAATGCTTGTTATCGTACATAAGGAGAGAGAAGATGAGTGATTATATTGTAGTTAAATGTGGCGGTAGCATGTTGAATCGATTAAATAGTGTCTTTTTTGATTGTATAAAGAAATTGCAAAATAAGTATAAGGTTGTTATTGTCCATGGCGGTGGCCCAGAAATTGATGCCAAGTTAGAAGACTCTAATATCGAGATAGAAAAGAAAGATGGATTAAGAGTAACGCCGAAAGAGGTTATGGATGTTGTTCAAATGGTGCTATGCGGAAGTACGAATAAAAAATTCGTAATGAATTTACAAAAACATGATTTACTTGCGGTGGGGCTTTCAGGATGTGACGGTAATTTACTTCAAGTTCAACCTGTTGGCGAAGCGATAGGGTATGTAGGAGAAGTAAGTTATGTAGAAACAGCCCTATTGAAAGGGTTGATAGATATGAATTATATTCCTGTCATTGCCCCAATTGGGATAAATGGTAATGAGGTTTATAACATAAATGCAGATACCGCTGCAGCTGGAATTGCAGCCGCACTATCTGCAAAAGAACTCATTTTTATAACGGACGTAGATGGAGTGTTACACGAAGGAAGATTGGTAAAGAAAACGGATGAATATGAAATTCTTACTTTTATAGAACAAGGCGTCATTACAGGTGGAATGATTCCGAAAGTACAGGCGGCACTTACATCGTTAAAAATGGGAGTGAAAAAGGCTAGTATCGTAAATGGTACAAAGGATTTTACTGAGGTTACAGGAGAGTGTGTTGGAACTACGGTAACAAAAGGGGTGAGTATCGTATGACAAGCCATCTTTTTCAAACATATGGAAGAAGAGAAATTGAATTTCTAAAGGGCAATGGGGCGAAAGTTATTGATAAAAGTGGTGAGCAATATTTAGATTTCACTTCTGGTATTGGAGTATGTAACTTAGGACATTGTCATCCTACGGTTGTAAAGGCAGTAGAAAAGCAACTTGGAAATATATGGCATATATCTAACTTATTTACGAACTCCTTACAAGAAGAGGTCGCATCATTATTAACAGAAGATACAGCATTAGATCATGTGTTTTTTTGTAATAGCGGGGCGGAGGCAAATGAAGCGGCTTTAAAACTAGCACGTAAGCATACTGGGAAATCTCTCGTAGTAACATGTGAGCAATCTTTCCACGGGAGAACATTTGGAACGATGAGTGCAACAGGACAAGATAAAGTGAAAGAAGGATTCGGTCCATTACTTCCGTCTTTTTTACATATACTATTTAACGACATACGAGCATTAGAGGAAGTAATGAATGAAGAAGTTGCGGCGGTAATGGTAGAAGTTATTCAAGGAGAAGGAGGAGTAATATTAGCTGATCCATCCTTTTTGAAGGAAATTGAAAAACTATGTAATCAGTACAATGCTCTTTTTATTATAGATGAAGTACAAACTGGAATAGGCAGAACAGGAACACTATTCGCTTATGAGCAAATGGGAATAGTTCCTGATATCGTTACCATCGCAAAGGCGCTTGGGAATGGTATTCCAGTTGGAGCGATGATTGGCCGAAAAGAACTAGGTTCTTCTTTTACTGCCGGGTCACACGGTTCAACTTTCGGTGGGAATTATATTGCTATGACTGCAGCGAAAGAAGTATTGCAATTCATTAAGGAACAATCGTTTTTTAAAGAGGTACAGGAAAAGGGCGAGTACGTATTAAAGAAATTGCAAGAAGAATTACGACACGTTGAATGTGTTCAAAATATTCGTGGTAAGGGACTTATGATTGGAATCGAATGTAAGCATGAGGTTGCAAATGTCATAGAACAACTAGAAAAAGCAGGACTTCTCGTATTACAAGCAGGGCCTAATGTTATAAGACTATTACCACCACTTATTGTAACGAATGAAGAGCTAGAACAGGCAATATATATGATAAAAAGAGTGGTTTGTACAAAAAATGCATCAATAATATAAGGGGGAAATTTCATGTCAACTGTACAAGTACCGAAATTAAATACGAAAGATCTTTTAACGTTAGAAGAATTGACGCAAGAAGAAATCATTTCTTTAATTGAGTTCGCTATATATTTAAAAAAGAACAAGCAGGAGCCTTTATTACAAGGGAAAATATTAGGTCTCATTTTTGATAAACATTCAACCCGTACTCGCGTTTCTTTTGAAGCAGGAATGGTACAGCTCGGAGGACATGGAATGTTTTTAAGTGGAAAAGAGATGCAAATTGGCAGAGGAGAAACGGTGTCAGATACTGCGAAAGTACTATCTCATTATATTGATGGAATTATGATACGCACATTTTCGCATGCGGATGTAGAGGAGCTTGCAAAAGAGTCCAGTATCCCAGTTATTAACGGTTTAACTGATGATCATCATCCTTGCCAAGCGTTGGCAGATTTAATGACGATATATGAAGAAGTTCATACGTTTAAAGGAGTTAAATTAGCTTATGTAGGTGATGGGAATAATGTATGTCATTCACTATTGCTAGCGAGTGCAAAAGTCGGGATGAATATGACTGTGGCAACGCCTGTGGGGTATGAGCCGAATGAAGAAATTGTTAAAAAAGCATTAGCGATTGCTGATGAAACAGGGGCTGAAATTGAGATTTTGCATAATCCTGAATTAGCGGTAAGTGGAGCAGATTTTATTTATACTGATGTTTGGATGAGTATGGGCCAAGAAGGAGAAGCAGAAAAATATACTTTATTCCAGCCTTTCCAAGTAAATAAAGAGCTTGTTATACATGCAAAGCAAACATATCGTTTCCTGCACTGCCTGCCTGCTCATCGTGAAGAAGAAGTAACTGGAGAGATTATAGATGGGCCACAGTCTATCGTTTTTGAGCAAGCTGGTAACAGGTTGCACGCGCAAAAAGCTTTATTAGTGAGTTTATTTAAAAATATAGAAGAGCCTTCCTAAAAGGGAGGTTTTTTTATATGGAAATGTCGGATGTATATTTAGTTAATTATCTCTATATCATTTATAATAAAAAGAGAAAACTAATTTTATTTTTCATATCATGTAAGGACATACTAGATAAAAAATATAGTTAAAGAGATGATGAATTTGAAAACAACTAAGAAAACATATTCGTTTTTTCAGCGAATGTGGAGAATATTAAAGTTTCAATATTTTAAGTTGCTTCGATCGCCAGAAGGAGCAAAGAAAGTGTCACTAGGTTTTGCTATTGGATTTGGTTTAGAAATGTTGGTGATTTATACGGCATCGCTCGTATATTTAATATTTTATCCAATTGTCAGGTTAGCAAAGGGATCTTTTCCAGCCGCAGTCATTGGTAATATTATTGGGAAAATATTGTTTCTCCCAGTATTTTTATTTCCGTTTGCTTATGCGCTAGGAAAAATGATTTACCCATTTCATGTACAGAAAATACATCATGAACCATTTACGATATCAGATTTGTTTTCGATCCATATTTTTACGATGTTAAAGAGCTTATTACAGAGTGAAGTGTATGTATTAATTGGTATGACGATAATAGGAATTGTGTTTGGGGTAATTTCATATTTCGTTGTGCATTATTTATATGAAAAGAATCGTAAGTTACGTTTGAAGAAAAGAAAGAAACAAGTGAGAGAACCACTTGTTCAAATATAAAGAATGTCACATTCATTTTCTCCTTTGAATATGTTTAAGAAAAAGGGGGAGAGAATGAATGTATTATTATTACGTACCGCAAGTATACCCATATGTAAATTATTATCCGGTTTATGATATGAGTAGACAATACGAATTATATCGACAACAACAATTACAGCAAATACCACAAATGCCACAAATGCCACAAATGCCACAACAACAGCCTACGCAAGAACAAAAACCATATTTAATGACATGGCCGTATTCAAATGTATACTATGGTAATTATTACGAATCATAAAGCTGCTTCTATTTAGAAGCAGCTTTATGCGTTTGTTTTCAAAATTAAATTTTGAATGGTTTTAAGAGAATAAATGAGCTTTTCGCGCTCTTCCTCAGATAATGTTTGAAAATTTTCTTTTAGTTTGCCTAAAATGAATTGCTGATACTGACTTACTAACATTTTCCCTTCAGTTGTTAGGGAAATTAAAATGACCCTTCGATCTTTTTCGCTATAATGACGCTCTATTAGCTCTTCTTGAATAAGTTTGTTTAATAGAGGGGTCATGTTAGGCCGTGAAATCGCTAGCCGCTTGCCAATTTCTGAAACTGCTAATGTACCATTTTCATGCAAAAGCAGTAACACTTGCGTATGTGATGGCGGCATATGTCTTTGAGAAGAAAACTCTCCAGGAAGCATAAATTTGCGATAAAAAAGAGGCACTAGCGAAAGAAGATGATCAACAATACGTTCCCACTCGCGTGATTCCATATAACGGCCCCCTTCCACTATCATTGTAACAAAAAAGACAAGGTATAAAAATAGAATTGTTTCATGGTAGCCTTAATATTTGTAGGATAACACTTGCTTTGTAAATGTATTGGCAATAATCGTATAACCGTTATCATTTGGGTGTACTTGGTCAAATAGTAAATCTTTTTTATCCTTCGATATTAATTTGCGAATTGGTAAAACAATCGACGGTTGATGTGCTTTTGAAATAGAATAAATAGAATCATTCCAACCATCTAAAAACATATCTGCATAACTTGCGATGGAGTCATCTAGTTGTAAAGGGTTATAGAGTTCAGATAGAATGAGTAAAGCATTCGGATTTTGATCTCGAACGGTCTTTACAATGTTTTTTACATCCGTTTCAAAACGGGCTTTTTCTTTATTTAACATTTTAATACCATCTATAACACCTACATCACGATTTAAGCGGAATAAATTATTTGCTCCAATATTAATAGTAATTATATTTGCTTCCCTAATTTTTTGTTGAACTTCTTCTGACTGGACTTTTTTAACGAGACGATCTGTAGTGAGACCATTTACACCGAGGTTTTCTACCCTAATTGGTTTATGAATTTGTCCTTCTAATTGTTTAGAAGCTAATTCGGCAAATCCCCCTTGTGTAGATCCATATCCTTTTGCAAGTGAATCACCTAATACGAGGTGATAAAAAGAGTCATTCGTTTGCTTATAAATCCAACTCGGAGCAGATGTTTTTTCTGCTTTTCCTTCAGTTTCTTTTTGTTTTGTCTCATCGTTCTTTTCAAAATTAGAACAAGAAATGATTAGAAGGAGGAGACAAACAATTGTTAAGATGACTTTTTTCATAAATTCATCCTCCTTGTAATTGGTAATTGTATCATATTCAGCAGTATAAGTAATGTAAGGGCATATTATATGTTTATGAAAAGTTTACAATAACTTTACAGAAAATTTGTTGAAGTTTGTCAAAAAATATTGACGATACGAAAGAACTTTATATATGATAATGTCAGATAAAGTGAAAATCATCGCTCTAATAGAAGTAAAAAGGTATGTGGTTAGAGACTGATAGAGATTCATTTCATTATTTTGGGGTAATTGTATAAGGGGGATTTTTTGTGAAAAAGTCAAAAAAAATGCTAGCTGGAGCAACACTTGCTATTGGTGTTATAGCACCGCAAGTATTGCCAACAACAGCTCATGCAGAGGAAAAAGCTGGGGAGAATACAGTTAACTTACGAATTCTAGAAACATCGGATATTCACGTTAACTTAATGAATTACGATTATTATCAAACGAAAACAGATAATAAAGTAGGTCTTGTGCAAACTGCAACACTCGTTAATAAAGCACGTGAAGAAGCGAAAAACTCTGTCCTATTTGATGATGGAGATGCATTACAAGGGACACCGCTTGGAGATTATGTAGCGAATAAAATAAAAGATCAGGAGAAGGAGAATTCTGTTGATCCTAACTATGTCCATCCATTATATCGTGTAATGAATTTAATGAAGTATGACGTCATCTCTCTTGGGAATCATGAATTTAACTACGGTTTAGATTATTTAAAGTCAGTGATTAAAAAAACTAAGTTCCCTGTTATTAACTCAAATGTTTATATAGATGATCATGATGGTAATGATGAGAATGACAAGCATTACTTTGATAAACCATATCATATTTTTGAGAAAGAAGTAGTGGATGAATCAGGTCAAAAACAAAAGGTGAAAATTGGTGTAATGGGATTTGTTCCACCTCAAGTTATGAATTGGGATAAAGCGAATTTAGAAGGAAAAGTAAAAGCAAAAGATATTGTGCAAACAGCGAAAAAATTAGTTCCGGAAATGAAGGCGCAAGGTGCGGATATTATAGTTGCACTAGCGCATTCAGGTGTTGATAAGAGTGGATACAACGAAGGAATGGAAAATGCATCGTTTTATTTAGCGACAGAAGTTCCTGGCGTAGATGCAGTATTAATGGGACATTCACATACTGAAGTGAAGGACGTATTTAATGGTGTTCCAGTTGTAATGCCTGGTGTTTTTGGTAGTAACTTAGGTATTATTGATATGCAATTGAAAAAGGTAAATGGAAAATGGGAAGTACAAAAAGATCAGTCTAAGCCGCAACTTCGTCCGATTGCTGATAGTAAAGGTAATCCATTAGTAGAATCTGATCAAAAACTAGTTAATGAAATTAAAGATGATCATCAAGCGACAATCGATTATGTAAATACAGCTGTAGGTGAAACGACAGCACCAATTAATAGTTATTTTTCATTAGTACAAGATGATCCTTCTGTACAACTTGTGACAAATGCACAAAAATGGTATGTAGAAAAGTTATTTGCTGAAAATGGACAGTATAGCAAATATAAAGGAATTCCAGTTTTATCTGCAGGGGCACCATTTAAAGCGGGTGGCCGAAACGGTGCTACATATTATACGGATATTCCAGCAGGCACATTAGCAATTAAAAACGTAGCGGATTTATATGTATATCCAAATACATTATATGCTGTAAAAGTAAATGGGGCACAAGTGAAAGAATGGCTTGAAATGTCTGCAGGTCAGTTTAATCAAATTGATTCAAAGAAAACAGAAGAACAGCCGTTAGTAAATATAGGCTATCCTACATATAACTTTGATATTTTAGATGGCTTAAAATACGAAATTGATGTAACACAACCGGCGAAATACGATAGAGATGGAAAAGTTGTAAATGCAAATACGAATCGTATTATAAATATGACGTATGAAGGGAAGCCAGTAGCTGATAATCAAGAGTTCATCGTCGCTACAAATAACTATCGTGGAAGTAGCCAAACGTTCCCTGGTGTAAGTAAAGGGGAAGTTGTATACCAATCACAAGATGAAACACGTCAAATCATTGTGAAATATATGCAAGAAACACCAATTATTGATCCAGCAGCAGATCAAAACTGGACATTTAAGCCGATTGTTGCAGATAAATTAAATACAACATTTGATTCTTCACCAAATGCACAAAACCATATAAAGAAAGATGGAAAGATATCATATGTTGGACCATCTGAAAATGAATTTGCTAAATATGCAATTGATATAACGAAGAAGAATGATGATAAGGAAACTGGTGGAGAGAATCCAACGATACCGCCAACAGGTGAAGGCAATAACGGAGAGAATCCAACGACACCACCAACAGGTGAAGGCAATAACGGAGAGAATCCAACAACACCGCCAACAGGTGAAGGCAATAACGGAGAAAATCCAACGACACCACCAACAGGTGAAGGCAATAATGGAAATGAACCAAAACAAGATGGAAATAATACAGGATCTGGACAAACTACAACGGATAATCAAAACTCAAAAGAAACAACAACTGTAAGTGAAAATAAAGAAGAACGTGATTTACCGAAAACAGGTACAAGTGTTGCTTCTACAATTGGAGCAGGTCTGGCGTTTGTTGGAGCGGGATTACTTATGTTATTTAGAAGAAAGAAAGCGAATAGATAGCGGAGAAATATAAAAAGGATTACCGATTAAGGTAATCCTTTTTATTATATTATGAAACTGGTACTGTTTTTTCTTTCTTCCATGAAAGGCCAAATCCAGTAAAGCCGACGATAATCGTTAAGACTGGGCAAGCTAAACAGAAGATTGCGTATGGAAGGTAATCGAATGTTGGAACGCTAAGGACGTTTGTTAAGAATACGCCACTTACACCCCATGGTACGAGCGGGTTAATAACTGTACCTGCATCTTCTAATACGCGTGATAAATTACGACGTTCTAAACCGACTTCATCGTATTTGTTAGCGAATGCTTGTCCTGTTAAAACGATTGATAAGTATTGTTCGCCAAGTAGGAAGTTTACACCAATTGCAGTTGAAGCAGTAGAAATAATTAAGCGTGTGCTATTTTTTACAAAGCTAGAGATAATATTCATCAGCTGCGCTATAATACCCATTCCTTGTAATAATCCTCCCATACAAAGAGCTAGGAAAATAAGAGCAATCGACATCATCATACTTTGTAGACCACCGCGAGATAGTAAGCTATCAATGTCTTTAATACCAGTTTTAGAAACGTAGCCGTCTTGCATAATTTTCATTAAATCAGCTAAAGAAGTGCTAGGTTTAAAAATAAAGAGAATAATAATTCCTACAACAATTCCTGCAAGCAATGTTGGAACTGCTGGAACCTTTTTAAATGCGAATAGGAACAGTAATAAAATTGGAATAAGTGTAACGATAGAAATCGTTGTGTTTTTTTCTAACGTGCTAATAAAGTTTGTGAAGTCAACGTCTCCACTAATACCGCTTCCTAAAATGAAAAATGCGATAAAAGCAATAATGAAAGCAGGAACTGTTGTCCAAAGCATGTTACGAATATGCTCAAATAAATCTACACCCGTTACAGCAGGAGCTAAGTTTGTTGTATCAGATAAAGGAGACATTTTATCTCCAAAGAATGCACCAGAAATAATTGCACCAGCGATCAGAGCTGGATCGTACCCGAGAGCACTACCCATTCCCATAAAGGCAAGTCCTACAGTTGCGGCAGTTGTAAAGGCACTACCGATACTTGTTCCAACAATTGCACAAACAACAAAAACGGTTGGGACGAAAATTTTAGGAGATACAAGCTGGAAGCCGTATACCATTAAAGTTGGAATTGTTCCAGCAGCGATCCAAACACTAATTAATACGCCCACAAGTAAGAAAATAAAAATAGATGGAATACCAGCTGAAATACTACTGATCATCCCTTTTTCCATAGTAGACCAAGAGATTTTTTTCATAAATCCAAATGCTAATAAAAGAACGATACCAAATAAGATTGGGATGTGTGGTGAAACTTCTAATTGGATAACACTAAAGCCAATACAGAAAAAGATAAATAATGTTAAAAGAACAGATTCAATTTTTGAAACCATTGTTTTTCCCTCCTAAGTAATCTAAAATAGCTCTTTTTTATATAAAATTCGCCAATATTGTATATTTCCTTCTAGAATTTAGAATTTTGTGACAAATTACCAGTAATTGTCAACATCTCAATATGATACGGAAATGATTGGATAAAAAAACGCCCCTGCATATAATTATGCAGGGACGAAGAAATCGCGGTACCACCCTAGCTTGTGAAAGGAATGTATCACAAAATAAAGGGTCATATGATATGCGCTCATAAAATAAAAACGCCCCTGCAATATATGCAGGGACGAAAAATTCGCGGTACCACCCTAAATTGTGAAACAGTTTCATTTCACCACTCTTTAGACATAACGGTCTAAACCGTCTTTCACTACTCCTCACGTTTCGTAAAAGAAGCTCCAGGGGGTAATTCATAAATCGCTCTGTACTGGTTCGCACCGACCACCAGCTCTCTGAAATCAGAAAACGAAATACTACTAAATCCTATCAACGCCGATTCATATGATGTTAGTTAAATTTTTATCATATATTCATCATACATGTCAATAAAAACATTCGATATTTTTTTAGGGAAATAAAGGAGAAATGTTTTTCATACTGTAAAAATGTGCGTTATAATGAATTTGAAAGGGGAGGAAAGAGTGAAGAAAAAAATAATTCTTTTTACCACCTTACTAGTCGTTGGCGGAAGTGCTGGAATTTACACAGCTTTTGCAGCTGAATCAGAGCAGTCGAAACAAAAGCAAATACAGCAGTCAGAAGTGAAGAAAGTGAAAGAAACTGAAGAGAAGAAATCGATGGAAAAAGCAGCTACTAAACTAGGAGTTTCTACTGAGGGGAAAACAAAAGAAGAGGTTACAAAAGAAGTAGATACCGCTAGATTTGAGCAGCGCCATGATTTGTTAATTGAGCATGCTAAGCAACTTGGAATTGATACAGAAGGAAAAAAAGATGAAGAGATTATTTTAGAAATTGGAAAGATACAACATGGAAAGTAGAACAACTTATCGTATGATAAGTTGTTCTTTTTTGAGAATTATTTTATTTAAAAATAATTGACAGTCATTTGTTTTTAATGTTAACTATATTTATAAATGAGTTAACATTAGGGGTGACAATTGTGGCTATTAATAGTAACACGAGTGAAAAATCGTCTTATACATATGAAGAATTATCGAAGAAGAATAAAGATTACGTATGGCACCCATTTACACAAATGAAAGATTATTTAGAAGAAGATCCTGTCATTATTGAACGTGGAGAGGGAAGAAAGCTATACGATGTAAATGGAAATGAATATTGGGACGGTGTTTCATCTATTTGGTTAAATGTTCATGGGCATCAAGTACCAGAACTAGATGAGGCAATTCGCGAGCAATTAAATAAAATTGCTCATTCTACTATGCTAGGACTTGCTAACGTTCCATCTATTTTATTAGCAGAAAAAATAATTGAAGTTGTACCAGAAGGTTTGAAGAAAGTATTCTATTCAGACTCTGGTTCTAGCGCCGTTGAAATTGCAATTAAGATGGCCTTTCAATATTGGCAGCATAAAGGAAAACCGAAAAAACAAAGATTTGTTACATTAAAAGAAGCATATCACGGTGATACGATAGGTGCTGTTTCAGTAGGAGCAATAGACTTGTTTCACCAAGTGTATAGTTCACTATTATTTGAGGCAATTAAAATGCCGTATCCATATACATATCGTTCTCCTTATGGAGATAATAAGGAACAAATTGTAAAGAAACATTTAGAAGAAATGGAAGAAATGCTACAAGAAAAACATGAAGAAGTAGCAGCTATTATTGTGGAGCCATTAATGCAAGGTGCTGGTGGGATGATTACAATGCCAAAAGGATACTTAAAAGGGCTTCGCGATTTATGTACAAAATACAATGTATTATTTATTACAGATGAGGTAGCGACTGGATTTGGGCGTACCGGGAAAATGTTTGCATGTGAACACGAGGATGTAACGCCAGACATTTTAACAGCCGGAAAAGGTTTAACAGGTGGTTATTTACCAGTGGCAATTACGGTAACGACAGATGAAATTTATAATGCCTTTTTAGGAGGCTATGAAGAACAAAAAACGTTTTTCCATGGTCATAGTTATACAGGGAATCCGTTAGGGTGTGCCGTAGCAATTGCAAATTTAGAACTATATGAAAAAACTAATTTAATAGAAAATGTTGCGTATAAAGCAGAATATGTAGCGGCACAATTAGAAGATCTTAATGAATATAAGCACGTAGGAGATATTCGTCAGTGTGGGCTAATGGTTGGTATTGAACTTGTGAAGAATAAGGAAATGAAAGAATCGTTTGAATGGACAGAAAGAGTCGGCGTTCAAGTATGTAAACGTTCAAGAGAGCTGGGCATGATTTTGCGACCACTCGGTAATACGATTGTATTTATGCCTCCTCTTGCATCTACGGTGGCTGAGATTGATGAGATGTTACGCATTTTATATAAAGCAATCTCGGATGTTACGGAGGGAGAGTAATGAGTGGTTTCTTTATAACGGCAACGGATACAGAAGTTGGCAAAACGGTAGTGACAGGAGCATTGGCAGGTATATTTCGAGAGCGTGGACATAATGTTGGTGTATATAAACCGTTGCAAAGTGGACATGTTGCATCAAATCCTGAGGGTGATGCAGCAAGATTAAAAGCATTATCGGGTGTACCGACAGAAGAAGATGAAATTTGTCCTTATTCCATTGAAGAACCACTTGCTCCGAGACTTGCCATGAAAAGAGCTGGAAGGACAGTAACGTTAAAAGAAATTACTGCTCACTATAATGAACTGCTAAAAAAGTTTAATAGCCTATTTGTAGAAGGGGCTGGTGGGCTTGCAGTTCCATATACAGAAGATGCTTTAGTGATTGATTTTGCAAAAGAATTACAGCTTCCTCTTATTGTAGTAGCGCGTCCTACGCTTGGGACAGTTAATCATACTATTTTAACAATTTCTTATGCAAAAGCACATGGATTAAAAGTAGCAGGTGTAATTTTATCTGGATGTAAAGGATATGAAAAAGAAAGAGTGCAAGAAAATAAAATAATGATTGAGGAGTTAAGTGGCGTGCCGGTTTTAGGGTTATTACCATTCCTTGAAGGAGAGTTTACAAAGGAAGAATTATTAGGGGCGGCAAAAGAGCATATTATGATTTCAAAATTAGAGGAGCTCATCCAAAATGAATCAAATGTGGCGCACGCATCTTCAATCTAAAGTAGAACAATTAAAGGAGCAAGGGCAGTATCGTAATTTACATGTAACAGAGAAAGCGGAAGAGACATGGCTTATTCGAAATAAGAAAAAGATGCTAAATTTAGCATCGAATAATTATTTAGGATTAGCTGGAGATGAAAGGTTGAAAGAAGCTGCTATTGCCTGCACGAGAAAATATGGAACTGGAGCGACAGCATCTCGTCTCGTTGTAGGAAATTATCCATTGTATGAAGAGGTTGAGAAAATTATATGCAACTGGAAAGGTACTGAAAGAGCATTAATTGTAAATAGTGGGTATACAGCAAATGTAGGTGCTATATCTGCTTTAGCCTGTCGTCACGATATGGTTTTTAGTGATAAATTAAATCACGCAAGTATTGTTGATGGAATTATATTAAGCGGAGCAGAGCATAAAAGATATCGTCATAATGATTTGGATCATTTAGAAAAGATGTTGCAAATAGCGTCACCAGAAAAGAGAAAATTAATCGTAACAGATACGATTTTTAGTATGGATGGAGATATTGCATATTTGAGAGGCTTAGTTCAGCTGAAAGAGAAATACGGGGCAATCATTATAGTTGATGAAGCACATGCAAGTGGAATATATGGAATCGGTGGAGCTGGACTATCTCATATAGAAAAAGATATCGCTCAAAAAATTGATATACATATGGGGACGTTTAGTAAGGCTTTAGGGTGTTATGGTGCGTATTTAACGGGTGATTCCATTTATATAGAGTATTTACAAAATATGATGAGAAGCTTGATTTTTACTACAGCTTTACCACCAGGAACATTAGGGGCGATCCGAAAAGCAATTGAAATTGTGAAAGAAGATAACGAAAGAAGAGAGCGACTTATAGAGAATGGTGCATATTTCAGGACGCATTTACAAGAAGCTGGTTTTGATATTGGGAATAGCTCAACTCATATTGTACCGATTGTAGTTGGGTCAAATGAAAATACTTTACGGTTTAGTGAAAGGTTACAAGAGGTAGGTATCGCAGCCATTGCAATTCGTCCGCCGACTGTTCCGGTTGGTAGTTCTCGAGTCCGTTTTGCAGTTACGTCACAACATACAATAGCCGATTTAAAATGGGCTATTCAGCATATTATACGTATTGGTAAAGAAGAGGGGTTTTTAGTATGAAAGAGCTAAAGCTTATTTTTATTCCAGGATGGGGAATGGAAGAAGGTGTTTGGACTTTGGTTCTGCCGTATTTTAAAGGATATTCTGTTCAATGTATAGATTGGCGTAACGTGAAAGAACAAAGTGAATTTGCGGGGCGAATAATAGATGTAGCGCAGGATGAAAATGTAATTTTAGTTGGATGGTCACTAGGAGCGTTAGCGGCAGTACAAGCTTATAAAAAGATTAAGGCGAAAGGTATGGTGCTAATTGGTGGTACCGCTAAATTTACCAATACAAGTGACTATACAAGTGGATGGAATTCCCTGCATGTAGAACGTATGAAAAAGAATTTAACGAGAAAGAAAGAAGATACTTTGAAGCGTTTCTATGAAAATATGTTTACAAAAAGTGAGCTGAAGGAGAATACGAATTTTGAAGAGATTGCGCTGAAGTTTAAAGGAGACTCGATTCAGTCTTTACAATTAGGCTTAGATTATTTAATAGAAACAGATATGAGAAATGAAGTAATAGATATGAAAGCCCCGCTGTTACTCCTTCATGGAGAGCAGGATGTAATATGTCCATTGTCTGCAGCCCATAGTATGGCGAATAATACGAATGTCAATCTAAAGGTAGTAAGCGGTGCTGGGCATGCATTATGTGTAACGAATTTTGAATATTGCGCAAATGAAATTATTCAATTTGTAGAGGGGATACGACATGATCAACAAAACGTTACTGCAAAAACGGTTTAACGGGGCGGCTGTATCCTACGATCAATATGCAAATGTACAAAAAAAGATGGCGCATTCGTTACTTTCTACATTGAAGGAACGATATAGTGAAACATCATCGATACGTATTTTAGAACTTGGATGCGGGACAGGATATGTAACAGAGCAATTATCAAATTTATTTCCGAAAGCTCATATTACAGCTGTGGATTTTGCTGATGAGATGATTGCAGTCGCGAAAACTAGAAAAAGTTTGGGAAATGTGATGTTTCGATGTGAAGATATTGAACAATTAAAATTAGAAAATCCATATGATGTCATCATTTCAAATGCTACATTTCAATGGCTTAATGATTTAAAAGAGACAGTGAAAAATTTATTTAACTATTTGTCTGAAGAAGGAACATTATTATTTTCCACGTTTGGTAATACGACTTTTCAAGAATTGCATACGTCTTTTCAGCGTGCTAAGAAAGAAAAGGGGATACACAATTGTACTTCAATAGGACAACGATTCGTTTCGAAAGAACAGTTAGTGAATATATGCAAAAATTCATTAGGAAATGTACATGTTTCTGAAACATGTTACATAGAAAGATTTGCAGAAGTTAGGGAGTTTCTACATTCTATTCGAAAAGTAGGAGCGACCAATAGTAATGAAGAGTCTTATTGTCAAAGCCCTTCACTCTTTCGTACGATGCTTCGTATATATGAAAGAGACTTCACGGAAAAAGAAGGGATAATGGCAACATATCATGCTTTATTTACGTATATAACAAAAGAGGGGAAGAGATGAAATGAAACAAGTACAAATAAAAAGGGATTGGAAAAAACTTGCATACGACGTAGTAGAAGAGAAAATGATTACGAAAGAAGATGCAATTGCAATATTAGAAGCTGATGATACAGAAGTTTTAGAAATTATGAATGCAGCTTACATCATTCGCCATCATCATTTTGGTAAGAAAGTAAAGTTGAACATGATTATAAATACGAAATCTGGATTATGTCCTGAAGATTGCGGGTATTGTTCACAGTCTATTATTTCAGAAGCACCGATTGATAAGTATGCATGGTTAACACAAGAGAAAATTGTTGAAGGAGCGCACGAAGCAATTCGTCGTAAAGCAGGTACATATTGTATTGTTGCATCTGGTCGTCGTCCGACGAATAAAGAAGTAAATCACGTTATTGGAGCAGTTAAGGAAATTCGTGAAACGACAGATTTAAAAATTTGCTGTTGTTTAGGATTTTTAAATGAAGATCAAGCAGGTCAGTTAGCAGAAGCTGGTGTGCATCGTTATAATCACAATTTAAATACGCATGCCAACAATTATGATAGCATTTGTTCAACGCATACGTATGACGATCGTGTTGATACAGTCCAAAAAGCGAAGCAAGCCGGTATTTCTCCATGCTCTGGAGCAATTTTCGGAATGGGAGAAACGATTGAACAGCGCGCTGAAATTGCATTTGAATTACAACGTTTAGATGCGGATTCTATTCCATGTAATTTCCTTGTTGCTGTAAAGGGTACTCCGCTTGAAGGACAAAAAGAATTAACACCTGTAGAATGTTTAAAAGTGCTGGCGATGATGCGTTTTGTAAATCCAACAAAAGAAATTCGTATTTCAGGTGGTCGAGAACTTAATTTACGTTCTGTACAGCCACTTGGTTTATTTGCAGCAAACTCTATCTTTGTCGGGGACTATTTAACAACAGCTGGACAAGAGCCGACTGCGGACTGGGGTATGATTGAAGATTTAGGATTTGAGATTGAAGAATGTGCGCTATAAGATAGATGAAAAGCAAACTCTTTAAAGGGGTTGCTTTTTTTTTGTAAATAAAATGTAATAAAAGTCCATTAATGCTTGATAGTAGTCACTTTTGGACGAGAAAAATAATTTTGTGGACGAATTTTCCAAGCCCTAATTGTACATAGTAAAAATGTAATTTATATCGGGTTGGAGGATTTTACATGTACAAATACATATTAACTATTATGACCTGTCTGATTTTAATAAAAGCGATAAGTGCTGATCCAGTTAAGGCGGCTGAAAATCCTGAACAAAAAGAAATGCAACAAAGAATTGAACAGCATTTTCGAACGAAAGCTGAACATTTTGGGCTTGAAACAGAAGGAAAAGATTTAAAAGAAGTGAGGAAGGAAATTTCTATTATAGAAGAAGCGGAAAAGAGAGAAAATGTGTGGAGAACAGCACAAGCTCTTCGTATAAAAACAGAAGGAAAAACGATGGATGAATTAATAGAAGATGTACGAAAAAAGGTGAGAAAATAAAAAAAGAGGCCGTAGCCTCTTTTTTAAGCCCATTGTTTTGATAAATGAGCCATTTCGATCGCAGCAACTGCCGATTCATATCCTTTATTACCAGCTTTTGTACCTGCACGTTCAATCGCTTGTTCAATTGTTTCTGTCGTTAATACACCGAAAATAACTGGAATGTCCGTTTGTAGTGATAAAGACGCAACACCTTTTGCTACTTCATTACAAACGTAATCGTAATGTGTTGTAGCACCGCGAATTACTGTACCTAATGTAATAACAGCATCATATTTTCCGCTATTGGCCATCTTTTTAGCGATTAAAGGAATTTCAAATGCACCAGGAACCCATGCAACATCAATATCATTCTCTTCTACACCGTGACGCTTTAATCCATCTAAAGCTCCGCCAAGTAACTTACTTGTAATAAACTCATTAAAACGTCCAACAACAACCCCAACTTTTAATCCTGTACCAACTAAATGACCTTCGAATACCATAATGTATCTCTCCCTTAATTATAAGTTTAGTAAATGTCCTAATTTGCTTGCTTTCGTTTGTAAATACGTTTTATTTTCTTCTTTTGTTGGCATTTGCAACGGTACACGCTCGGTTACTTCTAAATCGTAACCTTGTAAGCCAGCAATTTTTCGTGGATTATTCGTTAATAATCGTAAACTTTGTAAGCCTAAATCTTTTAAAATTTGAGCGCCAATACCGTAATCACGAAGATCAGCTGGGAACCCAAGTTTTTCATTTGCTTCTACAGTATCTAACCCTTCTTCTTGTAACTTATAAGCGCGAAGCTTATTCAGAAGGCCAATTCCTCGTCCTTCTTGTCTCATATAGAGAAGAACACCTTTTCCTTCACGCTCAATTTGAGCAAGTGCAGCATGTAGCTGTGGTCCGCAATCACAGCGGCACGAACCAAATACATCTCCTGTTAAGCATTCTGAATGAACGCGTACAAGTACAGGTTCGCCTGTTGAAATATCACCTTTTACGAGCGTGATATGTTCTTTCATATCTAATGAGTTAGAATAGCCAATTGCATGGAAAGTACCGAAATCTGTAGGTAATGTAATTTCCACTTCTCTTGTCACAAGTGTTTCGTGATGGCGGCGATAAGCAATTAAATCTTCTATTGTAATCATTTTTATATCAAATTGTTTTGCGCACTCTAGTAAATCAGGTACACGTGCCATCGTACCGTCCTCATTTATAATTTCGCAAATGACTCCAGCTGGTTCTGCTCCGCAAAGTTTGGCTAAATCGACAGCGGCTTCTGTATGACCAGCACGGCGCAGTACACCGCCTTCTTTCGCAATTAATGGAAAGATATGTCCAGGGCGATTGAAATCAGAGCCTTTTGATGCAGGGTTTAACAATTCTTGTATCGTAGTTGCACGTTCATGAGCACTAATCCCTGTTGTTGTAGAAACATGATCAATGCTCACTGTAAACGCAGTGTGATGTGAATCTGTATTATGAGATACCATTGGTTCTAACTGTAGACGTTCTGCGTACTCCTCCGTAATGGGTACACAAACGAGACCACGACCGTGTGTAATCATAAAATTAATCGTTTCTGGTGTAATGTACTCTGCTAAAGCAATAAAATCGCCTTCATTTTCTCGGTTTTCATCATCACATACGATAACAACTTTTCCTTGTTTTAAATCTTCTAGAGCTTCTTCAATACGATGAAACATTGTGCTTCCTCCTTATAGAAATCCGTTTTCTTGTAAAAAGCTTTCGGTCATTGAACCAGTTCTTTTTGCGGGCTTTGAGATAAAGCGTTCAATATATTTTCCAATCATGTCACACTCAATGTTTACGATGTCCCCGGCTTTTTTTTCTCCGATTATAGACTCGCTTACTGTGTGGGGGATGAGTGAAATTGTAATTGAAGATTCGTCTATATCAAATATTGTTAAGCTAGTGCCATCAACAGCAACGGATCCTTTATGCAAACAATAGCGTAGTAATTCATCAGAAATTGCTATTTTGTAATAGATGGCATTGTAATGTTGTTTTTTAGTTAAAATCGTACCGATGCCATCGATATGTCCGGTGACGAAATGTCCACCGAATCGTCCGTTTGCAGCCATCGCCCGTTCTAAATTCACTTTGGCACTTGGCTTTAGCATACGAAGTGATGTTGCTTTCATTGTTTCAGGCATTGCGTCGACAGTGAATGAAGTAGTCGTAAAAGTAGTTACTGTTAAGCAAATGCCGTTAACTGCAATACTATCACCTAATTTGACATCCGATAGAATTTGCTTTGCGCTAATAGTTAGCTTCATTGCTTCACCACTTTGAGTCATGCTTGATATCGTTCCTAACTCTTCTACGATTCCTGTAAACATTCCGTCACCTCGCTTTTTAAGGTTGCAACAATTTTTATATCATTACCGATTTGTTTCATCTCTTGAATTGTTAAGGAAAGTGCATCTTGTACCTTCGAAAAACCAGCTCCGCCAAATAAGGTGGGTGCATCTTTTCCACCAATTAATTTCGGGCTTATATAGGTCACGATTTCATTAAAATTATTTGTTTTTAAGAAGTTTGCATGCACCGTTTGACCACCTTCAACGAACAGAGAAAGAATTTGTTTCTCACCGAGCAGGGATAGGACATCTTGTATTTCAATTTGCTGTGTTTTCATTTGGAATACAGCTATATTGTTAGATTCATAAGACGCTATTTTCTCTTTGTTTACATCCTTACCGACAATAATCCATGTCGGAGTTAAGCCATCTGTTATGACATGAGAAGATGGCGGCGTTCGTAAGTGGGTATCTAAAATAACGCGTATAGGATGTTTACCTCCGTTTGGAATTCGTGTTGTTAAGTGTGGATTATCAGTTAGAACTGTATTCACACCGACTAGGATAGCATCATGTATATGACGATATTGGTGAACGTCAGCGCGTGCTTCTTCGC
Source organism: Bacillus sp. TH22 (assembly GCF_016651015.1). Taxonomy (NCBI): domain Bacteria; kingdom Bacillati; phylum Bacillota; class Bacilli; order Caryophanales; family Bacillaceae; genus Bacillus; species Bacillus sp. TH22. The sequence goes on from NZ_JAEKER010000001.1 coordinate 4,400,579, forward strand.
CTGTAATCCACTTACTTTCACCGGTTACAGTTGCTGTTTTTCCATCTAAGCTCATTGCTGTTTTTATTGTTACAAAGGGACGTTTCTTTTTCATATAGTGAAAAAAGTATCGATTTAATAAAGTGGCTTCCGCCTCAAGAACACCAGTAGTTACCTCGATTCCAACTTCTTCTAATCTCCTTTTTCCATTTCCGGAAACGAGGGGATTGCAATCAAGAGTAGCAATTACAACACGCTGAACTCCTTTTTCAATGAGTAATTCACAGCAAGGGGGTGTTTTTCCAAAATGGCTACACGGTTCAAGTGTTACATAAACGGTAGCGTCTTTTGCTCTTTCACCAGCCATGTGAAGAGCATGAACTTCAGCATGTTCTTCACCAGCACGCATGTGGGCACCCATTCCAACAATTTCCCCATCTTTAACAACAACGGCACCAACCATAGGATTTGGGCTTGTTTGTCCCGATGTTCCTTGTGCTAACTGCAAGGCAATCCTCATATATTCTTGATCTGTCATTCTTTTCACCTCTCCTGAAAAAATCAAAAAACCCCAAGGATTTTATATCCTTGGGGTTTGGGAGACGTGATTTCTAGAAATATAGTTCGAATACGAAAGTATAGGAAAGAAACCTAACGATGACTGATATTTTGGCATAAGGAAAAAACCTAGCAAAATATCAAATTCTTTCAACGCTAGTCGTATCTTTTTATTTCAGTATAGAAACATAAGTATACAAAATAAAACATATATAAAGATTCAAAATGAAACTTTAAAAATATGCATACTGAAATAAAAGTGTATTCGCTATATAAAATTACTAGAAAACATATCCTTCTCCCATCCAGACTATACTGTCGGCCCTAGAGTTTCACTAGATCCACCGTTTTCGCGTTGAAAACGGGTCACGGACTTAGAAGCTATCGCTTCATCACCGCCGGTTGGGAATTTCACCCGACCCCGAAGGATGTTGTTTGCTCACATTATAGCACAAAAAAGAAAAAAGCATAGTAAAAAATGTTCGAATGTGAAGAATTGTTTGAAAATATATGCCGATTTGAATGGGGACGAAAGTAATAGAAATGTTGAAAGGGGAAGGGCTGTATAGGCTTTGATCAAAAGAAAAAACATACACAAATAAATGTGCATGCTCTTTAAATATTTATTCTGCCTCTGGTGCTCTAACAACAGACTCGAATTTTCCTTTATGCGAAGCATCGCAATAAGGCATGTTTTTTGATAAACCACAACGACATAAAGAAAATGCTGGTTTTGCTGGGAATACATTCCCTTGTGAGTCAACTAATTCCACGTCCCCTGTAACGCGAAAAGAGCCATTATCATTCACTTTAATTTGTACTTTTGCCAACGTTATCCCTCCTTTCCAAACGCTTACTCTCATCATATAATTAGGGAGAGTACTTGACAATATAAAGTGAAACTTTAATCAGTGGGGGCATCCCCACTGATTATTAGTTCAACCAATCGGGCGTTTACGGGCAGTTAATCTCCCACCTTACTTCTTTGCCTAAGCTGAATTTTGAGGTGGGAGTCTTACTGCCCGCAAATAGCGGGATAAAAAGAGCACTTTGTTTGAGAGAGAAGAGAGTGTTATAATAGTTTTTATAACTGACTAGAGTAAGGTGACGAAAGATGGATAAAAAATTACACACACTACAAAATATTGCAAATGAGCGCACATGGGCATCATTTTTGAATGATAATCATCCATATAGTTTACTTCATTGGTCAATCGCAGGTGTAGGACAAGAACCGAAAGATGTTTGGTTACTTCAAGATGAGGTAACTTTTCAAACGACGGAATTCCCAACGCTAGACGAGGCAGTAAAGTGGATTTCTGAAAATATGGAACAAGTTACAGACGTTTTAGCGCAGTAAAAAAACAGGCTTATGCAAGCCTGTTTTTTGTTTCTTTTACATATGTGTTTAAAAATTGATCGATGGCATCTTCGTACTCTTCTTTATTTTCATTATAAGAGCAAGCGTGTGCACCATGTTCTGCAATATAAAGCTGTTTATTATTTTCTTTCGCTTCATAAAGTGATTTCGTCATATCAGATAAAATATAGTCATCATCTTTACTATGAATAAAGAGAACCGGATTGTTAATATTTTTTATACAATCAATTGGTGAAACTTCACGAATTGTATAGCCATCACGAACTTTTAAAAAGGCATTTGCTAAAGGTAATAAAGGCCATTTTGGCAAATGAAACTCAACTTTCAAACGATGTTGTAACTGTCCATAAAAATCAGAGAAAGGACAATCAGCAATATAAAAATCAGCACCATCTTCTACAAGTCCTGCATATTGAAGAAGAGTTGCAGCACCCATAGATTCACCATGAATTCCGAGTGTAATATTCGTTCCGAAACGATCTTTTAGCCAGTCAACTACTGACTTTAAATCATGTTTTTCATAATAGCCATAACTTGTTGTTTTACCACCGGTTTTACCATGACGGCGATGATCATAAATAAATACGTTATATCCTCTATTTAAAAATAAGTTTGCATATTTAACGGAATTCATTTTATTTACAGTCACACCGTGGCAAAAAATCATAAATTTATTGGAATGACCAGCTGGCATGTAATATCCGTGAAGTTCGTATCCGAATTGAGAAGGGATGTGAACCTCTTCTTTTTGAATAGCCTTAAAATCGTCCAAATGAAAATGCTTTTTCGTTTCGCGTTCTAAAACTTCTTCCTCTGTTTTTTTCTTCAAGTACATAACTTTATTTGTAAAGAAAATCCCAATCGCAGTTAGTGCACCTAGTATAGTAAACAATGCTGTAAAAAAACGTTTCATACTTTACCTCATCCTCCAAATACCTCTACATGTGATACACTAACATTGTATCACAATGATGTGAAAAGGGGAGAAATCGTGTATGGTTCATATACAAAAAATCACACCAGAAATGAAAGAAGCAATTCAGGATTTTATGTGTGAAAACTGGGGAAGCTCAATGATGGTCTCGCGAGGCAGAGTACATCAATTAGAAGAATTACCTGGTTTTATTGCACTTAGAAATAACAGAATAGTGGGAATTATAACATATAAAGTGATAGAAAACATGTGTGAAATTGTATCGTTAAATAGTTTTGAGGAAGGGAAGGGGATTGGTACAAAACTGGTGGATTGTGTATTGCGAGTGGCAAAAGAGAACGAATGTAAAAAAGTGTGGCTTATTACGACGAATGATAATATGAACGCACTTCGTTTTTATCAAAAACGTAACTTCATGATGACGAACTTGTATATTGATGCGGTAAAGGAAGCACGAAAAATAAAGAAAGAAATTCCGTTTATTGGTTATGATAATATCGCGATTTCACATGAAATTCAGCTGGAGTATATTTTCTCCCGCATTAACGGGCAGTAAAACTCCCACCTCAAAATTCAGTTGGAGCAAAGAAGTTAGGTGGGAGATCCACTGCCCGTAAACGCCCGATTGGTTCAACTAATAATCAGTGGGGGATGAACAAAACCCCCACTGATTAAAGTTTCACTTTATGAGTAGAGTGGAAATTGTGTAACAATTTTCAGAAATATAAAACAATAACCTTGACGAATGTTATATTTTGGTTTAATTTAAAATTGTAATCTATTACCATATTAAGGGGTGACGATGTGGCAACTATACGTGATGTTGCAAAATTGGCCGGTGTTTCAGTCGCAACCGTTTCAAGAGTCATTAACGAAAAAGGATATGTCCATGAAGATACGGTGAAACAAGTAAAAAAAGCAATTGAAGAATTACATTATAGACCGAATGCTACAGCAAAGCCTTTATTTAAACAGCCTTCAACGGTGATTGCATTACTTGTAGATAATTTGCATAATCCATCATACATCACTTTGCTCCGTTTCGTTGAGGAAATAGCATACAAAGAAGGGTATCAAGTAATAGTTTGTAATATAGAAAATAAGAATAGATACATAGATATGTTGGAACAAAATAACATTGCAGGCGTTATAATGACGAAATCTGTTTTTCGAAGTATAGGAGAAATCTCACTTCCTTTCGCTGTGCTTGAAGAACGACAATCTCTTATGAGCTATTATGAAAGTGGACAGAAAGCTGTTTCTTTATTAAAAGAGAAAGGCTGCCAGTTTCTTGCTTATATCGGTGAGGGAGTAGAGAGTGAAGAAATGGAAGAGCATGTGGCAGGATTTCTAGATACTGCTTGGAAAGAAGGACTTTCTTATCGAGAGGAAATTGTACAAGGGTATACGAATCAACAGTTTCTTGAATTGTTACAAAAGCATCCATACATAGATGGGGTTGTAGCTTCAAGTGATAAGGTCGCTATTGAGCTAATCAGGGCGGCGAAAACTCTTAATATTCATATACCAGGTAAGTTACAAATCATTGGATTTAACGGGAGTGTAGAGGGTGAATGGATAAGTCCATCATTAACGACGATTGGAAGTTATATCGAAGAAAATGGGGAAATAGCTTTTCAACAGTTAATAGGAAAAATAAAGAAGAAACAAGTGCGACAAGAAGAAGTGGAAACAGAATTTAGGTGCATTGAGAGAGAAACAACAAAGTAAAAGGTGCGTTTTTAAAACGCACCTTTTATAGTGTAATTGCGGCAATAAAGCCGAATATAAGTAACGGTATATTATAGTGTAGAAATGTTGGGACACATGTATCCCATATATGATGGTGCTGACCATCAGCATTTAAACCAGACGTTGGTCCAAGTGTACTATCAGATGCTGGAGAACCTGCATCACCAAGTGCACCAGCTGTACCGATAATTGCGATTGTAGCCATGGGACTAAATCCGAGCTGGACGCATAACGGTACGAAAATTGTTGTTAAGATTGGGATGGTTGAAAAGGAAGAGCCAATTCCCATCGTAACGAGAAGTCCAATAATGAGCATAAGAAATGCAGCAAGCGGTTTATTATTTCCGATTATATGTGCACTCGTTTGCACAAGCGATTCAACATGTCCAGTTTTTCGAAGAACAGCGCCAAATCCAGCGGCAGAAATCATAACAAATCCGATAAAGGACATCATACGCATTCCACTCGTTAAAATAGCATCGGCTTCTTTAAGAGGGAGGCTACCGCTAACTGATAAGACGATAATACCTGCTAAAGCACCAAAAATCATTGATTCTGTTGCTAATTGCACAGTTAATGTAGCGAGTATTGATAATAAACCCAAAGTAATGCTTCTTTTCGTATAGGGAACGATTTCATTCTGTGCAGCATGAATTTGTTCTGTTTCATATGTACGTGGTTTTCTGTATGTAATGAAAACCGCTACACATAATCCGATAATCATACCGATTGCTGGAATAGTCATCGCTTTTGGAATAAGTGCGACATCAAATGTAAGACCGCTTTGCGCAGCATTTGTTTGCAATACGTCATGAAAAATTTTTCCGAACCCTGCTGGAACCCACATGTAAGGGGTAATTAACCCAAATGTAATAAGACATGTTACAAGCCTACGATCCACCCTCAGCTCATTTAATACTTTTAAAAGTGCTGGAATTAAGATTGGGATGAAAGCGATATGAACAGGGATAATATTTTGTGAGAAGCAAGCCATTGTTAAAATGATAAATAATATAAGTATTTTAGAATAGACTTGTTTTTTCGTGTCTTGTTCGTTGCCGATCCATTTTAAAGCTGATTGGATCATTGCATCAGGAAGTCCTGTTTTTGAAAGGGAAATAGCAAATCCACCGAGCATTGCGTAGCTTAATGCGATAGGAGCACTGTTCCCAAGACCGGCTGTAAAAGTACTAATTGTTTCTGAAATACCGAGTCCGCCGATAAGTCCGCCTGTTAAAGCTCCAACGATAATGGCGACAATGACTTGGACACGTAACAAACTAAGCAGTAGCATGACTGCTACTGCGATGAGTACAGCGTTCATAATAAATGTAATCTCCCTAATTTTTATTCTGTTAAGGCAAGCAAGTGTTTGTAGTGACATATACTTGCGACATATCATTATAAAATGTTTTCTATGAAATGTAAAAGCGCCTTTTGTTATTAATGTTGAAAAGATAGTTCTTGTTTAATTGATTGTAAAGATTTAGCAAATAACTCAGGCTCTTCTAAATCTGGAGAATGTGCCGAGTTTGGAAACCAAATCATCTTTTTAATAGGAGCTTGAATGATATCGCAATATTGTTGAACGAGTGCATAAGGAGTTTGATAATCATAGCGACCAGAACAAAAATAAACAGGAACAGATAAACTTGAAATAGATGAAAAGAAATCGATTGTCAGCATCTCTTCCCATAAAACTCCGGATTTTAAATTTCCTGCGAGAAATTTGAACCAATCTAATAGCGTATATTCAGGAGAAAAGAAGCCTTTTCGTATGAAAGAAAAGGAAGATCCATTTTGGATTGCTCCTCCGAATGTACCAAGCCACTTTCTTTGAATAATGAGGCGTCTCGTATCTAAAAAGGGTGGTTTCCCTAATTTTAAAAGAGAAGCTAATGCCTTTTTATGGTCATGCTTTTTGGCAGAGCTAATTAAATGTTGATATAGTAATTCTTCATTTTGCTTCATATGTACGATTTGACCGATGCCGATGTATGCTTCTATATATTCGGGACATTGATTAGCGATTTGTAGTCCGATAATACTTCCCCAAGAATGACCAGCGAGAAATAGTTTTTGCTTATTAAAGCGTTTGAGAAGATATTGAATAACCTTTTTTGCATCTGAAAAAAATTGATCAATCGTAAGATTTGTTTGGATGTCCCGCCATAAAAAGGATTTACCTGCCCCTCGCTGATCCCAATTAATAACGATAAAGTGCTTTTCTAACTCTTTTTGAAAATGGCGAATAAAGCCGATTTGTGCCATACCAGGACCGCCGTGACAGCATAATAAAATAGGCTGATCCACGTTTTGGCCGCGTATAAGGAGAGATTGTTTCCGGTCATTAATCATAACGCTTTCTATCGTAGCGATACTGTTAGGGATTAGTCGCTTCTTTTCGTTGTAAAACCGAGGGGTATGGCTACGAAAAAGCATATGTAAACCTCCTTTTCTTAAATGGTATGAATCGCACAGGCTCTTTCTTTTGCATATACTACTAGAAAATCATTGTATCATAACATACTGGTTTGATTTCAAGTTTAGGCGATTAAGAGAGGAGGGAGAATGTGACGATTGGAGAAATTATTGATTCTTTAAATAGACGCGAATCAATCGCTATTATAGCGAAACGGCTTGAAATGAGCCCATATACATTATCAAAGAAATTAAGGGTGATTGGATATGAATATGATGGAGAGCAGAAAAAACGTATCTTTATAGGTGATGGTGAAGAGCCACGTCATTTGCAAATACAAGAAGCTACTGCCCTTCAATATGCAAAAACAGACTATCAATTACTAATTTATGAACAATTACAAAGCATTTATGAATTGCTAAGAAAAAGAGAAGAAGTAAGTGTTCAAATTATAAGTAAGAGCACAGAGAAAAAGAAACGAACCTTTTCGATTAATATAGAAGTATTAGCAAGACTAGATGTTATATCGGAATCAAAAGGGATTCAAAAGTCTAAAATTGTAGAAGAAGCACTACAGGAGTTTTTGCAACGGTATGATGTTAATCATGAAACGTATCCAGAGAAATAAAAGAAAGGATACTATGTTCCATATAAGAGCGTGTATCCTTTCTTTTATTTCATTTTTTGTTTTGTTTCGAAAAGTAATATAGGAACCAAACGGCATGATTTTGTTCATCAGCTGCTGCGCGCTGAAATGTTTCTTTCACTTGTTGATTTGTCGTTCCGTCAGCAATTTCTAAGTAAAAATCAACTGTTCGTTGCTCATCTTGCCGAATTTCAAGGATTTGAGTTCGTTCATTTATGTCTGGAGCTAAAGTAGCTAATCTAGCATAAAAATGAATGGCGCTATATTCTCCATTAATTGCTTTCTCAATACTACGAATGTGTTTGTCGATACAATGTATCGTCATTGTTTGATAGAAATACATACAAATCTTCCCATTATAGTTTTCTATATACTACGAAGAAACAAGGGGCTATGTGCGTATCCTTTACTGCACTAGAAAAATGACAATACGTATGACTCTAAAAGAAGAAGCTCCTTGCATATAAAAGGAGCTTCTTCTTTCGAGTGTCACGCACTAGTTTGAATAGTATTTAATTGTTTTTTTGAATACGTCCATCAATAATCGGCTGAATTGGTTCTGTCACTTGTTTTACATAATCGACTAATGCTTCAAAATCGTTTGGACCAGTTTCAGCATTTTTTCCATTTTTAAAGGATACGAATCCATCACCGCCAGAAGCTAGGAAAGCATTTGCAACTACGCTATACGTTTTAGAGGGAACTAATTCTTCACCATTTGTTAAACGGATATTCGTAACCTTTTCGTTATTTGGTTTATTTGCATCCCAAGTGTATTGAATACCTGAAATTTGAAGCATTCTCGTTGCTCCTTTTTGCCATTGTTGATTTAATATATCACGAATATCTTGACCTGTTAGATCTACTTTAATTAATTGGTTTCCGAAAGGCTGAATGCCGTATAATTCGCCCCATGTAATATCTCCAGCGTCTAGATCATTACGAATTCCACCAGGATTCATAAGAGCGATTTGTGTTTGCATAGTTTGGCGCTGGGCATCCGCAACTAAATTTCCAAGTGTAGATTCACCAGCATCGTTTTGTTTACGGTCGATAGGTGCTGTAGATTTTCCGACTACTTCATTTACAAGAGGTGCGATTTTTTCTTTATATTGATCTAACTTTTGTTTTACTTGTTTATCAGGCTCTACACCTTCATGGTACGTTGTAATAACTTCAGCTTTTTTCTTCACAATATCTTTTGTTTTTCTATCAATTGTTACATCTACGTCCGAAAAAGCCATTCCGTAAGAATTCGCTTGCACGATAAGTTTATTATTTACAGTACCATTTACATACGTATGACTATGTCCGCCGAAAATAACATCGACTTCTGGATCTGTTTCATTTGCAATTCGAGTGAGGTCTCCATTTGTTACACCAGACTCATCAGTTGTTCCGCCGACATGTGCAAGGACTACGATAGATTTAACGCCGAGACGCTTTAATTGTTGTGTGGATTTATTAATAGCCTCTACTTCATCAGTAATTTGTACATTCTTTAGCATAGTAGGCATAACGACATTCGGTGTATCCGTTGTAACAACTCCAATGAACCCTACAGGAACTCCGTCAACTATTTTTACAGTGAATGGTGGTAAAAATAAGCGGCCAGTTGATTTATTATAGAAGTTTGCAGCGACATAAGGGAAGTTTGCTCCTTTGAAATTTCCTGTTTTTTCGTGATATCCACCGTAAATGAGGCGTTTCATTTCATCGATACCTTCATCAAATTCATGGTTTCCGATTGTACCAACATCAAACTTTAAGTCATTTAAAAATTCAATTGTTGGTTCGTCTTGTAATAATGCGGAAACTGGTGGGCTGGCTCCGACAATATCACCGGCATGTACGAGAAGTGTATTAGGGTTTTGTTTTTTGCGTTCTTTTAAATAAGTAGCTAAATAATCAGCGCCACCAGCTTCTTTATTGTTAACTTTTTTTACAGTATCTAGTTGACCATGTAAATCATTAATACCAAGCATTTGTACGTCTATGTATCGGTTTTGTTCGGCAGGAGTCTGAGATGGAGGAGCGGCGAATACGCTTGAAAAAGTAATAGTACTTAAAACAGCAACAGCAGGAATAATTTTTTTCCACATAATTAATTTCTCCTTTTTTTATAATCTGACATCATACGACATAATTTTAATAGATTACTAGGATTATATCTATATAAAAATTTAGTTTTTTCGAAAAATTAACATATTTACAAAAGATAAATAATAGAGTAGGGAACCTTTTTTATTGTCGATTTCGCCATGTATCCTCTATAATGGAGAAAAAAGTAAAAGGTGAATAGTATGAAGAAAAAGAAGCAAAGACAAACACAAAGACACTCTCAAATGAATCAACCAGAGAAAGAATCACTTACACTAGGTGATCAATTGAACGATTCGTTAATGCAACAATTAAAGAATAAGAAAAAAGAGTTGCAAGTGAGAGAAGAGAAAAAAGAGGCAGCAGAACAAGAAAGAAAGCGTAAGGAACAAAAAGAACGTGAAAAGAATAAATCATTTGAAGAACTGTTAAGTGAAAGTAGCCTTACTTGGAAAGACTTTAAATAATAAAAAAATGATCAGTGAAATGCCGCTGATCATTTTTTTGACGAGTTTGTAAGAAAAGGGGAGTTAGAATGAGGGAAATTGTAGTCGTTCCGTATGAAAATCATTGGAGTGAGAAATTCCAAATGGAAGCCGAAAGATTAAAATCGGCGATGCCAGAAATGGTGAAAGTCCATCATATTGGAAGTACGTCAGTGCCAGGACTGGCAGCTAAACCAATTATAGATATGATTATGGAAGTAGAGAGTATCGACAGAGTAGATCATTGGAATGAACGTTTTAAAGAGCTTGGTTACATCGTAAAAGGGGAAAATGGTATTTCAAGACGTCGTTATTTTATTCATGGGACTGAGGAAAAACGCTCGTATCACTTACACGTATTTGAAAAAGGAAATCCTGAGATAGTAAGGCATTTAGCATTTCGTGATTATATGATGGCTCATTGTGAAGAAGCAGAAGCGTATGCGACTTTAAAGAAAGAACTAGCTGAAAAATATACATATGATGGCACGTTGTATACAGAAGGAAAAAATGAATTTGTACGTAATGTTGATGAAAAAGCGAAGAAATGGATAGAAAGTAACGTGAACGACTGAGTTCATGTTATTTTCTAAAGGGGTATAAAATTATTATGTAAACTGTACGTATGTTTTGACATTTTGAATAAATCTTGTTGAAATAAAGTGGTGGTTTATAAAAAATGTAACATTGAAAGGGAGAACGAGTATGCATATTCCAACAACTACACTTCATAATGGCGTGAAAATGCCGATGATTGGTCTAGGCGTTTATAAAGCTAAAGAAGGCGACGAAGTTAAACAAGCAGTAAAAACAGCGTTAGAAGTTGGATACCGTTCGATTGATACAGCAACTGTATATGAAAATGAAAGCGGTGTCGGAGAAGCGGTTCGTGAATCTGGAATTTCGCGAGAAGACTTGTTTATTACAACAAAAGTTTGGAACGATGATCAAGGGTACGAGGAGACGCTCGAGGCGTTTGAAAAAAGTTTAAAGAAATTACAAATGGACTATGTAGATTTATATTTAATCCATTGGCCGATAAGAGGGAAGTATGTTGATACGTACCGTGCTCTAGAAAAGCTATATGAAGAAGGTAAAGTGCGTGCCATTGGTGTTTCTAATTTTCATAAACATCATTTAGAACTGTTATTACCAAATTGCAAAGTGAAGCCGATGGTAAACCAAGTTGAACTTCATCCAATGCTAGCGCAATTTGAATTGCGTGATTTCTGTCAAGGTGAGCAAATTCAAATGGAAGCATGGAGTCCTTTAATGAGAGGCGGCGAAGTATTCCAGCATCCAATTATTCAGGCTATTTCTAAAAAATATGAAAAGTCACCTGCACAAGTTATATTAAGGTGGGATATTCAAAGTGGGATTGTGACTATTCCTAAATCTGTTACGCCATCTCGTATTAAAGAGAACTTTACTATTTTTGATTTCTCATTAACTGAAGAAGAGATGGATCAAATTAATACGTTAAATCGTAATTTACATGTAGGAACGAATCCTGATAAATATGATACGTTATAAAAAAAGACTGCCGCCTAGTGTTGGGGGGGCAGTCTTTTGCTTTTATCGGTATCAATATTTTAGCGATGCAAAGCATATGAATCATACTTAACAATCTTTTGAAGTTGTACATATTCTTCTTTTGTTAAAGATAACTGTTGGCTAGCTTGTATATTTTCTTGCAATTGTTGAATAGAGCTTGCACCAGGTATAACAGCTGCAACAGTTTCGTTATGTAAGCAATATTGAATAGCTGTTCCTGTTAAAGAGCTTTCTTGGATTATTTCTTTTACACTCGCGAGTGTCGAATATAACTCATCGTAAGAATAAGAGAGGTAATCTTTTTCTTTTACTCTTTCTATCTTTCTTGCATTATTGTTAGTTAAAATCCCTTTTGCAAGTGGTCCGCGAGCAATAACGCTAATTTGCTGTTCATTAAGAAACGGGAACCATTCTTCAGGGCGACGATTTAAAAGGCTGTATTCCATTAATATGCTAACGATATTTGATCGTTTTGCATACTCACGAATGACATTTGGGCGTATAGAAGAGATACCATAATGACGAATAATCCCTTCTTTTTTTAATTCTTCAAAGGCTTCAACTGTTTCATCTATAGGATCTTCAATCGTCCCGCCATGCAGTTGATATAAATCAATATAATCTGTTTGAAGTCTACGTAAACTCTCTTTTACTTCGGTCTTTATATAAGCTTTAGAAGGATCCCAAGACCAACCGTTTTTTTCTTCTGTCCATCGATTTCCAACCTTTGTTGTAAGAACAATTTGGTCGCGTTTTCCTTTCAGAGCTTTTCCAACAAATTCTTCATTTAATCCATAATCGTATAAGTCCGCTGTATCAAAAAAATTAATTCCTAAATCGATTGCCTCATCGATAATACGCATAGCTTCAGCCTCAGATGCACCGAGAGACATACAGCCAAATCCAATTTCCGTAACATATAAATCTGAGTTTCCTAATTGACGTTTTTTCATAGGTCAACCTCCTTACCTTTATTGTACGAAAGGGGAAGGAGGTTGACAAACGTTTACTTTTTATTTGCTGTAATCCACTCTTGTACAGTTGTATACTCTTTGCCATATTGTTTTAGCTTATGACGAATTTGCCATGCTTTGCCGACTAAAGTGACGCGATTTGGTAAAATGTAAACTTTCATTTCTATCACGCTCCTTTCAATGTGGTAAAATGTATGAAGAACGATTAGGAAATAGAACAGGGAGATGAAGTAGTATGAGTAATCTTGCAGAAAGAACAGTAAAAACTGAACCAATTTTTGATGGTAGAGTTATAAAAGTTCGTGTTGATGATGTAGTATTACCAAATGGAGAAATGAGTAAACGTGAAATCGTAAATCACCCTGGGGCAGTTGCTATTATTGCTATTACTGATGAGGGGAAAATTGTACTCGTTGAGCAGTATCGTAAAGCTCTCGAAAAGGCAATTGTGGAAATTCCTGCTGGGAAGTTAGAACCTGGGGAAAAGGCAGAGGTAACAGCAGTTCGTGAATTAGAAGAAGAAACAGGATATGTATGTGAAAATATGGAGCTTATTACATCTTTCTATACATCACCTGGTTTTGCAGATGAGATTTTATATGTATATAAAGCGACAGGATTAAAACAAAAAGAAAATAAAGCAACTTTAGATGAAGATGAATTTGTGGAATTAATGGAAGTGTCATTAGAAGAAGCGATTGATCTTATGAAAGACCTTCGCATACATGATGCTAAGACGATGTTTGCAGTACAATATTTACAATTACAAAAATAAACACTCGCCTAAGGCGAGTGTTTTTAGTTGATTTTTGCATATACACGTGCATCGCGTAAGCTGCCATCGGGTGCTAGGAAATCATTTTCCATTGTACCTTCTAAAATAAATTCTAGACGTTCTGCTAAGTTACATGCGTTTATATTTGTTGCATCAGTACGAATTTCAATTCTTCTAGCACCTAGTTTATCAAATGCAAATTGAATCGCACCTTTAATGGCTTCTGTCATATAGCCATGCTTTGTATAAGCGCTATGTAGCCAAAAGTGAAGTGAAAACTTTGGAATATCCCAGTTTTCAGGCTTGAGCGTAATAGCTCCGATGAATGTACCAGATACTTTATCGTATAAGTGGAAATCAAGTGTTTCACGAAGTAAAAACTGTCCGTGAGCTTCGCGAACAATTTCTTCAGCACGTTCTTCTGTTTCAGCTGTAATTGGCATCCATGGTAATAAGTCTTCTAGCGAAGCTTGGATTGCTTCATATACCTCTGTTCCATCACCTGGAAACGGCTTACGTACTTGCAAGCGCTCAGTTTGAAATAATGTTGGAAAATCTAATAATAATGGTTTCAAGAGAAATCCCTCCTATTCTCTACTTTTTAGTTTAGCAAAGTAGAGCGGAATTTCAATGCTAATTCGTCATACTTTTTTTCTTTCTTTCATACATTTTTAGTAAGAGTGTGAACGGAGGGAAGGAAAATGTGGCGAAAAACGTGGCAAGACCGTGTAATGTCTCACATACAGGAAAATTCTTCACTATATATATTTAATGCGGTTTTATTACTGATGGGAGTAATATTTGGAGCGATTCTTGTGAATAGTTTACAAATAAACCAAAAGCAAGATTTATCATTTTATTTACAGCGTTTTTTTGGACAAGTTTCTAAAGGAGAATTTGCTGTCGCAGGCGAAATGTTTCGAGAAAGTTACTTTTCGCAATTAAAATATATCGGCTTTATTTGGATTTTGGGGATTTCAATTATTGGGTTGCCGCTCATTTTTATCTTACTATTTTTAAAAGGGGTAGTTGTTGGATTTACAGTAGGTTTTTTAGTAAGTCAGCACGGATGGAATGGACTATTATTAGCATTTGTATCTGTATTGCCACAAAATTTAATTATAATTCCTGTATTTCTCGTAATGACAACAATTGCTGCAAGCTTTTCCTTACGCATGATTAGGCATCAATTTATTCGGAAAATAACTGAGCCACTATTACCGTTATTAATTCGCTATACATGCTTTTTTCTCGTGATTGGAGCGGTATTAGCTATTGCTTCCAGTGTCGAAGTGTATGCATCACCAGTTTTAATGAAAGAAGTTGTGGAGGCTATTAACAAACAATAAATATTTTTTGAGAATAATTATCAATTTGTTTTCATTGTTTTTCTTTTGACAGGAGCCCTTCTTCTGATATAATGGTGTAAGAGTGGCGAGGAGGGAGTAGTACCGAATGGAAGAAAGAATTGAACGAATTAAGAAGCAATTACATGCAGCGAGCTATAAATTGACACCACAACGTGAAGCAACAGTTCGTGTGCTGCTAGAAAATGAAGAAGATCATTTAAGCGCAGAAGATGTATACCTCCTTGTAAAAGAAAAGTCGCCAGAGATCGGATTAGCAACCGTTTATCGAACTTTAGAGTTATTGTCTGAGTTGAAAGTTGTCGATAAAATTAACTTTGGAGACGGTGTTTCGCGTTATGACTTACGCCAAGAAGGTGCACAGCGTTTCCATCATCATTTAATCTGTACACAATGCGGTGCTGTACAAGAAATACAAGAAGATTTACTTGGTGAAGTGGAGAATAAAGTGGAACGAGACTGGAGCTTTAAGGTGAAAGATCATCGTTTAACATTCCATGGGATTTGTAAAAATTGTCAAGAAAATGAAACGGATGAAAAATAACCTTTTCCTATTTAACTAGGAAGAGGTTTTTTATTTGAATAAGGTATAAATTGGTGAAAGCTTGGCATATGTTGTAATAACTTATATTTTGGAGGAATTTACAATGCGCCGAGCTTTAAAATTAACTTTTGATGGGATGAAAGTATTTTTATTATTTACAAGTTGTACGATTTTGTTTTATTTCGCTATACTATGGATAAATGAAGAATATGAAAGTTACCATCGTTATGAAAAGCCAAAAGAAGAGACTGTAGAAAAAGTATCAGGGAATGAGGAGCCGGAAAAGGATGCTTTCGTAAATAGAATGATGTTTTTCTATGAAAATGGGGAGTAGTGTAGATTGGAAGATCAATTAAAAGATTTTATTCATTATATGATTGTTGAAAAAGGTTTAGCGAAAAATACAGTTGTATCTTATGAACGCGATTTAAAAAGCTATGTGAAGTATTTGCAAAATGTAGAACAAACGAAGACGTTTCATGAAGTGACACGCTTGCATATTGTTAACTTTTTGCAGCATTTAAAAGAAAACGGGAAATCTTCAAAAACATTGGCGCGTCATATTGCATCGATTCGTTCGTTTCATCAATTTTTACTTCGTGAACGAGCAGTGGAGCATGACCCATCGGTACATATTGAAACGCCACAAGGGGAACGGAAATTACCAAAAGTATTATCAATCGACGAAGTGGAAGCATTGCTTCAAACACCGAAAACGGCAAGTGCTTTTGGGATTCGTGATAAGGCAATGTTAGAGTTGTTGTATGCAACAGGACTTCGTGTTTCAGAATTAATTGCATTAAATTTAGAAGATGTGCACTTAACGATGGGATTTGTTCGCTGTATCGGGAAAGGGAACAAAGAAAGAATTATTCCACTAGGAAGCTTAGCGACAGAAGCGATTCAAAAGTATATTGAAAAAGGAAGAAGAGAATTGATGGGTAAAAAAGCAGTAGATGCGCTCTTTTTAAACCATCATGGTAATCGATTATCGAGACAGGGATTTTGGAAAATTTTAAAACGGCTAGCGAAAGAAGCGAATATTGCAAAAGAGCTTACACCGCATACGTTGCGTCACTCTTTTGCTACGCATCTATTAGAAAATGGGGCAGACTTACGTGCTGTGCAAGAAATGCTTGGACATGCAGATATTTCGACGACACAAATTTATACGCATGTTTCAAAAACTAGATTAAAAGATGTATATAAACAGTTTCACCCGAGAGCATAGTCACTATGCTCTTTTTTCATAGATTAAGAAGAGTGAACCATTTCACAGAAACTTCACAAACATTTCGTACATTGTTTTCAGCAGAAGACTAGAATATTACAATGTATTTCCTCTATACTAAATAAAGTATGAAGGAGGAAATGATGATGAAAAAACTTATTATGACTTTATTTATCGCGATGCTAGCATTGGCTGGCTGTAATACAAACAAAGAAGAACCGAAAAAAGAACAGAAACTGGAAGCTATAAAAGTAGCGGTTCAAACGAATCCGAAAGAAATTAAACCTGGTGAAAAAACAGAAATACAAGCACTTGTTACACAAGGAAAAGAAAGAGTAACGGATGCTGATGATGTAAAGTTTGAGATTTGGAAAGATGGCGACGAGAAACACGAGATGTTAGATGGTAAGCATAAAGGAAAAGGTGTTTATGCAGTAGAGAAAACATTTGAAACTGATGGAGTATATCATATTATTCCTCATACAAATGCACGTGAAATGCATGTTATGCCAGAAACAAAAGTCGCTGTAGGAAATGCAAAAGTAGAAGATGCGAAAAAAGAAGAAGGCCATGGGGATCATAAAAGTGATACGATGATACATCTTATGGCTGGTGATATTAAAGCAAATGCTGAATCAACAATGAAAGTTCATTTAAAACAAAAAGAAGAAGCGTTATCTGGTGCTGAAGTACAACTTGAGATTTGGAAAGACGGCGTTGAAAAACACGAATTTATTCCGGCGAAAGAAGGGAATAAAGGGGAGTATGAGAGTAAACATACTTTCAAAGAGAATGGTGCTTATAAAGTGAAAGTTCATGTAAGAAAAGGTGAACTACATGAACATAAAGAAGAAACAGTAGAAGTAAAATAAAAAGTAGCTCTTTAGAGCTGCTTTTTATTTTTATATTAGGAAATATGTTATAAAATGATTAGCACTTCTTTGCAGAATGGATTACAATAGAAGGGTAAAGAAAATGAGGAATTCTACGAAAATGTATTAAAAAGAAAGCGTAAACATGTTATGATATCAATATCAGATGTCTGACATCTGACTTGGAAAAACCTAGAAATGTTTTTTATTCGTTTGAAAGTAAAACGAAAAAGTTAGAGAATGATTTAAAGCAGTACTGTTTAATAATGAGGACGAGAGATAATTCCCATTGATAACAGTTTCACTTTATAGCGTTTTGAACATACTACAAGAAGTAGAACTGAACATATAGGAGGTTGCAGTTATGAATAAATATAAACGTATTTTCCTAGTCGTAATGGACTCTGTGGGAATCGGTGAAGCACCAGATGCTGAGCAGTTTGGTGATTTAGGTTCTGATACAATTGGTCATATCGCTGAACATATGAATGGATTACACATGCCAAACATGGTGAAATTAGGCCTTGGTAATATTCGTGAAATGAAAGGAATCTCTAAAGTAGAGAAACCGCTTGGATATTATACAAAAATGCAAGAGAAATCTACAGGTAAAGATACAATGACAGGTCACTGGGAAATCATGGGCCTTTACATTGATACACCATTCCAAGTGTTTCCTGAAGGATTCCCGAAAGAATTACTTGATGAATTAGAAGAAAAGACAGGTCGTAAAATTATCGGTAATAAACCAGCTTCTGGAACTGAAGTACTTGTTGAGCTTGGTCAAGAACAAATGGAAACAGGTTCTTTAATTGTTTACACTTCTGCTGATAGTGTATTACAGATCGCAGCTCATGAAGAAGTAGTACCACTTGAAGAGCTATATAAAATTTGTAAAATCGCACGTGAATTAACATTAGATGAGAAGTACATGGTAGGGCGTGTTATTGCTCGTCCGTTCGTTGGAGAGCCAGGAAACTTCACACGTACACCAAATCGTCATGACTATGCGTTAAAACCATTTGGTCGCACAGTAATGAATGAACTTAAAGATAGCGATTATGATGTAATTGCTATTGGTAAAATTGCTGACATTTATGATGGAGAAGGTGTAACTGAATCACTTCGTACGAAATCAAATATGGATGGAATGGACAAGCTTGTAGATACATTAAATATGGACTTTACAGGTATTAGCTTCTTAAACTTAGTTGACTTTGATGCCTTATTTGGTCATCGTCGTGACCCACAAGGGTACGGAGAAGCATTGCAAGAATATGACGCACGTCTTCCAGAAGTATTCGAAAAACTAAAAGAAGATGATCTATTATTAATTACAGCAGACCATGGTAATGATCCAGTACATCCTGGTACTGATCATACACGTGAATATGTACCGTTATTAGCATATAGCCCAAGCATGAAAGAAGGCGGACAAGAGTTATCACTTCGTCAAACATTTGCTGATATTGGTGCAACTGTAGCAGAAAACTTTAATGTTAAAATGCCAGAACATGGAACAAGCTTCTTAAACGAGCTAAAGAAATAGGGGGATAAACAGATGAATCGTGAACTAATTACAAAATCAGCTTCATACTTAAAAGAGAAATTTCAAGAGACACCACAAGTAGGACTAATCCTTGGATCTGGACTAGGTGTATTAGCAGATGAAATCGAGAACGCAGTAACAGTACCATACAGTGAAATCCCTGAATTCCCAGTTTCAACTGTAGAAGGACATGCAGGTCAACTTGTATTCGGTACACTTCAAGGTGTAACAGTAGTAGCAATGCAAGGACGTTTCCATTTCTACGAAGGATACGATATGCAAAAAGTAACATTCCCAGTTCGTGTTATGAAAGAACTAGGTGTAGAAACAGTTGTTGTAACGAACGCAGCTGGTGGTGTAAATACATCATTTGAACCAGGCGATCTTATGTTAATTTCAGACCATATTAACTTCATGGGTACGAACCCATTAATCGGACCAAATGATTCTGAAATGGGTGTACGTTTCCCTGATATGTCTACATCATATACGCCAGAACTTCGCGAAATGGCGAAACAAGTTGCAGCAGATTTAAATATTAAAGTACAAGAAGGTGTATATGTTGGAATGACAGGTCCTGTATATGAAACACCTGCTGAAATTCGTATGCTTCGTACACTTGGCGGAGATGCAGTTGGTATGTCAACAGTACCGGAAGTAATTGTAGCTCGTCATGCAGGTATGAAAGTACTAGGTATTTCTTGTATTTCAAATATGGCAGCTGGTATTTTAGATCAACCACTTCACCACGATGAAGTAATTGAAACGACAGAACGTGTTAAAGCTAATTTCTTAGCATTAGTAAAAGCAATTGTAAAACAAATGAAGGGGTGACTTCACAATGAGAATGGTGGACCTAATTGCAAAAAAACGTGATGGACATGCATTAACGACAGAAGAAATTAACTTTATCGTTGAAGGATATACAAATGGTAGTATTCCAGATTATCAAATGAGTTCACTTGCAATGGCAATTTTCTTCCAAGATATGAATGATCAAGAACGTGCAGATTTAACGATGGCAATGGTAAATAGCGGTGATACAATTGACTTATCAGCCATTGAAGGGGTAAAAGTAGATAAGCATTCAACGGGTGGAGTTGGTGATACAACGACACTTGTATTAGGTCCATTAGTAGCTGCTTTAGGTGTACCAGTTGCGAAAATGTCTGGACGAGGTCTAGGACATACGGGTGGTACAATTGATAAATTAGAAGCAGTACCAGGATTCCATGTGGAAATTGAAAATGATGAATTCATGCGTCTTGTAAATGAAAATAAAATCGCTGTTATTGGTCAAAGTGGAAACTTAACACCTGCTGATAAAAAGTTATATGCGCTTCGTGATGTAACTGCAACAGTAAATTCAATTCCTCTTATCGCTAGCTCAATTATGAGTAAGAAAATTGCTGCTGGTGCAGATGCAATTGTTCTTGATGTAAAAACTGGAGCAGGCGCGTTTATGAAAACGGATGAAGATGCAAAGCGTTTAGCAGAAGCAATGGTACGCATCGGTAATAACGTTGGTCGTAATACGATGGCGGTTATTTCTGATATGAGTCAGCCGCTTGGTGAAGCAATTGGTAATGCATTAGAAGTACAAGAAGCAATTGATACATTACAAGGTAAGGGACCGAAAGATTTAGAAGAGTTATGTTTAACACTTGGAAGTCAGATGGTGTACCTTGCTGGACAAGCTTCATCTTTAGAAGATGCACGTGAAAAGTTAATTGAAGTAATGAACAATGGTAAAGCGCTAGAATCATTTAAAACGTTCTTATCAGCACAAGGCGGCGATGCATCTGTTGTTGATGATCCTTCTAAATTGCCACAAGCACAATTTAAAATTGAAGTAGAAGCGAAAGAAGACGGTTACGTATCGGAAATCGTTGCAGATGAAATCGGAACAGCAGCAATGCTTTTAGGAGCAGGGCGTGCAACGAAAGAGTCTGAAATTGATTTAGCAGTTGGTCTAATGCTTCGCAAAAAAGTAGGCGATAGCGTGAAAAAAGGTGACTCTCTTGTTACAATTTACGCAAACCGCGAAAATGTTGAAGACGTAAAAGCGAAAATTTATGAGAACATGAAAATCGCTAAAGATCACGTAGATGCACCAACTTTAGTACACGGTATTGTAACGAAGTAATAAAGTGAAACTTTAATCAGTGGGGGCTTTATCCCCACTGATTATTAGCCTTCACCAATCGGGCATTTACGGGCAGCCCGACCCAGACCTAACTTCTTTGCTTTCGCTGAATTTTGAGGTAGGGGTCTTACTGCCCGCAAATAGCGGGATAAAAAAAAGCTGAGGAGATTTCTCCTTGGCTTTTTTTACTATTTTTTGTTTATAATAGTAATGGGTGAAATTATGATTAGAATTTGTGCAATAACGAAAAAAAATGAAGTTTTATATGATGTTTCGCTAGAAGAAACGAAAAAAGAGAACATCATATGGTATTGGCTTGATTTATATAAGCCAACGAAAGAGGAGTATACATATATTTTACAAGATCACTTCAAGTTCCATCCCCTTGCAATTGAAGATTGTGTAGAGTATGTACAGAGACCAAAGGTAGATTTTTATGATGGATATAACTTTTTAGTTCTTCATGCATTCGGAGAAGACGGATTAGAACCGCATGAAATCGATTTATTTATTAGTGATCGATATATAGTCTCTTTCCATTTCTCTCATAACAATGCGATTGAAAGAGTATGGAAAACGCTCGGTGAAAAGAAACGTATTAAGAAGAGTCCTTTGCATGTAGCACATACAATTATTGACCAAATTGTAGATGATTATTTCGCACCTGTTTATTACATCGAAGACCATTTAAATGCAATTGATGATAATTTAACGGGTGAGACAGCAGGAAGTGTGCTAGAAGAAGTATTTGATATTCGTGCAGATTTATCTAAGCTAAGGCGTACGATTATTCCGATGCGTGATTTATTGTATCGTATATTAAATTCAACACGTTTTTACGGTATAAGCGATCATGAAATTTATTTTAAAGATATACATGATCATTTGCTTAAACTGACAGAGATGATTGAAGCGAGCCGTGAATTAACAGCAGATATTCGAGATAGTTACTTTTCGTTGAATTCCCACCATATGAACAATATTATGAAAACATTAACTGTTTTCTCGACTATTTTCATGCCGTTAACATTTATTGCAGGGGTATACGGCATGAACTTCGCACATATGCCAGAGCTTGGCGGGAAGTATAGTTATTTTATTTGCTTAATTTTAATGGCATTAATTGGCGGCGGAATGATGGCTTGGTTTTATAAAAAAGGTTGGTTTAAGTAAAAAAACACCGAGGATTTCCTCGGTGTTTTTTTCTTAGCCAATAGCGTGTAATACGAACATGGCTAAGAATAAGCATGTAATAATATACATGGACGGTGCGACTTCTTTACGCTTTCCAAGTGCAACTTTCAAGATAGGATAAGCAATAAATCCGAACGCAATGCCATCAGCGATACTATATGTGAGCGGGATCATAACGATAATTAAAAACGCTGGAAATCCTTCTGAAAAGTCGTTCAGAGGAATTTGTTGAATGCTTGTAATCATCAGCCCGCCAATAATAATTAAGATTGGTGCAATGGCACTGTCAGGAATTATTTTGACAAACGGAAGCGCAAACAGTGATGCGAAGAATAACAACCCTGTAACGATAGACGTCAGACCTGTCTTTCCGCCTGCAGTAATACCTGCGGCACTCTCTACTGTTGAAACGGTAGGGCTTGTGCCAAATAGACCACATGTCATTGCTGAAATTGCATTTGCTTGGTAAGCACGTGGGAATTTACGATCATCTTCTAATAAACCATGTAAAAGTCCCATGTTCTCAAAAATAAGCACCATGCTTAAGGAGAATGTTGCAATCCAAAATGGCAAGGAAGAAAGTTTCCCAAATGACATAGCTCCAAACACATCGCCATAATTAGCGAATGAAAACGAACTATTTCCCATTTGACTCGTATCAACAAGACCAAACAGCCATGCAATACCAGTTCCAATTGCAATCGTCCATAAAAAGCTTCCACGTACGTTACGCGCAAATAGTACAAGTGCGACAATAAGAGTAAGTAGTGTGGCAAGAACGACAGGACTACTTAATTTTCCCATTGCAACAGCAGTATTAGGATGCGAAACGACTAAACCACCTTTTTGCAAGCCGATGAAAGCTAAAAACAACCCGATACCGACAGTGATCGCTTCCTTTAATGACTTTGGAATCGATACCGAAAGCACGCGAGCAATCGGTGTAAAAGCAGCAATTGTAAAAATAATACCGGCGATAAAAACAGCTGCCAATGCTTCTTGCCAAGTTAAACCGAGCGTATGCACAGCAGTGTACGTGAAGAATGCATTTACACCCATACCAGGGACAAGAATAGCAGGTGCATTTGCCCAAAATGCCATGAGTAGACATCCGACAAATGAACTAAAAACAGTTGCCAAAATTCCTGCCTCAAGAGGAATGCCGGCATCTGATAAGATTGACGCATTTACAATCATAATATAAACAATTGTGAAAAATGACGTGACTCCAGCTAAAACTTCTTGTTTTGGTGATGTTTGGTGTAAGTCTAATTTAAATGTTCTTTCAAGTATTCCTTTCATGTTAAACCTTCTTTTTCATATCCCTCTCCCACCCGTGATATCTCTTATGTAAGAGCTCACCGTCCTTTATTATATCAGAACATCATGTTTTTACAACAACGAAAATGATAACGGTTACTTATAAATGAGTTTATTTATAAATACGTAAAAATTGCCCGGATAGATGAAATGATTTCTAGTTCTCCTGATTGAATGGGCGGAGCTGCTTGCGCATGCAAAGTAGCATATGATGCGATCTCCCGTGGTAATTGGGCAGATTCTTCAACGAGTGAGAGGGGAACAGGATTAATATTTAAATTGTAGGTACTCGCAATTGTACGAGCTTTGTCTACTGCTTGTTGCAGAGCTTGAATGAGAGCTTGCTCATAATATTTATTTGGATGAGATATTCGAAAACGTAATCCTTTTGCTACGTTTGCACCATTTGTAACGGCTATATCATATACTTCCCCTGCTTTTTGTACATTTAAAACGGTAATTTCATACAAATGCTCCACACGGTAGCCTTGTAGTAATGCTTTATCATTTACATATTCGTATTGAGGAGTAATTGTATAAGAAATGGTTTCTATATCTTTATCGGCAATACCTAGCTGTTTGAGTGCATCAAGCAATTGTTTCGATTGCACTGCATTTTCTTCTTGCGCCTGTTTTACATTTTTACTATCTGTTCGAATGCCCAGTGTTAATATGACAACATTTGGTTTTGCCTTTATAATGCCTTCTCCTTGTACAGTAATAGTAGCTTCTTTACCAGTATTCGTCGTACGGATATTATGTAAATACGGATTCATTCCACTTTGCATTTATGCTCACCATCCTTTTTTATATGTATATGTGTGAACAAAAAAGAAAATCTTATGAAAAAAGTTACATAAATGAGAATGTTGAGGGAAGAAAGCATATACAATATAGGTATTTATAGATTATAATATGTGTAAATATGATAAAAAAGGGACGAGGCTAGTGAACGAAAATAGAGAAACACTGATTTTAGATTTATCTGCATCATTTCGAAAGATGATACGTTTATTACAAAATGATATTAATACACGTTTTTCAGAGCATATGCCATATAATGAATTCTCTGTATTACGTGCGTTATTTTTAAACAGTCCACAGATGGCTTCGCAAATTGCGAGTGAAGTAAACGTAACCTCCAGTCATATTACAGCTGTAACAGATCGTCTCGTGCGAAAAGGGTTTGTTGAAAGAAAACGTTCAAATTCGGACCGTCGTATCGTATACTTAGAAATTACTGAAAACGGACGAGAAGTAACTGAAAAGCTTGAAGCTGTGCGTAAAGAATATTATAAAGAGAAATTTAAAGGTTGGAGCGACCAAGAGATAGAAATGGTTTTAGAACTATTTGGCCGCGTATTATAATAAATGAGGATAGGAAGCGAGAGCTTTCCTATCCTTTTTCTTTTGAATAAAAATATTTTGAAACTCCGATACTTTAATTAAACAGATCGGAGGAAAGATTATGAAATATATTGCTGCACTTACCATTTTACTTGGAAGTTTTTTCTGCTTTCATACATTCATGTACGCTGATACCCCTATCCAAGTGGTGCAAAAAGAAGTGAAGTACATTGAGAATGATAATACCGTCTTGTATTCGAAATTATGGGTTCGTTCTATGCAAAACGTAGTATTATTTCATCATAGCGATAATGTTCGTAATCAGGACACTTTGCGTAATGTAACAAGTTCATCGCTCGTTAAAGCGAAGCAATTACCATTTAAGAAAGCATCAATGTACATTCCAAGATTATCGCAATACGTATCAAAAGCAGGGAAAGAAAATATTCAAGTGCACTACATTGCGGTGCACTATAATGTGAAAAAAGAAAATGCGTATCAATTAAATGGTATGAACTATTTTCTGCAAGTATTTGTGAAAGAGCGCGGCGAATGGAAAATTGCTGAAAGTGTAGTCGCGCCGACAGAGCAAATTGTGAAAAATGGTGATGGATTTGGGATGAAAGAAGAGATGGTGTATGGGGATAGGAGAGAGAATGTGAAATAACCTCCTCTTAGCGAGGAGGCTATTTTATTTGAAATTCCAAGATACTTTCCATTTTAATATTTTAGGTAGAAGGAAATAGGTAATTAAGCTAGCTACTAAAAATCCGATGTAAAAGCTGGGCAATGAGTGAGTACTACTTAATGTTAAACCGCCAACGATTCCAATAAGTAAAATAGCACATAGGATAACTGCTTTTTGTAGTCTCGGATATAATATGAAGTTACCATTTCGCTCATTGACAGAACGAACATATAAATATATACCAAGTGGTAATAAAAGAATAATATGTGCAATAGGTCCAATCAATGTTTTGGCTGAAGGAATGTATGAAAAATTTGGTTCATCATGACGAACTCCTTTAGGATCGGTGTAAGCATTTTGTGGATTGTAATCAAATACAATATTAAATTCTTCTGCTGGGCTAGAAATACGTAAATTTTCCGTTATATTGTTTATTTTAGTATAAATCTTTTCCCCATCTGCGTTAGAATGAACACTAATTACCCCTACCATAAGAGATGGAAGTAAGAATGGAAAAACGATTATGATAGCAGTAATTATTCCTTGGGATACGATATTTCCAGCAATCGTTCCTATACATAATGCAAGTGTATAAATAGCAATTAGCACAATTAACATGTATAGAAAGTACGTATGGAATGGGGAAAAGATTTGATATTTATTATGAAAAGTTGTTTTTTTCATAATGGCAAATAATCCCCAGTTTAAAACGACAATTGCTGCAATGTTGCAGATTCCAAACAACCATTTTGTTATATAGAGGTGTGAACGTTTAAAGGGCATAGACCACAACAAGTCGCTAGAGTTATTTTGCCTTTCCCATCCAATTAAAGTACAGGCTAGAACGATAAGTATGCTACCTAACAACAAGACAGGATTTAAAAGTGTTAAGTTAAAGTGGTAATGATATATATAGTTCCACGCTTTGTTCATCTTTAAATATTGTTGTTGTTCAATAGAAGCCATATAGTACATATATGATAAAGTATAGAAACTGCTGAGCCACAATAGCCATACAATATATTTACTTTGTTGATAAGTTCTTAGCCATAATGCTTTTTGAAACATAGGATCTCTCCTTTAAAAAACTTTATAATTTGTTAGTCGTGATAATACAACATAAGTAATGATTCCAGTCAGAAACAAACTGATATAGTAGCTAGGTAAGAAATGAAATTGATTCATTTTATAGCCACCTAATAGTGAAAAATAAATGGTTGTCCCCCATATCCATATTTTTAAATGCTTTTGGAAAATAAATATCTTTTGACTGTTTTCATTTGGTGATCGTGAATATAAATATGCGCCAAGTAATAGGTTAACTATTGTATAAAAAATAGGGACTAACATCGACTTAGCCGAATAATATTGATAAGATGCTGGATCTCTTAAAGTAGTTGGGTCTTTTTCTTTCTTTCGTGATACTGGATCATAGTCGTAAGTAATAGAAAACCGATATATTGGTGCAACTATATTTATTTTTTGATTGATTTCATAAAGTTGTTGATATAAGTCATTATTTTTAGGCGCTATAGCATCTAAATGTTGTATTGTAAGGTTGTACGCTAATGATATGAATGTAAGCCCCATTAGAAGCCACGGAATACAAAATACAACCTGGGAAACAAGGCTTCCAGTAAAAGTACCGATACATAATGCAGTTGTATAAACTGCAACATAAGAAACAATGGCATAAAGAAAGTATCGATGAAAAGGACTAAATGATTGATAATCAAAATGGATTGTTGTTCTATAAATAACGTACATAAGCCCCCAGTTTACAAGGAGACACACTATAATCCAAAATGAACCAAAAGCCCATTTAGAAAAGAAAATATCTTTTCTTGTAAATGGCATTGTTAGTAGGGCATTAGACTGGTTATTACGCTCCCATCCTATAAATAGACAAGCTAAGCAAATAATAAGAAAAGTTAGCCAAAAACTATTACCTGTCTTCGACCAAAATTCATAATAGTAATAGAATGTTCCCTTTTCTTGCAACCTATAATAATTAGCAAGTTGTAGCTCGGCTGCTTTATAGTATCCAAAAGATAAAAGATAAAGCGAACTAAAGAAGAATAGCAACACAGCATATTTCCCACGCTTCCAATTCCACATCCACAACGCCTTATGAAACATACCCATCCCCCTCAAGTGTCGTAACGAAGACATCTTCAAGTGACATTGATAATTCTTCAATGAGTATTGGTTGCTCTTTATAAAACTTCTCCAGTGTTGTAGCCACATTTTCCTCAATTAAGATTGTATATACTTTTCCTGTTTGGTTTAATATTTTAATATTGCTTAAGTTTTCTAGTTTTTGAGGTAATGAACGTTCATAAGCAACTTGTATTTTGGCAAATCGTGATTTTGCATCATCTAGTGATGTAATAGAATCTACTGTATGTCCTTTTAAAATAATGATTGTATCGGCAATTTTTTCAACTTCATCTAAATGGTGAGTGGAGATGAAAATTGTAATTTCTTTTTCTGCTACTTCTTCAACGAGAAATTGTAGAATCTGTCTTTTAACGATAGGATCAAGTCCGTTTGTCGGTTCATCTAAAATGACATATTCTGCTTTTGCAGCGAAAGCTAAAATGATCGCAAGCAGTGCTTTCATTCCTTTTGAGTAACTACGAATACGTTTGTTTGGTAAATTAAAACGTTCTAATATTTCATAAAAATATTGTTCATCAAATGCTGTATAAACCGCTTTATAAAACTTTACGATTTCCTTCACTGTATATCCGTTCAGTATGTTAGTAGAGTCTGGAACGTATACAACTTTTTGTTTAATTTCAGGATGCATATGAACATCTGTATTCTCATATGTAACAGTTCCTTCATCGGGGTCTAAAATGCCGACCATCGTTCGTAATAAAGTTGTTTTCCCCGCACCGTTTCTTCCGAGCAATCCGACGATACTACCTTTTTGTAATGTGAAAGAAACATCGTCTAAAATCGTTTGGTTATCAATTGTTTTCTTCAAGTTTGTCACTTTCAACATCTGTATTTCCTCCAATCTCTTTATAGTATGAATCTATCCAATCGTGAATTTTATCTTTCGTAATCCCAAGATAAGAGGCTTCTAGTAATAATTGATGAAATTGCTTTTCAACCATAGCGATTTTCCTTTCGTCTAATGTTGGGGTAATCGATTGGGCTACAAATGTTCCTTTTCCTCGTAATGTTTCAATAATCCCTTGTCGCTCTAATTCTTGATAAGCTTTACTTACTGTATTTGGATTTATAACGAGCAAAGAAGCAAGCTCGCGTACAGAAGGAAGTTTATCACTTGGAGCTAACATATTTTTGAGTACGAGCTCTTTTATATTTTGAACAATTTGTTCCCATATCGGAGTGTTGCTTCTTGGATCAAGTTGAATATGCAAGAGCAATGTCTCCTTCCTGATGAGTATTAAGTGTACTACTACGTGTAATACATTTAATACAATATAGGCAATGAATTTATTTGTCAACTGAAAATAATAGAAAAATATGGTATTAAAAATGTATAAATTGGAAAAAATAAGTTTGATATAGAATGGAGGGTTAGTCATGAAGCGAGTTTTTGGAATACTTGTTTGTTTCATGTTATTGCTTTCTGGTACTTCAGTTAGTTTCGCACAATCTGAGAAAACGAAGCAGGAAAAAACAGAAGAAACCACGCCGAAGTTAGCGGAACAAGCGTCGTCAGCGATCGTAATTGAGCAAGATACAGGTAAAGTTTTGTTTGATAAAAATCCGAATGAAAAGTTACCACCTGCTAGTATGACAAAGATTATGACAATGCTATTAATTATGGAACAAGTTGAAAAAGGAAAACTAAAACTAAACGATAAAGTTAGAGCGAGTGAACACGCAGCTTCAATGGGCGGATCACAAATTTTTCTAGAACCTGGGGAAGAGATGACTGTAAATGAAATGTTAAAGGGCATTGCAATTGCATCTGGAAATGATGCATCGGTTGCAGTAGCTGAGCATATCGCTGGT
Source organism: Bacillus sp. TH22 (assembly GCF_016651015.1). NCBI lineage: Bacteria > Bacillati > Bacillota > Bacilli > Caryophanales > Bacillaceae > Bacillus > Bacillus sp. TH22. Next base: position 4,430,393 of record NZ_JAEKER010000001.1, read on the forward strand.
TCAGAAGAAGGTTTCGTAAATATGATGAACAAAAAAGCGAAAGATCTAGGATTGAAAAATACACATTTTCAAAATCCGACAGGTCTTCCAGCGAAAGATCATTATTCTACAGCGAATGATATGGCTATTATGGCGAAAGAGTTGATGAAGTATCCACTTATTCGAAAATACACAGGTAAATATGAAGACTATTTACGTGAAAATACGGATAAGAAGTTTTGGCTTGTTAATACGAATAAGCTAGTACGTTTTTATCCTGGAGTAGATGGAGTGAAAACAGGCTTTACGACAGAAGCGAAATATTGTTTAACGGCATCGGCTGAGAAAAATGGTATGCGTGTTATTTCAGTTGTAATGGGAGCACCTACATCAAAAGAGCGGAACAATCAAGTAACGAAGCTTCTTGATTATGCATTTGGACAATACATGACAAAGAAATTATATACACGTGGTGAGAAAATTAAGACTGTACAAGTAGGAAAAGGTAAGGAAGAAAAAGTAGATTTAGTTGCGTCAGACAATGTGTCTCTTCTTATGAAGAAGGGCGAAAATATGGACAAAGTTAAACAAGAAGTGATTGCTGAAAAGAAAGTGAAGGCACCGATTAAAAAAGGTGATGCACTTGGCACACTTGTTATTAAAAGAGATAAAGATGTTTTATTAAAACAAACAATTGTAGCGAAAGAAGATGTTGAGGCAGCGAGCTGGTGGGAGTTATTTAAAAGAAGTTTTGGGATGTTTTCAACATCAAAATAGCGGCGGAAATTTTGATGTTTTTCTGTTCGTATTTACTGAAATAATTGCTGAAAGGTTTCACTTTATGACGAAATAGTTCTTCTTTTGTCAGTAGGAAGGATTCTGATTTTATATCACGAAAATCTTATGTTAATGAGTAAAGTTTGAGCATAAGGAGGAAATCGTGTGAGTCTTTCCATGCATTTAGAAGTAAAACGTGACGTCTTATGTGTGAGGCTAGAGGGCGAGTTAGATCATCATACTGCTGAAGAGTTGCGAACGAAAGTCACAGATATGATTGAGACACATGGTGTTCATCATATTATTTTGAGCCTAGAGAACTTAACATTTATGGATAGTTCTGGTTTAGGCGTTATATTAGGCCGATATAAACATGTAAAGGGATTAGGTGGAGAGATGGTTGTCTGTGCAATTTCACCGCCCGTTAAACGTTTATTTGAAATGTCAGGTCTATTCAAAATTGTTCGTTTAGAAGAAAGTGAAGCGCATGCGCTCGCGACGTTGGGGGTGGCGTAGATGAGAAATGAAATGAACCTTCAATTTTCAGCGTTAAGTCAGAATGAATCATTCGCTCGTGTTACGGTAGCTGCTTTTATTGCGCAATTAGACCCGACGATGGAAGAACTAACAGAGATTAAAACAGTTGTGTCAGAAGCGGTTACAAATGCAATTATTCATGGGTATGAAGGAAATGCAGAAGGTGTTGTTTATATTTCAGTGATTTTGGAAGAAGCGATGGTGAAACTCACGATTCGAGATGAAGGGATTGGTATCTTTAACTTAGATGAAGCAAGACAACCCCTTTTTACAACTAAACCTGAATTAGAGCGTTCCGGAATGGGATTTACTATCATGGAAAATTTTATGGATGAAGTAGAAGTTATTTCAAACGAATCTTTCGGGACAACAATCCATTTGACAAAATACTTATCAAATAGTAACGCTCTATGCAATTAAGGAGAATAGCCAATGGACATAGAGGTCAGAAATGAGAAGAAGAAACCTCAGTTAAAGGACCACGAGCTAAAAGCGTTAATTCAAAAAAGTCAAGATGGAGATCAACAAGCGAGAGATACAATCGTTCAAAGTAATATGCGTCTCGTATGGTCGGTTGTACAGCGATTTCTTAATCGAGGATACGAACCAGACGATTTATTTCAAATTGGATGTATTGGGCTCTTAAAATCGGTAGATAAATTTGATTTATCTTTCGACGTGAAATTTTCAACATATGCAGTTCCAATGATTATCGGTGAAATACAACGATTTTTACGTGACGATGGATCAGTGAAAGTAAGTAGATCTTTAAAAGAAACAGGAAACAAAGTCCGAAAGATGAGAGACGAGCTTTCGAAAGAATTTGGAAGGGCTCCAACGATTAATGAGGTAGCACAGGCTCTTGAACTAACGCCGGAAGAAGTTGTTCTGGCGCAAGAAGCGAGTCGTGCTCCTTCGTCGATACATGAAACTGTGTATGAAAACGATGGAGATCCAATTACTATTTTAGATCAAATTGCAGATCAATCGGAAACGAAATGGTTTGATAAAATTGCTTTAAAAGAAGCAATTAGAGAATTGGATGAACGAGAAAGGCTAATTGTGTATTTGCGCTATTATAAAGACCAAACCCAATCAGAAGTAGCGGAGCGCATAGGCATTTCGCAAGTACAAGTTTCAAGACTTGAAAAGAAAATATTAAAACAGATGAAAGATCGAATAGATGAATAGCTATCTATTCGATTTTTTTTGTTGTAACGTATGGTTGGTCGATAGCGGCAGCATTCCTTCTAGTTGCACTAGTCATTAGTCTGAAGAAATGGAATGCACAAATACATTCAGACTCTGTCCAGCTTGAAAAAGAATGGAAGGACCGAGGTGTTTCATGATGAGTGGATCAGCGATTATGATGATGGTTATAGGTATGGTAGTCATTTGGGGAGGACTTGCATTAAGTATTGCAAATTTATTTAAGAAAAAGGCATAAGCTAAAAACATCTGTACCGAAATGGTACAGATGTTTTTTTTATGAAAAAATTGTATTAGAAAAAATTCCAATAACCATACTACAACTACGAGGAAGAGTGAAGGGGTGAATGAAAATTGGAACAAACGATTTATATTAAAATGCGCAATCGCTTAAAAGTGTCTCCTACGTATGAAGTAAAGCTGAGCGATGTTGCTCAACTTGCCGGAGATTCTTTTGTAGTTGAGTTGTTACAAAATGAAATAGTCTACAAAATAACAGCGCATGATAAAACACATGTTGTAATTGATGTTATGAAAGTGATTGAGATTATTCAACAAAAAGCGGCTCACATACAAATTAATTTACTTGGTTCTGGACAAACTCTTGTTGAAATTATATACGAAAAAAAGAAAGTGCATCCGGTTTTCTTCGGACTTGTATGGTTGTTACTTTTCATTGGAGCGGCCCTTGCAATAATTTATTTCCATGAGGATGTAAGTATGCAACAAGTACACCAACGGTTATATTACATGATTACTGGAGAATTTAAGGCGCAACCACTTTTATTTCAAATTCCTTATTCATTAGGTCTTGGATTAGGTATGGTCTTATTTTTTAATCATGTATTTCAAAAGAGAATTAATGAAGAGCCGAGCCCGTTAGAAGTTGAGATGTTTCAATATCAGCAGTCGCTTGATCAATATGTAATTGTTCATGAAAACAAGGATAATATGAAACAGATTGCTGATGATTGAGTGTGCATTTGTTGTATTAATTGGCTTAGCTGGAGGGATTGCAGTAGGTAGCGGATATGTCGCGTTTTTAGCTGTACTTGGTATAATCCCTCGTTTAGCTCAATTAACGAGAAGTGGAAAGCATATTCAATACTTTGAGTGGGCGGTCATTGCAGGTACTTTAACAGGGGCTTGGTGTAGTTTGAAAAATATTACATTTCAAACGTCACAATATTGGCTTGTTATATTAGGGATATTTTGTGGCACATTCATTGGAATGCTCGCTGCGGCGTTAACGGAAGTGTTAAACGTTTTACCTATTTTAGCGAAACGAGTAAGGGTAGAGGAGAAAATTATTGTTTTACTCGTGGCTCTTGTACTTGGGAAAGTAATAGGCTCGTTGTTTCACTGGATTTATTTCGTAAAGTAGGAGGCAATATATATGGCAGGGCGAAAATTGAAGGACGATTACATAAATAAAGTGAAGGAGTACCATCCAAAACCGAACTATTTCATAAATTGTGTGAAGGCATTTCTTGTTGGTGGACTCATTTGTACGGTGGGAGAAGTGTTGATGAAATTTTATATACATTACTTTCACTTTAGTGAGAAAGAGGCAGGAAACCCTACAGTTGCAACTCTTGTTTTACTATCAGCGATTTTAACAGGGTGTGGTGTATATGATAAAATCGGGCAGTTTTCTGGAGCGGGATCAGCAGTTCCAGTTACTGGATTTGCGAATTCTATGGCGAGTGCCGCACTAGAGCATAGGAGTGAAGGGATTGTTCTAGGAATCGCTACTAACATGTTTAAGCTTGCAGGAAGTGTCATTGTATTTGGAGTCGTCGGTGCATACATTATCGGGTTAATAAGATATACATTTCAAATTTTAATGTCTTAAAGGAGGGGTGGGTATGAGATTGACAGGAAAACAAACGTGGGTATTTCAAAATGATATCTTCGTGAATGCAACTGGTACTGCTGTCGGTCCGAAAGAAGCTGAAGGCCCTCTTGGAAAGGATTTTGATATTTCATATTCTGACTTACATTGCGGAGAGGAAAACTGGGAACTTGCTGAACGAAGATTAATGTCAGACTCAATTCAACAAGCGATGCAAAAAGGGAATATAAAAAAATCGCAAATTGATTTCTTTTTAGCGGGAGATTTATTAAACCAAACAGTGACAGCAAATTATGTTGCTCGTGAGTATGGTATTCCTTTTTTAGGGATGTTCAGCGCTTGTGCGACGTCAATGGAAACTTTGGCGATTGGATCAGCTTTTATAGATGGTGGATTTGCGAATCGTATTTTAGCTACAGTAAGTAGTCATAATGCGACGGCTGAAAGACAATTTCGTTCCCCAACAGAATACGGAGGACAAAAGCCAGGGACAGCAAACTCAACTGTTACCGGAGCAGGGTCAATATTAATTAGCAATGAGGAGAGTGCAATTAAAATAACAGCAGCAACAATTGGTAAAGTGCAAGATTTAGGAATTGCTAATCCTTTAGATATGGGATCAGCGATGGCACCAGCTGCTGCTCATACAATTCAACAACATTTTGAAGATTTGAGAAGAAGTGCAGCTGATTATGATCTTATTGTTACTGGTGATTTATCGGCTGTTGGGACACCAATTGCGAAACAACTTTTACTTGAGGAAGGGTATGATTTGGGGAATGTATACAATGATTGTGGATTAATGATTTACAATTCAAATCAAGAAGAAGTGTTTGCAGGGGGCAGTGGTTGTGCTTGTTCAGCTGTTGTAACATACGGCCATTTATTGCGTGAAATGCAAAAAGGGAATTTACAAAGAATTTTTGTCGTTGCAACTGGAGCTCTATTAAGCCCCATGATGATACAACAGAAGGAAACGATTCCAACGATTGCGCATGGTGTTGTGTTTGAAAGCGTTAAAGGAGAGTGAATTGTGGATTTTATATATGCATTTCTTGTAGGAGGAGCTATTTGTGTAATTGGACAAGTGTTGCTAGATTTCGCAAAGTTAACACCGGCACATTTAATGGCAACTTTTGTAGTCGCCGGAGCTATTTTAGACGGATTCGGATTGTACGATAAGCTTATAAAATTTGCAGGTGCTGGGGCAACAGTCCCTATTACAAGTTTTGGACACTCACTATTGCACGGGGCAATGCATGCGGCAGAAAAACATGGATATTTAGGAATTGGAATCGGTATGTTTAGCTTAATGTCTGCGGGGATTTCAGCAGCGATATTATTTTCATTTTTTGTTGCACTTATATGTAAACCGAAAGGATAAATCAAATGAGACGAAGGGTTGTTTTGGTCACAGATGGAGATGAATATGCAAAGCGGACAATTGAGCTGTTAACAAAGGAATTTGGGGGGAGGTGTATTTCAGCATCGCAAAGTAATCCGACCAAATTGACAGGGAAGAAAGTTGTTGAGCTTATTATGCAAACGCCATATGACCCTGTATTTGTCATGTTTGATGACAGCGGATTTATAGGAGAAGGATCTGGTGAAAAGGCGTTAAAGTATGTCGCAACACATAAACAAGTTGATGTACTCGGTATTTTAGCAGTAGCATCTAATACACATCATTGGGAATGGGCGCGTGTAGATGTAAGTGTAGATCGGAATGGGAATTTGACAGAATATGGCGTTGATAAATTTGGACTCCCAGATGGTGAAATTGGCAGGATTAGTGGGGATACGATTTATTGTTTAGATGGTCTGAGTGTTCCTGTCATAGTGGGGGTCGGTGATATTGGCAAGATGTGCGGAAATGATGAATGGGAGAGAGGATCACCTATTACTAGAAAAGCGATTCAATTAATTTTGGAAAGGAGTGGCTTTTATGACGAAGCCTAAAAAAGTGAATATCCCGATTTCATCTTTTTTAAGTGATAATGAAAATTATTTAAAGCAAACAGTTGGACTTGGTGTTACATACGATGTTGGTATTCGTAAATTTAAAATTTTAAATAAAGAAATTGGTGTGTTATTTGTAAATGGACTTTGTGATACGAATTATATTATCCCTATTTTAGAAGAAGCGGTGGATACAAATGAAATAAGGGATGTAGAAGAAGATACAGTAAAGCTTTTAGAGAATCGTTTAATTCATCAACAAGTAAGTAAAGTAAAAACGATGGATGATGTAATGCTCCAAGTATTATCAGGACTCATTGTTATATTTGTGGAAGGTGAAACTGAAGCGTTCGCAATAGATGTTCGTAGTTATCCGGGCCGGACACCGACAGAACCAGATACAGAAAAGGTAGTGCGTGGTGCAAGGGATGGATTTGTTGAAAATATCGTTGTAAATACAGCGTTAATTCGTAGAAGAATACGCGATCCACGTCTTCGAAATGAAATGATTCGAGTAGGGGATAGATCGCAAACGGATATTTGTATTACATATGTACAAGATGTTGCAAATCCGGATTTAGTGAAGATTATAAAACAAGAATTAAATAATATTGAAGTAGATGGGATTACGATGGCGGATAAAACGGTAGAAGAATTTGTAGTGAAACAAGGTTATAATCCATTCCCGCTTATCCGATACACAGAGAGACCAGATGTAGCAGCAAATCATCTGTTAGAAGGACATGTGTTAGTACTCGTTGATACATCACCAAGTGCTATGATCACTCCAACAACATATTTTCACCATTTACAGCATGCAGAAGAGTTTAGACAAAATCCAGCTGTAGGTACATTTTTACGTTGGGTACGTTTTTTAGGTGTTATATTTTCGCTATTCTTACTGCCGTTTTGGCTAGTTTTTGTTTTTGATCCGATTCTTTTACCGGAAAGTCTTGCTTTCATTGGACCAAATAAGATGACGCATTTACCGATTTTATTACAAATTTTGATGGCGGAAGTCGGACTCGAATTTTTAAGAATGGCCGCCATTCATACACCGACATCATTGTCGTCGGCAGCAGGATTAATTTCTGCCATATTAATTGGTCAAATTGCAATTGATGTAGGTTTGTTTGTACCAGAAGTTATTTTGTACGTAGCAGTTTCTATGATTGGAGCATACGCTACGCCAAGTTATGAGTTAGGGCTTGGGAATAAGATTGGAAAATTGTTTGTCATTATTTTAACAGGCATATTTCATGAAATGGGATTTGTCATTGGAATGACGATATTGATTCTATTTTTAACATCTATAAAAAGCTTGCAAACACCGTATTTATGGCCGTTTTTACCGTTTGATTGGGGCGCATTAACGAAAATTTTACTTCGTCCAACTATGTCTAGTTTAAAGGTTCGTCCAAGTATTGTAAGACCTCAAAATGTGCGAAGACAAAAATAAGCGGGATTATGCTCCGCTTATTTTTTATTGAAAATTTATTGTTTTTTTAACAAAAATCAAACATTTTTTTTGTACAATTAGAGTAGATATTGTGTATGGAAGGGGAAGAGGACATGATTAAACTATTTGTAAGTGATTTAGATGATACACTCGTTTACAATATGAATGATATGCAAAAAGAAGATGAACGAGCGCTTTGTTGGCTAGCTGAAAACGGGACAAATATTTGTTTTGCCTCTGGCCGTTTTACTCACCGAATTGATGAGGCGGTAAAAAGGTTTTCGTTCCCGTATTACACAACTAGTTTAAATGGAGCGACAATGATACTACCGGATGGAAAAGTATTTCATGAATCGAGTTTTGAAGATGGGGTTGCCCAGGAAATATATCGATATATACATAAAAAGGGACTAGCAGATATTGTTTGTGCAAATGAGCAGCGATATACAAAAAGGAAGAATGAACATCACCATACTTTTGAAGAGTATATGGGAGTGCATATTGCTGAAATCGAAGAGTTAGAAGAGGAATTTGGGAAGACTGTACATCCTGCGAAATTATTTGTTTTTGGCGAAGAAGAAAAAATTGTAGCATTAGATCAAGAGTTGAGAGATACATTTCATAGCGAAGCGGAAGTCTTTATATCGGGTAAGCGATATGTTGACATTATGCCAAGAGGTGTAAGTAAAGGAAGCGCTCTGAAGCGATTAATGGAACATTTACAAATTGAAGCAAATGAAGTTGCATGTATTGGAGATTCTTTCAATGATATTTCTATGTTTGAAGTAACCCCGCACTCCTTCACCCTCCATCATGCTCATCCGTATGTGAAGGAGAAAGCAAATTATGTTGTCCGTTCGGTTGAAGAAGCTATTATGAAATTACCGTTACTTGTATAAAAAAGAAGCTCGTCATTGGCGAGCTTCTTTTTTTACTTGAATAAAGATTTAACGAAATCAATGATACTAGAGAAGAAATCTTTTACTTTATCCAGGAAACTTTGCCCTTCATCAGATCCTAAGAAGGCAGACACATGGTCTTTTGCTTTTTCTAATTGGCTACCAACTTGGTTCCAATCGATATTAAGATTTTTCATTTTATCAAATAACGATACTAAGTTATCCAACTGTTCATCTGTTAATGTAATGCCAAGTTGATCAGCAATTTTTTTAATTAATGAACGTAAATCTTCAGTGGTTTTGGGCTGTTCTTTTGCAATTTCTTCTTTAATTTTTGCAACAAGTTGAACTGCTTTTTCTTCGCCGATTTTATCACCAAGCTGGGCTGTTTGTACCATTTCTTCATTGGCTACTTTTTTTACTTCTTCAGGAATGGCTTTGTTTGATGTTGTTTCATAGGCCTTCATTAAACCTGTTAAAGCAGCAGTTCCTGAAACTTTAAATGGTGCAGTAATTTGAATCTCTGCATCTTTCACACCTGCTGTAATAAGTGCATTTGTGTACATTGCATCTGTTATCGAATTAATGTTTTTTGAGCGTACAATGAGACCTGACCCTGGTTTTGTGTATGTAATCATAGAAGAGGAAATTGCTCTCGTACCAATTTGCGCTTTTGGAACAATTCCTTCTAGAAATTTATGTTCTTCCGCATTAGACACAGTGATGATTGTAGCATCTTTTGGTGCTTTCATTTCTTTTAACAGCTCTTGTTTTTGTTGTTCAGATAAGTTTTCTCCTAGTGTAACAATTGATTCTCCCTCAATGATGTCTGCAAATGAAGCTGTTGGCATAATAAATACGGCTACAGCTAATAGCAGAGCTAGTAATTTCGTTTTCACGAAAAATCGCTCCCTTTCTCTTTCTTAAATTTTCGGGCAACACAGTTATTATAGTATATTTTTCTTATTTGTCACCTAGCTTCTTCCACATTTCAAAAAAGAAGTATGCAGATTGTCGGATTCTTTTTGTTTCTCGTCATGAATATGGTAATATAGTGCTGAGATAGTTGAAAGGAGACATATACATATGAAAACTTTAGGATACATATTAATGGAAAATGGCGAAAAAATCGATTTAGAATTTTTCCCAGAAGAGGCACCAAAAACAGTAGAAAACTTTAAAAAATTAGCAGAGCAAGGATTTTATGATGGTGTGACATTCCACCGCGTTATTCCTGGCTTCGTAAGCCAAGGTGGAGACCCAACAGGCACAGGTGCAGGTGGCCCAGGTTACTCTATCCCATGTGAAACTGATGGAAATCCTCATAGACATCTTGTTGGATCACTTTCTATGGCACATGCTGGTCGTAATACAGGTGGTAGCCAATTTTTTGTTGTTCATGAGCCACAACCGCATTTAGATGGCGTACATACTGTATTCGGTAAAGCAACAAGCGGTATTGAAACGGTATTAAACATGCGTCAAGGCGATGCAATGAAAGAAGTTAAAGTTTGGGAAGAATAAGTTACGAGAAAAAGAGAGCGATTTTGCTCTCTTTTTTTATTTCCTATAAACAGGGATTGGTATATATTTTAAAGTATATGACACAAATAGGACGGCTACTAACGTTAAATTATATTGTTCATGAGAACAAACTTTTAACAAAATACATAGGATGGAGTACGAATTATATGCTTCAATAAATGTATTTCTCTTAACATATTGCTTTTAGTAGAACTACTTTGTTCAAAAGTGGTTAATAAGTGAAATGTGATGAGAAAGGGATTTTTCTTTTAGTTCCTATATAGTATTGTCTCTTTTTTGAGCGGTGTAATAGAAAGAAATAGCGTGAAAACATATATTTGACTTTCTTCTTAACGCTTTGTATGATTATCAAGTTGTTTCAGCCCCTTCTCACTCTGGTAAAAATATTGTAGAATGAATGTGATATGAAAAGAGTGATTGAGGGGATAAATAGTTTGTAACTTTTGTAAGAAGGGATAAGGGTTATGTTAATTCGTTTTAAAAAAAGTTATGAAAAAATTGCAATGGGGCTTCTTTCATTTATGCCAACTGAAAAAGATGTGAAAACATTACAATTGACAATGAAAGAGTATGAGGCGAAAGAGGATTGGCAATTGTATTTGTGGAAACAAAATGAAGATTTTGTTGGGATAATGGGGATTATAAAAAAAGAAGATCAGGTATTGGAAATTCAGCATTTGAGCGTGAATCCGTCTCACCGTCATATGGGGATTGGGACGAAGATGGTTCAAGAGCTTAAGAGTAAATTTCTTGAGTTTACAATTTGCGGAAATGAGCAAACAGCAAGTTTTTGCAAAAAGTGTAAAGAGCTTGAACAAAATATACATTCATGAAAGCAGGGATAAGTAGTTTATTATCTCTGCTTTCTTTTTTGTAGTTGTTCGTGTCGTTCAGAAATGACTTCTGTTCGATCACGCAATGTGTGCTTATTTATGATGTATTCACCAGGAATGACGTTCGCATCTTTCCAAGAGAGGTTTTGTTTCTTACATAACTGTATGCATTGTTTTTCTAACGATACGTCTAATAAGGGTAAAAATAACGGGGCGAAATTTTCCTTTTTGTGGATAGATTGTAATCTTTCATTTAATAAGAATGTAAGTTGTTTATGATCTATTCCGAATTGATGTAATTGCGCGCTGCTCTTTTCTAAAATTGTTATTGCGCTTTTTATCATCTTCTCTGCACCATTCCAATTGGATCGTCTATGATGGTATGAGGAAACAGCAATTTGAATGAGGCCGACTAAGTAATTGTCACGTTCTCCTCTAGGTTTTAATTTCCAATATTCTTCTAATATTTCATGACATTCAAAATAATCATAGTCTCCGTGAAAATGAATTAAAAATTGTACGTACTCGGTAGGATACATTTTATTCGCTCCTGTCTAACGGTTATATGTACAGTTTATCATAGAAATATTAACAATAAGCGACTAGGGAAATATCCCTAGTCGCTTTATTGCGTCCTATTAGCAGAAGCAAGCTGCTCCTACAATGATTAGTAAAATGAACAGTACAACAAGTAATGCGAACCCACCGCTAAAACCGCAATCAACGTGACCCATAGTTTTTTGACCTCCTACATTGTTCTTACTACATTGTTATCATATGAAGCGGTGGGCATTATGACATGGGCATAGGTCTATTTTTAATTAAATTTCTTAAAAAGGTTGGATAGAACATGAGTATGCTCTATACTTATGGTGTTATAGAAAAAATGTGGTGGGATGCTTTGTGCAGTATAATTTTAAAGTAGAGGCTTTTGAAGGGCCTTTAGATCTATTGTTACACTTAATAAATCGTTACGAAATTGATATATATAATATTCCTGTAGCGAAAATTACAGAGCAATATCTATCTTATGTCCATACGATGAAAGAATTACAATTAGATGTTGCCAGTGAGTATTTAGTAATGGCTGCAACGTTATTACAAATTAAAAGTAAAATGTTGTTACCGAAACAAGAAGAAGATGTACCTGATAACGGTGAAGACTTTATAGATGATCCTCGTCAAGAATTGATGGAGAGGTTAATTGAATATAAGAAATATAAGCAAGTTGCTACTGAGTTAAAAGAAAGAGAACAAGAAAGAGCACAGCTATATACACGTCCGCCAATTGATTTTACATCATTTCAACAAGAAGAGGAGACAAGCTTACCTCTTGATGTTACGTTATATGATATGTTAGCGGCATTTCAAAAGCTAATGCGTCGTAAAAAAGCAAAAACCCCCGTAACAACGCGAATTACTCGCCAAGAAATACCAATTGCACAGCGAATGACTGATATTCTACAACAGTTAGAAGTAAGAGGCGGTCGTCAAAGCTTTTATGATTTGTTTGCTGATGAAGAACGTGAAATAATGGTTGTAACATTTTTAGCGGTTCTTGAGCTAATGAAAAATCAACAAATCATAATTGAGCAGGAACATAATTTTGATGAAATTTTCGTATCAAGCTCTAATAAATCCGTATAGAGTTGATGTGAAGATGGGATAGAAATATTTTATCTCATGTTAGGTTTTAATGTATCGTTTGGAACGAGAGAAGAAATATTGAACCGAACGCATTTACTGTGATTCGGTTTTTTTATGTGTGTTTTTTATGGGAAATAGGAGGAAGGAGTTCGTAAAATGGATAGAAAAGAACAAAAATCGATTATTGAAGGGCTTTTATTTGTTGCAGGTGACGAAGGGATTTATCCGGAACAGATAGCTAAAGTTCTGGAAGTTGAAGTGGAAGAAGTAATAAACAGTATAGAGGAAATGCAAAAAGAATGCGAAGGATCGAATCGCGGTTTGCAAATTGTACAATATGCAAAAGTGTATCGTTTTGCAACAAAGAAAGAACATGCTTCGTACTATCAAAAATTAATAGATACTCCAACCGCGGCTTCACTTTCTCAAGCAGCTCTTGAAACGTTGGCAATCGTTGCGTACCGTCAACCGATTACAAGAACAGAAATGGAAGAGATTCGAGGTGTGAAAACGGACAAGGCATTACAAACGTTAGTTTCACACTTACTTATAAAAGAAACGGGAAGAGCGGAAGGACCAGGGCGCCCTATTTTATACGGAACGACGAAAGAATTTTTAGATACGTTTGGATTGAAAACATTAGATGATTTACCACCTCTTTCGGAAGAAAATGAACAAATGAATGAAGCAGATTTATTCTTTGGTTCTTTACAGGAATTATCAAAATAAAAGCTTAGCATTTTGCTAAGCTTTTTTTGTATATCAATTACAGAGCGTGCCATACTAAATGAAAAAAGGAGACGAGTTATGAAAGGTGTACGGAGTATTCTATTGTTGGTTTCTGTTTTATTATGTTTTTCGTTAAACAGCGCATCGGCTAAAAGATATATGATGTCTATTCATACTGCGTCTTCTATACATATGCAGCGGCAACATTTTGGTAAAATGAAAGTGAGTTTTTTAAAAGTTGGACAAGGTGATGCGACACTTATTACATTGCCAAATGGTCAAACGATGTTAATAGATGGGGGTCCTTATGAAGCGGGAGAGGTCATTATTCAAAAACTAATTGAAAAAAGAATTAATCATTTAGATGTGATTGTAAGTACTCATCCTGATATGGACCATATAGGAGGACTTATTCCAATTGTAGAGCAAATGCCAGTTTCCCTCGTATTAGATAGCGGGAAAACATATAGTTCATTTACTTATCATACGTATCGAAATAACATTAAAAAAAGGGGCATTCCTTTCATTTCAGTGAAGGAAGGACAATACATACCGCTAGATCCACATGTTTCTATACAAGTATTGAACAATGGGAAATCGAAAGACGAGAATAACGAGTCTTCAATTGTATTAAAGATTCGATATGGTAAAGCGGACTTTTTATTAATGGGTGATGCTGATATACGGACAGAAAATGAAATATTAAAGCAATTTGATGTACATGCAGATGTATTAAAAGTAGGGCATCATGGCTCGTATACTTCAACGAGTGAAACATTCTTAAAAAAAGTAGACCCACAATTCGCTATTCTTTCGTACGGGAGTAGAAATCCATATGGACATCCTCATCAAAGTGTTGTAAGACGATTAAAACAGCGTGGTATAATGATATACGGAACAAACAAGCGTACAGTAGAAATAGAAACAGACGGTGAACATATTACTATGGGGTCGAGTGGTCTTATGCCACTACTTAAGTGATTAATTATATAAGAGGGTATTTTCCATTTTGGAAAAAATGAATAACATATATTATAATGAAAAAGAAATAAATTTCCTTTTTTCTGCTGAATGAAGAGGAAATTTCATTAGAATGTATAGACAACTACTCGTGTGTATATTAAGATGGAATTAGGCGAATAAGGTAATAATAACAAGTAGGTATTTCATGGGAAAGGATCGATGAAAATGAAAACGCAAGTTGTCATCAATGCCAAAATTTATACAGGTAAAGAAGTAGTGGAAAACGGATTTATTCGTTACACAGAAACAATTAAAGAAATTGGTTTGATGGCTCAATATGTATCACAAGAAAATGAAACTGTGTTAGATGCGGCAGGAAAGATTGTGATTCCAGGTATGATTGATGTTCATATTCATGGTGGATACGATATTGATGCGATGGATGCAAATAGCGATGGATTAGTAACTCTTGGTAAAGAAATGTTAAAAGAAGGAGTTACAACTTACTTCCCAACAACAATGACACAAGCTCCAGAAGCGATTGAAGCGGCGCTAAGTGCTGCGAAGGAAGCGAAAGATAAGGGAGCACATTTCGAATATATTCACTTAGAAGGACCATATGTTTCAAAAAAACGTGCGGGTGCACAACCACTTGAACATATTGTTCCTGCGAGTATCGAGCAATTTAAACAATGGCAGGAAGCAAGTGGTAATCTAATTAAATTAGTAACATATGCACCGGAAGAAGAAGGTGCGTTAGAGTTTGAACAGTATCTTGCTGAAACAGGTGTTGTTGGCACAATGGGGCATACAGATGCAATTGATGCACAACTGAAAAATAGAAAAATTACACATGCAACACATTTATACAATCAAATGCGTGGATTACATCATCGTGAACCAGGAGTTGTTGGTCATGTGTTATTAAATCCAGATGTAATGGTTGAAGTAATTACAGATGGTATTCACATTCACCCTGATATGGTGAAATTAGCATATAAATTAAAAGGACCGAAAAAAGTAAGTGTCATTACAGATGCAATGCGTGCAAAAGGTCTTGAAGAAGGATTATATGAGCTTGGCGGACAGCCAGTACATGTAAAAGATGGCAGTGCCCGATTAGAAGATGGAACGTTAGCTGGTAGTATTTTAAAAATGGATCAAGCTTTCCGAAATGTAATTGAATTTACAGGATGTTCAATCGAGGAGGCAGTGTTAATGACATCAGTTAACCAAGCAGAAGAATTTGGATTAAATAATAAAGGCGCGTTAGCGGTAGGTAAAGATGCAGACTTTGTTGTTATGACTGAAGAATTACATGTATATGATACGGTTCGTTTAGGAATTCATATGAAGGAAGGGAAGTAATTAGATGAATATTCTAGTTGTAAAAACTCCAGAAGAATTAGCAGAAGCAGGTTATAAGTTAATTAAAGAGGTTGTAAAATCAAAAGAAAATCCAACTTTAGGAATGGCTACAGGAAGCTCTCCATTAGGTATTTATGCAGAAATGCGAAAAAATAAACTTGATACAAGTCATGCAACCACTGTAAACTTAGATGAGTACGTAAATTTACCACACGAAGATAAAAACAGCTATCACTATTTCATGCAAGAACAGTTGTTTGATCATCTTCCATTTAAACAAACTTATGTACCGAATGGGATGGCAAGTGATTTAGAGGAAGAGTGCAAGCGTTATGAAGGCATTCTAGTAGCTAACCCAGTTGACTTACAGATTCTTGGAATCGGTGAAAACGGTCACATCGGATTTAATGAGCCAGGAACACCATTTAATTCTCCAACTAACATTGTAGAATTAACAGAATCTACACGCCAAGCAAATCTTCGCTTCTTTGAAAATGAAGAAGATGTGCCGACTCATGCGATTACAATGGGAATTGGAAGTATTATGAAAGCGAAACAAATTCTACTTGTTGCTATGGGATCTAAAAAGGCAGAAGCTATTAAAGAATTATTGCAAGGTGAATATAGTGAGGCGTGTCCTGCTACAGTTTTACAACGTCATCCGAATGTAACCGTAATCGCAGATCCAGAAGCTCTATCTTTATGCAGTGAGGCGATTGCTGATGAACATCGACAAGTATTCACCATTTCCGATCTATTATCAGATTCAAGAGTGGGTGAAACAGCTAATTGAGGACGGCGAATGGAAGCCGGGAGATAAAATTCCATCTGAGAATGAACTTTGTGATAAGTTCGAAGTGAGTCGTATGACAATCAGACAGGCGATTAATAACTTAGTGGAACAAGGCTATTTATACCGGAAACGTGGGATTGGAACGTTCGTCCAACTTCCGAAAGTGGAGCAAAAGTTGCAAGGGATGACGGGATTCACAGAAGATATGATATCTCGTGGTATGAAACCGAGCAGCCAGTTATTAAGTTTCCGCCTAGTTCCAGCTACTGCTAAAATAGCAGACCGGCTGAGAATACAAGAGGGAGAATCGGTTTATGAAGTGAGGCGTACGCGCTTAGCTGATGACGAACCGATTGCATTTGAGACGACATATTTGTCGCCAACTCTTGTGAAAGATATTAACGAAGAAATATTGCAACAATCTTTATATGAACATTTAGAGAAAAAACTGGGCTTTAAGCTTGTTCGCGCTACTCAATCAATTGAAGCTTCAATTGCAACGGATAATGAAGCTGAACATCTGCATATTCCTAAAAAGGCGCCTGTACTTGTAATGCGTCAATGGTCATATTCAGAAGGTGAGTTACCGTTAGAGTATGTGAAATGTATTTATCGTGGGGATCGTTACAAGTTTATTACGAACATCGCACGTAACAAGTAATATATTTCAGTTTGTGAAGTACAGTGAACTTTGATGTTTTCAACATGTAAAGAAATAAAAATACGACTCATCCTTATAAGGATCGAGTCGTATTTTTATTTGCTTCTTCATTATAAACAAGTACTTGGTTAACGGCATCTTTGACAGCATCTACTACATAGTGAGCGTGCTCTTTTACCGCATCATCAGCTTGAGACATAGCAAAACTATGAGGAGTTAAGGAAAACATTGGGATATCATTGTAAGAATCCCCTATGCATGCAACCTCCTCTGGTTGTATTTGAAACTCTTGTAATAAAACAGAAATAGCAGAACCTTTACTAATATTTGGTGGCATTACATCTAAACACTGTTCAGCTGAAATGAAAGTACTAACTTTTCCATGGAATTTTTCATCGATCTTTTTTTGAAGGAGTTGTAAGTTTTCTTTTGTTCCACCGATAGAAATTTTATTTGGAAAAATTGTATCATCGATTTTCTGTAATAAATTTGGTTCTTCAACAGAAGTCATTGCTACTTGTTTTTCGAGTTCATGAATAAAAGGTGTCTTTTCTTCAATATAGTAATTATGCTCATCACTTACATAACGGAAATAAGGGTCTTGATTTGTCATAGCTAGTAAATCAGGAAGAATGCTGGAATCAAAATTTGCGGATAATAGTTGCTTATTTTCATTAGTGTATACAAACACACCATTTACACTAATACGATGGAAATTTGTATTTACAGCTTTCATTAAGTCTGCGATTTCATTATCAAGTCGTCCAGAAGCGAAGCAAAGAATAACATTTTGCTCAGCAAGACTGCGAAGTGCCGCAACATCCTGTTCATCAATCAGACCTCCATGCTGCATCATTGTACCGTCAATATCACTTACAAACATTTTAATCATGTTGCTATCTCCTTTCTATGTACAGTTGCTCTTACATTATACGCATCATATACAAACATGTCTAAAAAATGAATTTTTATCAAATGGTAGATGTTTTACATTGACGACAAAGAAGAATGTTCTGTAACATAAAAGTAGGCTATTTAAGTACGAGGGTGGTGTTATATGAGTAATTATCTAGAAATTAAAAAAGTTTTAAATAATAATGTCATCATTGCTAGCCATCCTGAACACGAGGAAGTAGTAGTGATCGGTAAAGGAATTGGATTTGGAAAAAAGGCTGAAGATGTGTTGGAGCAAGAACAAATTGAGAAAATGTTTGTTTTAAAAAATGAACGTGATCGAGAACAATACAAACTTTTAGTGCCGCATGTGAGTGAAAAGCTAATTGAATTGATGAATGATATTATGTTATACATTCAAGAAAAAGCGGAGTCTCCATTAAATGAACATATTCATATCGCTTTAACAGATCATATTTCTTTTGCAATTAAAAGGCTGAAACAAGGACTTACAATAGATAATCCTTTTTTAGTTGAAACGAAAATGCTATATCCAGAGGAATATGAAATTGCTGAAGGAGTTGTGAAACTTTTAAATTCTCGTTTGCAAATTACATTACCAGAAGGAGAAGTTGGCTTTATCGCACTCCATATTTATAGCTCGCTTACAAACTCTGATTTATCTTCTGTTAATCAAAATTCTCGTCTTATTGCACAACTTGTGTCTTTAATTGAGACAAACCTACAAATTACATTAGACCAAGAAAGCATTCATTATTTACGCCTTATTCGCCATTTACAATATGCTATTGAACGGGTGAAAAAAGGAGAAAAAGTAGAAGAAGCACAAAGTTTTGCTGATTTATTAAAATTAGAATATCCAGTTTGTTACAATTTGGCGTGGAAGCTAGTCAAAGTAATGCAGAACGAATTACAACTTCCTGTTTATGAAGCGGAGAGTATTTATTTAACGATGCATTTACAACGATTAGTGAAAGCAGAACATGTGTAAAAAGACATATATTTTTGTCTAAAATGAAAACGTTAAAAAAAATGATTGAATCGCTTACAATAGTTATGTATAATAACTATTGCAAAGTTATACAAAATTCGACAAACACATTAAGGTAAATAACGAAAACGTTTGCTTTAATTATAGTGAACTTATACGTAATCCTATTTTTGACACGTGTTACTGATTCGATCAGGCATGAGTGGAGAAAAGTTGGGAATGTAAGCTAAAGAAAGGGACATACTACCCTTTGTATAGCTATCGTTCTATCTTTTTTTTCCTCATGCCTTTTTGGCGTTTGTCGAAAAGTATCAATATAGATAAGAGAGGAAGGGTTTCCATGTTTAAGAAGATCTTTGGTGTTCTTCAAAAAGTCGGAAAAGCGCTTATGCTTCCAGTAGCGATTTTACCGGCAGCAGGTATTTTACTTGGATTTGGTAATGCATTTCAAAATCCACAACTAACAAATGTTATCCCTGCTTTAAAAGCAGATTGGTTCGTAATGGTTGCAAAAATTATGGAACAATCTGGCGATATTATTTTCGCTAACCTTGCGCTATTATTCGCAGTTGGGGTAGCGATCGGTTTAGCTGGTGGAGACGGAGTAGCTGGTTTAGCAGCGTTCGTCGGATACTTAATTATGAACAAAACGATGAGTGTGTTCTTAGAAGTAGATAAACTAGTGAAAGTAACAAGCACTGGAACAGATCCAGTGAAAATTGGATTTTCAGATCCAGCATATGCAAACGTATTAGGAATTCCAACGCTGCAAACAGGAGTGTTTGGTGGTATTATCGTCGGGATAGTAGCGGCATATTGTTATAATAAATACTTCAACATTGAATTACCATCATACTTAGGTTTCTTTGCAGGTAAGCGTTTCGTACCAATCGCAACTGCAACATTCTCTTTAGTGGTAGGTATTATCATGTGCTTCATTTGGCCATACATTCAAGGTGGCTTAAATACGTTCTCACATCAAATGATTGATGCAAATAGAACGATAGCAGCATTTATATTCGGTTTAATCGAACGTTCATTAATTCCATTTGGATTACATCATATTTTCTATTCACCATTCTGGTTCGAATTCGGTCAGTATACAAATGCAGCTGGCGAATTAATCCGTGGTGACCAAAAAATCTTTATGGCACAGTTAAAAGACGGCGTAGAATTAACAGCAGGTACATTTACAACTGGTAAGTATCCGTTCATGATGTTCGGTCTTCCAGCAGCAGCTTTAGCAATGTACCATGAAGCACGTCCGGAAAATAAAAAATTAGCAGCTGGTATTTTAGGATCTGCTGCATTAACATCTTTCTTAACAGGTATTACAGAACCGCTTGAATTTTCATTCTTATTCGTAGCACCAGTATTATTCGGAATTCATGCAGTATTCGCTGGTCTATCATTTATGACAATGCAAATTTTAGGTGTTAAAATTGGTATGACATTCTCTGGTGGTTTAATTGACTTCATATTATTCGGTGTACTACCAGGTCGTACGGCATGGTGGTGGGTAATTATTGTTGGTCTTGTACTAGCAGTTATTTACTACTTCGGATTCCGTTTCGCAATCCGTAAATGGAACTTAAAAACACCTGGTCGTGAAGTAGCGAATGCTAATGAAGGCGCAGGGAAAACAGAAGCAGGAGAACTTCCACGTGAAGTATTAGTAGCACTTGGTGGTAAAGAAAACATTGCTTCGTTAGATGCTTGTATTACTCGTTTACGCGTTCAAGTTAACGAACAAAAAAATGTAAATAAAGACCGCTTAAAAGAGCTTGGAGCAGCCGGTGTACTTGAAGTTGGAAATAACATTCAAGCTATTTTCGGACCGAAATCTGACACATTAAAATCACAAATTCATGATATTATGTCAGGCCGTACACCTCATGTTGAAAAAGAAGCGCCTGTAAAAGTGGAAGAAGCTCCTCAACAGGTTGATGAAAATGAAACAATCGTTTCACCAATTGAAGGGAAAATCTTACCGATTACAGAAGTACCTGACCAAGTATTCTCAGGGAAAATGATGGGAGATGGATTTGCGATTGAGCCAACAGAAGGAACAGTAGTTTCTCCGGTTAATGGTGAGATTGTAAATGTATTCCCTACAAAACATGCGATTGGTATTCAGTCTGAAGGCGGAAAAGAAATTTTAATCCACTTCGGTATTGATACTGTAAAATTAAATGGTGAAGGCTTTGAAGCGCTTGTAGCACAAGGTGATAAAGTGAAGCAAGGACAACCATTATTAAAAGTAGATCTTGCATTTGTAAAAGAAAATGCACCATCTATTATTACACCAATCGTCTTTACGAATTTACAACAAGGGCAACAAGTCGAATTGAAAAAAGATGGAAATGTTAAGAAGGGCGAAAACGCTATTATTGACATTCAGTAGGAATTTGACGCAAAATGTTTATAATTATAATAGGCGATGTGGTTGACCGAACATCGCCTATTATATACAATAGATGATGTAGTACTCACGTCTATACAACTAAAAAAATACTGTATTTGAAGGAGATAAATTATCATGGAAAAAATCTTTAAAGTAACTAGCGACTCAGGAATTCATGCTCGTCCAGCAACTCTACTTGTAAACACTGCAAGCAAATTTGGTTCTGACATTAACTTAGAGTATAACGGAAAAAACGTTAACTTAAAATCAATCATGGGTGTTATGTCTTTAGGAATTCAACAAGGCGCGGAAATTAAGGTCACTGCAAATGGTGATGATGCAGCTCAAGCACTAGCAGCTATCGAAGAAACTATGAAAAACGAAGGATTAGGAGAATAATGACTCTTAATATCCAAGGGATCGCTGCATCAAGTGGGATTGCTATTGCAAAGGCTTTCAGACTTGAGAATCCTGAATTTAACATTGAAAAGAAATCAATTACAGACGAAGCTGCTGAAATTGCACGCTTAGACGCTGCGCTTGAGAAAGCAAAATCTGAACTAGAAGCTATTAAGGACCACGCTTTTGCTGAGCTAGGTGCTGATAAAGCTGCTATCTTTGAAGCACATTTATTAGTATTAAATGATCCGGAATTAGTAAATCCAGTAAAAGATAAAGTAAATAGCGAAAAAGTAAATGCTGAATTTGCAATGGATGAAGTTGCATCAATGTTTATTTCTATGTTTGAAAACATGGATAACGAATACATGAAAGAACGTGCTGCGGATATTCGCGACGTAACAAAGCGTGTTCTTGCGCATTTACTAGGAATTAACTTCTCAAACCCTGGTACAATTTCTGAAGAAGTAATCATCATTGCTGAAGATTTAACACCATCTGATACAGCTCAGTTAAACCGTAAGTATGCAAAAGGTTTCACAACTGATATCGGTGGACGTACATCTCACTCTGCAATTATGGCTCGTTCTATGGAAATTCCAGCTGTTGTTGGTACGAAAGTTGTTATGGAGAAAATCCAAAACGGCGATATCGTAATCATTGACGGTTTAGATGGAGAAGTAATTGTAAACCCATCTGAAGAAACTCTTCGTTCTTTTGAAGAAAAGAAAGCGAAATTTGAAGAGCAAAAAGCTGTATGGGCAAAATTAAAAGACCAAGCAACTGTAACAAGTGATGGACATCACGTTGAGCTTGTTGCTAATATCGGAACACCAAATGATGTACAAGGTATTATCGATAATGGCGGAGAAGGCGTTGGTTTATACCGTACAGAATTCTTATACATGGGCCGTGACAATCTTCCAACAGAAGAAGAGCAGTTCGAAGCGTATAAAGCAGTTCTTGAAGGTGTAAAAGAAGATCAACCAGTCGTTGTTCGTACACTTGACATCGGTGGAGATAAAGAACTTCCATACTTACATTTACCAAAAGAAATGAACCCATTCTTAGGATACCGTGCAATTCGCTTATGTCTTGATGAGCAAGATGTGTTCCGTACACAACTTCGTGCATTACTTCGTGCTAGCGTATACGGTAACTTAAAAATTATGTTCCCAATGATTGCAACTCTTGATGAGTTCCGTCAAGCGAAAGCAATCTTATTAGAAGAGAAAGCAAAACTTGTAGAAGCGGGTACAACTGTTTCTGATTCTATTGAAGTTGGTATGATGGTTGAAATTCCAGCTTCAGCAGTATTAGCAGATCAATTCGCAAAAGAAGTTGATTTCTTCTCTATCGGAACAAATGACTTAATCCAATACACAATGGCTGCAGACCGTATGAACGAACAAGTAGCTTACTTATACCAACCATATAACCCATCTATTTTACGTCTTGTAAAAATGGTTATCGATGCTGCTCATAAAGAAGGCAAATGGGCTGGTATGTGTGGTGAGATGGCGGGAGATTCACTTGCTATCCCATTATTATTAGGCTTAGGTTTAGATGAGTTCAGTATGAGTGCAACATCTATTCTTCCTGCAAGAACACAACTAAGCAAGTTGTCAAAAGCAGAAATGGAAACATTAGCAGAAAAAGCATTAACAATGTCAACTGCTGAAGAAGTTGTTGAATTAGTTAAAAGCATATAATAGTAAAAAAACCTGAGTCGATTTGAAATCGGTCTCAGGTTTTTTTGTTACATATACCTTAGGTGATTTTATTAATTAAACTTCTCTTAAAGAGCAATTGCGATAACATCTTCTGGGCAAACACGTAAAATCCCTTCAAATCTATCGTCATTACGATTGTTTCCATTCTTATCATCTTTGTTGTTGTCTTTGTCGTCGTTATCTCTTCTTAATGCAGAGAATAGAGCAATACCGTTACAGAACCCCTCAAAAACTAAATTGCGGAATGTTCCATTTCCTTTTAGTTTAAGAAGTGAAATTTCAGTGCCTATAGAAAGATTTGCAAGTACGTTACATACAGCAGGTCGTTGTGGTCTAATTTCTTCTCTCTCTTTCTCACGATGGTTGTGCTCTCTTTCATGATGATGACAGTCTCTAAAGTTATCACAGCATCCAAATGATCCAAACATAATCCTCATCACCCCCTTCACACTTATAATCTATGTAAGTTCGGTAGTTAGTGACTGGACAGATAATGGAAATTTTTCTAGGGGATTTTCTCATTTTAAATGACTAGATGGGTATTTAGTATGGAATGATGTTTAAAATAGGGGAAATGTCACAAAAAAATGTAAAGACCACCGAAATGAATGAATTAGGTAGCCTTTACACTTTTTTACTTTTATATAAAACGATGATATATACAGGAAGAGCTAAGAGTAGTGGTGCAATGGATCGTGCAGTATGTTTTTCTGCTTCTAATTGTAACGCTTCTTCTTTTGGGAATTGTAACACTGATATGTTTGCAGCATCGCCAATAAAATATAGCAGTAGTACAGTTACTATGTAACTCAAAAGTGCGATAAAGCTTCCGTATGAACTCAATGAAAATCCCTCTCTTGTTATCTATTTGTTATCATTGTATCACAATTGTAACAAAAATACACGGTTATATTTCAATGATTTAACAAATTTCGACACAAAACGCCATATTTGTTTATGGTGATAGCGTAAAAATTACAATTTCTCTATGTGTAGATGTCGAATAATACATTGTAATATTACGGATGTGTGACAGGATATAAAAAAACGAAGGTAATGAAATTACCTTCGTTTTTATTATTTCGCCCATTCACTTACTTGTTCTACGCTCATGCGCGGTGCAGGGTGACCTTTTAAAGTGGATTCACCAATTGTAATAAGCATAATTGGTACGTAACGAGATGAAACATTGAATTCTTCCATTAATGCTTGTGGATTGAAGCCACCAATAGCGCAAGTATCCCAGCCGGTTGCTTTAGCAGCAAGCATAAGTTGCATTGCTGCTAAAGCAGCATTTGAAAAGGCAGCATCTCGTGGGTATTGCTCCCGAGTATATGCAGATTCAATATTTTTAGCTAAGCGCTCTTTTGCTTCTTCATTCATAAATCCTTGTTCTACAATTGGACCGTAAACAGGTTCAACATTTTTATATGCCTCTAAATCACCTAAAATAGCGACTACAGCAGAAGCATCAAGAATTTGTTGTTGGTTATAAGCAATTGGGTGTAATCGTTTTTGCACGTCGGCGCCTTGAAACACAAGGAATTTCCAGTGTTGCAAGTTCCAAGCAGAAGGTGCTTGAGCAGCTGCTTTTAAAATTTCATGTAACTCTGTAGATGAAATTTCTTTTTCAGGGTTGAATGCACGTGTAGATGTGCGTTCATATAAAACGTTAAAAAAGTCATTGTTTGTCATTATATATCCTCCAAATTACATATCAACTTAATATAAAATAAATGTAATATACTCCACTTACATTTTGTAAGTTATTGAATTTAAGAATATAATACCTTTATTTTAATTGTCAAGTTTTAAATAGTAAGGCAGGGCATTCATACAAACGATACAATTCATATAATCATACACTAAAAAAGGAATTTCCAGAGCAGATAAGCGAAGATAACATTCTCAATTAGCTTGTTAATATGAGTTCCTCACAATTCTTTATAAAATGATTGTGAGGAATTCAGTAAAACAAGATATATGAAGTGAGTGAAGACTAGTGATGAACATACTACATTTTTTATTAGAGAATACTGTTTTCCAAAATGTATTACAAGATCTTCAGTTGAATGTCCTTTATATAGAAGATGGATGTACACATCAACAAACGATAGAAAACGTCCATCCAAAATGTATGTTTATAGCAAATAGTTTTGAAGAAGGAGAAATATTGTTTCATAGAACTAGACCACATATTGTAATTATGTATGTAACAGATTTTGCTCAAATAAAATATATAAAGAATATATATAATTCACAGAGCACATTCATTATCATTTGGGATCAACAGATAGACAATCAGTTTGCAGATTTACTACTGTTAGGAATACGTAATATTGTTATAGCACCAGTAACTCCACAAGTGGTACTAGAGGAAGTGAATAAGAGTTTATATCAACTTTCTTTAGTGCGGCAAGTAGGTTTACAGCAAGAATTGCTTCAAACGATGTTTGATTTTCAAAATGATTTATTATTTATAGTAGAAGATGATGAGATTGTTGATTGTAATACGAATTTTTTACAATTCTTCGGACATGATAATTTATTTACGTATCGTGAACAACATTTAGTGTTTGCAGAACATCTTATTAGAGAGAACGGATATTATTCGACGACTCACGATATAACATGGCTGGATGATACTTTATCAAATGGAAGAAGAATTAAAATGTACAATTATGAAGGAGAAGCATTTACTTTTCTATTACGTGCGACACCATTACCAGAAGACTTATCGCGATTTATAGTAAAATGCACAGAGATTACAGAATTAGATGAAATCTATCAAGAGCAAGAAAGATTGGCTATGATAGATTCATTGACAGAAATATATAATCGCTTGAAATTCCAGCAAATATTGGAGACAGAGTGGGAGAATGTATTACGTAATGATGAAAAAGTTGCACTTATTTTGTTTGATATAGATAATTTTAAATCAGTAAATGACACATATGGTCATGATTTTGGCGATTTAGCATTAGTACAACTTGCAGATCTTATGAAATCTAAAGTTGAAGATCAACATGTATTTGCAAGATGGGGAGGAGAGGAATTTATAATATTAGTGACAAATACGGTAGAAAAAGAAGCGTTTCAAGTTGCGGAATCATTGCGATTTTTCATTGAAACAAAGCATTTCTCTGGAATTTCGAAATTAACAGCGAGTTTTGGAGTTGCGTTATATGAGCAAGGGATTACAAGAGAAGAGTTAATGCAAAGAGCGGATATTGCGTTATATGAAGCGAAAAAAATGGGAAAAATCAAGTATGTATATATAGAAAAGAAAAAATGTGATTTTTCGCAACAAATTGTTGCGATTTTTTTTTATTACTTGATAATAGAATATGGGGGACCATTTTAACCGAGAAGCTCCCACTTCAAGTAAGCTCGCAAGAGAGACTAAGTGGTGGGTAGTTCACATGAAGTAATTACGGAGGAACAATATGATAAAAAAAATAATGGTTATGGCTTCACTGTCTGCTGTAGTTTGCGGCGGAGTATACTATTTTCTCTATAGTCCCGATCCAAAGGAACAAGCAGTATTAACAACAAAGGTAACTCCTGCTATTGAGTCAGAGGTACAGGATAATATAGAAGAAGTACAAAAAATTGATTATGCTAGTATATCTCAAAAGTTAGATCAGTATTTAGTAGGAAAGCAATTTAATGGGACAGTTTTGGTGACAGATAAAGAGCATGTTATATTGAATAAAGGATATGGATATGCTGATGTTCAAAATAAAATAGAAAATACGCCTCAAACAAAATATCGTATCGGTTCTATTACGAAAACAGTTGTTGCTACATCCATTCTACAGTTACAAGAACAAGGGAAGTTAAATATCCAAGATAATGTAAATAAATACATTCCTTCATTTCCAACAGATAAAAATATCACGTTATATCATTTATTAACACATACCTCTGGTTTGCCTGAACATGCCAAAGGAAATGTGAATGCAGCCTCCCGTTTACAGTTAATTAATTGGATTGGACGTCAAAATGTAGAATTTCCTCCAGGAACAGGTTGGAGGTATACAGATTATAATTATATGGTGCTTGCTTTTATTATAGAAAGTATATCGAAAAAGCCTTTAGGAGATTACATAAAGGAGAATATATTTACAAAAGCAGAGATGCATGAATCGGGTATGGGAAATATGGTACCTGGAGATAAAAACTTCACGAAGGGTTATGTGAAGAAAGACCAAGATCTTGTACCAGCACAAAAATTAGGAATGGACTGGTTATATGGATCGGGTGAGATGTATACGACAGTAGGGGATATGAAAAAATTAGATGAAGCGATTATAAATGGGAAGCTTCTTTCTGAACAAAGTATACAAGCGATGTTTACACCCTCAGCAGAGAGGAAATATGCATTTAGCTTTTACATATATCCTGATTTTTTCCATAACCATGGTGTATTATCTGGTTGGAACACTTTCAATAATTTCAATAAAGAAAAAGGAACGTTTGTTATTTTATTCTCAAATGTGAAGAATAGTTTGGATGATGATTTTAATAAGGAATTTCGGAAGATGGTAAATGATTTATTAGAACAAAGGGGATGAGAAGATGGAGAATAAAAATTTATCAATAGGTTTCATCGGTATTGGTGTAATGGGAAAAAGTATGGTACATCATTTAATGCAAGGAGGTCATAAAGTATATGTATATAATAGAACGAAGGAAAAAGCGGATTCTTTAGTGCAAGAGGGTGCGACTTGGTGTGATACACCGAAAGCGTTAGTAAAGCAAGTTGATGTTGTTATGACGATGGTTGGTTATCCTCATGATGTAGAAGAAGTGTACTTTGGGATTGATGGAATTTTAGAACATGCAAATGAAGGTACGATAGCAATTGACTTTACAACATCTACACCAACATTGGCAAAACGTATTAATGAAGTTGCGAAAAGAAAGAATATATATACATTAGATGCACCAGTATCTGGCGGGGACATTGGGGCTAAAGAAGCAAGACTAGCAATTATGGTCGGTGGAGAGCACAGAATATATGATATTTGCTTACCTCTATTTGAAAAACTAGGAACAAATATTCAGTTGCAAGGCCCTGCTGGGAGTGGACAACATACAAAAATGTGCAATCAAATAGCAATTGCTTCTAACATGATAGGAGTATGTGAAGCGGTAGCATATGCGAAAAAGGCTGGACTTAATGCAGATAAAGTATTAGAGAGTATTTCGACAGGAGCAGCAGGTAGCTGGTCATTAAGTAATTTAGCTCCTCGAATGTTAAAAGGAGATTTTGAACCTGGCTTTTATGTAAAGCATTTTATGAAAGATATGAAGATTGCTTTAGATGAAGCTGAAAAATTACAATTACCAGTACCGGGTTTAACCCTAGCGAAGGAATTGTATGAAGAGCTAATCGCAGATGGAAAAGAGAATAGCGGAACACAAGTATTATACAAAAAGTATATAAGGGGGTAAATGGAATGGATCTCCAAAAGTTTGACGAGATGATTGATGCTGTGCAGCGAGCAACTTGTGTACAGATTAATGATAAGCAAAAAGAAGCTTTTAAACAAAAATACGATTTTGGACCAGATTTTGAATATGGAAGAGATGAGAAAGGACATTATGTTATCCGAAGCTCGAAAAAGATGTTAGAGGAAATGGAGTTTTATTTGGCATTGAAATATGATCGGGATGGAATTGTCCTTTATATGCATGCTGAGATTGAAGGGACATGTCATGTATCCGTTAGCTACAGTGAAGATGCACTTCATTTGCAAGAATTGTTTCAATTTCTAGAAGAAAATAAATAAAAAGTCCTCATTTGAGGACTTTTTATTTATTTAGGCAGGCATAATATTTAAGTTGGATAATTTATCCCGCTATTTGTGTGCAGTAAAACTCCCAATGATTAAAGTTTCACTTTATAGGCTGGAAGCGCGGCGGCATCGTTCAATTGGGAATGGAATAACTTGGGCAATGTGATTAGGGCCGAGCTGTTTTGCGCGAGCATGGCGTAGTATATAAAATGCGCACAGAATAGAAACAGGAATAGCACCATATAAACCAAAAAATAAAGCGCTTACACATGATGCAGCAAAACCTAAAACACCAACTTCTAATTCTTCCATAATAGCTCCTAAAATGACAGGAATAGCTCCGCATGTAACTCCTAGTATAAGTGCGATAAGTAAACTCATGATTATCCCCCTCTGTTTGCAATATTCATTTCCTTCTTATTAGTTGTAGTATATCATATACAAAACAGAATTTTCAGAAAAATTTCAAAAAAAGTTCAATAAATGTTCAAAAAAAATTCCGAAATATACTTGATAAAGTGGAATTGTGATTCGAGATATTTGATTTGAACAAACGAAAGGGACAAATCATTTTAGTAAATAAAAAATCAGGCTTACTTCAATGTTATGAAATAAGCCTGTTCCATAGGAGGATGTATATATGTAGAGTGAATAAAAGATTGGAAAAGGGGTTCCAATCTTTTATTCAACTAGCTACCTTAATAAATTGGAACCCAACCTTCTGTTGTAACAAAAATACGAATAGCTACAACTTGGCGATCATCTTGTAAGGTAAAATAATGTCTTGCATTTTCAGGTACAGATATAAGATCACCAGGCTCAAGTTCAACGTCAAAGAATCGACCATCTTTTCCTTCAATAGCGAAGATGCCATGACCGCTGACAATAAAGCGAACTTCATCGTCAGTATGATGGTGTTCTTTTTGGAAATTAATTAATAATTCGTCAAGGTTAGGTGTGCCATTTGAAAGTGAAATTACATCATGAGCTTTATAACCTCGGCGCGCTGAAACATCGGCGATTTCTTTTGAAAACACAGCTAATATTTCAGCCTTGTTTTCATCTGCTAACGAATAATTTTCATTTAAATGAGTAGGAAGCTTAGAGATGTTCCATTTCTCATATAAAACGCCTTCCTCTTGTAGAAATTTAGATACTTCCACTTCATTTTCGATACGAGTATTTACTTCATGAATACGAATTTGCGCCATTAGAAACGCCTCCTTGAATTGATAATAGTTTTATATGAAATTGGAATAAAAACTCATAAGCTTCTAATCTTTTCTTTGCATCAAAGCTATCTCGGCCCCATACGGTAATACCATGGTTACGGATTAATACTGCTCCCGAATCTTCTTGTATATGCTTTCGGAAGTTTTCTCCAAGCGTTGGGATATGGGCATGGTTTTCGATAATAGGAATGTTAATCGTTGCACCTTCTTTCCAAATATCGAGAGCTTTAATAATTTCTTGATTTTGAAGGGTGACTGCATCACTATATAAATTTGTGATGACATTATTATCAGTTGTATGAACATGAAGTACGCACCCGGCATTCGTATTGTTATAAATATGTGTATGCAATATTGTTTCTGCTGAAGGGCGTAATTCAGTCTCTAATACGGGAACCCCTAGATGATCTACTAATAGAAAATCATCTGGAGTAGTTTTTGTTTTATCTTTACCACTTGCTGTAATAAGAAAAGTAAGTGGATCATGACTGACTTTTATAGAAATATTTCCACTCGTTGCTGGAAACCAATTCCGAGTTGTTAATTCTTTTTTAATTTCACTTAAGTCATACCATTGACGAAAAAGTTGTTTCATAATTTCACCTCCAACAAATGTTTTAGTTCAGCTAGAACATCGTGAAATGTTTCAAACGGTGTATAAGCAATACGATTTTCTTCACACTTTGTAATAAGGAAGTCACGGGCGAATACTTTATCTGCTTGTTTTGTTGCTTGTAAATCAGTAATAGAATCTCCAATCACAATATGAAAATCATCTTTAGAGCTTAGTTTACGAATTAATGATGATTTACAGAGACCACAACTATGCTGACATTGCTCGTCACAAGGGTGCGGCCATTTCACTTCAACAAATTCTCCTGAAAAGTCAGTTGCATTACAATAAATTTGTTCTTTAGGGATTATTTCTTGTAAGAGTGGATAGACGAAGAAATCCATTCCACCTGATATAACGTAAAAGGAAATGTTATTTTCATTAATGAATTGTATGAATTCATGAAAACCTGTACGGATTTCAGCAGTTTCTTGTAAAAACTGAATAATATCATCGTGTAGATTAATAGGTATTAATCGAAATAATTGAGAAACACCTTCTTGAATAGAAAGTTCTTGCGATAAAATTTTTTGCTTTATTTCCTCTGCTTCTGGTGGTGCGAATTTTTCCATAATGGACATGATATTATCGTTATTTGTAATCGTACCATCGAAATCACAAAATACTTGAATACTCATAATTTCACCTCATGAGAAGGATTTCCCCATATTTGTAGTGCGCTATGCAAATTTATTTCATCCACTTCATGGAGTGGTTTACCTTGTAAAGTAGCTTCAATTGCAGCACGGAAAGCTTTGCCACCACCTTGAGCTCCATTTGGATGCCCATGAATCCCGCCGCCGGCATTAATAACAACATCCTTACCAAAATCTCGTAAAATAAAGGGAACGAAACCAGGATGAATTCCAGCAGATGGAACAGAAAAACTTTTCTTGAAATAGTGGTCTTCCTCAGTTAATGCTGCTGTAATGAGAAGAGCTTCCTCTTTTTCTAATGCAACGTTGCCGTATGGTGATGGGAATAAAGAGAAATCAGCACCAGCGTAACGTAGTAATTTTCCAAGTAGTAATGGAGAAGAGAAACCGTATAGTTTCGATGATGAATATGCGCCACTTACAGCAGGGTGTGCCATAATAGGAATTGGAATTTCATCGTCTTCTACAAGTGCTTGCAGTACATCTAATCCATAAGAAAATACATTAAATAAAAGAATGTCTGCTCCAGCTACCACCGCACGTTTCGCGTTTTCTTTTAAATCATAAGTTCGACCTGTTAAATTTACTGCGTATAAAGTTTTATGCCCGTAAGTTTCGTATACAGATTGTAAAACTTCTTTACCAGATTCAATTCTTTTTATAAGTGGTGTTAATGAGTTTTCGAATAAAATTTCATCATCTTTTACAATATCTACGCCTCCAATTGCCTGATCGCGTAGTTGAGTTTTTAAATATCCAATATTCCGTCCTATCATCCCTTTGAAAATACTCATTAGAAGAGGTCGATCTTGAACTTGTAAAAGGTTTCGGATGCCTTCAATTCCAAATTTTGGTCCAGGGAACTGTTTCTTTAATTCGTCTGAGAATGTTAAATCAATTAGTTTAATTTCTCCATCTAACGAAAGTTTTCCAAATGTTGTTGTCAAAATGGCTGGTAAGTCAGGGCTAAAGTTCAGCGATGGATAATGAATTTTAATGAGTCCACGTGATACTTTTTTGCCAAGGTAAGAGTTAATATGTTCTTGTTCGTCTAACGCTTCAATATGAATGACATTGCCTTTATGTTGTTTTAATTGTTCTTGTAATAAGTGTGGTAAATGAGTCCATGAACCAATTGTTAAACCGATTGCAATTTGTTCTGCTTTCTTTTCTAAGTTGTGAGAATCATCGTGGATTAAATATGTCGCTATAATTCCGCTCATTGTTATAACCTCCTAGTTAAATAAAAAAACCTCTCAGCTAAGGAGAGGTTTTTTTACAACCAGCTCCTTATCTGTCAGCGTAACGCTGCGAGAATTAGCACCGTGTCTACAATTGTAGATCGGTTGCCGGGTTTCGTCGGGCTCGTCCCTCCACCTGCTCTTGATAAGAAGTATTTAGAAATGTTTAAATTTTTAAGATAACTGAATTTTGTCAGATATTTTTTATGTTGTCAATGACTTTTTGAAAAAATTTAATTTATCAATTCGATTAATTGCTTCTCGTAATCTATCTTCTGTATGCAAGAGACCAACACGGACATACCCTTCGCCGTGCTCACCAAATCCAACACCAGGAGCAACTGCAACGTGTGCTTTTTCTAGTAAAATGTCAGAAAATTGCTCAGATGTATATCCTTTTGGAACAGGAAGCCATGCAAAGAATGATCCTGTTGGAATGTTTACTTTCCAACCAATTGAGTGACAAGCTGAAATAAGAGCATTTCTCCGAGATTCATAACTATTAACAAGATCTACCACACAAGACTGCGAGCCTAATAGTGCTTCGCGGGCAGCATCTTGAACTGCACCAAAAATACTAACATACATATGATCTTGCAATAGGTTAATAGTTTCGATGACACTTTCATTTCCTACTGCAAAAGCAATACGCCATCCAGCCATATTGAAAGTTTTCGATAAAGTGTAAATCTCAATACCTGTATCTTTAGCGCCGTCTGCTTGCAAGAAACTAACAGGCTTTTGACCATCGAATCCGATAGCACCGTAAGCAAAATCGTGAACAACTAATATATTATGTTTATTAGCAAAATGAATGGTTTCATCAAAAAAATCTTTTGATGCAGTAGCACCGGTGGGGTTATTTGGATAGTTTAAAAACATTAACTTTGTTCGCTCCGCAACAGAGTCATCAATTTTTGTATAATCCGGTAAAAAATTATTTTCTGCAATAAGCGGCATTGTTTCAAATTGTGCTTTTGCTAAAGCAACTCCTGATAAATAATCTGGATAGCCTGGATCTGGAACGAGAATAGTGTCACCAGGGTTTGTAAAACAAACTGGTAATTCTACTAATCCAGCCTTTCCGCCAAACAAAATAGCAACTTCAGTTTTTGGATTTACTACTACATCATATTCACGTTGATAGAATGTTGCCACGGCTTCTTTTAAGCTTTCGTGTCCGCGAAATGGCGGATATTTATGATGAATGGTCTTTTCAGCAGCATCTTGTAAAGCTTTAACGATATGCTGCGGTGTTGGTTGATCTGGATTACCTTGACCTAGATTAATAACATCGTGACCAGCTGCAACGATTTTGTTAACTTTTGCAACAAGTGAAGCGAAAAATTGTGTTGGCAATGATGTTACTATCTCAGAAGGTTGAAATAATTTCATACTTTCCACCTCTTTTGAAAGTTGTTACAATTCTAGTGACAAATGATATAATCTTTCCAGTATTTTGTAAAGAAAAAAATGAGAATGGGGCTGAAAAAATGAAAGTCGCATGTATTCAAATGGATATTGTCTTTGGAGATGTAGAAAAAAATATTGAGAACGCTAAAAAAAAAATAAGTGAAGCGATGAAAGAAAGACCAGATGTTATCGTCTTACCAGAACTATGGACAACAGGATATGATTTAACGAGACTTTCTGAAATTGCAGATACGGATGGATTAGAAACGAAAGAAAAGTTGAAAGAATGGTCGAAGCAATATGGTGTACATATTGTTGGTGGTTCCATAGCAAAGCAAACAGAGCAAGGGGTTACAAATACAATGTATGTTGTAAACAATGAAGGGAATCTAGTCAATGAATATAGTAAAGTACATTTATTTCAGCTGATGGATGAACATAAATATTTAGTTGCTGGTAATGAGACAGGTGAATTTAAGTTAGATGATGTAGAGTGTGCTGGTACAATTTGTTATGATATTCGTTTTCCAGAGTGGATGCGCGTTCATACTGCTAAAGGTGCAAAAGTTTTATTTGTTGTAGCAGAATGGCCATTAGTACGTTTAGCACATTGGCGTTTGCTTTTACAGGCGAGAGCAGTTGAAAATCAGTGTTATGTTGTTGCGTGCAATAGAGCAGGAAAGGATCCGAATAATGAGTTTGCAGGTCATTCTCTAATTGTGGATCCTTGGGGTGAAGTTGTGGTAGAGGCAAATGAAGAGGAATCAATTTTATTTGGAGAACTTAAATTCGAGAAAATTAAAGAGGTACGTAAAGGAATTCCGGTTTTTGCAGATCGTCGTCCAGAATTATACAAATAAAATGTTGACAAGTGATTTTTATTCTTGGTATAGTCTTCATCATAAAGTTAAAAATTCTAAAAATTATAAAACTCTTATCAAGAGCAGGTGGAGGGATTTGGCCCGATGAAGCCCAGCAACCGACCGTAATACCATTGTGAAATGGGGCGTTTATGACGCCAAAAGGCACGGTGCTAATTCCAGCAGAAAGTAAACTTTCTGGCAGATAAGAGGGGAGAAGATAAACTTCAAACCTCTTTCTTTGTGGAAAGGGGTTTTTCTATTTTAGAAAAACCTCTGAATGAAAAGGAGGAGAAGACGATGGGATATTATTCATTAACTGAAACAACAGCTATACAATATGCGAAAGAACACGGTTATTTTGAAAAGAAAGCAAATGTAGTTTGTCATGAAATTGGAGATGGAAATTTAAATTACGTGTTCAAATTAGATGATGGAGAGAAGTCTATTATAATAAAACAAGCACTGCCATATGCGAAAGTAGTTGGTGAGAGCTGGCCACTGTCTATAAAAAGAGCGACGATTGAAAGTAAAGCATTACAAATTTTTGCGAAGTATGTGCCAGATTATGTTCCAGTAGTGTACAGTCATGATGAAGAGTTAGCAGTTACAGTAATAGAAGACTTATCAAGACTAACAATTACAAGAAAAGGATTAATAGATGGAGAAGGATATCCACTTTTATCCCAGCATATCGGTCGTTTTCTAGCACATGTTTTGTTTTATACTTCAGATTTCGGTTTACAGTCAGAAGAGAAAAGGGTACTAGAAGGTACATTTGTAAATCCAGACCTTAGTAAAATTACAGAAGATTTAGTTTTTACGGATCCATTTGGACATTATGATACGAATGATTATGAGTCAGATTTACAGTCAGTGATTGATGAACTTTGGAGTGACAAAACTTTAAAACTAAAAGTAGCACAATATAAATATAAGTTTTTAACGAGAAAAGAAGCGCTTATTCATGGTGATTTACATACTGGTAGTATTTTTTCATCACCTTCTGAAACGAAAGTGATCGATCCAGAATTTGCAACGTACGGTCCATTTGGATTTGATATCGGTCAATTTATTGCAAATCTATTATTAAATGCTTTATCTAGAGAAGAAGAAAAGAGAAGTGTACTATTTTTCCATATAGAAAAGACATGGAGTTATTTTGTAGAAAACTTTACGAAGTTATGGATTGGTGAAGGTGTAGAAGCATATACGAAAGAAAAACAATGGTTACCAATTATTTTGCAAAATATCTTTACTGATGCCGTCGGATTTGCCGGATGTGAACTGATTCGTAGAACAATTGGCTTAGCTCATGTAGCGGATTTAGATGGGATAGCAAATAAAGAAAATAGAATTCAAGCTAAAAAACAAGCGTTATCCTTAGGTAGAGAACTAATAAAATATGAAGCCAAGTGTGCTGATATTCAACTGTTTCGAACATTATTTCAACAGACAGTTGGAGGCGTAAAAGCATGAGTACAATTATTACTATTCCGAGATCTGTAAGTTGGAAAGGTGATGCAATTGCAGTATTAAATCAAACAAAGTTGCCGCATGTCACTGAATACAAAACATTAACGAATATTGAAGATGTATGGAAAAGTATCATTATGTTAGAAGTACGAGGAGCGCCTGCAATTGGAATTGTAGCTGCGTTTGGTTTGGCGCTTGCGGCAAAGAAATACGATGCTATAAATATCTATGAGTTTCAGAAGAAGTTTAATAGAGATTGTAACTATTTAGGAACATCACGCCCGACAGCAGTCAATTTATTTTGGGCAATTGATCGTATGAGAGAATCTATTCGAGAGATTACTACAATAAAAGAAGCTCAAAAAATATTAGAAGAAGAAGCGCTTCATATTCAGCAAGAGGATGAAATGGTGTGCCGAAGTATTGGAGAACATGCTTTAACATGTTTTAAAGACGGTGATAAAATTTTAACAATTTGTAACGCTGGAAGTATTGCAACTGCTAGATATGGAACAGCATTAGCCCCATTTTATATTGGGAAAGAGAAGGGTGTGCGTTTACATGCGTATGCGTGTGAAACGAGGCCGGTTTTACAAGGTGGTCGTTTAACGACATGGGAATTGAAACAAGCAGACATTGATGTAACGCTTATTACGGATAATACTGCAGCACATGCAATTCGAACGAAAGAAATTAATGCGATTATCGTAGGGGCAGATCGAATCGTTGAAAACGGTGATACTGCTAATAAAATAGGAACATTAAATTTAGCTATATTAGCAAAGTATTTCGGTATCCCATTTTACGTTGCAGCACCGTTATCTACATTTGATACTACGAAACAAACAGGCGCTGAAATTGTCATTGAAGAAAGAGATGAAACAGAAGTTACGAAAATTTTTGGGAAACAAGTGGCGCCACTTGGAACGCCTGTATTTAACCCCGCATTTGATGTAACACCGCATGAATTAATTACGGGGATTATTACTGAGAAAGGTATTTTACGTGGAGATTATAAGCAAGAAATTACATCATTATTTGAAAAAATAAGCTAACTGCTCAGTCGCTATATAAAAAAACGGTAGAAAAGCATGTTTTTAAATGGTCGAGAGGGACTGGCTATGTATAGGAGCTGTAAGTGCCTGTTCCTACCACGCGCAACGTTTTAAAACAAAGAAAGGTAGCAAGGTGTAGGACCATTTGTATCTTCATGGTAGCAATCTATATGCTGAAAAATGAAATGTATGGCTGAGTAGTTAAAAAACAAGCTAATAAAAAATAGCTTGTTTTTTATGCCTTAAGTCTTCGTTTCCTCTTATTTATGTAATGAAGGGAGGAGAGAAAGATGGAAGAGTGGATCGGGATGATAGGTAATGTGGGCTTTCCAATTGTTGTAACGCTATATTTACTCCATCGGATTGAAAGTAAATTAGACGGAGTGATTGTTGCAATTGAGAAACTCCCTAAACAATTACTAAAGTAGAAAGATCCTCGCGATAGAAAGTAAAATAAAGTTTGCTCGCGAAGAGCAAACTTTATTTTTTATCCCGCATTAATGGGCAGTAAAAGCCCGATTGGTGAAGGCTAATAATCAGTGGGGATGAACAAAACCCCCACTGATTAAAGTTTCACTTTATTGAGCAGTATAACCACCATCGATAACGACAGCTTGACCAGTTATACCTTTTGCTTTTTCACTCGCTAAAAACATAGCATAATCAGCAATTTCTTGTACTTGTAGCAAACGTTTCTGTGGTACAAGAGGATAAATGACATCTTCTAAAACATTTTCAAGTGGTACATTTCGCGTAGTTGCTAAGTCTTGTAGTTGATTTCGTACAAGAGGGGTATCAACATATCCGGGACAAAGAGCATTTACAGTAATTCCATGAGTTGCTCCCTCTAAAGCAGCAACTTTTGTTAATCCAATTACACCATGTTTGGCACTATTATAGGCAGCTTTTCCAGCGAATCCAACAAGTCCGTTAATCGAAGCAACATTAATAATACGACCATATTTTTGCTTTTTCATAATCGGAAAGGCATGTTTGATGGCGATAAATGGAGCGATTTGCATAATTTTAATAAGAAGCTCGAATTTATCAGTTGGAAAATCTTCAATCGGTGAAACATGTTGCATTCCTGCGTTGTTAATTAATACATCTAATGAGCCGAAGTGAGTAACTGTTTGAGAAATTGCTGCTGTAATTTCTTCTTCAGATGTAACGTCACATTTTAAACCAATGGCTTGATAGCCTTCTTTTTGCAATTGTTCAGCAGCTTCTTTCGCACGTTCTTCAAGACGATCACTAATGACAACTTTCGCACCTTCTTTTGCGAAAGCACTTCCCATTTCATAACCAATACCGCTCGCAGCACCTGTTAAAAAGACAACTCGATTTGTAACCATGATGAAAAACACTCCTTCATAATAAAAGTTCTCTTATTGCTCTATTTAGAGAGGTGATAATAAAATTCCTGCAAACATTTGGAAAAATATTGCTAGCTATCTTGTTTTGCAAAGTAGCGTTTGCTATACTATTTTGTAAAGCAAGATACTTACGCTTATCTATCTTGTAAAACAAGATAGTGGGAGGATTTGAAATATGTCGACAAGTCAAATGCTGAAAGGGATTTTAGAAGGATGCTTACTTGCTATTATTTCTGAAGGTGAAATATACGGTTATGAAATGAGTGAAAGATTAGCGAAGTATGGTTTCACAATGGCGAGTGAGGGAAGTATTTATCCGTTATTAATACGAATGCAAAAGGAAGGATTAATAACAAGTGTAATGAAGGAATCTCCATCTGGTCCAAAGCGAAAATATTATACATTAACAGAAAAAGGCGAGGAAGCACTGGATGAATTTATGGATCGCTGGGAAGCGATGCAAAGTAGTGTAGAGCGTCTACTTGAAGGGAAGGGGAGAAAAAAATAATGTTATCAAATGAAGCGCGAAATTTTTTATTAGAAATGAGATTATTTTTAGCGGCAAAGAGTGTGAAAGAAAGCGATATTGAAAATTTTATAGAAGATGCGGAACTCCATTTAATTGAGGGTGAGAGTGATGGGAAAAGTGTAGAAGATATTTTCGGAAGCTCACCGAAAGAGTATGCAAATGAACTTGTAAAAGTAATGGAAAGAGATAGACAGGAAACGTGGAAGCAAATTGGTTTTACAGTAATGAATATTGTATCGTTTTGGATTATTGCTTCTATCTTAATAGTGAATAACGGAATGTTACAGATTTCACTTATTCAGTGCGTTGGGTATAGTTTTTCCTTGATTTTAGTTGTTATAGGTCCTAATTTTTTACTTCGCAAAATGACCTTCGTAACAAGTTTTACAAAAACGTGGTTTTCTATGTGGTTTTTAGTCATGATTGCGCCAATGTTTTTAATAGGAGTTGTTACGATATTAGATGTAATCTATCCTACCAAAATGTTTACATTCACCCAAACGCAAAGTTATATATTAGCTGGAGCTATTTTTATTATCACAGTAGCGATAAATATATATTTTGAAGGATGGTTTAAAAATTTATATTTAATTATTCCGCTTTCTATTATGTTAGTTTTTAAAACGTTCACATCGGAAGATCTCGTGCCAATGTTATTTCAAATTATATGTTTATACGGAAGTATGTTTATTTTAATCTTCCTTGAAATTATGATGAAGGCGAATAGAAGAGAAACGGTTAATTAAGGGAGGGATTCTAATGCAAGTTTCTAAAGAAGGGGAAAAGTTTTTAATCGATACGAAAGTGTATTTAATTACGAAGGGAA
Source organism: Bacillus sp. TH22 (assembly GCF_016651015.1). Lineage (NCBI taxonomy): Bacteria > Bacillati > Bacillota > Bacilli > Caryophanales > Bacillaceae > Bacillus > Bacillus sp. TH22. Next base: position 4,471,129 of record NZ_JAEKER010000001.1, read on the forward strand.
TTAAAGAAGAAGATGTAGATGCTTTTCTAGAGGATGCAGAGCTACATTTAATAGAAGGTGAGAAAAAAGGAAAGACGGTAAGTGATATATTTGGTGATTCGCCAAAAGAATATGCAGAAGAATTAGCGAATGAGATGGAGAAGGATAAAAGCGGGAGTATAAAGACTATTTTAGGAATGATAATTGGGATAGGTGGATATTGGTTAATTACAAATATTTTATTTGAAAGTCCGAATCATGAATTTACATTAACGAATGTACAATTGATTGGGTACCCAATTGTTTTAATGATAACTATTGTGGCTATTATTTTTGCTTTTAAGATGTCATCATTTAAAAGCAAAATAAAAGAATTTAGCATTATTTATGTAGCAGCTTTGCTACCAATTTTATTACTAGTATTATTAATGTTTATGAATAAATGGTATGGGACACCTGTATTGCAATTAACTACTATGCAAAGTTATATACTAGCTGGAATTGTCTTATTAGTGTTGTTAATTGGTGAAGCTTTTATACTTGGATGGATTGGAATATTAGCTGTTATCGTACCGCTATTAATTATGTTTGTATTTAAAGAATTAGGGAAGCAAAACCCATATTGGGGAATACTAGAGCCTTTACTTCTGTACGGAAGTTTGTATGTATTAATGCGATGGTCTTTGAAAAATGAGGAGAAAAAAACTGTAAGCTAGCTTTATATTAATAGTGCACGAACTGAATTTTTTATTAAGGGGGGAACAAATATGCAAAGTATATTTCTAGGTATATTGTCTATTATATTTTTAGGTTTAACGATTTTTGGGCTATATACTACCTTTTCGAAAAAGGTACATGATGACTATTTCGATACTTTATTAGATGACACATCGGGTTATGTTTTGTTCTTCGGTTTAATAGGAAAAGGGCTGCTCTGGATATGCAAAAAAGTATTTCCAAAGAAATATTATATAGGTATTTTTAGAGGGATTACGTTTATCTTTAGTTGTATGTTTTTATTTCTAGCAGCCGGTATTTGGTTTGTTGATTGGAATATATTGTTGTAAACAGTAACAATATCGTTACTGTTTTTTTCTTTGTAATAAAGAACTTTGTAAGGAGAGTTCCTTTTGTTCGTTTGTTAATAAGGAATGAATATGGACGTTTTCAGGGCGAGGGACTATAGGATACATAAGATTTGTTGGAGAAGGGTGGTGCTCCGATCCAGTTGGAGAGTGGGGATCTGCGTGCGTAAGTTTTCCATGAATTCGTCTTGTAAATAAAATATGACCAATTTCGTGAGCGAGGGTGTATATATTTTTCATTGGAGCAGCTGAGTTTGTTAAAACGATGTAACCAGTAAGTTGCTGTTGTTTCGCTAGAGAGTAAGCGCAAGCGATTACTGCGGTTTCTTTGAAATAATCACTGCCAATATAACAAATATAAAGGTCACATTCAGGAGCTTCGTTAACACAAGTTTGAAAAAAAGATGATAATTTTTCCTGACTTTGAATGGAGTTTTTATAACTAATTTCTCGATTAGAAAAACGGAAAAGCTCGTTTAGTACAATTACTTCTTTAATTTGAAATGTAATGGGATGCCAAATTGATTCTGCAACTGCTAAATCTTTTGCAATACGGTCGTCAGAAATATCGGCGCCTGGAGTAATGCAAACACATATATTAACGTATGAATCCATAAGGAACACCTCAAATGAACAAATTCTTCCTATAATATATGTGGGAAAAGATTCTATGTATGGATAAACGCCTTGTTTATCGCACGAATATATATAATACAAGTCGAAAAAATTTCATAGTTCTATAACGTAGTATGGTCATCTTTTTGATATAGTAAAGAAAAGGGGGAGAATATATGTATACATTAAAAATCGTTTCAGACAGAGAAGCTCTGTATCAATTTGCGAGCTATGTAAGAGTTGTGCAAGGGGTTGAAGATGTATATGTAGAGGTGGGAGAACCTTTATATGAACATCCATTAATGAAGTTTTATGTACATATTACAATTGAAGAAACATATGATCAGCATAAAGTGTTACAAGAAATAGCTAGGTTAGTAGAATTAGGGCGTTTTACATATGTCCATTATCATAATGAGGAAATTGAAGAAGCTTTTGAAGTTGTAAAATACGAAAGCTTTAAGAAATAAAGTGAAACTTTAATCAGTGGGGGTTTTGTTCATCGCCCACTGATTATCAGCCCTCACCAATAGGGCTTTTATGGGCAGCCCGATCCCCACCTAACTTCTTTACTTTCGCTGAATTTTAAGGTAGGGGTCTTACCGCCCGCAAATAGCAGGATAACGGTAAAAAAAGGAAGTGGAAGCTTCCTTTTTTATTGAAAATTACAGCAACAAAAGAAAGAGAATTTTGTTATGATAAGGAAGGGTGAGGAAAGGGGAGTTTACATATTGGGGTATATTGAAGAGTTACGCAAAGTAGTTGGTACAAGACCACTTATTTTAGTAGGATCAGCAATTATTATATTAAATGATAATCAAGAAGTATTGCTTCAATATCGTTCAGATACATATGATTGGGGCGTACCTGGTGGGGCAATGGAACTGGGAGAAACGACAGAAGAAACTGCTCGTAGAGAATTATTCGAGGAGACGGGACTAAACGCGAAAATTATGCAATTTCTTGGCGTTCTTTCAGGAAAGGAAGTTTATTTCCGTTATCCAAATGGAGATGAAATTTTTAATGTGATTCATCTGTATCAGGCACATCATGTAAGCGGAGAATTAAAGCTCGATCATGAAGGGTTAGAACTTCAATATTTTCCAGTAGATAAGTTACCAAAATTGAATGAAACGACAGAGAAGATATTACAAAAATTCTTATACGCATTGACAGAATAGAAGGTTAATTCCTTCTATTTTTATTATATTAAATATTTTGATTTTTTGGTATGTTTATAGTATGATAATTTTAGACATACAACTTATGGAATTTCACCTACAAATTTACTAGGGTACATAAGAGAGGGGCAAGTACAAAATGCATAATGTTGTCATTACAGCTGCAGTTCGTTCACCAATTGGAACTTTCGGAGGAGCACTAAAAAATATAACACCAGTAGAATTAGCTGTTCCTGTACTTCAGGAAGCTGTAAAAAGAGGCGGAGTAGAGCCACATGAAGTTGATGAAGTAATTTTAGGTCATTGTATTCAAAGAACTGATGAAGCAAATACGGCAAGAACAGCTGCATTAGCGGCAGGATTTCCTGACACAGTTACTGGTTATACAATTCAACGTCAATGTTCTTCAGGTATGCAAGCAATTATGTCTGCTGCAATGCAAATCCAATTAGGTGTAAGTGATATTGTTGTTGCAGGTGGAGTAGAAGCAATGAGCTCGAGCCCTTATGCATTAAAACAACACCGCTGGGGACAACGTCTACAGCACGGAGAAATTCGTGATACGGTGTGGGAAGTTTTAGAAGATCCGATTCACCATATTATGATGGGTGAAACAGCGGAAAATTTAGTTGAACAATATGAAATTACAAGAGAGGAACAAGATGAAGTTGCGCTTCGTAGTCATACATTAGCGTTGCAAGCGATGGAGTCTGGATACTTTGACGATCAAATTGTTCCTATTACAATAAAAGAACGTAGAAAAGAAGTTGTATTTGCGAAGGATGAACATCCACGTGCAGATATTACAGCGGAAAAATTAGCAGGATTAAAACCAGCTTTCCGTAAAGACGGATCAGTAACTGCAGGGAATTCATCTGGTCTTAATGACGGAAGTGCAGTTCTAGTATTAATGAGCGAAGAAAAAGCAAAAGAAAAAGGCTTACAACCGTTAGCTCGAATTGTTGGATACTCAGTAGCGGGTGTAGATCCGAAAATTATGGGTATTGGACCAGCACCAGCAATTCGTAAAGGATTAGAAAAAGTAGATTGGTCATTAGAAGATGCAGATTTACTTGAAATTAATGAAGCTTTCGCTGCACAATATTTAGCTGTAGAGAAAGAGTTAGGGTTAGACCGTGAGAAAGTGAATGTAAACGGTAGTGGTGTAGGACTTGGACATCCAATTGGTTGTACAGGAGCTCGTATTACGGTAAGTTTAATTCACGAATTAAAAAGACGTGGATTAGAGAAAGGTATTGCCTCTCTATGCGTTGGAGGCGGTATTGGAGTAGCTTTATTTATAGAAGCATTATAAAAAAGAGGCAGCGATTGCTGCCTCTTTTTTTATGACTCAAATAAGTGATGAAATAATCGATCGCGATTTTCAAAGAAAAGTTTCGTCGTTTGGTAATGCTCCGTTTCTTCTAATGTCGATTCGTGAATCCCTTCTTGAGTTAAAGAGTATATAGTAGATTCAGGATAAGCCATTAAAATGGGAGAATGCGTCGCGATAACAAATTGTGAACCTTGTTCAGCTAGTTCGTGCATGCGAATGAGCATTGAAAGTTGTCTCATTGGGGATAAAGCTGCCTCAGGCTCATCTAAAATGTATAAACCTTGTCCTGAAAAACGATTCATAAATAATGAGAAGAAGGATTCGCCGTGTGATTGTTCGTGAAGTGAAACGCCGCCATAAGATTTTATAGCATCTATTTCATCGATATAAGAAGCAACGTTATAAAATGATTCAGCGCGAAGAAAGAAACCGTCTTTTGGTGTATTGAAACTTTTTGAAATTCGAATGTATTCATGTAAAGATGAATGTGAATCGTACGTGTTAAAACGGAAGTTCTTCGTTCCACCTTCTGCATTAAAACCTAAAGCAACTGCAATCGCTTCGAGTAATGTTGATTTCCCCGTTCCGTTTTCTCCAATAATGAATGTTACATTCGGATGGAAAAGGAGTGATTGTAATGTTCGTATAGCCGGTAAGCAGTATGGATATGCGGAAAAGCTAGGGATATTTTCTTTTTGTAATGTGACACTTTTTAAAAAGGGTACGTCAATCAATATATAAACCTCAATTCATAACGGATTTTGATTCTAAAAAAGCAGCAAATACAAGTGTAATACAACTTGCTAGTAATATTGTATATTGAAGTGCGCCAAAACCGAGACCTTCCCAGCCGAAAGTCATTCTTTTCCATATAAAAATGAAAAGAACGCTCATAAAGCCAAAGAGAGCAGGCATATATTTTATAATTTTCAAGTGCTTCCATAGAAAGAAGCCAATGTATGTACTTAAAAAAAGGTAGACAGAACAAGAAAAAATACAAGTGTTAACGACACGTGAACTCCTCCTATTTTCTGAATATTTTATGTGGATTATAACACGTAAACTATCATATTCCAATGTGAAAATAAATATTGCATCAAGATTAATTCTCTCGTTATGATAGATGATATTCTATTAGAAATATGAAGAGGAGTATTAATATGCCGTTTACATTTGCACATCCAGCAGCTGTTCTCCCTTTTGCTAAGAAACATTCTAGTTATATTTCGGTGACGGCTCTTATATTAGGTAGTATGGCACCTGATTTTGAATATTTTTTATATTTTAGGCCATACGGTATTATTGGCCATACATGGGCTGGTTTCTTCTATTTGAATTTACCACTCGTTTTTTTATTAGCATATGCATATCATCGTATTTTAAAAGGACCATTTATAACACATTTACCTAAGCCTTTTGCTAGTTACTATAAATATGTAGTAGGTGAGAAGTGTGGGCTTTATACTTGGAAAGATTTTTTTGTATTTTGCTATTCTGCTTTATTCGGTATGGTGACGCATGTCGTTTGGGATGCTTTTACCCATAAGACAGGCTATTTTGTTATGAAAATACCGCTGTTACAGCAAGAAGTATATAGTATTCCAATTTATAAATTTTTACAGCATGGGAGTACGTGTTTTGGTCTACTATTACTAATATATGTGCTATGGAAATATAGAAGGGAAACTGATCAAGATACTAGTTTAACTTCGGAAAAAAAGAAATATTGGGCTTCATCTATCGTTGTGACGGCCATTATATTTATCGTGCACGCGTTATTAGACCCCTATTTTCATATTTTCCAAATAGGAGGTATAATAGTATCTGGACTGACAAGTTCGTTTTGTGGACTTCTTATCGTTTCTATAGTTTACAAATCAAGGGACTAATATATTTTAATGAATGATAGTGTTAGGAGAAATTAAATCATGAAAGCATGGAAAAGTATTTTTGTTTTATGTAGTTTTCTTCTTATGTTAAGTGGTTGCTTCCATCAAGAAGAAAAGAAGGCAGAACCTAAAAAGAAAGAATCTATTCCAGAAACAAAAGAGTATGGTGGGCGTGAGCTTAAAAAAGTAGGACAAAAAGTGAAAGAAAAAGGGTGGGGGACATTTGAATTAGAACAGATGCATTCTGTGAATCAGACATTTGAAGTAGCCCCAATGAAAATTCACGTACAAGACGTTAAAGTTATCTCATTATCACAAATGAGCAAAGATGCAAAAAATACATTGAAAGTGTATACTGCATTAACTCCTGAAGAAGTAAAGCGTAGATTGGGAGATAAAGTGAGTCAAGAAGACGCTGAATTATATGCATCGTTAAGTGGAACAGAGATTAGCGATACGATTCGGTATGTTGAAATTACATATAAGGTAGAGAATAGTGGAAATAAGAACATGCAATTCTTCTCTATGAATGATGTTATTATTAATGACAAACAGCATTTTAATGTAGCGACTCAAAACTTTTTATATGAAGAAGACACACTTGTAGGCACAAAGAGTGTATCAAGGGAAGATTATAAACCTGGTGAGACACGAGAAGGAATTATCGGTTTAATACTCGATGATGGAAAAGAGAAGGTAAAGGATATTAAGTTTACGACAGATGATTTAGCAGTGGGAGATACTCATGAAGCTGTTAAAGAGCCACAAACTTTCAATATCTCATTTTCTAAGTAAGGTGTGTATTTAAACGAAAACAGTCAGCATAAAAAGTTATGCTGACTGTTTTTTTAGTTCTTTCACATATGAATCTACACTTTGAAAAGGTACTGTAATTTTAAAAGCATCTTTTTGCTCGTTAAATTGTTTTTCATTATAAGGACCGAATCGTTTATTATGCTTTACATCGATAATCCAATAATGTTCACTTTTTTTATTTGTAATTGCTGCGTCAGGATTATTTGGATCTGATTTTTCCTCAATTTGTTTTGTGATAATGTATTTATCGTCCCAAGCAATTTCTGTAATCTTTGCAGGGATGTATTGTGTAGCATATACAGCATCCTGAGAGGGGAAAAGTTCAAATGCATCTCCAGAAGTATGGATGAGTTCATATTCATCGTTAATTGTATAAGTTAAATGGTTTGTATTGCCTGTACAACCTGTTAATAAGAGTGCGGCAAATAGGATTATCCATCTTTTCAATATGGGAACCTCCTTTATAATGCTGTTGTAACACATTGTACAAGAAAAGTAAGCGAAACGCCAGTTTACAATGTTTTTTAGAAGTGGTACGATGAAACGGGTAAAGAAGGATATGAAGGAGTCGACACAAAATGAAGTTAAAGATGCATCGTCCAGCGCTTGTAATGAATCGCATAGGTGCTTCCCTTATTGACATGTTTTTAATCTCGGTTACGTACGGTGCAGTAGTAGCTATTATTACAGGAAACTATAGTGCTATTTTTGATCGTTTTAATATAAGTTTAGGTGACTATAGATATGACCTTACACTTGTTTTCGTATTAATGGCTATAAATTTTATTCTGTTACCTTTTCTTTGGAACGGTTCTACACTTGGTAAAAAGGTAACAAGAACAAAAATAATCTCGTTAACAAGTGAAAAACTAACGTTACAAACATTAATAATACGATTTTTGGTATTATTATTACCAAGCATATTATTACTTGGAGTTCCATTAATATGCAATGTATATATGATGTTATTCCGCAAAGATAATTGTGGCTTCCATGATTTAATTGCAAAGACGAAAGTGATGAGTCTTGTATAATTAATATTTAGATTATACGTGCTACTAATGAAATAAGACTTTTTATCGTTTGTATATAAAAAGTCTTATTTTTAATTTCGTGAAAAATTTCATCATTCTCTTATTTTTTCATAAAATTAGATGAATGGAATTGATATAGGGTGGATATCTCCTATATAGTACCTTCCATATTACGGAAGGATGTTTAAAGAAGCTGTAGCTAATTCAAACATCCTATTTTCGTTTTGAATAGATTGAAAATTAAGAGAATGATACAATGGATATAAATAATATCGTTATATAACAAAGGGGGATTTGGAATGACTGGAGGTAGCTTAATATTTTGGGGAATTCTTATTTTTATTGGTTTAACCTTCGATCAATATAATAGTAAGAAAAAAAAAGAAACAGAAAAGTAATCGCTTACAAGTTGTGGGATAAACTTTTCCTGCTTGCGGACTAATCTAATAAAGGAGTATACTGAATGACGGTAAGACATATAGAAGGGGTAATGAAAATGAAGCTTGCAGGAAAAGTTGCCATTGTAACTGGTGGTGGCATCGGTATTGGACGTAGTACAGCTCTTTTGTTGGCTAAGCAAGGCGCAAAAGTAATTGTGACGGACATTGATCAAGAAAGTGGACAAGCAACAGCCGAGGAAATTACGGATTTAGGCGGAGAAGCACTTTTTGTATCCTACGATATGGGGAAGCAAGGAGATTGGCAACGTGTTATTAGTTTTGCTATGGAGGCATACAGTCGTATTGATATGCTTTTTCAAAATGCTGGTCTATATAAAATAGATTCTATTTTTTCTCGCCAACAAGAGAACGATTCCAATGTACTTTGTATTAATGACGTTTGGATAGAGATAAAACAATTAACGTCATCTTTTATGAAACAGCAAGAAGAAGTGGTGCTTAGTGATTTACCTGTTTTTGGTATTATTAGCACGAGAGGACAATCATTTCATACAATAGAAGCCCTAGTATAATAATGGAAAACCGCCCCCAGTATATATGTGGACGGTTTTTTTGTATGTTCTATTATAGAACTTTATTTTTTAACGAATACGTTGTTCGGTTTGGCTATCAAAGAAATGTGCTTTATTCATATCAAAAGCAAGTTTAATTTGGTCACCAGGTGAAAAAGTATGTCTTGCATCAACACGTGCTGCAAAATCTTGATTTCCAAGTTTCATATATAAAATGGATTCAGCCCCTAACAACTCTGCAACTTCAATTTTTGTTGTGAAAGTAGTAGCTTGTGAAGCTTCTAAAAATAATAGTTCATCATGAATATCTTCTGGACGAATACCTAAAACAATTTCTTTATTTACATAGCCTTGTTCGCGTAATAACTTCATTTTTCCTTCAGATACTTTAAACTTTAGTGAACTGTCTATAACGAAATCGGTTTCAGTTAATTTTCCACGGAAGAAATTCATTGCGGGTGAACCGATAAAACCACCAACGAAAATATTTTCAGGTGTTTCATATACTTCTTTTGGAGTTCCAATTTGTTGGATTTTGCCGTCTTTCATAACAACAAGGCGTGAAGCCATTGTCATTGCCTCAGTTTGATCATGTGTTACATAAATTGTCGTTGTGCCAAGGCGGTGGTGTAATTTAGAAATTTCTGATCGCATTGCAACACGTAGTTTAGCGTCTAAGTTTGATAATGGTTCATCCATTAAGAAGACTTTTGCGTCTCGAACAATTGCTCTACCTAATGCAACACGTTGACGTTGTCCACCTGATAAAGCTTTCGGTTTTCTATCTAAATATTGTTCAAGCCCTAAAATTTGAGCTGCATGTTTCACTCGACGGTCGATTTCATCTTTCGGTATTTTTCGAAGTTTTAATCCGAATGCCATATTATCATACACACTCATATGTGGATAAAGAGCGTAGTTTTGGAAGACCATTGCGATATCTCGATCTTTTGGAGGAACATCGTTCATTAGCTTACCATCAATTGAAAATTCTCCTTTTGAAATATCTTCAAGTCCAGCTACCATTCGTAGTGTTGTAGATTTTCCGCATCCAGAAGGACCAACGAATACGATAAATTCTTTATCTTGAATGTGTAAGTTAAAATCTGTTACGGCTGTTACGTTATTATCATATATTTTATAAATATTTTCTAATTTAAGTTCTGCCATGATATTTCCCCCTAGAAAGTTTATGCAAACGTTTTCTTTGAATTTATTATAAACGAATAGATTCAAAAAAGAAATAAAAACACTATAAAAAAATAAAACGTTTTCATTATTCCTATGAATATATAATAAGTTTCACATGTTTTATTAGAAAAAGAAAATAAATATTGTAAGCGCTATTTTAAATTTGGATAGAATCTGTTATCATTCAGTAATGAAAACGTTTGCGCCTTAAAAAAAGAAAAAAGAATCAATAGTATAGATGAAATGGGGTAGCATAATGGGAAAACAATGGTGGAAAGAAAGTGTAGTATATCAAATTTATCCTCGTAGTTTTATGGATAGTAATGGTGATGGTATAGGTGACCTTCGTGGTATTCTTGCGAAGCTAGACTACTTAAAAGAATTAGGTATTGATGTAATTTGGTTATCACCAGTCTATGAATCTCCAAACGATGATAATGGTTACGATATAAGTGATTATTGTAAAATTATGAACGAGTTCGGAACAATGGAAGATTGGGATGAACTATTACATGAAATGCATAAACGTAATATGAAACTTATGATGGACTTAGTTGTTAATCATACTTCAGATGAACATAATTGGTTTATTGAATCATGTAAATCGAAAGATAATAAATATAGAGACTATTATATATGGCGCCCTGGAAAAGAAGGGAAAGAGCCGAATAACTGGGGAGCAGCATTTAGTGGATCTGCATGGCAATATGATGAGATGACAGATGAATATTATTTACATCTGTTTTCTAAAAAACAGCCAGATTTAAACTGGGATAATGAAAAGGTAAGACAAGATGTTTATGACATGATGAAGTTTTGGTTAGAAAAAGGAATTGATGGGTTCCGTATGGATGTTATTAATTTTATTTCTAAAGAAGATGGCTTACCATCTGTTGAAACGGATGAAGAAGGATATGTTTCAGGGCATAAACATTTTATGAACGGTCCGAATATTCATAAGTATTTGCATGAAATGAATGAAGACGTATTGTCTCAGTATGACATTATGACGGTTGGGGAAATGCCTGGTGTAACGACAGAAGAGGCTAAATTGTATACAGGGGAAGCTAGAAAAGAACTACAAATGGTATTCCAATTTGAACATATGGATTTAGATTCCGGAGAAGGTGGGAAATGGGATGTAAAACCATGCTCACTTCTTACTTTGAAACAAAATTTAACAAAGTGGCAAAAAGCATTAGAACAAACAGGATGGAATAGCCTTTATTGGAATAACCATGACCAGCCTCGCGTTGTATCTCGTTTTGGTAATGATGGAGCTTATCATACTGAATCAGCGAAAATGTTAGCGACAGTACTTCATATGATGAAAGGGACACCATATATTTATCAAGGAGAAGAAATCGGAATGACAAATGTTCGATTTGAATCAATTGATGAATACCGAGATATTGAAACACTAAATATGTATAAAGAGAAAGTTATAGAGCGCGGCGAAGATATAGATAAAGTGATGCAGTCTATATATATAAAGGGCCGAGATAATGCTAGAACTCCGATGCAGTGGGATGATAGAGAACATGCTGGATTCACAACGGGTGAGCCTTGGATTGCGGTAAATCCTAACTACAAAGAGATTAATGTGAAACAGGCAATCCAAGATGAAGAATCAATTTTTTATTACTATAAAAAATTGATTGAATTACGTAAAAACAATGAAATAGTTGTGTATGGAACATATGATTTAATATTAGAAAATAACCCTTCTATTTTTGCTTATGTAAGAACATATGGAGAAGAAAAGCTTCTGGTGATTGCAAACTTTACTGCAGATGAATGTGTATTTGAATTGCCTGAGGACATTATTTATAGTGAAGCAGAGTTATTAATACACAATTATGATGTAGAAAATGTATTGATAGAAAACATTACATTACGACCGTATGAAGCAATGGTATTTAAATTGAAATAAGAAAAGCCTTATGCCACCCTGGCATAAGGCTTTTACTATTACCATTTTAAAATAGAGAATCCATACGGTGGAAGTGTAACTTGTAATACACTTGCTTCCGCTGAAAATTCTTCGTTTGTATAAATGTTAATTATTTTCTTCCTGGTAATATGAAGAGGGAGTGAAGTTGTAACTTCACTGTTAGTAGGATTTAAAACGAAAAAGATAGTTTCATCTTCATATGTTTTTGTATAAGAAATATAATTATGTTCATCATTTGCCTCAATGAATTGAAAAGTACCATTTCCTCCAAATGCTTTATGTTGTTTCCGTAATGAAATTAATGTTTGTATATGTGTAAATAAAAGAGTATCTTGTTCTTTTTCATCCCATATCATACATTTGCGGCAGTCAGGGTCCATTCCACCATCCATACCGATTTCATCGCCGTAATAAATACAAGGAGAACCGATGAAAGAAAGGTGAAATACATAGAGTAACTTTAACTTATTTTTATCCCCGTTACATGTTGCTAAAATTCTAGGTGTGTCATGACTGTCTAATAAATGAAATGCCGCTTCATTTACATTCATAGAGTAGGAATGTAGAGAATCGGTAATTTGTTTCATAAATTCACTTGCATGAATGGATTCGTTAGCAAAGTAAGAAAGTAGAGCGTTTGTAACAGGATAGCTCATTACAGCATCAAATTGGTCACCTTGTAGCCATGGGAGTGCATCGTGCCAAATTTCACCTAAAATATATACTTCAGGATTTAATGCTTTTATTTCACTTCGGAATTCTCTCCAAAAACTGTGATCGACTTCATTTGCTACATCAAGGCGCCAACCGTCTATATTGAATTCTCTTACCCAATAACGCCCTACTTCAAGTAAATATTCTTTTACATCTGGGTGTGCTGTATTTAATTTAGGCATATACGGTGTAAATGCGAAAGTATCATAATTAGGAAGTGGCTCGGTTATAATTGGAAATTCATGAATATGGAACCAATCTTTATAGGCGGAATTTTCACCTTGTTCCAGCACGTCTTGAAATTTATCAAAGAAGTACCCGCTATGATTAAAAACAGCGTCGAGCATTACTTTTATACCATGTTTATGACACGCCTGGACGAGTTCTTTGAAAGTTTCTTTCGTCCCAAATTGTGGATCGATTTCCATGTAATCAATTGTGTCATATTTATGATTCGAATGAGCTTTGAAAATAGGAGTGAAATATATTCCGGAAATTCCAAGCTTCACAAGGTAATCAAGGTTTTGAATAATACCAGCAAAATCTCCGCCGAAAAAATTAGTTGGAGTTGGTTCGGTACTTCCCCAAGGGAGGGTGTTTGCTGGATTTAATGTGTTATCCCCGTTAGCGAATCGTTCCGGGAAAATTTGATACCATACTGTGTCTTTAATCCAGGATGGTGCTCTGAAAACGTCTTTTGCATGAATGAATGGAAAGCAGAAAAAGTTACCGACATCGTCATTTGGAATATTAGAAAAAAATCCTCTTTCTGTATAAATAAGAGTTTCTACGTCGTTTTTTAATTCGAATCCATAACGTAAGCGTTTAAATTTCGGTTTGATTGAAACCGACCAATAATCAAATAACTCAGTAGATCCAGTTTTTTTCATTGGTGTACTTGCTGTAATCCATTTCCCGTCCTGCCATTCGTACGGATCCCCGTAGATGAGAGCGGCGCTGTGAACATCATCTCTTTTTGTGTGTATTCGGATGTGAATTGTTTTTTCGTCGTAAGCGTATGCATAATTATCTTTTGGCCTATGATAGATCGCTTCTTTAAGCATATAGAAAATCCCCCTTTAATATCTCTATACATATAGTTCCCGTAAATGAAATAATAAAGATTATGTTGCAAACGATTGCCTTCCACATAACTTTAATATTGCTTATAAGAGTAGTATTCATTTTATGTAAAGTCAATGAATAAAGAGTGTGATAAGATTATTTTGAAAATTAATATTTGCAAAATGAATAAAAGGATGTATAATGATAGACAAATAGCGCAAACGTTTTCATAGATTTAGATATTGTTTGCGCTTCTATTAAACAATTAAATGCAAACGTTTTCAATTAAAGAGGTACATAGACAATTTAGGGAGGTTTTTGGGATGAAGAAAGCATTATCACTATTAACGATTTCAGCATTGTCAATTGGCATGTTATCTGCATGTGGACCGAAAGATTCAGGAAAAAAAGAGGAAAGTAAAGCGAAGAAAGACTATGATCTTCTCGTTTGGGAAGATGATAAAAAAGGTGTTGGTTTAGAACCAGCAGTGAAAAGCTTTGAGGAAAAATATAAAGTAAAAGTAAAAGTTGTTGAAATGCAAATGACAGATCAAGTGAAGAAGTTACGTCTTGATGGACCAGCGGGGACGGGACCAGATGTTGTAACATTGCCACACGATCAAATCGGAAATGCAGTAACAGAAGGCTTACTTTCTGAAGTAAAAGCAGATGATGCTGTGAAGAGTAAATTTACTGACTTATCAATAAAGGCACAAACATACAACGGGAAATTATATGGTTTACCAAAAGCAATTGAAACACCAATTTTTATTTACAATAAAAAATTAATGCAAAAAGCTCCAGAAACGATGGACGAGCTATTTAACTTCTCAAAAGACTTTACGAAGGATGGCAAGTACGGATTTTTAACATTAGGAGATAACTTCTACTTTGCTAACGCGTTTATGGCAGGTATGGGCGGATATGTATTTGGTGAGAAAGACGGAAAGCCAAATGCAAGTGATGTTGGATTAAATAATAGCGGAGCAGTACAAGGTGCTGAATATCTTCAAAAATGGTACAAAGAAAAGTTATTCCCAAAAGGTATTATCGGTGAATCTGGTGGACCTGCTGCTGATGGATTATTCAATGAAGGAAAAGCAGCATCTATTATGAATGGACCGTGGGCGTTCCAAGCGATGGAAAAGAACGGAATTGATTATGGTGTTGCTCCAATGCCGAAATTACCAAATGGTCAACCGATGAAAACATTTGTTGGGGTAAAAGGATGGCATGTAACAAGCTTCTCTAAACAAAATGATTTAGCTACAAAGTTCACTGAGTGGGTAACAAATGAAGAAAATGCAAAAATTCGATTTGAGAAGACAAAAGAAATTCCTCCAGTAAAATCAGTAATGGAAGATCCGGTTATTAAAGATAACGAAGCTGCAAAAGCAGTTGCAACTCAATCAGAAAATGGAATTCCAATGCCGAATATTCCAGAAATGCAAGAAGTATGGAAACCAGCTGGAGACGCTCTTCAGTTAGTTGTTACAGATAAAGAGGCACCAAAATCTGCGCTTGATAGTGCAGTGAAACAAATTAAAGGAAATATTGAGGCAAACCACAGTAATAAAAAATAAGGTGAAGTTCGTGCCTCTAATAGGAGAGGCACGAATTCTCTCCCTTCCAAGTAGGAAGAAAAAAGGGGGAAGGAACATGCAAACATCTATGGAACCAATGAAAGATATGAACGGTTCGAAACATAGGAAAATGGCGACCATGTTATCTATTATTCCAGGCATGGGTCAAATATATAATAAACAATTTGTAAAAGGTCTTATTTTTCTAGTATTAACAGGTTCATTTATTGTAGCATTTGCTGATTTGTTAAATATGGGATTATGGGGAATTGTAACGCTCGGTACAGAAGTTCCACGTGACCATTCTGTCTTTCTATTAGTAGAAGGAATTTTGGCACTTATCGTCATAGTGTTTGGACTAGGAATATATGGATTTAACTTATATGATGCATACCAAAATGGGAAGAAACGTGATATAGGAACACCATTAAACTCAGTAAAAGAGCAATACCGTAACTTATTAGATCAAGGTTTTCCATATTTAATGGTTTCACCAGGATTTCTATTACTTATCTTTGTAGTTGTATTTCCAATCATTTTTGTAATTTTAATTGGATTTACGAATTATGACTTATATCACTCTCCTCCAGCTAAATTAGTAGATTGGGTGGGCTTTAAAAACTTTATTGATATTTTCACATTACCAATGTGGAGAGAGACATTTTTAAGTGTATTTTCTTGGACTGTCATTTGGACATTTGTTGCAACAACATTACAAGTTGCACTTGGTATTTTCTTAGCAATTATCGTAAATCAGCCTGGTATTAAAGGTAAGGCAATTATTCGAACAATCTTCATTTTACCGTGGGCTGTTCCAGCATTCGTATCTATTCTTGTCTTCTCGGGTATGTTTAATGAAACATTTGGAGCAATTAATAATCAAGTATTAGCTTTATTCGGGATTGAAAAGATTGCTTGGATGACAGATCCGTTTTGGGCGAAGATTGCTTTAATTATGATCCAAACGTGGCTCGGTTTCCCATTCGTCTTTGCAATGACAACAGGTATATTGCAATCGATTCCAGGAGAATTATATGAAGCTGCTACAGTAGATGGAGCAACTGCTTGGCAACAGTTCCGCAAAATTACATTGCCACTTGTTTTATACGCAACAGCACCAATTTTAATTACACAATATACTTTTAACTTTAATAACTTTAGTATCATTTATCTATTTAACGGCGGAGGTCCTGCTGTAGCGGGGCAAGATGCAGGTGGAACGGATATTTTAATTTCATGGATTTATAAGTTAACGATGACTTCAGCGCAGTACGGAAAAGCAGCAGCTCTTACAATGATTTTATCGTTAATCGTTATTACAGTTGCATTATGGCAATTTAAGAGAACAAAATCATTCCAAGAAGAGGATATGATGTAAATGAATATTAAACGACAAAAGATGTTACGTCTTTCATTAAGTTATTTAGTTATCTTCATAATGTGTGCGATTATTTTCTATCCATTACTATGGATTATTGGTTCATCGTTTAATCCAGGAGATAGTTTGTCTGGTTCTAGCATTATTCCAAAAAATGCTACGTTAGATCATTATCGTAAGCTACTTGATCTTGATTCAAGTAAGTACTTACTTTGGTATAAAAATACGTTAAAAGTTAGTGTTATGACGATGATTTTTTCGGTGTTAGCAATTAGCTTTACTGCTTATGCATTTTCGAGATATCGTTTTGTCGGAAGAAAAAATGGTTTATTAACATTTTTAATTCTACAAATGATTCCGAACTTTGCAGCGTTAATCGCACTATACGTATTAGCACAGTTAACAGGATTAATTGATACACATCTTGCATTAATTTTAATTTATGTAGGTGGAGCAATTCCAATGAATACTTGGCTTATGAAAGGGTATTTTGATACGATTCCGAAAGAGTTGGATGAGTCAGCCCGCATGGATGGAGCAGGACACTTCCGTATTTTTTGGCAAATCATTATGCCGCTTGCAAAGCCAATCGTAGCGGTTGTAGCATTATTCACTTTCATCGGTCCATTTACAGATTTCATTTTAGCAAGTATTATTTTACGCACGCCGGAAAATTACACTTTAGCAGTTGGACTCTATGAAATGGTAGCGAAGAAATTTGGTAATGAATTTACGACGTTTGCGGCTGGTTCCGTATTAATTGCAATCCCGATTTCGATTTTATTCTTATCACTACAAAAATACTTTATTTCTGGTTTAACAGCTGGAGGTACGAAAGGATGAGAAATGGGACATTATGTCCCATTTTTCTTTTCATCTCTCTATAAAAAAATTATAGAGAGATGAAAAGAGATTTGACATCGCATATGAAAAGAAGTGAAATAAATAGTATATTATAGTATAGGAAAAAGAGCTATATCCCTTACAATACATGGAGAGGGAGAATATGATAAGTTTTGCAAGATAGAATAAATAAATGACAGTTTATGACTTCTCCTATGACTTGCAACGGGTGCAAGATAAAATATATGAAAATGGCAGAGAAGTGAAAGGAGGGGATTTTTATGACAGTTACAATTAAAGATGTGGCGAAGAAGGCGAACGTAGCACCATCAACTGTTTCTCGTGTAATTGCTGATAATCCAAGTATAAGTGAAAAGACAAAGCGCCGTGTTCGAAAAGTAATGAGTGAATTAGGGTATCATCCAAATTTAAATGCAAGAAACCTTGCGAACCAAACGACGAAGACACTTGGTCTTGTTATGCCGAGTTCTGCAAGTAAAGCTTTTCAAAATCCGTTTTTCCCAGAAGTTATAAGAGGAATTAGTTCATTTGCACATGTGGAAGGGTATGCGCTTTATATGTCGACTGGTGAAACGGAAGATGAAATTTTTAATGGTGTTGTAAAAATGGTACAAGGGCGTCAAATCGGTGGTATTATTCTTTTATATTCAAGAGAGAACGATCGGATTATTCAATACTTGCATGACCAAAACTTCCCGTTTGTTTTAATTGGAAAACCATATGATCGAAAAGATGAAATTACATATGTAGATAATGACAATTATACAGCTGCAAGAGAAGTAGCGGAATATTTGATTTCATTAGGCCATAAACAAATCGCATTCATCGGCGGTGGATCAGATTTACTTGTAACGAGAGATCGTTTGGCGGGGATGAGTGATGCTTTGAAACTAGCAGATATTCTATTGCCGAAAGAGTATATTTTACACTTTGATTTTTCAAGAGAGAGTGGTCAACAGGCTGTTGAGGAATTAATGGGACTAAAGCAACCACCGACGGCAATTATGGCAACGGATGATTTAATTGGACTTGGCGTGTTAAGTGCGCTTTCTAAAAAAGGATTTGTTGTACCGAAAGATGTTTCGATTGTAAGCTTTAACAATGCTTTATTATCAGAAATTGCTAGTCCACCACTTTCGACAGTTGATGTGAATATTTATCAATTAGGGTATGAAGCGGCAAAAGCTTTAGTTGATAAGGTGGAGCATTCTGAATCTACTTCAAAATGCATTATTATTCCGCATAAATTATTGAAGCGTCAAACTTGTGATCATTATGCAACAAAAAGCTAAGAGTTTAACTCTTAGCTTTTTTCTTTAGAAAGGCTTCTAAACGGTCACAGCCTTCTTTTAAAGTTTCGATACTGTAAGCATAGGAAAGGCGAAGGTAGCCTTCTCCGTATTCGGAAAATGCGGTTCCAGGAACAACGGCTAGCCCAGCTTCTTTTACAAGATCAAGTGCAAAATCAAATGATGAAGATGTTAAATGTCCAACATATGGGAATAAATAAAATGCACCTGTTGGCTTCTCAACCGTTAAACCCATTTGAATGAGTCTATTATACACGTAATCACGGCGTTTTTTGTATTGATAGCGCATCATCTTCGGTGCATCTTTAGCAGCTGTTAAAGCTTCGATTGCAGCATATTGAGCAATTGAAGTAGCGCATGTAACATTGTATTGATGAACTTTTAATATGTGTTTTGCTAAATATTCTGGAGCAAATAAAAGTCCGATACGCCAGCCGGTCATAGAATGTGATTTTGATAAGCCGTTAATGACAATCGTCTTATCACGCATTTCTGGGAAATGAGCGATAGATGTGTGTTTTTCTTCATATACAAGTTCACTATAAATTTCATCAGAAAGAACGAAAATATTTTTATCTTTTAAGACAGATACAATATCTTCTAATTCTTCTTTTGATAAGGTAACACCAGTTGGATTAGAAGGATACGGTAAAACGACGCATCTTGTTCGTTCTGTAATTGCATGTTGCAATGCTTCAGCTGTTAAACGAAATCCAGTTTCGCGAACATCTATAAAAATAGGAGTTGCACCACATAGTCGAATAATCGGCTCGTAACCAGGGTAAATAGGAGCAGGTAAAATTACTTCCGTTCCTGGTTCTAAAATAGTTCGGAATGCAACATCGATCGCTTCACTAGCACCGATTGTAACAATGGTTTCGTTTTCAGGCGAATAATGTAAATTGTAGTTGTCCTTTACAAAGTTACAAGCTGCCTTGCGTAATTCTAGTAAACCAGCGTTATGTGTATAGCTTGTATAATTTTCTGTAATGGCCCGTTTAGCTGCTTCTTTTACTAGAGAAGGTGTAGGGAAATCGGGTTGCCCAATTGTTAAAGAGATAAGATTATCATAGTTTTGAATCATATTAGAGAACTGACGGATTCCAGAAATTTGGATGTCCTTCACTCTAGGATTAATGAATTGTTCCATTGTATCTCCCTTTCTTCCGTTTGAAAATTAAGTTCATTTTATCATATTTTCAACTATTACGCTTTGTTTATAAAATTTCCCCCGCTATTTGTGAAAGATAAGAATTGTATCTTAAAATTCAGTGGAAGTAAGAAATTATGTGAGGATTCAAATGTCTATAAGAGTATAAGCTGTGTGAGTTAATTAAAGTTTCACTTAAGTATAAACACAAAAAAAGCCGCTGCAAGCGACTTTTTAATAACCGTATTCCCAATCTATTTCATCTTCGTTCCAAAGTACGGAAGATACTTTGCCAAGATGGACAACGGATTCATTTACAGCACATGTACAGTCTTCGTCCCCTGCTTTATGTTGCAATTCTTCGTATACTGATTTTTCAACGTTTTCTAGCACAACCAAATTTTCTTCTTTTAAAACAAGCGTAGTACCCGCCATATTTATCTTCCTCCTACTAAAGTAATGATCACTTATTTGTAAACATAGATAGTATGGATTATATGCTGTATTTTGCGATAGTTGTCCGTCTAGTGAAGTGTTTTTTATTTTCTTTGTAATCCGTATTCATTGTATACTGCACGAAGGAAATTTGGTACAGGGTTTACAATCATTTCGGAAATTTGTAACATTTATTATTAGTTGTTAACAAATAATTAACAAAGATGTTAAGAAAAATCAAAATTTTGAAACAAATAGACTTATAAAATGATATAATCATATCAAAATACATATAGGGGATGAGAGGCTATGGAGCTGATTCGTGATTTAATGATCCAAATTGCCATCATTATTTTACCACTATTTTTATATGAAGCGATTCGTTTAAATCGTTATCAAGGAATGCTTCCGAAGCCTAATCGCTACTTTATTATGTTTTTATCTAGCGTTACACTCGTTCTCTCCATGACATACTCTATTTGTTTTGGTACCGTTTGCGGATACAATTTTCATCCAGTCCCAATTGTTAGTGGTTTTTTATATGGTGGGATTGTTGGGCTCATCCCTGCCATTATTTATGTTGCATATGAATGGATTTTTAAGGGGCTTAGTTGGTTGCCTATGGTAGAAGTTATATTTCTTTCGATAATTCCATTATTTTTGTCAAAGAAATGGTCTCTTTTTTCAAGAGATAAGAAGCTAATATTAGCTTTTATGATTGCATCATTTTATGTTCTTGTTTCATTAGTAGTCGGGATGTTGAATGTCCTTTTAGAAACAGGTTTTACACCGTACATATCTAATCTATATAGTGGGTATATATTTGCATCACTTATTATGGTTATGACAATGGTATTTCAAGTGTATTTGACTGAGTATTTAAACGAAAATGCATTATTGCGTACAGAAATGCAAAAATCAGAAAAACTTAATATTGTAAGTGAGTTAGCTGCAAGTGTTGCACATGAAGTTCGAAACCCTCTCACTGTTGTACGAGGGTTTATTCAATTGCTAGAGAGTACGGAAGACGTAAAAAACAAAGATTATATGCGTCTCGTATTAGCTGAACTGGATCGTGCTGAACAGATTATTTCAGATTATTTAAATTTAGCAAGGCCTCAAATTGAAAAAAAAGAACATATTTGTTTATCAGCACAATTAATTGAAATGACAACTCTTATGTCATCATTTGCAGCGATGCAGGGCGTTTATTTGCAAGTTGAGATTTCTGAGAGCCTTTATACTATCGGCGATAAGACGAAATTGAAGCAAGCTATTATGAATGTTGTTAAAAATGGTATTGAAGCAATTCAAGGAAACAAAGGGTATTTAAAAGTAACAGCTATTCAAAAAGATGAATTGATAATAATAAGAGTTAAAGATAGTGGTGTTGGAATGACAAAAGAACAGTTAGTAAGGCTTGGACAACCGTATTATTCTTTAAAAGAAAAAGGAACAGGATTAGGCCTTATGGTAACATTTAGTATTTTACAAGCGCATAATGGCACATTGGAATATAAAAGTGAAAGCGGAAAAGGAACTGAAGCTATTATTATATTGCCAGCTGTACGATATAAGGAATAAAAGTTACCGATAGAAGGTAACTTTTTATTTTATCGTGCATTAGAAAAAGATACAAAATTTCATTCATTTATTTTTTCTTGTTTTGTTCGAACGAATAAACTTTTAAATGATTGAAAGAAGCTTTGCTCTTTTGAGGCGGCGACTAATCTTTTTGTTTCTTGAATTTCGCGAATAACTTGCATAAGTTGTGTATCACGGTTGCTATCTTTATTGTAAATTTGATTGACAAGTTTATTCATTTTTTCTTCTTGTTTGGATTCTCGCTTATACATATGATTCATTAATAAGTCCATTTTTTCTTTTTGGAGTGCATCTGTTTGAGCGGCGTGAACAACTAGATCTTGTAACATTTTTTCTTGTGAGCCTTCTTTTACATAAACTTGTTGCATTAGTTCATCTAATTTCTCGTCTTTTAAACGATTTTGTGTAATGAGAGTAGAGTTTTGATGAATAATTGCTTCATTTAATTGAGCAAGCATTTCAAGTTTTAGCATGAACTCCTCAAAGTTACGCCCATCTTCTTTTGGTTGCACTTCTTGTTTATCTTGAATAACAGGTACAGGTGGGGCATCTTTTTCTTTTAAAATAATAGGTATTGTTTCTGAAATGTCTTCTTGTAATGTAGCAGCTCTTTCATGTATAGATTTCAATAGTTTTAAATCATCCAATTTATAAATACGAGCATCAGCTGTTTTTGAAATGATATAACCGTGTTCCTCTAAGAGTTGGCTATATTTTCGGACTATATGTTTTGGGATACCTGTTTTATTTGTAACATCTTTCGTTTTATAAATAGCTTCCATGATAGTTCCTCCCCAAAAAGTATCGTATATATCATTTCAACCTTTTATGTGGACTTCCTTTGAAAAAGAATGTCGGAAGGTTATTAGTTTTCTACAGCATTAGTGAAAAGATGAAGAAAAATGAATGTTTTTGGCGGAATGGAGAGGAAGAGCTAAAATAATGTCTGAAAACATACATAGAAGAAGTTTGTTATAATAACTGAGGAAAAGAAATTGGTAGGAACACGGAGGTACACATGAAGCAATTTAAAGGTATTATCATTTCAATTATTGCAATTCTTTCTCTTTTGGTAGCAGTATATGAAGTACTTGTGCCAGAGGAGACAAGTACTAAAAAAACAACTACGTATGATCAAATTCTAGAGTTCCCGAAAGAACGATATCCAGAGACCGGGAAACATATAACGGATGCTATAAAAGAAGGACATTCGGAAATGTGTACAATTGATCGTAATGGTGCAGCGGATAGAAGGAAATTATCGTTAGCGCCATATCCGACGAAGAAAGGTTATGATCGTGATGAATGGCCGATGGCGATGTGTAAGGAAGGCGGAAAAGGAGCTCATATTGAATATATAAGTCCAGCAGATAACCGCGGTGCAGGTTCTTGGGTAGGGAATAAGCTAGACAAATATCCAGATGGTACGCGTGTGAAATTTGAAGTGAAATA
This sequence comes from Bacillus sp. TH22, assembly GCF_016651015.1. NCBI lineage: Bacteria > Bacillati > Bacillota > Bacilli > Caryophanales > Bacillaceae > Bacillus > Bacillus sp. TH22. The sequence continues at coordinate 4,494,738 of NZ_JAEKER010000001.1, forward strand.
GTAATTGGCATACATTTCATAGTGGAGGAGAGGGATAGTTATGGAATTAACAATTTCATATTCGCAATTAATGATAATGAACTATGATGGTCAGCAGCCTTATGTAGATTGGACTCCTGAAGATTTTGAAAGAGGCTATGCTGAGGTGGATGGAGCTATTATTTTTGAAGCAATCTCTGACTATACTTGTGAAGTGGAAGTTACTTGTGGAAATCATATTGAGAAAGAAGAAGTGGTTAGAACGATATCAGTTCCTTTCACAGTGAAGAATGAAGAAGTATATATAACAAGTATTCTTTCTAATAAATATCATATTCCTATTCCGAACGGGGAATATATGATAGTCTTGCAGGCAACTCCTCTTGAAGAGCCATCAGACGATGAATTGTATAAAGTACAATACGACTTCTATTTTGAGAGTGTAGAATAAAAAAACGTGTTATCCTTCAAAAGGATAACACGTTTTTTTATTATGCGTTTGTTTTTAGGAGAGAACGAGCGTCTTTTGCTGCCTGAACCATGTGCTCTAAAGCAGGTATAACTTCCTCAGTTCTTCGTGTTTTTAAACCACAGTCTGGATTAATCCAGAAATATTTAGGGTCACATACTTGTAAAGATTGTTCTACGATTGTGAACATTTCATCTTTACTTGGGACACGTGGGCTATGAATATCATATACCCCTAGACCAATTCCTTTTTCATATGTTGTATGCTTTAATGTATTAATAAATTCTCCATGACTTCTTGATGTTTCGATAGAAATAACATCTGCGTCTAACGCTCGAATTGCATCTACAATATCTTCGAAGTTACTATAACACATATGAGTATGAATTTGTGTTTCATTTTCTACAGAAGATGTTGCTAAAAGGAATGATTGAACTGCCCATGTAATGTATGCATCCCAATCTTTTTCTTTTAACGGCATACCTTCACGAAGTGCAGGTTCATCGACTTGGATTACTCTAATTCCGGAAGATTCAAGTAATTCAATTTCATGACGAAGTGCTAATGCAATTTGATATGATACTTCTTTTCTTGAAATATCATTTCGAACGAATGACCAATTTAAAATAGTGACAGGTCCAGTTAGCATACCTTTTACTACTTTCTCTGTTAAGCTTTGTGCATATACAGTTTCTTTAATAGTCATTCCACTTATAAAGGCAACATCACCATAAATAACAGGTGGTTTTACGCAACGAGAACCGTATGATTGTACCCATCCGTTTTTAGTAAAGGAGAAACCAGCAAGTCTTTCTCCAAAATATTCCACCATGTCAGTTCTTTCGAATTCACCATGTACTAGTACATCAAGACCAATATCTTCTTGGTAACGAATCCACTTTGCAGTTTCTTTTTCAATGAATTGATTATATTGTTCATTTGTAATATCGCCGTTACGCCACTGTTTACGTGTTTGACGAACTTCAGATGTTTGCGGGAAGCTACCAATAGTTGTTGTTGGTAACAACGGTAATTGTAAAGCTACTTGCTGTAGTTCATATCGTTTTTCAAATGGAAGAGGACGTGAGAAATCATCTTCTTTAAGTGATGTACGTGCCACTTTTACATCTTCACGATTACGTGCAGCTGATGAGCGGATTGCATGATGTGCATTACGATATGTTGTTAAATCGCTACTGATGCTTTCTACACCTTTAGTAAGAGCAGAATGGATAAGGACTAGTTCTTCTAATTTTTGATTAGCAAATGCAAGTGCATCAAATAATTCACTTGTTAAGTGAGTTTCTTCCGTTTTATCAATTGGAGTATGCAATAAGCTACAAGAAGGTTGAACAATTAAACCTTTTGCTGTGATTTGATTTTGTAATGTTGTAAATAAAGAAAGTACATCATCAAGATCAGCTCTCCAAATGTTACGGCCATCTATACAACCGATAGCTAAAATTTTATCAGCTGGGAATCCATATTTTGAAATAGCATTTACATTACCTTCTTTGCCATGAACAAAGTCTAATCCAATACCAGAAACAGGGAATGCAATAATTTCTTCATAGTTCTCTTCTACACTATCAAAATATGTTTGTAGAAGAAGATTCGCATTTGGAACCTCTTTATGAATAGCTTCGTAAAGTTCTTTCGCTTGATTAATTTCATCTTTTGTTAAAGATGCGAAGATTGGTTCGTCAACTTGAATAATTTGTGCTCCAGCTGCGTGTAATTCAGAGAATAATTGTACATAAGGTGCAACTAGCTCTTTTAAAATAGTGGCAAATTGCTCTTCGTTATAACCTTTTGCCAGTTTTAGGAATGTATAAGGGCCTAAAATAACTGGTTTTCCATCAACGCCTAACTCTTTTTTCGCTTCTTCATATAAACGAAGAGGACGATTGTCTTTTAAAGAGATTTGTAATCCTTCTTCATATTCAGGAACAATGTAATGATAGTTTGTGTTAAACCATTTTGTCATTTCAGAAGCAACGTGATCTTTAGAGCCCCGTGCCATTGCAAAATATACATCAAGGTAAGAGGTAAACTCTGAAAAACGTGACGGGATGAATCCTAACATGTAGGCCGTATCCAGAACGTGGTCATAATATGTAAAATCGCCAACTGGAATTAATTCAATTCCCTTTTCTTGCTGTACTTTGACGTGTTGAAGGCGAATTTCTTTCATTGTCGTTAAAAATTGTTCTTCATCAATTTTATTGGACCAAAAAGCTTCCAATGTTTTTTTCCACTCTCGTTGTAGTCCGATACGTGGATAACCTAAGTTACTTGTTTGAATTGCCATTTTAAATTCCTCCCTAATTGAAAGTAAGCATTTCCGTTTACTCGGAAATACCTATAACAAAAAGCATAAAGGCATAGAAAAATAAGCCTTCCTTTTTGTTCTTAACACCTCATCATCATCCGTGAGTCTATCAGTGTTGTTAAAATAGGCAGGTATCCTGACTTATGCTTCATATAATTTCTTTCACCTTCCCGTTTTCACAGTGGCACAAAAAAGAAATCTCAGCATTTACAGTGGCGGGACCGTGTTGGAGTTTCACCAAACTTCCCTTTTAAACACGAAGTGAAATATTCGTGTACCTATTTTCCTTTTGAAAGGAATTTAACAAGCGATATGATATTGAAACAAATTCTAACACAATTTTCGGAATTTTGTCCACTGTTTTAAAATAAGAAAATTCTAAAGTTTTTTTATTTCTTTTTATTCGGAAAATTAAGTTTTTTGATGTTTATTTATTATTAAAATGAGGGTGTTTTGAGTTGCGAGGAATAATTATAGTGTTAAGTTTTTCTAAAAGAGGAGGCACCTCTTTTAGAAAAACTTAATCATTATCTACACCTATTTCTGAAAGACGACCTGCAGTTGCATCTTGTAAGAGCGTGTTTAGCCAGCGTAATTCAACATTAATATGCTCAATGACACTTTGTAGAATATATAGTTGAGCACGAGGAACTAGTTGTTTATTATGATCGTATATCGTTTGCATTGTATGTAAATAGAGCATTGTATCATCTCTCTTTTTTTTCAAAATAGGAACTAGAGCTTGTTCGTCGCTAAAGTGAGCGAAAGAGAGCGCTGAATAAATAGGTTTATATATTTGGTTTTTCGCTTCAAATTGTTTTAATAATAAGGTGTGGAAAAGGGCTTTTCCTTCCTCTGTTATATGGAAGATTGTTTTATCTGGTCTATTCGTATCTCTAACAATATTGGTAATGCTAATCGCACCTTGTTTTTCTAATTGCTCGAAGGCGTAGTATAGCGATCCCTTGGCATATTTAATATAACAATCCATTTGTCTTTCTTTCATTATGTGCTGCACTTCATAGGGATGTTTATCTCCTTCGAGTAACAAGCCGAGAATGACTAACTTCATGCTCATGCTGTATCAACTCCTGTATATAGAAACTTTATATATATTATAAACGGTATATCCTCTTTCATAAAGGGATATACCGTTTCGTTTTTCTATATTAGCTTACTTGTTTTTGTTTTTGCTTTGTTTTTGGTCCTGTTAAAAGACGTTCATTTCCCATAAGTAAAATACAAATTATACTTAGCGTAGCTGGGATAAGTGCCCAAAAAAATGTATTAGCAATAGATGTTGCAAGAGCCTCTTTAATTCCGCTTAGTACTTCAGGAGGTAGCTTTTCAGTAGCATTTGGTGATAATAAAAAGCTTGTGTCTCCACCTTTAGGAGCCATTTTTTCTAGTTCAGGAGGGAAGACTGCTTTTAATTTATCAGTGAAAACATGATTTTGAATCGTACCGAAAATCGTGACGCCAAGGGTCATTCCAAGTGAACGGAAGAATGAGTTCGTGGATGTAGCAGAACCGCGATCTCTCATTTCTAGTTTGTGGATAGATGCCATACTTAAAACTGAGAAGGAGAATCCAACTCCAAGTCCAGCAAGCACCATAAACATTGTTACGAGTGTACGAGGTGTTTCCATAGTTAAAGTACTTAGTAAATAAATACCAAGAACGAAGAAAACTCCAGATACTGTCATGATGTTACGATAACTTGTTCGTGAAGCTAATTGTCCACCAGTTTGACTTCCGATTACAGATCCTACCATCATAGGTGTCAAAATTAATCCAGCATTTGAGGCTGAACCACCGAGAACACCTTGAACGAAGATTGGAATATAAACTGTACAGATGATAAAAGCTGCGCCATAGAAAAAGGCAACACCTTGGCTAGCTGCAAATAAAGGTTTTTTAAATAAATGGAAAGAAATAATAGGCTCGGTTGCGTTTCTTTCTACGAAGAAGAAAATAATAAGCAGAATAACAACAGTTGAAAATAAACCAATAATCACATTAGAGTCCCATGCATATTCTTTACCACCAAGTTCTAAAGCAAACATTAAGCAAACGATACTAATGACAAGCGTAATAGCACCAGCCCAGTCAATTTTTTGTTTTCGATATTCTAGAGACTCGCTATAGTATTTAGTAATGAAGAAGAAGGAAATAAGTCCTAATGGAATATTAATATAGAAGACCCAGTGCCAACTTATATAATCTGTAATGTAAGCACCTAATAAAGGTCCGAAAACACTAGATGTCCCGAAAACAGCACCAAATAGTCCAGTCATTTTTCCTCGTTTTTCAGGCGGGAATATATCATACATAATTGTAAATGCGATAGGCATAAGAGCGCCGCCACCAATTCCTTGAATGGCTCTATAAATACTTAGTTGTTCAATACTTGATGCTGTCCCGCAAAGTGCAGAACCAAATAAGAAGAGAATTAATCCGCCAATAAAAAAACGTTTCCGTCCGTACATATCAGACAACTTACCGAAAATAGGCATTCCGGCCATTGTTGCTACCATGTAGGCGGATGTGACCCAAACGAATTTGTCGAACCCTCCTAAGTCTCCGACAATCGTTGCCATCGCAGTTGCGACGATTGTGTTATCCATTGCTGCCATTAGAATACCAAGTAGTAAACCAGCAACAACAAATTTTGTTTTACTTGAATCGTTTTTTGATAGTTGTGCTTCCAAAAGTAGCCCTCCTTTAATAAAAATTAAACTAACTTAAGTTTTTTAGTGCAATGCATAAAAAAACTTTATGTACAGTTTGTATCGTTCCTCTTCATTTTATAAAAAATTGCACTGACATGATATAAAGGATGGAAATCATAAATTATATTATAGTCAAATTTGACTAAAAGGCAAATGTTTTCTACCGCCAAATTATTTTATCGGGCTTTAACTGCCCGTTAAAGCCCGATTGATTAGAGCTTCACTTTATTATATTGACCAAAAGAGAGAGTAAGAATTTATTTTGTTATGTAGTCAAGGAAGGAAATTGTAAAAAAATATTTAATAAAGTATAACCTGTGTCAACCTATTAAAAATGGTTTTTTCTTTATATTGTCGAATAGGATAAAAGGAGAAGGAAAATTTAATATGGTTTGTAACAAGCTCAATATTTTTTCAAAGTGTAGTTTATTGCGCCGAGAGGCAGAATACAGTTGTATAGATGATATATCTGGAATGAGGTGAATATATTATGAAAATATGGAAACGAATTTCGGATCAAGGAAGGTATCCTATACCGTTACAGCCGGTTTTGTGGATTGATGGTTCTAAAAAGGACACGGAAGCATCCAATGTAGCAGTCACATTGCAAATCCGAAGTATGTATAAAGAAAAATTTTCGTATGAGATGATCTATGATGTTAATGACATACTAATTATTCGACTTGAAGTTGAAAATAAAGGCGTTGAAATGATTTCGCGAGTAGTTGTAAGTCATATGATTCGTGATTATTTCGCGTATATCCCAAACTCTTTAAAAGCAGATAAGGGAATAAGTGAGTTTTTATTTCAGCTTGTAAGGTGGCGAATCGATAATTTATCACCGAGTGAAAAGGTAGAATTAATTTGTCAAATAAAAGCAAATAAAGATAAAGCTCCTCCCAATTCATTATTTCAGGCTACATATACATTTCAATATAAAGGTGTATCATATGGACCGCTACAAACAAATGAAGTGGTTGTCAGAAAATGATAAGAAGGAACCTGTGCGAAAGGTTCCTTCTTTAATGAAGATTGTGCTTCTTGAGTAATTTTTTTTGTTCCACTCCCTTTTTTCCAATATAGTTATTTTTGTATCCAAAATATAGAATGAATAGAAATGAAATAACATTTACTATAGCGTCAATTTGATCGTTTGTAATGAAGTTTATTCCGAAAGAGTTAAATAGTAATTTTAATGATAACAAAAAGCCGACTAGTAAGCGCATAATATCTAATAGATTTTCTTTTTGAGGCATATAGGTCACTCCTTCCTGAAAACGATATATAGTATATATATGAAATAAAATAGAAAAGGTATACAAGCTTAAGTAGAAATGTACATTAAATATGTACATTTTTTATTTTATAGAAAAACATTATTGTTATAGAAACATATATTGGTATAAAAGGGGGAGAGTATGAAACATAAAGGGAAAATTAGTGGATTATTAATTGGGAACACAGTTGCGGTTACAGAATGGATTGCACTTCAGGATGTAATTGCTAAGCTAGATTCGCGATCATTTTTAACCGTCTTTATTATTTATATATTGCAAATGATACTAAGCTATTATTTTGGACATTGGTACGATAAAAGAACGAATACGCGTGTAAATATTGAAGTAGGAGGAATGACGAATAACGATTTTGTCGTTGATTTTTTTGGAAAAGTAGCTGCTTTATCAGAAAGAGATTCTCGTAATATTACAGTGTATATTCTTTCCGTAAAAGAATGGGATGTATTAAAAGACACAGTGCAAGAAAAAAAGTTAGATGAGCTAGTCCAAAGAGTAGAACGTACAATTGTAAAGACAGTTCGAAAAGGTGATGTAGTTACGAGGTGGGATGAAAATAAATATGTTATCGTAGCTGTTGATAATGGCTATGAAAAGTCAACAATAACAAGTCGATTAATCAAAAATATTCAAAATGAAATAGCGAATGATTTATTAAGTGCTACACTATTATTTGGGGCTGCAAGTTATCCTATAGAAGGGAAAACTTTTGAAGATTTGTTTAGAAAGGCACAAAATCAATTGTATAATTATAGAAACTTGCAAAGTCATGAATAAAACTTTGATTTGAAGAAGTATGATATAAAGATTTTTTTGTAACATTTTTTTGTCTTTTGTTACAAAAAAAACTTTTTTGTAACAAAAGTCTTTAAAAATATATGAAATCAGCATATAATTGTGTGTGGATGTGTCAATGCATTTTGCACAATGTTTTCAGTTTAAAAGTGTAGAGGAAAACATGCTCTACACTTTTCCTTTTTAAGAAATTAAAAGAATCTTTGTAAGAGTTGCGAGGTCCCCTTTGCAATATGTAAAATGGACAAAGAGGTTATTTGATAGAAAGTGAGAAAGGGAATGATAGACGTGAGAGGTCAACAATCATCTTTTATCAGGTGAAATATTATAGTGTTTCTTGCAGTAGGTAAGATTAAGGTAAATACCTTTATGTTTTAAGACATTACATAATTTCAAGTGCGAAAATTGTACAAGCAGTATAAATAATTATTGATGATCTTCGTAAAAAAGATGCGAGCGTGAAATAGATAAAGAAGTTACATGTTTTTCATGGGATTTTTGGCACGATGGTCGCTTATTAATAGGAGGAAAAGATGTTGAAATATAATAAATTAGCAATTATAACTGCATTATCAATGACTTTACTAGCTGGTTGTTTCGGCCCAAAACCAGAAGAGGAGCTATATGTTGCATTTGAAAATGCTGCCAAGCAAGAAAAAACAATGTTTGAAGATGCGAAAAAACTAGAGTCATTAGAGAAAGAGGGGCAAGTATTATATAATCAAATTGTCCAAGAAGGAAAAGATAATAATCAGGCTGTTAAGGATAAGCTTGATCAAGCGGTGAAAAATACAGCTGAGCGAGAAAAAGTTCTTATTAAAGAAAAAGAGGCGTTAAATAAAGCGCAAGAAGAAGTGAAGTCAGCTGATAAGCATGTGAAGAAAATTGAAGATAATAAATTAAAAGACCAGGCGGATAAAGTAAAGAGTACTTATGAGAAACGATATGATTCATTCCAAAAGATGTACGATAGCTATAATAAATCTTTAAAGCAAGAAAAAGAATTATATACAATGCTACAAGATAAAGGTACAAAATTAAAAGATATTAGCGAGAAAGTAAAGGTAGTAAACCAAGCATATAAAGATATTGAGACAGAAAAAGATAAGTTTAATGAATATACGAAATCATATAATACAGAAAAAGTTGCATTCTATAAACAAGCTAATATTAAAATTAAGGAAGATAAAAAATAAAACAGTTTGGCCTAATATTAGGCCAAACTGTTTTATTTTTTTGTATAGGTACGGCTATACCATGGAACTGGTTCGCTTAATTTTTTTTCCTGTTTTAATGCTTCAGGACCAATATAATCTTGAAGTGTTTTTTTTGCTATTGTTAAAGATAAGGTTGTTTTCGGATTTCGATAGGAGGATTCAAGGTGACCAAGATGCGGTAGGGTGCGAAAATCATCTTTCGTAGGAGGGATATGGAAAAAATAATCACCTAAACGTATAAGAACATCGGATTGTTGTTGACTAAAACGTGGATTTCTAGAAAAATGTAATCCTTCTTTGATAGCCTTTTTTTCAGTAATTAAGCGTTCTAAAGCAGTCTTTTTTAACCAATATAAGTACTTAGGGTTAGTTGCAGCTTTAGCATGACGATTCACAACGAAAATAGATTGAGCTAGTCTATTAATAGAATGTTGATTATGCAATGGAGATTGTGGTTGTGAAGGTTTCATATTGACTCTCCTTTCAATTTTTCCTTATTATAGCATAAATAAAATGGGTTTTTATTATATGCAAAAAGTAATTGTATATATTTTCAATATTAAAGCAATATTGTTATAAAAAACAACTATTTTGTATAATAGTGATAGAATATGTTTCAGAAATTTGATAATGAAAGAGTGAGAAGTTTGAAAGAAATATTAAAATTACAATATGCCATTATAGATATTGGATCTAATACAATGCGTTTAGTTATTTATGAAAAGCAAAATGGAGGTTTTTATAAAGAAATTGAAAATACGAAAGTGGTTGCTCGGTTAAGAAATTATTTAATCGATGGTGTTTTGAATGAAGAAGGTAAAGAAGTATTGTTACAAACATTATTTCAATTTCAAGAAAGTACAAAATTCCATCAGTTGCATCATGTACTTTGTGTTGCAACGGCAACAATTAGACAGGCTGAGAATCAAGAGGAGATTAAAAAACTTGTTGAAGGACAAACAGACTTTACTCTTAGAGTATTATCAGAATATGAGGAAGCACGTTACGGCTATTTAGCAGTTATGAATTCTACTTCGTTTTCGGAAGGAATAACAGTAGATATTGGTGGCGGAAGTACGGAAGTTACATATATTAAAAATAGAGAGATTTTAGAGTACCATAGTTTTCCTTTTGGTGCGCTTTCTTTAAAACATCTATTTATTAAAGGTGATATTCCTACTAAAGATGAATTAGAGGAAATCCGAGAGTATTTAGAGTGTCAATTTCGAACGTTACCATGGTTAATTGATAAGAAATTGCCTCTTATTGCAATTGGTGGTAGTGCGAGAAACTTAGCGAAAATCAACCAAAATTTAACAAATTATCCTATAGCGGGAGTACATTTATACAAAATGAAAGAAGAAGATATTGAAAATGTAAAAGGTGCATTGGAAAAACAATCGTTTATCGAACTTCAGAAAATGGAAGGATTGGCAAAAGATCGAGCTGATACAATTATTCCAGCGGTTGAAGTATTTCATAAACTTGTAAATATTATAGAAGCAACGGCATTTGTATTAAGCAAAAAAGGATTAAGAGAAGGTGTTTTCTATGAAGAGTTGACGAAAGATTTAGGGATTTCATATTATCCGAATGTAGTTGAAGAAAGCTTACATTTGTTATCACACGAATATGAAATGGATATGGAATTTGTCATTCAACTTATTAAACATGGAAGATTGATTTGTAAACAACTCGAAGAAATGGGACTGATTTCTGTTTCAATAAAAGACTGGGAAGCATTCCATCAAGCAGCGAAAGTATTTAATATTGGAAAATATATAGACGAAGAAGCGAGTCGTTTACACACGTTTTATTTATTGGCAAATAAAACAATTGACGGCATGATGCATAAAGATCGAGTGAGGTTAGCGCTTATTGCATCTTATAAATCAAAAATGTTATTTAAACAACATTTGGCACTGTTTGAAGGATGGTTTGATAAAAGTGAACAAAAGAAAATTCGATTATTAGGGGCTGTATTACAATTTTCGGCTGCTTTAAATATACGACAAAGATCGCTTGTTGAAACAATATATATAACGGAAAGTAAAGAAGGTTTAACATTCAGGATTTTATGTGAAGAATCGGCATTGGCGGAAAAAGTTCAAGCGGAAAAACAAAAAAAACAGCTTGAAAGAGTATTAAAAACGAATATTAACTTAGTATTCGAATTGAAATGTTAGGTTGTACGGATGTCTTTACAAAAAAAAAACACTTTGGAATATTGTAATTTGATAAAATAAAAGTAATTAAATTATATTAAAAAAGTTTCAAAGGGAAGTGTGAAGCGAATGGAATTACTAAAGGGGAATTTAGTAAATTTAAATGATACAGCGTATTATAATAATCGTGAATTAAGTCGGCTAGCATTTAATGAACGTGTACTACAAGAAGCGCAAGATGAAAATAATCCACTATTAGAAAGACTAAAGTTTATTAGTATTTTTAGTTCGAATTTAGATGAATTTTTTATGGTGCGCGTAGCAGGTTTGAAAGATCAAGTAAGTGCGGGATTTAATCAGCCAGAAAATAAAGCAGGTTTAACACCAAAGAAACAGTTAAATAAGATTGCGATAAAATCGCATGAGTTGATGACTGTGCAGTATGAAACGTTTAAAAATTATTTATTGCCAGCGCTTGAACTAGAGGGGATTGAGCGTTTAACATTCCATGATTTGACGAAAGAGCAAAGGGAATTTATCGAGGAGTATTTTGATGAACAAATATTTCCGGTTTTAACCCCTGTATCTATTGATGCGTATCGTCCATTTCCAATGTTATTAAATAAAAGTTTGAATTTAGCTACTATTTTATATGATGAGCAACAGGCTGAGGAAGAAAATCGTACGAAGTTAGGAATTGTACAAGTGCCTTCATTACTGGAGCGTTTCATATTTTTACCGAGTGAAGGGCAAAAACATAAATTTATTTTATTAGAAGATGTAATTAGTGGTTTTACTCATAAACTATTCACAGGATATAACGTATCACCTGTTACTCGTTTCCGTATTACACGTAATGCGGATTTAACGATCCATGAAGAAGGTGCACGCGATTTATTAAAAGTAATTGAAAAAGAATTGAAAAAGCGTAAGTGGGGAGCTGCCGTTCGTTTAGAAGTTGGTAAAGAACACATTGATGAAAGAGTGTTAGCGTTATTGTATGATGTGTTAGAAGTAAAAGATGAAGATGTGTACATGATGGATGGACCGTTAGATTTAACATGTTTATTCTCCTTATATAAAAAATTAGCGCCTTTATATGAACATCTAGTATACCCGGCTCTTATTCCTCAACCTCCTCAAGATTTAGGTGATGAGGAAGATGTATTTGAAAAAGCGATAGAACATGATATTTTATTACACCATCCCTTTGAGTCGTTTCAGCCAGTCGTTGATTTTGTCCGTGATGCGGCAGATGACTCGAATGTACTTGCGATCAAACAAACATTATATCGTGTAAGTGGAGATTCTCCAATAATTCAGGCGCTGAAGGTAGCAGCTGAAAAAGGAAAACAAGTGACGGTATTGGTTGAGTTAAAGGCAAGGTTTGATGAAGAGAATAATGTTCATTGGGCTAAAGAATTGGAACAGGCCGGATGTCACGTTATTTACGGAGTAAGTCACTTGAAAACGCATAGTAAAATTACGTTAGTTGTAAGAAGAAGAAACGGAAAAATTGAAAGGTTTGTACATCTTGGAACCGGAAATTATAATGATGCAACAGCGAAGTTGTATACCGATTTTGGATATATTACATCGCGAAAAGACTTTGGTGTAGATGCAACAAATTTCTTTAATTATTTGAGTGGTTATACAAAAAAACCGCATTTTCATCATTTATCTGTTGCCCCGTTTGATATAAGAGAGCAGTTTATGGAGTTAATAGATGAGGAAATCCGTTATCATAGACAATATGGAAATGGATATATTATCGCTAAAATGAATTCGTTAACAGATAAACCGTTAATAAAAAAAATGTATGAAGCATCACAAGCTGGGGTAAGGGTAGAGCTCATCGTTAGAGGGACATGTTGTTTAAGACCTGGGATTCCAAATGTAAGTGAAAATATTCGTGTAGTTAGTGTTGTTGGAAGATATTTAGAACATAGTCGTATTTATTATTTCCATCATAATGGAGATGAAAAAATATATTTATCTTCAGCTGATTTGATGACGCGGAATATGGAAAAACGAGTAGAAATATCCTTCCCAATTTTAGATATTGAAATGAAAGCGAGAATAAAGGCAATTTTACAGCTGGTTTTAGCTGATAATGTGAAAACACGTGAGCAAAATAAAGATGGTGACTATTATTATATAATTAATAGTAGTATAGAAGAAATTGATAGCCAAGTGAATTTATTTAAGATGGCGTATCAAAATACAGACGCTGAATAGTGTGAAAAAAGTAAAAACCTCTTATTGAATTTAAGAGGTTTTTACTTTTTTCTCTACTCATATATTCTCAAAATGGAAGGATGAGTAGAGAGAATAGTTTTTATTATAGGCGTGTGATGAGTCGGTTCGTTGAGAGAAAAACATTAGAAGAATGGTTGGTTTAAATTAATAATAGTATGGTTGTTGACAAGGCCCTCCGTAACAAGGAAAAGGTGCTGGTGGTGGGAAAGGCGGTGGATAAGGCGGATAAAACGGTCTAGGCCCGAAAGCTAATGCTCCGCCTAGCAGTCCGCCAGCAATTCCAGCTAGAAATGGAACACCGAAAAATGGAAAGAAGCGTGAGTCGCCTGCTGGGCCAAAAGGTGCTGAACGAACTGGGATCGGTTGATAATATGGATACATGAACAAACCTCCTTTACTGGACTCATTTTTATCATATGGTGGACCAAGCGTGGATGAGCGCGTACAAGGAAGGATATGTAAGGAAATAGGCGAATTGTTACGAATGTTGTAGGATGAAGAGTGTAATTTCAGGTTTTGACATAAAGCGGAATGGGACACGTGTTCTTCCAATACCTCGATTGACATAGAGAGTCAAACCTTGAATGTCATAGAAACCTTCAATATATTCTTTTGCAAGCGACGGGGTAATAATAGCACCTAAAAAAGGAATTTGTACTTGTCCGCCATGGCTATGACCAGAAAGTTGAAGATTGATTGGATATGTAGGATTTGTGGCGCGATATCTGGTTCGTGAACGAGAACAATTGTATAAATATTTTGTTTTGCATGTTGTAAAGTTTCCGCTATTTTTGGTTTACCCAGTAGCATATCATCGAGTCCAAAAATAGAAATTTCACTATTATCCAGTAAACGAATTCGCTTTTCGCTATTTTGCAAAACTTCAAATCCAGATTCGCGCATGATGTGATCATAGTATTCAGTTCCATATCCGCCATGGTCGTGGTTACCATAAATAGAAAATTTACCGAAGGGTGCCTGTATATTCTTTAAAATGGATGCAACAAAAGAAGCCTCGGTATATGTTTGGTAATCATCAATGAGATCACCAGTAAAAAGGACAATATCTGGCTTTTCAGCATTAATCTTGGAAACGATTTGAGATAAATGTTGGAGAGAGAAATAGTATCCTAGATGTAAATCGCTAAATTGAAGGATCTTCATACCATGAAAACCTTTTGGTATGAGCGGTGATTTAAGTGTGTGTTGCGTAAAAGAAAGCAAATAGGGCTCTATATATTTAGCATAATAATAGCCGATACTTGCGGTTATAAATGAATATAGACAAGTGCGTATTCCAGATTTTAAAAAATTTCTTCTTGTAATTTTCTTCATATACAGGTTACTCGAACCTCCCTTCAGTTTTTTAAAAATATATTTTAAATACTAAAAAAGTAGTATAGATTACGAAAAAAATGAACGAAAAGAAACCTCTTTACGTTAAAATATCAGAAAAATTTAAAAATATAAAGATTTCTATCAAATAAAGTGATAAAATGAATGTGTATTCATTTTTTGGAGGGGATGTATGTGAAAGAGAAGGTAGTTATTATAACAGGTGGATCAAGTGGAATGGGAAAAGGGATGGCGATACGTTTTGCGAAAGAAGGGGCACGTGTTGTTATTACAGGGCGTACAAAAGAAAAGCTAGAAGAAGCAAAGTTAGAAATTGAACAGTTTCCAGGGCAAGTATTATCTGTACAAATGGATGTACGAAATACTGATGATATTCAAAAAATGATTGAACATATTGATGAGAAGTTTGGACGAATTGATATTTTAATAAATAATGCAGCTGGAAACTTTATTTGTCCAGCAGAGGACTTATCTGTGAATGGCTGGAATTCGGTAATTAATATTGTATTAAATGGTACATTTTATTGTAGTCAGGCTATTGGAAAATATTGGATTGAAAAAGGTATAAAAGGAAATATTATTAACATGGTGGCAACATATGCATGGGATGCAGGCCCAGGGGTTATCCATTCGGCAGCAGCTAAAGCTGGTGTATTAGCGATGACAAAAACTCTTGCTGTTGAGTGGGGACGTAAATATGGAATACGAGTTAACGCTATCGCACCAGGACCAATTGAACGTACAGGTGGTGCCGATAAATTATGGATTTCAGAAGAAATGGCTAAGCGTACAATACAAAGTGTCCCACTTGGTAGGCTGGGGACACCAGAAGAAATTGCGGGTCTAGCTTATTATTTATGTTCAGATGAAGCTGCATACATAAATGGAACTTGTATGACAATGGATGGTGGCCAGCATTTGCATCAATATCCATTTTAAAAGGGATGAACAAACGAATGATTTATTCATTTCTTTGTGGTAAAATATGACGAAATTGTGACACTTAAAAGAAATGTGTTTACAAGAGGGGATATATACGTTATATTTAAGACCTCTTTTTTCTTCATAGTAGAATTGCTAATTCCCCTTAGCATTTTACCCCTCTAATCCCTTCAGGAAAACTGAAGGGATTTTTTATTATTTTTCCGTAAATATCGTGTTATAATTTTTGAAAAGTAAAGGGAGGGAAGCACGTTGATAGATGCATTAGATGTAATGAGTAACTTGGATAAAGTCCTTCCTTATTATCAAGCTATTTTTAGTGCTGATGAGCATACAGTAATTGGATATGAAGTTGTAGGACGTATTCAAACAGAAGAGGGCATACAAAGTTTAGCATCTTTCTTCCATGATGATTCTATTCCGAGTGAGTTCCAACTTGAAGCGGATAACATCATCGTAGAAAAAGCGTTAAATAGGTATTTAGAAACGGATCAAAAATTATTATTATTTATACATCGGAATGCTAATGTATTAATGAATGATGAAGATGAAAGTTTACTTCAACTTTTGCTGATGTATGAAGAACAAGGTTTGAACTTACAACGCATTGTTCTGGAAATAACAGAACATGAATGTAAAGAAGATATAGAACAATTTAATCATTTACTCATGTATTATCGTACATATGGTATTCAAATTTCGATTAATAAAGTCGGAACAGGTACAAGTAATTTAGAGCGTATTAGCGTGTTAGCACCGGATATTTTAAAAGTAGATTTAACAAATTTAAGGCAAACTGCACTTTTACAATCTTATCAAGATATTTTATATTCCTTATCTTTACTTGCTAGAAGAATTGGTGCGACATTGTTATATGAAGAAATTGATGCTTTTTATCAACTACAATATGCTTGGAAAAACGGTGGTAGATATTATCAAGGTAATTATTTGAAAGAATGTTTACCTGATTTTATTGAAACGAATGTTTTAAAAGAGCGACTTGGTAATGAATGTCATCAATTTATTCTGCATGAGAAGAAGAAGTTGCAAAAAATTTATAATTTAACAGAGATGTTACGTAATCGAATTGGTGATGTTCTGTCAAAACAAAAAAAGAATGAAGATATAAATGATTGGTTATTACAATTTAGCCAAAGCATATCACAATATAGTTTTCGGATATTTATTTGTAATGAAGATGGTTTTCAACAATCGGGTAATATTATGAAAAAAGATGGTGGATGGATCATTATGTCAGAGTATTATATGAAGAACTGGAGTCGGCGCCCGTATTTTCTAGAAAATATAATGAAAATGCGTTTTGAGAATAAGGCAAGACTTTCAGATTTATATGCTGATATCGAAACTGGTGAAATGGTACGAACATTTTCATTCCCGATTGATGATGAAAATTTTTTATTTATAGATTTATCGTACGAATATTTATATGAAGAAGATGTTTTATTTTAATGCACGAAGAAATTCGTGTATTTTTTTGTTTGTTTTTATCATAAATTGGTAATAGTGAAAATGATGATGAAAATGCTGTCTATCGTTGTAAAGATTTTACGAACGAAATCATCCCTTTCTTTGCATAATCATTGTTACAATGAATACTACAAAGACAAGCTCTTTTAAAAGGAAGGTGAAAAAATGAAGAAATATGGAATATGGTTTGTTCTATTTATATGTGTTGCCTTTCTAGTTGGCTATAGTGTCACAACTGTTTTAGGAAAAGAAGAAGTGAAAGTGGATCGGAAAGAAGTGTTTACAACGATACAAAAAGGTTATGAGACGCAATTTTCAATCCGCGGGAAGCAAATACCTACGAATAAGATGATAGAGACGTTATCACCATATTTTACAAATAATTTCCTTCAAGTTTTTACAGATGAAAACAGTAGAAATGAAAAACAAAGTGGTGAATATTTACTTCCAGCAAAAGAAGCTCCATTTTCTTTTAATTCAGAAACAAAAATGTCTTATGATGAAGAACATAAGAATTTATATGTCTATGAGCGGACAAAGAGTGGACAATATCAAATTGTGACATTGCAAAAGGATAATGGAAAATGGAAATTAGCAGGGTATCATGAAAGTCAGGAACTGTTGACTGAAATAAAAAGGTTACAACAATTATGAGAATAGGAATAGGTGTCGCCTATTCCTATTCTATACCGAGTAGCTGTTGTAATTTTTCAATTTGAAAACCTGCCACAACTTCTTCGTCAATTACAACTGTTGGAGTTGAATAGGATTCATAGTCATATAAAAGACGATTGCGTGCAGCAGCGTCTTTTTTTATGTCAAATTCTTCATATACAACGTTATTATGTTTTAAAAATTCTTTTACAATGGTACAAGGCGGACAATCAGGTTGTGTATAAACCTCAATTTTTTTCATTGTAATTCCTCCCTTTTTCTGTTGTTTATTATATTCTGCCAGTATAAAAAGCGCAATAAAGAAGTAAAAAGATGCTCTTTCATCTTTTTACTTCTTATTTCGACAAATTTTAGTTGAGTTTCTTGCCAAGAACCTTTATCCTAGATTGTGGAACGTTTTTTCTGTTATGACGGATAGAATGAGTATAGCTGTAAAACCTATTGGTAGGAAGATCAGAGAAAGGAGAGATTTCATGTCTCTACTCCAAGGAATTTTAACTCGACTTGTTAGTCTACAAGAACAAGCTGAAAGCGGTGAAGTAGCACAACGCTATTTTGAAGTGAACGGTGAGCGCAAATGTAGCGTGAAATTTTTCGATAAAAGTGAAATGTATGAGTTAGAAGTGTATCAACAAGGTGAAAAACCTCAAGTGTATCAATTCGATAACATCGATATGGTTGCAATTGAGATTTACGATATCATTTCTTGATACATATAAAAAAGGTACTGCCAAATGGCGGTACCTTTTTTAGTTATATTAATTAATGGGCTATATAGGTAGTAGAAGTTGTAATTTAAGTCGCGATTAAATAAAAGAGTTTTTACAAATGTATATGTATAGGAATTTTTTATTTTTCCTACAATGATAGTAAATATTAATAGGAGGTGCAAAGGATGGAACGCTTACCGATTGTTATTTGTCCTAATTGTCACAGTCATGCTGAAATTAATCACGTATTAACCGCCCAGTCTAATCAAAATGTAATTTATACATGTAGGTTTTGTAATTATGTAATTCGAAATATTGAAACGAATAAAGGGTAGTAAGTTATAATTTTTGTTTTTGTCCCATACAATGAGAATACGAAAAGTCTGTCTAATTGAAAGGACGTGACTATGTGGACGGTGAGCATACATTTTATAATGTTTCAGAGAGACATTTGAATTTTGATATGGTATTTAACCGTATTTGTAGTTTCATTGAAAAGGATCCGCGAAATTTATATCGATTATCTATTGGGACAGACTCACAAGCGCATCAAAAGGATACGAGGTTTATTACGGCGATACATATTCATCGGGTTGGAAAAGGAGCATGGGGATGTTTGCATCATAAATCAGTGAAAAATAAGCCAGCAACGTTGCGAGAGAAAATATATTTAGAAACACAGTTTAGTCAAGAAATCGCCTATCTATTTACTCCCAATCATATACAAGCGATATGGGATTTATTGCACCCATACGCTCAAGATGGAGCAGGATTCATAATGGAGATTCATTTAGATATCGGGAATGATGGTTTAACAAAAGAATTTATTTTAGATATGACGATGAAAATTCAAGCAATGGGATTAACAGCAAAAATTAAACCAGATGCTTATGCGGCATTTAGTTACGCAAACAGATATACAAAATAATGTGAAATGATGTCTATATATTCGCAGTCGTTAAGTATTTCTAACAAAAACTGAATATTACATCTGTTAAATGGACTGAAAAATTTATATAATGAGAGTGATGATGCGAGTGCAAGGAGAGGAGCATATGGAAAAGGAATTTGTTTTAACAAGAGAAGAAGAAAATTTATTGTTGGATATTCTGTTTCAGCAAAATTACGCGAGCGAAATTTTAGCGGTGGAGCTTACAGACATTGAGAATGGTTTAAAACAGACAGATGTGACGCAATATAAAAAAATCACAAGATTGTTTTACCGATTAAAAAATAAAGGGTATTAAGCACTACCGGAATGGTAGTCTTTTTTTTATGTTATATGCTAAAATAGTTATGTATTTTTATTAGAAGAATGTCAGGACAAAATAATAATATGAAAACGCTATCATAAAATGTGAATAGGACCGGAGAATATTAGCAGGAAAAAGGGAAAATGGGGGATGTAACATGATTAGTATTCCGAAAGACGAGTTTCAACAAATTCTTGTGAAGGATTTAATGATTTCATCAGATAAAGTAGCACATGTACAAATAGGGAATGGTCTAGAACATGCTTTACTCGTTCTTGTGAAATCTGGATATTCGGCGATTCCTGTTTTAGACCCTATGTATAAATTACATGGGTTAATTAGTACTGCTATGATTTTAGATGGTATTTTAGGATTAGAGCGCATTGAGTTTGAAAGACTTGAGAATATGAAAGTGGAACAAGTGATGAAGGAAGAGATTCCAGTTCTTATGTTAGAAGATTCTTTTGCAAAAGCTTTAGAAATGACAATTGATCATCCTTTTATTTGCGCTGTCAATGAAGAAGGTTACTTCGAGGGTATTTTAACACGGCGGGCTATTTTAAAATTGTTGAATAAAAAAGTGAGACAGCATAATCGATAACGTAGGGAAAGTGACTTCACAGAAAAGGCGAAGTCACTTTTTTTCGTGCATATCAGTTGTGTATGTATTATATTTAAAAAGACATAAAGCATAAGAAAAGTTTGAACTAACAAACCGTTCTAATGTATAAAAGTATGCAATTAAATTAAGGATGAAATGCTTATTAAAATTAGGTGTATGGAAGCTAAGGAAAGAGGGAGAAAGTTGCAAATTGATGATTTTCAAATGATGGTTGTGTTAGCTCAGGAATCAAATATGAGAAAAGCGGCGGAACGTTTATTTGTTTCCCAACCTGCGCTTAGTCAACGATTACAATCTATGGAGAAACAATGGGGAATGAAATTTTTTATTCGTTCACAAAAAGGATTAACAATTACACCTGAAGGGGAAAAAGTTGCAAATTATGCAAAAGAAATGTTACAACGGGAAGAGGGTATTAAAAGTGAACTGGCTCTTTTCAGAACCGAAACATACGGTACGTTAAAAATAGCTGTTGCATCAGTCATTGGGCAATATTGGCTTCCACCTGTTTTGAAAAAATTTGTGCATAAGTATCCTTCTGTGAAGATATCTCTGTTTACTGGCTGGAGTAGTGAAGTGCAAAAGCAATTTTATGAAGGAGACGTTCATGTTGCTATACTGAGAGGATCACAAGAATACAAAGGGCAGAAACAACAATTATTTGAAGATGAATTATATTTAGTTGATAAAGAAATAAAAGATATTTCGATGTTAAAAGAGACAAATAGACCATTTATTCAATTTAAAAGTGATTCGACCTACTATGGACAAATACAAAATTGGTGGTATGGATTATTTTCAAATCCACCTAAGCGAACGATTGTAGTTGACCAAATTGAAACGTGCAAACAGCTTGTTTTAAATGGAATAGGTTATGCTCTTTTACCTTCGACTGTTTTAAAAGAAGTGCAGGAAAATATGTATAAAACACCTGTTCAATTAACGAGAGAAACATGGTTATTGACGAGTGACTCGGCAAGGCAGTTGAAGCAAGTACAAGCATTTTTAGAAATTATAGAAGAAATTCAAATGGAAAAATAAGATTATTGTCTTGCTACTCGCTCTATCGTTTGGTAGAGTAACATTATAAATGGATTTAGGAGGCAACAAGAATGAAAATGATGGACGCTAACGAAATTATTTCGTTTATTCAAAACAGTGAAAAGAAAACTCCTGTAAAGGTATACATAAAAGGGGATTTAAAAGAGGTAACATTCCCTGAAACAGTACAAGCATTTGTAAATAAAAAATCTGGTGTATTATTCGGAGAATGGTCTGAAATTAAGACAATTCTTGATGAAAATAACAAGCACATTGTTGACTATGTAGTTGAGAATGACCGTCGTAATTCTGCAATTCCAATGCTTGATTTAAAAGGTATTAAAGCTCGTATTGAGCCAGGCGCGATTATTCGTGACCATGTAGAAATTGGTGACAACGCTGTTATCATGATGAATGCAACAATTAACATCGGTGCTGTAATTGGTGAAGGTACTATGATCGACATGAACGCAGTGCTTGGTGGACGTGCAACAGTTGGTAAGAACTGTCACGTAGGTGCAGGTGCTGTACTTGCCGGTGTTATTGAGCCACCTTCTGCAAAACCAGTTATCGTTGAAGATGATGTTGTAATTGGTGCAAATGTAGTTGTTCTAGAAGGCGTTACAGTAGGTAAAGGTGCAGTTGTAGCAGCAGGAGCTGTTGTAACAGAAGATGTGCCTCCATATACAGTTGTTGCGGGAACTCCGGCACGTGTAATTAAAGAAATTGATGAGAAGACAAAAGCAAAAACTGAAATTAAACAAGAGCTTCGTCAATTAAACCCAGAGAAATAAAAAATAAAAAGCGTAAGAGCATGAATGTGCTCTTACGCTTTTTATAGATAGAGGTGCAAAAATGACAGTAAGCAAATTTGTCCAAGTTCGTAGAGATTTACATAAAATTCCGGAGATCGGATTTAAAGAGTGGAAAACACAACAGTATATTTTAGATTATATAGGAACGATTCCTAATGAATATTTGGAAGTGAAAACCTGGAAAACAGGTGTAATTGTTAAAGTAAATGGAAAAAATCCAGAAAAAATAATAGGTTATCGTGCAGATATAGACGGTCTACCAATTACAGAGGAAACTGGATATGAATTCTCTTCTGTCCATGAAGGAATGATGCATGCATGTGGACATGATTTGCATGCATCAATCGGTTTAGGACTTCTAACAGCGGCTGTAAGCGAAAGAATAGATGATGATCTTGTGTTTATATTCCAACCAGCTGAAGAAGGTCCAGGTGGTGCACTTCCTATGTTAGAAAGCGATGAGTTAAAAGAATGGAAGCCTAATATGATTCTTGGACTTCATATTGCGCCTGAATACTCTGTGGGAACAATTGCGACAAAAGAAGGTTTATTATTTGCGAATACATCAGAGCTATACGTTGATTTAAAAGGAAAAGGTGGACATGCTGCATATCCGCATACAGCAAATGATATGATTGTTGCAGCGAGTCATCTCGTTACACAACTTCAATCAGTTATTAGTCGTAATGTGAACCCTCTTGACAGTGCGGTAATTACAATTGGGAAAATTACAGGTGGTACAGTTCAAAACATTATCGCAGAAAAGTCTCGTTTAGAAGGAACAATTCGAACGCTATCAGTGGAATCAATGAAACGTGTTAAAAGCCGAATTGAGGCAATTGTTGCGGGAATAGAAGCTTCTTTTCAATGTGAAGCTGTTATTGACTACGGAGCGATGTATCATCAAGTGTATAACCATGAGGAGCTAACGAGAGAGTTTATGCAATTTACACGTGAACAAACGACTATGGACGTAATTACGTGTACGGAGGCAATGACAGGTGAAGACTTTGGTTATATGCTTCGAGAGATACCTGGATTTATGTTTTGGCTTGGAGTAAATTCAGAATATGGTTTACATCATGCGAAATTAAAACCAGACGAAGAGGTTATTGAGAAAGCAATTGTATTTTTAAATCAATATGTGAAGTGGAAGGGAAATAGAAAGTGAACTTACTCGCTAATTGTGCAATAGTTTAGAGTGGGGACTTCTTAGTTCAGAGACGAAAACATCTTTCGTATTCGTTAGTGTTAGACATCTTCATACAAATGAGTAAAGTTAAATTTGACGTCTTAATAATGAGCAGGGGGTTTTTAGCCACTGCTCATTATTAATTATTGCTAATAGGAAAGATAATTATTTAACTACCCTATTATATGTTTACTTTTAGTATGAAAAGTGTGTAAAATCAATGTGATACATAGAAAAAAGGGTGGGGAATTACGTGCAAATTAGCAGTGCGATTTTATGTTTCGTCTTATATGCATATGTTATTATTGCGGCGGTTTATTTTGGGATAAGTTTTTACGCCTATCGTTTAGCAAATAATAGTGAATATGAAGAAACATACAAATGGGTGAAAAGATATTTGTCACCTGTACTAGAAATTATGAATGGATTTGTTCTTTTTTTATTTATTGGATTAATTGCTTTCTCAACGAGTTTAGTAGGGAATAAGACTACGTTATTTGTACTAGGTATCATTATTTTTATGCTATTAGGAATTCGGATTGGTAATACGGTGTTTTGGAACGAAAGAAAAATAGATGGTTGGACAGGGATGTTTATTCCATGTATGTTAGCTGCAATTGTGACGAATATAGAACATGAATATTATCAATTACATTTTTGGCTTATCATTGTTTTAACAATCCTCTCTGTTTTGTATATAAGTACTGTCGTGCTAACATACATCGCAAATGAAAAAGGAGATGCAAAAGGTGCGCACTTCTTTAGAGGGCGTGCATTATTATGGAGTGTGCCGACGATGGCAGTTATAGGAATTATTGCGATATTAGTAAATGGATATCAATTTACTAATTGGCAATTGTTTTTAGAAACTTGGTGGATCTTCATTGTTTCGCTTGTAGCTTTTTTAGGCGCAACACATTATTTATTCCATCAACATCATTACATATTGGCACTGTTATTCGCATTTACACAACTTTTATTTGCTTTTTTCGGACAAGAAACGCTATTGTTCGTTTTTGAAACATTTAGTTCATTTGGAAATATATTTGTATTTGGTATGTTAATTTTCGGTATCGCGTTTTATTTACAACAGTATTTTTATATGCAAAAACAAAAATAAGAAGTATATACAGGTTTTTGTAGCGAATTTAAAGTATGTTACAATAAAAGTACATAGTATTTGATGTTATTGGAGGAATTCCTGTGGGCGAAAAAGAGAAAGAATTTGCTGTTATTGGGCTTGGCCGTTTTGGTGGAAGTATTTGCCGTGAATTAGCTCAATTAGGTATGGAAGTAATGGCAATTGACTCAGATGAGGATAAAATTAATGAGTTTGCAAATATAGCTTCGCATGCTGTAATTGCAGATTCAACAGATGAGATGGTATTAAAAAGTCTTGGTATTCGTAATTTTGATCATGTAGTCGTTGCTATTGGAGATAATTTGAATTCAAGTATTTTAACAACGTTAATTTTGAAAGAATTAGGTGTGAAAAATATTACTGTAAAAGCTCAAAATGACTATCATGAAAAAGTGTTAAGTAAAATAGGGGCAGATCATATTGTGCATCCAGAACGAGATATGGGAAAAAGGATTGCTAATAATATCGCATCAAGTAATGTGTTAGATTACCTAGAGCTTTCAGATGAGCATAGTATTGTAGAGATTATCGCAAATAAAAAAATTGATGGGCACTCTTTAATTGAATTAGATATTCGTGCGAAGTTTGGTTTGAACATTGTAGCAATTAAACGTGGAAAAGAAGTTATCGTATCTCCTAGAGCTACAGAAAACGTTCAGGCGGGAGATATATTAATTGTAATTGGTCATGACGATGAAGTAGATCGTTTTAAGCATTTTTTAAGATAAGAGAAAAGGACAATGCCGAGGAGGCATTGTCCTTTTTCTTATATTTCCATAATGATTGGTAAAATCATTGGACGACGTTTCGTTTTTTCGTATAGGAATGGTGCTAATGTGTCTGTAATCTCATTTTTAATTTCAGACCATTGTGTTGTTTTTCGCTCCATTACTGTTTCTAAATGTGTTGTAATTAATGTTTGAGCATCGTTGATTAAATCGCTGCTTTCACGCATATAAACGAAACCACGCGAGATGATATCAGGTCCTGCTGCAACTTTAAATTCTTTCATATCAATGCTTACAACTACAATAACAAGTCCTTCTTCAGAAAGAATGCGACGATCACGTAATACGATATTACCGATATCTCCAATACCATTTCCATCGATATAGACAGAGCCAGATGGGATTTTCCCAGCTACGCTTGCTTCATCAGAACGTAAAGCAAGAACATCTCCATTATCCATAATGAAACAATTTTCTTCTGGAATACCACAATCATTCGCTAATTTCATATGCATACGTTGCATACGATATTCACCATGAATTGGCATGAAATATTTCGGCTTAATAAGACGTAGCATTAACTTTTGTTCTTCTTGTCCACCGTGTCCACTCGTATGAATATTTGAGAGTTTACCATGGATTACATCAGCACCAGCGCGGTACAACATGTTAATTGTACGACTTACACTAATTGTATTGCCTGGGATTGGTGAAGAAGAGAAAACAACTGTATCGCCAGGGATAATTTGAATTTGACGATGTGTACCATTGGCAATACGTGAAAGTGCTGCCATCGGTTCCCCTTGACTACCTGTACATAACATAACAACTTTATTAGCTGGTAGGCGGTTTAGCTGAGCTGTGTCTATGAATGTATCCTTTGGACACCGGATATAACCAAGGTTTTGTCCGATTTCAATAGCCGCTTCCATACTTCGACCGAATACAGCTACTTTACGATTGTTTTCAACAGCAGCCTCAACAACTTGTTGTAAGCGATGGATATTCGATGCAAAGGTTGCGAATATAATACGACCGTCTACTTTGCGGAATATATCTTGAATACTATCACCAACGCGGCGCTCAGACATCGTAAAGTTTGGCACTTCACTGTTTGTACTATCAGATAAGAGACAAAGTACACCGTCTTTTCCGATTTCGGCCATTTTTGTTAAATCTGCTGGCTCACCTACTGGTGTGAAATCAAATTTGAAATCACCTGTATGAACGACTTGTCCTTGAGGTGTTTTCACAACAACTCCGTATGAATCCGGAATACTGTGAGTTGTACGGAAGAAGGAAACAGATGTCTTTTTAAATTTAATAACATCATCTTCTTGAATTTCATAAAGTTTTGCTTTACGAAGTAATCCGTGCTCTTCTAATTTGTTTTTTATTAGGGCAATTGCTAATTTTCCGCCGTAAATTGGAATGTTTACTTGACGTAATAGATAAGGAATTCCACCGATATGATCTTCGTGACCATGTGTAATGAATAACCCTTTAATTTTATCTTCGTTTCGCACAAAATAAGTGTAATCTGGTATTACATAATCGATCCCGAGGAGTTCGTCTTCTGGAAATTTAATTCCAGCATCAATTATAATAATTTCATCTTGAAATTGAACAGCATATGTATTTTTACCGATTTCACCAAGACCACCGAGGGCAAAAACGGCAGCTTGATCATTTTTTAGGAATTTCATATGACTATACGATCTCCGCTAATATTAAATCAGCGTTTTGTTTTTCATATTCAAGATGAGCACCAGTAACAGACTGAACGAACTCGATATTATATGCGAACTTATTTAATTTTTTACGAACATCCTTTTGAGACGTAGCCTCTAAATATAAAACTTTTGTATTTTCACGTACTGGGACCTCAGTTAATTTTTCTTGATAAAATACTTTAAAAATCATTTGGAAAACCTCTCCTTGTCTATGTTTTGCATTATCTGTTACTTATTATAAAGCAAACAGTCACGATTTTCATGTTTTTTCGAATGAGAATGAAGAAAAAGCCCGAAATGGGCACAATTTAAGCGATTGTCTTCTTACGGACTAAATCGTTTAAATAACGCTTGAGCTTTTTCTTCAGCTTCTTCAGCATGATTACTCCTTCCTTTCCTTATTTAAAACATGCATATTACTAATGATAACTCTGTCTCCCATACAAGAAAGAAGATTAGAAGTGAATAGTGAATCTTGTTCTTTTTAGTATAGTGTAAGTTATCTTGTAGTAACGATTAGTAGCCGTTAGTTATAGATATAGTATGAGGAAGAATAGAAAAGAAAATTCATCCGAACAAGTATCCACATTTTTTCACTAATAGTATATGCACATTTCATAAATAAGGTCAGAAAGTGAACGCTTTCTTCACAGATGTTTAATATGTTATACTTTTTTTTGAAATTTGAAAAGTGATAATCAAAATAGGAATATAGAGTGCCAGAAAGGATTTTGACAAATGAATGATAAAATTGTCTTTTTTGATATTGATGGAACATTATTAGATCATGATAAGAAAATTCCGCAATCTACAAGAGATGCAGTAAGAGATTTACAAGAAAAAGGTGTGCATGTAGCGATTGCGACAGGGCGTGCGCCATTTATGTTTGAAGATATTCGTGAGGAACTCAATATACATAATTATGTTAGTTTTAACGGGCAGTATGTTGTATTTGAGGATGAGGTATTATTTAATAATCCATTACATCCTGATGCTCTACATAAGTTTACTCAGTTTGCAAAACAAGAAGGATATCCACTTGTATATCTTGACCATCAAGAAATGAGAGCGTCAGTGGAATATCATGATTATGTAAAAGAAGGTTTTGGAAGCTTACAATTCGAGCATCCGGCATATGAACCTGATTTTTATGAGAAACGCGATATTTATCAAACGCTTCTTTTTTGTGAAGTAAACGAAGAAGAAAAGTTTATTCATCATTATCCAGATTTTCATTTTATACGCTGGCATGCATATTCAATGGATATTATCCCTAATGGTGGTTCTAAGGCAAAAGGGATTGAGAAGTTTATTGAGAAAATAGGATTTAATCGTGAACAAGTATATGCATTTGGGGACGGATTAAATGATTTAGAAATGATTGAAGCAGTAGGAACGGGCATTGTGATGGGGAATGGTCATGAGGATTTGAAAAAACTTGCTAATTATGTGACAAAAGATGTTAATGAAGACGGTATTTATCACGGATTAAAGTGGGCTGGCTTGTTATAAGTAAGTGTGGAACCCATTTCACATAATAAAAAGGCGGAAGATTAACTTCCGCCTTTTTACTATTATCGCTCGAGAGGTTTTGAATCATCGGGAGCCACAAATGGATTGTCTTTATTAATATGGTCATAGAACATAACACCGTTTAAATGGTCGATTTCATGTTGGAATACAATTGCTGGTAAACCTTTTAATCGCAGTTTTACGTCTTCACCGTTAATCGTTGTTGCCTTTACTGTAATTCTCGTGTAACGAGGGACATAACCAGGTACTTCACGGTCTACAGATAGACAGCCTTCACCATTTTGTAAATATGTACGTTCAACAGAATGACTAATGATTTTTGGGTTAAATAATGCGTAGCTATATAACGTATCGTTCGTATCAGTTACATGAACCGCAATCATTTTCTTTGAAATACCGATCTGCGGAGCCGCTAATCCGATTCCGGGGCGTAAATTATATTTTTCAGCCATTTCAGGGTCCTGGCTATTTATTACAAATTCAATCATTTCTTTAAGAGTATTTGTATCTTCCTCGCTAGCAGGTAAGGAGACCTCTTCTGCGACGTCGCGCAAAATAGGATTTCCTTCACGAATTACCTCATTCATTGTAAGCATATGTAATCTCTCCTTTCTCCTTTAGTCTACCAAAGGAGATAAAAAAAGTCATCGGCAAGTAAGGAAGAGCTACTTGGAAACAAATCTTCTACAGATAAGTTATGTAATAAAAAGAAAAGACGGCAAAGCCGTCTGTTTCTTTCCATAGTTGTTTCATTTTACATTAATTAGCGAATGCAAGCAGCACCAACGATAATTAAAAGGATAAACAACACAACGATTAAGGCGAAGCCGCTTCCAGATCCGCCACAAGAACCGCCATAACCGTAGGAAGGATATGAACAAGTTGTTGGATAGCAATATGAGTATCCGTACATGAGATGACCTCCTTTATCATTTCCCGCTAATACTGCGGTTACTATAATGTATGGAGGAATGATCAGAAATGTATAGGTATTTACCTATAAAAGGAAGAAGTGTTTGTATAATTTTCTTGAGAAGAGAGAAAAACTAAGGAGAATTAAATCGTTTACATATTATTCTAAGAGAAAAAATAAGTTAAAAAGGGAATAATATAACAGCAGGTTATTGCTTACTAATACAGATGTGAAAAATAAAAACACGTTTGTGTAGAGGAAACCGGCATATTATTTATAAAAAAACGTATTCAAAGTAATTGACATCGTAATTAGAATAGTTGTAAACTAAAAAACGTGATCAAGATTGTATTAATATGTTTTTGAAAAAACATTAGTACAGATTGTTAGGTACACAAAATTATTCTCAACCGACAAACAAATTTGTTGGTTTACATTGTTGCGCTTTCAGTCTAGCTAATAGATAGTGAAAGCGTTTCAGAATATGGTTCAAGAGAGGAAGAGGTGAACGGAATGGGTACTAAAACAAAAAAGACCCTATTTAATGTTGATGAGCAAATGAAAGCTATCGCAGCTCAATTTGAAACATTACAAATTTTAAATGAAAAAGGCGAAGTTGTGAATGAAGCAGCTATGCCTGAATTATCTGATGATCAATTAAAAGAATTAATGCGCCGTATGGTGTATACTCGCGTACTAGATCAACGTTCTATTTCTTTAAACCGTCAAGGACGTTTAGGTTTCTACGCACCAACTGCTGGACAAGAGGCTTCTCAATTAGCAAGTCATTTCGCACTTGAAGCAGAAGATTTCATCTTACCAGGATATCGTGACGTTCCACAATTAGTGTGGCACGGTCTACCATTATACCAAGCATTCTTATTCTCTCGTGGACATTTCATGGGTAACCAAATGCCTGAGAATGTAAATGCACTTGCTCCACAAATCATTATCGGTGCGCAAATCATCCAAACTGCTGGTGTTGCGTTAGGTATGAAATTACGTGGTAAAAAATCTGTTGCAATTACTTACACTGGTGACGGTGGTGCTTCACAAGGTGACTTCTACGAAGGTATGAACTTTGCGGGTGCATTCAAAGCTCCAGCAATCTTCGTTGTACAAAACAACCGTTATGCAATCTCTACTCCAGTAGAAAAGCAATCTGCAGCTAAAACTGTAGCACAAAAAGCAGTAGCAGCAGGTATTTACGGAATTCAAGTAGACGGTATGGATCCATTAGCTGTATACGCAGCAACTGCTTTCGCTCGTGAGCGCGCAGTAAATGGCGAAGGTCCTACTTTAATCGAGACTTTAACATTCCGTTATGGTCCACATACAATGGCTGGTGATGACCCAACTCGTTACCGTACAAAAGATATCGAAAACGAATGGGAACAAAAAGATCCAATCGTACGCTTCCGTGCATTCTTAGAAAACAAAGGCCTATGGTCTCAAGAAGTTGAAGAGAAAGTTATCGAAGAAGCAAAAGAAGATATCAAACAAGCAATTGCTAAGGCTGACCAAGCTCCAAAACAAAAAGTTACTGATTTAATGGAAATCATGTACGAAAAAATGCCTTACAACTTAGCTGAACAATATGAAATTTACAAAGAAAAGGAGTCGAAGTAAGCCATGGCTCAAATGACAATGATTCAAGCAATCACTGATGCTTTACGCGTTGAAATGAAAAATGATCCTAACGTACTTGTGTTTGGTGAAGACGTTGGTGTAAACGGCGGAGTATTCCGTGCTACTGAAGGTTTACAAGCTGAATTCGGTGAAGATCGTGTAATGGATACTCCACTTGCAGAGTCTGGTATTGGTGGACTTGCAGTTGGACTTGCACTTGAAGGCTTCCGTCCAGTTCCAGAAATCCAATTCTTCGGTTTCATTTATGAAGTAATGGATTCAGTTTCTGGTCAATTAGCTCGTATGCGTTACCGTTCTGGTGGACGTTGGACTGCTCCAGTAACAATTCGTTCTCCATTCGGTGGTGGTGTTCATACTCCTGAACTACATGCTGATAGCTTAGAAGGATTAGTGGCACAACAACCTGGTCTAAAAGTTGTTATTCCATCTACTCCATACGATGCAAAAGGTCTTTTAATCTCTGCGATTCGTGACAACGATCCAGTTATCTACTTAGAGCATATGAAATTGTACCGTTCATTCCGTCAAGATGTACCAGAAGGTGATTACACAATTGATTTAGGCAAAGCTGACATCAAACGTGAAGGTACAGATGTATCTGTTATCGCTTATGGTGCTATGGTTCATGCTGCATTAAAAGCTGCTGAAGAACTTGAAAAAGAAGGTATCTCTTTAGAGGTTGTTGACTTACGTACAGTTCAACCATTAGATATCGAAACAATCATCGCTTCTGTTGAAAAAACAGGCCGCGTAGTTGTAGTTCAAGAAGCTCAAAAACAAGCTGGTATTGCAGCTAACGTTGTAGCGGAAATTAACGACCGTGCAATCTTAAACTTAGAAGCTCCAGTTGTACGTGTTGCAGCTGCTGATACAGTATTCCCATTCTCTCAAGCTGAGAGCGTATGGTTACCAAACCATAAAGATATTGTTGAAGCTGTTAACAAAGTAATGAACTTCTAATTTTTAGTTTTTCATGTGCAAAAGAAATCAGCACATGCTGGTTTCTTTTGTACATATTCCATAATAATGAAATGAATCAGGGGGCTGAATTCCGTGGCATTTGAATTTAAACTACCAGATATCGGTGAAGGTATCCACGAAGGTGAAATCGTAAAATGGTTTATTAAACCAGGCGATGAAGTAAATGAAGATGATGTACTTCTTGAAGTACAAAATGATAAAGCAGTAGTAGAAATCCCTTCTCCTGTTAAAGGTAAAGTACTTGAAGTACTTGTAGAAGAAGGAACAGTTGCAATTGTAGGAGATACATTAATTAAATTTGATGCTCCTGGATACGAAAACCTTAAATTTAAAGGTGACGATCATGATGAAGCTCCAAAAGCTGAAGAAGCAGCAGTAGAAGCTCCAGCAGCGGAAACTACTCCAGCAGCAACTGCAGAAGTAGTAAATGAGCGTGTAATCGCTATGCCATCTGTTCGTAAATATGCTCGTGAAAAAGGTGTAGATATTCATAAAGTAGCTGGTTCTGGTAAGAACGGCCGTGTTGTGAAAACTGACATCGATGCATTTGCAAATGGTGGACAAACTGTAGCAGCAACTGAGGCTCCAGCAGCAGTAGAAGCTACTCCAGCAGCAGCAGCGAAAGAAGAAGCACCAAAAGCACAACCAATCCCAGCTGGTGAATATCCAGAAACTCGTGAGAAAATGAGTGGTATCCGTAAAGCGATTGCGAAAGCAATGGTTAACTCTAAGCATACAGCTCCTCACGTAACATTAATGGATGAAGTAGATGTAACAGAACTTGTTGCTCACCGTAAGAAGTTCAAAGCTGTTGCAGCTGACAAAGGTATTAAATTAACTTACCTTCCATACGTTGTAAAAGCTTTAACATCTGCATTACGTGAATTCCCAATGTTGAATACTGCTTTAGACGATGCTTCTCAAGAAATCGTTCATAAACATTACTTCAACATCGGTATCGCAGCTGATACAGACAAAGGTCTATTAGTACCAGTTGTTAAAGATACAGATCGTAAATCTATCTTTACTATTTCTAACGAGATCAATGAACTTGCTGGTAAAGCACGTGATGGTCGTTTAGCTCCAACTGAAATGAAAGGTGCTTCTTGCACAATTACAAACATTGGTTCTGCAGGTGGACAATGGTTCACTCCAGTTATCAATCACCCAGAAGTAGCAATCCTTGGTATCGGCCGTATCGCTGAGAAACCAGTTGTGAAAAACGGTGAAATCGTTGCAGCTCCAGTATTAGCATTATCTCTAAGCTTTGACCATCGTTTAATTGACGGCGCAACTGCTCAAAAAGCATTAAACCAAATTAAACGTCTATTGAATGACCCACAATTATTAGTAATGGAGGCGTAATAACAATGGTAGTAGGAGATTTCCCAATTGAATTAGATACAGTCGTTGTTGGTGCAGGTCCTGGTGGATACGTTGCGGCAATTCGTGCAGCACAATTAGGTCAAAAGGTAGCGATTATTGAAAAATCTAACCTTGGTGGCGTATGCTTAAACGTTGGATGTATTCCTTCAAAAGCGTTAATCAATGCAGGTCATCGTTATGAGAATGCAATGCATTCTGATGACATGGGTATCACTGCAGAGAACGTAAAAGTTGACTTTACAAAAGTTCAAGAATGGAAAAACGGCGTAGTTAAGAAATTAACTGGCGGTGTTGAAGGCCTTCTTAAAGGTAACAAAGTTGAAATCATTCGCGGTGAAGCTTACTTCGTAGATGCTAACACATTACGCGTAATGACTGAAGATGCAGCACAAACTTATACGTTTAAAAATGCTGTTCTTGCAACTGGTTCTACACCAATCGAAATTCCAGGATTCAAATACTCTAAACGTGTTATCAACTCTACAGGCGCTTTAAGCTTACCTGAAATTCCTAAAAAACTTGTTGTAATCGGCGGCGGTTACATCGGTATGGAATTAGGTACTGCATATGCTAACTTCGGTACAGAAGTTACTGTAGTAGAAGCTGGCGACGAAATCTTAGCTGGTTTCGAAAAAGCTATGAGCTCTGTTGTTAAACGTGCTCTACAGAAAAAAGGTAACGTAAATATCCATACAAAAGCTATGGCTAAAGGCGTTGAAGAAACAGAAACTGGCGTAAAAGTTAGCTTTGAAGTTAACGGTGAAATCCAAACTGTAGAAGCAGATTACGTATTAGTAACTGTAGGTCGTCGTCCAAACACTCAAGAAATCGGTCTTGAGCAAGTTGGAATTAAAATGACTGACCGTGGCATTATCGAAATTGATGAGCAATGCCGTACAAATATTTCAAACATCTATGCAATCGGTGATATCGTTCCTGGACCACCATTAGCGCACAAAGCTTCTTACGAAGGTAAAGTAGCTGTTGAAGTAATTAGTGGCCATGCATCAGCAATCGATTACATCGGAATTCCTGCAGTATGCTTCACTGATCCAGAATTAGCATCTGTTGGTTACACTAAGAAACAAGCTGAAGAAGCAGGAATGACAGTAGCTGTATCTAAGTTCCCATTCGCTGCAAACGGTCGTGCGTTATCATTAAACAGCACTGACGGTTTCTTACAACTTGTAACGCGTAAAGAAGATGGTCTTCTTGTAGGTGCACAAGTTGCAGGTGCAGGTGCTTCTGATATTATCTCTGAGATTGGTTTAGCTATCGAAGCTGGAATGACAGCTGAAGATATCGCTCAAACAATCCATGCTCACCCAACATTAGGTGAAATCACAATGGAAGCAGCGGAAGTTGCTCTTGGAATGCCAATTCACATTGTAAAATAATTTAAGTAATGTAAATACCCCATCTCTTATTTAAAGAGATGGGGTATTTTTATTTTCATAAAATGACTTGCAAGGTCTTTATATGTACTTGTCGAATGAATATATAATACTTTAAATGAACCGTTAGCATATATGCCGTTATATAATATGTAATTGATTCAAACTTAATCCCATATATTAATAAAATAGAGCATGTCAAAGGAGAAGGTTCCATGAGAATATTACATGTTATATTTTATCATTTTCTATTATGGAGTGGTTTTTCCATTGTATTAACATTATCGAATGGTGATAAGTTTCATTATAAAGTAATTCTCTTTTTCGTATTTCTTTATTTGGCATATGTGATTGCATGTTTTGTATTACACGTAAGAAAGCAGGCATTATTCCTTACGTGTTCAAATTGCATACTTTTTTTAATCATATTCTCTATTTTTTAAATTAACGTTTATAGAAATACATTGTTCTTCCATTAAATAGTTGTAACTCTCCTTCTAATTTCTTCGCTAGAAAACGGCTAAATTCATTTGCTTTTCCTTTATCACCAAATGTTGCTGTAGTAGGCAAAGAAACCTGAATAAAAGATTGTTCCTTTTCTATTCCAATCCCAACATAAATAGAATCATATCGATCGTGACTCGATTGGAGTTTTAATGTTGTTGCTGATGTATCTAATATTTCATAAGGAAAAGCTGTATTTGTATAAGCATAATTAATTTGATCACCAGTCTTGGAAGTAACGGTTTTATAGTTATGAAAAAGGTGTTTAACATCTTCTATTGAAACAGATTGTTGATTGGATTTAGGTACAAGTGTGATAAAGGCGTGTTGCATACAAATTCCCCCTTAGCTTAGTAGAATAATATCATTCTACATCCTACTGAATTTTTTGACAATTAAAAGGAGTATTACTTTTTTTGTTTAATATATTAATGAGTAGGAAGTGTTATTTAGAAAGGTGGAAACTCATGTTTGAAAAATTGTATGATGAGCATGAAAGTGTGAAGGTACGATTTTTAGGATTTATGACGCATGATACACGTTATGATTTTGGAGTTATTTATACAAATATGTTTTTTGGAAAGCCACTTATTGTTTGTATGCAAACAGGGAAATCTACTTTGCTTGGGAGAGATGATGTAGAAAATGTTCCATATATACAGGAAACTTTTAAGTTAGGATCGGAAGAGGAGGCGGAGGAGTTAGCTCAGTTTTTTAAATTTCTTGTTCCGTCTACTTCTTTGCATGCGGAGTATGAAGAATAATTAACAAGAAACAGTCGTACGTATGAGATATGGCTGTTTTTTTGTGTTAATATCGCATACTAATTTAATTTTAAAATATTTAATGTGTTATACTAAAAACCTATTGACGTAAAAAGTATAACATATTAAAATAAAGACAGAAAGTTAAGCGGTTACAAAAGTTTTTGGGATTATAAACTTAGGGGGAAATGAAAAATGGGAACAATCGTATGTCAAGATTGTGAAGGTACAATTGCACACTTCGAGGATGAGAAAGTAACGGTACTTTACGGGAAATGTGGATCTTGCGGATGTGATCACACAGAACATACAAAAGCCCAATAATTGATAGGAAATTGACAGCTAAAAGTTTTTAGGACCATAAACTTAGGGGGAAATGAAAAATGGGAACAATCGTATGTCAAGTTTGTGAAGGAACAATCGGACATTTTGAAGATGAGAAAACGACAGTACTTTATGGGAAATGTGGTTCCAATTGTGACTGTGCTAGTAGAGACAATGCGAAAGCTTAATCATATATAAGTAGATTATTCTTTAAACTCAGGGGGAAATGAAAATGGGAACAATCGTATGCCAAGTTTGTGAAGGAACAATCGGACATTTTGAAGATGAAAAATCAACAGTACTTTATGGGAAATGTGGATCTCATTGCGAATGTGACCATACAGAACATACAAAAGCTTAAAAATTAAGAAAAAACGCCTACACATGTAGGCGTTTTTTTAATAGATTGTAGTTGTATGCCCGACTGTTGCAACAATTGCATCATCTCTAATAGGAATAAATCCTATTGATGTTTGTGGCGTGTTAGGAGGGGCATATTGACTCATCATACGGCTATCAATACGAGTAATAAAATCGGTTAAATAAGCTGAAATAAAAGCATAAGGAATCCTTCGTTCATTTAATGAATAAATAATTTCCTCTTTCGTTTTTACGCCTACGCCATGTCCGTAAAAAAAGAAGTTTCCTAGATAGATTGTATTTTCTCCTTGCCACTCAATCGTAGCTGGATTAACTTGTGGATTTTTAAAGTAAACGAGGTCACCTGGAACGATATCGCCACTCGTTTTTGTTATGAGCTTTAAGTCGCGATCGTAGTCCCATGTATAAAGTAAGAGGTTTGCGAATAGACGGTTGAAAGTTTTTTCCTCATATAATGATAGTAATGCTTTGTAAAAAATGATAATCATTGCGGTGGCACATT
The DNA here is from genome assembly GCF_016651015.1 of Bacillus sp. TH22. Taxonomy (NCBI): domain Bacteria; kingdom Bacillati; phylum Bacillota; class Bacilli; order Caryophanales; family Bacillaceae; genus Bacillus; species Bacillus sp. TH22. The sequence continues at coordinate 4,532,009 of NZ_JAEKER010000001.1, forward strand.
CAGTTCCATATAGTTTTCCGTTTTTAAAAATATCTTGGATGGCAATGGAAGGGGCTATGTTTGGGAGTAGTTGAAATCCGCCAAGTGATGTTCTTTCCCAAAACTGAGGGTTGCAAAAAGATTGTTGAAACGTACGAAACTGAAATCCACTTTGAAAAAGTTCTAGCGCGGAAGTAATAATATTAACTCGTAAATTAAGATCAAAGCTGAGTTCATCGGCTGTTCGGAAGGAATAAACTTCTTGATTTCCCGCCATTATGGATAAAATCTGTTGTTTTTCAGCTGCAAATGGCTCATATTCATTTGTGATATAAGGGTGTACAATAGAACGGCCTATCACAATCATAATGGTATCCCCACCTATACGTTACAGATTTCGCGATACGGGAAAGCCTATATTGGACTTTAGACATAGGACGAAAGTATCGCTTTTTCATAGAAAAACATTTATCCCGCTATTTGCGGGCAGTAAGAATTCCACCTCAAAATTCGGCTGGAGCCCTGCTGCCCGTAAACGCCCGATTGGTGAAGGCTAATAATCAGTGGGGATGAACAAAACCCCACTGATTAAAATTTCACTTTATATTTTGGTAGACTTTAACTACAGACAAGTACAAGTCTTTAAAACGCCAATGTGTTCTTTGAAAAAAGATAGCATAGGGAGTTCGATAGCCGAATTCAAGCTATCGGTAAAATGATATGTGTCGTCAAGAACAAGACGCTAAAACACCTGAACACGAATCTGTACGGTATGGTATAGTACAGTAGCTCACGAACCTATACGATTTGTTGTGAGAGTGGTGATGGCACACCGCAATCTTGCACGTCAGCGATACCAGAAATGGACTTCGCCTTAGGTAGCAAGAATCCCACTGATGTTAGTCAGCTTGCCCCATTAGGGTGGGAATGTCAAATTCTTTAGTATCGTATGAAAAAAAGAGAAAAAAGGTGAAAGAAAAGCCTATCAACTGATAGGCTTGTCAGAGTGTTGGGAAACCCTTTAGGGTTCCCAACACTCTGGAATCTTTTTTGATTTTAGCGAAAGAAAACAACAAAAAATAGTAGAATTTAGAAAGATAGCCCTCCACCAACCCCTTTTTGGTTAGATGGAGGGCTATTTTTTTCATGTTTTGACAAGCGGCGGTGAGGTAAGCCTGCATTTGGACAGATTTCAGCCCTCGAAACCGAGCATATCGATAGCCATGTAGTTCTTTTGCATCCGCAAAGCTTCGCTCTATAGTTGAACATCGTACTTTATACAACTTTTTCCCTGTAGCTGTTAGTTTGTTTTTTCTAGCGATATCTTTATATTTCTCCCATATATGATGGGTGATAACTTTTTGTTTCTTTGAAAAGCATACCTCACGTAGCGGACAAACAGCGCAGTCTTCTGGATTCGATTTATATTGACGATATCCTTCGCGATCCGTTGTCGCATATTCTAAAATACATCCCATCGGACAAGCAAATGCATTCATTTCTTCTACATATTTAAATTGGCTTTTCGGTACTTCTTTATTTCTCTTTCCAAATCGGCGATACCCCATCACCATAAATATATTTCTTTCTGATAACTTCTTACAGATATATCCTGTAAAATAGCCTGCATCAAGAGCTACAGCTTCCACTTCAAACCCGAATTTATCAACTTGAGCTTGTAGACGTGCTAAATACGGCTCGGAATCTGCCATATTTCCAGCCGTTATATAGGTATCTGTAATAATATTGTACTTCGCATCAGTCGTACGATGATCTAAAAAATGAAAACCGTTCGGTTTTCCATCTCTCATTAAAAATCCACTATCTGGATCCGTTGTACTTATCCGAGTTTTTTTAGTAGGGGTATCACTTTCCTTTCTAGGTTTTAATTCTTTTTTCCGTGCGCCTCACGATCTTCGATTACCGCAGCTTCTAGTTCATCTATATAGAACTTTGCCTTTTCTTTTTTATATTTATGTACAAATTTATTTTTATTGGCATTGGCCTTAATGTGTGTGGAATCTGTCATCAACGCACGTCCTCCTACCATACGGCGCTCCGTCGCTTGTCTCACAATCTCATCAAAAATTTCTTCGAAAATATTTGTATGAACGAAACGAGTACGGCGATTCCAACTGATTGTAGAATGATCTGGAATTGTATCTGATAGAGAGAACCCTAAAAACCAACGGTAGGCAATGTTCGTTTTAATCTCCTTTTCCAATTGACGCTCAGAACGAATACCATAAAAATATCCAATAAACATCATCTTAAATAAAACGATAGGATGGATTGACGGACGGCCATTGTTTTCACAATAATAAGGGCGTAACTTCTCCTCAATAAAATCAAAACTAATTGTCGCTTCAATCGCACGAAGGAAATGATCTTGTGGAACCAATTCTTCTACAGAAACAGATACACGCTCGTCGCGATGATTTTTTAAAGCACCCATCATAAGAAATCTCTCCTTTTCCTCTTTTTTATCAGTGTTGACACATAAAAAGAGGTTCAGACACAAAAATAGGCTGTGGAGAAGGCTTTCTCCACAGCCTGAAAAGCCTATCAACTGATAGGCTTGTACTCTTTAATAACACGTAATGTTTGTAATGTCATATCTTCAGGACCTTGTACAGGTAACCCAGCTTCTAAATTTTTAAGAATATACTCTAAGTTATCTTGTGTAATAATTTCCCCCGGAGTAAAGATTGGAATCCCTGGCGGATAAACCATAACAAAATCAGCTATAATACGACCTGCTGCGTTTTCAAATGGAATGACTTCTGTTTCTGAATAAAAAGCATCTCTAGGAGAAAGTGCTAGCACAGGTATTTCTGGTATTTCTACTTGTACTTGAACACCTTTGTCTGCTCTATTTCTATATGTTGCTGCTAAATCTTGTAATGCTGTAATAAGTGTATCTGTTTCACTTTCTGTATCTCCAAATGTGATAAGACAAAGTATGTTATATAAATCAGAGAGTTCTACTTCAATGTTGTAATGTTCTCTAAGCCATACTTCAGCCTGATGGCCTGTAATACCTAAATCTTTTACAGATACAATTATCTTTGTAGGATCATAGTTAAAAGTAGCATCTGTTCCTAGCATTTCTTTTCCGGGACAATAAAGATGCTCAATAGCATTAATAGCATCACGAACATGCTCAGCTAATTGTATTGTTTGTTCTATGAGAGCTGTTCCTTCTGTAGCAAGACGTTTTCTAGCAACATCAAGGGATGCTAACAAAATGTAAGAAGTTGATGTAGTCGTAAGCATGCTAATAATGGATTGGACATGCTTTACGTTCACAAGACCTTCTTTTACATTAAGAATAGAGCTTTGGGTTAAAGACCCACCTAATTTGTGAACACTTGTTGCTGCCATATCTGCACCTGCTTGCATAGCTGATATTGGTAGTTCATCATGAAAATGGATATGAACACCGTGAGCCTCATCAACAAGTACAGGAATATCGTAAGAATGAGCTAATTCTACAATCTGCTCTAAATCTGCAGCAAACCCAAAATATGTTGGATTTATAACAAGTAAGCCTTTCGCATCTGAGTGCTCTTCAAGAGCCTTTTTGACAGATTGAATTGTGATCCCATGTGAAATACCGAGCTTCGGATCAATCTCAGGATGCATGAAAATTGGTTTTGCACCTGAGAAAATAATAGCTGACATTACTGATTTATGCACATTCCGTGGCACGAGGATTTTATCCCCAGGACCGCACACGCTCATCACCATTGTCATAATTGCACCACTTGTACCTTGAATAGAAAAGAACGTATGATCTGCACCGAAAGCAGCGGCTGCTAAATCCTGTGCTTCTTTAATCATACCTTTTGGATGATGTAAATCATCGAGCGGCGCAATATTAATTAAATCAATTGCTAATGCATTATGCCCAATAAATTCGCGAAATGTAGGATCCATGCCCTGTCCTTTTTTATGACCAGGAATATGGAATTGAACTGGATTTCGCTTACTGTGCTCAACTAAAGCGGTAAACAATGGTGTTTCGTATTGGGACAATCTATACACCCCTTCTTCTTCGTAATATTTATTAGAGTTTGTTTTATATGATTTCATCTCATTCTAAAAGGAAATTAAGATGACAAACTTTTAGAACTTGACTTGTTTTTCTGCCATTCGCAAAAGCCTTTTTTGGGATGGTAGTCTCACTTTATTCTCTATAAAACAAAAGCATTATATCACCAATAATTATAGATGTATAGAAAAATCGCATTTTCAAGGTGAGTATGTTTAATAGTTATATTTTAAATACTGCAAAGAGGAAGACAATTCCATTGAAATGGATAAATGGTGTATAATGCAGAGTGGCTATAGTGAAGAATAAAAGGTTGTCTTAAAGGTAGCATAATGGAAAAAGAAAGAATACTGAATGAGGTGCAAAAATGGAATATCAATATCCACTTGATTACGATTGGTCAAATGAAGAAATGGTAGCAGTTGTAAAGTTTTATGAAGCGATTGAAAAGGTATATGAAAAAGGAGTTTTGAGAGAAGATTTGATGGAATTATATCGTCGTTTTAAAGAGATTGTGCCATCGAAGGCAGCGGAGAAAAAAATTGATAAAGAATTTCAAGAAGTAAGTGGATATTCTATATATCGTACGATTCAAAGAGCAAAAGAAGTAGCAGAAAAAAAGATTGTAAAAATGTAAAAATATTTTGAAAATTAAAATACAAAGTGCTATAATGTGATAACAACTAAAAACGGACAATATAAATTGTCCGTTTTCTACTATCGATTACAAAGTGCATATAAAGGAAGGAGTGGTTGCATCGTAGATTCAATCTTAGCAAGGAATTGTTCGTTGGTCATTGCTGAAAACTCCTCTGGTGATATATGAATACCGACTAATAATTCTGCTTTTTTCACAGTAGCTAAACGTTCAATCATCTTTTGTAAGTCTTCCGTTTCAAGCGTTTCATGTAATTTTACACCTGGTTTAGTATGGTCAATGGACCAAACGAAGTCATTTGGAATATTTGTTTTTAAATCATTTAAATGTTCTAAGAAGGCGTGAGCCGTCTCCACTTTTTGTGGACACTCATAGATTAAACCAAAGTATATGAAGGCATGAGTACCCCATAAACCAATTTGGAAGTGTGGTAACATTTTATATCCACGTTTATTTGTTGAAAAAGCAACCCAAGTATCGTTTGGTGGATTGACTTTGCGGCGTGCATGTTTTGCTACATGGTAGAAAAAGTTTTCGTCAGTTTGTTGTGATAAATATGCTGCAAACTGTTCCCCTAAAGCGTCTAGCTTAGGATGAATATTCGTTTTAATTGCGCTCATTCGTTCTTCAAGACCATCAACAGTAAAGACTTCAAAATCAGTTGATGTGAATGTTTGTATTGTCATGATTGTTCCTCCAACTCCTATTTTGTTTTAATTTTAGCATAGCTTGTACTATTCATAAAAAAACAGCACAAAAAAATTTAAATAAAAAAATATAATTTTGTTGCATAGATGATTTATCCAACATAGTATAGTATAAAACAAAAAATCAGAAAATTGAATCAATTCTAGTCCGAGGGCAGACGAATATTGGGAGGAGGCAAAAAAATGAGACAGGTGATTAATGCGTTAAAGAGAACAGATGCCGAAAAGAGAATTCCGGTGCTACGTTTGGAGCTAGATTATGAATTAGCAACTTTATATGATGCTATGATGGATAACGACAAACAGAAAAAAGAAGAGTGCGTACAAAAATTAGAAGTGTTAAGACTTGAAATGATCCGTTTAGAAGCGTAATAATAGTATATGTATAAATAATTAGTTGGTGCGAACCTTATAAAGGGTTCGTTTTTTCTGTGAACAGTATAGATCGGAGTGTTTAAACATGCAAGAAGTATGGAAAGACATCGATACACACGCGAAACAGTGGATTCGAGAAGCCGGAGAACATTTAATGGCATCACTGAAAAAAACACTTATTATAGAAACAAAGTCAAATGCAGCTGATCTAGTAACAAACATGGACCGAGAAACGGAGCAGTTTTTAATTGGGAAAATTAAAGAAACATTCCCGGCTCATAATATTTTAGGAGAAGAAGGCTACGGAGATGAGATTACCTCTTCTAATGGGGTTGTTTGGTTAATTGATCCAATTGACGGCACAATGAACTTTGTTCATCAAAAAAGAAATTTCGCAATCTCAATCGGGATTTATGAGAACGGTATCGGAAAGATTGGTCTTATTTATGATCCAGTTCATGACGAACTATATCATGCGGTAAAGGGAGAAGGGGCTTTTTGCAATGATTTAGCTATTCCCATGTTGGAAAAAGGAACGGTAGAGCATGGAGTTATAGCTTTGAATGCGATATGGCTTACTGATAATCCATTGCTTAATATGGAAAAAATGATGATGCTCGTTAAGAAGGCGAGAGGTACGAGGTCATATGGTTGTGCAGCGTTAGAAATGGTATATGTTGCAACGGGAAGATTAGATGCATATGTGACACCGCGCTTATCACCATGGGACTTTGGCGGGGGACAGATTATTGTAGAAGAAGTTGGCGGTAAAGTGACAACGTTCTTGGGAACGCCTCTTTCTATTGTAGAGAAAAGCAGTGTGTTAGTTGCAAAACCAGGAGTATACGAAGAATTATTACCATTTGTATCGCAATAATGAAAAAAAGTAAGAGGCATAAAGAAGCTTCTTACTTTTTAATGTTATTGCGATTTACGCATTTTTCTTTTTGTTACAAAACCGTATCCAACTGTAACAAATGTGCCGATAATGCAAATAATAATGCCGATGGGACTATTTTCAGCAACCATAATTCCGATACCAATTAAGAAGATAACACCGATAATTGCTGTTAATAAAAAGCGATATTGAATGTGTTCCATTTCTTCACCCTCCAATCTCATTTTACTTTCACAAAAGTAAGAATACAACTATATTTTCATTCTTGATTTTATTTTGATTGCCATTGTATCCCCTTCGCTCTTATAATAGAGAAGGATTAAAAAGACATTAGGAGTTGGACATGTTGAAAAAACGACAAGATTTACGAAATATAGCAATTATTGCCCACGTTGACCATGGTAAAACAACACTTGTTGACCAGTTATTACGTCAAGCGGGGACGTTCCGTGCGAATGAACATATTGAAGAACGCGCAATGGACTCAAATGATCTAGAAAGAGAACGTGGTATTACAATTTTAGCGAAGAATACTGCGATTCACTATGAAGATAAAAAAATTAACATTTTAGATACACCTGGTCACGCTGACTTCGGTGGAGAAGTAGAACGTATCATGAAAATGGTTGATGGTGTTCTACTTGTAGTTGATGCATATGAAGGTTGTATGCCACAAACACGATTTGTTTTAAAGAAAGCTCTTGAGCAAAACTTAACTCCAATCGTTGTTGTAAACAAAATTGACCGTGACTTCGCTCGCCCTGATGAAGTAGTTGATGAAGTAGTTGACTTATTCATCGAACTTGGTGCAAACGAAGATCAATTAGAGTTCCCAGTTGTATTTGCATCAGCAATGAACGGAACAGCAAGCTTAGATTCAAATCCAGCAAATCAAGAAGAGAATATGAAATCATTGTTTGACACAATTATTGAACATATTCCAGCACCAATTGATAACAGCGAAGAGCCACTTCAATTCCAAGTAGCACTTCTTGATTACAATGACTATGTTGGTCGTATTGGGGTTGGACGCGTATTCCGCGGTACAATGAAAGTAGGACAACAAGTTGCATTAATGAAAGTTGACGGAAGTGTAAAACAATTCCGTGTAACTAAATTATTTGGTTACATTGGATTAAAACGTCAAGAAATTGAAGAAGCAAAAGCTGGAGATTTAGTAGCTGTTTCAGGTATGGAAGACATTAACGTAGGTGAAACGGTATGTCCGGTTGAGCATGAAGAGGCTTTACCATTATTACGTATTGATGAGCCAACATTACAAATGACATTCCTTGTAAATAACAGCCCATTTGCAGGTCGTGAAGGTAAATTTATTACTTCTCGTAAAATTGAAGAGCGTCTTCGTTCACAATTAGAGACAGATGTAAGTTTACGTGTAGATAATACAGATTCTCCTGATGCATGGATCGTATCTGGACGCGGAGAGTTACATTTATCTATCTTAATTGAAAACATGCGTCGTGAAGGTTATGAACTACAAGTATCTAAGCCAGAAGTAATTATTAAAGATGTTGATGGCGTAAGAAGTGAGCCTGTAGAGCGCGTACAAATCGATGTGCCTGAAGAATACACTGGTTCTATTATGGAATCAATGGGTGCACGTAAAGGTGAAATGTTAGATATGGTGAATAACGGAAACGGTCAAGTTCGCCTTACTTTCATGGTTCCAGCACGTGGTTTAATTGGTTACACAACAGAATTCCTAACATTAACTCGTGGTTACGGTATTTTAAACCACACATTTGATTGCTACCAACCAGTACATGCTGGACAAGTGGGTGGACGTCGCCAAGGTGTTCTAGTTTCACTTGACACAGGAAAAGCATCACAATATGGTATTATGCAAGTTGAAGACCGTGGTGTAATCTTCGTTGAACCAGGTACAGAAGTATATGCTGGTATGATCGTTGGAGAACATACACGTGAGAATGATTTAACAGTTAACGTTGTAAAAATGAAACAACAAACTAACATTCGTTCTGCGACGAAAGATCAAACTTCATCAATGAAAAAACCACGCTTAATGACTTTAGAAGAGTCATTAGAGTACCTAAACGATGATGAGTTCTGTGAAGTAACTCCAGAATCAATTCGTCTACGTAAAAAGATTCTTGATAAGAGTGAGCGCGAAAGAGCTGCTAAGAAAAAGAAATCTGTAGAAGCGTAAAAATAAAAAACAACTACCTTTATAAAAGGTAGTTGTTTTTTATTTTTGTTTATTTTTAGAATATTTATTCTTTTTTTGTGGACAGTATTTTTTTTGCGAGTTACTCTTGTATTAAGTACATAAAGAAAATTTGTTTTTATGAGAAGGGAGGAAAGATAGTGTTAGAAAGAATGTCATTTTTCGCGAAATTGTGCAAAGTTGATGAAAATCCAGAACTAGGGATGTGGTTACTTTATGGAACAATTATTATATTGAGTGCACTTGTATATAATTTAGGATTTGCAAGGAAGCTATCAGTGCTAAAAAATATAGTAATATACATATCTTTAGCAATTGGATGCACGGTATTAACTTTCTTTGCAGTTTTTTTACCAGTTGGAGAGGGGCTCGTTGTAGCGGCGATTGTACTTGGAATTTATAGATTACGTTTACGTCAAGCGAAACAACAAAAAGCAGGATAAAAAGGGGGAGTTTCATGCGCTCGGTACAAGATGCACTATATAATTGGTTAACAATTAAAACTGTTGCGGAAGCGCGTCCAGATGATAGAGCTGCACAAGAAACGTATATATTATTTCGAAATATGATATATGAAGAGCATAAATTACGAAATGTAGAAGTGGAAAAGAACGAGGAAATGTATTTAATTACATATGAAATTGATGGAGAAATAAGGTGTGCAAGATTTCCAGTAGAAGCAATTGATTGTTTTTTGGATCAGATGAATCGTGAACCAGAAAAATACAAATAAGTCCTTATCTATATGATTAAGGACTTATTTACGGTTTACCAATCGTCTTCTACTTTTTTATCACGATATAATCGGAAATTACCACTTGCATGGCGTTCCATAGTACGCTCTGCAATGCGTTCCGTACATTCCATGCACATATATGTATGAATAGGGCGATTACGCAGTTTTTTTGCCATAGGATTTTCGTCATCTAACATATCTTTTTTATCACAAATCATACATCTGACTCTCATTTCGTCACCTCAATACGAATTCTATCAGTATAAGTATATCATGGAAGCATAATGTTTTTGAATAATAGCGGGAAAAAATAATATTTTCGCAATTCGAAAAATAGGTTATGATAAGGATATATAAATAATATTTGGAGGTGGAAATATGGCGAATGTAGTTGAGCCTACATTGACAGGTGATTTAGTACAATCTTTGCGTAAAGAGTGTATCGTTATGATAGCAACAACAGATTTCGAAAAACAAATTCCTAACGTAAGTGCTATTTCTTGGGTATATGCAGTGAGTGAAACTAGTATTCGATTTGCGGTAGATCAACGCTCACGTATTGTGGGGAATATACGGCATAGTGCAGGGGTTGTATTGACTATAATGGCGAATGAATCCGTATTTTCCATAAGTGGTGAAAGTGAAATTTTAACAGATAGAATGGAAGGGATTCCTCTAAAATTAACGGTAGTAGAAGTGAATGTACAAGAAGTTCGTGATGTTATGTTTTATGGTGCGAAACTTGCTACTGAACCAACATATGAAAAAACATATGATCTTCGAGCAGCTAAAAAGCTTGATAACCAAGTATTAGTAGGAATGAAAGAATTATAAAGAAGATGAATAGGAACATCGTTCATAAACTTTTACAAGTGAGTATTGTGATTTAATGTGAAAAATTATAATAAAAAGTAATATATTGAATAGAAATGAATAAAAAATAAAGAAAAGGTTTAATTTCTATGAATTTCGATTCTACCTCGTTTTTACGGTACATATAATTATAACAATGGTTCGTCCATATTTTATGGATGAAACCCTTGTTCTACAAATTTAAAAGTGGAGTCAGGGGGTAACAGGTTGGATAAAATTTATGTGTTAGATACGAATGTACTTTTGCAGGATCCTTTATCTATTTTTTCATTTGCAACAAATGAAGTAGTGATTCCAGCAGTTGTATTAGAAGAGGTTGATTCGAAAAAACGTTATATGGATGAAGTAGGACGAAATGCTCGCTATGTATCTAAGTTAATCGACAAATTTCGCGAAATAGGAAAGCTGCATGAAAGTATTCCGTTAGAAAACGGCGGTACATTTCGTATTGAATTAAATCATCGCTCATTTGTTCAACTGCAAGATATTTTTGTAGAAAAAACAAATGATAATCGAATTTTAGCGGTAGCGAAAAACCTCTCTTTAGAAGAACAAGAAAAAGAGGACGGGAAATCAGTTATTTTAGTAAGTAAAGATGTACTCGTAAGGGTAAAAGCTGATGCAATCGGATTGCAGGCCGAAGATTATTTAAGTGACCGAGTAATCGAAGTGGAAAATATATATTCAGGATTTTTAGAAGGGTATATATCAAAAGAACAGTTAGATTATTTTTATGAAAAAGGTGAACTACCTTTATCTGAAATCGCAAATCATCCTTTTTATCCAAATCAGTTTGTTGTAATGAAAGATGCACTAGGGGGTTCTAGTTCTGCACTTGGGATTGTGGATCATTTAGGTAAGAAGGTAAAAAAACTTATTTTTCACAATGAACAAGTGTGGGGGATACGCCCACGAAACGTGCAGCAAATTATGGGGTTAGAATTGCTACTTCGGGAAGATATTCCACTTGTAACGTTAACAGGGAAAGCCGGTACAGGAAAAACGTTACTTGCATTAGCTTCGGGACTAATGCAAACGGAAGATTTAGGGTTATATAAAAAACTACTTGTCGCGAGACCAATTGTACCGGTAGGGAAAGATATAGGTTATTTACCAGGAGAGAAAGAGGAAAAATTAAGACCGTGGATGCAGCCGATTTTTGATAATCTAGAGTATTTATTCAATACGAAAAAGCCAGGGGAGCTAGATGCTATTTTAGCTGGAATGGGTTCGATTGAAGTAGAAGCGCTTACCTATATACGCGGGAGAAGTATTCCAGACCAGTTCATTATAATTGACGAGGCACAAAATTTAACGAAGCATGAAGTGAAGACGATACTAACAAGGGTAGGCGAAAAAAGTAAGATTGTATTAATGGGGGATCCTCAGCAAATTGATCACCCGTATTTAGATGAATATAATAACGGTTTAACATATGTTGTAGAGAAGTTTAAAGAACAACGTATTAGTGGTCATGTAAAGTTTGTTAAAGGAGAGCGTTCTAATTTAGCACAACTAGCAGCGGATTTATTATAAAAAGGAGTGAGCTTAAGCTCACTCCTTTTTTGCCTTTTAATTATACAATTTAAATGATTGTAAATTTACGGATGTTACGAATCGGATTTTGTCTATTAGATCCATCATGGAAATATAGATGAACAGGCCCGTCTTCTCGTAATGGTTTACCTTCTTTTGAAAAACCGAGAATAGCTTTATGGGCTGTTTCTAACGGAAGTGTAATTGTATTGTCTGTGGTTTCAATTTCGACATGAGTAGCATCTTCTAAAATTACAGCATTTTTTAGAAATGGATGAAGTGGTATGCCAAATGTCCCGTTAATAAGCTGTTCTTTTTTATATTTCTTTACACTTTGTTGTATTGGCGGGAAGGCAGCACCATCACGGATTTCGCGATCCCAATGCTCTGAAGTATGTTTTAAGTATGTTTCTAATTCGGATGAGTCTTCTCTAGTTTCATCAAAGTAAGTTGTCAAATCTATTTTTCGATCATCGAAAATCCATACAGTTGGATCGATAGTGATTGGAAAACGAACTTTTCCATTAATAAATAAAATTTCGCTCATTGTTGTTCCCCCATTTGTGTTATACTCCCACTTTTCAGTATAATAGTATTAGGCACTGTTGTCACAAAAAATGTTTCTATTGCAATTTATTAAAACTATCGCTAATATTAATAGATATGAGAGAGTAGGACGGAAACGGAGGGAATCAATTTGGCGTCTGAGACAGTATCAAATCATCAGGAAAAGGCACTAGCCCTTCTACAAGCGGATGCAGAGAAGATTTTAAGACTTATTAAGGTACAAATGGACAATCTTACAATGCCGCAATGTCCATTATATGAAGAAGTTTTAGACACACAAATGTTTGGACTATCCCGCGAGGTCGATTTTGCGGTTCGCCTTGGTCTTATTGGAGAAGAACAAGGGAAAGCAATGTTAGGAGAGCTCGAACGTGAGTTGTCTGCACTTCATGAAGCATTTACAAACAAACAACAATAACGGGTTCAAATAAGGGGGCTCAAACTGAAATAGTTTGGGCTTTTTATTTGTATAATAAAGAAGGAAGAACCTATATACATATGGAATACAACAATAATTAAATTGAAACAGAAAGAGGAAATGAAATGAAAAAAGTATGGAAATCGATGGATTATTCCTTATTACTTCCTCTTGTTATCTTATGTGTGCTGGGAGTAATAATGGTATATAGTTCTAGTTCCATTGTTGCGATTTCGAAGCATGGGAAACCAGCGGATTTCTTTTTTAATAGGCAAGTATTAATTCTAGCTGTTGGAGCGATAATGTTAGCGATTATCATTGCTATTCCTTATAAACTTTGGAGGAAGCGAATAGTTTTAATAGCAATGGGAATAGGTAGTATTGGTTTATTAGCAGCAGCCTTGTTTTTCGGTAAGGAAGTAAACGGTGCAAAAGGGTGGATATTAGGTATACAGCCCGCTGAATTTGTTAAAATATCGATTATTATTATATTAGCTCGTTTTTTTGCGAGAAGACAAGAGACAGATACTCCTGTTTTTAAAGGGTCGGGACTTACGCTTGGTTTTGTTGGATTGGCAATGTTTTTAATTTTAAAGCAAAATGACTTAGGTACCGATTTATTAATTGCGGGAACGGTTGGAATTATGTTTCTTTGCTCGGGGGTACGGATTAATTTATGGATAAAACGAATCGTTTTAACTGCCATAGTGTGGATTCCGGCACTATATTTTCTTGGGAATTATGCATTAAGCAAGTATCAAAAGGCACGTTTTTCCGTTTTTCTTGATCCATTTAATGATCCTCAGAATGATGGATTCCAATTAATAAATTCTTTTATTGGAATTGCTTCAGGAGGGCTAAATGGTCGAGGGTTAGGGAACAGTGTGCAAAAATATGGATACTTACCAGAACCGCAAACAGATTTTATTATGGCAATTATATCTGAAGAGCTTGGTTTTATAGGTGTAGCTGTCATTTTAATCTGTTTATTACTTATTATTATTCGGGCATTTAGAATTGCACAAAAGTGTAAAGATCCATTTGGAAGTTTAATAGCAATTGGAATTGCAAGTTTGTTTGGAGTTCAAACTTTTATAAATGTCGGTGGTATGTCTGGGTTAATACCGCTTACAGGGGTACCATTACCATTTGTTAGTTATGGTGGGAGTTCTTTGTTAGCTAATCTGCTTGCAATGGGTATACTGTTAAATATTTCTAGTTATGTAAAACGACAAGAGAAACAACAAAACAAATTGACTAACGAAATAGAACAAGGTGGACCGCATCTTGTTGTTGTAAAATAAAAAACACATTGAGCTCTAGAGTTCAATGTGTTTTTTATTTTGTTAGGCTTTAAATGTGATATAATATTGATTGTTTTAAAACGAAAAGTATATTACATTTAAGTGAATGTGATATACAATATTGTTGTTAGAAAAGGAAGAGGTATGCTATACTATTTTTGTGAAACAAATTGATCAGAAAACTTATCATTTGTTGAAAAATAAGGTATGATGGATAAAAATAAAGTGAAGCTTTCTAAGTATAATATAATGTAGAAAGTGAAGAACTTCACGCTCTTTAGAGTGTGTATGTATTTTATCTCTAGAGTGGTAGGAAAATAGAGGGGGAAAATCATGACAAAGCTGCAACGTATTCAAAAAGTATTGGTAGCTAACCGTGGAGAGATAGCAATTCGTGTGTTCCGAGCATGTTCAGAACTTGGATTAAACACAGTTGCAATCTATTCTAAAGAGGATAGCGGTTCTTATCATCGCTATAAAGCCGATGAGTCCTATTTAGTTGGGGAAGGGAAAAAGCCAATTGATGCTTATCTAGATATTGAAGGCATTATTGAGATTGCGAGAAGTAATCATGTAGATGCAATCCACCCTGGATATGGTTTCTTGTCAGAAAATATTCAATTTGCAAAACGTTGTGAAGAAGAAGGGATTATCTTTATCGGTCCAAAAAGTAAGCATTTAGACATGTTTGGAGATAAAGTTAAAGCAAGAACACAAGCGCAGCTAGCTCAAATTCCAATTATTCCTGGTAGTGATGGTCCAGTAAATTCAATAGAAGAAGTTGAAGAATTTGCTGAAAAGTATGATTACCCGATTATTATTAAAGCATCCCTTGGTGGCGGCGGTCGCGGTATGCGTATTGTACGTGCTAGTGAAGAGTTAAGAGAATCGTATAATCGCGCGAAATCAGAAGCAAAAGCAGCCTTTGGTAATGATGAAGTGTACGTTGAAAAATTCGTTGAAAAACCTAAACATATAGAAGTACAAATTTTAGCAGATGAAGAAGGTAATGTTGTTCATTTGTATGAGCGTGATTGCTCTGTACAACGACGCCATCAAAAAGTAGTTGAAATTGCACCGAGCGTGTCGCTTTCAGATGATTTGCGTCAGCGTATTTGTGATGCTGCAGTAAAGTTAACGGAAAATGTAAATTATTTAAATGCTGGAACGGTAGAATTCCTTGTAAAAGGTGATGAGTTTTACTTCATTGAAGTAAACCCACGTGTTCAAGTTGAACATACGATTACAGAGATGATTACAGGAGTGGATATCGTTCAATCGCAAATTTTAATAGCTGATGGACATGCATTACATAGCAAAATGGTAGGTGTTCCTAAGCAAGAGGAAGTGGTTGTGCATGGATTTGCAATCCAATCTCGTGTAACGACTGAAGACCCACTAAATAATTTCATGCCGGATACAGGGAAAATTATGGCGTACCGATCAGGCGGTGGTTTTGGTGTTCGTCTTGATACAGGTAATAGTTTCCAAGGTGCAGTTATTACACCGTACTACGATTCTTTACTTGTAAAAGTTACTACTTGGGCACTTACTTTTGAACAAGCCGCTGCAAAAATGGAACGTAACTTAAAAGAATTCCGTATTCGTGGTATTAAAACAAATATTCCATTCCTAGAGAATGTAGTAAAACATAAAAACTTCTTATCAGGAGAATATGACACTTCATTTATTGACGCGTCACCTGAACTATTCTTGTTCCCGAAACGTAAAGACCGCGGAACAAAAATGTTAAATTATATTGGTACAGTAACAGTAAATGGCTTCCCAGGAGTAGGGAAAAAAGAGAAACCAATTTTCCCAGATGCTCGTATACCAAATGTGATACACTCAGAGCCAATGCAAAATGGAACGAAACAAATTTTGGATGAGCGTGGAGCGGATGGATTAGTAAAGTGGGTACAAGATCAAAAGCGTGTACTTTTAACTGATACAACATTCCGTGATGCACATCAGTCATTACTTGCAACTCGTGTTCGTACAAAAGATTTACATCACATTGCAGAGCCGACAGCGAGAATGTTACCAAACTTATTCTCAGCAGAAATGTGGGGCGGTGCAACGTTTGATGTTGCGTATCGTTTCTTGAAAGAAGATCCATGGGAACGATTACTAGATCTTCGTGAAAAAATGCCAAACGTTTTATTCCAAATGTTACTTCGCTCTTCAAACGCAGTAGGTTACAAAAACTATCCAGATAATTTAATTCAAAAATTTGTGGAATGTTCTGCTCAAGCTGGAATTGATGTGTTCCGTATTTTTGATAGCTTAAACTGGGTAGAAGGCATGAGAGTTGCAATTGATGCTGTACGAGATACTGGTAAAATTGCAGAAGCGACAATGTGTTACACAGGAGATATTCATGACCCGTTACGTAGTAAATACGATTTAAATTATTATAAAAACTTAGCAAAAGAGTTGGAAGCATCAGGAGCTCACATTTTAGGAATTAAAGATATGGCGGGCTTACTAAAGCCAAACGCAGCATATGATTTAGTTTCAGCATTAAAAGAGACGGTGTCGATTCCAATTCACCTGCACACACACGATACGAGCGGAAATGGTATTTTAACGTATACGAAGGCAATTGAAGCAGGTGTTGATATTGTCGATGTAGCGGTGAGTTCAATGGCTGGTCAAACGTCACAACCAAGTGCGAATACACTATACTATGCGTTAGGTGGAAACGAAAGACAGCCAGGTGTTAATATAGACTCATTAGAAAAACTATCTCATTATTGGGAAGATGTACGAAAATACTATGCTCCATTTGAAAGTGGTATGAATGCTCCTCACACAGAGGTATATATGCATGAAATGCCGGGTGGACAGTATAGTAATCTTCAACAACAAGCAAAAGCGGTTGGCTTAGGAGATCGCTTTGATGAAGTTAAAGTGATGTATCGCCGTGTTAATGATATGTTTGGCGATATTGTAAAAGTAACACCATCATCTAAAGTTGTCGGTGATATGGCATTATTTATGGTTCAAAATCACCTAACAGAACAAGATATTTTAGAACGTGGACATGCTATGGACTTCCCAGGATCTGTTGTTGAAATGTTCTCTGGAGATTTAGGACAACCATATGGTGGTTTCCCGAAAGAATTACAAAAAATTATTTTAAAAGGGAAAGAGCCATTAACAGTAAGACCGGGTGAATTATTAGAACCGGTAGATTTCGATGCTTTAAAAGAAGAGTTATTCCACAAAATTGGACGCGAAGTAACAATTTTTGATGTAGTCGCATATGCATTGTATCCAAAAGTATTTATGGACTACGAAAAAGTTGCTGGGATTTATGGAAATGTATCTGTGCTTGATACACCGACATTCTTCTATGGTATGAGACTTGGTGAAGAAATTGATGTGGAAATCGAGCAAGGTAAAACATTGATGGTTAAACTAGTTTCCATTGGGGAGCCACAGCCAGATGGAAATCGTGTGCTTTACCTGGAGTTTAATGGACAACCGCGTGAAATCGTAGTGAAAGATGAAAGCGTGAAATCAACTGTTGCACAGCGTGTGAAGGGGAATCGTGAAAATCCAAATCATATTAGCGCAACGATGCCGGGAACTGTTATTAAAGTAGTTGTAAAAGAAGGCGATGAAGTGAAAAAAGGTGATTCCATGGCAATTACAGAAGCGATGAAAATGGAAACGACGGTTCAGGCGCCATTTAGTGGTAAAGTGAAAAAAGTATATGTAAATGATGGGGATGCAATTCAAACGGGTGACTTACTTATTGAATTAGATCATTAAAATAAAGAAAAAGAGCTGTGCGAAAGCAGCTCTTTTTTGTGTGTAAATAATACCTTGCCGAATTGGCAAGGTATTAAAATTTTACTTTATTTTGTTTGCTTAGAAGTTGATTCAGTTTCTTTTGCATTGACGGTACTTCTTGTACCTATCATAACTAAATAGCATAGTACAGCAAACAGGCAAGAAATGAAGAGTGAATGTAATAATGCCATTGCTAAACTAGCATTTGTCAATACGACTAAAATTCCTACTATAGCTTGAAGTGTAACAAGGACAAATGAAATAATCCATCCCCAGTATACTACACGCTGCTGCTTGTAATGGCGAATAGCGATAATCATCGCATATAGTATCCAAGCAAAAATTAACATCGCTGCAACTCTATGTCCCATTTGAACCCACTCATGTAGTTGAGTTGGCATAGGTCTATTTTTGCTACATAAAGGGAAGTCTGGACAGGCTAAGGTAGCTCGTTCGTGACGTACTAAAGCTCCTGTGTAGACAACGATATAACTGTAAATTGTTACACCATAAATATGAAATTTCATTTTTTTGTCCATAATAAGTGAACGTGCATCAAATTTCTGATCAATTTCAAAAATAAGACACGTTAACAAGATGACAGAAGCAAATGAAATTAAGGAAATACCGAAATGAATAGCTAATACAGCAGGCATTTGACCCCAAACAACCGCCGCCGCCCCCATTAATGCTTGTGCAACTAAAAATACGAAGGATAAAATTGCTAACGTCTTTGTTTCGCGCACATGTTTATAATATTTCCAGGACAAGATACAAAGAAGAGTAACAAGGATTCCTGCTGATCCAGATGTTAAGCGGTGACTTAGCTCAATAATAGTCTCCATTGATAAATTAGATGGAACAAATTCACCGTTACAAAGAGGCCATGATTTGCCGCATCCTTGGCCTGAACCCGTTTTTGTAACTAAAGCGCCTCCTAGTAAAACTACTAATAAATCGAGACTTGTAATGACTGCTAACCATTTAATAAAGCGTTGCAATCTCTTTCACCATCTTTCTGCTATGAAGTTATTGCGAAATATTTTCATTCCATTATGTATAGAATAAAACGTGCTACAGTCCTATGATATATAAAAAATAATAAAATAGCAAAGAAATGGAGGGCGAGGACAACGTACGTATTATAAAGAAAAAAATGGAATTTAAAATACATATTTTAGGAGGAATTCAGGCTATTTTGAAAAGAAATGGGGAGAATACATGCTAAATATGACAAAATAGTTTATTATAGAAGATAACATCATGTTATGATAAGGATAAATTAGAATAAAGTTTTTTAATGTTCGACACAAAAAGTTCATGTTTTCTTCACAAAATGTTCGGGAAATGTGATTTAATATATTGGAGTATGGGCGTAGATTAGTAGTAGAGTGGGTTAACAATATATCTACTGTAATAATATTGCTATATAGAAGCGAAATATTTCACATGAAATATATGCTTAGAAAGATGATAGGTTTAAGAGGGGGTTAAAGTGATGAACCATGCAACAAGTGAGCTGCATGATGAGTCAGCTGTTTCAATTGTACCGGAAACAACTCGGTTACAAGATTTATCAGCGCTCGTTAAAATGGGGATTGTAAACTCAAATACACTTACTGTATTTACAGGATTTTGGTTGGCTTTACATTTTAATGGATTGAGTGTTATGGACAATCTAGATAAGTTATTTTTCACAATCGTTGGTTCGGCATTAATTATGGCAGGGGTATGTTGTTTAAATAACTACATTGACCGAGATATCGATCCATTAATGGAAAGAACAAAAAACCGTCCAACGGTAACAGGTAAATATAAACCTGGCTTTGCACTTGCATTTGGACTTGTAATTTTACTTCTTGGCTTTGCATTTTTATTACTTACTACACCGATGGCAGTGTTAATCTCATTTATTGGTGCCTTCACATATGTTGTTTTATATACGTTATGGACGAAGAGAAAATATACGTTAAATACTGTTGTAGGTAGTATATCAGGAGCAGTTCCACCTTTAATTGGATGGGCGGCAATTGATCCGTCTTTAAATCATCCAATTGCTTGGATGTTATTTTTAATTATGTTTATTTGGCAAATCCCACATTTCCTCGCATTAGCGATGAAGCGTGTTGATGAATATCGAAATGCAGGAATCCCAATGCTTCCTGTTGTACAGGGATTTGATATTACGAAACGTCAGATTATGATTTGGACAGTATGTTTATTACCACTACCATTTTATATGAGTGGACTTGGAATAACATTCATGGTAATTGCAACATTGCTTAACATCGGATGGATCGCATTAGGGCTTTATGGCTTCCGTCAGCAAGATGACATCAAGTGGTCCGTAAAAATGTTTGTTTATTCCCTGAATTACTTAACAATCTTATTTGTGTCAATGATTGTAGTTACATTCTTCTAAGACAACGACATGATTGGATTTCTTTACGTTGAGATTTACTTTACTTAACTATAAAGTACAATCTAATTCACAAAGAAAGTGGGGGTTGTTTGTATGAAGAAACAGTGGCGACTGCTTTCGTTCGTTTCACTGCTGGCTTTACTGTTAGGGGGATGCGGTAAAGCTTTTCAGTCTACTTTAATTCCGCAAGGGGAAGTAGCAAAAATGCAATATGATTTGCTCTTGCTAGCGAGTGCAATCATGGTAGGAGTAGTACTTGTAGTTACTATTATTTTCTTATATGTAATTGTGCGTTTCCGACAAAAAAAGGGTGAGGAAGATTATATTCCAGAGCAAGTTGAAGGAAATCACAAACTAGAAATTATATGGACAGTCATTCCGATTATTCTTTTGTTAATCTTGGCTGTTCCGACTGTTACATATACATTCAAGCTTGCTGATGTAAGTGCGATGGAGAAAAAGAATATTGATAAAGATACTATCGTTGTTGATGTAACAGCGAATCTTTATTGGTGGGAATTTTCTTATAAATCAGAAAAAATAGTAACTTCTCAAGATTTAGTTATCCCCACAGGTAAGAAAGTGTATTTGAATTTGAAGGGTGCCGATATTAAACATTCGTTTTGGGTTCCATCTTTAGCTGGGAAAATGGATACAAATACAGATAATGTAAACAAAATGTGGTTAAAGGCAGATAAATCGGGCACTTATAATGGTTTTTGTACAGAATTTTGTGGCCCATCACATTCTTTAATGCAGTTCAAAGTGAAAGCTCTGGATGAAAGCGAGTACAAAAAGTGGCTTGCTGACATGAAGAAGATTGATGGAAAAAAAGAAGTAGCTTCTACAAAGGCGCAAGAGGGTCAAGAAATATTTAATAAAAGCTGTATTGGTTGTCATGCAGTTGGATCAAATGATAGTAGACCACCTTCTGCTCGTATCGCACCGAACTTAGCAAACTTCGCAGATCGCGATATGGTTGCTGGTATTGCCGAAAATAATGAAGAGAACTTAAAAAAATGGCTCAAAGATCCTGAAAATATGAAACCAGGTAATAAAATGACTGGTAAATATGGCAACTTAACGGATGATCAAATTAATGCATTAAATGCATATTTACAAACGTTAAAGATTGAAAAATAAAGAGGGATCATTTGCGAAGGGGAGGTTGAAAACGTGAGTTCTGTAGCAAAAAAACAGGGGATGGGTGCTGTCATATGGGATTATTTAACGACAGTAGACCATAAAAAGATTGCCATTCTCTATTTAATTGCAGGTGGATTGTTTTTTGTAATAGGTGGAATAGAAGCACTATTTATTCGCCTGCAGTTAGCGATTCCTAACAATGCTTTTCTTGTTGGGGATGCTTATAATCAAGTATTAACGATGCACGGTACAACAATGATTTTCCTCGCAGCTATGCCACTCGTGTTTGCATTTATGAACGCCGCTGTACCACTTCAAATTGGAGCACGTGATGTGGCGTTCCCGTTTTTGAATTCGCTCGGATTTTGGTTATTTTTCTTTGGTGGATTATTTTTAAATTTAAGTTGGTTTTTAGGAGGAGCGCCTGATGCAGGGTGGACATCGTATGCATCTTTAGCTTTAGCCTCTAAAGGACATGGTGTTGATTTTTATGTACTCGGCTTGCAAATATCAGGTATTGGTACATTAATTGGAGGTATTAACTTCCTTGTTACAATTATTAATATGCGCGCGCCAGGGATGACGTACATGCGCATGCCGATGTTTACATGGACAACATTTG
Organism: Bacillus sp. TH22; assembly: GCF_016651015.1. NCBI lineage: Bacteria > Bacillati > Bacillota > Bacilli > Caryophanales > Bacillaceae > Bacillus > Bacillus sp. TH22. Next base: position 4,554,311 of record NZ_JAEKER010000001.1, read on the forward strand.
TAACATCTTCACTTATTTTATTTGCATTTCCACCATTAACTGTAGGATTAGGACTTTTAATGTTAGATCGTTTATTTGGCACAAGTTTCTTTAATCCGGCACTAGGTGGGAACACGATTATATGGGAGCATTTATTCTGGATCTTCGGTCATCCGGAAGTATACATTCTTATACTCCCAGCTTTCGGAATATTCTCAGAAATCTTCGCCACATTTTCGAAAAAACGATTATTCGGTTATTCCTCTATGGTGTTCGCGACAGTATTAATAGGGTTTTTAGGATTTATGGTATGGGCGCATCATATGTTTACTGTTGGTCTTGGGCCTGTTGCAAATGCTATCTTCTCGGTTGCAACAATGGCGATTGCAGTTCCAACGGGTATTAAAATATTTAACTGGCTCTTTACAATGTGGGGTGGAAGTATTAGGTTTACAACACCAATGATGTGGGCGGTAGCTTTTATTCCATCCTTCGTTATGGGTGGAGTTACAGGTGTTATGCTTGCTTCTGCACCAGCTGATTATCAGTTTCATGATAATTATTTCGTAGTAGCACACTTTCATTATGTAATTGTTGGTGGTGTTGTATTTGGTTTACTTGCAGGTGCGCATTATTATTGGCCACTTATGTTTAATAAAATATTAAATGAAACATTAGGTAAGATAACATTTTGGTTATTCTTTATCGGTTTCCATTTAACATTCTTTATTCAGCATTTCCTTGGATTGATTGGTATGCCACGTCGTTACTACACATATCTTGAGGGCCAAGGGTTGGAAATGGGGAATATGATTAGTTCTATCGGAGCTGTGTTTATGGCTCTTGGAACGATTGTTCTTTTATTCAATGTAATAAAAACAACGGTATCAAAAGAGAAGGCTGGCCGTGATCCATGGGATGGACGTACATTAGAATGGACAATGCCAGCACCTACACCGGAATACAATTTTAAACAATTGCCATTTGTTCGCGGGTTAGATCCGTTTTGGATTGAAAAACGTGAAGGTAATAGAGAGATGACAGCAGCGGAACCGGCCGGTGATATTCATATGCCAAATGCTTCATTTTCACCATTTATCATTTCTCTAGGCTTATTCATAGCAGCATTCGGTGCGATGTATATGCAGGGTGGCAAAGATAAATTTTGGTTATTAGTAGCGATTATCGGTTTAATCATTACGTTTGGTACAATGTTCCTTCGTTCAGTAATTGATGATCATGGATATCATATTCATAAGGAAGATTTAGATGATAAGGGGGGCAAGGCGTAATGCATGTAGATGAGAAATTAACGAATGAAACATTTCCAGCAGAGCCTGAAAAAGCAACCCTTGAGGGGAAAAATAAGTTTGTTGGTTTTTGGTTATTTCTTGGAGGCGAAACAGTGTTGTTCGCTTCCTTATTTGGCACATATTTAGCGTTAAAGAACTCTACAAATGGTGGACCAACATCTCAAGAGATGTTTCAAATGCCACTCGTTTTCATTATGACGATGCTTTTGTTAACAAGTAGTTTAACGAGTGTATACGCAATGTATCATATGAAAAATTTTAACTTTAAGAAAATGCAACTTTGGTTACTTGTAACAGTGTTGCTTGGCTTAGGATTTTTGGGGTTTGAAATATATGAGTTTTATCATTATACGCATGAATTTAAGCATACTATGAGAAGTAGTGCATTTGGTTCTGCATTTTATGCTCTTGTTGGTACACACGGGCTCCACGTGTTGTTTGGATTATGTTGGATTTTAACATTAATCTTTAGAAACGCGAAGAGAGGCTTAAATTTATACAACGCACCAAAGTTTTATGTTGCATCAATTTATTGGCACTTTATTGACGTAGTTTGGGTGTTTATTTTCACTGTAGTATATTTGATGGGAATGGTGGGATAAACAATGACGGTTAAGCAAACGAATAATCCTAAGGTGGATCTTGTTTATCGGAAGAGAAAAAGTGCAGAGGAAATGAAGCACCAAGTTGTTACATTTTCACTAATGATTTTTTTAACATTAGTTGCATTTGCAGCGGTGGCATATCCGAAAACATTTAGCCCGATTTTTTCGGTTCCATTTATATTATTGTTAGCAGTCATTCAAGTTATATTTCAGTTATATTATTTCATGCATATGAGTCATAAAGGGCATGAAGCGGCGAGTTTCTTCTTGTACTCTGGATTGTTAATTGGTTTATTAACAATATTAGCCTTTATGACAATTGTGTGGATTTAAACAGTGATAGTAGGGGGCTCTGATATATCAAAGCCCTCTTTTTATATGAAATATAAGAATTTTGAAAAGGTAGGTGTGGAAATGGAAAACTTATGGGTATTTGGTTTTCAAGCTTTATGGAGTCCAATTTTTTTATTATTTATGATCTCGATTCTTATTAGTTATTTTTTAATTATTGGACCGTATAGAACGCGATTTGAAAATGCGACGAAGGTAAGTAAGAAGCAAATTTTTTATTTTACGACCGGGATTGTTCTTTTGTATTTTGTAAAGGGAGGACCTATTGATTTAATTGGTCATATCATATTTAGTGCACATATGTTTGAGATGGCAGTAATGTATATTGCGGTGCCTCCGTTATTACTGCTTGGTATACCTGTTTGGTTATATCGTTATATTACTTCTTTTAAGTTCGTTCAAATTGTGATAAAGTTTTTTGCTAAGCCGCTTATTGCGTTGTTTGTATTTAATGGCCTGTTTTCCTTTTATCATTTGCCAATTGTTTTTGATGCAGTAAAACAAAGTCAAATAGCGCATCCTATTTGCCTTGCTATATTGTTTTTTGCAGCAATGATGATGTGGTGGCCGATGTTAAATCCACTACCAGAATATCAAACTTTAAGTGATATTAAGAAGCTTGGTTACATGTTTGCTAATGGTATTTTATTAACGCCAGCTTGTGCGTTAATAATTTTTGCGACTGCACCATTATTTGCAACATATACAGATCCGGCCGCTTGGATGAAGGCAATGGAACTCTGTGTACCGGCGGGTACTTTATCAGATTTAAATATAACTGGACCAGAATTTTTACATTGGATGCCGGTAGTACAAGACCAGCAAACAGGTGGTATTATTATGAAAATTGTCCAGGAAATAGTGTACGGTACGATTATCGGTTATGTGTTCTTTAAATGGGCACGTAGAGAGCGTGAAAAGGATAAAGAGCAGCTGCAAGAGTTACCTCCTTATTTGCAGACGAAATAAAAACTAGCGCATCGTGTTAATGCGCTAGTTTTTTTGTTATTCAATAATTTGAAATTCTTTTAACTCTTTTTCGATATTTTGTAGGAGTTGTTCGCTTTTTTGAAGTACATTCGTTGGAAAAATCTCATCATCGCCATATTCAACGCCATGAGGATAATAATGTTTTCCTAATAAGGGTGGCAATAGTTTTACTTGAGCGTGTCTGCCGCCGATGTCACCTTCAACAGCAAATCCTTGTACACGTAAATAATAAATATCCTTTAATATTTCAAATTTATAATCATATGTAACGCGTTCGTAATCCCATTGTCCGGCAAGTACAAAATGATTGTTTTCCATAATCTCAGTTAAAAGAGTTAGATCAACGACTGCATCATTAAAGTTTGTATTTGTAAATTGCATAGAATACCTCCTTATTTTAATGTTAGTTCATTATTTTTATAATAGTACGAATAATAAGAAAGTGCAATTCGTATTGCGAGAAAAGGGATAATCCAGACTTTTTTCGTGAAAATATGATATAGTGAAAAGAGTACGGTACACACAAAAAAAGGGAATAAAAGGATTTGTGTATATCTCGATTTTATGCTTTGTTCAGGAGGTATATCGTTTGAAGAAATTATTGCGTATCGTAATGATTACATTTTTAATTTTAGCTGTTGATTTATACGGGAAGTTACTCGTGTCACAATATATATTAACCCCATCTCACTCTAAGCAAGAAAATAAAATTGTGAAAAAGAAGAAGCAAGTAAATGAAGAATCCACAGACACTGTTTTAAATATGATTGGCGGGGACTCTGAGAATTTATTAGCGAAGTGGGGCGAACCATCTCGAATAGAGCCGTCTGCTTATGGATATGAATGGTGGGTGTATAATCAAGATTTAGCTCAGTATGTTCAATTTGGAGTTGCTGAACGTAAAGTTGTAACGGCGTATGTTGCTGGTGAGCAAGTTAAGGTGGCTCCCTATTATATAAATGAAAAGTATGAAGAGGTATATAAAAAGAATCCACTTTCACATGAGATTTCATTAAAAAGAGGAAAGAATAGTTATCAATTTGAGTTATCTGATACGGAAGTAATGGAACAACCGCTAGTACCTGTAGAAGATGGATGGGCACAATTATACTTTGATCACTTTACACATGAGCTTGTTGGTCTTCGTTATATGGATGATGAAACGTTATTACGACAAAGACCATATCAACTTGTTTATTCAGGTGAATTAATAGCGGAACAGCCGCTGACACCAGAAAAAATGAAGCAAGTAGAAAATGGAAATATGCAACAAATTCTCGATTTAACAAATATTATTCGGAGTCGTCATCAATTACCGTTGTTAACATTGGATCAACAAACTGCAGATGTTGCATTTGGCCATAGTAAAGATATGAAGGATAATAATTATTTTTCACACGATTCACCTACTTTTGGTACGTTAGGAGATCGCTTGCAACGTGGGCAAGTGGCTTTTCAACTTGCTGGTGAGAATATAGCGGCGCAACATAGTGATGGAATTGCCGCGGTACAGGGTTGGTTAAATAGTGAGGGTCATAGAAAGAATTTATTAAATGAACAATTTACTGGATTAGGTGTTGGGGTATATGATAAATTTTATACTCAAAACTTTATCCGAAAATAAAATGAAACTTTAATCAGTAGGGGCATCCTTCATTGATTATTAGTCTTCACCAATCGGGCTTTAATTGTCCACAAATAGGAAGATAAAAAGGTGCATGAATCGTCTAAAAATAGGCGAACCATGTGCCTTTTTTTTCTTACAATATAGTAGATATACATGAAGAGGTGAGGATTATGCCAACAACAAAAGGGCCGTTACATCCATCGGTTCAACAGTTTAAAGAGTTTGTAAACCATCACCCTAAAATGGTTCATGAGGTTAGAAGTGGTCAAAAAACTTGGCAGCAATTTTATGAAGAATGGTACTTACTTGGTGAAGAAGATCAAATATGGACAGCATATAGACCTGATGGAGCACCTGCTTTTTCTTCGGTAAAAGAAAATAAAGAAGAAAAAGAAAATCGAACAGAAGAGGAAAAAACTGCTGATGTGATGGGGCAAATGCTTTCTTTCTTTAAAAAGCTAGACGTAGAACAAATGCAACATCATTTAGCAAATGTAACGAGTGCGATTGGTAGCGTGCAACAAGTTATTCAACAATTTCAAGGAAACCGTGCGCAGCAAGAACAAAGTACTTCTGAAAATAATCCTTTTTTCTTTCAAAAGGATTAGGGGGAAAGAGAATGAGAGCAGAGCTTATGGAGTTTATAAAAGCTGATGAGGATTTAGCTCGCTATATTCGGGAACAGCCATACTGGTACCGGAAATTGACGCGTAACCCAGAAGAAAAAGAAGCTTTTGAGTTAGCTGCCATGCAGCATTTCAAAAAAACGATACCAGATAAAGTGGAAAAATTTCAAAATCAATTGGCCGTTGCTTCAATTATGATTGATATGTTCCAGTATATGAAGCAGCAAAATACGACGTAATTGGAAGGGAAAACTATGTCCGTTATGCAAAACTTTTGTTACAATAGAATCGGATTATTTAAAAAAGGAGTTGCAGCATGACGGAAATTTGTTTAGTACGACATGGACAAACTGATTGGAACTTTCAAGAGATTATTCAAGGGCGCGAAGATATTCCACTCAATGAAGTTGGGAAGAAGCAAGCGAGTCAAAGTGCAGCTGCCTTGCAAGCGGAATCGTGGGATATAATTATAAGTAGCCCGTTAATTAGAGCGCAAGAAACAGCTAAGGAAATTGCTGGGGCTATTGGATTACCATCTATTTTATTAGATGAGCGATTTATGGAACGTAATTTTGGGGAAGCTTCTGGGAAACCAGTTGCAGCCGTTAGAGAGTTAATTACAGAAGGTAATGTAGAAGGAATGGAGCAGGATGAAGAAATCGTAGAGCGCTGTTTTACGGCTTTACAACAGGTTGCAGCAGCACATGGAGATAAACGTATTATCATTGTTGCGCATTCACATGCAATAAAAGCTATTTTACACGCAATTGCACCAAATGAAATTACATTTAAAACGCCGTTAAAAAACGCATGTATTAGCTACGTGAAAGAGAATAGCGGGAAATGGGATGTTCTTAAATATAATATTGCGGAGCATATTAGTGTATAAGAGTGCAAGGAGATTGTATGAAAAGTAATTAGAATCATATCTTTCTTTTAGGTGAGACACTTCAATTAGTAGTTCTGTTCCAAATGTGTTATGATGAATACTCGGAGGTGTCTCTCATGATTGTAGCGACGCTGGAAAGCGTATTGATTTTAGATAAGGCAGAGCAGCTTGCAAAAGCGATCATCTGTTCAGATATAGCAGAAGATTACCGTAAGTATTATAAGGATTTACAAGAAGATATAGAAGTCCAGACGCTAATTCAGCAATTTACAGCGATGAAAGAGCGATACGAAGAAGTGCAACGTTTTGGTAAATATCATCCTGATTATACTTTCGTTTCGACGAAAATGAGGGAATTAAAGCGTTCTGTAGATATGCATGATAAGGTTGCAACTTTTAAAAGAGCAGAAACAGCTTTACAGAAGTTATTAGATGAAGTTAGTGTAGCAATTGGTTCTGAGGTATCTTCTTCCGTTAAAGTTCCAACAGGAAATCCGTTTTTTGATGCGGGTGGCTGTGGCGGTGGTTGTGGTACCGGAGGCGGTTGTGGTTGTAAAAAAACGGGGTAATTTACCCCGTTTTTTAGAATATAGAAGAAAACGTATACAGAGTTTGTTCTTTAATGTCATAAATTTATGATTGGTTTTCATAAAATATAAGAATATAAGTTTTTAAAAGGAGAAGATGGAGAAGATTATGTTCGGGCAACGACAAAGTATGATTGTTTATTTACATTCATTGAAACATGCCAAGATTTTAAGGAAATATGGTAACATTCATTACATATCAAAACGTTTGAAATATGCCGTTGTATATTGTGATATGGAACAAATTGAGCATATGATGCAAAAATTGAATAAACTTCCTTTTGTAAAAAAAGTAGAACAGTCGTATCGCCCATTTTTAAAAACGGAATTCGAAAATTCGCGTCCTGATCGGGCAAAAGAATACGATTATAGCTAAGTAAAAAAATCCCCTGCTAAATTTAGCAGGGGATTTTTTACTTGAAATAACGTGTTATTTCATTGGAGGAATGAAATTGTTCATTCGTAAAATACCAATTAGATGATTAAAAAATAGTTCTTTTTCAGGGAAAGTTGTTGATGGTTTTACAGTAAAGGGAGTAACTTTTTTCCCTATTTGTTCCGCCATTTCTTCAAATAAAACGACACGTTTACTTTTTTTATTTTCAAGTACAGGAATGCCTTCACGACATATGTATAATGGTTGGAAATCACCAGTAGTTGTCGGTTTTAGTATTACAACAAGTGAACACACTTTTTTTTCGTTTTTTACAGTTTCGAATTGTAACATATGTGTTACACGTTCTTGGTTTGTTTTGGCAATTTCAAGTAATTCATATAAGTCAGAGTAGCCTTCTCCGAGTTCTATAAAGCGTTGAATCATATTTTTTCCTCCTCTTTCTTTTACTGTACCACCTCACTTTTTAAATGAAAAGTAGACAAATAAAAAAACCCTGCAAAGCAGGGCCCTTCTAATACTAGTATGTACTACTAGTAAGAAGGCAAAGGGAGAGGAGAAACCGGAGGAAGAACTTATGGGGAAACGTAAGTCTTCTCCGCGGTTGGCAACAACATCGAAAATGATGTTGTTATATTTATTTATGTCCAATCTAAAATGAAGATATACATAATGAAATTAAAATTTATGTTAGGCTTTTTATTTTTCTTTTTTTATTTTATGATAGGATAAAAAAGGTAAAGTGGAACTGATGTACATAGAGGGTTGTTGCTTGCAAATAGTGAAATGGATATGAAAGAAATAGCGAGCGATTATTTTAACTGAGGTTTTCAATTAGTTAAATAAAAGATTAATGAAAAAATGTATGAAATAGTATGAATCGGTAGCGGTTACCGAATTGAAATGAATTTGATGTAATCGCTCTATAGATTGAAATAAAGGTAGTGACAACAGATGAGAGTAGTTTCAGGAAAATGTAAAGGGCACCCACTTAAAGCGGTACCTGGTAATACAACGCGTCCAACGACAGATAAAGTGAAAGAATCTATTTTTAATATGATAGGTCCTTATTATGATGGTGGTATCGCTCTTGATTTATTTGGTGGTAGCGGTGGTCTTGGAATTGAGGCCATAAGTAGAGGGATTGATAAAGCGATTTTTGTTGACCGAGATAGTAAAGCGATAAAAGTCATTCATCAAAATTTAGAAAGCTGTAGACTACAAGAACAAGCTGAAGTGTACCGAAATGATGCAGAGCGTGCGGTAAAGGCGCTTATAAAGCGTGAAATATCATTCGATCTTATACTAATAGACCCTCCATATAAAGCTCAAAAAATTGTGTCTTTAGTTAGTGTAATGGATCAACATGGATTGTTAAATAAAGATGGCATCATTATGGCAGAGCATGGGGATGACGTGGTTTTACCTGATTCTATAGGAGAACTTGTAAAAGTACGGGCAGAAAACTACGGGATTACAGCAATTTCGATTTATAAGTATGAAGGTGAGGGGACAGAATGACAAGTATAGCTATTTCTTCAGGGAGTTTTGATCCAATTACCCTTGGACATTTGGATATTATTAAAAGGGGAGCAAAAGTATTTGATGAAGTATATGTAGTTGTTTTAAACAATTCATCAAAAAAACCATTCTTTTCGGTAGAAGAACGCCTAGAGTTAATTCGAGAGGCGACAAAGGATATTCCGAATGTAAAAGTTGATTCACATAGTGGATTATTGGTGGAATATGCAAAAATGCGTAATGCAAATGCAATATTACGTGGTTTACGAGCAGTTTCTGATTTTGAATATGAGATGCAAATTACTTCAATGAATCGAAAACTAGACGAAAGTATCGAAACTTTCTTCATTATGACAAATAATCAATATTCATTTTTAAGTTCAAGTATTGTGAAAGAAGTTGCGAGATATGGTGGGAGTGTAGTAGACCTTGTTCCTCCGATTGTAGAGCGTGCTTTAAAAGAAAAGTTTAAAACCCCGTTAAAGTGAACGGGGTTTTTCTTTATAAATGCGTAAAAACAATAAGATGACATATAAATATAAACAAAATAAGGTGAAGATTGGTCCGTAGTGTATAAATGATGTCCAAATATCAGTTAGTGTATAAGAATGATTCAATAAAAATACGGGAAGATCTTCTTGCGTAGGCGAGAAAGAATGAACTTTTTCATAAAATGGTCCCCAAAATATAAAAGTGAAAATAGGAGCGAGAATACTTTGGATAATTCGAGCTAAAAAATATGGTTTAAAGCGGATATCTGTCTCCGCTAATATGCTTGCTACTTGTGCCTGAATAGAAAGACCGCTAAATGCTAAAATGAAGCTTGTTACCATCGCTTGTTGAAGAAGTGTTGATTCATTAATTTGACTAATCATTTGGCTTCCAAGCGTCATTTCAAAAATACCGGATAATATCGGAATACTAAATTGGGATGTAAGTTGGAAGAATGATAAAATATGTTGCATAATAAAAGAAAGCGCTTCTGTAATTTCGAAAACAGTAATCATTTTATTTAAAACAGAGAATAAAATAATAAACCCACCAATCATGAGCAATGTTTGAATAGAAGAAACGATAGCGTCACCGAGTAGTTTTCCGATTGGTCTTTTTTCTTGCATACGTGTTTGGTGGAGGATGGAAAAAGGATTTTGAAAGGCACGCTTTTGATTCGTATGTGTGTCTTTTATGTAAATATCGTTATTACCATAAAAGCGCATAAGTAATCCGACGATAAAGTTACTTATATAATGTGCTGCTGCTAATACGAGTCCTAATTTCGGATTATTGAAAAAACCAATAGAAACCGCTCCGAAAATAAAAAGTGGATTAGAAGAATTTGTGAAAGATACGAGTCGTTCCGCTTCAATTTGTGTTAGTTGATTGCTCTTGCGTAGTCTAGCGCTTAATTTGGCGCCAGCGGGGAATCCTGAAGCCATTCCCATTGCCCAAACAAATCCGCCTACCCCTGGAACACGAAACAGTGGACGCATTAGTGGTTCTAATATAACACCGATAAATTTTACAATACCAATACTGATTAGAAGTTCCGCAATGATGAAAAACGGTAGTAGTGAAGGGAATACAACTTCCCACCATATATTTAACCCGCGAATTGAAGCTTGCAAAGCATCTTGGGGGTGAAGTACAAGAGAAAAGGTTAAAAACAACATTGATATGGTAAGAAAAGCAGTTTTCCATTTTTCGTACATGTAAGAAAATCCCCCTTTGTCCCAAAAACGTTCATTTCAGTATACGTGGATATGTGGTGAATTTAGACCATAAGTATGAAAAAGGAATGAAAAAAATTAAAGGGTGAGAAAAATGAAGGAACCAAAAATCGGTTTAGCGCTTGGATCCGGAGGTGCAAAAGGTTTTGCTCACATAGGGGTAATAAAAGTGTTAAGGGAAGCTGGCATCCCTATTCACATGATAGCAGGTAGTAGTATAGGGGCATTAATTGGTACATTTTATGCAGCAAGTTGTGACGTTGAAAGACTGTATAAATTGGCAGCTGTTTTCAAAAGGAAATATTATTTGGATTTTACAGTTCCTAAAATGGGATTTATTGCTGGAAAACGTATTAAAGATATGATTAAAATGTTTACATATAATAAAAATTTAGAAGAGTTAGATATCCCGACAGCTGTTGTGGCTACTGACATTTTGAAGGGGGAGAAAGTTGTTTTTACAAGTGGTCCGATTGCGGAGGCGGTTCGAGCTAGTATAGCTGTACCAGGGGTGTTTGTTCCAGAAAAAATAGATGGCCGCTTATTAGTGGATGGAGGGGTAATTGACCGTATTCCCGTATCGGTTGTAAAAGATTTAGGTGCTGATATTGTTATTGCTGTTGATGTATCTCCAATTAAGGTGAATGGAGAGGTTACATCGATTTATGATGTAATTATGCAAAGTATTGAAATTATGCAACATGAACTTGTGATGAATCGGCAAATAGCATCAGATTTAATGATGCGGCCAGCAGTGGAACAATTTAGTTCGCGTGCTTTTACACATATTGAAGACATTATTAGGGTCGGAGAAGTGGAAGCGGAAAAACATATTTCAAACATTTATTTACTAATTGAGCAGTGGAAGGAGAAACATAATGTTTAAGCGTTTTCGGTTTATATATGCAATTTTAATAGGGGTTATATTGGCGATGCTACTTGTTTATGTGCGCTTGCCGTATTATGTGACAAAACCAGGTATGGCCGCGAAATTAGCGCCGTACGTGCAAGTTGACGGTGGAACTAAAGAGTCTGGTGATTTCATGCTTGTCACTGTCTCAATGGGACCTGCTAATGTGGTGAACTTAATAGCCGCGCAATTTAATAAATATACACACGTTTCGAAGGCGGAAGAAATATTGCAAAAAGGCGAGAGTGATGAAGAATATCAATTTCGCCAAAATTATGCAATGAAAGATTCGCAAAATGCAGCAATCTATAATGCGTATAAACGTGCAAATCGCTCTGTTTCTTTTGAAAATAAAGGTGTACTAGTTGCTGGTGTAGCAAAGGGTATGCCGTCAGAGGGAAAGCTTAAGCTTGGAGATGTTATTATAGCTGTCGATGGAAAAATATTCGACAAGACGGAACAATTTATTGAGTATATGACAGGGAAAAAAGAAGGGGACACAGTAAATATTGAATACAAGCGGGGCGGAAAACAGTTTAAAGAAAATTTAAATGTAAAGACGATTCCTAATGGGAATGGACGCGTCGGTATAGGGGTCTCTATCGTTACGGAAAGAGAGTTAGTAGTAGATCCGAAAGTGAAAATCGATTCCCATGAAATAGGCGGTCCATCAGCGGGGTTAATGTTTACACTAGAAATTTATAATCAGCTCGTTGAAGAAGATTTAACAAACGGACATGAAATAGCTGGAACAGGTACAATCAATGATAAAGGAGAAATTGGTCCAATTGGTGGTATTCAGCAAAAAGTAGTAGCTGCTAGTGATGCGGGAGCTGAAGTGTTTTTTGCGCCAAATGAAAAAGGTGTAGAGAAATCGAATTATAAAGATGCTCTTGAAGCTGCGAAAGATATTAAAACGAAGATGAAAATTGTACCGGTGGACACACTGGATGATGCACTAACTTATTTGGAAAAAATGGGTGAAACAAAGTAAACCTCTCTGAAGAAGAGAGGTTTTTCTTATAGGAATTTTTTCGTTATTTCATCATAACGAATTGGATGATGCGTTGCGTCTTGTTTTAGCAGTTGTGTCCGCAAAGGTTCTTGCATTATGGAGAAATATACAGCATTTGATTTTCGTTCTATGTCTAAAGTTGGATGTTCGAATGTTTTTGTATGAGTAAGGATTGGGAGTTCTATTTTTTTCTTATTTCTAGAAAGATAAGTTTGTCCTTTTTGTGACATTCCGAGAAGACGGATATACGGCGCATGTTGCTCTATATTTGCTTTGTGTATTTCTTCCTTCGTTGTATTTGTTAAAATATGTGTACAAGCTCTTTGCAATCTAGTCCATGTATAACGTTTTGTTTTTAATGCTTCCATGAATGAATAGAAAGATGAACTGTTTTGTATTTTTGATAAAATACGATGCTCTAAACCTTCTTCCATTTCATATATATGTTGTAAGTCCTCTGAAGACATCGTCATAAGTTTGTATTTAAAAAATGAAAAGTATTTTTCCCAGTTATGTAACGTCCCGTAGTTTTGCTTGTAGTTTTCTAAAAGAGAAGCAGTCATTTTCGGGATAAAAGGCTCAATAGTTGTAGAGGAACTGTTTTCATTAAATAGCTGTTTGCGAATACTTGTTGCACTTGCAATATGTTGATCGTGAAATGTTTCATCATGATAATGAGAGGCGAATCTTTTTATAGTTTGTGCTTGCATCGAACTGTTTTGTAAGAGAATTGCTTTAATGTACTGTAAGCCTAAAATGTTATTTGGTTGTGACATATCTACGTTTTTTTCGGGTGGTAAGATGTGTAGAAAGGCTTCAGATGTAGCTTTTGCATAACTATTACCTGCATTCATAAATTGCTTTACAAGACGATTAAAAGTCTCTTCTTCATTTTTTTGTATAGCGATGGTATTGTAGAAATTTTCAGCTTGTCCATCTTCACTACCGAAACAAATTTCAGAAACACCAAGTGCGTTTAAAATCGAAATTGCGCCATTTGCGAAAGTTTCGGCCTTTTGTGTTGCGAATGCATATGGAAGCTCTACAACGAGGTCTACGCCGTTTGTTAAGGCCATTTTGGTACGATACCATTTGGAGATGAGTGCGGGCTCACCACGCTGCAAAAAAGGACCACTCATAACGGCGATAATAATATCAGACTGTGTTAACTTTTTTGTTTGTTGCACATGATAAGCATGACCGTTATGAAAAGGGTTATATTCAACAACAATACCACTGGATTTTATGGTAATCTCTCCTTTCGATGTAGCATCTTTTTGGAAAACGTGATAGTCTATATATTATTTCCTATGATGACTTCATTATAGTGTAAAGAAAAAACATTGACAAATATAAAATGGCTAGCTATAATTTTGTTTGTTGCCTTGAGGTGATATGATATGAAATGGTCCATCCATCAATTGAATAAATTGAGAAATAAAGGATTGACATTAAATGAAATGGTAGATGTAAGTGGGCTAAAAGAGGTCGAGAAAGATATTCGTGAAATTAATCCTGCTCATGTAACAGGAAGAGTTGATTTTGGCTCCGGTAAGTTTACGTTTCATCTACATATAACTGGAAGCATGGTTTTACCATGTTCTCGCTCTTTAGTAGATGTGACATTACCATTTGACATTAAAACAACTGAGGTGTTCCAAACTTCGGAAGAAGAATTTGAAACAGAAGCTGAAATTCATTGTTTAGAAGGAGAAGTACTTGACTTACTGCCCGTAATCAAGGAAAATATACTTTTGGAGATTCCAATGCAAATTTTCAGTGATGATGTTTCTGGTGGAGCACCGATGCAAGGTCAAGACTGGCAAGTGATTTCGGAAGAAAACAAAGAAAAGACTGTTGATCCACGATTAGCAGGACTTGCAAAGTTTTTTGACAAATAATCGGAAGACTGGTTTAGGCCTTCATATGAAAATAACTATTTCTTTTAAGGAGGTGGGAAGAATGGCTGTACCTTTTAGAAGAACTTCTAAAACAGTAAAAAGAAAGCGTCGTACGCATTTCAAATTATCAGTACCTGGTATGGTAGAGTGCCCAAGCTGTGGTGAAGCGAAATTAGCTCACCGTGTATGTAAAGCATGCGGTACTTACAAAGGTAAAGAAGTAATCAGCAAGTAATTGCGGGGAAATAAACGTAGAAGATATCTTCTACGTTTATTTTTTTTGTCTTATTCTTTATTTGTTGTATTCTATCTTTTCTAGTAACTGCATATGCTTAATAAAAAATGCATAGGGAGGACTAGAGAGATGGCGACAACAAGACAAGATGCTTGGACTGATGATGAAGATTTGCTTCTGGCAGAAGTAGTACTCCGGCATATTCAAGAAGGTGGAACGCAACTTTCTGCCTTTAAAGAAGTGGGGAGACATTTGTCTCGCACACCAGCAGCATGTGGATTTAGATGGAATTCTTATGTTAGAAAGCAATACAAAGAACGTATTGAAGAAGCAAAGCAACTTCGTAAAGTAGAAAATTATGAAGTGAAAGAGACAAAGGTATTAGAGCCTACATCAATTACATTGAATGATGTTATTGAATTTTTGCGAAATTATAAAGATGAAAGCTCTTTAATGGTGTTGCAACAACAAATTGAATCGTTACAAACAGAGAAAGAACGTCTTCTGGAGCGATTATCAGTATATGAGGAAGAATATAGAACATTACTTGATTATATCGATCAAAAAAGAAGTGTAATGGTAGCGGAAAGAAATGGCGCTCGCTCGAATGGAGAATTAGAAAAATTAAAGAAATAAAAACAGCTGCGTAACAGCTGTTTTTTTTGTTTCTTATGCAGATTCTTCGTTTGTAATCGCATTCGAATTTGTTTCTGGATGCCAAATATAAAAATCACCATCAGTTACTGATACTGGCTGGAAACTTAATTTATCCCAAAAACCAGATGACTGGATACGTGCTATCGTTTTAATTGGGAATTGTAGTTGTTTCGCATAATTAACAAGCAATTGTCCGAATCCTTGTTTTTGAAAAGTCGGCAATACTTCAAGTTTATAAAGTTCTAGGTAAGTACCTGTAATTTCAAATGGTTCCCCGCCGTTCCTTTTCATATATAGACTCATACGTGCGATTAGCGATCCTCCATAATAAATACCGTAAAATGGAGACTCACTATCATTTTCAATAATGTTTGCTTGTAATTCTTCCAACATGGATAGTTCTTGAGCTCCGCACCCTTTAAATTTTTTAAATTCATCTAATGTTTTATAATTGATGAGCAAGCGTTCAACTTTTGGGAATCCCATTACATCACGTCCTTTTCTTATCTTGTTGAATGCAGAAAAGTTAAAATATTTATAATAATATTATAACTCATTTTTAAATTTTTATGAAGAAGATAGAATATTTCTTTCATTATTTTTTTGAGGATTTGCTAAACTAAGAATAGAACTATGTATATGGGTAGTATATACGTAGTGAAAGAAGAGGTTGCATTTGTTAAAAGATAATTGAATCCTCAACTATGTAATTGTAATTTAATAAGATATAAAGGGGGAAAGGCAAGGGAACTTATATCACTTGTTAATATGAGTTCTTTGTGTGAAGATGAAAATTGGAATTGTTGGACCGGGAGCTATTGGTCTCCTATATACATTTTATTTACAAAAAAGTAATCAAGATGTTACGTTGTTTACAAGAAACGATAAGCAAGCAGAAGAATTAAACTTAACGGGTGTAACTTGTATTAGGAATGGAGAACGTGAAACGGTATTTCCATCTATTTTACCGATAGAAAGTATGCTGGATAAACAGTTAGATTATATATTTATTGCTGTAAAGCAATATCATGTAACTGATATATTACCTTTTGTGCAGGGAGAATCGTCATTAATCTTTTTGCAAAATGGAATGTCACATCTTCACGTTATGCGAAAAATAGGAAATGAACGTATAGCAGTCGGGATTGTGGAGCATGGTGCAAAAAAAGAGGATGGACATACAGTTCGTCATACTGGAATAGGTGTTACAAAGTTTGGTGTAGTGCGTGGTCAATCTAGTTGTTTTAAAAAGGTATTTAATTGTTTTCCTTTTGATTATTTTCCGATTCAGATAGAAGATGATTGGAAGGGGATTATGCGTAATAAATTAGTAGTCAATGTATGTATTAATCCGTTGACGGCATTATTGCGGGTTGAGAACGGGGAGTTAATTTCAAACCCACTTTTTTATCAAATGATGGAGCAAGTATTTCAGGAAGTTGCATTTCTTGTTAAAGAAGAAGATAAGGAAATGCTATGGAAAATGGTATGCCAAGTATGTGAAAAAACATCCCATAATACTTCATCTATGTTAGCGGACGTAAGAGCGAATAGACAAACGGAAGTTAATGCGATTGTTGGATATGTATTAGAAGAAGCTAAGGAACAACAACAATCTGTTCCGACACTTCAATTTTTGTTCAATGCAATAAAAGGAATGGAATTATAAGTGTTTTTCTTTGCTTTTACGTGAAACATTGAATACAATGTGGGTTGGTGAGAGAACAGGATACGAAAGGAAGAATTATATGGAGATAAAAGAAATCTCTGTTCCACTACAAGGTGTTGTAGCGGACTATATGAACGGTAAAAAAGAGATACAGTCATGTTTTGATTATCTGTTAACAGAGGATGCTTTTAAACAGCGTTTACATGATTTACGTGAGAGAGAGTTTTTCCGTCAAGATTTAGTAACGCATTTATTAGAATATAATACACAATTGCAAGCGGGAGAATTTACAATTCAAAATATAAAAGCGCTTGAAGATGAAAATACATATGTAGTTATAGCTGGACAACAAGCTGGGTTATTAACTGGTCCGCTTTATACAGTTCATAAGATCATTTCAATTTTACAGCTTGCAAAAGAAAAAGAAGAGAGCTTAGGGGTTCGGGTTGTTCCTGTCTTTTGGATTGTCGGTGAAGACCATGATATGGATGAAATTAATCATACATTTGTAACGAAAAATAAAAAAATAAAAAAGACCATTTTTCATGATCGTTATCCGAAAAAGGCGAGTGCTTCTGAGTCTGAGTTTTCTATTGAAGACTGTAGAAAATGGGTCGAAGAGATTTTTAAAACATATCCGGAAACGAATTTTACAAAGGATGTATTACAATTTGTTGATGATGCTTTAGGTAAATCGCATACATATGTAGATTTCTTTGCGCACCTTATTACGAAAATGTTCGCAAATTCTGGTTTAATTCTTGTAGATTCACATCATCCTGCATTAAGAAAATTAGAAGTGCCGTTTTTACAACAAATTATAAGTAAATATAAAGAAATTCAAGTAGGGCTTCGTAATCAACAGGAAGTACTTAAGGAATTAGGTTTTAAACCGATTATTGAAACGAAGACAAATGCAGTGCATATATTTATGGAAATTGATAATGAGCGAGTATTGCTTGAAGAGAATCAAGGGAAGTTTATTGGAAAAGATGGAGTGCATTCATTTTCGTATGAAGAATTGATGGAAGAGATGGAAAGAAGTCCAGAACGTTTTAGTAATAATGTTGTAACGCGCCCTCTTATGCAAGAATATGTGTTTCCTACGTTAGCGTTTATTGGCGGTCCAGGGGAGTTAGCTTATTGGAGTGAATTGCAACAAGTGTTTCATACGGTAGGTTTCCAAATGCCACCTGTTGTTCCGCGGCTTACAATTACTTATATGGAGCGAGATATAGCGACAGATTTATATGATTTAGATTTGCAAGAAATTGATCCATTTCTAAATAATATAGATAATCTGCGTGACAATTGGCTTTCTAATCAAATAGAGGAGCCGATAGACGAGCGATTTATAGAAGCGAAAAAAGAAATAATGGATATTCATACATCATTACAACAATTCGTGAAAAAAATAGATCCAGGGTTAAATGAGTTTGCGGGGAAAAATGAACTGAAAATTAATGAGCAAATTGAACTGTTAGAAAAAATGTTGAAAAGAAATGTTGAGAAGAAACATGAGGTTCAACTGAATAAATTCCGCCGTTTACAATTCGCGCTTCGTCCATTAGGAGCACCGCAAGAACGTGTGTGGAATGTGTGTTATTATTTAAATCAGTTCGGCCTTGATTTTGTTGACCGGGTAATGGAACAATCTTTTTCGTGGGATGGAAAACATCATGTAATAAAACTATAGAATCTTGCTCTTTTGAGCAGGATTTTATTTTTATTCTGTTGAATTAACTGTGAAGTGGAATATTTCTGAATTATCCATCTTATTTTAATGTAATGAATCGCTATGTATCAGGTATATATATATGACAAAATAGCACAAAATGTAAACGGATTAATATCTTTTTCGACAGGTTTTTGTTTAAATTCCCGCAAAAAATGATAAAATTTAGTATATAATAAAATAAAATAGCGATTTGTATAGCGTACTACCTTGTTGGAAGTTAAATGAGTCGTTCTTTAGTAGCATTTCATCCTCTAGTAGTAAATTGTGTTTGTAGAGTGAGAAATGTATTTAACATAATTAATTGGAAAAAGAGTAG
This sequence comes from Bacillus sp. TH22, assembly GCF_016651015.1. Taxonomy (NCBI): domain Bacteria; kingdom Bacillati; phylum Bacillota; class Bacilli; order Caryophanales; family Bacillaceae; genus Bacillus; species Bacillus sp. TH22. Next base: position 4,573,361 of record NZ_JAEKER010000001.1, read on the forward strand.
GTGCAGCAATGTTCAAACACGTAACAGTACTTTTGAAAGAAACAGTAGATGGCTTAGATATAAAACCGAGTGGTACATATGTAGATTGTACACTGGGTGGAGGAGGACATAGTTCTTATTTATTATCTCAGCTAACAGATGGTGGAAAGTTAATAGCATTTGATCAAGATGAAATAGCGATTCAAAATGCGAAGGAAAAATTTTCTTCTTATGGTGAACAATTTGTAACAGTGAAGAGCAACTTCCGTTATTTATCTGAAAAACTACATGAATTAGGTATCACAGAAGTAGACGGGATTTTATTCGATTTAGGTGTTTCATCCCCACAATTAGATACACCAGAGCGTGGCTTTAGTTATCATCATGATGCACCGTTAGATATGCGGATGGATCAAGATGCCCCATTAACAGCATATGATGTTGTGAACAGCTGGTCATATGAACAACTCGTAAGAATTTTCTTCCAATACGGAGAAGAAAAATTTTCAAAGCAAATAACAAGGAAAATTGAAGCTTATCGCGAGAATAAGGCTATTGAAACGACAGGAGAATTAGTGGAATTAATTAAAGAAGGTATTCCAGCTCCGGCACGTAGAACAGGTGGACATCCTGCGAAGCGAGTATTTCAAGCGATTCGTATTGCTGTAAATGATGAATTAAAAGTATTTGAAGAAGCGTTGGAATCTGCAATTGATATGGTCAAGCCTGGTGGAAGAGTTAGTGTTATAACATTCCATTCTTTAGAAGATCGTATTTGTAAAACGACGTTTAAGCGAAATAGCACAACGCCGCAATTACCACAGGGACTACCGATTATTCCGGATGAATTTAAGCCGAAATTAAAGCTTATTACAAGGAAACCGATTTTACCTTCTGACATTGAATTAGAAGAAAATAATCGAGCGCGTTCTGCGAAGTTGAGAATCGCTGAAAAACGATAAAAAGGAGAGAGAGGTATGACTAATTTAGCTGTAAAGTATAAACAACAGGCGCAAGAAGAGGTACAAATTCAAGCGCCGCCACAGCAGATGGTTAAGCCAAAAGTTAAAACGAAAATTACAAGAATTGAAAAGCTATTGTACGTAACGTTTATTGGATTTTTATTATATGCTTGTGTAGCATTTATTGGGAATAAAGCTGGTCTATATCAAGTTAATGTAGAAGCAGCGACGATAGAAGAACAAATTGTGAAAAAACAAAAGGAAAATCAAGAATTGCAGGCTGAAGTAGAAAAGTTAAGTCGTTATGAACGTATCGCTGAAGTTGCAAAAAAACACGGGCTAGAAATTAATGCGAATAATGTGAAAGGCCTAAAGTAAGGCAAATAGGTGTGAAGAAAAGATGAAGAGAAATATGACCAAATTTCATACCAATAAGGGAGCAGGTTATTTTATGATATTTTTCCTCCTGCTCTTTTTGCTGTTATTAGCCCGATTTTTTTACATACAAGTAACAGGAACAGTGGACAATCATGATTTGAAGAAACTTGCTGAACAGAAACATAGTAAAAAAGGAGTTCTCGAAGCAAATCGAGGAACAATTTATGACCAAAATGGTCATGTGCTAGCACAAGACGCAAATTCCTATAAAATGGTAGCGGAATTAAAAGGTGCTAAGCCTGTTGAGGATAAAGAGGATACTGCAAAGAAAATCGCTGGAGTACTCGGAACGGGCGAAGATGCGATCTTAGCCGCTTTAAATAAAGATAGAAGTCAAGTGGAATTTGGAACATTGGGTAGGGGCTTGACGAAAGAAAAGAAAGAACAAATAGAAGCGTTGAAATTGCCAGGAATCTCTTTTATCACCGAAAATGCGAGAGTATATCCAAACGGTGATTTCGCATCTTACGTCATAGGGCATGCCAGCCCTGATGAGAATGGAATCGCAGTAGGTCAATTTGGCTTAGAAAAGAGTTTGGATAAGTATTTAGGTGCTTCTAATGGTGAGGTAGCTTATACAGGGGACCGTAAAGGAGTATCTCTTGACGGTGGGAAAGTGAATGTAAAGGCACCTAAAAATGGAGATAATGTGTATTTAACGCTTGACCAACGTATTCAAAGTTATTTAGAAGACGCAATGAAAGAAGCGAGTAAACATTATGAACCAGAAAATTTAATTGGAATTGTTGCGGATCCAAAGACGGGGAAAATATTAGCGATGTCTAGTAAACCTGGTTATGATCCGAACCAGGGAAAGATGGATTATTATTATAACGATGCAATTGCAAATGCATTTGAACCGGGATCAACAATGAAGATTTTCACATTAGCGGCGGCCATTAATGAAGGTGTATATAATGGACAAGACTTTTATCAGTCTGGTACATATCAAGTTGGTAATCGCAAAATAAAAGATCACAACGGCGGCGCTGGATGGGGTTCTATTACTTTTGATGAAGGGGTAGAGCGCTCTTCAAACGTAGCGTTTGCAATTTTAGGTGATCAAAAACTTGGTCCAGATCGTTTCCGGAAATATATTCATAATTTTGGATTAGATGAAAAAACAAACATTGATTTACCTAGTGAAGGGTCAAATACAATTTTATTTGATCAACAAATACAACAAGTAACAACAGCGTTTGGACAAGGTTCTACAGTTACACCAATTCAACTTGTACAAGCTGCAACAGCGATTGCAAATGATGGGAAAATGATGAAACCTTATACAATTGATAAAATTGTGGATCCAATAACAGGTAAAGTACAGCTAGAGCATAAACCAAAAGAAGTAGGGAAACCTGTTTCCAAAGATACAGCAGCGCAAGTAAGGCAATTACTAGAACGTGTTGTTACATCACCGAAAGGAACAGGAACTGCATATAAAATTGATGGGTACTCAGTTGGGGGGAAAACAGGTACAGCACAAATTCCTGACGGGAAAGGTGGCTATATGACGGGAAGAGAGAATTATATATTCTCATTCTTAGGTATGGCACCGATGGACGATCCGCAACTTGTTGTGTATGTGGCAGTTAAACAACCAAAATTAAAAGATGATGAAAACGGGGCTAAGCCTTTAGCAGATATCTTTAAATATGTAACGAAAAATAGCTTAGAGTACTTAAAGATTAAGCCGAATGAAGTAAAAGACCCGAAAAAATATGTGAAAGAACAACAAACTGTCGTTCCAGATGTAACCGGAAAAACGATGGAAGAAGCGAAAAAAGCAATTGATAAAGCAAAACTTCGTCCAATCGTATTAGGTGAAGGTAAAGTGCAGCAGCAAGTGCCAAAAGCAACTGAACAAACATTAAAGGGTGATCGAGTCTTCTTAGTAGGAGATAAACCTACAATGCCAAATATACAGGGATGGGCACTGCGTGATGTTATGAATTTAGCAAAAACATTAAAGCTTAACTTAAAACCTTCTGGTACAGGATATGTAACTGAGCAAAGTGTAGCGGAAGGGACATTGTTGCAACCTGGTACAGAATTAGGTGTAACACTCGTACCACCACTTGAACCGCAGCAAGAAGCAGAAAAGCCATAATGGTAATAGGGAAGAAGTTCTAATTAAATAAGTACAAGCATATATTGGAACAAGCTAGGCGTAAGGGAGGCTTGTTCCAATATGCGTGTATCAAATGTAACAGTTAGAAAACGACTTATTTTTATACTTATATCGGGTATACTCATTTTCACCATTATCGATATTCGTCTTGGATATGTGCAATTTTTTCTTGGAAATATGTTAACGGATCGTGCGAAGGATTCATGGAGTCGTAATATTACTTTTGAACCAGAGCGAGGGAAAATTTTAGATCGAAATGGTGTGGAGCTTGCTACGAATAAAAGTGCACCGACCGTCTTTGTTGTGCCGAGGCAAATTGAAAAACCAGCAGAGACTGCAGAGAAGTTAGCTGCAGTATTAGGTGTGGAAAAAGATGATGTTTATAAGCGGATTACAAAAAAAGAATCGATTGTAAGGCTTGATAAAGGCGGAAGGAAAATATCGCATGACAAAGCGAAAGAAGTACGCGGATTAAGTTTAAAGGGTGTGTACATCGCAGAGGATTCTATCCGGTACTATCCATTCGGTAATTTTTTGTCACACGTATTAGGATTTGCGGGCAGTGATAATCAAGGGCTTATGGGACTAGAGAAATATTATGATAAAGAGCTAAATGGTGATAAAGGTCATGTGCGATTTTTTGCAGACGCGAAAGGACAGAGAATGCCTAACGTTGGAGATGATTTCAAAAAACCAGAAGCCGGCTTGAATTTAGGATTAACAATTGATTCACGCATTACGAGGATTATGGAAAGAGAAATGAATATTGCGGAATCAACGTATAATCCTGACGGTATGATAGCAATTGCAATGAATCCGAAAAATGGTGAAATTTTAGGTATGTCAAGTCGACCAAGTTTTGATCCAGCAGATTTCCAAAGTGTTTCTCCGGAAGTATATAACAGAAACTTACCTGTATGGAGTACGTATGAGCCGGGGTCAACATTTAAGATTATTACATTAGCTGCAGCCTTGAATGAAAATTTAGTAGACTTAGAGAAAGATACATTTTATGATGATGGGGCAGCTGAAGTTGGTGGAGCTAGATTGCGGTGTTGGAAAGCTGGCGGCCATGGTAGCCAAACGTTTTTAGAGGTAGTTCAAAACTCTTGTAACCCAGGATTTATTGAACTCGGTGATCGTCTTGGTAAAGATCGATTGTTTAAATACATTCGCAATTTCGGGTTTGGACAGAAGACCGGAATTGATTTACAAGGTGAAGGTAGCGGGATTTTATTTAATTTAGATAAAGTTGGTCCAGTCGAGCAAGCGACGACTTCATTTGGGCAAGGTGTTTCTGTTACACCGATTCAACAAGTAGCAGCTGTAGCGGCCGCTGTAAATGGTGGAACTTTGTATCAGCCATATATAGCGAAGGAATTTATTGATCCGAAGAATAATCAAGTTGTCAGCAAAAAGACACCTGTTGCGAAAAGGGAAGTTATTTCCAAGGAAACTTCAGAGAAAGTTCGTTACGCATTAGAGAATGTTGTAGCGAAAGGTTCGGGTAAAGGGGCTTATATTGATGGATATCGTGTAGGTGGAAAAACTGGAACTGCTCAAAAGGTGAAAGATGGAAAATATTTAGATAATAACTACATTGTATCATTTATCGGTTTTGCTCCAGCTGACGATCCGCAAATTGTTGTTTATGTAGCAGTGGATAATCCAAAAGGAGTCACTCAATTTGGTGGAGTTGTAGCAGCACCTATTGTTGGGAATATTCTTCGTGACGCACTTCCTGTAATGGGAGTGGAACCGAGAAAAGAGCAAGTTGAGAAAGAATATAAATGGGGCGATACACCAACTGTGGAAGTTCCTAATTTAATTGGTATGAAAAAGAAAGATTTACAAACGCAACTTGTAGACTTGAAGCTTGATATAAGTGGTGATGGTGGGAAAGTAATTAAACAATCACCAGAAGCAGGAGCTAAAGTAAAAGAGGGTTCAAAAGTTAGAATTTACTTCGGGAATTAAAGGTAACTGATTGTGTTTTATGGTACAATTGGTGGAAGTGAGTTCTTTATAGAAAAATTGCTTTACTTGAGACGATAAGTGTCTCATTAATAAATAAATCTATTGATTAGACTATAGTAGCACTTACCTCCTATTTTTATATAACTAGGAGGTAACGTGTTACTTGCTAAAATAAGAGATAAATAAACAATGTAGAGAGGGTTTAGTGAAATGAAGTTGCATACACTTGTATCATGTTTGCATGATTTTCCAGTTGTTCCAACAGAAAATCCAGAAATAACATCTATTGAAGCGGATTCACGTAAAGTGAAAGAGGGAAGCTTATTTATATGTATGAAAGGATATACGGTTGATAGCCATGACTTTGCTAAGCAAGCAGCCGCACAAGGAGCGGCTGCTATTGTTGCGGAAAGACCAATTGATGTTGACGTTCCAGTTGTACTTGTGAAAAATACTTTTCGTTCGCTAGCGGTTTTAGCTGATTATTTTTATGGCCAACCAACACACAAGTTACATTTAATCGGTATTACAGGTACAAATGGAAAGACAACAACATCGCATATTATGGATGAAATTATGCGCGCACATGGTCATAAAACAGGGCTAATTGGAACGATTAATATGAAAATCGGTGATGAAACATTTGAGGTGAAAAATACAACACCAGATGCACTAACACTTCAACAGACATTTTCAAAAATGGTTGAACAAGGTGTGGATAGCACAGTAATGGAAGTTTCGTCTCATGCTTTAGATCTTGGCCGTGTACACGGGTGCGATTATGATGTTGCAGTATTTACGAATTTAACACAAGATCATTTAGACTATCATAAAACGATGGAAGAATATAAACATGCGAAAGGGTTGCTTTTCGCACAGCTTGGCAATAGTTATCATCATAATCGTGAAAAATACGCTATATTAAACAGTGATGATCCAGTAGCAGAAGAGTATATGAGAAGTACAGCAGCTACTGTTGTAACATACGGTATAGATGTTGCAAGCGACATTATGGCACGAGATATCGTAATGACGAGTGGCGGTACAACATTTACACTTGTAACACCGTATGAAACTGTAAATGTTACGATGAAATTAATTGGTAAGTTTAATGTATACAACGTGTTAGCTGCTACAGCAGCAGGTCTTGTTTCAGGAGTGAGCTTACAAACAATTATTGATGTAATTAAAGAGCTTGCTGGCGTTCCTGGACGTTTTGAAGTTGTAAATGGTGGACAAAATTACACAGTTATTGTTGACTATGCGCATACACCTGATAGCTTAGAGAACGTACTAAAAACAGCAAAACAGTTTGCAAAAGGCGATGTATATTGTATCGTTGGTTGCGGTGGTGATAGAGATAGAACGAAAAGACCAATAATGGCAAGTGTCGCAACCGAATATGCAACTCATGCAATTTATACATCAGATAATCCAAGAAGTGAAGATCCGAAGGCTATTTTAGATGATATGGTAAATGATGTGAATGGGAATAATTATGAAGTAATTGTCGATCGAAAAGAAGCGATACGTTCCGCTATCTCGAAAGTAAAAGCAGAAGATATTATTATTATTGCTGGTAAAGGGCATGAAACGTATCAAATTATTGGTAAAGAAGTTCATCATTTTGACGATCGTGAAGTTGCTAAAGAAGCAATCACGGAGCGTTTAAACAACGAAGTGTAACAGCATGAGAGGAGGACTACATGTGCTTGAACAAGGTTTATTAGTAACGGCTGGGGTAGCATTTTTAATTTCTGTTGCCCTTTCGCCATTATTTATTCCATTTTTAAGAAAGTTAAAGTTCGGACAGAGTATTCGTGACGAAGGACCGAAGTCACACCAAAAGAAATCAGGGACACCAACGATGGGTGGTATTGTCATATATGTATCTATGATGGTGACTACGCTTATTATGGCGATTAAATTTAACAATTTAGGTGCAGAAGTATCATTGTTATTATTAGTTACATTTGGGTACGGATTAATCGGATTTTTAGATGACTACATAAAAGTAGTAAAGAAAAGAAATCTTGGTTTAACATCAAAACAAAAATTGATTGGTCAGCTTGTAATTGCTATTGCGTTCTTTTTAATTGGAAAAGGGCAAGCATTTCACACGTATATCATGATTCCAGGAACTGATGTTAAATTTGAATTAGGCTGGGCGTATTTTGTTCTCGTATTATTTATGCTTATTGGTGGATCAAATGCGGTTAATTTAACAGATGGTTTAGATGGTTTATTATCAGGAACAGCTGCTATTGCATTCGGAGCATTTAGTATTATTGCTGTAGCTCAAGAACAATTTGGGGTAGCGATTTTCTGTATGGCAGTCGTAGGAGCTGTACTTGGCTTTTTAGTATTCAATGCGAATCCAGCGAAAGTATTTATGGGGGATACTGGTTCTCTAGCTTTAGGTGGTGCTATCGCAGCTGTAGCGATTTTGTTAAAACAAGAATTGTTACTCGTTATTATTGGCGGTGTATTCGTAGCGGAAACTTTATCTGTTATTATCCAAGTTATTTCGTTCAAAACAACAGGAAAGCGTGTCTTTAAAATGAGTCCATTACATCATCATTATGAATTATGTGGTTGGTCAGAGTGGCGCGTTGTTGTAACGTTTTGGTCTGTAGGATTTTTATTAGCTGTGCTAGGAATTTATATCGGGGTGTGGATGTAATTGAAAACTGTAACTGAATATCAAAATAAAAATGTTCTTGTATTAGGTATTGCTAAAAGTGGTTATGCAGCAGCTACTTTATTAAAAAAGTTAGGGGCAAACGTCATTGTAAATGATGGGAAACCATTAGCGGGTAATGTGCTTGCAGCTGAGTTACAAGCGGAAGGAATGGATGTTGTATGTGGTGGACATCCATTAGAATTGCTGGAGAGAAACATTTCACTTGTCGTAAAAAATCCAGGAATTCCATATTCTAATCCACTCTTAGTGGCGGCGAAAGAAAAACAAATTCCAATTGTAACTGAGGTTGAATTAGCATATTCCATTTCAGCAGCACCGTTTGTTGGGATTACGGGATCTAACGGTAAAACAACAACGACAATGTTAACGTTTGAAATGTTAAAAGAAGGACAAAAGCACCCAGTTATTGCGGGGAATATAGGTACTGTAGCTTGTGAAGTTGCACAATTGGCGAAGGAAAATGAAGTTGTCGTTACGGAACTTTCATCGTTTCAATTGATGGGAGTGGAATCGTTCCAACCAAAAATTGCAGCCTTTTTAAATTTATTTGAAGCGCATTTAGATTATCACGGGACGAAGAAAGAGTATGGTTTGGCGAAAGCGAATATTTTCAAAAACCAAACTGAAGCAGATTATAGTATAATTAACGCAGATGATGCAGATGTCATGGCGTTATCGGCATATAGTAAAGGACAGAAAGTATTATTTTCGACGACGAAAGAAATTGAAGATGGTGCGTATATAAAAGATAACGCTCTTTATTTTAAAGGCGAAAAAGTAGTTAAAGTAAGTGATATTGTTTTACCTGGTAAGCACAATTTAGAAAATATTTTAGCAGCAATGAGTATTGCTAAATTACTAGGTGTTTCTAATGAAGCAATTACTGCTGTGTTAAAAAGTTTTACAGGTGTAAAACATCGCTTAGAATATGTAACAACGATTAATAATCGTAAATTTTATAATGATTCAAAAGCGACGAATATGCTAGCGACAGAAAAAGCATTATCTGCATTTACACAACCGATTGTATTATTGGCTGGTGGACTTGATCGTGGTAATGAATTTGATGATTTAATTCCATATTTTAAACATGTCAAAGCGATTGTGACATTTGGACAAACTGCACCAAAATTAGTAAGAGCGGCAGAAAAAGCAGGATTAGATGTAATTGAAAGTGTCGATACTTTAGATGATGCAGTAGTGAAAGCTTATGCTCATTCTACCGATGGTGATGTAATTCTTCTTTCACCAGCATGTGCAAGCTGGGATCAATTTAAAACATTTGAAGAAAGAGGAGACATTTTTATACAAGCTGTGCATAAACTTATATAAAGTAAATCAAAACATCAGTAGGCTAACACCTACTGATGTTTTGTTACATAGGGCAAAGGTTCTGCCCAAAGAGGTGGTGTTCATGGGTAATGAAGAAAACGCCTGATTTTATTCTCATCATCGTTACACTTGCGTTGTTAACAATCGGAATGATTATGGTTTATAGTGCGAGTGCGGTTTGGGCCTCTTATAAAATGGGGGATTCATTCTTTTTTGCAAAAAGACAATTGTTATTTGCGAGTCTTGGGGTAGTAGCTATGTTTTTTCTGATGAAAATTGATTATTGGGTATGGCGTACGTATTCAAAAGTAATTTTACTAGTTTGTTTCGTTCTTCTTATTCTCGTTCTTATTCCTGGAGTAGGTCTCGTTCGTGGAGGGGCGCGAAGTTGGATTGGAATCGGGGCATTTTCTATCCAACCGTCAGAGTTTATGAAATTCGCGATGATTATTTTCTTAGCAAAATTTTTAGCGGAACGACAAAAATTAATTACATCTTTTAAACGAGGTTTACTACCGGCTCTTAGTTTTGTATTTCTAGCTTTTGGGATAATTATGTTACAGCCAGATCTTGGTACGGGAACGGTAATGATTGGGACATGTATTATTATGATATTTATTTCGGGAGCAAGGGTCTTTCACTTTGCAATGTTTGGTTTGCTTGGTGCAGCGGGATTTGTAGGGTTAATTGCATCAGCGCCATATCGAATGAAACGCATCACATCATATTTAGATCCGTGGTCGGATCCGCTCGGAAGTGGATTTCAAATTATCCAATCGTTACTCGCAATTGGACCTGGTGGTTTATTTGGGCTTGGACTTGGACAAAGTAGACAAAAATTTCTTTATTTACCTGAACCACAAACAGACTTTATATTTGCAATCTTATCTGAGGAATTAGGTTTTATTGGTGGTTCATTTGTGTTATTATTATTTAGTCTATTATTATGGCGTGGGATTCGTATAGCATTAGGAGCGCCAGATTTATATGGTACGTTTTTAGCAGTAGGTATTGTGGCGATGATTGCGATTCAAGTAATGATTAATGTTGGTGTTGTAACAGGACTGATGCCTGTTACCGGTATTACTTTGCCATTTTTAAGTTATGGTGGATCAAGTTTGACCTTAATGTTAATGGCAGTAGGTGTATTATTGAATATAAGTCGCCATTCTCGCTATTAAACCCTGTTTAAAAGACAGGGTTTTTCGTGTGTGTGTGAAAATACAATATGTATATAGAAATAAATACGATTGAATAAGAACAGGGAAGTGGAGGAATCAGTAGTGCGAGTATTAGTAAGTGGTGGGGGTACTGGAGGACATATTTATCCAGCTCTTGCTTTAATTAGAGAAATAAAAAAACTAAATCCGGAAGCAAGATTTTTATACATTGGTACAGAGAATGGATTAGAGAGTACCATCGTACCGAAAGCGGGTATTCCGTTCCAATCTATTGTTATAAGTGGATTTAAACGAAAAATATCTCTTGATAATGTAAAAACCGTGATGCGTTTCCTAAAAGGTGTTCAAGATAGTAAACGATATATTCGTCGTTTTAACCCTGATATTGTGATTGGTACGGGTGGATACGTATGTGGGCCAGTTGTATATGCTGCGGCTAAATTAGGTATTCCGACTATTGTCCATGAACAAAATAGTGTACCTGGTGTAACGAATAAATTTTTAAGTCGTTATGTCGATAAAGTTGCAGTTTGTTTTGAAGCAGCGGCAGAACATTTTCCACAGTCAAAAGTGGTTATGACAGGTAATCCACGTGCATCAGAAGTAATGGACCAAAATGGAATGAAAGGAAAACGTTCGGTAGGACTATCCCTTTCTAAAAAATCCGTGCTTATTTTTGGTGGGAGCCGCGGGGCTAGACCGATTAACGATGCTTTTGTAGAAGCGATTGAACAATTTGGGAATAAAAGTTACGAAGTATTATATGTAACAGGCGAAGTACATTATGATAAAGTTATGGAAGCCGTGAAACAAAAAGGGAATCCGAATAATGTTATTATTAAACCTTTTATTCATAATATGCCAGAGGTACTGACGGGTGTAGATCTTGTTGTTTCAAGGGCAGGGGCTACAACGCTTGCAGAATTAACAGCGTTAGGAAAGCCGAGTGTATTAATTCCAAGTCCGTACGTAACAAATAACCATCAAGAAAAAAATGCACGATCAGTTGTTGATAAAGGAGCAGCTAAAATGCTACTTGAAAAAGATTTAACATCTGAAACGCTTATTCGTGACATTGATGAGATTTTATTGGATACACAAACATTACAAAATATGAAACTGGCTACTAAGCAACTTGGTATTCCAGATGCAGCAAATAAGCTATATGAAGTAATGAACAAGCTTATTAAAAAATAACATTAGGTGAACGCCCCGCATATTACTGTAATAAGGAGACTTGATATGGGGGAGATTGTCTATGGAACAATTAGTAAAAGAGCTTTTAGAAGCAAATGTTGGTCGCGTGTTAGTTAATGAACCGTTAGCGCGTTACACGACTATGAAAATAGGCGGACCAGCTGATATTTTAATTGTACCAAAGCATGTTGCTGGTATTGAGAAGACTCTAGAGTTAGTAAAGAAGTACAAGACAAGGTGGACTGCAATTGGTCGTGGTTCAAATCTTCTCGTATCTGATCAAGGTATAGAAGGTGTGGTTATTCGTTTAGGAGAAGGATTAGACCATTTAGAAGTCGAAAAACATAGAGTAAGAGTCGGTGCTGGATATCCCCTTATTAAATTGTCAACTTTACTTAGTCGACAGGGATTAGCGGGCCTGGAATTTGCAAGTGGTATTCCAGGAAGTGTTGGCGGTGCAGTGTATATGAATGCAGGCGCTCATAAGTCCGACATATCGAGTGTATTAACGAAAGCTCGTATTTTGTTTGACAATGGAACAATTAATTGGTTGACGAATACCGAAATGGGCTTTTCTTATCGCACATCTGTATTGCAAATGAAACGCCCTGGTATTGTTTTGGAAGCTGAATTCCAATTGGAGGTAGGCGAACGCGAGGGAATTGTAAGAAGCATGCAAAAGAATAAAGAGTATCGCCGTGAAACGCAGCCTTGGAATCACCCTTGTGCAGGAAGTATATTTCGAAATCCAGTCCCCTATTTTGCAGGAGATTTAATAGAAAAATCAGGGCTTCGTGGTTATACAATAGGCGGAGCTCAAATTTCTGAAATGCATGGGAATTTTATTGTTAATACTGGTGTGGCCTCAGCGCAAGATGTATTAGACTTAATCGCATTGGTAAAGCGTACAATTAAAGATAAATTTGGTGTTGATATGCATACAGAAGTAGAAATAATTGGAAGATAACGGTTGTTCGTTCCGCTCATTATCATTTATGTTATAATAAGAAGATAAGAACGGCATGAGGAACATGCCGTTCTTTATGTTACATAGGGGGATCGTACATGAAAAATAGTAAAGTGATTAAACTACAAGATCGTGTACCAAAATTAAAGAATCAAAATAAAAAAAATAAGAAACCTGTTAATCATCGGTTAATTTTATACATATCGATTTTATTTTTATTAGTACTCTTTTTAATTTATTTTCGGTCTCCGCTTAGTAATATAAAAAAGATAAGTGTCTTTGGAAATCATTATATGACAGATGAACAAGTTATGAAGGAATCAGGTGTGACATATGATACGAGTTATTTCCGAGTAACAGCACATAAAGCAGAAGAAAACTTAACGAAACGAAAAGAAATTAAAGAGGTAAATGTAAAAAAACGTTTCCCAAACAAAATTGATGTTCATATCGAAGAATATTTAACAATTGGCTATATAAACAAAGATGGGAAATTACAACCGTTATTAGAAAATGGGAAAACACTCGATGTACTTCCGAACGGAAAGCTTCCAGTTGCAGCACCAATTTTTGAACCATTTAAAGAGGAAAAAATGAAGGAATTAATTGCAGAACTAGAAAAATTAACGCCAACTATTTTAAGGTCTATTTCTGAAATCCGTTATACACCAACGAACGCAAATGAAGATCATCTTACTTTATATATGAATGAAGGATATGAAGTGAGCACCACTATTCAAAATTTCGCAAAGCGAATGGAAGCTTATCCACTTATTTTAAAAACAATTGAACCTGGTAAGAAGGTTTTAATTGACTTAGAAGTGGGTGCATATACGAAGGAACTAGGTGCTGAAGAAAAGAAAGAATAGAATGATAGTTTTTACTGCGTTATTACGTATGAAATGAAACAAACGTTCTTTTATATGGATGCTAATTTGCAAGAATGCTTAATTTGATGAAAAAAATGTAAATTTTCTTAGATTCATACTAGGATTGGTACAAGTTTCACTTTTCTACAAGTACATCTTAGTGTAGACTTATACTTGGCGGTAATCTTTACACTTGAAATATAATTATTTCAAGATAGAGCAGTTATTCACAGGTTACTGCGATATTCTTAAATGAATGTTAAATAAAAATAAGAAAAATATAGGGTTAAAAAAGGGAAACGTACAAAGACGTTGAATATTTTTCTTATAAATAGTAAAGTTGCGATTGTTGTTCCATATATTGAGTTGTATGGTATAAATAAAGAAGGAGGTGCCAAAGAATGAACAGCAATGAAATATATGTTAGTCTTGACATCGGTACATCCAATGTTAAAGTCATCATTGGTGAAATGGTTAATGATAGCTTAAACATTATTGGTGTTGGAAACGTAAAATCAAATGGTTTGAAAAAGGGATCGATAGTTGATATAGATGAAACTGTTCGATCAATTAAAAAAGCAATTGAACAAGCTGAGCGCATGGTGGGTATCCACATTGAGCAAGTTGTAGTAGGTGTCAATGCAAACCAGGTACAGTTGCTCCCGTGTCACGGAGTAGTCGCTGTTTCAAATGAAGATCGTGAAATCGGGAATGAAGATGTCTTACGCGTTCTAGATGCAGCGCAAGTTGTGTCAATTGCTCCTGAACGTGAATTTATTGATGTGGTACCTCGACAGTTCATTGTAGACGGTCTTGACGAGATTAACGATCCACGCGGGATGATCGGTGTAAGATTAGAAATGGAAGGTACACTTATTACAGGCTCGAGAACTTTACTACATAACCTACTTCGTTGTGTAGAAAAAGCAGGTCTTGAAATTGTTGATATTTGTCTGCAACCTTTAGCGGCAGCGACAGTTGCGTTATCTTCGGATGAAAGAAATAGAGGGGTAGCCCTTGTTGATATGGGCGGAGGATCTACAACCTTATCTATTTTTAAAGATGGAGAGTTGCAAGCAACGAGCGTATTGCCATTAGGTGGAGATCATATAACGAAGGATATAGCGATTGGGCTGAAAACTTCAACAGAAAATGCAGATCAAATTAAGCTGAAATATGGACATGCTTTTTATGATACAGCATCTGAAGAAGAGATGTTTACGGTTCCTATTATGGGAAGCGATCAAACAGAACAATATTCTCAGTTGGAATTATCGGATATAATAGAGGCTCGTGTAGAGGAAATTTTAATGTTTGTTCAAGATGAAGTGCATAAGTTAGGAGTAAAGCAAGCTGCTTCTGGATATGTACTAACTGGTGGGATAGCTTCTATGCCGGGTGTTCTTGATCTTGCATACGATATTTTACATGAAAATGTTCGTATAGCAACTCCTGATTATATTGGTGTTCGTGAGCCTCAATATACAAGTGGAGTTGGATTAATTAAACATTCTTATCAAAAAGCTAAATTACGTGGGAAAAATGTGCAGGAAAAGCAAGAACATTTTGAACCAGTACCAGCACCAATGCCGGTACAACAGCAACCTGCGAAACAAAAAACTCGTAATCAAAACAATACTAATCAAAATGATGACCGCATGATGTCAAAAGTAAAACGTGCATTCCGTTATTTATGGGATTAAAATTGGACACGAAAAATGAGGTTCTAGGGGGATTTCGACATGTTAGAGTTTGATACTACTCAAGATCAATTAGCGAATATAAAAGTTATCGGTGTCGGCGGTGGCGGAAACAACGCTGTAAACCGTATGATTGAACACGGTGTACAAGGTGTAGACTTTATCGCTGTGAATACTGATGCACAAGCATTAAATCTATCAAAAGCTGAAACGAAAATGCAAATTGGTGGAAAATTAACGCGTGGACTTGGTGCAGGCGCAAACCCTGAAGTAGGGAAAAAAGCTGCAGAAGAAAGTAAAGAACAGATTCAAGAAGCGCTTCGTGGCGCGGATATGGTCTTCGTAACTGCTGGTATGGGCGGCGGAACTGGAACTGGTGCAGCTCCAGTTGTTGCTCAAGTTGCAAAAGAACTAGGCGCGTTAACAGTTGGTGTTGTAACACGTCCATTTACATTTGAAGGGCGTAAACGTGCAACTCAAGCTGCATCTGGTATTGCGTCATTTAAAGAAAATGTAGATACACTTATCGTAATTCCAAATGATCGCTTATTAGAGATTGTTGATAAAAATACGCCAATGTTAGAAGCGTTCCGTGAAGCAGATAACGTATTACGTCAAGGTGTTCAAGGTATTTCTGATTTAATTGCTACACCAGGTCTAATTAACTTAGACTTTGCAGACGTAAAAACAATTATGTCTAATAGAGGTTCTGCTTTAATGGGTATCGGTTCTGGTAATGGTGAAAATCGTGCTGCGGAAGCTGCGAAAAAAGCGATTTCTAGTCCATTACTAGAAACATCTATTGATGGAGCTCAAGGTGTTATTATGAACATTACGGGTGGCGCAAACTTAAGTTTATATGAAGTACAAGAAGCAGCAGACATTGTAGCTTCAGCTTCGGATCCAGAAGTAAATATGATCTTCGGTTCTGTTATTAATGAAGGATTAAAAGATGATATCGTTGTCACTGTAATTGCAACTGGTTTTGATGATAGTGCTTCGACACAACCACCAAAACCAATTATCCGTCCGACTGCGAATCACACACAACAGCAACAACAACCAGTAGCTCAACCTTCAAAACAACGTGAAGTTAAGCGTGAAATGAAACGTGAAGAGCCGGTTGTGCATGATCGTCATACAGATTCAGATGACATCGATATTCCAGCATTCTTACGTAACCGTCGTAGACGATAAAAGAAAAGGAGCTTTCATGCTCCTTTTTTTTGTTGTCTAAATGGAAAAGATCTGCTAAGCAGATCTTTTTTTTTATTTTGCATATGGAGAGCCCAGTCCTATTTTTAAACCATAAGCTGTGATAAATAAATTGAAACTTTAATTAGTCGGGGGTGTTCATCCAAAAATGATTGTTAGCCCGACGCCCACTTAACTTCTGTACTTTTTTATAGCTGAATTTTGAGGCAGGGTCTTACTGCCCGCAAATAGCAAGATAAACTTTGTATATATATAATTCAATTATTATGTATACAAGTAAAAAATTTATATTATTCTATGAAAAATACACTTTTATTTTTTACCGACAGATTATGTCTAGAAAACACAAAATAACAAAAAAATCCCTCCACCAATTGACACACTTTCCTATTGGATATGCATTATACTAGTCTCAACTTAAAAAAAGAGGTGAATTGTTTGGTTGTTTACGCCGACATCGTTTGGTTGTTAAACGCCTGCATTGATTTTCTTTTACTTTTATTAACAGCCACCGTGTTAAAAAAGAGAATCAAAAGATGGAGGCTTGTGTTAGGGGCATTTATAGGTTCAACTATTGTTATTTTCGCCTTTACGCCTTTTGCTTCTATGATGACACATCCAATTATGAAACTATTGTACTCGTTACTTATTGTGTATACAGCATTTGGGTTTTCGACATTTAGAAATTATACACAAACTGTTTTTACTTTCTATTTTGTAACCTTTATGGTTGGTGGAGGATTAATTGGAACGCATTACTTTTTGCAAACGAACGAAATGGTAAATGGATTAGTTCAATCTAAATCAATTTCTTACGGTGATCCAATTAGTTGGGTATTTGTTATTTTTGGTTTTCCAGTAATTTATTATTTTTCTAAAAAGCGTATAGAAAGCGTAGAGGTCACAAAGATACACTATGATCAAATCGTGAAAGTGGAAATTCAATTAGCTGGAGAGGAACTAGAATTAGCAGGTCTAATTGATAGTGGGAACCAACTTTATGACCCGTTAACGAAAACACCCGTTATGATTATGCATATTTCATCATTAGAACATTTTTTGCCAGCTTGGTTAACAGAACAAATTTATTCCAAAACAGAAATTCCTCAAATACCAGAAAATGATTCTGGATGGGCGACGAAACTACGTTTAATTCCTTTCCGAGCAGTAGGAGTAGAGAATCAATTTTTATGGGCAATTAAGCCAGATTGTGTGCGAGTTTATCATGAAGGTAGTTCGGTTGTTGTAAACAAAGTACTGATTGGATTAAATACACAACAATTATCTACTAATGGTGAGTATCAATGCATTGTACATCCGAAAATGTTGATTTCGCAAAAGATGGTAATTGCTTAATTATGAGAGGCGGGATAATATGGTGAAATTTAAATTTTATTTGGTATACCTTTGGTATAAAGTATTGCTGAAATTAGGAATTAAGACCGATGAAATTTATTATATTGGTGGAAGTGAAGCGTTGCCACCGCCGTTAACGAAAGAAGAAGAGGCAGTTCTTTTGAATAAATTACCAAATGGAGATCAAGCTGCGAGGTCGATGCTTATTGAACGTAACCTAAGGCTTGTTGTATATATAGCAAGAAAATTTGAAAATACAGGGATTAATATTGAGGATTTGATTAGTATAGGAACAATTGGTCTTATTAAGGCAGTGAATACATTTAATCCAGAAAAGAAAATTAAATTAGCAACATATGCATCTCGTTGTATAGAAAATGAAATTTTAATGCATTTGCGTCGAAATAATAAAAATCGTTCGGAAGTTTCTTTTGATGAACCGCTTAACATTGATTGGGACGGAAATGAACTGTTACTATCAGATGTTTTAGGTACAGATGATGACATTATTACAAAAGATTTAGAAGCTACTGTAGATCGTCATCTTTTAATGAAAGCATTGCATCAATTAAATGACCGTGAAAAACAAATTATGGAGCTTCGGTTTGGACTCGCTGGTGGCGAAGAGAAGACACAAAAAGATGTGGCTGATATGCTTGGAATTTCACAGTCTTATATTTCTCGTTTGGAAAAAAGAATTATAAAAAGATTACGAAAAGAATTTAATAAAATGGTGTGAAGAATAAGACCAGTCGGTATCTAGACTGGTCTTATTCTTTTTTTGTGCATTAGGAAATATGATATTTGTGAAAAATGATGGAAAAACCGTATGCATAAAATCCCCTTCAAAGGAAATACTTTACACTGTACAGCAACTCCCGATAGGAGGGAACACTTTGACGAGAAACAAAGTAGAAATTTGCGGTGTTGATACAGCTAAACTTCCAGTACTAAAAAATGAAGAGATGCGTAAATTATTTCGTGAAATGCAAAGTGGAGAGATAAGCGCCAGAGAGAAATTAGTGAATGGAAACTTACGTCTTGTGCTGAGCGTCATCCAAAGATTTAATAACAGAGGAGAATATGTTGATGATTTATTTCAAGTTGGTTGCATTGGACTTATGAAATCCATTGATAACTTTGATTTAGGCCAAAATGTAAAGTTTTCAACGTATGCTGTGCCGATGATTATTGGAGAAATACGCAGATATTTGCGTGATAACAATCCAATTCGTGTATCTCGCTCATTACGAGATATTGCGTATAAAGCGTTGCAAGTAAGAGAAAAATTGATTGCTGAAAATTCAAAAGAACCAACAGCAATGGATATTGCGAAAGTTCTTGAAGTGACACATGAAGAGATTGTTTTTGCACTAGATGCGATTCAAGATCCGGTTTCATTATTTGAACCGATTTATAACGATGGAGGAGATCCTATCTTTGTTATGGATCAATTAAAGGATGAAAAACAAAAGGACGAGCAGTGGGTTGAAGAACTGGCGTTGAAAGAAGGAATGAAGCGTTTAAATGATCGTGAAAAAATGATTATTCGAAAACGTTTCTTTCAAGGAAAGACACAGATGGAAGTTGCCGAAGAAATTGGGATTTCTCAAGCGCAAGTATCACGTTTGGAGAAGTCTGCTATTAAGCAAATGAATAAGACGATTCAAGGATAAGGTCCTCACCAGTTATGGTGAGGTCTTTTTTATATATAATATTTTGCGCTCATAGTAGATTGGGTAGGTTCATATAATGAAAATAAAATGGATGTTCTATTAGTAGCGGTTATATACTGTTTATCCGCTTCGAAATTAGGCTGAAGTAAAAAGTTAGATGGAAGCGGGACTGCCCGTAAAAGTCCGATTGGCATGGGTTAATAATCAGTAGGGATGGGGATAATCCCACTGATTAAGGTTTCACTTTATTTGAGAGCGTACTTACGATTCATGATATAAGGGAGAGGATGAATATGATACGGATTTCGGAGTTTCAAATGAAGGATGTTGTAAATGTTTCAGATGGAAAGAGGCTTGGGAATATTGGAGATATTGATATTGATATAGACACAGGAAAGATTAGGGCGGTTATTATTTCTAAGCAGGCACGAATGCTTGGACTCTTTGGGAAGGAAGTAGAATTTGTGATTCCTTGGGAGCAAATTATGAAAATTGGAGAAGATGTCATACTTGTAAAAGTAGATCATGTTAATTCTGTAACAGAATCAATACAAACACCGACAATTTCATAAAGAATATTACAAATTCCTCTTTTTTTTCTGTTGTCATTATGAAAAAATAAAAGTATGGTAAAATAGACAGGAAGTACCATACTTTTTTCTGTTATTTTAATTAAAAGGAGTCGCTTTATGAGAGAACCATTTAAATATGCGGACGGTATACTGTATTTACAAGCGTGGAAAGAACTTGGAAACATTACTGTTGGATTTACGACAAAAGATGGTGGAGTAAGTACAGGCTCCTTTCATGCGATGAATTTAGGATTACATGTGAATGATATCGTGGAGAATGTTCATGAAAACAGACGCATTTTAGCTAATAAGTTACAAAAACCATTAGAAAAATGGATTTGCTCTGAACAAGTTCATGACCATCATGTTGAGAAAGTAGGACTGCAAGAAAAAGGGAAAGGCGTTTATTCATATGAAGACGGTATTCCAAAAACGGATGGCATTTATACGACTAACAAAGATGTTCTCTTAACATCTTGTTACGCTGATTGTGTTCCGCTCTATTTTTATGCACCATCACATGATATGATAGGACTTGCGCATGCTGGGTGGAAAGGGACTGTAACAGAGATTGCGAAAGAAATGATTCAAAAGTGGAATGCAGAAGGTGTTTCAAGTGATGAAATTCATGTCGCAATTGGTCCTGCAATCGGATCATGTTGTTATGTTGTTGATGATCGTGTATTAACAGCAGCACAGCAAGTAGTAAACGGATCTGTTCCTCATAAAGTAATTTCTGATGGTCAGTATGCAATTAATTTAAAAGAAGTTAATCGTATATTATGTGTACAAGCAGGCATAAAAGAAGAACATATTGTAATGTCATCTCTTTGTACAAGCTGTGAAGAACAATTATTTTTCTCTCATCGTCGTGATCAAGGTAAGACGGGGAGAATGTTGAGTTTCATAGGTTTTAAGGAGGAGTGAAGTAAGTGACAGTGCAAGGGAATTTAGCAGATGTAAACGAAGTAATTAAAGAATCTTGTGTACGAGCTGGACGTTCGATGAAAGATATTAAGCTCGTTGCAGTTACAAAAACTGTAGGGATTGAAAAAACAAGCGAAGTAATTGAAACAGGAATTATTGATTTAGGTGAAAATAGAAATGAAGGTTTCTTACAAAAATACGAGCATTTCGGTTCAAAAGTGAATTGGCATTTTATTGGATCATTGCAAACGAGAAAAGTAAAAGAAATCATTAATGAGATTGATTATTTACATTCATTAGATCGTCTTTCGCTTGCAAAAGAAATTCAAAAACGTGCTGATAAGAAAGTTAAATGCTTTATTCAAGTGAAAACATCATCTGAAGAATCAAAGCAAGGATTGGCGATAGAAGAAACAATTTCTTTTATTCAAAGTTTGCAAGAATTGGATAAGATTGAAGTGGTAGGATTAATGACAATGGCTCCGTTTACAGGAGAAGAGGAAGAGATTCGTCGCTGCTTTAAGGAATTGCGCATGCTACAAACAGAGGTGCAGGAGCTAGAATTATTACATGCACCATGTAAAGAATTATCAATGGGAATGTCAAATGATTACACGATTGCAATTGAGGAAGGCGCTACATATATTCGTTTGGGAACGGTTTTAGTAGGAAAAGCGTAGGAGGAAGGAGAAAGTTATTATGAGTTGGTCAAAAGTAAAATACTTCTTTTTTGACACACCGGAAGAAAAAGAAGCAGCTCAATATAGTTATGAAAAGGAGCAAACAGACATGAAAAAGCAACAAGATCCCCCAGAACAACAAGATGTTCCGTTTGCGAAAGTGCAACCGAAGCAAAATGTAGTGAGTATTGAAACAGCGAAGCAATCTTCAAAAGTTGTTTTACTAGAACCACGTACATATTCGGAAGCGCAAGGCATTTCGGATCACTTAAAAGGTAGACGAGCTGTTGTAATTAATTTGCAAAGAATGTCTACAGATCAAGCTGTACGTATCGTTGACTTTTTAAGTGGTACTGTATACGCTATAGGCGGGGATATTCAAAAAATAGGCCCGAAAACATTTATGTGTACACCTGAAAATGTTGATATCGTTGGTGCGATTTCAGAGTTATTCGGTGAAGAAGAAGAGACAAATATAAAGAGGTGGTAATACGCCATGACAACAGTTTTAACAGTGTTACTTACTGCTATCGAGATTTACTCGTGGGCACTAATTATTTACATTCTCCTATCATGGTTTCCTGGCGCAAAGGAATCAGCTTTTGGAGATTTTCTTGCGCGTATTTGCGAACCGTATTTAGAGCCGTTTAGGAGGTTTATTCCACCATTTGGTATGATTGATATTTCTCCACTTGTTGCTATTGTTGCCTTGAAACTTGCTAGAGGTGGTTTAGTGAGTTTATTCAACTATTTTTTATAGTGTGAGGTTAAATACATGAGCATCTATGAGCATTTTAGACCTGATGAAGAGGTCTTTGTGGATAAAGTATTAGAGTGGAAACAGGCTGCTGAGTACCATCAAGTCAAGTTAACAGATTTTCTTGATCCAAGACAGCAACAAATTGTTTCTATGGTAATTGGGCAAGGAGATGTAGCTGTACGGTTTGATGGTGCGATGCCTGAAGCCGAACGGAAAAGAGCAATAATTTATCCAGATTATCTAGAATTAAATGAAGAGGAATTTCAAGTAGAAGTATTAGAAATTGACTATCCTTCCAAGTTTTTTACGCTAGAACATAGGCAAATATTAGGTGCATTCATGTCGCTTGGTTTAACAAGGGAAAAATGTGGTGATATTTTGCTTCAAGAAGACCGTGCCCAAATTGCAGTTGCCAAAGAAGTTGTATCGTATATTGAAATGAACTTACAATCAATAGGGAAAATGAAAGTCACACTCTCTCCTATACAAGTAGAGAAAATTTTGCGTGTAGGTGAAAAATGGGGAGAAAAATCTGGGACTGTTTCGTCACTTCGTCTAGATGTTTTATTAGCTGAAATGCTACATATATCTAGGCAGAAGGTACAGCCTCTTATAAAAGGTGGCTTAGTAAAAGTCAATTGGAAAACAGTAGAGCAAACTTCGTATGAATGTTTTCCGGGGGATGTTTTCTCGGTTAGAGGGTATGGACGAAGTAAATTATTTTCTGTAGAAGGTAAAACGAAGCGCGACAAATGGAGAGTTTTGTATGGTATACTAAAATGATTGGTTTTTTAGAAGGAAATTCTCTTATTTTGTCGAAGAAAAGATATAATTGAAAGAGGAAATTTAGATAACTACTTGGAGGTGGCGTTGTGCCGTTAACACCATTAGATATTCATAACAAAGAATTTGGTCGCGGGTTTCGTGGCTACGATGAAGATCAAGTAAATGAGTTTCTTGATCAGATCATCAAAGATTATGAATTAGTCATTCGTGAGAAAAAAGCTTTAGAAGAAAAGGTTGCACAATTAGAAGGAAAGTTAGATCATTTTTCTAATATTGAAGATACGCTGAACAAATCTATCATTGTCGCACAAGAAGCTGCTGAAGAAGTGAAGCGTAATGCACAAAAAGAAGCAAAATTAATTGTACGTGAAGCAGAAAAAAATGCAGATCGTATCATTAATGAAGCGTTAGTGAAATCAAGAAAAGTTGCTTTTGATATTGAAGAGTTGAAGAAACAAGCGAAAGTATTCCGAACTCGTTTCCGTATGTTATTAGAAACACAACTTGAAATGTTAAACAACGATGATTGGGATAAACTAATTGAATTAGAAGACGAAGTGGACGAACTGTTGAAAAAAGAAGAAACAGTGTAAGCTTGACGTTTTTCTCATTATTACATATAATTTTAAACAGCATATTTATTAAGAAAAACGAAGATAGGGATAAGTACCTTTTTCATACCTTATATAGCGAACTGAGGATGGTGTAAGCTCAGGATAAGGAGATAATGGGAATATCACCCTGGAGTTCCGCGCTGAACAAATTTAGTAAGCGTAGGCGTATATTCGCGTTAAGAATATAAAGAGGACCTTATGCATTTGTATATGGTCTACTAGGGTGGTACCGCGGGAGACTTTCTCGTCCCTTTTTGGGGATGAGAGGTCTCTTTTTTATTCCCTTTTTTAAGGTCTGTCGTTTATATATTTAAGGAGGAATTGAGCATGGAGTACAAAAATACATTACTAATGCCAAAAACAGAATTCCCGATGCGTGGGAATTTACCGAAACGTGAGCCTGCAATGCAAGAAAAATGGGCTGAAATGAATATTTATGAAAAGGTACAAGAACATACGAAAGGTCGTCCTTTATTTGTACTACATGATGGACCTCCATATGCAAATGGTGACATCCATATGGGACACGCACTAAATAAAGTGTTAAAAGACTTTATTGTTCGTTTTAAATCAATGACTGGATACTGTGCACCATATGTACCAGGTTGGGATACACACGGTTTACCAATTGAGCAAGCTTTAACAAATAAAGGTGTAAAGCGTAAAGAAATGACAGTTGCTGAGTTCCGTAAGTTATGTGCAGAGTATGCATATGAGCAAGTGGAACGTCAACGTGAACAATTTAAGCGTTTGGGTGTACGTGCAGATTGGGATAATCCATATATTACTTTAGAGCCAGCTTATGAAGCACAACAAATTAAAGTGTTTGGTGACATGGCGAAAAAAGGTTATATCTATAAAGGACAAAAACCAGTTTACTGGTCTCCAACAAGTGAATCAGCTTTAGCAGAAGCTGAAATTGAATATCAAGATAAAAAATCAGCATCTATTTACGTAGCATTCCCTGTAAAAGATGGAAAGAACGTATTAGAAGGTGATGAGAAATACATTATTTGGACAACAACGCCTTGGACGTTACCTGCAAACTTAGGTATTTCTGTTCACCCAGAACTTGAATATGCTATTGTGAAATTAAATGATGAGAAATATATCATCGCTTCTGAACTATTTGAGACAGTTGCAAAAACGTTAGAGTGGGAAAATGCTGAAGTTGTGAAAACGGTAAAAGGTAGCGAACTTGAGTATACAGTTGCAAAACATCCATTCTACGATCGTGACTCATTAGTTATGCTAGGAGAGCACGTAACAACAGATGCAGGTACAGGTTGTGTTCATACAGCACCAGGACACGGGGAAGATGACTTCGTTGTTGGTAAAAAGTATGGCTTAGAAGTACTTTGCCCAGTTGATGATAAAGGTGTATTAACAAATGAAGCACCTGGATTTGAAGGCTTATTCTATGATAAAGCTAACAAGCCAATTACGGAAAAATTAGAAGAAGTAGGAGCGTTACTGAAACTAACATTCATTACGCATTCATACCCACATGATTGGAGAACGAAAAAACCAATTATTTTCCGTGCGACAGCGCAGTGGTTTGCATCTATTGAAGCGTTCCGTAAAGAATTATTAGAAGCTGTTGCGGAAACCAAATGGGTACCAGCATGGGGAGAAACTCGTCTTCATAATATGGTTCGTGACCGTGGTGACTGGTGTATTTCTCGTCAGCGTGCATGGGGTGTGCCAATTCCTGTATTCTATGCAGAAAATGGTGATCCAATTATTACAGATGAAACAATTAATCATGTAGCAGATTTATTCCGTGAGCACGGTTCTAACGTATGGTTCGAGCGTGAAGCGAAAGATTTATTACCAGAAGGATTTACACATACAGGTAGCCCAAATGGTGAATTCCGTAAAGAAACAGACATCATGGATGTATGGTTCGATTCAGGTTCTTCCCACCAAGCGGTATTAGAAGAGCGCGAAGACTTACAACGTCCAGCTGATTTATATTTAGAAGGATCTGACCAGTATCGTGGTTGGTTTAACTCTTCATTATCAACAGCAGTTGCTGTAACTGGTAAAGCTCCGTATAAAGGCGTACTAAGCCATGGTTTCGTACTAGATGGTGACGGACGTAAAATGAGTAAGTCGATTGGAAACATCGTCGTACCGAAGAAAATTATGGATCAATTAGGCGGAGACATTTTACGCTTATGGGTATCTTCTGTTGACTATCAATCTGATGTACGTATTTCAGATGATATTTTAAAACAAGTAGCAGAAGTGTATCGTAAAATCCGTAACACATTCCGTTTCTTATTAGGAAACTTAGATGATTTTAATCCAAGTGAAAATACAGTAGCGGTAGCTGAACTTCGTGAAGTAGATCGTTACATGTTAGTGAAGTTAAATGACTTAATTACAAAAGTAAAAGATGCATATGAAACATATGACTTTGCTGCTGTATATCATGCAATTCACAACTTCTGTACAATTGATCTAAGTTCATTCTACTTAGACTTTGCAAAAGACATTTTATACATTGAAGGTGCAGATCACGCGGATCGTCGTGCAATTCAAACTGTATTATATGATGTTCTTGTTGCATTAACGAAACTTGTAACGCCAATCTTACCTCATACAGCTGATGAAGTATGGCCATATGTTCCTGGTGCAGAAGAAGAAAGCGTACAGTTAACTAATATGCCAGAAGCTACAGAAGTAGAGGGTTCAGAAGCGTTAAGAGCAAAATGGGATGCATTTATGACATTACGTGATGACGTTTTAAAAGCGTTAGAAGTAGCTCGTAATGAGAAAGTAATTGGTAAGTCATTAAATGCGAGCATTACGCTATATCCGACTGCAGAAATGAAGGCTATGTTAGAGTCTATTAGCGAAGACTTAAAGCAATTATTCATCGTCTCTGAGTATAAACTTGGTGGTACAATTGAAGAAGCGCCAACAGAAGCACCAAAGTATGAGCATACAGCTGTAGTTGTAGCACAGGCGACAGGTGAGACGTGTGAACGTTGTTGGGTTGTTTCAGAAACAATTGGTAAAGATGCAGAACATGAAACATTATGTGAGCGTTGTGCAACGGTTGTTAAAGAAAATTATGTAAAATAATGAAAAAAAGCTGACTGCTCATAATAGCAGTCAGTTTTTTGTTGATGATATATCAAAATAACTTTCACTCTCTTTCCTATGAAGGAAAAATGTGTGTGAGGTAAGCGTGGAAATTTCGGACACACTAATTGTACATTGCAGCTGGGAGGAATGTACACGTGAATGAAATTTATATGGAAATAAAAGAAGAATTACAATTGATGAGAAAAGAGTTGCAAGATAGACTGGCTAAAGAAGTAATGCACACATACTATATGGAATTTGGGCAAGAACTTGGATACGAAATAAAGGAAGAGACAAAGAAAAAATTGCTATTACATGATATAAAAGAGGATTTAAAAGATGTAGAACGTGCATTGTTTAAAATGGAAATAGATATGTACGGTATTTGTGAAGAAACTGGAAGAGCGATTTCTACGAAACAAATGAAAACAATGCCGACTGCTCGTACTATTCATGAATTTTTCTATGAAAAGGTAAATGTATGAATACGCACAACGATATTATGTTACCTTTTTTTAATTTATTTTATTCTTCTACAAAGGTTCATTGTGAAAAGGTAGCAGCTATGCTAAAATTTTGAGGTACACTGTCTTTGTGGGGGAAATGAAAATGATATATTATGTAATAGCGTTATTTGTCATTGCCATCGATCAAATATCGAAGTGGCTAATTGTAAAGAACATGGAATTGGGTACGAGCATTCCGATTATCGATAATGTATTATACATAACATCTCATCGAAATAGAGGAGCTGCCTGGGGTATTTTAGAAAATAAAATGTGGTTTTTCTACATTATTACAGTCATTTTCGTAGCATTTATCGTATTTTATATGAAAAAATATGCGAAAACGGACAAGCTTCTAGGTATTTCATTAGGTCTAATTTTAGGCGGAGCAATTGGCAATTTTATTGATCGTGTATTTAGACAAGAAGTAGTGGATTTCATTCACGTGTATATTTTCTCGTACAACTATCCGGTATTCAATATAGCTGACTCAGCATTATGTATTGGAGTTGTATTAATTATTATTCAAACAGTATTAGAAGGAAAGAAAGCGAAGGAGTAATTGAATGAGTGAAGTAGTACAAGTAACAGTTGCAGAAGAACAAAAAAGCGAGCGAATTGATAAATTCGTTGCAGAAATAAACAGTGAATGGTCACGTTCACAAGTGCAGCAATGGATTAAAGATGCTGTTGTGACAGTAAATGGAAAATCAGTTAAAGGGAATTATAAAGTAAAAGGAAATGATGAAATTACAGTAACAATTCCCGAGCCAGAAGAGTTAGATATTCAACCGGAAGATATGAATTTAGAAGTTTATTATGAAGATGCCGATGTACTAGTTGTAAATAAGCCGCGTGGCATGGTAGTACATCCAGCACCAGGGCATACGAAGGGTACGCTTGTAAACGGACTTATGCATCATTGTACAGACCTATCAGGTATTAACGGTGTAATGCGTCCTGGTATAGTACACCGTATTGATAAGGATACATCTGGATTATTAATGGTTGCTAAAAATGATATGGCGCATGAATCACTTGTAAATCAACTTGTAGCAAAAACGGTAACAAGACGTTATAAAGCGATTGTACATGGTGTAATTCCACATGATAAAGGAACAATTGACGCTCCAATTGGTCGTGATAAAAAAGAACGTCAAAGTATGACTGTTGATGAAAATGGTAAGAATGCAGTTACACATTTCCAAGTGTTAGAGCGATTTAAGGATTTCACACTTGTAGAATGCCGCTTAGAAACGGGACGTACACACCAAATTCGTGTTCATATGAAATATATTGGTTATCCACTTGCAGGGGATCCAAAGTATGGTCCGAAGAAAACATTAGATATGAATGGACAAGCACTTCATGCAGGGATTTTAGGTTTCGATCACCCTCGTAGTGGTGAATATATTGAGTTTGAGGCACCGATTCCAGAAGTGTTTGAAGAAGCGCTAAATATTTTACGGAAATAATATTGACAAATCATAAGAAAACTGAGATACTGACAACAGTTAAATAATGATCCTTTAACACAGCCCCGTGAGGTTGAGAAGGTAACGGTTTGAAATACTTAGGGTATGTTGTACCCTTTTTTCAAAAGTCCTCTCGCACACGCTGAGAGGACTTTTTTTATACCATTACTCTCACGCAAGAAAAAAAACTTGGAGGTGTAGAGCATGCAAGAGAAAGCTGTCGTTTTAGATGACCAAATGATTCGCCGCGCTTTAACACGAATTAGTCATGAAATCGTGGAACGAAATAAAGGTGTCGATAATTGTGTTCTTGTCGGAATAAAAACACGTGGAATTTTTATTGCACAACGTTTGGCAGAACGAATTGGTCAAATTGAAGGAAAAGAGATGGAAGTAGGAGAGTTAGATATTACGTTGTATCGTGATGATTTAACACTACAATCGAAACATAAAGAACCACTTGTAAAAGGTTCTGATATTCCTGTAGATATTACGAAGAAAAAAGTTATCCTTGTGGATGATGTGTTATATACAGGAAGAACAGTTCGAGCAGCAATGGATGCTCTTATGGATTTAGGTAGACCATCACAAATCCAATTGGCTGTTCTTGTTGATAGAGGTCATCGTGAATTACCAATTCGCGCTGATTATGTAGGAAAGAACATTCCAACATCTAGTGAAGAGCGTATCGAAGTTGATTTGCAAGAGACAGATCAACAAGATCGAGTAAGCATATACGATAAGTAAAGCCCTTTTAAATGTAGTCCTGTGAGGCTGCCAAAGGGTCTTGGCTTTCATATGTCAAATTTGGCATACGAAAGTGTAGGACTCTTTGTGCACAGGCACAAAGAGTTTTTTTATTGCAAAAATTAAAACTGAAGGAGGATGTAACAATGGAGCAAAAGCCAGTGTTAGACATTCATGAAGTACCGAAACCGGGAAAATGGTTAT
The DNA here is from genome assembly GCF_016651015.1 of Bacillus sp. TH22. Taxonomy (NCBI): domain Bacteria; kingdom Bacillati; phylum Bacillota; class Bacilli; order Caryophanales; family Bacillaceae; genus Bacillus; species Bacillus sp. TH22. The sequence goes on from NZ_JAEKER010000001.1 coordinate 4,603,412, forward strand.
TATTAAGTATACAACATTTGTTCGCGATGTTTGGATCAACAGTGCTTGTTCCGTTTTTAACAGGACTGAATCCATCAGTAGCTTTAATATCAAGTGGATTAGGAACGCTAGCGTTTCTTCTAATAACGAAAGGTCAAGTACCAGCATATTTAGGATCATCATTCGCCTTTATTGCACCAATTATTACAGCGAAAACAGCAGGTGGACCTGGAGCAGCGATGCTTGGAGGAATGCTTGCGGGACTTGTTTACATCTTAATCTCACTCGGAATTAAGAAATCTGGGTCAGAATGGATTATGAAATTACTTCCGCCAATCGTAGTTGGGCCAGTCGTAATGGTAATCGGTTTATCTTTAGCACATACAGCAGTGAACATGGCGATGAACGGTGCGGATGGTAAGTATAGCATTACACACTTTTCAGTAGCATTAGTAACATTAGCAATTACAATCATTTGCTCCATATTCGGGAGAGGATTTTTCAGTATCATACCAGTGCTACTTGGAATCATCGGCGGGTATATATTCGCTTACTTCCAAGGGCTAGTAGATTTAAAGCCAGTAGCTGAGGCAAAATGGTTTGTCATACCAGACTTCACAGTACCGTTTGTAACATATACTCCGGAGTTTTCATGGAAAATTGTACTCTTAATGGTGCCAGTTGCACTTGTAACAATTTCAGAACATATCGGACATCAAATTGTACTTGGAAATGTTATTAAAAGAGATTTAATTGAAAAACCAGGTTTACATCGTTCAATCTTCGGTGATGGGATAGCAACATTGATCGCATCATTAATAGGAGGACCACCGAATACAACGTACGGTGAAAACATCGGTGTGCTAGCAATTACGAGAGCATACAGTGTATACTTATTCATCGGTTCAGCAGTGTTCGCAATCATGTTTGGATTTATCGGGAAGATTTCAGCACTGATTCATTCGATTCCAACACCAGTTATGGGTGGTGTATCAATCTTACTCTTCGGTGTAATCGCATCAAGTGGTTTACGTATGATGGTAGACGATAAAACAGACTTAGGTGACAAACGAAACTTAATGATTGCATCAGTTATACTAGTAATCGGTATTGGCGGAGCGGTACTGCACGTAGGTGAATCGTTCCAAGTGGAAGGAATGGCGTTAGCAGCAATTGTAGGTGTACTATTAAATCTACTACTACCAGAGACAAAACAAACAAATAAAACAAAACAATCTAAGCAGATTGCTTCATAAAAATAACCTTTTAATTCAGTCCTGTGAGATAGAAAAGGGTGGCTACTTTAACGCACCCTAGTCTCAAAGACTAGGGTATTTTTATACAGTTATTGTTATATAAATTCAATGGTGTTATCATAAAAAACAGAAAGATGAGGGATGACGATGAGCCATTTGTTAACGATGAGTGAATTATCGGAACAAGAAATTTCAGAAATCCTAAAAGACGCAGAAGATTTCGCGAATGGAAAAGAGAGAAAAACGACAGAGCAAACATTTGTTGCGAACTTGTTCTTTGAGAATAGTACGAGGACGAGATTTAGCTTTGAAGTTGCTGAGAAGAGATTAGGACTTGAAGTATTAGACTTTTCCGCAGATGCATCTAGCGTACAAAAAGGAGAAACTTTATACGATACGATAAGAACACTAGAATCAATCGGAACAAAAGCGGTAGTCATCCGCCATGAGCAAGATCGTTACTTCGATGAATTAAAAGATCAGGTGAATATCCCAATCTTGAACGCTGGAGATGGATGTGGAAATCATCCAACGCAATGTCTGCTGGATCTTCTAACAATTAAACAAGAGTTTGGAAAATTTGAAGGTTTGAAGATTGCAATAGTTGGGGATGTTCGTCATAGCCGAGTAGCACGTTCTAATGCAGAAGCATTAACGAAACTGGGCGCGACAATTTACTTTGCAAGCCCAGAAGAGTGGAAAGATGAAGAGAACACATTTGGAACGTACAAGAGTTTAGATGAACTTGTTCCAGAAGTGGATGTGATGATGTTACTTCGTGTACAACATGAGCGTCATGACCATTATGAAACAGACATTATGAAAGAGTATCACGAGCAACATGGGTTAACAGTTGAAAGAGAAAAACGTATGAAAGAAGGAAGCATTATTATGCATCCAGCCCCTGTAAACCGTGATGTTGAAATTGCGAGTGAACTTGTCGAGTGTGAACGCTCACGCATATTTAAGCAAATGGAAAACGGGGTCTACGTAAGAATGGCTGTACTAAAACGCGCATTACCAAATGTATTAGGAGGAATGAAACATGAATTATTTGTTTAAAAACGGTCGTTATATGAATGAAGAAGGAAAAATTGTAGCAACAGATCTTCTCGTACAAAACGGTAAAATTGCGAAGGTAGCAGAAAATATTACGGCAGATAATGCTGAAGTAATCGATGTAAATGGAAAGTTAATGGCACCTGGATTAGTAGATGTACACGTTCATCTTCGTGAACCAGGTGGTGAACATAAAGAAACAATTGAAACAGGAACACTTGCAGCAGCAAAAGGTGGATTTACTACAATTTGCGCAATGCCAAACACACGCCCAGTACCAGATTGCAGAGAACATATGGAAGACCTGCAAAAGCGTATTAAAGAAAAAGCACATGTAAATGTATTACCATATGGAGCAATTACAGTACGTCAAGCAGGTTCTGAAATGACCGATTTTGAAACGTTAAAAGAACTTGGAGCGTTTGCTTTCACTGATGATGGCGTAGGCGTGCAAGATGCAAGCATGATGTTAGCTGCAATGAAGCGTGCATCGAAATTAAAAATGGCAGTTGTTGCACACTGTGAAGAGAACACACTTATTAATAAAGGATGTGTACATGAAGGGAAGTTTTCTGAGAAACACGGATTAAACGGTATCCCATCAGTATGTGAATCCGTACATATTGCAAGGGATATACTACTTGCGGAAGCTGCAAATTGTCACTACCACGTATGTCACGTAAGTACAAAAGGATCTGTACGTGTAATCCGTGACGCGAAACGCGCGGGAATTAAAGTAACAGCAGAAGTAACACCGCATCACTTAGTATTATGTGAAGATGATATCCCATCGGCTGATCCTAACTTTAAAATGAATCCACCGCTTCGAGGAAAAGAAGATCATGCAGCGTTAATTGAAGGACTATTAGATGGAACAATTGATATGATCGCAACTGACCATGCACCGCATACTGCAGAAGAGAAAGCGCAAGGGATTGAAAGAGCACCGTTCGGAATTACTGGTTTTGAAACAGCATTCCCGCTTTTATATACAAACCTTGTGAAAAAAGAAATCATTACATTAGAGCAACTGATTCAATTCTTAACAGAAAAACCAGCTGACACATTCGGTTTAGAAGCAGGGCGCCTAACAGAAGGTAGAACAGCTGATATTACAATTATCGATTTAGAACAGGAAGAAGAAATTGATCCAACAACATTCTTATCAAAAGGAAAAAACACACCATTCGCAGGTTGGAAATGCCAAGGTTGGCCGGTTATGACAATCGTTGGTGGTAAGATCGCATGGCAAAAGGAGAGTGCATTAGTATGAAAAGACAACTTATCTTAGAAGATGGAACAGTATTAATTGGAAAAGGTTTCGGAGGAGAAATAGAAAAGTCAGGTGAGGTTGTATTTACAACTGGGATGACTGGATATCAAGAAACTTTATCTGATCCATCATACTGCGGTCAAATCGTAACATTTACGTATCCATTAATCGGAAACTACGGCATTAACCGTGATGATTTTGAATCAATTCACCCATCTGTAAATGGTTTAATCGTAAACGAAATTTGTGATCACCCATCAAACTTCCGTAATGAAATTTCGTTAAATGATTACTTGAAAGAAAGAAATATCCCAGGATTAGCAGGAATTGATACGAGAAAATTAACAAGAAAAATTCGTCAATATGGAACTTTACGCGGACGTCTTTGCAATATGGATGTGGATGTAGAGGAAATCGTTAGCCAATTGAAAGCAACTGTCTTTACAGATCATGTGAAACGCGTATCAACAAAAGATCCATATCCAAGTCCAGGCCGTGGACACCGAGTTGTACTTGTAGACTTCGGAATGAAACATGGTATTTTACGAGAATTAAATAAGCGTGATTGTGATGTAATTGTTGTACCTTACAATACAACAGCAGAAGAAATTCTACGCCTTAGCCCAGATGGAATTATGTTAAGTAATGGACCTGGGGACCCAAAAGATGTACCAGAAGCAATTGAAATGTTAAAAGAAATTATTGGTAGAGTTCCTTTATTCGGGATTTGCCTAGGACATCAATTGTTCGCCCTGGCATCTGGTGCGAATACAAGTAAGTTAAAATTCGGTCACCGTGGTTTAAATCATCCAGTAAAAAATCTTACAACTGGAAAAGTAGCAATTACATCTCAAAACCATGGTTACGCAGTAGAAGAAGAATCAGTTGGAAATACAGAACTGGAAATTACACATGTTGCTTTAAATGATGGAACAGTAGAAGGTCTTCGTCATACGAAGTTCCCAGCATTTACAGTACAATACCATCCAGAAGCTTCTGCAGGACCAGAAGATGCAAATGATTTATTCGAAGATTTCTTAGCAATGATTGAAAACTTCAAGAAAGAAGGGGAAGAGTTATGCCAAAACGCCTAGACATTAACACAATTTTAGTAATCGGATCAGGACCAATTGTAATTGGGCAAGCAGCAGAGTTTGATTACTCTGGTACACAAGCTTGTCAATCTCTTAGAGAAGAAGGTTACAAAGTAATCCTTGTTAACTCTAACCCAGCAACAATTATGACAGATACTGCAACAGCAGATAAAGTATATATAGAACCATTAACATTAGAATTCGTAAGCCGTATCATTCGTAAAGAACGTCCAGATGCACTCCTACCAACATTAGGTGGTCAAACAGGCCTAAACATGGCGGTTGAACTTGCGAAATCAGGCATACTTGAAGAGTGCGGAGTTGAAATTTTAGGAACAAAATTATCAGCAATCGAGCAAGCAGAGGATCGTGATTTATTCCGTACATTAATGCAGGAATTAAATGAACCAATTCCATCTAGCACGATTATTCATACGCTGGAAGAAGCACATGAATTTGTAAAAGAAATTGGTTATCCAGTTATTGTTCGCCCAGCATTTACAATGGGGGGAACAGGTGGCGGAATCTGTAATAATGAAGAAGAACTAATTGAAATCGTATCAGGTGGATTAAAACATAGTCCAGTAACACAATGTTTATTAGAAAAGAGTATTGCCGGTTGTAAGGAAATTGAATATGAAGTAATGCGTGATTCGAATGATAACGCGATTGTAGTATGTAACATGGAAAATATCGATCCGGTTGGGGTTCACACAGGTGATTCTATCGTTGTAGCACCGAGCCAAACATTAAGTGACCGTGAGTATCAAATGTTACGAAACACTTCATTAAGAATTATTCGTGCATTAGGAATTGAAGGTGGATGTAACGTTCAGCTTGCACTTGATCCACATAGCTTCCAATACTATGTAATCGAAGTAAACCCGCGTGTAAGTCGTTCGTCTGCACTAGCATCTAAAGCAACTGGATATCCAATTGCGAAGCTAGCGGCGAAAATTGCAGTCGGTTTAACATTAGATGAAATTATAAACCCAGTAACACAAAAAACATACGCTTGCTTCGAGCCAGCATTAGACTATATTGTTTCAAAAATTCCACGTTGGCCATTTGATAAGTTTGAATCAGCAAACAGAACACTTGGTACACAAATGAAGGCAACTGGTGAAGTTATGTCAATCGGACGTAACTTAGAACAATCATTATTAAAAGCGATTCGTTCTTTAGAGCTTGGCGTTTATCACCTAGAGTTAGACCACTTAAAAGAGCTTGATAAAGAAACGATGAAAAAGCGTATTATAAAAGCTGATGACGAGCGTCTGTTCGTTGTAGCAGAAGCAATCCGTCAAGGTGTAACGAAAGAAGAAATCAACGAATGGTGTGAAATGGACTTCTTCTTCTTACAAAAAGTTGAAAATATCGTAAACATGGAACGCGAAGTAAAAGCGAATGTAGGAAATATGGAAGTGTTACAATCTGCTAAAGAAATGGGCTTCAGTGACCATTACATCGCCAATGCTTGGAACAAAACAGAGCGAGAAATTTACGATATGCGTAAAGAAAGCAATATGACTCCTGTTTATAAGATGGTAGATACTTGTGCGGCAGAGTTTGAATCTGCAACACCATACTACTACAGCACATATGGTGACGAGAATGAATCGATTGTAACAGATCGTAAGAGTGTAGTTGTACTAGGATCTGGTCCAATCCGTATTGGTCAAGGTGTTGAGTTTGATTATGCAACAGTTCACTCTGTATGGGCAATAAAAGAAGCTGGATATGAGGCAATCATTGTTAATAACAACCCAGAAACAGTTTCAACAGACTTCAGTATTTCTGACAAATTATACTTTGAACCATTAACAATCGAAGATGTAATGCACATTATCGATTTAGAAAAGCCAGAAGGTGTTATCGTCCAGTTCGGTGGACAAACGGCAATTAACTTAGCGGCTAAATTAGAAGCACACGGTGTAAAAATCTTAGGAACATCACTTGAAGATTTAGACCGTGCAGAAGATCGTGATAAGTTTGAAGCAGCTTTAACAAAGCTTGGTATCCCGCAACCAGTTGGTAAAACAGCAACGACTGTAGAGCAAGCAGTAGCGATCGCTGACAAAATTGGTTACCCAGTATTAGTAAGACCATCTTACGTACTAGGTGGACGTGCGATGGAAATCGTATATCGTCAAGAAGAATTACTGCACTACATGAAAAATGCGGTTAAAGTTCACGCAGATCACCCAGTATTAATCGACCGTTATATGGTTGGTAAAGAAATTGAAGTAGATGCAATTTCAGACGGTGAGAATGTATTCATTCCAGGTATTATGGAACATATCGAACGCGCTGGAGTTCACTCTGGGGATTCAATTGGAGTATATCCACCACAGAGCTTATCTGAAAAACTAAAAGAACAAATTATTGAACATACAATTGGGCTTGGAAAAGGTTTAAACATTGTTGGATTACTAAACATTCAGTTTGTAGTATTCAAAGATGAAGTGTATGTAATTGAAGTAAATCCACGTGCGAGCCGTACAGTACCATTCTTAAGTAAAATTACAGGCGTACCGATGGCAAATATCGCAACGAAAGTTATTTTAGGTCAAAACCTTGTAGAACAAGGATATGGAACTGGCTATCACCCAGAAGAGAAGGAAGTGTATGTAAAAGCACCGGTATTCTCATTTGCGAAACTACGCTCAGTTGATACAACATTAGGGCCTGAAATGAAATCAACAGGGGAAGTAATGGGTAAAGATTTAACGCTTGAAAAAGCATTATATAAAGGACTTGTTGCTTCAGGAATTAACATTCCAACGCACGGATCAGTAATCATCACTGTAGCGGATAAAGATAAAGAAGAAGCGCTGGAAATTGCAAAACGCTTCCATGAAATCGGCTATAACTTATTAGCAACAGCAGGAACAGCACAATCGCTAACAGAACAAAACATTCCGGTGCAAGTTGTAAACAAAATTGATTCTGAAGACTACAACTTACTTGATATTATCCGTCAAGGGAAAGCGCAGTTTGTAATCAATACATTAACAAAAGGAAAACAACCAGCGCGTGATGGTTTCCGCATTCGCCGTGAATCAGTAGAAAATGGTGTGGCTTGCTTAACATCACTTGATACAACGAGAGCAATCTTGAGAGTATTAGAATCTATGACATTCTCAGCTCATTCAATGAAAGAAATTACGCAAACGAAGCGTCACGAGGTGGTACATGCATGATGCAAAAGCAAAATATGATCGTCGTTAACCAAAAAGAAATCGCAAAAAACATTTACGAATTAGTGCTTCAAGGGGATTTAGTGCAGCAAATGAACGATCCAGGGCAGTTTGTACACATTAAGGTAGCAGAGGGCATTACGCCCCTTCTGCGCCGCCCAATTAGTATTTGTAATGTCGATCAAGACAAGAACGAATTTACAATGCTATATCGTGCGGAAGGACAAGGGACAAAAACATTAGCGAAAAGAAAACAAGGTGAACTTGTAGATGTGTTAGGACCACTTGGTCATGGATTTCCTGTAGAAGAAGCGGAACCTGGACAAACGGCTCTATTAGTTGGTGGGGGAATTGGTGTACCACCACTATATGAATTGTCACAGCGTCTTGTAGCAAAAGGAGTACGCGTTATTCACATCTTAGGTTTCCAAACGAAAGATGTTGTCTTCTATGAAGAGAAATTCGCAGAACTTGGTGATACGTATGTTGCAACAGTTGATGGTACACATGGTACAAAAGGGTTTGTAACAGATGTAATCGATAGCTATGGAATTGACTTTGACATTCTCTACTCATGTGGACCTTTAGCGATGCTTCGTGCATTAGAAGGACGCTATAAGGAGAGAAAAGCCTACATTTCATTAGAAGAACGTATGGGCTGTGGTATCGGAGCATGTTTCGCATGTGTATGCCATTTGCAAGCAGATCCGAGTGGGCATTCTTACAAGAAGGTGTGTAGCGACGGACCAGTATTTCCAATCGGGGAGGTTGTACTATGAACAGATTGCAAGTTGAATTACCAGGGTTATCATTAAAAAATCCAATCATCCCAGCATCTGGTTGCTTCGGATTTGGTCGTGAGTATGCACAGTTCTATGATTTAAGTGTACTTGGATCAATTATGATTAAAGCGACAACAGAACAACCTCGTTATGGAAATCCAACGCCTCGTGTTGCTGAAACACCAGGCGGAATGCTAAATGCAATCGGGCTTCAAAATCCTGGATTAGAAAAGGTAATGAATTCTGAATTACCTTTTCTCGAGCAATTTGATCTTCCGATTATTGCAAACGTTGCGGGTTCACAAGCTGAGGATTACGTAGCGGTTGCGAAGGCGATTTCAAAGGCACCTAATGTTCATGCGCTAGAATTAAATATTTCTTGTCCAAACGTAAAAACGGGTGGTATCGCTTTTGGTACAAATCCTGAAATTGCTGCTGATTTAACGAAGCGAGTAAAAGAGGTTTCTGAAGTACCGGTATATGTGAAATTGTCACCGAACGTGGCAAACATTGTGGAAATTGCAAAAGCAATTGAAAATGCGGGTGCGGACGGTTTAACGATGATTAATACATTGCTTGGTATGCGTCTAGATTTAAAAACTGCAAAACCAATTTTAGCAAACCGTACGGGCGGACTATCAGGGCCTGCGATTAAGCCAGTAGCAATTCGTATGGTACATGAAGTAAGTCAAGCGGTTAACATTCCGATCATCGGAATGGGTGGTATTGAAACAGCGGAAGATGTAATTGAATTCTTCTATGCGGGCGCAAGCGCGGTCGCAGTTGGAACGGCGAACTTTATCGATCCGTTCGTATGTCCGACAATTATTGAAGAATTACCAGCATTACTAGATGAATTAGGATTTGATCATATTTCGGAATGTCAAGGAAGGAGCTGGAAGCAAACATGTCACAGTCGTTAATCGTTGCACTAGATTTTCCAGGGAAACAAGAGGTAGAACAATTCTTACACCACTTTGAAGGGGAAGAGTTATTTGTCAAAGTTGGTATGGAGTTGTTTTACAAAGAAGGTCCTGCAATTATTACGTACTTAAAAGAAAAAGGACATAAAATCTTCCTAGATTTAAAACTTCATGATATTCCGAATACGGTAAAAAGCGCTATGCGTAGCCTAGCTAGTCTAGATGTAGATATGGTAAATGTTCATGCTGCTGGGGGAAGCAGTATGATGAAAGCTGCGATTGAGGGATTAGAGGAAGGTAAGCAAGAAGGAAAAGAGAGACCGATTTGTATTGCAGTTACACAATTAACAAGCACTTCGGAAGCTATGATGAAAAAAGAGATTGGCATTGAGAAAACGTTAGAAGAAGCGGTTGCTCATTATGCAAAATTAACGAAAGAAAGTGGACTTGATGGAGTTGTTTGTTCAACACTTGAAGTACCAAAATTACGTGAAGTATGCGGAAATGAATTTGTAACAGTAACACCGGGGATTCGTCTTGCAAGCGATGACGTAAATGACCAAGTGCGCGTAGCAACACCGAAACGTGCGAGGGAACTTGGTTCAAGCTACATCGTAGTTGGACGGAGTATTACAAAAGCAGAAAATCCGCTTGAAGCGTATAAAACAGTAAAACAACAGTGGGAAGGTGTAACAGTATGAAAAAAGAAATCGCATCGCATTTATTAGAAATTGGAGCAGTATTTTTACAACCGAATGACCCATTTACTTGGTCTTCTGGTATAAAATCACCAATTTATTGTGATAATCGTTTAACTTTATCTTATCCAAAAGTACGCCAAGCGATTGCAGCTGGATTAGAAGAGTTAATTAAAGAGCACTTCTCAACTGTAGAAGTTATTGCAGGAACAGCAACTGCTGGTATTGCGCACGCTGCATGGGTAAGCGATCGTATGGATTTACCAATGTGCTACGTGCGTAGTAAAGCAAAAGGTCACGGTAAAGGGAACCGAATCGAAGGAAAAGCTGAAAAAGGTCAAAAAGTAGTAGTAGTAGAAGACTTAATTTCAACTGGCGGTAGTGCAATTACATGTGTAGAAGCACTTCGCGAAGCTGGCTGTGAAGTATTAGGAATCGTATCAATCTTCACATACGAGCTTGAGTCAGGAAAAGAGAAACTAGAAGCAGCAAACGTAGCATCATATTCTTTAAGTGATTACAGTGCATTAACTGAAGTTGCAGCAGAAAAAGGTATGATCGGACAAGCTGAAACGAAAAAATTACAAGAGTGGCGTAAAAATCCAGCAAATGAAGCTTGGATTACAGCGTAACACGAAAAAAGACGACCGCGGGGGAACGCGGTCGTCTTTTTTATATCATTGCTAAAATTTTATGTAAAGTTCCATCGATATCAAAGAAAATCATAGTACAATCTCCTCACTAATAACTACTTATTGTTTTCTGCAACTTCATATCCTCTCACAAACAATAGAGTCATATAAGAAATAATAAATGAGAAGATACTATACATACCGACCCAAAAGAAAAACTTTGGAGGGAAGGCGATAGCACCTACTATTAAAAAACTAGCAAACGTTACAATTGGCATTACATAGTACGTTCTCGTTCTACGTGTTCCAATAACAGAAACGATAAAGATAAGTAATGGACAAATTAATAAGACAAAAATCAATTCATTCATAGTTATGTCCCCTTTTCTAATTGAAGTAATCTGTTTCTCGTAAACGTTTTGAAATAAATACTCTCCTAATATAACTTCGCTAACATATACATAATCCCTTTTGAAAGTCAGTAATAAATGATTGATTTCACAATGAAAAACGTAAGCAAGAGAATACTCGCTTACGCTATAGAATAAACATCGCAACGATCGTGGTGACGATTAAGCCAATCACAACTGGTAAAAAGTTTCGGCGCGCAAGTTCAAAAGGATCTACTTTGCATATGGCAGCGGCAGGAATAAGCGCCCAAGGAATTAAAGTGCCACCGCCAGTCCAGATTGCTGCAATTTGCCCAAGTGCTGTTAATGTAGCTGTTCCATGCCCAAGTGCTGTTCCGAAAAGATTGGCAATCGAACCAGTAAGTGATATACCGGAAAAGCCAGATCCATCTAAGCCTGTTATGACACCAACGATAGTTAATGTTCCTGCCGATACATATTGGTTTAAAGGAACAATTTGAGATAAGGCGATTCCTAAGTCGTTAATGATTCCATGTGAACCTTTCGGTAAATAGTCCCCGATAATTTTCACAAAGCCGCTATCTCCTAAATAAAAGAGTGCAGCAATTGGGATAACTGGACCAAAGATTTTAAATCCAAATTGGAGCCCTTCTATAAAATAATCGGTCGTTTTATTCAGTCCATTACCTTTGTAGGCGATGAGAGAAATAATGATAATCATAATAACAGTCGTCCCGCCGATAAGTGCAGTTGCATCGCTTCCTTGTAGTTTAAATTGAATCATGCAAAGAATATCTATGGCATATACGATCGGAATACAAATAGCGAGCCATTTTTTTGTCTGAGGAGATAATGAAGTGAGCGTTTTAGAAGACTCAGTTGATGGAATAGATTCTTGTATAGATAAGCCTGTATGAAATTCTTTTCGTAAGAAGAAAAATGCGACGGAAGTTGTCACAATACCCATAACGATAACGAGGGGAACACTGGCTGAAACAACGCTGGAAACAGGAAGACCAGCAGCATCTGCAGTTAATTTCGGTGCACCTTGAATAACGAAGTCACCAGATAAGGCGATGCCGTGTCCGAATAAGTTCATAGCGATTGCGACTCCAATTGGCGGAAGGCCGACGCGTACAGCGACTGGTAATAAAATGGCCCCCATTAAGGCGACAGCTGGAGAAGGCCAAAAGAAAAAGGAAATTGTCATCATTAAAAGACCGATAATCCAGTAGGCATGTGCAGGTGTACGAATCATCTTTGTAAATGGTGAAATCATCGTATCATTTATGCCGGTATGAACGAGTAGGTTGCTCATTGATACGATAATGGAGATGATTAATATAGTTGGTAATAGTTCGGTAATGGCGTAAATGAAACTTTGAAAGATACCACTAATGGCAAGAGGGATAGAACTTGTAGCGGTTAATGCTAATAAAAAGATAAAAACGATACAAATGATCGTCGTATCTTTTCTAAAAATAAAAAAGGTAATAATAGTGAGTAAACAAAGAATATAGAGAGCATGTAAAAGCGTTAATTCAACTCCCATAACATTCACATCCTTTAGGCATTCGTGTAGTTCATTGTATGGAAGCAGTGAAAGTATGTGAGGATAGGAAAAAGAAAAAAAGTGAAATTTCATGTACTGTAATGGTAAGAACAATAAATGGATGTTACAATACAATTAACCCTAAAAATGGAATTAAAGAAGGGCTTATGCGCAAAGAAATTAGATTTTGGGGATTTATCATATCTTGTAGTCTATTAATCATTTTAAATCTGCTTACAAACAATGAATGGATAAGTATCATACCTGTTCTCGGGTTTGTTTTTATACTGTTATATCGTTGGGATGACATGAAACAACATGGTAAGAAAGGTATTGGAATTATGATAGGTATCATTGTTGTTTGTTCATTTGTCGTAGGGGTTATTTTAATAGAGGGCCAAAAGCAAATGGAGAAAATGTCTATTTTTCAAGATTGGATGTCTTCTGCGAAAGGTCTTTATCTTGTAATTGTAGTCGTTATTTTTCTAAGAGTCATGATAAGAATAGCAAGTTACATATTAAAGGAGAAGTAGAATGGGGGAGTACGAATGAGAGAGAAAATAGGGTAACTAACTGTTACGATTTATTTAACCAATTATAACTAAAGTTAATTAAATATATCAGTAAGCCCTGCTAGTCAAGTGATTGGCTAGTAGTGAGGGTTAACTGCGGGCAATCCCTAAAGCTGATTGAACTACAACGTGGCTAGAAATGGCGAGCGTGAATGTCGCGAAAGCAGAAAAAATCAATCAGATCGTGCACGGTTAAATCCTAAACACTAGAATAATGGGTCTTCCGCATCGAATCGTCTAAGTCAAAATTGATAAGATGAACGTTCAACGACTATCTCGTATAACTGACGAGAGTATATCACAAGCCTATGGTGATGGGAAAATCCTCTATCCCTAAAGAGATAAACATATAGTCTGCGCTCATGTGAAAACATGAGAAGTTCATAAGAGAACTGGCCAAGGAATTGCGCCCTTAGTTGAACGAGATAAATTTTATTGAATCTATCAAACTTCATTGAATACACTGAACGTATGTGCAATATTGGATTCAATGAGGTAAGAATAATAATGAAATTTTTACGAGTTAGTCAAGTATCGGAATTAACAGGTTTGTATCCTAGTAGTCTTAGGAGAATGCTGGTGGAACACGCTACTATTCAGAAGAACAAATCTTTCATTATCTGAAAGGTGAGTGCCGAATAATCGCACAGTAAAGGAGTAAAATTCTGATGATATTGGCGAAGAAAGTCAGACTGATTCCAACGCCTGAACAAGAAAAAGTGCTTAGAAACCATGCTGGTGCTGCAAGATTCGCTTATAACTATTGTAAAAAAATGAGTGATAGATACTATAAGTTATTTGGAAAATCTGTTTCACAGTTAGCTTTACAGAAACGATTTACAAAGATCAAGAAGCGAAAGCGATATGAGTGGTTAAATGACATCAACGCACAAGTTCCCAAACAGGCTTCAAAAGATTTTGATAAGGCGAGGAAAAATTCGTTCGAAAAGTACAAAAATGGTTATCACACTTCTTATAAATCTAAAAAAGATTTAATTCAAGGATTTTATGCCAATTATGAAAGACTGATTATAGGAAAGAAAGTAGTTCATATTCAGTCTATTGGAGAAGTGAAAGCAAGCCAACAACTACCAAGAAACAAAAAACTATCCAATCCAAGAGTTACATTTGATGGTCGTCACTGGTGGATTAGTGTAGGGTTCCAAGAAGACTTTGAATCACAAGAACTAACCGATGAGTCGATTGGTGTGGATGTTGGTGTAAAAGAGCTTTTTGTAGCTTCTAATGGTATGAAAGAACGAAATATAAACAAAGATGCCAAGGTTAAAAAACTTTTGAAAAGGAAAAAGTCAGCACAGAGAGATATGTCTAGGAGATTTAAAAAAGGTGTAAAAATTCAATCTGCCGGATATGAAAAAGCTAAAACTGAGCACCTGCGGTTATCTAGGAAAATTACGAATATCCGAAATAACCATATCCATCAAGCAACAGCTAAATTGGTGAAAACCAAACCAATGAGAATTGTTGTGGAAGACTTACCTATCTCAAACCTGTTAAAAAACAAAAAACTATCGAAAGCATTTTCATTTCAAAAATTAAACTTCTTTTTTCAATGTTTGTCATACAAGTGCGAGAAGTATGGCATTGAGTATGTAAAAGCTGATAAATGGTTCGCCTCAAGCAAGATTTGTTCATGTTGCGGAGTAAAATACGACCATTCAGTTCAACCAGAAGGACAGTGGAGTTTAAAAATACGTGAGTGGCGTTGTGTTGGGTGCAATAGCCATCACGATAGGGATGTAAATGTGTCGATAAATTTATCAAGATGGGTAAAATAAATGCTTGATAATAGGAGGTAACGATACTGCCTCGTGTGGAGTGTTATACCCCTCGTCCCTTCGGGGGTGCGAGAACACGATGAAGCACTAACTTGTATAAATTTGATTGAATTGTATAGATTTAGTTAAGTTTATCGTATCGGTATTATGGTGTGCTCGTTTGTTTACTATTATCAGTTATTTCGGGGCAACTTCTTAAAAGTGAATGGGTACCAGTAATATTATGTATAGGAGTATTGATTTTTGCTCCTATGTATCGCTGGGATGAATGGAAAGCATATAGTCGAAAAAAGAAAATTGTTTTCAGCATCGAGTTTGTCATTATAATTAGTACGATTCCGTTTTTGTTATTGAAAGGAAATGAGATAATAGATGGAATTGTAATGTTTCAAGGGTGGTTATTTATTGCGAAATTGCTATATTTAATATGCATTTTAATATCGGTAGCGGTAGTCGCTAAAAAAGTAAACGAAAAGTTATTCGTTAATGAATAAAAGAAAATGCCACCTTATTCGGTGGCATTTTCTTACTTTACTGAATGAGCTTTTTGCATCTTTTTAACTAAACGAATTTGTCCGCGATGGTTGATCTCATCTTCAAATACGTGAAACCACTTAAAGTAGTTATGAAAAAACTCCTGTTAAAAAGTTCATGATTTTTAACAGGGAATGACAATTAGTTCCCGATTTGCCTTTGTAATAACCTCATAGCCCTCTTTTGTGATGACAATATCATCTTCAATTCTACACCCGCCCCAGTTTGGTATATAAATACCTGGTTCAACTGTAACAACCATACCTTCTTCTAAAGTAGCCTTACTTTCTTGGGATAGACGGAGAGGTTCATGAATTTCTAACCCAAGCCCATGACCAGTAGAGTGGCCGAAATATTGACCGTATCCATGTTCTGTAATGTAATCTCTCGTTATATCATCGATACTTTTCGCAGTTTCTCCAGGTTTAATGGCTGCAGTTCCACGCTTTAATGCTTCTAATACAACATTATATATTTCTTTGAATTCTTCCGATGGTTCGCCAATCGCTACAGTACGTGTTAAATCGGAACAATACCCGTTATAAAGTGCACCGAAATCTAATGTAACGATATCGCCGTGCTCGATTATTTTATTCGATGCAACGCCATGAGGAAGTGAAGAGCGAACGCCAGAAGCTACAATAATTTGAAATGATGAGGATGTAGCCCCTTTCTTTCGCATGAAAAATTCTAATTCATCTCGGACATCAGTCTCACTTATTCCTGGCTTTAGAAACGTAAGGATGTGGTGAAATGATTCGTCAGCAATATTAGCCGCAATTTTCATTGTTTCTATTTCAGGTGTGTCTTTAATAATGCGAATATCTTCGATGATTTCGCACACTTGCACCATTTCCGCATGTATGTATTTTTGTAAGTTTTTATATTGTTGTAATGTCATGTTATTTTCTTCAATTCCAAGTTTTTGAATGTTTAATTTCGATACTTGATTTGCGATTTCTTTTTCTAGATTTCCTTTATGCATAATAATTTTAGCTTCTTTTATTTGTGATTTCGCTTGATCTACATAGCGGAAATCAGTTATAAAAACAGCTTTATCCGCAGAGATTAAGACGACGCCAGCGCTACCTGTAAAGCCTGTTGCATATTGGCGATTTTCTTTTTTGGTAATAAGTAATCCGTCAATTTCATATTTTTGTAGTTGATTTTGGATTTTATTAATTCTTAAAGTCATGTTAATTTCCCCCTTTTCACAGTATTGAATAAAGCAAATAGCGTGCCAAAAGTTAACTTTAGAGAAAGGATAGTGGGGAATATATATAAGGGAAGGTAAAGTTCTGTCCGCTATTTGTGGGAAGGACTATTTGAAAACTACGGATTGCTTCAAAATATTAGTGAGCAAATGAAAAGAACATCGAATCGATTTTTTTACACACTGTAAAAAAATTTATACAAATACGAGAAAATAATGTCAAATTTTTTTGGAATATCGAAGTTAGGAAAGAAAAGGATAAGCGATGTTTAGAGTGTATATTTGAAAATAACATTACATTTATTATTTATTTTAATATAAAAATTAATATATAAATAAAAAATTATTGATACAATAGGTAATTGTTGGGTTTCTCTCGAAGATAGGGATACGTAACGAATAAATAGGATTAAGGAATGTGAGTATATGAAAAAATTAAGTAAAGTAATGTCATTTTGCTTGGTAGTTAGTATGTTTGTTCTAGCAGGTTGTGAAAAAAGTGAAAACAAAGTTCAAGTAAATGAAAAGATTGAACAGCTTGATGAAGCACCAGAAGTGACAGGAAAAGAAGCGAAAAAGATTGTACGAAAGAGCGTAGATAGGATAGCAAACGCTTTTAGTGAGATGGAAAAAGAAAATGGATGGAGCCGAAATAATCCTGGAGATATGGAGACAGCGAAAAAAGGAGTTAAGGGATTAGTTACAGATAAGTTTGTAGAAAATCAGCTTCCTAAGTCGCTTGACACATTTAATAGGTCTAGAGAGACGGATATGTTGCCATTCCCAATTCATATTGAGCCAGACGTGAGAATAACTTGTTCACAGAAAAATGATGTTTTAAAGATTGAGACGCTTATCCTTGCAAATGATATGGGGAATGAAGCGGAGACGTGGGAATTTGTTTTAGTTTATACCGATGGAAAATGGTTAATGGATAAATGGTCATCAAATACGCCAGTAGATTTAAAGTTAACTAAAGAAGAAGCTAACGAAATTCTTAGAGTTCAAGGTTTCAAGAATGTCTCTTTCGTTAGAGAAGAGAATAGTGGAAATAAGAAATATATTTTTAAAGAAAGTAACGGAGTAGTTGCTGTGGATGCCCAAACATCTGTTATTACTCACAATGTAGATGATGAAGAGCAAGAAAAGGTAACGAAACAAGATTTTATTCAAGAGCAAGAAACAGCTAAGGGAAATGATTCCAGTACGTATACTAGTTCAAAAGAAGAGAAGCAGCCAAAAAAAGAATCTTCTTCAGTATTAGGTAAAACTAAGGCTCTAAATGAGTTAGTTGCTCTAGAAAACGAAGAAAAACATACAAATGTTATGTCAACAAATGACATAGTAAATGAAATAGAAGGAAATTATCAACTATGGGATAATAAACTAAATGAAATTTACAGTACATTAAAAAATACGATGTCAGCTGATGCATTTCAGTCATTAAAAACAAAACAGATTGCATGGGTTAAAGAAAAAGAAAGTAAAGTTACAGCGATTGGTACAGATCCAAATAATGGAACGATGAGACGTATAGAGGCTTCGGAAGAGAAATATAAGATGACAAAAGAAAGATGTTACGAATTAGTTAATGGATATATGAACTAAATTAAAGAATGCGTTGCTAGCAAGCAACGCATTTTTTAATTTACGCTTTTAATTTCATTACTGTATCAGCATCTGGTGTTACATATAATGTTTGTTGATTGTCATATGTAACAAATCCAAGTTTTGCACCGCTCGGTTTTTTGACATGGCGTACCTTTGTGAAATCTACAGGAACAGAACTAGAATCTTTTGCTTTACTGTAATAAGCAGCGATTTTAGCGGCCTCTTGTAAAGTCTCTTCCGTAGGTTCAAGAGAACGAATGACAACGTGGGACCCAGGTATGTCTTTCGTATGTAACCAAATTTCATCACGACGGGAGAATTTCGTTGTTAAATAATCATTTTGCTTATTGTTTTTACCGACGAAAATTTCTGTGCCATCACTAGCTAAATATTTGTCCAATACTGGTTTTGTCGGTTTTTTCTTTGTGTTTTTCTTCTTACGATTACGTACATAACCTTCTTCGGTCAGTTCTTCACGAATCTCTTCAATATCTTTTGAAGAAGCAACCTCCATTTGTTGAAGTAAGCTATCGAAATAAAGGATTTCTTCATTTGTTTTTACGATTTGTTCTTCTACAATAGCAACTGAATTTTTCGCTTTTTGGTACTTTTGGAAATAGCGTTGTGCATTTTCAGATGGTGTTTTTAAAGGATTTAATGTGATTTTTACAGTCCCACCATTTTCGTCGTAATAGTTAACGACTTCTATCTCTTTATCACCTTTTTTCAAAGCGTACATATTGGCTGTAAGTAGCTCTCCAAATAGTTGATATTTATCTGCTTTTCCGGCATCTTGTAATGTTTTTTCTAGTTTAATTAGCTTCTTTTCGTTTTTTGTTTTTTCATTTTGCATAAAGCGTTCTAAATCGTGAGCTTGTTGTTTTACACGATCGCGCTCTGCTTTACCAAAGAAGAAACGATCTAATAATTCACTAACAGATGAAAATGTTTTTTCGTTTCCTTGTAAGTGAGAAAGAGGGAATAGGTAAAAGAACTCTTTTCCATTTGCTGTTATCATTGCTGGCACGTACTGATGTGTTAGCAATGGTTTTTGCAAGCTGAAGAAAGCTTCAGATAATGCTTTTTCATTTGCCATACCTGCTTTTTTTACAACTTCTTTTGCAAATAATGGGGAAATTCCCATGAATGCTCCGACAAGTTGTTTGTCCATGTTGCCAGATAAAAAGTCTAGCGGTTTAATAAAATCATCTTCTGTTTCGATAAGAAGCGGATTAACTTTATGTTGTGCCGGTGGGGCAACATATTCAGCTCCAGCATATACAGTACGATGTCGGTTTACCGCTAAAGAAACGTGTTTTAAGCTATCTAAAATAACATTTGTTTTCGTATCTACTAAGATAATATTACTGTGTCGTCCCATTATTTCGATTACTAATGTTTTTACTGATTCGTCACCGATTTCATTGCGACTGCGGACTGTAATTTGAATAATACGTTCTAAGTCAATTTGTTCAATTTTTTCAATAAATCCACCTTCTAAATGTTTGCGAAGAAGCATACAAAACATCGGCGGTAGCGCTGGTGAATTGTAGTTTTGATTTGTTAAGTGCATACGCGCATATGTAGGGTGAGATGAAAGAATTAGTTTTTGGTTTTTTCCGTTTGCTCGAATATGTAATAAAACTTCATATTTTGAGGGTTGATATATTTTTGAAATTCTTCCTGTTTGAAGAGAATTTGCAATTTCATGTGTAATTGCTCTTGTAAATAATCCATCGAATGCCATGAATGAACACTCCTTTCTAACTAAAAGTTAATTATAGCATTTTTTTGGACGAGGCTGAATAAGCTTTCATTAGAGTATGTCTGGAATCAGGAGGTCGATGGCAGGATGAACTGGTATGAAATGCGAGCACATGAAGTGGAGGAAAGAACGAATACGAATGTGGAGGTAGGTCTTACAGAGCAAGAAGCAGAGGGCCGATTAAAGAAATTTGGTACAAATGAATTGCAAGAAGCAAAGCGGCCTTCTGCGCTTATGGTGTTTTTAGCGCAATTTAAAGATTTTATGGTACTTGTTTTATTTGGTGCTACAATTATTTCAGCTTTTTTAGGAGAGTATATTGATTCGATTGCAATTGTTGCAATTGTTATTATTAATGGTGTCCTCGGTTTCTTCCAAGAGAGGAAAGCTGAAAAATCGTTGGAAGCTTTAAAAGAATTGGCAGCTCCTCAAGTTACTGTACTAAGAAATGGGAAGTGGATAAAAGCGCCGTCAAAAGCGCTTGTACTAGGTGATATTATTAAATTTTCTAGTGGTGACCGTATTGGCGCGGATGTTCGCCTTGTGGAATCTTCAAGTTTATATATTGAAGAATCGGCTCTTACAGGAGAGTCATTGCCTGTACAAAAGAAGGTAGATGCGTTACAAGGTCAAGATGTTTCAATTGGTGATCAAAAAAACATGGCATTTATGGGGACGATGATAACGAGAGGTGCTGGAACAGGGGTAGTCGTAGCAACTGGAATGAATACAGCTATGGGGCAAATTGCAAATATGTTGCAAAATGCTGAGCAAATGGAAACGCCATTACAAAGAAGATTAGAACAGCTTGGAAAAATTTTAATTATTGTTGCTCTTATTTTGACGGCTCTTGTTGTACTAGCTGGTGTATATCAAGGGAATGAAGTGTATCACATGTTTTTGGCTGGGGTTTCGCTTGCTGTTGCAGCTATTCCAGAAGGATTGCCAGCTATCGTTACGGTTGCGCTATCACTTGGTGTACAGCGTATGATTAAAAAGAGGGCAATTGTGCGAAAGTTGCCAGCTGTAGAAACGTTAGGCTGTGCTTCTGTTATTTGCTCAGATAAAACAGGAACAATGACACAAAATAAAATGATGGTAACACATATGTGGTCAGGCGGAGAATTGTGGAAAGTAACAGGTCAAGGCTATGAGCCAACAGGTTCGTTTATGAAAGGTGAAGAAGTAATTGACCCTACTAAGACGAAATCACTGTATCAACTACTTACATTTGGCTGTTTATGTAATAATGCGAATGTTATTCAAAAGAAAAAGACGTATGTGTTAGATGGAGATCCAACAGAGGGAGCTCTCGTTGCTGCTGCAATGAAGGCGGGAATATCACGTGAAGCTCTTAAAGGAAAGTTTGAAGTCATTCGTGAATTTCCTTTTGATTCAACTAGAAAAATGATGAGCGTTATCGTTCGTGATTGTGAGGGTAAAAAATTTGTTATTACAAAAGGAGCACCAGATGTTCTTTTGCAAATGAGTCAAACAATTTTGTGGGGAAATAAGCAGCAGCCTTTAAGTGAAATGTATCGAAAAGAAGTGCAGGCAGCGATTCATAGTTTAGGAAGTCAAGCTTTACGAACGATTGCGGTGGCATTTAAACCGCTAAAAGCTACAGATTCAATTGAACATGAAAGAGAAGTCGAGCAGGATTTTATGCTTGTTGGAATACAAGGAATGATAGATCCGCCAAGACTAGAAGTGGCGCAAGCGGTGAAAGAGTGTAAAGAAGCTGGTATTAGAACGGTAATGATTACGGGAGATCATAAAGTGACGGCAATGGCAATTGCGGAACAGCTAGGGGTTTTACCGGCGGGTGGACGCGTTGTTGAAGGTGTAGAACTTGCGAATATGGATGTAGAGGCATTAGAAGATATTGTAGAAGATACGTATGTATTCGCTCGTGTGTCTCCTGAGCATAAATTGAAAATCGTTAAGGCGCTGCAAAATAAGGGACATATAGTAGCTATGACAGGTGATGGAGTGAACGATGCTCCAGCTATTAAAACAGCTGATATAGGGATTGCGATGGGAATTACAGGGACAGATGTTGCAAAAGAAGCTTCGTCACTCGTGTTGTTAGATGATAACTTTGCTACGATTAAATCGGCGATTAAAGAAGGTAGAAACATATATGAAAATATTCGGAAGTTTATTCGGTATTTGTTAGCATCTAACGTTGGTGAAATTTTAGTTATGTTATTTGCGATGTTACTTGCACTGCCATTGCCGATGGTTCCAATTCAAATTTTATGGGTGAACTTAGTTACTGACGGTTTACCAGCGATGGCATTAGGTTTGGATAAGGCTGAAGGAGATGTGATGAAGAGAACACCACGCCATCCGAAAGAAGGGGTGTTCGCTAGAGGGCTTGCGTGGAAAATTATAAGTCGTGGTTTTCTAATCGGAGCAGTGACATTAGTAGCGTTTATTATTGCATTTAACCAGCATCCGAATGAATTGAAGTATGCACAAACGGTAGCCTTCGCAACATTAGTACTGGCTCAGCTTATTCATGTATTTGATTGTCGTAGTGAACATTCTATATTTCACCGCAACCCGTTTGGAAATATATATTTAGTAGGGGCGGTTATTATTTCTTTACTGTTAATGCTTGTAGTTATATATTATCCACCATTACAGCCGATTTTTAGCACAATGCCGATACAAGCACGAGATTGGTTGTTAATTGGAGGATTATCATCTATTCCGACCTTCTTATTAGTAGGATCCTTATTAACAAGAAAAAAGGGGAAAAAGAAAAAGCCGCTGTTATATAAGAAGGGATTAAACTTGAAATAGTCAATGATATGAAAATATGATATAATTTACAGAAGGTAGTAGAGCCTTGTCTCTATTGCCTTTTTCATTGAGTTATTTCATGGCTTGGATGTGATAAAGATGATTTGTAGTATGACAGGATTTGGAAGATCGAAGGTAGAAAACGATACTTTTCAAATAACAGTAGAAATGAAGTCGGTGAACCATCGTTTTTTAGAAATGAGTATTCGGCTTCCGAAGCAAATGATGGCGTTTGAAGACAAGATTCGTAAAATAATTGCAAAGCAAGTTCGCCGTGGACGTATTGAAGTGTCTATTAGTATAACAGGTGAAGGGCTTGTTGAAAGAAAATTAACTGTGAATTGGGAACTTCTCAAGCAGTACCAATCCATTATGGAAGATATAAAAGGGAAATTTCAATTACAAGATTCTATTACACTCGGGCAACTAATGGGAATGCCAGAAGTAACGGCAGTTGAAGAAATAGAAAATGTAAATGAACAATTTGAAACCGGTTTATATGAGGCTGTTCGCCAAGCTGCTCATATGTTGAAAACGATGAGAGATGGTGAAGGAGAACGATTACATAAAGATATAGCATATCGTTTGCAAGAGATTCATAATTGTGTAAATGCAATTATTCCACATGCACCAATTGTTACACAAAAATATCGTGAACGATTAGAAAATCGCTTAAAAGAATTACATAATCAAGATTTAGATGAACAACGATTGTTGACAGAAGTAGCAATATTTGCAGAACGTTCAGATATTCACGAAGAATTAGTTCGATTACAAAGTCATTTAGATCAATTTCGTGAAGCATTGCAAATTACAGAGCCTGTTGGAAGGAAAATGGACTTCATCGTGCAAGAGATGCATAGGGAAGTTAATACGATAGGTTCTAAGGCAAATGACTTAACAATTTCAAAATATGTCGTAGAAATGAAAAATAACCTTGAAAAAATTCGTGAACAAGTACAAAATATTGAGTAGCTTTCAAAAAATATATAAAGTTATACGTGGTGGAGAAATCGGATAGACTTACTAGGAGGCGCAAACTATGGCCATGCGGTTTTTAAATATTGGATACGGAAATATTGTATCTGCTCATCGAATTATTGCTATTGTAAGTCCGGAGTCAGCTCCTATTAAACGGACAGTACAGGAAGCGCGTGAACATAATGCTTTGCTTGATGCTACGTATGGGAGAAAAACAAGGGCGGTTATTGTTATGGATGATGGGCATGTAGTATTAAGTCCAATTCAGCCAGAGACGATTGCACATCGTTTGAATAATAAAGAAGATTTAAGTGAGGAAGGGTAGGTTTTACATATTTATGAGAAGTAGAAGAGGATTGCTCATCGTTCTTTCGGGACCTTCTGGTGTCGGGAAAGGAACGGTTCGAAAAGAGCTGTTTAGCCATGAAGACACACGTTTTCAGTACTCTATTTCAGTAACGACACGTAAACCGCGTGAAGGTGAAGTAGATGGTGTGGATTATTTCTTTAAAGAGAGAGAAGAATTTGAAGAAATGATTCGTAATGAAAAGTTACTTGAATGGGCTGAGTTCGTTGGTAATTATTACGGAACACCGATTGATTATGTTGAAAAAACGTTACAAGAAGGAAAAGATGTGTTCTTAGAAATTGAAGTGCAAGGAGCAATTCAAGTTAAGAAAGCCTTCCCAGCAGGTGTATTTATTTTCTTAGCACCTCCAAGTTTATCTGAACTAAAGAACCGAATTGTCGGCCGTGGTACAGAAACTGAAGATGTTATTGAAAATCGTTTAACTGTAGCGAAAGAAGAAATCGAAATGATGGACGCTTATGACTATGTTGTAGAAAACGATCAAGTTGAATTAGCTTGTGACCGAATTAAAGCAATTGTGGTTGGTGAACATTGCCGCCGCGAAAGAGTGGCAAAATACTATAAAGAAATGACGGAGGGTCTATAATTATGTTAAATCCATCAATTGACTCATTATTAACAAAAATCGATTCTAAATATACACTTGTAACAGTAGCTGCAAAGC
Organism: Bacillus sp. TH22; assembly: GCF_016651015.1. Taxonomy (NCBI): domain Bacteria; kingdom Bacillati; phylum Bacillota; class Bacilli; order Caryophanales; family Bacillaceae; genus Bacillus; species Bacillus sp. TH22. The sequence goes on from NZ_JAEKER010000001.1 coordinate 4,628,551, forward strand.
GTGCACGTGAAATGCAAATTGCTGATAATTGTGTTATTGAAAAGCCTGTTTCTTATAAATGTGTAGGTAAAGCATTAGAAGAAATCGATTTAGAAGTATTAAAATATGTACCAAGCGATGACACAATAATTGATTAAGACATTCTTTTCGACAAATTAAAACATAGACTTTATAATTTTCTATGTAACGGTAACAACCTATTTACAAGTAGGTTGTTATTTTTTTACGATAGGGATGAAAAGGAATCGAAAAAGACGGAACGAATACTGGTACTGACGAGCTGGAAATTCTATTTCAGTAGAATAAGTTTGAAAAAGAAAGAGGACGAGTCATATGCTAAAAGGGAAAAAGATACTTCTATGTGTAACAGGAGGCATTGCAGTTTTTAAAGCGGCTGCGTTAACAAGTAAATTGACACAAGCTGGCGCTCTTGTAAAAGTAATGATGAGTGAGTCGGCAATGAAGTTTGTTACGCCTCTTACATTTCAAGCACTTTCTCGCCATGATGTATATACGGATACGTTTGATGAGAGAGACTCCGCTGTTATTGCTCATATTGATTTAGCGGATTGGCCAGATGTTGTACTTATTGCACCTGCTACAGCTAATTGCATTGGAAAGTTAGCTGGTGGTATTGCTGATGATATGATTACAACTACTTTGTTAGCTACTACAGCTCCAGTGTGGATTGCACCTGCTATGAATGTGCATATGTATGAAAATAAAATTGTTCAAAAAAACATGATGACGTTAAAAACATTAGGATATACATTTATTGAGCCTGGGGAAGGTTTTTTAGCATGTGGTTATGTAGCAAAAGGAAGACTGGAAGAACCTGAAGCAATTATTGGACGATTAGAAGAGGCTTTCTCAGAACAACAACCATTGCAAGGAAAACGAATATTAATAACAGCTGGACCGACACGTGAAAAGATTGATCCGGTTCGTTTTATGACGAATTTTTCTTCTGGAAAGATGGGGTATGCGATCGCAGAAGTTGCAGCAGGCTTAGGTGCTGATGTCATACTTGTGTCAGGACCGACAGCATTAGAGTCACCATTACATGTCACAACAATACAAGTAGAATCTGCACAAGATATGTTAGAGGCAGTCCTTCAGCATTATCAGAGTGTGGATGTTGTCATCAAAACAGCAGCCGTTGCAGATTACCGTCCGAAATATGTTCATGATAATAAAATGAAAAAGAAAAATGGCGATGCTGTAATTGAATTAGAAAGAACAGTGGATATTTTAAAAACGTTAGGTGAGAAGAAGGACCGACAGTTACTTATCGGTTTTGCAGCTGAAACGACAAACATAGAGGAATACGCAACGAGAAAATTACGTGAGAAAAATGCAAATATGATTGTTGCGAATGACGTGAAAGCGCAAGGAGCTGGGTTTGGTACGGATACAAATATTGTGACAATGTATAGAAAAGATGGAGAAATCATTGAGCTGCCACTTTTAACGAAGAAAGAAGTGGCTCGTGAAATATTAAAGCAAATAGAAATGATGTTAGAAGATGATTATGTATGAAGTTTGCAAGTGTAATTGTTGATGTACCTGCACGTCAAACAGATCGACCGTTTGATTATATTATCCCTAAAAAATGGGAAGATATCGTGCAAACAGGAATGCGTGTAGTAGTCCCATTCGGTCCGAGGAAATTGCAAGGTTTTATTATTGGCATAAAGGATTCGGTTGAACTAGAAAGTAAAAAGTTAAAAGCGTTGTATGAAATATTAGATGTCACTCCGGTTTTAAATGATGAATTATTAAAACTTGGGTATTGGCTTACAAGTGAAACGTTATGTTATATGATTTCAGCTTTTCAGGTGATGCTTCCGACGGCGATTAAAGCAACATATAAAAAGCGTCTGCAACTTCGTAACCGAGAAGAAGTAGCACCAGAAATTCTTTCTTTATTTCAAGGGAAGGAAACGATAGATTGGGAAGTTATCGAAGCACAGCCGCACCTATATCGCACTATTCAACAAGAAATTAAAAATGGTACGACTGAAGTGGTTTATCAAGTAAAGGATAAAGTGCAGAAGAAGAAACAAAGAGTAGTTCAACCGGAGTTGCCGGCAGATAAATTGGAATTAGCAGCATTTGAACTGAAAACTAAAAAACAACAAGATGTACTCTATTATTTTGTAGAAAACTACAAAAGTGTACCGTTAAAAAATTTAACAGAAGAATTACAAATAACAGATGCTCCAATAAAAGCACTTGTTAAAAAGGGTCTAATCTCAGAAAAGTATGTAGAGGTATACCGGAGTCCGTATGACGATGATGATTTTGAACAAACGAAACCATTTCCGCTTACTGAGGAACAAAAACAAGTAATTACACCGATTTTATCATCAATTACAAATGAAACTTACAATCCATTTTTACTATATGGTGTTACAGGAAGTGGTAAGACTGAAGTGTATTTACAATCTATAGCAGCGGTGCTCGAGAAAGGAAAAGAAGCAATTGTGCTTGTTCCTGAAATTGCGCTAACGCCCCAGATGGTAGATCGCTTTAAAGGTAGGTTCGGTTCGCAAGTTGCAGTTCTTCACAGTGCGCTTTCTGTTGGCGAGAAATATGATGAATGGCGAAAGATATTAAGAAAAGAAGTGAAAGTTGTAGTTGGTGCGCGTTCAGCTATTTTTGCTCCATTCGAAAATTTAGGAATCATTATTATTGATGAAGAGCATGAATCAAGTTATAAGCAAGAGGATAACCCAAAGTATCATGCAAGAGATGTAGCAGTGTGGAGAGGACAATACCATAAGTGTCCAATCGTTCTCGGAAGTGCAACGCCGACACTTGAATCGTTTGCTAGAGCGAAAAAAGGTGTCTATGGGTTGCTTACAATGGAAAAACGTATGAACAAACAAGCTTTGCCGACTGTAGAAATTGTTGATATGCGTGAAGAGCTTCGTGATGGAAATCGTTCAATGTTTTCAAAGGCACTGCATGAAAAAATAGCAGATCGATTAGAAAAGAAAGAACAAATGGTTCTCTTTTTAAATAGAAGGGGGCATTCTACGTTTGTGATGTGCCGTGATTGTGGGTATGTCGTACAATGTCCGCATTGTGATATTTCGTTGACATATCACAAAATGAACCATCGTTTAAAGTGTCATTATTGTAGTCATGAGGAAAATATGCCAACGGAGTGTCCTGCTTGTAATAGTACGTATATTCGTTTCTTTGGTACAGGGACGCAAAAGGTTGAAGAAGAAATCACAAAACTATTCCCTGAGGCGCGGGTCATTCGAATGGATGTGGATACAACAAGCCGTAAAGGAATGCATGAAAAATTATTAAAGGCGTTTGGTGAAGAGAAAGCAGATATATTACTTGGAACACAAATGATTGCAAAAGGGCTTGATTTTCCGAAGGTGACGCTTGTTGGCGTTTTAACGGCGGATACGATGCTTCATCTACCTGATTTTCGGGCGAGTGAAAAGACGTATCAGCTATTGACACAAGTGAGTGGACGTGCAGGAAGACATGAATTGCCAGGTGAAGTTGTAATTCAAACGTATACGCCGGAACATTACAGTGTAGAATTAGCAAAGAATCAACAATATGATGTATTTTATGAGCACGAAATGCAAATGAGGCAAATGAGACAATATCCGCCATATTACTACGTTGTACTTGTAACTGTATCTCATCCGGAGTTATTAAAGGCAGTCCAAGTGACGGAAAAAATTGTCGGTCATTTACGAACGCATTGTTCAAGGCAAACAATGGTGTTAGGGCCGGTTGCTTCAGCAATTCCAAGGATAAAAGATAGATATCGTTACCAATGCATGATAAAATACAAACGGGAACCAAACTTAAAGAACGTGCTCAAAATGGTAAATGAACATTATCAAGCAGAAATGCAAAAAGAGCTACAAATCTCAATTGATTTTAATCCAACAATGTTAATGTAGCGGAGGGAAATATGGCAGTTTTAGAAATTGTAAAGCATCCAAATGAAGTGTTAGAAACACCATGCGAAAGAGTAATTAACTTTGATAAAAAGTTAGTGAAATTGTTAAAAGATATGCATGAAACAATGTTAATTGCAGACGGAGTTGGTCTAGCTGCGCCACAAGTGGGGGTAAGCTTACAAGTTGCTGTTGTTGATATAGGTGATGATACGGGTAAAATTGAATTAATTAATCCTGTTATTTTAGAAAAACGTGGTGAACAAGTAGGTCCCGAAGGCTGCTTAAGCTTTCCGGGACTTTATGGTGAAGTGGGGCGTGCCGATTACATTAAAGTACGTGCACAAAATCGTCGCGGTAAAATATTTTTATTAGAAGCGGATGACTTCTTAGCGCGTGCAATTCAGCATGAAATCGATCATTTACACGGTGTTTTATTTACATCTAAAGTGAAAAGGTATTATGAAGCAGGCGAATTAGAATAGGTTTAAAAGGAGCGGTTTTTGAATGATGAAAGTAGTATTTATGGGGACACCGGACTTTTCTGTGCCGGTGCTTCGTCGTCTTATCGAGGACGGATATGACGTAGTTGGTGTTGTAACGCAACCTGATCGTCCAGTTGGTAGAAAAAAGGTTTTAACACCTACTCCTGTTAAAGTAGAAGCGGAGAAACATGGTATTCCAGTAGTACAGCCGTTAAAAATTCGTGAAAAAGACGAATATGAAAAAGTATTAGCACTAGAGCCAGACTTAATTGTAACAGCAGCATTTGGACAAATCGTACCGAATGAAATTTTAGAAGCGCCAAAGTATGGATGTATTAATGTCCACGCATCATTACTTCCAGAACTTCGCGGTGGTGCACCAATTCATTATGCGATCATGGAAGGTAAAGAGAAAACAGGTATTACAATTATGTATATGGTAGAAAAATTAGATGCGGGCGATATATTAACGCAAGTAGAAGTAGAAATTGAAGAGCGTGAAACAACAGGTTCATTATTTGATAAGTTAAGCGAAGCAGGAGCACACCTTTTATCTAAAACGGTTCCTTTACTAATTCAGGGTAAACTAGAACCAATTAAACAAAGTGAAGCTGAAGTGACGTTTGCATATAATATAAAACGTGAGCAAGAGATAATTGATTGGACAAAAACAGGTGAAGAAGTATACAATCACATTCGCGGATTGAATCCATGGCCAGTTGCTTATACGACTTTGGCAGGACAAGTTATTAAAGTATGGTGGGGAGAGAAGGTCTCTATTACAGAGAAAGCTGAACCAGGTACAATAGTAGCTCTTGAAGAAGATGGATTTGTTGTTGCAACAGGGAACGAGACAGGCGTTAAAATCACTGAATTGCAACCATCTGGTAAAAAGCGTATGAGTTGTTCACAATTTTTACGTGGAACAAAACCTGAAATTGGTACGAAGTTAGGAGAAAATGCATGAGACAAAATGTTCGTGAGTTAGCTCTGGATGGCTTAATTCAAGTAGAAAAAAGTGGTGCATATAGCAACTTACTTTTAAATAATTTGATTGAAAAAAATACAATTGACAGAAAAGATATTGGTTTATTAACTGAAATGGTATATGGAACAATTCAACGTCGTGACACACTAGATTATTATTTACAACCATTTTTAAGAAAAAAGGTTGAAGCGTGGGTAAGAGTGTTGCTTCGCCTATCTCTATATCAAATGCTATATTTAGACCGAGTTCCAGAAAGAGCGGCTATTCATGAAGCAGTTGAGATTGCAAAGCGTCGTGGGCATAAAGGGATTTCAGGCATGGTAAACGGAGTATTGCGTTCAATTCAGCGAGAAGGTGTACCTTCGTTAGAAGAAATCGAAAATCCAGTAGAACGTCTTGCGATTGCAACGAGTCATCCAATGTGGCTTGTACAAGAATGGGCATCCGAATATGGTTTAGAGACAGCAGAGAAAATGTGTGAAGTAAATATGTTGCCACCTGTACCAACAGCACGTGTAAATGTTGATAAAGTAACGGTAGAAGAAGCGGTTGCGTTATTAGCTGATGAGGGTATAGAAGCAAAACGTGGCGAGTTGTCAGAGGATGCAATTCAAATTGAAAGAGGAAATGTCGCACATACAGAAGCGTTCAAAAAAGGTTTCCTTTCTATTCAAGATGAAAGCTCAATGCTTGTAGCACGTGCTTTAGAACCGAATAAAGGAGATACAGTTCTAGATAGTTGTGCTGCTCCTGGCGGAAAAACAACTCATATTGCAGAGCGTTTGGACGGAACTGGTAAGGTAATGTCGCTTGATTTACACGCACATAAAGTACGTTTAATTGAACAACAGGCGAAGAGACTTGGTTTAGAAAATGTAGAAACGATGGCTTTAGATGCTAGAAAAGTTCAAGAGCATTTTGCAAATGAATCTTTTGACAAAATATTAGTAGATGCACCATGTTCTGGATTTGGTGTTATTAGACGTAAACCTGATATTAAGTTAGGTAAAGATAAGGGCGATAGTGAAAGGTTATCAACGATTCAACTTGCGATACTAGAAAAAATAGCACCATTGTTAAAACAAGGTGGTCGCCTTGTTTATAGTACGTGCACAATTGAAAAAATAGAAAATGAACAAGTGATAAAGCAATTTTTACAAGAGCATCCTGAATTTGAATGGGATACTACGATAAAAGATCGCATGCCAGAAAAGTTAAATCCGTATATTGATGAAGGTCAAGTACGAATTTTACCGCATTATTTTGCAACAGATGGCTTTTATATTGCTTGTTTAAGAAAGAAGGTGTAGCATCATGGAAACGACTGTAAAAAAACAAAAGAAAAATCTAGAAACAAAGAAACCATCAATTTATTCTTTACAACTTCATGAAATGCAAGATTGGTTAAAGGAACAAGGAGAACCTAAGTTCCGTGCAGGACAAATTTTTGATTGGCTATATAAAAAACGTGTAAAAAATTATGAGGATATGTCAAACCTTGCTAAAGGATTGCGCGATAAATTGTCGAATTCCTTTGATATTACTACTTTAAACACTTTAGTAAAACAAACGTCTTCGGATGGAACGATTAAATTCCTATTCCAGTTATACGATGGATACTCTATTGAAACTGTACTAATGCGACATGAATATGGAAATTCCATTTGTGTAACAACACAGGTGGGTTGCCGCATTGGCTGTACGTTCTGTGCTTCTACACTTGGTGGGTTAAAACGAAACTTAGAGGCTGGAGAAATTGTAGCGCAAGTAGTAGAAGTTCAGCGTGCGCTTGATGAAACAGAAGAACGTGTAAGTTCTCTTGTTGTTATGGGAATTGGAGAACCATTTGATAATTATGATAACTTAATGTCATTCTTACGCATTGTAAATCATGAAAAAGGAATTCATATTGGTGCAAGACATATGACAGTTTCAACAAGTGGAATTGTTCCAAAAATTTATAAGTTCGCTGAAGAAGATATGCAAATTAATTTTGCGATTTCATTGCATGCTGCAAATACAGAGATACGTTCAAAATTAATGCCGATCAACCGTGCTTATAAGCTACCTGATTTAATGGAAGCTGTTAAATACTATGTAAATAGAACAGGGCGTCGTATTACATTTGAATATGGCTTATTTGGAGGAGAAAATGACCAAGTTGAGCACGCTGAAGAACTTGCTGCGCTCTTAAAAGGTGTAAAATGTCATGTAAACTTAATTCCGGTAAACTACGTGCCAGAACGTGATTATGTACGTACGCCACGAGAGCAAATTTTCTTATTTGAAAAGACGCTAAAAGATCGTGGAGTGAATGTAACCATTCGCCGTGAACAAGGTCATGATATTGATGCAGCCTGCGGTCAGTTGCGTGCAAAGGAGCGCAAAGAAGAGACGAGGTGACTAGATGAAAGCCGTGTTTCTATCGGATAAAGGAAAAGTTCGTCAACATAATGAAGATAGTGCAGGAGTTTTTCGCAATTTAGATGGAAATATTTTAGCGGTAGTAGCAGATGGAATGGGAGGTCATCGAGCTGGCGATGTAGCTAGCTCGATGGCTATTCAATTATTCCATGATTATTGGAAGCAAACGCATAATATGAATGAGCCTAAAAAGGTAGAAAAGTGGTTACATACTAACGTTGGAATTATTAATGAGCGCATATATGCTTACTCTCAGCAGCATGCAGAATGTAATGGCATGGGAACAACACTTATAATAGCCATTTGTACATCGAATTTTGTGACGATAGGTCATATAGGAGATAGTCGTTGTTATATGGTATCAGAGGGGGAAATGACGCTTGTAACGGAAGATCATTCGCTTGTAAATGAACTTGTAAGACATGGCGAAATTTCAAAGGAAGATGCAGAATATCACCCGAAAAAGAATGTTTTGTTAAGAGCATTAGGAAATGAAGAAACAGTTGGATTAGATGTTAAAACATTGGTGCTTGAAGAAGATGATCAATTACTTCTTTGCTCGGATGGATTGTCTAACAAAGTTTCTATTGATGATATGCAACAAATTTTACAATTGAATGAACAGCTCGAGGCGAAGGGAGAGCATCTCATTCAATTAGCAAATGATCGTGGTGGAGAAGATAATATTACCCTCGTTATTATTGATTATACGGATTCGACAAACGAAAGTAGGTGAAGTGCAACGTGCTGATTGGAAAACGCTTAAATGACCGTTATAAGCTGCTGAAAATGATTGGCGGTGGAGGAATGGCCAATGTATATTTAGCTCATGATGATATACTCGGCCGAGATGTAGCGGTAAAAATATTAAGACTCGACTATTCAAATAATGAAGAGTTTATTAAACGTTTCCATCGAGAAGCGCAATCTGTTACAACGTTGTCGCATCCAAATATTGTGAATATGTATGATGTTGGGGAAGAGGATGATATATATTATCTTGTAATGGAATATGTACCTGGACGAACATTGAAGCAATACATAATTGATCGAGGGATGTTACCGATAGGAGAGGCTCTTGATATAATGGAGCAGTTAACGTCCGCTATGGCACACGCCCATCATTTTGAGATTGTACATCGTGATATTAAACCGCACAATATTTTGATTCGAGATGACGGAGTGGTCAAAGTAACAGACTTTGGAATTGCGACAGCTACAAGTGCAGCAACAATTACACATACAAATTCGGTGCTCGGTTCGGTGCATTATTTATCACCAGAACAAGCGCGCGGCGGTATAGCGAATAAACAATCAGATATTTATTCACTTGGGATTGTTATGTTTGAATTGTTAACAGGAAGACAACCGTTTTCTGGTGAATCTGCTGTTGCAATTGCGTTAAAACATTTACAAAATGAAATGCCATCTCCAAAAAGATGGAATGACAATATTCCACAAAGTGTTGAAAATATTATATTAAAGGCAACTGCGAAAGATCCGTTCCATCGATATCAATCTGCTAACGCGATGAAACGAGATATTGAAACAGCACTATACCCAGAACGAATAAATGAACAACCATTTTACATACCAGAAGATATGGAAGCAACGAAAGCGATTCCAATTATTCAACAAGAACAACTATTTCAAAATGTAAGTGATGAAACGATTGTATTAAAAGGAAGTAAAGTGGATGAACAAGTAAGAAAAGAAGAGACCAAATCAGGTAAGAAGAAAAAGCGAAATAATAAATGGCTGAAAGTTTTAATTACAACATTTTTACTTTTAGCGATAGGGATAACATTAGCACTTACTGTTATTCCAGGCTTCTTTATTCCGAAAGATGTGAAGGTTCCTGATGTGGCTGGTATGAAATATACGACAGCTGTAAATACATTAGTTGAAAAAGGTTTTGAAGTTACTGAACCTAATCTTGTATATACAGATGATGTTGAAGCCGGAAAAGTGATAAAAACAGATCCTATAGCAGGAAGAGTAGTGAAAGAAAACTCTAAAATTACTATCTATCAATCAGGTGGGAAAAAGAAAAGTAAGATGCGTGATTTGACAGGAAAAGATTTCGAGAGTATAAGAGCTGAGTTAGAAGAAGAATATAAACAAGTTACAATAAATTATATTGAAAATGATAAGCCGAAAGGTGAAATTGTAGAGCAAATACCAACGCCTGATCAAATGGTTATAGAGACAGAACAAGAACTGAAAATTTGGGTAAGTAAAGGACCTTATCAAATAAGACCAGGTGATTTTTCAGGATGGACTGAAAATAGTGTAAAAGGTTATTTAAATGAAAGAAAGCTTGTTTCTGATATAAAAAGAGAGTATTCAGATACGGTTGATAAAGGTCTTGTTATTTCACAGTTACCAAAGCCTGGGACACCTTTAAAAGAAGGAGATAAAGTATCGGTTGTTATCTCCGATGGTCCGAAGCCTAAAGTGACGAAAACGGTAAAAGTGGATAACATTTCTATCCCATATGAAGCTTCTGCAACAGGTGAGAAAAAGCCGCAAACAATAGAAATTTATAAAGAAGATATGCAGCAAAAAATGGATAAACCAGTTGAAACGAGAACAATTACTGAGTCAGCGATTATTTCTTTAGAATTTGTAATTCAAGAAGGTGCAAAGGGACACTATAAAATTGTTCGAGATGGAGTAACGATTATGGACAAGGAAGTACCATATCCAGCTCAATAATAGTGAATTCCATCGTCCTTATATAGAAGATGGAATTTATTACTCTTGCCTGTTATGCTGTCTACATCGTGGACTGTATAACAGGCAAAAATATATGATTCAAAAAGCTGTAAAAGTGATACTGTTGTAAATAATATTTCAAATTTGATGGTAGATTAAATATATGAACCTGGATATATATTTGGTGGGCTTTGAACTAATTGTTTAAAGAACGCTAGTCTATTCATATTTAATTGCAGTTTCATTTTATACAAAATAAAGGAGAATTATATGCCAGAAGGAAAAATTGTAAAAGCTCTAAGTGGGTTTTATTATGTGCAGAATGAGGAAGGGATTACACAATGTCGTGGGCGTGGTGTATTTAGAAAGAATAAAATTACGCCACTTGTAGGAGACCAAGTTGTTTTTCAAGCGGATAATCCGAATGAAGGTTATGTGTTAGAAGTATTTGATCGAAAAAATGAACTTGTTAGACCTCCTATTGCTAATGTTGATCAAGCTATTCTTGTTTTCTCTGCGGTAGAACCAGATTTTAATCCAGGACTGTTAGATCGATTTTTAGTATTAATTGAATATCATAACATTAAACCAATTATTTGTATTAGTAAGATGGATTTAGTAGATGAAAAAATGAGAGAAACTGTTGAATCTTATGCAAATGATTATCGTGAAATGGGTTATGATGTGTTGTTTACTTCTATAAATACATCGGAAAGTATTGATATTCTGAAACCATTCTTAGAAGGTTGTATTTCCGTCGTTGCAGGCCAATCTGGTGTTGGGAAATCTTCAATGCTAAACGTATTACGTCCAGATTTAGAATTGAAAACTAATGATATTTCTTCACATTTAGGACGTGGAAAGCATACGACAAGACACGTAGAATTAATTACAGTTGGAAGCGGACTTGTTGCGGATACACCTGGTTTTAGTTCGCTTGATTTCATAGATATAGAGGTAGAAGATCTTACATATTGTTTTCCAGAGTTGAAAGAAGCGAGCCAATACTGTAAATTTAGAGGGTGTACACACCTTGCTGAACCGAAATGCGCGGTGAAAGCTGCGGTTGAAGAAGGAAAGATTACCGAATATCGTTATAAGAATTACAAACAATTCGTAGAAGAAATTAGAGAGAGAAAGCCGAGGTATTAGTCATGATTAAAATTGCACCATCGATTTTATCAGCAGATTTTTCAAGATTAGGGGAAGAGATTAAAGATGTAGAAAAAGGCGGAGCTGACTACATTCACGTCGATGTAATGGATGGGCATTTCGTACCAAATATTACGATTGGACCATTAATTGTAGAAGCAATCCGTCCGATTACATCATTACCGTTAGATGTACATTTAATGATTGAAAACCCTGATAACTATATCCCAACTTTCGCAAAAGCGGGAGCGGATATTATTACTGTTCATGTAGAAGCGTGTCCTCATTTACATCGTACAATTCAGTTAATTAAATCTCATGACATTAAAGCAGGGGTTGTATTAAATCCGCATACTCCAGTTTCAGCGATTGAGCATGTATTAGAAGATATAGACATGGTATTACTTATGACAGTAAATCCTGGATTTGGCGGGCAGAAGTTTATTCATTCTGTATTACCGAAAATCAAACAAATTGCAGAAATGGTTAAAGAGCGAAATCTAGAAGTGGAAATTGAAGTTGATGGTGGTGTCAACGCTGAAACGGCAAGACTTTGTATTGAAGCAGGAGCGAATGTTCTTGTAGCGGGATCAGCAGTATACAATCAAAAAGACCGCGGTGAAGCAATTCGTGTAATTCGCGGATAAAGAATGAACGAACCTTTATCCTAGTGAAGCTTCTAGTTCATTAAGACTTCACTATTTATACATGTTAGAGTGGCAAATAAGGAGAAAGGCAATCTACCGAATGGCAGATTGCCTTTTTACAATAGAAGGGGAAGGAAAAATGATTATTCATATTTTAGCGGGAGGACCTGCAGAATACTGCGCAGATTTTTCGCGGTATGAAAATGAAGAAGTAGTTTGGGCGGCTGTTGATAGAGGAGTGTACCGTTTGTTGAAAAAAGGAATCACTCCGGCTGTTGCGTTTGGGGATTATGATTCAGTTACTGATGAGGAATTAGCGTGGATGAGGCAGCAAACAAATGAATTACATATCGTCCCGCGAGAAAAAGATCAAACAGATTTAGAAATTGCAATTAGCTGGGCTTTAGAACAGAAACCAAAATTAATTCGTATTTTTGGTGCTACTGGTGGAAGACTTGATCATGGTTTAGCAAATATTCAGATGCTTTTAAAGGGATTAGAAGTAAATATAGAAATGTGTATTGTGGACAATAAAAATGAAATAATGGTGAAAAAGTTTGGTATGTATATAATTGAAGGAAACGAACATTTTCCATACGTATCATTTGTACCAGTTACTGAAAGGGTAGAAGGCATTACACTTCACGGTTTTAAGTATCCTCTTACTAATAAAACAATAGAGTGGGGATCGACACTTTGTATTAGTAATGAACTCGTTGAGGAAAAAGGTACTTTTTCATTCACTTCTGGCATATTAATGATGATAAGAAGCACTGATTGAAGAAACAATTTTGCTCCTTGCATCATATAGTGAACAAGTGGAGTAATGGGGATTAGGAGGGAAACCATGAGATTTTATACAATTAAGTTACCTAAATTTCTTGGTGGAATTGTTCGTGCGATGTTAAATACCTTCAAAAAAGACTAAAAAAAGCACCTATTACCGGTGCTTTTTCCAATGGTATAATAAAAAAAGAGCCTAGCGGCTCTTTTTTTTATTATTAAACACGTTCGATTTTGCCAGATTTTAATGCTCTAGCAGAAACGTAAACACGTTGAACTTTTCCGTCGATGCGTACGCGAACTTTTTGAAGGTTAGCGCCCCATTTACGTTTTGTAGCGTTCATTGCGTGAGAACGAGAGTTACCAGAACGAGCTTTTCTTCCAGTGATAGCACAAACACGAGCCATTTATATTTCCCTCCCTTAACTACCGTAACATACGTAATTTTTCAATGTTAGCCTTTTATGCGATGCTAAAAACACTACTATAATTTAACACAACTAAAAAGAGAATGCAACACCGTAGGAAAAAGAAATCAAGAAAAAATACTTGACACTATATGTCAATGAAGAAAAGGTGAAATCAAGAAAAATTGCTTGACATATTATAGTGGTACATGTTGTATAATAACAATGGACTATTTTGCTCATCATAAAAAAATGTAATTTAAAACATAAAATATGAGAGTGAAAAAGAAAGAACGATGGAATTTTCTTTAAAAAGATTATATGATAGTAACTAAAGTAGTCTAGCTCACTTTCACCATTTATGAAGGGGGAAACGAGATGTCAATTGAAATTAAAACGAAGTACGGTCAAATTGATATTAGTACAGATGTAATTGCAACAATTGCTGGAGGTGCCGCAGTAGATTGCTACGGTATCGTAGGTATGGCATCGAAAAATCAGTTAAAAGATGGATTAACAGAAATTTTACGAAAAGAAAACTTCACTAGAGGCGTTATTGTTCGTAAAAATGAAGATGAAGTACATATTGATATGTATATTATTGTGAGCTATGGTACGAAAATTTCAGAAGTAGCACATAACGTGCAGACTAAAGTGAAATATACATTAGATCAAACTGTAGGACTAGCAGTAGATTCTGTAAACATCTATGTACAAGGAGTTAAAGTAATAAACTTGTAATGTGCATTAAGGAGGAAAATCTGTGTCAATTCAAAAAATTGATGGAAAACGTTTATCACAAATGATCATTCAAGGAGCCAATAATTTAACAAATAATGTTCAGCTTGTTGATGCATTAAACGTATTCCCAGTTCCAGATGGCGATACCGGTACAAACATGAACTTATCAATGACTTCAGGCGCACGTGAAGTGAAAGCAAATCCTTCACAGCATGCTGGTAAAGTCGGTGTAAGTTTAGCCAAAGGATTATTAATGGGAGCTCGTGGTAACTCTGGGGTTATTTTATCTCAGTTATTCCGTGGTTTCTCTAAATCCATTGAACAAAAAGAAGAATTAACGACAGTTGATTTTGCCGCAGCTTTAGAAGCAGGAGTAGAGGCAGCTTACAAAGCGGTTATGAAACCAATTGAAGGAACGATTTTAACGGTTGCAAGAGAAACGGGTAAATATGCAGTGACAGTTGCGAAAAAACAGCGCGACTTTGTTTTGTTTATGGAAGACGTTGTAAAAGAAGCGAACGCATCGTTAAATCGTACGCCAGATTTATTACCTGTATTAAAACAAGTTGGCGTTGTAGATAGCGGTGGTAAAGGTCTTGTTGTTGTATATGAAGGATTTTTAGCTGACTTAAAAGGAGAAACGATTTCTTCTAATATGCCTGCCCAACCATCTATGAATGACATGGTACGTGCAGAACATCACCGTAGTGTACAAAGCCAATTGAGTACAGAAGATATTAAGTATGGATATTGTACGGAATTCATGGTGAAATTAGAGCCTGGAAAAATGAAGGAACATAATTTCTCTGAACAAAAATTCCGTGAAGATATTAGTGTGTACGGAGATTCACTACTTGTTGTATCGGATGATGAGGTTGTAAAGGTTCATATTCATGCGGAACATCCTGGAGATCCTATGAACTATGGACAACGTTACGGTAGTCTAATTAAGATTAAAGTAGAAAATATGCGTGAACAGCATACTGCTTTATTAGATGAACCTACCATGGTACCTGAACAAACGAATCAGCCAATAGAGAAACAACCGTATGGTATTGTAACTGTAGCTATGGGATCGGGTATTAAAACTCTATTTGAGAGCATTGGTGCAACGAAAGTTATCGAAGGTGGCCAAACGATGAATCCGAGTACGGAGGATATTGTGAAGGCGATTGAAGAGGCAAATGCTGAAAAAATCATCATCTTACCAAATAACGGGAATATCGTGATGGCAGCAGAACAAGCAGCGTCAGTTGTAGAACAAGAAGTTATTGTTATTCGTTCAAAAACAGTTCCTCAAGGTATGGCTGCAATGTTAGCATTTAATCCAGTTGGAACGCTAGAAGAGAATGAAGAAAACATGAAAGAAGCTTTAGCTCATGTGAAAACAGGTCAGATTACGTATGCTGTTCGTGATACGGAAATTGACGGTGTAGCGATTCAAAAAGATGATTTCATGTGTATTGCAGATGGGAAAATTGTATCTACAAATGCGGAGAAAGTAGGAGCTGCAAAGCAATTACTAGAAGCGCTAATTGATGAGGATTCTGAAATCGTAACGATTCTACAAGGTGAAGATGCAACAGATGAAGAAGTGGCTAAATTAGTTGCGTTTGTAGAAGAGAACTTTGAAGATGCAGAAGTAGAAGTACATGCAGGGAACCAACCGGTGTATTCTTTCATCTTCTCTGTAGAATAAGAAAAGATTCGATTTGAAAATAAATGGGTTACTTACTTGCTAATGGATAAGAAATAGTGATATGAAGTTTATTACTAGTTTTTATTCAAAAGGCTAGCATATTGATGATAGAAAAGAGCCTTGCTGCTAATAGTGAGGCTCTTTTCTTACGTATTGTACAACTTTGTTTTATCCCGCTATTTGTGGGCAGTAAAACTTCCACCCCCTTATATTCGGCTGGAGCAAAGAAGTTAAGTGGGAGATTAATTGTCCGTAAACGTCCACTGATTATAGTTTCACTTTATATAGAGGGATTAGAGTAGTTTCTCTTAGAATGCCTATGATAGAATATATAAGGTGAAAGAGAGCCATTACAGATGTCAATGATAATAATGGATAATCAATAGAATGAATCAAAGAAAATAATGTGACGGAGCGTGAGAATCTTGAATGAAGTTGTACAAGTTCCTGTTACGGATGTAAAGGGAATCGGAGGAGAAACATCTGAGTTGTTACACGAGATGGGAATTTATACAGTTTCTCATCTATTAGAACATTTTCCGTACCGCTATGAAGACTATGCGATGAAAGATCTTGCTGAAGTAAAGCATGACGAGCGTGTAACGGTTGAGGGGAAAGTTCATAGTGCTCCTTTACTGCAATATTATGGGAAGAAGAAGTCACGTCTTACAGTTCGTGTTCTCGTCGGTCGTTATTTAATTACAGCTGTATGTTTTAATAGACCATACTATAAACAAAAGTTAAATTTAGATGAAACGGTAACGATTACTGGTAAATGGGATCAGCATCGCCAAACAATTGCTGTATCAGAACTGAATTTTGGACCGGTTGTACGACAACAAGAAGTAGAACCTGTATATTCAGTGAAAGGAAAACTGACAGTAAAACAGATGCGCCGGTTTGTTGCACAGGCATTTAAGGAGTATGGAGATTCTATAGTCGAAGTGTTACCAGATGGTTTGTTAAGTCGATATAAATTATTATCACGCTATGAAGCGCTCAGAGGGTTACATTTTCCAGTGGGACAGGAAGACTTAAAGCAAGCGCGTCGCCGTTTTGTATATGAGGAGTTTTTCTTGTTTCAGTTGAAAATGCAAACATTACGGAAAATGGAAAGGGAAAACTCGAAAGGGACGAAAAAGGAAATTTCATTAGTAGAATTGCAAGAGTTTACTGATGCGCTTCCGTTTCCATTAACTGGTGCACAACGCCGGGTTGTAGATGAAATAATGAAAGATATGATATCTCCGTACCGAATGAATCGATTATTGCAAGGGGATGTAGGTTCTGGGAAAACAGTTGTTGCTGCGATTGCTCTTTATGCGGCGAAATTGGCTCATTATCAAGGTGCTTTGATGGTTCCTACAGAAATTTTAGCCGAGCAACATTATCAGTCGCTCGCGGAGACGTTTTCACATTTCGGTATGAAGGTTGAATTGCTAACAAGTTCTGTTAAAGGTGCGAGACGTCGAGAAATTTTGTCGAGATTAGAACAGGGAGAAGTAGACATCCTTGTTGGAACGCACGCTTTAATTCAAGACGAAGTTATATTTCATAGGTTAGGTCTCGTTATTACCGATGAACAGCATCGATTTGGTGTGGCGCAGCGCCGGGTTTTACGTGAGAAAGGTGAAAGTCCAGATGTATTGTTTATGACGGCGACCCCAATCCCGCGTACGTTAGCTATCACTGCATTTGGAGAGATGGACGTTTCTATTATCGACGAAATGCCAGCTGGTAGAAAGGTAATCGAAACGTACTGGGCAAAACATGATATGTTAGATCGTGTCCTCGGCTTTGTGGAGAAAGAGATAAAAAAAGGAAGACAGGCATATGTTATTTGCCCTCTTATTGAAGAGTCTGAGAAGCTGGATGTACAAAATGCTATCGACTTACATAGTATGCTGACTCATCATTATCAAGGGAAATGCCAAGTTGGATTAATGCATGGGAGACTATCATCTCAAGAAAAAGAAGAGATAATGGGACAGTTTAGTGAAAATAAAGTGCAAATTCTTGTGTCGACAACAGTTGTTGAAGTAGGCGTGAATGTACCAAATGCGACTGTTATGGTTATTTATGACGCGGAACGTTTCGGTTTATCACAGCTCCATCAGCTGAGGGGGCGTGTTGGGCGTGGTAGTGAACAATCATATTGTTTATTAATTGCGGACCCGAAATCAGAAACGGGAAAAGAAAGAATGCGCATTATGACTGAAACAAATGATGGATTTGTATTGTCAGAAAAAGATTTAGAGTTACGAGGTCCTGGGGATTTCTTTGGAAGTAAGCAAAGTGGTCTACCAGAATTTAAGGTTGCTGATATGGTACATGATTATCGGGCGTTAGAAACAGCAAGACAAGATGCAGCGATACTAGTTGATTCAGAAGCGTTTTGGCATAATGATCAGTATGCTTCGCTGCGTACTTATCTTGATGGGACAGGTGTATTCCAGGGAGAGAAGCTCGATTAAAAGTAGTCTGCAAAAGTTTTTGTTGCATTCTACTTTTAATGATTATATACTACTTTTAGTACCTAGTCATAAAAATGGATGGTGCGGTATGAAAAAAAGAAGAAGTAAAAAAGAAAGACAAGAATTATTACAACAAACAATAGAAACGAATCCTTTTATAACGGATGAAGATTTAGCGGAAAAATTTCAAGTGAGCATACAAACTGTTCGTCTTGATCGTATGGAATTATCTATTCCTGAATTAAGAGAACGAATTAAGCATGTGGCTACAAAACAACATGAAGAAGATGTGAAATCTTTACCGTTAGAAGAGGTTGTCGGAGAAATTATTGATATAGAATTAGATAGACATGCGATTTCTATCTTTGAAGTAAAGGTAGAACATGTATTTAAAAGAAATCAAATTGCTCGTGGGCATCATTTGTTTGCACAAGCAAACTCACTAGCTGTTGCGGTTATTGATGAAGAATTAGCTTTAACTGCAAAGTCCACCATTCGATATATTCGTCCTGTAAAATTAGGAGAGCGTGTTGTTGCAAAAGTACGTGTTGAAGATGTAGAGAATGATAAAGGACGGACGGTTGTCAAAGTGCGTAGTTTTGTTGGAGAAGAACTTGTCTTTACAGGCACTTTTGAAATGTATCGATCTAGTAATTATAGTGAGGAAGGTAACAACTTATGAAAATCGCAATAGATGCAATGGGCGGCGATCATGCACCAAAGGCTGTAGTATTAGGAGCAATGAAAGCTATTAAGGAATACTCAGATTTACATATTACTTTAGTAGGGAAAGAAGAGGGGATTCGTCAATATTTAACGAGTGAAGAGCGAATTACTATACTTCATACGGACGAAAAAATCGAATCGACAGACGAACCAGTAAGAGCGGTTCGTCGAAAAAAACAAGCTTCAATGGTACTAGCGGCGCAGCAAGTAAAAGACGGCGTAGCGGATGCTTGTATATCAGCAGGTAGTACAGGAGCTCTGATGGCAGCTGGATTGTTTGTTGTTGGTCGTATGGAAGGAATTGAACGACCAGCTTTATCACCTACAATGCCAACTGTTGATGGAGAAGGTTTTGTTATGTTAGATGTTGGAGCCAACGTTGATGCAAAACCAATTCATTTATATCAATATGCAGTAATGGGCTCTGTTTACGCAGAGAAGGTAAGAGGAATTAAAAATCCACGCGTTGGACTTTTAAACGTTGGAACAGAGGATGGTAAAGGAAACGAGCTTTCAAAACAAGTCTTTGCTATGCTCAAGGATGCACCAATTAATTTCGTTGGAAACGTTGAATCAAGAGATTTATTGCAAGGTGTAGCAGACGTTGTTGTATGTGATGGTTTTACGGGTAATGTAGCGCTAAAATCATTAGAAGGAACAGCACTTGCGTTATTCTCTATGTTAAAAGAACAATTAATGAGTTCGTTTACGAGCAAATTAGCAGCAGCGGTATTAAAACCAAAACTTATGGTATTGAAAGATAAAATGGATTATTCGGAGTATGGGGGAGCGGCGTTGTTTGGATTGAAAGCTCCTGTCATTAAGGCTCACGGTTCTTCTAATGACCAATCGATATTTAGTGCGATTCGTCAAACGAGAGAAATGGTAGCGAAAGAAGTAATTCCTACAATTTCAAGTGTAATGGAGAAGGAGCCGCTTCAATAAGAGGAGGATTTGAAATGGGAAAAATAGCATTTCTTTTTCCGGGCCAAGGTTCACAGGCAGTTGGAATGGGTAGACAGTTAGCGGAGAATAATAAAGAGGTTGCGAAAGTGTTTGCAAAAGCGGATGAGGTTTTGCATGATTCTCTTTCAGAAGTGATTTTTGAAGGACCGCAAGAAAAGTTAACATTAACGACAAATGCGCAGCCGGCACTATTAACAACGAGCTTTGCAATTTTAACAGCTTTGAAGGAGTATGATATTACACCTGATTTTGTCGCAGGACATAGTTTAGGTGAATATAGCGCTCTTGTAGCTGCTGGTGCATTAACATTCGAAGACGCTGTATATGCTGTAAGGAAACGCGGGGAATATATGGAAGAAGCTGTTCCAGGCGGGGAAGGTGCAATGGCAGCTATTTTAGGTGCGGATCCGGATATGCTGAAACGAGTTACAGAAGAAGTAACAAGTGAAGGATATGCAGTACAAATTGCTAATATGAATAGTACGAAGCAAATTGTTATTTCTGGAACAAAGCAAGGAGTAGAACTTGCTTCTCAAAGAGCGAAAGAAAATGGTGCTAAAAGAGCAATTCCGCTCAAAGTAAGTGGACCGTTTCATTCCTCGCTTATGAAACCAGCTGCTGAGAAATTCCAAAGTGTTTTAAATGAAATTACAATTCAAGACACGAATATTCCTGTTATTGCAAATGTTACGGCAGATGTTATTACGCGTGGTACAGATATTCAAGCAAAGCTAATTGAACAGCTCTATTCGCCTGTATTATGGTACCCATCTATTGAGTATATGGTGAATCAAGGGGTAGATACATTTATTGAAATCGGACCTGGAAAAGTACTTGCTGGTCTTATGAAGTCGATTGATTCTTCAGTGAAAGCATATGCGGTATATGATGAAGAGACATTAAAAGATACCATTTCAAATTTGAGAGGAGAAAGCTGATGTTAAAAGGGAAAGTAGCATTAGTAACTGGTGCTTCACGTGGGATTGGTCGTGCGATTGCTATTGATTTAGCGAAACAAGGGGCAAATGTTGTAGTAAATTATGCTGGTAATGAGCAAAAGGCGAATGAAGTAGTTGATGAAATAAAGAAATTAGGTTCAGATGCCATTGCAGTAAGAGCAGATGTTGCAAATGCTGATGATGTTACTGCAATGGTGAAACAAACTGTAGATACGTTTGGACAAGTTGATATTCTTGTAAATAACGCTGGTGTAACAAAAGATAATTTATTAATGCGTATGAAAGAAGAAGAATGGGATACAGTTATTAATACAAACTTAAAAGGTGTTTTCTTATGTACGAAAGCAGTATCGCGCTATATGATGCGTCAACGTCATGGACGTATTATTAATATCGCTTCTGTTGTTGGTGTAACAGGAAACCCAGGACAAGCAAATTATGTTGCTGCTAAAGCTGGTGTAATTGGATTAACAAAAACATCAGCAAAAGAATTAGCGAGCCGAAATATTACTGTAAATGCAATTGCTCCAGGGTTTATTGCGACTGATATGACGGATGTATTAGATGAAAATATAAAAGCCGAAATGTTAAAATTAATTCCTGCAGCTCAGTTTGGAGAAGCACAAGATATCGCAAATACTGTAACGTTTTTTGCTTCTGATCAAAGTAAATATGTTACAGGTCAAACGTTAAATGTTGATGGCGGTATGGTAATGTAATAAAAGAATCGATTTCACCTAGTTTTTTTGGACAATATTTTATATAATATTTGAGGGGAGGTGAATAGAATGGCAGATGTTTTAGAGCGTGTAACCAAAATTGTCGTTGATCGTTTAGGAGTAGAAGAAACTGAAGTAGTACCAGCTGCAAGCTTCAAAGAAGATTTAGGCGCAGACTCCCTAGATGTAGTAGAACTTGTAATGCAATTAGAAGATGAATTCGAAATGGAAATTTCTGATGAAGATGCTGAAAAGATTGCTACTGTTGGCGATGCTGTGACTTACATAGAGAGTCATCTATAATGCTTAAGTGAAGTCCCGTTTTTTAACGGGGCTTCTCGGCTTATATCTGGAGGGACCTATGCCGTACCGAAAACATAGAGAAAAAAAATACGAAGCAAAATATCGTGAAGCTTTTAAAGTATTTCAAGAAGAGATAGGTATTACGTTTACAGATGAAAAATTATTGATTCAAGCGTTTACGCATTCATCGTATGTGAATGAGCATCGAAAAAAACCGCATGAGGACAATGAGCGTCTTGAGTTTCTTGGCGATGCTGTATTGGAACTCACTGTATCACAGTATCTGTTTCAAAAATATCCGACAATGAGCGAAGGAGAGTTAACAAAACTACGTGCAGCTATTGTATGTGAGCCATCTCTTGTTCGTTTTGCAAACGAAATGTCATTTGGTAGCCTTGTTTTATTAGGGAAAGGTGAGGAAATGACGGGTGGACGTGAACGACCAGCTTTATTAGCGGATGTCTTTGAAGCGTTTATTGGTGCCCTTTATCTTGATCAAGGGCTAGAAACAGTTTGGGGATACTTAAAAGAAGTTGTATATCCAAAAATTAATGAAGGTGCTTTTTCTCATGTGATGGATTATAAGAGTCAATTGCAAGAATTGATTCAGCGTGATGGTAGTGGCAATGTTGAGTATCAAATTTTGCAAGAAAAAGGACCAGCCCACAACCGAGAATTTGTGTCCCGTGTAACTTTAAATAATGAGGCATTAGGTC
This sequence comes from Bacillus sp. TH22, assembly GCF_016651015.1. Taxonomy (NCBI): domain Bacteria; kingdom Bacillati; phylum Bacillota; class Bacilli; order Caryophanales; family Bacillaceae; genus Bacillus; species Bacillus sp. TH22. Next base: position 4,651,396 of record NZ_JAEKER010000001.1, read on the forward strand.
TTGGAAGTGGTAAGTCAAAAAAAGAGGCAGAGCAACAAGCTGCTGCAGAAGCATTGAAAAAATTAAAAGAACAATCATGAGGAATCCCCCTTTGAATGAGGGGGATTCCTTATGCATAGAATGAAACTTTCCTTTTATTTATAAATAAAAGGAGTGGGAAATCCGTATAGTAGTTTGTTTTCGTACAGACAACGTTTACAACAACGGAGAATAGGAGGAAGGCCTTTCGTGTTTTTAAAAAGATTAGAAATAGCAGGATTTAAGTCTTTTGCTGAGCGTGTATCTGTCGATTTTGTTCCAGGTGTAACTTCTGTAGTAGGACCTAACGGGAGCGGGAAAAGTAATATTACTGATGCAATTCGCTGGGTACTTGGTGAACAATCTGCAAAGTCATTACGCGGTGCAAAGATGGAGGATATTATTTTTGCCGGCAGTGATACGAGAAGAGCGGTTAATGTTGCTGAAGTTACATTAACTTTAAATAATGAAGACCAACGCTTACCGATTGAGTATAACGAGGTGTGTGTAACGCGTCGTGTATCTCGTTCGGGTGATAGTGATTTTTATATTAATAAACAATCTTGTAGATTAAAAGATATTATTGATTTATTTATGGACTCTGGTATGGGAAGGGAAGCTTTTTCGATTATTAGCCAGGGGAAAGTCGAAGAGATTTTGAGTAGTAAATCAGAAGAACGTCGTGGTGTATTTGAAGAAGCTGCGGGTGTGCTGAAATATAAACTTCGTAAAAAGAAAGCTGAAGGGAAATTGGCGGAAACACAAGAAAACTTAAATCGTGTACAAGATATTATTCACGAATTAAGTAGTCAAGTAGAACCACTAGAAAGACAAGCTTCTATTGCGAAAGATTATCTTGAGAAAAAAGAAGAATTAGAGAAAGTAGAAGCTGCGCTTATTGTACATGAAATTGAAGAATTACATGAAAAGTGGGAAGCGCTTCGAAATCAATTTGGGCATAATAAAGATGAAGAAGCTAAAATGTCGGCGAACTTACAAAAAAGTGAAGAAGAGCTTGTGGAATTACGCGGGCAATTACAAGCCGTTGATGAATCTGTAAATTCCTTACAAGAAGTTCTACTTCTGTCTAGTAAAGAACTAGAAAAACTAGAAGGGCAACGCGAGCTGTTAAAGGAAAGAAAGCAAAATGCAACGACACATTGTGCGCAGCTTGAAAAGCTAATTGTTGAGTTAACAGAGAAAACTACAAGTTATGATGGCGAAATTGAAACAAGTACAGAAGCTTTAATGCAATTTGTGAATCAAGTAAAAGAATTGGAGAAGAAATTGCATGATAACGAGCAATTACTTGCGACTTTTGCTGAGAATTTAGAGGAACAAATTGAGAATTTAAAAGGTGACTATATTGAACTTTTAAATCAACAAGCAAGTCTTCGTAATGAATTATCTATGATTGAAGAACAATCAAAACAGCAAAACTCTAAAAACGAACGACTTGATGAAGAAAATGAAAAGTATGTACAGATGCGTGTGGAAATTACAGCGAAAAAGGCGAAACTTGTAGACAGTTATGAGCAAGCGAGAGAGAAAATAGCTGGCATTATTTCTAACATACGGAAGACAGAAACGGCACTTGGGAAATGTAAGTCACAGTATAGTGAAAATGAAACGAAACTGTATCAAGCGTATCAATTTGTGCAACAGGCGCGCTCTCGGAAAGAAATGTTAGAAGAGATGCAAGAGGACTACTCTGGCTTCTATCAAGGGGTACGTGAAGTATTAAAGGCTAGAGAAAATAGACTACAAGGTATTGAGGGAGCTGTTGCAGAACTTCTGACTGTGCCGAAAGAATATGAAATCGCAATGGAAATCGCCCTTGGGGCAGCGATGCAACATATCGTAGTACAAACAGAAGAGCATGCTCGTAATGCAATTGCATTTTTAAAGCAAAATAAACATGGCCGTGCAACGTTTTTACCTCAAGCTGTTATTAAAAGCCGATCGCTATCATTTGATCAATTACGCATTGTGAATCAGCATCCATCGTTTGTCGGTGTAGCGGCAGAACTTGTGCAGTACAATAATAAATATGAGAATGTAGTTTCAAGTTTATTAGGTACAGTTGTTGTTGCGAAAGATTTACGCGGAGCAAATGAGCTAGCGAAACAACTGCAATACCGCTATCGTATTGTAACACTCGAAGGTGACGTAGTGAACCCGGGTGGTTCTATGACGGGTGGAGCTGTAAAACAGGCGAAATCCTCTTTATTGGGACGTCAACGTGAACTTGAAGAGTGGACTAAAAAACTAACTGACATGGAAGAAAAAACAACGAAGCTAGAAAACTTTGTTAAAGCAGTAAAGCAAGAGATTCAAGAAAAAGAAGTACAAATACGAGAGCTACGCCAAGGTGTAGAGACCGAACGTGTAGATGAACAGAAGCTAAGAGAAGAAATTAATCGTTTAGAATTAGATGAACATCGTATTAATGATCGTTTATCGATTTACGATTTAGAGATTGAAGGATTTTTACAAGATCAAGTAAAAATGCAAGGGCGCAAAGAAGAGTTAGAAAAGATTTTAGCGACTCTTCAAGCTGAGATTGGGGAATTAGATAGCAAAATCGTCGTTTTAACGAAACAAAAAAGTGAACAATATTCTTCAAAAGAAAAAGTTCAGAAGGAAATGACGGAGCTAAAAGTACAAGCTGCTGAACAACAACAACGTTTGTCTAATCAAAAAGAAAAAGTCGAACGATTGACGAAGGAAAAAGAAGAGACTGATGCGACGCTTGTAAAAACGAAAGAAGATTTAGCGTTCTTAAAGCAAGAGATGACATCTAATTCAAGTGGCGAAGAACAAATTACGAATATGATTGAGAAGAAGGCGTATGATCGTAATCAAACTTCGGAGTTAATTCGTTCTCGTCGTGAACAACGCGTATCATTGCAAGAAAGAGTCGAGCATTTAGAGCGCGGTGTGAAAGAAACAATAGGTAAACATAAATATATTCTTGAGATGCTGAAAGATCAAGAAGTGAAAATTAACCGACTTGATGTAGAGCTGGAAAATAGATTGCAACATTTACGTGAAACATATACTATTTCATTTGAAGCAGCAAAACTTAAGTATACAATGATGATGCCTGCAGAAGATGCACGTAAAAAGGTGAAACTAATTAAACTATCCATTGAAGAGTTAGGCGCAGTAAATTTAGGGGCAATTGATGAGTATGAACGTGTAGCAGAGCGCCATACATTCTTATTAGAGCAAAGAGATGACCTAGAAGAAGCGAAATCGACATTGCATCAACTTATTACGGAAATGGATGAAGAGATGAAAAAACGCTTTTCTACTACATTCGAAGGGATTCGAACAGAGTTTCAATCTGTATTCTCTGAATTATTCGGAGGTGGAAGAGCGGATTTAGTAATGACAAACCCAGAAGATTTACTAAATACGGGTATTGATATTGTAGCGCAACCACCAGGGAAGAAACTACAAAATTTAGGTTTACTTTCAGGGGGAGAGCGTGCTTTAACGGCAATTGCGCTCTTATTTGGTATTTTAAAAGTACGCCCAGTTCCATTCTGTGTTCTAGATGAAGTGGAAGCAGCTCTTGATGAGGCAAACGTTGCTCGTTTTGCGCAGTATTTAAAGAAATTTAGTGATGAAACGCAGTTTATTGTAATTACACACCGAAAAGGTACAATGGAAGAGTCTGATGTATTGTACGGTGTAACAATGCAAGAATCAGGGGTGTCGAAGCTTGTTTCTGTTCGTTTAGATGATGGCGAAGAACTTGTTGCAAGTAGATAGGAAGGATGGGAAGTATGAGCTTTTTAAAAAAATTAAAAGAAAAAATTTCAAAACAAACGGATACGGTAACAGAGAAGTTTAAACAAGGATTAGAAAAAACGAGAAATTCATTTGCTGATAAAGTAAATGACTTAGTGTACCGTTACCGCAAAATAGACGAAGATTTCTTTGAAGAATTAGAAGAAATTTTAATTAGTGCGGATGTTGGAGTTTCGACAGTGATGGAATTAATTGATCAGTTGAAAGAAGAAGTGCAACGTCGTAACATTCAAGATCCGAAAGAAGTACAGGCTGTTATTTCTGAAAAGCTAGTGGGCATTTACAAAGGTGACAGCGATTTTAGTAATGAAGTTAATATACAAGAGGATCAATTAACAGTAGTTTTATTTGTTGGTGTGAATGGTGTGGGGAAAACGACGACGATTGGTAAGCTTGCACATAAATTTAAATCAGAAGGTAAGTCTGTCCTATTGGCGGCAGGAGATACATTCCGTGCTGGGGCGATTGAGCAATTAGAAGTATGGGGCGATCGTGTTGGTGTAGAAGTAATTAAACAAGGGTCAGGATCTGATCCAGCGGCTGTTATGTATGATGCTGTACAAGCGGCAAAGGCCCGTAAAGTGGATGTATTGCTATGTGATACAGCGGGACGCTTACAAAATAAAGTAAACTTAATGAATGAGTTAGAGAAAGTGAAGCGCGTAATTGAGCGTGAAGTACCAGGGGCTCCTCATGAAGTATTACTTGTTATTGATGCAACAACAGGGCAAAATGGTTTAAGCCAAGCGAAAACATTCCGTGAAGCCACGAATGTTACTGGTATTGTTTTAACGAAGTTAGATGGAACTGCTAAAGGTGGTATCGTCTTAGCGATTCGTAACGAAATGGATGTTCCGGTGAAATTTGTTGGGCTAGGAGAGCAAATGGATGATCTGCAACAGTTTGATCCAGAACAATATGTTTATGGTTTGTTTGCGAACGTAGTAGAAACAGAAGAAGTGTAAGTGAAAGAAGCGGTATTTCCGCTTCTTTTTTATAAAAATATGTGATGTTAAGAAAAAAACTTGACACTCTTTTATACTCCATGTAAACTAAGTCATGTAAAGGGAAATCACTTAACGAAGGATGATCCAACATGCTCGAGAAAACAACGAGAATGAACTATTTATTTGATTTTTATCAATCGTTGTTAACGCAAAAACAAAGAAGTTATATGTCGCTTTATTATCTAGATGATTTATCTCTTGGTGAAATTGCGGAAGAATTTGATGTAAGTCGCCAAGCCGTGTATGATAACATTAAACGGACTGAAGCGATGCTTGAAGAATATGAAGATAAATTAGTATTACTTCAAAAGTTTCAAGAGCGACAGCGACTTGTTGCAAAGCTAAAACAGCTACTCAGCGAAGAAGAGCATGTGAATGAAGAAATGAAACAAGTTGTTGAAGCTATCGAAAAATTAGATTAGGAGGGCGGCAATATGGCATTTGAAGGATTAGCCGACCGACTTCAACAGACAATGCAAAAAATCCGTGGCAAAGGAAAAGTTTCTGAAGCCGATGTAAAAGAAATGATGAGAGAAGTTCGTCTAGCTCTTTTAGAAGCGGATGTTAACTTTAAAGTAGTAAAAGATTTTATAAAGCGTGTGTCTGAGCGTGCTGTCGGACAAGATGTAATGAAAAGTTTGACACCTGGACAACAAGTAATTAAAATCGTACAGGAAGAACTTACAGAACTTATGGGCGGAGAGCAAAGCAAAATTGCTGTTGCTAATAAGCCACCTACTGTTATAATGATGGTTGGTCTGCAAGGTGCGGGTAAAACAACGACGACAGGTAAGCTTGCAAATTTGCTTCGTAAAAAGCATAATCGTAAACCGATGCTTGTTGCAGCGGATATTTACCGTCCAGCAGCGATTAAACAGCTTGAAACATTAGGGAAGCAATTGGACATGCCTGTTTTCTCCTTAGGAGATCAAGTAAGTCCGGTTGAAATTGCGAAACAAGCGATTGCGAAAGCGAAAGAAGATCATCACGATTACGTTTTAATCGATACAGCGGGTCGCCTGCATATTGATGAAGAACTAATGGGTGAATTAGCGAAAGTCAAAGAAGTTGCGAAACCGGATGAAATTTTCCTTGTTGTCGATGCGATGACAGGACAAGACGCGGTAAATGTAGCACAAAGTTTCCATGAACAGTTAGGATTAACAGGTGTTGTATTAACGAAATTAGATGGTGACACGCGCGGTGGTGCGGCATTATCTATTAAGGCTGTAACAAATACACCAATTAAATTTGCTGGTATGGGTGAAAAACTAGATGCAATTGAAGCGTTCCATCCAGAACGTATGGCATCCCGTATTTTAGGGATGGGCGACGTCTTAACATTAATTGAAAAAGCGCAAGCTACAGTTGATGAAGAGAAAGCAAAAGAACTTGAGCAAAAAATGCGTACGCTTTCGTTTACGCTTGACGATTTCCTAGAACAACTTGGACAAGTGCGTCAACTTGGACCGCTTGACGAATTGTTAGGAATGCTTCCTGGTGCAAATAAAATTAAAGGGCTGAAAAATGCACAAGTTGATGAAAAACAAATTGGGCATATTGAGGCAATTATTCGTTCTATGACTAAAGTAGAACGAGAACAACCGGAAATAATCAATGCTAGTCGTAAAAAGCGCATTGCCAAAGGTAGCGGTACAACGGTACAAGAAATCAATCGTCTAATCAAGCAATTTGATGATATGAAAAAAATGATGAAGACGATGACGGGAATGCAAAAAGGTAAGAAAAAAGGACTAGGTGGATTGAAGTTTCCATTCATGTAAGGAAAAAAGATGGCTCTGTTAAGAAAAAATACTTTACAAAGCAATAGTCTTTTTGCTAATATAATTATCTGTGTGAAATAAATTCGGAGGTGCTTTATAAATGGCAGTTAAAATTCGTTTAAAACGTATGGGAGCTAAAAAAACTCCTTTCTATCGTGTAGTTGTTGCAGATTCTCGTTCTCCTCGTGACGGACGTTTCATTGAGGAAATCGGTACTTACAATCCGGTTGCTCAACCAGCGGAAGTTAAGATCAACGAAGAAGCAGCATTAAAATGGTTAGGAAATGGTGCTAAACCATCTGATACAGTTCGTAACCTTTTCTCTAACCAAGGTATCATGGAGAAATTCCACTTATCTAAACAAGGTAAGTAATTGAGGCAATGACAATGAAAATGTTAGTCGAGACAATTGTTAAACCTCTTGTGGATCATCCTGGAGATGTAAAAGTTACACAGGAACTTTGCAACGGAGAAATAAAGTATCGATTAACTGTACATCCTGAGGATGTTGGAAAAGTCATTGGAAAGCAAGGGAAAGTTGCGAAAGCGATTAGAATGCTCTTGTATTCAGTGGGACATCATAATGATGAGAACGTCACACTGGAAATTCAATAAACGTAAAAAGGGCGAGGAGTTATTTCCTCTCCCTTTTTTAACATTTAAAGAGAAATTGCATGGTCCATATATAAAATGGAAATGCTTAATTTATATAGAAACCAGGGGTGACATACTATTTATGACAAAATGGTTTAATGTAGGGAAAATTGTAAATACTCATGGCGTAAAAGGAGAAATTCGTGTTATTTCTCGTACTGATTTTCCAGAAGAGCGATATAAAGTAGGGAACACGTTATACATATGGGATGAGAAAGGTACAGACTACCTTACAGTGAAGGTAACTTCTCATCGTCAACATAAGACATTTGATTTATTAACACTTGAAGGATACAACAATGTAGATGAAGTAGAGAAGTTAAAAGGTTCTTTAATAAAAGTACCAGAAGAGCAGTTAGGCGAACTAGCTGAAGGTGAATACTACTACCATGAAATTATTGGTTGCAACGTTGTAACGGAAGAAGGAGAAGCGTTAGGGACAATCAAAGAGATTCTATCTCCTGGTGCGAATGACGTTTGGGTGATTAAACGTCCAAAGGGTCAAGATTTGCTAATTCCTTATATTGATGACGTTGTACTTCAAGTTAACATTGAAAATAAATTAGTAACCATTCATGTAATGGAAGGGCTACTATAATGAAAATTGACATTTTAACATTGTTTCCAGATATGTTTACGGGTGTATTTGGTTCTTCAATTTTAAAGAAAGCACAAGAAAAAGAAGCGGTAGAGCTTCGTGTTGTCAATTTTCGTGAGTATACAACTAGTAAGCATAATAGTGTAGATGATTATCCGTATGGTGGGGGCGCTGGTATGGTATTAACCCCGCAGCCTATCTTTGACGCAGTAGAAGAGTTAACGAAGGAAACAGACCGTAAGCCGAGAATCGTCTTAATGTGTCCACAAGGAGAGCGTTTCACGCAGAAGAAGGCAGAAGAGCTTGCTGGAGAAGAGCATGTTATTTTTGTATGTGGCCATTATGAAGGATACGATGAACGAATTCGTGAGCATCTTGTAACAGATGAGATTTCTATTGGGGATTACGTATTAACGGGTGGAGAATTGGCTTCTATGGTAGTCACTGACAGTGTTGTACGTCTTTTGCCAGGAGTGCTTGGGAATCAAACGTCACAAGTGGAAGACTCTTTTAGCACAGGTTTGTTAGAACACCCACATTATACACGTCCTGCTGATTTTCGTGGTATGAAGGTACCGGATGTACTAATGTCAGGAAATCATAAAAACATTGATGAATGGCGCCATAAAGAGTCACTACGTCGTACGTACACACGTAGACCGGATTTACTGGAAGAACGAGAATTATCTAAGCAAGAAGAGAAATGGCTGGAACAGATTAAAGAAGACCGATAAGGGCTTGATATATTTTCTATTGCAACAGTCCTAGCAATATGCTATTATAACATTTGTGCTACTGAAATCAGTAGCCGTATTAACGATGTTCCGCTGTAATTTAATAAGACTTTATAAGAGCATCTGTTTAAAGGAGAGAATTTAATATGCAACAATTAATCACAGAAATCACAAAAGGCCAATTGAAAACTGACCTTCCTTCATTCCGTCCTGGAGACACTTTACGTGTACACGTAAAAGTAGTTGAGGGAACTCGTGAAAGAATTCAGCTTTTCGAAGGTGTTGTAATTAAACGTCGTGGTGGCGGAATCAGTGAAACATTCACAGTTCGTAAGATTTCTTACGGTGTAGGTGTTGAGCGTACATTCCCAGTTCACACGCCAAGAATCGCGAACATCGAAGTACTTCGCCGTGGTAAAGTACGTCGTGCTAAGTTATACTACTTACGTAACCTTCGCGGTAAAAAAGCACGTATTAAAGAAATTCGATAAGACATGTATGGGAGCTTGTAAATACACAAGCTCCCTTTTTCCAATCTATATGAAATTTTGGTATAATACGAGCAGCTTACATAACAGTGGAGGGGAAAGCATGAAGAAAGAGAAGAGCTCACTTTGGGAATGGATCAAAGCAATTTTGATTGCTGTTGTATTAGCGGGCGTAATTAGACAGTTTTTCTTTGCCCCAATTCTCGTAGACGGTGTATCGATGTCGCCGACTTTACATGACCGTGATCGAATGATTGTTAATAAAATTGGCTATCACATAGGTGATCCGAAACGCTTTGATATTATTGTATTCCGAGCGACGGAAGAAAAAGATTATATTAAGCGTATTATTGGCCTGCCAGGCGACGAAATCGAATACCGTAATGATAAACTATATGTTAACGGGAAACCTTATGAGGAGCCGTATTTAGATAAGCAGAAAAAACAACTTGCTGACGGACCGCTTACATATGATTTTACTCTTGAAGAAATGACAGGAAAGAAAACTGTTCCAGAAGGTCAATTATTTGTTTTAGGCGATAATCGTCGTTTTAGTAAAGATAGCCGTTCGATTGGTACAATTTCAATGGACCAAGTGATTGGTAAAGCAAATATGCTATATTGGCCGTTAAAAGATGCGCGTATTGTGAAATAAAAGAAAAAGAAGGTGGCAACATGGTAATTCAATGGTTCCCAGGACATATGGCAAAGGCTAGACGCCAAGTAACAGAAAAATTAAAGTTAATTGATGTTGTAATTGAGCTTGTAGATGCTCGATTACCTTTATCTTCTCGTAATCCAATGATTGATGAAATTATTACACATAAACCAAGGCTTGTTGTTTTAAATAAAGCGGATATGGCGGATGATCGTCTTACAAAGCAGTGGATTGCATATTTTGATGAAAGAGGTCAAAAGGCAATTTCAATTAATGCGCAAGCTGGACAAGGTATGAAAGAAATTGCAGCAGCTTGTAAAGTTCTTGTCAAAGAAAAATTCGATAAAATGGTTGCTAAAGGCATTAGACCAAGAGCAATTCGTGCTTTAATTGTAGGTATTCCAAACGTTGGTAAATCTACACTAATTAATAAATTAGCGAAGAAGAATATAGCAAAAACAGGAGATCGTCCTGGTGTGACAACGGCCCAGCAGTGGATTAAAGTTGGGAAAGAAATGGAATTATTAGATACACCAGGTATTTTGTGGCCTAAATTTGAAGATGAATTAGTTGGTCTTCGTTTAGCGACGACTGGTGCAATTAAAGATTCTATATTAAATCTACAGGATGTAGCTATTTATGCGTTACGTTTTATGGAAAAACATTATCCGGAACGTTTAAAAGAGCGATATAATTTAAATGACATTCCAGAAGAAATTGTGGAGTTATTTGATGCAATTGGAAAAAATAGAGGTTGCTTAATGGGCGGCGGAATGATTGATTATGATAAAACATCTGAGCTTATACTTCGTGAGCTTCGTGGTGGAAGATTAGGAAAAATGACATTTGAAACACCAGAAGAGTTTGCAGAGCAGGTAGAAGATGCGGAAAAAGTAGAAGAAGTATAAGACGTGCGTTTGTACGTCTTTTCTTTTTGGTTACGTTTAAAAGGAGTGTAAATAGATGCAAAAAATGACTATTCATGAAGCGGAATGTTTGCTGCAAGAAATTATGAATGAAGAAGACGAGCGTTTTCAAATGTTAGTGAAAGATGAGCGAAAAGGTGTTCAAAAACTAATTTTGAAGTGGTATAAACAAAAAGAGTTAGCGCAAAAAGAAAGAGAAAAATTTCTAGAAATGTCAAAGTACGAAAATGAGTTACGTGAAAAAGGGCTCACATACATTGCTGGTATTGATGAAGTGGGTCGTGGGCCGTTAGCGGGACCGGTTGTGACGGCGGCAGTCGTCCTTCCGGAAGATTTTTATATTCCAGGATTAAATGACTCGAAAAAATTAAGTGAAGCGAAACGTGAGCGTTTTTATGATGAAATTAAAGATCATGCAATTGCGATTGGAGTTGGAATTATATCACCACAAGTTATTGATGAAATAAATATTTATCAAGCGACGAAGCAAGCGATGTTAGATGCCGTTGCTAATTTATCATGTACACCAGAATATTTATTAATCGATGCGATGAAGCTTCCTACATCAATTCCGCAAACATCAATCATTAAAGGTGATGCGAAAAGTGTCTCTATTTCAGCTGCATCTATTATTGCGAAAGTGACGAGAGATCGCATGATGAAAGAGTTAGGAGGAAAGTATCCTGCATATGGATTCGAACAACATATGGGATATGGGACGAAACAGCATTTAGAAGCGATTGAAGTACATGGAGTATTAGAGGAACATCGAAAATCATTCGCGCCAATTAAGGATATGATTCAAAAATAAGCTGTATATTCACAGCTTATTTTTCAGGCTGTGGAGAAAGCCTTCTCCACAGCCTATTTTTGTGTCTGAACCTCTTTTTATGTGTCAACACTGATAAAAAAGAGGAAAAGGAGAGATTTCTTATGATGGGTGCTTTAAAAAATCATCGCGACGAGCGTGTATCTGTTTCTGTAGAAGAATTGGTTCCACAAGATCATTTCCTTCGTGCGATTGAAGCGACAATTAGTTTTGATTTTATTGAGGAGAAGTTACGCCCTTATTATTGTGAAAACAATGGCCGTCCGTCAATCCATCCTATCGTTTTATTTAAGATGATGTTTATTGGATATTTTTATGGTATTCGTTCTGAGCGTCAATTGGAAAAGGAGATTAAAACGAACATTGCCTACCGTTGGTTTTTAGGGTTCTCTCTATCAGATACAATTCCAGATCATTCTACAATCAGTTGGAATCGCCGTACTCGTTTCGTTCATACAAATATTTTCGAAGAAATTTTTGATGAGATTGTGAGACAAGCGACGGAGCGCCGTATGGTAGGAGGACGTGCGTTGATGACAGATTCCACACACATTAAGGCCAATGCCAATAAAAATAAATTTGTACATAAATATAAAAAAGAAAAGGCAAAGTTCTATATAGATGAACTAGAAGCTGCGGTAATCGAAGATCGTGATGCGCACGGAAAAAAGAATTAAAACCTAGAAAGGAAAGTGATACCCCTACTAAAAAAACTCGGATAAGTACAACGGATCCAGATAGTGGATTTTTAATGAGAGATGGAAAACCGAACGGTTTTCATTTTTTAGATCATCGTACGACTGATGCGAAGTACAATATTATTACAGATACCTATATAACGGCTGGAAATATGGCAGATTCCGAGCCGTATTTAGCACGTCTACAAGCTCAAGTTGATAAATTCGGATTTGAAGTGGAAGCTGTAGCTCTTGATGCAGGCTATTTTACAGGATATATCTGTAAGAAGTTATCAGAAAGAAATATATTTATGGTGATGGGGTATCGCCGATTTGGAAAGAGAAATAAAGAAGTACCGAAAAGCCAATTTAAATATGTAGAAGAAATGAATGCATTTGCTTGTCCGATGGGATGTATTTTAGAATATGCGACAACGGATCGCGAAGGATATCGTCAATATAAATCGAATCCAGAAGACTGCGCTGTTTGTCCGCTACGTGAGGTATGCTTTTCAAAGAAACAAAAACAAAAAGTTATCACCCATCATATATGGGAGAAATATAAAGATATCGCTAGAAAAAACAAACTAACAGCTACAGGGAAAAAGTTGTATAAAGTACGATGTTCAACTATAGAGCGAAGCTTTGCGGATGCAAAAGAACTACATGGCTATCGATATGCTCGGTTTCGAGGGCTGAAATCTGTCCAAATGCAGGCTTACCTCACCGCCGCTTGTCAAAACATGAAAAAAATAGCCCTCCATCTAACCAAAAAGGGGTTGGTGGAGGGCTATTTTTCTAAATTCTACTATTTTTTGTTGTTTTCTTTCGCTAAAATCAAAAAAGATTCCAGAGTGTTGGGAACCCTAAAGGGTTTCCCAACACTCTGAAAAATAAGCTGTATATTCACAGCTTATTTTTTATTTTGGTATATAAACATTATTATTTTCGAAAAAGAATAAAGCGATTTCAGTTTTCTGACACTTTATTGTAGACAGCGTGCCAATCATCTTATACAATGGCAATGTAATGTTTTTTAAACATTAAAAAACTTTTCGAGTAAAACAGGAAAACAGGGGAGGATGGGACCATGAATATCCATGAGTACCAAGGTAAGGCAGTCCTTAGAAGCTATGGGGTTAGCGTTCCGAACGGGAAGGTTGCATTTACAGTAGAAGAAGCTGTAGAAGCAGCGAAAGAATTAGGAACGGAAGTATGTGTAGTTAAAGCGCAAATTCACGCTGGTGGACGCGGCAAAGCTGGCGGTGTAAAAGTTGCGAAAAATTTAGAAGAAGTTCGTACATATGCAGAAAGCATTTTAGGAACTACACTTGTGACGCATCAAACAGGTCCTGAAGGTAAGGAAGTAAAACGCTTACTTATCGAAGAAGGTTGCGATATTAAAAAAGAATATTATGTAGGTCTTGTATTAGATCGTGCAACTTCTCAAGTTGTTTTAATGGCATCTGAAGAAGGTGGAACAGAAATTGAAGAAGTAGCAGAAAAAACGCCTGAAAAAATCTTTAAAGAATATATTGATCCAGCAGTAGGTTTACAAGGTTTCCAAGCGCGTAGAATCGCGTTTAACATCAATATTCCAAAAGAACTTGTAGGACAAGCTGTGAAGTTTATGATGGGCTTATACAGTGCGTTTATCGAAAAAGATTGCTCTATCGCTGAGATTAATCCACTTGTTACAACAGGTGACGGTAAAGTTATGGCGTTAGATGCAAAATTAAACTTTGATTCTAATGCGTTATATCGCAATAAAGACATTTTAGAACTTCGTGATCTTGAAGAAGAAGATTCAAAAGAAATTGAAGCTTCTAAATATGACTTAAACTACATTCCTTTAGATGGAAATATCGGTTGTATGGTTAATGGTGCAGGTTTAGCAATGGCTACAATGGATATCATTAAACATTACCATGGTGACCCGGCTAACTTCTTAGATGTTGGTGGCGGCGCAACAGCTGAAAAAGTTACAGAAGCATTCAAAATTATCCTTTCTGACAAAAATGTAAAGGGTATCTTCGTTAACATTTTTGGTGGCATTATGAAGTGTGATGTTATCGCAGAAGGTGTTATTGAAGCGACGAAGCAGGTAGGTCTTGAGTTGCCTTTAGTTGTACGTCTTGAAGGTACAAATGTAGAGCTAGGAAAGAAAATTTTAAATGAGTCTGGTTTAAATATTGTTGCAGCAGAATCTATGGCAGACGGTGCACAAAAAATTGTTTCACTAGTGGGCTAATAGAAAGCGGGGGAGAAAAATGAGCGTATTAGTTAATAAAGATACAAAAGTTATTGTTCAAGGTATTACAGGTTCTCAAGGGTTATTCCATACAAAGCAAATGATTGAATACGGTACGAAAATTGTAGGTGGTGTAACACCAGGTAAAGGTGGCACTGATATTGAAGGCGTACCAGTATTTGATACAGTAGAAGATGCTGTGAAAGCAACAGGCGCAAACGCTTCAGTTGTATACGTTCCACCCGCTTTTGCGGCTGATGCAATTATGGAAGCAGTTGATGCAAAGATTGATTTAGTAGTATGTATTACTGAAGGAATCCCTGTATTAGATATGGTAAATGTAAAGAGATATATGGCGGGTAAACATACACGTTTACTTGGACCAAACTGCCCTGGTGTCATTACACCTGACGAATGTAAAATTGGTATTATGCCAGGATATATTCACAAAAAAGGTCATGTTGGTATCGTATCTCGCTCTGGTACATTAACGTATGAAGCTGTACATCAGTTAACGCAAGAAGGTATTGGCCAATCTACTGCTGTAGGTATCGGGGGAGACCCTGTTAACGGTACGGACTTTATTGATGCGTTAAAAGCATTTAATGAAGATGAAGAAACGCATGCTGTAATTATGATTGGTGAAATCGGCGGTACGGCAGAAGAAGAAGCAGCAGAATGGGTACAAGCTAATATGACAAAACCAGTTGTAGGCTTCATTGGTGGTCAAACAGCGCCTGAAGGCAAACGTATGGGTCATGCTGGGGCGATCATTTCTGGCGGCAAAGGAACTGCTGCTGAAAAGATTAAAACAATGGAAGCTTGTGGTATTAAAGTAGCGGAAACACCAGCTGTTATGGGTGAAACATTAATCTCTGTTTTAAAAGAAAAGGGATTATTTGAGACTTGTAAAAACTACTAATCTTTTTGAAAGACACCTTCTTATTAGAGGGTGTCTTTTTACACATTTTTTGTTTACATAATAAAAATTATGGGTAAGGAGAATTGAGATGAAAAGAGAACGTTTATTGCACCTTCATTACATGTTGGCGGATCATTGGAAGGCGATGGAGAGACTACTATATGTTGATCCAGAACTGAAGGGAATATACACTTTTAGTCCGAAACAATTTGAATATTACGCTGGAATATCCTCGAAAAAATCTTTAGAACTAGTAAATTTTCTTCAAATTTCAAATCTCCAACAATATGTATCCCAGTTAGAAAAAAAGAGAATATTTTATATAACAATATGGGATAAGGACTATCCACAATTACTGCGAGAAATACAAGATCCCCCTTTTGTTTTATACGGAAAAGGAGAAAGAGATTTTCTAAATAAAGTAAATAAATTAGCGATTGTTGGAACGAGAGAACCGTCTTTATATGGAAAGGAGAGTATGAAGTTTATTTTACAACCTTTACTTGAAAAAGAATGGCTTATTGTTAGTGGGTTTGCAAGAGGGATAGATACAATTGCTCATGAAGTTACAGTAAGGCAGCATTGCCCGACCATTGCAATATTAGGACATGGATTATCTTATATGTATCCAAAGGAGAATAGAGGTTTATATGACACGTGGAAAGATTATATATTGTTATTGACAGAGTATCCGCCCCATTATGTGCCGAAAAAATGGTATTTCCCAAAAAGAAATCGAATTATTAGCGGTATAAGTAAAGGTGTTTTAGTTGTAGAAGCAAAAACGAGAAGTGGATCCCTTATTACTGCAGACCTTGCGCTAGAACAAAATAGAGAGGTGTTTGCGCTTCCTGGACCTATATTTATAGAGAGTGCAGCGGGAACGAATCATCTAATTCAACAAGGCGCAAAGCTAGTAAGAAATGCGGAGGATATCCTTGAAGAAATTTTAAATTAACCATATATTTTTATGTTTTTATTAAACAATTATTGACAAATGGTAGATTGTCGCTGTATGGTATATTCATTCTTGATTGACAAAAACAAGAGAAATCAATAAGATTGATGAAGACTTGAATCCACCTCTTAAGGAGGCACTAGCATGTCAGATTACCTCGTAATCGTGGAGTCGCCTTCTAAGGCGAAGACCATTGAAAAATATTTAGGGAAAAAATACAAAGTCGTCGCGTCCATGGGACATGTCCGCGATTTACCTAAAAGCCAAATGGGGATAGAAGTAAAGAATAACTTCACCCCGAAGTATATTACCATTCGTGGTAAGGGTCCCGTTTTAAAAGATTTAAAATCAGCGGCAAAAAAAGCAAAGAAAGTCTATCTCGCGGCCGATCCGGATCGTGAAGGAGAAGCAATTGCTTGGCATTTAGCAAATACGTTAAATGTGGACGTTGAATCAGATTGCCGAGTTGTATTTAATGAGATTACAAAAGATGCAATAAAAGAATCATTTAAATATCCTCGTGCAATTAATATGGATTTAGTAGATGCACAACAGGCAAGGCGTATACTCGATCGTCTTGTTGGTTACAATATTAGTCCTTTATTATGGAAGAAAGTAAAAAAAGGATTAAGTGCAGGACGCGTACAATCTGTAGCAGTTCGTTTAATCATCGAACGTGAAAAAGAAATTCAAAGTTTTGAACCTGAAGAATTCTGGACAATTAAAACAGAATTTGTGAAAGGGAAAGACACATTTGAAGCAAGCTTTTACGGTGTAGATGGTGAAAAAGTTCAATTAACGAACGAAGCACAAGTGAACGAAATAATCGAAAAGATGAAAGACAATGCGTTTTCGGTTGAAAATGTAACGCGAAAAGAGCGAAAGCGTAACCCTGCATTACCGTTTACAACATCTTCCTTGCAACAAGAGGCAGCGCGTAAGTTAAATATGCGAGCAAAGAAAACAATGATGCTTGCACAGCAGCTGTATGAAGGGATAGATCTTGGAAAACAAGGGACTGTAGGTCTTATTACGTATATGAGAACTGATTCAACACGTATCTCAGAAACAGCTCAAACAGAGGCTCGTGATTACATTACTGAGGCATTTGGTGCGGAATACATAGGAACAGAGAAGAGGAAAGAAACGAAAAAGTCGAAAGCACAAGATGCGCATGAGGCGATTCGTCCTACTTCGGTAATGAGAAAGCCAGAGGAACTAAAAAGTTTCTTAAGTCGTGATCAACTCCGTTTGTATAAACTGATTTGGGAGCGATTTGTTGCAAGTCAAATGGCATCTGCTATAATGGATACTGTTACAGCGAAACTCATTAATAACAATGTTCAGTTCCGTGCAAGTGGATCAGTTGTAAAGTTCCCAGGATTTATGAAAGTGTACGTAGAGTCGAAAGATGATGGTGCGGAAGAAAAGGATAAGATGTTGCCACCGTTAGAAGTAGGTGAAACTGTATTTTCAAAAGATATAGAACCAAAGCAACATTACACACAGCCTCCGCCGCGTTACACAGAGGCTCGTCTAGTAAGAACACTTGAAGAGCTTGGAATTGGGAGACCGTCTACTTATGTACCGACACTTGAAACAATCCAAAAACGAGGATACGTTGCTTTAGATAATAAACGCTTCGTTCCGACTGAGCTTGGTGGAATAGTAATCGAACTTATTTTAGAGTTTTTCCCAGAAATTATTAACATTGAATTTACTGCCAATATGGAGCAAAGCCTTGATGAAGTAGAAGAAGGAAATGCAAATTGGGTGAAAATTGTTGATGATTTCTACGTAGGATTTGAACCGCGCTTAGAAAAAGCGGAAAAAGAAATGCGTGAAGTGGAAATTAAAGATGAACCAGCTGGGGAAGACTGTGAATTATGTAGTCACCCGATGGTCTTTAAAATGGGTAAATATGGGAAGTTTATGGCTTGTTCAAATTTCCCGGAATGTCGTAATACAAAACCGATTGTAAAAGAAATCGGTGTTACTTGTCCGAAGTGTGATAAAGGGCAAATTATTGAACGCCGTAGTAATAAAAAGAAACGCCTTTTCTACGGATGCGGTACGTATCCAGAATGTGACTTTGTATCTTGGGATAAGCCGATTGGTCGTAAATGTCCGAAGTGTGAAGGTATGCTCGTAGAGAAAAAGTTAAAAAAAGGCGTGCAAGTACAATGTATTTCGTGTGATTATGAAGAAGAACAACAAATGTGAGCGTAACTGCTCACATTTTTTTCGGGAAGAAAAGGAAAGGTGATATATATGACAACACAAGTAGTAAACGTCATTGGCGCAGGTCTTGCAGGAAGCGAAGCAGCTTACCAAATTGCAAAGCGTGGTGTCCAAGTGAAATTATATGAAATGAGACCAGTAAGGCAAACACCAGCTCATCATACAGATAAATTTGCTGAATTAGTATGTAGTAACTCACTTCGCGCAAACACATTGACAAATGCTGTTGGTGTTATTAAAGAAGAAATGCGTCTAATGGATTCTGTCATTATTCGTGCAGCTGATGAGTGCTCTGTACCAGCAGGAGGTGCTTTAGCTGTAGACCGTCATGAATTCGCGGCGAAAGTGACTGAATATGTGAAAAATCATCCGAACGTAACTGTAATGAATGAGGAAATCACTGAAATTCCAGAGGGACCAACTGTTATCGCGACAGGTCCACTTACGTCTCCGGATCTTTCTGCACAATTAAAAAAACTAACAGGTGAAGATTATTTTTATTTCTATGATGCTGCAGCGCCAATCGTTGAGAAAGACAGCATTGACATGAATAAAGTATATTTAAAATCCCGTTATGATAAAGGTGAAGCGGCATATTTAAACTGTCCAATGACAGAAGAAGAGTTTGATCGTTTTTATGAGGCTTTAATTGCTGCTGAGACAGTGCCTTTAAAAGAATTTGAAAAAGAAATTTTCTTTGAAGGTTGTATGCCAGTAGAAGTTATGGCAAGTAGAGGAAGACAGACGTTAGTATTTGGACCGATGAAGCCTGTTGGGTTAGAAGATCCGAAAACAGGGAAAACACCGTATGCGGTTGTTCAGTTACGTCAAGATGATGCAGCAGGAACATTATATAATATTGTAGGTTTCCAAACACATTTAAAGTGGGGGCCACAAAAAGAAGTGTTACAGCTAATTCCAGGACTAGAAAACGCAGAGATTGTACGTTATGGTGTAATGCATCGTAATACGTTTATTAATTCGCCTAATTTACTTCGTCCAACATATCAATATAAACAACGTGATGATTTATTCTTCGCTGGTCAAATGACTGGTGTAGAGGGTTATGTTGAATCAGCAGCATCAGGATTATTAGCGGGTATTAACGCTGCTCGACTTGTAAAAGGTGAAGAGCCAGTTGTATTACCACCTGTAACTGCAATGGGAAGTATGGCAAATTATATTACTGCGACAAATGCGAAAAACTTCCAGCCAATGAATGCAAACTTCGGTTTATTTACACCGTTAGAGAAGAAAATTAAAAAGAAACAAGAGCGAAATGAAGCATATGCTACACGCGCTTTGGAAACAATTCAAAATTTTGTAAATATTTAATTAAATTTCTTGCAAAGGCTACTAAGTTGTGATACGATTTAGTAGCCTTTATTGAGGTGAATTATATGGATGTGAATGTGAAGAAATTGTTACAATTATTCGTTGGATATTTACAAATTGAAAGAAATTATTCAAAATATACAATTGCAAGTTATCAAAATGATTTAGAACATTTTGTGCAATTTATGGAGCGAGAAGGCATATCCTCTTTTTTAGATGTTACATACGCGGATGTTCGTTTATACTTGACGACGTTGCACGATCAGAAGTTAGCCCGTAAATCTGTCGCAAGGAAAGTATCAAGCTTACGAAGTTTATATCGTTTTTTGATGCGTGAAGGTTATCAAAAAGATAATCCGTTTGCACTTGCGTCACTTCCCAAGAAAGAATTGTCAATCCCAAAGTTTTTATATGCTGAAGAGTTAGAGGAATTGTTTGAAGTTTCTGATACAGGGGCACCATTAGGTCAAAGGAATCAAGCTTTATTAGAGTTGATGTATGCAACTGGGATTCGTGTAAGCGAATGCGTTAATTTGCAACTTACCGACATTGACTTTGCAGTGGGAACAATTTTAGTGATGGGAAAAGGGAAAAAACAAAGATATATTCCGTTCGGAAGCTATGCACAAGATGCTTTAATTACTTATATAGAGAACGGGAGAAAACAGTTAGCTCAAAAGACTGAAGAACAATCTCATATGGTATTTTTAAATGCGAAAGGTAAGCCGTTAACAGATCAGGGTGTACGTTATGTTTTGAACGAACTCATTAAGAAAGCTTCACTTACAATGCGGATAAGTCCCCATATGTTAAGGCATACATTTGCTACACATATGTTGGATGAAGGAGCGGATTTACGTACTGTGCAGGAGCTATTAGGTCATGAGAATTTGTCAACCACACAAATTTATACGCATGTCTCTAAAGAAAGATTGCGTTCTGTGTACATGAAGCATCACCCGCGGGCATAAATTGCTTTTAAGGCTATAAAAACATATAAAGGAGTTTTTTCTATGGGAAATTTCCACGCTACAACGATATTTGCAGTTCATCATAATGGAGAATGTGCAATGGCTGGAGATGGTCAGGTAACGATGGGGAATGCTGTTGTAATGAAACATACAGCTCGCAAAGTTCGCAAACTTTTCCAAGGGAAAGTTTTAGCTGGTTTTGCAGGATCAGTTGCTGATGCATTTACTCTTTTTGAAATGTTTGAAGGGAAATTAGAAGAGTATAATGGCAACTTGCAGCGTGCTGCAGTTGAGATGGCGAAACAATGGCGTGGTGATAAAATGCTACGTCAGCTAGAAGCAATGCTCATTGTCATGGATAAAACAACGATGCTCCTTGTTTCAGGTACAGGAGAAGTGATTGAACCAGATGATGGTATTTTAGCAATTGGTTCAGGCGGACATTATGCACTTGCTGCTGGTCGTGCTTTAAAGCAACATGCAAGTGAACATTTAACAGCGAAACAAATTGCGAAGGCCAGTTTAGAAATTGCAGGCGATATTTGTGTTTATACGAACCACAACATAATTGTTGAAGAATTGTAGAATCCGTAAGGGAGGCATTTTATATGCATTTACATTTTACTCCGCGTCAAATTGTGGAAAAATTAGACCAATACATCATCGGTCAAAAAGATGCAAAGAAAGCGGTTGCTGTAGCTCTACGAAATCGATACCGTCGCAGTAAATTAGTTGAAAATTTACGTGATGAAATTGCACCTAAAAACATTTTAATGATTGGACCGACAGGTGTTGGTAAAACAGAGGTAGCACGGCGAATGGCGAAACTCGTTGGAGCACCTTTTATTAAGGTTGAAGCGACGAAATTTACAGAAGTTGGATATGTGGGTCGAGATGTAGAGTCGATGGTCCGTGACCTTGTTGAAACATCCGTTCGCATTGTGAAAGAGGAAATGGTAGTTAAAGTTCAAGATAAAGCAGAAGAGCAAGCGAATCAACGTCTTGTTGAAATTTTAGTGCCGAGTCCGGAGAAGCAATCTGGATTTAAAAATCCATTAGAAATGCTTTTTGGTGGTAATCAAAATTCAAACCAAACATCTGATGCACAGGAAGATGATGAAATCGAAAAGAAACGTCAAGATGTGGAAAGAAAGCTTGCGGCAGGCCTTCTTGAAGATGAAGTGATATCGATCGAAGTGACGGAACAACAGTCTTCTATGTTTGATATGTTGCAAGGAACTGGCATGGAGCAAATGGGAATGAATTTCCAAGATGCACTAGGAAGTATCATGCCGAAAAAAACGAAAAAACGTAAACTTTCTGTAAAAGAAGCAAGAAAACTCTTGACAAATGAAGAGGCACAGCGCTTAATTGATATGGATGAAGTTACACAAGAGGCTGTTTATCGTGCTGAACAGCTCGGGATTATTTTTATCGATGAAATTGACAAAATTGCTGGTAAGCAGTCGAATAGCGTAGATGTATCGCGTGAAGGTGTGCAACGTGACATTTTACCGATTGTAGAAGGATCGAATGTAGCAACGAAATACGGATCAGTAAAAACGGATTATATTTTATTTGTTGCAGCTGGAGCGTTCCATATGTCTAAACCGTCGGATTTAATTCCGGAATTGCAAGGGAGATTTCCGATTCGAGTAGAATTAACAAAATTATCGGCGGATGATTTTGTTAAAATATTAATCGAGCCTGACAATGCGCTAATTAAACAGTACACGGCGTTATTAGCGACTGAAGGTATAGAAATTGAATTTTCAGACGAAGCTATTCGTAAGATTGCTGAGATTGCTTATCAAGTTAATCAGGATACAGATAATATTGGAGCGAGAAGACTTCATACTGTTATGGAGAAGCTCCTTGAAGATTTATCGTTTGAGGCATCTGAAATTACGTTAGAGAAAATAACGATAACACCTCAATATGTTGAGGAAAAATTAGCGACAATAGCTAAAAATAAAGATGTGAGCCAGTTTATTTTGTAATAGTGTCATCAGGTGACTCGCCCTAGTTTCCAAGTGATGAAAAAATATGTAAGTAACATGTAGGAGGAAATTTTGAAATGGAATTATTAGCAAAAACGAGAAAATTAAATGCGTTATTACAGAGCGCAGCAGGAAAGCCTGTAAACTTTAGAGAGATGTCTGACACAATGTGTGAAGTAATTGAAGCGAACGTGTTCGTTGTAAGTCGTCGCGGTAAATTATTAGGATATGCGATTCACCAACAAATCGAAAACGAACGTATGAAGCACATGCTTGCAGAGCGTCAATTCCCAGAAGAGTATACGCAAAGTTTATTCAATGTTACAGAAACATCTTCAAATTTAGGTGTGGATAGTGACTACACAGCATTCCCAGTAGAAAATAGAGAATTATTCGGTCAAGGTTTAACTACAATCGTACCAATCGTTGGTGGCGGTGAGCGTCTAGGTACACTAGTATTAGCTCGTCTTGGTCAAGAGTTCTTAGACGATGATTTAATTCTTGCTGAATACAGCTCAACTGTTGTAGGTATGGAAATCTTACGTGAAAAAGCAGAAGAAATCGAAGAGGAAGCACGTAGTAAAGCTGTTGTTCAAATGGCGATTAGCTCATTATCTTACAGTGAGTTAGAAGCAATCGAGCATATCTTCGAAGAATTAAATGGAACAGAAGGTTTACTTGTTGCAAGTAAAATTGCTGATCGCGTAGGAATTACTCGTTCGGTAATCGTAAATGCACTACGTAAATTAGAAAGTGCTGGTGTTATTGAGTCTCGCTCTTTAGGTATGAAAGGAACATACATTAAAGTGCTAAACGACAAGTTTCTACAGGAACTTGCTAAATTAAAAACAAACTAATTTATAAAAAAAACTCTCCTCAAGCGAGGAGAGTTTTTTGTTTTTTTAAGTGAATGATTTTGCTTACGTAAGGCGTCATGACAACATTCATTAGAAAACTATTAATTAACCTTCAATTCCTTGCTTAAAGGAATTGAAGGTTGGTAATACTAGGATTTGAGCGTGAAAAAAAGAAAGTTTTACATTGTTCGCATTTTCGACTTGATTGTAATATTTCAGTATGATATAGTAAGCAGTGGTGTCAGTACAAAGTACACACGTTTACTGATTTAAGTGTTGGTGCTACGTTCGTAGTTTCGCTTAGAGATGAAGTAAACGGAGGATATCAAAAAAACCATTTAGGAGGAACTAAATTATGTCAGTAATTTCTATGAAACAATTGCTTGAAGCTGGTGTTCATTTCGGACATCAAACTCGTCGTTGGAACCCAAAAATGAAGCGTTACATCTTCACAGAGCGTAACGGTATCTACATCATCGACTTACAAAAAACTGTGAAAAAAGTTGAGGAAGCTTACAGAACGATGCGTGACATCGCTGCTGAAGGTGGAGACATTTTATTCGTAGGTACTAAAAAACAAGCACAAGAAGCTATTAAAGAAGAAGCAACTCGTGCTGGTATGTACTTCGTTAACCAACGTTGGTTAGGTGGAACTTTAACAAACTTCCAAACAATCCAAAAGCGTATCAAGCGTCTTAAAGATATCGAAAGAATGCAAGAAGATGGTACTTTCGAAGTACTTCCTAAGAAAGAAGTTGTTCAACTTAAAAAAGAGTTAGAGCGTCTTGAGAAATTCTTAGGCGGTATTAAAGATATGAAAGGTCTTCCAAGTGCATTATTCATAGTAGACCCTCGTAAAGAGCGTATTGCAGTTGCTGAAGCACGCAAATTACACATTCCAATCATCGGTATCGTTGATACAAACTGTGATCCGGACGAAATCGATCACGTTATTCCAGCAAACGATGATGCAATTCGTGCTGTAAAACTTCTTACATCTAAAATGGCAGACGCGATCCTTGAAACAAAACAAGGTGAAGAAACTGTTACTGCGTAACAAATTTGGAAAGGTGATAAGGGGTTCGGCCTTTTATCACCTTTTTTAAGGTATAAACACCTTTATAAAAGGTATAAACACCTTTATAAAAGGTATAAATACATATTTTAGGAGGATGAAAAATATGGCAATCACTGCACAAATGGTAAAAGAACTTCGCGAAAAAACTGGCGCAGGTATGATGGACTGCAAAAAAGCTTTAACAGAAACTAACGGCGACATGGAGAAAGCAATTGACTTCTTACGTGAAAAAGGTATTGCGAAAGCTGCTAAAAAAGCAGACCGCATCGCTGCTGAAGGTTTAACTTTCATCGAAACAAACGGTAACGAAGGTTTAATCTTAGAATTAAACTCTGAGACTGATTTCGTTGCGAAAAACGAAGGTTTCCAAGCGTTAATTAAAGAATTAGCTGCTCACTTATTAGCTAACAAACCTGCTAACGTTGAAGAAGCTATGGCTCAAACAATCGAAGGCGGCAAAACAGTAGAAGAGCACATCAACGAAGCAATCGCTAAAATTGGTGAAAAACTTACACTTCGTCGTTTCGAAATCGTATCAAAAACTGATGCTGATGCATTCGGCGCTTACCTACACATGGGTGGACGTATTGGTGTATTAACAGTTCTTGAAGGTTCTACTGACGAAGCAGCTGCTAAAGATGTAGCAATGCACATCGCAGCAGTTAACCCTAAATACATCGACCGCGATGCTGTAACAGCTGAAGAAGTTGAGCATGAGCGTCAAGTATTAACACAACAAGCTTTAAACGAAGGCAAGCCTGAAAAAATCGTTGCGAAAATGGTAGAAGGCCGTCTTGGCAAATTCTTTGAAGAGATTTGCTTACTTGACCAAACATTCGTTAAGAATCCTGACATGAAAGTTCGTCAATTCGTTGAGTCTAAAGGCGGAACATTAAAAGGATTCGTTCGCTACGCTGTTGGTGAAGGTATCGAAAAACGCGAAGACAACTTTGCTGAAGAAGTAATGAACCAAGTAAAAGGTAACAACTAATACAGATTAGGGAACACATTGTGTTCCCTTTTTTAAAATAAAGATGTAAGCAATTGGAGGTTCATTATGAGTAAACCGAAATATAATCGTGTCGTTTTAAAGCTGAGCGGAGAAGCTTTAGCTGGCGAGCAAGGATTTGGAATTAACCCAGCTGTTATTAAGTCAGTTGCGGAACAAGTGAAAGAAATTGCAGAACTTGATGTAGAGGTTGCTGTTGTTGTTGGTGGCGGTAACATTTGGCGTGGGAAAATTGGAAGCGAAATGGGCATGGATCGTGCAGGAGCAGATTACATGGGCATGTTAGCAACAGTTATGAATTCATTAGCTCTTCAAGATAGCTTAGAGAATATTGGAATTCAAACTCGCGTACAAACTTCAATTGAGATGCGTCAAGTGGCAGAGCCTTACATTCGTCGTAAAGCAATTCGTCACTTAGAGAAAAAACGTGTTGTTATCTTTGCTGCAGGTACAGGTAACCCATACTTCTCTACAGATACAACAGCAGCATTACGTGCAGCTGAAATCGAAGCGGACGTTATTTTAATGGCGAAAAATAATGTGGATGGCGTATATAGTGCAGATCCATCTATTGACCCAACAGCTACGAAATACGAAACACTTACTTACTTAGATGTATTAAAAGCAGGTTTAGGTGTAATGGATTCTACAGCTTCTTCTTTATGTATGGATAATGATATTTCATTAATTGTATTCTCGGTTATGGAAAAAGGTAACATTAAACGTGCCGTTTTAGGCGAAAATATTGGAACAGTTGTAAGGGGGAAATAAATTATGGGACAACAAGTATTGAAGTCTTCAAATGAAAAAATGGAAAAAGCAGTTGCTGCTTATTCTCGTGAATTAGCAACAGTTCGCGCTGGTCGTGCAAGCTCGTCTGTATTAGATAAGGTACAAGTTGATTACTATGGTGCACCAACACCAGTTGTGCAATTAGCGAACATTACAGTTCCAGAAGCACGTTTGCTTGTAATTCAACCTTATGATAAAACTTCTATCGGTGATATTGAAAAAGCAATTTTAAAAGCAGATTTAGGCTTAAACCCTTCTAATGATGGAACTGTAATTCGTATTGCATTCCCTGCATTAACAGAAGAGCGTCGTCGCGATCTTGTAAAAGTTGTGAAGAAATATGCTGAGGAAGCAAAAGTTGCTGTTCGTAACGTACGTCGTGACAGTAATGATGACCTTAAGAAGCTTGAAAAAGCTGGCGACATTACAGAAGATGATTTAAGAGGATATACTGAAGATATCCAAAAAGAAACAGATAAATATATTGCAAAAGTTGACGAAATAGCAAAAAACAAAGAAAAAGAAATTATGGAAGTGTAATAGCGATAATTTCGCAAATATGACCCTCTTCTTAAGGGGGTCTTTTTACACTTTTAGGCATACGTCTGCTTGTTGGAGGGTATGAATGATGTTTAAAAAGTTTCCTTTTTTTAAAAGTAAAAAGGTCACATCGTTTGATCATCTCATTGAAAAAGTGAAAAAAGGATATATCCCAGAACATATTGCTATTATTATGGATGGTAATGGAAGATGGGCAAAGAGAAGAGCCATGCCTCGCATTGCTGGTCATCATGAAGGTATGCAAGTTGTGAAGAAAATCACAAAATTTGCAAGTAAGCTTGATGTGAAAGTATTAACTCTTTATGCTTTTTCGACTGAGAACTGGAAAAGACCGAAAAAAGAAGTTGATTATTTGATGAAGCTTCCAGAAGAATTTTTAGGTGCATTTTTACCAGAGTTGATTGAAGAAAACGTACAAGTCCGAGTAATAGGGCAAAAAGATCGTCTTCCTACGCATACGCGCAGAGCGATGGAAAAAGCCATGGAAGATACGAAAGAGAATACGGGATTAATTCTTAATTTCGCGTTAAACTATGGAAGTCGAGATGAAATCGTTTCTGCTGTGCAACATATGATGAAAGATAGTGAGGAAGGAAAAATTCGTTCGGAAGAAATAAGTGAAGAAAAGATTTCTTCTTACTTAATGACGAGTTCTTTACCTGATCCAGAGTTGTTAATCCGTACAAGCGGAGAGCTACGTATTAGTAATTTCATGTTATGGCAAATTGCTTATTCGGAATTTTGGTTTACAGATGTGTATTGGCCAGATTTTACCGAGGAACATTTGCTAAATGCGATTACAGACTTTCAACATAGAGGGCGCAGATTCGGAGGCGTGTAGAAAGAGAGGGTTTGGTAGTGAA
Source organism: Bacillus sp. TH22 (assembly GCF_016651015.1). Taxonomy (NCBI): domain Bacteria; kingdom Bacillati; phylum Bacillota; class Bacilli; order Caryophanales; family Bacillaceae; genus Bacillus; species Bacillus sp. TH22. The sequence goes on from NZ_JAEKER010000001.1 coordinate 4,679,426, forward strand.
ACAGAGAATTATTACTGGAGTGATTGCTGCCGCGCTATTCATTCCCATCGTAATTTACGGTGGCGTGCCTTTTACAGTTTTAGTGTATGCACTTGCTTCTATAGGTTTATATGAATTAATTCGTATGAACAAGCTTACGCTTATTTCGGTACCAACAGTTTTAGCTGCAGTATTATTGTGGATTATTTTAATTCCGAGTAGTGCATCAGAACTGTTTACGTGGATTGGGTTAGGTAAATTAGAAATCACATTTGTGATTGTTTTATTACTTTTATCATATACAGTCCTTTCTAAGAATACATTTACTTTTGACAATGCTTCATTTTTACTTATGGCAACGACATATGTTGGAATGGGATTCTTATATTTAAATGAAACGAGAATATTAGGAATCAAATATGTGTTCTGTGCACTATTTGTCATATGGGCAACTGATTCAGGTGCATATTTCATAGGAAAAGCATTTGGAAAAAGAAAATTATGGCCAGAAATTAGTCCGAATAAAACGATTGAAGGTTCATTAGGCGGTATTGTTTGTGGAATTGTTGTTGCACTTGTTTACAATATGTTCTTCCCAGTTGAAGCGAATGTAGGAGTTTTAATCGTTCTGACGATTATCATTTCTATTTTTGGACAAATTGGTGATTTAGTGCAATCTGCATTTAAACGCCATTATGGTGTAAAGGATTCAGGTACAATTTTACCTGGACATGGTGGTATTTTAGATCGAACAGATAGTTGGTTATTTGTGTTACCAATTCTATACTTCTTATTACAATACAATTAATAAATGAACGAGGGGTTGGAGTCATGAAAAACATTAGTTTACTAGGTGCAAGCGGATCAATCGGTACACAAACATTAGATGTGTTACGCTCGCACCCAGACCAATTCCGTCTCGTTGCTTTTTCTGTAGGGAAAAATGTTGATTATGCAGTAAAGGTAATTCAAGAATTTTCCCCGCAAATTGTCTCTGTGCAAAGAGAGGAAGATGTTTTAAAATTACAAGCTGTTTCTGGTAATACAAAAGTAGTATATGGTAGCGAAGGCTTATTAGAAGTAGCGCTGCACCCAGATACAGAAATTGTAGTGAATGCTGTTGTAGGTAGCGTAGGGTTGTTACCGACACTCCGCGCAATTGAGGCGAAAAAAACAATTGGAATTGCAAATAAAGAAACGTTAGTAACTGCAGGGCATCTTGTAATGGAAGCAGCACGAAAACATAATGTATCGTTACTTCCAGTAGACAGTGAACATTCAGCTATTTTTCAATGCTTGAATGGTGAAAATGAAAAAAGAATCTCTCGCTTAATTATAACTGCTTCAGGCGGAAGTTTTCGTGATAAAACGAGAGATGAATTGCATCAAGTGACCGTAGAAGATGCACTTCGTCATCCAAACTGGTCAATGGGTTCGAAAATTACAATTGATTCTGCTACAATGATGAATAAGGGGCTAGAAGTAATTGAAGCACACTGGCTTTTTGGTATCCCTTATGAGCAAATCGATGTTGTTCTACATAAAGAAAGTATTATTCATTCTATGGTTGAATTTGAAGATCGTAGTGTAATGGCACAGCTTGGCTCACCTGATATGCGAGTACCGATTCAATACGCGCTTACATATCCTGATAGATTGCCTCTTTCAGACACGAAACAGTTAAATTTATGGGAAATGGGAACATTGCATTTTGAGAAAATGAATCAAGAGCGTTTCCGTTGTCTACGTTTTGCGTATGAAGCTGGAAAGACAGGTGGAAGTATGCCGGCTGTAATGAACGCGGCAAATGAAGTAGCTGTTGAAGCTTTTTTACAAAAGAGAATTGGTTTCTTAACAGTGGAAGACCTCATTGAAAAAGCAATGCACCATCACACTGTCATTGCACGTCCGAGCTTAGAGGAAATTCAGGAAATTGACGCAGCCACAAGACGGTTTGTGATGGAACAAATTTAGCAAAGGTGGTTATGGAATTGAATACAGCGATTGCCTTTATATTAATTTTCGGTGCACTCGTATTTTTCCATGAGCTAGGGCATCTATATTTCGCAAAAAGAGCAGGTATTTTGTGCCGCGAGTTTGCGATTGGTTTTGGTCCGAAAATATTCTCATTTGAAAAGAATGAAACGGTGTATACGATTCGATTACTGCCCCTTGGTGGCTATGTAAGAATGGCTGGCGAGGATGCGGACACAGTTGAGTTAAAACCTGGAAAAAAGGTTGGACTTGTATTAAATGAAAAAGACGAAGTTGTGAAATTAGTTTTTGACGGACATGAAAAATATCCAAATGTTCGTGTCATTGAAGTCGAACAAGCTGATTTAGAGCATAATCTTACAATTTTGGGTTATGAAGAGTACGAGGAAGAGCTGCAAACATTCCGAGTAAATGAAAAAGCTCGTATCATTTCTGCGGGAGAAGAAATTCAAATCGCTCCGTACAATAGACAATTTGGCTCTAAAAAATTGGGCCAACGTGCTCTAACAATTTTTGCAGGTCCTGCAATGAACTTTATTCTAGCATTTGTTATTTTTGTGATTCTTGGATTTGTACAAGGAGTTCCTGTTGACAAACCAATGGTCGGAAAAGTAATGGAGAATAGTGCTGCAGAACAGGCTGGATTAAAAGAAAACGATACAATTCAAGCAATCAATGGGAAGAACACTAGTACATGGAAAGATGTTGTAACGATTGTACGTGAAAACCCAAATAAAGAAATTACGTTACATGTAAAGCGTGATAGTGAGCAATTTAATGTGAAAGTAACACCAACGCTTGATAAAGAAGGAAAAGACGAAGTTGGTAGAATTGGTGTTTATTCTCCTGTAGAGAAAACAGTGATGGGTTCTATTAAATCAGGGTTTGAACAAACATACGAATGGACGAAACTAATTTTTGATTCTCTTGTGAAATTAGTAACGGGTCAATTTTCTATTAATGAGTTGTCAGGTCCAGTAGGAATTTATAATCTAACAGATCAAGTTGTAGATTATGGATTTACGCGTGTACTAAGTTTAGCGGCAGTTTTAAGTATTAACCTTGGTTTATTTAATTTATTACCAGTCCCAGCTTTAGACGGTGGACGTTTGTTCTTCTTCTTAATTGAAGCATTACGAGGAAAACCAATTGATCGTCAAAAAGAAGGAATGGTTCACTTTATTGGGTTTGCATTATTAATGTTGCTTATGTTAGTTGTAACATGGAATGACATCCGTAAGTTTTTCTTGTAAAATAAGAAGAAGTTTATAATGAAATAGAGCTCATAGAATAAAATCCCTCACCTAACTCGAGGTGAGGGGTTTTATTGCGTGTAAGAGTAAAATGAAGAGGTGCGAATAAATGAAACAAAGTATGGTATTCAGTCCTACATTACGTGAAGTTCCAGCAGATGCTGAAATTAAGAGTCATCAATTATTACTTCGCGCAGGGTTTATGCGTCAAAATGCTTCTGGTATTTATAGTTTTCTACCATTTGGTTTAAAAGTGTTACACAAAGTAGAACGTATTGTTCGTGAAGAAATGGAGCGCGCAGGGGCAGTAGAACTATTAATGCCAGCTATGCAAGCTTCTGAATTATGGCAAGAATCAGGTCGTTGGTATTCTTACGGATCAGAATTAATGCGTATGAAAGATCGTAATGCTCGCGAGTTTGCGCTAGGGGCAACTCATGAGGAAGTAATTACAGATCTTGTACGTGATGAAATTAAATCATACAAAAAACTACCATTAACATTATATCAAATTCAAACAAAATTCCGTGATGAGCAAAGACCACGTTTCGGTTTATTACGCGGAAGAGAATTTTTAATGAAAGATGCGTATTCTTTCCATGCAACACAAGAAAGTTTGGATGAAGTATATAGCGGTTTATACAAAGCGTATTCTAATATCTTTGCTCGTTGTGGTTTGAATTTCCGTGCAGTTATCGCTGATTCTGGAGCAATGGGTGGAAAAGATACACACGAATTTATGGTGTTATCTGATGTAGGTGAAGATACAATTGCGTATTCTGATACATCTGATTATGCGGCAAATATTGAAATGGCTCCTGTTGTTGCTACGTATACGAAGAGTGATGAAGCCGAAAAAGCACTTGAAAAAGTAGCAACTCCAGATCAAAAAGCTATTGAAGAAGTATCTGCATTCTTAAATATCGCAGCGGAAAAATGCATTAAATCTATGGTGTTTAAAGTAGATGCGAAATTAGTAGTAGTACTTGTTCGTGGCGATCATGAAGTCAATGATGTAAAAGTGAAGAATGTATACGGAGCTTCAGTCGTTGAGCTTGCTTCACATGAAGAAATAAAAGAGTTATTAAACTGTGAAGTGGGTTCTTTAGGGCCGATTGGTGTTACAGGGGATATCGAAATTATCGCTGACCATGCTGTAGCATCAATTGTCAACGGATGTTCAGGAGCGAACGAAGAAGGGTTCCATTATGTAAATGTAAATCCAGAACGTGACTTTAAAGTAAGTCAATATACAGATTTACGCTTCATCCAAGAAGGAGACCAATCTCCAGATGGAAATGGAACAATTCTTTTCGCACGTGGAATTGAAGTTGGTCATGTATTCAAATTAGGAACTCGTTATAGTGAAGCAATGAACGCAACGTTCCTAGATGAAAACGGAAAAACAAAACCACTTATTATGGGTTGTTACGGTATCGGTGTATCTCGTACAGTGGCAGCAATTGCAGAGCAGTTTAATGATGAGAATGGTTTAGTTTGGCCAAAATCTGTTGCGCCGTTCCATGTGCATGTAATTCCAGTAAATATGAAATCTGATGCACAACGTGAAATGGGTGGAAATATCTATAACTCATTACAAGAGCAAGGATACGAAGTATTACTAGATGATCGTGCAGAACGTGCAGGTGTTAAATTTGCAGATGCAGATTTATTCGGCCTTCCAGTTCGCGTGACAGTTGGTAAAAAAGCAGACGAAGGTATTGTAGAAGTGAAAGTACGTGCTACAGGCGAGTCTGAAGAAGTGAAAGTAGAAGAACTTCAAACATATATTGCTAATATTTTAAAATAAGAAGAGGTACCTCGTAATGAGGTACCTTCTCTTTCTTTGTAAACGTATTTTGTAAAAGAAGAAGGAAGAAATCTTTCTTTGTAGTACGTTTCAATTTATAATAGCAAATGGAAGGAGAGTGCTTATGTCATTAACAAATGAACAACAAGAGCGATTTCAAATTTTGCTCCAACAGTTGCAAATACCAGAAGACCTTATAAATCAATATTTACATGGCGGTGGTATTGAAAAGCTAGTTATTGATAAAGCGAATAAAAGTTGGCATTTTGACTTACAAGTGCCACGTATTTTGCCGACAGAATTATATGAGTTGCTAGAAACAAAGCTTAAGCAATCATTTTCTCATATTGCAAGAACAACATTTGCATTAGAAGCAGAGAATAAACAATTTACAGAAGAAGAAGTGAAGGCATATTGGCCGCTTTGTACAGAACGAATTACATTTTCACCTATGTTCGCGTACTTAAAGAAGCAACTTCCGCAGGTCAATGGCGTGAAGTTGCTATTAAATGTGAATAATGAGCTGGAATCTACTACTTTAAAGAAAAACGTTGCGAAACCAGTAGGTGATCAATACGAAGCTTTTGGATTCCCGCGTTTTCAGTTAGACACACATATAAAGCAAAATGCAGAAGAAATGCAAAAGTTTCGTGAGCAAACAGAGGAAGAAGATCGTCAACGAGTTATACAGGCTATGGAAGAGATGGCTAAAAGGCAAGCTGAAGAAAGTGATGTTGTTCACGAAGGACCAGTTGTGCTTGGTTATCTTATTAAGCCAGATGAAGAGATTACGCCGCTGCGTGAAATTCAAGATGAAGAAAGAAGAAAAACCGTTCAAGGGTATGTTTTCCATGTAGAGACGAAAGAACTTCGTAGTGGACGTACATTATTAACTTTAAAGATAACTGACTATACGGACTCTATTATGATTAAGATGTTCTCACGTGATAAAGAAGATATCCCGATGTTACAATCCTTGAAAAAAGGAACTTGGGTAAAAGCGCGTGGTTCAGTTCAAAATGATACATTCGTGCGTGATTTAGTTATGATCGCAAATGATATAAATGAAATAACGGGACCTTCTCGTAAAGATAAAGCAAAAGAAGGGGAAAAAAGAGTAGAACTTCATCTTCATACTCCAATGAGCCAAATGGATGCTGTTACTTCTGTTTCTAAGCTCGTTGCCCAAGCCGGAAAATGGGGGCATGAGGCTATTGCAGTTACAGACCATGCTGTTGCACAGTCGTTCCCAGAAGCATATTCTGCTGGTAAAAAGGCTGGAGTTAAAGTTCTATATGGTGTAGAAGCAAATTTAGTTAATGATGGTGTGCCGATAGCATATAACGAAGCACATCGTCTACTTGCAGAAGAAACATATGTTGTCTTTGACGTTGAGACAACAGGGTTATCTGCTGTATATGATACAGTCATTGAGTTAGCTGCTGTAAAGATAAAAGGTGGAGAAATTATTGATCGCTTTGAATCTTTCGCAAATCCTCATCAGCCATTATCGGCGACGATTATTGAATTAACAGGTATTACAGATGATATGTTAACTGATGCACCAGAAGTGGACGAAGTGTTTAAAAAGTTTGAGGAATGGATGGGTGACCATACACTTGTTGCTCATAACGCAAGCTTCGATATGGGCTTTATTAACGTAGGTTTTAAAAAGGCTGGGATAGAAAAAACGAAAAATCCAGTTATTGATACGTTAGAACTTGCACGGTTCTTATTCCCAGAAATGAAAAATCATCGATTAAATACGATGTGTAAAAAGCTTGATATTGAATTAACGCAACATCACCGTGCGATTTATGATACAGAAGCAACGGGATATTTACTTGTGAAGATGTTAAAAGATGTGATTGAAAAGGGATTTGAATATCACGATCAACTAAACGATAGTATGGGACAAGGGGATGCGTATAAACGTGGGCGTCCAAGTCATATGACGTTACTTGCCACATCAGATGTTGGGTTGAAAAACTTATATAAACTTGTTTCATATTCTCACTTGAATTACTTTTATCGTGTACCACGTGTACCACGATCACTATTAAAAAAATATCGCGAAGGCATTTTAGTAGGGACAGCTTGTGACAAAGGTGAAGTGTTTGAAGCTATGATGCAAAAAGCGCCTGAAGAAGTAGAAGAAATTGCACAGTTTTACGATTACATTGAGGTTATGCCTCCAGAAGTGTTACGTCATTTAGTGGAACGTGAACTCGTTCGAGATGAAGGACAGTTAAAAACAATAATTTCTAACTTAGTAAAACTAGGTGAGACGTTAGATAAGCCAGTTGTTGCTACTGGGAATGTGCATTATTTAGATCCAGAGGACGCGATATATCGGAAAATTTTAGTCAGTTCGCAGGGAGGAGCTAATCCGTTAAATCGCCATTCATTACCGCCTGTACATTTCCGTACAACAAATGAAATGCTAGATTGTTTTTCATTCTTAGGTGAAGACAAAGCAAAAGAAATTGTTGTGACAAATACACACAAGATCGCGTCATTAATTGGTGATGTTCGTCCAGTAAAAGATGATTTATACACACCGAAAATTGAAGGTGCTGATGATGAAACACGTGATATGAGCTATATAATGGCAAGAAGTATCTATGGAGATGAACTACCGGAAATTGTAGAAGCTCGTTTGGAAAAAGAATTGAAAAGTATTATTGGACATGGATTCGCCGTTATTTATTTAATTTCACATAAGCTTGTGAAAAAATCGTTAGTGGACGGTTATCTAGTAGGTTCGCGTGGATCGGTAGGTTCATCATTTGTTGCAACGATGATGGAAATTACAGAAGTAAACCCATTACCACCGCACTATGTATGTCCAAAGTGTAAACAATCAGAGTTCTTTAATGACGGTTCTGTAGGTTCTGGTTTTGATTTACCAGATAAAGAATGCCCAACATGTAATGTTCCATATGTGAAAGATGGGCATGACATTCCTTTCGAAACGTTCCTTGGATTTAAAGGGGATAAGGTACCGGATATCGATTTGAATTTCTCCGGAGAATACCAACCACGCGCCCATAACTATACGAAATTACTGTTCGGTGAAGATTATGTATACCGCGCAGGAACAATTGGTACGGTTGCGGAAAAAACCGCTTATGGGTATGTGAAAGGTTATGCTAATGATCATAACTTAACAATTCGAAATGCAGAGATTGATCGCTTAGTTGCGGGATGTACAGGTGTAAAGCGTACGACCGGACAGCATCCAGGTGGTATTATCGTTGTACCAGATTACATGGATATTTTTGACTTTTCACCAATTCAGTTTCCGGCTGATTCAATAGGTGCTGAGTGGAGAACAACGCACTTTGACTTCCACTCAATTCATGATAATTTATTGAAACTTGATATATTAGGACACGATGATCCGACTGTTATTCGTATGCTTCAAGATTTAAGTGGTATTGACCCGAAAACAATCCCAACGGATGATCCAGAAGTAATGAAAATTTTCTCTGGTCCAGAGTCTTTAGGGGTAACGGAAGAACAAATTAACTGTAAAACAGGTACACTTGGTATACCAGAGTTTGGTACGAAATTCGTAAGACAAATGTTAGAAGAAACGAAACCAACGACGTTTTCAGAGCTTGTCCAAATTTCTGGACTGTCCCATGGTACAGATGTATGGTTAGGTAATGCGAATGAATTAATTTATAACGGTACGTGTACACTGAGTGAAGTTATCGGTTGTCGTGATGACATCATGGTATATTTAATTTATCAAGGCTTGGATCCATCATTAGCCTTCAAAATCATGGAGTCGGTGCGTAAAGGTAAAGGTGTACCAGAAGAATGGGAAGAGGAAATGAGAAATAACAATGTACCAGGTTGGTATATTGATTCATGTAAGAAGATTAAGTACATGTTCCCTAAAGCCCATGCGGCTGCTTACGTACTTATGGCTGTACGTATTGCATACTTTAAAGTACATTTCGCACTTTTATTCTATGCGGCATATTTTACAGTTCGTGCAGATGACTTTGATGTAGAGGCGATGGCGAAAGGTTCAGCATCCATACGTGTAAAAATTGATGAAATTGCACAAAAAGGATTGGATGCAGCACCGAAAGAGAAGAGTTTATTAACGGTACTAGAAATGACACTTGAAATGTGTGAGCGTGGTTATTCATTCCAAAAGGTTGATTTATACCGCTCGCATGCAACCGAATTTATAATTGATGGGGATACTTTAATTCCTCCATTTAATGCAGTTCCCGGTCTTGGTACAAACGCAGCTTTCAGTATTGTTGAAGCTCGTAAAAATGGTGATTTCTTATCAAAAGAAGACTTACAGCAGCGCAGTAAGGTTTCTAAAACGATTATTGAGTATTTAGATGGTCAAGGTTGTCTAGGAGATTTACCGGATCAAAACCAATTGTCACTGTTCTAATAGGTAGGAAAAATCTTTGCAAATCAACATTTGCTATGGTATACTATAAACCGAGATAACCATGTCATGTATATTTTGTGAAAAAGAGAGTGGGGAAACCCACTCTTTCGTGTTACTATCTACATTTTGCTTATGTAGATAGTAAAGATATTTCTGTCGTATATACATATTTTGTTACAAGTTTTACTTCTTAAATTTGGTAATACTAAGACAGATATTCCCTGCTTAACGGCAGGGGCTTTTGTTAGCTAACGAGAAAGAATAAGATAGACCGTCTTTATGAACGGGATCTTTTCTTGTAAATGGTACATGGCGGCAGGAAGGAGGCTGTTTATGGATAAGAAAGTCACAGAAATTGTAGAAGCATTTGCGCAGCCAATCGTTGAAGAGTTAAATCTTGAACTTGTAGATGTAGAGTATGTGCAAGAAGGACAAGACTGGTTCTTACGCGTATTCATCGATTCTGAAAAGGGAGTCGAAATTGAAGAATGCGGTGCGGTAAGTGAACGTTTAAGCGAAGCTTTAGATAAAGAGGATCCAATTCCTCATCTTTACTTTTTGGATGTATCATCTCCTGGAGCGGAACGTCCATTAAAGAAAGAGAAAGACTTCCAGCAAGCGGTAGGAAAACAAGTGGCAATTAAAACATATAAGCCGATTGATGGTGAGAAGATGTTTGAAGGAAAGCTACTTTCCTACGACGGTAATACAATTACACTACTATTAACAATTAAAACACGTAAAAAAGAAATCCAAATTCCAATGGATAAAGTTGCAAATGCGCGACTTGCTGTTACGTTTTAGTAAGAAGGGGGATCTTCATGAGCACTGAGTTGTTAGATGCTTTGCTCGTATTAGAGTCAGAAAAAGGTATTAGCAAAGATATTATTATTGATGCGATTGAAGCAGCATTAATCTCTGCTTATAAACGCAATTTTAACCAAGCACAAAACGTTCGTGTGAGCTTTAACCCAGAAGTGGGAACAATTCAAGTTTTAGCACGTAAGGACGTTGTAGATAATGTGTTTGATCCACGTCTTGAAATCTCTGTAGAAGAGGCAAGACAAATTAATCCAAACTACCAAGATGGTGACGTACTAGAAATTGAAGTAACGCCAAAAGATTTTGGTCGTATTGCAGCGCAAACTGCAAAACAAGTTGTAACACAACGAGTTCGTGAGGCGGAACGTGGTGTAATTTATTCAGAATTTAGTGATCGTGAAGAAGACATTATGGTTGGTATTGTACAGCGCCAAGATGCTCGTTTCATCTATGTAAGCTTAGGTAAAGTAGAAGCTTTATTACCTGTAAGTGAGCAAATGCCAAATGAGCAATATAAACCACATGATCGTATTCGCGTATTTATTACAAAAGTAGAAAAGACAACAAAAGGACCACAAATTTACGTATCACGTACACATCCTGGTCTTTTAAAACGTTTATTCGAAATGGAAGTTCCAGAAATTTATGATGGAACTGTAGAAATTCGCTCTGTAGCACGTGAAGCAGGCGACCGTTCTAAAATTTCTGTATATGCAGAGAATATCGATGTTGATCCAGTAGGTTCTTGTGTAGGACCGAAAGGACAACGTGTACAACGCGTTGTAGATGAACTAAAAGGTGAAAAGATTGACATCGTTCGCTGGTCGAATGACCCAGTTGAATATGTTGCAAATGCTTTAAGTCCATCACAGGTTGTTAAAGTACTTGTAGATGAAGCAGAGAAAGCAACAACTGTTGTTGTTCCAGACCACCAGCTTTCATTAGCGATTGGTAAGCGTGGACAAAATGCGCGTCTTGCAGCTAAATTAACAGGCTGGAAAATTGATATTAAAAGTGAGTCTGATGCGAAACAACTTGGTATTGTGACAGAAGAAGATAGCGTAATCGCATTCGGATTCGATTCAGCTGAAGACGAAATCGAATAGAGGTGATGAGTATGAGCAATCGAAAAGTTCCGTTACGAAAATGTATTGCGACGCAAGAGATGAAATCAAAACGAGAGCTAGTTCGCATTGTTCGTTCCAAAGAGGGCGAAGTGTCTATTGATTTATCAGGAAAAAAATCAGGACGAGGTGCATATTTATCAAAAGATAAAGAAAGCATTATTCAAGCCCAAAAGAAAAACATTTTGGAACATCATCTAAAAGCGAAAATCGACAGTTCTCTGTACGAAGAGCTTCTTGAGCTTGTTGAGAAGGAGTCGAAATAAGTGTCTGATTGGAAATCATTTTTAGGACTAGCAAACCGCGCTCGAAAACTTATTTCGGGTGAAGAACTCGTTTTAAAAGAAGTACGAAGTGGCAAAGCAAAGCTAGTATTGCTTTCTGAAGATGCGTCAGCGAACACTACAAAACGTATCATTGATAAAACCACGTACTACAACATACCAATGAGAAAAGTCGAAAATCGACAACAATTAGGGCATGCGATTGGGAGAGACGAGCGAGTCGTTGTAGCTGTTTTAGATGAAGGCTTTGCGAAAAAGCTACGTAGCATGCTCGATACAAATTACCGGGGGTGAAGGTATGAGTAAAATTCGAGTACATGAATATGCAAAAAAAAATAATATCTCAAGTAAAGATCTTATGACAAAACTAAAAGAGATGAATATCGAGGTTTCGAATCATATGACAATGTTAGAAGATGAAGTAGTAAACAAATTAGATAATCAATATAGCGCTGGAGCGGAAAAACCTTCTGTTGCAGATGAGTTTGAAGTAGAAGAGAAAGTTGTTCGCAGTAAAAAGAACAGCAATAAGAATAAGAAAAAAGGCAAAGCAAATGAAGATAAACGTCAAGATAACTTTGCTGGAAGACAACAAACACCAATAGTAGAAACACCAGATAAAATCACTTTCTCTGGAAGCCTTACAGTAGGTGACCTTGCTAAAAAGTTAAGCAAAGAGCCATCTGAAATTATTAAAAAGCTCTTCATGCTAGGAATTATGGCGACAATTAACCAAGACTTAGATAAAGATACAATTGAGTTAATTGCTACTGATTACGGTATTGAAGTAGAAGAAGAAGTAGTTGTAAGTGAAACTGAATTTGAAACATTCATCGATGAGCAAGATGATGAAGAAAACTTAAAAGAACGTCCAGCTGTTGTTACAATTATGGGACACGTTGACCATGGTAAAACAACATTGCTTGACTCTATCCGTAATTCAAAAGTAACTGCTGGCGAAGCTGGTGGAATTACTCAGCATATCGGTGCATACCAAGTTGATGTAAATGATAAGAAAATTACGTTCTTAGATACACCAGGTCACGCGGCATTTACAACAATGCGTGCTCGTGGTGCACAAGTAACAGATATTACAATTCTTGTTGTTGCAGCTGATGACGGTGTTATGCCACAAACAGTTGAAGCGATTAGCCATGCGAAAGCAGCTGGAGTACCAATTATTGTTGCTGTGAATAAAATGGATAAACCAGCGGCAAATCCTGATCGTGTAATGCAAGAATTAACAGAATATGAATTAGTTCCAGAAGCTTGGGGCGGAGACACGATTTTCGTACCAATTTCTGCGATTCAAGGCGAGGGAATTGACAACTTACTAGAAATGATCCTTCTTGTGAGTGAAGTAGAAGAATATAAAGCAAATCCAAATCGCTATGCAGCTGGTACTGTAATTGAAGCACAGCTTGATAAAGGTAAAGGAACTATCGCGACATTACTTGTTCAAAACGGTACACTTCGAGTTGGAGATCCAATTGTTGTTGGAACATCATTCGGTCGTGTTCGTGCAATGGTAAGTGATATTGGTCGTCGTGTAAAAGTTGCTGGTCCATCAACTCCTGTTGAAATTACAGGTTTAAATGAAGTGCCACAAGCGGGAGATCGTTTCATGGCATTCGCTGATGAGAAGAAAGCTCGTCAAATTGGTGAATCACGTGCACAAGAAGCGTTAGTTGCACAACGTGGTGAGAAATCTAAATTCAGCCTGGAAGATTTATTCCAACAAATCCAAGAGGGCGATGTAAAAGAAATTAACTTAATTGTGAAAGCAGACGTACAAGGTTCTGTAGAAGCAATGGCAGCATCACTTCGTAAAATTGATGTTGAAGGCGTAAAAGTAAAAATTATCCATACAGGCGTAGGTGCGATTACAGAATCTGATATTATTTTAGCTTCTGCATCTAATGCAATTGTAATTGGATTTAACGTACGCCCTGATGTGAATGCGAAGCGTACAGCTGAATTAGAGAAAGTTGATGTTCGTTTACACCGTATTATCTATAAAGTAATCGAAGAAATTGAATCAGCAATGCAAGGTATGCTGGATCCAGAATTCGAAGAAAAAGTAATCGGTCAAGCGGAAGTTCGTCAAACATTCAAAGTAACAAAAGTTGGAACAATCGCAGGTTGTTACGTAATAGACGGTAAAATTACACGTGATAGTGGCGTTCGTATTATCCGTGATGGCGTAGTAGTCTTCGAAGGAAAACTTGATACGTTAAAACGTTTCAAAGACGACGTAAAAGAAGTTGCACAAAACTATGAGTGTGGTATTACAATTGAGAGATATAATGATCTTAAAGAAGGGGACATCATTGAAGCATACGTTATGGAAGAAGTGAAGCGATGATTATCGCTTCACTCTCATTCGAGTGTATGATTTACGATGTGCATTCTTTAAAAGAGAAACGAGCAATTTTGCAACGTGTGTTAACTCGTGTGAAACAGCGCTATAATGTAGCTGTTTCTGAAGTTGGGCATCAAGATGTATGGCAACGTACAGAAATTGCAATTGTTTCCGTATCCTCAAATCGTGTTGTCTGTGAAAAAGAAATGAATCGTGTACTTGAGTATATCGATTCATTTCCTGAAATTGAACGTACGATAACACATTTGGAATGGTATTGAATGAGGTGAAGAGTTATGAAATTACGTGCGAACCGTGTGGGCGAGCAAATGAAAAAAGAATTAGGCGACATTATCAGTCGTAAAATTAAAGACCCACGTATTGGATTTGTTACAGTAACAGATGTACAAGTGAGTGGAGATTTACAAATTGCTAAAGTATACATTTCTGTTTTAGGTGACGAAGAACAGAAAGAAAATACATTAAAAGGTTTAGCGAAGGCAAAAGGCTTTATTCGTTCAGAAATTGGCCAACGTATTCGTCTTCGTAAAACACCAGAAATTACCTTTGAGTTTGATGAGTCTATCGGATATGGTCATCGAATTGATACACTTTTACATGAAATTAATAAAGACGGTAAACGTGAAGAATAATGGATAGACATTTGTCTATCCATTTTTTCAATGTAAAATAAGTTTTGCATAATTGCAATTACTACAAAAGAATAATGATGAGGTGAGTATATGGAAGGTGTAGTATTATTACATAAGCCAAAGGGAATGACATCACATGATTGTGTGTTCAAATTAAGAAAGATATTGCGTGAGAAACGAATTGGTCATACAGGGACACTGGATCCAGATGTAACAGGAGTATTACCTATTTGCGTTGGGCGTGCAACAAAAATTGCGCAATTTTTAACAAGTGAAACAAAAACATACGAAGGTGAAGTGACATTAGGATTTTCGACAACAACAGAAGATGCTTCTGGTGAAGTTGTGGAGAAACAAGATGTAAATCGTGTCATTACACGTAAAGAAGTAGAAGAGGTACTAGCGGAATTAACAGGGACAATTGAACAAATGCCGCCGATGTTCTCAGCTGTAAAAGTTAACGGGAAAAAACTATACGAATATGCAAGGGCAGGACAAGAAGTTGAACGTCCAGTTCGTACAATTACAATTCATGAATTTGTATTACTTGATGAACGTGAAGTTTTTGAAGGGGAAAATATTTCATTTCGTTTCCGTGTAACGTGTAGTAAAGGAACATATGTAAGAACACTAGCAGTAATGATAGGTGAAAAACTTGGATTTCCATCACATATGTCTCACCTTGTAAGAACAGCATCTGGTGAATTTTTACTAGAAGATTGCATATCATTTGAAGAAATTGAAGAAAACGTGCAAAATGGAACAGTAGAGTCTATTTTCATCTCAATTGATGAGGCGCTAAGTAAGTTTCCAAAAATGGTTGTAGATGAAAAGCAAGCTGAAAAAATAAAGAACGGTATGTTCTTAAAGAATGAATTAGAAACAACAGCACCATTTATTACAGTATTTGATAAAAATGATCGTTGCTTAGCAATTTATGAACATCACCCAAAACACCCTGGAATGCTAAAGCCAATGAAAGTACTTGTGAATAATCAAGAACTAAAGCTATAATGAATTATTGGAAGGATTATTACAGAAAAAGGTGAATTCAAGCGTGAAACTTATTCATTTAACTCATCCACATGAACAAAATAAAATAGAATTACCACCTACTGTAATGGCATTAGGATATTTTGATGGCATTCATTTAGGACATCAACGTGTGATTCGAACAGCGAAAAAAATAGCGGATGAAAGAGGATGTAAAAGTGCTGTCATGACGTTCCATCCACACCCATCTGTTGTATTAGGAAAAAAAGAAGCGCATGTGGAGTATATTACACCGATGCGCCTTAAAGAAGAAATCATCGCAAGTTTAGGAATTGATATCTTATATGTGGTGAAATTCGATGAGCCATTTGCTGGATTATTACCACAGCAGTTTGTCGATGAGTATATTATTGGTTTAAATGTAAAGCATGTAGTAGCAGGCTTTGATTATTCATATGGACGTTTAGGAAAAGGGAAGATGGAGACTTTACCATTTCATGCAAGAGGGGAGTTTACACAGACCGTGATCGAAAAAGTTGAATATCAAGAAGAAAAAGTAAGTTCTACTTCATTACGAAAGTTAATTCGAAACGGTGAAATGGAACAAATTCCATCTATTTTAGGGAGAGCTTACACGGTAGAAGGAACAGTTGTACACGGTGATAAGCGTGGACGTCAAATTGGTTTCCCAACTGCAAATGTGGGTTTAAGTGATGAATATTTGTTGCCACCTGTAGGTGTATATGCGGTAAGGTTGAAGGTTCATGATGAATGGCATGATGGTGTATGTAATATCGGATATAAACCAACTTTCAAAGAGAATGAGCGTCAATTATCTATTGAAGTGCATCTATTTGAATTTAATAAAGACATATACGATCAAAGTGTTACAGTGGAATGGCACATGCGTATAAGAGAAGAAAAAAAGTTTAATGGAATTGATGAGTTAGTTGCGCAAATCGCTCAAGATAAAAAGGTTGCCCAAGAATATTTTGCGAGCGTAAAGAATATACTTGCTTTTTCAAATGAAAAGTAGTATTCTATGTTATGTACTTTATGACAACCATTACTTGGCATTGCGACTCACCGATGCTTGCTAGGTAACTGGGGGTTTAATTATTAGGAGGTGAAATAGGATGGCTTTAACACAAGAGCGTAAAAATGAAATCATTGCACAATTTAGAACTCATGAGACTGATACTGGTTCTCCAGAGGTTCAAATTGCTGTCCTAACGGAGCAAATTAACACTCTAAACGAGCACTTACGTACTCACAAGAAGGATCATCATTCACGTCGTGGTCTATTAAAGATGGTTGGTAAACGTCGTAACTTACTTACTTACCTTCGTAATAGCGATATCACACGTTACCGTGAATTAATCACAAAGCTTGGCTTACGTCGATAGTCAAAGAAGCGGGAATATTCCCGCTTTTTTGTTAGGTAAAAATATATCTTCTACTCTTTATAGCTTACTTAATTTTCGGCAATACTAGAGGAAAGAATATTGTGATATACTACCCATTTACATAGAAGAATTGAATATTTTAAATTGAGAGGGGTACTTAAATGAGTCAGGAAAAGCAAGTCTTCTCGATAGATTTAGCTGGTCGTCAGCTAACAATTGAAACAAGTCAGCTTGCAAAACAAGCAAACGGAGCAGTATTAGTAAGATATGGCGACACAGCAGTTCTATCTACAGCAACTGCATCAAAAGAGCCAAAAAATGTAGATTTCTTCCCGCTTACAGTAAACTATGAAGAGCGTTTATATGCAGTCGGAAAAATCCCAGGCGGTTTTATTAAGCGCGAAGGCCGTCCAAGTGAAAAAGCAATTTTAGCAAGTCGTTTAATTGACCGTCCAATCCGTCCACTTTTCGCAGATGGTTTCCGTAATGAAGTACAAGTTGTCAGCATCGTAATGAGTGTTGATCAAGATTGTTCTTCTGAGATGGCAGCTATGCTTGGTTCTTCATTAGCATTATCTATTTCAGATATTCCATTTGAAGGTCCAATCGCAGGTGCGACAGTTGGTCGTATTAATGGCGAGTTCGTTATTAATCCAACAGTAGAACAGCAAGAACAAAGTGATATGCACCTTGTTGTAGCTGGTACGAAAGATGCAATTAACATGGTTGAAGCAGGAGCGGATCAAGTACCTGAAGAAACAATGTTAGAAGCAATTATGTTTGGACACGATGAAATTAAACGTCTAATTGCATTCCAAGAAGAGATTGTACAAGCTGTCGGTAAAGAGAAAACAGCAGTGAAACTTTATGAAGTGGATGCTGATTTGAACCAAGCTGTACGTGAAATGGCTGAGACAGATATGCATTCTGCAATTCAAGTGCACGAAAAACATGCACGTGAAGATGCAATTAGCGTAGTGAAAAAGCGTGTAATTGAGCATTACGAAGCTGAGGAAGCTGATGCTGATACATTAGGACAAGTAAGTGAGATTTTATATAAAATTGTAAAAGAAGAAGTACGTCGTCTTATTACAGTTGAAAAAATCCGCCCAGATGGTCGTAAAGGTGACGAAATTCGTCCTTTAGCATCAGAGGTTGGCATTTTATCTCGTACACATGGTTCTGGTTTATTCACACGTGGACAAACGCAAGCATTAAGTATTTGTACATTAGGTGCATTAGGCGATGTGCAAATTTTAGATGGTCTAGGTGTAGAAGAGTCAAAACGCTTTATGCACCATTATAATTTCCCTTCATTTAGTGTTGGTGAAACAAGACCAATGCGTGGACCAGGTCGTCGTGAAATTGGTCACGGAGCACTAGGAGAACGAGCTCTTGAACCTGTACTTCCATCTGAAAAGGATTTCCCATATACAGTTCGTCTTGTATCTGAAGTATTAGAGTCAAATGGTTCTACTTCACAAGCAAGTATTTGCGGTAGTACATTAGCGATGATGGATGCGGGTGTACCACTTAAAGCACCAGTTGCTGGTATTGCAATGGGTCTAGTGAAATCTGGTGAGCATTACACAATTTTAACAGATATTCAAGGAATGGAAGACCATTTAGGTGATATGGACTTTAAAGTAGCAGGTACTGCAAAAGGTGTAACTGCACTACAAATGGACATTAAAATCGATGGTTTATCTCGTGAGATTTTAGAAGAAGCATTACAACAAGCGAAAGTTGGTCGTATGCACATTCTAAATCACATGTTATCTGTTATCGCTGAACCTCGCATTGAGTTATCTGCGTATGCTCCGAAGATTATTACAATGGCAATTAACCCAGATAAAATTCGTGATGTTATTGGACCAAGTGGTAAACAAATCAATAAAATCATTGAAGAAACTGGCGTTAAAATTGACATCGAGCAAGATGGTACAGTATTCATTTCATCAATTAATCAAGAGATGAATGAAAAAGCGAAGAAAATTATCGAAGATATCGTTCGCGAAGTACAAGTAGGCGAAATCTACTTAGGAAAAGTTAAACGCGTTGAAAAATTCGGTGCGTTCGTTGAATTATTTAGCGGTAAAGATGGACTTGTTCACATTTCTGAACTTGCACTTGAGCGTGTAGGTAAGGTAGAAGACGTTGTGAAAATCGGTGATGAGATTTCAGTTAAAGTTATCGAGATTGACAAACAAGGTCGTGTAAACTTATCTAGAAAAGTATTGCTAAAAGAAGAGCAAGAAAAAGAAGCAGCTAAAGAAGAAGCAGCTAAAGAAGAAAACGCACAAGAGCAACAATAAGTGAAAGCCAGTTTAGCTGGCTTTTTTTGTTATGTAAAAAATGTGATTTATTTAGATTTTTATGTGAGTATAGGTATAGTTTTCATCATAACGCTCAAATTAACAAAGATAAGAAGAAAATGGTTTCTTTTTTATAGTTAATGGGAGGGTTTATATGAAAGCTCGTATATTAGCGTACATATTTATATTTTCTTTATATATGGGTTGTGGCTTTTATTCCGTTTTTGCGCAGGATAACTTGCATGAAGAGATTCAAAAGCATGTAAAACAGTACGAGATTATGCCGCAAAATGCGATGATTGATAAGATTTGGAAGGCGACGCCTGGGTATAATGGAAAACAAGTGGATATAGAAGCGTCCTATAATAATATGAAGAAAATCAAGAAGTTTGATCAAAAACAACTTGAATTTAAGGAAGTATCACCGAGTGTTCACTTAGAAGATTTACCACCAGCTCCCATTTATCGAGGACATCCAAATAAAAAGATGGTGGGATTAACAATTAATGTGGCCTGGGGTAATGAGTATTTGCCACGTATATTAGAGATATTGAAAAAACATGATGTGAAGGCGACTTTCTTTTTAGAAGGACGCTGGGTGAAAGAAAACTTACGATTTGCCAAAATGATTGTCGATGCAAATCAAGAAGTAGGAAATCATTCTTACACACACCCTAATATGAAAACGCTGTCTACAGATGAAATACGAGATCAATTACAAAAAACGAATCGAATGATAGAAGCAGCTACAAATCAGAAAGTGAGATGGTTTGCTCCGCCAAGTGGAAGCTTTCGGGATGAGGTAGTAAAAATAGCGGATGATTTCCAAATGGGGACGATTATGTGGACTGTAGATACAATTGATTGGAAGCGGCCAGAACCGGGTGTGCTATTGCAGAGAGTAATGCGAAAAATACATCCAGGTGCTATTGTGCTAATGCATCCTACTTCATCTACAACAGAAGCGCTAGATACTATGATTAAAAATTTAAAGGAACAAGGATATAAAGTGGGGAATATTACAGAATTACTAGATGAAAAACGTGTGGATTAAATACATTTGCATGACATTCATCTCTAAACTTGTTATCATTAAATAATAGCAATTATTTAGAGAAACTGGCATTAGGAGGAAAGTTTTTGATTAAAAAATATACGTGTAAAAATGGTGTAAGAATTGTTATGGAGAATATACCAACTGTACGCTCGGTTGCGATTGGTATATGGATCCACGCAGGTTCAAGAAATGAAAATGAAAAAAATAATGGGGTTTCGCACTTTTTGGAACATATGTTCTTTAAAGGGACAGAAACGCGAAGTGCAAGAGAGATTGCAGAATCATTTGATAGCATTGGTGGACAAGTAAATGCTTTTACTTCAAAAGAATATACATGTTACTATGCGAAAGTGCTAGATGAGCATGCTAAATATGCATTAGATGTTTTAGCAGATATGTTCTTTAATTCAACATTTGATGAGGAAGAACTGAAAAAAGAGAAGAATGTTGTATGTGAAGAAATAAAAATGTACGAAGATGCGCCAGATGATATTGTGCATGATATGTTAACGAAAGCAACATATGAAACGCATCCGCTTGGATATCCTATTTTAGGAACAGAAGAAACGCTTGAAACATTTACAGGTGATACGTTACGTCAATATATGAAAGATCATTACACACCTGAAAATGTTGTTGTATCAATTGCAGGGAATATTGATGAAGCATTTTTACAAACTGTAGAGCAATATTTCGGTAGTTACGAAGGGACAACAAATCGTGAACAAGTACATAGCCCAATTTTCCATTTCAATAAAGTAGCACGTAAGAAGGAAACAGAACAAGCTCATTTATGTTTAGGATATAAAGGCTTGCAAATGGGACACGAAGATATTTATAACTTAATTGTATTAAATAATGTTTTAGGCGGTAGTATGAGTAGCCGTTTATTCCAAGAAGTACGTGAGCAACGCGGGTTAGCGTACTCAGTGTTCTCTTATCACTCTTCTTATGAAGATACAGGAATGTTAACACTTTACGGTGGAACAGGTAGTAAACAATTAGATACACTGTATGAAACAATGCAAGAAACGTTAAATACGTTGAAAAATACAGGTATTACAGAAAAAGAGCTTGTTAACAGTAAAGAACAATTAAAAGGAAACTTAATGTTAAGTTTAGAAAGTACGAATAGTCGTATGAGCCGTAATGGTAAAAACGAATTGCTCCTTCGTAAACATCGTTCTCTTGATGAGATTATTGAAAGTGTAAACACTGTAACAAAGCAAAATGTAGACGAGTTAATTCGCAATATGTTTACCGATGAATTCTCTGCGGCACTTATTAGTCCAGATGGAAAACTGCCAAAAGGAATGAAACTTTAATCGATCTTGTAATTCATTCGCTTTCGGAAATAACCGTATCTCTTTTATATGAGATACGGTTATTTTTTTTATATATGGAGAATAGGTACTTATTATAGGATAACCTTCATAAAAAGTAGGATAGGGGGAGATTTAATGCGTTTAAGTGAATTAAGTGGCAAAGAGATTGTGGATTTAGAAAGAGCAGAAAAAATGGGAGTTTTAGGTCATGCAGATTTAGAAATTGATGAGAGAGATGGAAAAATACAAGCGCTTATTATACCTGCTGGGAAATGGGGAGGTTTTAAAAGAGAACAGCAAGAAGTGAGAGTAGAATGGAGCAAAATAAAGAAGGTTGGAAATGATATGATACTTTGCGATCTTACGAACCATTCAAGATCATAGTGAAAGATGACCATTTTGGTTGTCTTTTTTTTATCTTTATATAAAGAAGATAAATCACGTGTGCTTTTTGTTTTTCAATCACCTCAAACTCGTACATTACATATGATGTGGAGGAAAAAGAAAAAGTAGGCATTTTTCTTATAAATGAAAGAAAAAGAAGGTGAATTAGGGAATGTTGACTGAGATGCATATTGCTGTCATAGGAGGAGATGCACGGCAGCTAGAAGTAATTCGCAAGCTAGTCGAACTGGACGCGAAACTTTCATTAATAGGGTTTGAACAGTTAGATCATGGCTTCACAGGGGCAGCAAAGGAAAGTATACAAGATTTAAATTTCACTTCTTTAGATGCAATTATTTTGCCGGTTGCAGGGACGAATGCCAGAGGAGAAGTAGATACTATTTTTTCAAATGAAAAAGTTTCCATAACGAAAGAACAAATTGAAAAGACGCCAGAAAACTTCACTATATATTCAGGTATTGGTACACCTTACTTGGAAAATCTCGTAGCTACTACAAATCGCAAACTTGTAAAATTATTTGATCGTGATGATGTTGCAATCTATAACTCTATTCCGACCGTAGAAGGTACACTAATGATGGTTATTCAACATACTGATTACACAATTCATGGATCGAATGTAATGGTTTTAGGATTTGGTAGAACTGGTATGAGTGTTGCAAGAGCCTTTCAATCATTAGGAGCACATGTCAAAGTTGGAGCGAGACGTTCGGAACATATTGCTCGTATTACAGAAATGATGTTTTCTCCTTTTCATATGCAAGACATAGAGAAAGAAGTAGGTAATATCGATATTGTTATTAATACAATTCCGCATCTCGTTGTGACAGCGAATGTTATTTCAAAAATGCCAGCTCATACGCTAGTTATTGATTTAGCTTCTAAGCCAGGTGGCACGGACTTTCGCTATGCGGAGAAGCGTGGAGTGAAGGCATTATTAGCACCTGGTCTTCCTGGGATTGTTGCACCGAAAACAGCAGGACAAATATTAGCGAATGTTCTTTCTCAGTTATTAATAGCGGATGCAATCGCAAAGGAGGATGATGAGAAATGAGTTTGAAGGGAAAACGAATTGGTTTCGGATTTACAGGGTCACATTGTACGTATGAAGAAGTTATGCCACATTTAGAGAAGTTAATTGCAGAAGGTGCAGAAGTACGTCCCGTTGTTTCTTATACTGTCCAATCAACAAATACTAGATTTGGCGAAGGGGAAGAATGGATTAAAAAGATCGAAGAAATAACCGGTTTTAAGGCAATTAATTCAATCGTTGGCGCAGAGCCACTAGGACCGAAAATTCCACTAGATTGCATGGTGATCGCACCACTAACAGGGAATTCGATGAGTAAATTTGCAAATGCAATGACAGACTCTCCAGTATTAATGGCAGCAAAAGCGACGCTTAGAAATGGGAAGCCTGTCGTATTGGCTGTTTCGACGAATGATGCTTTAGGGCTTAATGGAGTAAATCTCATGCGCCTAATGGCTACAAAAGACATCTACTTCGTACCATTTGGCCAAGATGCACCAGAGAAAAAACCGAACTCAATGGTAGCTCGTATGGAGTTACTTGAAGATACAGTATTGGAAGCGCTACAAGGAAAACAATTACAACCTGTTGTTGTAGAAAAATTCAGATATATGAATTAAAAAACGAAAAAAACGTACAATTTTTGTTGAAACCATCATTCTTACTGTAGAATATGATAAAATTAACGTTATTAAGATTAGAGGGGGCATTGTAAGCTCCTTCTAATTCTAAGTTATAGAAGGATTGGTATCTAGAAAGGGGCATAGTGATGGAAAAGCAAAAAACTTTTCATGTCGCTGTAGTTGGAGCAACCGGCGCAGTTGGTGAACAAATGTTAAATACTTTAGAGAAACGAGAATTTCCAATTGGGAAGTTAACGTTACTTTCATCTAAACGATCTGCAGGTAAGAAACTTGTATTTAAAGGCGAAGAATTTACAGTTCAAGAGGCAACTCCTGAAAGTTTTGAAGGAGTAGATATTGCACTATTTAGTGCAGGTGGATCTGTATCGAAACAATTAGCGCCAGAAGCAGCAAAGCGCGGTGCAATTGTTGTTGATAATACAAGTGCATTCCGTATGACAGAAAACGTGCCACTTGTTGTACCTGAAGTAAATGAAAATGATTTAAAAGAACATAATGGTATTATTGCAAATCCAAACTGTTCTACAATTCAAATGGTAGTAGCTCTTGAGCCAGTTCGCCAGCAATATGGTTTAAAACGAGTAATCGTTTCCACATATCAAGCTGTATCAGGTGCTGGTGCGGCAGCTATTGAAGAACTTCATGAACAATCACAAGCAATCTTAAATGGCGAAGAAGTAAAGGCGAATGTTTTACCTGTATCAGGTGACGAAAAGCATTTCCAAATCGCTTTTAATGCTATTCCACAGATTGATAAATTCCAAGATAATGGATTTACATTCGAAGAAATGAAAATGATTAATGAAACGAAAAAAATTATGCATATGCCTGAATTAGAAGTAGCTGCGACATGTGTACGTTTACCAGTTGTATCGGGTCATTCCGAGTCTGTATACATTGAAGTAGATAAAAAAGGCGTAACAGTAGAAGAAATGAAAAACTTACTTGCAAATGCAGAAGGTATTGTACTGCAAGATAATCCAGCAGAGCAGTTATATCCAATGCCAGCTACTGCAGTAGGTAAAAATGAAGTATTCGTTGGAAGAATCCGTAAAGATTTAAATAATGATAAAGGATTCCACCTTTGGGTCGTATCTGATAACTTATTAAAAGGCGCTGCATGGAATTCTGTTCAAATTGCAGAGCGCTTAGTAAAATTACAATTAGTGTAAACGGCTAAGAGAAGGTGCAAAATATGAAAATTATTGTTCAAAAATTTGGTGGTACATCAGTACGTGATGACAATGGGCGCAAGCATGCGCTTCACCATATAAAAAAATCGTTAGCTGCTGGTTATAAAGTAGTTACTGTTGTATCAGCAATGGGCCGTAAAGGTGAACCGTATGCAACTGATACGTTATTAAGTCTTGTAAATCAAGAGGAACCTAATATTTCTAAACGTGAGCAAGATTTATTATTATCATGCGGAGAATTAATCTCAGCAATTGTTTTCTCTAACATGTTGAATGAGAATGGTATAAAAGCAGCAGCATTAAATGGTGCGCAAGCTGGTTTTGTAACGAATAATGACTTTACGAATGCTAAGATTATTGAAATGAATTGCGATCGTATACATGAAGAGTTACAAAATGTAGATGTTATCGTCGTGACTGGATTCCAAGGTCAAACGAAAAATGGAGATACGACAACACTTGGACGCGGAGGTAGTGATACCTCAGCTTCAGCATTAGGTGTTGCGCTTCATGCTGAATATATCGATATCTTCACAGATGTTGAAGGTGTTATGACTGCGGATCCTCGTATCGTAAAAGATGCACGTCATCTTCAAACTGTAACATATAACGAGATTTGTAACATGGCTTATCAGGGTGCGAAAGTTGTTCATCCGCGTGCGGTTGAAATTGCGATGCATGCAAAAGTACCACTTCGTGTACGTTCTACGTATTCTGATAGTGAAGGTACGCTTATTGCGGCATATGATGGTGCTACAAAAGGGCAGGATGTAGAAGAACGTCCTGTTACAGGGATTGCCCATGTGTCAAACGTAACGCAAATTAAAGTGCTTGCAAAAGAAACTGCATATGATTTACAACAACACGTGTTTAAAGAAATGGCTAATGAAGGGATTAGTGTGGACTTAATTAACATTTCTCCTACTGGTGTAGCTTACACAGTAAAGGATAGTGTATCAGCGCGTGCAGTTGAGGTTTTAAAGCAACTTGGATATGATCCAGTGGTGACAGAGCATTGTGCGAAGGTTTCTATCGTTGGTGCTGGAATGGCAGGTATTCCAGGGGTTACAGCGAAAATTGTCACAGCTTTAGCGGAAAAAGGTATTCAAATTCTGCAATCAGCAGATAGTCATACGACAATTTGGGTTCTTGTAAAAGAAGCCGATTTAGTGGAGGCTGTGAATGCATTACATAGTGCATTTGAGCTTTCAAAAGAAAAGCAACTGGAACAATAAGGAGTGAGATCATGATAGATTTTGGGACAATTGCAACCGCGATGGTAACACCGTTTGATAAAAATGGTAATATCGATTTTGCAAAGACAACGAAATTGGTAAATTATTTAATTGATAACGGTACAACAGCAATCGTGGTAGGAGGGACGACTGGAGAATCTCCTACATTAACATCAGAAGAAAAAGTAGCGTTATATCGCCATGTCGTATCTGTTGTCGATAAAAGGGTGCCCGTCATCGCTGGAACAGGTAGCAATAATACGCATGCTTCTGTCGATTTAACAAAAAAGGCAACTGAAGTTGGTGTTGATGCAGTTATGCTAGTGGCACCGTATTATAATAAACCGAGTCAAGAAGGGATGTACCAGCACTTTAAAACAATCGCTGAAAGCACTCCGCTTCCGGTAATGCTATATAATGTTCCAGGACGATCTATTGTACAAATCTCCGTTGATACAGTTGTTCGTTTATCAGAAATAGAAAACATTGTTGCGATTAAAGATGCAGGCGGCGATGTATTAACAATGACAGAAATCATTGAAAAAACAGCGGACGACTTTGCAGTATACAGCGGTGATGATGGTTTAACATTACCAGCTATGGCAATTGGAGCAAAAGGTATTGTTTCTGTAGCATCTCATGTTATCGGGAATGAAATGCAAGAAATGATTGCTGCATTCCAAGCTGGAGAGTTCAAAAAAGCGCAGAAATTACATCAATTACTAGTAAAAGTAACGGATGCACTATTTATGGCGCCGAGCCCAACACCAGTAAAAACAGCATTACAAATGGTGGGATTAAATGTAGGTTCTGTACGTTTGCCACTTCTTCCATTAACGGAAGAAGAAAGAATAACGTTACAATCCGTAATGCAATCTATTCCTCGTTAATAAAAATGACCTAGTGTGAAACTAGGTCATTTTTATTTTGACTAACTATATGTAAGTGATGAAAATTAGCTATAGTTAATAGGCTGTAATAAGAAGGGGATGGCAGGGGGGAGAATTAGTAAGAAACTGATTACAGAGATAAGATTTTTTTAGTGAATATCGTTTCATGTTTATGTAAAGAATTTACATGAATATTTTTCCATCAAACTCTTATTACGTAGGGAAAATAGTAAAACTGATATGAATTTTGCCCTCTTAAATTATAATCTCATTTTAATGTCTTCTCTTGTCTTTCGCATAATTTAACTTGTGTTCTATTTCTTGTATCAGTTATAATATGGCTAAGTAGCTTAGTACGGGTATGCTTAGCAAAATTGGTAAAAATTAAGATTTAATGAAATTTTCATATCATATCGAATAAGATATTTGATTTATATAATGAAAGAGAGGTGAAACCTGGTTTAAAAAATTAACAAGGACATGATATCGCATAACGGTAAGGACATTCGTCTTGGACGGTGAATATATGGTGGTTGTAGAGTTTCCCCTGGTGTCTCTGCAATTTTAGTGAAATCAGTGTTTGCAAGATTTTTAAACCAGGCAACAACATGAAGAGAAAAGAGAATGAGTCTGTTAAAGTATTTGCTCTTGGCGGAGTAGGTGAAATCGGAAAAAACATGTACTGTGTTGAAATTGATTCTGAAATCTTTATTGTAGATGCCGGATTGATGTTCCCGGGAGATGAAATGTTTGGGATTGATATTGTTATTCCTGACATTACATATTTAGTAGAAAATCAAGAGCGAGTAAAAGGACTATTTATTACCCATGGTCATGAAGATCATATTGGTGGAATTGTTTATGTGCTTCGTAAATTATCTATTCCAGTATATGCGACGAAATTAACGGTAGGACTTATACAAGAAAAGCTTGGCGAAGCAGGAATGTTAGGCCGTGTAGACTTAAAAACAATTGACTCGAATTCAACAGTAGAGTTTAATTCAACAAATGTGTCATTCTTCGGAACGACACATAGTATTCCGGATTCTGTGGGTGTTTGTTTCCATACATCAAAAGGTGCTGTAGTATATACAGGAGACTTTAAATTTGATCAAACTCCAATCGGAAATAGTGGAGCAGACCTTGGGAAAATGGCACAAATTGGAAATGAAGGCGTACTTTGCTTGTTATCTGATAGTACAAACGCTGAACGTCCTGGTTATACAGGTTCGGAAAAAGAAGTTGGTATAGAGATTTCTAAAGTATTCTATAGTTCAGAAGGGCGTATTATTGTTGCTTCATTTGCCTCCAATGTACACCGTATTCAACAAGTGTTTGATGCAGCTGCTGAAACTGGAAGGAAAGTAGCGGTAGTAGGACGTAGCATGGTGAAAGTGGTAGATATTGCAAGACGTCTTGGTTATTTAGATGTTCCAGAAGGTATGGTTATTTCATTACAAGAAATAGACAATTTCCCGGAAAAAAAGGTAGCTATCTTAACGACTGGTAGTCAAGGGGAACCGATGGCAGCCCTTTCTAGAATGGCGAAACAAGCTCATAAACAAATTTCAATTCGTAAAGGTGATACTGTTATTATTGCAGCTTCTCCAATTCCAGGAAATGAAGTATCTGTATCAAAAATTATTGACTTGTTATTTAGATCTGGTGCTGAGGTTATTTATTACGGTGAAAGAAAAGTTCACGTTTCAGGTCATGGTAGCCAAGAAGAATTAAAGCTGATGATAAATTTAATGAAGCCGAAGTATTTTGTACCCGTACATGGTGAGTTCCGTATGCAAAAAGCACATGCGTATTTAGCGGAAGATGTAGGTATTAAGAGAGAAAATATCTTTATCGTAGAAAAAGGCGATGTAATTGCTTTTGGTGACGATGAAGCAAAATTAGCTGGTAAAGTGCAAGCTGGTAATGTTTTAATTGATGGATTAGGTGTAGGTGACGTCGGTAACATCGTTCTTCGAGATAGAAAGATGTTATCTCAAGATGGAATTTTAGTTGTTGTTGTAACACTTGGTAAGGATGAAAAGAAAATAATCTCTGGTCCAGAA
Organism: Bacillus sp. TH22; assembly: GCF_016651015.1. Lineage (NCBI taxonomy): Bacteria > Bacillati > Bacillota > Bacilli > Caryophanales > Bacillaceae > Bacillus > Bacillus sp. TH22. The sequence goes on from NZ_JAEKER010000001.1 coordinate 4,708,693, forward strand.
ATTATTTCACGCGGCTTTGTATATGTTCGTGAATCGGAAGCATTAATCGAACGATCCACAGATATTGTACGTATGATTGTTGAACAATCAATTAAAGAATATACAATTGAATGGTCTATGTTGAAACAAAATATTCGTGAATTATTAGGGCAGTTCTTGTACGAAGAAACGAAGAGAAAGCCAATGATTTTACCGATTATTATGGAAGTATAAAGAAGGTCACCTTTACAGGTGATCTTTTTCTTTTTTAACCCTATCGAATGAAATTCATAACTTAAGAAATAATAGTTATATACGAGTGAAAGGGGATGCGATATGACAGAACGTGATCGTTATACAAATGAAGAAAAAGAAGCTGAGCCGAAAGAAGTTCCAAAAGAGGCTTCTATAGTGGAGAAAATTCAGCAACTTGGACAGACAAATGTACCACAAATGAATGAATCGCGTATTCATTGCTTAACAATTGTTGGGCAGGTGGAAGGTCATATTCAGTTGCCACCACAAAATAAAACAACAAAATATGAACACATCATTCCGCAAATTGTCGCGATTGAACAAAATCCAAAAATTGAAGGTTTACTGTTAATATTAAATACAGTTGGGGGTGACGTTGAAGCTGGATTAGCGATTTCTGAAATGGTGGCTTCGCTTTCAAAACCAACTGTATCTCTTGTTTTAGGAGGAGGGCATTCAATCGGTGTACCGATTGCGGTCTCAACTGATTATTCATTTATTGCCGAAACAGCGACGATGACAATTCATCCGATTCGTTTAACTGGTCTTGTTATAGGTGTGCCACAAACATTTGAGTATTTGGATAAAATGCAAGAAAGAGTCATTCGATTTGTGACAAAGCATTCGAAAGTAACGGAAGATCGTTTTAAAGAGCTTATGTTTGCAAAAGGGAATTTGACGCGAGATATTGGGACGAATGTAATAGGTGGAGATGCAGTGAAGTATGGTCTTATAGATGGTGTCGGTGGTATTGGTAGCGCACTTCGAAAATTAAACGAATTAATTGATGAACGCAAGGATAATAGTACAGAAGGGACAATGCTACAATGATTTTATATACAATTATGCCAGAGCAACTTGTGTATCCGGCCGATTATTCACAATGCGAAAGTCAAAAAGTTGTGAATATAAATGGCGTGGAATTAGTGGTTTCTGAGGAGGATAATCAATGTTACTCTATTGTACGTGTATTAAGTACGAATCCGTCTCACTACCTAGAGTTTGAGCCTGGACAGAAAATTACCTTTTAGCAAAAAGAAGGATTTTGTTTAGGAGCTATGGTATAATATAAAAAACAAGACGGTTGAGCAGCCATGAGTAGGCTGCTTTCTTCTGTTTATTTAACATTTTACAAGAAGTGTAAAAATAGAAGATATAAAGACCTGAAAAATAGAGAGAAAGACATGTAAGTAGAGCTTTTTTATAAGAAAGTTGTACTTAATTTTTAGAACACGAGGTGAAGAAATGGCAAAACAAAAGCAAAGAGGGACGAAGGCTAAGGCAAGACGTACGATAAAGCCAACTTTGTATTATGAAATCGTCGGGTTGACTCTTTTTGCACTTTCGATTATTACGATTTTACAGCTAGGTGTTGTAGGGAAATCGTTTGTGTTATTTTTTCGCTTCTTCTTTGGTGAGTGGTACATAATTGGTGTGTTAGGTGTAATAGCTTTATCTGTTGCGTTTGTAATAAAGCGGGGATGGCCCAACCTTTTAAATAAACGGCTAATAGGTGTTTATTTAATTGTACTAGCAATATTAATGTTTAGTCATATTACATTATTTAACCTGCTTACGAAAGATGGAGCTGTACAAAATACTTCTGTAATTGTTAGTACAAAAGATTACTTCTTCCTTGAAATGAAAAAGGGCCCGGATAGTGTTCATTTAGGTGGTGGTATGTTCGGTGCATTGATGTTCGCAACGTGCTACTTCTTATTTGACGAAGTAGGGGCATATATCATTGGAATTATTTTAGTTATTCTTGGAATACTTTGTATAACAAATAAACATATTGGAGAAGTACTTGCTCCGGTAGGGAGAATTCTTAGAAGTCAGTTTCAAGTAATGCAAGGGGATTATAAAGATTGGAAATCTCAAAGGGTTGCCGAGCAAACTGAAAAGAAAAAAACAACAAGAAGCAAGAGGCGTGAACGTGTTGCTGAACAAGAAGAAGCTATTGAGCCAGTAGAAGAAATAGAAATTGGTCCACCAATTATTTCGAATTTTACTGAGAATTATCCAGTACGTGAAGAGACGGAAAAGCAGCTAGAAGAAAATGATTTAATCACTCCTCCGTTTATTGAAGAGGCAGTTCCGCCTGCGCCAGAAGAACAACCTCACAAGAAACGAGGAGAAAAAATCGTTGAATCGCTAGAAGGTGAAACGAAAGCACCTCCTATGCAATTTTCTAATGTGGAAAATAAAGATTATAAGCTTCCTTCGCTTGATATATTAAAGTTTCCCCAAAATAAGCAAGTTACAAATGAAAATGCGGAAATTTATGAAAATGCTCGTAAATTGGAACGTACATTCCAAAGTTTTGGTGTGAAAGCGAAAGTAACAAAAGTACATAGAGGTCCTGCAGTTACGAAATATGAAGTGTATCCTGATATGGGAGTAAAGGTAAGTAAAATTGTTAGTTTAAGTGATGATTTAGCGCTTGCTTTAGCAGCGAAAGACATTCGTATTGAAGCACCTATTCCCGGGAAATCAGCTGTAGGGATTGAGGTTCCGAATTCAGAAGTTTCTATGGTAACGCTGAGAGAAGTTCTTGATTCAAAGGCGAATAACCACCCAGAAGAGAAGTTATTAATCGGTCTTGGACGTGATGTTACAGGAGAGGCTGTATTGGCACGTTTAAATAAAATGCCCCATTTATTAGTAGCTGGTGCGACTGGTAGTGGAAAGAGTGTATGTATTAATGGAATTATTGTAAGTATTTTAATGCGTGCAAAACCGCATGAAGTAAAATTAATGATGATTGATCCGAAAATGGTAGAGTTAAATGTATATAACGGTGTTCCGCACTTATTAACACCAGTCGTAACTGATCCGAAAAAAGCATCACAGGCTTTGAAGAAAGTTGTGAGTGAAATGGAGCGTCGTTATGAATTATTTGCGCATAGCGGTACGCGTAACATTGAAGGATATAATGATTATATTAAAGAACATAATAGCCAATCGGAAGCGAAACAACCTGAATTACCATATATTGTAGTAATTGTGGACGAGTTAGCTGATTTAATGATGGTTGCTTCTTCGGATGTAGAAGATGCGATTATGCGTTTAGCGCAAATGGCACGTGCTGCTGGTATTCATTTAATTATTGCGACTCAGCGCCCGTCAGTTGATGTTATCACAGGTGTTATTAAAGCGAATATTCCATCGCGTATTGCATTTGCTGTATCTTCCCAAATAGATTCTCGAACGATTCTTGACGGTGGTGGTGCAGAAAAGTTGCTAGGTCGTGGAGATATGTTATTCATACCAATTGGTGCATCGAAACCTGTTCGTGTACAAGGGGCATTTTTATCAGATGATGAAGTTGAGAGAGTCGTAGAATCTGTTATTGCGCAGCAAAAAGCGCAATATCAAGAGGATATGATTCCACAAGATGTTCCTGAAACAAAGCAGGAAGTAGAAGATGAATTATACGATGAAGCGGTTCAGCTTGTAGTAGAAATGCAAACAGCATCTGTTTCTATGTTACAACGTAGATTTAGAGTAGGATATACGCGAGCAGCTCGTTTAATTGATGCCATGGAAATGAATGGTGTAGTAGGTCCTTATGAAGGTAGTAAACCAAGGGGAGTACTCATTAAAGATGTGCAAGAAAAAAGTTCTTAAAAAAAGCCTAATTGTTTTTACAATTAGGCTTTTTTATATGCTGTTTTTGTTATATACTATAGTCACCGACTAAGAAAGGGCTTACATTTTTAAGGGTCCTTTAGAATACGAATGCTTATCGTTTTGGTTTTCAAAACGTTCGATATTTAATGTAGAAAAATGTTGAAATCTGTTGACACATATGGGAGCAAGTGGTAAGATTACTTCGAAAAGAATCACTGCCTCATATAATCTTGGAGATAAGGTCCATAAGTTTCTACCTGGCAACCATGAATTGCTAGACTATGAGGGGAAAAGTGTGTAACAAAGGATGTAAGGAATCTTTGTGCCGAACTTTTTCTCTATATGAGAAATGTTTATGGTACAAAGTTTTTTTTATGGAATAAAGTGTGAAAATTTCATCTTGAAAAATTATTAATATTTGTTCGATAATTACGCTTATTTTTAGTATTTAGTAATTTATACTATGTTGTAAGTTGAAAAAAGAGAAAAGAAGTCTTACATCAGAGGTCGAATAATTGAAATGCGGGGGAGTCTTATGTCAGTAAAATCCGATAGTCGTCACCTATATTTGCGGGTGATTGATCACATCAAAGGAAAAATTAAAGATGGGGCTTACAAAGAAAAACAAAAGTTACCTTCAGAGTTTGATCTAGCGAAAGAACTTGGTGTAAGTAGGGCAACTTTAAGGGAAGCACTACGTATTTTAGAAGAAGAAAATGTTGTTATTCGTAGACATGGTGTAGGGACATTTGTAAATGCGAAGCCGTTATTTTCTTCCGGAATAGAGCAACTTTCTAGTATTACAGATATGATTTCTAGTGTGGGGAAAACACCAGGAACAATCTTTTTATCATCATCTACAACAACTTTAACAGAAGAAGAAAAAGAGAAATTTAATTGTGAAGATGCTTTTAGCGCAGTAATGATTGAACGTGTTCGTACAGCGGATGGGGAACCAGTTGTATATTGCATTGATAAACTGGCAAAAGAGATATTACCAGATTTATCGGGATACAATGAGGAATCGCTGCTTACAGTAATACATAATAATACGCACAAGCGTATCACATACGCAGTTGCTCACATTGAACCGATTGGTTATCACCCGAAAATTTCACCGATTTTAGAATGTGAACCTGAAACGGCACTGCTAGTTTTAAAACAAATGCACTATGATCAAAATGATGAGCCAATCTTATATTCTATTAATTACTTTAGAGCTGATAAGTTTAGCTTCCACGTATTAAGAAAACGTATGTAGGGAAGTTCCTTTTTAGGGAGGTGACAGCAAGAAGTAAGGGACAGCAGCGTATGAATCATTAGACAAAACATTTCAGGAGGGGTTTCTAGTATGAAGAAAAAAACAGGTCTTTTATTATCGTTAACGTTAGCAGCAAGTACAGTGTTAGGTGCATGTGGTAACTCGGATAAAGCGGATAGTGACAAAAAAGGGGATAAAGAGTTTAAGGTTGGTATGGTTACAGATGTTGGGGGCGTTGATGACAAATCATTTAACCAATCAGCTTGGGAAGGTTTAACGAAATTTGGTAAAGACAACGATTTAAAGAAAAATGAAGGATATCGTTACCTTCAATCAAGTAAAGATGCTGATTACATTCCGAATTTAACGAAATTTGCGAAAGATCATTATAACACAACATTTGGTATCGGCTACTTAATGGAGAAATCAATTGAAAAGGTGGCTGAACAGTATCCAAAAGAGCAATTTGCGATTGTAGATACAGTTGTAAAGAAGCCGAACGTAACAAGTATTACATTTAAAGACCATGAAGGTTCATTCCTAGTTGGAGCTGTAGCAGCGATGACAACAAAATCAAATAAAGTTGGTTTTGTTGGTGGTGTGAAGAGTCCGTTAATTACAAAATTCGAATCAGGTTTTAAAGCTGGTGCAAAAGCAGTAAATCCAAATATCGAAATTGTATCACAATATGCTGATGCATTTGATAAGCCAGAAAAAGGATCTGTATTAGCTTCAGCAATGTACGGTCAAGGCGTTGACGTAATTTACCATGCTTCAGGTGCAACTGGTAACGGTGTATTCACAGAAGCGAAAAACCGTAAGAAAAAAGGTGAAAATGTTTGGGTAATCGGTGTTGACCGTGACCAAAATCAAGAAGGCATGCCTGAAAACGTAACTTTAACTTCAATGGTAAAACGTGTTGATGTTGCAGTAGCAAAAGTAGCGCAAGAAGCGAAAGATGGTAAGTTAAAAGGCGGTAAAGTAGAAGAGTTCGGCTTAAAAGATGATGGCGTTGGTATTGCGAAAACAACTGATAATGTGAAAAAAGTAAACCCGGAAATTTTAACAAAAATAGAAGAGTTTGAGAAGAAAATCACTGCTGGTGAAATTAAAGTACCTGCGACTGATGATGAATATAAAGCATACGAAGCTGCTCTAAAGAAATAATGATAGAGCAATAGCAAAGGTTAGTTCTTAGAACTAACCTTTGCATATATAAAAATACTTTTAATAGAGTGTAATTAGGGAGTGTTCCCTGCTAGAAGGAGGAACAAAATGGAATACGTAATTGAGATGAACAATATTACAAAAGTATTCCCAGGCATTGTAGCGAATGATGATATTACGCTGCAAGTAAAACAGGGAGAGATACACGCTTTACTTGGAGAAAATGGTGCAGGGAAATCAACGTTGATGAATGTACTGTTCGGTTTGTATCAACCAGAAAAGGGCGAAATTAAAATTAAAGGAAACCCTGTAAAAATTACAAATCCGAATATAGCAAATGACCTTGGAATTGGGATGGTCCATCAGCACTTTATGCTTGTTCATAATTTTACAGTTACAGAGAATATCATTCTTGGAAATGAGCCGAAGAGAAAAGGGAAAATAGCTGTTGAAGAGGCTGCAAAAGAAATTAAACAATTATCTGAACAGTACGGTTTAGCTGTTGATCCAAATGCAAAGATTGAAGATATTTCGGTTGGGATGCAGCAAAGGGTTGAAATATTAAAGACGCTTTATCGTGGTGCGGAGATTTTAATATTCGATGAACCGACTGCAGTGTTAACTCCTCAAGAAATTCATGAGTTGATTCAAATTATGAAAAAGCTTGTGCAAGAAGGAAAATCTATCATTCTTATTACACATAAATTAAAAGAAATTATGGAAGTTTGCGATCGTTGCACAATTATTCGTAAAGGTAAAGGAATTGGTACAGTTGACGTTGCGAAAATGGATGAACATAAACTTGCAGAATTAATGGTCGGACGTCAAGTGAATTTTAAAACAGAAAAAATAGGGGCCAAACCGAAAGAGGAGGTTCTGTCTGTTGCGAATCTTGTCGTTCATGATGCACGCCAATTACCTGCTGTAAAAGGCCTTGACTTAACTGTTCGTGCAGGAGAAATCGTTGGTATTGCAGGGATTGATGGAAATGGTCAAAGTGAATTAATAGAGGCGATTACTGGTTTACGAAAAGTTGAGTCAGGTTCTATTGCAATTAAAGGAAAAGAAATAACGAATTGGCCTGTTCGAAGAATTACAGAGGAAGGAATTGGTCATATTCCAGAAGACCGTCATAAACACGGGCTAGTTCTTGATTTTTCTGTTAAAGACAATATAGTTTTGCAAACATACTATAAAAATCCATTTTCAAAGAAGGGGATTTTAAACTTTAGCAAAATCACAGAGAAAGCAAAGGCGCTTATTGAACAGTTTGATGTACGTACGCCTAGCGAACAAACATTAGCGCGTGCTCTATCAGGTGGAAATCAGCAGAAAGCTATCATTGCACGTGAAGTAGATCGTAATCCAGATTTATTAATTGCAGCACAACCAACACGTGGTTTAGATGTAGGTGCGATTGAATTTATTCATAAAAAATTAATCGAGCAGAGAGATAATGGGAAAGCAGTATTACTTCTATCGCTAGAACTGGATGAAATTTTAAATGTAAGTGATCGAGTTGCTGTTATATATGAAGGTAAAATTGTAGCAATTGTCGATGCGAAAGAAACAAATGAACAACAGCTTGGTTTGTTGATGGCTGGCGGAACGGAGAAAGAGAAGGTGAATACAAATGGCTAAAAAATTTTTAACGGAGCGAACAATTAACATTTTAGTTCCTGTATTATCCGTTATTTTTGGTTTACTTGTTGGTGCCATTGTAATGTTAGTTAGTGGATATGATCCAATTGTTGGGTATGCAGCGCTTTGGGAAGGAATGGTTGGAAATCCGCAGGCTATCGGTGAGACGCTACGTACGATGATTCCACTCGTGTTAGCTGGTCTGTCTGTTGCATTTGCGTTTCGTACAGGTCTCTTTAACATTGGGGTAGAAGGACAATTATTAGTTGGATGGCTTGCCGCTGTCTGGTTTGGATATGCAGTATCGTTACCAGCATTTTTGCATATTCCGTTATCTATTTTAGTAGCCGCGATTGCCGGTGGTTTATGGGGATTTATACCTGGTTATTTAAAAGGAAAGCTTAAAGTAAATGAAGTAATTGTCACAATTATGATGAACTACATTGCACTTTATGTTACGTATGATCTTATTAAACGTTTTATACATGAAGGTAATGAGAAATCTTATGATGTACAAGCGAGTGCTTCATTAGCTTCTGATTGGCTATCTTCATTGACAGATGGATCTCGTTTGCACTGGGGAATTGTTGTAGCTATTTTAATTGCTATTGTAATGTGGTTCGTATTAGATAGAACTACGTTAGGATATGAGTTGAAATCGGTTGGTTTTAACCAAAATGCATCGCAATATGCAGGGATGAAAGTCTCTCGTAATGTTGTATTATCAATGACAATTGCTGGCGCTTTTGCTGGAATTGGTGGGGCAATGGAAGGTCTAGGAACATTCCAAAGTATGACGGCAATGACATCGTTTACTGGTATTGGATTCGATGGGATTGCGGTAGCTCTTCTTGGAGGAAATAATCCGTTTGGTATATTATTATCGGCTTTACTGTTCGGTGGTTTGAAAAGTGCAGCCCCGCAAATGAATTTTGAAGCAGATGTACCTTCTGAGTTAATTAATGTTATTATCGCATGTATTATTTTCTTTGTTGCTTGCAGTTATGTTTTACGCTGGGCACTTACACGCATGAGCAAGGAGGGGAAATAAATGAGCTTTATAGATATTTTAGCCATTCTTGTGACTGGTACTTTATATACGGCAGCGCCACTTATTTTTACGGCGTTAGGTGGAGTGTTCAGTGAACGTTCTGGGGTTGTAAATATAGCCTTAGAAGGTTTAATGTTATTTGGTGCATTTACTGGTATCGTTACAACGTTATTAATGGGTGATACGTGGGGAGCAATGACTCCTTGGATTGCACTATTATTTGCAGCTATTGGTAGTGGGTTATTTGCACTTCTTCACGCAGTAGCGTCCATTACATTCCGCGCGGATCAAGTAGTAAGTGGGGTAGCGATTAACTTTTTGGCTCTCGGTTTAACAGTATTTGCGATTAAGAAAATCTTTGGTAAAGGACAGACTGATTTTATTCAATACCGTATTGAAAAAATCGATGTCCCAGGTCTATCAGATATTCCAGTTATCGGAAAAATATTTTTCTCAAACGTACCGTTAACATCGTATATTGCCATTATTTTAGCATTTGTTGTTTGGTACATTATTTATAAAACACCGTTCGGTCTTCGTCTACGTGCTGTTGGTGAACATCCAATGGCAGCAGATACGATGGGGATTAATGTATATAAAATGCGTTATATTGCAGTTTGTATATCTGGAATGTTTGCAGGAGTGGGTGGTGCGGTCTTCGCAATGTCGATTTCTGGTAACTTCTCAGGTGCTACAATTACTGGACAAGGTTTCTTAGCACTAGCAGCTATGATCTTTGGTAAATGGAATCCACTTGGTGCTCTTGGAGCCGCACTGTTCTTCGGATTTGCGCAATCACTTGGGATAACAGGTGGTACAATTCCTGTATTGAAAGAAATTCCAAGTGTATTCTTAACGATATTACCGTATGTATTTACAATATTAGCACTTGTTGGTTTTGTAGGCCGATCTGAAGCTCCGAAAGCATTAGGAACGCCTTATGAAAAAGGAAAACGATGAGTATTTAGAAAGTATAAAAAAAGCTCGCACATTAGTGCGGGCTTTTTTACATAGAATATATTTAATACGGAATTTTACTATGTTCCTTACATATTAAAGTTTTTAGAAAGACTCAAATGTAAGCATAATAAGGAAGAAAAGTTGATTTTTTATTCCTAAAAACTGTATATTGAAGAGGAATATTCCTACATACGTAAAGGAGGGCTATTAATGAAACTAATGGAACAGCAACTGCATGAATTAGGTGGCTTGCGAGTACATATTATTCCGACTGATAAATTTAAAACAAATACCTTTGTATTTCGTTTTAAAGCACCTTTAAATGAGGAGACGGTGACAGAGCGTGCCCTATTGCCGTACGTATTGCAAAGTGCGACAGAAAAACTGCCTTCTGTAATTCGTCTTCGTCAATATTTAGAAGAATTATATGGATCTTCTTTAGCGGTAGATGTAAGTAAAAAAGGGGAAGACCATATCATCTCTATTTATGTAGACATTGCAAATGAAACATATTTATGCGATGCACCACCGTTATTTGAAAAAGCGCTTTCTATGTTATCTGATATTGTTTTACATCCAGCAACAGAAGGGGACGGTTTTCTATCTTCTATTGTAGAAAGTGAGAAACGAGCACTCTTGCAACGAATTGAAGCTACTTATGATGATAAAATGCGTTATGCAAATGAGCGTTTAATTGCAGAAATGTGCAAAGTAGAACCATATCGCTTAAGTGCAAATGGAAAAAAAGAAAGTGTTGCTTCTATTACAAATGAAAGTTTGTATCAATATTATCAAAAAGTGTTAGCTGAAGATGAAATGGATTTATATATCATTGGTGATATTTCAGAAGATGCTGTGGGGCTTGTAAATAAGTATTTTTCGATTTCACCTCGCGCTATGAAAGAGAGAAATGTACTTCTTCATAAACGAAATAATGAAGAAAAAGAAATTGTTGAAAAACAAGAACTAAAGCAAAGTAAATTAAATATCGGCTATCGCACATTCATTACGTATAAAGATGAAGATTATTTTGCATTACAATTGTTTAACGGATTATTTGGAGGGTTTTCTCATTCGAAGTTATTCGTAAATGTCCGTGAAAAAAATAGTTTAGCGTACTATGCAGCATCGAGATTTGAAAGTCATAAAGGTTTGCTCTTCGTTATGTCTGGAATTGAAGCGAAGAACTTTGAAAAAGCTGTTGAAATTATTAAAGAACAGATGAAAGCAATGCAAAGCGGTGATTTTTCAGAGGAAGAGATTCAGCAAACGAAAAGTGTAATTCAAAATCAAATCTTAGAGGCAATTGATACACCACGTGGTTTTGTTGAAATGCTTTATCACGGGGTGATTTCAGAGCGTACGCGTCCAGTTGAAGAATGGCTAACGGGCATAGAAAGCGTGACGAAAGAAGAGATTGTGAAAGTTGCTAATAATATTGAACTAGATACAATTTACTTTTTACATGGAACGGAGGGAGAATAAATGGAGAAAATTGTGTATGAGCAATTAAAAGAGACGCTATATTATGAAAAACTTCCGAATGGATTAGACGTATATATCTTACCGAAACAAGGCTTCAATAAAACATTTGCAACATTTACGACGAAGTACGGTTCTGTTGATAATACATTTGTACCGCTTGGAAAAGAAGACATGACTCGTGTACCAGATGGAATTGCTCATTTCCTTGAGCATAAATTGTTTGAAAAAGAGGACCATGACGCGTTTCAATTGTTTAGTAAACAAGGTGCTTCAGCGAACGCTTTTACATCTTTTACAAGAACCGCTTATCTCTTTTCCTGTACATCAAATGTAGAGAGAAATTTAAATACACTGTTAGACTTTGTACAAGAACCGTATTTCTCTGAAAAAACGGTTGAAAAAGAAAAAGGTATTATCGGTCAAGAAATTCAAATGTACCAAGATAACCCAGACTGGCGTTTATACTTTGGATTAATCGATAGTTTGTTTGTAAAACATCCAATTAAAATTGATATTGCAGGGACGATTGAGTCTATTAGTAAGATTACAAAAGACCTACTGTATGAATGTTATGAGACTTTTTACCATCCGAGCAACATGTTATTATTTGTTGTTGGAGCGATTGATCCTGAAAAAACAATGGATTTAGTTCGTGAAAATCAATCGAAAAAAGATTACGAAAATCAACCAGAAATCGTTCGCTCTTTTGAAGAGGAACCAGAAGAAGTAAATGAAAAGAAAAAGATTATTTCAATGCCTGTTCAAACTCCAAAATGTTTAGTTGGTATTAAGGCAACGAATTTAAAAGAAAAAGGGCAAGCTCTGTTAAAACAAGAAATTGCGCTTACATTACTTTTAGATTATTTATTTGGAAAAGGGTCAGTTCATTACGAATCTTTATATAATGAAGGTCTTATTGATGATTCGTTCTCGTATGATTATACAGAAGAAAATAACTTCGGTTTTGCAATGGTTGGTGGAGATACGAAGCACCCTGATGAATTGGCAGAGCGATTAAAAGGTATTTTACTACAAACGAATTATGATCAGTTAGATGAGACTGCGCTGGAACGGGTGAAGAAAAAGAAAATTGGTGGATTTTTACGATCGTTGAATTCACCTGAATATATTGCAAATCAGTTTACACGATATGCGTTTAATGAATCTAGTTTATTTGATGCTCTTACAGTGTTAGAAGGATTAACTGTTCAAGACCTACAACAAGCAGCAAAAACATTATTAGTTGAAGAGAAAATGAGTGTCTGCCAAGTGTTACCAAAAAAATGAAGTAATATGTGAATAAAAAACGCAGTATCTATATCCCTCATCTAACGTTTGGTTATTGCCAAATGGTAAGATGAGGGTATTATTTATTTATACATAAAAAGATAAGAGAGGGAATTTATGAAAAAGTATGCATTAGTAACTGGAGGAAGCGGAGGGATTGGCTCTGCTATTTCGAAGCAGTTAATCGAGGATGGTTATACAGTCTATATTCATTACAATAAAAACGAAGAGAAGATAAGGGGGTTACAAAAGGAGTTTGATGCAGTGATTCCTGTGCAAGCAAATTTAGCTTCTATCGATGGAGCAGAGAAATTGTGGGGACAAATCGAACATCCTATTGATGTTATTGTATACGCAGCTGGAAAGAGTATATTTGGATTAGTAACGGATGTTACGAATGAAGAATTAGATTATATGGTGGAGCTTCAAGTGAAGAGTGTATATAGACTTTTATCGATGGCGCTTCCACCGATGATCGGGCGGAGAAGTGGTAATGTTGTTGTTATTTCATCCATTTGGGGGCAAATAGGAGCGTCTTGTGAGGTGCTGTACTCAATGGTGAAAGGTGCACAAAATTCATATGTGAAGGCTTTAGCGAAAGAAGTTTCTCTAAGTGGATTGCGCGTTAATGCGGTAGCGCCAGGTGCGATCGAAACAGAAATGTTAAATGTATTTTCAGAAGATGATAAAAATGAAATTGCTGAAGATATTCCATTAGGTAGAATAGGACTACCCGAAGAGGTAGCAAAAACAGTCTCCTTCCTCGTTTCGCCAGGAGCTTCTTATATTACGGGGCAAATTATCGGAGTGAATGGCGGTTGGCATTGCTAAAAAATTCTTACATAAAAAACAAGAAATTGTACAAATTAAGCATGATTCTATTACTAAAATAGTGAGGTGCTTAAACATGTCAGTGTTAGATAATTTTGATCAGTGGAAGAGCTTTTTAGGAGAACGTTTAGAACAAGCGGGGGGGAAGGGGCTTGATGGTGGTGCCGTATCAGATATGGCATTTCGTGTTGGTGATTATTTAGCAAATGAAGTAGAAGCGCGCAACGATCAAGAAAAATTATTGTCTGAGCTTTGGAAAGTTGCTGATGAACAAGAGCAACATACAATTGCAAATTTAATGGTGAAGTTTGTACAACATAAGTAAAAGTAGAGAGGAGCTTCTCCTCTCTACTTTTTTTGTATAGTAATTAGGAGGAATAGATTATACATTTAGCTTCCCTATTAAGGTGAAATCATATAATATAGTACGTAGGTGTAAAGTAAGCGTAGGGGAGTGATCTTGGATGATTGAATGGTATTTTGAATATGAAATACATAAAAACCGACCTGGCTTACTTGGTGACGTTTCTTCGTTAATCGGTATGCTTGGCATCAATATTGTCACAATTAATGGTGTAGATAATGCACGACGTGGACTTTTGCTTATGTGTGATAATCAAGAACAAATCTCTAGACTTGAATCAATTTTAAATACGATGGATAATATAACGGTAACGAAATATCGTCCGCCAAAGCTTAGAGATAAGCTAGCAGTTAGACATGGTAGGTACATACAACGAGATGCAGATGATAAGAAAACATTTCGATTTGTGCGTGATGAATTAGGATTGCTTGTAGACTTTATGGCGGAGATAATGAAAAAAGAAGGTCATAAATTAATTGGGATACGAGGAATGCCTCGTGTCGGAAAAACAGAATCTATTGTTGCCGCAAGTGTTTGTGCAAATAAGAGATGGTTATTCGTATCATCTACTCTCATTAAGCAAACTGTTCGTAGCCAATTGATTGAAGATGAGTATAGCGACGATAATATTTTCATACTAGATGGAATTGTGTCGACAAAGCGTGCAAATGAAAGACACTGGCAGCTCGTTCGTGAAATCATGAGATTGCCTGCAACGAAAGTTGTGGAACATCCGGATGTGTTTGTGAGTCAGTCAGAATACACATTGGATGATTTTGATTATATTATCGAATTGCGTAACGATTATGATGAAGAAATTCAATATAATTTAGTAGATGAAATTGAGCAAGGTACGCAAAACAATTTCTCTATGTTCGACTTTTAAAGAAATATTGAGGTGTTAGTAGTGACGGAATTAGGACAAAAGCTGACAGAAGCAAGAGAAGCGAAAGGCTTATCTATTGATCAGCTGCATGAGATTACAAAAATTCAAAAACGCCATTTAGTAGCGATTGAAGAAGGCAATTATGATGTGTTGCCAGGAGCTTTTTATGCGCGTGCATTCATTAAACAATATGCAGATGCTGTTGGATTAAATGGAGAGGAACTGCTTGTGGAATATCAGAGTACGATACCACAGTCTGAAAAACGTGAAGTTCCACAAGTATCAACTGGACAAAAAACACAAGAAACAATGCAAAAATCTTCATCATGGCCAATTGCGGATCATATGCCCAAAATTTTGATTGCGTTGTTAGTAATCGCATTTGGAGTGGTAGTCTGGTTTGTTATTCAAGCGTTAACTGGAAAAGATGATAGGCAAGTTCAAAATGCTCAAAGTGAGAAAATTGAGGTTCAAAAAGCAAAAAATTCTCCGTTAGATACGAAGAAAGATGAAGCGAAAGCGGAAGAACCAAAAAAAGAAGAACCAAAGAAAGAAGAACCAAAGAAAGAAGAGCAACCAGCGCAACCAACTGGACAACAAGAAGTGAAGGTAGTTGGAACGAGTGGTAAGGTATCTACTTTGGAAATTCATAATAATAAAACATTAGAACTGGAAATTTCAGCGAAGGGTGCAAGCTATGTAGATGTTAAAGATGATGCGGGTAACGAAATTCTAAACACTACAGTACAAAGTGGTCAAACAGAAAAACGTGATTTATCAACAGTAAAAGAAGTGCGGCTTAATATTGGAAGTGCACCGAATGTTGAAATTAAACTGAATGGCCAAGTGGTTACTTTCCCATTAGATCCAGCAAAAGAATATCACCAAAGATTGGTGATAAAAAACCAAGGGATAGGGCAAGCTGCGCAATAACAGTCATCGCTTCGATGACTTTTTTCAATGAACAAATGTTTTTGACATAATGGAGGAATAGCTGTGAATTTACCAAATAAAATTACAATATCTAGAATCTTCTTAATTCCAATTTTTATGGTAATTATGTTAGCGCCCTTTGAGTGGGGCTCATTTATAATTGGTGATGTAGAGTTACCAATTCAACATTTAGTAGGGGCACTTATCTTTATTATTGCTTCGGCTACAGATTGGATTGATGGACATTATGCAAGAAAGTATAATCTTGTAACGAATTTAGGGAAATTCCTTGACCCGTTAGCAGATAAATTACTTGTTTCGGCAGCACTTATCACATTGGTAGAAATGCAATATGTACCTGCTTGGATCGTTATTGTAATTATAAGCCGTGAGTTTGCAGTAACAGGTTTACGCCTTGTACTTGCTGGGACAGGGGAAGTAGTTGCAGCAAATCAGCTAGGGAAAATTAAGACATGGACACAAATTATTGCGATTGCAGCATACTTATTACATGATGTACCGTTAAATCTACTTCATATTCCAGTTGCAGATATTTTCATATGGATTGCATTATTCTTTACCGTTATTTCAGGATGGGATTATTTCTGGAAAAATAAAGATGCTTTTGTAAACTCAAAATAGAAGTTTATGGGGGAATTGGGATGAATGCTGAAATTATTGCGGTTGGAACGGAATTATTACTTGGACAAATTGCAAATACAAATGCCCAGTTTTTATCTGAAAAGTTAGCTTCAATCGGAATTAACGTGTACTACCATACTGTTGTTGGGGATAATAACAAGCGATTACAGAAGGCAATTGAATTGGCTGAAGAACGAGCTGATATGCTCATTTTTACAGGTGGATTAGGACCGACAAAAGATGATTTAACGAAAGAAACAATAGCGTCTAGTTTAGATGAAGAGCTTGTGTATGATGAAAAGGCATTAACATCGATAAGCGATTATTTTAAGCGTACAGGCCGTGAATTTACGGAGAATAATAAAAAGCAGGCGCTCGTTTTAAATGGATCGACTGTATTTGCGAATGATCACGGTATGGCGCCTGGTATGGGATTAAATACGAACGGAAAAGTTTATATTTTATTACCAGGACCACCAAAAGAAATGAAGCCGATGTATATAAGTTACGTAGAGCCTTTTTTATGTAAGTTTACAACGGGGGAAAATATTTATTCTCGTGTTCTTCGTTTTTTTGGTATTGGGGAATCTCAATTAGAGGTGAAAGTTCAAGATTTAATTGATGGACAAACGAACCCAACCATTGCACCACTTGCAAATGATGGAGAAGTGACATTACGTTTAACTGCCAAACATCATGATGCTGATGAGGCGGAGAAACTGATTCAGCATGTGGAAGATTTGATTTTAGAAAGAGTAGGAGAATTTTTCTACGGATATGACCAAGATTTCCTTCATTACAAGGCAATAAGGCTATTGAAGGAAAAAGGGTTAACTTTAGCGTGTGCAGAAAGTTTAACAGGTGGTCTTTTTGGAAATCAAGTAACAGAAAATGCTGGTGTTTCATCTGTATTTAAAGGCGGTGTCATTTGTTATCAAAATGATGTGAAGCAACAAATTTTACATGTACCTGAAGAAGTGTTACGTACTGATGGCGCGGTTAGTAAACAGTGTGCTCGCTATCTTGCTGAAAATGTAAAGGAACTGTTAAAAGCAGATATCGGAATTAGTTTCACTGGGGTGGCAGGACCGGATGCTTCAGAGCATAAAGAACCAGGAACAGTATTTATTGGATTGGTGATTAAAGATGAACCAGCTGTAGTCTTCTCGCTTAATTTAAGTGGAAGTCGTCAACAAATTAGAGAACGCTCTACAAAATATGGATTTTATCATTTATTTAAAAAGCTAGAAGAGATATAAATTTCTTCTAGTTTTTTTTGTTGGAAAACCTAGTTTTATTCGATATAAAATAAAAAAACGAATAAATGTTCGATTTTTGTTGGCAAATTGAATTGAAAATAGGTATAATAAGATTAGCAATTTAGTTAAGGAGGAATTTTGAATGAGCGATCGTCAAGCGGCATTAGATATGGCGTTAAAACAAATAGAGAAGCAATTCGGTAAAGGTTCAATTATGAAATTAGGAGAACAAGCGGAGCGTAGAATTTCTACAATTTCAAGTGGTTCTTTAGCACTTGATGTGGCACTAGGGGTAGGCGGATACCCACGTGGCCGTGTTATTGAAATTTATGGACCTGAAAGTTCAGGTAAAACAACAGTTTCATTACACGCAATCGCGGAAGTACAGCGTCAGGGTGGACAAGCAGCGTTCATTGATGCGGAACATGCAATGGATCCTGTATATGCACAAAAATTAGGTGTTAACATAGATGAATTACTATTATCACAGCCTGATACAGGGGAGCAAGGACTAGAAATCGCAGAAGCACTTGTACGAAGTGGAGCGGTTGATATTATCGTAATTGACTCTGTGGCAGCTCTTGTACCGAAAGCTGAGATCGAAGGGGACATGGGTGACTCTCACGTTGGTTTACAAGCACGTTTAATGTCACAAGCACTTCGTAAACTTTCAGGTGCAATCAACAAATCAAAAACAATCGCAATCTTTATCAACCAAATTCGTGAAAAAGTTGGGGTTATGTTCGGGAACCCAGAAACAACTCCAGGTGGTCGTGCGTTGAAATTCTATTCAACTGTCCGTCTTGAAGTACGTCGTGCTGAGCAGTTAAAGCAAGGTAACGATATTGTTGGTAATAAAACGAAAGTAAAAGTAGTTAAAAATAAAGTAGCACCACCATTCCGTGTTGCTGAAGTTGATATTATGTACGGAGAAGGTATTTCAAGAGAAGGTGAAATCTTAGATATGGCTTCTGAACTTGATATCGTTCAAAAGAGCGGTGCTTGGTACTCTTATAATGAAGAACGCTTAGGACAAGGTCGTGAAAATTCGAAGCAATTCTTAAAAGAGAATACGGATTTAAGAGAAGAAATTGCCTTCTTTGTTCGTGAACATCACGGAATTGGTGAAAACTCTGGTGTTGAAGACACGGAAGATTCAACTCGTCAAGATTAAAAAATAAAAGACACGGTCCCGTGTCTTTTATTTTTTAATCCACTATGAAAGCGTTATATATAGCTGGAGATAAAATATTTATTCTATCCAAAAGGCTATGTGTAAAGGGGAATATTCATATATTTTAAGTGAATGAATTGGGATTTTCTAAGGTTTTCCAGGATAATATGCTGTCTGTTTTTTTAATCCATATAAGATTCAGGGCTTAAGGTAAAGAAAGTAAAAGTAGACAACGCTTGACAATGAAAATTGCGATAGATACAATGAGAATGTATATTTTTTCTTATATACGATATACTCTTCTCAAGAAGAGAAGTAATATTCGGAGTAAGACTTAAATCTTGCCGAAATAATAATATGACATTTTAATTGTGAAATGAAGAAAGTCCCTTAAAAAAGCGGGACGACGGTCTTTGCTGTACGTTGTAATTCAATGTACATGCCGACAGTCTTTTTTCATTCATAGCAAGGGGAGGTGAAATCATGAGTAGTAGTACAGTTTGGATACTCATCTCCATTTTGCTTGCAACAGTCGGTGCAGTTGTTGGCTTTTTTGTTCGAAAGTCTATTGCTGAAGCGAAGATTAATGGTGCAGCTAATGAAGCAAAACGTATTCTAGACGAAGCGAATCGTGATGCTGAAGCACTTAAGAAAGAAGCGCTTTTAGAAGCAAAGGATGAAATTCATACACTTCGTACAGAAGCTGAATTAGAAATTCGTGACCGTAGAAGCGAATTACAAAAACAAGAAAATCGTTTAATGCAAAAAGAAGAGAACCTTGATCGTAAAGACGAAACGCTCGATAACCGCGAGCGACAGTTAGAAAAGAAAGAGGAATCTCTTGTAGCGAAACAACAACAGATTGAAGAGTTGGAAAGCAAAGTGGGAGAGTTAGTTCAAAAGCAACAAACAGAATTAGAGCGCATTTCCAATCTGACCCGCGAACAAGCGAAAGCAATTATTCTTGGTAAAGTGGAAAGTGAAGTTTCTCATGAAATTGCCGTTATGGTAAAAGAAAGTGAAGTTCGCGCGAAAGAAGAAGCGGATAAGAAGGCAAAAGAGATTTTATCTCTTGCAATGCAAAGATGTGCAGCTGATCATGTTGCTGAAACAACCGTTTCGGTTGTAAATCTTCCAAATGACGAAATGAAGGGACGTATTATCGGACGTGAAGGTCGTAACATTCGTACGTTAGAAACGTTAACAGGTATTGACCTTATTATCGATGATACACCAGAAGCTGTAATTCTATCAGGATTTGACCCGATTCGTCGTGAAACAGCTCGTATCGCTCTTGATAAACTAGTACAGGACGGACGTATTCACCCAGCGCGTATTGAAGAGATGGTCGAAAAATCAAGACGTGAAGTGGACGAGTATATTCGTGAAGTGGGAGAGCAAACAACGTTTGAAGTGGGTGTTCATGGCTTACATCCAGATTTAATTAAAATTTTAGGTCGTTTAAAATACCGTACAAGTTACGGACAAAACGTCTTAAAACACTCTATGGAAGTTGCATACTTAACTGGACTTATGGCAGCGGAGCTTGGTGAGGATGAAAAACTAGCAAGACGTGCTGGTCTATTACATGATATCGGAAAAGCAATCGATCATGAAGTAGAAGGTAGCCACGTTGAAATTGGTGTTGAACTCGCAACGAAATATAAAGAGCATCCTGTTGTAATAAACAGTATCGCATCTCACCATGGTGACACAGAACCAACTTCTATCATTGCAGTTCTAGTTGCTGCAGCAGATGCATTATCAGCTGCAAGACCGGGAGCTCGTAGTGAAACGCTTGAGAATTACATTCGTCGTCTTGAAAAGTTAGAAGAAATTTCAGAGTCTTATGAAGGCGTAGAAAAATCTTTCGCAATTCAAGCAGGACGTGAAGTTCGTATTCTGGTAAAACCAGATACAATTGATGATTTAGAAGCTCATCGTTTAGCTCGTGATATTCGAAAACGTATTGAAAATGAACTGGATTATCCAGGACATATTAAAGTAACTGTTATTCGTGAAACACGTGCAGTGGAATACGCAAAATAAAGTGGTGAAACACCACTTTATTTTTTTGTGTTGGAATTGGGTAAAATAAAGAAAATTATTTATGAGCAGTATGCAAGTGAAAGAAACTTATAATAGATAAATTGTAACTGTTGTAAGGAAATAGCTTTAAGGTTATAGTATGGTAATAAAAAATGTAGTACATAGAAAGGGTAAGACATATGAGAATATTATTTGTTGGGGATGTAGTAGGATCTCCTGGTAGAGACATGATTCAACAGTACGTACCGGCATTAAAGAAGAAATATACACCGACAGTAACAATTATTAATGGAGAAAATGCTGCGGGTGGACGTGGAATTACGGAAAAAATATATCGAAACTTTTTAGAGTGCGGGGCACAAGCGGTTACGCTTGGAAATCACGCTTGGGATAACCGTGAAGTATTTGAATTTATCGATGATGCAAAATATCTTGCAAGACCAGCTAACTTCCCAGAAGGAACGCCGGGAAAAGGGCTTATCTTTGTAAATTGTAATGGAACAGAAGTTGCAGTTATTAACTTACAAGGACGTACTTTCCTTCCTCCAATTGATTGTCCATTCCGTAAAGTGGATGAGTTAATCAGTATTGCAAAAAAACGTACAAACATTATCTTTGTTGATTTTCATGCTGAAACAACAAGTGAGAAGCAGGCGTTAGGTTGGTATGTAGACGGTCGTGCTACAGCGGTAGTAGGTACACATACACACGTTCCTACAGCTGATAATCGTATTTTACCAAGCGGAACAGCTTATATTACAGATGTTGGTATGACAGGCCCATATGATGGGATTTTAGGTATGGATCGCGAAGCGGTATTGAAGAAGTTTTTAACGAACTTACCAGTGCGTTTTGAAGTGACGAATGGTAGAACACAATTAAGTGCAGTGTTAATTGATGTGGATCCTAATACAGGGAAAGCAAAGAAAATTGAGCGCATTTTAATTAATGATGACCAGCCATTTTTTGACTGATTTCTAACAGGAAGTTAGAGAATTCTTTATATTTTAATTTTTTAGAAAAATTACAGAAGTTTAGCAGGAATACGTGCCATTCCTCGTGAATATAAGTTAAAGTGAAATAATTGCTATTACTTTTTATAGAAACGAGGAGGAAACGCGGAATGGAAATATTAAAAGTTAAAGCAACGTCGGTCCCTAATTCTGTAGCTGGTGCACTTGCAGGTGTTATTCGCGAACGCGGAACAGCAGAAATTCAAGCTATTGGTGCAGGTGCATTGAACCAAGCGGTAAAGGCAGTAGCGATTGCAAGAGGATTTGTAGCGCCTAGCGGTTTGGACTTGATTTGTATCCCAGCGTTTACAGATATTATGATTGATGGTGAAGAGCGTACAGCGATAAAATTAATTGTAGAACCTCGTTAAGTTGAAACAACCTGTTTGCATGTATGCAAACAGGTTGTTTTTGTAATGGAGGAATGAAAATGAAAATTTTTGATGCACATTGCGATGTACTCTTTCAGTTATGGAGTGCAAAGGGAAAAAAAGACTTTCAAAACGATTCACAATTACATATTACATTTGAACAATTAATGAAAAGAAAAGGAAGTATACAATGCTTTGCTATATATATACCAGAAACAGTAGCGTATGAAAAGCGTTTTGAAGTTGCGCTGCAAATGATAGATATTTTTCATAATGAAATTCTATCGCTACCAGGAATGAAGTTTATTCAGACAAAAAACGATATTAACATGCTAAAACAGGACGAGGTTGGAGCATTATTAACATTAGAAGGATGCGAAGCAATTGGAAAAGAGGCGATGAAATTACGTTTGTTTTATCGCTTAGGTGTACGTTCCTTTGGATTGACATGGAACTATGCCAATCTGTTAGCTGATGGAGCGCTAGAGGCACGTGGAGCAGGTTTAACTACATTTGGTAGACAAGTTGTACAAGAACTTAATACGTTACATTTATGGACCGATGTGTCTCACTTAAATGAAAGAAGCTTTTGGGATGTTATTGAAATTGCTAAAAACCCAATTGCATCTCATTCAAACTGTTATCAACTTTGTGGGCATCCACGCAATTTAACCGATGAACAAATAAGAGCCCTTATAAAGAAAAATAGCATTATTGGTATTACTTTCGTACCGCAGTTTTTAACGAATGAAAGACAAGCGAATATAGCAGATATATTAAGGCATGTGGAATATATTTGTTCATTAGGTGGAGAAAAAAATATAGGATTCGGTTCTGATTTTGATGGGATTTTAGAAACTGTTGTAGGTGTAGAAGTATATAGGGATTATGAAAATATAATTAATCAACTGTGTAAAAAGTATAATGAATCAACTGTAGAGCGATTTTTGTATAAAAATTTTGTTGACTGTATAACGTTCTAAAGAATATGTTTTAAAAATTCAGAAAAATTAAAATGAATTTACTTGAATTTATTGATTTTTTTAAGACCTAATACTAGAATGGTAAACGAAATAGCATTATACTAAAGATTAAGGGAAATCAGAAGAGGCATAATTTGCGTCCATTGTAGTTTATTTGCATAAAAAATGCTAAACTATTACTGTAAAAAAATACACTACAATGAATGCAGCCAAAAGGGGTGTAGGAGATGATTAGTCAACTTTCATGGAAAGTTGGAGGCCAACAAGGTGAAGGAATTGAAAGTACAGGAGAAATCTTCTGTATTGCATTAAACCGATTAGGATATTACCTATACGGTTACCGCCACTTCTCATCACGTATTAAAGGCGGCCATACAAATAATAAAATTCGCGTAAGTACAACAGAAGTACGTGCGATCTCAGATGATTTAGATATTTTAATTGCTTTTGATCAAGAAACAATTGATTTTAACTTCCACGAACTACGTCCGGGCGGAATTGTAGTTGCAGATGCGAAATTTAATCCGACAATACCTGATAATACAGATGTAAATCTATATGTGATACCGTTTACGGATATCGCTTCAGAATTAGGCACATCTTTAATGAAAAACATGGTTGCTGTTGGGGCATCTAGTGCGGTATTAGGATTAGACGAAACAGCTTATTTAGAGGTTGTTGAAGAAATCTTTGGTCGTAAAGGAGAGCAAGTCGTTCAAAAGAATATGGAAGCAATTAAACGTGGCTCTCAATACATGAAAGAATTGCTTGGTGAGAAAGTAAACATGATGCAGCTTGAAAAAGCTGACGGTCAGAAACGCATGTTTATGATTGGAAACGACGCAATCGCATTTGGTGCGGTAGCTGGTGGCGCTCGCTTTATGTCTGCATATCCAATCACACCTGCATCTGAAATTATGGAATATTTAATTAAAAAGTTACCAAAAGTCGGCGGAACAGTAATCCAAACTGAGGATGAAATCGCAGCTTGTACAATGGCGATCGGTGCAAACTACGCTGGTGTTCGTACATTAACAGCATCTGCTGGTCCTGGTCTTTCTTTAATGATGGAAGCAATTGGTTTAGCAGGTATTACTGAAACACCGCTAGTTATCATTGATACACAACGCGGTGGCCCAAGTACGGGCTTACCAACAAAACAAGAGCAGTCTGACTTAATGGCTATGATTTACGGAACGCATGGTGAAATTCCAAAAATCGTAATGGCGCCAAGTACAGTTGAAGAAGCTTTCTATGATATTGTAGAAGCGTTTAACTTAGCAGAAGAATATCAAGTGCCTGTTATTTTCTTAACAGATTTACAGCTTTCTTTAGGAAAGCAAACAGTAGAACCACTTAAGTTAGATAAAGTGGAAATTCGTCGTGGTAAGCTTGATTTAGAAGTAGAATTACCAGAACGTGAAAATAAAGCATACTTCAAGCGTTATGAAGTAACAGAAGATGGGATTTCACCACGTGTTTTACCTGGTATGAAAAATGGTATTCACCATGTTACAGGTGTAGAACATGATGAAACGGGTAAACCATCTGAATCAGCGTTAAATCGTAAAGATCAAATGGACAAACGTTTCCGTAAAATGGCGAATTTACAGTTTAATACCCCTATTTACAAAAATGCTAAGCATGATGACGCAGACGTATTGTTAGTAGGCTTTAACTCAACTCGTGGTGCGATCGAAGAGGCAATGCAGCGTTTAGAACAAGAAGGAATGAAAGTAAACCATGCCCATGTACGTTTAATTCATCCGTTCCCAACAGCTGAAATCGATCCACTTGTGAAAAAAGCGAAGCGTGTTGTAGTAGTAGAAAACAATGCAACTGGTCAGCTTGCTAACATTATGAAAATGAATCTTGGCAATGGCGAGAAAATTTCTAGTCTTTTAAAATACGATGGAAATCCATTCTTGCCGAAAGAGATTTACAACGAATGTAAAAAAGGGGTTGTATTAAATGGCAACATTTAAGGACTTTCGTAACAGTGTAAAACCAAACTGGTGCCCAGGTTGCGGAGACTTCTCGGTGCAGGCTGCGATTCAGCGTGCGGCAGCTAACGTTGGTTTAAATCCAGATGAGCTAGCTGTTATTTCTGGTATCGGCTGTTCCGGTCGTATTTCAGGGTATATTAATTCATATGGTTTGCATAGTATTCACGGACGTGCTCTTCCGATTGCACAAGGTGTGAAAATGGCAAATCGTGATTTAACAGTTATTGCATCCGGTGGTGACGGTGATGGTTTTGCGATTGGTATGGGACATACAATCCATTCTATTCGTCGTAACATTGATATTACGTACATCGTAATGGATAACCAAATTTACGGATTAACAAAAGGTCAAACTTCACCACGTAGTGAAGCTGGATTTAAAACGAAAAGTACACCACAAGGTTCAATTGAACCATCACTAAATGTTATGGAAATGGCTTTAACAGCTGGTGCGACATTTGTGGCGCAAAGCTTTTCAAGTGATTTAAAAGAATTAACGCAAATTATTGAAGCTGGTATTAACCATAAAGGCTTTTCATTAATTAATGTATTTAGTCCATGTGTTACTTATAATAAAGTAAATACTTATGATTGGTTTAAAGAGAATTTAACGAAACTAAGTACAGTAGAAGGATATGATCCATCTAACCGCATGATGGCTATGCAAACATTAATGGAAAAGAACGGGTTAGTAACAGGTTTAATTTATCAAAACACAAAGCAGCCTTCTTACCAAGAGCTTGTAAAAGACTATAGTGAAAAACCTTTAGTGCAAGCTGATTTGAATATGGATCAGAAAATGTTTGATGAGCTTGTTGCTGAATTTATGTAATAATCGGAGAGAAGGTTGCCGCTTGGTAACCTTCTTTTTGAGTGAATAAAAATAATTAATAGATTTGTTTACTTAGAAAATTCAGAATGATAAAATAATATATAAATCGTTGTATAAAAATAGCATGTTCAATAACTGTGAAATGAAATATAGGATAAGAAGCCTTCTTCGTTAAAGTTGGCTAAAGGCCCTATACTATGATAATGTGTATAGGGATAAAGCAATATACTTTTGGGTAGGACAAGATGAAATAAAAAAAAGGGAATGTCTATTTGTGTGGGGAAGACTTCATTCTTACGGATGATTAGATCGATTACTCAAGTTTCAAAGGGCAAGTTATCTCTCATGCTATCTAACATCATTGAGATGGGTCTAAGCGCATTAAAATGGACTACAGAGTGTGTGTATAGTTAAGGGTGAAAGGAGATTACCGATGAACGAGCAACAACGATTAGCAAGTCGACAAGCAAATTCCTCTACGAAAAAAGAAGAGAAAGATTATAGTAAATACTTTGAAAGTGTATACCAACCACCTTCCTTGAAATTGGCGAAAAAGCGTGGGAAAGAAGAAGTTAAAATTGAAAGAGATTTTGGCCTACCTAAAGAGTTTCGCGATTTTGGCGCAGGAAGAAAGTTTTACATTCGTACATATGGCTGTCAAATGAATGAGCATGATACAGAAGTAATGGCTGGGATTTTTACAACACTTGGATATGAGCCAACCTTTTCAACTGAAGAGGCAGATGTGATTTTATTAAATACTTGTGCAATTCGTGAAAATGCTGAAAATAAAGTGTTCGGTGAACTTGGTCATTTAAAATCATTAAAGCGAAGAAATCCGGATCTTATAATTGGTGTATGTGGTTGTATGTCTCAAGAGGAATCTGTTGTAAATAAAATTATGCAAAAAAATCAGCATGTAGATATGGTGTTTGGTACACACAATATTCATAGATTACCGTATATTCTAAAGGACGCAATGTTCTCAAAAGAGACGGTAGTTGAAGTTTGGTCAAAAGAAGGGGATGTAATTGAAAACCTTCCGAAAGTACGTCGTGGTGATATTAAAGCTTGGGTAAATATTATGTATGGCTGTGATAAGTTTTGTACATATTGTATTGTACCGTATACACGCGGAAAAGAGCGCAGCAGACGTCCAGAAGATATTATTAAAGAAATTCGCCATTTAGCTGCGAACGGTTATAAAGAAATTACGTTACTTGGACAAAACGTAAACGCATACGGTAAAGACTTTGAAGATATACAATATGGTCTTGGCGATTTAATGGATGAACTTCGTAAAATCGATATAGCGCGTATTCGTTTTACAACAAGCCATCCACGTGATTTTGACAATCATTTAATTGATGTTCTTGGAAAAGGTGGTAACCTAGTAGAACATATCCACTTACCGGTTCAATCTGGTAGTACAGATATGCTTAAAATTATGGCGCGTAAATATTCGCGAGAACACTATTTAGAGCTTGTACGAAAAATTAAAGAAACAATTCCGAATGCAGTGCTAACGACTGATATTATCGTTGGTTTCCCTAATGAAACGGATGAGCAGTTTGAAGAGACGATGTCGTTATATCGTGAAGTAGGATTTGATACGGCATTTACATTTATTTATTCTCCGCGTGAAGGTACACCAGCTGCAAAAATGCAGGATAATGTTCCGATGGAAGTGAAGAAAGAGCGATTACAACGCTTAAATACACTAGTGAATGAATATGCAGTTAATAAGAATAAGCGTTATATAGGTCAAAT
The DNA here is from genome assembly GCF_016651015.1 of Bacillus sp. TH22. NCBI lineage: Bacteria > Bacillati > Bacillota > Bacilli > Caryophanales > Bacillaceae > Bacillus > Bacillus sp. TH22. Next base: position 4,736,525 of record NZ_JAEKER010000001.1, read on the forward strand.
TGTAGAAGTATTAGTTGAGGGAGAAAGTAAGAATAATCCTGAAGTACTTGCGGGATATACACGTACGAATAAACTTGTAAACTTTGTTGCTTCAAAATCTTTAATTGGTCAGCTTGTGAAAGTAAAAATAACGGAAGCAAAAACTTGGTCTCTTAACGGGGAATTGGTTAAGGAGCCGATTGAGGTGAAATAATAGATGAAAGTATATACGAAAGATGAAATTGTTGAGCAAGCGAAAGAATTAGCGAAAATGATCTCTGAAACAGAAGAAGTCGATTTCTTTAAGCGAGCAGAAGCACAAATTCATAAAAATGAAAATGTAAAGCGAGCAATTGATGAAATAAAAGCTTTGCAAAAACAAGCAGTAAACTTGCAACATTATGGGAAATGGGAAGCTTTGAAAAAAGTAGAAGCTGAAATTGATGCACTTCAAGATAAGTTAGATAATATCCCAGTTGTACAGGAGTTTAAATCTTCACAAACGTATGTAAATGACTTACTACAGCTAGTTGCTAGTACCATTTCTAACAATGTAACAGATGAAATATTAGTTTCAACTGGCGGCGATGTGTTGAAGGGTGAAACTGGTGCAGCAGTAGAAAGTAAAAAAGGAAATTGTGGTTGTTAAAGAGATGTCTTATTGACATCTCTTTTTTTTAGTGGGTTATATCGGAAATTCTTCTCAAAAAAAAGAATGACACATTCCGCTATTGTCACGCATATGATTAAGTGAATAGTGATTGAGGAGGGTTACGAATGTCCGAATTTAGAGAGATTATTACAAAAGCAGTGGTTGGAAAAGGACGTAAGTATACAAAGTCAACGCATACATGTGAATCGAATAATGAGCCAACAAGTATTTTAGGGTGCTGGGTAATTAACCATTCGTACGAAGCGAGAAAGAATGGAAAACATGTGGAAATTGAAGGTTTCTATGATGTAAACACTTGGTATTCATTTGATGGAAACACAAAGACTGAAGTTGTAACAGAACGTGTTAACTACAATGATGAAGTAAGTATTGGGTATCGTGATAAAAACTTCTCTGGTGACGATTTAGAAATTATCGCTCGTGTAATTCAGCCGCCAAATTGTTTAGAAGCTCTTGTATCGCCAAATGGTAATAAAATTGTTGTGACGGTAGAACGTGAATTTGTAACAGAAGTAGTTGGGGAAACGAAAATTTGTGTAAGTGTAAATCCTGAAGGTTGCGTAGAATCAGACGAGGATTTCCAAGTCGATGATGATGAGTTTGAAGAATTAGATCCGAACTTTATCGTCGATGCAGAAGAAGAGTAAGAGAAAGCTAGGGAGAAGTTCTTCCTAGCTTTTTACAGTACATAAGTGGTTCTGCATCAACATGATTCCTTATGAAATGTGCTATAATGAGGAAAGACTCCTGGAATAGGAGATATGGATGTCCGTGAAGTGTGACATATATGAATATAGATTATTATGTAAGAATTATGGAGGAAAGACATGACGCAATATACGCCTATGATACAGCAATACTTAAAGGTTAAGGCAGACTATCAAGATGCCTTTTTATTTTTCCGATTAGGTGATTTTTATGAAATGTTCTTTGAAGATGCGGTTAAAGCAGCTCATGAACTTGAAATTACATTAACGAGCCGAGATGGTGGTAGTAGTGAACGTATACCGATGTGTGGTGTACCGCATCATGCAGCTAAAAATTATATTGAACAACTTGTTGAAAAAGGATATAAAGTAGCTGTTTGTGAGCAAGTGGAAGACCCAAAAACAGCTAAAGGTGTAGTACGTCGTGAAGTAGTACAACTAATTACGCCAGGAACGATGATGGAAGGGCGTACAATAGACGAGAAGGAGAATAACTTCTTAGCAGCATTAACACATTTCGAAGATGGATCTTATGCGCTAGCTTGTAATGACTTAACGACTGGACAAAATACAGTGACGTTATTAACTGGTTCAGTAGAAGATATTTTATTAGAAGTGTATGCGACTGGTTCAAAAGAAATTGTTGTAGATTCTACATTTTCAAAAGATGAATTAAATAAGTTAACTGAAACATTAAAAATGACGATTTCGTATGAAGATACAACAACTATTCCAGAAGGATTAGAACATCTTGTGAAAAGTGTTTCCCAAGCAAAATTAATTAAGGCAATTGGACGCTTATTTAACTATGTGATAAGAACACAAAAACGTTCGTTAGATCACTTGCAACCAGTAGAAATTTATTACACGAATCAATTTATGAAAATTGATGTGCATTCAAAACGCAATTTAGAGTTAACAGAGACTCTTCGCACGAAGGAAAAGACAGGCTCATTATTATGGCTATTAGACAAAACAAAAACGGCTATGGGTGGGCGTATGTTAAAACAGTGGATGGAACGTCCACTTATCCAGAAAGAAAAAGTTGAAGAGCGTTTAGAAATGGTTGAAACGTTTGTAAATGATTACTTCTTACGTGAAGATTTAAAAGAAAAGTTAAAAGAAGTATATGATTTAGAGCGTTTAGCAGGGAAAGTTGCATTTGGTAATGTAAATGCACGGGACTTATTACAATTAAGACGTTCTTTACTGCAAGTACCAGCTATTTTAGAAGCGATTAGTCTGTTAGATAATGCTTATGCAGCAAGGTTAATTCAAGGTGCAGATCCATGTGAGAGCTTAACTGAATTACTAGGAAGAAGTATTCAAGAAAACCCACCGCTTTCTATTAAAGATGGAGATATTATTAAAGATGGCTATAATGATAAGCTTGATCAATATCGTTACGTTAGTAAAAACGGAAAAACGTGGATTGCTGAGCTTGAAAAACGAGAGCGTGATATTACAGGGGTTAAATCATTAAAAATTGGGTACAACCGTATTTTCGGCTACTATATTGAAGTGACGAAGGCTAATCTTGCAGCACTTCCAGAAGGGCGCTATGAGCGTAAACAAACACTTGCAAATGCAGAGCGTTTCATAACAGATGAGCTAAAAGAAAAAGAAACATTAATCTTAGAAGCAGAAGAGAAAATTGTACAATTAGAATACGATTTATTTACAGCACTTCGCGAAGAAGTAAAAGTATTCATTCCGAAATTACAGCATTTAGCGAAAGTAATTAGTGAACTAGACGTACTGCAAAGCTTTGCCACAGTTAGTGAAGAAGAGCAGTTTGTAAAACCTGTTTTAACAAATAAGCGCGAAATCTTTATTAAAGATGGTCGTCATCCTGTCGTTGAAAAAGTATTGAACGGGAAATTGTATGTACCGAATGATTGTATTATGCCGGAGAAGATGGATGTCTTTTTAATTACAGGACCGAACATGTCTGGTAAAAGTACGTATATGAGACAATTAGCACTTGTTACTGTTATGTCACAAATTGGTTGTTTTGTACCAGCGACAGAAGCAGTATTACCTGTCTTCGATCAAATCTTTACGAGAATTGGTGCAGCGGATGATTTAATCTCAGGTCAAAGTACATTTATGGTTGAAATGTTAGAAGCGAAAAATGCAATTGCAAATGCATCAGAGAGAAGTTTAATTTTATTCGATGAAATTGGACGCGGTACATCTACGTATGATGGTATGGCACTTGCGCAAGCAATCATTGAACATATTCATGACCAAATTGGTGCGAAAACATTATTCTCTACACATTATCATGAATTAACAGTGTTAGAAGAAAGTTTAGACCAACTAAAGAATGTACATGTTTCAGCAATTGAAGAGAATGGAAAAGTAGTTTTCCTTCATAAAATTCAAGATGGAGCGGCTGATAAAAGTTACGGAATTCACGTTGCTCAACTTGCCGAGCTTCCAGAGAGCTTAATCGCTCGCGCGAAAGAAGTGTTAGCACAACTAGAAGGACAGGAAGAAATTGTTATTCCGAAACGAGTAGAAGTGAAAGTACCAGAAGTCGCTCCAAAACCAGTTGTTGTAAAAGAAGAACCGGCAGAAATACAAGAAAAGAAAGAAGAGACTGAAGAAGATTCACAACTATCTTTCTTTGGAGGAGAACAGTCTTCGAAAAATCAAGACAAGCCTGTGCTAAATCCAAAAGAAACGGCAGTACTTGCACAAATTAAAAAGATTGATTTACTCGATATGACGCCTTTAGAAGCGATGAATGAGCTGTATCGTTTACAGAAAAAGTTAAAGAAAGGATGAGTAAGTAGATGGGGAAAATTCGCAAACTCGATGATCAACTCTCTAACTTAATTGCGGCAGGGGAAGTAGTAGAGCGCCCTGCCTCAGTTGTAAAAGAACTCGTGGAAAATTCCATCGATGCGAATAGTACATCTATTGAAATCCACTTAGAAGAAGCTGGATTATCGAAGATTCGCATCATCGATAATGGAGATGGTATTGCTGAAGAAGATTGTATCGTTGCATTTGAACGACACGCAACGAGTAAAATTAAAGATGAAAATGATTTATTTCGTATAAGAACGCTCGGTTTCCGCGGAGAGGCCCTGCCGAGTATTGCCTCAGTGAGTGAATTAGAATTAATTACGAGCACAGGTGATGCGCCTGGTACACACCTTAGTATTAAAGGTGGAGACATTATAAAACAAGAGAAAACGGCAAGCCGAAAAGGAACAGATATTACAGTACAAAACTTATTCTTTAATACACCAGCGCGTCTTAAATATATGAAAACTATTCATACAGAGCTTGGGAACATTACAGATATCGTGTATCGTATTGCAATGTCTCATCCAGAAGTATCGTTAAAACTGTTTCATAATGAAAAGAAATTGCTTCATACATCAGGAAACGGTGATGTAAGACAAGTACTTGCATCGATTTACAGCATTCAAGTTGCGAAGAAGCTTATTCCGATTGAAGCTGAATCTCTAGACTTTACAATTAAAGGATATGTAACATTACCAGAAGTAACGAGAGCGTCGCGTAACTATATGTCAACGATTGTAAATGGCCGTTACGTTCGAAATTTCGTATTAATGAAAGCCATTCAGCAAGGATATCATACGTTATTGCCAATCGGACGATACCCAATCGGCTTCTTATCAATTGAAATGGATCCAATGCTTGTTGATGTCAACGTACATCCAGCAAAATTAGAAGTACGTTTTAGTAAAGAACAAGAATTGCTAAAGCTTATCGAAGAAACATTGCAAGCTGCATTCAAAAAAATACAACTCATTCCAGATGCTGGTGTAACAACGAAGAAAAAAGAAAAAGATGAAAGTGTGCAAGAACAGTTCAAGTTTGAGCATACAAAACCGAGAGAATCATCTATGCCTAACATCGTTTTACCAACAGGAATGGATGAGAAACAAGAAGAAACAACGACTGTAAAACAACCAGCACAACTGTGGCAACCGCCGAAGCAAGAATGGCAACCACCACAGTCACTAGTAAGAGAAGAGCAAAGCTGGCAGCCACCCTCTAAACCGATAATCGAAGAACCGATCCGAGAAGAGAAATCGTGGAACAGTAACGATGACGACTTTGAATTAGAGGAATTGGAAGAAGAAGTCGGAGAAATAAAAGAGATTGAAATGAACGGTAATGACTTACCACCGCTTTATCCAATTGGACAAATGCATGGAACATATATTTTCGCTCAAAATGATAATGGATTATATATGATTGATCAGCATGCAGCGCAGGAACGTATCAACTATGAATATTTCCGTGATAAAGTAGGAAGAGTAACGCAAGAAGTACAAGAACTACTTGTACCGTACCGTATTGATTTATCTCTTACTGAATTTTTACGTGTTGAAGAGCAGCTAGAAGAACTGAAAAAAGTTGGTCTATTTTTAGAGCAATTCGGCCATCAATCCTTTATCGTCCGCTCGCATCCAACGTGGTTCCCGAAAGGACAGGAAACAGAAATTATCGACGAAATGATGGAGCAAGTTGTTAAACTAAAAAAAGTTGATATTAAAAAACTACGAGAAGAAGCTGCCATCATGATGAGCTGTAAAGCGTCGATTAAAGCAAATCAGTATTTAACGAACGATCAAATATTTGCTTTACTCGAAGAGCTGCGTACAACAACAAATCCATATACATGCCCGCACGGAAGACCGATTCTTGTGCATCATTCTACGTATGAGTTGGAGAAGATGTTTAAGAGGGTTATGTAGGGATAATAAAATTAGATGTAAGAGGGGAGCAACATATTAATGTTGCTCCCTTTTAATATGTAAAATTAATTGTTAAACGAGAATAGGGTGGAGTGATTTTACAGTTTATTCAAATTTGAGCAATCATACTTAAGGTTGTAAGGTAGTTTATTTCTAGGATAAGACAGCTTTAATTTATCTATGTATAAAAAAGCGCTGTATATCAGCACTTTTTAAAAGGTGCGTGAATTGTATAATGAAGATTTACACATTGTTAAAAACGTAACTATGCATGGCCAAATATTGATTTTTATTTGGTTAATTGTTATAAGGATCTATACAATTATTTATTTTTATTTTTATTATTAATTTTTTCAGTATATAGCACCTGTTCTTTGTAGTGTTTCTTAATTGGGAAATTATGTGTATCTGTGCCGTTCTTGAATTTTTTATCAATGGGGTTCTCTAGAGGAACTGTTGTAGTTTCTGTAAATTCATATGGGTAATTTATTTTAGATTTATCTTCAAACATGAAAATGCCTCCTTTTTAGGATTTCCTAAATTCTTTACTATAACATGATATGCATATATATTTTTTTGGACTAGTTATTTATATAGGTTAATGGAATTTAATTACATAAATACTGAAATATTTTAAAGAAAAACAATTTGAGAAAGATATTGTATTGATAGCTGCTAACTAATAGTACTGTTTTTAAGTTATTGTGATGTAGTATCTTGGTTCATCTAACAACCATTATTTGGTGGGTTATTTTATTTATCAGCGAAGTAAACTATGGATATATATTCAGTATAGATTGTTTTTATAATGTACTTTATATTCGGTGTTCCTAATAATTTGATGTAGGGTATTATAGTCGTATTAAGCTATTAGGAACATTTAATGTTGTTTCACAACTGAAAGGGAATTGCAAAAAAACTGAAACTTTTCTCATAAAAATTCAATCTTACTTGAAAAATGAAAGGAAAATGAAATTTTTCAAAAGGAATTCTTTGTTAAGATAAAAAGCATACATACAAAAAAGTATTGACATATCTCAAAAAATGTATTTTGAGATATAGTGGGGGAAAAGATGAGATTAGAAAAACAATTAATAAAAAAGATGTATTATGAAACATTCCTAATGGAGAATGAAACACATCCACCTCTTCAAGTACTTGGAGAAGCTTATGTAAACGAAGAAAAAAATGAGATTTCTGATGGATCTTATATTCGTTTTGCACAAGGTGAATTTTATTATCACCATCAAGATTTTGAAGCAGCTATTTTTAAATGGGAGAAAGTTAGTAATGAATTAGCGCCATGGGCACAAAAAAATATTGCGGATGCTTACTTCGAACTTAACCAATTATCAGTTGCTGAAAACGTGTATACTTCCATTACTACTGATAATAAAATACTTATGACTGAAATTGTACTGCAATTACTGTCTCTTTACATCGAGCAAAATAATTTTGATTCAGCTTTCGCTGTTATAAAAGAAGCGGTTTCTTTAAATCCCGATTATCCAAACGTCACAACAATTGCCCGTTCCTTTTATGAAGAACAGCAAGATTTTGATAGTGCAGTAGAGCTTGCTGTGAACGAGTTAATTCGAACAGAATCTTATCCGTGGTTTGAGGTTCTAAAAGAATATATCGATAAAGGATTTACTAAAAATATTTCACCAGACTATTTTTATAAAGTATTAGTTACATTAAATAATGTAGATCAAGTACAATTTACGCAAATTGTTTCATCACTTTGGCACAGCTATAAAGATGAACAAAATTACTTATTATGGCTCAACACAATAAATGAATTTTTCATACATATCGAAATACATTCGTCCGATATATGGGACGAAATTTCTTCTCTTTACGAAGAAACATACTTTGAATTAATTCAAGGTCAATATATGCTTAGACAATTACACGATATCATTCCAAACCTGTTAACAAATTGGTTAAAGGTAGTTAATCCCTCTCATGCTGTATTTCCATCTGCAGCAGTATTGGCATGGGATGAGATTTTTCCTTCTAAAATAGATTCAGCGGATATAAAAGATGCAGAAGACCTACTGTCATATTCTATTAATCATGTGAATGGCTTAGAGTATAGTTTACATCTTTTTGAATCTATTACACACTGGGCACAAGAACATGATTTAGAAATGGGTAACCGATTTAGCTGGTTAGTTGGTGAGCTTGCAGATTTAAGAACAAATCGCCTATTAGTAACTGGAACTTCAGGGAACGGAAAAGCTTCATTTATTAACTCTATTTTAGGAGAAAATATATTAGAAAACTCAATCTCAAATGTAGTTGTTTTTAAAAATGACGCTTATACAGAAATTAACGCTATAACAGATTCGGAAATTACAACAACTGAGAATTTCTCTGATTTCCATAACATGATGGCAGTGCATCGTCAAACATATAGAGATAGAGCGTGTGTTGAATTTAAATTACCATGCAGGTTTTTAAGTAAAAATAAACTTACATTCGTTGTTACACCTAGCTTTAATAGGAACAATGACGCGAGAGATGAGGTATTTGAATATTTAAACTCTGTAGATGAATTATTATTCGTATTGAATACGGATTCACCTTTTACTGACAAAGAACGTGACATTCTATTAAGTATCCAAGAACATACACCAAATCTACAAGTTCATTTCTTATTAAATAAAATCGATAACATTTACAATGAAGCAGAAGCAAAAAGAGTTATACAAGATACGCAAGTGAGAATAAATACATATTTCCCTAATGCAAGAGTTTTCCCTTATTCTTCGTTATATACAAATAGTAAACAACTAAACGATTTAACTGAGTTTATTCATTTTAACTTTAACCATAAAAATATCGATGTAGAACGTACTGAAAAGCTATTGTTTTTCATTCGAAAAACAATTACATATCTTTTGGATAAACGTGTCGAGAGGGAAAATAATCTAGTGGATTCTATTAATTGGAATGAAGATATGTTAGTTAAACTAAATGCTTGTATTAATAACCTTACTGCTTTTGAGAAGGAAAAAATTCATTTAATTACAGAAGCATATCGTACAATGAAAAACGAAATTACTAATGATCTTACAGAACATATTCCGAAACTATTGCAGAGTTGTTCCGATTTAATTAGTGAAGAAAGTGATTTTGGGCACATTGATATTGAACTAAATACAGCGATGAATGAAAGGGTGCAACAATATCTAGAACAAACTGTATTACCTAATCTTGCTCGCTCTATGCAAAATTGGATTGCGACTTCTAATAACGAGCTCCTTCAAAGTCAATTGTACTTAGCAGAAACCAGTGAAGGACTTAATTCTTTATTTGGAGAAAACCGAATACAGTTAGAATGTGACTTTAAAGTAATTGATGACTGGCGCAGAGATACTGATAGAATGACAACTAGAATACAAATGGAAGAAGTAAATATTTTACGCCGATTTACGCCAGCACAATTTTTACTGAAAAGTGCCGGTAAATTATTTGGAGTTCTTCCTAAAAATAAAGCTATGCTATATAACAAATACAAACAGTATTTAGAAAATGAAGATTATACCGATGTAACGGCTTCTATTATGAAGAAATTTTTCTTGCAGTTTGAGCTATTTGAAAACACACAAGAGCGGGATATTAATATGTTCTTTAGAAATCCATTTGGCTCGTTGGAACAAGCTGTAAAAAACACTCATTTAGAAATAAAAGAAAAACAAGATAAACTGCATAAAATGAAATCAAACCCTGAAGTTTATCATGATCCTATAACGCTCTTTGAATTGAGATTACGTCAATGTGAAGTAATCTTGAATATAGGTGAGGATAATTCCTATACAGATTTACCTTTAGAAACAAGCGTAGAATAAAAGTAAAATATATCAGGTTTTTTATATAAAATTGCATCATGTGTTATAAGAGGGAAAAGGGAGCAACCGTAATGAGTTGCTCCCTTTCTTTATATAGATTACTTTTCAGTTTCTTTAATTTTAGTTTTTACTTCTCCAGTTTTAATTTTATTACTTTCTGAGAAACGTAATAAATCGCCTTCAATAATTTTGTCAGACATTCGTAATTCATTTTGTGCACGGTTAATCATTTCTTGAGCTTCTTTTTTTGGTAAATCTACAACCTCACCTGTTTCTCGATTATAAAAAGTATGATTTGTATATGCATACATGTCTGTAATAAAGCTACCATCACGTAAAACAACAAAACCGGTATATTCATCTGAAAACATATCATGGCCAAAACGGATATCGTTAGTAGTATCAATCCCTAATAAATTTAGAATAGTAGGTTTCATATCGATTTGTCCCGTAGGCTTTGAGATAGTTTGACCTTCTGTTTGGCCAGGGATATGAATATATATAGGTGTGCGTTGTAAATTTAAAGTATCAAATTCTGTTATTTGATCTTTTTCTAAAAACTGTGCCATTGCGCGATTATGTTTTTCAGAAATGCCGTAATGATCACCGTATAACACAATAATAGAATCATCATACATTCCCTCGGCTTTTAAACGCTCAATAAATTTTTTAATTGATTCGTCTAAGTAACGTGCTGTTACGATGTAACGATCAAATACGCCATTACCAGAGTTGTATGGTTCAATGAATTTTGTATCTTCATCATACGTAAATGGATAATGGTTTGTTAAAGTAAGGAAACGAGCGTAAAATGGTTGATCAACAGTTTTTAATATATCTACTGATTGATCAAAGTATTCGATATCTTTTAATCCCCAATTTAAATTTGTTTCTGGCGTGATTTTGTAATCAAGTTCATTATAGTAACGATCATAACCAAGAGCAGAGTACATAATATTACGATTCCAAAATGTTGCGTTATTCGCATGGAATACAGAAGTGAAATAGCCTTGCTGACGTAAAATTTCTGGAGTCGCAGTATAATCGTTGTTACCGTGCGTGAAAAATACAGCTCCTCGATTTAATGGATACAACGATGTATCTATTAGAAATTCAGAATCTGATGTTTTTCCTTGACCAGTTTGGTGGAAAAAGTTATCAAAGTAATAGCTTTCATTTATGAATTCATTCAAGAACGGTGTAACTTCTTGACCATTGACGGATGCACCTATTAAAAAGGTTTGCAAGGATTCAAGAGTAACGACAATTACGTTTTTTCCTTTCGCTGCACCAAACATATTAGGATTTGGTTCACTTTGGTTTGATTTTACGTAGTTTTCAGTTTCTTGTAATTTACTACTATCTGCAAGTGCCTTTTGGGATCCAGCTTTTACTTGTAGTGTTAAATCATATACTTGATGAGTGTATAGTCCTAAATTTTTCACAAGCATTACGCGGTCGAAGGATCTCGTTAATAATTCAGGTCGTTCTTTTTCTGCAAGCTGTAGATTTGCAAAAAATACACCAATTGTTAAAAGAAAATATAATAAGCGTGCAGAATGAGTTACACGTTCTGTTTTAAAGACTATTGCTTTCTTTTTTAATAAAATAAAGAAGAAAATAATGTCTACGAATGCGAGTATAATTTTGTAGTTCAATATTTCTATAATACTGCCGCCTAATTGGCCGAAGTTTGATGTTTGTCCAAGTACTGGTAACGTAACGAAATCATTATAAAAATCATAGAACATTACATTCCCAACAAGTACGATTGTTAATAAGAGATTAATACATAGCGCTATATAATTTCTCTTTTCACCGGTTGCAAATAATGCTAATCCAACAAATGCTAACGATGCAGCGAGAGGGCTAATAAACAAAATAAGTTCTTGTGTAGAAGACTCAATTTTTAAATCAAAACTGAATCGCGTAATAAGATATGTTTTTAACCATACTGCTAAAGCAATTATTATAATAAAGCTTATATTTTGCAGTTGTAAATTTATATTATTCTTCATTTTTACACCTTCTTTATAGAATTTATTTAACTAATGTTATATATTATATTTTTATAACTATCAGAGTGTGGTGAACTATTTAGATTATCTTTTTCTAAAGGTAATAATTTGAAGTATTCATATACATATAATGGAGAATTTTAAAGCGAAGTAACATAAATCTAATTTTTTTAGAAACGGAGCAGAAAAAGTCATAGTTGTAGTAAAAAATACTTATAGACATCCTAACATATTAAACACTACGGCGATGTTACAAAATATCAAACAAATAAAAGTGAAAATGAATAGAGACTTGTAAAACTATTGACATTCAATTTGTTAGAATTGAATGTCAATAGTTTTACATACATGGTTATATTAAATATGTATCATGTAAAATCCCGATTCTTTGTGGGTTAATCAGTAGCACGGGAAGGATTTCATTCCTGCTATTACTACATAAGTAAAGTACTGGTGAAACTCAAAATGTTTGATTGGTATCTAAATTATAGCAATTAAATGTCAGACAAGTATTTTCCAACATACAGGCCACTTGCAGCTGCTTGAGATAATGAATGAGTGACGCCTGAACAATCTCCAATTAAAAATAGCCCATTCATACTTGTTTCAAAATGGTTATTGATTTTTATTGTAGGAGCGTAGAACTTGCCATCAATTCCATATAATAAAGTATCTTGATCGATAGGTTCTTGGATAAATTGTTCTAAACGTAATAAAAATTTTTTGAGTCCTTCAATATATAGTGGAGGAATTTCTTTATTCAAGTCTCCATAATCTCCGTGTAGTGTAGGCTGTATACGATTATGTTTCATGGTGTTCTCCGCTGTAGGTTGTTTCTTTATTAAGTCCTCTAAACGTTGTATAACAATCCGATCTCGTCCTTGGTTAATGTTTTTAATAATTGAACTTGCGTATACATTTGCTTCTTTGAGAGTTGGAAAATAGCGCGGGATAAATAAAGTGAAATTTAAGTTAGAAGTGCCAGTTTCTTGCTCTCGGAAATTTTGACCGTCAGGCATAATCAAGCCGTCTTCGTACTTTCGAATAATGCGTCCTTTTGGATTCATACAGTAAGTAGTAGCTGTGAAAAGTTCATGCTCATAAGAAAGTTTCGTCTCAAATGTATCTTTTAATATAGAACGTAATTGATGTTCTTTCATCTCTACCCTAATACCTAAATCTACACGAGTTTGCTCCTGAGAAATATTTTGAGAAGTGCACATTTCTTTTAACCAATCCGCCCCGGAACGACCGGTTGCAAATACTAATTTCTTAGAATGGACAGTTTTTTGATTTGTATATATTTTAAAATGGTCTTTCTGCTTAACGATATTTTGTACATCTATATGAAATTGGATATCTATTTTGGTAAGTAAAAATTCATAGAGCTGCTGAAAAATATTACTTGAAAGTGTAGTACCCAGATGCCTTACTTCTGTTGTTAGCATTTGTAAACCACATGTCTCAGCCTTCTTAGTGAGAGTTGGATTTTCTGTAGAATATTTTGAAACTGAACTTCCACCAAACTGACATAGAATTTCATCTACTTCCGCCATGAGTTGCATAAATCCTTCTTTACCTACTTTTTGCTCGAGTTCGCCTCCAAATCCGTTTGTATAATTAAATTTCCCTTCTGATTTTCCTAAACCACCAAAACCGAAATACTTATCACATGAATTACAGTTACATGTTTTCCCTTGGTCTAAAGGACAATTTCGATGTTCTAACGGTTTACCTTTATCAAGAATTAAAACCTTTTTGTTGCTTTTGGCTAATGTATAAGCCATAAAAATGCTACTCACCCCAGCACCGATAATTGTAATATCATACATTTTTTTTCACCTGCTAACGAATAGTTTGTTTACTATTTTCCTAGTGTATAACACTTTTATGAAGTTAAGAAATAGCTTTCATGAATAAAGAGAAAGTTTTTGGACTTTATACTTTTTCAATTTCTCTGAGTGGTGGATGAAATACAAATGTTTTTATTTGAAAGGAGATATAGTTTTAAATAATCACTTTGTCATATGATTCATAAAAGCCTACATATAAAAAGAACAGACCTTTTCAGTAAAAAGGTCTGTTAATCATTTGAAAAAGTTGTTAAGTGCATAAATCAGAAGGGAATTATAGTTTTATTTAGCGAAGGCATGGTTACCGATTACAGCTACTGTTTGACGTGTCGTAATCCATTTGTCTGTTGATGTTTTTGGGTTGTAGAAATAAAGCCAATCAGAATGTATTCCATTTGTGGAGATAGCCTCTTCTACAGCCATTTTTGCTTCAGCGCTTGCAGGCTGATTAATTCTTCCATCTGTAACAGGGGTAAATGCATATCCGTATTTAATAGGTTCATAAATAACACCTGTTATTGTATTTGGAAATCCTTTTGCATTTACTCGATTCAGGATAACTTTTGCTACAGCTACTTTTCCTTTATATGATTCGCCACCTGCTTCAGCGGTAACTAAGCGTGCCATTAAGTTTTTTTCCTTTTTGGAAATACTGGAATTAATTTTCAAATGTTGTCCTGTATAAAGCTTGTTACCGACTATGTTGTTAATTTGTTTTATAGATTGAACGGTTACGTTGTAGCGCTTTGCTATCGTTTCTAATGAATCTCCCGGTTGTACTTGGTAAATAATTTGTCCAGAAGTGTTCGTAGTTTTTTCGTTTTGATGAACTGTAACCTCATTTGATTTCATAGATCCTGGAATATGTAACTGTTCTCCAATAAAAGCTTGATCGTTTCCTTTATTATTCGCTTGTTTAATGGCTTGTATGGAAACGCCATATTGCTTACTGATGCCCCAAAGTGTATCATTCTTTTTTACTGTATGTATGGTGGAAGCTTCAGCTGTACTTTGATTACATACGAATGTAAGTGCTACTGCAGATAAAGGAATTATATGTTTTATTTTTAATAATTTCATTGTAAATCCTCCCAATAAAAAATTAAGTTTTAACTGTTGAGTAATGTAGTTCAGAGTATATAAGATATGTATTCATATTTTAATATAAGTATATTAGCACGTATAGAACAAATAATCATTATAAGTTTTTTATTTATATCATGTAGGACCCAAATATGAAATATTGCATATGAAAGCCCATTGAAGTTCGAGTTGTTGCTTACTATAATTTATCTAGTGAAAAGGGATATTAAATTTTTTTAATGCATTGAGATGAGAATATGTGGATGTTTTTAAATTTTACTTCTATGCAATATTCCATATTTATGAAACATTATTTATTAAGTAGCTTATATTATATTCAATAAGTTTGATATAAAACAGAAAAAGAGAGGGATAAAAATGAGCAATAAGAAGTTTATTTTGAAATTATTCATATGTAGTACTATACTTAGCACATTTGTATTTGCTTTCAATGATAAGCAAGCAGTTGCTGCTAGCGCTGATAATGGGCTTGAAAACTGGTCAAAATGGATGCAACCTATACCCGATAACGTACCGTTAGCACGAATTTCAATTCCAGGAACACATGATAGTGGAACGTTCAAGTTGCAAAATCCGATAAAGCAAGTATGGGGAATGACGCAAGAATATGATTTTCGTTACCAAATGGATCATGGAGCACGAATTTTTGATATTAGAGGGCGTTTAACAGATGATAATAAGATAGTTCTTCATCATGGGCCATTATATCTTTATGTAACATTGCATGAATTTATAAATGAAGCGAAACAATTTTTAAAAGATAATCCAAGTGAAACGATTATTATGTCTTTAAAAAAAGAGTATGAGGATATGAAAGGGGCAGAAGATTCATTTAGTAGTACGTTTGAAAAAAATTATTTTCTTGATCCTATCTTTTTAAAAACAGAAGGGAATATAAAACTAGGAGATGCTCGAGGAAAAATTGTGCTACTAAAAAGATACAGTGGTAGTAATGAATCTGGAGGATATAATAATTTTTATTGGCCAGATAATGAGACGTTTACGACAACTGCAAATCAAAATGTAAATGTAACAGTACAAGATAAATATAAAGTGAGTTATGATGAGAAAGTAAAATCTATTAAAGATACGATAAATGAAACGATTAACAACAGTGAAGATTGTAATCATCTATATATTAATTTTACAAGCTTGTCTTCTGGTGGTACAGCATGGAATAGTCCATATTATTATGCCTCTTATATAAATCCCGAAATTGCGGCATATATTAAACAAGAGGATCCAAAAAGAGTTGGTTGGGTTATTCAAGATTATGTTAGTGATAAGTGGTCACCGATTCTCTATCAAGAAGTTATAAGAACTAATAAGTCACTTTAATTTTCACCATAATTGCATAGAAACAATGTAACTCTATTAAAAGTCTTGTGGAATTCCCATAAGACTTTTTAATATTTGATATTATAAGAATCAAAGTTCTTTGAATAGATTTATATAGTTAATATAATTATAAGATTGATACAAAAAAATGTCGATAAATGCCGATTGTTGTTGTAATATAAAACGTATAAACATAATATATAGATGAGGTGAATTTATTGTCTTTTATTAAAAATAGTAAAATTGGAACGAAATTAAATGTGTTAGTCATTATATCAAGTTTGGCGTGTATCATGTTATCTTCACTGGGTTTTTTAGGGCTTCAAAAAGGTGAAAAAGCATCTTCTAGTATGTATGACGAAAGGCTATTACCAGTTGAATGGATAGGAATTGTAGAATCAAATTTTTACCATGTGAATATGAATTTTATGGAGATTATGATATCGAAAGATGAAAAAAGAATGAAAGAACTAATAATCGAAATGGATAAGACTAGGAAAGAAACTGATGAGTTATTAAAACAATTTGAAACTAGAATTAGTTCTCATAAAGAAAAGGACTTATATAATGCGTTTCAAAGTCAGTTCAAAGATTTAAGAATACAAATGGAGAAAGCACAGGAATTGGGACTGACTAATAATGAAGAAGCGTATAGCTATTATTTAAAAGAAATTGACCCTAATATGGAAAAAACAATTCAGTCTATTCGTGAACTTATTTTATATAATAATACCGCTGCTGAACAACTACAAAAAGAGAATGTTAATAGTGTAAAAAATACAATAATAACATTTGTAATTATTTCATTTGTAGGAATCATAATAATCATTTTTATTGGTTATTTAACAAAAAATGCTATAAAAAAACCAATCGTATTATTACAAAAAGATATGGAACGAGTATCTGCTGGAGATTTAACAATACGAACTTCTTATAAATCCGAGAACGAATTAGGCCTTATTGTACAATCCTTTAATAGTATGTTAGATAACTTGCAACAATTAGTCGGTCAGGTGAAGGTTACAGCGAAAGAAGTGATTACTTCAACTGAAAATATGCTGCAAGAGACGAAAACGGCAGCACATATATCAAACGAGGTTGTTCGAACTACTTCTGAAATAAATAAAGAAATAGAGGGACAAGTGACTAGTATTCAAGAAAGTTCAACTTCGATGGAAGAAATTGCAACTGGAGTTCAAACAGTAGCTGAATCTTCAGCGATGGTTGCTGAAGTTGCTGTTGCAACAATAGACCAAGCAAATTCTGGTAGTGAAGTTATAAAACAATCTATTCATCAAATGAATAGTGTGAATGAAGTTGTCGAAGAAACTTCTAAGGTCATTGATAGACTTGTTACGCGGACACAACAAATTGAAGAAGCGCTAGATGTTATTACTAATATTGCGGAACAAACGAATTTACTCGCCTTAAATGCTGCAATTGAGGCAGCACGCGCTGGAGAAAATGGAAAAGGATTTGCAGTAGTTGCAGCTGAAGTAAGAGGTCTGGCTGAGAAATCTAAAACATCTGTAAATGATATAAATAATTTAATACGTTTTATACATCAAGATACACAGGATACAGTTCATGTAATGAAAAAAGGTCAACAACAGGCTAGCGGTGGTAAGGAAGCAGCACATAAGGCAGAACTCGCATTTTCATCTATTATGCAAGATATTAATAGAATAACGTCCCAAATTCAAGAAGTGTCTGCTGCTACAGAAGAAATGTCTGCTGGGACAGAAGAAGTGAATGCTTCTTTATCAATAGTTTCTGAAACTGCAACACAAGTCGCACAAGAAACGAATCGAACGGTACAATCAATTCAAGCACAAGCCACATTGATTCAAGAAATAACGAAGAAATCTAATGAAATGAAAAAGAAAGCCGAAAATTTAGAAATGCTCATTTCACAATTCATTATTGGAGAATAAGTCTGTTAAAACCTATCATTAGTATAAACTTTAAGATACTCAACATAGTGCTGCGTTGCACAATTTGAAAAAGGACCTTTATAGGTTCTTTTTTTATAAATAGTGTGAATGATATGTTTAATTATAGTGAAAAACAGAAACTTATTATATAATAAATTTGTACCTATAAATTTTATATGTAATAATGAATTTGATTTATGCTAATGAAACGGAGGTATAGACTATGAAGTTTCCACATGATTTTTTATTCGGGGCTGCTTCAGCTTCTTATCAAGTAGAAGGTGCATGGAATGAAGATGGAAAAGGTGTTACGAATTGGGATGAGTTTTCAAAAATTCCTGGCAAAACATACAATGGGACAAATGGTGATGTAGCTGTTGATCATTATCATCGATATAAGGAAGATGTTCGCTTAATGGCTGAGATGGGATTAGAATCGTATCGTTTTTCTATTTCTTGGGCGAGAATTTTGCCGACTGGAGATGGAGGGGTAAATGAAAAAGGAATAGCATTTTATAACAACCTAATTGATGAATGTTTAAAATACGGGATTGTACCGTTTGTAACTTTATATCATTGGGATCTACCATTAACTTTAGAAAAAGACGGTGGATGGACGAATAAACGAACAGCAGAAGCTTTCGTAAAGTACGCAGAGATTTGCTTTAAGGCATTTGGTGATAGAGTGAAACATTGGATTACTTTTAATGAAACAGTGATGTTTTGTGGATTAGGGTACTTAAAAGGTGCACATCCACCTGGAATACAAAATGATGTTCCAAAGTATTTTCAAGCGACTCATTATGTATTTTATGCACATGCAAAAACAGTTGCAGTGTACAAGCAGTTGAAACAATATGGAGAGATTGGTATCACGCATGTTTTCTTACCTGCTTATAGTGTGGATGATCAAAAAGAAAATATACTAGCAGCAAATCATGCGAATGAATATGAAACGTATTGGTACTATGATCCAGTTTTAAAAGGTGAGTATCCATCTTATGTTTTACAACAATTAAAGGAAAAAGGATGGACTCCTAATTGGACGGTTGAAGAATTAGAAATTATTAAACAAAATGCCGAAAAAAATGATTTTATTGGCTTGAATTATTATCAACCGATACGAGTGGAAAGATACGATATGGATATAAAGAATGAGGAACATTCTCGAGAAAGCTCAACACTTGCTCCAGGTAGTCCTTCTTTTGATGGTTTTTATCGAACAGTTAAAATGGATGATAAAACATATACAAAATGGGGATGGGAAATATCTCCCGAAGGTTTCTTAGATGGATTGCATATGTTGAAAGCACGCTACGGTGACATAAAAATGTATGTAACGGAAAATGGACTTGGTGATGAAGATTCAATCATTGACGGAGAAATTGTAGATGTTCCGAGAATTAAATTTATTGAAGAGCATTTAAAAGTAATGAAGTGTGCAATTCAAGAGGGAATTAATTTAAAAGGTTATTATGCATGGTCAGTTATTGATTTGTTAAGTTGGTTAAATGGATATAAAAAGCAATATGGCTTTATTTTTGTCGATCATAATGATAACTTAAAACGTAAGAAGAAACTTTCGTTTCATTGGTATAAACATGTGATCGAAACGAGAGGAGAAGAGTTATAACAGATAAAAGAGTATTTTAGGAGAAAGTGTATGAGTGCAAAGTATAAACAAATTGCAGATGTGTTAGAGCAAAACATTCGAGATGGGCTTTTTAATGAAACGAAAAAATTACCTACAGAAGAAGCGTTGATGAATCGATTTGAAGTAAGCCGTAATACGATACGTAAAGTAATTAGTCAACTTGTGAATAGAGGTTATATTTTTCAAGTGCAAGGTAGTGGTATGTTTTTACGTGAAACTTCTGTAACAGATTACATTAATTTAGGAAGTTTACGTGGATTAACGAAAAATCTCGTTTCACAAAATATTGAAACGAAAGTGCTAGAGATTGAAGTAATAGAGGCAAATGAAGAGATAGTAGAACGGATGCAATGTGAGATTGGAACTAGACTATATTTTTTGAAGCGTTTAAGAATTGTAGACGGTAAACCATTCTCTATTGAAGTAAGTTATTTCAAAAAAGATATCATTCCTTATTTGAATGAAGAAATAGCATTAAGTTCTGTATACAGTTATTTCATTGAGGATTTACGATTAAATATTGGCTTTGCCGATAAAGTTATTAGTTGTGAAAAAATAAATAAAGAAAATGCAAAGCTTTTAGAACTAAATGAAGGTGATCCAGCGCTGCTTATTGAAAATACAGTTTATCTTGTAAATGGAACAATTTTCGAGCTATCTCAATCAATGTTTCATTATGAAAAGACCAAACTTTTAAATCGAATTAATTTTAATTGAAAATGAATATAAGTAGCCTTGTAAAAAAGCAACTGGTCCTAAGTGAGCAGTTGCTTTTTATTTTTAAAGTGGATGAGCAAAAAAACACAAAAGTGGTTGGTCCGTTTTTTACAAACTTCTATTATGATAAGAGAAGAAAGGTAGTATTTTATTCATGCTTTAAAATAGACTGGCCTTAGAGAGGTGGAAGACAATGAGTTTTGCGATTTCACTAGTTGTTATTATTGTAGTTGTATCACTATTTGGGACCGTACTAGTCGCACGAAATGTAGAAGAGAATTACGGTAAGTCTACAAAGAGGAATGTGAAAAACTTATCCGCTATCTATGTCATTCTTCTTTTAGTGCTTCTTGTAGGAGTTACTTGGTATGCGGTCGTTATTTTATAGAGTGTGTATATGATAAAGGAGTTAATATATTGATGAAAAATGAGCGCCACGTTTTAGTTGTTTTCCCGCATCCAGATGATGAGTCGTATTGCGTGGCTGGCACAATTTTGGCTTATACTGAGCAGAAAGTCCCTCTTACTTATGTTTGCTTAACACTTGGTGAAATGGGGAGAGCGATGGGGAATCCACCTTTTGCAACTCGTGAATCTTTATATGCAATTAGAGAGAAAGAGTTAAAGCGAGCTACAAATATTTTAGGGATTGAAAATTTACGTATGATGGGATATCGTGATAAAACTCTTGAATTTGAAGAGCCTGGAAAATTAAGAAGCTTGATTCAAAACTGTATTGAAGAATTGGATCCTTCTGTAGTTATTTCTTTCTATCCTGGGTATGCAGTTCATCCGGATCACGATGCAACAGGGGAAGCAGTAGTAGAGGCCTTAGCTAATATTTCGGAAAGTAAACGACCAGCCTTTTATGCTGTAGCTTTTTCGAAAAATCATGAAGACGAAATAGGACCTCCAGATTTTAAAAATGAAGTGAAAAAATATGTTTCGAAAAAATTGGAAGCATTACGAGCACATGCATCACAATTTACAACTAAAGTGGATGAGCTGGAAAGGGAGTATGAAGACGGTATTTCAGGCACAGTTGAGTGGTTAGAAAGAGAACCGTTTTGGATATATTCATTCAATGATAAAAATATGTGATGCTACATCTGAAGGTGATGAATATGTATTTTGAATATAAGAATCGAAAGATTTTTTACAATATAGAAGGATCGGGTCCTGTCATATTGTTTTTACACGGTCTTGGAGGAAATTCGAATAATTGGTTATATCAAAGAAAATACTTCAAGAAGACATGGACCGTAATCTCACTCGATTTACCTGGGCATGGGAAATCCGAAGGGATGGAAATTAGTTTTAAAGAATATTCAAATATTTTATATGAGTTATGTAATCATTTAAAGCTAAAATCAGTAACAATTTGTGGTCTTTCAAAAGGAGCTAGAGTGGGTATCGATTTTGCTATTCAATATCCACGTTTTGTTTCTAGCTTAATTGTTGTAAATGCATTTCCTTATTTGGAACCAGAAGATCGTCAAGAACGACTTAAAATATATGACTTACTTAGCGTAAATGATAACGGGAAAACTTGGGCGAATACGTTATTGAGAGCAATGGGAGTAGAAGATGATGATGCAATTGTCCGAGGGTTTCATCAATCCCTACAAACTATTAATCCAATGCATATTCAAAGGCTATTCGCTGAATTAGTTGATTACGATCAAAGACCATACCTCTCTAACATTGCATGTCCTGCATTAATAATACGAGGAGAGAATGATTATTTTGTTCCGGAAAAGTATGTGAGAGAATTTGAAAAACACCTGAGAAACGTGACTTTCATTGAGTTGGAAAATAGTGGACACTTGCCTTATTTAGAACAGCCTACTAGCTTTAATGTGACGGTAGAGGCATTTTTAAATCATGCGCTTGATTAATACCATTTTTGCAGTGAATACTGTTATTAATGAGTTCAGGACACCAGCTTGGAGAGGAGGGAACTAAATGGAATGGCAACCGAATCGTGAAGATAAGATACCAGTTTATAAACAAATTGCTGATTACATTGAAAGAGGCATTTCTACCGGTGAATTCCCTTCTGATAGAAAATTACCTTCTGAGCGTATGTTAGCACAGAAGTTACAAGTGAACCGGAGTACAGTAGTAGCTGCTTATGAGGAATTAAAATCACTTGGGGTAGTAGACCGGCAAAAAGGAAGCGGCACCCGGGTGAATACAGACATATGGGGTGTGTCACATAAACGAATACCGAACTGGGGTAGGTACGTTGAGGATGGATCGTTCTTGCCTAATGTGCCACTTGTTCAACAAATTCGAACGGAAACACAAAAAGATGATTTAATCAATTTAGCGAGTGGTGAATTGTCACCAGAATTAATTCCGAGTGATAGATTTCGAACAATTTTGTCGGAGAAAACATTTATGGGAAATCTCGGTTATGACCATCCGCTTGGAAATGAAATGTTGCGAAAAACCATTGCGGCACATGTCGAGCAATATAAACAAATAGAAGCAGATTCAAGCTCTATTCTTATTACATCTGGAGCTCAGCAAGCACTTAATCTTATCGTTCAATGTTTGTTAAAGCCTGGAGATGCGATTGCAATTGAGGATCCCTCCTATTGTTATTCACTTCCGATGTTTAAATCAGCAGGTTTAAAAATATTCCGTTTACCAGTTGATCAGCATGGTATGAATCCAGATGACTTAATCGATTTGCACAAAAAGCATCGCATTCGTATGGTGTTTTTAAATCCGGATTATCAAAATCCAACTGGAACGGTACTTTCATTGGCAAGACGTAAAAAGGTTTTAGAACTATCTTCTGAATTTGGTATACCGATTGTAGAAGATGATCCGTATAGTTTGACTTCTTTTAATGGAGAAGTGAATCCAACATTGAAATCGATGGATCAAAATGGGAATGTTCTTTATGTGAGCTCATTATCAAAAATTGTTGCATCAGGATTACGTATTGGTTGGGTAATTGGCCCCACGCGCGTAATTGAGAGATTGGCAGATGCGAAGCAGCAAGTTGATTTCGGTCATAGTGTATTTACACAGTGGGTAGCGAACCAATTTTTAGAATCTGAGGATTTTCATACGCATATTACGTTGCTTCGTGGACAACTGAAACAAAGAAGAGATGAGTTAATTAGAAAGCTTGAAGAAATATTAGGGGATCAGATTGAATTTTTTGTTCCTGAGGGCGGAATACATTTATGGTGCAAAGTGCAAGGAACGTTTGATGAATATCATTTACTAGGTGAATCTATACAAAATGGTGTAGCATTTGTCCCAGGAAGCGTCCTAGGTTCGAAAAGTGAATATATCCGATTTACTTTTGGCAGAGCGAATGTAGAACAAATTCAGCTTGGAGTTACAAGGTTTGCGGAAACATTAAATGAGATTTCATAATAGCGAAGCGTAATATGGAAATGAGGGAAAGAAATGAAGTACGTGACGCTTTTACTTCAAGTAGGCGTGCTATATGTGTTTAGCTTAGCTGGTACGTGGATTCAAGGAGTATTCCATCTGTCGATGCCAGGAAGTTTAATAGGGATGTTAATATTGTTTCTACTCCTTTCTACTCGTATTTTTCCATTAAAGTGGTTTGAGGTAGGGGCAGAAAAGTTAATAGTATTTTTACCGTTATTTCTAATTCCTTCGACAACAGGATTAATGGAATATGGATCTTTTCTTTTAAGTAAGGGGAGTGTTATATTCCTTTTAGTAATTGCAAGTACGGTAGTAACATTGATTGTTTCAGGGTATGTAAGTCAATTATTAGTAACATCAAAAAAATAAAATCGACAAGGTGCACGATTCAAATGGTCTTAATTATTATTACTGTAGTAATTTATTTATTGGCGACAAAGTTATATAAAAAATTTACGTTTCCATTTACGTTACCGGTATTAACAGTTACAGCAATTATGATTTGCTTATTTTTGATATTTGGTATTTCTCATCATGAGTATAAGGAAAATGGGGGAGACATTCTTTCAGGTTTTTTGAGTCCTGCAATTGTAGCGTTAGCCATACCTCTATTTAAAGAGCGAAAGATACTTATGAAAAACTTTTTAGCGATACTAATCGGCGTAGTGATAGGTATAGTGGCTTTAACGAGTATGAATATAGTGATTGGTGGAATTTTAAATATAGATAAGGAACTTATATTAACAACTTTACCACAATTAGCGACAATGCCTATTGCCATTTCATTAGCGGATCAAATTGGTGGCATTCCATCTATGACTTCTAGTTTTGTAGTTGTTGCAGGAATAACAGGTGCTATTATCGGACCGACAGTACTTAAGTTTTTCCGTATAACAAGTACGATTGGAAAAGGAGTGGGGATGGGCTGCGCATCACATATTATTGGTGTGAGCCGTCTAGTGAAAGAAGGAGAGAAAGAGGCAACTATCGGTTCGGTAACGATGATTGTAACAGGGATACTTATTAGTATATTAGTACCTTATGGAGTGAAATTTTTATTTTGAAAATTAATGAATCGTAATAAGGAGTATAACACTACTCATTTTAGAGCGTAATGGAGATGATTAAAATGACAACATGGTTTATAGTTACATTATTTATTTTTGGTGCTCTTAAAGTACTAGTTTCTAGTATGCCAACTTCTGTTGTAGAATCAATTATTAGTAGATTTGAGTTACACCAAAAACTTGATGAGGAAAATACTACTGTAACGGTAGATGGGGAAAGTATAGAAGGAGAAATGAAACTTCAAGTTATTCATGAATTTAACGAGGCTTTATTTTTAGATAAACATTATTTTCCGCCGCAAGGGAATGGTACACCGATAGTCATGGAGACGAAGAAAGGAAAAAGAGAGATTAGATTTTCTATATATAGCTACGAGGAACACGTTGATGTAGTAAAGCAATATAAGAAGAAAGTAGTTGCATATCGTTTGCGATCAAAAAGCCTTCAAAGTCGTTCAGTAGCAGTAACTGAAGATTATGCTTAAGGAGAGACCGTTATTATAACGGTCTCTTTATTTTTGCATCCAAGTATATAATTTCCAAATAAGAGAAAAGAAAATGATATATCCAAATAAAGAATAAGCATGATGCCAATTCACGTTATGTACAAATAAACCTAACCTCTCAGCAACTTGTTCAAAAATACTAGCACAAAGCCCTATTAAAATAATAAATAGAGTTCTAGAAACTGCAGATAATGTTTTTGAAATTTGTATGAAAATGATTGTTAAAATTGGTAGCACAAACAACGTAAAGCCTATGTTAACTGAAAATATAGATGAGAAAGGTCTAACTGGAAAGGAATATATTTGTGTATGCACAAAGAAAGCATCTAAGCAAGTTCCAATAATAGAAGAAAGTAAGACTGTAACTAATAATGCTAAAAAATCATTCTTCTTCTCGAAGGAGGACATTTTTCTTTGCGAGAATTGCGAGTTCAATTTTTTCGAGTGTTTTGCAGTAGTCTTCTGTAATTTGTCCATTTATATTTTCCTCCTTATCAACTAAATAATTTACAACTTGCCAATCGTTAAACCAATCTTCATTTTCAACTTCTTCATGTTTCATATCCCGCCATGCATAGATGAGTGCAGGGCTGTATATACGATACGCGTCACTACGTAACTGGCATTTCTTTATTCGGCGTTTATAAAACTCACGCGAAAAAGATTCATTTACACTAGAAAATAAATGAGGCCAGTAATCTTTTCTTGAGCCTGTATGTGGATGGTGATGGACCCAGTTTATTATTTGAGATAAAATATGTGTATCCCGAAATAACAATGAATACAACCGTTTTCCAAGTGAAATTCGTTCATGCAAAGAAGTGAAATGTTTCATTGTATCACCAAATAGTAATACTTTTTGCTTTTTATCATTTTCGTAAAATGGGAAAAGGATATGATTAAACTGAAAAAAATCAAAGAGTTTAAATCCAATACTATTTAATACAGTCTTTTTAAAGTGTGCATTTTGAATAACTCTTTTTTCTAAGTAGTTTTGTTCATTAATAATAGTTGCGATCGCTAATGTTTTTTTGTTACCTGTTTTCCAAAAATCGTTCCACATTGTTTCCATAAATGTAGAAACATTTAAATGAGTGAGAAGGTGAAATAGCTTTTTTGATTTTTTTACACTTTGCTCATATAGTAAAAATTGAGGATATACATCTTGGAAAATGAGCCAATTTCCTCTTTCTAAAAAAGAGAAAAATGTAATTTGATCTTTCTCGGATAAAAGCCTCGTATATAAATCTCCCTTTAAATCTGTCATATTCCAGCCACCGTTACGTGATACGATATGCCCAAGTAGTGCCCAATGTATTTCTGGATATTGAATGTAAAATTGGTAGTATGCACGTGTTCTTGTGACGTTATTTTTATTTAGTTCTTTTGTCTGAGCTTTAATTTTATCGATGATAAGTTGCTCTTCTTTCGTTAATTTATATATGGTAACAGAAGAGATGAGATCGTTTTTTTGTTGTAACTCGTTTTTTACGTCGAATAGGGAGAGAGGGAGTGCTTTTGAGAATTCTTTAGACGTATTGTTTGAATTGCTTTGGTACATTCCATTACCTCCCTTTTCTATGAGTTTAAATGTGGTATTGGTTATGAATCATTCCATTTATCCCGCTATTAACGAGCAGTAAGACTCCCATCTCAAAAGTCGGCTAAAGCAAAGAAGTTAGGTGAGGGTGGGGCTGCTCGTAAAAGCCCGATTGATTCAACTAATAGTCAGTGGGGGATGGACAAAATCCCCACTAATTAAAGTTTCACTTTATTTTATTACGAGCATAAGAAATAAATGAGCGGTGTTTTTTAAACCAGTAATATAGTTATCATTCAAACAGTATAAAGAAAATCTAATTGCTAAGAAGTGAAATGAAAAACAGAAACTATTAAAAAATAGTTTCTGTTTTTTTATTTTGTCAATTAAATGTAACAAACGACGATTATGATTTGAATCAATTGAAAATAATTCAATAACCTTAATAAATACAATTTGAATTGAAATGTATGGTAGGAGGAAAAGGAATGCTTAATAAAATAATTTTAATTACTGGTGGTACAGGTTCGTGGGGACATGAACTTATAAAACAACTATTAGAAAAATCAACGAAAGAAATTAGAGTTTTTTCAAGGAATGAAACGGTTCAGTTTGAAATGCAGCAACAGTTTATAAATGAAGAGAGATTGAAATTTATTATTGGAGATATTCGTGATAAAGAGCAGCTAGTATATGCTTGCCAAGGTGTACATTATGTATTTCATCTTGCAGCTTTAAAGCATGTTCCAGTATGTGAATATTATCCTTATGAAGCTATAAAAACAAATATACATGGTACGCAAAATGTAATTGAAGCATCTATCCAGAATCAAGTTGAGAAAGTTATATATGTTTCAACTGATAAAGCGGCCGATCCATCAAATACGTATGGGATGACAAAAGCAATTGGTGAAAAATTAATGGTTCATGCGAATGTGCAAACGAAGAAAACAAAATTCATTTGTGTTCGTGGCGGAAATGTTTTAGGAACGAGTGGAAGTGTGGTACCGCTTTTTAAAAAGCAAATTATGCAATCTTCAAAAGTAGGGATTACCGATGCAAATATGACTAGATTTTTCTTAACCATTGAAGATGCTGTTGGATTGTTATTTAAAGCAGCATCTGAAGGAAGAGGAGGAGAAATCTTTGTTATGAAAATGCCAGCATGTAAAATAACGGATTTAGCAAGAATATTAATTGAAGATTCAAAAAAAGAAAACGTGAAGATAAAAGAGGTAGGGATAAGACCTGGTGAAAAATTAAGTGAAATGCTTTTATCTGAGGTAGAGAGTAAAACAAGTATTAGTTTTGATCAAAATTATTTTGTGGTACTACCGACTATTCCTATAGAAGGACTTCAAGAATATTATGCTAGTTATCCGCTTGTGGATGTGAAGAGTTTTAGTTCTCGACAAGACTTACTTACAAAACATGAGGTGAAACAAATGTTAGAAAAAGGAGGGTTTTTACTATGAAAAGAAATGCGAGCCTTTTAATAACTGGTGCAAATGGATTCACAGGACGCCATGCTTGCCAATATTTTTTAGAACAAGGATTTCATGTGATTCCTATGTTTCAAAATCGATCACATAGAGAAAAAATCGAAAATGGTATTACTTGTAATTTAACAAATAAGAGTGAAGTAATGAAGGTAATTAAACAAATAAAACCAGACTATGTATTGCATTTAGCAGGAAGAAACTCAGTTAATGAGTCTTGGACAGCTTCTCTTGAATATATAGAGATTAACGTAATAGGGACTTTATATTTATTAGAAGCCATTAAGCAGGAAGCCTCGCATTGTAAAACATTAGTTATAGGATCTGCATTGCAAGCAGATAGTATGAAAAACATAAAAGTTTCAAATCCATATAGTTTAAGTAAAACTATGCAAGTCATTATTGCGGAGGCTTGGGGCGGATTAATGGATTCAAATATTATCATTGCAAAGCCCTCAAATTTAATTGGTCCAGGAGTATCGAATGGTGTTTGTTCAATTCTCGCAAAAAAAATGATAGATATAGAATCGGGTAGAAGTAAAGCGATTATTGAAGTAAACAGTTTGAAAGATAGTAGAGACTTTCTAGATGTACGTGATGCAGTTAAAGCGTATCATGTGTTATTACGTGATGGTATAAATGGAAAACAATATAATATTGGATCAGGGGTAAAACGCTCTTTATTAGATGTATTGGAACAATATAAAGGATTAATACAGTTGAATTTTACTATAAAAGAAACAGAGGATAGTGAGAGCGGCTCAAATGAAAGTTTAGTATTAGAGGATATAAAAAAGTTAGGTTGGGTTCCAGAAATCCCATTTCAGCAATCATTAAAAGATGTACTTGAGTATGCGAAGTGTAGTGACATCTGCATTTAATGAAAAATATAAAAGGATGTAAGAAATATATGAATTGTTATGAGACTATAAATAATCAAAATATGCTATCGCTTTCGATTGTTGATACGCTGGATTGGAAAGATGAAGAAGAACATGTTTTGCGCATCTATGAGGCGATAAATACATGTCGAGCATATGTGGAAAAGGTTAATCGAAACCCCAAAACAATATATACAGGAACTAGTCCTGTAATCCAAGTCTTTACTCAGTATGAATGTAGTGAGTATGGAAATGATTTTTATGAACTCATCAAAGATCTTTTGCAAGACATAGGTCTGGAGTTAAAGATTTATATAAATCATAGTAAGTTAATGTACATTTGAAAGATTACTATAAAGCTAGACTTTTAATGATAAAGGTGGGATATAAGCTATGAATAAAACGATTCTCTTTACTGGGGGCGGTACAGCCGGACACGTAATGATTAATATGGTATTGATTCCTAAATTTATAGAAAAAGGATGGGGAGTTGAGTATATTGGATCTCAAAATGGAATTGAAAAATTATTAGTTCAAAATGTTAAGTACAATAGTATTTCAACGGGGAAGCTCCGGAGATATTGGGATTGGGAGAACTTTAAAGATCCTTTTAAAATTATAAAAGGCAGCTTACAAAGTTATAAATTAATTAAGAAAATAAAGCCTGACGTTATCTTTTCTGCAGGAGGATTTGTTTCAGTTCCTGTAGTTGTAGGGGCATGGTTAAATAGTGTCCCTATCGTAATACGTGAACCAGATAGCACGTTAGGACTTGCAAATAAAATAGCATTACCTTTTGCTACAAAACTATGCACAACATTTCCTCATACAGGGGATAATGTAAGTAACGAGAAGAAGGTTTATGTAGGACCAATTGTAAGGGAAGAAATTGAGAGAGGTAACGTATTACGAGGAAGAAGGTATTGTGAATTTCAGCAAGATAAGCCAGTATTGTTAATAATGGGTGGGAGTCAAGGTGCTAAGTGGATAAATGATATGGTAAGGAAAAGTTTAGATACATTATTATTAAGTTTTAATATTGTTCATATGTGTGGTAAAGGGAAGATGGATCCTTCTATCGGAATGGAAGGTTATATGCAATTTGAATATATAGGAGAAGAGTTGCCACATATACTGAATATGGCAAGTGTTGTAGTTTCCAGGGCTGGTTCTACTGCTATTTCTGAATTGTTATTTTTGAAGAAACCGATGTTGCTTATTCCGTTAACTAATGGTTCCAGTAGAGGGGATCAAGTTTTAAATGCTGACTATTTTTCTAGGCAAGGGTATGCGGAAGTATTACTTCAAGATAGAATAAGCACCAGTACATTTACAGATGCGGTAAATAAGTTGTATGTAAATAAGGAGAGATATATTCAAAACATGAATGGATTTAAGAAAACAAATGAGGAGGGAATTCATCAATTAATAGATTTAATAAATGAAGTAGTTAAATAATAAAAAAAGGAAAGAAATTATTTTCTTTCCTTTTTACTATAGTTGTTCAAATTTATTATTACCTATAACGATTACAATCCGTATAGAGTTATAGGCATTTTGATTTACTATGGACGAATACCGTTTTCTAACAGCTTAGTAAATGCATTGGTATAAATAGGTTTACTGTAATAGTAACCTTGAATAAACTGACATTTATTTTTTTGAAGGAAATTTACGTGTTCTTTCGTTTCTACGCCTTCAGCAATGACAGACATTCCTAATGTATGTGCTAATGTGATGATCGTTTTAATGATTTCCATTCCATCTTCACACGTTTCAGACATTGTAAGAAATTCTCTCGGGATTTTTAACGTATCGATGGGATATAAAGGTAAGTAGGCTAGGGAAGAATAGCCTGTACCAAAGTCGTCGATTGAAATGTGAATCCCTAAACTTTTTAGTGTACGCAGTTTTATCAATGTTTCTCTCTCATCCATCATTGCAATTCGTTCTGTTAATTCTAGATCAAGGGAACTTGCTGGTAAGCCTGTAGTTGCTAAAGTAGAAGAAATAGATTTTACAAAGCCTTCTTGTTCAAATTCTTTAGCAGATAAATTTACCCCTATTTTTAAATGCGAATATCCGAGTGCGTGCCAACGTTTCATTTGCTCACAAGCCTGCTGTAATGTCCATTTTCCTATTGGAATAATTTGTAGTGTTTCTTCTGCAATCGGAATAAACTCGTATGGAGAAATAACACCTAATTCAGGATGATTCCACCTGATTAAAGCTTCTGCACCGATAATTTTATTAGATTCACTATCAACTTGAGGTTGATACAAAAGGAACAATTCTTCATTTTGTATTGCGTTTGGTAAATCTTTTTCTAATCGTAATCGTCTTTCGATTTTTTTAGCGATTACATCGTCATAAATAGAGACAGAGTTAAGCTCTTTTGCCTTTGCATCATACATTGCAACATTAGCGTTTTTTAAGAGTGTAGCGGTATCGATTCCACCAGATGGATATATAGCGATCCCGATACTAAGTGATAAAGTTAATTTATGCTCATGTATGACAAACGGCTTTTCCATGCTTTCAAATAATTGATTACATAACTCGAATAAGGAATCTTCGTCAGTATAGTTTTCGATTAAAATTGTAAACTCATCACCACCGATTCTTGACAGATGAGTATGTGATGGAAGACATGATTGGAATCGCTTTGCTACTTCTTCTAATATGTAATCACCTGACGAATGTCCAAGTGTATCGTTAATTACTTTAAAGCGATCTAAATCTAAATATAATAATGCAAACTCACTTTGTGTTGTTTGAGCATTTTTTATAAATTTTCTTAACTTCCTATGGAAAAAGGATCGGTTCCCAATTTTCGTTACAGTATCGTGGAATGCTAAATATTTTATTTCTTCTTGTTGTTTTTTTAGTGCGGTAATATCCTTTACCATAATATAGCTTCCTGAAATTTGTCCATCTATCATAATAGGAACGATGGTAACGTATAAAAAATAAGTAAAGCCATCTTTATATTGAGAACTAAGTTGTAAGGATGCGGATTCTTGTTGTTTAACTTTTTCTAATGCAGATATCAGTTTATGTTTATCTGCATCTAAAATAATAGAAAAACATGTCTCACCAAGTAACTCGTTCGTTGGTGCTCCAAGTAGTATGCTTCCTGCTTTATTTACATTTAAGAATATTCCATTTAAATCAATCGTAAAAATGGGATCAGGATGATATTCATATAATGATTTGAATTTTTGTTGTTTCTGAGATAGGGCCTCTGATTTATGGACTAAATCAGAAGTTCTTAAAGTAACTTTTTCTTCTAGTTGAGCATTAAATACTTGTAAACGTTTTGTTAGGGTGTCGTTTTGCATACGCACAATAGAATGGCGAATAAGTACGAAAACAAAAGCGATACAATTCCCTGTAATGAGAGTTGAAGATGATGTTTGTTCTTTTAATGTAAACCCGATTAGTATTGCAACAGCAAGATAGGGAAATACGACTAAAACTTTCTTTCCTAGTATAGGGTTTACAATGAAATAATTTTTATGGCTATTATCATCTTCTGAAATAGACCCAGCTATTGCGATAAGCAATAGAGGTATTCTATATAAAAGACGTAAAAATGTTATAGTGTCAGTTGATAAATGGGTATTTAAGTAAAAATAAATATAGTTAAAAGTTGCAGAACTAATTAATACAAAAATAAAGATATAAATTTTCCGCTTGGACTTAAAAATTGTTGGGCGGAAAAAGAGACTAACACCTAGTAGAAGAAATAATAGATCTGCAATTGGATATAGAAATGAAAGGAAAATATCTCCGAGTGAAAGTGAGAATATATTTAAATTTGGCTGATTAAATAAATACCATTCTAATGTGAATATGGAAGTAAGTACTATACATATATCACAAATAAAGAAAGCTTTTTCCCATTTATTGCATTCTTTTAAGATCTTATAGCAAAAAGCGATAAGGCAGAAGAATAGAAAAAACATGTAAAATACATCAGAAATAGTAAAATGGTGTATTGGAAGTTCGAAAAAGGTATCTTGATACGTATATACTACTTTTCCTAATAAAAAACTACCAATTGCAATTGTAATACATATCCAAAAAGGATTTGAACTAACTTTTTTAGAGTATATAGAGTAAATTAGCGATATAAATGTAATGACTTCAACGATGAGTGAAGCGAAGCGTACATTGAAATTTGAAAAATTAGTAGGGAACAGAAAGAAAAACATAAAATAGATTGAATAGCATATTAATGTTGTGATTAATATACATAGCTGTAAATTTTTATTTAATTTCAAAAAAATCACCTTCTTTAAGTATGTACTATATTCGTAATATCTATACATAATAATATTACTTAAGGATTGTATCAGATTTCCTTATAAAAAGCATGCTTATAAGGAAAAAAACAAGAGTGCAATAATTCTTGAAAATGAAAAAACACTGCATTTAATGATTTTTAGTATATCAAGATTTTAGATGGGAATTGTATATTTAGTCATCCAGTATATTTTAAAGGTTTTTTAGTGCTTTGCAAGTGGAGATGCAAATTTGCATATAAAATGATGGGGTTTTCTTTCTAGGTGAGTTTTTGATTGCTATAGGCTAGTAAGTAACACCTTTGTATGTATCTATTTTCATACTAATGAGGGATTTCAAAAATGTTTTAAGTATATACAATAAAATATAGTCATTCATTACGTTTTTAGTATGGGAGGAAAAGCATGAAAAATTGGGTGAAGTTTCGAATAGCACGTCCAACAGATAAGTTTGAAGAGGTTATAGCATTCTATGAAAAAGGATTAGGTTTAAAGCGTATAGGTGAATTTTACGGTCATGAAGGTTACGATGGCGTCATGTTTGGACTACCAGATGAAGAATATCATTTAGAATTTACAAGATATATAGATGGGAGCCCATGTCCAGCTCCAACAAAAGATAATTTACTTGTATTTTATATTAAAGAATGTAATGAAATAGAAAAAGTGAGTAAAAGGCTGCACGCAATGGGATACGATGAAGTAGATCCAGAAAATCCATATTGGAAAGAAAAGGGGATTACTATAGAGGACCCAGATGGTTGGAGAATTGTATTGATGCAAATAGAAGAATGAGGCTAGAGAAGTTTCGAATTTTGATAGAGTAAAAGAAAATATAAAAAAGTTTCCTTGGAGGAGATACACTCATAGGGAAGCTTTTTTATATTTGTAATCTGAAAATTAAGATTTGAAATTAACTTCTGAAAAGATATAAAATGAGAACGTGTATTCTTTTGAGTTTGAGAGGGTTGTTTTTAAAGGTGAATATAAAAATAGGGAGTTTTTTTTATGATATGCAGGATTAGGGATGCAGAAGTATACTATGAAATCATTGGAGAAGGAAAGCCAGTACTTATCATACATGGGTGTTCTCCTGACCATAGATTAATGAAGAAATGTATGGAAACAGTGTTTCAGAAGTATAAAGGATATCAACGAATTTATATTGATTTACCTGGAATGGGAAAATCGAATGCCCCAGATTGGATAAATAGTTCAGATTGTATATTAGAACTGTTAACTGCATTTATTGAGAAAATCATCCCAACTAAAGATTTTTTACTAGTAGGAGAGTCTTACGGGGGATATTTAGCTAGCGGGATACTTTCAAAGATGTTTGATAGAGTTAATGGATTATTGTTAGTATGTCCTGTTGTTGTAGCGCAACGAGAAAAAAGGCTTCTTCCAGATAAACAGGTAATTGTAAGAGATGAAGAATTTTTAAACGCGCTTACTTCAACCGAAAGGGAAGAATTTTGTGAATTAGCAGTGGTTGCGAATGAGTATACATATAAGCGTTTCAAAGAAGAAATTAAGCCTGGGCTAGATATTGCTAATGATGGGTTTATTGAAAGATTACAAAATAATTACTCTCTTACTTTGGACTTCCAGCATAAAAAATATGAGAAACCCGTTCTTTTTTTAGCTGGAAGACAAGATATATCGGTAGGTTATCAAGATATTGTAGGAATCATTGAAGATTATCCAAGAGCAACATTAGCGGTATTAGATATGGCGGGACATAATTTGCAAATTGAACAACCTGAATTATTTGAGAGTTTAGTTTCGGAGTGGGTTAGACGAACTGCTCAGCAAAGTTCATAAAAGAAGAATAAATTAATATTTTGATTGTGTTCAAGTTTTGATACGGAAAAGATTAAAGTAAGTAATTAACTTATAAATATTTTCAAGGAGGAATTATGAATACATATATCTATATGGTTAGGCATGGTGAATCGCCAAAATTAGAAGGAAATGAAAGAACACGTGGATTAACTGAGAAGGGAATTTTAGATGCTCAAAGAATAACTGAGATATTAGAAACAGAGGGAATTGATACTTTCATTTCAAGTCCGTATAAGAGGGCTATGTTAACGATAGAAGAGTCAGCTAATTACCATGAAAAAGAAATAGTAGTATATGAAAATCTCAAAGAGTGTAGGTTTTTAAGTGAGGATAAGATTATATCAGATAAGGAATTGTATCCACTCGTAAAGAAGATGTTCTCTAATCCAGATTTCACACTAACTGGAGGAGAATCGTATGTGGATTGTCAGAGAAGAGTAGTGAAAATATTAAAAGAAATATTAATGGATTTTCAAGGACATAAAATTGTAGTTGGTACACATGGGCTTGTAATGACATTGATGATGAACTATTTTGATAACCAATATGGGCTTGAATTTTTAATGAATACATCAAAACCAGACGTATATAAGCTAGAATTTAAAGACGAGCAATTAATAAATGTAGAGAGATTATGGAGAGAAGCATGAAATGGAGTATATGGAGTGTGTTTTAAAAGTTACTTTTGAAACACACTCTTTTTTTGAAGAGAAAGCATCTTTATCAACTATTTTTAGAATGTTAAATCAATAAGTAATTATTCAGTTTTTGAATAGTTTATTGAGAAATTGGTTTAGGGAAACAACTTTAAATGTGACAAAACTCCAAACGCTCGGATTTATATTCAATAGGAGAAAAAGATGTAGAATTTTGTCTTGTTGTACGTGTTTACTTTTCATTTCGTTACATATAGGCTTTGTGGTGTAAGGGGGGGGAAATCGCCTTTACACTAAATTTATAAGGGGGTCATTGTGATGAAAAAAATGAAAAAATTTGCAGGAGTAGCTCTAGCGGGTTCAATTGGATTAAGTGGACTACTATTTTTAGAACCAAGTGTAAGTACTGCAGAAACACCACAAGCGAAAGAGGAGAAGTTCAATGCTATTAATATAGCGATGAATCAAAGTGAATCTTATTTATTGAGTGGTAGAAGTATTGATATTCTTTCAGGAGATAAAGAAGCGGTACAATTAAGTAATTATACAGTTCAGTTCAATAAACCAGGTAAGTATGTTATTAGAGTAAATGGTTGTATTTATAATGATGTATATACTTTTATTGTGAATGAGTAGTATATGCTTTTGATGTTTAATTAAATATATATTATTGGATGAAAAAGAAACACCCTATTTGCGGTGGGAATCGTAAATAGGGTGAATTATTTGTAAGAAAGTTAATGAAAAGAGTAATTGGTATTAAGTTATGTTTTATATATTTTCATTAATTTGCTCTTTGTTTTTGTTATGTAAAATATGTAAGAGTGCTTGAAATACCTTAAATGAATGCTGGAATATTGGACTTTGAATAAAAGTGTATAGAAAAGTTACGATAAAAACAGGACCTCCTAGCATGTATCCAATGACTAGTACAAAGCATTCTACAATGATTCGAGCACGGCTAATAGATAACCCAGTTTTGTCAGAAATGGTAAGCATGAATCCATCGCGGGGTCCAGCACCAATGCCAGCCGCAACGTACATGCCGCCCCCAATTCCTGTAATTGCAATACCAGAAAATAAAATGAGTAAGTTTATCCATAAATAATCACTAGCGTTTGGAAGGATTTTTGATTGTAAGAAAAAGTCCATAATAGGACCGATAAGTAGTGCATTTAAAAATGTGCCCACGTTTATATATTTTCGATCTACTAGTAAAGAGATAAGAACGAGACATAATCCACATATGACACTCCAAGTACCAATTGTCCATCCAAATCGTTGGTAGAGAGCCATATTTAAAACTTCCCAAGGGTGTAAACCGAGGAATTTAACTTTGACTGCGAGAGCATTTCCAAGTCCAAAAAAAATTAATCCTAGGAAAAAAAGAAAATAGCGAAAGAGAGTTAGCCTCATCTTTAAACCTCCCAATATATAATGATGTATATTACATGTTTGAATTTCAATGTACAAATATTATGTCTTTTTATGATTTATTAAAAATGTAAATGGATATATATTTTCACAGTCAAAAAAGTTAAAATATTTCGTTTTAAGGATTATAATAGAGAGAGAACTATAAAAGGAGTGAACGAATTTGAAACAAGAACTTATTGAAAGATTTACGAGATATGTGAAGATTGATACACAATCAAATGAAGAAAGTCATACAGTGCCTACAACACCAGGGCAAATTGAGTTTGGTAAGTTATTAGTGAAAGAGTTAAAAGAGATTGGGTTATCAGAAGTGACGATGGATGATAATGGTTATGTAATGGCAACACTGCTTGCTAATACAGATAAGGATGTTCCTGTAATCGGCTTTTTAGCTCATTTAGACACAGCAACAGATTTTACAGGGGAAAACGTAAAACCACAAATTCATGAAAATTTTGATGGTAATGCGATTACGTTAAATGAAGAATTA
Organism: Bacillus sp. TH22; assembly: GCF_016651015.1. Lineage (NCBI taxonomy): Bacteria > Bacillati > Bacillota > Bacilli > Caryophanales > Bacillaceae > Bacillus > Bacillus sp. TH22. The sequence goes on from NZ_JAEKER010000001.1 coordinate 4,774,752, forward strand.
AATGTTGTGTTAACACCTGAACAGTTCCCGGAATTACCATCATATAAAGGACATACAATTATTACAACTGATGGTACAACACTTCTTGGAGCAGATGATAAAGCTGGTCTTACAGAAATCATGGTCGCAATGAATTATTTAATACATAATCCGCAAATTAAGCATGGAAAAATAAGAGTAGCATTCACACCAGATGAAGAGATTGGTCGTGGGCCAGCTCATTTTGATGTAGAAGCGTTTGGTGCATCGTTTGCTTATACGATGGACGGAGGTCCATTAGGTGGTTTAGAATATGAGAGTTTTAACGCTGCAAGCGCTAAATTAACTTTTAGAGGGACAAATACACATCCTGGAACAGCGAAAAACAAAATGCGTAACGCAAGTAAACTTGCTATGGAATTCGATAGACAGTTGCCAGTAGAAGAGGCGCCAGAATATACAGAGGGATATGAAGGTTTTTATCATTTACTTTCTTTAAATGGTGACGTCGAGCAAAGTAAAGCTTACTATATTATTCGAGATTTTGATCGTAATCATTTTGAAGCGCGTAAAAATAACATTAAAGATATTGTGAAAAACATGCAAGAGAAGTACGGCGAAGATGCAATCGTTTTAGAGATGAATGATCAGTATTATAATATGCTTGAAAAAATTGAACCGGTGAGAGAAATTGTTGATATTGCGTATGAGGCAATGAAAAGTTTAAATATTGAACCGAATATTCATCCAATTCGCGGTGGAACAGATGGATCGCAATTATCATATATGGGATTACCAACGCCAAATATTTTCACTGGTGGTGAAAACTATCACGGTAAATTTGAGTATGTTTCGGTAAATACTATGGAAAAAGCTGTTCAAGTAATTGTAGAAATTGCAAGACGATTTGAAGAACAAGCTTAAAAAGAGAACCAAGTAGTAATGAAGTGCTACTTGGTTCTTTTCTATAGTAAAAAATGCAAAGTGAAACTTGTTACAAGACGTTTGTAAAAGGGGGAAATGTTATGAGTGAAAATCAGTTTCATGGTTATATAGGGACATATACAAAAGCAGAGAGTAAGGGGATTTATAAATTTATACTTGATACGAACATCGGAGAACTTAAAGGGATTGAATTAGCAGCTCATATAGGAAGTCCGACATATGTAACGATTAGTCATAACAACGAGTACCTTTATTCTGTTGCGAAAGATAATGGGTTAGGTGGAATGGCTAGTTTTTCTATTCATAATAAATCCGGTAATTTAAATTCGATTAGCATGCAAGTTTTAGAAGGGGCATCGCCGTGCTATGTAAGTGTGAATCGGGAGAATAGTATAGTAGTAGCAGCTAATTATCATAAAGGAACAGTAGAGTCCTATTTAGTGAAAAAGGATAATGGAAGTTTAAATGCTGCTACGGTAATTGTAGAACATAAAGGGTCAGGACCAAATAAGGAAAGGCAAGAAAAGGCACATGCTCATTATATAGATTTTACTCCTGATGAAAAATATGTAGTAGCAGTTGATTTAGGAATAGACAAGGTGATTACATATAAAGAAAGTGATGGAGAACTAATAGAAGTTACACGGTTATCTGTAAAACATGGTAGTGGTCCAAGGCATCTTATATTTCATCCAAGTGCGCAGTATGCATATGTTATGACAGAATTAAGTTCAGAGATTATTGTACTTCAATATGATGCAAAGAGTGGCAGTTTTAAAGAAAAACAATACATTTCTACATTACCTGAAGATTTTAGAAAAGATAGTTACGGAAGTGCAATTCACATTTCTTCTGATGGCAAGTTTGTTTACGCAGCAAATAGGGGACATAATAGTATCGCGGTTTTCCGAGTGAATGAGCACAATGGAGAGCTCGCTTTTATTGAAACAGTATCGACAGAAGGGGATTGGCCACGTGATTTTTCTTTAGATCCGGATGAAAAATTTTTAATTGCAGCGAATGAAAGATCTAATGCTTTGACTTTATTTGCTAGGGATGAAATGACAGGGGAGCTAACGCTTGTACAGACGGACGTAAATGTTCCAGAGCCAGTATGTGTGAAGTTTTTACATGTGAAAAAATAGATAGGTTTCCCTATCTATTTTTTATTAGGAAATTTTAATATAGCACCCGCCACAAATAAAAAGTCGCGTAAGACTCCCAATTTGTCCAATTTGATGCAAATTCTTTTATTTCATTTTTAGTCGGTTTCTTTTCGGAACCTGTTATAAATTTAATTGCATTATGCAAACCAACATCATCAATTGGAAAAGCTGAAGGGAATCGTAAACAACGCATCAAAACATAGTGAGCTGTCCATGGCCCTATACCACGAATGCTAGTTAATTGTTTTTCAGCTTGCTTCACATCTTGTATTTGTAATAGAGATTCTTTTGATAATTTACCTTCTGTAATGAGCTGCGCGACGTCAATTAAGTATTCGCACTTTCTTGTAGTCATTTTTAATGTTGCGAGATCTTCTACATCTAAATTTGCTATTACTTCAGGTGATGGGAATATCCAATGTTTTCTACCGTTCCAATCTACATAATCGCCAAAATTTTCGACTAATCTTCTTTTTAGAGTATAGGCATATGTGAGGTTGATTTGTTGACCTAGAATCCCCCAGCATAGTGCTTCAAATAAATCCGGAATTCGCAAAGTACGAAGACCGTAAAATTCTTTAATGGGTTTTTGAAGGAGTGGGTCGTGTTTAGCTAATTTATAGAAGGGAGCTAAATCAGTAGTTAAATCAAACCACTCTTTTACATAGTTAGATACGGCATCGTGTGCCCATTTTTCAGAGACATATGATTCTCCTAAAAAACGTATTTGAATATTACTATCGGCATTCAAACCAATTTCAACTAATGGATTTATGTTTTGAACAGGAATGACTTTATAGATTTTATTATTTTCAATATGAAACATACATTCATTTTTAGAACGCGATAGATAGCGTAAGTTTTCTTGAAAACTAAATTCTTTTGGAACGACTAAAGTCAATGCGCTATTATATTCTGCTGTCATATGAATTCCACCGGTAACTTTTCTAATGTAAGCAATTCTTTCTTCATTTCTAATCCGCCTCTAAAACCAGTTAGTTTTCCATCTTTTCCTATAACGCGATGGCAAGGAATTGTAATAAGAAGTGGGTTGGCAGCAATAGCAGAAGCAACGGCACGTACAGCTGTAGGTTTTTGAATTCTTTCTGCAATTTCTGAATAAGAATATGTTTTTCCATAAGGAATTTCACGTACCGTATTCCAAACAGATAATTGAAATTCAGTTCCGTAAGCATCAATAGGGAATGTAAAAGTTTCTCGCTTGTTTTCTAAATACTCGATAACTTCTTTCGTATATGTTAGCAGGTAATCTGGATTGTGAGTCAATATATGCTGTGGCAGTTTTTTTCTAGCCCACAAATTTAGTTCTTCAAAGTTTTCGTCTTGAGATCCAATGAAACATAGTCCATTTTCAGTTGCAGCAATATGCAAGCACCAATTTTTATGTGTAATTAGCGCCCAATATATAGATTTATTTTTATAGGAATTCATTATTGTATCCCTCTTTCATTTCGTTCTTTTTTCGATATTCAGTAGGAGTAAATCCGGTTTTCTTTTTAAATAAAGTCGCGAAATACTCCGGATTTTCTATCCCGACATCAGTACTAATTTCCATAATGGATTGATTTGTATGTGAAAGGTATTCTGCCGCTTTTTTAATTCTGAATTGCTGTATATATTCTATTGGACTAATCCCTACAATTTTTTTGAAAGTGCGTTGTAGATGATAAGGGCTACCATGGCATATTTCTGCGAGTAAGTCGAGGGTTAGCACGTCACAATAATGTTTTTGGATATATTCTTTAATTTGCTCTACCCATTCTTCATTAGGTAAAGTTAGCCCGTTTGGTTTACAACGTTTACACGGACGAAAATTTTCATGTAATGCTTGCTCTGCCTTAAGAAAAATACGTACATTGTTTTTATTCGGTATTCTCGATTTACATGATGGTCGGCAAAAAATACCGGTTGATTTTACAGCGTAAAAGAATTTGTCATCATATGTGGAGTCATTATGAATAATTGCTTGCCAATACTCATTTGTTACTGTGAACTCTTCATTATGCACAGAACATCACCTCTGGCATTAGTATAACCTGAATAAAGTACGTATGTACGTATTTACGAATGTAAGAGCAAGATTACAAAGATGAAACTATGATAGGGTATCTATTTTGTGTTAGCATGAAAATTGAAAATGCACATCAAGAGGAGGAACATAGATGAAGTTGATTTCATGGAATGTAAATGGTTTGCGAGCAGTTATTGCAAAAGGTGGATTTCTAGAATATCTAGAAGAATCTAATGCAGATATATTTTGTTTACAGGAAATTAAATTACAAAGTGGAAAAATTCATTTAAATCCCGAGGGATATTATACATATTGGAATTATGCTGTGAAAAAAGGCTACTCAGGAACGGCTATTTTCACGAAAAAAGAACCGATTTCTGTTACATATGGTTTAGGGATTGAAGAGCATGATCAAGAAGGACGAGTTATTACGTTAGAATTTGAAGATTTTTATATGATAACGTTATATACACCAAACTCCAAACGTGGATTAGAACGCTTAGATTACAGAATGAAATGGGAAGATGATTTCAGGGCCTATATTAAACGATTAAATGAAAAGAAATCAGTTGTTTTTTGCGGAGATTTAAACGTCGCACATAAAGAAATAGATTTAAAAAATCCAAAAAGTAACCGTAAAAACCCTGGATTCTCTGATGAGGAGAGGGAGAAGTTTACACGTACTTTAGAAGAAGGATTTGTTGATACGTATCGCTACCTTTATCCTGATCAGGAAGGAGCATATTCGTGGTGGTCGTATCGTATGGGAGCGAGAGCAAAAAATATTGGATGGCGTTTAGATTATTTTGTTGTCTCGGAAAGAATGAAAGACAAAATAACAGAGGCGAAAATTAACAGTGAAATAATGGGATCAGACCATTGTCCAGTTGAATTACATATAAATTTCTAAAAAAAGAAGTATCTCGCTAATAATAGGCGGATACTTCTTTTTAATTCAGTTTGTTAAAATTTTTCAAATCATTCTTGAAATAATTGCATATTAAATATATACTTAGTAACGATAATCATTATCATTGAAAAAGGTTATCGATGGATGAAGTGTAAAAGAATTATAGTTTAGGGGAAGTGAATGAGAATGAGTTCCGGATAAAATTATTAATCTAATGAAATATATGTTTGGGACAAGTTTCATGTAGTTAAGTTTTCATATAAAAATAATCTATTTACAAGTTTTGAGAGGAGATATATAAAGATGAACAAGAAGTTATTTACATTAGGGATGGTTACAGTTTTAAGTGTAGGTTTAGCAGCATGTAATAGTACGGATAAAACTTCAGGGGAACAAAAGCAACAGACAAAAGCTACGGAAACAAAAAAAGATGAAAAACGAAAAATTACATATTTAGGTAAAGAATACACAGTACCAGCAAAAGTAGATAAAATTGCGACAGCTAGTTTAGAGTCAATGGAAGATGCAGCAGTACTTGGAATTAAACCAGTCGGTGCAATTACTGTAGGTGGTAAATTACCAAAGTATCTTGAAAAAGAATTAGAGGGTGCAAAATCTGTGGGTGAAAAAATGCAACCTAATTTTGAAACATTACTTCAATTAAAACCGGATGTTATTACATCTAGTACGAAATTCCCAGCAGAAACAGCTGAAAAGTTTACGAAAGTAGCTCCGACGTTCCCGGTATCACACGTTTCAACAGATTGGGAAGATAACTTAAAGTTAATGGGAGAATTAACTGGTAAAAAAGATAAAGCAGAAAAAATTATTAAAGATTACAATGCGGACGCTGAAAAAGCAAAAGCAAAATTAGGAGATAAGTTAAAAGACAAAAAAGTACTTGTAATTAGACTAAGAGCAAATGAATTATTCCTATATCCAGAAGGAGTATACTTCAACCCTGTAATTTATAAAGATCTTGGACTAACTGCTCCAGAACAACTTAAAACTGTAAAAGCACAAGAGAAAATTTCATTTGAAAAACTTGCTGAACTTAACCCAGATTATGTTTTCTTACAATATGAGGCAAGTGAAAATAAAAACCCGAAAGTGCTAGAAGAAATTGAAAGCAATCCAATTTGGCAAAGTATGAATGCTGCGAAAGAAAAGAAAGTATTTGTAAACGTTGTAGATCCAATGGCCCAAGGTGGCACAGCTTGGAGTAAAACAGCATTCTTAAAAGAAGCAGTGAAAAATTTATCTAAATAATACAATAAGTAAGGTGCGTTGAATGATATGCAGAAAACGAATGCGGTACCAGTAACCATTTTATGTATAGCACCCATATTGATTTTATTTACAGTTATACTTTCTGTTTTATATGGGGCGAAAAACATTGATGCTGAAACAGTGTGGAATGCTTTATTTCATTTTGATTCAAGCGATGTAAATCATAATATTATTATTACTTCACGTTTACCAAGGGTAGTTGCAGCTCTTTTAGTCGGAGCATTTCTAGCCATATCAGGAGCACTTATGCAGGGGATGACAAGAAACTATCTTGCATCCCCTTCTATTATGGGTGTGACGGATGGTGCAGCCTTTGTTATTACACTTTGTATGATTTTTCTTCCGGGAATGTCATCGATTGGTATGGTTTTATGTTCAATGATTGGCTCTGCACTAGGAGCCGGTATAGTGTTTGGTTTTGGCTCACTCCTTCAAAATGGCTTATCCCCTGTTAGATTAGCAATTATAGGGACAGTTATTGGAACATTTTTAAGTAGTGTATCGGCTGCGATGGCTTCATATTTCCAAATTTCTCAAAATGTTAGTTTTTGGTTTAATGCAAAGTTAGATCAAGTGGACCCTAATATCATTAAAATCACGATACCATTTGGGATAATTGGTATAATTTTAGCACTATTAATATCAAAATCTATTACCATTCTTTCTTTAGGAGAAGAAGTTTCTATTAATCTAGGTCAGCGTACAAAACTAGTTAAAGCGATGGCAATTTTATCAGTTATTTTTTTAACAGGAACAGCAGTTGCTTTAGTGGGGAAAGTTGGTTTTGTAGGTTTAATTATTCCACACATTACGCGCTTTATAATTGGGGTAGATTATAAGTGGATTTTGCCTTGCGCAGGCGTTATTGGTGGAGTTTTCTTAGCATTATGTGACATTTTAAGTAGATTTGTAAACTATCCATTTGAAACACCAATTGGAGTCGTTACTTCCTTAATTGGAATTCCTTTCTTCCTTTATTTAATCCGTACAAGAGGAGGAGAGAGACATGCTTAAAAGTTCAAGTCAACGTTTTGGAATGACAATGGGGATTAGTATATTTTTAATATTATGTGCTATTTATATTAGTTTAACGAATGGTACGTTTGATATTACGATTACAGATGTATTTAAAACACTCTTTAGAATAGATCCAGTACCAGACCATGATTTAGTTATTTTTGAGTTTCGCCTTCCGCGCATTGTAATTGCTGGATTAGTAGGATTAGGCCTCGGTGTTGCGGGTGCTGTAATTCAAGGGATTACGAGAAATGGATTGGCGGACCCAGGTATTTTAGGAGTGAATGCCGGAGCAGGTACAGCCATCGTAATTTTCATGTTCTTCTTTCAAGGGCAATTAAAGAGCACAGACTGGGTTTCTATTATGATGATGCCGATGTTTGGTTTAGTCGGTGGGCTAGGAGCCGCTATAATAATTTATCTGTTTTCTTGGAAAAACGGTAAGTTAGACTCGCAACGTCTTTTATTAACAGGGATTGCAATTGGATCTGGATTTGGAGCGTTTTCTATGTATTTATCGCTCAAAATGAAGTCAACTGATTTCGAGATGGCTGCAGTTTGGGTGTCTGGAAGCATATATAGTGCAAACTGGAAGTATATTGTTGCTATGTTACCGTGGCTTATCATTTTAATTCCACTTATACAAAAGAAAGCTTATTTATTAGATTTATTTCAATTGGAAGAAACGAGTATTACAAGTTTAGGTGTTGCAGTAGAACGAGAGAAATCCATTTTACTATTAAGTAGTATCGGACTTGTGAGTGCATGTGTTGCTGTTTCAGGAAGTATTGGTTTCATCGGATTAATGGCACCGCATATAGCGAAAAGGCTCGTCGGTATTCAGCATAAATATATAATTCCTACGTGTGGAGTAATCGGAATGTTCCTTGTAATAGCTTCAGACTTTATTGCAAAAACAGTTTTCACCCCTGTAGAGTTACCTGTTGGGATCGTTATTTCTATTGTCGGTGTACCGTATTTCTTATATTTACTTTATAAGGCGAAAGCGTAAGAGGAGGAATAAAAGTGAGTATTTTAAGTGCAAAAAATTTAGAAACGAGTTATGAAAAGCTTACAGTGTTTCGCGATTTAAATGTGGAAATACAAGAAGGAAAAGTAACGACAATTATAGGACCAAACGGGTGCGGGAAATCGACATTGTTAAAAACAATGGGAAGAATTTTAAAGCAAAAGAGCGGTAAAGTATATTTGCAAGGACAGGATTTAAATACAATTCCAACGAAAGAAATTGCGAAGCAGTTAGCTTTACTTCCGCAAACTCCAATTGCACCAGGAGAGCTTAAAGTAGAAGAGTTAATTTCTTATGGACGCTATCCACATCGAAATAACGTAAATAAGTTAACTTCAAAAGATAAAGAAATGATTGATTGGGCATTAGAAATAACGAAAACTTCTGAATTTCGAACGAGACAAATTGCAAATTTATCAGGTGGTCAACGACAGAAGGTATGGCTAGCGATGGCTTTAGCACAAGAGACAGAAGTGTTGCTATTAGATGAGCCAACTACATATCTTGATATGTCTCATCAATTAGATGTATTACAAATTGTGGAGAAGTTAAATAAAGAACATAATTGTACGGTCGTTATGGTATTACATGACATTAACCATGCAGCAAGGTTTTCAGATGAAATTATTGCAATGAAGGAAGGGGAAATCGTTACAACTGGTAGCCCAGAAGAAATAATTACAAATGAAGTGTTAAAAGAAGTATTTCATATTGATGCACGTGTCATGATTGATCCGTATAATGGGTCTCCTGTTTGTTTCGGTTACGATAGCGTTGTATCTCAAGAAGAGAAAGTAGAAATATATGTAACGAGTTAAGAAGGGGGGATATAAGATGAATACTACTATCGAAAAACAGCAGGTTATTACATTTAATACCGAACAGTGGAAAATGTATTCGACATTAGAGAATCGTGAGTATCAAATTCATATTTCAAAACCGAAGCAGCCAGCACCGGATTCTGGTTATCCTATTATATATGTATTAGATGGGAACGCCTTTTTCCAAACGTTCCATGAAGCTATTAAAATACAATCGGTAAGAGCAGAAAAAACAGGTGTGTCACCAGCAATTATAGTAGGTATTGGTTATCCAATTGAAGGCGCATTTTCAGGAGAAGAAAGATGTTATGATCTTACACCTGTCGTAATTTCAAAAGATGCCCCGTTAAAACCGGACGGTAAACCGTGGCCTAAAACAGGGGGAGCACATAATTTCTTTACTTTTATTGAAGAAGAATTGAAACCACAAATTGAAAAAAAATTTGAGATTGATAAAGGAAAGCAAACGTTATTTGGACATTCTTTAGGTGGTCTATTTGCTTTACATATACTATTCACAAACGTAAATGCCTTTCAAAATTATTTTATAAGTAGTCCATCTATTTGGTGGAATAACCAATCGGTGCTTGAAAAAGAAAAGAATCTTATAAATGAATTAAACAATGCTAAAGTTGAAACGGGAGTATTCCTTACAGTTGGGTCATTGGAACGAGAGCATATGGTTGTAGGGGCAAACGAATTGTCAGAGCGCCTTCTCCAAGTAAAACACGATCAGTTTAGATTTATGTTTTATGAAGCTGAAGGGGAGAATCATGCATCTGTTGTGCCGACTTCTTTAAGTAAAGGATTGAGATTTATTAGTCAAGTGTAGAAGACGTATATGAAAAAAGGTAAGCAATTGCTTACCTTTTTTCATTATTGTTTTATTGCTACGTATCCATCAATTAAAAAGCTTGTGAAAAAGCGATTGATTTGAGTAAATCCACATTCCTCCATGACAGCTAGTAGATTCGTTTCGGAAATAGGAAATATTTCTGTTTCAAAAGAATTTTCAAATCGGTTCCAATCTTCTAATGGAATTTGATTTTGCATCATGTGGTTGCGCCAAGCATTCAATTGTGCAGAAAACATACTTGTATGGGGTACACCATTTATTGTAGAGAGAAAGAATGGAGCACCAGGTTTTAAGCGACTACTAATTTCATTAAGAAGCTCTTTTTTCTCCTTAATAGTTGGGATGAAATGAAGAACAAGCATACAAGTAGCAGCGTCAAATAATGGATTGGTTAATAATGAATGGACAGTTCCATGTACAAAGTGAATTTGATTTTGTATGCCTTCGCTTTCAATTCTTTTTTTAGCTAGCTGTAGCATGCTTTCAGATGGATCGACACCTGTAAAAGATAAGTTGCTATTTTGTTTGCCTATTGAGAGAATTTCTTGTCCACCACCAGCACCTATAACCAGTAAATTTGGATTCATATTTTCTTTAGGGAGTGTAGTAAACAAGAAATGATTCATCATTTCATATAGGTTGTAGTAGCCTGGGATTTTACATGGAATTCTTTGTTCATATGAATTTACGGTAGTATCATTCCAATTCATTTTTAACCTCCTAAGTATGTGTGTTATAGGTTTATTATGGAATGAAATTATGAAGGGAAACAATCCCGTAAATCTGGGGGGAAGAGGATGTATGAAAAAATAACGAAAGAAATTACAATGGAAGCGAATCGTATAAGTTCTATAAGGACATTTCAAGAGTCATTTCTCCACTTAATACGTAAAGTCATTGATTTTGACGCCGCTTGTTTTACAGCTATAGACCCAATTTCTTTTTTATCTACTGGGGCATTTACGGATGAAAGTGTTGAAAAGATTCATCCACAATTGTTTATGAATGAATTTCTAGAAGATGATTTTAATAAATTTAAATATTTATCAGAACACTATCCTCATGTTGCTTCTCTTAGTATGGTGACAAATGGTGAACAAAAGAAAAGCTCTAGATACCGAAATATTTTAAAACCAGCAAGTTTTGGAGATGAATTAAGGGGCGTTTGTATGAGTAAGGGGAACTGTTTTGGGCATCTTAGTTTATTTCGAGGGAGTACAAGTCCCGCTTTTCATATAGATGATTGTAAGTATTTGGCAACGGTAGTCCCGATTGCTGGAGAGGCTTTAAAAAAGGCATTTCCTAAACCTTTTTCAGAAGAGAAGGTAATAGGGACAGGCACGATTATATTAAGTGAGGATTTTAATTTATTATATTGGAATCAAGATGGCAGCGATTGGCTCTCAAATCTTAGAAAGTATGAACAGTTAAATATAAAAGAAATACCAAGGCCAATACGTGCGGTTTGTTCGAAAGTAAAGGCTAACGAATATAATGTAGGTTGTATGAATAGAGAAGAAAAAGTTTGTATACCTTTAGCCTATGGACATTTTTTAATCATTCGGGCCAGTAAGTTAGAACGTACAAGTAGTTTTCAGGGTGGTTATGTTGTTCTATTCGAAAGAGCAAGACCGGAAGAAATCTTTCCGCTTATTACGGAAGTGTATAGTTTTACAACACGTGAGAAGCAAGTAATACGTAAAATTCTTACAGGTATGTCGACAAAGGAATTAGCCCATGAACTTTGTATATCTATATACACGGTACAAGATCATTTAAAATCCATTTTTGAAAAGACTGGGGTAAGTAGTAGAAATGAACTTGTGTGGGAAGTTTTTTCAAGATTTTGTTTTGATGTCGATGAATAAAAATAAAATAACTCTACAAAAATCACATAAAGTACGGTGGATGAGTTGTAGAATAGGGCTGAAAAAAGGTTATGGATGAAACATTCCATACCCTTTTTTTATAAGTAGAATTGTCCTTTTTGAAAGTTTTGTTTCAACTTTTCGTCTAAATAGACAAAAAGTTGTCACAATTCGGTCACAATTAGCATAAACATAAAATAGACGAAATGAACTTATTTCCAAAAAGGCTTGATTCATTCCATTCATGATTAGTAGAGCTGAAAAAGCATGGATTAAAAGTTCACTATATTCTCAAGGAGGTAGAACGTATGAAAACTATTCTTGCTATCGCTGGGTTTATTTGGGTTTTATCACATGGCATTCCAATTTATGAAGGAGAACAAATTCGCAGTGCTCTGAATAAAAATTTTAATGAATACCATATCATTGATCGGCAAGATAATGTTGTGACAGTTCGTGTAAATGACTGTTTTCATACGGTAACCGTTGAAGGAACTTCAGTAGTGAATGATACAAAAGTATGTGATCAGCAATAATTATATATAGGAAGAAAAAGTCTCAATTTACACGTGTGAAAATTGAGACTTTTACATTTGTGGATGAATAATAAGCGGGGATGGACAATCCCCGCTTATTATTGTTTTTTTGAAAAAAAGAAAGGGTATCATATTAATTGAGACTGAGAAGCTAATGATGTGTTAAGAATAATCATAAAGCGAAAATATACTCATATGGGGTATCCTACATAGATATTTGATGATATAATTGGTATACTCATAAAAGCAATTGTTTTATTGGATGAAGAGAAACTTTAAGAAGGTGATAATATGGATCATAAGGACCATGAATCAGTAACACATAGATCAGAAAAAGAAAAAGAACAAATTATAAATAGATTAAAGAGAATTGAAGGCCAAGTCCGTGGTATTCAAAATATGATTGAAAATGATCGTTATTGCGTGGATATTTTAGTTCAAATTTCTGCGATTAATGCAGCGATGAAAAAAGTAGGAATGGGTGTCTTAAAAAATCATACGAGTCATTGTGTTTCAGGAGCTATTAAAAATGGTAATGGTGACGAAGCAATTGAAGAATTAATGACAGTATTTGAACGTTTTTCAAAAGCATAAAAGCCAAGCTAGTATTTGACTAGCTTGGCTTTTGTTTATATAGGAGAAGATATATAAATTCATAATTGGAGCAAAAAAATAAAGATTTTAGAAAAAAATAAAAATCATGATACAAAACCATTGATTACCTTAGGGGGTATGGTAAGATGTAGTTGTGATTAATAAACAATGAATAAACAAGAGGAGGATTTTAAATGGAACAGTTAACATTAAAAGTTGAGGGTATGTCTTGTGGGCATTGTGTAAATTCTATTGAAAGTAATGTGAAAGAACTAAACGGCGTTGAACAAGTAAAAGTTCAATTAGCAGAAGGAACTGTTGAAGTTACTATCGACTCATCAGTTGTAACGTTAAAAGATATCGTTGCTGTAATTGAAGATCAAGGCTATGAAATTCAATAATAATTTTTAATATAGAAATAAATCGTACTTTATATGGAGTACGATTTATTTTGCTAAAAATTATACCTTATAAGGGTATATAGAGGTGAGAGACATGAATGAACAAAAAGAGGCCAATCTCCAAATATCAGGCATGACATGTGCAGCCTGTGCAAATAGAATTGAAAAAGGCCTGAAAAAAGTAGAAGGTGTTCATGATGCAAATGTAAATTTTGCACTTGAAAAAACAAAAATAATGTATGATCCCCATAAAACAAATCCACAACAATTTAAGGGAAAAGTTGAGTCGCTAGGATATGGAATTGTAAGTGATAAAGCTGAGTTTACTGTTTCAGGGATGACATGCGCAGCATGTGCGAATAGAGTAGAAAAGCGTTTAAATAAGTTAGAAGGTGTGAACGGAGCGACAGTAAATTTCGCTTTGGAATCAGCTACAGTAGATTTTAATCCTGATGAAATTAATGTAAATGAAATGAAGAGTGCAATCACGAAATTAGGATATAAATTGGAAGTGAAATCAGATGAGCAAGATGGATCAACTGATCATCGCTTACAAGAAATTGAACGACAAAAGAAGAAATTTATCATTTCGTTTATTTTATCATTCCCGTTACTGTGGGCAATGGTAAGTCATTTCTCATTTACATCATTTATTTATTTACCTGATATGCTTATGAACCCTTGGGTGCAGCTAGCTCTTGCAACTCCAGTACAGTTTATAATTGGAGGCCAGTTTTATGTTGGGGCTTATAAAGCGTTACGTAATAAAAGTGCAAACATGGATGTTCTTGTGGCACTTGGAACGTCCGCAGCTTATTTCTATAGTGTGTATTTAAGTATTAGGTCGATTGGTTCTTCAGAACATATGATAGATTTATATTTTGAAACGAGTGCGGTACTTATTACTTTAATTATTTTAGGTAAATTATTTGAGGCGAGAGCAAAAGGGCGTTCATCAGAAGCTATTAAAAAGTTGATGGGACTACAAGCGAAAACTGCCACAGTTGTGCGAGATGGAACAGAGATGAAAATTTTAATCGAAGAAGTGGTAGCTGGTGATGTTGTCTATGTTAAACCTGGTGAAAAAATCCCAGTAGATGGAGAAATTGTAGAAGGAAAATCAGCGATAGATGAATCGATGTTAACAGGCGAGAGTATTCCTGTTGATAAAACAATTGGGGATGTAGTAATTGGCTCTACAATGAATAAAAATGGATTTTTAAAAGTTAAAGCAACTAAGGTAGGAAGAGATACTGCATTAGCTCAAATTATTAAAGTAGTAGAAGAAGCTCAAGGATCGAAAGCGCCTATTCAAAGGGTAGCTGATCAAATTTCTGGTATTTTCGTACCAGTTGTAGTTGTAATTGCTATTATCACATTTGCAGTGTGGATGCTATTTGTTACACCGGGTGATTTTGGCGGAGCACTTGAGAAAATGATAGCAGTACTTGTTATCGCTTGTCCGTGTGCATTAGGTCTTGCGACACCTACATCTATTATGGCGGGATCAGGAAGGTCAGCTGAGTATGGTATTTTATTTAAAGGCGGGGAGCATTTAGAAGCAACGCACCGATTAGATACAGTTATTCTAGATAAAACAGGTACTGTGACAAACGGGAAGCCTGTTTTAACAGATGTAATTGTAGCAGATGGATTCCATGAAGAAGAAATACTACGTTTAGTAGGTGCGGCAGAAAAAAATTCTGAACATCCACTTGCAGAAGCGATTGTAGAAGGAATTAAAGAAAAGAAAATTGATATCCCAAGTTCAGAAACGTTTGAAGCGATTCCAGGATTCGGTATCGAATCAGTCGTAGAAGGGAAACAATTATTAATTGGTACACGTCGATTAATGAAGAAATTCGATATTGATATTGAAGAAGTTTCTAAATCGATGGAAGAGCTAGAACGAGAAGGAAAAACAGCAATGCTTATTGCGATAGATAAGGAATATGCTGGAATTGTTGCTGTTGCAGATACTGTAAAAGATACTTCAAAAGCAGCTATCGCAAGACTTAAGAAAATGGGTCTAGACGTTGTTATGATTACAGGAGATAATACACAAACTGCTCAGGCAATCGCTAAGCAAGTTGGTATTGATCACGTAATTGCAGAAGTATTACCAGAAGGAAAAGCAGAAGAAGTGAAAAAACTGCAAGCGCAAGGTAAGAAAGTAGCAATGGTTGGAGATGGAATAAATGATGCTCCTGCACTGGCTACGGCGGATATCGGTATGGCAATTGGAACCGGAACGGATGTAGCGATGGAAGCGGCAGATATTACGTTAATCCGTGGTGATTTAAATAGTATTGCTGATGCAATTTTTATGAGTAAAATGACGATTAGAAATATTAAGCAAAATCTATTCTGGGCGTTAGCTTATAACGGCCTAGGAATTCCAATTGCGGCGCTCGGTTTCTTAGCACCTTGGGTTGCAGGTGCAGCAATGGCATTTAGCTCTGTATCAGTCGTATTAAATGCATTAAGATTACAAAGAGTTAAATTGAAATCTTAAACATTTTCAGCTATAAAGCGAATTTAATATGCTTTTTTACAATAAACAATACTTTGTATAAGTATTGTTTATTGTTCGTTTAGAAGGAAAAGTCGATATAATATAGAAAGAGCAGAAGTAGAATCATATATAGTGGAAGAAACTGTTTCGAAAATAAACACGAAATAATTATCCGAATAACCGAAATAAAAGAGTTAGTTTGATAAGGAGTTTTACATATGTTTAAAGATATTAAAATTAGAACATTCCAGAAAGAGGATTTAGAGCAAGTATTACAATTATTCTATGAAACGGTTCATACGGTGAATGCAAAAGATTATAACGAGTTACAGCTACAGGCGTGGGCCCCAGAGCGACTAGATAGAGAGAGATGGCTACAGTCTTTAGAAAAGAATATTTGTTACGTTGCTGATTATAAAGGTGTGATAGTGGGATTTGGGGATTATAATGATGATCATTACGTAGATCGCTTATTTACGCATAAAGATTATCAAGGAAAAAGGATAGCATCATACATACTACAGAAGTTAGAAAAAGAAGCAGTGAACTTGCAGCATAGGGATATATATACAGAGGCGAGTATTACAGCAAAACCTTTCTTTGAAAGCAAAGGTTTTATTTGCATAAAGGAACAAAATAAGCAACATAATGGTCAGATTTTTATTAATTATGTCATGAAAAAAATAGCCTTCTCATAAATGAGAAGGCTATTTTTCATTATTTTACAGCTTCTTTTAGTTCTTTACCAGCTTTAAAAGCAGGTACTTTAGAAGCTGCGATTTGCATTTCTTCACCCGTTTGTGGGTTACGACCTGTACGAGCAGCTCTTTCACGAACTTCGAATGTACCGAATCCGATAAGTTGTACTTTTTCGCCAGCAGCTAAAGAGTTAGTGATTGATTCTACTACAGTTTGTAAAACTACAGTAGCTTCTTTTTGAGAAATCTCAGCGTTTTGTGCTACGTTTTTAATTAATTCTGTCTTATTCATGTTTTTCACCTCATATGTAAATAATGCTATTTAAGTTGTTATTATAACGTATAAAACATTCGAGAACAAGTGTACGTACATATATTCGCAAAAAAAATGAAATTTGTAATATTTTTTAGGACCAATTTATAGACATTCAATTTAAGCGGATACAGATTTTTTCTTTAATGCAGTTTGCTCTTTATTGGAAGGTAGTTTCTTATTATAAGATATGAAATAAGGTAATGCTACAAATAACATACCCCCTACTAAGTTTCCGAAGAAAACAAAAATGAAGTTTGGAAAATATTCAACCCAAGTTAAATGACCAGAAAAAATTGCAGCTGGGATGACAAACATATTGGCTACAACGTGTTGAAATCCAATCGCAACAAAAGTCATAACAGGGAACCAAATACCGACAATCTTTCCGATAAATTCTTTACTTCCCATACTGAGCCAAACAGCTAAACAAACGAGCCAATTACACCCGATTGCAGAAATGAAGGCTTGCAGTGGTGTATCTTGTAGTTTAGCTTGTGCAATAGTAACTGTTTTTGCTAAAAAAGCTCCCTCCGTTAAGCCGACGATATGACCAAAAAAATAAGCGACGAATATAGCACCTATGAAGTTGCTAAACGTAACAATAACTAAATTTCGTATGAAGTGAAATAAGTCGATTTTTTTGTGAAGCCATGCCATTGAAACGGTCATCATGTTGCCAGTTACTAATTCACCGCCTGCAAGGATAACGAGTATAAGACCGATAGGGAATACGGCAGCACCTAAAAAGCTAGTAAATGATCCCAAAGATTTTGGCATTGTTCCGATAACATGGATATCAAGTAAATATCCTAATGCTATGAAAGCACCACCAAAAAAACCGAGAATTAGCATAGGGAGCAATGATAAATGAGCTTTTTTTCTTCCAGAATTAGCAGCAAGTTCCGTAATTTCTTCTGGTGTAAATACAGACATGAATAACCTCTCCTTAATAGAATGATGGAATGAATAGAAGAAACATTTTAAAGAATCTATGTATGATAAAAATATGATATGATTTCTGTATAAATTTGTCAAAGTGAGTGGGGCTGAAATTGGATATAACGAACATTGTTCATGTTGTCACATTAATGTAACAATAAGGATTTAAAGTGATTTTAGAGGTGAAAACATGAATACGCATCATGTAAAAAAAGAACGAAAAAAATCAATCGTAAAGATATTTATTATTAGTTTCATAAGTATATTAATGATACCAGTAAGTTTGTATTTCTATGCGACTGAAATAGAAAGAAGACTAGTAACAGTTACGTGGAATGAAATAGAAGCTCCTACAATTCCTAAAGAGTTTAATAATAAAAAAATATTGCAGTTCTCAGATTTACATTTAGGACCAGATTTTACATTGAAACAACTAGAAAATTTGGTGGAGAAGATGAATGAATTACATCCAGATATAGTAGTTTTTACAGGAGATTTAATAGATAAGTTTGGATCCTATAGTGCGGAAAGAGAAGAAGCAAAGGTTATTTTGCAGAAAATTAAAGCTCCCCTAGGAAAATATGCTGTGTTTGGGAATCATGATAGAGGTGGGGGCGGTAGTTTATTTTACAAAAAGTATATGGAGGAAGCTGGTTTTTCTGTGTTAGTAAATGAAGTGCAGAAAATTAAAGCGGAAAACGGCAAGTATATTACAATATCAGGTTTGGATGATTTTTTATTAGGGAAGCCACAAATAGACTCGACTTTAAAAAACTTAAGACAACAAGATTTCAATATGCTATTAATACATGAGCCGGATGTTGTAGATAAAGTATCTCGTTATCCAGTCGATTTTCAAATGTCAGGACATAGTCACGGAGGACAAGTTCAAATTCCTTTTGTAGGTCCTTTAATTACTACAAAACTAGCTGAGAGTCATGTTGAAGGTATGTATGAATTAGAAGGGAAGAGTAAGCTGTTACATTTATACGTAAATCGTGGTATTGGGACAACCCGAATGCCTGTTAGATTTTTGAGTGTACCGGAACTTTCACTGTTTGTATTGAAGAAAAGTAGTGACTGAAGTAGAACGTTTAATATTTTGAAGAATTAAGAGTACTTTTAAAGAAAGTTCTCTTTTTTTATTGATTAAATACATAATATTATGTATTTTTTATTTAAACTGTTAAAAAGAAAGGGGAATTTCTATGATAGAAACATGGCATAAAGAATTGGAAAGTTTATATAATCAAATGGTTTCGTGGCGAAGAGATTTTCATCAATACCCAGAGCTATCGTTTCAAGAAATAGAAACACCGAAAAAAATAGCTGAAATTTTAAAAAGTTTTCATATTGATGTGAAAACAGATGTCGGGGGAAGAGGGGTAATCGGCGTAATTGAAGGTGGAATACCTGGGAAGACGATGGCGCTACGTGCTGATTTTGATGCACTACCTATTCAAGATGAAAAGAAAGTTTCATATAAATCAAAGGTTCCTGGTGTAATGCACGCTTGTGGCCATGATGGACATACAGCAACACTTTTAGGAGTTGCAAAAATATTAAGTGATAACAGAGACCAACTTTCAGGAAAAATAGTCCTTATTCATCAACATGCAGAAGAGAAAGAGCCTGGCGGAGCAATTGCCATGATTGAGGATGGTTGTTTAGAAGGAGTAGATGTTATTTTTGGTACACATTTATCTTCTCAGATGCCTTTAGGAATTGTTGGAACGAAAGCTGGAGCAATGATGGCGGCAGCTGATACTTTTGAAGTGAAGATTCAAGGGCGAGGCGGTCACGGCGGTATGCCACATCATACTGTAGATGCTATTATCGTTGCAACACAAGTTATTAATCAGTTGCAACTTTTAGTGAGTAGAAAAGTCGATCCACTTCAATCAGCAGTTTTAACAGTTGGTACATTCCATGCCGGGCAAGCCGATAATATTATTGCGGATACTGCTACGTTTACAGGAACCATTCGAACGTTAGATCCTGAAGTGAGAGAATATATGGAGAAGGAATTTAGACGAGTTGTTGAGGGGATTTGTCAGTCCCTTCATGCTGAAGTTAATATTCAATATAAACGAGGATATCCAATATTAATAAATCATGTAGCTGAAACACGTCATTTTATGACGGTTGCGGAACACGATCTTGGCAAAGAAAGGGTCATGGAAGTACCACCTATTATGGGCGGAGAAGATTTTGCATACTACTTAGAACATGTTCCAGGAGCATTTTTCTTCACAGGTGCCGGTAATGAAGAAATAGGGGCAACATATCCACACCATCATCCTCAATTCGATTTTGATGAACGTGCGATGTTGGTTGGTGGGAAGTTGCTTTTAAGTCTTGTGAATAGTTATTCAAGAGATGGAAAAGAATTTCTTCATCATGTAGAAGTGAAAAAGTAATTTACATAAATAAAAAACAACAATAGGTCATATAAAACCTAGTGTTGTTTTTTATTATTTTTGCAAGGAAAGACTATCAAAATATGTTCTATAGTTATTAGAGAATTCAAAGTTGTTTTTTGCATCCCAATTAATAGACCAAGACATTAGGCCACGGAATGCAGGATAGCCACTCTGATTTGAAAGTTTATACTTTCCTCCGAAAGGAATTCCTTTAATGATATAATCTAAAGCTTTTTTCATTTCAGTTGGAGAAATATATCCGCCACTTGGAGCGGCCGCTGGTGCTGCAGGAAGTCCAATCATGACTTGATCCGAACGAAGAGGCGGGAAAATGTTATTTGCATTACCACCTACAGGAAAACCATGTAAGAGCATATCTGCCATAGCGACTTCGTAGTCTGCAGTACCTTGATTGTAGTTATTACCGTCCATTCCAATCCCGCTACCAGCGTTGTAGTGTTGAACGTGAATGTATGTTAGTTTGTCTTTCACTCCGTAAATAATCGGTAAATATGCACCCCAGATGCTTCCATATGCGCTATAGCCGCCTTGAACATAAGCTGTTTCAGGAGCCATGCTTAATAGGAAATCTGGACCGTAATGGTCTGAAATCGTTCGAATTGCTGAGATAAGATTCACGATTTGAGGAGTTGTTGGGTTTTTAAAATTAGTGTCATTACCGTTTAAGTAAATACCTGATTCAAGGTCAATATCTATTCCATCAAAACCGTATTTATCGATTAGAGATTGTATGGAATTAATAAAACGTTGTTTAGCAGCATTGTCTGGAAGTAAAACGACCCCATTTTGTCCACCTATTGAAAGAACTACTTTTTTTCCTTTACTTTTTAAATAGGAAATATCAGATTTGAATTCTGCATCTGTACCATACACAGGGGAAAATTCAACAGTGGAACGATCACCACCAGTTTCACCGAAAGATACATTTATTACATCCCATTTTGGTGAAACATCTTTTAATTTAATAATGCCAGTACCGTTATCAAAGTTATGCCAATATCCAACGAGTAATTTTGACCCTAAATTGTTTGCTGCTTGTGCTTGAAAGGGAGCTAGCGGTAGCAGTAAGAAAATTACTAAAGTACAACAAATGAATTTAAACTTGTTTAACATATCAACACTCCTATACAAAAAGTTGTCTAGATGTATAATCTTGTTTATTTGATGATATCTGAAAATTCATTCTTTTGTAAGGTGACTATAATTTTCTCAACAATTGTGTATGGGAAATTATTAAACCTAATGAAATAATTTTTGAAGGAGGTCGAATTACGATTGTTAAATTCAGAATATTTTGATATGTTTTAAAGTATAGGATAAGATTTTTCAAATAATACTCTTACGTAAATTTCAAAATTAAGTTTGGAAGGGGATGTACAAGAGTTGGATAAAAATCTTAAGAAAGACCTCAAAATACGCCACATTACAATGATTTCCATTGGTGGCGTAATAGGAGCTGGTTTGTTTGTTGGAAGTGGTGCGGTTGTGCATTCAGCAGGTCCAGGTTCTATCGTTTCATATGCATTAGCAGGACTTCTAGTTATTTTCGTTATGAGAATGCTAGGAGAAATGGCAGCTATTAATCCGACAAGTGGTTCATTTGCAACATATGCAAGAGAGGCAATTGGTCCATGGGCGGGTTATACAATTGGGTGGCTATATTGGTTTTTCTGGGTAATTGTTATTGCAATAGAAGCTACAGCAGGTGCTGGTATTATTCAATACTGGATTCCAGAAATCCCACTCTGGTTATTAAGCTTAATATTAACGATTTTATTAACGTTGACGAATGTTTTCTCGGTGAAATCATTTGGAGAATTTGAATATTGGTTTTCATTTATTAAAGTAATAAGTATTGTTTTGTTCCTTTGTCTTGGACTAGCTGTTATTTTAGGATTTGTACCAGGAACGGAAGCACCTGGCACTTCGAATTTGGTAGGTCAAGGAGGATTTATGCCAAATGGTATAAGTTCGGTGTTACTTGGAATCACCGTCGTTATATTTTCATTTATGGGATCTGAGATTGTTGCAGTGGCCGCTGGAGAGTCTGCCGAACCTGTAAAGGCAGTCAAAACAGCAACAAATAGTGTAATTTGGCGTATTCTCGTATTTTTCATTGGATCGATCGCTGTAGTTGTTACACTCCTTCCGTGGAATTCGGCGAACATACTAAAAAGCCCATTTGTGGCGGTACTGGAACATATAGGGATACCAGCGGCAGCGCAAATTATGAATTTTATCGTTTTAACAGCTGTACTTTCTTGTTTAAATTCGGGTTTATATACGAACTCAAGAATGCTTTTTTCAATGGCAGAAAGAGGAGATGCGCCAAAGGCATTTTTGAAATTGAATAGTAGTGGTGTTCCAGTTCGGGCGGTTTTATTTGGAACTTTCTTTGCTTACATTGGAGTTGTTTTTAGTTACATATCTCCAGATAAAGTATTTTTATTTTTAGTGAATGCATCTGGCGGGATTGCGTTACTCGTTTATCTCGTTATAGCAGTTTCACATTTCAAGATACGTAAAAAAATGGGGAAAGCGGAACAACAAAATTTGAAAGTGAAAATGTGGCTTTTTCCATATGTAACATATGTTACAATTGCTGCGATTATAGCAGTTTTAGTTGCCATGCTCGCAATTGAATCTTTACGTTCACAAGCGCTTTTAACGATGCTTGTTACTGTTCTTATAATAATTTCTTATTTTATTTTTAATAGAAATAAAAATAGTACATTGTTGAATCCTAAAAGTAAGAATGAGGAATCTGTTCGATTCTAATTTCTTGTTTTAGAAGAGAGTTACACCCAATCATTGCTATAAAAGAATCATATATAATCATAGAAACAAGTAATTACTATTGTCATAGTGAATATAAACTTTTTCTTGACTTTTTATATGAAGGCGAGCAAAATGGTAAAAAAGGAAGGGGGGATGAAGATGGAAGAGTACGTATTAGAGCTGTATAACTTTTTATATACGACAGAATGGCAAGATATTGTTTCATTTCTAGGAATAATGTTTTGTATGAAAATTGTAATTGTATATATGGAAGAGCAAGGTATGTTCTATTCCTTCTCATCTCCGTTCGATGTGCAGCGCGAGCCGTTGCCAAACTATGCCAAGGTAAATTATGAACAATTTCCTTTTGTAATTTTCTTTATGATTCGATTTATAACAGCAATTGTAAAGAAAAAGGAAAGTGACGATGAAGAGTGCCACTCAACTTGTAATATAGCGACTGCTTTTTAAGCTAAATACAAGGAGGAGATTTATATGTGGTTTCGATTTCTTATGATTGGTTTCTTTTCATTAACAGCAATTTCTTTAATGGGATATCAAGTGTCTGAAATTTATCAAGCATATAGCAATACGTTTTTTAACAAAAACTAATTACATTGCTATTTAAATAATAAAGCGATAAAATCCTTCTTAAGAAGTTTTATTAAGAAGGATTTTTTTCTTTGCTTTGTCTTACTGTGTCAAACTATTGTCACATTTACACTGTGAATAATATGTTAAAATAGTGAGGTTACGTATACATATTTGAAGGAAGAGGAGTGATCATTTTGGTGGATCAATCAACTAATCAGAAAAGCTATGCTCCTATTGTGATAACGCTTTCTGTACTTGTAAATGCGATTATTTTATTTTTGTTCTTTGGACCTGTTGGCTATGAAGGAGAAGTACATTTTGATGTAACAATTTTACCAATGTTAAATGCAATCTTTAATAGTTTTACGTTTGTATTTTTATTAGCAGCATTATTCTCTATTATTAAAAAGAATGTAAAAATGCATCGTGGATTTATTCTTGCAGCATTTACAACGACTTTACTATTTTGTGTTTCATATTTATCGTATCATTACTTGGCGCCGACAACACATTTTGGCGGAGAAGGATTCATTAAATATGTGTATTTCATCATTTTAATTACACATATTATCCTTGCAGCAATTATTGTACCGCTTGCATTGTTTGCACTTGTGTTTGGTTTTACGAATCAATTAACACGTCACCGTAAAATTGTACGTTGGACGATGCCGATTTGGTTATATGTAAGTTTATCTGGTGTTATTGTTTACTTAATGATCTCACCTTATTATCAATAAAAAAATCTCAGCCTGTAGGTCGGGATTTTTTTATTAGGCAAATATTTTTGTGAAATGAAAAAATTGTGGTATACAAAAGTATAGTTGCTTTTTATATAGAAGGGATGGTAAAGATATATGCAAAATTTTGTATTTCGTAATCCGACAAAACTTATTTTTGGTAAAGGACAGTTAGAGCAGTTAAAAACGGAAATTCCACAGTTCGGTAAAAAAGTTCTTCTCGTGTACGGGGGAGGCAGCATTAAAAGAAATGGTATTTATGATAATGTGATTTCTATTTTAAAGGATATAAATGCGGAAGTATTTGAGTTGACAGGAGTTGAACCGAATCCTCGTTTATCAACAGTAAAGAAAGGGATTCAAATTTGTAAAGACAATGGAGTCGAATTTATTTTAGCGGTTGGCGGAGGAAGTGTAATCGACTGTACGAAGGCGATTGCTGCTGGTAGTACATATGATGGAGATGTATGGGATATTGTAACGAAAAAATCATTTGCTAGCGAGGCGTTACCGTTCGGTACTGTACTCACTCTTGCGGCAACAGGTTCTGAAATGAATGCAGGATCTGTAATTACAAACTGGGAAACGAATGAAAAGTACGGCTGGGGCAGTCCAGTTACATTCCCTCAGTTTTCAATTTTAGATCCACTACATACTTCGTCTGTGCCGAGAGATCAAACGATTTATGGTATGGTCGATATTATGTCGCACGTATTAGAGCAATATTTCCATCACGGCATGAATACAGAATTACAAGATCGTTATTGTGAATCTGTTTTAAGAACAGTAATTGAAACAGCTCCTAAGCTTTTAAGTGATCTAGAAAATTATGAGCATAGGGAAACAATTTTATATTGCGGTACTATGGCGTTAAACGGCATTTTAGCGATGGGAGTAAAAGGAGATTGGGCAACTCATAATATTGAGCATGCAGTTTCTGCTGTTCATGACATACCGCATGGGGGCGGACTCGCGATTCTATTCCCAAATTGGATGAAGCATGTTATAGATGAAAATGTGAGTCGCTTTAAACAGTTCGCTATTCGTGTATTCGATGTAGAAACAGATGGGAAGACAGATAAAGAGGTTGCATTAGAGGGAATTGAGGCGTTACGTCAATTTTGGACTTCAATTGAAGCTCCAGTAACATTAGCTGATTACGCTATTAGAGAAAGTGAAATTGACTTAATGGCGGATAAAGCGATGGCTTATGGTGAATTCGGTAACTTTAAAAAATTAAATAAAGACGATGTTTTAAGTATATATAAAGCTTCTTTATAAGTGAATCGAAAAAAGAAACCCATTTGATATAACAATCAAATGGGTTTCTTTTTTTGTTGTCTATAACTGTTTGTGATTGGTTTTGGTTATTTGTGAATGTTTATGGTTGATTTTTGTGATCGTTTTCATTATACTGTAATCAAAGAAGAGGTGAAGAAAATGTTAACTCCTGAACGTCATCAAATGATATTGCAACTTGTAAAAGAACAAAAAGTTGTTAAATTGCAGCAATTAGTTGAAAGAACAGAAAGCTCTGAATCGACAATTCGTCGTGATTTAGCACAATTAGAAAAACAAAGGTTATTAAAAAGAGTTCATGGTGGTGCCTCTGTTTTAACAGGAAAAGGACAGGAGCCAACGATGATTGAAAAATCATCCAAAAACATTCAAATAAAACAACAAATTGCCAAGTATGCGGCTAGTATTGTTGAACAAGGGGATTGCGTTTATTTAGATGCAGGAAGTACAACATTTGAAATGATCCCATTTTTAATAAATAAAGATGTTACAGTCGTTACGAATGGACTTATGCATATTGAAGCTTTAGTTGAAAATAATATTCGTGCGTATTTACTGGGCGGGATGATGAAGAGTAGGACGAAAGCTTTAATTGGTGCTATGGCACAGGAAAGTATGCAAAAGTACCGTTTTGATAAATGTTTCTTAGGAGCAAATGGTGTACATGAACAGCTTGGTTTTACAACTCCAGATCCAGAAGAGGCACTTTTAAAACAAATGGCATTAACATTTGCGAACGAAGGATATTTCTTAATTGATGAAAGTAAGTTCTCAGAAGTTGCATTTGCGAAAATTGCCAATGTTGAAGAAGCGAATATTATTACAAACCATTTAGAAATTGATTTAGAAAAATATAAAAGACAAACCAATGTAATTGAGGCTGATAAACAATGATCTATACAGTTACTTTAAACCCATCTATTGATTATGTAGTACAAGTTAATTCTTTCGATTTAGGCGCGGTAAATCGAGCAGAGAAAGATATGAAATTTCCTGGAGGGAAAGGCATTAACGTTTCTCGTGTTCTTCATCGTTTAGGTGTTGAAAATGTAGCGCTTGGATTTACTGGTGGATTTACCGGTCGATTTATTAAAGATGTATTACAGGCGGAAGGTGTAACAACAAACTTCGTCCAAGTAGACGGTGATTCACGAATTAATGTGAAAATAAAAGGGCAAGAAGAGACAGAATTAAATGGGCAAGGTCCTAATGTGACAAATGAACAATTTGAACAATTAATGAAACAAATCGAAAGTATGAGGCAGGGAGATTGTGTTGTACTAGCTGGAAGTGTACCGGCGTCTATCTCAACTACTTTTTATGAATCAATCGCAGCGCTCGGAGCTGAGAAAGGTATTCGCGTAGTAGTCGATGCAAGTGGAAGTGCGCTGCAGCATGTAATTAAAAATAAACCATTTTTAATAAAGCCTAATCATCATGAACTTGGTGAGTTATTTGGAGTAGAGATTTCAACAGTAGAAGATGTTTTACCGTTTGGAAGAAAATTAGTTGAACAAGGTGTAGAGCATGTTATCGTATCAATGGCTGGAGATGGGGCTTTATTATTTACGGCACAAGGTATATATGAAGCAACTGTTCCAAAAGGTGTTGTAATTAATTCGGTTGGGGCCGGAGATTCTCTTGTTGCAGGATTTGTAGGTAAATATGAACAGACAAAAGATATTGAAAAGGCATTTCAATATGGCGTTGCAACAGGAAGTGCAACAGCATTCTCGGCGGATTTATGTACAAAGGAAAAGGTAGAAGAATTATTGTCGCAAGTAATTGTAGCTAAGCGATAGGGGGAAGCAACATATGAAAATTACAGAACTATTAAAAAGGGATACAGTCATTATGAATTTGACAGCTTCAAATAAAGAAGCTGTCATAGATGAATTAGTTGAAAAATTAAACGGGGCAAATCGTTTAAATAGTAAAACTGAATTTAAAGAAGCTATTTTAAAGCGGGAGTCACAAAGTACAACTGGAATTGGTGAAGGTATTGCTATACCTCATGCGAAGACGAATGCCGTTAAACAACCATCGATTTGTTTCGGTAGAAGTGTAAGCGGTATCAACTATGAGTCGCTTGATGGACAGCCTACACATCTGTTTTTTATGATTGCTGCGAGTGAAGGGGCGAATAATACTCATTTAGAAACGTTATCTCGTCTCTCTACGTTATTGATGGATGAAGGGTTCCGCAAGCAATTATTAGAAGCAAAGGATGAGGATGAGCTTCTCCGTTTATTTGATGAAAAAGAGAATGAAAAAGAAGACGAAGAAGTTGAAGTAGCAAAGCCGGAAGGGAATGAGCCATACGTATTAGCTGTTACAGCTTGTCCGACTGGTATCGCTCACACATATATGGCTGCGGATAGTTTGAAAGCAAAAGCAGCAGAGTTAGGAATAGCGATTAAAGTTGAAACGAATGGATCAACAGGTGTAAAGAACGGTTTAACGAAAGAGGATATTGAACGCGCAACAGCGATTATCGTTGCGGCAGATAAACAGGTAGAAATGAACCGTTTCGCTGGGAAGTATGTCATTCAAGTGCCAGTAGCTGATGGTATTAGAAAAACTGAAGTCCTTCTTAATAGAGCTGTAAAACAAGATGCACCAATCTTTAAAGGTGTCAAAGAGAATGGGAAGGCAGAAAATGTAGAGAAAGAAAAAGGGCTAGGAATTTATAAGCATTTAATGAGCGGTGTAAGTAATATGCTTCCGTTCGTTGTTGGTGGCGGAATTTTAATTGCATTAGCATTTATGTTCGGTGGAATTAAGGCGGAAGGTCCTATTGCTGAAATATTAATGAATATTGGCGGTGGAGAAAAAGGAGCCTTTTTATTCCTTGTACCTATTTTAGCTGGATTTATTGCAAGTTCTATTGCTGATCGACCTGGTTTTATGCCTGGCGTTGTCGGTGGGTTTTTAGCAGCACAAGCGAATGCGGGATTTTTAGGTGGATTAATTGCTGGTTTCTTAGCTGGATATGTTGTTTTAGGATTGAAAAGATTATTTTCAGGATTACCAGTACAGTTAGAAGGAATTAAACCTGTTTTGTTATATCCAGTCTTTGGATTGTTGATTACAGGAGTTGTTATGCAAAAAGTAGTAAATCCGCCTGTAGTAGCATTAAATGAAATGTTAACAGGATGGTTAAATGGTTTGAACGGTACGAATGCTATATTATTAGGTCTTATTTTGGGCGGTATGATGGCAATTGATATGGGTGGTCCAATTAATAAAGCGGCATTTACATTTGGTATTGCTGCAATAGAAGCACAGAATTTTGGAGTGCACTCAGCAGTTATGGCTGGTGGTATGGTACCGCCACTTGCGATTGCATTCGCAACCACATTCTTTAAAACAAAATTTACAGAAGCAGAACGTAAATCTGGTTTAACAAATTATATTATGGGAGCATCGTTTATTACAGAAGGTGCGATTCCATTTGCAGCTGCCGATCCGGTTCGAGTAATAGTAAGCTGTGTTGTTGGTTCAAGTATCGCGGGTGCCTTATCTATGTTATTCCAAATTACATTGCCGGCACCGCATGGTGGATTGTTTGTTATCGCATTAGTGAATAAACCGTTGCTATACATTTTCTCTATATTAATTGGGACGATTGTTTCAGCTATTATGATAGGTGTTTGGAAGAAGAAAGTTAAATAAAAGATAAAAAGGGACAGCTAATAGGAGTTGTTCCTTTTTCGTTACAAAAAGTAATTTAATAATTGGATTATGATGGATTTTGGTAAAAGATGTAATGAAAAGTGATTTTTTTGTAACAAAAAAGTAATACTGTAATTTTTTCTGGAAAAAATTCTTATACTGATTTGTGAGAAATATATGAAAACTATTGCTAATTTTGGTAGAAATACAATTCTTTAATATGGAAATTTATGTTACAAATCATTAATCGTTTATTACGAATGCTTTGTAATTGTGTGATTTTCGAAATTCTACCAAAAACTGTTGCTATAATGAGAACACGAAAACAAAGCAAATGGAGGCTATTCATGAAAAAATTATTAGGTATAGCAACAGCAGCAGTTTTTGGTCTTGGGATTTTTGCAGGTTCTGCTAAAGCGGAAACGATTGTAACAACAGATGTATTAAACGTTAGAGAAAACCCAACTGTAGAATCAAAACTTGTAGGTAAAATGTTAAGTGGAAATAAATTAGATGTTATAAATACAGAAAACGGATGGTCCAAAATTAAATTAGATGGTAAAGAAGCTTTTGTAAGTGCTGAGTTTACGAAAAGTTCTTATTATGTAACAGCAAACGTATTAAACATTCGTGCTGGAGCGAATACTGATTCAGAGATTCTTGGCACGCTTAAAAAAGATGACTTGATTGAAACGACAAATCAAGTACAAAACGAATGGTTACAATTCGAATATGGCGGGAAAGCGGCGTATGTTCACATACCATTTTTAACAGGTACAGCACCTGTTATTGAAAGAAAAGAAGTTCCAGCTCAAGATGAAGCGCCAACTAAGGTGAAAACGGCGGTTAAAAATGATACATCAGTTAAGGTGAAAGCGCCGGCTAAAAATGATACGGCAGTTAACGGAAAGGAAGCAGTTAAAAGTGGAGCATCAAGTAAACCAGTAGCGCAAGCGAAGCCGGCAACTAAGCCAGTGGCGAAATCTACTGAAACAAGTGAACCTGCTGGTCGTGAAATAACAGTAGAAGCGACAGCTTACACAGCTCACCCGAGTGAAAATGGCACATATGGTGGTCGTGTGTTAACTGCGATGGGGCATGATTTAACAGCGAATCCAAATATGAAAGTTATTGCTGTTGATCCGAAAGTAATTCCTCTCGGATCAAAAGTGTGGGTGGAAGGATATGGAGAAGCAATTGCTGGAGATACTGGTGGCGCGATTAAAGGAAACCGTATTGATGTTTTAGTTGGTTCAGATAGCACTGCTGATAGTTGGGGTCGTAAATCCGTTAAAGTGAAAGTTATAAAATAATTTATTAAAATAAAAAACGGCTGCTTGAAAATGTCTAAGCGGCCGCTTTTTTTATATAAGAATTATTGAAAAGGGTAAATTGTTTTACCTGTAATAATTTTATACGCGGTGCAAAATTGAGTTTGCATATACTCTGTATTTTTATTTTCTGGATGTAATGTTGTTTCTTGAAGAGTAGAATGAAAGGAACGTAGTAAACAATTTAGTGCGAAGTATAATTCTTCTTGTGAACAATTTTGTTCTTTTGTAGCAGTAGCTAAAATAAGGTCTTTTATTAATAATGGAAAATCGATAGTCGCTTGTTTCATAGTCATTGCACCCTCTCCGAGCTATTTTTTATCATGTATATGCAGAATTGGACAAGCTATGCTCTTTTTTTGTGTAATTTCATGTACTGGATTCAAAGAACTTGCAATCATGCCGTTAAAATTGGTAAGATTGGGTATAATCAATAGATGGAGTATATTACATAAAGAGAGTTGAATGATATGGGAGAAGTGCAACGTGAAAAAGTTGCTGTCATCATTGGGCCAACTGCTGTCGGAAAGACGAAATTAAGTATCGATCTTGCAAAAGCGTTGAATGGTGAGGTTATTAGTGGTGATTCCATGCAAATTTATCGTACGATGGATATCGGGACTGCAAAGGTGACGACAGATGAGATGGACGGAATTCCACATTATATGATTGATATAAAAGATCCGGAAGATTCATTTTCTGTGGCGGAATTTCAAGAAAGTGTCCGTAAGTGCATTCGAGAAATTACAGAGCGCGGGAAATTACCAATTATTGTTGGTGGAACCGGTCTCTATATACAATCTGTTCTATTCGATTACCAGTTTACAGATGAGGCTGGGGACGCTACATACCGAGAACAGATGGAAAAGTTAGCATTAGAACACGGTGTGGAATATGTACATAAAAAGTTGCAAGAAGTAGATCCAGAAAGTGCGGAGCGTATTCATGCCAATAATGTAAGGCGTGTTATTCGGGCGTTAGAAATTTTTCACACGACGGGTGAAAAAATGAGTAACCAGCTCGAAAAACAAGAAAATGAGTTACTGTACGATGTTTCATTAATTGGCTTGACAATGGATCGAGAAATGCTATACGATCGCATTAACTTACGTGTTAACCTAATGATTGAACAAGGTTTATTAGAAGAAGTAAAAGGTTTACATGAAAGAGGAGTGCGAGATTGTCAATCTATTCAAGCGATTGGTTATAAAGAGATATATGATTATTTTGAGAATCGTGTATCTTTAGAAGAAGCGGTATCACAATTAAAGACGAATTCACGCCGTTATGCAAAACGTCAATTAACGTGGTTCCGTAATAAGATGGATGTCACGTGGTTCGATGTTACTGATGGTGAAAAAACGTCAGAAATTTTACGATACATAGAAGGAAAGCTACAACTAAAGTCGAATAATAGTAAGTAGAGAAAAAGAGGAGGATTCGACATGAAGCAATCAATCAATATTCAAGATCAGTTTTTAAATCAACTCCGTAAAGAGAATACGTTCGTTACGCTGTACTTATTAAATG
Source organism: Bacillus sp. TH22 (assembly GCF_016651015.1). Taxonomy (NCBI): domain Bacteria; kingdom Bacillati; phylum Bacillota; class Bacilli; order Caryophanales; family Bacillaceae; genus Bacillus; species Bacillus sp. TH22. The sequence continues at coordinate 4,807,053 of NZ_JAEKER010000001.1, forward strand.
GTTTCCAGCTTCGTGGATTAATTAAAGGATTTGATAATTTTACAGTCCTGCTGGAAACAGAAGGTAAGCAACAGCTTATTTATAAACATGCAATTTCTACATTTGTACCACAAAAAAATGTTTCAATTGAATTAGAGTAGTAATGAATTATTGTACATAACAAAAAAAGAGCGAGTTTGAAGTGACCCCTAAAAGTTAGACACGGTTATTTCATTAGGCTACTTGATCCAAATGAGTCCGGTATTGTACCGGGCTCATTTTTAATTTTGCCTTAATCCGTTTCTTATTATAATAATCTATATATTTTTCTAATTCTATTTTAAAATGCTCTATGCATTCAAATTCTTTTATATAGAGGAACTCCGACTTCATAATCCCAAAGAAATTCTCTATTACTGCGTTGTCGTAACAGTTTCCTTTTCGAGACATACTCTGTACGATAGCTCTTGATTCAAGTGTACGGACGTACTGTCTCATTTGATAATGCCATCCTTGATCCGAATGCATCAGTAGCTGGTGGTTTTCAGGTAAACGTTCTAATGCTTTCTCTAACATCTCTGAAACAAGTGAATACGCCGGTCTAGAACCAATTGTATAGGTAATAATCTCACCATTATACAAGTCTAATACAGGTGATACATACAGTTTTTCTCCAAATAATTTAAACTCTGTGATGTCTGTTACCCATTTTTGATTCGGTGCATCTGCATAAAAATTACGCTCTAAAATATTGGGTGCAATTTTACCGACTTTCCCTTTATAGGATTTATATTTCTTCATACGCACAACACACTTTAATCCAAGCTCTTTCATAATACGTTGCACCTTTTTGTGATTCACTTTCTGACCACGATTCGCTAACTCATCACGAATGCGACGGTAGCCATAACGACCTTCATTCTCCTCATAAATCACTTTAATCTCAGCTTTCAAATCGGCATCTACATCTGGGCGATTCATTTTCTTTACTAAATCATAATACGTGCTTCGTGGAATAGTAGCTAACTCCACGAGTGCCTTCACCGAATATTTATGCCTTAATTCATAGACTACTTGCGCTTTGTCTTGTTTAGTGACTTTTCCTTGTTTTGAACTAAGGCATTCAACTTTTTTAAGTACTCATTTTCCATTTCAAGCTGTTTAATACGTGCTTCAAGTGCTTCAACTGACCCTTCAGCTAAAGCTTGTTTTACTTGTTTATTTGACTCTTTTTTCATGGATGGACGCCCCTTTTTTTTAGATTGAAGGGCATCAATTCCTTGTGTTTCGAGTTGTTTTTTCCAAACAGAAATCGTTGAAGGGGCAGGAATGTTAAAGATAGCTGCCGTCTCAAATAAGGACATACCGTTTTCAATCATAAAGTTTAGTACGTCTAGTTTAAATTGTTGTGTGTAATTTGTACATCGTTTTAGAAAAGCTTCCACACCATTCTGCTTATATTGGTTTACCCAATTCAAAATGATTGTGCCACTTATACCGATCGCTCTACCCATTTCTCGATAACTTTCATTTCCGTTCAAATAACGTAGAACGATTTGTATTTTTTCATCAGCTGTAAATTTAGCCATAGAAAAACTGCACCTCCAATTGTTAGACTGTGTCTAATAATTGGGGTGCAGTTCAGTTTCTCGCTCTTTTTTTTATTTGTCATAAACAATAAATAGTGAAATTTAAGCGATTCTAAATACAGTAAGACGAATGTTAGTGTTTCCTGTTGCAGGGATCGTAATCTCGTTAAGAGTAGATTGGACAGAAATGTTTGCTCCGGCAGCTAATGTTTCGATTGTAGTAAATGAAAGTGAGTCGCCTATTAGATTTGAAGAGAAGTTGTCAGTAGCGACTGCTCCATTAATTGAAATTCCTACTCCAAGTGGAGCGCATCCTGGCGCAGTTGTAGAAATAGATACGCTAATTACATAAATACCAGCGTTAATAACAGTAACTGTATTTGTGCCGTTAAAGATAATATTGTTTACGTTAATTGCAGTACTAAAAATAAAGTTATTAAATTGGATTACTGTTTGTTGGATGTTGTTTGTTACAACGATTGTTGCTACTGGGAAGCTAGGTCCAGTAGGTCCGGTAGCACCCGTGTTACCTTGAGGTCCAGTAGGTCCAGGAGGCCCACCAGAAGGTCCGGTAGGTCCGGTAACTCCTATACCAGTCGCACCTGTGTTACCTTGAGCACCTTGAGGTCCGGTAGCACCCGTGTTACCTTGAGCACCTTGAGGTCCGGTAGCACCCGTGTTACCTTGAGCGCCTTGAGATCCGGTAGCACCTGTGTTACCTTGAGCGCCTTGAGGTCCGGTAGCACCCGTGTTACCTTGAGCGCCTTGAGGTCCGGTAGCACCCGTGTTACCTTGCGCACCTTGAGGTCCAGTGGCACCCGTGTTACCTTGAACACCTTGAGGTCCAGTGGCACCCGTGTTACCTTGAACACCTTGAGGTCCAGTGGCACCCGTGTTACCTTGCGCACCTTGAGGTCCAGTGGCACCCGTGTTACCTTGCGCACCTTGAGGTCCGGTAGCACCCGTGTTACCTTGAGGTCCAGTAGGTCCAGGAGGCCCACCAGAAGGTCCAGTAGGTCCGGTAACTCCTATACCAGTGGCACCCGTGTTACCTTGCGCACCTTGAGGTCCGGTAGCACCCGTGTTACCTTGAGCGCCTTGAGGTCCGGTAGCACCCGTGTTACCTTGAGCGCCTTGAGGTCCGGTAGCACCTGTGTTACCTTGAGCGCCTTGAGGTCCGGTAGCACCTGTGTTACCTTGAGCGCCTTGAGGTCCGGTAGCGCCCGTGTTACCTTGAGCGCCTTGAGGTCCAGTAGCACCTGTGTTACCTTGAATGCCTTGAGGTCCAGTAGCACCTGTGTTACCTTGCGCACCTTGAGGTCCAGTGGAACCAGTAGCACCGGTAGCACCTGTGTTACCTTGAACGCCTTGAGGTCCAGTGGCACCAGTAGCACCTGTGTTACCTTGAGCGCCTTGAGGTCCGGTAGCACCCGTGTTACCTTGAGCGCCTTGAGGTCCAGTAGCACCTGTGTTACCTTGAATGCCTTGAGGTCCAGTAGCACCTGTGTTACCTTGCGCACCTTGAGGTCCAGTGGAACCAGTGGAACCAGTAGCACCTGTGTTACCTTGAACGCCTTGAGGTCCAGTGGAACCAGTAGCACCTGTGTTACCTTGAGCGCCTTGAGGTCCAGTAGCACCCGTATTACCTTGAGCACCTTGAGGTCCGGTAGCACCCGTGTTACCTTGAATACCTTGAGGTCCAGTGGCACCTGTATTACCTTGAATACCTTGAGGTCCAGTGGAACCAGTAGCACCTGTGTTACCTTGAATACCTTGAGGTCCAGTGGCACCTGTATTACCTTGAATACCTTGAGGTCCAGTAGCACCCGTGTTACCTTGAGCGCCTTGAGGTCCAGTGGAACCAGTAGCACCTGTGTTACCTTGAGCGCCTTGAGATCCAGTAGCACCCGTGTTACCTTGCGCACCTTGAGGTCCAGTGGCACCTGTATTACCTTGAACGCCTTGAGGTCCAGTGGCACCTGTGTTACCTTGAGCGCCTTGAGATCCAGTAGCACCTGTGTTACCTTGCGCACCTTGAGGTCCAGTGGAACCAGTAGCACCGGTGGCACCTGTATTACCTTGAACGCCTTGAGGTCCAGTAGCACCTGTGTTACCTTGCGCACCTTGAGGTCCAGTAGCACCCGTGTTACCTTGAATACCTTGAGGTCCAGTGGAACCAGTAGCACCCGTAGCACCTGTGTTACCTTGAGCACCTTGAGGGCCAGTGGAACCAGTAGCACCCGTGTTACCTTGAACGCCTTGAGGTCCAGTAGCACCTGTGTTACCTTGCGCACCTTGAGGTCCAGTAGCACCCGTGTTACCTTGAGCACCTTGAGGTCCAGTAGCACCCGTGTTACCTTGAATACCTTGAGGTCCAGTAGCACCTGTGTTACCTTGCGCACCTTGAGGTCCAGTAGCACCCGTGTTACCTTGAATACCTTGAGGTCCAGTGGAACCAGTAGCACCCGTAGCACCTGTGTTACCTTGAACGCCTTGAGGTCCAGTCGCACCTGTGTTACCTTGAGCACCTTGAGGGCCAGTGGAACCAGTAGCACCCGTGTTACCTTGAACGCCTTGAGGTCCAGTAGCACCTGTGTTACCTTGCGCACCTTGAGGGCCAGTAGCACCCGTGTTACCTTGAGCACCTTGAGGTCCAGTAGCACCCGTGTTACCTTGAATACCTTGAGGTCCAGTGGAACCAGTAGCACCGGTAGCACCCGTGTTACCTTGAACGCCTTGAGGTCCAGTAGCACCCGTGTTACCTCTAGGTCCGGTCGCACCAGTCACGCCCGTGTTACCTCTAGGTCCGGTCGCACCAGTCACGCCCGTGTTACCTCTAGGTCCGGTCGCACCAGTCACGCCCGTGTTACCTCTAGGTCCGGTCGCACCAGTCACGCCCGTGTTACCTTGAGGTCCAGTAGGTCCAGTAGGTCCAGTAGGTCCAGTAGGTCCTCTGCCGAACGAAGCTGAATTAACTAGAGTAGTTTGTAACTCTGCAATTAATTTAAGGAGTTCTTGGAGTGTACAAGGATCAATTCGGAATAACTTTGTAATGTAAAGTAAATAATTAATTAAAATTTGAAGTTCAACAAATACAGCACTTGCTACGAAGGTTGGATTTTTTAATATAGTTATTAAGTTTTTAATGATGGCTAATCCTTGTGCTTTCAGAGCGGAAGTAGTGTCTAGTGAACAGATGAATTTGCTTAGTAGGTGCAATGTATCTATTAGATTCTCAATGTTTTTGGGAGATGGATTGGCGAAAAGTTTAGGGATTATTTTTATTAAATCGTTAATGATTGCACGGAATGTTCTAATTTGCGCTTTAGTAATTGGAATCGTTGGGGTAGTTGGAATTCGTCCAGCGCTAGTTGGAAAGCATGGATTGGAGTATTTATTTTGATTGTCGTTAAAGCGAGACATTAAATCTCTCCTTTCTAATAAGAATGTGAACGCAACTCATCATAGTAGATGCAGAGAGTAGTTAAATGGTCATAGTGAAATGGATTCTTTCGAGAAAAAAATAAAAAAACGCCTTATTATAGGGCGTTTTTTTTATTTTCAGCATATTGATAATATCGCTTTAGTGAAATTTTTGATTTGAAGCCAACTAATTTTATGATTTCTGGCTCTGGGGTTTGTTTTTTTATTAGGCGTAAAATAAATGTGTTCCGGAAATGTTGTCCAGAAATGCCTTTACGTAAATTCGCTCTTGCTACTTCAAGTCGGATCATTTTTTGGATAGCGATTTCTGTTAGTGCTTTTGGTGCATCGTTTTCGTATACCCATCTGTATGTTCCGCGGTTAAAATCGAATGCAACAAACAACGGGTCATTACTATGGTATTTAGGACGAACTGGTTCTGGAATACTTTTATAATATGTGTACAGTTGTTTTTTGTCTTCGATTGCTAATGTGATTGTTCTTTCTACTCCTGCGGTTGCTGGAATAGAAAGTGTATTAGTTTCAAAATGAACGTGATGCATAGTTAATGCTGTAAGCTCTTGTAAGGATAGTCCGTAGTCGATTAATATACTTAAAATGGCGATATTACGATCCATTAATAATGGACGAACGGGACGTTGTTTTTCTGAAAGTCCTTCTAATGAAGTGACTATATGCTTTAATCTTTTTTCTTCATCGGATGAAATGAAATCTTCATTACGCAATGCACGGTTTGGTTGAATAGTAATTTCCATATCATTCAATGGATTTGGAATGTTAAGAAAATGATGCATTCTATTTAATACAATAAATACACGATGCATTGTTTTCTCAGAGTAGTGTCGATTCTTTTTTAAGTCTGAAAAGTAATCTTCATAGTCTTTTGTACAAAGTGTTGCCCATATATTACTGGAAGGGAGCTTTTTGTTTTTTTCTAACCAATGTCCAAAATCTTCAATGTCATAAACATAACGTTTAATGGTTGAAGACTTTCGGCCTTTATTCAATAAAAAAATAGAAAAGGCTTGTATTGTATCATGGAATTCCGTTGTTTCCATAGTCCCACCACCTTGATTATTTCTTATATTATAGCAAACTTTTCTGAAAATAGGCATTTGCAAGAGGGACTGGAATAATAATATTTGGTGAGTGGATAAAATGAGGTGATTGTATGGAACAATCGATGCGTAAGAAAAATAACAATCAAATTAATATTGTATTAAACCATCGAAAGAAAATTTCGTTACCGGCATCAGAAAATAAAACGGTAATTTCAAGTGAAACCACTACTAAACATGAGATGTTGCAGAGAATTGAAGAAGAGATGGGAAAGCTTGTTGGGATGGATGAAATAAAAAAGATAATAAAAGAAATTTATGCTTGGATTTATGTAAATAAAAAAAGACAAGAGATGGGGTTGAAATCTGAGAAGCAAGTGCTTCACATGTTATTTAGGGGGAATCCCGGTACTGGGAAGACAACCGTTGCTAGAATGATAGGGAAATTGTTGTTTGAGATGAATATTTTATCGAAGGGGCATTTAGTTGAAGCAGAACGTGCTGATCTTGTGGGGGAGTATATCGGTCATACAGCGCAAAAGACGAGAGATTTAATAAAAAAGGCCATGGGAGGTATTTTGTTTATTGATGAGGCGTATTCTTTAGCGCGGGGGGGAGAGAAGGATTTTGGGAAGGAAGCTATTGATACACTTGTGAAGCATATGGAAGATAAGCAGCACGGTTTTGTATTAATTTTAGCTGGATATTCAAGAGAGATGAATCATTTTCTTTCATTAAATCCAGGGTTACAATCTCGTTTTCCATTTATTATTGAATTTGCGGATTACTCGGTAAATCAGCTGTTGGAAATTGGAAAGAGAATGTATGAGGAGCGTGAATATCAGTTATCTAAAGAAGCGGAGTGGAAATTTCGAGATCATTTACATGCGGTAAAGTATTCGTCGCAAATTACATCGTTTAGTAATGGGCGATACGTACGGAATATTGTTGAAAAATCGATTCGTACACAAGCTATGCGATTGTTACAAGGGGATACGTATGATAAATATGATTTAATTGGGATATCAAGTATGGATTTAATGCTTGAAGAGGAGACGCACAGTACGTAGACTGTGCGTCTGTTTTTATGCATAAGTTCGTTTACTCTTTTTTTGCTTTTTCTTGGTGAGTTTTATGAAGACGTTCCATTTTAGCGCTCTTTTCGTGCGCTGAATTTGGATCATGTCCAAATTGGTTTACTGAGCTTTTTTGAGCTCCTTTATTAACATGGTTTGTCATTTGCATTCACCTCGCTTTAAAAATTAGTATAAACATTATGTAAAGAAAAACTCGTTAGAAAAGAAAAACCTCTTTACGATATGTAAAGAGGTTAGATTGCTATTTATGCATTGAGCGCTCCTTTGTATCGATGCGTCTATGCGGTAAATGCCATTTGTAATGAATAGAAACCATGCGGAAGCAAACAATTAAAATGAATAAGGTGTATAGAGCCCAATCGCTAACGATGACTTTAGCGCCAATCAAAAAGCCGGCTAAAATCGTCCAAAACGCATATACATCAGCTCGAAGGACGAGAGGTTTTCTACGTGCTAAAAGATCACGAATAATACCGCCGCCAATGCCAGTTAAAACAGCAGCTACAATTGTAGCGCTAATTGGTAAATTTAATTTTTGGGCGTATAGAGCTCCTTGTACGGCGAACGCTGATAAGCCGATGGCATCTGTGATGTTTTCCCACTTTTTCCAATGCTTAATTAATTTATTAGGAAAAAGAAAAATGATCGTCATTGATAATAGTGCGATTTGGAATAACATGTCTTGTTGCCAAAACGCGACGATTGGATAACCGATTAATAAATTACGAAGGGCACCTCCCCCAAATGCGGTTGCCATTCCTAAAATATATACCCCGAAAATATCATAATCCTCTTCCATTGCAACAATGGCTCCGCTTAGTGCGAAAGCGATTGTGCCTATGATGCTAAAAATCTCCCATGCCATGAATTTTCTCCCCCGCTAACTAGATGAAATGTGCTTCCTCTGCTATTATATTAGAAGGTTTAAATTTCGAAAAGGATGAGTGAACATATTTGATGGAAGAAAAAGAAAAAATCATATTAGTTGGCTGTCAATTGCCACAAGATGATGATGAAAAATTTATGCATTCCATGAAAGAGCTTGCATCGCTAGCGAAAACTGCGCGAGCGGAAGTGTTAGTATCAACGACGCAAAAGCGCCCGAAGTTTCATCCGGCGACTTATATAGGAAAAGGTAAACTAGAAGAGCTTGCAGCGTTGACGGAAGAATTAGAACCAGCTGTTATTGTTTTTAATAATGAGTTAACACCAAGTCAAATTCGGAATTTATCTTCAGTATTAGATGCGAGAGTGATTGACCGAACGCAGTTAATACTAGATATTTTTGCGCAACGTGCGAAATCGAGAGAGGGTAAGCTTCAAGTAGAATTAGCTCAATTGCAATATACAATGCCTCGCCTTATGGGACAAGGTCTTGCTTTATCACGTCTTGGTGGTGGAATTGGTACAAGGGGACCAGGAGAGACGAAGCTTGAGACAGATCGTCGTCATATTCGATCTCGTATTGATGAAATAAAGAGACAACTTGCGGTTGTTGTGGAGCATCGAAAGAGATATCGTGAGAGAAGAAAAGATAATAAAGTGTTTCAAGTTGCGTTAATTGGGTATACAAATGCAGGAAAATCTACGTTGTTTAATAGATTAACGGAAGCTGATACCTTTGAAGAAAACTTATTGTTTGCAACGCTAGATCCGACGACAAGAAAGATGCCGTTACCTTCTGGTTATACAGTGCTTTTGACTGATACGGTTGGTTTTATACAAGATTTACCTACGTCACTAATTGCTGCTTTTCGATCTACGTTAGAAGAAGCTGGGGAAGCGGATGTTATTTTACATGTTGTTGATTCTGCAGATCCTAATTATGTAGGGCATGAGCAGACAGTAAAACAATTATTGTCGGACCTTGAAATTAATCGTATTCCTATTATTACGTTATATAATAAAAAAGATAAATTGCATCAAAACTTCATTCCATTTCCGAAAAGTGATTTCTTAATGACTAGTGCTTTTGAAGAAAGTGATTTATTGCGTATAAAAGAAGCGCTAGAAACGAAGATGAAGGAAGAAATGGATGATTATCAAGTGGAAATCCCTCCGAGTGAAGGTAGGTTATTAACGCTTTTAAAGACAGGAACAATATTAACTAAAATGGAGTTTCTAGAAGATAAATTTGTATATGATTGTACAGGGTATATATTTGCTCATTCATCGCTTAAGGGGCAATTAAAGAGATTTTTAGTGGAAGAAGGAGAAAATAATGTTTGATCGTTTGAAAAATGGAGAAAAAATTGCTCCAATCGTAAAAGAAGTAGAAAGTCAAATTATAGAAGTACATAAACATGTGGATGAAGTGATTGAGAGTAACCAATTTCGTGTATTAGAAAGTTTTCGTAAACACAAAATTAGCGATTCGCATTTTATTCCGACGACAGGTTATGGTTATGATGATATTGGTCGTGACACGTTAGAAAAAGTGTATGCTGATGTATTTGGGGCAGAAGCGGGTCTTGTTCGTCCGCAAATTATTTCAGGTACTCACGCAATTTCGACAGCTCTATTCGGTATTTTACGTCCAGGAGATGAACTGCTATACATAACAGGAAAACCATATGATACGTTAGAAGAAATCGTTGGTGTACGCGGAAAAGGTGTAGGCTCATTTAAAGAATATAATATTGGTTATAACGCAGTTCCGTTAACTGAAGAGGGATTTGTGGACTTTGAAGCTGTTGCAGCTGCGATCCATAGTAATACGAAGATGATTGGTATTCAGCGTTCAAAAGGATATGCTACTCGTCCGTCGTTTACTGTTTCACAAATTAAAGAGATGATTGCGTTTGTGAAAGAGATTAAACCTGATGTTGTTGTATTTGTAGATAACTGCTATGGCGAATTTATTGAAGAAGAAGAGCCATGTCATGTTGGTGCGGACTTAATGGCAGGCTCTCTTATTAAGAATCCTGGCGGTGGAATTGTTAAAACTGGTGGTTACATTGTTGGTAAAGAGCAGTATGTTGAAGCGTGTGCATATCGTCTAACATCTCCAGGAATCGGTGCGGAAGCAGGGGCATCTTTATACAGTTTGCAAGAAATGTATCAAGGTTTCTTCTTAGCGCCGCATGTAGCGGGACAAGCGCTAAAAGGTGCGATTTTTACAGCTGCATTTTTAGAAAAGTTAGGGATGAATACATCACCAGCTTGGAATGCACCAAGAACAGATTTAATTCAGTCTGTTCAATTTGATGATAAAGATCGTATGATTGCGTTCTGTCAAGCGATTCAATATGCATCTCCAATTAATTCTCATTTCACTCCATATGCAAACTATATGCCGGGTTATGAAGATGATGTAATTATGGCTGCGGGGACGTTTATTCAAGGTGCAAGTATTGAGCTGTCGGCTGATGGTCCGATTCGTCCGCCTTATGTTGCTTACGTGCAAGGTGGGTTAACTTATTCGCATGTAAAGATTGCGATTTGTTCTGCGATTGATGCGTTAATTGAAAAAAAATTATTAACAATTTCTTAAAGGAAAGCTGTCGATTTCGGCAGCTTTTTTCGTGTGAAAGTAATGATTTGTGCCATTAGAAAAAAATGAAAAAATTCACAAAAAAATCATGTAAGAAAAGCTAACATCTATTGACACTAAACATAACATGGTATAAAATGAGAAACAGTTAAGGCGAAGGAGGAACTGAAACAATGAAAGAAGATAGACGTTCTGCTCCGCTGTTTCCAATTGGTATTGTAATGGATTTAACACAATTATCTGCACGTCAAATTCGCTACTATGAAGAGCATAATCTTATTTTTCCAACCCGTACAAAAGGGAATCGTAGATTATTTTCATTTAACGATGTAGATAAATTGTTGGAAATTAAAGATTTGTTAGATCAAGGCTTAAATATGGCCGGAATTAAACAAGTATTGCAAATGAAAGAAAATCAAACAGAAGCAGTGAAAGTAAAAGAAGAAACGAAAGAAATTTCAAAATCCGAGCTTCGCAAAATTCTTCGAGATGAACTGCAACATACAGGTAGATTTAATCGGACTTCATTGCGACAAGGTGACATTTCAAGGTTTTTTCACTAAAGATAACTGATTCTGAAGGTGTTTAGAGGGACTAAGGAGGAATTTATAATGGCTAGGTACACAAAAGAAGATATTTTCCGTTTGGCGAAAGAAGAGAATGTAAAGTATATCCGTCTGCAATTTACGGACCTTTTAGGGGTAATTAAAAACGTAGAAATTCCAGTGAGCCAATTAACAAAAGCTCTTGATAACAAAATGATGTTTGATGGATCTTCTATTGAAGGTTTCGTACGTATTGAAGAATCTGATATGTATTTATATCCGGATTTAGATACTTGGGTAATTTTCCCTTGGACAGCTGAAAAAGGTAAAGTAGCTCGTTTAATCTGTGATATTTACAATGCTGATGGTACTCCATTTGATGGCGACCCACGTAACAACTTAAAGCGTGTGTTAAAAGAAATGGAAGCATTAGGATTCTCAGATTTCAATCTTGGACCAGAGCCAGAATTCTTCCTATTTAAAGTTGATGAAAAAGGAAATCCAACATTAGAGTTAAACGATAACGGTGGATACTTCGACCTTGCGCCGATGGATCTAGGGGAAAACTGTCGTCGTGATATCGTTCTTGAACTTGAAGAAATGGGCTTTGAAATTGAAGCATCTCACCATGAGGTTGCGCCAGGTCAACATGAAATTGACTTTAAATATGCAAATGCAATTCGCTCATGTGATGACATTCAAACATTCAAGCTTGTTGTAAGAACGATTGCTCGTAAACATGGTTTACACGCAACATTTATGCCGAAACCATTATACGGTGTGAACGGTTCAGGTATGCACTGTAACTTATCACTATTTAAAAATGGTGAGAACGTATTCTTCGACCAAAACGGTGATTTACAATTAAGTGATGATGCTCGTCACTTCATCGCAGGTATTTTAAAACATGCACCAGCATTTACAGCGGTAGCAAACCCAACTGTAAACTCTTACAAGCGTTTAGTACCTGGATATGAAGCTCCATGTTACGTAGCATGGTCTGCACAAAATCGTAGTCCATTAGTGCGTATCCCTGCATCTCGTGGTATTAGTACACGCGTAGAAGTACGTAGTGTTGACCCAGCTGCAAACCCATATTTAGTAATGGCTACATTATTAGCAGCAGGTCTTGACGGAATTAAAAACAAATTAACTCCGCCAGCTGCAGTAGATCGTAACATCTATGTAATGACAAAAGAAGAGCGCGAAGAAGCAGGTATCGTTGACTTGCCAGCAACATTAGCGCAAGCGTTAGTTATTTTACAATCTAATGAAATCGTATGTGGCGCATTAGGTGATCATTTACTTGAGCACTTCATTGAAGCAAAAGAAATTGAGTGGGATATTTTCCGCACGCAAGTTCACCAATGGGAACGCGATCAATATATGTCTCTATACTAAGAGAGAAAAAAACCCTAATACTACGGTATTAGGGTTTTTTCGTCATTTATCTACAGTGAAAAAACACGAATATTGTCGCAATTTTTTTAGTGTCATCAGGAAGTAATTTAGTGAAAATAATTTGTGTTGACTCGTTCTGTATAAAGAACTAAAATGGCATTAACTAGAAATGTTTGTATATTAAAAAGAATGAAAATATTGTTTTTTTCTTAAGTTTTCGATGTCAATTTCAAGTTGAAGCTCATTGGTTTTAAATGAGGAGGGAAGTTATGGATAAGGAAATAAATTTGAAAAATCTATTTACTATTATACGGAAAAGAATTTGGATCATTCTATTATTTACAACTCTCACAACAGTAGCAGGAGCGATGTATACTATATATGTAAAAACACCATTATATGCCTCTTCAGCAAGGGTTATTGTTCAAGCTAATGCTGAAACGATGAATACATTGAAAGCGATGGTAAATGAGCCTGTAATATTAGAAAAAGTGGCTGCTGAATTGAATATTAACAGATCTGCAGGTGCATTAAGTGGACAAATAAGTACAGAAAGTGTGCAAGGGTCCCAGATTATGAGAATAAATGTAGTGGATATAGATCCTATGCTTGCTCATAAAATTGCAAATACTACAGCCGCTGTTTATAAGAAAGAAGTAGCGAATATACTGAATTTTAATAATGTGAGTATATTACCAGAAGACCCAGTTCAAAAACATTCTATGCCTATAAATATAAATCACTTTAAGACGATACTAATTGCATTCTCTATAGGTATGGTGCTCAGTATTGGATTCATTTTTTTATTGGATTCACTTGATGAGAGAATCAAATCGGAACGGCGAATTGAACAATTGTTAGATGTCCCTGTTTTGGGCGGAATATCTAAAATGAATAGAAAAAATGTGAAAGACAAATTCAGTAAAAAAAATACGGTATTATTGGGGGAGGGAACGGAGTGGCTTACAAAAATAGACGAAAAACAAATAAAGTTAAAGGAGAAAGTATAATTGTACATACCGCTCCAAGATCGAAAATTTCGGAGCAGTATCGTTCGCTTCGAACAAACCTTCAATTATCTTCATCTATTCATAAAAGCAGAACTATAGTTATTACTTCTCCGAGGTATGGTGAAGGAAAATCAACGATTACAGTTAATTTAGCAGTCTCAATAGCACAAAAAGGTGAAAAAGTATTGGTAATAGATGCAAATTTACGAACACCAACGATTCATGAAATGTTTGGAGTAGAAAATACAGTTGGATTAATTGATATATTGAACGGAAAAACAACTTTAGAGGGCGCCGTGAAAAAAACAGAGATGGAAAGTCTGGATGTATTAACTAGCGGACCGGTACCATTCAATCCATCCGAAGTACTTAGTTCGAGTGCAATGGATATGTTAGTTCAAAATGCAATGGAACGATATGATATTATATTATTTGATTCTTCTCCTGTACTAGAAGTAACAGATACAAGTGTATTGGCTGATAAGTGTGAAGGTGTATTATTGGTGATACGTTACAATCATACTGTGAATGAAGATGCGCTTGAAACGAAAAGGGCGTTAAGTTTTACGAAAAGTAGGATATTAGGTGCGATTTTGAATGGAAAAGTATAAATAACATAAATGTACTTTTTTAAAAAAATATCCTTATATTAAGATGTTCTTTATAAAGAATTTTTTTAAAGAGCTACGATGTGGTGATGTCTCCTTACCGCTATCAACGGAGGCACTCGATTATGCTGTGGGTTGTGAAAACAACCTTAGATGCGAGTCATCAAGAGTGTAATGTGAGGGAGGGTTAGATGCCCCTATTTTATTAAAGTTTCTAACTATGTGTTTTTAATAAAGAGAATATAGTTAGCAACTTTAAATTTGAAAGAGTTAAGTATGGAATTGATTAAAGGAGGAAGTTACATGACGTATCGACGGAGGATATCGTTATTGCTTTTAATGGATTCAATGATTGTGTTAAGTGCTATTTTCTTTAGTTATTTCTTTGTAAATGCTAGCTTTAGTGTTATCACTTTATCATCAATTATTAGCTCTATCACTCTATTAGTCAGTCATCATTTATTTGCTTTAATATATAAGTTGTATAATAAAGATTGGGAATATGCAAGTATAGGAGAATTACTCATTATATGCAAAGTTGTTACATTTTCTATAATTGCTACAGCAGTTGTGCAGCAACTAATCATGCAAAAAATGTATTTTCGGCTGTTAGTTGTAACTTGGATGATTCATATTTTATTAATTGGTGGTTCACGTTTTATATGGAGAATGTACAGAGATATTTATTATGTAAAAAAGGGTGATAAAAAAAGAACGTTAATTGTTGGTGCGGGATCTCGTTGGGACAATGGTTGCAAGGCAGCTGTTAAAGAATAGTGCTGCCGAATTAATGCCAGTCGCATTTATTGATGATAATGTAAAAAAACATAACCTTGATATTTGGGGTATTCCAGTAATTGGTGGTAAGAATCAAATTGAGTACGTTGTTAAAAAAATGAATATTGAAATAATAATTTTAGCAATTCCTTCATTAAACAAAAGAGAGCAAAATGTTATTTTGAAAAGATGTTTAAAAACAGAAGTGAAAACTCAAATTCTTCCGATGTTAGAAGACTTAGTAACGGGTAAAGTATCGGTGAACGAATTCAGAGATGTTCAAGTAGAAGATTTATTAGGGCGCGATCTTGTAGAACTTGATGTGGATGTTATTTCAGATTATATAACTAACAAAGTTATTTTAGTTACTGGTGCAGGAGGTTCAATTGGTTCGGAAATTTGTAGACAAATTGCAAAATTTAGGCCGAAAAGGTTGATTTTACTAGGGCATGGGGAGAACAGTATTTATTCTATAGAAATGGAATTAAACAGAAAATATGGAGATATGAAAGGCACGTTTATTCCTGAAATCGCAGATATACAAGATGAAAAAAAGATGAATTTAATAATGAATAAACATCTTCCAAATGTTGTATATCATGCAGCTGCACATAAACATGTACCACTAATGGAGAATAATCCTGAAGAGGCTGTTAAAAATAATTTGATTGGAACTATGAATGTATCAGAGGCAGCGAGAGCACATGGAGTAGGAACGTTTGTTATGATTTCCTCTGATAAAGCTGTGAATCCGACGAGTGTTATGGGAGCAACAAAGAAATTAGCTGAGATGGTAATTCAACATAAAGATAAAATAAGTCATACAAAGTTTGTTACTGTACGCTTTGGGAATGTCTTAGGAAGTAGAGGGAGTGTTATACCTTTATTTAAGAAGCAAATTCAAAATGGTGGACCAGTTACAGTTACTCATCCTGATATGGTTCGGTATTTTATGACAATCCCGGAAGCATCAAGACTCGTAGTGCAAGCTGGTGCTTTAGCTAAAGGTGGAGAGATTTTTGTATTGGACATGGGAGAACCAGTGAAAATAGTCGACCTTGCCAAAAATCTTATTCGATTATCAGGAAATTCTGTGGATGAAATAGGAATAGAATTTACTGGTATACGCCCAGGGGAGAAACTTTTTGAAGAATTACTAAAAGAAGATGAAATGAATGAAAAGCAAATTTATCCGAGGATTTACGTAGGACAAGAAATGAATGTTCGTATAGAAGAAATTGAAGAGTTTATTTCAAGTTATACAGATTTAAACGAAGTAGAATTAAGAAAACGATTGTTAAAGTTAGTAAATCAGCGTAAAACTTTAAAACTGTTAATACCTGTATCAGGTTAATAGAAAAAATTTATATAAGACGGGTGCGTGGGATGGTGTCTAAAAAAGTTCTGTTTTGTGCAACTGTAGATTATCATTTTAAGGCTTTTCATTTACCGTATTTGAAATGGTTTTCAGAACAAGGATGGGAAGTACATGTTGCAGCGAATGGGAATATACATCTTCCGTACGTAACTCGAAAATATAATATTCCTATTCAAAGATCACCTCTTAGTATACAAAACCTCCACGCATATAAAAAACTAAAATCAATTATTGATCAAAATAAATATCATATCATTCATTGTCATACGCCTATGGGAGGAGTAATTGCTCGGTTAGCTGCTCAGAAAGCCAGGCGGCAAGGAACGAAAGTCGTATATACAGCACATGGATTTCACTTTTGTAAAGGATCACCGTATATGAATTGGTTGCTTTATTATCCAATTGAAAGAATTCTAGCTTCTCATACGGATTGTCTAATAACAATTAACCAAGAAGATTATGATTTAGCAGTTAAACATCGCTTTCCAGTGAGAGATATTAAGCTAGTTCACGGTGTAGGAATAGATGTACAACGGTTTACTCCTGTAACTGAAATTGAGAAACGAGAATTAAAGCTACAATGTGGCTATAAATCACAAGATTTTTTAATGTTTTATGCTGCTGAATTTAATAAGAATAAAAATCAAAACTTTTTAATCCATGTATTAGCACAATTGAAAAATGAAATGCCACATGCGAAGCTTTTGCTTGCTGGCGAAGGACCGTTAATGGAAGAGTGTAAAAAAATAGCTACTCAACTAGGAGTGACTAACATGGTTCATTTTCTCGGTTACAGAAATGATATAGCTTCCTTACTACAGATGTCTGATCTTGCAGTTGCATCTAGTTACAGGGAAGGTTTGCCAGTTAATATTATGGAAGCCATGGCTTGTGGACTTCCGGTTGTAGCTACTGATAACCGGGGACATAGGGAATTGATTATTAATAATAAAAATGGTTGGATTGTAGATCGTAATGATATAAAAGCAATGGCTGACAGGATAAAGGGTATTTCTATAAACCCTAAAGTATTAGCTCAGATGGGGCAGTATGGATGTACTAGTATTAAAAATCAATATTCAGTAAATGAAGTGTTAAAGGAGAAACAAGAAATCTATACAACATTTATGGGTGAAATGGAGGATTTAAATTGGGTACTCCATTAAGAGTATTACATGTAGTCGTAAATATGAATAGAGGCGGAGCAGAAACTTTAATTATGAATTTATATCGCAATATAGATCGTTCCAAAGTTCAATTTGATTTTTTAACATGTAAAGAAGGAGTGTTTGATGAAGAAATAGTAAAGTTAGGTGGAAAAGTTCATAGAATTCCATATGTTACGGATGTTGGTCATAGAGGCTATATAAAGGCATTAAATACCTTCTTTAGCTCTCATCCACAATATAAAATCGTTCATTCACATATGGATAAAATGAGTGGATTAGTACTTCGTTCAGCTAAAAAAGCAAGGGTACCAGTTAGGATTGCGCATAGTCACAATACTAGTAGTGAAGGTGGTGCTACTGCAAAAATCTATAAATGGTATGCAGGAAAATCTATAGGTACATGTGCAACGCATTTGTTAGCATGCTCAAATGCAGCTGCGAGATGGTTATTTGCAGATAAAGCTGATACAGCCAAAATCTTAAAAAATGGAATTGATTGTGATAGATTTTTGTTCCGTCCTGAAATAAGAAAACAAGTAAGAAAGGAATTACAAATTGAACAGGAAGCGTTTGTTATAGGTCATGTCGGAAGATTCGCTTATCAAAAAAATCATACCTATCTTATAGATTTATTTGCTCAGTTAACTCAATTTCGGCCAAATTCAATACTTTTATTAGCTGGAGAAGGGCCGCTTCGTTTGGAAATGGAAAAAAAGGTAAAAGATTTGAACATGGAGAATCACATAAGGTTTCTGGGGGTACGAAGTGATATAGAAAGGATACTTCAAGCATTTGATGTATTTGTTTTTCCGTCTATTCATGAGGGATTACCAGTCACACTTGTAGAGGCGCAAGGGGTTGGTTTACCTTGTATCATATCGGATGCTATTACGAAAGAAGTGGATTTGGGAATGAATCTAGTTGAACATGTTCCTCTAGCAGATAAAATGGCTTGGATAGAAAAAATGAAAAATATAGAAATTAGTAATTTTCCGAGGGAAATACCAGCTCAAGTATTTTGGGAGAAAGGCTACGATATAAAACATACGGCAGAATTAACTCAAGACTATTATTCCGTACTTTCGAGGTGAGTAATTTGGAAAATTTAACAATTTTCACCCCTACTTATAATAGAGCATATTGTCTTCAAAATTGTTATGAGAGTTTAAAACGTCAAACATGCAAGAACTTTGTATGGCTCATTATAGATGATGGATCTAGTGATCACACGAAAGAGTTGGTGAATAATTGGATTTTCGAGGGACATATAAAAATAAGGTATCATTGGCAACCAAATCAAGGGATGCATGGTGCTCATAATACAGCATATGGGTTAATTGAAACGGAGTTAAATGTTTGTATTGATTCTGATGATTATATGCCAGATGATGCCGTAGAGAAAATTATTTCTTTTTGGAATAGCTATGGAAGTGATGAAGTTAGTGGGATAATCGGACTAGATTTGTATATAGATGGACAAATAATTGGCTCGGAGTTACCAGAAAACCTTAAATATTCCACGTTGTTTAATCTTTACAATAAACATGGTGTCACAGGTGATAAAAAATTGGTCTATCGCACAGAATTGACTAAGAAATATCCATACCCAATTTTTAAAAATGAAAAATATGTTGGATTAGCATATAAATATTATATGTTAGATCAGCAGTATGAGATGTTACTGATGAACGAACCTCTTTGCTATGTTGAATACATGCCTGACGGTTCATCAATGAATATGCTAAATCAATATCGTAAAAATCCAAGAGGTTTTGCTTTTTATCGTAAGGAACTTATGAAATTACCATTTACTAATCGAGTATTCAAGTATAGGCAAGCTGTACATTATGTATCTAGTAGTTTTATAGCGAAAAATAAAAGATTTATGCAAGAGTCGCCATGCAAAGGTCTTACGATTTGCGCATTGCCATTTGGAGTTATTCTTTATAGTTACATTACAATGAAAACAAGAATGGAAGTAAATATATAGGGATTTACTTAGTAAGTAAATGAGAGGACATAATAATGACTATACTTTGGATGAATCTTTTTATCGTATTCATACTCGCATTTTTTGCAAGGTATTTTGCTATACCTGTAACTAATAATTTTACATTGATAAAGCCAAATAGATTATTGGTTTTAATGGCGGCTCTATCACTTGTATTGGTAGCGGGACTTCGGAATAATATTGGGGATACTTATTTTTATATGCATGCATATAAAATAACGGAGTTTAATTGGGAGTATGTTCAAACTAACAAAGACATGGGCTTTAATATTTTTCAAATGGTTTTGAAAAAATATGCGGATGATCCTCAAGTAATGGTTTTTACTACAGCATTGATAACAAATGTACTGATTGTAGCAACACTATATAAATATTCAAGACTAATTGAATTGAGTTTATATGTTTATATTACGTCGGGTATGTATTTAACATCAATGAATGGGATTAGACAATATTTAGCCGCTGCAATTATTTTTGCTGCCACAAAATATATTTTTGAAGGAAAATGGAAAAAATATATGGCAATTGTATTATGCGCATCAACATTTCATGCAAGTGCATTAGTTCTTATGCCAATCTACTTTTTTGTAAGAAAAAAAGCCTGGTCAGGAACGACATATTTGCTTCTTTTTTTAGCAGTATGTGTAGTTATAGGTTTTAATCAGTTTTCGGAAGTTTTATTTTCGGCAATTGGAAATACTCAATATGGTCAATATAAGGAATTTCATGAAGGTGGTGCCAATATACTTAGGGTTGCTGTGAGTATAGTGCCAATTATACTGGCTTACCTTGGGAAAGATAAAATGAGGGCGTTATTCCCTGAAAGTGATTATATTGTAAATATGTCTATATTAGGTCTTATTTTTATGATTATTTCAACACAAAATTGGATATTTGCTAGATTCTCCATATATTTTGGATTGTATCAGTTAATATTAATCTCTTGGGTTGTGAAGTCATTTACAGATAAAGATCAAAAGTTGATTTATTATGCAGTTCTAGTGTGCTATTTTATTTATTTTGTATATGAACATGTAATTACTCTGGGAATTATCTATAAGAGCAACCTACTTTGATAATAAAGTGCAAGATGCTGGGAGAGGATTGTTAAATGGGGATAGATTCTAAGCTTAGACCTAAAAATAAAAAGAAGGTTTTACACATTGTCAGCGCTCTGAATCGCGGGGGAGCTGAAACGTTACTAATGAATATATATAGGAAAATAGATAAGAGGCAGCTTCAGTTTGATTTTGTATCTCATCGAAATGAGAAAAATGATTATGAAGATGAAATAATGGCGTTAGGTGGGAGAATATATAAGGTACCTAGTTTAGGACAAATAGGACCTTTTTCCTATGTTAAAGAACTTGTGAAAATTATGTCGGATAATCAATATGAAGTTGTACATGCACATACGGATTATCAAGGTGGTTTCGTTGCTGTAGCGGCAAAAATAGCTGGTATAAAAAAGAGGATTTGTCATTCGCATAGTAATAATTGGCCACAAGACTCTGGAATAAAAGCAAGAGTTATCCTAAAGGTTTTGCAATCTATTATTAAATATGCTGGAACTAATTATTGTGCGTGCAGCGTTGAAGCAGCACGTTTTTTATTTGGCGAAAGGATGCTTCATAGTGAGAGGATAGAACTAATTAAAAACGGTATAGATATTAATCAATTTACTGATATAGACGCTGGGAGTAGTGTCAGCGTAAGAAGGGAACTTAATATACCGAATGCAACAAAATTAATAGGACATATAGGAAGTTTTTCAGAGTCAAAGAATCATATTTTTATCCTAAAAGTTTTAAAGCAAATTTTAAAACGAGATTCAAATTTTGTTGCTATTTTAGTAGGAGATGGCCCGTTAAGGATTTCTATTGAATTAAAAGCAAAGCAATTAGGGATTTTTGAAAATATTAGATTTTTGGGGGTTAGGAAGGATATTCCACGACTCATGAAGAGTTTTGATGTTTTTATTTTTCCTTCTTTGTTTGAGGGGTTTGGTATTGTAACTTTAGAAGCGCAATCTGCAGGTGTACCATGTGTTGTAGCAGATACGCTACCTAATAATACTGATATGGGGTTAGGGATAATGTCATTTGTTGACTTAGATGAAGAAATTGAAATATGGTGTAAAGAAATTTATAAAGCCTTGTTAAAAGAAAGACCTGACAGGGAATTCATAATTAACAATATATCGAAATTAGGCTTTGATATTAACGATAACATTTACGAGTGGCTATCGTTATATGGAATTGTGCGCAAGGAAGAAATAGGATAATCTAATTTATTTTCATTTTATATGTCTGATGTATAAGGAGATTTGTTGAGCGTAACAGCAAAATACAAATATAAAATGAGGAAGAGAAATCAATAATAGATTTTGTGAGGTATCCTATAATGAAAAAGAAAAGAATATTAATTACATCTTTTGATATGGAAATTGGTGGAGTAGAAAGAAGTTTGATTGGTTTATTAAATACAATTGATTACAGTAAGTATGATATAGATTTAATGTTATTTAAACATGAAGGTGGATTTTTCTCTTTACTACCTAAAGAGCCGAATTTATTAGAGGAATTGCAACAATATACTACTTTTAGAAAATCAATTAAGCAGATATTACAAGAAGGGCATTACTCAATTGGGATTACTAGGATAATAGGGAGAATTATGGGCGTTATGCATGGGCGATATGTAAATAGTAAAGAACCTGGATACTTCGTCATTCAATATGGATGGAGAATATCTCTTCCATTTCTTCCAAAGTTGCGAGAAGAGTACGATGTTGCGATAAGTTTTTTATGGCCGCATTATTTTATAGGGGATAAAGTTCGAGCGAAAAGAAAAATTGGGTGGATTCATACTGATTATTCGAACATACAACTTAACAAAGAAATGGAATGTAAAATGTGGAGGAAAATGGATGATATTGTGGCGGTTTCCGAAAGTTGTAGAGATACATTCCTGAATAGTCTGCCTTATATTAATAAAAAGGTGCAAGTGATAGAAAATATAATAGATTCTGAATTTGTTCGCGAACAATCTAATGAAGGAGATATTACTCAGGAAATACCAATAAATAGAGAGCGAATCAAGTTAGTTACTGTTGCTAGACTTTCTCATGCTAAGGGAATTGATGACGCTATATATGCGCTTAGAAAACTATTAGATCAAGGGTATGATATCGAGTGGTACATAGTTGGATATGGGCCTCAAGAAGCGGAACTTAAATTGTTGATAGATAAATTAGGACTTCAAGATGAATTTGTTTTACTAGGTAAGAAGATTAATCCGTACCCGTACATAAAAGCATGTGATATTTATGTACAACCTTCTAGATACGAAGGGAAGGCAGTAACAGTTCGGGAAGCGCAAATTCTTAAGAAACCAGTATTAATAACTAATTTTTCAACTGCCAAAAGTCAGCTGGAGAACGGGGTAGATGGATATATTTGTCCAATGGGTATAAAGGGAATTGTCGAAGGAATAAAAAAAATGATTGATGATGTTGAATTCAGAAGTGAAATTGTTAATAATGTAAGCCAAAAAAATTATGGTAATGAAATAGAAGTGGAAAAGATATATAGGTTAATTGAATTAGAATAGATTAAGTTATAAAACTAAAAAATCTTTTACTATTTATAAAAGATACTTGGGGGAATTATTTTTATGGAGAATGTTTTAGTATTAGATACATCGGTAGGTTCTCTTAACAAGGGTGACGATATAATAATGAAATGTGTAAAGCATCATCTTTCTGATATAACTAAAAATGCATATGTTTTAACATTACCTACTCATGTTTCACCTTTTCATTGGTACCAAGTAGCGAGAAAATCAAATAGGGTAAAGATTTATAGTGATGCGAAATATAAGTTTGTAGGTGGTTCGAATTTGCTAGCAATGGATATGTTTACGCACTTTCCGCAGTGGAATATTAATATATTTAATTATGGTCCTTTAAAGGGGAGTATTCTGGTTGGAGTTGGTGCAGGAAAAGGGAATAAAATAAATCCCTATACAAAAATGTTATATAGAAAAGTTTTATCACATGAATATATACACAGCGTTAGAGATGAAAGAACAAAAAAATTTTAGAAGAAATGGGCTTTAAAGCTCTAAATACTGGTTGTGCAACTTTGTGGTCTTTTACGCATGATTTTTGTAGGGGAATTCCAAGTGGAAAATCGGAATCGGTTGTTTTTACACTAACCCATCATTCTAAAAATCGTGAAAAAGATCAATTATTGATAGATACACTTAACAAAAGTTATGAAAATGTCTATTTTTGGATACAAGACGCTGATGATTTTGAATATTTAAAAACTTTAGAGGGTATACAGGACATAAAAATTATACCTCCTACTATAGAGGCGTATGAAAAAATCCTAAATACAGCCGTCGATTATATTGGAACACGTTTACATGGCGGCATATTTGCTATGCGTCATAAAAAACGTGCAATAATTATCTCCATAGATGAAAGAGCTAAGGGGATGGGCGAAACGTATAATTTAAATCTGATTGATAGGGAAGATTTAAATAATCTTGAAAAAATGATAAATTCAGAGTTTATCACGGATGTTCAAGTGAATTTTGATGTAGTAAATCAATGGTTAAAACAGTTCTCTAATTAATAAATGTACTTTGATAAAAATGGCGATTTATTAGGAGGCTCAAATGAATAGTATAATTCTCGATAAAATTGTCGTAAGAAATAATAGAGTTGATTATTCTTTTAGTATTAAGGGGGATTTACAAAAGTATTTTAAGACAAGTAATCATATGTTTCTTGAATATAACTATGATGTATCTGATATCCCTTTAAGTATTTTGGCTATTCCGTTTGTTGCAAATGTAGTTCCTCTTGTATGGATTACTAATTCAACAATAGTAATAAATGAACTAGATAAATCTTTTTATATTTGTTTAAATAATATAAAAAATGCATATCAAAACATGTTTCCTGGTGTGAAATTTAAAGGATCCGTGGATGTAGGAGAAATTATTGATAATGTTTACATTCCGGAATTTGAAGCGGCATCTTTATTTAGTGGGGGATTAGATGCACTTACTACATTTATAAGAATAAAAGATAAAAACCCCTTGCTAGTTACTGAATATGGATGGCATGAAAATGAAATAGAGGGTAGTAAAGTATGGGAGGCAGATAAAGAAAATGCCATAAATTTTGTAAAGGATAATGGACTAGAAAATATTTTTATACAATCCAACTATGGGACCTTTATAATTGCAGGGAACATTGACCATGATTTTAGAGAAAAGTTAAACGATACATGGTGGCATGGATTGCATCATGGTCTAGCAATAATATCTGCAGCTATTCCAATAGCTTTTAAACTTAAGATAAAATGTATATACATTGCAAGCTCTAATTCTCCATTATATCAAGTTACTTGTGCATCTGATCCAACTGTGGATAATGAAATAAAATATGCATCTGGAACAGTATTTCATGATGGATACGAACTTACTAGGCAAGAAAAGATTAAAGTTGTTGTGGACCATTATTCAGCTAGTAAAGAACCTGTTAATATCAGGGTATGTTTTAAAAATGAAGAAAATTGTTGTAAATGTGAAAAATGTTTAAGAACAATTATGGGAATTATTGCTGAAGGGAGAGATCCTCGTGAATATGGTTTTAATATTCCAAGTAATCTTTATCAGTACGTTAAAACTTCTTTAAATAGTGAGGTGAAGTTTTTTACTAATACATTCATTGAAATGTATTGGAATTTAATCCAAGTGCGAATGAAACAAAATTGTGATTGTATTACAGATGAAAATTTACTAAATTGGTTTCTAGATTATGATTTCAAGGCGCAACGAAGAAAAGCGTTATTAAAATACAGGATAACAAAGTTTTTCCCTATTTTAAAGAGGAAGATTAGTGCCAAATTTAGTAGAGTGGGTACGCAAAACAACTAAAATATAGAAGGTATTACGATGAGAATACAAAATTCCTTAAAAAATATTTTATTCGGTTTGTCTGGACAAATAATTAGTATTGGCATGGGATTTGTTGTTCGAACTGTTTTTATTTATACACTCGGTATAGAATATTTAGGTGTGGATGGGCTTTTTACAAGTATACTATTGATGTTTTCCCTAGCTAATTTAGGCTTTGATACAGCTATAATTTATAGTTTATATAGGCCATTAGCTGAGAAGGATATCTATAAAATACAGGCATTAATGAATTTATATCAAAAAGCATACAGATTAATAGGAGTAGTAGTTTTATTATTAGGGTTATCTCTATTACCATTTCTTGATTATTTAGTGAATGCAGATACTATGATTAAAGACATTAACATTATCTATCTTTTATTTTTAATAAGTTCGGTGTCATCATATTATTTTGTATATAAGCAATCTATTATTATTGCTGATCAAAGTAACTATATCATTTCTAAAATACACACTTTGTTCATAATTATATCTAACGCATTACAAATTGTTTTATTAATAATTATTAGTGATTACATTGTAGTACTGATAGTTCAATTAACATTGAAAGTAATTGAGAATGTATATATTGCAAATAAGGCAAATAAATTATATCCATTTTTAAAAGAAAAAAATAATGCGAAATTATCTAAGGCAGACAGACGAGAGTTTTTTGAGAATTTGTATTCTTTGTTACTATATAAAATTAGTGGTGTAGTAATTAATGCAACAGATAATATAATTATATCGAAATTCATTGGAATTATTTGGGTTGGTGTGTATTCAAATTATTTGTTGATCTTAAATACATTAAATACCTTATTAGGCTATTTGTTTTATTCTATCACTGCTAGTGTTGGAAATTTGAATGTGAAAGAAAATGTAGAAAAAAATATTTTATTTTTCGTGTAATTAACTTTTTTAATTTTTGGATATATGGATTTTTTACAGTTTGCCTTTGGAATTTGATAAATCCATTTATAACACTCTGGTTAGGTGAGGAATATGTGTTTAATAAGTATGTATTATTTTTCATATTACTTAATTTTTTCACTTCAGGAATGCAAAATACAACTACAATTTTTAGAGAAACCACAGGTTTATTTAAAAAAGGGAAGTATAGACCTATCATAGCGGCAATTATAAATATTGTAGTTTCTATAATTCTCGCGAAACAAATAGGAATAGCAGGAGTGCTTTTAGGGACTGTTATTAGTAGATTATGTACTTACTTTTGGTATGATCCTTATATTATATTTAAAATGATTTTTAAAAAATCTGTAAAAGTATATTTTATTAGATATACTTTGTTTGTAGTGCTTGTATTATTTTCTGTTATAGCAACGGATTTTATTGGTTATATTTTTCACATAAATATATTTATGGACATGGTAATACGTAGTATTTTGTGCCTGATTATTCCGAATTTGATCTTTTGGATGGTATTTAAAGAGGCGGAAGAGTATAGATATTTCCTTAATTTAACCCGAATATTAATAAAAAAAATAAAGTCGAAAATATTAACTCGGAAAGTTTCGAATGATAATTATCCATAAATTATTATTTTATTTTTTCCATATCACAGTAAAGAATGCTTTATTTACGGAAGAGATTTTAGGTTGTTCTGAAAATAATAGTAGGGGAGTTATGTATAAAGAGCATAGTGTCTTTTTAATAAAATTGTAAGTTTAAATAGTATAAATAAAAGGGTATTGAAATAAAAACAGCTAGTAAGAATAGATCTATTTAGGAAGGAGAAAGGAATTGTGAAAAGACTTTCTAAATAGTGGATCTCTAAAAACAATAAAAAGTGATGTTACTTCTCTTATATCCAATCAATTTACCTTATGAAACATAAGATGTAGAAAAGCAAAAAAGAGGTGTGAATTGATGTGGAGAAGAAGGGATAATCTTGGGAATTTGAATGATTTAGATTTGGTGTCCAAGCCTCCTTTTCATAATGACATTTTAACTTATGATAGTACGCAATTAAAATGGATTCCAAAATCATTTGAAGCTACAAATTCTACAAGTATATATGTATTAGAATTAGATAGATGGGATGTTAAGAATGATGGGACTGATGCTATCAATACTTCCAAAGGTATTAATAATGCTTTAGTTTGGGCGGCTCAACAAGGTTATACGGAAGTTGTGTTACCTAGAGGAATATATTTGATTGATAAACAAACACCCATCGAACCACCAAGTCATTTAACTTTGAATCTAAACGGTTCAACATTAAAAATGGAAACAAATAATTTGACTGGATATGCAATTATAAGTTTTCGTAGAAATCAAGTATATTCTAGGATAACAAATGGTATTATCCAAGGAGATAGATATACACATGATTATTCTAGTGGGGGAACACATGAGGCAGGGTACGGCATTGAATTGGGGAGTTTTACTCCACCTGCTGATGGGGGGAACAATACACGGTTTGTATCTTTAGATAATCTAGATATTTTAGATTGTACAGGAGATGCCATTACACTGAACAGTACTTTTGGGCAGATTTCACCTTTTCCTACAGCATTAGCAAGTTCATTTGAACAGGGAGCAATTAATACAACAGATGGTTCATTAGTAAGTAGTACAACAAAGATACGTTCCAATTTGCAAATTGATATGACCCAAGTGGCTATTTTAAAGTATGGTTACTTTGGATTATATGGAAATGGATTTGGAGCATTGGGTTCTGAAATAAAATGCGATTATTATGATGTCATTTTTTACACTTTAAATAATATATTTTTATCTTCAAAAACCAATGTACAATTCTTTGATGAAGTAGAAGTCCCTAATGGAGCAAGTTATGCTAAAATTGTTTTGCATCAAGGGAATGTTCCTGCTCCTGCAAATTGTTTAATAAATGTTCGGGTGCCTTCTTTTTCACAATATACTTATATAGAAAAATGTAATTTACATGATTGCCGTAGACAAGGGATTAGTGTATGTGGGGCAAAGAATGTATATATTCGAGATAATGATATTCATCACATCGCAGGTACCAATCCACAAAGTGGACTAGATATTGAAGATGGATATGATTTAAATCAATATATATACATTGAAAGAAATAATTTTCATGATAATAAAAATTATAATATTATTGTTGTAAATGGGAAATTTATCTATATATCGAATAATTCTATTATGAATACCATTTCAAATGCTTATGTTGGGCTATCTATTAATGGTGGTGCAGATAGGGTAATCGTAACAGGGAATAATATCCGATTAACCAAGGTCTCTTTGTTAGGAGATGTTATTTTTTCCAATAATTATGTATACGGAGCGCAAGTAAATGTTCAAGGTGTATATGTAAATCGACCTATTAATATATTAGATAATATTTTTTCTAATAGTAAAATGATTATTGATACCCCCTTTCCATATGCGGTTAAAGTTGATTCCTGTCGCTTTATAAACGATGCAGATAAACTAAATTCCTTGTCATCATTGTATCAGTGGACATTAGAGATGAAAAATGAGCCGCAAACTATCTCAAATTGTATATTTGAAGGACAAGACGTTTTGTATTTAAATTATGTACCAGTAGGAACAGTTAAATCAGGATGGATATTTGAAAATATTATATTTAATAATGTTAAAAACCCAACCTTAGTTGCAGGGACATATACAAATTGCTTTTTTAAGGACGTAACCTTTTTGGGGATAACAAGTACAGGAAGCACTTTAGAATTAAAAGATTGCAAGTTCTTTAGTATAGATAGAAATAACACGTTATTTACAGTGAATAACCTCAAAGCATTCAAGATGATGGATTGTCATATAGAAAAACCAAATGGTACGGTCTTGAATATTCAAAATGTATCTGATGAAATAGTGTTAAGGGGAAATACTATAAAAATTACAAATGATACTCTTCAGAGAGCTATTATTGTTTTGGATGCAGCGTTTACTGGTAAGCAAGTGATAATTCAAAATAATATTATAAATTCCACAAATTTGATGCAAGTTGGGATAGATAATAGAACAACGAGTATTACACCCCTAGTAGTAATTCAAAACAACGTGTTGAATAATGCGAAAATTACAATTACAGGGAGGGAATTTCTGCAAGGGAATATAGTTAATGGTGTAATAGATCCAAATTAATGCATGGTGATAATTAAATTTGAATAGTTTCAAAAAATTATGAGAAATGAAGTAGAGTGGCTCTTAATAAATATGTCCATAAAGTATTATATAATGGTACATGGAAGGATTTTGTCCAATGTAATTATTCGAAATAGTCTAATTCCTAATAGATAATAGGTTTATTGACTTTTAGTTACTACTATAGAATAGAGAAAAGCTATTATGTTTTTTATAAATATAATAGCTTTTTATTATTACGTTAACTGCATACTAAAAAATAGTGTGTAGGAGAATTTTTAAATAATAAATGGATTTTTTAATATACTACTAAGCGTTGTTTATAAAACTGTGTTTGTGAATATATTTTTTGAGATTTTTACAGTGTGTAATAGTCTCTTGGATAAGCATTTGGAAAAATATATTTTGCACCTATGTGTATTGCTTTCTTCTACTTATTAAGTTTTAAAGCTGTGTACTATAGAAAATGTTTGCAGGTGATAAGTAAAGAGAAATTGAATACAATTCTTTAATTACAACTTAAGAATACTTGATTTCAATCCGTAATGAATACTTTGTAGATTATTTAACTTTGGAAAAGCATTTGTAATAATTTAAGATGGGGGAATGATTGGTAATGAAGAGACTGTTTGATATCTTTATTTCTTTATTATTATTAATTTGCTTTTTTTCGTTATTCTTTTAGTAGCAATTATAGTTAAAACTCAGATAGGATCACCCATTTTATTTAGACAACAACGTCCAGGGTTACATGGAAAACCTTTTTATCTTTATAAATTTCGTACGATGACCAATGAGCGAGATAGTAATGGGGAGCTGTTACAAGATCACGCTAGATTAACTAAAGTTGGAAAATTTCTTAGAAAATATAGTTTAGACGAATTACCACAATTAATAAATGTACTAAAAGGTCAATTAAGTTTGGTGGGCCCCCGCCCATTATTAATAGAATATATGCCTTTATATTCGAAAGAGCAAGCTAAAAGGCATAATGTAAGACCTGGAATCACTGGATGGGCTCAAGTTAATGGAAGAAATAGTATCTCATGGGATGAGAAATTTAAATTAGATGTATGGTATGTTGAGAATCAAAATTTTCTTTTAGATTTGAAAATTTTATATCTAACTTTTAGTAAGGTTTTAAAGTCGGAAGGGATAACAAATAATAAGCATGTGACTATGCCAGTTTTTAAGGGGGAATCGAGCATGGGGGGAATAAAATGAATATTTTGTTTACTAGCTCTGGTAGGAGGGTCACCTTAATTAAAAAATTTAAGGAAGTACTTAAACAAGAAGGAATCAAAGGAAAAATCTTTACTGCAGACTTAAAAGAAACTGCTCCCACCATTTACTTTAGCGATAAGCATTTTATTGTTCCGCGTGTAAATGAAGAGGGATATATAAATGAATTATTAAAAATATGTAAATCTGAAATGATAAATCTAATAATTCCGTTAATTGATACAGAATTAACCCTTATGGCTAATAATTCGAAGGTTTTCGAAGGTATTGGTGTAAAAGTATTAGTTTCTAGTATGGAATTAAATAAGATTGCTAATAACAAAAAATACACATATAACTTTTTTGCATCTAATAATATACCAACACCTAGAGTATATAGTGATGAAGAGATTGGAAGAAAAGAATATCAATTTCCACTATTAATTAAACCTTATGATGGCAGTTCTAGTAAAGGTGTAACAAAAATAATGAATGAAAAGGAATTGGAATTTTTTAAGGATTATATACCTAACGCTATGATACAAGAGTACGTTTCAGGAGAAGAATACACTATAGATGTCATGGTAGATTTCTGTGGGAATATAAAAACAATCGTTCCTAGATTGCGTATAGAGACACGAGCAGGTGAGGTAAGTAAAGGTATGACCAAGAAGGATTTTGATATCATCCAAGCAGCAGAAACTGTAATAAAAGCTCTTCCTAATCCTATTGGGTGTATTACTTTACAATGTTTTAAAAAGGAGGATGGACAAATTACGTTTATTGAAATAAACCCTCGTTTTGGAGGAGGAATACCACTATCAATAGAAGCAGGAGCGAATTTTCCACTTTGGACAATTAAAATGTGTCAGGGGGAAGTCTTTATAGATAAGGACTTTAATTGGAGAGAAAATTTAACAATGCTTAGATATGATGAAGCGGTTTTTATGGAGAGTATTTAAGATGATGATTAAAGCAATTGTTTTTGATATGGATGATACTTTATATAAAGAGAAAGATTATGTTGTAAGTGGTTTTAAAGCAGTGGATGATTGGATTAAAGAGAAGTATAAGAAAACCGGATTTTATAATATTGCAATTCAATTATTCGATTCGGGGGAAAGAAGGTTCGTGTTTAATGAAACACTAGAAAAGTTAAACATTCCTTACGATGAAAAATTGATTAGTAATTTGATAGAACAGTATAGGTTTCATAAACCAGATATTCAATTGTTGGATGAAGCGGATTGGGTACTAAATAATTTAGTTAATACCGTTAAAATAGGACTTATTTCAGACGGATATTTAGTTGCCCAAGAAAAGAAAATTAATGCATTAAAGTTAAAAGAGAGATTTCATTCGATAATTCTCACTGATGAGCTGGGAAAAGAATATTGGAAGCCGAGCCAAATTCCTTATGAAAAAATAAGTAAGGAACTACAGGTGCCTCATCAGCAATGTGTCTATATAGGAGATAATTTAAGTAAGGATTTTATAACAGCCAAGAAATTGAAATGGTTAACGATCCATATTAATAGAGAAGGTGGAATTCACCATAATCTTATAGTTGAGCAAGCTTATAAAGCACATTATACAATTGATAATTTAAGGAGATTATCTGATATATCTGTATTAAAGCATATGTTTTTAGATACATAGTATTTAAATATGTATAAAGGATGTGTTTACATGCACACAGTTCAGCATAAAAAGCGAATTTACCTTTCCTCTCCGCACATGAGTAGGAATGAACAAAAATATATTCAAAATGCATTTGATACAAACTGGATTGCCCCTCTTGGCCCAAATGTTGATGGATTTGAAAGAGAACTTGCATCTTTTGTAGGAGTGAAAGGTGGGGCTGCAGTTAGTTCAGGTACGGCTGCTATTCATTTAGCTTTGCGATTATTAGATGTCCAAAAGGGAGATACAGTGTTTTGTTCAAGTTTTACTTTTGTAGCGAGTGCGAATCCGATTGTTTATTTGGGAGCTGAACCAGTATTTATTGACTCAGAACCGGAAACATGGAATATGTCACCGAATGCATTGGCACATGCATTGTATGAAGCTAATAAAGTGGGGAAATTACCAAAGGCTATCATTCTTGTTCATTTATATGGTCAGAGTGCTAAACTAGATGAAATTCTTTCACTTTGTAATCAATATAATGTTCCTATAGTTGAGGATGCAGCAGAATCTCTTGGATCTACATATAAAGGAAAAGCAAGCGGTACATTTGGGAGGTTTGGGGTTTATTCATTTAACGGAAATAAAATCATTACAACTTCAGGTGGTGGAATGCTAGTTTCTAATGATGTAGAAGCATTAGAAAGAGCGAGGTTTTTAGCGACACAAGCAAAGGATCCAGCTCCACATTATGAGCATAGTGAGATAGGATATAATTATCGAATGAGTAATATTTTAGCTGGTATTGGTAGAGGACAATTAGAAGTGTTAGAAGATAGGGTGAGAGCTAGAAGATTTATATATAAACGGTATTATGAAGCACTATCTCACATGCCAGGATTTTATTTTATGCCTGAATTAGAAAATACTCGCTCTAATCGTTGGCTTACTACATTGACAATTGATGAAAAGGAATCCGGGATCTCTATTGGGAAATTGTTGAGAACTTTAGCAGAAGAGAATATTGAAGCGCGTCCTACGTGGAAGCCACTTCATATGCAGTCGCTCTTTAAAGAGAAGAAGTATTATCCGCATAGCAAAAATGAAGATGTGTCGCAGTACCTATTTCAAAGTGGGATTTGTTTGCCTTCAGGATCTAATATGTTAGCTGAAGATCAACAAAGGGTAATTCAAGGCATTTTAAAAGCTGTAGAATGGAAGAATTAAAAGTAAGTAAAAGTGGAATTAGATTTGTATACGTACCACTATTTGTTCTTTATAATGAATTTTTAAGGTAATTGTTTGGGGACATTCAGTTTCAATTGACATAAAAAAGGGATAATTATAGGCTTTTAATATCTATATCTTGGTCTGAAAGTAAATTTAAGCATGTAATTGAGAAAGTAATAAAACAAATAATTTCGTTCGTTAAAAAGAATGATAAAGAGGTATGTTTAACGAATTTAATATGTAAATAGTATTTGTAGTAACTTTTCATATATTAGGAGGAAGAAATGAGCGCTATAGCTGGCATTATTCACTTTACTAATGAGCCTGTATCAATTGAGCACGGAAGAGAAGTAATGAGTCGTTTATACAAATATCCTGCCGATGATATTCAAATATGGCACAAAGAAAATGCTTTTCTAGGATGTCATGCACAATGGATTACACCAGAGTCAGTTGGTGAACAATTACCCTTTTATAATTATGAAAAGCAACTGGCAATTACAGCAGATGCTATTATTGATAATCGTAATGAGTTATTTGAAAAATTACAAGTGGATTATGCAGATAGAAAAAACATGACAGATAGTGAGTTGATTTTACTCTCTTATCAGAAATGGGGGGAAGCGGCTCCGAAATATTTGGTAGGCGATTTTGCCTTTATGATTTGGGATGAGAAAAAACAAACCCTTTTTGGAGCCAGAGATTTTTCGGGAAGCCGAACCCTTTATTTTTATCGTGGTGAGGAAAAGTTTGCTTTTTGTACTATTATAAATCCGTTATTTTCTCTACCATATGTTGAGAAGAAATTGAATAAGCAGTGGATTGCTGAATTTCTAGCTATACCTGTAAATTTCGAATCGGTAGATCCACAGTTAACAGTTTACAAATATATAGAACAAGTGCCTCCATCACACACTATTTTGGTAAAGGAAGGCGAAGTGAAGTTTTCGCGATACTATACACCAACTGTAGGGGAAATGCTTAATTTAAAATCAAATGAAGAGTATGAAGAGGCGTTTCGAGAGGTGTATCAAAGTGCAGTGAAGGCACGTTTACGAACACATCACCAAGTAGGAGCTCATTTGAGCGGAGGGCTAGACTCAGGTTCTGTCGTTAGTTTTGCTGCTAAGGATTTACGTGCTGAAAATAAAAAATTACATACGTACAGTTATGTTCCAGTAGAAGGATTTGAAGATTGGACACACAAAGGTAGAATAGCTGACGAAAGACCATTTATTCAATCGACTGTCGAGCATGTAGGGAATATACAGGATTATTATTTAGAATTGCCGGAGAGAAGCCCACTATCGGAAATTGATGATTGGCTGGAAACAATGGAGATGCCATATAAATTTTTTGAGAATACTTTTTGGTTGAGTGGAGTTTATGAAAAAGCATCTCAGAATGGAATAGGAGTACTTCTTAGTGGTCAAAGAGGTAATTGGACAGTATCGTGGGGACCTATTTTAGATTACCAGGCAATGTTATTGAAAAAGCTACATTGGATTCGTTTTTATCGTGAACTACATTTATATAGTAGAAATATAGGAGTGAAAAAATCACGTGTTTTTGAAGTGGTAAGACGAAAGGCATTTCCATTTTTGCATCAGTTACTTTTTTCAGGGAAACAAGATGCAAATTCCACAATAATTAATCCGGAATTTGCAAGGGAAATGAATGTTTTTGACAGACTCAGAGAACAAGACATCGACATAACAGGCACCTCTATCTCTAATGCATATGACATGAAAAGAGAACAGTTTGAAAAACCATATTATTGGAGCATAAATGGAACGTATGAAACGAAATTATCATTACGTTATGCTTTATGGGATCGTGATCCCACAAATGACTTACGATTGATTCAATTTTGTTTGTCAGTTCCAGAAGAACAGTATGTTCAAAATGGTTTGGATCGAGCTCTGATCCGGAGAGCCACAAAGAATTTCCTTCCTGATAAAGTACGATTGAATCAACGGGTTCGAGGTATTCAAGGTGCAGATGGTGTTTACCGTATGGCTCCTTTTTGGAATGAATTTATTGAGGAAGTTGAAGAACTTAGTGTAGATCCAGTAATTTCTGAATTTCTAAATGTCGAGGTAATTAAGAAAGCTATCTCAAAAATTTGTAAAGAACCTCGACCAGAATATGCATTTGATTTAGATTTTAGAATTTTAATGCGTAGCTTAATCTTCTATCGATTTATAAAAAAAGCAATGTGAAAGGAGGTGATACGTATGAAAAAGGAATGGAAACAACCTGTATTAGAAGTACTTAATATTAATATGACTATGGCAGGGCCTGGGCATAAATATCCAGATGCTGTTCAACCTGACCCAGATGATCCAGTGAAGTACAGTTAAGTCATTGGAAAAATAAAGCTCTTATATAGCTTTATTATATAAGAGCTTTCAAAAAATTGACAATGTGGGGGGATAGGATGTTTGATTCTATGGGGAATGTGTTATATCAAGCCTTCGGGTTAAAAATAGTAAGTGAAATCCCATTACCTGAATTGTCTCAGCTGAATGAAAAAAAAGAGATGGCGGATGTTCAAGTTGAAATAACTGATTTGTCAGAACAGTGGGGAGAATATAGCGCAGAAAAGCAAAAAACAATAGTAGTGGAGGATGATATAGTTATGTTTCATGTTCCTCAAACTGCAATATTCGCTATACAATCAGGTGAGAAAATCACCTTTTCACCTATGGCAAATGCAGAAGAAGATAAAATTCGACTATATATTTTGGGAACTTGTATGGGGGCGCTTTTAATGCAACGTAAAATACTCCCATTGCATGGGAGTGTAATTGCCATAGATGGGAAAGCATATGCATTAATTGGTGATTCAGGAGCTGGAAAATCAACGTTAGCCTCGGCTTTTTTGAATAAAGGATATAAGCTTTTAAGTGATGATGTAGTTGCTGTGTCTCTTTTGAATAAAAATACTGCAATAGTTCATCCTTCTTACGCACAACAAAAATTATGGCAAGAGAGCATAAATGAGTTAGGAATGGAAGTAGCGCAATTTAGCCCTTTATTTGAAAGGGAAACGAAGTATGCTGTTCCTGTGAATTCTCAATTCTTTCCTGATCCATTACCTCTTGCTGGTGTTATTGAATTAGTAAAAACGCAGGGAGAAGATATCGAGATGACCCGTATAGAAGGGCTCGCACGCTTGTATAAATTATACCGACATACCTTTAGGAGTTCTTTGATTTCTAAATTAGGATTGATGGAATGGCATTTTGAAACTTCATCTAATATTGCAAGTGGAATGGAAATGTTTCAAGTAAGCCGCCCGGCTTCAAGATTTACAGCGCATGAGCTTGTGGAAGTTATTTTAAATACTATACAGAAAGGGAGTATGGTTGATGGTTGTCCACTCGAGGAAAATATCATTAGAACATAACGTTGTCCAAAGTAAGGGTAATATAGTAAGCGATATGGATGGAGAAAAAGTTATGTTAAATGTCCAGAAAGGAAATTACTATAACTTAGGTGAAATAGGCGGAGAAATATGGGAGCTTATTGAAAAGCCAATAATAATTAATCAGCTTGTTACTATGCTAGTATCTAACTATGATATTGAACGAAAAGATTGTGAAGAGCAAGTTCTTTCCTTTTTAGAGTGTTTGTTTCAAGAAGGGTTAATTCAAATAAAAGATCAGCCTAATAGATAGATTCGTAATTTCAAAAGAACTGTTAGGAAGGGATTAATAAATATTGTGAAAAGGTTAAGGATGTTTTTATCACTGAACATGAAAACAAAGCTCTTATTTTTAGAGGCTTTTATTTTTTTAGGATGGGCACGTGTACTAAAAAATATTACATTTTCCAAAGTTGCATCTTCTTTAGGAGATTACATGTGTGAAACGTCAAGTACTCATATTCAACCGCACGGAGATACGCTAAAAAAGGTGTCCGAAGCAATTTCTATTATGAGTCGTTATACTTTTTGGGAAAGTCAATGCCTTGTTAAAGCTATAGCTGGGATGAAAATGCTCGAAAAACGTCACATTGAGAGTACTCTTTATTTAGGAACTTCTAAGGATAGTCATGGTGAATTAATTGCGCACGCATGGTTACGGAGCGGTTCTTTTTATGTTACTGGATCAGAAGGAATGGAGAAATTTACTGTCGTTGGATCATTTGCAAAGAGGTTAAGTGAGGACACTATTAAAG
This sequence comes from Bacillus sp. TH22, assembly GCF_016651015.1. NCBI lineage: Bacteria > Bacillati > Bacillota > Bacilli > Caryophanales > Bacillaceae > Bacillus > Bacillus sp. TH22. The sequence goes on from NZ_JAEKER010000001.1 coordinate 4,844,975, forward strand.
GAGAATAAAATGGAGAAAGATTTTGGTCTTAATGTAGAGTTCATGTCTAAGGAATTGAAACTTCTTTTTACAATTTTGAAGTTACAAGATGACGAAACACTGCAAACTTATAGTAGTGAATGGTTCACAGATATTGATTGGGAGGTTTTTCTTGAGCAAGCCGTGCACCATCGTGTTTATCCGGTGATTTATCAAAAACTTAAACAGGTAGATGAGGAACGAATTCCTTCACATATTGTACAATCCTTGAATAGAAAATATAAAAAAAATACATTTCAAATGCTGTATTTAAGTGCTGAAATGGAACGAATAAATAAACTATGTAATGAAAACGAGATTCGTATGATTTTTCTAAAAGGGCCTGTACTATCTCAGGATTTATATGGAGATATTTCTTTACGAACATCTTGTGATTTGGACGTTCTCATTCCTATTCAAAATTTAGAAAAAGTAGAAAAACTACTTTTAGAGCAAGGATATGTAAAAGATGATTATATTCAAACGATATTAAATGATTGGAAATGGAGGCATCATCATATAACATTTTTTCATCCAACAAAGCAGATTAAGCTTGAGATTCATTGGAGGTTAAATCCCGGACCTGGTAAGGAACCTGGGTTTGAAGAGCTTTGGAAGCGAAAGAGAAAAAGTACCCTTACGAGTAATCCTGTATATATGTTAGGGAAGGAAGATTTATTTTTATTTCTTGTATCTCATGGTGCTAGGCATGGTTGGTCCAGATTACGCTGGTTAGTAGATATAAAAAAAATTGTCGATCAAGATCTTAATTGGAGTGAGATTCATAAATTAATGAGAAAATATCAAATGCTTCATTTAGGAGGACAAGCGTTAATTTTGGCATCTCAATTGCTAGGTGTACAACTAGATGAAAGAATGATGGAATTAGTAACTAAAAAACATTCAAAGCAGTTAGCTCAAGAAGCGCTGTTTTATTTCAAGCAAATGATAAACTTGCATACCGATCCTGTTCCTGAAGAAGTACTTGCTTATCATAGTAGGCATTTATTTTCACTGATGTCTAATCAGCAAAAAATTTTATTTATTATGAGCCAACTCTATCCTTATCCAATTGATGCAAAAACATTACCTTTACCTAGATCTCTTCATTTTTTATATTTTCCTTTACGTCCGTTTCTATGTCTTTGGAGGAAAACAAAGGAGCTTGCTTTGTTATAGGGGGAACATCGATGAATCATATTATATATTTTATGGAGAAATTATATTCTTCTGCAGGGAAAATTCTGTATGTGAATTTGTTTGGTATGGTTGTAATAAGTTTACTTGAAGGGATAGGTATTATTTTATTAATTCCTATGATAAGTATGACTGGAATAATCAATGTAGGTGAGGAGACTGCTTTTATTGCACCTGTCTATAGGTTTTTACAGGATTTCCCTAAAATAACAAGTCTAATTTCTATTTTAGGTATATATATACTAATAGTGTTAGGTCAAAATCTACTACAAAGAAACATAACGCTAAGGGATGCGAGAACGCAACAAGCTTTTGTACGAGAATTAAGAATTGAAACATATAGTATGATTCTAAAAGCGAAGTGGAGTTTTTTTTTAGAGAAAAGGAAAACAAATCTAATAAATATATTAACTACAGAATTAGCTCGCGTAAGTTATGGGGTTAATTTAATTTTACAATTGTTTGCTGCTATTTTGTTTACATTTATACAGGTGGGGATTGCGTTTTTATTATCACCCCAAATAACTATATTTGTTTTGGTCTTCGGCTTATTATTCTTGGTAGCTTCTCGTGTTTTTATAAAAAAAGCACGAATACTAGGCGGTAAGACCTCAATATTAGCACAAGGCTATCTTTCTGGTATAACAGATCATTTTAATGGAATTAAAGATATAAAGAGTAATACTTTGGAAGCATCACGTTTAGATTGGTTACAATCTATAACAGGAAAGATGAGTAACGAACAAATGGAGTATATGAGAATAAGATCGAACTCTCAATTGTTTTATAAAGTTTCAATGGCTATTTTAATTGCATTTTTTATATTATTATCAGTAAGTATATTTAAAGCTCAACCGGCCCAATTACTATTAATCATACTCATCTTTTCAAGACTATGGCCACGATTTATGACAATTCAGTCTAATTTAGAACAGCTTGCTGCAAGTATTCCTGCTTTTAAATCTTTATGGGAATTACAAGAAGAGTGTAATGAAGCAGTTGAAATGCAGGATATACATCAGCAAAAACATATAAAGCCGATTTGTATAGAACAGGGTATTGAATGTAAGGATATTTATTTTCGGTATAATAAGAAGGAGCATTTGTATGCACTTCAAAATATTAATGTGAAAATACCGATCAATAGTATGACGGCTATTGTGGGACATTCGGGAGCTGGGAAGAGTACATTAATCGATGTTTTAATGGGATTGATTCAGCCAGAGAAAGGTCAAGTATTAATAGATGGAACTCCTCTTACAAGTGAAAATTTATTGTCATTGAGACGGGCTATTAGTTATGTGCCACAAGATCCTTTTTTATTTAATGCAAGCATAAGAGAAAACTTATTGATGATTGATCCGAATGCGAGTGAAGAACAAATTTGGACTGCATTAGATTTTGCGGCGGCAGCTGAATTTGTACGAATGCTTCCAAAAGGGCTTGATACTCTCATTGGAGATCGTGGAGTGAGACTTTCAGGTGGTGAACGTCAACGACTTGTACTAGCTCGAGCTATTTTAAGACAACCATCCATTTTAGTATTAGATGAAGCTACGAGTGCACTAGATACTGAAAATGAAGTAAAGATCCAATCAGCAATAGAAAAGTTGAAAGGAACGATGACTATTGTTGTTATTGCGCATCGGTTATCTACGATTCGGAATGCAGATCAAGTTATTGTTTTAGGAAAAGGTGAAATTGTTCAAAAAGGTGAATTTAATCAATTGGCCAAAGAGAGAAAAGGTGTATTTCGAAATTTATTAGGGTCACAAATGGAAGTAGGTTCATAGAGGAGAAAGATTGAATGAAATCTTGTATTATTGTAATTAGAGTTGAATGATAGCCCGGATAATGGTCAGTTACAACAGATCTTATTCGGGCTTTTATATTTGTGTTTTGTAAATTTAGGGAATAAATATAATTCAGTACCTTGCAATAAATAATACCGAGTGGTATATTATGGATAAAACAGGTACCGTGTATTGAACAGTACTAAAATGAGAAAGGGGGATTGTCCTTGAACGTTCAGTTTAAAAAAGGTGTGTTAGAACTGTGTGTATTGGCACTTGTAAAACGTAAGGATTGTTATGGATATGAACTTGTTCAGCAAATCTCTAATAAATTTTTAATATCGGAAGGTTCTGTATATCCGTTATTACGTCGTTTAACGAAAGAGGGATATTTTCAAACGTATTTAAAAGAATCCACGGAAGGACCGCCCCGTAAATATTATCAACTAACAGAGCAAGGAGAGATGCAACTTACTTTATTAGTAGCAGAGTGGCGTGATTTTGCTAAAGGTGTTCAAGAAATTATTGAAGGGGTGGAATGGGATGAGTAAAGAACGGTTTCTTAAAGAATTATCAAGTCATCTTAGAAAGTTACCAGAAGAAGAGCGACAAGATATTTTATTTGATTATGAAGAGCACTTTCAGTTTGGGATGGAAGAGGGGAAAACTGAATCAGAAATAATAAAGGGACTTGGCTCTCCGAAAGTAATTGCGAAAGACTTGCTTGCTCTGTATCGCTTTGATGAGATGAAAAAGGATCCATCGACTTCTAATATAACAAGAGCTGTCATGGCAGCGGTTGGACTTAGTTTGTTTAATTTCATTATTGTGTTAGGCCCATTAATTGCAATTATCGGTTTTATATTTTCTTTTTGGGTCGGTGGGATTGCTAGTGTAGTGACACCATTTTTCGTTATTGTAAAAGTATTTATGGGCACTTTTATATGGTTGGATCTTTTCGTTAGTATAACGTTTGTCGGAGTAGGTTTGTTGTTATGTATTGTAGCTTATTGTAGTACGAAGTGGTTTAAAAGATTATGTGTACGCTATGTAGTCTGGAACTTCAAAATGATAAAAGGGGAGTAGATGATGAAAAAGATATTATTAGTAGCTATCGCTTGTATCATTATTGGAGTAATAGGGATTTCACAAACATATGAAAAAGCAGTACAAACTGCAGAAAAAGGAGATAAAGAGGACGTAATTAAAAATGAAACGCTAAAAAATGTAGAAGTTAAGTTAGATGCTGGAGATATTGTTGTCCAAAAATCTCCTGATTCCTCTTTTTATGTAAAGCAAAAAGGAGACGTAAGTAAACAGGAGATTCGTATTGCTGAAGATGGTGATACATTAAAAATCATAGGGGAAATAGAAAAAGGTGTTTCATTTGATTTTTCATTTTACAATTTCGGATTTCAAACGCCTACATTGACTATATTAGTACCTGAACGTTCTTATCAAGATATAAAAGTAAATTCATCCGCTGGACAAATAGAAATAAGTAATGTGAAAAGTGACCGCGTAAGTGTTGAAACACTCGCCGGAGAAGTGGATTTGAAACATGTAACAGCAAAGAGTGTGGAGGGGTCTACAAAAGCTGGTGAGGTGAATTTTAAAAAAGTAATAGGGAAAGTAACAGCAAAAACAGCTAGTGGGGATATAGATATTATTGATCATGATTCTAAATATGATTTAGAGGTAAGTTCAACTGCTGGAGATGTAGATATTACTTTATTGGAAAAGCCACAAGATGCAGTTATAACTGGGCAAACTGCTGCTGGAGACGTGACAATTTTTAATGAAGACAATAAAAATATAACGATTGGTAATGGTAGTAAAAAGATTAGCGGTAAAACCGCTGCTGGAGATGTTACTATTGAAACGCGTTAATAATTAATGAAACGCATTCTTTTGAATGAACGGAAATCTATCAAAATATAAAAAGAAGATAATTACCTATATAAATAAGGGAATTATCTTCTTTTTATTATTTTTAATGTAAATCACGATATACGCCAATTACTTTTCCAATAACTGACACTTGTTTTAAAATAATAGGTTCTAGTGAAGAGTTTTCCGGTTGTAGACGGAAATGATCTTTTTCTTTATAGAAACGTTTAACAGTTGCTTCGTTATCTTCTGTTAAAGCAACTACAATTTCACCGTTGTATGCAGACTGTTGTTGGCGAACAACAACTAAATCACCATCAAAGATACCGGCTTCAATCATGCTATCTCCAGAAATGCGTAACATAAACACTTGATCTGCTCCAGCAACGATACTAGCTGGAAGTGGGAAGTGATCTTCTACACTTTCGACTGCTGTAATCGGTAAACCGGCAGTAACTTTTCCGACGATTGGAACTTGAATAACAGATTGTGTTTCCGTTCGGTTGTCACCTAAAATTTCAATTGCGCGTGGTTTTGTTGGATCGCGTCGAATATATCCCTTTTCTTCTAGTCGTGATAAATGTCCGTGCACTGTAGAACTAGAAGCAAGGCCAACTGCTTGACCGATTTCACGTACGGAAGGTGGATATCCTTTTTCTTGTACTTTTAGCTTAATAAAGTCGAGAATGTCTTGCTGGCGTTTCGTTAACTTTTCCATGTTTTCTAACACCTCGTTTTCTTTCATTTTTCTTATTATTAAGTATAACATGCGAAAAAACATTCTACAAACATAAGTTCGAACGAAAGGCAAATTTATGATACACTATAAGGAAAATATAGTGAGAAAGAAGGGTTCAAAATGAATGCAATTATTTATGCACGTGTGAGCACAACAAAAGAAGAACAGGAAACATCATTATTGCGTCAAAAAGATGAATTATTGCATTTAGCTGAGCGCTATCAAATGGATGTTACAAAGGTAATTGAGGAGCAGGCTAGCGGTTATACAATTGAACGTAATGGCATATTAGAAGTGCTAGATACAATTCGAGATGAACAAGTTGATGTACTACTTATACAAGATGAAACGCGTCTTGGTAGAGGAAATGCAAAGATTGCATTAATGCATTGTTTACATAAAGAGGGGATAAAAGTTTATACGCACACGCATAGTGGTGAATTACAGCTTTCAGATTCTGATTCGATGGTGCTAAATATAATTGGGATCGTTGAAGAGTATCAAAGAAAGATCCACAATTTAAAAATTAAACGTGGCATGCAAAGAGCAGTGGAGAAAGGATTTCGTCCAGAAAATAATTTGAAAAATCGTCATTTAAGCGTAGGACGTGAGAAAAAAGAAGTGCCAATTGAGGAAATTGTACGTTTGCGCCGGAATGAATTAACTTTTGAAGAAATTGCAGCAACACTTCGTGGTTTTGGTCATGATGTTTCAAAAGCAACTGTACATCGAAGGTATGTAGAATATACAAAGCAATTGCTTGATAAAGAGGAATAACTATTGTATGATAATAATCAGTTTTGAGTAGAAGGGGGATTCGAGATGCCAAGTCAAGAACTCATTGAACGCATTAACTTCTTAGCGAAAAAAGCAAAAGCTGAAGGCTTAACTGAAGAAGAACAACGTGAGCGCCAATCGCTTCGTGAACAATATTTAAAAGGATTTCGTCAAAATATGTTAAACGAATTAAAAGGAATTAAAGTCGTTAACGAAGAAGGCACGGACGTTACACCGGCGAAATTAAAAGCTTTAAAAAAGCAGGATAATGCAAAATTAAATTAAAAGATGGGCATAGCCCATCTTTTTTTATTTGTTAAAATTGTTATTTAATAACTTTCCAGTTTTCATTTTTCGTTGCTTCTATCCTTTTATGCTTCAATATATAGTTAGCGATAAGTTCAGACATATCTGTTGGTATGTCTTTTACTACTAGCTTATTTTGAAACATAAAGAAGTTCCCGCCACCGCTTGCACGATAATTATTCATAACAACGTCATATTCTTCATTCATATTAAGAGGAGCGCCTTTATACTGCAAAGACTCTACTCTCTCTCCAATTGGTTTTGAAATGTTTAATACATACGAAATCCCTTCCCACATATCGTAATTATAGTGTTGTGGTTTTGGTTCTATATAGGTAGGGTTTACGATGATGGTTCCATCTGCTTTTAATGTGAAATAAGAAGCAGAGAGTTCGAGAGCATCTTTTATATCCGCTCCGGTTATTCTAATTACTTTTAATGTATTTGGATAAATATAATTAGAAACGATGTCACGCATTGTTACATGTTTCGGGAAACCTGGAGATGTATTATGAAACAAACTTGTACAAGAAATTGAAACATTAGCTATATCCATCTGTATTTTATTTATGAATTCAATAAAAGGATGGGCTTGCAAACGTGTTTGCATAGCATCGGAAATTTGCATATCCCCATAAATTATTCCAATAGGTTTATCAAGCCAATTTTGTGTTTTCTCTTCATAATTGGCAACCAAGGAAAGAACATCTTGGTCTGCCGCAATTCCTTGTACGGGCAATAACTCTGAATAACTCTCTTTTTTCACCCATTTTTGTTCTGCTTTTTCGAATGTTACTGTTACTTTTCCAACTGAGTGTCCATTGCATCCGGTCTGTAAAATTGTTACACCATTAATCACGGTGTGAGCGATTTCTCGGTGTTGGTGGCCTGTTAGTAAAATATCTATGCCTTCAATTTCATGGCACATTGCATATCCTTGGTTTTCACCTGTTAAAACTTCAGTCGGTACTCCGGTTTGTAAATCACGTTCAAATCCCCCGTGATAGGCTACGACTAGTAAATCTGGTTTTTCATGTTTACGGATGTAAGAAACCCATTTTTTTGTTGTTTCAAATGCATCTTCAAATTGTAAATCTTTAATATGATGTGCTTGTTCCCAATGGGGGATGTAATGCGTTGTCACCCCTAAAATAGCAATTTTTATATTTGATTCAATATGTTTTATTATATATGGTTTCCCGAAATAAGGTTCTTTTCTGTTTTTATCTAAAATGTTTGCTGATAGATAAGGGGAATTTGCAGTAGCCACAGCATTATTTAATATATCCATTCCATAATTAAATTCATGATTTCCGATAATTGCAATGTCATACTCTAAGTAGTTGGCTAATAAGGACATTGGGTTTTCCATATCTTTTTCGTATGTAGCGTAATGATAAGTAAATGGTGTTCCTTGAATGAAGTCCCCGTTATCAATCAGAAGAATGTTTGCATTTTGAGAACGTTCTTTTTTTATGAGAGTAGAAATTTTAGCTAAACCAATTTCTGCTTTGGAGTTATCTTGGTAGTGAATTGGATACACAGTACCATGTACATCGCTTGTTAATAAAATATTTAAAGTTACAATTTGATTTTGATTCAACGCCATTCACCTTTTCTATAGTTATCTTTCAATCAATCATATCAAATATATGAAAAGAATTTTAATGTGAATGTATAGAATGTGTAAAGATTCTGTAAATAAGCAATTATTTGTAAAAATATGTGATATATTTCTTCATGTTTATGGAAGGTTATTTTATAACAACGAAAAATGGAGGCATTAACATGTTGAAAAAAGTTTTTGCAATGAGCACAACAGTTGTACTAGCAGCGGGATTATTAAGTGGATGTGGAACGAAGGAATCAAGTGCAAGTAAAAATGAAGATACGAAAAAAGGTTATATACCGAAGACACTAAATGTTCAATTTGTTCCTTCTCAAAATGCAGATACGTTAGAGGCGAAGGCAAAACCATTGGAAAAGCTATTAAGTGATAAATTAAACATTCCGGTAAAAGTTAGTATTTCAACGAATTACAATACAATTGTAGAAGCGATGGCATCTAAGCAAGTAGATGTAGGCTTTTTACCTCCAACAGCGTATGTGTTAGCGCATGAGAAAAAGGCTGCAAACGTAATTTTACAGGCGCAACGTTTTGGGGTAGATGATGAAACTGGAGCTCCCACAAAGGATTTAGTAGATGTTTATAAATCAGAGTTTGTTGTTAAGAAAGATTCTAATATTAATAGTGTAAAAGATTTAAAAGGTAAAAAAATTGGCTATCAAGATGTAACATCATCAGCGGGTTATGTATGGCCTGCGGCTGTATTGTTAAAAGAGGGAATCGATCCGCTAAAGGATGTGAAACCTGTTACATTAAAAGGTCATGATCAGTCACTTATTGCTCTTTTAAATGGTGATGTAGATGCAGCTGTTGTATTCCAAGATGCTCGCAATATTGTAAAAAAAGATTATCCGAATATATTCGATCAAACGAAAATAGTGAAATTTACGGAGAAAATTCCAAACGATACGATTTCTGTACGTTCTGATTTAGATGCAGAGTGGAGCAAGAAATTACAGGATGCTTTCATTGAAATAGGAAAGAATGAGGAAGGGCACAAAATCATTAAAGAAGTATACTCACATGAAGGATACGTTAAATCTGATGATAGTAAATTTGATATCGTTCGTGAATATGGAAAGAAAGTGAAAACGCAATAATACATATGGAAATGGCGACTAACTGGAAAGTGTGTGATTTCAGTTAGTTTGCCGTTTTTCAGTTATTGATAATACATAGAAGGTAGGTAAGATGTGTGATAGAGTTTCGAAATGTTTCCAAAGTGTATCCGAATGGTACAAAAGGATTGAATAATATAAACTTGAAAATTCAAAAAGGTGAGTTTGTTGTAATGGTCGGGCTATCCGGGGCTGGAAAATCTACACTTCTCAGATCGGTAAATCGCCTTCATGAGATCACAGAAGGAGAAATCATTATTGAAGGGGAGTCTATTACTGCTGCAAAAGGAAAAGGATTACGACGCATGCGCCGAGATATTGGTATGATTTTTCAAAGTTTTAACCTTGTGAAGCGATCAACGGTACTGAAGAATGTATTAGCTGGGCGGGTTGGATATCATTCTACATTGCGTACAACGTTAGGTCTGTTTCCGAAAGAGGATGTGGAGCTTGCATTCCAGGCGCTGAATAGAGTGAATATCTCAGAAAAGGCATATGCACGAGCTGATGAATTATCAGGGGGACAACAGCAACGTGTATCAATTGCTAGAGCATTGGCACAAGAAGCGAAAATCATATTGGCAGATGAGCCTGTTGCTTCGTTAGATCCTCTGACAACAAAGCAAGTAATGGATGATTTGAAGAAAATTAATGAAGATTTTGGAATTACGACAATTGTAAACTTACATTCTATTGATTTAGCGAGGCAATATGCTACTCGTATTATTGGATTACATGCTGGTGAAATTGTTTTTGATGGATTAGTAGAAGAGGCAACGGATGAAAAATTCGCTGAAATTTATGGGGACGTAGCTCAGAAAAGCGCATTATTAGAGGTGGCAGCTAAATGAATGAAGTGACGATATATTCGAAATCGATACCGAAGCCGCCGAGTAAATTGAAACATATGTTAACGGTTATTTTAGTTATTTTACTGTTGTGGGGTAGTAGTGTACAGGTCGACGCATCATTTTCAAAACTAGTAGTTGGTTTTCCAAATATGATGGATTTATTGAAGGAAATGGTGCCACCAGACTGGAGTTATTTTCAAATTATTACAACAGCAATGTTAGATACAATACGTATGGCGATTATTGGAACGACTTTAGGGGCGATTTTAGCCATTCCACTTGCACTATTTGCGGCAAGTAATGTATTTACTAGTGTATTTTTGTACAGTCCAGCTCGATTGATTTTAAATTTTATACGAACAATACCAGATTTATTATTAGCGGCTATTTTTGTAGCGATTTTTGGAATAGGACCACTTCCAGGTATTTTGGCTCTTACTTGTTTCTCCGTTGGACTCGTAGCGAAATTATTGTATGAGTCAATTGAATCAATTGATCCAGGTCCATTAGAAGCGATGACAGCTGTAGGAGCGAATAAGGTGCAATGGATAGTTTATGGGGTCATTCCGCAAGTGAAAGCGCACTTCGTCTCCTATGTACTTTATACATTTGAGGTGAATGTACGTGCAGCAGCTGTTCTAGGTTTAGTAGGAGCAGGTGGGATTGGATTATATTATGATCGTACACTTGGATTTTTACAATATCAACAAACTGCTTCTATTATTATTTATACCCTTGTTGTTGTATTGCTAATTGATTATATAAGTACAGTGTTGCGGGGGAAATTATAATGAGTAAAACGACAATAATCGTACCAAAACCGAAGAAACCGAGTATATATCGCTGGATTATTTTTATAGCACTTACAGTTGTATATGTATGGGCCTTTTCAGGAGTCCCGTTAGAGGGAATAAAGAATACGGCGGGAGAAATTACAAAAGCAATTATGACAGGCGTATTGAACCCAGATTGGTCGTATGTATCTTTGCCAGATGGTGAAGATTTATTACACGGTTTAATTGATACGTTGGCAATTGCGATATTAGGTACATTTATTTCTGCTTTTTTATCTGTTCCATTTGCTTTTTGGGCGGCAACGAATATGAGTAGTGGAAAATTAACTTCAGGAACTGGGAAATTTGTACTTAGTTTTGTTCGTACATTTCCTGAATTAGTTATGGCTCTTTTATTTATAAAAGCTGTTGGTCCAGGCTCTTTTGCCGGAGTTCTAGCTTTAGGGTTACACTCTATCGGAATGTTAGGGAAACTATATTCGGAAGGAATTGAAAATATAGATAAGGGACCGACGGAAGCGTTAATAGCAACGGGTGCAAATCGATTTCAAATACTTTGGTATGCCGTATTACCACAAGTTTTACCGGATTTTCTATCGTATACGTTATACAGGTTTGAAATTAATGTACGATCCGCTACGATTTTAGGTGTTATTGGAGCAGGTGGTATTGGTACGCCATTAATTTTTGCACTTAGTTCACGTAATTGGTCTCGTGTGGGAATTATTTTATTAGGTATCATTTTAATGGTAATTATAATTGATTTTATTTCAAGTTCTATTCGTAAGCGGATTATTTAATTTGTTTTAAAAGCATCTAATTCAGATGCTTTTTTGTATTTTTAAAGGTTATCAAAAAGGAGATATATCAGAAATTAGTATATTTGTATAAAAATACAGATAATTATATTTATTTTTAAAATAAAAACAATTAAAAAGTATGTCATATTGAATGCCCATACATTCCCTGAATCACTGTATTTTTTATGAAAAATCAAAAAAACATCAACATATTTGTCGATACATGTTGTATAATCTTGCGTGGGAAGCTATCATATAAATGTATAAAACGTTTACTAACATACGCGAAGGGAAGAATAGCATGTCACATTCAATCGAACAACTTTCTATCAACACGATTCGCACATTATCCATTGATGCGATTGAAAAAGCAAACTCTGGTCACCCAGGAATGCCAATGGGTGCAGCACCAATGGCTTATACATTATGGACTCAATTTATGAAACACAATCCAAATAACCCAACGTGGTTTAACCGCGATCGTTTCGTATTATCTGCAGGTCATGGCTCAATGTTACTATACAGTCTACTTCATCTATCTGGTTATGACTTAACAATGGATGATTTAAAGAACTTCCGTCAATGGGGAAGCAAAACTCCAGGACATCCTGAGTATGGTCACACAGCAGGTGTAGACTCAACAACTGGTCCACTTGGACAAGGTATTGCAACTGCTGTAGGTATGGCAATGGCTGAAAGACATTTAGCGGCTAAATACAACCGTGATGCGTATAATGTAGTAGATCATCATACATACGCTATTTGTGGTGATGGAGATTTAATGGAAGGCGTTTCTGCTGAAGCATCTTCATTAGCGGCTCATTTACAATTAGGTCGTCTTGTTGTACTTTACGATTCAAACGATATTTCATTAGATGGCGATTTAAATCGTTCATTCTCTGAAAGTGTAGAAGATCGTTACAAAGCATACGGATGGCAAGTAATCCGTGTTGAGGATGGAAATGATATTGAAGCAATCGCAAAAGCAATTGAAGAAGCGAAAGCTGACGAAAAACGTCCAACGCTAATTGAAGTAAGAACGACAATTGGTTTCGGTTCTCCAAACAAATCAGGAAAATCAGCTTCACATGGTTCTCCACTTGGTGTAGACGAAACAAAATTAACGAAAGAAGCATACGCTTGGACTGCTGAACAAGACTTCCATGTAGCAGAAGAAGTATATGACAACTTCCGTAAAACAGTACAAGATGTTGGTGAAACGACGCAAGCTGCGTGGAACACGATGCTCGGTGAATATGCACAAGCATATCCAGAATTAGCAAACGAACTGCAAGCAGCAATGAACGGTCTTCTTCCAGAAGGTTGGGAACAAAGCTTACCAACTTATGAATTAGGATCAAAAGCAGCAACACGTAATTCTTCAGGTGCTGTAATTAATGCAATTGCAGAGTCTGTACCATCATTCTTCGGTGGATCTGCTGACCTTGCTGGTTCTAACAAAACATACATGAATAACGAAAAAGACTTTACAAGAGCTGATTACAGCGGAAAAAACATTTGGTACGGTGTACGTGAGTTCGCAATGGGTGCAGCAATGAACGGTATCGCACTTCATGGCGGTTTAAAAACTTACGGTGGTACGTTCTTCGTATTCTCTGACTACTTACGTCCAGCAATTCGTCTTGCAGCATTAATGCAATTGCCTGTAACGTATGTATTTACACATGACAGTATTGCTGTTGGTGAAGATGGTCCAACACATGAACCAGTTGAACAATTAGCAGCGCTTCGTGCAATGCCAAATGTATCTGTTATTCGTCCAGCAGACGGTAACGAATCAGTTGCAGCTTGGAGACTAGCTCTAGAATCTACAAAAACACCAACTGCATTAGTGTTAACTCGTCAAGATCTTCCAACATTAGAAGGTGCAAAAGACGATACTTATGAAAAAGTAGCAAAAGGTGCATATGTAGTTTCTGCAAGCAAGAAAGAAACTGCTGATGTAATCTTAATTGCAACTGGATCTGAAGTAAGCTTAGCGATCGAAGCGCAAAAAGCTCTAGCAGCAGACGGCGTTGATGCAGCTGTTGTTAGCATGCCATCTATGGATCGCTTTGAAGCTCAAACTGCTGAGTACAAAGAATCTGTACTACCAAAAGCAGTAACGAAACGTTTCGCAATTGAAATGGGTGCTACAATGGGATGGCACCGTTATGTAGGGCTTGATGGAGATGTACTAGGTATTGACACATTCGGTGCTTCTGCTCCTGGTGAGAAGATTATGGAAGAGTATGGATTTACTGTAGAGAACGTTGTTCGTAAAGTAAAAGAAATGCTTTAATGATTTTAGAAAAATCTCTCCAGCATGGGGAGATTTTTCTATGTAATTGAGTTTTTTCGACAGGAAAAGTTTTTTCTCTCTCCGTAGTCAGACAATCATTGCAAATCTTCTCTTATATAATGTAGGGAAAAGGTTGTCCAGATCGGGAGGGGAAAAATGAAAACGTATGAATTGTATTTAATTCAAGAGGATATTGCGAAAGCTTACTTTGGTCGTGAATATTTGTTTTTTGATTTATTTGCTCGATTTTCAGAATCTGGGTTCCTTTCGGAGAAGAAAGTATTATATAAACAAATGACGTATATTACGATGCCGTTACAAGTAATGAAAATTCATCATAAATTAGAACAAGCTTTGCGTGTTCTTGGTAAATATGAAAGAACAAATCATACTCATACGCTTTATACAGGAGCCGAATACGGAGAAATAATGGTGAAACCACAATATATTCGAATAAATACTTCTGGAAATGTATCCATGGAAACAACTTTCTTTGAGGTGCTTAGAAAGTGTGAGTTAACATTTTTAGCGATGGATTATGAAAATAAAAAGTACGGTTGGTTAAATCCTCTCAAACAAGTACGAACATATGTGTAAAAAATGTCGAATAGTATCTTGTCTTATTGAAAAGGTTTTAGTACACTGTAAGGTAGACAACATGAAGGAGGAAAAGATATGCCAATGTGGTTAGGTATTCTAGTGGGCGTAGTAGCACTAGTAGCAGGCGTGGCGTTAGGATTTTTCATTGCCCGCAAATACATGATGAATTACTTACAAAAAAATCCACCAATTAACGAACAAATGTTAAAAATGATGATGATGCAAATGGGACAAAAACCTTCCCAAAAGAAAATCAATCAAATGATGAGCGCGATGAACAAGCAACAAACAAAATAAGCGCAAAAGGGCACTCTTACCGAGTGCCCTTTTCTTTTGGTTATAAAATATATTTAAAACTTTTAAATATTCTGCATTTTTGTTACACTGAAAACATCGCTCATTTTAAGGGAGGAGGATAAATATGAAAGTGTTTTTTAATTTGGCTTGGTTTTTTAAGCAAGAAAAACGAGCGTACATAATCGGAATTATTATGTTATTTGGTGTCGCGCTTCTTGAACTTGTAGCGCCAAGAGTACTAGGGATTGTAGTAGATGAAATTAATAGTGGAACATTAACGTCTGAAAAATTGTTGAACTGGGTTATTCTATTAGTAGTTGTAGGAATTATGATGTATATATTACGTTACTTATGGCGTATTATGATTTTTGGATCTTCTTTAAAACTAGCTCGTCAACTGCGAAAGAATCTATATGAACATTTTACTAAGATGAGCCCATCCTTTTATCAATCACGTCGCACAGGCGATTTGATGGCACATGCGACAAATGATATTCAGGCGATTCAGCAAACTGCGGGGGCAGGTGTTTTAACACTCGTTGATTCATTAGCTGTTGGAGGATGTGTACTCGTAGCGATGGGATTTACAATTAGTTGGAAGTTAACGTTATTAAGTTTAATTCCGATGCCAATTGTAGCTATTTCTACAAATTATTATGGAACTTTATTGCATAGAAGATTTCATAAGGCACAGCAATCGTTTTCTGAAATCAATGATAAAGTACAAGAAAGTATGAGTGGGATGAAGGTAATTCGCTCACTTGGACAAGAGAAAGAGGATTTACAAGCGTTTCGGAAAAAATCTGAAGATGTCGTACATAAAAATATGCTAGTTGCACGTATTGACTCGTTATTCGATCCAACGATTTCCCTAATTGTCGGATTTTCATTTTTGATCGCAATTTGTTACGGATCATTATTAGTCGTACGAGGTGAATTAACTGTAGGGGAATTAGTAACATTTACAACGTACTTAGGGACACTTGTATGGCCAATGTTAGCTTTTGGATGGCTATTTAATATTATGGAGCGTGGACGTGCTTCGTATGATCGTGTGGAGAAAATATTTTCACAAACTTCAGATGTAGTGAATAAAGAAAATGCTATACATGCTATAGCAAGTGGTGATGTTTCGTTTGCTGTTGATTCGTTTTCTTATAAAAAGAATGAACTATTAAACTTAAAAGATATTTACTTTAACTTAAGAAAAGGTGAAACGTTAGGAGTTGTAGGGCGTACCGGTGCAGGGAAGACGACGTTATTAAAATGTTTAATTCGAGAGTATGATCATTTTAATGGTGAATTAAAAGTTGGGGAGCGGGATATTCGAGATTTAACACTTCACGGTGTGCGTTCTGCAATTTCATATGTACCGCAAGATCACTTTTTATTTTCAGCGAGTATTGGGGAGAACATTGCTTTTGGAAAGGTCGATGCTACATATAAAGAAATTAGCCGAGCTGCTGATATTGCTTGTATTCATAATGATATATTTCAATTTCCAGAAGGGTATGACACTGTAGTAGGTGAAAGGGGCGTTTCACTATCAGGAGGTCAAAAACAGAGAATCTCTATTGCGCGTGCATTATTAACAAATGCTGAAATTTTAATATTAGATGATTGTTTATCAGCCGTAGATGCAAAAACAGAAGAAACTATTTTAACTGCATTGAAACGAGAAAGGGCAGAGAAAACGACGATTATTACTGCCCATCGTTTAAGTGCTATTCAGCATGCAAATCTTATTCTTGTTATTGATGAAGGTAGGGTTATGCAGCGAGGGACACATGAGCAATTAATGAAAGAAAATGGTTGGTATAAAGAAATGTACGAAAGCCAGCAGTTAGAGGCGTTAGTAGAGAAAGGAGGCGTATGATGGCTGAGAAAAAACGGAGTGATTTAAGAAGGTTGCTTTCTTATATGAGGCCCTATAAAGGGTTATTGGCGTTAGCATTTTTATTTCTAGTTGGTGCAACTGTAACTGAAATGATGGGTCCTTTTTTAATTAAACAATTTCTTGATGAACACTTAGTGCCAGGTAACTTTGAACAATCAGCACTTGTAACCCTATTTGTAGTGTATATTATTGCTCATTTATTAAAAGTATTATTTACTTATTTAGACTTATTGTATTTTCAAAATATCGCTTTTAAGATTGTCCAAGATATGCGAGTTGAAGTGTATGAACATGTTCAAAAATTGTCATTAAGCTTCTTTGATCGTACGCCGATTGGTACGCTCGTATCTCGCATAACGAATGATACAGAAGCGATTAAGGATTTTTATGTTAGTGTACTATCAACATTCGTGAAAAATGTAGTCTTTTTAGTAGGGATTTTAGTAGCGATGTTTTTATTAGATGTAAAATTAGCGCTATTTTCGCTCATATTAATTCCGGTAATGTTTGCAATTATGGTGTTGTATCAACGGAAAAGTGCAGCTTTTTATTTAGAGGTACGTAATCAGCTGAGTATATTAAATGCAAAGTTAAATGAGTCCATTCAAGGTATGAATATTGTTCAGGTGTTCCGGCAAGAAAAGCGGATGAGAAAAGAATTTGAAGAAGTGAACAATAAACATTTTAGTGCTGGACGTCGTACATTGAAATTAGATGCATTACTTTTACGTCCAGCAACAGATCTTGTTCATATTGTAGCAATTGCGTTAGTACTTGGTTTATTCGGAATCGATGCTTTAAAGAGTCCTGTTGAAGTAGGGGTTTTATATGCTTTCGTTAACTATATTCATCGTTTCTTCCAACCGGTAAATGAGATGATGATGAAACTATCTTTCTTCCAGCAAGCGCTTGTTTCATCATCGCGTGTATTTCATTTAATGGATGATAAAGATTTAGCTCCTGTTCAAATGGGGAGTGAACAGCCACGAGTAGCTAACGGGGAAATTCAGTTTAAAGATGTTACTTTTTCATATGATGGAAAGCGTGATGTTTTAAAAAATGTATCTTTTCATGTAAAGCCAGGGCAAACGGTTGCTTTCGTAGGGCATACTGGTAGCGGAAAGAGTACGATTATGAATTTATTAATGAGATTTTACAATATTAAATCAGGAAATATTGTAATAGACGGAGTAGATTTAGAGCAGTTTGAAGAACAAGAAATTCGAAAGAAAATTGGTCTTGTGCTGCAAGATGCATTTTTATTTGCTGGAAATGTAAAGCAAAATATTCGTATGTATAATGAAGAGATTACGGATGAAGAGATAGAGGAAGCGGCAAAGTTTGTGCAAGCGAATACGTTTATTGAAAAATTACCAGAGCAGTATGATACAGAAGTTGTCGAAAGAGGAGCTGCATTTTCTAGTGGTCAAAGGCAATTAATTGCTTTTGCTAGAACGATAGCAACCAATCCGAAAGTATTAGTGTTAGATGAAGCGACGGCAAATATTGATACAGAAACAGAGGAGGCTATCCAAACGGCATTGCAGCAAATGCGAAAAGGTAGAACAACGATAGCGATTGCGCACAGATTGTCTACAATCCAAGATGCGGATCAAATATTTGTTATGCATGAAGGGGAAATTGTAGAAAGCGGAACACATCAAGAGTTACTTAGTAAACAAGGACTTTACTACAATATGTACTTGCTACAAAATAAAGGGAGTTTGCAACAGGCCTTGTAGAATTACAAGGTCTTTTTTCTATTCTCTCAGATATTAAAATGTAATAAAATTTTCGAAATATGTGAGAGGTTTGTCGTGTCCTTTAACTAGAGTTGTACATATTGTATATAGAATAACAAAATTTGATAGGAGCTTTTATATGCAAAATAGATCCAGTTCAAATATTACGTTTATTGATGTGTCTCATTGGGAAGGAAACATTAATTGGAATGCTGTGAAGTCATCTGGCATTCCAGCGGCGTATGCAAAAGCGACGGAAGGTGTGAACTATATTGACCCCACTTTCGTTCAAAATGTACAAGCTGCGAGAAATGCGAATGTATTAATTGGTGCATATCATTTTGCTCATCCAGAACAAAATGATGCAATTTCAGAAGCGAAATATTTTGTGAGTATATTACAGAGTAATCAGACGGACTTAATTCCTGTTTTAGATTTAGAATCGCCAACGGATACTAGCAATAGTAGTTTAACGGGTGCGACTATATCGAATTGGGCAAGAAGTTTCGTAAATTATGTGAAACAAGCTACTGGGAAAGATGTAATGTTATATACAGGAATTTGGTATATTAATGAATTTGGAATTAGCGGGTTAAGTGACATTCCACTTTGGATTTCCAGATATTCTAGTATACCGCCTGCTGATGCTGGTGGATGGACAGAGTGGACAGCATGGCAGTACACAGATTCTGGGCAAATTTCAGGTGTAGGAAATTGTGACGTATCAGCAGCTGTTTCATTAGAAGCTTTACAAGGAAATGGAGCAAGTGGTGGAGGGAATGTCTCCACGCCTAATAATGCGACTCCAGTATACGGAGTTGCTGTAATTAATGGAGATAATGTGAATTTACGAAGTGGACCATCTTTACAGTCTAGTGTAATTCGCCAATTGAATCGTGGCGAATCATATGAAGTTTGGGGAGAACAAAATGGATGGCTCTGCTTAGGGACAAATCAGTGGGTATATAATGATCCAAGTTATATTCAGTATAAACATTATGTAGCAACTATTACTGGCGATAATGTGAATCTGCGAGATGCTCCATCATTAAACGGGAATGTTATAAGACAGTTACATCATGGTGAATCATATCGAGTATGGAGTAAGCTAGATGGATGGCTTTGCTTAGGGACAAATCAATGGGTATACTATGATTCAAGTTATATTCAGTATGGTGTACAATAAAGTGAACTTAAAAGGTATCTCGACTGAGGTGCCTTTTATTAAAAATATATAATTTTTACAAAGTATATATTGATAGCATAGTATAATGTAATTGATATATGTTTAAAAATAATCGGAAATGAAATAAAGGAGTAATAATATGGAGTATGTGCTAATAGGTGGGATTTTAATATTATTAGCTGTAGTGTTTGTACTGTTTTATAAAAATAAACAGTTAGAATCAGAGAGTCAGCAAGTAGAGTTTGAAAAGAAACAAGCGATTGAAACGTATGAAAATGAGATTGCAGCTACGATTACAGGGCATAAAGAACAACAGGATACTTTAAAGAATATGGAACAGAAAAAATATAATGATTTACAAGTGAATACAGCTAGAGAACTTGAAAATATGCGTATGATGAAAAATCAATTGGCTGTTCAACATAGTAAAGAACGTAGTGAAATGCAAGATAAGCATAGTAGTGAAATACATATGTTTCAAAATTTAATTGCGGATTTACGAGAATATACCAAAAATGGTGCTGAAGTGAATGCGCATGAAATATTACATTATATGAAGCGAGGTTTCGTTGAGCAAGGAATAATACTAGAAGAAGAGTTTCATATTATACCGAACATTTTTATGATACGCAATAAATATAGAGATAAACGTGACATAAATAATAATCGAATTCATCACCTTATCTTATGTAAAACTGGTATTTATCTACTTGAGACGAAAGAATGGACAGGGAAATTAATCCATGGCTTAACGAAAGAAAATGCGGGTATATATTCATTTATGATTGAGGAAATTGGTAAGTATCAACATGAAATTGAAAAAGAAGAGACATTTGAATTTATTACGGATGGAACTTCATTAACTTTGCAAGTAAGAAATGAAGGGAATCCAGCGTATAAAGCGAAAATGCTATCTCAAACTTTATATAATTGTTTGGAAGAAATGCAAGTAGATATTGTAAAGGAAAAAGTAAAACCAATTGTATATTTTGAAAATGAGAGTGGAAAAGAAGTTATTGATCTTTCTAATGAAGAATTGCCGAGATTTAAAGATAGAGAGCAAATTGTAATATTTTTCAGAAATGAAGTTTTAACAAGTAAAGTAATATATACAGCACGAGAACTACAAAAGATTAGAGATATGATTGGCCAGATGAATTATGTTGCGAAGTGAAAAATAAAGTAAAACTTTAATTAGTGGGGGTTTATGGGCAACACGACTTCTACCCTTTACAGCCGAATTTTGAGGTGGGAGTCTAACTGCCCGCAAATAGCGGGATAAAGTAGGTGTTATTTGGGTGGAAAAAGGTAAAAGCGCTATATTGTGGGGAATGTTGTACATTTATTTTTGTTTGTAT
This sequence comes from Bacillus sp. TH22, assembly GCF_016651015.1. NCBI lineage: Bacteria > Bacillati > Bacillota > Bacilli > Caryophanales > Bacillaceae > Bacillus > Bacillus sp. TH22. Next base: position 4,866,267 of record NZ_JAEKER010000001.1, read on the forward strand.
ATATTAATGTACATTGCGTTTATTTTCGTTATTGATATGGTTCATGTGTCATTGAGTGTAATGAGTATTTTGGTGGTAGTAATGCCTTTTATTTTATTAGTTATTATTCAAAAGTCTATCTTACATGTTTCGGCAAGACGTGATAAAGGTAAGAAACAACTGTTCACTATAATGATGGTAGGTCTCATTCCATTGCTAGTATGCACCGTACAATTAAGTATAAATAAATACACTTCAAATTTTAATCAGGATCGGTGGTTAAATTATGAAGAAAAACGAGTACATATGGTAGATGACCTATTACAGGAGCATAAATTGATAGGGAAATCAAACGAGGAAATTACAAAATTGTTAGGGACCCCTATGAAAACGAGAAGTTGGGCAGAGGGAATTATTACTTTGTACTATCTTGGGAATGAACGTGGTTTCATTCCTATAGATAGTGAATGTCTTGTTTTGCAATTTGATAAAGATGGTAGAGTTATAGAGTATAAGGTACAACGAGATTGAAATAGTGAGAGGAGAAGCTATATCTTTTATAGCTTCTTTTCTATATTCCAATATAGAAAAAGTAGGCAAATAGTAGTCATTCCTATCTATACGAATGAGATAGAGTTTGTTATATTGTAAAGGGTTATTTAGTTTAGAAGTCTGCTAGATAGCCTTAAATATTTTAGATTAGGGAGGGAAGTTAACACGAATTAAGATATAAACGTGTTAAATAATTAGTATGAAAAAAGAATTTTATAATGTTTTAGCTGCATCAATTGTATTTAGTATGGTAACGATTCCAAGTTTTTCCTATGCAGACACAGTAGAAAAGACTGTAACAATTTCAACAGACGAGCAAGCATTAAAAAGTATTGAAAGCCATATGAAAGATGAAGATGGACGTGGAGAGAGCAAAGGAATAACAAATGAAGTACAAGGAGATTTTTTTGTACATATAATAGGTTCAGCATCTTTATTTGATTCTGCTGAGTTACAAAAAGCGACAGGTGTTCAGCTTTCTAATCAAGTAGTGAAAGCCGAAAAACAAAAAGGGAACGCTTACTATGTACAAACAGAATCTGGAGCTGGGTGGATACAAAGTAGTGAAGGAAATGTAGAGGTTAAGGAAGTTTATCACTTGGCAAACGAAAAATTAGTAATTAATGAAGAGACAGCTACATATTCCGCACCATTTAATTCATATAAAGATGAGAAAGTGTTACAACCGCAAACAATTATTGCAATTGGACAAGTTGGAGAGTGGTTCCAAGTCCAAATAGATAATGAGGTGAAATGGATTTATGCACCTTCAGCAAAATTTGAGGGTACAAAAGCATCTCTTATTCAAAGTACAACTCCAACGCGTACGAAACGTGAAGCGGTTATGTATGCAGCGCCATCAGCAGAGAAAACAACGGATATTTACGGTGTACCATTAAAGGAAATGATTGTACCAACAGGAAATGAAAATATTCGTCCAGGTTATGCGATGAAACCAAAATACATTACAATTCATGAGACGGATAATTATAGTGTTGGAGCAAATGCTAGAAACCATGCACAATATTTATACAGCCAAGCAACAGGAACGACTGATCGTTCAGCATCTTGGCATTTTACAGTAGATGATAAAGAAATTTATCAACATCTACCATTAAATGAAAATGCTTGGCATGCTGGAGATGGAGCAGAAGGAACTGGTAACAGAGAATCAATTGCAATTGAAATTGCTGTCAACCAAGATGGTGATTATAATAAAGCTGTGGAAAATGCTCGCAAACTAGCAGCCTATTTAATGGGGGAATTAAATATTCCTTTAGAAAATGTGAAAAAACATCAATTTTGGAGCGGAAAGAATTGTCCGGCCATTATGATAAGGAATAATGCGTGGGAGCCATTTTTACAGGGAACGAAAGCTTATTATGATGCGAATCATAAAGATGATATAACTGGCGGTTGGTATGAAGCAGATATTCGTGAATTAGATAAAAGAGGTATTATGGTTGGAGACGGGAAGGGTTCTTACTGGCCAGAACGTCTTGTAACACGTGGTGAATTTGCGAATTTAGTTTCAAGATCATTGCAATTACCGGAGGGGAAATCGAATTTCAAAGATTTAAGCACAGCCCATCCATCGTTAGTAGATGGTATTAATCGTGCAGCTAGTGCTGGGATTATAAGTGGACGAGGAAATGATATATTTGCTCCGAATGATACGATTAAACGTGATGAAGCTGTTATTATGATTGATCGTGCATTGCAATACAAAAATATAAAAGGTAATTTAGTTTCATTACCATTTACGGATCAAAATTTAGCGTATGATAAACAGGCGGTTCAACGTGTTTATGGGTTAGGTATTGTAAAAGGGAATGAGAATAATGAGTTTATGCCAAAAGGTTCTGCAACACGTGGGGAATCGGCAGCATTTATTAATAGAATGTTAAAAGTAATAGAGAGTAAATAATGGAAAGGCATTCGCTTTGGCGAGTGCTTTTTTATTTTTCAATATGTTATAGAAAGGGGATGTGAATTTTGACTGGAATAAGGAATGAAAGCGGAGGTGATGCATATATTTAGATGCATTGGGTAGTTTTTTGTAATTTTGTATAAAATGAAAAGGAGGTAGGACGGTGAAATCAATACCGACTGAAGTCCTGAGTAAGGAATTGATGGAAAGAGAAGGGGTTATATCTATTACAGTGATGGAATTTGAAAAGATAGAAGTGGCCGGAGTAGTTGTTTCTGGTCCAGCTGTTATTTTAATTAATCAAGATTAAGTACATATTATCAATAAAGAAAAGTAGTCAGAGCATCCGCTTAGGGTGCTTTTTGTTTGTATAGAAGTGTGTATATGATAGATAATTGGGATATTGGAGGGGAATTATGTGGCAATTATTATAACAATGTTATTAATGGGAGTTTTATTAGGATTTGTCGGAGCAGGGGGAGCAGGATTTATCATCGCGATACTCACTCTAGTATTCCATATCCCTATTCATGTTGCTCTTGCAACATCTTTAACTGCGATGGCATTTACGACATTATCTGGAGTAGTAAGTCATTACCGAGAAGGGAATGTTGTACTTGTAATAGGCGGAGTTGTTGGGGGATTTGGCGCGATTGGTTCCTTTATTGGTTCAAAGTTTGGTTCGTTAATACCAGCACATCTGTTGCATTGGTTTACAGCTGGTATGTTATTTTTATCGGCAATTTTTATGTTTATTCGGTTGATTATGTTTCAAAAAAGATCACAGTCGTCTTTAAAAGGGCATAAAGAACTTTCGAAAGATAACGTGATTAAATGTATATTCCTCGGATTGGTGACTGGAATTTTAGCAGGTGCATTTGGTATTGGCTCAGCACCTTTTATCCAACTCGGATTAATGGTTCTATTAGGTTTAACAATCCGTCAATCTGTAGGGACGACAATGCTCGTTATATTACCAATCGCAATTGGAGGTGGGTTTGGATATAGTTCGGAAGGGTATTTAGATTATGTATTATTAGTACAAGTTTTAATCGGGACAATGTTAGGAGCATATATAGGAGCTAAGTTTACAAATTATGCACCTCGCATGCTTCTAAGATTTTCGATGATTATGACACCAATATTAGTCTGGATGTATGTTGTTAGTAGATTAAAGAGAATATATAGAAATCTATTAATATATTTTACGAATGAATTATGTAAGTAATTCATATTTCTCATATAAAAGGATTTGCTTTAATATAATGAGTATAAAGTTCGAGTATTCGAAGTATTACTTGAATTATATCCCTATCCCTTTTCTAAAAATGCGAACAAGTTTTGCCCTATTCTATTCAATAGTTTATTGTATAGAAATATATTGTTCGATGACCATTATGGAACGCACATAATGGGTAAATCCCGATCCTTAAAGAGGATGCCCCTAATCTTCATGTGAAAATATGATCGGATAAGAAAGCTGGCCAATTTATGGTCAGCTTTCTTTTTGTTCAATGAGTAAGTCTTCTTTAATTTCTGTTTGCAATAATAAAGTTTTTCCGAAGCGACGTTTACATTCAGCTCGTACTTTTTGAATGGCTAGTAGCTGAGAAGTAGCAGGCACTGTGACAATGGCTTGCCGAGGTTTTCGGTTTTCTTCACAAAAAACACATTCCACAACATATTTAGAAATCATAATTTCATCCTTCCGGTTTGAATTTCTAAGAAGGGACTGCTCATGAAGTTGATGTAAACTTTCGGCATCTTTTTACTTATTTCCTCTTTTTTTCAAAGGGGAAATAAAAAAGAAGGTGAATTTTAGTAGGGGAGGGATGTATATGGAGAGATGGATAGGTACGGCAGCTATTTGTATGAATGAAAGAAATGAAATTTTAATGGTATTGCAAGGAAAAGAAGGGGAAGAAAAAAGGTGGTCTGTCCCAAGTGGAGGACTTGAAAAGGGAGAAACACTAGAAGAATGTTATATCAGGGAAGTTTGGGAGGAAACAGGCTACAATGTGGAGGTTGTAAATAAAATATACGAAAAAGAAGGTATTACATACGGGATTCCGGTGTATGTTCATTATTACTTTGTTAAAAAAATAGGCGGTAATATGAAAATCCAAGATCCGGATGAGTTAATACATGAGATTGATTGGAAAGGGATACATGAAGTTGGAAAATTATCATTAGCTTTTCCAGAGGATTACGAGCTAATATACCGATATGTAAATAAAAAAGCAAGTGTGTAAATACTTGCTTTTTTAGTGTATCCAAGATAAGAAAAGTGGAACGATAACTAAACTAGCTCCAGCTGTTAAAAGCATTGATAAACTTGCAATTGTACCTTCTACAGGACCGATTTCAAATGCTTTTGATGTTCCAGTCCCATTCGCGCTAGTACCTAGCATTATACCTTTTGCGAGCGCTGTTTTAATACGGCATATGCGTATGAGTGTAGGACCGAATAACGCTCCAGTTAAGGCAGTTAATACAACGAAAACTGCTGTTAATTGTGACATGCCGCCAATCATTTCTGAAATAGCCATTGCAATAGGTGTTGTTACAATGTGCGGTGCTAAACTTTGTTCTATTGTAGAGTCAATTTGAAAAAAATTAGCTAGTAGTGCGGAAGTAGTAACAGATAGAAAAGAACCGACAATGACATTAATTAAAATAGCAGTGCCATGTTTTTTTAATAGATCAAAATATTTATAGATTGGCCATGCGAAAGCAACTGTTGCAGGTTTTAATAATTCTGTTAGCCAATGACTACCAGATTCGTAGGTTTCGTATGGTGTATCTAATCCAAGTAATAAAGCGATTAAAATGATTGGGCATACAAGAAGGGGAGAAAGCAAACTCCAATTCCAGCGTTGATACATTTTTTTAGATACCCAATATGCGAATAGTGTTAATAGTAAACAAAGAAAGCCGATCATTGTGTTGATCCTTTCCGCTTTAATAGCAATTCTGTTAAAAGTCCTGTTACGAGAGTGACACAAAGTGTACTAATCACGATAATTAAAATGAGATCGATTCCATACTGTGATAATGTATCTTTGTAACGAATGACAGCGACTGCAGAAGGGATGAAAAATAAAATAAGTTCTTTTAATAAAAAGTCTGCACCGTCTTGTATCCATTCTTTTTTCACTATATTAAATTTTAATGAGATTAATAATAAAAAAATACCGATTATACTTCCTGGAACTGGGAGGTGTGCCTGTTTTGCAATCCATTCACCTGTCCAAGCGAAACAAAATAATAATAAAATTTGTCCGCTTAACTTCCACCATTTCATACAGTAACCACCTCTTTGTTTTTTACATAAAAATTGTAAAAAAGAATTAACAATTTCTACTATACGTTCATTCGAAATATTTGTCTAATATATAAATTGTATGTTATTAATATATTAGATGTATTAATCGAAAGTGAAAAGGGTGTCCAAAATGGAATTACGGCATTTGCAATATTTTGTTGTAGTGGCAGAGGAATTACACTTTGGACGAGCAGCTGCTCGTTTACAAATGACACAACCACCGCTTAGTCAACAAATTCAGCAATTAGAAAAAGAAATGGGAGTTATGTTATTTTCAAGAACGAAGAGAAAGGTTGAATTAACAGAAGCAGGAGAAATGTTTTTAAAAGAAGTAAAAAAAGCGTTTGAACAAATTGAAAAAGCAGTAGAAGTTGCACAAAGTGCTCAAAGGGGAGAAGTTGGATCACTTTCAATTGGTTTTGTAGGTGCGGCGATATATGATATTTTACCGTCAATCGTCAGAGAGTACAGAAAGAAATTTCCGAGAGTGTCTGTAGCATTACATGAATTGTCCACACCGGATCAGGTGCATGCACTTCATGATAATCGAATTGATATTGGATTTTTACGTCCGCCAATTCCAACGCAATTACTTGAGTTAGAACCAATTCAAAAACTTTCATGTACGTTATGTTTACCGAAGGCACATCCTCTTGCTGAAAAGGACGAAATACATATCGAAGATTTAAGGGATGAACCGTTCGTATTTATTACGAGACCAGTATGGCCAGCGTTATATGATACAATTTTATCGCTTTGCCGTGATGTAGGTTTTAGTCCGCACATTGTACAAGAAGCAACGGAGTATCAAACTGTTATGGGGCTTGTAGCGGCAGGTATTGGAATTACGGTAATACCTGTATCCGCAAATAAATTGTATAGAACAGAAGTTGTATATAAAGAGTTATGTGATTCTAATTTTGTCGCAGAAATGTCAGTGGCTTATAAAAAAATGAATAACAATCCAGAGTTGTTAGAGTTTTTGAAAATTGCAAGAGAGAAAAAAAGGATTGAAGTGGAAGATGCGAAGGCTGAATAGTTGATGAAGTTACAGGATAGTCATGATAATTAAGTTATATAAAGATTCACCTCGTTAAACAAAAAACGGAAATGTAACTAAAGTGCATTTCCGTTTTTTGTTTTTTATTCAATGCTAAAGAGGTAAATATGCTTGGTTTCTAGGACTAAAGGCTTAGTAAAGATTCCGATTGAAGTGCGATGTTTAAAATGTCATATTCTTATACACTAGTAGTATAGAATGCGTATGTTATGAAGTAAGGTAGGGGGAAATTATGTCTTTATTTCGGTTAGCGAGAAAAAACATACAAATATTTGCTACCAGAAGGTTAAAACAATTTATGTGGATTGCTATGAATACAATGATTTGTTTTTTTATGATATCATTCCGATTCAATGAAGCTGTAATAAGTAAAGCGGAATATACACCTATATTTGTAAAGTGGTTTTATGCTATGTTTCTATTTATAGTTTTTGTGTGTATTTTCGTTACATATAAAATGACAACCTCTCTTTTACGGGTAAGAAGAGAGGAGTTTAAATCGTATGAAGTAGTGAAGATGACAAGAAAAGAAATGTTATGTTTATTATGTCAGGAGCAATTATTAACTTACGGAGGAGCTTTTGTTTTCGGATTAATTCATGGTATGTTATTTTTGAAATTATTTATTATTATTTTTATGAAAGCAGTAGGAATCCAAGGGATAACCAATGCACCGATTACGATGTATGCGGTAGTGATAACAGCAGTTGTTATGATAACTGTCATTATAATATCAATGTGGCAATGTTGTAGGTTTACACAAAGGTTAAAGGGTGAAAAGTCATATGAAACGAGGAGAAAGGCATGAGAAATCATGGCTTTTTCTTCATTTTACACATGTTATTAATCATGATACAGTGGGAAGAACTGAAAAAAAGAGTTAAGAAGAAAGGTTGTATGGAATGATAAATGAGCAAGCGATCGTAAAAGTTGATCGATTAAAAAAGCGAATTGGTTCAAAGACGTTAGTAGAAAATATTAGTTTTGAAGTGAAAAAAGGTGAAGTAGTTGGCTTATTAGGACCAAATGGTGCTGGAAAAACGACATTAATGCGAATGATGGTCGGAATGATTCGTATGACAGAAGGAGAAGTATGGATTGATGGTCAATCTGTAAAACAGCAATTTGAAAAAACTGCTGCGAAAATTGGTGCTGTAATTGAGACACCAGAATTTTATCCTTTCTTAAGCGGCTATGAAAATTTAACATATTTCGGACGAATGAATGGAAATGTGACTGAAGGGCGTATCGATGAAGTAGTGCAATTGTTAGGAATGGGACAAGTAATTGACCGTAAAGTAAAAGCATATTCACTCGGTATGAGACAGCGTTTAGGAATTGCTCAGGCGCTTATACATAATCCAGATGTATTAATACTAGACGAACCGACGAACGGATTAGATCCTAGTGGTATACATGAAATGCGGATGTACATAAAGAAAATTGCGCATGAACAAGGAAAAGCTGTTCTTGTTTCTAGTCACTTACTCTCAGAAGTTGAATTAATGTGTGACAGGGTTATTATTATTCAGCATGGAGAATATGTCGCAACACAAAATATTCACAGTGATAAAAAGGAAGAAACAGAAGAAATACATATACGTGTAGATGATGCGAATAAAGCGGCAGAGGTTTTAGAATACGATGTTTTAGTAAAAGAAAACGAATTAATTATAAACGTGAAAGATGAAGAAGTTCCAAATATTCTTCGTACATTGATGGAGAAAAACATTCAAGTTTATCGTGTATATGAAGAAAGAAAAACGCTAGAAGAGCAGTTTTTAGAATTAACAGGAGGAAAAGATATTGTTTAATTTAGTTTATAACGAGCTGTATAAAATATTTAAGCGAAAGCGAACGATTATTCCTTTTGCAGTTATTGCGGTATTAATTATTGGATTAGGATGGGTTACGGTAAAATATTTAGAGCCAGAAACAAAAGGGTGGAAAGCGGATTATACAGAACGCACTGTAGAAATTGAGAAAAAGCTCGGCATGAAAAAAGAGGATATTTTAACAGAAAAGTCAGGAGACGAGCTTGTAAAGGAATACCAGCTTAAAATGAAGCATTTAGATACGAATACAGCGCCAGCAAGTAGTTCTCCGCTTTCATTTATGAGAGATACAGGCTTTATCGTATTTCCAATTTTACTTCCATTTATTCTCGTATATGCGAGTACGATTTTTGCGAATGAATATAGCTGGGGAACATATAAATTTTTAACAATTCGTCCAGATGAGCCGATTTAAAATTTTAACATCCAAGTTTTTGGCAATCGTTATATTTGCGGCATTATTATTTATATTTAATATGATTTTTTCCGTATTATGCGGGTTGATTATTTATAAATTCCAACAACCAAACTTGGGCTGAATTTGTCGTTCAAAATGGAAATATAATAAAACAAAATATTTTCGTAGAAGCAAGTAAATATTATATTTTATCTTGGTTACCAACTCTTGTGTATGCTGCATTTGCCTTTATGATTTCCGTTTTAACGAGATCGAGCGGAGGTGCAATCGGGATTTCTTTATTTCTTGCATTATCAGGGGGAATAGCGCTAATTCCGGCAGCAAGATATGAATGGGCGAAATATTTATTACCAGCGAATACAGATTTATATGGGCTTTTAAAGGGTGGAAGCTTTATTGATGGAGTAACATTCCCATTTGCTTCTTGTATGCTTCTTCTATACTTAGCTGTATTTTTAGGGGTTTCCTATACTGTATTTATAAAACGAGATTTAACAGCATAAGCAAAAGCCGTTAAGGGTAACTTAACGGCTTTTTGTTTGTAATAATTGATGAATAGCTTCTTCGGCTAATAGGGCGAAATACTCTGCGCTAATAGGCAATGCTTTTTCATCTACTGTAAAAGCTGGATGATGCCATTCATGTGTACCACTTGTTCCCATAAAGACGAATGAACCTGGTATTTCTTGTTGGTAAAAAGAAAAGTCTTCTCCTGCCATTGATGGTGTAGGAGAGATAACGTTTAGATTCATTTTCTCTGCAATATGAATAGAAAAATCAGTGAGTACTTTATCGTTTTGAACAGCAGGAGGACCTGGATAAAATCGGAATTCTGTTTTTACACCTAATGCATCAGAAACGCCTTTAATGATACGTTCCATTAATGCCGGAATCTTTTCACGTGTTTCAGCTTGGAATGTACGAACAGTTCCTTCTAATGTAGCTTTTTCAGGAATAACGTTCCATGTATTCCCTGAATGAATGTTTGTTACACTTACGACAGCGTTATGAGAAGAACTAATATTTCGGCTTACAATTGTTTGAAGTGCCATAACGATTTGAGATGATGCAACGATAGGATCGACGCCGGCATCAGGCACAGCTGCATGTGTCCCAACACCATGAATTTCAATTTCAAATCGATCTACTCCAGCCATTAGTGGACCGTCTTTAATACCGATTGTACCTACTGGTAAATCGGGCTTATTATGCATACCAAACACGGCTTGCACATTCTTTAAATGTCCAGCTTCAACAACTTTATATGCTCCGTTTCCACTTTCTTCAGCAGCTTGGAATATAAAGCGAACAGTTCCGTTAAGAGAAGCTTCTTTTTCTTTTAATAAGTAAGCCGCACCCAATATAGCAGCTGTATGAAAATCATGCCCACAAGCATGCATTTTACCTTGTATTTTTGAAGTGTATGGAAGGTCTGTTTCTTCCTGGATAGGAAGGGCATCGATATCAGCACGAAGCGCTACAACCGGTCCGTTTTTATTACCAGAAATTTCAGCGATAACTCCTGTTTCTAAATTGGAATCAATAATAGTAATATTAGCTTCTTCTAACCAATTTTTTATTGCTTTTGTCGTTTCAAATTCTTCGTACGATAGTTCTGGATATTCGTGTAAATGCCGACGAATGGAAATAAGTTTTTCTGTTAATTGATTTGGAATGGATGCCACTTATTATCCCCCTCTTTCTTAAGTGAAGTATTTGTATTCATTATATAACACAATAATAAAAGAGAGGATTTTCAAATGAAAATCCTCTCTCGTTTATCCCGCATTAACGGGCAGTAAAACTCCCACCTCAAAATTCGGCTGAAGCAAAGAAGTTAAGTGGGAGATCAACTGCCCATAAATGCCCGATTGGTGAAGGCTAATAATCAGTGGGGATGAACAAAACCCCCACTGATTAAAGTTTCACTTTATGCTGCAACTTTTTTATGAGTATGCTGTTTTTTATAACGTCCACGCATTGCATATTCAATTTGCGGGATTGCAATACCGATTAAAATAAGTGATACACCGACCCATTGTGAAGATAGTACAGCTTCTTTTAAAACGAATACAGACATAATTGTTGTAACTGGCAGTTCTGCTGCGCCAAGAATGGTTGCTAAGCCAGACCCGATTTTTGGAATACCGATTGTAAAGGCAATGGACGGAATAACGATACTAAATATTCCTAATCCTAAGCCGTATTTCCAAAGGCCTTGAGAAATCACTCCGTTAAAAATAAATGTTGGCGGGAATACGATCATGACTAAAGTTAAAGCGCCAGCCATTAAAAGGACACCGCGTTGTAAAGAAGGTACTTCAACGGCAACTTTACCACTTACGAAAATGTATGTTGCAAATGTAACAGCAGATAATAAGCCTAAAATGATTCCAGTCGTATCGAAATCACCAGCTGATGTTTCTAATAACCCACTTGATAAAAATGTACCTGCAAGTAAGAAAATTACTGAAATAACTTTTTCTCTTGAAGGTAATGTTTTCGTTGTAATTGCTTCAATGATAATCCCAACCCAAACGAACTGGAATAAAAGTATAATTGCAATAGAAGCTGGTACAGTTTTTAAAGAAGCGTAGTAAAAAATTCCGGTAAAACTTGCAGACGTTCCTGCGACGAATAAAATTAACATTTGTTTTAGTGGAACACGATGTCTAGAAAATAGAAGTGTAATAGCAAGTAAAATAATCCAACCGAACAAATACTGGCTACCAATTACCTCTCCAAGTGAAAATCCTTCTGCATATGCAAGTTTAACAAAAATAGCTAAAACCCCATAACTACACGCTCCTAATAAAACTAAAAGAGAATAACGAAGCATGAAAAATTCCTCCCATCTATATGAAATTGTTCCGTAACGGACATATATAACTAGAGGGAGTATACAAAATTAAAAATGAAGGGTCAAATGAAAGAAAAGTGCAAAATTTTATAGAATAATAATAAAAGTATGATATTTATGCATAATCTTGAAATTAGTAATAATAGAAGTATTGTAAAATCAGCTTTGTATTGTATAAAGACAGCATTTGAAAAAAATATTTTTTAAGCAATATGTAAATAGACGTACTAGTAATATGCTAATCATTTGAGAAACTATGTTATCTTTGTTATGTTAATAACATTAGAGAGGTTTTGTAGTCTAATTGAGATTTTTCTATATAATAGAAGGAAATGAAAACGTTATTTTAGAAACTGTTTGAAAGGGTAGTTTTTCTTATTGTCACGTTGCTAAAGTGATTTCACGAATTGTTCATAGTATTTTTATATGTTTTTGCTACAATATTTAGGGAGAGGAGGAAACAACGGTAAGTGAAAACATAGGTAAACGTGGACATACGTAGTAAAACATAAGCTTGATGACTGCATGGAGAGAAATGTTTCAACCATCGTCATCACACACAAAGATAGGTTTGTTCGTTTTGGTTATGACTGGTTTGAGGGATTTCTTCATAAGATGGGAGTCAAAGTTATCATTGTTACTAATGAAAAGTTGTCTCCACAAGAAGAACTTGCTCAGTATTTGATATCTATCATTCATGTATGTAGTTGTAGGGTATATGGATTGAGGAAATACAAAAGAAAATGTCGGAGGATGAAGAGCTATGAAAAAAGCATATCTAATAGAAATTCATCCAACAAAAGAACAAATAACCCGAATAAATCAGACTATTGGTGTGTGTAGATATGTTTACAACATGTATATCTCTAAAAACAAAGAGTTGTATGAAGCCGAAGGAAAGTTTCTAGGTGGGTATGACTTTTCAAAATGGTTGAACAATGTCTATACAAAAGAATGTGACCAGTGGATAAAAGAAGTGTCGAGTAAAGCTGTAAAACAAGCCATTATGAATGGAGATAAAGCTTTTAAGCGGTTTTTTAAGGGTTTATCTAAGTTTCCACGATATAAGAAAAAGAAGAAGCAAGATGTGAAGTGCTATTTTCCGAAAAATAACAAAACAGATTGGACAGTAGAAAGACATAGAGTAAAAGTTCCAACGATTGGTTGGATGAGGTTAAAAGAATATGGGTATATCCCCAAAAATGCGATTGTAAAAAGTGGAACGATAGGTAAAAGAGCAGGAAGATATTTTGTATCTGTGCTTTGCGAATGGAAAGAAGCAGAAACGAAGCCAATACTCAATCAAACAGGTTTAGGTATTGATTTAGGGGTGAAGGATTTCGCTATACGTAGCGATGGTATCGTTCATGAAAACATCAACAAAACAATACAAGTAAAAAAGATAGAAAAACGGTTAAGACGTGAGCAACGTTCTTTATCACGTAAATTTGAAAATATAAAAAAGAGAGGTGAACAATCTGTTACTAACAAAAGAGCGAATATAGAGAAAAACATTCTTAGGGTGCAAAAACTACATGCCCGGCTCGCAAATATTCGATTAGCGTATGTAAAGTCTATTGTAAATGATGTGGTGAAAACCAAGCCAACGTTTATTACAGTGGAGGATTTGAATGTGAAAGGTATGATGAAGAACAAACATCTATCTAAAGCAGTTGCCAAGCAGTGCTTTTATACATTTAAAACATGGTTATTGACGAAATGTGAGGAATATGGAATCGAACTACGTCAAGTAGATACATTCTATCCCTCGTCAAAGTTATGCTCATGTTGCGGTCAAAAGAAAGTAGACTTAAAGCTGTCCGACCGAGTATACGAATGTGACTGTGGAAATGTAATAGATAGAGATTTGAACGCGTCAATCAACCTTTTACAAGCAAAAAAATATACAATACTAACGTAAATAGATTGTATATATGTACGGTGGGCTACATCGGAATTTACGCCTGTGGAGTGTTACAGCAAACTGTAGTAGCGAATTAGTGGCGAGACAGGACACGCAGAAGCAGGAATACTCTAAGAATGTACATTTGTCTATATTTTTAGTAGCAGTGGAATAATGCAAGATATTAGTATTTTTTTAGCATTTGGAGCTGGGTTCTTATCATTTATATCCCCATGTTGCTTACCGCTTTATCCGGCATTTTTATCATACATAACAGGTATGTCGGTTTCTGAATTGAAAGAAGAAAATGCAATGCTTCGCAAAAGAAGTATGATACATACAGCGTTTTTCTTACTTGGGTTTTCTATTATATTTATCGCAATTGGATTTGGTACAAGTTTTATCGGAGGAGTTTTTACGGATTATAAAGATTTAATTAGACAGTTAGGTGGTATATTTATCATCGTATTCGGTCTTATTATTGTCGGTGTATTTAAGCCGAAGTTTTTAATGCAAGATCGTAAATTTGCTTTTAAAAACCGTCCGAGTGGTTATTTTGGTTCAGTTTTAATTGGATTGGCATTTGCTGCTGGATGGACACCTTGTACTGGGCCTATATTAGTGTCTGTAATTGGATTAGCGGCAACAAATCCAGAATCGGCAATGATTTATATGATTGCTTACATACTTGGATTTGCGATTCCCTTTTTCGTACTTTCATTCTTTATTACGAAAATGTCTTGGATTAAAAGAAATAGTATGGCGTTCATGAAAGTCGGAGGATACATTATGATTGTCATGGGAATCTTCCTATACTTTAATTGGATGACGAAAATCATCGTATATTTCTCAAGTTTATTTGGTGGATTTACCGGTTTTTAGTATTATTCTGTGAAAATGTTGGAAATACTAACGGAAAAGCATATAATGAAATTATATTTTTCATATAGCCACAAAAAAGGATGAGAAAATATGAACATAGTTCTGTTATCAAGTATCGTTGCTGTTTGTATGGCTGTCGGTGCGATGTTTATTCGTTTAAAAGCAGCTAAGAAACCTGCAACATTGAAAAAAATTATACTCCCACCGTTTTTTATGAGCACGGGAGCATTGATGTATGTTTTTCCAGAGTTTCGATTAACTCCAGCAGAAATGTTAGAAGCGATTGTCGTTGGTCTATTTTTCTCCATTTTTCTTATTAAAACATCTAAATTTGAAATACGCGGACAAGAGATTTATTTGAAGCGTTCAAAAGCATTTGTATTTATTTTAATTGGATTACTTGTAGTGCGTATCGTGTTTAAAACATACTTAAGTCAATCTCTTGATTTAGGACAACTTAGTGGTATGTTCTTCTTACTTGCGTTTGCAATGATTGTTTCATGGAGAATTGCGATGTACCGTTCCTTTACGAAATTACAGAAGGAAATGGAAAAAGAAGATGGTTTTTATAATGAGAAAGATATGAAATTAACGTGAAAATTGTATATGGATAAAATAAAAAATACAGCGTCAAAGACGCTGTATTTTTTATTGGTATTGTTAGCACCTTCTGTCCCAACCACGACGTATAAAACGTTTACCATTGATGTTAACTTGTTGAAAATAGGAAAAAAATGAAGATTATTTTGCAAGCAAAGTTTTATAATTCGAATAATCAATCTTTTTTTCTTGCAATTTTTTAACTAAAAATTTATGATCACGCTTTGGTGTGGCAATAATATATCCTTTAATAATTAAATCTTGTGTTATTTGAGAGGCATTGTCTTGTAGTGCAAGTTCCCCAATTTTCCCAGCAATTTTTGATTTAGCAACATCGCGAAATAATTCCGGAACGGGACTTACGAGCTCTTCTAACAATTGTTTTTGCTCGTCATCCCATAAGTGTCTCGTTTTATTTATATAGTGTTCTTCCCAATCTAAAATAGACATGCCGTCTTCTTTTGGTAATCGTTTTAGGAATTTTCTGAACATAAAATATCCACCGATAGACATAAGTCCTAATAATACAACAGTCCAAACGACTATAAACCAACTAAACCATCCTTCAAGCAATTGTATGCCCTCCTTTAACGAAAGCAATATTTTGTATTTTATTTATATTATAAGCAATGAGATTCATAGAAAGCAAGAACGCTTGATCATTTTGACCAAGCGCTGTGATTTAAACGAAGTATAGTTGTTCAACACATAAAATATCATTGTCATTTTCTACATATTCAATGATGAGTGTGCCAACTTTACGATCTTTATCTTCAGTTGTGAAAATAGAGTAAGAAGTAAAACGTGTTGTTGATAGGCCGCTTATATGTGTAGGTAAAGGAATGTAGTCGTTATCGCGGAAGAATTCCATTAGTTCAATATCTTCAAATTCTTTTCGGTCAACTTGTTTGTTTGTATAGCGGCGTTGAAGTTGTTTTAAAGATGCATTCCAAGAAATTGCTTTTGTGTCGTATACCATTGTTCTATCTCCTTACTGTATGTAATCATTAAGAACGTACGTTCTAAATTAGTATACTCTTTTTATAAGAAAAGGGAAAGCAAAAAATAATGTAAGCTTGGATTTCCAAGCTTACATTATTGATGCGTCCGTCATAATCTCTATTTTTTATTATAAGTTACATAAGAATAAGAAACAAGATGCTATATATTATGTTGTTAGTTTTCAAAATTCTGTATATTATCAATGTATTATAAGAAAAGGGAGTGAGAGGGATGGTATACGTAATTTCACTTCAAGGACCGATGGCAAGTGGAAAAACAACATTGGCCAAAAGCTTAGAGCGATGTGGGCTTTCAGTTATATATGAAAATCCTTATCCAATTGTAGAAAAGCGAAAAAAATTAAATTTGGATATGTGTACAAAAGAGGGGTTTATTACAAATCAAAAAATGTTTATTGAAGCAAAAATAAAAGAGTTTCAAAATGTGAAAAGTTCAGTCGTGATTTTTGATCGTGGGCCAGAAGATATTGAATTTTATACACTCTTTTATTCGAAAGTGATAGGGAAAGAGTGGGGTATAGAAACAGAATTAAAAGATGAATTGTATAAATTAAGAGAATGCCGTTCGGATGCAATTTTTTATTTAGATGTTTCGAAAGAGAGTTTGTATGATAGGAGAAATAATGATAGGACAAGAAATCGAAGTACATTTGAGGAACAATTTAAATTAGTAGAAGTTGAAAAAGAATGGTATAAACAATTTCCCGTAACTTATGTGGACACTAATATATTATCAGTGGACGAATTAGAGGCATATTTTATAGGGTGGCTAAGGGAGAAAAGGCTATGAAAAAAATATTATTATTCGTATACCCGACATTTGCAGAGTTTGAAATAACGGTAGCAACAGCATTGCTGAAAAAGAAATATGAAATCATTACAGCGGGTTTAACAAAAGAAATGATTATAAGTGAAACAGGCTTACAAGTACAGCCGCATATAGAATTAAGTGAAGTGCGTGTAGAAGAATATGAGGGGATTATCATTCCGGGCGGAGATGAAATACATATGAAAGAGGCGAAACTGCTTTTTTCAGTTATTCGTCAATTTTCTGAGCAAGGAAAATTAGTGGCAGCGATTTGTGCTGGACCGTATGCGTTAGCAAAAGCAGGTTTATTTAAAGAAATCTCTTATACAGTGACCATAGATTATCAAAAATTAGATTGTTTTCCAGTAGAAAATTTTGTTTATACAGAAGTTGTACAGCACGCAAATATTATTACAGCACAAGGACATGCATTTGTGCCATTTGGACTAGCGATTGCCTCCTATTTTGGAGTAGTGAATGAACATAATACAAATTTTTATAGTGGAAAGGGCAATATAATGATGGAGAATCTTTTACCGGAAAACGTGTAAAAGCTAGCGAATGCTAGCTCTTTTCTTTTTTACATCGATAAATCACTAACGTTTTCGGGTCGCGCCATATACCGTTGTGAAGTGATAAATCATTTTCTATTTCTTCTTTTAGCCATTCCTTCATTTCGGTGTGAAGGGACATATTATCAGGTATATTCAGCGACGGGAACATGCTAGAAATATAGTTAACGATTGGAGTGGCATGATGAAAAACGAGTGCATTATGAATAATTGTTTCTTCAACAGTTGAAAAAATAGATTGTAGTATCTCTTTACCATTTTCTAAACAAAATGGAGCTACTGCTGGTGATGTTTTTGGTAAGTCAAATGCGTCTAGCATACTGTTACACATTTCAACTATACGAGGCATTGAAACTTTAGAATTTGTTGTAGCTAAAAGTGAGCCACCGGGACGAATTACTTTATGGAATCCTTGAATAGTTTTTTCGACATCTTTCATGTGGTATAACATATGCCTTGCGATTATCAGGTCATAGCAATTAGCTTCGAAAGGAAGTTTACTAGCGTCACCGAGTTTCCATTCAATCATATTATTCGTTATAGCAGCTTCAGAAAGCATAGTTTCGGATTGATCAAAACCAGTTAGATGTCCTTTATGACCATTAGTTTGCAAAAGGGAAAGAAATTTTCCGTTAGCACACCCGACCTCTAATATTTTTTCTTCACCTTGGAGTTGTAAATGTTCAATGACGACTTCATCTACATTCACTTGTTTTTCTTCGTAATGTTTATGCGTATCGATACGTGTTTGTAAATGGTTACTTACGTTGTATTGGCGTTTTACATCATTCATTTTTTCACATTCCACCTTTATGCAAAATTGCTGAATCGCATGTGTTAATACATCTGTTTTATTTAAACCTTCGTAATGGAGTGCGTCTTCAAACCTTGTAAGTAATTTTTCTTCAATTCGAAAATGAATATCTTTTCGCTTCGCCACTGAAATTTCGCCCCTTTGCATCTGTTAGTGAGACTATAGCACGTCTGAAAAAAATCTGTAAATAAATTGTGTACACAAGTACAAGTATGAGAGGGATAAAAAATTGCTTGAATAATATTTTAAACTATTGACGATTTAACCGTTTTCATATATTCTTAAATTAAGTAATATTCAAATAATTCAAAAGAAATGAGAGAGTCACATGCTTCTTCAAGGAACACATCGAATTGGTCGTATGGCCATGCTGTTGGCACTTGCGGATGAGAATGAAAGTCCCGTATTATCTATTCCGAAAGGTTGGAAATATTGTACTGGGAAAGTTGGTTCTATGAATTCGCAAAAAGTAGTAGCAGCAATGGAAACAGCGGCTAAGAGTAACCGAGTTATTGAAACAGATGTTTACAGAGAAACACATGCACTTTATCATGCAATTATGGAAGCTTTGTACGGAGTGACGAGAGGTCAAATTCAGTTAGCAGACGTTCTTCGTACAGTAGGACTTCGCTTTGCGATTGTGCGCGGTACACCATACGACGGAAAAAAAGAAGGCGAATGGGTTGCTGTTGCACTTTATGGAACGATTGGTGCACCTGTAAAAGGATCTGAGCATGAGGCGATTGGTTTAGGAATTAATCACATATGATTTGCCCATAGTCTATTAGTTAGAAGGGGGCCTTATTTTTTAGGACAGAAGTCTGTCTTAAAAAGATAAGGTCCCCTTTTGCCTTTATAAGGAGGAAAAAGAATGATTACGTTAACAGGACACACATTGACAGTTGAAGAAATGAAGAGGTTGTTACTTGAAGGTGAAGGTGTAACAGCTTGCCCAACTAGTATGCAAAAAGTGGCAGAGTGCCGCGAAGTTGTCGAGAAAATTGTAGAGGACGGAAAAGTCGTTTACGGTATTACAACTGGATTTGGAAAGTTTAGTGATGTACTTATTCAAAAAGATGATGTAAAAGCACTTCAACACAACTTAATTCAGTCACATGCGTGCGGAATAGGCGATCCATTCCCTGAAGAAGTATCACGCGGTATGTTGATTTTACGAGCTAATACGATGTTAAAAGGAGTATCGGGTGTTAGACCACTTGTTGTAAACATGCTTCTTGAGTTTGTAAATCGTAAAATTCATCCAGTCGTTCCGCAACAAGGATCACTAGGAGCGAGCGGTGATTTAGCACCTTTATCTCATCTTGCTCTCGTTTTATTAGGTGAAGGTGAAGTGTTCTACAAAGGAAAACGAGTTCATGCGATGGTTGCTCTTACAGAAGAAGGACTTGAACCTATTGAACTTGAAGCAAAAGAAGGTCTTGCGTTAATCAATGGTACGCAGGCAATGACAGCGCAAGGGGTTCTTTCTTATATAGAAGCTGAAGCAAGTGCTTATCAATCAGAATTAATTGCATCGATGACAATGGAAGGATTACGCGGCATTATTGATGCATTCGATGAAAATGTTCATAAAGCGCGTGGTTATAAAGAGCAAGTCGAAGTGGCAAGCAGAATTCGTGATATTCTTCATGATAGTAAACTTGTGACAAAACAAGGAGAACTTCGTGTACAAGATGCATATTCACTTCGTTGTATCCCGCAAGTTCACGGTGCTTCTTGGCAAGTTTTAAATTATGTGAAAGAAAAATTAGAAATTGAAATGAATGCAGCAACAGATAATCCACTTATTTTTGATGGCGGTGAAAAAGTAATCTCTGGTGGTAATTTCCACGGACAACCAATTGCATTTGCAATGGACTTCTTAAAAGTAGGGATGGCGGAGCTTGCAAATATTTCAGAGCGCCGTATTGAACGCCTAGTAAATCCGCAATTAAATGACTTACCACCATTTTTAAGTCCAGAACCAGGACTTCAATCAGGTGCCATGATTATGCAATATGCAGCGGCTTCACTCGTTTCAGAAAATAAAACGTTAGCTCATCCAGCGAGTGTAGATTCAATTCCGTCTTCAGCTAACCAAGAAGATCACGTAAGTATGGGAACAATAGCTTCACGTCATGCGCATCAAATTATTCAAAATGCAAGACGCGTTCTTGCAATTGAGATGATCTGTGCGATGCAAGCAGCAGAATATCGCGGAATTGAAAACATGAGTACAGTTACAAAAACGTTCTATCATCAAGGTCGTCAGCAAGTGCCATCTATTACAAATGACCGTATATTCTCAACGGATATTGAAAATATCGCGCATTGGTTAAAAACGAATTATTCAATAAAGGAAAGATTGGATGTAAATGCAGCACTATAAAACGAGAAAAGGGAGAGATTGAAATGGAAAAAGTACAACAAACAATTCGTGCGGCAAGAGGTACTGAGTTACAAACGAAAGGATGGGTTCAAGAAGCTGCACTTCGAATGTTAATGAACAATTTAGATCCTGAAGTAGCTGAAAAACCAGAAGAATTAGTTGTATATGGCGGAATTGGCCGTGCAGCTCGTAACTGGGAAAGCTACCATGCAATTGTTGATTCATTAAAAACGTTAGAAAACGATGAAACGTTACTTGTTCAATCAGGAAAACCAGTTGCAATTTTTAAATCACATGAAGATGCGCCTCGCGTTCTTTTAGCGAACTCAAACTTAGTACCGAAGTGGGCGAACTGGGATCACTTCCGTGAATTAGAGAAAAAAGGTCTTATGATGTACGGACAAATGACAGCAGGTAGCTGGATTTACATTGGGACACAAGGGATTTTACAAGGAACATATGAAACATTTGGTGAAGCGGCACGTCAACATTTCGATGGTTCATTAAAAGGTACAGTAACACTTACTGCTGGTTTAGGTGGTATGGGTGGTGCACAACCGCTTGCTGTAACGATGAACGGCGGTGTTGTAATTGCTATTGATGTAGATAAGCGTAGTATCGATCGTCGTATTGAAAAGAGATATTGTGATCTGTATACAGAGTCTTTAGAAGAAGCGTTAACTATTGCGAACGAGTATAAAGAGAAGAAAGAACCGATTTCAATTGGATTGCTAGGAAATGCGGCAGAGATTTTACCAGAGCTAGTGAAGCGTAATATTACGCCAGATTTAGTTACGGATCAAACATCTGCTCATGATCCATTAAACGGTTATATTCCAGTAGGTTACACAGTAGAAGAAGCAGCGAAGCTTCGTGAAGAAGATCCAGAACGTTACGTACAATTATCAAAAGAAAGTATGAAAAAACATGTAGAAGCAATGCTTGCAATGCAAGAAAAAGGCGCGATTACATTTGATTACGGAAATAACATTCGCCAAGTTGCTTTCGATGAAGGATTAAAAAATGCTTTCGATTTCCCGGGATTCGTTCCAGCATTTATCCGTCCATTATTCTGTGAAGGAAAAGGACCATTCCGCTGGGTAGCACTTTCCGGTGATCCAGAAGATATTTATAAAACAGACGAAGTTATTTTACGCGAGTTCGCGGATAATGAGCATTTATGTAATTGGATTCGTATGGCACGTCAGCAAGTTGAGTTCCAAGGTCTTCCATCACGTATTTGTTGGCTTGGTTATGGCGAGCGTGCGAAATTTGGCCGCATTATTAATGAAATGGTGGCTAATGGTGAATTATCAGCACCGATCGTTATCGGCCGTGACCATTTAGATTGTGGATCAGTAGCATCTCCAAACCGTGAAACAGAATCTATGAAAGACGGTAGTGATGCAGTAGCAGACTGGCCAATTTTAAATGCATTAATTAACAGTGTAAATGGTGCAAGCTGGGTGTCTGTTCATCACGGTGGTGGCGTTGGTATGGGTTATTCACTTCACGCTGGAATGGTTATCGTTGCAGATGGAACAGAAGCAGCGGCAAAACGTATTGAACGCGTATTAACTTCTGACCCTGGTATGGGTGTTGTTCGTCACGTTGATGCTGGCTATGACTTAGCGGTTCAAACTGCGAAAGAAAAAGGCGTTAACATCCCAATGATGAAATAAGGAGGAAGAAACATGCTGGACACTTTACTAATAAATATCGGTCAATTACTAACAATGGATCAAGAAGATGGCTTGTTAAGACAGGAAGCGATGAATACGCTTCCTGTTATTGAAAACGGTGCGGTTGGATTTGAAAATGGTGTAATTACTTTCGTTGGAACAGCGGAAGAAGCTAAAGGATTACAAGCGAAAGAGGTTATTGATTGCGGCGGGAAAATGGTGTCTCCTGGTCTTGTTGATCCGCATACTCATCTTGTATTTGGTGGATCTCGTGAAAATGAAGTCGCGCTAAAACTACAAGGAGTTCCGTACTTGGAAATTTTAGAACAAGGCGGAGGTATTCTTTCAACTGTAAATGCAACGAAACAAGCGTCGAAAGAAGAACTTGTTCAAAAAGCTAAATTCCATTTAGACCGTATGCTATCTTTCGGAGTTACAACTGTAGAAGCGAAGAGTGGTTACGGATTGGATGATGAGACAGAATGGAAACAATTAGAGGCAACTGCACAATTACAAAAAGAGCATCCAATTGATTTAGTTTCAACATTTTTAGGTGCTCATGCAGTTCCGAAAGAATATAAAGGAAGATCGAAAGAATTTTTACAATGGATGCTAGATCTATTACCAGAAATGAAAGAGAAGCAATTAGCTGAGTTCGTTGATATTTTCTGTGAAACAGGTGTGTTCTCTGTAGAAGAATCAAAAGAATTTTTATTAAAAGCGAAAGAGCTTGGCTTTGATGTGAAAATTCATGCAGATGAAATCGACCCTCTTGGTGGTGCGGAAGCAGCGGCTGAAATTGGTGCAGCATCAGCGGACCATTTAGTTGGCGCTTCTGATAAAGGAATTGAAATGCTTGCAAACTCTAATACAGTAGCGACTTTATTACCAGGAACAACTTTCTATTTAAATAAAGAAAGTTTCGCACGCGGCCGCAAAATGATTGATGAAGGTGTTGCAGTTGCTTTAGCTACAGACTTTAACCCAGGTAGCTGTCCAACTGAAAACATTCAGCTTATTATGAGCATTGCGATGCTGAAACTGAAAATGACACCAGAAGAAGTTTGGAATGCGGTAACAGTGAACTCATCTTATGCCATTAATCGAGGCGATGTAGCTGGGAAAATTAGAGTTGGTCGTAAGGCGGATTTAGTTTTATGGGATGCTTATAATTACGCTTACGTACCGTACCATTACGGCGTAAGTCATGTAAATACAGTATGGAAGAATGGGAATATCGCATATACAAGAGGTGAACAATCGTGGAGCACGGCCACTATTTAAAGAAAAATGCAAAGTTTATCGATCGGGAAGTGACGAAATGGAGCGAAATGATTAAAGATTGGGAGGAAGGCGTAGAAATATTCGGTGCTGCCTTAATTGGAGCACCCCTTTCTAAACCATCTATTAGTCATTCAGGAGCATGTTTTGCACCAAAAACAATTCGTTCAATGTTGGATGCATATAGCACGTACGCAATTACAGAAGAACACGATATGAAAGAAAGTGTTCTTCATGATTGTGGTGATATTACGATGCATGTGACAGATATAAAAGAGAGTCATAACCGAATTGCGAAAACAGTTGGTCACTTGACGAAAGTAAATCCGAAAATGATACCAATCGTTCTTGGTGGTGACCACTCGATTAGTTTTCCGAGTATAACTGGTTTTGCAAATAGTAAAGGGAAGGTCGGTATTATTCAATTTGATGCCCATCATGATTTACGTAATTTAGATGATGGTGGTCCATCAAATGGTACACCGTTCCGTAGTTTGCTAGAAAATGATGTGATTACAGGAAAACAACTCGTTCAAATTGGGATTCGTAATTTTTCAAATGCACGAGCGTACCATGAATATGCAAAAGAGCATGGCGTGACAGTGTATACAATGAAAGATGTAAGAGAGCGAAAAATAAAAGATCTTATTTCAGAAAGTATTGAAGTATTAAGAAAACAAGATGTGACTTCTATTTATATTTCTCTTGATATGGACGTACTAGACCAAGCGTTTGCGCCGGGCTGTCCAGCAATTGGCCCTGGTGGGATGGATAGTACAACTTTACTTGATGCAATTGAATTCCTTGGTAAAGAGCCACTCGTTCAAGGGATGGATATAGTAGAAATTGATCCAACTCTTGATTTTAGGGATATGACGAGTAGAGTAGCTGCGCAAGTGATTATGAGTTTTCTTTTAGCGCGAGAAACGATTAGTAAACAGATTAGTATATAAGCGAAGGATCGTGTGTGAAGTTTTGAAGCAACCGTTTTTGTCATTATATAAAAATACATCGCTACTTATATGTAGTGATGTATTTTTTTGTTTTACAAGGTATATAAAATTAGAGGAAATGGGTGCAGAAATGTAACAAAATCGCGGGTTTTTTAGTGTTTCTGTACAGCTTGAATTTTTATGTGTAAATAAATTGACATAGAAAATAATTTTGTGATATTATAAAAATTTTGCTAAAAAAATAAATGTATGTTAAGATTGAGAAGGTTACCATATATGGAGGTGGATTATTTGTTTCAAATTGGCGATAACATCGTTTATCCAATGCACGGAGCAGGTATAATTAAAGCCATAGAAGAAAAGGAAATCTCAGGAGAAAAAAGACAGTATTATGTTATAAAAATGTCG
This sequence comes from Bacillus sp. TH22, assembly GCF_016651015.1. Lineage (NCBI taxonomy): Bacteria > Bacillati > Bacillota > Bacilli > Caryophanales > Bacillaceae > Bacillus > Bacillus sp. TH22. The sequence goes on from NZ_JAEKER010000001.1 coordinate 4,891,540, forward strand.
GCTAGTAATATGGAAGTAATGATTCCTATGGGGAAAATATTGAGTTCAAATATACGACCAGTTACAGATATAAAGGCACTAACAAACATAATAGATATTTTTCAGCATGGGGAATCAGATAGATTACTTACGTGGAAACAAAGGTATAAATTGAACACTGATAAAATAAAAACGGGTAAAATACAAGAAGGTGCTGAAGTTGTACGTGATTTATTACGTATGCAGAAAGAAAAAGCACTTAATGCAAGCGAAAAGAAAATGTTAGATAACGCACATGAATTTTTGATTAGTGAGCTGGGATTAATTGAAGGTATCACAGAAAATCAAATAAAAAGCTTTTGTTAAGATTCATTGTAGATAATGTATTACATCCCAAAAAAGATCTTGAATTTTTTGGGAATATAATTATAGAAAATCAATCATTTCAAAGACATTCAACTCTTTCAAACCACTTTTAGAGCATTAACCTCTTTTGTTATTACTACAATTTAATCCATTTTTATTTTTTAATTTCTTTTACGAATGTTCGAAGTTTAATTAAATAACTCGATAAAATAGTTACTTGATTTTTGCAATCCTGATTCACACTGGCACGGACGAGGAGCCGTAAGGATGAAAGAGAGGTAGGGCTTTCATTGTTTTAGGTATATAAGTTATTATTTTTAGAAGAATACTGAACCACTCCCACTTCTATTGTTAAGAGATTTTCCATATGTGAGGAGATAATAATTGTTTATTTTCTTTATTTAAAAGAGATAAACGAATTGTTAGCCTTATATGGTCAACTAAAAAAGGTTTCCTACTTAGGAAACCTTTTTAATTTTTGTTTTTATCATTCTATTTGTTTAATATTCGAATCTTTAATGGTAAAGACGTATAAATTGACGTTACTATCTAAAAGTAAGTATGATGCGATTATAGTTAGATTTTTTTAGGGGGAAGAAAAATGACAAGTTCAAATAATAAAGCGGCAAGTATTTATGAAGGAACAAATATAAACGCTTGGGGGTCTTTTGAAAATATTGAAGAAACGAAGTTATTTCATCCGATTCAAATTGGATCTTGGTCTCTTCGTAATCGCATAGCGATGGCACCGATGACGAGATGTTTTGCAAATAATGAGACTGGGGTAGTTGGTACTGATGTAGTAGAGTATTATCAAAAACGTGCTGCTGATGGGATTGGATTAATTATTACAGAAGGAATTGTCATTAGCCCGAGAGCAAAAGGGAATCCGGGAGTACCAGGTATTTATACACAAGCGCAAATTGATTCTTGGAAACCTGTTACAGAGGCAGTACATAAAGAAGGCGGAACGATTATTGCTCAAATATGGCATGTTGGACGTATGAGTCATCACGAAATAATTGGTGGTCAAATGCCGCAAGCACCTTCTGCTATTGCTGCGGAGGGGAATGTTCCGCGTTTTCGTAAACCATTTGATACACCAGAAGCAATGACAATAGAAGAAATAAAAGAAGTTATCGGTCAATATGCACAAGCAGCAAAGAATGCGATAGAAGCTGGATTTGATGGTGTAGAAATTCACGGTGCACACGGATATTTAATTGACCAATTTACTTATGAATTTGCGAATAAGCGTACTGATAAATACGGCGGTGACTTAAAACAAAGGTTAACGTTTATGAAAGAAGTTGTTCAGGCTGTAATTGAAGCAGTTGGAGCTGATAAAACGCTTCTTCGCTTCTCTGCCTTTAAAGGTGATAATCCTACTTATATGTGGGAACATCCTGAACTTGCAATTGAAACGTTTGTAAATATGTTTAAAGAAGTTGGATTAACGATGATTCACCCTTCAACGATGAATTATACGCAAGTTATTGCTGACGGCAAGAATTTTCATCAATTAGTAAGAAAGTATTGGGATAGTACTATCGTAGGAGTAGGTAATTTGAATCCGAAAGAGGCAGAAGAAGCACTGCAAGAAGGAACAATTGATGTAGCGGCGTTCGGAAGACCATTAATCGCTAATCCAGATTTTGTTCAGCGAATTAAAAATGCTGAAAGTTTGGTTGAATATGACGCGAAAGAGCATCTTGCTACGTTAGTGTGAATAAGGATAAAAAGAGAACACATGGAGTGTTCTCTTTTTATTATGGAATTTCATATATAGGGGGAAGCGGAATGAGTGAAGCGCTACTCATTATTATTAGTATATTGCTCTTTTTGATGCTACTTTTAATTGTCTTTTTTATCATTACATTTTTTATTAAAAAACGGACGCATCATTCTATATTAAAACTGCATCCATACTTAGGTAGAATGCGCTATTTACTCGAAAAAATAGGCCCGGAATTTCGGCAATATTGGTTTGATCATGATACTGACGGAAAGCCTTTTTCGCGCTACGATTTTCAAAGTGTTATGTTTCTAGCAAAATACCGTTCTGAAATACTTGGTTTTGGATCAAAACGAGATTTTGAGGAATCTGGCTATTATATTGCTAATACATTATTCCCCACATTAACAGATGAATTAAGTGTGAATCTCACGCAAGAACGTGAGGGGAAAAAATATATGATTCATAAAGAAGGGTTATTTTCAAGAAGAGAAAAATTGACAGCGGATACAACAAACCTTTGGTTGTATGAAGAAGAAGATGCAATTATAGTCGGCGAAAATCGTAAATATCCATGGAAACTGTATGGGATGTTTGGAGCGTCAGCGACATCTTACGGTGCGATTGGAGAAAATTATATTTTATCAGCTGGGTTTGGTGCAAAAATGGCAGGTGGTTCGTGGATTAATACTGGGGAAGGGGGCGTCATTCCAGAACATTTACATACGGGTGCAAATATCGTTGCCCAAATTGGTCCGGGATTATTTGGATACCGTGACGAGGACGGGAATTTTTCGATGAAGGAATTTATGGAGAAGGCGAAAGAAAGTAATATTAAAGCGTTTGAATTGAAATTTGGGCAAGGAGCAAAAATACGTGGTGGTCATTTAGAAGGACAGAAGGTAAATGAGAAAATCGCTTCCGTTCGGAAAGTACGAGAAGGAGAAACGATTAATTCGCCAAATCGTTTTTCATTTATTAGTAGTGCCGCAGAGGCTTTATATTTTATTCAAGATTTACAAGAAAACGGTGGTAAACCAGTGGGCATGAAAATTGTAATTGGTCAACAGAAGCCTTTGGAAGATTTATTAAAAGCAATGAAAGAATTAAACATCTATCCAGATTTTATTACAATCGACGGTTCAGAAGGTGGATCAGGGGCAACATATAAATCGATGGCAGATAGTATGGGGCTTCCGCTTATACCGGCATTACTTACATTTATTGATACAGCAAATCATTACGGTGTCAGGGATAAATTAAAGGTGTTTGCCTCCGGGAAATTAATCACGCCAGATAAAGTGGCGATTGCTTTAGCTATCGGTGCAGATGCCGTAAATTCAGCACGCGGATTTATGATGGCAAGCGGTTGTATTATGGCACTTCAATGTAATTCAGGGCAATGCCCATCTGGGGTTGCAACCACGAATCCACACTACCAAAAAGCATTAGATCCGTATGAGAAAAAATGGCGAGTAATGAACTATGTTATTAGTATGAGATATAGTTTGTTTTCATTAGCGGCAGCAGCGGGGGTAAAGAGCCCGCGTCATTTAACGAGAGAGCATATTGTGTTTAAAGATGAGATGGGGAGAGTAGTTCCACTTTCGGAATTGTTTCCTTCCGTAATTGGGAAGTAAATATGTAGCTGAACAAAAAATAATCAAAAAAGTCATACATTTGTATGGCTTTTTTGGTTATGGGAAAAGTAGAAATTTATTACATGAATGTTCCCGCTTTTCGGTTGGTCTTTTTCCAACAGATTATTTGATGGAGATGAGTTATCAGAATATTGTTTTTGATGAAAAAATGAAACGATATCCGGATTGACAATAAAAACTAATTAGACTATAATAAATCTCGAATTCAAGATATTTTTTGAAGGATAGTCAAAATCATAAAATCAATATTTAAAATATAATCATAAGAACTGTAGTTTTTTTGCGAATTATCTCGAATTCGAGATAATTTTTAAACTAAATGAAATGTGTTAGTTTTTTAGAGAGATACCTCAATTTTGAAAAAGATAGTATTGCGGATTGAACTTTATCATATGGACAAAATGAATAATGAATTTTAGCGAATAAACGTTTTTTGTAATGAAATAAAAAAAGGGGTGGAGAAAGTGGAAAAGAAAACGATAGGAATTCATCACATTACAGCAATCGTAGGTCACCCACAAGAAAATGTAGATTTTTATGCAGGTGTATTAGGATTGCGTTTAGTAAAACAAACAGTGAATTTTGATGATCCAGGTACGTATCATCTTTATTTTGGTAATACAGGAGGAAAGCCTGGAACAATTATTACGTTTTTCCCATGGGCAGGTGCTCGTCAAGGTATTATTGGGGACGGTCAAGTAGGCATTACGTCTTATGTCGTACCAAAAGGTACAATGGAGTTTTGGGAAAATAGATTAGAAAAATTCGACGTACCGTATACAAAAATGACTCGGTTTGGAGAACAGTATATAGAATTTGATGATCCACATGGTTTGCATATAGAATTAGTTGAAAGAGAAGAGGGCGAATTAAATAATTGGACTTTTGGGGAAGTTACGCCAGAAGTAGCAATTAAAGGATTTGGCGGTGCTGTTCTTTTATCTGCACAACCTCAAAAAACTGCTGAATTGTTAGAGCATGTTATGGGTCTTGAGAAAGTAGGAGAAGAGGGAGAGTTTATGCGGTTCCGTTCTTCTGCTGATATTGGAAATATTATCGATTTGAGATTATCAACAATTGGACGTGGGCAAATGGGTGTTGGTACAGTTCATCATATTGCTTGGAGAGCGAGTGATGATGCTGATCAATTAGACTGGAAAGAGCATGTGTCTCGCTTTGGATATGGTGTAACCCCTGTACAAGACCGAAACTATTTTAACGCAATTTATTTTAGAGAACACGGCGAAATCTTATTTGAAATTGCAACAGACCCTCCTGGTTTTGCCCATGACGAATCTTTAGAGACGATGGGTGAGGAGTTAAAATTACCGGACCGATACGAACAACATAGAAAACAAATTGAACAGACACTCTTACCATTTGAAGTGAGAAGTCTAGATTAAAGTGATTGAAAGGGGAAAAGGAATATGATGAAACATGTTTTTCAAAAAGGAAAAGATACATCAAAACCAGTATTGTTATTGCTTCATGGTACAGGAGGAAATGAATTAGATTTATTACCGCTTGCAGAAAGAATTGATCGGGAAGCTTCTGTATTAAGTGTTCGTGGAAATGTATTAGAAAATGGGATGCCTCGTTTCTTCCGCCGATTAGCAGAAGGTATTTTTGATGAAGAGGATCTTGTTTTCCGTACGAAGGAATTAAATGAATTTTTAAATGAAGCAGCAAAAACATATGAATTTGATAGAGATAATATCGTAGCTGTTGGGTATTCAAATGGAGCAAATATTGCGGCGAGCTTATTATTCCATTACGAAAATGCATTAAAAGGTGCAGTCCTTCATCACCCAATGGTGCCTAGAAGAGGAATAGAGTTACCTAATTTAGCAGAGAAATTCGTATTTATCGCTGCTGGAACAAATGATCCAATTTGTTCACCTTCTGAGTCAGAGGAATTGAAGATGCTATTAGAAAATGTAGATGCTAATGTAACAATGCATTGGGAAAATAGAGGACATCAATTAACGATGAATGAAGTAGAGAAGGCAACAGAATGGTATGAAAAAATATTTTCACATGCATAAATAGTAGACTAAATCGAGTGTAAAATCATAAAGATTTTATACTCGATTTTTTTGTTGCAATTTAAGGGGTTAAAAGAGAATAGGAAAGTTATGTTAAAATATAAAGAAAATGTAGAATAATGGAGGGGAACTATTAGATGTCAAACTACGAAAATGAAGAAATGCTAACGGGAGGGAATGTCTCAAACGTATATCGTTCGGAAGATACTGTTCGACGAGAATTAAAGCAAGGCAGTACCAAAATTCATAAGCTATTAAATCATTTGGAAAACAAAGGTTTTAGTTATGCACCAAAGTTTTTAGGTATTGATGATAAAGATAGAGAGATATTATCATTTATTGAAGGAGAAGCTGGTAATTACCCTTTAAAAGAGTACATGTGGTCTAATGAGGTTTTAAAAGAAATAGCGAAGATGCTCCGTCTTTATCATGATGCTGTGAGTGATTTCCCGTTATCAGATGATTGGAAACCGATGGATAATACTCCAAATACAATAGAGGTTGTATGCCACAATGATTTTGCAATATACAACATTATTTTTAATAACGAAAAACCAGTAGGTATTATTGATTTTGATGTTGCTGGTCCTGGACCCAGACTTTGGGACATAGCCTATACTCTTTACACTTGTGTCCCATTAAGTAGAGTTTATTATAAGGAAACAGGTGCGGCGGTTTATTATAATTCATTACAGCATGCAGACCGCATAAAACAAAGAGTTAAATTGTTTTTTGAGTCCTATAAAAGTGATGGCATCGCCGAGGATTATTTGGAGATGGTACTTCTACGATTAGAAGGATTATGTAAATACATGAAAAGAAAAGCACTAGAAGGCGATATGAACTTCCAAAAGATGATAGATGAAGGGCATCTTGAACATTATGAAAATGATATTCAGTTTATTCGTAAACATGGAAAAGAGTGGATTTAATAAAATAAATCGTATACAAAAATAAAGCTCAGAGTCATATAGGGACTTTGAGCTTTTTAACGTATTAGTGTAGATGTTTTCCACAATAACTCGACTACTTATAACAGATGTCTTTTACTATATTAATGTAGCATAGTTAAGAGTTTGTTACAGGCTGAGCTGTAGCAATCGGTAATTGGATATCGACAGTTGTTCCTATGTTTAATTCACTGGAAATGAATAATTTTCCGTGGTGCTCTTGAATGATTTTATAGCACATCATTAAGCCGAGGCCAGTTCCTTTTTCTTTCAAGCTATAAAAAGGTTCGCCAAGACGAGCCATGCGCTCTTCAGGAATCCCACAACCTTCATCCATAATGCGTATTGAAACAAAATCATTTTCTAACGAAGTTGTTTGAATGAATATGTTACCACCATCAGGCATCGCCTCGATTGCATTTTTTAATATGTTAATCAAAACTTGTTTTAATTGATTACTGTCACATTGGATGTCAGAAATATAATCGAAATGATCCATGATGATATGAACGCTATGCATAATTGCTGTTGGTAAAATAAAAGTTACAACTTCTTCAATTAATGTTTGTACGTTGCATGTATGAATAGATAACACTTGTGGTTTAGACATCGCCATAAATTGGCTTGTTATAGATTCCATTTGTGAAATTTCACTCAACATAACGTCCACATACCATTTATTTTCCTCATTTATTTCTGGATGTAATAACGTTAAAAATCCTTTTAATGAAGTGAGCGGGTTTCTAATTTCATGGGCAATTCCAGCTGTCAGTTGTCCTACTACTGCAAGTTTTTCGGATTTCCGTAATAACTTTTCAGTTTCTTTTAGTTCGGTAACGTCTCTTCCCATCACTATAAGACCTTTGCGTGAGCCATCAGGATGGAAGAGTGGGACTTTTGAAATGCTTAAAACTAGGTCGAAATCATTTCTATGTATAATAAATTCCTCTCCGTGAAGAATTTGTCCTTTTTGCCATGTTAGTTCATCGACTTCTTCACAATGCAAAAAAGATTCGCGGTATGCTTCGTTATATTGAATGAGTTCATTATCTCTTTTTCCATGATAAGGAACGTTATGGAAATTGAAACAAGAAAGCGCATAGTCATTCGCTTCAAGCCAGCGTCCTTCATGATCCTTAAAAATAACAAATGCAGGCATTGAATTCATTAATGTGCGTAATCGTTTCTCACTCTCTTGTAATACTTTCTCAATTCTTTCTGATTTTTCAAGGGGTTTCATAATGGCGTATACACCTGTTAAACGGTTTTTAACAAAAATAGGAACTAATTTTGTTACGACATCTAGTAAATATCCGTCTTTATGATAAATAGAGACGATATACTCTTTTTGATTGTCAGCTGCAGCATTTTTTATGTATTGTAGCACTTGATCAGAAATATGTGCTTCTAAAATAGAAGTGATTGTTTTTCGCTCTAATTCGTTAGAAGTATAACCTAATATTCTTTCCGCAGAGGGGTTAATATGTAAAATAACTCCTTCTAAATTCAATGAAATAATACTATCAGGGTTATGTTCAAAAAGAGATGCATACATTTCTGCTAAAGAACGATTTTGTATATGGTTTCGCAAGCGCTCCGATACGTTTGGGTGACGCTTTTTTTGAGTAGATGAATATTTTTTACGACTCATAATATTTCCTCCGTACAACTAGCATCTAAAAAAGATGAATCTAGTACTAACTATAATATAGGTGCAATGTGTATTTCTATAAAAAATGGAAATTATATAATAAATTTTCTTTTTTATTTTTAGTGGAAGGTAAAAAAGGGTAGTAATAAGAGAATCTTATATTGCTTTATTAATATTTTCTAAGTTACATGAATGTATTTTCGTTATAACATTAGAATAGAAGAGGGGGAAGGAATATGAAAAATTATATTCAAGGAATTGATCATGTACAAGTAGCGGCGCCAGTAGGATGTGAAGAAGAAGCACGAGAATTTTATGGTAATAAAATTGGTATGGAGGAAATCCCAAAGCCAGAGGAATTAAAGAAGCGTGGTGGGTGTTGGTTTAAGTGTGGAAATCAAGAGATTCATATCGGAGTTGAGCAAAATTTTAATCCAGCTAAAAAAGCGCATCCAGCTTTTTATGTTTTGAAAATTAATGAATTTAAACAAGGGTTAATAAAGCAAGGTATTGAAGTAATAGATGATCATGCGCGACCAGATGTAATCAGATTTTACGTGTCAGATCCGTTTGGAAATCGAATTGAATTTATGGAAAATAAAAACTAGGGGAAGGTCCACCTAGTTTTTTACACTTTTCTAAACAATCCTAATACTTCAACAGTCTCCGTAATATTAACGAATGCATGAGGATCAATTTCCGAAATCGTTAGTTTCATACTTGCTAATTCTTCACGTGAAACGACTGTCATAAGTACACGTTTTTTCTCGTTTGAATAAGCACCTTCACCATCAAGTAACGTAATTCCACGTACTACAGTTGAAAGAAGCTTTTTTTTCATTTCTTCTGCTTGATTTGTTACAATCATAAGTGTAACTTTACGATGTTTCGTATGAACGGCATCAATTACTTTACCAGTTACATAAATTGAAAGTAAGCTTGTAAGGGCAACATCCCAAGTGAAGAAAAATCCTGCAATGACAACAACAACAGTATTTAATGCAATAAGGAATCCACCAAGTTTAATATCTCGCTTACGAGATAACAACATACCGATAATATCAAATCCACCAGTTGAACCATGGCAGTTAAAGACAAGACCAATACCAGCTCCGGCGATGACACCGCCAAATACAGATGATAAAAGTGGATCTGTTGCTACGACTTTTACTGGAACATAGTATAATGCAACAGATAATACAATTACAGAAACAACCGTGTTAAAAATTACTTTTTTTCCAAGACCTATGTATCCTAAAATAAGGATAGGTAAGTTCAATACAAAGTTAATAATACCTGTGTTTACAGGGGTTACAATCCCTAAAATAATAGCAATTCCGCCAATTCCACTACTTAAAATTTTATGGGGGATAAGGAAAAGATTAAAGGCAATTGCGATAATAATAGAACCAAAAATAACACCAAGAAATCTGACCATCTCTTTCCCGTCCTTCACTAAATAATCATATTATTTCAAGATTATATATGAAATTGAAAGTTTTTGGGGAAAACAGTTTATTTTGGAAAATTAGATTAATCTAAATAGTTCGAGTGTTTAATAAATTTGGGGGATACAGATATGAAGATAACAACATATCAACAGAAAAGTCCTTTAAAACAAGAGTGTGAGGATTCATTTTTTTGTAATGAAGATAAAATGATTTACGGTGTATGTGATGGAGCAACTCCGCTCGTCCCGTTTTGTGATGAAGAAGGACATAATGGAGCATACATCGCTTCGCATTTATTTGCAAGTCATTTTACTTCGTTACGGGAGATTAATAGTTTACAAGGTGAAGTTGCAAAGGCGAATGAATTATTGCAAAACAAGATGCTAGAGTACAAGGTTGATACGAGAAAAAAAGACCATCTTTGGTGTACATGTATTGCAGCAGTTCAAATAGAAGGCGAAAAACTTGAATATGCACAGTTAGGTGATTGTATGATCGTTGCAATACTTCAAAATGGAGCGATGAGAGTATTAACGAAAGATACGGTTCAAGGAATTAGTAAACGTGCAAAAAAGAAGAGAGAGGAAGATAGAGAAAAGGGATTACCTATACCTGAGGAACACGTTTTTCAAGATGTTCGGGAGCAGTTAAAATACAATCGCTATCTTGCAAATATGCCAAACGGCTACTCAGTTGCAAATGGGATGAAAGAAGCTATGGATTATTTACAATATGGTGAATTACAGGTAGCTGAAGTAAGTGGGCTTTTTATTTGTTCAGACGGATTGTTTCACCCTGAGTGGTCGTTAGAACAAACTGTAGCATATATAAGAAAAAATAGTATAAAAGAATATGTAGCAATCATTGAAAGGTTAGAAGGAGAAAATAGAATAAGACCAGATGATAAAACAGTTATTATGATCGATTTGTAAGAGGAGGATGTTCATATGGAAATTAAATGTGCAAATTTAACATTTCAAAATGAGTTAGTTCCTTTAGAAAAAGTAAATAAACTGATCATCCACCATACGTCAGAAGATGGCTGGGATGTGTATAAAACTCACGAATTTCATCAAAAGGTAAGAGGATGGAGCGGGATTGGTTACAATTATTTTATTGAAGAAGATGGAACTGTAGTCGAAGGGCGAGGTTTACATATTGGAGCACATGCGAAAGATAATAATAGTGATACAATTGGAATATGTATGACGGGGAATTTTGATAAATATGATCCAACTACTGCACAAATGAATTCATTATATTCTTTATGTAAAATGTTTATGAAGCAGTTTGCCATAGAGAAAGGAAATATACTCGGCCATAGGGAGTTAGAAGGGGTTACAAAAACTTGTCCAGGAAATCGCTTTTCTATGGTAGAGTTAAGAAAAGTATTATCTTAAATATAGAGGAGTAACGAATGATGATGAACATAAAAATACCGACTGATAAAAAAGAAGAGCTTGTAGCACAAATTCAGCAATTTTTCGTTGAAGAAGATTTAGATGAGATTGGACGTTTCCAAGCAGAACGTTTAATAGAAGAAATGATAAAGTTAGTAGGACCATTTGCATACAATCAAGCAATTGGAGATGCAAGAAAACTTGTAAGTGAGAAATTAACGAATATTGAAGAAGATTTGTATGTGTTAGAGAAGAATGAGGGTAAATAAAAAGAGCTATTTTGGTCGTCTTCCGTCAATTATAAAATAAGTATATGCCACGGCTTTTTTCCGATGTTTTGTTTGGAAAAGGCCGTGAAATTGTTTTTGGACATATAAAATAAACCTCTTTTTTTCCAAAAGGGACCCTAGAATTAAAAAAACGTTATTCTTTCTTAACAAGCTAGATGAGAAAGAATAACGTTTTTTTGATTGAGATTAAAAATATATTATCTTAATTTTATCTTTTTTTAATAATTTATTTATGGGCAATTTATAGTTGCTATTTATAATTTCTATATATAACAGCTATGGATACTACGAAAAAGAACTTTGGAGGTGTAACCAATTAGCTGTAATCAAAATTTAAAACATGAATTGCTCACATAGAATCTTCTTTTGGAAGATAAGGGGGTGTAATTCTTTGTTAAATGAAGGAAGGGATTGGGAAGCTATGAATAAAACAATTTTAAAAACATGTATCATATCAGCAGTTTTAGGTGGAAGCCTATTAAGTGAAAAAAATGGAGAGGTGAAAGCAGAGGAGGTTACACCACAAACGAATCATACTGTTGTATTCAAAGATGTTCCAAAGGGGCACTGGTCATATGAGGCGATTCATCAATTAACAGGTGAGAAAATTATTTTCGGCTATGATGATGGAAGATTTGGTTTTGGAGATAACGTAACACGCGAACAAGTTGCAGCTTTAATGTATCGTTATTTTAATATGGCAGAAAACAAAAATTATCAGAACCTATATGGGGACGTAAGCGAAGATTCGACAAGCTATATAAAGGAAATCTTGTCTTTAACAGAAATGGGTGTTTTTAAGGGTGATGAGTATGGGAACTTTAGACCGAAGGCATCCTTAACACGTGCAGAAATGGCACAGGTTCTTACAAATGCTTTTCATTTAAAGGCAAAGAGTGATCATACTTTTAATGACGTTTCAACGAACTCATGGGCAAGAAATGCAATTAGTGCTGTTCAAACAAATAATATTGCAAAAGGAGTAGGAGGAGGGGAATTCGCTCCAAGTATGGATGTGACGCGTGAACAGTATGCACAATTTTTATACAATGCAATACAAGAAACTCAACAAACGAAAGGGCAGCTACTAGCTAGTATACTTGGTGAAACAAACTGGAAAGGGACAAAAGTCTATGACAAAGATCATAATGATTTAACGAAAGAAAATCAAAATTTCATCGGGCTTGCAAAATATGATGCTAAAACTGCAAGGTATGAATTTTTTAATGCAAATACAGGAGAGAGTCGTAATGATAGCGGTACCTTTTTTATAACCAACGATGGAAAGAAAAGAGTGTTAATTTCTGAAACGCAAAATTATCAAGCAGTTGTTGAATTAACGCAATTAGACAAGGAGAAATTTACATATAAAAGAATGGGGAAAGATGCAAAAGGGAACGATGTAGAAGTATTTGTTGAGCATGTTCCTTATCAAGAAAAAGAGCTTTCTTTTACCCGACCTGATAAAAATTTAGAAAGCTCGACGGGGAAAATAGTTACAGACGTTGATGGAGATGAAATCTTATCTAGTACTCTATGGAACGGAACAGTGGTATTAGATGAACAGGGTAATAATGTAACAAACTACAACTCTAACTTAATCAGTCTAGCAAAATATGATAAAAATACAAATAAATATGAGTTTTTCAATATGAATACAGGGATAAGTCGTGGGGATTATGGTTTCTTCGATGTTGTACATGACAATAAAATAAGAGCTCACGTTTCGTTAGGAAATAATAAATATGGTGCGGTCCTTGAACTTACAGAGTTAAATAAAGATAAATTTACGTATACAAGAATAGGGAAAGATGCGAATGGAAAAGATATAAAAATCTTTGTTGAGCATGAACCGTATACAGGTGACCTAAAACCAAATTTCACAAAGTAAGATGTAAAAGTAATCTTATACTCTAGCAAAGGCATTATGTTAGAAAATGTTAGTAAGGAAAAACCTGAGTGATTAGGATTAGGTAATTATACAATAGAAGTAAAATAGTTCTTTATAGACAAATAGATGCCTTGAGGCATCTATTTGTCATTTTAAAATGATCTTATGGGTAAATGTAAAATACAAACTCTCTTACTTTCTCGGTTGTATTTTCATTTTTGAGTAGCTGACAATCTTCTCAGATCTAGTAACTTACTACTTGCACGACCATACATCGTGGCTCTTTTTTATTTGTTCTCTTTATATTCATGTATTTTCTCTTTTACATTACCGACAGTATCTTTAGCAGTGCCTTTCACCTTATCCCATTTTCCCTCGGCTTGTAATTTTTTATTGTCAGTTACTTTCCCGACAACTTCCTTTACTTCACCCTTTACCTTATCAATGGCACCTTCTACTTTTTCTTTTAAACCATGATCATGTTTAGTCATACATTTCTCCTCCTTGTAGTTTGAGTAGAATTCTCTTTTCATATTGCAAGTTGAATGATGTATCTAGTAATAGCGTAACAAATTTAGTTTGAATATTCAAATGAGTAACAGGATAGAAAGGTAATTGTCATAAAATGTATACATTCGTAATGGAAAGAAAAAGAAAGTTAATTATATGTCTTTCGCAGTCCATATTGATTTTGTATAAGCAATTTTCATATGGGCACGTTCCATATTATTTTGACTGCCGCTACCGAATCTTGCTTGTCCAACTATTAAATTCCAATTGGATGCAACAGCGGTCTCGATTCGTTTTTGAATTAATGCGGTATGACAACCTTTACGTTGAAATTCTGGCAAAGTAGCAGAAGCAGCTAATGAAGCAACACCTTTATTTATATAAAGTACCCCTATACTAGCAGGTGTGTTTTGAACTTCGGCTATGAAAAAATGCCAGCCGGATTTATTGTAGAGAATTTCGTTATTTTGGTGCACACCATATTTTGTAAAGGATGGCATGTTAAATCCACGTACATATATGTCTGCAAAAATATCAAATTCATTTTCTTTTAGTTGGCGTACTGAAATGTTAGAAGGCAGCAGCGATGAGTCTTCTCTTGGTAAACTATATAAAGCGGTATGGAAGTTAGATTGATAAAAATCTTTTTGAGATAAGTATTGAAATAATTCAGTTGCACCTTGCGCTGGTGTAATTTCAAAACGGCAAGGGATTTGTAGTGATTGATAATAAGCGATGATTTCATCTATCTCATCTGTATTTGTAAAGGTAACGCCTTTTACTGTGTTAAAAGCAGGACCAGCAATTATTTTTGATGAAAAGGCAGTGGCACTCCCGAACTTTTTCGTTTGTACTTGCATTGGGTTGCCGCTTATTGTTTGTAGTGCCTCTAATCTAGAAGAAAGCATCTGTATTTCTGCGTTTTCAATTTCTTGTGCTGTATTGACTGTCATAATTGTACTCATACGATTCCTCCGTCAATTAATATAGTTCATAGTACATATACGATTTTTCTTCTGAGATTCCTGTTGAAATGTAAGAGAATAAGAGGTTTTTTGGAAGGGAAATGGAAGCGAACTGTCGAAGGGAGTGGAAACAGATTAAAGGTGGTGCTCTCATGAAACAGAAAGACGTGCAGACATGCTCTCATTGCGGTTCTCAAAACATAGGAGAAGGTGAGTTTATCGGTTATGCACAAATACGGAAAAAGGAAACGATGTTCACATCTTCACCAGTGGATGCTTATATTTGTACAGATTGCGGGAATATCCTTTCATTAAAGGTACGGAATTATGAAAAGTTTAAGCAGAAGCCTTTATGATTGTTAAGAAGTGGTAATATAAAACGTCGTATACGAAAGATCTTACATTAAGTTAATTTAATATAAGTGACATTTTACATATATATGAGTACGCCTTAAAAAAAGAGATAAAAACATATACTGTATGAGACGCTCATCATTCATTACATGAAACAGAAAAATATATAGAAGAAAAAGTAGTCATCTTAGAATGGTTCATAACGAAAACTCCTTTAAATGAATAAAGGAGTTTTTTTGGTTTTTTTATAACAATAATTCCCTTTAATTGTTATAATTGGTCATTGAGAGTAATTATTTTATTAACGCCATAATTATAGAAGAAAAACAGCTAAATCGTATACAAAACCGCTATATAACACAATCGCAACCGTAAGTTGACAAAGTGCAACCGTAGGAAGATAGAGATAGGAGCAATGTTTTACGTATAATTTAGTTAAGAAAACAAAGGGGGACACACATATGGGATTTGGTGAGAAACTTTTTAAATTAAGAAAAGAAAAAGGCCTTTCTCAAGAAGCGTTAGCTGAGAAATTAAACACAACAAGACAAGCGGTTAGTAAATGGGAAAATGGTCAAGGTTTTCCTGAAACCGAAAAACTAATAATGATTGGAAATGTATTTGAAGTATCTCTTGATTACTTATTAAAAGAAACTGCTGAGCAAAGTAATGAAAAGGAAAATGGTTATTATGTAAGTAAGGAAATGGCGGAAGGGTATATAGTGTATGGGCAAAAAATTTCTAAATATATCGCATTAGGATTTAGCTTGCTTATTTTATCTACAATACCGTATTTATTATTTAAAGAAAATGCAACAATGTCTACATTCCTTGTCATTATCATTGCTGTCCTTGGAATTGGAGCGATGATGGTACCTGTAACGATAGAAGAGAGTCGATACAATGTATTAAAAAAAGAAGAATTACTATTTGATCAAAACTTTCTAAAAGAATTGACAAAAAGATATGAAGTAATTAAGAAGAAGTATGCTGCAGTAATGATCGTTGGATTTTGTTTTATAGCAGCAGGAGCCATACCATTTTTATTTGAGAAAAAGCATATCACTTCAGGAGAATTAGTGCAGTATTATCCGTACTGTGTTGTACTTATTGCTATTGGAGTCTATCTTTTTGTTCGTGTTGTAGGAGTGTGGGAGATGTATCGAATTTTAGTAGAAAATAAGGAATACAGTAATCGTTTTATTTTTAAAATGAAAAAGAAAGTAAGAAAAAAGGTAGATAGTTTATAAAAAATAAAAAACATGTTTCGAATCAATGTATTCAAAACATGTTTTTTATCGTTCTGAATTATTTCCAAAGAAATAATTCAGAAAATACAGAAAAATATCGTAATTATTTGTAGGAGTCTGTTATAATATACAGAAATGAAAACGCTTTAAAGGGAGGCTATAAACAATATGATGATGAATGTACCGCTAACAATTAGTTCTATGATGGAAAGAGCAGAGAAACTGTTTTCGAAGAAAGAAATTGTTTCACGGACACATGATACAGTTACGACGTTAACGTATAAGCAGTTAGGTGAAAGGACGAGAAGACTTTCAAGTGCGCTAAAAAAATTAGGAATTAAAGAAGGCGAGCGTATAGGAACGTTAGCGTGGAATCATCATCGACATGTGGAGGCGTATTTTGCTATTCCTGGTATTGCTTCCGTTTTACACACAATTAATATTCGTTTATCTCCTCAACATATTTCATACATTATTCAGCACGCAGAAGATCGAATTCTACTTATAGATGAAGATCTCGTACCACTTGTTGAAAATATTCAATCACAATTATCAACTGTACAAGCCTACATTATTATGACTGATAAAGATGAACTTCCCAATACTACGCTAGAACCTGTATATCATTATGAAAAGCTATTAGAAGAAGGCGATCCAACTTTCCAATTTGTAAAAGATATTGATGAAAATACACCTGCTGGTATGTGTTATACGTCAGCGACTACAGGAAACCCAAAAGGTGTTGTATATACGCATCGTAGTACTGTATTGCATTGTATGGCACTCGGTTTAGCGGATACAGCTGCTTTATCGGAAAGTGATGCGGCGATGGCAATTGTACCGATGTTCCATGTGAACGCTTGGGGGCTTCCTTTTGCAGCTACTTGGTTTGGAACTAAACAAGTTCTGCCAGGACCAATGTTTACTCCAAAAATTTTATTAGAGATGATTCAAGCTGAAAAAGTAACGATAGCAGCAGGTGTGCCGACAATTTGGCTCGGTGTATTACAAGAGTTAGAAAATAATAGTTACGATTTATCTAGTATAACGAGAATATTATGCGGTGGTGCAGCTGCACCGAAAAGCGTTATTAAAGCATTTGAGCAAAAATATAATGTTCCTTTCGTACATGCATATGGTATGACTGAAACAAGCCCACTCGTAACACTTGCACGTTTAAAAAGTTATGAAACAGAATTATCATATGAAGAGCAATTAGAAATCCGCTCAAAACAAGGATATCTTGTCCCTGGTGTAGAGATGAAAGTAGTCGGTACAAATGGTGAAGTGAAGTGGGATGGTACTGAGATGGGAGAGTTATGTTTACGAGCACCTTGGATCGCTGAAAGCTATTATAACGATGATCGTACTGTCGAAGGATTCCGAGACGGTTGGTTATATACTGGTGATGTTGTTACAGTTGATGAGGAAGGCTGCGTGAAAATTGTTGATCGTACGAAAGATGTTATTAAAAGCGGGGGAGAATGGATTTCTTCAGTGGATCTTGAAAATGCTTTAATGGCACATGATGCTATATTTGAAGCGGCTGTCGTTGCAATTCCTCATCCGCAGTGGCAAGAACGCCCAGTTGCCTGCGTTGTTCAAAAGAAAAATAGTACGGTTACAAAAGAAGAAATATATGAGTTTTTAAAACCGCAGTTTGCGAAGTGGTGGTTACCAGATGATATTGTATTTATGGAAGAAATACCGAAAACATCTGTTGGGAAGTTTTTAAAACAGGCACTTCGAAAAGAACTTGAGCATTTGCATAAAGAGAAATAATTGAATTTATATTTGTAAACCAATGTTAAAAATAAGTTGACAAAAAGCTAGTGAAAAGATAATATAACTCCTATAATATGTTACCTAAAAATCATTTTAAGTTTACAAATAGGAGAAGCAAATATGAATACAAAAAACTTAGTTTTCGTCGCTTTATTTAGTTCTATTATGGGAGTGTTAGGGTTAATACCTCCAATTGCTCTTGCTATTACACCAGTTCCGATTACATTACAATCACTTGGTGTTATGCTTGCTGGCGGGTTGTTAGGCTCACGCCTTGGCGCATTAAGTCAGCTTATTTTCTTACTAATAGTTGGAGTTGGAGCACCATTACTTGCTGGTGGACGCGGTGGTCCAGGCGTATTTGTTGGACCGAGTGCAGGATATTTACTTGGTTATATCGTTGGAGCGTTTGTCATTGGTTATTTAATTGAGCGTTTACGTGAAGTTTCTATTATAAAGGTATTATGTATTAATATAATTGGTGGTATTTTCGTAGTTTATGTATTTGGTATTATTGTACAAGCTTTCTTTATGGATGTTTCTATATGGCAGACGATGAAAGTAAGTGTTGTATTTTTACCAGGTGATTGCATAAAGGCGATTATAGCAGCATTTCTTGTAACGAAATTACATCGTTCATTGAAACATATTATTACGCCTGCTTTGAAGAATAAAAAAATTACAAATGCAGGGTAAGAAAAAGGAGAAACACGTTACTTGCGTGTTTCTTTTTATTATTTTGTAAAGAAAGGACGTCTCATATGGGGATTACAAAAGAATATAAAAAGTATGCCTCTTTACAACCAAATAAAATAGCGATTAAAGAAAATGATAGAGTATTAACATATAAAGGTTGGTTTGAGTCAGTATGTAAAGTAGAAAACTGGTTGAATGAAAAAGAATCGCAGAATAAAACGATAGCAATTGTATTAGAAAATAGTATGGAGTTTTTACAACTATTTGCGGGTTCCGCGATGGCTGGATGGGTTTGTGTGCCGTTAGATATAAAGTGGAAAGAGGATGAGCTCAAAGAAAGAATTGCAATTAGTAATCCGGATGTGATTGTGACAGAGCGATATAAGGTAAATGATCTACCGGATGAAGAAGGAAGAGTAATTGAAATTGATGAGTGGAAAAGAATGATAGAGAACTATCTTCCTACATATAATCCTGTAGAAAGTGTACAAAACGCTCCTTTTTATATGGGATTCACATCAGGATCGACTGGAAAAGCAAAAGCGTTTTTACGTGCTCAACAGTCGTGGGTACATAGTTTTGATTGTAATGTACATGACTTTCATATGAAAAAGGAAAATTCTATTTTAATAGCTGGGACGCTCGTTCATTCTCTTTTCTTATACGGGGCAGTAAGTGCATTGTTTTTAGGGCAAACGGTACACATAATGAGAAAGTTTGTACCAGTTCAAGTGCTATCTAGTATAAGGATAGAGAATATTTCTGTAATGTATACAGTTCCTACAATGCTTGAGTCTTTGTATAAAGAAAATAAAGTAATTGAAAGTGAAATGAAAATTATTTCGTCAGGAGCCAAATGGGAAGCTGAAGCAAAAGAGAAGATGAAGAATGTGTTTCCTTATGCAAAAAGATATGAGTTTTATGGTGCGTCTGAGCTAAGCTTTGTAACGGCATTGGTTGATGAAGAGAGTGAAAGAAAACCGAATTCAGTAGGGAAACCTTGTCATAATGTACAAGTTCGAATATGTAATGAAGCAGGAGAAGAAGTACAGACAGGTGAGATAGGAACTGTGTATGTGAAAAGTGATCAATTTTTTATGGGCTATGTATCGGATGGAGCTATAATCCCGCAATTGTCCGAAGGTGGCTGGATGACAGTGCAGGATGTGGGCTACCAAGATGAAGAAGGCTTTATATATATAGTGGGTAGAGAGAAGAATATGATTTTATTTGGAGGAATTAATATTTTCCCAGAAGAAATAGAAAGTGTATTACATGAACATACAGCTGTTGATGAAATAGTTGTAGTTGGTGTGAAAGATAGTTATTGGGGTGAAAAACCTGTCGCCATCGTAAAAGGAAGTGCTACGAAGCAACAATTAAAAAGTTTTTGCTTACAACGATTATCCTCGTTTAAAATACCGAAAGAATGGCATTTTGTAGATGAAATACCGTATACAAATAGCGGGAAAATCGCTCGTATTGCAGCAAAAAATATGATTGAAAACCTGGAGGGAATATATGAATAGAGCGGTTATTGTAGAAGCGAAAAGGACACCTATTGGTAAGAAGAATGGGATGTTGAAAGATTATGAAGTTCAGCAATTAGTAACGCCGCTTCTTACGTTTTTAAGTAAAGGAATTGAGAGAGAAATAGACGATGTTATATTAGGGAATGTTGTTGGACCGGGAGGTAATGTTGCAAGATTATCTGCTTTAGAAGCTGGGCTTGGTTATCATATACCTGGTGTAACGATTGACCGGCAATGCGGAGCTGGATTGGAAGCAATTCGTACTGCGTGTCATTTTATTCAAGGGGATGCAGGTAATTGTTATATTGCTGGGGGCGTAGAGAGTACAAGTACGTCACCTTTTCAAAATAGAGCGCGGTTTTCACCTGAAACAATTGGGGATCCAGATATGGGATTGGCGGCTGAGTATGTTGCAGAGCAATATAACATAACAAAAGAGATGCAAGATGAATATGCTTGTCTTAGCTATAAAAGAACGCTGCAAGCATTAGAAAAAGGATATATACAAGAAGAGATATTACCTCATTATTTTAATGGATTATTAGATGAATCTATAAAACGAGAAATGAATTATGAAAGAATGATTAAAAGAACAAAGCCCGCATTTTTGAAAAATGGTACAGTAACGGCAGGTAATTCGTGCGGTGTAAATGATGGAGCATGTGCTGTTCTTGTAATGGAAGAGGGGCAAGCCCGAAAATTAGGATACAAGCCTGTACTTCGTTTCGTTCGTAGTGCTGTAGTTGGCGTGGATCCCAATCTTCCAGGGACTGGTCCGATATTTGCGGTGAACAAATTATTAAACGAAATGAATATGAAAGTAGAGGACATCGATTATTTTGAAATAAATGAAGCATTTGCTTCAAAAATTGTTGCTTGTGCAAAGGAGTTACAAATTCCTTTTGGAAAATTAAATGTAAATGGTGGAGCAATTGCGCTCGGTCATCCGTACGGTGCATCTGGAGCTATGCTTGTGACACGTTTGTTTTATCAAGCACAAAGAGAGCATATGAAATATGGAATTACGACGTTAGGAATTGGTGGTGGAATAGGGCTTGCGCTATTATTTGAGAAAGTAGAAAACTAGAAAGGGACTAGTTTTCTACTTTTTGAGGAATATAAGCATTACTACCAGGTTTTGCTTTTATTTCATTCCAAGCAGCGATAGCATCAGCTTTTGATTTCCCTTTGTTATTTGGATCTTCGAAAAAGTCGCGAGTGAAACGATTGTATTCAAACTGCGCGCTGATAGTTGTTTTGTATGTAGGATCTTTTTTTCGTTCGTTTTCTTCATACCAAAACGTTATCGCGTCTTCATATGTTTTTCCAACATTCTCTTTAAAAAATTTTTGAAGAGCTACTGTAAAGCGGAAGTTTGCTCCGATTTTTTCTTTGAAAAAAGAACGAACATCTTCGCTACAGCGGTGATTGTTAGTAATAATCGTTTGAAGAGAAAGTTCTTTATAAGAGAGGGAAGCTTTACTCACCTTTTGACTAGAGCTGTTTTTTAATATTTTACCAGTATGTAAATAATGTGAGATACGCTCGGTTATTTCAATCTTAGAGCCACTAGCTGACAAACCATGCTCACGACAAAATGTTTGGAGTTCTGCTTTTAACCAATAAAAGTTTTGGAAATCTTCAAGTGATATAGACTTTGTTAAAGGTGGACGCATAGATGTAACAACTTCTTTCTTCCATAATTTTCTTTAATTATAAAACATATGTTCTTTTTGTGGAAGGATTAATTTGTAAATATAACGGGAAGAGGAGATTACATATGGAAAGTGTAATGCAAGTTCGTGTTACGGGAATTTTAATTGAAGATGAAAAAGTATTGCTAGTAAAGCAAAAAGTTGCTAATCGCAATTGGTCTTTACCTGGGGGAAGGGTAGAGAATGGTGAAACGTTAGAAGCAGCGATGATTCGAGAAATGAGAGAAGAAACCGGATTAGAAGTTAAAATTAAGAGACTACTCTATGTTTGTGATAAACCAGATGCTAGTCCATCTTTATTACATATTACGTAAAGAATTGAGTAGATATGGTTTTTCTGAGAAGTTCATTAAACTTGCATCTGAAAAGTTCTTGAACGCAGGAAGTTATCAAGGGTTAAAACAAAATATTGGTTTGTAAACATAAGAGGAGGCTGTTATTTTAGAACAGCCTCCTCTTACTCTATAAGTTGTGTTTATTGTCGTATTTTGTTGGGAAATCGATATTTTTTATAGAATCGTTCATATAATTTCATTTACTGTACTACTGTACTACTGTACTACTGTACTACTGTACTACTGTGCACGAAGCAGAAAAGAGAAGTGGATGTCACACAGTTCAATGACATCCACTTTATAAAATAATCTACACTTCTGACTGTAAAGAAGAAACAAGTTGATTTAAAAATTCGTTCCCACTCATAATTGCTTTCCCACCACCACGAGCACTCTTTTTATTGCCTCCGCCTTTGCCTTCAATTGTAGGAAGGGAATCTTTTAAAAGTGTATTCATATCGAGTGTCACTGCTTTACCACAAGCGAGAATACATTGTAATTTCTCCTCATTTTCAATAACGAAATATGTAATTGCGTGTTCTTGTTGTTCCGTAATAATAGCAGCTAGTTTTGCGACTTCTTGCATAGAGCGATTTGTAAATGCTCGAGAGATAAGTGTTCCAGCATATATTTCTGCAGGTTGTTGTAATAGTTCATTTGCTTCTACAAATAATAGTTTTTCATTCATTGCTTGTACTGCCTTTTCGTTTTCTTTTTGAGAGGTAAGAAGTTGTGCTACTTTTGCTGGAATATCAGTGTCGCTACTGTTCAATTGTTTAGAAACATCTTTCATAATTTGTTGATGTTGTCCCATTAATTTAAGAGAGCGCCAACCAGCGATAAATGTTAAGCGTATACCACCTTTATTGCGCTCCCATCCTAGTACTTGAATAGGGCCTACTTCACCTGTATGTTTCGGGTGTGTTCCACCACAACCGTTGTAGTCATAGTTTTCGATGATAACAACCCGTATATTTTCTGTCATAGTTGGTTCTTTGCGAAGGGGTAATGCTTTGGCCTCTTCTAAGTTCATCCATTTAATACGAATAGGGTGGTTTTCAAAAACAATTTGATTAGCAATTTGTGCGGCCTTCTCAACAGTTTCTGTAGAAAGATTGGCAGTTTCTAAATCAATGGTTATAGTTTCTTTTCCAAGATGGAACCCGATTGTCGGTATGTTAAAGTGATCCCAAAAAGCAGCGGATAAAATGTGCTGAGCTGTATGTTGTTGCATATGGTCAAAACGGCGCTCCCAATCTATTTTACCTTCTACTTCTTCTGTATGTAATTGTTCTATTATGAAATGACGAATTTCTCCATTTACTTCTTCAACGTTAATTACCGGAATACCATTTAAAGTTCCAGTGTCATGTGGTTGTCCGCCGCCTGTTGGATAAAATGCAGTTTCATTTAAGACAACATATAAGTTTCCTTCTGTATCATGCTCTTGTTTTATAACTTTAGTAGTAAAGTCTTTCTTATAAGCGTCGATGTAATATAATTTTTTCTCCAATTTTCTTTCCCCTTTCGTGTTAGCTAGTTTCATTGTAAAGCAATTGAAATTAGTTTCCTAATATTTCAGAAGAAAGAAACTTTTTTTAGAATTTTCTTGCTATAATAAGAAGAAAATGCGGGGGGGAATGAAAATGCCATATGAAAACGGCGTAGATAAGTTGCTTAGTTTAAGCAGAAATATTTCCGAATTATATCGAGAATTAAATGAGATGACCCGGATTTTAACGGATTGTAATCGAGAAAGTGTGAAATTTGATCGGTTATATGTAAAGGAGTTACTTTGGAAAAAAGAAGATGTCATAGAGAAGTATGAACAATTACTCGTCCAGCTTTGTATTAATGAATGCTTTGATTTAAAAAGTGTAATTACTGGCGAATATAAGTATACATATGAAGAAGTAGAAAGCATTGTTTTAGAATTTAATGAAAAGTATAATGTAGCTATTTTAATTAAAGATGTTTGTAAAGAACTACAGTTTACATACGGAATTGATATGGAAATAACGAGAACAGCTCGGGTATAAACATCTCAAGTGTAGAAAAAGGAAAAAGAAAGCAGATCCTTTGCTTTCTTTTTTTATGTAAGAAAAGGGAGAGTAGGTTTAAAGATGAAGGGGAAGTTACAAAATATTCATCCACTTGGAATGAGTATCATTATAGGGACATTATTTGCTAGGTTTGCAACTTCAATGAGCATTCCTTTTTTAGCGATTTATTTAACGACTGTTAAAGACGTATCGGCTGGAATGACCGGTGCTATCATTGGAACGAGTGCGCTTGTTGGAGTGTTTGCTAGTTTTATTGGAGGCAATTTATCGGATCGATTTGGTCGAAAGATGATTATAATATGGTCCATGATTGTTTGGGTGTTTGTATTTATAGGATTTTCAGTTGCAGATCATGTTTTGAGTTTCTTTCTATTAAACGCTTTGAATGGATTATGTCGTTCTTTTTTTGAACCGACATCAAGAGCTTTATTATCAGATTTAACGAAACCAGAGTATCGTTTACTCGTATATAATTTGCGTTACGGTGCAATAAATGTTGGAGTAGCGATGGGTCCACTTGTTGGATTACAGATTGGAAGTGCAAAATCAACGATTCCTTTTTTAGTAGCCGCTGGAGTGTACATTTTATATACAGTTATATTAGCGTTTCAATTTAAGAAATATCCACTCGATAAAAAGAAAGTAACTACAGAAAATCCGGTCACAATGTTAAGTGCGGTTCGGATTTTGCGAAAAGACATAGTATTTTTAGTTGCTTTAGTCGGAATCATTTTGAGTAATAGTGGTTTTTCACATTTAACGACGACACTATCTCAATATTTTGCAAACGCACATATATTTCAAGATGGAGTAAAGTTGTTCTCATATATGCTAACTTTAAATGCGGTTACAGTAGTAGTTATTCAATACCCTGTTATTCAAATGTGTAAAAAGTATACGCCGTTAGCATCTATTATGGTTGGAACGTTATTTGTGAGCGGGGGATTGTTTGGATTTGGACTAGTAGAATCTATGTTAGGGGCTGCTATATGTACAATTATTTTTACATTCGGAGAAGTATTAATGTTTTCAATGACAGATGTATTTATTGATGAGATAGCTGTTTCACATTTGAAAGGGACATATTTTGGAGCTATGGGCTTTTCAGGAATTGGAGTAGTAATTGGTCCTTGGTTTGGCGGGATACTTCTCGATCATTATGGATATCAAAATGGCTTTATAGTATTTTTAACATTAGCTATATTTTCAAGCATAGCGTTCCCAGTTCTTTTAGTGACAAAAGGTTTAATGAAAAAAAGATATATTAGAAATTCTAAAATAGAAATACATGCGAAATAACATGAGCCCGAGCAAACTAAAATGTTGCTCGGGCTTATATTTATATCAATCGTTAATTCGAAAAAAGACTTTCTCTTCATGCTTATTGGCAACTTCGTTTTTGGAAATATGAATGGCTAAATATCCATTCTCTAAACAGGCTAGCATCTTGTTATAAATGATATTAGTAGGTAAAGGAACAATCCGCTGTAAAGAAGTGTTTTTATAAAGTATACAAATGTTTAGGCCTGTCTCCATCTTTTTAATGAGTACATTTTGTGCAGTTGCATTTGGTACATCTGTTTCCAAAATGTATTCTTGCTCTGTTTCACAAAGGTCAATATGAATTTGATTTGGAAAACTAAAGTTACTACAAGAATCAGAACAAAATTGATCCATCCATTCTTCGAAACCATCAACATGAAAAAGACAATCCTTCTTTTTCTTGCCCATGAAAGACACCCTCCGTAAAATCTCAATTCATACTATGTTATGCATGAATGAAATGGAGGTGAAGAACAAATAGAAAAATATAAACATTTTATGTGAAAGATACAGTGTGTGTGAATACTTTTGCTTTACATATCATGATGTGCATGATTTTTTTGACGTGAATGATTACGATTTTTAACTTTGTGAGATCCACTTAAAGGTTCGGGCTGTCCAGAAGATTGCCCTTTTTTCTCGTTTTGACGATTAGATTGATTATTGTTTTTACCCATTGTATTTTACACCTCCTCTCCCTATTTAGAATGAGAGAAGTTTGCGAATTTATACGAGAATGTTTTTTGAGAAACGGGTAAAGATAAGTAGGACTAACTCATATAGGAAGGGGAAAGTGTTATGCCATATCATAAAGATAAGCAACAGGCTTTTCAGGCTGCGCAGCAAGGGGTTGTTCAAGCGGAAAATATATTCAATAATATTGTGAAAAATGACCCGAATTACGGCCATGATTTAAAAGAGTTACGCCAAGAAGTGCAAGAGGCGTACGAACAGATTCAAAATGCACTTGAAGTAGCATCAGAAACGCAGCGTCCACAACTTGAGCAATATGAAAGTAATCTCCAAAATATTATGCGAAATGTAGATCAAATAGAAAAGTGAAAAAGGTTGTTGTGAATTCAACAACCTCATTACTTTTAGTGCTACTATGCTGAAACGAAAAATTATTCTATCAATTTTTTCTTTAATTTGTGCAGTACATATATTTCAAGTGGACAAAGTGGAAGCTAAAATGTTGTTAAGAAAAGAGCTAGAGCCAACTGGCTATGTAACATGGGAAGTGCCAAATAATGAAAAAATTATCGCAATTACATTTGATGATGGACCGGACCCAACTTATACACCGCAAGTATTAGAGTTATTACGTCAATATAAAGCGGAAGCGACTTTTTTTATGATTGGCTTTCGAGTTCAGCGTAATCCGTACTTAGTAAAGCAAGTGTTGAAAGAAGGGCATGAAATCGGAAATCATACGATGAATCATTTGTATGCGAGTAATTCATCAGATGAAAAGTTAGAACATGATATTTTAAATGGAAAGCAATATTTTGAAAAATGGGTGAAAGAACCTTTATTGTTCCGTCCACCAGGTGGATATATTAATGATGCTGTATTTACTACGGCAAAAAGAGCTGGGTATCAAATTGTTCTATGGTCATGGCATCAAGACCCTCGTGATTGGGCGAATCCAGGTACAGAATCCATAGTCAATCATGTTGTGAAAAATGCTAAAAGTGGAGATATTGTACTGTTGCACGATGGAGGAAGTGATCGTAGTCAAACAGTGGCGGCATTAGCAAAAATTTTACCTGAGCTGAAAAAGCAGGGTTATCGATTTGTAACAGTTTCGGATTTGTTACGTTATAAACATTAGAGAAAATCCCAAAAGGTATACCTTTTGGGATTTTTCGTTACTGATTCTTTTTTCGTTTTTTATTATTTTGTCGCTCTGCCGGAGTTAAAGGTTCATTTGCGAACTCTTCATTATAGCCAGTTCCTTGCCCTTGGGCGGATGCAGCATTCATTCCTGAAATAATATGATTGGCTTTTCTTTTACCCATTTTTCTCACCTCTATAATGTTTTTTATAGACGAACCATGAGTCGTTCATAGCATATATGAACGTAAAGTAAAACGCTGAAAGAGTGCTTTACTTTATAGTAATAGTATTAATAAAGAGCATGGACACTATTCAAATTTAGAAAGATAAAGAAAACTTATGATAATCCATAAGTTTCTTATTATTTACTTATTTAGAAAGTTGTAATAAGATATTATCGTAAGGTATTGAAAAGTTTGTCTACATTTTATATTCAGACAAATTAGTCACGTTTAACAGGGGGGAAACATAATGGTCAAACATAATCCATTTCAATCACGTGCAACTTTTGAACTAGATGGAAAGACGTATCATTATTATCAATTGAAAGCGCTTGAAAACGCAGGGGTTGGCAACGTATCTCAATTACCATATTCCGTGAAAGTTTTACTTGAATCTGTACTTCGTCAAGTAGACGGACGCGTAATTACAGAAGAACATGTTACAAATTTAGCGAAATGGGGAACGAAAGATGTTCAAGATATCGATGTTCCGTTTAAACCATCTCGCGTAATCTTACAAGACTTCACAGGTGTTCCAGCTGTTGTAGATTTGGCTTCGCTTCGTAAAGCAATGGCAGATATGGGCGGAGATCCTGATAAAATTAATCCAGAAATTACTGTAGACCTTGTAATTGACCACTCTGTACAGGTTGATAGAGCGGGTACAGCGGACTCGCTTGCATTCAACATGGACTTAGAGTTTAAACGTAATGAAGAACGTTATAAATTTTTAAGCTGGGCACAGAAATCATTTGATAACTACCGTGCAGTTCCACCAGCAACAGGTATTGTACACCAAGTAAATCTTGAATATTTAGCACCGGTTGTTCATGCGGTGAAAAATGCTGAAGGTGACTTAGTTGCATACCCAGATTCATTAGTTGGAACTGATTCACATACAACAATGATTAATGGTATTGGTGTTCTTGGATGGGGCGTTGGTGGTATTGAAGCAGAAGCAGGAATGCTTGGACAGCCTTCATATTTCCCAGTACCTGAAGTAATCGGTGTGAAATTAACTGGTACACTTCCAAGTGGTACAACAGCAACCGATGTTGCATTAAAAGTAACACAAGTGTTACGTCAAAAAGGTGTAGTTGGTAAATTTGTTGAGTTCTTCGGTAGTGGACTAAAGAGCATGCCTTTAGCTGACCGTGCAACAATTTCAAATATGGCACCAGAATACGGTGCAACTTGTGGATTCTTCCCAATCGACGATATTTCATTAGAATACTTACGTTTAACAGGTAGAGATGAAGAGCAAATTCGCATTGTTGAAGAATATTGTAAAGCAAACGGTTTATTCTATACAGCAGATAGTAAAGATCCAATCTATACTGATCTTGTTGAAATTGATTTAAATACAATCGAATCTAACCTTTCTGGACCGAAACGTCCGCAAGATTTAATCCCGCTTTCAAATATGAAAGAGGAGTTCCATAAAGCTGTTGTAGCACCAGTTGGAACACAAGGACTTGGATTCAATGAGCAAGAGTTTGATAAAGAAGTGAAAGTTACATTGAAAGATCAAGAAGTAACGATGAAAACAGGTGGAATTGCAATCGCTGCAATTACAAGCTGTACAAATACGTCAAATCCGTACGTGTTAATTGGAGCAGGGTTAGTTGCGAAGAAAGCAATTGAAAAAGGACTTAAAGTACCTGGTTACGTAAAAACATCGTTAGCACCAGGATCTAAAGTTGTTACAGAGTACTTAGATAAGTCTGGTTTAACAACGTATTTAGATCAATTAGGTTTCCAAACAGTTGGTT
Organism: Bacillus sp. TH22; assembly: GCF_016651015.1. NCBI lineage: Bacteria > Bacillati > Bacillota > Bacilli > Caryophanales > Bacillaceae > Bacillus > Bacillus sp. TH22. The sequence continues at coordinate 4,921,319 of NZ_JAEKER010000001.1, forward strand.
ACGGCTGTACGACTTGTATCGGTAACTCTGGTCCATTAGCAGAGGAATTAGAAGAAGCAATCGCAGCAAATGATTTATTAGTAACATCTGTTTTATCTGGTAACCGTAACTTTGAAGGTCGTATTCATCCACTTGTAAAAGCAAACTACTTAGCATCACCACCACTTGTTGTGGCATATGCACTTGCAGGTACTGTTGATATTGACCTGAAAAATGATGAAATCGGTAAAGATGTAAATGGTAATGCTGTTTACTTTAATGATATTTGGCCAGCAGCTAAAGAAATTGAAGATGTAGTTCAAAGTGTTGTTACATCTGAATTGTTCAAAAAAGAATATGCGCAAGTATTTAACAGCAATGAGCGCTGGAATGAAATCCAAACTTCAAATGAAGCTTTATATACTTGGGATAATGATTCAACATACATTCAAAACCCACCGTTCTTCGAAGGATTATCTAAAGAGCCGGGTGAAGTTGAAACGTTATCAGGTTTACGCATAGTTGGTAAATTTGGTGATTCTGTAACGACAGACCACATTTCACCAGCAGGTTCAATTGGTAAGCACACGCCAGCTGGACGTTATTTACTAGAAAACGGCGTACAACCAGTCGACTTTAACTCTTACGGTTCTCGTCGTGGTAACCATGAAATTATGATGCGTGGTACATTTGCAAACATCCGTATTAAAAACCAAATCGCACCAGGAACAGAAGGCGGATATACAACATATTGGCCAACTGGTGAAGTAACATCTATCTATGATGCTGCTATGAAGTATAAAGAAGATGGCACAGGCCTTCTAGTTATTGCTGGTAAAGACTACGGTATGGGAAGTTCTCGTGACTGGGCTGCGAAAGGTACAAACTTATTAGGTATTAAAGCAGTAATCGCAGAAAGCTTCGAGCGTATTCACCGCAGTAACTTAGTATTAATGGGCGTATTACCATTACAATTTAAAGATGGCGACAGTGCTGAAACATTAGGTCTTGTTGGTGACGAGTCATTTGAAATTCAAATTGACAAAACGGTTAGACCACGCGATCTTGTAAAAGTAGTTGCAATCGATGCAGAAGGAAAAGAGAAGCAATTTGAAGTAGTAGCTCGTTTCGATAGTGAAGTTGAAATTGACTACTACCGTCACGGTGGTATCTTGCAAATGGTTCTTCGTTCGAAAATCGAAGAGTCTAAAGTGTCAAACTAAAAGGATTCAACAATATTTGTTGAATGTATATTTTAAAGAGGGATGAGATTTTCTCATCCCTCTTTAGTATGAAAAAACATCGGCATATTTAAAGACCTCTAAGTGGAAAACTTATTGTCAGTTAATGTGGGATGGATTAAAGTGTTTTGTAAAATTAAGGGAGAATTAAAGTTGCATATCCTATGTTAATGGTAAAATTAAATGAAAGAAATATTCAGATGATAAAAAAATTAAAATGCTAGTTACTGTAAAAGAGGTGGAATATGCCAAAAAGATATTGGGGAGTCATAATTACTTACATACTGTTTTACTTGTCCATTTATTTATTCGAACCGATTTTTATAACTTTATTTAATTTAACAACGGAAGCGGCCAATGCCTATGGTAGAATCTTAGGTTATTTTTTAGCTTTCATAGTAATTTTAATATTAATGAAACCAGATATTGAAAGAGGTTCTTCTGATGCTTATCCGCCAAAAAAACTGTATTATGGTGTATCTATGGTGTTCTTATTTATTTTTTAGTTCAAGCTATTTATGGATTAATAGCTATTGTTGTATTTAATATGGATCCTAACTCAGAACACTCAGAAATGATAAAAAATAATGTTATATCTTTCCCATTTAGAATAGTGAATATTGCAATTTTGGGACCTATAATGGAAGAGATTCTAACAAAAAAAATCATTCTTGATACGTTACGTAAACGAACAAATGTCTACATTGCTTGCTTAATTACGTCTCTTGTATTTGCATTACTTCATATGGAGTTAGCAAGTGTTATTCCTTATACTTTAGCGGGATTGGTGTATGCTTTTTTATATGTAAAAACGAATAGATTAATTGTTCCTATCGTTGTTCATATGACAATAAATACACTTGCTATTTTAATGAAACTTATATAGTAATACATATCGGCATTTAATAGGTCGTTGGCAGAAGAATATCCCTAGATAAAGTAGTGATTTTTATTTTATGTTTTGGAACTTAGGTTTTTAAAAGAACATGAGTAAACAAAGAGGAAAGGGATGAAACCATTTGGTTTCATCCCTTTCCTTTTATTATGCAAAATTGGGGGAATGACAATGAATGAGTATAGAAGAATAATGTTGCCGCTGTTGCAAGAAAAGCTATTGCTAATTAGTGCGATTTGTAGCGGAATAGTAGCTGCCATTTTAAATTTATCCCGTCCGCTATTTATGGGGCTAATTGTAGATAACCTTATTCAGCGGGAGTTAAAAGGTACGTATGTATATATTGCTTTGTTTGCGCCATGGCTTTGCTTGGCATATTGGTACAACTCTGGATTGAACTTACCGTTCCTCGCCACCGTTGTACGTGCTGCGGCTTTACATTTACATATGATTATGGACTTGGGTTAATTCGTTCTTCCACGGCTTCATTTCGCCGTGAAATTGTGTGTCGTTGTCATTGGCGCACCTTGTCAGATGTGGCACGAGAATATGGTGTTCCTTATACGACATTAGAACGCTGGTTTTATTTCTATGCGCCCGAACAACTTGTTGAAGAAGAGGCGCAACACATTTGTGTAGATGAGTTTGCGATACGTAAAGGGCATTCTTATGCGACAAGCGTGTTAAATGCAGAAACTGGACGTATTTTGGCGATTGCCTCGGTCTTATCGAAGGTAACAGGAAACATCAAAGCGGTGGTTAGTGATTTTGCACCAGCCGTGGCGAATGCAATTCAATCCGTTTTTCAAAAAGCGGTTCACGTACTGGATCGCTTGCATTTAATCCAGTTTTTCACTGAAGCATTACGTAGACGCAGACGTTATTTAAATGAAGCGAAAAAGCATCACAAAGTACGTTTTATCGATCGTTGCCTTGCACGTCGTCCGCGTAATTTAACCGAGGAAGAAAGAGGATTTATCGTGCAATGTGGTGTTGTTTCAAAAATCGTTAAAACCTTGATTGCACGTGAAAAAGCATTACTTGATACGATTCTTTCACCACTTTCAAATGGCATTATGGAAGGCACAAATAATGAAATTAAACTAATCAAAAGACGTGGTTTTGGTTATAGAAATGATAGTCATTTCTTCCTACGTCTTCGCTTGGAAACGGGCGTTGATTTTGTCACCCACAACTTTCGGTGATGAACTAATTATGTGATAAAAAGGGAAATATTTCATCTGCACTATAAATATTCTAACTATTTCGACTGTGAATATTTCCAAGCTTGTCCGTATAAGCTAAAATAAGGTATATAGCATTTTGGTGATTATGTAATAAAAAGATAAACACGTAAGGGTGATATAATATGTGGCGGAAGCTTACCATTATTGTAGTGTTACTTTGTTTAGCGGGATATGCAGCTTATGAACAGTTTGGTAAAGAGGATCAAGTAATGCAAGAAAAGCCTGCCAAAAGTGAAGCTGCTATGAAAGAGATTTTCGCAAGGAACGGTATTGAAATTGGAAAGAGCGCACCAGATTTTGAATTAGCAAAGATAGATGGAACGAATGTAAAGTTATCCGATTTAAAAGGAAAGAAAGTTATTTTAAACTTTTGGGCAACGTGGTGTGGGCCTTGTCAGCAAGAAATGCCTGATATGGAGGCCTTTTATAAAGAACATAAAGAAAACGTAGAAATTTTAGCTATAAACTATACTCCTTCAGAAAAAGGAGGGGGAGAAGAAAAGGTAAGGAACTTCGCTAAAGAAAAAGGAATTACTTTTCCTATTTTATTGGACAAGAACATTGATGTGACAACAGCGTATAAAGTAATTACCATTCCAACTTCTTATTTTATTGATACAGAAGGCGTTATTCAAGATAAGTTTATTGGACCGATGACGCAAAAAGAGATGGAGAAACGGATTGCTAAATTAAAATAACGGTGAAAAGGTGGAGATGGAATATAATCATTTCTGCCTTTTCTTTTTCAAGTAGTGAAAGCTTCGTGATATGATAAAAGAAATATAAATGTTTAGAGATAAAGGAGTGTCTGGAGTGGGGAATGTATCCTTACCGTTAGATTATGTTGTAATTGATTTTGAAACAACAGGATTTAACCCTTATAATGATAAAATTATTCAAGTTGCAGCAGTGAAATATCATAATCATGAACTAGTAGATCAATTTGTTTCCTATGTGAATCCGGAGCGTTCAATTCCGGACCGAATTACGAGTTTAACAGGTATTACGAATTATCGTGTTTCAGACGCACCAACAATTGCAGAAGTATTGCCTTTGTTTTTGGCATTTCTAGATACAAATATTATCGTGGCACATAATGCTTCTTTTGATATGCGTTTTTTAAAGAGTAATGTAAATATGCTTGGACTACCTGAGCCTAAAAATAACGTTATTGATACTGTGTTTTTAGCGAAAAAATATATGAAGCATGCGCCTAATCACAAACTTGAAACGTTAAAACGAATGCTTGGAATTCGCTTAAGTTCTCATAATGCATTTGACGACTGTATTACGTGTGCGGCTGTTTATCAAAAATGTGCAGCCGTTGAAGAAGAAGGAAAAAGAAAAGCGAATAAGGAAGTACTTGATGAAACAGCGGTATTTGAAGCGGTAAAAGAAATGCTTGTACGAAATAAACGTGATATTGAGTGGATTCGTTGTATGAATGTTGGGAGTTATTTAGATATAAAAGCTTTTTACCCAATTATAAGGTTAAAGGTCAAAGGGCGAAAGAAATATGTGTTAACAGAAAAAATGGAAGACGATGTAAGAGAAATTTGTACGAGCTTAACATACGAGGCAGCATTGAAAAGTGAGATTGGCAACACGAGAATTATGATTGACAGTGTAGAAGACATTTTGAAGCTAGAGAGCTACATTGTAGCAGAATACGATTCTGTATTACGAACGTTGGATGAATATAGAGCAAATAAAGTAAATGCGGATGAAGAAATTAAAAAATATTTAAATACGATGGTGTAAAAAATCCCATGTGCAATATATGTGCATGGGATTTTTTGTCAAAACATAAAATTTTCTTGCAAATCTGATTAAAGAGTTTTTCATTTGCTCATACTATGTAATAAGAAAGCGTAGAAGAAAGGGTGAGCAACATGAGAAGAAGTCGCCGTAGATCGTTTGAAGAACTTGTAAATGAAAATAAACAACAATTATTAAGCGATCGTGATGCAATGGATCGAATTGAAAAACGAATTGAAAAACGTTATGAAATGAAACTTTTTAAGCAGGCTGAATAATTCTTAACACTAGTACGATACTAGTGTTAAGGAGGCGATAGTAATGGGTAATCCGAAAAAGAATTCAAAAGACTTTGCACCAAATCAAATTGGAACACAATCGAAAAAAGCTGGTGGCAATAAAGGGAAGCAAATGCAAGACCAAACTGGCAAACAACCAATTGTTGATAACGGTTAAAAAAAGGAGAATGTCATCATTCTCCTTTTTGTGTGTTTGGATAATATTATAAAAATATTTAAAAAGCTGACTTTCGTCAGCCTTTTTTCGTAATTGTAAAGTTTTCAACGAGTAAACGCCAATTTTGTGGGAATGGTAGACCAATCTTCCAGTAACTAATACCACCAATGCCTTGTTCTTTCATTAAATTGAATTTACTTTGAATAGACCTCGAATCTTCAAACCAAACCTCGTGTTGTACGCCGTTTTCATCAAAGTAATTAAAATGTGGAGCTTGGGCTGTGAAATCATAGCGGATAGGAACATTGTATTTACGAGCAAGTGCAACAGCTGCGACAGAGCTAACTGCTTTTGCGGGTGGATTCCCTTGTTTGAAAGGAAGTTTCCAATCAAATCCATATAAATTTTGCCCCATCATAATTTTTTGTGGGGGCATTTGAGATTTTGCATATTGAAGTACTTCTTTTACAGGACCAATAGGGGAAATCGCCATCGGTGGTCCACCTTGCCAACCCCAGTCGTATGTCATAATGACGACGAAATCAACAATTTGTCCTTGTGCTTTATAATCGTGAGCCTCAAAAAATTTCCCTTTTTGATTTGAGCTCGTTTTCGGTACAAGTGTTGTACTTAATGTGTACCCGCTAGGTAAGCGTGTTTTCACATTTCGTAAAAACCGATTATACGCTTCGCGATCTTCAGGTGCCACACTCTCGAAATCGAAATGAATGTCTCGCATGCCATATTTTTCAGCTGTTTGCAAAATGTTAGTAATAAACTTGTTTTGAATTGTTGCATCGCGTAAAATAGCCGAGGTCAGATCGGCACTGAAATTTCCATTTTCAATATTTGTAATAACGAGCATAGGGATGGTGTTACCTTGCGTTGCAATATTAGCGATTTTCGCTGTTTCCGTCGGTTCTTTTAAAGTGCCGTCTCTTTTTGCTTCAAAGCTGAAGTAGGCTAAATATGTTAAAAATGGATTAATAGCACGTGTAGCATTTACTAAACTTTCTTTTATCGGTATTGTTGAAGGCTGTAAATAAGCAATGGATTCTACTGCTCGTTTTGTTCCTTTCGGTATATATAATTGCTGTCCGACATGGAGAATAGATTTTAATGAAAGGTTATTAACTTTAGCTAAACTGGCGAGAGGGACGTTATACGTTTGAGAAATTCGATAAAGGCTGTCACCTGGCTGTACATAATAATTATTGCCTTTTGTATTAACGATAAGTGCCTGACCAACAACGAGTGTTTCAGCTGGATTTAGTCCATTGTCTTTTACAATTTCTTCAGGTGTAGATCCGTACTTTGATGCTAAACCATAAACACTATCACCGCTACGAACAGTTACAATTTGGATCATGTGCTTGCCCCTTTCGGTAAAAGATTCACTGTTTTTATTTTATTTTTGATTCCACTGTATTATGATTAAATGTATGCAAGGTAGCAGAAGTGAAAGAAGGCGAATAGAAATGTTTGTAGCAGAACATGAAGTTGAAATCCGCTATGCGGAAACAGACCAGATGGGTGTTGTTTACCATTCAAACTATTTAGTGTGGCTGGAACTTGGGCGCACTAAACTTATACAAGAATTAGGATTTTCATATGTTGAAATGGAGAAAGAGGGAATTATTTCTCCTGTATTAGACTTGCAAATTTCATATCGTAAAGCGATGCGTTACGGAGAAAAAGCTATTGTGAAAACGTGGGTTGATACTGTGAGCCCGCTCCGCGTTGTATATGGATATGAAATTTATAATGGTGATGGCGAACTTTGTATTACTGCAAGCACGACGAATATTTGTGCGAAAAAAGAAGGGTTCCGCCCTGTATCATTTAAAAAATTATATCCTGAGTGGTATGCGAAATATGAGGAAATTAAAAAGAAATAAAGTGAAACTTTAATCAGTGGGGGTCTTACTACCCGCAAATAGCGGGATAAAAAAAGCGTGGCAGAAGCCACGCTTTTTTATTTTTCATAATTAAATTGAGGGAAATCATCACCGTCGTTAAGTGTAACTAATAAATTATGTCCATCGAAGAACCACTCATCATCGCCTTCAATAAAGAAGTTAATACCTTCTTCTTGAGTTTGAACAGCAGGGTGCGCAGGGTCATCTTTACGAATACCTAAAGAAAGTCCTTTTTGCACAGTACTGCAACCGCCGTATTGTACGAAAAGACGTATTGTTTCACCCGATTGTAAGTTTAATTCGTTTTTATACCATTGTGCTGCTTCTTTTGTTACGGAAAGATTCATGTATAGTTCCTCCAAGTTATGTTGCTTTTTCTTTTAGTATAAAAAATAACGCAAAAAGACGCTATTAATATGCTTCACGTTTTCTTTTTGCGTTATGTGGGTTACGATCTTATTTTTGCTTTTTTGAAAAGTTTGCTTTTGGTTCAGTTTTATTTATAATTCGTCCGATATTTGCACGGTGTTTATAAATAACCATACCTGCTAATAAACACATCGCAATAATGAAGATTTTATCCCCGCTAACAATGGATGCAATAACAGCAACGACAGCTGTTATCATAGAAGAAAGTGATACGTATCTTGTTGTAAATAAAAGGCTGAAAAAGACAACAGCTAATATTGCAAAAACAACTGGTGAATAGCATAATAGCACCCCAGCAGAAGTTGCAACTGCTTTCCCCCCGCGGAATTTTGCGAAGATCGGATAGACATGTCCAAGAACAGCGGCTAATCCAAACCATAGTGGGTGAATATCTGACCCGAAAATAATCGGTAGACCTGTTGCTAATGTACCTTTTAAAATGTCAGCAATTGTTACGATAAAACCTGCTTTTTTCCCTAATGTACGGAATGTATTTGTTCCGCCTAGATTACCGCTTCCATGCTCACGAATGTCGATTCCATAACCAATTTTTCCAACGACTAATGCAAATGGAATCGAACCGAGTAGATAGGCAACGATAAATAAAAGATATGTAATAACCATGAGTTCAGTCTCCTTTATACAAATGTGTTGATAAAGGGTAAAAAGAGTTTTTCCCATTTATTGTACCATACATTTGTAAAGAGCACATTTCTTTTTTATAAATGAAAAAGTCATTAATTTTTAAAAAAACTTTCACAGGAATGTTACATTTTTCACAGGAACAGAAGAACTATATGTTGTATGATTTTAATCAAAAGACAACAACATGTTGGTGGAGGGTTGTGAATGTTGAAACAAAATGTACGTGGAGAAGAATTAATGAAAGTATTTGAGACAATTATCCACGGTAATGAACAAGATTTAATGCAGGAAAATGCAAATGTAGATGGTCGATCTCCAATGGGAGTAATGGGAACGTTCGCATCTGAGAGCGCAAAGTATTATGCAGTAGAAAAATTATTATCAGATCAAGTGAAAAAAGCGATAGATCAAAATATATTATATCCACATGATTTAGATTTTTATGCAACAGGAACGACGACTTGTTCGCAAATTCCGTTAGCGCAAATGCTAGCTAACGGTTTTCATACTGGACATGGACATATGAGACAACCGCAAGACATTAAAAGTGCGTTGGCGCTTTCTTCAATTATTTTTCAGGCGAATCAAAATATGCAGCACGGTGGTCAATCGTTTGCACTCTTTGATATTGATTTAGCTCCATATGTGAGAAAAACAGTAAAGAGACATAAAAAACGACTACAGTCATATCCGCTTACGAAAGAACAAATAGAGGAATTTGCATGGAAAGAGACAGAAAATGATACGTATCAGGCGTGTGAGGCTTTCGTTCATAATTCAAATAGTATGCATAGTAGGGGCGGGGGACAAGTACCATTTATTTCTATTAACTACGGAACAGACACATCGAAAGAGGGAAGACTTTTAATTAAGCAACTTTTAAAAGCGACGCAAGCTGGACTTGGTAAAGGGGAAACACCGATTTTTCCTATTCAAATTTTCAAAATGAAAAAAGGCGTGAACTTTGAAGAGTGTGATCCGAACTATGATTTATTTGAATTAGCGTTAGAAACGACCGCTGAGCGATTATTCCCTAACTTTTCGTTTTTAGATGCTCCGTTTAATGCTGTGCATTATGATGGTCGACCGGAAAGTGAAGTATGTTATATGGGGTGCCGTACTCGTGTTATGTCTAATATACATGGGGAAGAAACAGCAATTGGAAGAGGGAATTTATCGTTTACTTCTATTAATTTAGTGAAATTAGCGCTAATTAGTGGTTCAAAAGAAGCGTTTTTTGAAGCGCTAAGTTATTATTTAGATTTAGGCGTTAAGCAATTATTAGAGAGATTTGCTTATCAATGTACAAAGAGAGCAAGAGATTTTCAGTTCTTATATTCACAAGGTGTATGGCGTGGTGGAGAGACGTTACAACCTGAAGATGCTGTGGAACCGATTTTAAAACAAGGGACGTTAAGTCTTGGTTTTATCGGTCTTGCAGAATGTTTAGTAGCGTTAACTGGAAAGCATCATGGAGAAAATGAAGAATCGTGGAAGCTTGGATATGAAATTATTTCCTTTATGAGAGAGAGCATGGATAAGGCGATGGAAGAACATCAACTCAATTTCTCTGTAATTGCAACGCCTGCAGAAGGTTTATCAGGTAAGTTTGTGAAAAAAGATAGAGAAAAATTTGGTGAGATTAGCGGTATAACGAACCATAATTACTATACGAATTCATTCCATATTCCAGTTTATTATAACATTCAAGCGATAAATAAAATTCGTTTAGAAGGACCTTTCCATGCCCTATGTAACGGGGGACATATTACGTATATTGAACTAGACGGAGCAGCTATGCATAACAAAAAGGCATTAAAGCAAATTGTGCAAGCGATGGCAGAGAATGGCGTTGGGTACGGTTCAATAAATCATCCTGTTGATCGTTGTAAGTGCTGTAGTTATCACGGAGTTATTGGGAATGAATGTCCAAGCTGTGGAAATGAAGATGAGACTAATATAGAAAGAATTCGCCGTATAACGGGCTATCTTGTAGGAGATATGTCGAAGTGGAATAGTGCGAAACGTAGTGAAGAGATGGATCGGGTGAAGCATAAATGAAAGTTATGAATATCATTCATGATAGTGTAGTGGATGGAGAAGGGTTGCGGACAGTCGTGTTTTTTGCGGGCTGTCCGCATCGTTGTTTCGGGTGCCATAACCCGAAATCTTGGAATGTTTGCAATGGAACTGAAATGACGGTAGAAGAAATTGTGAAAGAGATTGAAAGTAATTCATTAACAGATGTAACATTTTCAGGTGGAGATCCATTCTTCCAAGCTGCTGAAGTGAAAAAAGTAGCAAAAGCTGTGAAAGATTTGAAAAAAAATCTATGGATGTATACAGGTTATACGTTAGAAGAGATACAGAGTTCTCGAAATAATGATATGATAGAGTTGTTACAGTATGGGGATGTTTTAGTCGATGGAAGATTTGAAATCGAGAAAAAAGATTTAACACTTCCATTTCGCGGAAGCTCCAATCAACGTATTATTCGATTGAAAGAGTAAAAAGGCGGGATAGATTATATGAATAAAACAGTATTACTTGTTGAAGATGAAAGAAGATTACGTGAAATTGTTAGTGATTATTTTCGTAATGAAGGCTTTGAAGTAATCGAAGCAGAAGACGGGAAAAAAGCGTTAGAATTATTTGCAGAGCATGAAATTGATTTAATTATGTTAGATATTATGTTACCAGAAATAGATGGATGGTCTGTTTGTAGACGAATTAGAAAAGAATCAGCAGTACCAATTATTATGCTGACAGCACGTTCGGATGAGGATGATACATTACTAGGTTTTGAATTAGGTGCAGATGAGTATGTAACGAAACCATTTAGCCCGAAAGTGTTAGTAGCTCGCGCGAAGACGTTATTGAAACGTGCGGATGGAGCGGTAGGAGTATCAGAAGAAAATACTATGTCTTTAGCTGGAATAGAAGTGAATCGACTATCTAGAACAGTTTTAGTAGATGGTGAAGAAATTATATTGACACATAAGGAGTTTGAACTTCTTGTTTATTTAATGGAGAACAAAGGAATTGTGTTGTCACGTCAACATTTATTAGATCAGTTATGGGGATATGATTACTACGGTGATGACCGAACGGTTGATACACATATTAAAAAACTGCGAAATAAGCTAGGAGATAAGGCGAAGCATATCGGCACTGTTATTCGAGTAGGTTACAAATTCGAAGAATAACCTTTAAGTTACTATGCATCTCGGCTTTGGGATATAGCAAATTTACACTCTCCTTTGTAGGTGGAATGTACAAAAAATACTTTTCTTGTCTACAATGGTAGATAGGAGTATTTTTTTAATTGGATTTCACGATGAGTTCACAAGAAGGACACAAAATGTGACTATACTGAAAGTACGAATTCACCAGGGAGGGGAAATAAAACATGGGATATTACGACGGACCGAATTTGAATGAAGAGCATAGTGAAACGAGAGAAGTGAAAAAATCAGGTAGTAAAAAAGGATATTTTTTCACAGGTTTAGTTGGAGCTGTAGTCGGGGCGGTTTCGATTAGTTTTGCAGCACCGTACATGCCATGGGTGCAAAATAATGATGCAGCTGTTTCGTCATTCAATTCTAATAAACAAGTAGAAGGAACTGTAGTTCCAGTTGTAAATAAAGCGAAAAATGAAACTGATTTACCGGGAATGATCGAAGGCGCGAAGGATGTTGTTGTAGGTGTTATTAATATGCAACAAAGTGTTGATCCATTTGCGATGCAACCGACAGGCCAAGAGCAACAAGCTGGCTCAGGATCAGGTGTTATTTATAAAAAAGCAGGAAATAAAGCGTATATTGTAACGAACAACCATGTAGTAGATGGAGCAAATAAACTTGCTGTAAAACTAAGTGATGGTAAAAAGGTAGATGCAAAGCTTGTAGGGAAAGACCCTTGGTTAGATTTAGCGGTTGTAGAAATTGATGGATCTAATGTAAATAAAGTTGCCACTTTAGGTGATTCAAGTAAACTTCGTGCGGGTGAAAAAGCGATTGCAATCGGTAACCCACTAGGGTTTGATGGAAGTGTAACAGAAGGTATTATTAGTAGCAAAGAACGTGAAATTCCAGTAGATATTGATGGCGATAAGCGTGCAGATTGGAATGCTCAAGTTATTCAAACAGATGCAGCGATTAACCCAGGTAATAGTGGTGGTGCGTTATTTAATCAAAACGGTGAAATAATTGGGATTAATTCAAGTAAAATTGCACAACAAGAAGTTGAAGGAATTGGATTTGCTATTCCAATTAATATTGCAAAGCCAGTTATTGAATCCCTTGAAAAAGAAGGAGTGGTGAAACGTCCAGCACTAGGAGTAGGTGTCGTTTCATTAGAAGATGTGCAAGCTTATGCAGTAAATCAATTGAAAGTACCGAAAGAAGTAACAAACGGCGTTGTATTAGGTAAAATTTATCCAATATCACCTGCAGAAAAAGCTGGTTTAGAGCAATATGATATAGTAGTAGCGTTAGATGATCAAAAAGTAGAGAATTCACTTCAATTCCGTAAATATTTATATGAAAAGAAAAAAGTAGGCGAGAAAGTAGAAGTTACATTCTATCGCAATGGCCAAAAAATGACGAAAACAGCTACATTAGCAGATAATTCAGCTACAAAGAATCAATAATCGGAATAAAAGAAAGTCTCTTTCATGTTGAAAGAGACTTTCTTTATCGGATATACTAAAGGAATAGGAGGGATAAATTATGATAATTGAAAACCCAACTCGTACGGAAATTGGTGAAGTATTAAAGAAAAGTAAAACGATTGCAGTTGTTGGATTATCAGATAAGCCAGAACGCACATCGTATATGGTTTCAAAAGCAATGCAAGATGCTGGGTACCGCATTATTCCAGTAAATCCAACAGTAGATGAAGTACTCGGAGAAAAGGCGGTTTCTTCACTGACGGATATTAAAGAACATGTTGATATTGTAAATGTGTTTCGTCGCTCAGAATTTTTAAAGGATGTTGCGAAAGAGTTTGTAGAGATTGATGCAGATGTTTTCTGGGCACAATTAGGAGTACAAGATGAAGATACATATAAACTTTTACAAGAAAAAGGGTACACAGTAATAATGGATCGTTGCATTAAAGTAGAGCATGTAATGACAAAATAGTATAGATTTTAAAGATAGAAAGATTGATTCAGCCCTCGCTTTTTACATAAGTAGGGCGGATGAACGAGGTGTTCATCATGAGATTTTTTAAAGGCTGTTTTTGGGGATTGTTACTTGTTATCCCATTTTGGATATTGATCATTTGGATCATGATAAAGGTTTGGAATGTATAATGTTGGAATACATATCCATTTCTCGTTGACAAACGATTATTTTTCTGAAATAGTAGCCTAGAGGAATCCTTGTGAAAAAAACAAGGATTTTTCTATTGAAAATAGTATATAAAAGAGATAAGATAACTTGCCAAAACTATAGTCGAGGCGTTATTCTATAATAGAAACATATGTTCTGATTTGATTAGGAAAGGGGCAAGGAGTTTGGCGAAGCATCAGTTCCAATATAATGAAGATGCAATTCAAGTGTTAGAAGGACTTGAAGCCGTTCGAAAACGCCCGGGTATGTATATCGGGAGTACGGATAGCCGTGGATTGCATCATTTAGTATATGAAATAGTAGATAACTCCGTTGATGAAGCATTAGCGGGATTTGGCGACGAAATTTCTGTCGTAATACATAAAGATAATAGTATTAGCGTAATTGATAAAGGGCGAGGAATGCCTACGGGAATGCATAAGCTTGGAAAGCCGACACCTGAAGTTATTTTAACAGTACTTCATGCTGGTGGTAAGTTTGGCCAAGGAGGCTATAAAACGAGTGGTGGTTTACACGGTGTTGGGGCATCAGTTGTAAACGCCTTATCAGAATGGCTAGTAGTAACGATTAAGCGAGATGGTAGCATTTATGAACAACGCTTTGAAAATGGTGGTACTCCTGCAACGACGTTAGAGAAAATCGGGAAAACGAAAGAGTCTGGTACAACGATGCACTTCAAACCAGATACAACTATTTTCAGCACAACAAATTATAATTATGAAACATTATGTGAGAGATTACGTGAATCTGCATTCTTATTAAAAGGAATGAAAATCTCGATAAAAGATGAACGTAATGATTTAGAAGATGTGTTTCATTATGAAACAGGAATTGAGGCTTTCGTTTCATACTTAAACGAAGAGAAAGATTCGATTCATCCAGTTGTATATTTCTCGGGTGAGCAAAATGGAATTGAAGCAGAGTTAGCCTTTCAGTTTAATGATGGTTACTCAGAAAACATTCTTTCGTTTGTAAATAATGTACGTACAAAAGACGGTGGTACACACGAAGCTGGATTTAAAACAGCAATGACACGTGTGTTCAATGAGTATGCTCGTAAAGTTTCTTTATTAAAAGAAAAAGACAAAAATTTAGAGGGTACAGATATTCGAGAAGGATTAGCTTCGATTGTTTCTGTACGTGTACCAGAAGATGTACTCCAGTTTGAAGGGCAAACGAAAGGGAAACTAGGTACAAGTGAAGCTCGTTCTTCAATTGATGCAATTGTATCTGAGCATTTAGCTTACTTTTTAGAAGAAAACCCGGATGTAGCTACACTTCTTGTGAGAAAGGCAATTAAAGCAGCACAAGCACGTGAGGCTGCTCGTAAAGCGAGAGAAGAAGCACGTACTGGTAAGAAGAAGAAAAAATCAGAAGGTACTTTAAGCGGGAAGTTAACACCTGCACAATCACGTAATCCTCAGAAAAACGAATTGTATTTAGTAGAGGGTGACTCGGCTGGTGGTTCAGCAAAGCAAGGGCGAGATCGTCGTTTCCAAGCGGTGCTACCATTACGTGGTAAAGTAATTAACACAGAAAAAGCAAAGCTTGCTGATATTTTTAAGAACGAAGAGATCAATACGATTATTTACGCAATTGGCGGCGGCGTAGGGAATGAGTTCGCTGTTGAAGATATTAACTACGATAAAGTTGTTATTATGACCGATGCAGATACGGATGGAGCACATATTCAAGTGTTACTACTGACGTTCTTCTACCGTTATATGAAACCACTTATTGAAGCTGGTAAAGTATTTATCGCACTTCCACCTTTATATAAAGTAAGTAAAGGAAAAGGGAAAAGTGAAGTAATTGAATATGCATGGTCTGATGAAGAATTAGGTGGTGTAACGAAAAAGGTCGGTAAAGGCTACATGCTGCAGCGCTATAAAGGACTTGGCGAAATGAATGCCGATCAATTATGGGAAACAACGATGAACCCTGAAACACGTACGTTAATCCGTGTGAAAATTGACGATGCATCAAGAGCTGAGCGCCGAGTTACGACATTGATGGGGGATAAAGTAGAACCTCGCCGTAAATGGATTGAGCGTAATGTACAATTTGGTATGCAAGAAGAAGGAAATATTTTAGAAAATGAAATGATTATGGAGACGGAGGTGGAATAACATGCAGGCAGAGAAGTTTCATGACCTCCCGCTTGAAGACGTGTTAGGTGACCGCTTTGCACGTTATAGTAAATATATTATTCAAGACCGCGCGCTTCCAGATGCGCGTGACGGTTTAAAACCGGTACAAAGACGTATTTTATATTCTATGTATGTAGAAGGAAACGTGCATGATAAAGCGTTTCGTAAATCAGCTAAAACAGTAGGTAATGTTATCGGTAATTATCATCCACATGGTGATTCCTCTGTATATGAGGCGATGGTCCGTTTAAGTCAAACTTGGAAAGTACGTAATGTTTTAGTTGAAATGCACGGAAATAACGGTAGTGTTGATGGGGATCCAGCAGCGGCAATGCGTTATACGGAAGCACGTTTATCACCAATCGCATCTGAGTTATTACGTGATCTTGATAAAGAAACAGTAGAATTCGTGTCAAACTTTGATGATACGAGTGAAGAACCTATTGTATTACCGGCAATGTTCCCGAACTTATTAGTGAACGGATCTACAGGGATTTCCGCTGGTTATGCAACAGAAATTCCACCGCATCATCTTGGAGAAGTAATTGATGCTACAATTATGCGTATCGATCAACCGAATAGTTCTGTGGAGGACTTGTTAACAGTTATTAAAGGACCAGATTTCCCTACAGGTGGTATTATACAAGGGATAGATGGCATTAAAAAAGCGTATGAAACAGGTAAAGGTAAAATTATTATTCGCGGAAAAGCAGAGGTTGAAACGATTCGTGGCGGGAAGCAACAAATCGTTATTACAGAAATTCCGTACGAAGTAAATAAAGCGAATCTTGTTAAGAAAATGGATGAATTACGTATAGATAAAAAGCTAGATGGAATTGCTGAAGTACGTGATGAGACAGATCGTACAGGTCTTCGTATCGTTGTAGAATTAAAAAAAGAAGCGAATGCTGAAGGTATTTTAAATTATTTATATAAAAATACAGATTTACAAATTCCATACAACTTTAATATGGTAGCGATAAATAATCGTCGTCCGACACTTATGACATTACCTAAGATTTTGGATGCATATATTGGACATCAGAAAGAAGTTGTTACAAGACGCTCACAATATGAATTAAGAAAAGCAGAAAATCGTCAGCATATTGTAGAAGGTTTAAAGAAAGCATTATCAATTTTAGATGAAGTGATTGAAACGATCCGTGGGTCTAAAGATAAGCGTAATGCGAAAGATAATTTAAGTGCGAAATTTGGATTTACAGAGGCGCAGTCAGAAGCAATTGTTTCACTGCAATTATATCGTTTAACAAATACAGATATTACAGCGCTAGAGCAAGAAGCAGCGGAACTTAGTAAGAAAATTATAGAGTTACAGTCAATTTTACAAAGTGAAAAAAGACTTTTTCAAGTTATTAAAACAGATTTGAAGAGAGTAAAGAAAACATATAGTGATAATCGCCGTGCGATAATTGAAGAGGAAATTGAAGAAATTAAAATCGATGTGGAAGTTATGATTCCGCAAGAAGATGTCATCGTTACTGTAACGAAAGAAGGCTATGTGAAACGAACAGGTTGGCGTTCGCATAATGCATCGAACGGGAAATACTTCGGTATGAAAGAGGGTGACATCTTACTTGAGCGTTTCGATACAAACACGACAGAAACCGTTCTTTTATTTACGAACAAAGGAAATTATATTTATCTTCCTGTGTATGAAATGCCAGAAATTCGTTGGAAAGATTTAGGTCAACACGTTGCGAATCTTGTTTCACTCGAGCGAGATGAATCGTTAATTTGGGCAACAGTCGTACCGAATTTTGAAGAAGAAAAACGATTTATCGTATTTGTTACACGAAACGGTATGATTAAGAAAACAGAATTAAACCAATATAAAGTGCAGCGTTATTCACGGGCATTCGTTGCTGTAAACTTGAAAAAAGATGATGAAGTTGTTGATATATTTGCGACAGATGGGACAAGTGATATTGTTCTTGCAACACATGGTGCATATGCACTTGTATTCAATGAAGAAGAAGTAAGTCCAGTTGGTGTCAGAGCAGCTGGTGTGAAAGCAATTAATTTAAAAGAAGATGACTATGTTGCTTCTGGTAAACCGTTAAATGGTGAAAAAGATCAACTTATTCTCGTTACGCAGCGAGGTGCTGTGAAACGTATAAAGGCATCGGAAATTGAGAAATCAACGAGGGCGAAGCGAGGCCTTGTAATTTTTAAAGAGTTAAAACGTAATCCGTACCGCATTGTCGGTATTGAAATTGTTCGAGATGATGAATTAGTTTACATGAAGACAGAGAAACACATTGTAGAAGAAATTGATCCGAAAGCGTTTCGAAATAAAGACCGGTATAGTAATGGTAGTTTAGTACTAGATGTTAATGATACTGGTGAAGTAATTGAAACGTGGACAAAGAAAAGAACGGAATAAAGTGAAACTTTAATCAGTGGTTTTTTTCCATCTCCCACTGATTATTAGCCTTCACCAATCGGGCTTTTACGGGCAGTTGGTCTCCCGCCTAACTTCCCTCGCATTCGCCGTATTTTGAGGTGGGAGTCTTACTGCGCGTTAATGCGGGATAAAGGGAGCATCTTGCTATGAATGATAGCAAGATGCTTTTTTCTAAGCAAATCATTATGTATATAAAAATAATCTTGTTATAATAATGAAATGAAATCGTTCTCACAAAGTGAAACTTTAATCAGTGGGAATTTTCTTTATCCCCACTGATTATTAGTTGAATCAATCGGGCTTTTACGAGCAGTTGATTCCTCACCTAATTTCTTTGCTTTCGCTGAATTTTGAGTTAGGAATCTTACTGCCCGTTAAAGCGGGACAAATGGAGGGGCAACATGAAAAAAATAGGTGTAGGGATTGTAGGATTTGGATTTTCTAGTACAACATTTCACATCCCGTTATTACAAACGATAGAAGAATACGATATTCGTGCTATTTTATCATCAAAAGAAGAAGTAGTGAAACAAGCATTACCAAATGCTGAAGTTGTTGGTACAATTGATGAATTAGTAAATCGAGCTGATATTGACTTAGTGGTCATTACTTCGCCGAATACAACCCATTTTCCATATGTAAAAGAAGCAATTGTACACGGTAAGCATGTTGTTGTGGAAAAACCATTCGTTGTTTCAATTGAAGAAGGAGAAGAACTTATTTCATTAGCGAACCGACATAATGTCGTTTTAAGTGTGTATCATAATCGCCGTTTGGATAATGATTTCTTAACGATAAAGAAATTATTACAAGAAAAAAGAATAGGGAATGTATACGCATATGAAGCGCATTTCGATCGTTTCCGCCCACATGTACGCGATCGCTGGAGAGAAAAGAACTTACCAGGATCAGGTATATTATATGATTTAGGATCGCATTTAATTGACCAAGCATTATCATTATTTGGGAAACCAGATGCGATAAGCGCAGATGTAATAAAACAACGACCAGGTGCAGAAGTGGATGATTACTTCCATGTTGTACTTCACTATGGAGTGAAGCGCGTTATTTTACATAGTAGCAGTTACGTAAAGCAAGCTGGACCACATTTTACACTGCATGGAGATAAAGGTTCTATCGTGAAGTATGGTATGGATTCACAGGAAGAACAATTAAAGACTGGAATGAAGCCAGGGGATAATGGTTATGGATCAGACTCTGAAGAGAATTTTGCTACTTTAGAAACAGAAGAAAGCTTAGAGCGTATTCCAACAGAAGTCGGCTGCTATGACATGTATTATAAAGGCGTGCGAGATAGCATATTAAATGGTGAAAAACTACCTGTAACTGCTCAAGAAGGTTTAGACGTTATTAAATTGATTCAATTGGCGACTGAGAGTAGTGAAACGGGTAGAGTCATTGCGGTAAAATAAAAAAGACACGAATTTTGTGTCTTTTTTTATTAGGAATATGCGAATATGACTCATTATTTATTTTAGTCGTTTGTCATACATTAATTGGATTTGTATGCCGTAAGGATCTTCAATAATACCATATGCTTCACTAAATATATTTTTTTCTAGTGGAGAGATTATTTTCACATGCTTATCGGAAATTAAATTATTATAAAATCTTTGTATTTCTTCTAAATTAGCACTTTGAATGCAAAGTGACATGTTATTTCCAACGCTATAACGTTCAGTAGGGTTCATTGTATCTTCGGCTATCATTAGCTTTGTATTCCCAATTTGTAAAACAGAGTGGGCAATATGATCTTTATTTTCACTTGTAATTTCAAAAGAACTATCTCTTTTGGCCAGTTCTTCATACGTAACAATCATTAACTTCTTGGCCTCTAAATTACGTGTATAAAAATTAATTGCCTCCTTTGCTTGCCCATTCATTGAAAGAAAAATAGCTATTTCTAATGTCATAAATATATAACTCCTTTATTAGTTAATAATTATAATATAGACTAAAAAGGTTTCAATACATGACACCTTTTATGGAGGGAAATATGAAAAAAACTGAACGAATAAATGATATGCTTATTTTCTTAAATAATAAAAGATATTTTAATTTAAAAGATTTAATGGTTAGATATGATATTTCTAAAAGTACCGCGTTGCGAGATATTCAATCATTAGAAGAAATAGGTGTACCAATATATTCTGAACTAGGTAGAAATGGGAGTTATAAAATTATAGAAAATAGTGTGTTATCACCAATATATTTTAGTGTGGATGAAATGTATGCGTTATACTTTTCGATGCTTACATTAAATGGATACAAAACAAAGCCATTTAATATAGAAAGTATTGCGCTTGAAAATAAATTTAAACATGTATTACCTGATAATGTGAGTAAAAATATTTCAATCATGGAACGAACGCTTTCCTTTGAAGTAACAAATCATAGTAACTTTAGTCCGTTCTTAAAAGAACTTTTACAGGGGATTTTTGCTGAGCGAGTTTATCATTTAACATATTTTAAAAAAGATGAGGAGAAAGTATTGGTCGCCCAATTTATTCGAATAGAATCTAAATTTGGCCAGTGGTATGCTAAAATCTTTAATTTTGAGACAAATCATGTTCAAATAATTAGATGTGATAAAATTCTTTCTATTGTGGAAACAAGCAATACTAATTCAAAAAATCTTGAAGAATTGTTAAGTTATCTTACTAATTTTCATAGAAGGCCTGATGCAACTGATTTTATTGTCGTTGTTAATCAAAAAGGAAAAGACATTTTTGATAAAGAGAATTATCCTTCCATGAAGATACAAAAAGAAAACGAAAATTACATTATAACAGGCTATTTTAATAAACAAGAAGTTGATTTTATCTCGAACTATTTTCTGAATTTCGGAGAAACGATTATCTCAATTCAGCCTGTTATGCTAAAAGAGTTAATCTATAATAAGGTATTATCTATAAAGCAGCATTTAACTTCGTTAAGAGAAAACTAGTATTAATAATTTTTTTAGCACCAAAAAGCCCTTGAGATTTAAATATCCAAAGGGCTTTTTTTGTGATGGTATTTGTTCTTTAGAAACATTATTTTTCTGGGACGGACAGTCCATAAAAGAACATCGTAACGATATCTTGTATATGTTTTTCGCGATCTCCTTCAAGAAGCTGAGCCCCGAAATCATCACCTAGTTTAGTGAACATTTGAATGTATAGTAACATCATTTCTTTAGTAAGGTGAGGGTTAATTTCATTTTTTTGCTGTGCTTGTTCTAGTATTTCTAAATACCAAGGCAAGATTTTTTCGTTTTGATAACTATAAATAAACTTTCGGAGCTCTTCATCTCTTTGCATCATTTGTAGTAACATATCCGGCTGAAATAACCCACCAGTATTCATTTTTCTTACAATCATTTTTTGCATTATCTCATGAAAAGGTAATTTTTCCTCTGCAAGTTTTTTATAATATTGAAATTCAGATGTTATAAATTCTTGTATAAGCTCTCTAAATAATGCTTCTTTACTTCCGAAATGATTATAAATTGTCACTTGAGAAACGTTTGCTTTTTTTGCAATATGTTCTATTTTCACTTCATTAAATCCACGTTCTGAAAATAATGTAAAGGCCGCATCTTTAATGGCACGTTTTTTCTTTTCTTTCACTTTTTCAAAGCCGTTCAATACAATCACCTCATTTAAAATATACAAGAAAAAATAATTGAAAACAATATTTTTGAAATATGGACATATAAATATTTCAAAAAGTTGTTGCGAATATGAAAGATGAGGAGTACAATAATTTTGAAATATCACATGTTAAATATTTCAAAAAATGAGGTGGGTTTATGATTTCAGTTCAAAATGTTACAAAACAGTTTTCAAATGGAAAAGGCTTGTTTGATATTACATTTGAAGTGAAAGAAGGAGAAGTTTTTGGCTACTTAGGACCAAATGGTGCTGGGAAATCAACAACGATTCGTAATTTAATGGGATTTATAAAACCGACGGCTGGTAAAGCGACAATTTTCGGATTAAATTGTTGGGAAGATGCTGCGAAAATTCAAAGAGAAGTTGGCTATTTACCAGGAGAAATTTCTTTTATTGAAGGAATGAATGGATTAGAATTTTTAAATTTGATGCAAGGAATGCGTGGGTTAAAAAATATAAAAAGACGAGATGAATTGATAGAACGTTTGCAGTTCGATGTGAAAACACCAATTCGAAAAATGTCTAAAGGAATGAAACAAAAAGTAGGTATAGTTGCGGCATTTATGCATGATCCAGAAGTGTTAATTTTAGATGAACCGACATCAGGACTCGATCCACTTATGCAACAAGTATTTATAGATTTAATATTAGAGGAAAAGCAAAGAGGAAAAACAATCCTTATGTCATCACATATTTTCACTGAAATTGAGAGAACTTGTGACAGAGTAGCTATTATTAAAGATGGTTGTCTTGTAACCGTTGAAAACATTCATGATTTACAAGGCATGAGAAGACAGGTGATAGATGTAACAGTATCATCTCAAGAAGAAATCGAATCTCTTAAACAATGTGAT
Source organism: Bacillus sp. TH22 (assembly GCF_016651015.1). Classification (NCBI taxonomy): domain Bacteria; kingdom Bacillati; phylum Bacillota; class Bacilli; order Caryophanales; family Bacillaceae; genus Bacillus; species Bacillus sp. TH22. The sequence goes on from NZ_JAEKER010000001.1 coordinate 4,944,351, forward strand.
TTGCAATTTGAAGGAATGAAAGGTAGAGAGGCGTCAATTATTGTGCAAGGAAACTATCAAACTGTTTTACAAATACTTTCAAACTATAATGTAACTGCACTTCAAACGAGAGCGACGGATTTAGAACATTTATTTATGCATTATTACGAGAAGAAAGAAGGGGTAAAGCATGAATAAACAACTATTTTTAGCTAGTTTGAAAGAAACGAAAAAAAGTATATTGAGCTATGCTACTGGTGCAGCTCTTTATTTATGGTTATTAATTTGGATATTCCCATCGATGGTTTCAGCGAAAGGGTTAAATGAATTAATAAGTGCCATGCCTGATAGTGTAAAAAAAATCGTTGGAATGGAAAGCCCAATTCAAAATGTAATGGATTTTTTAGCTGGTGAATATTATAGTCTGTTGTTTATTATCATTTTAACAATTTTTTGCGTCACGGTTGCAACGCATTTAATTGCTCGTCATGTAGATAAAGGGGCGATGGCATATTTATTAGCAACACCTGTATCCAGGGTGCAAATTGCAATTACACAAGCTGCTGTTCTCATATTGGGGCTACTAATAATTGTAATTGTTACTTATGTAGCTGGTATATTAGGTGCAGAATGGTTTTTAAAAGATAATAACTTAAATAAAGAATTATTTTTGAAAATAAATGTAGTTGGAGGGCTTATATTTTTAGTAGTTAGTGCCTATTCATTTTTCTTTTCTTGTATATGTAATGATGAAAGAAAAGCACTTAGCTACTCAGCCAGTTTAACAATCTTATTTTTCGTATTAGATATGGTAGGGAAATTAAGTGATAAGTTAGAGTGGATGAGAAATATATCTTTATTTACATTGTTTCGTCCGAAAGAAATTGCTGAAGGAACATATAATATATGGCCAGTAAGTATAGGCTTAACTGCTGGAGCGCTTTGTATCTTCATAGTAGCAATTGTAGTGTTTAGGAAGAGGGATTTACCGTTGTAAATTAGAAAGTCCACTTAATTAGTGGGCTTTTTTCGTTTGTAAATTCGAAGGGATATCTTTTAGAGAAACATTTAAGTAGATAGTCAAAATGGAATGTTTACATTTTTTCTTGTAGAAATATTCAAAAAGAAGTGAACCTTTTTCTAGGATACTCCGTCTAATATGTGTAAAGTTTAATTAATAGAGAGGCTGAAACAGGAGGACCAATTGTGAAAGTAATTCCTTTATATAAGATGATTGTAAAAGAAGAAACGGATGTTTCTTTAGCAAAAAAGGGTAATCATGAGGCTTTTATGACACTTATACATACAGAAAAAGTAAAGATGTATCGCATTGCGAAGGCGATGTTACGTGATGAGACGAATATAGAGGATGCAATGCAGGCAACAATTTTAAAAGCTTATGAAAATATAAAAAAACTGAAAAAGGAAGAGTTTTTTCAAACGTGGCTAATTAGAATTTTAATAAATGAGTGTAACAATATAATTCGCTCTTATAAAAAAGTAATTGTAATTGAGGATCATGATAGTAATATGGTGGCGTTCGATCGATATGAAGATATTGATCTTTGTAATGCTATTCAGTCTTTAACGGAAGAACTAAGAGCTGTAACTGTACTTTATTATTATGAAGATATGAATCAAGAAAGTATTGCAACGCTTTTAGAAATTCCAAAAGGCACGGTTAAATCAAGATTGTCACGTGCAAGGGAACAATTAGAAGAGCGATTAAAGATGGAGTAGGAGGTGGTTAAAATGGATAAAGAAAAATCATTTGATGAAAAATTAAAAAAGAGAATAGAAAAGGATAATACCGTATTGCCACAGGCACTAAATGAAAAAATTAATGATACACTTCATAATCTTCCTGTAAAAAGAAAGAGTTATAGAGTACATATGATGTTTATTAGTGCCGCTGTTCTAACGCTATCAATTGTATCTATGTCTGAGTTTTCTATACAGAGCTTTGCACAAAATGGAGGGATGTTTAATTACGTAAAGAAGAATGCATTTTCTGATTATGAGAATGAAGAAGAAATAAAGTCGAACGTCAATCATCCAGATAAGGAGAAGATTCATCAAAAGATGCTTGATTCAATTGATCATTTCCAAAATGTTTCAGGGCAATTCGAAGAATATTCTAGCTCTACAAGAATTGCTACAACATATAAATATGTGATTGATACGGAGAAACAAAGTGGTATTTCATCTAAAGAAGACAAACTATCGAAAAAAAGCACGATTATTTATAACGAGGACGGAAAAAAAGAGCTTAATGATAAGAATAATACGTATAAAGAGACGAGATGGATCCCTAAAAAAAGAAATAATGAACTATTAAAATTAAGCCCTATGGAAAGGTTGTTGAGAAAATCAGGTGAGAAGAAACGGTATGATGACGAATATGTGGGATTCGCTAAGTACAGTATTCAATCAGAATTTGCTGATCTATTAATTCGATATAAAGATTGGAGTTATAAAGAAACGAAGTATCTTGGACTCGATTGCTACAAAATAGAAGGGGTAATAAACATAGAAATGCCTGTAAGTACATCTGAAGATTTGAGTGGGAAATTTGAAATGGTTGTAGAGAAAAATACGGGGATTATGTTGAAGTTCCTTAGTTTCCATGAAGGTATGATTCAATATTCGATTACGACTGAATGGATACAAATAAACAAAGGATTGAAAGAGAATGTATTTCAAAAGGATAGCACTAATTATGAAAAATTGAAAAACATATTAGATGAATAGAAAACGGAGGGAACTATATGGAGAATACCTCTCCTTCAAGAGAAAAGAAAAATAAACGAAAATATAAAAAGACAACGATCATAAGTGTATTGTTAGGAGTATTACTATTTGGCGGAGTGGGGTATGGTGCTTATGTATATATGAAAACTTCTAATCTCGTACAAAAATCTAATTTGAACTTATCGCGTGGTGAAAAATCAAATTTACGTGAGAAAGCTGTAAAGCCAATTACACACAACGTTTCAATGTTAATTATGGGGATTGATGAAAATCAAGAACGGCAAAAGGGCTATAATGGTGCATTTCATACGGATGCATTATTGTTAGCTACGTTTAATAAAGAAGATAAGACAGTGAAATTAACCAGTATACCAAGAGATACTTATACATATGTTCCAATCGAAAAGAAAAAAGATAAAATAACACACGCATATGGAAGTGGTTTCGTTAAAAACGGAAAGGATGGAGGGCCACAAGCTTCTGTTGAGGCAGTAGAAAAGTTGTTGCAAGTACCGGTAGATTATTTTGTGAAATTTAATTTTGGGTCATTTATTAAAATTGTCGATGGGCTCGATGGTGTTGAGGTAGATGTCCCGGTTGAATTTACTGAACAAAATAGTAAAGATGAACCTGATACGATTCACTTGAAAAAAGGGGTTCAAAAATTAACGGGAGAAGAAGCACTTGCTTTGGCGAGAACTCGTCATATTGATAGTGATGCAATGAGGGGACAGCGCCAACAACTTGTTATTGAGGCGATTTTAAGTAAATTAAAAAGTGTAGGGTCTATTACAAAACTGGAGAAAATGGTTGAGGCCGTCGATGGCGATTTTAAAACAAATTTAGCATTGGATGATATTTTATCTTTTTATAAATATGGTTTAGATTGTTCAGTTGAGAAGATTCAACTGAACGGTGATGATTTATATTTACCAAATGGCCCAAATGGGAAGCGTGTATATTATTATAATCCTAATAAAAAAGACTTGCAAAATTTGAGTAATACACTCAGAACACATCTTGGATTAAGTGAGAAGCAAATTGAGGGAAATTAAAGCGGATGTTATATCTGCTTTTTTTGTTTTTGTAGGAAAGAGATCTCTAGAATATACATTATTTATTAACGACAATCTACAGTCTATTTATTGGAAAGTATCATTAACACTATTAAATTAGTGTATATGTAACGATAATAAATGATGTTAAAAAACTATATGGAATTTTTATGAATATTACTGTAAGAAAATAATTTTTTAACAATTTTCAATAATAACACTTTACAAATTTTAAAAAATTAGTAGAATAAGAAGTAGTAAGAATCGTCTGATAAATATATAAAGAAAAACAGAATTATCAGAAAATTCTTAAATAGCTATCGTTTAGAATTAGGGAGGGTACAAAAATGAAAAAGAAAAAAATGAAAAAACTAACAGCAGTTGTAGTACCGGTTTTAGCAATGAGCATGGCATTAACAGCATGTTCTACATCAGGCGGAGATAAAAAGACAAGCACAAACTCAAGTGGAGATAGTAAGTCAGGGGAAAAATTAGCGGCAAAACAAGTTTTAAATCGAACAGTAACACAAGAGATTCCAACGATGGATTCTTCTAAATCAACAGACACAGTATCTTCACAAATGCTAGGGAATACGATGGAAGGGTTATATCGTCTTGATAAAGATAATAAGCCGATTCCAGCTGCGGCAGAATCTAGTACGAAAAGTGAAGATGGTAAAAAATATACATTTAAACTACGTAAAGATGCAAAATGGTCAAATGGTGATCCAGTAACTGCGAAAGATTTCGTATATGCTTGGCAACGCCTATTAGATCCAAAAACAGCTGCTGAGTATGCATTTATCGCATTCCCAATTAAAAATGCAGAAGTGGTTAATAAAGGAGAAAAACCTGTCGCTGAATTAGGAGTGAAAGCGGTAGATGATCTTACGCTTGAAGTTGAATTAGAGCAAGCAGTACCGTACTTCTTAAACTTAGTAGCATTCCCATCGTACTACCCATTAAATGAAAAATACGTAAAAGAAAAAGGGGAGAAGTTCGGCTTAGAGTCTGATACAACAGTTTATAACGGACCGTTCGTTCTTAAAGATTGGAAGCATGAACAAGGATGGCAATTAAAGAAAAATGATCAATATTGGGATAAAAAGACTGTAAAACTTGAAGAAGTTAACTTCAGTGTTGTAAAAGAGGCAGCAACGCTAATTAACTTATATGATAGCGGTCAAGTTGACTTTGCTTTATTAAATGGAGAGTTCGTAGATAAATACAGAAATAAGAAAGATGAATTCGGAACATTCTCACAAGTGAGCACGTACTTCATTCGTATGAACCAAAAACGTGATGGACAAGATACACCATTAAAGAGCAAAAAATTGCGTGAAGCAATTGCACTATCAGTTGATAAAAAGAATTTAGCAAACGTAATTTTAAATGATGGATCAAAAGAAGCTGACTTCTTAGTTCCAAAAGGATTAGCGACTGGACCGGACGGTAAAGACTTCCAAGAAACGTTTAAAAATGGTTTGAAACCAGATGCTAAAAAAGCTGCTGCATCATGGGAAGAAGCGAAAAAAGAGCTTGGTAAAGATCAAGTTACAATTGAATTCTTAAACTACGATACTGGTAATGCGAAAAAAGTTGGAGAATATATTAAGGACCAAATTGAGAAAAACTTAAAAGGTGTAACAGTTAACATTAAACTTCAACCATTTAAGCAAAAACTAAAATTAGAATCTGAGCAACAATATGATATTTCATACGGTGGTTGGAATCCAGATTATGCAGATCCAATGACATTCTTAGATATGTTTGAGTCTAAGCATTCTCATAACCAAATGAGCTTCTCAGATCCTAAATATGATGAAATGGTGAAGAAAGCTGGTACTGAATTAATGAGCGATGCGAAGAAACGTTGGGAAGAGTTAGGAAAAGCTGAAAAAACATTACTTGAAGAAGATGTAGCGATTGTACCTTTATATCAACGTGGGGATTCTTATGTTTTACAACCAAATGTAAAAGGTGTAGTAAAACATAATATCAGTCCAGAATTTAGCTTTAAGTGGGCATACGTGACTGAAAAATAATAGAGTTAAAAAAGCATTTCAAAGTAGCTTATCTACTTTGAAATGCTTTTTTTAGCTCAGTTAAATAGAGAAGAATAAGGCGTATAGTATGTACATATAGTAGATGGGGGATAAATCATACTAATTTATGAAGATAAAAATCAGAATATTTAAAATAAAACTATTTACAAATACGAAAAATAGAGTAGAATAATATTAGTTATAATTTTCAGAAAATTAATTGTTAGCAAGGGGTCTCTCAAGGGTTGGTAATGTACATATAATTAGGGAGGGTACAAAAATGAAGAGAAAAAAGATGAAAAAGTTAACAGCGGTTGTAGTACCAGTTTTAGCAATGAGTGTTGCATTGACAGCGTGCTCTGGATCAGGTGGGGAGAAGAAAACGACTACTACATCTAATAGTGGGGAAGAAAAAAAAGCTGATATTAAATATGCAGCGAAGCAAGTATTAAATCGTACGGAAAATCAAGAAATTCCGACGATGGACACTTCTAAATCTACTGATACGTTAGGGGCACAAATTTTAGGGAACACAATGGAAGGATTATATCGTCTTGATAAAGATAATAAGCCTATTCCGGCTGCTGCAGAATCAAGTACGAAAAGCGAAGATGGTAAAAAATATACGTTTAAACTGCGTAAAGATGCGAAATGGTCAAATGGAGATCCTGTAACAGCGAAAGATTTCGTATACGGATGGCAGCGCTTACTTGATAAAAACACAGCGGCAGAATATGCATTTATTGCTTACTATATTAAAAATGCAGAAGCGATTAATAAAGGAGAAAAACCTGGAACTGAATTAGGAGCGAAGGCGGTAGATGATTATACACTAGAAGTAGAATTAGAAAAACCGGTACCGTACTTCTTAAATTTATTAGCATTCCCGTCATATTATCCTTTAAATGAAAAGTTCGTAAAAGAAAAAGGAGAGAAATTCGGTTTAGAAGCAGATACAACATTGTATAACGGGCCATTTGTAATGGAATCGTGGAAACATGAACAAGGTTGGCAGCTGAAGAAAAATGATAAGTATTGGGATAATAAGACTGTGAAATTAGAAGAAATTAATTACAGCGTTGTAAAAGAAGTGGCTACAAAAGTAAATTTATATGATACAGGATCGATTGACTTTACATTATTATCAGGAGAATTTGTAGATAAATATAAATCGAACAAAGATGAATATGGTGAGTATTCAGAAGCAAGTACGTTCTTCTTACGTTTAAATCAAAAGCGTAACGGACAAGATACACCGTTAAAGAGCAAAAAACTTCGTGAAGCAATCGCATTATCAATTGATAAAAAAGGTTTAGCAAACGTTATATTAAATAATGGATCAAAAGCAACGGATCAATTGGTTCCAAAAGGGCTTGCGATAGGGCCGGATGGTAAAGATTATCAAGATACATTTAAAAATGGTCTGAAATATGATGTGAAAAAAGGCGCAGCAGCTTGGGAAGAAGCGAAAAAAGAACTTGGAAAAGATCAAGTTACAATCGAATTACTAAGCTATGATGATGGAACTGCGAAAAAGATTGCTGATTACTTTAAAGATCAAATTGAGAAAAATTTAAAAGGTGTAACAGTTACCACGAAAATTCAGCCATTCAAACAAAAATTAAAATTAGAGTCAGCGCAAGATTATGAAGTTTCGTTTGCAGGTTGGAGCCCAGATTATTCGGATCCAATGACATTTATTGATATGTTTGAATCGAAGAGCCCGTATAACCAAATGGGTTATTCAAACCCGAAATACGATGAAATGGTACAAAAAGCAGGTAATGAATTACTGTCTGATCCGAAGAAGCGTTGGGAAACGTTAGGAAAAGCAGAAAAATTATTCCTTGAAGAAGATGCAGGATTAGTTCCTTTATATCAAACAGGAAGATCATATGTAATGAAGCCAAATGTAAAAGGAATTGTGAAACACAACATTAGTCCAGAATATAGCTTTAAGTGGGCGTATGTAACTGAGGATGGCGGAAAGAAATAATATGAAAGCATTTCAAAAGTGGTTAATATGCTTTTGAAATGCTTTTTTTGTATGAATATGAGAATAAGACACATGGGAATTTTGAGGTCACTTTTAAAATTCTACTGTAGGAATAGTAGAAGGGATTCAATAAAATAGCTAGTGATATCATTTTTATAAGAAAAATATAGAACTTAGCAATAGCGAAGAATAAGAGGAGATATGTTTACATATAGTAGACGGGGGATAATTCATATAGTAGTTAAAACAACAAGTTACTATCATAAAAAAATAAATATTTAGAAAGTTTACAAAACTACTTTACAAAACTCGAAAAAACAGTAGAATATTAATTAATAAGAATTTTCTGATAACGAAAGTTAATAGAGAATCTCTAAATGTTAATATCGTACATATAATTGGGGAGGGTACAAAAAAATGAAGAGAAAAAAGATGACAAAATTAACAGCGGTTGTAGCACCAGTTCTAGTAATGAGTATGGCATTAACAGCTTGCTCTGGATCAGGGGAAAAAGATAAGGCAAGCACAACACCAAAAAGCGGTGAAAAAGAAGGCGGAAAATTAGCAGCGAAGCAAGTGTTGAATTTAACAGAGAGCCAAGAGATTCCATCTATGGATTCTGCTAAAGCGACAGACCAAGTATCGTTTCTTGCTTTAAACAACGTAATGGAAGGTTTATATCGACTGGATAAAGATAATAAAGCAACACCAGGGGTTGCTGAATCATATAAAAAGAGTGATGATGGTAAAAAATATACATTTACATTAAATAAAAATGCAAAATGGTCAAATGGAGAGCCTGTAACAGCGAAAGATTTCGTATTCTCTTGGAAACGTGCGGTAGATAAAAATACAGCAGCGGAATATGCATACATTATGTTTGATGTGAAAAATGCAAAAGCAATTAATGAAGGAAAAGCAGAGCTTGATACGCTAGGCGTAAAAGCTGTAGATGACTACACATTAGAAGTAGAATTAGAAAATCCAGTTCCTTACTTTGTTGAATTAACTTCATTCGGGACATTCTATCCGTTAAATGAAAAATTCGTAAAAGAAAAAGGGGAAAAGTATGGTTTGGAATCAGATACAACGTTATACAACGGACCATTTACATTAACAGACTGGAAACATGAAGAAGGTTGGAAATTAAAGAAAAATGCACAGTACTGGGATAATAAAACAGTTAAGTTAGAAGAAATCAACTTTAACGTAGTAAAAGATAGCGGTACACGTGTAAACTTATATGAAAGTGGACAAATTGATCGTTCAGGACTTACATCTGAATTTGTTGACAAATATAAATCAAATCCTGATTTCTTTACACAAAAAACACCGTCAACTTACTTCTTACGTTTAAACCAAAAACGTGGTGGGCAAGATACAGTGTTAAAGAGTAAAGATTTACGTTTAGCGATTGCAAAGGCGTATGATAAAAAAGGTTTAACGAATGTTATTTTAAATGACGGGTCTACACCGGCAGATTACTTAGTACCAAAAGAATTTGCGAAGAGTCCAGATGGAAAAGACTTCCGTAAAGAAAATGGAGATATTTTAAAAACAGATTTGAAAAAGGCCAAAGAGCATTGGGAAAAAGCGAAAAAAGAGCTTGGAAAAGATCAAGTAACAGTAGAATTATTAAATTATGATGGTGATGGTGCGAAAAAAGTAGGAGAATTCTTAAAAGGAGAACTTGAGAAGAATTTACCAGGATTAACAGTGAATTTGAAAAATCAGCCGTTTAAACAAAAATTAAAATTAGAATCAGATCTAGATTATGATTTATCTTACGCTGGTTGGGGGCCTGACTACTTAGACCCAATGACATTCATTGATATGTTCGTTACAAACGGACCTCATAACCAAACTGGATATTCAAATCCGAAATATGATGAAATTGTAGAAAAAGGTAAAGGCGAGCTATTAACGAAAACGAAAGAGCGTTGGGATAGCTTACTGAAAGCTGAGAAAATGTTACTTGAAGATGCAGCAATTGCACCATTATATCAACGTGGTGATGCTATCGTTCAAAGAGCAAAAGTAAAAGGTATTGTTCACCACCCAGTTGGTGGAGATTATAGCTACAAATGGGCATATATCGGTGAGGAAAAATAAGCTGAGAGGGCGCGTGATGCGCCCTTTTTTCTATGCACTTTTCTTTCTTCCTTGAATATATAAAATAAAAAAGGGAGAATCCCATGGAACGAAATACTTACATCGATTTCTTAGCTTATTACGGAATAGGAAGTGCTCATCCTGGTGGTTTTACGTTAACAAAACAATTGCTAGCACAACTGCCTCTAAAACAAGGAGCGGATGTCCTTGAGATAGGTTGTGGTACGGGGAAAACAGCGGCTTACATGACAAAAGAATTCGGTTATAAAGTAACAGCGATTGAAAAGAATGAAATTATGATTCAAAAAGCGAAAGATAGATGGTTGTTTGAAAGATTGAATATACAATTGATCCAAGGTGATGCAGAGCGATTACCTTGTTTAAATGATTCATTTGAGTTTGTGCTTGGGGAATCGATACTCGCTTTTACAGATAAAGAAAGGGTTATCTCAGAGTGCTATCGTGTATTACAGAAGGATGGTAAGCTTGTTGTCATTGAAATGATTATTAATACACATATTGAGAAGAGTGAGGAAGAAAAAATTGCCCAATTATATGGCATGAAAGAATTATTAACTGAGAATGAGTGGATTCATTTATTTCAAGCAGCAAATTTTAAAAGAATTACAATTGCGGGTGGCGGAACTATTGCAGAAACAGTTGCAGGACATGTGGAAGAGCCAGAGTGGAATGTATCACCGTTTATTCCAGAAGAATTGTATGAGGCGTGGGTGAAACACGAACAAGTACTGCTTATGTATCAACATATTTTAGGGCATCGGATTTTTATATGTGAAAAATAGAAAAAGAGTTGGCTAAAGATAGTCAACTCTTTACTATGTTAGATGAAAAATAATGCAGCCAAAGTAATTCCAAAAATAAAGCCAAATCCGAGTTCAAGGCCCCAGCCACCGCCAAAGCCACAACCGCCGCAACCACGACGGCCACATCCGCAGCCACCGAATCCACCACCGAATCCACCACCACATCCAAATCCACAGTTATCACATCTGCTAAGACCGCCGCAAATATCACATCCGCCGTTTGAATATGCGCCATGGTATCCAAATCCTGTATCAAAAGATGAGCGCTGTTGCATTGGTTCAATCCAAACAGAATCGTTTGTTACATCGATTATTTTGCCTAAGTGAATGCGACCATCCCGATCTTCAATTCGAACAACTTTACCGAAATAACGTTGGCATGTATCATAACATCTTTTTCTATGCATGTTCTTTCCTCCTTCCGTATTACCGTAATACGATATGTAAGCAGGACAAGTGCGGCTTGTACGAATGACCTATCTCTCATAATTGTTATACGAAAGGGGAAATATACGAACAGGATACATAACGAGGAGGAAGAGAAATGAAATTTACAGACCAATTTCAGACGTATGAAGTCCCTTGGGAAGAATTTATTGAAGCATTGCGAGGGGAAATGAAGAAACAAGTAGGGGCGGATATTATTGATACGGTCGTATGTAATTTGAAAGATGGTTTTGAAGTGTATACATATGTGCAGGGTGATTTGGATTTCGAGTATACAGAAGCTCTTGAACGAAAATATGGGAGTGACGGAAAAATCCCTAATTTGTTAACAGTTATGCTGGTAGCTAGCATTTATAATACGGGTGAAGAGAATATACGTTTACATGCAGATCAAAAGGAAAATCCGATTGTCGAAGTGTATGTGAAGAAGTAAAGAGTGCGCTAATTATAGCGTGCTCTTTATTTTTTGTATTGAAAAGAAAATCAAACTTTAATGGTGGAATTTATAGCGGGAAAAGTATGAAAGCTATGCGTTATTTCAGATATATAATAAGGAAAAAACTCGAAATAAAATATGAGAGTAGTTCATTTTTGTTTACATAATGTAATTGTTGTGAACTGTTGTCCTAAAATACAAGTCATATATCTTGTTTCCCCTCATAAATTTAAACATAGGAATTTGTCTACAAAGGTGGCGAAGCCTCATCATGAAAATTCGAATTTGTGCCACGTTCATGTTGTTTCTATTTATATGTTTACCTTTTTCAGTTTTTGCAAAAGGAGAGGAGGCAAAGGAAAGGGTCGTTTCACTTGTATATGATGATTCGGGCAGCATGAGAAATAACGATCGCTGGAAGTATGCCAATTACGCCTTGCAAAGTTTAGTTGCGCTATTAGATGAGAAAGATAAATTTTCTTACGTTCCAATGAGTAAGCCGAATGCTCCATTAAACATTTCGTTAACAAAGGATCAAAGGCAAACAGAAATTAATGGAATCGGCGCGTGGAAAACATATTTAAATACTCCATTTAGCGCAGTAGAAACGGCGATGCAATCTATAAAGAAGGAAGCAGATATAGATGGGAAACGTGAATTTTGGCTTATTGTATTAACTGACGGGGCATTTAATGATTTGGAGAAAGATAAGGTTGGCGGAAAAGAACAAATTACACAGAAGTTAGCACAGTTTAAGAAAGAGATGGATTCTAAAAAGATCTCTTTGCACCCAGTCTTAATCACGATGGAAGAGGATTTAGGGCAGCAAGAAAAAGAGCAGTTAAATACGTTTAAAGAGATTTGGAAAACAGAAATGAATGGAGTTGTCATGCCGTCTAGCGGTGAGGATGGTATTGTACAAAGTGTGAATCAAGTGGCAGCATTAGTTGCAAATCGTGATCCATTTTCTTCTGTTGAATCGATTGTCAAAACGAAAATAGTAGGGAAAAAAGTAGAGATTACAACACCGTTTCCATTAAAGCGTATGACGCTTGTACGACAATCACCTTCTTTGTCTAATTATAAAGTTATGCAACTTTCCAAACCGTTACAATTGCAGTCTTCTTTTTCCATACATGCACCAGGAGAAGCTAAATTATTCGGAAATATAGTGCATGTAAGTACAGCGAATCAGGAAGTGATTAAGCCAGGGACATATACGATAGAAGTGGATCAGGACATTGAGAAAGAGGGATTACAAGTACTTGTTGAACCAGCGCTTAACTATACTGTTTCTACGTATGACAAAGATGATAAAGATAGAAAAAATGTTGAGAAAATGTATGAAGGTGTGACAGCTGTTATTGAAGCGAAACCTACTGAATTACCAATTCAAACTTCTTATTTTGAAGCAGAAGTAGAAATAGACGGAAAGCAGTATCCGATGAAGTGGGATGATAAAAGACATGTGTTTTATTACGAGACAAAAGTTGGTAAAGAGTTAGTACGCGGGAAAGTCCATATGAATATAAAGGGATTTTATAGACAGACGAAAGAATTCAAGATTGAAGCAGCTGAAAAACCAAAATTAACACTTCAAGCTGTTACGAAAGATTATGAAGAAAAGGTAACAAATTTAGAAAATAGTAAACCATTTATTTTACAGCCACAGTTAAATGGTAAACCGATGACAGAAGAGGCTGTAAAGAAACTATTAAAATCTACTGGTGTCACATCGAATCAATCGATCAACTATGAATTAAAACAGCATGGTAGTCAAGTTTATGTTTATCCTCGACCTTATTACTCCGACACATTCAATTTTACAGATACCGGCACCGTAGAGGCTACCATCACGATCAATGATTCAACATTACAAGAAGTAAAGGAAAAGATCGTACTGCACATTGAAAATGCGCCTTTTTTTGAGAAGTATGCGCTCGTTTTTAAATTTGTAATTCCTATCACTTTATTACTTTTAATAGTAGGAATTATTATTTTAGGATGGATTGTTCGTCCGAGATTTCATAGGAAAGCATTACTATATTACGAATGGGATCAAGAAGTAGCGAAAGATTGGCTTTATCAATCTGAACCAGAGTTACTTAAAAATAAATGGTGGAAGCACTATTTTGGCATTCCATTCCGAGCAGAAAGAAAGACTGTGCAATCTGTAACATTAATAGCGAAAAAGGGATCGAAATCTATATTTGTAGCAAAAGAATCGCAAGTGGTTGGGATGATTATTGATGGGATGTTTATAACAGAGGAAGAGGTAGGAATGGAGCATAAGACGTTGTATCCAAATGAACTTTTAGTAATTGATAGAGGATATGGTAAGGAGATTTACCGGTACGAATGTGAATAGTAGATAGGGTGTAAGAGGGGCGGAGGAGGCCCGGCTCTCTTTATTCTTCTTTTCAAACAAGCAAGAATAGGAAGGTGGTTCACATGACATTACAAGTTCCAACAATTTTAATTGGCTTAGGTGGAATCGGTAGTACTGTCACACATCAAATATATGAAAGATTACCTGAGGAGCGTCGTAAAAAGGTAGCGATGCATGTATTTGATACAGATGTGAATACATTGAGTAAATTTGATCATATTCGGAAGTTTAAGACGCAAACGAGCTCGAGTAAAACACCGAGAGAGTATATTGCGGGAGATCCAACGATTCCAGAGTGGTTTCCGATGGACCCGACTATACTTGATAAACCGTTAACAGAAGGGGCCGGACAGTTACGCGTCATTTCACGGTTAGCGTTACGTGCTGCGATGAAAGAAGATAAACTCACATCGTTTTGGCAAGAAATCGAGAAGATTTTTCCAGTTACAAGTGATCAGACCGAATATGGTGTACGTGTCATTATTGTAACATCACTAGCTGGCGGAACAGGCTCAGGGATGTTTTTACAAATCGCATTATATTTGCGTGAAATGCTCCGGAAAAAATTGCAGCATCATAACATTTTAATTCGCGGTGCGTTTTTAATGCCAGATGTTTTAGTTAAGACGAGAACGGTTAGTGCGAAAGAGTTTGAAACTGTGCAAGCGAATGGTTATGCATCGTTAAAAGAGTTGCACGCTATTACGCTTGGGTCGACTGGGGAATTATCAAAACGAGGCGGCGTAACGATTGAATTAGAATATCGTCCTGATCAAGTGGATGAAGATGGAAGAACAAATCATACGATAAAGCAGCATCATTTACCGTACAATTATTGTTTCTTATATGATTATGAAAATTTACATGGGCACCATTTGCACAATTTATCGGATTATATGGAGCAAATGGCAAATACGATTTATTTACAGTTATTTAGTCCAATGTCTGCAAATCATTTTGCCCAAGAAGATAATCAAATTCAGCAATTGGCAGAATCGAGTGGGAAAGGGAGATATTGCGGAGCAGGGACGGCAAAACTTATTTATCCGTATGAGCACGTTTTGAAATACTGTGCTTTAAAATGGGCGGTGCAAGGTTTAGATGAATCTTGGCTTCATTTAGATCAACTGTTTCAAGAAAAAAAGCAAAGATACGACCAAGATGTCAAACGTGGTATGCAGCGTGAAAAGCCAGAGCGCGGGAAAAGTTATTTAGAAGACTTAGAGCATCTTGCTACTCGGCCAGAACAAGCTCATATTTTTTATAGACAAATGTACCATGAAACACGTGAAGGGGCAGAGGGTGGTAAGCTCGGTGTTGCAAAATCAAAATTGTTTTTAGATGCTGTAGAGAGTTACGTACACCGTACAGTGCAAAAAGATGAGGAATTAAACCGCCTGCAGCATGAGTGCAAAATATCGGCTGCGAAGCTTAAAATGATGGAACAAATGAAGGGGGAAGTAGCGAGAGTTGATCATGCGGTTCGTTTATATGCTTATGCCATTCCGAGCCGTGTACATGAGCATGTTACTACCCTTTTATATGACATGATCGAATCAGACCGCTTTACACCGAGTGGCTCAGAAGGACAGTCTTACCAATTAAATACATGGTTTTTAAAGAAAACGGATCCAGTTCATCCAGTTGCAGCACGTTTTATGCTGTATGAAATTCGTAAGCAGTTAGTAGAGAAGATGAATCGACTACATGAAAATAATGAACAAAAGCGTAATTTAATTCAAAACTATGATAAGAAATTTAATGTGAGTAATATTGATGGAACTGTAACGGCTGTTCGCCGCGTTGAAATTGCGCAGCAACAAGGCTGGTTTGGAAAAATGATTAATAATCAGCAGCGTTTGTTTAAAAAAGAATTTGAAGATATTGTAACGCAGTACGTACACAAATTAAGTGAGTATCGTAAAGAAATGTTGTTAGAACTCGTGTATCAATCGCTATACCAAGCAGTTGATAAAATGATTCAATATTGGGAAAGATTCTTTGATAATTTATACGAAACACGTGAAAATTTATTGTTTGAAATCCAAAAGCGAAGCAAGGAATTTGAGGGGAAAACGAACCCGACGAATGTATACGTATTAGCTGAAGAGAAATTGCAAGAAAAGATTTGGCAAGATATGCAGCAACATTTAAATTTAGGTGTATTACCGAAAGATATATCGTCCGAAATTTATATGAGCTTGTACGGGGAATATTGTCGTGATGCGAAAGCCGAAGAAATTCAGTCGAAAAAGGTGGAAGACTTCTATCGTGAACATATATTGAGTTATTGTTATGACGAACTTCAAGTGCGCTATCGTGACAAATTAGAGCTTAATATCGTTGAAGCATTGCGAAAAGAAGCAGATTTCAAGAAGCGTGATCGTGATGAATACGTTCGTGAAAAAATTGAAGATCTTTTCCATTTAGCAAGTCCGTTCGTTCCGAAAGTTTCTCATCATAGAGAATTACAATATTGGGGCGTACATCCTTCTTTAAAACAAGAATTGCAAGAAGAGTTATTGCAAGAAATGTTTAAAGAAAAAGATACGGTAAACGAGGCGTTTTCACCATTTGAAGTGATTTGTTATCGTGCTCATTACGGATTATCGCTACAAGATTTTCCTAAGCTTTCATCTGGACATATTGCGAATGGTTTTATGAACGATAAAGGTGATTATTTTCAATCGTATTATCGCCGCGTGAACAAATTAAATAGTAAAAAATCTAGTTTGACGCCGCATTTAGATAAATATTGGCACTTACCAGCCTTTATGCCAGACTTGAATGCAACGCAAACGAAGTTAGATTACGACAAATGTAATCGTGCTCTTCTATACGCGTATATGTATCGCTGGATTAGCTTAGTTGCTGTTGATGGACAATTCGTGTATCAATATAATGGTGTTGGCCGTAGCTTTTTAATTCAGTCGATGGGGAAAAATATTTCAAGTGAAAGTTATAAGTTGCACAGAGCATTGCTTCATAATCCGTTTATTTATGAAAACATCTTGTCACGATTTGAAGAAGAACAAGAAAAGGCAATGATACAAGGTGGACATTTATATACACATGCATTTGTATTAGGCGCTCAAGATATAAGATGGCTCCGTAAAGAGCATGTTCATAATATTTTAGATATGATTTTAATGTATGACCGTGAGGCAAAATATGACCCGACGTTAGAAGAAACATCTGACGATTTGTTAAGGCTATTCCTTGATGAAATTGAGCTGTATTTCCAAAACTATTACGGAACAGGTGCAGATATGGTTGCGAAGAAAGAGAAAGAGATGTTTATGAAACAATTGTGGGATCGTTCATATGCGAAAGGGTATGTGGATCCAAATAGTGCGCCTTATAAAAAATGGCAAAATATATTACATGTTCCCGATGAAGAAGAAGTGCCAAAAACGAATGTATAATGAGTGAAAAGGGAATCCTTAAGAATGACAATACAACTTTAGAAATGAGGGATTCCGATGCCATTTTTAGGAAGTGTATATCAAATATTTGGATTATATCCAGAAATTTATTATGGAATGATTTCAGCGGAAATCGCTGAACAACAAATGGAAGAACAGAAAGAACAAGAAAATCAAGAGACTGAATTATAAAACCATGCAGGCTACTCGCCTGCGTGGTTTTTTCGTGTTACAATAAAGCGAATTTTTTAAGGGAGAAAATAAGATGAAATGGATATACTTTATTATTATTAACGTTATAGCATTTAGTATGATGGGGCTTGATAAGCGAAAAGCAAAGAAAAAGCAGTGGAGAACGCCAGAAAGTACGTTGTTTTTATCAGCTGCAGCTGGAGGAGCGGTTGGCGCTTGGATTGGTATGTATATGTTTCATCATAAGACACATAAAAGTAAATTTGTCTTCGGTATTCCAGTGCTCGTTATTATAACAGTAGGAGTGTTTTTATACATATAAAGGATTTGCAAGAGGAATGTCGAAAGAAATGCAGATTGAATATTGGTAAAGTAAGTATGTGAGACTTTATAATGAAGAAAAAAAGAGAAGAGGAGAAAAAGGAAGATGGGGAGTCAAACAGCAGAGCAAAAGCAGGGGATTATATATGCAGCAGGTGCGTATACGATGTGGGGAGTCCTTCCGATTTATTGGAAATGGGTGGAGGAAGTACCGGCAGATGAAATATTAGCGCATCGCATCGTTTGGGCATTTGTTTTTATGTTGTTAGTTTTAGGAGTAACGAAGAGGTTTCGTCAGTTTGGTGGGGAGTTAGTGGCCCTTTTTAAACGACCTAAATTATTAATGTCATTAACAATCGCTTCGGTACTTATTAGTGGAAACTGGTTTGTATACATATGGGCCGTAAATCATAACCATGTAATCGAAGCAAGTCTTGGGTATTATATTAATCCACTTATAAGTATTTTACTTGGTACAGTTGTTTTAAAAGAGAAGCTTAATTTTTGGCAATATATTGCGGTTGGTTTAGCTGGATTGGGCGTTGTTATTTTAACGATACGTTTCGGATCAATTCCATGGGTTTCTCTTTCACTTGCTTTTTCATTTGGATTATATGGATTAACGAAAAAATTATTAAATTATGATGCAACAATTGGGCTTACGATGGAAACGATGTTAGTGACGCCATTTGCACTTATATATTTGTTTATGACAGGAGTTCATGGCTTTGGTTCGTTCGGTTCTATTTCGGCAATATCAACGTTTCTTTTAATAGGGGCAGGTATTGTTACAGCGTTACCACTCTTTTATTTTGCTAAAGGGGCACAACTTATTCCGCTTTATATGATAGGATTTTTACAATACATCGCGCCGACTATTAGTTTAATTTTAGGTGTGTTCGTTTTTGGTGAACATTTCACATCTACTCATATGATTGCGTTTTTCTGTATATGGATTGCTTTATTTGTCTTTTCAATGGCGAAAACAAAGTTTCTACTACAGAAGCAACCAAAATTTATTAAAAATAAATCAGCAAAAGTATCATAATGCGTAGTATTTTCTACGCATTTTTCTTTATACTTATATTATATAGAAATTCCATTATAGTCAGTGAGGAGCTGAAAAACATGGAAACAATTTTACATAATGATCCACTTATAGCAGCTATAATTTCTTGGTTTTTAGCACAGTTAACGAAAGTCGTTTTTAAATTAATAAAAACAGGCGAGTTTGATTTTGCTAAGTTCTTTGCTTCAGGTGGAATGCCAAGTTCGCATGCTTCGACTGTTACTGCACTTGCTACAGGTGTCGGAGTGGTGGAAGGTGTCGAGAGTCCAATATTTGCGGTTGCCGCTATTTTTGCCATTATTGTTATGTACGATGCTTCAGGAGTAAGGCTTGCGGTAAGTAAGCAAGCGAAAATATTGAATGATTTTTTTCATGGTAGACAAACAGAATATAAAAAGTTAAATGAGCTCGTTGGACATACACCGTATCAAGTTGTTGTTGGTGCACTATTAGGAATTGTTGTCGGGGTTGGGTATTGTTTGTAAGCAGAATGTGTGTAATACACGTTCTGCTTTTCTTTGTTTTCATACATATTTAGATGAGTTTTCGAATATCGTATACGGACTTAGAAAGGGTGGGTGAGCGGTGTGCTACTATATGACAAAGTGCATGAGGAGATAGAGCGGAGAACGACTGCACTTCAAACGATGCAAAGGCAAGACGGAACGTGGCAATTTTGTTTTGAAGGAGCTTTGCTAACGGATTGTCACATGATTTTTTTACTCAAATTATTAGGGCGAAATGACGAAATAGAACCGTTTGTGAAAAGGTTAGTATCTCTTCAAACAAATGAAGGGACTTGGAAATTATACGAAGATGAAAAGGGAGGGAATTTATCCGCGACGATTCAAGCATATGCTGCTTTACTTGCTTCGGAAAGATATTCGAAAGAAGCTATGAATATGAGGCGAGCTGAAATGTTTATTAAGGAACACGGGGGAGTTTCTCGTGCCCATTTTATGACGAAATTTTTACTAGCAATTCATGGAGAATATGAATTTCCTGCGCTTTTTCACTTTCCAACACCAATATTATTTTTACAAGATGACTCCCCCCTCAGTATATTTGGGCTAAGCAGCTCAGCGCGTATACATTTAATTCCGATGATGATTTGTATGAATAAGAGATTCCGTGTAGAGAAAAAGTTATTGCCAAATTTAAATCATATTGCAGGCAGGGGTGGGCAATGGTTTCGAGAGGAGCGGTCTCCGCTGTTTCAATCGTTTTTAGGTGATGTGAAAAAGGTAATATCTTATCCATTATCGTTACATCATAAAGGATACGAAGAAGTAGAGCGCTTTATGAAGGAGCGTATAGATGAAAATGGAACATTATATAGTTACGCGAGTGCTACGTTTTATATGATTTATGCTTTGCTTGCATTAGGGCACTCTATTCAGTCTCCAATTATTGAGAAAGCTGTGACAGGATTAAAATCTTATATATGGAAGATGGACAGAGGAAGTCATTTGCAAAATTCTCCTTCTACCGTATGGGATACCGCTTTACTTAGCTATTCATTGCAAGAAGCTAAAGTTACAAATGAAAATAAGATGATTCAAAGGGCGACGGAGTATTTATTGCAAAAACAACAAACTAAAAAGGTAGATTGGAGCGTACATGCATCATCACTTGTAGCTGGCGGTTGGGGATTTTCAGATGTTAATACGACGATCCCTGATATAGACGATACTACAGCTGCCCTTAGAGCGTTAGCGCGAAGTAGAGGGAATGATAGAGTAGATGATGCGTGGGGAAGAGGCGTGGAATGGGTGAAAGGATTGCAAAACAATGATGGAGGCTGGGGAGCTTTTGAACGAGGGGTAACGAGCAAGTTACTATCGAATTTGCCGATTGAAAATGCGAGTGATATGATAACCGATCCGTCCACACCAGATATTACAGGTAGGGTGTTAGAATTATTTGGAACGTATGCACCGAATGAATTGCTTGAAGAGCAAAAAAAGAAAGCTATCAAATGGTTAATGGATGTACAGGAACAGAATGGATCATGGTATGGAAAATGGGGGATATGTTATATATATGGGACATGGGCAACGATGACAGGCTTACGTGCATTAGGAGTGCCTTCTACTCATCCATCGTTGAAAAAAGCAGCTTCATGGCTCGAACATTTGCAGCATGAAGACGGAGGGTGGGGAGAATCCTGTCAAAGTAGTGTAGAGAAAAAATTTATTTCTTTACCTTTTAGTACGCCGTCACAAACAGCGTGGGCACTTGATGCACTCATTTCTTACTACGATCAAGAAACACCGATTATTCGAAAAGGAATTTCATATTTGCTCGCGCAGTCTACTATGAATGAAAAATATCCTACTGGTACAGGGTTACCGGGGGGCTTTTATATTCGCTATCATAGTTATGGGCATATATATCCGTTACTTGCTTTAGCGCACTACGTAAAGAAATATAGAAAATAAACCGAGAGATACTCTCGGTTTATTTTGATGGGTAGTAGGTCCCTGTTGAAAAGAATAAGGAACGTTGTAGTTCCTTATTTTTCTGTTGATTGGCGTTTTTGACGTGCATCAGCGGCATTTGCACGTGCGTTTGCTTCTAAGTCATTGTGGTCAGCGAGTTCGCGAGCGAACTCAACATCAATGCCATCGGCAGCTTTGTTTCGATTTACATTCTTTTTTTTCATTCGACACAATCTCCTTGTGTTTTATGCGGCGTTGCAAAGTTAGTTTGACACAAATAGACTTTTTTATACAAAGAGGATTTGGAAAGCATAGAGCCGAAATATACAATATAACTAATAGAAATGGGGGATAGAGATGGAGTTGTTGAATGGGAAAACAGCTGTTGTAACGGGTGCTGCGCAGGGGATTGGAAAAGAAATCGCACGAGTTTTTGCAAAACTAGGGGCTAAAGTATTAATTAGTGATGTAAATGAAGAGAAGCTACAAGAAACGACACGTGAATTATCAGATGAAGGGTATGATGTGAGTTTATATCGATGTGATGTGAGTAATCAAAATGAAGCGAAGTCGTTAATTGAATATGCGGTGCAAAAATTTGGTACATTACATATTTTAGTGAATAACGCTGGGATTACAAAAGATGCAATGTTACATAAGATGGAGAAATCAGCTTGGGAACAAGTATTACAAGTGAACTTAACTGGCGTTTTTTACTGTATGCAGCCAGCGCTTCTTTATATGAGGCAACAAGGGTATGGGCGGATTATTAATATTTCTTCTATTAGTAGGGAAGGAAATATTGGACAAGCAAATTATGCGGCTACAAAAGCAGGGGTTGTAGGCTTAACAAAAACAGCAGCGAAAGAGGTTGGAAGTTTTGGTATTACGTGTAATGCGATTTGTCCAGGATTTATGGATACTGATATGACAAAAACAATACCGGATAAAGTAAAAGAGAAAATGGTTGGAGCGATTCCAGTTGGAAGAATCGGAACGCCGGAAGATATTGCAAACGCAGCTGCCTTTTTAGCATCAGAGTATGCGTCTTACATTACAGGAGAGGTATTAAATGTGAGCGGTGGGTTGCAAGTGTAAATGAATACATAATGAAAAGAACCTGACCGAGTAGGTCAGGTTCTTTCTCGTTAATTTAAGTTAATCCAAACGCTCTTCACTTCTGTATAGTTGTTCAGCGCGTAAGATCCCATTTCGCGGCCAAGACCGGATTGTTTAAATCCTCCAAATGGAGATGCTGCATCAAAGACGTTATAACAGTTTACCCATACAGTACCAGCACGTACTTTACTTGCAACATAGTGTGCTGTTTTAACATTTTCTGTCCACACACCAGCCGCTAAGCCGAATTGTGATTTATTTGCACGTTCAATCACTTCATCAATATCGTTAAAAGGTATTGCAGAAATAACTGGACCGAAAATTTCTTCTTTTGCGATCGTCATTTCGTCATTTACGTCAGCGAATACTGTAGGAGAAACGAAGTAGCCTTGATCGAATGGATTACTTCCTCCGCAAAGTACTTCAGCGCCTTCTTCAATCCCTTTTTCAATGTAGCTCATTACACGTTTTTGTTGTTCTTCGGAAACGAGAGGACCGATTGTTGTTTCAGGGTTAAGACCGGCACCTTGATTTAGTTTTTTAGAATAGAGGACGAGATCAGCCATGACATTATCATACATTTTCTTTGGGATAAATAGGCGTGATCCAGCAGAGCATACTTGTCCTTGGTTAAACATAACACCAGAAAGTGCACCAGGAATCGCGCGAGATAAGTCGGCGTCTGGTAAAATAATGTTCGGTGATTTACCGCCAAGCTCTAAAGTAACACGTTTCAATGATTCAGATGCTTGTCGCATAATTTGTTTACCGACTGGAGTAGAACCAGTAAATGCAATTTTATCAACGAGTGGATGATTAACAAGTGCTTGTCCAGCTGATTCACCGAATCCAGGAACGATATTAATAACACCTTTCGGGAATCCAGCTTCTTCAATTAATTCAGCTAAATATAGAGCGGATAGTGGAGTTTGTTCTGCAGGTTTTAAAACGATTGTACATCCTGTAGCAAGCGCAGCTCCCATTTTCCACATTGCCATAAGAAGTGGGAAGTTCCAAGGGATAATTTGACCGACGACACCAACAGCCTCATGGCGTGTATAGTTAAAGTAATCACCGGAAACAGGAATTGTTTGACCAACAATTTTCGTCGCCCAGCCAGCATAATAGCGCATATGCTCAATTGCAAGTGGTATGTCTGCCGCCATTGTTTCACGGATTGGCTTTCCATTATCTAACGTTTCGAGCTGTGCGAGCTCTTCTTTATGCTCTTCCATTAAATCAGCGAGCTTGTACATAAGACGGCTGCGTTCAGCGGTGCTCATGCGTGACCAAGGACCTTCATCGAAAGCCATTCGAGCAGCTACCACAGCTTTATGAATGTCTTCGCGACCAGCTTCAGCAACGATAGCGAGTGTTTCACCAGTTGCTGGGTTAGGCGTTTTAAATGTTTTTCCGGAAGCGCTTTCAATGAACGCTCCGTTCACATATAGTTTCTTTGTTCCTTGAAGAAATTTCTCTACCTTTTCATGAAGATTTACAGCTAGTTGACTCATTGTATAACCCCCTTGAAAATATAATTTAAACGCAGTACGAGACGGCGTTTATTCTGAAATCAAGGATGTGGGAACTAGATGAAAAGCCTCTACTTAAAATCATAAATAAAAAACGCTGAAAATTCAAATTTCATTTTTGTTACAATTGTAAAAAATATGTAATGAAACATTGTATTCTATATAATTACAAAAAATCCTGCGCGTTTTTGTTTTCTAGTAGGAAAAACTAGAAAAACAGTGGTACAATTATACATCGTGAGAGGAGGGGGAAAATGAAGAATTATCATGATGATCCGCGCTTTCGAGTTGCCCATAGAGAAGCGTTAATTGGTCTTGGATTAGCTATTATTAATTTTATAATATGGTATGGATTTGCCTATGGGCTTGGAAGTAAGGATCCGAGTGAATATACATATGTATTAGGTTTTCCAGCATGGTTTTTTTATAGCTGTATTGTTGGATTTATCGTAATGGTTATTTTGCTTATTTTAGTTGTTCGTTTTTTATTTCAAGATATTTCACTCGATGAGGAAGAAAAAAGTGAGGAATGATAGATGAATTGGTATGTAATAATCCCAATGATAATTTCTTTTATCGTTGTGTTTTTAATTGGTGTATATGCATCAAGACGTGTACAAGCAACCGCTAATAATAAATTTTTACAAGAATATTTTCTTGGTGGGCGTGAACTTGGTGGCTTATTATTAGCTATGACGATGATTGCTACGTACGGTAGTGCAAGTAGCTTTATCGGCGGGCCTGGTATTGCTTACAATATGGGTCTTGGATGGGTGCTGTTATCAGCGATTCAAGTTGTAACAGGATATATCGTTTTAACGGTTATTGGTAAAAAGTTTGCTATTATCGCTAGAAAGATGGAAGCAATTACGCTTATTGATTATTTAAAGGGCAGATACAATAATAAAGCGGTAGTTGTTCTTTCTGCGTTATGTATTATAATCTTTTTGTTCTCAGCAACAGTAGCCCAGTGGGTTGGCGGTGGACGATTAATTGAGTCGCTAACAGGACTTTCCTACACAACGGCACTATTTTTATTTACATTTTCTGTACTTGTGTATGTGTTAATTGGTGGATTTCGTGCAGTCGCTTTATCAGATACGTTATTAGGAATCATTATGTTAGTCGGAACAACAATCATTTTAATTGCTACTGTCATTGCTGGTGGCGGAGTTGAAAAGATTATGCAGGAACTTATTCAAATTAATCCGAATCTAATAACACCGTTCGGAGCGGATGGAAGTTTAACGAAATCATATGTCACATCATTTTGGATTTTAATTGGGATTGGTGTCGTTGGATTACCGCAAATTAGTGTGCGTGCTATGTCTTATAAAAATTCAAAAGCTATGCACCAAGCATTAATCATTGGAACGGTTGTCGTCGGTACAATTATGATTGGTATGCATTTAACAGGTGTGTTTGCAAGAGTAGTCCTTCCAGGCATAACGGTACCAGATAAAGTAATGCCGCTACTCGCGATGGAAGTGTTGCCACCTTGGTTAGCTGGAGTTTTCTTAGCTGCACCAATGGCAGCGATAATGTCTACTGTGAACTCATTATTATTACTTGTAAGTTCGTCAATTATTAAAGATATATATGTGAACTACATAAATAAAGATGCCGCGGATAGTACGATAAAGAAAGGTAGCCTATTGATTACTGGTATCGTAGGATTACTCGTATATGCTGCCGCTATTAAGCCACCAGACTTTTTAATTTGGTTAAATTTATTTTCTTTCGGTGGTTTAGAAGCAGCGTTCATTTGGCCGATTGTGTTAGGTTTATATTGGAAAAAAGGAAATGCAACTGGAGCTCTCGCATCTATTTTAGTTGGAGTAGGTTCCTATATGTTTATTCACCTTTGCTACCCTAATCCATTCGGTATACATACAGTTGTTTTCCCGATTTGCTTTGCATTTATCTCTTATATAATTGGTAGTATGGTTACGATGAAAAAGGTAGCATAAAAATATAGAAAAACGTAGGAACTTCTAATATGAAGTTCCTACGTTTTTTGTTTATACAAAATTTATCTTTTTCATTCTGTATTCCGTCATGTATTCATAAAGTAATAACAATTGATGGGATGGAGTTGAGGTCTATGAAAAAAATATTATTTTTAGGAGACCCAGGAATTGATGACTCTTTAGCAATTATGTATGGATTATTGCATCCTGATATTGATATTGTTGGAGTAGTAACAGGATATGGGAATGTAACGCAGGAAAAGGCGACGAGTAATGCGGCGTATTTATTGCAAATGGCGGGCCGGGAAGATATACCTGTTATTAATGGAGCGAAAATTCCTTTATCTGGGGAGTTTGTAACATATTATCCGGAAATTCATGGGGTAGACGGTTTGGGACCTATTAAGCCTCCTAAAACTTTTTCTCCCAATATTAAACCTTTTTGTGCATTTTTCGATATCATTGAAAAATATAAAGGAGAACTAATCATTGTTGATGCCGGCAGATCAACAACATTAGCGACGGCATTTATTTTAGAAAAACCAATGATGAAGTATGTGAAAGAATATTATATAATGGGCGGAGCTTTTTTAATGCCCGGAAATGTTACACCAGTCGCGGAAGCCAATTTTCATGGTGACCCAATTGCATCACAATTAGTTATGCAAAATGCAAAAAATGTGACATTAATACCGCTTAACGTTACATCAGAAGCGATTATTACAACGGAGATGGTGAAATACATTACGAAAAACTCTAAAACAAGTTTTAATAAGTTAATCGAACCGATATTTACGTATTATTATAAAGCTTATAAAAAGTTAAATCCCAAAATAACAGGTAGTCCAGTACATGACGTTGTTACAATGATGGTAGCGGCAAATCCATCTCTTTTAGATTACGTGTATCGTCGTGTTGATGTAGATACGGTTGGAGTTGCGAAAGGGGAAAGTATCGCTGATTTTCGCCCGCAACCTGAAGCAAAAGCGTTGAAAAATTGGGTTAAAATTGGCTGGTCTTTACATTATAAAAAGTTTCTAGAGGATTTTGTGAAAATTATGACGTAGACATAATAGTAGCATACAAGTTAAAATAATGGAGATGATTATTTAAACAATCATCTCCATTATTTTGTTTTTAAGAGATAAATAGAGAAGAGTTACACAATAGGAGAGGAATTTTACTTGAAAAAAACTATAGTATGCGCAGTGATTGTGGGTATTTTTGTTTTGCTGATATCAGGTAACTTTTTAGTGAAAAAAGTGTGGAGTTCAAATAATGATGATGCGCAGTACATAGCATCCTTTATTGAAGAACATAAAGATGAAAAGAATAGTGCACTTTTAATAAAAAGAAATGATAAAGTCGTGTATTCTGTAAATCCGGATGTTGTATTGCCAGTTGCTAGTACGATGAAGTTAATTGTGGCGCTTGAATATACGAAACAAGTTACAGAGGGGAAAATCGATCGGTCTAGTTTCGTTTCAATTAATGATGTGAATCGTTATTATGTGCCGGGTACAGATGGTGGTGCACAAGATAGATGGCAAAATTATTTGCAAAAAAAAGAAAAGATAACTGAAGGAGCGGTTTCTTTAGAAGAAGTTGCAAAAGGAATGGTTAAGTTTAGTTCTAATGCAAATACTGAATATTTAATGGAGGTATTAGGATTAGACAATATTAATCGGAATTTACAAAGTTTAGCACTTCCTGCACATCAACCGCTATTTCCGATTGTTTCATCTTTATACATTCCGGGATATTTGCATAAAGAATTACATGTTCCAAAATATAAAATAGAGAAAAAGTTAAAAGAAATGTCTCAAGAGCAATATCGTGAATATGCTATGATTATTCATGAACGCTTAAAAAAGAAGGGACCATTATTACAGAAGGAAATTCCTCTGTATTTAGAGGAACGTTACGACAAAATTTGGTCGGATAGATTGCCGGCTGCTTCCGCTAACGATTATATGGTACTGCTTCAAAAGGCAAATCATCAAGGTGGTCTTACAGAAGCGGAAGAAAAAGTGTGGGCGAATATCGTTGAAACAGATATGAGCGCAAAGAAATATCGTAAAACATTCAGGCATGCTGGACAAAAGAATGGTTATACACCATGGACGGTAACAAAAGCAGTTTATGCAATGGATAAACGCGGAAACTGTACAGAAATTGTTTTCTTGGCAAATAATTTAAATGAAGATGACAGTGCTGAAATACGTAAACATTTAGCAAATCTACACTTTCAAGTGTTGCAAAGTGATAAGTATGATGCGACTTTTATTAAATAAACTCGGTGCTATGAGCGCCGAGTTTATTTTTATGTACAAGCACTTTTTCACCATCCTTGGGTATGATGGGTAGTAACACTTAGGCGAAAGGGGAAAAGGTGATGAAACAGAGTAAAGAAGAGTTTATTAAGAATGAAGGCGCTGATTTCCCTGGGAAAGCATATGTAGATTGTGTATTACAGCACGTATTTAATTTTCAGCGTAATTATTTATTAAAAGATATGTTTCAAGTGCATAGGGCACATATTGCTATGTTAACTGAAGAGAAGTTAATGAAAAGAGAAGAAGCGAAAGTTATATTAATCGCACTTAAAAAAGTAGAGGGGATTCCAAAGGAGAAGTTGCTATATACAGAGCAACATGAAGATCTTTTTTTCTTAGTTGAACATTTGCTTTCTCAAGAAGCAAAGTGTGAATTTGTAAGTAATATGCATATCGGTAGAAGTAGAAATGATATGGGTGTAACGATGTATCGCATGAGTTTACGGCAATTTGTATTGCGGTTAATGGAACATCATTTATTGCTGCAAGAAAGTATGCTGGAGCTCGCCGGTGAACATATGGAAACAATTATGCCCGCGTATACACATACACAACCGGCGCAGCCGACAACATTTGGTCATTATATTTTGGCAATTTATGATACGATGCAACGAGATTTAGAAAGAATGAAAAAAGCGTATCATCTTTTAAATCATTCCCCAATGGGGGCAGCTGCCCTTTCTACAACAAGCTTCCCAATTAAGAGAAAACGAGTGGCACAGTTACTTGGGTTTACAAATGTAATTGAGAACTCATATGATGCTGTTGCTGGAGCAGATTATTTATTAGAAGTTAGCTCGTTACTAATGGTTATTATGACGAATACGAGTAGATGGATTCATGATTTTTTACTATTAGCGACGAAAGAATATGATGGGATTACTGTAGCGAAGCCATATGTGCAAATAAGTAGTATTATGCCGCAAAAACGAAATCCTGTTTCAATAGAACATGCCCGTGCTATTACGAGTAGTGCTTTAGGGGAAGCATTTACTGTATTTCAAATGATTCATAATACACCATTTGGCGATATTGTCGATACGGAGGATGACTTGCAGCCGTATTTATATAAAGGAATCGAAAAGGCGATTCGTGTTTTTTGTATGATGAACGCAGTTATTCGAACGATGAAAGTAGAAGAGGAAACGTTAAAAAGTCGTTCATATAAACACGCGATTACGATTACAGATTTCGCAGATGTTTTAACAAAAAACTATGAAATACCATTTCGGCATGCACATCATGCAGCAAGTGCGATTGCAAATATGTCATTGGAGCAGAAAAAGGAGTTACATGAATTAAATTTCAAAGACATAAATGTATACTTACAAGAAAATTTGAAAGTAAATTTATTAGAAGAAGAGTGGAAAGAAATTATATCACCAGAAGCTTTTATTCAAAAAAGAAATGTATATGGTGGACCGAGTAAAAAAGAGATGGAGCGTATGATTAAAAATCGAAAAGAGTCATTTCAAAAAGAAGAAGAGGTATTTGAAAAGGAAAAACAAAGAATTTTACAAGCTGAAAATGATTTGAATACGTTAGCTTCGAACATTATTGAATCGTAAAAGAAGGATTTAATGAATTAATCGCCAATACTTAATTTAAATATAAATCGAGGGAAGAGATTGTCGATGATTCAATTACATGTATATGAAGAGATTCTTAATTTTACAGAAGAGGTTACACCATTTTTAGAGAAGAATGAGCAGGAAAATAATCTCATATTAGGTGTATTACAAATGGTCCAAGAACCGATATTTATAGGAGTAGCAAAACAAGAGGAAGAAATTGCAGCTGTATTTCTTCAAACAGAAGAAAAGAAACAAATAATTGTTGCTACGTCTGAGATTTCGGCAGTAGCTATTAAGGAACTTGCAAAAGAGTTAACGAAAGTATATCCAAATATTCCTGGATTGATTGGTAATAAAAAAATCGTACAGAAATTAGCGGAAGAGATTGCAGTGTTAGAGAATAAGAAAACTAATGTTGCAATGGAGCAAGGTATATATGAATTAAAACAAGTAAAGAAAAAATGGAACGGAGATGGAATCTTTCGAGAAGTAAGTAGTGATGAGCTAACATTAATAGAGCAGTGGATATATCAATTTTGCGAAGATGTGAAGCTTCCTACTACGAAAGAAGAAGCGAAACAAACTGCTCATACATTAATTACTAATCATCGTCTATTTGGTTTAGAAGTAGACGGGAAGATTGTTTCTGTAGCTGCAAAAACGAGACCGACTACAAACAATATAACAGTTAATTTCGTATATACACCGAAAGAAGCTCGGAAAAAAGGGTACGCATCTAGTTGTGTCGCTGCACTTAGTCAACGTATGTTAGATGAAGGCTACAAAACAACGACATTATATACGGACCTGGCAAATCCAACATCAAATAAAATTTATCAAGAGATTGGTTATGAGAAGATGATGGAGTCTGTACTCATATTTTTAGAGAAATAGAATGAAAAGGCACGCTATTATAGCGTGCCTCTTTGTTATTCATCAATTCGAATTACTTCACCCTGCGGGAAGTCCTCCGTTTCTAGTAAGTTACGAATAGCTTTCGCAACATATTCAGGTGATAATAGCTTTCCTTCTTCTTTTAATGAGATGAAGCGGTCTAAATTTGTGAAGTCTTCTTTATTTGTTTCACGAATTTGTGTTTGCATATTTGTATCAACAACACCTGGTGCAAAAGAAACGATTTTTACAGGGTATTCTTTTTCTACTTCTTCAGTAGCTACGCACTGCGTAAACATATTTACACCGGCTTTCGTTGTACAATAAGCGCCCCATCCAAAATAAGGGTTTTTCCCTGCTCCAGACGAAATATTTATAACTCGTTTATCTATTTTCCAGTTTTTCGTATGTTTCATGAAAGTAGATGTAAGAATTATAGGTGCAAGTAAATTAATGTGAACGTTCGTAATGAATTGTTCGCTTTCTGCTTTTTCAATTGGCATCATTGGTGCGACTGTGCCTGCATTATTAATTAAATGAATAGATGAAACTTTGTCTTCTTCTATAGATGAAACGACTTCGCTAAAACGAGTTTCTAAATTATGTACATCTTGAAGATCTACGGAATGGAAAATACAAGTACTGTTTTTTTGCTCTGCGAGTTTAGTAAGCTCTTTATTTTCTCTTCTAGAAATAGAGATGATGGTTGTGTTTTCTTCTAACAATTGTGCGGCGATTGCCTCACCTAAACCTTGTGAAGTTCCTGTTACGATAACGTAGCGCATAGTTTTATAAACTCCTCTCGTATGTGCGGAATTTTTTTGGACAACGTACACTCTATAGTTTGTCTACATTTTATAGTATAGAGCACTTTTTACTATAAATGAAATGAGATGATTACGTGCCTTTTTTGAATCGCTTTACAACAACAGTAACTGGTGCCGTCACGTTCACTGGGAATACGTTGGGACTTAGTCCTACATCGCCTGCGCCAGGTAATATTTTTGGTACACTTGCTGTATTTACGACAGTAAATACGTCGTTACAAGTACCAGGATTCCCAGCAGGAACAACGGATGACTGGCAATTGAATTCTTCAAGTGCAATTTTAAACCTTCCGGCAGGGAGTAGTATTTTGTATGCAGAGTTGGTTTGGGCTGGTACTTTCCGGACTGATACGGAAGATGTATTACCATTTTTAAATGATAATATTACATTTACAACACCAGCAGGAACATTTTCAGTTACGCCAGACCCTGCTACCGCGCAGCAAGGTTCGGTAGGAAACCAGTTTTATTATGCTCGCTCTGCTAATGTAACGAATCTTGTAAGTGCAGGTGGGGCAGGCACATATACAACAGGTGCCGTGCCAGCTGCAAGAACTTCAGCTGATCCAACAATCAGTCGTTCAGCTGGCTGGACGCTTGAGGTAGTTTATCAAAATGCAAGTTTACCACTTCGGAATTTGTCAGTATATGCAGGTCAAGAAATTATCGATGCTTCATCCCCGCCAGTTGATGCTACTATTTCAGGATTTGCTACTCCAGCAACAGGAGCTGTTACAGGAAGAGTGCTCGTAACTGCTCAAGAAGGTGATTCTAACATTGTTGGAGATCAGCTTCGCTTTGGACCGAATGCAAATGCTACAGTCGCATTATTCGGACCGAGAAACCCCGCGAATAATTTCTTTCAATCACAAATTTGTAATGATAGTGGCAATCTAGATACGAGCGGCACATTTGGAGATTTGAATCAGCCGTTAGGAATTGCTTTAGCAGTCCGAAGACAAGGGTGGGATATTACGAATGTAGACGCCTCATCTTCTTTAGTAAACAATCAGACGTCAGCAACTGTTCGCTTTGTCACAAATGGAGATGGATACGCTGCAGCTGGTTTTGGTGTTCAAATTGATGCGACAGGTCCAATCATTAATCCTGTTAAATCGGTTAATAGAACAGTTGCAGGGGTAGGGGATACTCTCACCTATACGATTACGGTCCCGAACACAGGAACAGGAAGTGCAGAAAACGTTGTATTACAAGATAGTATTCCGAACGGAACGACATTTGTAGTAGGTAGTGTAACGGTAGGTGGAGTAACACAACCGAGTGCGAATCCAGCGAATGGAATTAATTTAGGTACAATCCCAAATAACACGCAAAGAATTGTTACATTTCAAGTTCGAATAACATCGTTCCCGAACCCAAACCCTATTCCAAATCGTGCAATGGTGTCATATCAATTCCGTCCTTTTGTCGGTAGTCCCCCTATTACAAGTACGTCTTCTTCAAATACAGTACAAACGACAGTGAATCAAGCAACTATAAGTATGCAAAAATCTGTAGACCTACAGACGGCAACGCTTAATGACGTATTAACGTACACAGTTAATGTCACGAATAATGGGAATGTTGCTGCAAACAATGTTATTTTTGTTGATAGTATCCCTGCAGGAACAACATTTGTCGCAAATAGTGTTACGGTAAATGGAGTAGCACGTCCAGGAGCGAATCCATCAAGTAGTATTAATCTTGGAAGTATTAATGCTTCACAAACGACTGTAGTGCGCTTTCAAGTTCGAGTAACATCTAATCCTCTTGTAAATCCAATTCCGAACCGTGCAAGTGTAACATTTAACTTTACTCCAGTGCCTGGCCAACAACCAATTTCAGGTCAAGCGACAAGTAATACTGTATTTACTACTATTAATATAGCTGATATAAGAACGAGAAAAACAGTGGATAGAGCTTTTGCGACAGTTAATGACGTTCTTACGTACACCGTTACAATTGAAAATACAGGAAATGTACTTGCGACAAATGTTATTTTTCAAGATCCGATTCCAACTGGAACGACTTTTATTCCAAATAGTGTGACTGTAGATGGGGTTTCACAGCCTGGAGCAAATCCTGCGACTGGGTTTACGGTAGCGAATATATCTCCAGGTGGAAGTAGGACAGTGACTTTTCAAGTACAAGTCACATCTACGCCATCAGGAGGGACGATTGCGAATCGTGGAAATGTATCGGCTAATTTCGTCGTTATTCCGAATCAGCCGCCAGTAACGATTAATAGACAAACGAATACAGTTGTAACACAAGTTAATACAGGTGGTTTAAATGTAATAAAGGAAGTGAATACAACGCAAGCGGCAGTAGGGGACACTTTAACATACACGATTGCCGTCCAAAATACAGGAAACGTTCCGTTAACAAATGTGTTTTTCCAAGACACTATTTCTTCCGCTGTTTCATTTGTTGCGAATACTGTAACGATTAATGGAGTACCGCAAAGTGGATTGAATCCGAATACAGGATTTTCTCTTCCAAATATTCCTGCGGCTCAAACCGTTGTAGTCACATTTGACGTATTAATTGTACAGGATCCAGAAAATGAAGATATTTTAAATCAAGCAAATGTAACAGCAAGTTTTCAAGTGAATCCGAGCGAACCGCCAGTAACAATTAATGTTCCTAGTAACATTGTGAATACAACTGTACAATCAGGGAATTTTGAAGTTGTGAAAGCAGTGAATACGGATGTTGCAACGGTAGGGGATGTTTTAGTATATACAATCGAAGTCATAAATGCAGGTAGTGTACCAGCTACAAATGTATTTTTCCAAGATTCAATTCCACAAGGGACATTATTTATTGAAAACAGTGTATTTGTTAATGGTGTTTTACAAGAAGGGGCAGATCCAGAACTTGGATTCCCATTAAATAATTTGCCTACTGGCGCGAGTGTAATTGTTACGTTTGAAGTATTAATTGATGAAATTCCCCAAGGAAATAATGTCGTAAATAATGCGAATGTAACTGGAGATTTCCTTGTAAATCCAACAGAGCCACCGATTACTGTAACAGTACCAAGTAATACTGTTATGACAGTCGTGAATTCTTCAGGGTTAAATGTAATGAAGAGCGTAAGCGCTACTGAAGCAGGAGTAGGAGATACGTTAACGTATACAGTTCGTATACAAAATAGTGGAACAGTAGCAGCGACAAATGTATCATTCCTTGATCCAATTCCATCTGGAACAACGTTTGTAGCAAATAGTGTAACAATAAACGGGATATCTCAACCCGGTTTAAACCCAACAACTGGATTTCCACTTGCTAATATTCCAGTAGGAGGGATGGTAACAGTTACTTTTCAAGTGACGATCACGAGTGTACCACCAAATAGAGTTCTTCCGAATAATGCGAATGTAACTGCGGATTTCCAAGTAAGTCCTCTCCAGCCACCAATTACAATTGTAACGATTAGTAATATTGTTGTGACGCGAGTGAATGTAGGATCAATTAATGTAATAAAGAGTGTAAACACACCGCAAGCAGGTGTAGGAGATACGTTAACGTATACGATTCTTATTCAAAATACAGGAACTGTTCCTGCAACAAATATTATTTTTCAAGATCCGATTCCTGTTGGAACTGCGTTTGTAGCGAATAGTGTCACGATAAATGGAGTTGTTCAGCAAGGTGCAGACCCTGTGGTAGGTTTTCCAGTTCCGAATATTCCAGTTGGGCAAACCGTTACAGTTACGTTTCAAGTTATAGTGACGAGTGTCCCGAGTGGTGGAAATATTAGAAACCAATCAAACGTTACTGCAAGTTTTCTTATAAATCCAGCTAATCCTCCAATAACGACTGTTACGAATAGCAATTTCGTCGTGACGCAAGTAAACACAGCACAGTTAAATATACAAAAATCTTCATCTGTACAACAAGCGGCACTTGGAGAAATTTACACGTATTCTGTTGTCATTAGA
Organism: Bacillus sp. TH22; assembly: GCF_016651015.1. Taxonomy (NCBI): domain Bacteria; kingdom Bacillati; phylum Bacillota; class Bacilli; order Caryophanales; family Bacillaceae; genus Bacillus; species Bacillus sp. TH22. The sequence continues at coordinate 4,980,032 of NZ_JAEKER010000001.1, forward strand.
AATAATGGAACGGTAACAGCAACGAATGTCTCTTTCATTGATCCAATTGCTCCAGAAACAACATTTGTAGCAAATAGTGTAACGATAAATGGAACTCCTCAACCTGGATTTGATCCAAATATAGGTTTTACGCTTCCTAATATAGCTGCTGGCACATCATTGACTGTAGCGTTCCAAGTAACAGTAGTTGCGCCATCCACGCGTGGAGCCGTACTAAACACGGCAGCTGCTACGGCCACTTTTTTATTAAATCCTTTACAGCCCCCTGTAACAACGACAAATTCAAGTAATACGACAGTAGTTACGATACCGTTACCTCCTCCTGGTGAAGTAACAGCAACCAAAACAGTTGACGTTGCAACTGGAGCGGTTGGGGATGTATTAACGTATACCGTGCTAATTTCAAACGTAGGAATTATACCTGTTACAGATGTGTTCTTCCAAGATGTCATACCAGAAGGAACGACATTTGTAGAAGATAGTGTAACGATAGGTGGGGTGCAGCAACTTGGTTTAAATCCAGAAATAGGATTTACAGTTACTCCATTATTAATTAATGGTGGAAGTATTGAGGTAACGTTCCGAGTGACGATTACAGAAATTCCAGATAATGAAGTCATATTAAATGATGCAGACGTTACATTTACTTCACAACCAAATCCGCAGGAACCACCGATTACGGAAACGATATTAACAAATTTAGTCGTTACGACAATTAATATAGCGTTTATTTTTCCGTTAAAACTAGTAGATAAAGAAGTAGCGACTGTAGGAGAAATTTTAACGTATGATGTATTGATTTTTAATTTTGGAACAGTGGCAGCGACGAATGTTCAATTTATAGATACTACTTCCGCGGGTGTAGCATTTGTACCAGGAAGTGTGAGCATAAACGGGGTACCAGCACCAGGATTAGATCCTTTTATCGGTTTTACAGTTCCAGATATACCTGTAGATGATTTTGTACTTGTCACATATCAAGAGATGGTAACGAGCATACCAGAAGGTGGAACAGTTGTTAACTTTGTAGATGTTACGGCTACATTTGCTGTAAGTGAAACAGAGCCGCCTATTACTGAAACAACGACAAGTAACACGACATTAACCGAAATAAATGAACCTGGTTTGAATGTTTTAAAATCAGTAAGTGAGCCAATTGTTGCAGTAGGCGATACAATCACATATACGACAGTAGTTCAAAATACAGGGACAGTGACAGCGACGAATATTCAATATAGTGATGTATTACCTTCCTCTATAGCATTCGTGCCGAATAGTGTAACGATAGGTGGTGTGATACAACCTGGGTTCAATCCTAATAATGGATTCCCACTTCCAGATATAAATTCAGGGGGAAGTGTAGAAGTCACGTTCCAAGTAACCGTTGTTAGTGTTCCATCAAACGGAACAATTGCCAATACGGCAAATGTTACTGGAAGCTTTATATTAGTACCAGGAGAACCACCAGTTATAGTAAATCAGCCAAGTAACACAACGCTCACAACTGTAAATAGAGGACGCTTTAATGTTATTAAACAAGTCAATAGAGCTGCTACCTTAGTTGGAGATGTATTAACGTATACAGTGCAAATAACGAATACAGGAACAGTAACAGCTAACGATGTTCAGTTTATTGATACGATTTCAGCAGGAGCGTCATTTGTACCAAATAGTGTAACGGTAAATGGAACTCCGCAACCTGGTTTGAATCCGATTACTGGGTTTGGAATTGGCGATATACTTGTTGGCAATACGACTATAGTGACGTTCCAAGCGATAGTGACAAATATTCCATCTTCAGGAACGATAACGAATGTTGCAAATATAACAGGAAGTTTTACTTTAGTACCAGGAGAACCACCAGTTGTAGTAACAGAGCCGAGTAATACGACAATAACAAGGGTAAATAGAGGGCGATTCAATGTTATAAAAACTGTCAACAAACAGGCGACACGATTAGGAGATACGTTAACGTATAGTGTGCAAGTTACAAATACAGGAACGGTAACAGCGACAAATGTGCAATTTATTGACGTTCCATCACCTAGTTTAGAATTCGTTCCAGGGAGTGTACAGATAAATGGGATTCCACAAGTAGGTTTAGATCCTTTTGTAGGCTTTTCATTACCGGATCTTGCAGTAGGAGATAGCATACTAATCACATTTGAAGTAAATGTAATCGTAATTCCGCCTTCTAGTAGCATTATGAATACAGCGAGAGTAACTGGTGATTTCGAATTGATTCCAGGAGAACCACCGTTTACAATTACGAATTCCAGTAATACGACAGTCACACCAGTAAATAGAGGCAGTTTAGATATGCTGAAAGAAGTAGATCATTCAATTGTTGGAGTAGGAGAAACGGTAACGTACCGTGTTCGCATATTAAATACTGGTACGGCTGATGCAATGAATGTTCAATTTATTGATGTGTTATCTCCGGAAGCGGCTTTTGTACCAAATAGTGTAACGGTAAATGGAGTAGCACGTCCAGGAGTAAATCCGCAGGTTGGATTTACGATTTTAGACATTCCAGTCGGTGAGACGGCGATTGTAACATATGAAGCTACAATTACAAGTTTTCCAGATGGTGGTACAGTGGTGAACGTTGCTGGGGCATCGGCAGAATATATTTTAGTACCAGGGGAACCGCCAGTTACAGTGATGGACACGAGTAATACAGTTATTGTAACGGTAAATACTGCAATCTTATTTGTTGCAAAAGGAGCAAACTTTGAAGTAGCAATGGTAGGAGATGTTGTCACTTACGGAATTGCTGTTATAAATGATAGTACAGTTCCTGTGACGAATATTATTTTAACAGACATCATTGACCCAAATACGTTATTTATAAATGGCACGGTAACGGTAAATGATGTACCTTTTCCATTTGCCAATCCGAATACCGGTATCCTTTTAGGTGATTTTCAGCCGAATGATGCAGCAATTATTAATTTCCAAGTTGTAATAACAGGAGGGCAAATAAATAACTTAGTAACAAATACAGCTATAGCGAATGGGCTTGCAACTGTAAATCCTAATGAGCCGCCAGTAGTAGTTGAAGGCGATAGTAATACAGTTGTTATCCCGTTTATTCCTCAAAATGTTTCAACAACAGTCGTAAAAACGGCAGATCTTCAATCAGCAACGATAGGCGATGTTATTACGTTTACGACAGTTATTACGAATACGGGGGATACAGCGATACAAAATATTCGTTTTCAAGATATGTTAGATAGTAGTTTTCGATTTGTTCCTGGAAGTGTAACTGTTGATAATACGCCAGTGCCAAATGTAAGCCCAGTATCAGGGTTTCTTATAGGAAGTTTAAATCCAGGTGAAGCACGGACAGTTTCGTTCCAAGTAACAGTTCAGAGTGCACCAAGTGGTTCAGGAAATTATATTAATCAAGCGAGTATTCGCTTCGAACATCAAGTAGGCACAGTATTGCCACCTGTTACACAAATAATAGATAGTAACATAGTTGTCATTCCATTTGTTCCAACGATAGAACAAATTTGTGAAACAAACTTTAATTGTTTAGACAAAATTCCATTTCACTGTTCTCCGTGTAATCAGTTGCGAATAAATAAAAAATAAACACAAAAAGAGCATCCTGTGAACTGCACCCCAATTGTTAGACACAGTCTAACAATTGGAGGTGCAGTTTTTCTATGGCTAAATTTACAGCTGATGAAAAAATACAAATCGTTCTACGTTATTTGAACGGAAATGAAAGTTATCGAGAAATGGGTAGAGCGATCGGTATAAGTGGCACAATCATTTTGAATTGGGTAAACCAATATAAGCAGAATGGTGTGGAAGCTTTTCTAAAACGATGTACAAATTACACACAACAATTTAAACTAGACGTACTAAACTTTATGATTGAAAACGGTATGTCCTTATTTGAGACGGCAGCTATCTTTAACATTCCTGCCCCTTCAACGATTTCTGTTTGGAAAAAACAACTCGAAACACAAGGAATTGATGCCCTTCAATCTAAAAAAAAGGGGCGTCCATCCATGAAAAAAGAGTCAAATAAACAAGTAAAACAAGCTTTAGCTGAAGGGTCAGTTGAAGCACTTGAAGCACGTATTAAACAGCTTGAAATGGAAAATGAGTACTTAAAAAAGTTGAATGCCTTAGTTCAAAACAAGGAAAAGTCACTAAACAAGACAAAGCGCAAGTAGTCTATGAATTAAGGCATAAATATTCGGTGAAGGCACTCGTGGAGTTAGCTACTATTCCACGAAGCACGTATTATGATTTAGTAAAGAAAATGAATCGCCCAGATGTAGATGCCGATTTGAAAGCTGAGATTAAAGTGATTTATGAGGAGAATGAAGGTCGTTATGGCTACCGTCGCATTCGTGATGAGTTAGCGAATCGTGGTCAGAAAGTGAATCACAAAAAGGTGCAACGTATTATGAAAGAGCTTGGATTAAAGTGTGTTGTGCGTATGAAGAAATATAAATTCTATAAAGGGAAAGTCGGTAAAATTGCACCCAATATTTTAGAGCGTAATTTTTATGCAGATGCACCGAATCAAAAATGGGTAACAGACATCACAGAGTTTAAATTATTTGGAGAAAAACTGTATGTATCACCTGTATTAGACTTGTATAATGGTGAGATTATTACCTATACAATTGGTTCTAGACCGGCGTATTCACTTGTTTCAGAGATGTTAGAGAAAGCATTAGAACGTTTACCTGAAAACCACCAGCTACTGATGCATTCGGATCAAGGATGGCATTATCAAATGGGACAGTACGTCCGTACACTTGAATCAAGAGCTATCGTACAGAGTATGTCTCGAAAAGGAAACTGTTACGACAACGCAGTAATAGAGAATTTCTTTGGGATTATGAAGTCGGAGTTCCTCTATATAAAAGAATTTGAATGCATAGAGCATTTTAAAATAGAATTAGAAAAATATATAGATTATTATAATAAGAAACGGATTAAGGCAAAATTAAAAATGAGCCCGGTACAATACCGGACTCATTTGGATCAAGTAGCCTAATGAAATAACCGTGTCTAACTTTTAGGGGTCACTTCACCTGAAAGAGTAGGATGCTCTTTTTGTTTAGATCAAGTAGCTTCTTCTTCGGGAGAAGTGAAAAATTCGTTGACTTTGTTGGAGAGTAGAAATGGAATAGCTCCTTTTATAACGGAAATGTCCCAGTCCCACCATGCAAGGTTTTCTAGTTTTTCAATGATTTCTTGCGGGAAACGATATCGAACTAGTTTGGCAGGATTACCAGCGACGATTGCATATGGAGGTACGTCTTTTGTAACAACACTCTTGGCCCCGATAATGGCCCCGTTACCAATTGTAACACCAGATAAAATGCAGGATTGATAACCAATCCATACATCATTGCCGACTACGATATCACCTTTTGAAGAAGGATGACCAGTAATGTGTGCTCCTTCTTCGAAGAGGACATTAAATGGATAAGTTGTTATCCAATCAGCACGATGTTCACCGCCAAGTACGAAAACGACTTCTTCTCCTAATGAACAAAACTTACCTATTTTTAATTTTGTTTCATCATTCCAAGAAAAAATAATAGGGCCTACTTTACTGTAAGTATAATCACCGATATCATATTTATTATATTCAGGTTTTTGATTTAAATATAACATACGAATTTTAGCATCCTCTCTAAAGAAAGTAATGGATATGGAACATTATATGCAAGGTGAAGTAAGGCGAACTATGTTGTATGAAATGGTAATGTGCAAAAATGTTAGTAGGTAAGATGAATAAAAGGGAGTGAAATGTATGAGATACGAAATGGGATTATATAATAAACCTTTTCAGTCGATTCAATTAGGAAAAAAAGTATATGAAGTACGCTTATACGATAGAAAACGTCAACTTATAAAACAAGACGATGAAATTGTATTTACGAACCTTACGACAGCAGAAACGATGGTTGTAAAAGTAACGGAGATAAAACGATACGAAAGCTTTAAAGCAATGTACGAACAAATTGATAAAAAATTATTTGATTGTGAAGAACTTAGTATAAAAGAAATGTTAGAAAGTACATACGGAATATATACGAAAGAACAAGAAAAAGAATGGGGAACAGTTGCGATTGGTGTTGAGGTAATAAAGTGAGAAGAAATCGCGGTGCAGCTATAATTATACAAGGTGGTAAAATCGCTCTTATAAAACGTATTCGAGAAGGTGAGCTGTATTTTGTTTTTCCAGGCGGGGGAATTGAAGAAGGAGAAACGCCTGAAGAAGCAACGAAGCGAGAGGTTTATGAAGAATTAGGGGTACATATACAAGTGGAGCATCGGATTGCAAAGGTGGAGTATAAAGGTACGGAGTATTATTATAATGCCCATATTATAGGTGGAGTTTTCGGAAGTGGTAAAGGCGAGGAGTTCGAGCTGAAAGATAGAGGGAGTTATATTCCTTTATGGATGCCGGTAAATGAGTTGCCAAATTTAAATGTAAAACCTTATGATGTGGCCAAATGTGTATTTGATTATTATGGAATATAAGGTCTGACAACATACAAAAAAAACCATTGACATAGCCTTCTGATTTAAGTATTGTATTCGAGTATGTTTATAATCAGGAGGTTTATATGAGCAATCAAACTACTACACATCATGTGAAAATGACAACAGCAGATCCATCTGGAATCGGTCTATTTGGATTAGCGATGGTAACACTTGTAGCATCATCTCAAAAGTTAGGCTTAACAGATGGCGTTTCACTTGTATTACCATGGGCAATCTTTTTAGGAGGATTTGCACAAATCTTTGCATGCATTCACGATGCAAAGCACAACAATACGTTCGGTACAACAGCATTTGGTGCGTACGGCCTATTTTGGTTAGGTGTTGGAATGACTTGGTTAATTCAACTTGGAGTATTTGGTGAAAAATTAGCCCAAACTGCAGATTCAAAACAGCTCGGTGTAGCCTTTATCGGATACTTGATTTTCACGATCTTTATGACAATTGGTGCAATGGAAACACATAAAGTATTATTTATGATTTTCGTCCTTATTGATTTCTTATTTATCGGTCTTTCATTAAGTACTTTAGGTGTTATGCCGCACGCAATGCATAATTTAGCAGCGTATTCTGAACTATGTATTTCATTATTATCTTTCTATGGTTCAGCAGCAGCTGTGTTAAATACACACTTCGGAAAAGTTGTATTACCAGTTGGAAAACCCTTTGGTATTTTTAAAAAGTAATAAAAAAGAACAGATGATTGTATAGTCATCTGTTCTTTTTTTATGGAATAAAATAAAATAGCAAAAAATATAATTGAAATTGATTCTCATTATTAATATAATGAGAATGAGAATCAATTATTGTAAGAGGGGGATGCCGAAGTGGCGAAAATTTTAATAGCGTATGCAAGTATGTCAGGGAATACAGAGAGTATTGCTGATTTAATTAAAGTAAGTTTAGATGCCTTTGATCATGAAGTAGTATTACAAGAGATGGAAGGTATGGATGCTGAAGAATTATTAGCTTATGATGGAATCATTTTAGGATCTTATACGTGGGGTGATGGTGAATTACCATTTGAAGCGGAAGATTTCCATGATGAGTTAGAAAATATAGATTTGACGGGTAAAAAAGTGGCTGTTTTTGGATCAGGTGATACGGCGTATGAACTGTTTTGTGAAGCGGTAACGATATTTGAAGAACGTCTTGTAAAATGTGGGGCAGAACTTGTACAAGAAGGATTGAAAATTGAATTAGCTCCAGAAGATAAAGAAGACGTTGAAAAATGCAGTGATTTTGCAATTGCTTTTGCCGAGAAGTTCTAGGAACGGGAGTGTCAACGTGGAAACAATGTTAAGTGCAACTGCTATTACAAAGTTAAGAGATGGAAAGCTTTTGTTAGCTACTACATATAATGGTTTATTCATTGAAAAAGATGGAGAATGGAAACAGGCTTTAACTGGTTTCCAAAAACGAATTCGAGATTTACATAGTGAAGGTAACGTAGTTTACGGAGTAGGAGACGAAGGAGTTTTTATTCGTAGTATGAATGGTGGAGAAACGTGGACGATCCAGCGCTTTCCAACGAAAGCAACGAGCTGGAATGTATGTAGTAATGAGAATGGAACAGTAATTGCTCATGGAGATAAAACACTGTATCATTCTAATAATTTTGGTTCCACATGGGAGACTATTCAGCCATTTCTTAATTACGGTAGTGAGGCACCATCTATTCGATCATTATTTTTATATAAACATTACTTATTTATCGGTACGAAAATACATACTAAATATGGTGGTGTTTGGCTTTTTGATTTAGAGACACGTAAATTAAAAAGGATTAAAATAGCGATGAATCAGATGATTTCTGCGTTGACTATACATAATTCCTATTTAGTAGCGGCAAGTGGATCGTGCAAGGGGATTAGCGGAAATATTTCTTTTTGCAGAATAAATGAGAGTATCGAAAGTGATAAAATAGGTTGGCATACATGTCAAAGTGAACAAAAAGCGAGTAGTTATTTAGATTTAAGTGTGGATCAACATGTGTTATATACAACGTCAACGCAAAATAAGGCGGGAATTAGCACTGTTTGCCGTGTGCTTCTTGAAGAAGGAATTGTTACAGTATGTGATTCGGTTAAAGGGCATGGTTGGCGCATTGTTAATGAAAAAGAAGGCTATGTTGTAGCTGGATCAGGTGAATTAAAAACGATGCAGTGGAAAAAAAAAGCTGTATAACTTTAAAAAAACTTTACTTTTATTATATTGGTATGATATAGTTACTTTAAACCATTTTACTTTTAATAATATAGAGATTTAAATGAGCTGTAACTTCCGAGGAGGATAGCAATGTTAAATCTCCTCTGGGGTTGCAGTTTTTTAATATATGATGTATTATTGTAAAGTGGTTGAAAATGAATATGTACATATAGGTACATTGTAGGAGGATTTTTTAAATGCAAAACGGTAAAGTAAAATGGTTTAACGCAGAAAAAGGTTTCGGTTTCATCGAGGTTGAAGGCGGAGAAGACGTATTCGTTCATTTCTCAGCTATCCAAGGCGACGGCTTCAAATCTTTAGAAGAAGGTCAAGAAGTTACTTTCGAAGTAGAACAAGGTAACCGTGGACCTCAAGCTACAAACGTAAACAAGAAGTAATTATGAAAAAAAGAAGGGCTTGCCCTTCTTTTTTTTTGCGTTTTTATTGAATATCCTCCTATGTACATGTAATAATAAGACTGAATTTTTGATTTTTATGCGAAGTTTTTCATGCATAAAGTGCATTAATAAATAAATACTGAAAATAAAGTATGTGTGTGAAAAGGAATTTAGAAAGAGGTAAATAAATTGAAAAACGCTACACACTTCATTGTGTTTGATATTGAAAGGAATTTTAGGCCGTATAAATCAGAAGATCCGTCAGAAATAGTTGATATTGGAGCTGTAAAAATAGATGTGAGTACAATGAAGGTTATTGGAGAATTTTCAGAGTTAGTAAAACCAAGTGCCCCATTAACTCGTCATACAACAAAATTAACTGGAATTACAAAGAAAGATTTAATAGGTGTAGGGAATTTCCCTCAAATTATAGAGAAATTTATTCAGTTCATCGGAGAAGATTCAATATTTGTTTCATGGGGAAAAGAAGATTACCGTTTTCTATCTCAAGATTGTACATTATACGGTGTAGAATGCCCATGTATGGAAAAAGAGAGTAGATTTGATGTGCAAAAATTTGTTTTTCAGGCGTATGAAGAATTATTTGAGCATACACCAAGTTTACAATTAGCAGTGGATCAGCTCGGCTTAACGTGGGAAGGGAAGCAGCACCGGGCTTTAGCAGATGCTGAGAATACAGCAAATATCTTTCTGAAAGTATATGGCGAGAGAGATATTAACAAGCGATACAAGAGACATGGTGAGCTTGAACTTGTAAAGAACGGAAAACTAACAGAAAAAGCGAAAAAAAGGATGCGGAAATGGGTGTTTAAAGAACTGAGAAAAAATACAGAGCGTCCTTTTGTATGGAGTGCATTTGAAAGTAGTGACACATGGGAAAGTATAACGGAAAGATATTATATAAGTGAATCAGCAGTAGAACTTCTGAAAAAACACTTTCCTACTGCGGTGAGAAAAGCGGAGCGGCAGCTTAGGTATTTGGCTGAGATGGAGAAAGTAGTAGAAGAAAGTTAGTAATAAAATTTATTTTATTCATATGTACAACTAGACTTCAGGATTAAGTTGCTGAAGTTTAGTTGGAGAATTCACGGCTTGTCCTGTATTGTTAATGGAATATTTTGTTGTTTTTAGTACGGATATACATAGAAAAGAGTGTAGTTTAATGGGAGTAATCTTTAACATTTTAACCGTTTTAGTTTTTTGATAATATTTACCACACTATTTGCACTAATTACACTTCCTTTCATAGCAAAGAAGAAGAATGGGAAAAAGCTTAATATATCTTTAGCTCGTGGCTTATTAAAGATTAAAATCGAAGAGTAAGGTAAGAGTCTTATACAAGGGAGGTGTGATAGTGATAGACTTGGAAATCAAAGATGTCACCGTACAGATGGAATTAAATGGTGTCTTTTGGAATGAGGATGGAATTGCTGAAATGATGGTGACTACAAAAGCGGAGCATTCTCTTATTCTTCGTCTAGTAGTTGACTTAGAAAGTAAAACGATTCGTGCGATGAATGCCGAGATAGTGGGTGGGTTCTGTCCTCTATGTAAACAGAAAAGGAACGAATGTAGTGAACTTAATGACGTGCAAAATAAAATGGATATTTTAGAAGAAGCCTACGATTGGGTGAGAGAGCATCCGGAATATCGTTTTCAATTATCTTTTTACGAATACAATAAATTTGAGGTAGTAAAGTGAAATTTTCATTTTAACAACATACATAATGACTAAAAGGAAAAACACCAAAAACTTATAGAAGGACTTGGTCAACTAGGAATATTGAAGTAGATGTCTCTCATGGAAATACGCTTGTACAACAAGGAAGGAATCTGCTTGATTCTACAAGAAATGTCATCTTGGAGCAAAAAAATTTTTTAAAAATAAGCATATTTGTTATAAAGAAGAAAAACCGATTCTTAGTAGAATCGGTTTTTAGTATAAATGTCAACTATGTCCCAAATAAAAGAGCGCTTGTTAATAGAGCTCAGTAAAAATAGGTATATGGAAGCATTTATTCGATCCCATTCGGATCATAAGAATACTGCTGTTTATTCTCAATCCGCTCAATCACATCTTGTAATTCATCCGGCTTCAAAAACTCAATTGGAGAGAAGCCTTTCTCAAACGTAAGTGTATCAGCCTCAATCATTAATACATATCGGTCGTTTACCTTTGCAATATGTATTAGGTCTCCGAAATCAGCAAGCAAAGCCTTCACAGAGATATGATCTGCTTTTAGCTTTAATTCCACTTCAGGGGCGTGCTCGACGATTTGAGCGGTAGCTTCCATTACTTCTTCTGTTGAAAATTGTTCCATAATTTCGCGTTTCGGACTGGCAGCCCATACTTCCATCGCTTGGTCGAACTGTTCACGTTCTTCAGTACCTTCTTCAAATACATCTTCAATTTGGTCGTATACCATGTCCATTACTTGTGTTTTCATAATTTCAGGCATAGAGCGTTCGTATTCGACGAATTTTAAGAAGTCTTCAAAGTAGCGGGCGTGTGATGCTTGGTGTATTTTTAGTTCGCCAGGCTCCACCATACCTTCTTCAGGCATGTATGGATATTGGATAGATTTCATGTTTTTTGTTGTGATGGCCATTTCAACGTTACGAATAAGTGTTGATTCATCAGAAATGGAAGCAACCTTTGGTTCGAAGTCACATTTCATTACGAATACGAATGGATCATCAAAGTATTTGCGTAGTTTTGCTTGAGCGATTAAAAACACACCACCACGTACAGCGCTTGTGTCAAGGTATGTATAAACGAGAGGTTCGCTCATATCTTTGAAGTTTTCTTTTGTTTCTGCAAAGCGAATACGATTAAATAAGTTGTAATGAGGGTTTGAATCGAGTTCATGCCCTTCTTCTACAATAAAGCGACCGATCTTCGTTGGGGCTTGTTCTGTTTTTGCGTGACGTTCTACTTTTCGCTTTGAAATTTTTAATAATTCACCATTCAAAAATTCTTTTAAAGAGCTATCTTCATACTCTTCAGCGTCTAATGTTTGAAAATGTTTATAGCGCTTATCAACTGCTTCACCTTTTCCTTCTACTTGTACTACATAAAAAGAAAGAAAATTTATTTCAAAATCCATATTTATCACCTTGTTTCATTTCATTAACTCTTATCAGTATAGAGATGGAAAAAACTTTCGTCAATTTATATAAGGAAGGGGGAGCCCCTTCCTTATATATTTGTTATTTTCGAAATTAAAATCCGTCTTCTAATGCTGAAAATGGAATATTTAGCCTATTTTCTACTGTACGTAAACGCTGATTTAAGCGGTTTAATCTACGCGTATGACGCTCAACTGTGTTTTCTAGTTGACGTACTCTTTGCTCAAGCTCATTTACTCGTCTTTCTAATTGACGGTTTCCAGTACCAGGGAAAGAGATTGGAAGTTGAAATTGTCGATTTTGATCATATGGATTAACTTGTTCTGTTTGATCTATATATTGTTGGTATTGTGCCTGTAAATCATACTGAGGTTGGTAGCCATATTGGTTATATGGATCATAAGGATTGTAGGGATACATAAAAACATCCTCCATTTCTTTATAATAGGTTAAATTCATCATAATGTATGTGCAAAAGCGGAGTAGTGGCACGGCAAATACCTATATACCTGAAGTGAATGATTGTTTTTACCGATAAAATCTCGGTTTAAGTTGTTAATAATGATCACATATGAGAAAGCGGTATTGCGGTTTCTGAAGCATGCAGGTGAATAGAGAGGTGAAATGAAAGGGTTTTACATTTGTATTTTATCTGTTAAATGGTATATACTGGATGAAGATGGGTTACATAAAAGTTACAATCTTATCAAACTCGAAAATTTATATAAATATGTATAGACATTTACAAAAGAAAAGAGTAATTTTAATAGAGTAAAAAACAACTTGTAACATTTTCTAAATATATTGTAAAATGATTGTAACAAAAGATACATAAAAATGAAATAATACATAAGAAATAATGTTGGGGAAAAGGAGAGAGTATATTGTTCCGAAAAATAAAGGGTATATTAGTAGGGGTGCTATGTGTAGCTGTAGTAAGTGGTTGTGGCACAAAAGTAAGTGATGTGGCATTAGTAAGTGATTTTGGTGGGAACGTTGTAGAGGCTAAGGCTGATGTACAGGATTCAATTAGCTTAGTGGATGCGCGTACTGGTACTGAGGTGAAAAAAATAGACTTATCGAGCTTAGGTTATTTTGAAGATGAGGCGAAATTCAAAAAATCGGTAACGAAGGTTGCAGGTGAAGTCGGGAAAAGTGTTGACAAAAAGATGGTCCCTTCACGTATAGCATCTGATGGATCATGGCAAGAAGGAAAGCCTTCTTTTGAATTAATGGAAAAAGAATTAGTAGATAAATTATTAAACGTTGGTATGTGGGATTCTTCATATCAGTTACCTATCGTTGAGAAAAAGCCTACCGCAACATTAAGTGATGCGCAAGGAAGTGGCACGGTAATTGGTAGATATGAAACGAATTTAGGTGGATCAGCAGGTGGCCGTATTGAGAATATTCGTTTGTCGGCAGCGAGCATAAATGGAGTTGTATTAGCAAAAGGAGACAGTTTCTCTTTCAATGCATTAATCGGTGATACAACGCCAGATAAAGGATATCAATTAGGTAAAGAAATTGTAGATGGTAAATTAGTAGATGGTTATGGTGGTGGCGTTTGTCAAACATCATCAACGCTATACAATGCAGCAGATCAAGCTGGTTTGAAAATGGTAGAGAGAACTACACATTCTAAAACAGTAGGTTATGTCCCTCAGGGAAGAGATGCTACAATTGCTTATCCATATTTAGACTTAGTATTTGAAAATACGAATGATGCTCCTGTTAAGCTTTATATGGGCATTCAAGGCGGAAAGTTAGTTGCTGAAGTACATAAGATGAAATAAATATGTAGTTAAAGGATAAGAAAGTAAAATATTTATAGTTTCTATAATTGAAGCCATCTCTTCTGAATTTCAGAGGAGATGGATTTTTGTCATTAATGGCCTTCTTAAAAAACTATGAATTCTGATTTTTCTTATTTACATAGTGTGTTTTTAGTTGTATCCTTCATAGTAACGGCGATGTTAGTTTGTTTTGAAATAAAGGATTAGGAGAGGAAGTTATTCATGGTACAAATTCATCCGAAAACACGTATTGGTCATGTCGAATTTAAAGTAAAAGATTTAGAGCGTCAAATTGCTTTTTATGAGAATGTAGTAGGGTTAGAGGTAAGTAAGCAAGAGGGGAATAAAGCATATTTAACAGGAAAAGGTGGTAAGAATACGTTACTTGTTCTTGAGCAGTTGGAAGATGCAGCGCTACAAGAACCGCGTACGACGGGTATATATCACGTAGCCTTTTTAGTTCCGACTCGTGAAGCTTTTGCTTCGGCACTATTTGGTGTTATTCGCAATAAAAAGGTAATTGATAGTCCGGCTGAGCAAGAAGGACGTTATACATATTCAAATGAAATTTTGCCAATTTCAAGATTTAATAGTGCAAGTGATCATACGTATAGTGAGGCGTTTTATTTACAAGATTTAGAGGGGAATGGTATCGAGATTTATGCAGATCGCCCTCGAGGTCAATGGGGAGAAGGGCCAGGGGGAAGTACGCCACTAGATTTAAAAGAACTGGCAACGCTCGTTAATTATGAGTTTGATGGATTACCTGCTGACACTGTCGTTGGGCACGTCCATTTACGAATAGCTGATGTAGAAAAGTCACATGAGTTTTATGTAGATACAGTAGGTTTTGAAGTACAACAGCGTGAAGATGATTGCTTATTTATTTCGGCAGGAGGCTATCATCACCATATTGGTGCAAATACGTGGAACGGAGTAAATAATCCGTATCCACCAGCACATGCAACTGGACTAAAAGTGTATACGATAGTACTACCGCATAAAGAAGCGTTAGATGAAGTGAAAGAAAGATTAATAGAAAAACAACATGAAATAAATGAAACTTCAAATGGATTTACTGTAGTAGATCCAAGTGGTATTACAGTGCAGTTTGAAATAGAAGCAGTATAAAGTGAAACTTTAATCAGTGGGGGTTTTGTTCATCCCCCACTGATTATTAGCCTTCACCAATCGGGCGTTTATGGGCAGTTAATCTCCCACCTAACTTCTTTGTTCCAGCTGAATTTTGAGGTGGGAGTTGTACTGCCCGTTAACGCGGGATAAAAGGAGCCAGAAAGTGTTTAATCACTTTCTGGCTTGTTTTTGATTATTTAGAGCTCAATCCAATACCTTCTCACAACATTCCCATCTTCTTCAGTGAAATCATCATCACGGAGACCGCCGTTATGTAAAATCGTTTTCTCTGAAGGCGTATTCACTTCGTCACAAACGACAAGTGCTTTCGTGATGTTTAATTCTTTCGTTTTTTCTAATGATAACTCTAGTAACTTTGTAGCATAACCTTTTCTTCTTTCAGAAGGGCGAATACCATAACCGATATGATCACCAGCATTAAATAGATGATCAGTTAAACTATGACGTATATTAACAACTCCTACAACTCTATTTTCATCTGTCACGAGCCAATAAGTAGAATCTGGTACCCAAGTTTCAGGAATATTTATTCCGTTATGTGCGTCGTGTAATTCTTGAATCATTGCCGTGAAATTAGAAGGATTTTTTGAAATAACCCATGGAATCATCGTTTCGCCGCTATCTTTCCATTCGTTATAAAAATCTAAGTATTCTTCTTGTAAATCAGTAGTAGGTGTAAGTAAAGAGACGTTCATTGTTAGTAAGCTCCTTATATTTATGTTTTATTTCACAAAAATTATGATATAAAATGAAAGCGTTTCCTGACTTTCTCAACCTCATTTCACGCAACTCATATGCCATTTTTAACTGAAAATAAGTTAGACGTTGAACTTTAAAGTTTTTTTGTATGAGAAGTAGGTTGTTTTATTTATGTTAATATTTAAAATATTAACATAAATAAGTTGAGATATTAAGTATATTTTAATGAAATGCTTTTATATCGATAAACGGATGTTTGTGATAATTTTTATTTTATCTATCTATAATGAATGAAAGGGGGAAGTGCCCGTGAGCTTACATATTGATTTTATTATACGAATCGGTGTTGCCGGTTTATTAGGAGCAATAATTGGAATTGAAAGGGAAATTCGCTCAAAAGAAGCTGGATTAAAAACACATTTCCTAGTAGCCGTAGGGAGTGCTTTAATAATGGTCGTTTCGAAATATGCTTTTTCGGATATTGTGTTTGAAGAACATATGGCTCTTGATCCGAGCCGGATTGCAGCGCAAGTTGTTAGTGGAGTTGGATTTTTAGGTGCAGGTACAATCATTATTCAAAAGCAGGCAGTGAAAGGATTAACGACAGCGGCTGGTTTATGGGCTACAGCAGGAATAGGGCTAGCAATTGGAGCAGGTATGTATGTTGTAGGGATTGGAGCGATGATTCTCGTTTTGATTGGTTTAGAGATTGTAAGTCGTATTTTTAAGGTGCAATTTTTATTTCCGCAAAATATAACGGTGCAAATGTGTATAAATAAACACGAAGCGGTACAACAAATAGTAGAGACGCTACGAGTGAAAGGTATTCCAATACTTTCATATGAAGTTGAAGCTTTACAGCAAGATACAGAAATAGTTTATAAGGTAGGAATGCAATTGAAAAATATATCGTCAGAAGAAAAGAATGCATTTATTCAGCATATGCAAACATTGCCGGAAATTACGTTTATAAAGTTAAAATCATAGTGTTGAAATAGAGGATAGATGTAGCAGGAATTTCGCTATTATCTATCCTTTTTTTGACATAAATCACATGTGAAGTCAAGTGTTATTTTCGCTTTGAATGGATACATGTGTGAACGTTCCCTTCTTTTTTCTCAATACAGAATAAATAGTCAGAATAGTAAAATAATGGAGCGAGACACTAAAAACTGTAAGGTAGGGGAGAGCATGAAAGGCTATTCAAAAAAAGTTTTAGTAGGGGTAAGTTTTGCTAGTTTAATGTTAGGGAGTTTTCAAGGAAGCATATTGGCGGAAGATACTAAGGGAGAGCAAGTTTCATATCGAAATGTGCTAAAAATGGAGCCGGTTGGTGTACAACTGCCCGTGGAAGAATTAGCTCATTCATCGAAAGTATTAGAAAGCAAGTCTTTTGAGAAAAGGCTACAATTTGCTGATTTATCGCAAAGACCGCCTGAAGTAAAAAAGGAAAGTAAGCAATTAGCTGTAGCAAAAACTTATACAATTGCTGAATTAAATCAATTAAGCAATCAACAATTAGTAGATTTACTTGTAACAATCGATTGGGAGCAAATTACGGGGCTATTTCAGTTTAATAAAGACAGTCTTGCATTCTATCAAAATGATAGTAGGATGCAGGCAATTATTGATAAATTGAAGCAGCAAGGACAGGCTTATACGCAAGACGATTCAAAAGGGATTGAGACATTAGTGGAAGTTTTGCGATCAGGGTTTTATTTAGGATTTTATAATACAGAATTAAGTAAACTAAATGAACGTAGCTATCATGACAAGTGCTTACCTGCATTAAAAACGATTGCGAACAATCCAAATTTCAAACTCGGTACGTTAGAACAAAATAAAGTTGTATCATCATATGGGAAATTAATAGGAAATGCTTCGAGTGATGTGGAAACGATAA
This sequence comes from Bacillus sp. TH22, assembly GCF_016651015.1. NCBI lineage: Bacteria > Bacillati > Bacillota > Bacilli > Caryophanales > Bacillaceae > Bacillus > Bacillus sp. TH22. The sequence continues at coordinate 4,997,890 of NZ_JAEKER010000001.1, forward strand.
CATCGGCTGCAAAGATTTTTAAGCAATATAATGATAATTTTTCTACATTGGTAGATAATCTTTCAGCGGGAAATGCGATTTACGATATTATGCAAGGTGTTGATTACGATATTCAATCGTATTTGTACGATACGAGAAAAGCACCGAAAGATACAGTATGGTACCAAAAAATAGATAGCTATATTAATGAATTAAGTAGATTCGCGTTAATGGGAACGATTACAGAGAAAAACGGATGGCTTATTAATAATGGAATTTATTATACAGGTAGACTCGGCACATTCCATAGTACAGGGACAAAAGGATTACAAGTTGTAACAGATGCGATGAAAATCTATCCTTATTTAGGTGAGCAATATTTCGTAGCAGTTGAGCAAATTACGACGAATTATGGCGGGAAAGATGCAAACGGTAACGTTGTTAATTTAGATCAAATACGAGAAGATGGGAAGAAAAAGTATTTGCCGAAAACGTATACGTTTGATGATGGTGCGATTGTTTTAAAAGCGGGAGATAAAGTGACTGAGGAGAAAGTTAAACGTTTATATTGGGCAGCAAAAGAAGTGAAGGCACAATTCCATCGTACGGTTGAAAGTGACCAACCGTTAGAAAAAGGAAATCCAGATGATGTATTAACGATGGTTATTTATAATAGCCCGGCTGAATATCAATTTAATCGTCAATTGTACGGGTATGAAACGAATAACGGCGGTCTTTATATAGAAGGAACAGGTACGTTCTTTACTTATGAACGTACGCCAGAAGAAAGTATTTATAGTTTAGAAGAATTGTTCCGACATGAATTCACGCATTATTTACAAGGTAGATATGAAGTGCCAGGACTTTGGGGACAAGGTAAGATGTATGAGAATGAGAGATTATCTTGGTTTGAAGAAGGGAATGCTGAGTTTTTTGCAGGTGCAACGAGAACGGACAACGTCGTTCCAAGAAAGAGTATTATAGGAGGACTATCTTCAAATCCAGCAGAACGTTATACCGCAGAGCGAACGTTAAATGCAAAGTATGGAACGTGGGATTTCTACAATTATTCCTTTGCTTTACAATCGTATATGTACAATAAGAGATACGATATGTTTGATAAAGTTCATGATCTTATTAGGAAAAATGATGTAACAGCATATGATGCATATCGCTCTGCTTTAAGTAAAGATGCGAATTTAAATAAAGAGTATCAAGACTATATGCAAATGCTTGTTGATAACCGTGAGAAATATAATGTCCCATTAGTATCAGATGATTATTTAGCAACTCATGCACCGAAACCAGTTTCAGATATTGCCGCAGAAATTACAGCGGAAGCAAAATTAAGTAATGTATCAGTAAAGAAAAATAAATCACAATTCTTTAATACATTTACACTGCAAGGAACGTATACAGGTACTGCTGCAAAAGGAGAAAATGAAGACTGGAAAACAATTACGCAAAACGTTAATGATACGTTAAAACGTTTAAGTGCAAAAGAATGGACAGGCTATAAAACTGTAACAGCATACTTTGTGAATTATCGTGTGAATGCATCAGGGCAATTTGAATATGATGTTGTGTTCCACGGTATTAATACAGAAGAAGGTGCAGTGAATAAAGCGCCGGTCGCAGTTATAAATGGTCCGTATAGCGGACATACGAATGAAGCGATCTCGTTTAAAAGCGATCGATCAAAAGATGAAGATGGGAAAATTATTTCTTATAAATGGGAGCTTGGTGATGGTACTGTAAGTAATGAACAAAATCCAACTCACGTTTATACAAAAGAAGGGACGTATACAGCGAAATTAACAGTAACAGACGATAAAGGGTTAACTAATACTGCTACAACGAGTGTAACGGTTCAAAAGAAAGAAGATAACAGTGTAGAAAAAGAGCCAAATAATTCATTCCAAACGGCAAATAAACTGCAGTTAAATCAAGTTTTACGTGCTAGTTTAGGAAACGGTGATACGAGTGATTACTTTGAAATAAATATAGAAACTGCGAAAAACCTTCAAATTAATGTAACGAAGGAAAATAATATTGGAGTAAACTGGGTTCTTTATTCAGAAGCAGATTTAAATAATTATGTTACGTATGCACAGCAACAAGGAAATAAATTAGTAGGTAGTTACTATACGTATCCAGGGAAGTACTATTTACATGTATACCAGTATGGTGGTGGAACAGGGAATTATACGGTAGAAGTGAAGTGAAAAAAAGGGTCGCCATGAATGGCGACCCTTTTTTGTTATGCGTTATACCCGAATAATTTTAGATCTTCTCCTGAGTCTGAAATTATTTTTTCGAATCGCAATCCTACTTTTTCTAACAGCGTGCCTGAAGCAACATTATCTATAGAAGTAATTGCTACAATTCGTTTGAGTCCGAGCTTTTGTACACCGTATTCGATTACTGCAGCAGCTGATTCATAGCCGTACCCTTTTGAACGGAATTTTTCTAAAAAAGCAAAGCCGATATCAACATCTTCTAATGAATCTCTTTTAATAAGGCCGCACATACCAAGTGGAGTGAGATCTTCTTTTCGTTCAACTAAGTAAAGACCAAAGCCCATTTTATTGTACATATCGACGGGTCCATTTAAGATGTATTTTTTTGCATCTTCTAAGTTTTTAATGCCTTTATCACCAATAAATTGAATCCATGCAGGATCATTTACTAATTCAAGAATAAACGGAGCATCTTTTACATCGAGCCAGCGAAGAGTGAGTCTTTCAGTTTCAAGAACTATCAATCTATTGCACCACCTTTAAAAGTTATAACAATTAGTATGGATTGTGCGAAATAAAAGTGCAAGTTATTTTAATTGAGAGTTACTGTTCACATAAAGTTCGATTGTTTTGTATAAAAGGATATTTTATAATTAGGATTGATTGTAAAGAGTGAGATACTTATACAATGACTCCTAGGAAACTAGGAGTTTTTACTATATAACTATCATTATTACTAAATATGACACACTACACATTCTACTCAAGGAGGTACATAATGAAGAAATTATATAATGCATCGTTTACTTATTTGATTATCGGTTTATTGTCAGGAATATTTGCTAGGGAGTATGGGAAATATAAAGGGATTTTAGGCTCTACTTTATTAAATCTTTTGCATACGCATACGTTAGTACTTGGCTTTTTCTTCTTTTTAATTGCTTTAGGGTTAGCAAAAGTATTCGCGTTTCATGAAGTGAAAGGATTTAATAACTGGTTTATTTTACATAATATCGCATTAACTTTAATGTTAGGATCGCTGGCAGCGAGAGGACTTCTTCAACTAAATGGAGCGGACTTTAAAGGGTTAACTTATATTGTAGGGTTCTCTCATTCTATGATGGCATTTACTTTAGTTTGGTTTATGATTTTATTGAAAAAATCGTCTAAAATATAGTTTTAAAAAAGAACTTGTAGGGAATACTGCAAGTTCTTTTTTTATATAAAACCTCAGGAATCTAACTATTCTGATTATTATGTATAAAAATGGTATAATTAATGCAGAGTAAATAATATAAAAGGAGAGTGCGTAATGGAAATAACAATTGAGCGATTAGTAAATGAATTAAAGGATGTACTTCCTGAAGATCAAGTAGTGATTAATAAGACAGTAAGAGAGTTACATAGTAAAGATGAATCTTACCATAATAGTAGTTTACCTGATGTAGTTGTTTTTCCAAAAACGATGGAAGAGGTTAGAGCAATAATGAAAGTAGCGAGTGAGCATAAAAAACCTGTCATTCCATTTGGAGTAGGTTCTAGTTTAGAAGGTCATATAATTCCTTATGAAAAGGGGATTACAGTTGATTTTTCATTAATGAACAAAATACTTGAAATAAGAGAGAAAGATTTTCTTGTGAAAGTACAACCAGGAGTGACTCGTTCTCAGCTCAATAAAGAATTGAAAAAGTACGGTTTGTTTTTTAGTGTAGATCCAGGTGCAGATGCAACGTTAGGAGGCATGGCTGCTACGAATGCGAGCGGAACGACAGCGGTTAAGTATGGCGTAATGCGTGATCAAGTTCGTGATTTAGAAGTGGTGCTTGCTGATGGGCAAGTGATACATACTGGCAATTTAGCGGCGAAGTCATCATCAGGTTATCATTTAAATGGTATTTTCGTAGGATCAGAGGGTACGCTTGGATGCTTTACAGAGCTAACATTAAAAGTATACGGCATACCAGAACATGTTATGGCTGCGAGAGCATCGTTTCCAACTATAAATGATGCAGTAGAAGCTGTTATTAACATACTACAAGCTGGTATTCCAATTGCGAGAATAGAACTTGTTGATGAATTATCTATGAAACAAGTAAATCATTACAATGAAACAAATTACAGAGAAGAACCAACACTGTTTTTAGAGTTTCACGGAAATGAAGCAGGGCTAACGCAAGATATCGAGTTTACGAAGGAAATTGTTTTTGATCATAAATGTAAAGATGTTGCTTTTGAAACTGAAACTGCGGCAAGAAATAAATTATGGGATGCAAGACATAACTTAGCTTATTCTTACGTTCATAGTTACCCTGGCAAAAAGCTAATGAGTACAGATGTATGTGTGCCAATTTCAGAGTTAGCTGGCGCGATTCAAAATGCGAAAGAGACGTTAGATAAGGTGGGCCTTGTTGGTGGTATTCTTGGCCATGTAGGAGACGGGAATTTTCACGTGCTCTTAATGATTGATCCAAATGATAAAGATGAAGTGAAAAAAGCGGATGAAATAAATGAAAGTATTGTACTGTATGCTCTTAAGCGTGGCGGAACTTGTACAGGAGAGCATGGCGTTGGAATAGGAAAGCAGAAGTATCAAGAAGAAGAACATGGTGCGGCATTATTGGTAATGGAGAAAATAAAGAAAGCTCTTGATCCGCAAAATATTTTAAATCCGAATAAAATTTTCAAGCTAACAGATAAGGAATGATGAATTTTGGAGAAACGAATTATACACTTTGAAGGATTGGTCGTCTTATTAGCTGCGATTTATATATATGCATTATGTGGATTTAGTTGGTTATTATTTATCGTATTACTTTTTGTACCTGATTTAGCAATGGTGGCGTACGCTATTAACAAACGTGTTGGTGCACAAATTTATAATCTATTTCACACATATATCATATCAATATTACTTGTTTTAATAGGGGTCTATTTAAAGATGGATACGATTTTAATGATTGGTTTAATATGGACAGCACATATTGGAATGGATCGAATGCTTGGGTATGGATTGAAGTATGAAACTGATTTTAAGGATACGCATATTCAGAGGTTATAGCTTAGGTAAAACGGAATTTATTGAATATGTATTAGAAAAAGCTATGAAGGATAGTTGAATAGAAGAGTTTGTATCAATACGAAAATAGACTAAGGTGGCAGAAATCATATAATGCCACCTATTGTTTTTGAAGAAGAGGTTTTACTATATGAACTGACCTTATAAAACAATTACAATCTGCCCCTGCCAAATAATAAATCTCGTAAATATAATGAGAAATAAGAAGATAAGAAAAGAGGGAGCTTATGTACATACCAAAACATTTCACTATACAAGATGAAGAGACGAAGTACGAAATGATTGAACAAAATAGCTTTGCAACTTTATTTTCTCAACATAACGGAGCACCGTACGCAACGCATTTGCCGTTATTGTTAAATAGGGAAACACTTACTTTATCCGGGCATTTTGCACGTCCAAATGAGCAATGGAAAGATAGTGAAAATCAACAAGTGTTAGCTGTTTTTCAAGGACCACATAGTTACATCTCTCCGTCATGGTATGAAACAAATAAAGCAGTACCAACATGGAACTATGTTGCGGTCCATGTATATGGAGAGTTAGAAATTGTTGAAGATGAACAGGAATTAATAGATTCTCTTCAAGATTTAGTACATAAATATGAAAACTCAAAGAGCACCTACTCACTGAAGGATGTAGATCCGAATTATATGGAAGGATTAAGTAGGGGAATAGTTGGGTTCAAAATAAAGATAAATAATATAGAAGGAAAAGCGAAGTTAAGTCAAAATCATTCTGGGCAAAGACGGAAATTAGTTGTGGAGGAACTTGAGAAAGTTGGTAGTGAGGGGAGTAGGGGGATTGCTGATTTGATGAAAGAAATAGAGTGATTTCATATGAAGTAAAGGGATATTTCTATTTTTGTAGAAATATCTTTTACTTGAAAGAAAAACTGCCTCCGTAGCTCTAGAAGGGAAGAGCGCCGGAAAACAGTGTAGAACCGGGTCGCAAGGCGAAGGTTTCAGAAGCACCGAAAAGCAAATAAGCTGAGACAGGTGAAACTCCTGTCGGTGAAATTCCGTAGGGAAGCGTGTTCCCCTTAGCCTATGCTTACGAAAGGAGTACAGGTTCGAATCCCGTCGGAGGCATATAGAAAACCGTATATTAAGAAATAGTTTGTCTTTGTTATACTCATTTAATGGTAAAATTAAAGTTAGGATATTTTATAGTGGGAAACAAAATGGAAGTGTTTTTAGTAGCCATCTTTTCAGCGACTATCATAATGATGACTGTTTTTGTTATAACAAAGGCTTGTTTTACGGGGTATAAGAGGAATGATATATCATTTCGGAAATTTATTCTTTTATCAAGTGTTTCAATTGTGATAGGCCGTTTATTGTCATTTGTACTACCATTTGGCTATGAAAAAATATTCGATTACATTAACTAAATAAACGTATTTAAAAAGACCTTCTTAATTGAAGGCCTTTCATTTTTTAAAGTGCTTTTTCAGCTGTTGTTGTGTTGTAGTCTTTGCTTACGTCAACGGATTGAACAAAGTCAGGTTTTTGTGGAGCAGGGAAATGCTCATGTCCAGCTTGATTTGTCAGATTTGCATTTAACCCAAAAGCAGCGATTCCAGCAAAAGCAATACCTAAAGCGATTTTACCAATTGTTTTCCTCATTTTCATAACCTTCTTTCATTCTTTTTGTTTGCTTCAATACTCTTGAGGAAATACTCACTAGCCTTTTCAAACTGTAGCTTCTTGTGATATGTAGTTGCTATTTTCTCACAATACTCTGAAGTGTAACTGAATAAAGATTCTGCATTAAAATAGTGAATTCCTGCTTGTACAATTTTATCTAACTGTTCTAATTCAAATTCATTAATATTAGCTTCTAAAATAGAAAAATGATGTTTATACTCCTCGTTGTCCAGTTGTAAAACAATCTCTTTTCCGGTCTGGATATACTTATTTGCTAATTCTATATTGCCTAATTTTCCATTTTCTTGTGCAAGTAAAAATAATGCTTTGTAGTGCTTTGGCATTTTTTCTATCACTTCTGATAATTGGCGAATGGCTTGTTCTGATAAATCTTGATTTGCGTACAGTGTACCTAGATTATTTCGTACATGAAGAAGTAAAGGTTCTTCGTTTAATTTTTGTAAGATATCAATTGCTTTATAGTATAATTCTTCAGCTTTTTCATAGTGTCCAACTGCTACATAGGCTCCACCAAGCACACTTAAACATGATGTTACGTTTCGTTCGCAATCGTTTATTGTTTGGAAAATGTCTAATGCTTTAGTTGCATTTACTATAGCTTGGCTTGGTTGTTGCATTTGAAAATGATAAACTGCATATCGATAATAAAAATCAGCTTGCTCCACATTAGTAAGACTAGTTAATGATGATTTTGCTTTCTCAAAATAATCATCAGCTTTATCGAATTTGTTTAATGCAGTGTAGTAAATTGCATTGTAATAGTGATATAAGTAGGATAGTTGTAAATCAGATGGTATAGCATAAGCGTTAATTGATTCAAAACTATCTTTTGTAATTGATAGCCCTTCAGTGAATACTGCATAGCGGAATTTTAATAAATCAAAAAATAATTGGTAGGATGCATTTTCTGTATTTCCTTGTAAAAGCATTTCTTTTTTTTCTTTTGCTGCTGCATGATAGCAGTCGTGGGATACTACGACATTTTGAGTTAAAATTGCGTGATACCACGCTTCTAGATGTTTGGTTGCGTATGTACTACCGGTTAATAAAGTGTTCATAAGGTCCCCCCTCATAATATTCTATTGAGTTGTATCTATAATGGTAACACGAATTATCGGAAGATTATGTAAAAATAACTTGATAAATAAAATTCTTGTAAATAAGAAAATTAGATCGTTTTTAGTTGTATATTTGTATATTTTATTCAATATTTGTTATTTTTTAGATGGTAAATGCTATGGGGGGTTCAAAATATGAATATTTTATTTCAAACCAAGAAAAAGTTGAGAAAGTAAATAAAAATAATAAATTTTAAAAATCCCCTTCATAATTGAAGGGGGGATTTTTAAATGTGCTCACCATGATTTTCTAATTTAGGAGCAGGGAGATCAGCATGACCTTCTTGCTTAGGGGCAGGGAAATCAGCATGACCTTCTTGCTTAGGAGCAGGGAAATCAGCATGACCTTCTTGCTTAGGAGCAGGGAGATCAGCATGACCTTCTTGCTTAGGAGCAGGGAGATCAGCATGACTGTCTTGCTTAGGAGCAGGGAGATCAGCATGACTGTCTTGCTTAGGAGCAGGGAAATCAGCATGGCTATCCTGTTTAGAAACTGGAGGTCTTCCATGATCATAAGTGGGAGCCAAAGTATCACCTTTATTGAAAGCAGGAGCCCCTCCGTAGTCACCATGATTTTCTAATTTAGGCGCTGGAACATCTCCATGTTCAGCTTTTACAACTCCGCCATCCCCGATGCTTACACCAAAAATACCAAAACCAAGTACTGATAATCCTACAACAACTGTACCAATTTTTCTTTTCAAATCTTATCTCTCCTTATAGTTATTTATTTGTGTTATTCGTTTGTGAAATTAGACAGAATAACACAAATCGTAATAGGGGAATTCCCCCCTAATTTACGATACTACATAATTCTGTGTAATATTTTGTAAAACCTTCTTGTATTTTGAAAATCAAGAAAAATAAATTCGACAAAAACACCACTCTCTCAAGTGGTGTAAGGAAATAAGTGTATGAATAATAAATTTAAAGGTTAAAGATAAACAATCACGTCCCGCAAAAAGTCCTATAAGGACGATTCGACGGCGCTGGAGGCGTGCAGTAATCCGCTTGTTCTTGAGAATATTCATAAGGATTTGCTAAAGCTTGAAGAAGTTTCTCCATTACGCTATAGTCTCCATTTTTAACAGCTGCTTCTAGTGCTTCTTCTACTCTGTGGTTTCGAGGGATGATTACTGGGTTGTTATTTTTCATTAATTTGTATGCATCATCTTTCGATTCTTTTTGTCTTTCTAACCGAGATTGCCATAGCTCGTACCATTCTTTAAATTCAGGACTTTCAAATAAAGGTGCATTTTCTAATATATTGTCAGTTAATGCACGGAATGTATTTGTATAATCTGCTTTATATTTTTCCATTGCTTTTAAAAGTTTCTCAATAAGTGATTGATCTTGCTCTTCATTGCTAAATAGTCCTAATTTCTTCTTCGTTCCGAGGAACCAATTGTTTTCGTACTGCACACTGAACTTTGAAATTTCATCTTGTGCAATTTTTAGTGCTTCTTCTTCATCTTCATGTAGTATCGGTATTAAAGATTCAGCTAAACGTGCGAGATCCCATGCAGCCATATATGGTTGATTTCCGTATGCATAACGGCCTTGTGTGTCAATAGAGCTAAATACTGTTCCTTGATTATAACTATCCATAAAGGCACATGGACCGTAATCAATCGTTTCACCGCTAATCGTTATATTGTCAGTGTTCATTACGCCGTGAATGAAGCCAACGAGTTGCCATTTTGCGATAAGGCTTGCTTGTCTCTTAATGACTTCTTGTAGTAGTGCGACATATGGATTTTCAGTAGATTCAACCTCTGGATAATGTCTTTTTATCGTATAATCAGCTAAAGCTTTGAGATCTTCGATTGAGCCTCGAGCTGCGGCGTATTGGAATGTTCCAACGCGTATATGACTGCTTGCAACTCTAGTTAAAATAGCTCCAGGTAACTTCGTTTCGCGATAGATTGGTTCGCCAGTTGAGACTACTGCTAAACTGCGAGTAGTTGGAATATCAAGCGCGTACATCGCTTCACTAATAATATACTCACGTAGCATTGGACCGAGTGCAGCGCGACCATCACCACGGCGCGAATATGGAGTTGGACCGGAACCTTTCAATTGAATATCAAACCGTTCGCCTGAAGGAGTAATTTGTTCTCCAATTAAAAGGGCACGACCATCTCCTAACATGTTGAAATGACCAAATTGGTGCCCAGCATACGCTTGAGCTAGTGGATGAGCTCCTTCTGGAATAGTATTACCAGCTAAAATGGCGATTTCAGCGTCCTTTTTTAGTTCCTCAGGATTAAAGCCAAGAGATATTGCTAAAGAATTATTTAGTTTAATTAACTCCTGTGAATGTACAGGAGTTGGGGGGATTTCTGTATAAAATGATTGTGGTAAAGTCGTATAACTATTATCTAAATTCCAACCTGCTTCATTATTTTTAGTCATTTTATCTCCTCCTTGTTTATTTTTTTATTATGTATTTGTACGTATGTATTCTTTGTAAAATTAGCTAAAAGTATAATATGATATTTCCCCTTGAAATCTATTGTAAGGACTTCATTGCACTATGTCTATTTAACAGCAAATAATAAAACTCCATTTTAAAAAAATGGAGTTTTATTATTATTTGATTTTTACAATTATCTTTCCTTTTGCTCTTCCAGACTCTGAATATTCCATTGCTTTTTGAGTATCTTCAAAAGGGAAAATGCGATCGATTATAGGTTTGATTTGTCCAGATTCAATATACTTTGTAATTATACGTAATTGATCTCCGCTTGGTTTCATAAACAAAAACGAATATTGAGCATTATGCTTTTTTTCAAGTGCAGTAAGTTTTTTGCTTGCTAATGAAAATAAGAGTGTTTTGAAAAATCCTGAACCAAATTCTTTACCGAAGCGAGCATTCGGCATTCCTGAAACGGAAACAATGTTCCCTTCGCTTTTTATAATATCGAATGATTTTTCAAGTGCTGTACCGCCAAGTGTATCAAATACCGCATCATAATTTTTCAGTATATCTTCAAACTTTTCTTTTTTGTAATTAATAATTTCATCTGCGCCAAGAGACTTTACTAAATTTTCACCAGCTTCACTAGCAGTTGTTGCAACAGTGGCACCCATTATTTTTGCTAACTGAATTGCGAAAGTACCAACACCGCCGGATCCAGCGTGAATCAAAATCTTTTGTCCTTTTTGTAATTGCATGATGTCATGTAATGCTTGATATGATGTTAAGCCAACGAGTGTAATCGACGCCGCTTCCTCAAAAGTTAAATTTTTCGGTTTTAAGGCTATATCATCTTCATGAATGGCTATATATTCCGCAAAAGTACCGATCTTATCTTTTCTTGGACGTGCATATATTTCATCACCAACTTTAAATCGAGTCACCTTTGTTCCGACTTTTACAATGACACCAGAAAAGTCATTACCAAGAATAAGGGGCATTTTATATTTAAGTAACAACTTCACTTTTCCATCGCGTATTTTAAAATCAATTGGGTTAATGCTAGCTGCATGAATTTCTGCGAGCACCTCATACTCATTTATTTCAGGGGTGGGCATCTCAGTCATACGCATTGGAACTTTCCCGTATTTATCAATCACCATTGCTCTCATTTCTTATACCTCCAAAGTTCAATAAAAGTTTTGCAGTAGCTTCTCAATATCTAATACAAGATTTTTTAATAATCCTAATTTTGTACGTATGTCAATATAATAAAAGTTCTTTGTACCTTCTTTACGCATTAAAATAATACCAGACTTCTCGTAAAATCTTAAGGTGATGTGATACTGTCGGTCGAGAAAGGTGTGTTTGTTTAGTGATTTCGCCAACACGTAATCCAGTTTGACATTCTGTTTTCATTAGAACTAACAAAATAGCTTGACGTGTTTCGTCACCAATTGCCACTAATACTTTTTGACAATTAATAAAATCTTCTTTAATAACATTTAATTGTTCTTGTTTATTCATTTCAATCACTATACCTCCAATAATTAGTCGAAAGGTTTAAGATGATGAACCATTACATTGATACGGTAATGCTACATGAATGTTGTATGAGCTGCAATATTGAGAAAGAAAATCGAGACGAATCAATTTGTACGTATAGAAAATAATGGAGTAGTTATTATAGGGAATAGAAAATAATGGAGTTGAACGGTAGGAAATGATTTAACAATGCGTTGTCTGCCGAGGATAAAGGGTAGCCATTTAACAATAAAATAAGCGGTCGTAACCTTGTATAATTTACAAGGTTACGACCGCTTATAATGTTTTTATTATTTTTGATGTCTATATCAGAGAATAGTTCAAAGTAAAGTAGGGCCTTCTTTTTTATTCTTTCATACACACACAAATTAAGTGACTTGTAGATGTATGAAAGGATAAAAGTAATTTGGGTCGTAATCTATCTATATGATAATTCAAAATGAAATATAAGTCTATATTTTTGTTGGTTTTTTGATTATATTTATGTCACTGAGCTCAGAAGAATATATGTGGAGGGAAAATGTATGGAATCGAAACATGTACCAGTTTTAATTGTTGGAGGGGGATTATCAGGATTATCGTCTGCATTATTTCTTGCGAAACATAACATTGATTATGTACTTATTGAAAGGCATCCGTCTACTGCGATTCATCCGAAAGCGGGTGGAATTACATTTCGCACAATGGAATTATTCCGAGAACTGGGTCTAGAAAAAGGAATTAGATTAGCTGGTAAAGCATTAGAGAATTGTCACGGGAGAATTGCAGTTCAAACAATAGCTGAGGTAAAGCATGAAGAGTTGGAACAAATAAGGGCGGCGCAGTATGAAAATAACGAAAATTTATTTCGTAAAGTGGAAGAGATTAGCCCATCAAAACAAACTGCTTGTTATCAAATTACTTTAGAGGAGATGATGTTACAAGAAGCACAGAGATTAGGCGGGAAGCTATCTTTTTATCATGAACTAGTTTCTTATGAGCAAAATGGAAACGGAGTAATAGCAACGATTCGAAATCGTAAAACGAAAGAAGAGAGCATGATTCATTGTGATTATGTAATTGCAGCAGATGGAGCGAAAAGTAAAATACGTGAACAGTTAGGTATTTTAACCGAGGGCCGTGGTACAATCGGTGGTTATTATATGAACATATATTTTGAAGCGGATTTGAGTGAATTTATTAAAGGAGACGCATTCGGTTTTACTATGATACTTCATCCAGAAGTAATTGGTGCGCTTATTCCAGTCGATAACGAAAGTAAATGGATTTATCATGTAGCTTATGATCCAGTAAAAGGGGAGCGACCAGAGGATTTCTCTATAGAACGCTGTAAACAAATTATTCAAACTGCAATTGGAAGTACGGATATTAAGCCAGAAATAGTAAGTGTTTTGCCGTGGGAAGCGAGTGAAAGTACAGCGGTAAAATTTCAGGACAATCGCATCTTTTTAGTTGGTGACTCGGCGCATATTATGCCGCCAACAGGAGGATTCGGTTCAAATACAGGAATACAAGATGCACATAATTTAGCTTGGAAATTAGCGGCTGTTATAAAAGGGAAAGCAAATCCAAAATTGTTAGAAACCTATCATGACGAGAGATATCCTGTTGCAAAATTAACGACGGACTATGCGAGTAGTATATTATTTCGTGCTGCGAATCGAGAGGAAGGTAATTTGAGTAATATGGATAGTTTAGCTGTCACTGCTGGTTATCAGTATTGCTCAGAAGCAATTATAGACGAATGTAACACACCGCATAGAATGAATATAGTTGATTTGAACGGACGCCCGGGAACGCGTGCGCCACATTTTTTGGGAACTTATGAAGGAAAAGAAGTTTCTATACTTGATCTATTTGGTAGCAACTTTGTGTTACTTACTGGAGCAGAGCCTAGTACTTGGACTGAAGCTGCAAATGTTGTTTCATCTGGATTAGGAGTAAAGATAAAAGTGTATCAGGTAGGTTTAACTGGTGATTTTATCCATCAAGGTAACTTTTTTAGAAAACTATACGGGATAGAAAATGGAGGAGCGGTAGTAATAAGACCAGATGGATTTATTGGATGGCGTACGGAAAATGAGGTAGTAAAGCCGGGTATATTACTTGAAGAGATAATGAATCGTTTATTATGTAATTAAATATAAAAACAACGCTTGTATTTCAAAAGCAGAAGAACCACTGAATTATGGTGGCTTTCATATAACAACTATTACTTCTCAAAAGAGTAAGCATCTTTTAAGTTACACGAATATGATGCCAGTATACGCTAATAAACTACCTCATAAGGATGAGGCAGAGAAAATAGCGATGGATGTAATGGAAAAGGTTGATCGACAATATGCAAAGGGCCTAACTTTACTTCGTATAGAAAAACAAACTAGACATTATGTTGACGGGGGACAAACTGTGGAGTTTCCTGTTCTATGGATAAAGATGATGCATAATAACGGAAGTTTTAACTGGGTGACAATTGGTGGTGACGGACAAATCATTGAATTTGAGCGAGAAGTACGCTGGGATTATATGATGAGTCGTCGCCAAACAGAAATGTGGTATTACGATGATTGGGTATTGGCACGCACCGGGGAAGGACCACAATTATTGCCGCCAGCTGCGTTGGCTTAATATGTTAAACAATATGTGTACAATGGTAGGCGTCTATGTGGGGGAATGAAAAAGGAAAAGTAATTTTAGTGTTATTTATGCATCATTAGAATATTCGGGAAGCCTTTATATTGGCTTCCCGATATTTTTTATGTTGAAAAAATATTATGCAAGATGTTGGTAATATACTACGTATTTTTCTAATCCTTCAATCTCTTTCTCAGGAGGTTCAATTCCACCTTTTCGGCCGTAGCAAACATTTCTCAAGTATTCGCCGAAAATCATAGAGCGACTTTTCTCATTTTCCATCCAATTATATCTATTAATTATAAAATCACCATCAAAACTTGTATCAAATGTATATGGAATACAAGTTATATGTTTTGGTAAATGTTTTTTTAATACTCTATATTGCCGGCCTGCTCCTAAGCTTTTACATACAAATAGTAAACTGTTAATTGTTGTAAAATCAAAGATCTTCTTAGCTTCAATTACATTTGCGATAGAATGGAGAGAGTTTTTCTCGAAAATGATAGCATCTTCCGGTACACCGTGTTCAATTAACTTGTTAACAATTACTTCTGATTCTGATAAATCTCCATAATTCCAGTTTGGATGTTTCATTCCATGTAAACTAGTACCACCTGTGACGATAATTTGTGCACCTAAACCTTGTTGATAAGCATGTAAAGGAGCTTGCCAATTACCAGGATGGGAACCACCGAAAACGAAAATTGCATCACACTGTTGTGGTGTTGATTCTTTTAGGAAAGCGATTTCGGTTATTTCTTCAATTTGTTTTTTCGTAAGATGTGGGACTTCAGGGTATTTAGGGATTACCATATGAAAACCTCCTATATAGTGAAATGTTAAATTCATTATATAGCGATGTTGTTTAGTGGAAAAAGGGAAGTTTTTCATTTGACAGTTCCCCTTTTATGATAACTCTCCTATAAACAAAAGTTCTCCTTCATCATTAAATCCATCTTCATCCTTGATTATCTCTTGGAAATGCAATGTTTGGACACTGTTAGAAATTGATATTTTCCATTCATGCCCGAAGTCGGAAGCATTGGAGAGGGGAATCCATTTTTGAAATTCGTTATCTCTATTGAAAAAATTTTGAAAGTAGTCATCGTTTTTAAATATGATGATTTGTGAGTTCCATAAGCTTGCTATTTTAATCATAACAACGACTCGATATGTATTTGTATCGTTCGGTTTCATTGTCATTAATTGATTCGCTTGATTTAACAGGGTTTGAATGCACAATCGCTTTACTTTCCTAGGTGTTGTACTAGAATCGATAAAAGCTTGAGAGCCTGGTAAAGGCATATGCCAGTATTCATCGTTATAGAAAGTAGATGGAAATGCTTTAGTGGCGTCTTCAATTCTTTTTATAAGAGTTTTTGTTTTTCGTTTCATTCCGCGTATTTTCTGTTCACGCATTGTTGATCATCTCCATAAATTTTTGCAAGGCAGCTGAGTGAAAAATGTCTTTTCGAGTAATAAAGGTAGTAGGAACCTTTTTAAAGTGATTTGGTAATGTATTTAAAGATACACCATGTTCATAATCTGGAATAATGGATTTCATCATAATAGCCGCGCCCATACCTGATTTTACACATGCAAGTATTGCTTCAATTGTTCCGAACTCTAGTATTCTTTTAGGTGAAATCCCTTCTTCTTGAAGCCAGTTTTCTAATAGTTTTCTGTAATAACAACCTTGACTAAAAGCGAGTAAACTCAGTTCTTCTATTGTTTTAAAGGAAGCTAGAGGAGTCTTGCTAATGAGAACGAGTTCTTCTTCTCGAAATGAAAGTGTATGAAGTTCAGTATGCTGAATATTTCCAGCGATAAGAGCCCCGTCTAGTTTTCGCTCTAAAACGAGCTGAGTTAATTGGTCTGTCGTGTTTGTTTCTAGAATCAATTCAACTTCTGGATACTTTTCATAATAGGTCGTTAATATGGGCGGGAGACGAACGGCTGTTGTCGATTCTGTACATCCGATTTTTAACGTGCCTTTTGGCTCGGTTCCGTTACTTTGGACAGCTTGAATGGATTGATCGATTAAGTGGATGATTTGTTTTGCATATGTTAATAAAATTTCTCCGTTAGAAGTTAAAGTAACGCCTTTTCCATTTCGATAAAATAAAGGCACACCTAACTCAATTTCTAGTTGTTTTATACGCATCGTTACACCTGATTGTACATAGTTTAAGTTTTTAGCAGCATGAGATATATTTCCTACTGTCGCAACTTCGTAAAAAACCGTTAAATCTTTTATATCCATTTATTATCACCCCGAAAAAGGTATCAATTTTTTTGATGGATTCTATTATTAACACTTATTTTACATGATATCAGAACCTTCATACAATGAAAGGGATATGGGGGAGATAACGTTGATAAGTGAAGAAAAAATTGAAAAGTACAGTAGTTCTAATAAATGGATCATGTTAACTTTGGCAACGGTAGCACAGGCAAGTGCAACACTTATAACATATGGAGTAGGGGTACTCGCTTTATTTTGGAAACAGAAATATGTACTTTCGAATATGCAGGTTGGGTTGTTAATAAGTGCTGTAAATATTGGTCCGCTGTTTTGTATGCTTTTTGCCGGAAGGTTACTTGATCGATATAACGAAAGAATATTAATTGGATCGAGCACTGTATTACTTGGCGGGGCACTTTTACTTGCTCATATGGCAAGGGGATTTATTGGGCTATTATTTGTCCTTCTTTTAATAGGAACTTTTTATAGCGTATCCCAGCCAGGGGGAAGTAAAGTAATCTTGAAATGGTTTCCGAAAGAAATGCGCGGATTAGCTATGGGAATACGGCAAGCTGGTATACCTATTGGCGGGGCGTTAGCAGGAGTAACGATCCCTTTGCTTACACTTAAATTTAGTTTATCTTATACGATAAATGTTATTGCAACTATATGTATAGTAGGTGGGTTATTGTTTTTCATATTTTATAAGGAATCGAACGCCCGAGAACACACTAGCCGAGAAGATGTAAGGCTTTCTTTTTGGATGCAATTAAAAGAGGTGATATGTAAAAAAGAGCTGTATCCAATTTTTATTACAGGTATTTGTATGATTTCTTTACAAATGATATTAGTCGGACATTTTATGAAATTTTTAGCTGTTGAAAAATCGATAACACCTATTGTAGCAGGGAAAGTATTTTCAGTTATGCTAGTTGCAGGAATGATTGGGCGAATTATATTAACTACAATAAGTGATACATATTACAAAGGTGATCGTCATAAACCTTTATTAATAACTGTATGTATATCTTTTTGCTTAATTTTAGTTGTTGTAATGAGTATAAACACAATGACACTTGAGGCATTGTTTGTGATGAGCGGACTGCTAGGGTTCTTTGCGATCGGTTGGTTTAGTCTTTTTATGGTTGAAGTTGCTGAGTCTGCAAGTGAGGAATTGGTAGGCCTAACAGTGAGTTTTGCGCTTACACTTAATCAAATTGCTATTATCTTTGCACCTGCTTTGTTTGGTTATATAGTAGATGGAAAAGGCTACACATATGCATGGATAGGTATAGCTGCATTACTAAGCGTTTCAGCGGTGAATTTATGTAACAGTAAAAGAATATTAAAAATGTAAATCTTTTATGAAGAAAATCTAAAGAAATGTCGTGAGAGTGACATTTCTTTTTTTATATGCTGTATAATCAATTTAGAAATGAG
Source organism: Bacillus sp. TH22 (assembly GCF_016651015.1). Taxonomy (NCBI): domain Bacteria; kingdom Bacillati; phylum Bacillota; class Bacilli; order Caryophanales; family Bacillaceae; genus Bacillus; species Bacillus sp. TH22. The sequence continues at coordinate 5,016,259 of NZ_JAEKER010000001.1, forward strand.
ATTCGTTTTCATTAACGCTCATTTCCTCTTTTGAAATTACCTGTAATTTTAGCCATAATAAGCTGTTTTTCTTTTTCGTTACTTGCCCGATTTATTTTGTTTAAAAATTTTTCAGCATCATTTCCTTTTAAAATTATAATCTGTTTTCCGTAATATTCAATTGAAACTATATTGTTTTTTGTTACTCGATAATGAAACATCATATCATCTAAACGATTGCGCTTATCGGTCTTTTTCAAATTAACGCCTCCATTCTTGTTAATGTGTAACGAATGTTACATAAAAAATTTAAATTAAAGTTGGATGTATCCGATTGTAAGGTGGAAATTTTGTAAAAAAGAACTACAATAGAGAGTAGTTAAAATTTGAACGTTAGAAAAAGGAATCTAGTTTGCTATGAGAAATAATAGAGTAGATAGATTATAAGATATTTAAAAACTAAAAGATATAGAATAGAATGGAAAAGTATAAAGTGAAACTAGATAAAAGAGGGTTCCCATATGTTTAAGAAATGGTTAATTGCTTTCTTTGTTTTTGCTATTTTTTGTGGGAGTGTCGCTGCACTCATACATGCAAATAAAGAAAAGAAATACAGTTTGAAGGCATTTTCAAAATTTGAGGATAAAGTTGGAAATGTTCAATCGAAAGTTGATGCGAATCAGCAAAAACGTTATGATATTGCAGCAACGAAACTCGATCAATATTTAAAAGATAAAGGATTTAACGGAACGGTTCTCGTAACGGATAAAAATAATGTGGTTTTACGAAAAGGCTACGGGTATGCGAATATAAAAGATAAAGTTTTAACAACGCCAAGAACAAAATATCGCATCGGTTCCATAACGAAAACAGTAGTTGCAATATCTATATTACAGCTAAGAGAAAAAGGGAAATTGAATATTGAAGACAATGTAAATAAGTATATTCCATCGTTTCCAGCAGATAAAAAAATTACGTTACGAAATTTGTTAACACATACGTCTGGGTTACCAGATCAGGGACAAGGTAGTGTTGATGCGGCATCACGTTTAAAGTTAGTAACGTGGATTGGAGCGCAAAAGTTGCAATTTCCTGCAGGGACAGGATGGAAATATACAGATTATAATTATATGGTACTTGCGTATATTGTAGAAAAGATATCGAATAAACCGCTTGCTGAATATGTGAAAGAAAACATTTTTACTCCTGTTGAAATGAATGAATCTGGTATGGGTGCAACTCTCCCTGAAGATATTTTCTTAGCAGAAGGTTACACGAAAAAAGATAATGAGTTAATAGCTACACCCCGCTTAAAAATGAACTGGCTGTATGGTTGTGGTGAAATGTATACGACCGTTGAAGATATGAAAAGATTAGATGAGGCTATTATGGATGGAAAGCTGATTTCTAAACAAAGCTTATCAGATATGTTTACAGTATCACCTGCGAGAAAATATGGATTTAGCTTCTATATTTACCCAGATTATTATCATAACCACGGTGTATTAGCTGGCTGGAACACTTTTAATAATTTTAACTGGGATAAAAGAACGTTTGTAATATTATTCTCTAACGTACAAAATGGTATGAATGATACATTTAATCAAGAGTTTAGGAAATTAGCGAATGATTTAATAGAAGGAAAATAATTATTTAAAAATCGGTATTGATATAAAATTATCAATACCGATTTTTTTATTTAGTGAACAAGCATGTATGAGAGGGGATTAGTATTAGAATAAATTTATGAAGGAAGTTAAATGATATGGATGTTAAATATAGGAAGTGTATTTTGTGAATGTCATCTATTTGTATTGAAATTATGTGATTATCATGCGGAAGAATAATTGGTAATTTTTACATTGATGAAAAAGCTTGAGCTTCACACTATGTTAAGCCTTACAGTATTGTAGACATGAACAGGAGGTTGAAAAATGAAAAAAATAGTCAAGTTTTGTTTAATAGCTACATTATCTACAACGATTATTAGTGGATGTTCTTTTGAAGGGAATAATGAAAATGCCAAAGGGAAAGAGGATAAAAAAGTAGAGGTACAGAAAAACGCTGGAAAATATACGATGCCGGATGAAAAAGATAAACATGAAGGTACATGGCTACAATGGCCTCATGAATACACATATGGTCAAGAGTATAAACAAGAAGTTGAACCTATTTGGATTAAGATGGCAAGTGCTTTAACTGAGGGTGAAAAAGTCCACATTGTTGCATATGATGAGGAAGAGAAAGAGCGAATCAATAAGCTTTTAATAGATAAAGGGCTGAATATGGATAAAGTTGATTTCTTTATCGCTCCTACTGATGATGTGTGGGCAAGAGATAGTGGACCGATTTTTGTTTATGACAATAATAAAAATCTAAAAATATTAGATCCAGCATTTAATGGTTGGGGAAAGAAAACTCCATATAAAAATGATGCCCGTATACGTGAGAATGTTAGTAAACAATTAGGGATTGAAAGAATTGATTGGGGGAAATTTGTCCTTGAAGGTGGCGCAATTGAATTAGACAGCAATGGGACTGCTTTATTAACTCGAAGCGCAGTAACGAATAAAAATAGAAATCCTGATTTATCAGAAGCGGAAATTGAAAAATATATAAGTGACCTTGGGGTGACAAACTTTATTTGGTTAGATGGAGTGCCTAATTTAGATATTACTGATTTTCATATTGATGGATTTGCTAAATTCCATGATAAATCTACAATCGTAACGATGGCAGAAGATGACTTGGCTGAATGGGGCTTGTCAAACAAAGATATGGATAAATTGTTAGATGCAAAAAATGCTTCAGGACAGAAATATAAGTACGAATACTTACCGCTTAGTAAAGATAAAGTTACTTTAGAAGGTGGAAAAACTCTAGATTATAAGGGGTCGTATATCAATTATTATGTTGGGAATACAGTTATATTGGTGCCTAACTATAATGATCCAAATGACAAAATCGCAAACGATACGATTCAGAAATTATACCCGGATCGTAAAGTAGTGGGAATTGATGTGAGAGAGCTTTATAAAAATGGCGGAATGATCCATTGTGTGACACAGCAACAACCGATTCAATTGAAGTAATTGATTATAGTTTTGTTATGCTGCTTTATAGACAAAATAGGTGAAATGCTATCTTTACTTATTTTGTCTTGTTTTAACATCTGTAACAAGAGTGGAATGTATAATTTTAATATAACTATAATAAAATTAAATTATATTGTCATTATTGTTTTATATGGAAAAGGAGAAAAATGTTTGTGTTAAAGAATTTAAAAAGAGTATTTTCGTTTTTCTCTATCGTTCTACAGTACATTATAAATGTAGCTTTGATCTGTTTGGGAATTGTTTTAAGTGTGTTTCTTATGAAAGAAGTTATTCAATTTATACAAGAACTTAAATTAAATAGTGAGGAATCTAGTTATCATTTAATTGATAGCATTGTCGTATTCTTTTTATATTTTGAATTCATCGTAATGATTATAAAGTATTTTCAAATGAACTTTCATTTTCCATTGCGTTATTTTATATATATAGGTATTACGGCTATTGTTCGTCTAATTATTATAGACCATGATAGTCCAATGGATTCATTGATATATGCTTGCGCGATTCTTGTATTAATTAGTGCTTTATTCATTGCAAATTCTAAAATAATGCGTCGTGATTTAGAAGAGTGAACGTTTGTTGTTTAAATCAAAAAAGATGTTTTATCTTTTGGTAAAAAGGAGTAATAGTATTGAAAGAAATAATCTTAACCAGTTTTATAATAATAGGGTTTATGATTCTACTATTTAATTGTATACTTTCATAATTTAAAAGAATAAAAGGTTAATAAGGAAAGAGGTTTTTGTAAATATGGTTCATTACAATAATCAAAATAGTTTACATCAAATATTTACATTAAAGGGAACAGTTATAAGAGATATTTTCCCGCAAATTTTATTATATATATGTATTTCAACGATAGTAACTGTGATTAATTATTATTATGTAGAAATAATAATTAATCAAACTCCTTGGGTAATTGTTGGAGGAGCTTTAGGTCTACTGTTAGTTTTTCGTACTAACACTGCCTATGATAGGTATTGGGAAGGTAGAAAGTTATTTGGCACGGTTGGTGCTTGTACTAGAAATTTGGCAGTTAGTTTTTTATGTTATTGGGAGTCTAAGGGGAAAAAGAAGGATCAGGAAAAATTAAAATTTTTACATTTGTTAATTGCTTTTCCAAAGATAGCGAAAGGACATTTGAGAGACGAAAAAGATTTATCCGAAATAAAAGCATTGTTTGATATTTGTTCTGAGAAGGAAAAAGAAATGTTGGCTGAGTCTATTCATTTACCGATTAGTATAGTTTTTATGTTAAAAACTATACTATCAAAAGGTTTGAAAACGGGTCAAATTCACCCAAATGCAATAATTAATATGGAAGCTGATTTGAATACTCTGCTTACGGCTGTGATCGAATCAAAACAACGCCTATTCCTTTTGCTTATTTTGCTCATATTAAAATTTTACTGCTCATATTTTGCGGGACTTTATCGATTGGTCTTGTTGATAGTCTTGGATGGTTTACAGTACTTGCAACTACGTTTATAAGTTTTGCATTTATAGGGATTGAAGCAATAGGGGTTGAAATTGAGGATCCATTTGGTCAGGATCCAAACGATCTTCCGCTAGAAGGGATTTGCATAGGGGTAGAAACGCATTTAGTGAATTTATATAATCAAAACGCCCTATTAGAAGTAGTGGATTTGAATCTTGATAAAAAAATCATCTAATCCTTCATTGTGTACGACGATTAAAATTTAAAAATCTTGTCAAGAGTCAGTTTACGGCTTAACGACGTCTTTATATTTTTTATATAAATATATAATATTTCTCCGTGCTATAATCCATTCATGAAATGTGCACGTTTCAAAAATTGTAATGAAAAGAGAAATGAATTGGGGAATAGTTGGCTTATTGAAAACAGTTATTCAATCATTATTAAAAAGCGAGGTAAGTAATATGGAACAAAAACATAGTGGCATTATTTTTACTGCAATACCAGATGAATCGAATGAATATTATCGACCATTTTATGAAGACATTATTTATTTTAATGAATACTTAAATGAAAATAAAGCATTTACCGATCAACTTATATCTTTATCTGTTGAAGAGCAAGACTTTCATACAAACTTTTTTGAGTATGATGATATTTGGCTAAGAGATGTTGCACCAGTTGTAACAAATCATCTAGTTAAATTCAAATATCAACCGAATTATTTACCGAAAGATCAAGGACGATATTTAGATCAACAATTTAATAAATGGTTGAAAAAAAACGACTTTGAATATGTGACATCTCCATTGATATTAGACGGTGGAAATCTTATTTGGAATAAAAAAGATACCGTTATATTAACGGAACGCATATTTGATGATAATTATGATTGGACGGAAGAAGAAATTATAGAGCAACTGGAATGGGATTTAGATGTGAGTCGGGTTATTATTATTCCTGCTGAAGAGGGAGATGTACTTGCACACGCAGACGGGATGGTTAAATTTATTGATGAACATACAATGTTTATTAGTGATTTTTTAGGGGATCATGAATTTAGATATAAGGTTCAAGAGATTATTCAAGAGCAAATGCCAGAGGCTGAATTTATAGTTGTTCCCTCGTCATATACAGAGAAGGGTCAATACGATGAAGAGATAGCGTCAGCAAAAGGTTTATATATAAATATGTTAGAAACATGTGATACGCTTTACGTTCCTAAGTTTGGATTAGCTAAAGATGAGGAAGTTTTACGATATATTCAACAGCATACTGAGAAACAAGTTATTCAAAGTCATGTAGGAGAAATATCGACAATGGGAGGCGCGATGAATTGTTTAACGTGGTATTGTCCTAGTCATTTGTTACCTTCAAAAATGAAAAGGGTGAACGATCAGAATGAAGGTTCTTCAATCAGAAAAATATTTGATTGGTTTTAATAAATAAGCTTATATATAAGAAAATGTATTCAAGGGGTATTTATATGTATACAATTACTGAGTTTTCGCGGATTTGTAAAATGAGTACACGGATGCTAAGGCATTATGACAAAGAGGATATATTAAAACCAGCATATGTGAATCCGGTAAATGGATATAGATATTATGAGCAAGGGCAGCTTGAAATAGCGCTGAAAATTAAAAAGCTAAGGGAGTATAAGTTTCCTTTACCGAAAATTAAAATAATTCTTCAATCATCAGATCAAGATTCATTTATTAAACATATGCAAGCACAAATTATAGAGTTGTCTCATGAGGTGAAACAAAATTTACAGGTTATTTCAGAAATGAATGAAATGGTAAATATGAATCATGCTTTAAATACTGCTTGTCATAGAAATTACGATATATTTATTGGAATGAGAAATGAAATAACAGTAATTGCTCAAAGACTGCAAATAAATATAGATGATATGGATGATTATTTTTATGACTTATATGAAAAAGTACAAAAGCATAACTTACAAATGGTCGGTTCGCCCTCTACGGTCTTTTATGATGAAGAGTATATTCCAAATGAAAGTGATGTTGAATTAAGGATTCCGGTCATGCATGGGAACAATAAAGATGTAGTACAAGAATATGAAATAAAAAAATTAAATCCACATCAAATCGTTACTACTATGCATTATGGAAGTTATGACTATATAGGCTACGCTTATATTGCGTTAGAAAAATGGATTGAAAGAAATGGTTATGTAATAGATGGTTCACCATATGAGGTCTACATAAAGGGACCTGAATGTGATTGTTTAGTAGAGGAGTATGTGACACAAATTTGTTTTTTAGTTATGAAAATAGACTGAGAATAAGGATTGACATTAACATTATGTCAATCCTTATTCTATTTATGTAAGTAATTCATCATAATAAAAAGGAGAAAGAATATGAAAAGAACAATCATGATTATTTTTCTGATTCTAAGTATGACATGGTTTTCAGCGTGTACTCCTGGAGTAGGAGAAGGTGAGAATGGTAGCTTCGTTCTACCAAATCAGTTGCCAAAAAATGTAGTGTTTAAAAATGGTACAATCTATACTTCAAATGACAAGCAAGACATTGTAGAGGCTGTAGCCGTTAAAGAAGGGAAAATTACATTTGTTGGTTCAAACAAAGATGTAGAAGGATTTATAAATGAAGATACGAAAGTGGTGGATTTACAAGGGCGTTTTATTCTTCCTGGTTTTGTGGACAATCACAATCATATATTTGAGGCGAAATCACCAGCAGCAGGGAATTGTAGTGTTTCACCGGATGCTGCGCTGCAAGAACAACGATCGTATTTAAAAGCTTGTAAAAAAGATATAAAGACAGGGGAATGGATAAGTGGAACAGGGTTCAGTTTGGAAGAGCTGTTAAAAGACATGGATGAAAAATCAGAACATCAAACCCCATTACAAGTTCTTGATGAGCTATTTCCTAATAACCCGGTATTAATTATGGAAAGAACTTCTCATTCTGTATGGGTTAACTCAAAAGCATTGGAAGTAGCGGGAATAAATAAAGAGACGAAAGATCCGCAAGGCGGAAGAATCATCCGGGATCCAGAGACAGGAGAACCTTTCGGGCTTCTGTATGATACAGCAGGGGATATCGTGATGGAAAAAGCATGGAATTCCCAGTCAAACCTCTTTGAAAAAAACTATGAAGGTTTGTTAGACGGTTTAGATGAGGTTGCGAAGAATGGTATTACTACAGTCGGCGATGGACGTCTCTATTGGAAACGAGGCTGGTTAGATGTTTGGAATAAAGTAAATGATGAGAAAAAGTTAACATCGCGAGTAGTACTTCGTCCGTGGGTATATCCGAACTTAAATGAAGCAGAACAAATGGAGTATTTCAAAAAAATTAAGCGTGATGATGTATCATCTCGAATGCTTATTAATCAAGTGAAAATGTATAGTGATGGAATTAGTATTAATAGTACAGCTAAAATACTAGAAAAATATAAATTTGAGTGGTTTAAAGGAACCCCGTACGGTTTGAACTATATTCCAGAAGAAAAAATGAAGTGGTGGTTGAGTGAACTCAATAAAATTGGTTACGGTGCACTCATCCACACAATTGGAGATGGCGGAGTAAGAGAAAGTTTAAATGCAATTGAAGCAGCGAAAAAAGAAGGGGCGAATCAACCTTATACGCTTACACATGTGGAAATGGTAGAAGATAGTGATATAAATCGTTTTGCTAAGTTAGGTATTAGCGCTGATTTCCAAGTAGGTCATGATTTTGCAGAAGATCCTAAACAAAGCTGGGCAAGTGCGTATTTTACAAATCAACAGATGAAACGAATTATGCCGTTAGGACGCATTTGGAAAACAGGAGCAAATGTATCGCTTAGTAGTGATTGGGACGTAAACGAACTGAATCCACTTGTGACAATTTCGAATGCGTTAAGTATTGAAGAGAAAGGCTTATCTGATATATATGCAGCTATTGATGCTTATACAATTAAGCCCGCCAAAGCATTAGGCCTTGATAATATTACTGGTTCAATTGAAGTAGGTAAATCAGCCGATATGGTATTGCTAAATGAAGATATTACTAAAATGAGTGTCGATAAGATTCCGAATGCGAAAGTTTTAGTGACGGTTTTACAAGGAGAAGTAGTGTATCACAAGGGAAAATAAAGAATCAGTTTATGAAGTAGTTAATATATTTCTGTTGACCTTAACACGATGTCAAAGTTTAGACTGAACTTACATTCGAAGAAGGGGTGAACACGGATGAGAAATATAGAAAATAGTTTGTTTTATATGCCTGCTGAGTGGGAAAATCATGAGGGGACATGGCTCCAATGGCCTCATGATAAAGCTCATAGAGGTGAAGGTTACAGATCTAAGCTAGATGATATTTGGGTAACGATGGCAAAGGAGCTTCATTACGGTGAGAATGTGCATATTGTTGTATTTGATGAGGAAGAAAAAGTACATGTACAATCGAAGTTAATTGAAGCGAAGGTAGATATGGATAAAATTGATTTTTTAATTGAAGAAACGGATGATGTTTGGATAAGAGATAATGGACCGATCTTTGTAAAAGATAAGGAAGGCAATCTCTGTTTAACACACTGGGTATTTAATGGTTGGGGGGATAAATATCCGTATGAAAATGATGCTGTTATTCCGGAAAAAATAAGTGAAATGTATAGCATTCCAAAAGTTAAATCTAGTGTCTGTATAGAAGGTGGAGGAATAGAGATAAATGGAAATGGCACCTTAATGGCGGCAAAAACTTCTATTATAAATGAAAATCGAAATCCTACACTAAATCAGGAAGAGATTGAAATAGAGTTAACGAAGTATTTGGGAGTAACGAATTTTATATGGATAACTGGTATTCGCGGAGAGGATAATTATGATGAAGATACAGATTACCATATTGATGGGGCAGCGCGTTTTGTAACTGAAAATACAATTCTTTATGAATATGATCCTTTCGGGGAAGGAGAGTCGTACCTTTTGGAGGCGTACGAAAAGCATTATCAAGAATTGAGACAAGCAAGAAATATAGATGGAAATCCATTTCAGCTCATACCAGTACCTGTAACAAGAAAAGTGGTAAAAGAGGCAGACTGTAAGGGCTCGTATTTGAACTTTTATATTGGAAATGAAGTTGTATTGGTTCCTATATACGGTGATGAACATGATAAGTTAGGACTTCAAATCATTGAAGGACAGTTTCCAGGAAGAAGAATTGTCGGTGTTTATGTAAATGAACTGTTTGCGTATGGTGGTATGATTCACTGTGTGACACAGCAACATTTAGCATAAAGTAACCGAAATGAAAAAAGCATGCAGATTCTATAATCTGCATGCTTTTTTCTATAATGCTGAAAACTCTTCAACAAGTGAGCTAAAACGATTTAGTGCACTTTCAATCGGTTCTGGTGTAGTTAAATCAACGCCAGCTTTTTTCAGTAGGTTTAATGGATAGTCAGAACTTCCGCCTTTAAGGAATTCAATATAGTTTTTCTGAGCATTTGGATCGCCGCTCAATAACTTATCAGCAATTTGGATTGCAGAAGCGAATCCAGTTGCATATTTGTACACGTAAAATGGACGATAGAAATGCGGTATTCTAGCCCAGCCGTATTTTACTTCTTCGTCAAATACGAGAGAGTCGCCATTATACTCTCTAAACAAGTTTTCATAAACTTCGCTAAAGACTTGGGCATTTAATGGTTTACCTTGTTCGGCCATTTCATGTGTAATTTTTTCAAATTCTGCAAACATGATTTGTGTAAAGAAAGTACCTTTAAAGCTATCGATAAAGTAGTTAATTAAATGATTACGTACGTTCGTTTCTTTTGCTTCTTTTAATAAATAATGAATTAATAACACTTCATTTACTGTAGAAGCGACTTCTGCAACAAAGATAGTATAGTGTGCAGAAATTCTTGGTTGGTATCCGTGTGAGTAATACGTATGCATACCGTGCCCGCATTCATGAGTAAGGGTGAAAAGGCTATTTAAATCATCATGATGATTTAAAAGAATGAAAGGATGAACACCGTATACACCAAAGTTATAAGCGCCAGAACGTTTTCCTGGTGTTTCTCTCACGTCTATATAGCGTTTATCTTTAAAGTTTTTTAATGTTTCGATATATTCTTTACCTAAAGGAGCTAGTGAAGCGATCATTATATCAAACGCTTCGTCGTATGGAATGTCTTGTTTTACACCTTTTACTAAATCAACACTCAAGTCGTATTGGCGTAGTTCATCTACATTTAATTTTTCTTTTCTAAGTTCATTATACGTATGTAATGATTGAATGTTTTTTTTCGTTGTCTCAATTAAATTTTCATATACTTCTTTCGGAACCATGTCGCCAAATAATGATTTTTCTAAAGCTGATGGATATTTTCGTAGCTTTGAGACAGTAACATTGTTTTTAATAGCTGCGGACAAAGTAGAAGCGATAGAGTTTTTTAACTGAACATATGGCTTGTAATAAGCTTTATAGGCTTCTTCACGATTCTCACGATTCTCATCTTCTATTAGCTTTGAATACATTCCACGTGTTAAGTTTACTTTTTCTCCATCATCAGTAGTCACTTCACCAAAAATTATATCTGCATTATTTAACATGCCAAATGTATGCTGTGGGGAGGAGAGTGCTTCACCCATTTGTGATAAAATCTCTTCTTGGTCTTTATTCAAAACGTGTTTTTTATAACGGTATAACTCAAATAAGTCTTCTTTATAATAGTGTAAGCCTTCGGTTTCTTCTATGTAAGAATGTAATGTGTTTTCATCTACGCTAAGTAAGAATGGAGAAAAGAAAGATTTAGCCGCACTTACTTTCACGTGTAATTGTGATACTTTATCGACAAGGGATTGAGCGTCAGTATCGCGTGTATCAAGATCAGATTGTAATCGTGCATAAGCGAACATTAAAGATATTATGCTAGATATTTCTTCACTCTTTGTTAAATAAGCTAATAAACTATTGCCATCGTGAATATTTCCATTAAACTTGTGTAATTCATTCGTTAATACTTCAATTTTATGAAAATCGCTTTCCCAATCTTCAATTGTATGATAAATATCCGTTAAATCCCATTTTTCTTTATCAGCTACTTGTAGTCGATCTTTAAGTTCAGTCATAATCATTTCCTTTCTAAATATGTAGTTATATTCCTATATAACTATGAAATACAACAAATTGCAAAAAATCCCTGCTGGAAAATAAAAAGCCTTGCCGAGAATGGCGAGGCTTTAAAAGTTATAATGTAATGCCGAACGTTGAATGAAGGAGGTTTGTATATTGCTCTTTTGTAATGGTTTCTTTTGTTTTATTTCTATTTTTCGTTACTGTAAGGCTATCTTTTGTTAATGATGCGTGCCCGTCATGAGTAAGTTTTACAACAAGAGGTACTTTGTTAAATGGTGAACCTTCATGTTCAACAATAATTTTTTGTGCTGCATTTGCTTTCGTTTCATCCACTTCTTCCAAGTAAAATGCATAACCTACTGTCCAATCATCAGTAGAAGATTGATCTAGAAACTCATTGCTTTTACGCATTTCTAAAATATAATTACCTTTTTCAGTCGTTTCTTTACGAATACGATAGTCGCCTGTTACAGAATGAACGATCTCACCTGAGAAAGGAACAGGGGAAAGGGGTAAATATGATCCGAAACCTACTTCAATTAAGTAAAGTTCATTATGATGTTGTAAAACAGTTGCGATATGCCCTGAATCTACAGCCCATATAGAATTTGCAGCGTTATAAACTGTTCCTGAAACGAGATGGACATCGAATTTAGAGTCTTTAAGGAAGTAATACATAGCCGGATTCAATTCATAACAAAGGCCGCCACGGTTGTTTATTAAAATTTTTTCTTTTAGATTTTCTTTTGATATTTCTTTAAAGTTGTTTTCGAGAATATTTAAGTTTTCAAAAGGGACAGTTTGTGCCATTGCGTACATAATGTTAGGTAAATCTTCAAATGAAACTTTGTGTTTTTCTTCTATATTTAATCTTGCAAAAAATTGTTTTTGAAAGTCGGTCATAGAAATCCCTCCGTTATGCTTTTATAGATAAATTGTAAACAATTTTGAATCCGATGTGAATTTTAAACTATATGGGGTACTTGTGTAATAGTTGAATTCATATTTTGAAAAATAATGTGAGAGATTAAAAGATTGTTACTTTACTAACTGTAGAACGAATATTATAATAAATTTAACAAATTATGCAAACGTTTTCTTGAAGGGGATGGTGTAAATATGTTGAAAAGGATTACGGTAGTCTGTTTATTGTTTATTTTGCTTTTTCCTAATATATATGAGGGAAATAAGGCAGAAGCAGCAACAGTGAACAATGGAACATTAATGCAGTATTTTGAGTGGTACGCTCCAAATGATGGGAATCATTGGAATCGTTTGCGTTCCGATGCTGAAAGTTTAGCTCATAAAGGAATCACATCTGTATGGATACCACCTGCATATAAAGGGACTTCGCAAAATGATGTAGGATATGGGGCCTATGATTTATATGATTTAGGGGAGTTCAATCAAAAAGGAACGGTGCGGACGAAATATGGGACAAAAGCACAGTTGAAATCTGCAATTGACGCTTTACATAAGCAAAACATCGACGTATACGGTGATGTAGTTATGAATCATAAAGGTGGGGCTGATTATACTGAAACCGTAACAGCTGTTGAGGTAGACCGTAACAATCGAAATATTGAAGTATCAGGTGATTATCAAATTAGTGCATGGACGGGGTTTAATTTTCCAGGGCGCGGAGATGCTTATTCTAATTTCAAATGGAAATGGTATCATTTTGACGGAACGGATTGGGATGAAGGAAGGAAATTAAGTCGAATTTATAAATTTAGGGGTGTAGATAAAGCGTGGGATTGGGAAGTGTCTAGCGAAAATGGAAATTATGATTATTTGATGTATGCAGATCTTGATTTTGATCATCCTGATGTTGCGAATGAGATGAAAAATTGGGGAACATGGTATGCGAATGAATTAAATTTAGATGGCTTTCGTTTGGACGCTGTTAAACATATTGATCATGAATATTTACGCGATTGGGTAAATCATGCCAGACAGCAAACGGGGAAAGAAATGTTTACAGTAGCTGAATATTGGCAAAATGATGTTCAGGCTTTAAACAATTATTTAGCGAAAGTCAATTATAATCAATCTGTGTTTGATGCACCGCTTCATTACAATTTTCATTATGCTTCAACAGGAAATGGGAATTATGATATGAGAAATATTTTAAATGGAACAGTAATGAAAAATCACCCTGCACTCGCAGTTACTCTCGTTGAGAATCATGATTCTCAGCCTGGGCAGTCATTGGAATCTGTAGTAAGTCCGTGGTTTAAGCCGCTGGCATATGCATTTATTTTAACTCGTGCAGAGGGCTATCCTTCAGTTTTCTATGGTGATTACTATGGGACAAGCGGAAATAGTAGTTATGAAATTCCAGCGTTAAAAGATAAAATTGATCCAATTTTGACGGCACGAAAAAACTTTGCATATGGTACGCAGCGTGATTATTTAGACCATCCAGATGTGATTGGCTGGACAAGAGAAGGCGATGGTGTACATGCTAATTCTGGTTTAGCGACATTACTCTCGGACGGACCAGGAGGATCAAAGTGGATGGATGTTGGAAAGAATAACGCTGGGGAAGTATGGTACGATATTACGGGTAATCAAACAAATACTGTAACAATTAATAAGGACGGATGGGGGCAGTTCCATGTAAATGGAGGCTCAGTTTCCATATATATTCAGCAGTAAATTTGTGATGAAAAGAAGAGGTAGACTGAAATATAAGTTTCCTCTTCTTTTTACATTGTTATCATTCCTAAATCTTTATTTTAATAAATGAACTAGTCGACTTTTGAAACAACAAGAGATGCATTGGAATAAATAATGTCACCCGTGGCTTCTCTTATTCGTACTCGAAGGACATCTCCTTGGTTTAAAGGTAATAGATCAGTTCTAGCGGATGTAGTTCTTACCCCAGAACCACCACCAACTCGTGTTTCAATGGCGAATTGAATGGAATCATTTATCGTAAGGTTTAATATACTAGACGAAATAGCTTGTATCACAAATACAATTGAAAAGGATACAGAGTACACACCAGTGGTATCAATTGTAATGGAGTTGTCTACTGGGGTTAGAGTAGTTCCACTAACAGGTCCTGGAATTGTCAAATTAACATTTGTATTAACTACTGCTGAAAAACCGATACCTACTTCAGAAGTTATTGTTCCAAATACCGGGAGAATTCCTAAACCGGTCGCTCCAGTGGGACCGGTTATTCCGATTCCAGTAGCGCCGGTAGGTCCAGTTATTCCGATTCCAGTAATTCCTGTAACACCAGTAGGACCAGTTATTCCAATTCCAGTAGGTCCTGTAATCCCAGTGGGACCAGTTATTCCAATTCCAGTAAAACCTGTCGCACCGGTAGGTCCTGTGATTCCAGTAGGTCCAGTTGGGAATGTAAATGGTGGAATTGGTGGTAGTGTGGGGCCAATTAAATTTGGTTCAAGAGCAGGTCCATGTAAAATAATATATTCTTCGCTCATATAGTAACCTCCTATGATTGCTTGTCATAATTATTAAATGTATTAGGGTAAGTAAATGACATTCGCAATAGCGGAGGCGCTTATTTAATTATTCTACAACGAAATTAAAGTTGCTACTTTAAAATTGGATACGATAAAAACCGTACTGTGATTGCTATAGAACTAAATATTAGTATGTTTTTAACTTGATTTTAATAGATGTTATATTTGCTTTACGATAAAATGATTATAGTGTAAAAATACACTATAAGTGTAAAGTAATAACAAATGGGTGTTTTTACACTTTTGGTTATTAGTTCTTTCTAAAGCAAGATGATGAGTTTTTATTATTCAAGTCAGCGAAGACAATTTGATGTAGCGGTTATTAGAGGAAGTTCTTTATATAAATCGTAATTTAAAATTTTTAAGGGTATTTCTGTATAGGAAGTAGTAGCAAAAGGAGAGGCGATATGAAAAAAACAAAAATGAAATATAGCATATTTTTTAGTTTATTACTATTAACATCATGTGATATATCGGATGAAGAAATTGAACAAAAAGCACAAAATTATACAAAAGCGGAATATGGTATGTCTGTTAAATTAAACGGAGTTGAAACACTGGATAACGGAAAGGATTTCCTTGGTCCAAAGGGGCGGATAGCTTCTGTGCAGCAAGTCGATGAACCGCATTTGCAATTTCAACTTTATTTTGATGGACAAATCTCTCCAGAAGTAAATAATGACAATTATAAAATGAAAAAGAAAACATATGATTTACAAAAGAAATTTAATACATACTATGGAGAAAAAGAGAATAACACTATACTTACTTTTGATCAAATGCAGACTGGGGATAATGTTTCCGATAAGAATGCTGAGAAAGAAATAGCGAAGAGAAATTTGAAGCAGTATTATACGGCAGTTTTTAGAAGTAATACTGTTTTAGATGTAAACAATCCTGTACATATGGAAACATTAGCGGAGGCTGCTAGAAGTATTCAGGAATTTAATAAAATTATTGAAAATAGTAAGGGTAACGTGGAAGATATAACGATTCAGCTGCCAAATACTAATAAAGATGTATTACAAAATATTGCTGTAGATTATATAGTAACGGCTGAAGATGCGAAAAAGACCCTTGAGAAAAAGGCTAATTATATGAAAGTTTTACAGTCTACAAAATGAAAAAAGCATTATCCGAAAAAATTGACCTTCCTCAGGTGTGAAAGGCAATAGTCTGACACCTTTACTTATTACAAAACATATAGTATGATGATTTCAATAAATTAGATTTCAATGAACATAAAATATAAATTAATGAGAGGTGCTTTTTGTGAGTGCGGTAGGTACTAAATAGGAAAAATTTAATGAAATAAATCGGATAAGACCAGGGGATTTTTTATGTATATCATACCCCTAATTTTGTCATGCATTTATTTCGAAACCTATGAAGATACCTACAATACTTTATAAAGCGTGTAATAAGGGGATTGCCATCTGTTTTTATGGCTTATTTTCTCATATGTTATTACACATGCCTTGTAAATGTAAAAGCTGCGGTATCCCCGCAGCTTTTTTGTATATGTTTTTAATGTATAAAAATGATAATTGAATAATGTAGAACTCATTGGAATCTAATGAGTAGGTATCTTCATTGATGATAAAAACCAATCATAGTGAGGAGAAACAAAATGAATATGATGACTTTTGAAAAGTTACAATATAACGAATTAAAGGATATAGTGAAATCTTATTGTGTAAGTGGATTAGGTAAGGAATTATTAAATAAATTAGAGCCGAGTACGAGTATAAAAGTAGTGAGAAATCGCTTAAATGAAACGACAGAAGCACGAGCTATAGTAGATGCAGAAGGGCATGTGCCTTTCTTCGGAATTTCTAATATCGCTAGTACAATTCAAAAATTAGAAAAAGGGATGATTTTAGATCCAGCAGAGTTAGTGAGTGTTTCAGACTTTTTACGTGGATGTAGAAAGATTAAAAAATTTATGTTAGATAAAAAATTTTTTGCACCAGTATTAGCTTCTTATGCGAATTCGATGACTGAATTTAAAAGTATTGAAGAGGAAATTAACTTTTCAATTAAAGGAAATAGCATTGATGCAGCGGCTAGTAAAGAGTTAAAACGAATTCGAAATAACATTGATTCTGTAGACGGAAAAATAAAAGAACGTTTAACGAAGTTTTTAAATAGTAGTGCAAATAAGAAATATATTCAGGAATTCTTTATTAGTAAGAAGGACGATAGGTATACGATTCCAATTAAATCTTCTTATAAAAATCAAGTTGCGGGAAGTATAGTTGAAGCTTCCGCTAAAGGTTCAACTGTATTTATAGAACCGCATACGGTTACAAAGTTAAATGCGGAACTCGCAAGTTGGAAAGCAGAAGAAGCGATGGAAGAGTATCAAATTTTAGCGACTTTATCAGGAATGGTATTAGAAAATATTTATCATATAAAAATTAATATGGAACTAATTAGCCAATATGATATGGTATTTGCGAAAGCGAAGTTTAGTAAATCAATCGATGGAATAGAGCCGAAATTAAACGATCATGGCTACATTCATTTAGTAAATTGTAAGCATCCGCTTTTAAGTGGAAAAGTAGTACCATTAAACTTTGAAATCGGTCAAGAATACCGTAGTTTAATTATTACTGGGCCGAATGCAGGCGGGAAAACAATTGTGCTAAAAACAATTGGATTGTTAACATTAGCGACAATGTCAGGCCTTCACATCGCTGGAGATAAAGAAACGGAAATTGCTATTTTCGAAAATATATTTGTAGACATTGGTGATAACCAAAGTATCGAAAATGCACTAAGTACATTTTCATCTCATATGAAAAATCTTTCTGAAATTATGAGGATGTCAAATAATAATACGTTACTGTTATTTGACGAAATAGGAAGCGGTACAGAACCGAATGAAGGTGCGGCGCTTGCGATATCTATTTTAGAAGAATTTTACCTTGCGGGATGTATTACAATTGCGAGTACGCATTACGGTGAAATTAAACGCTTTTCAGAAATGCACGATGATTTTATGAACGCAGCAATGCAATTTAATAGTGAAACACTAGAGCCACTTTATAAATTAGTGATCGGTAAATCAGGTGAAAGTAATGCACTTTGGATTGCGAATAAAATGAATGTGAGAGAACATGTACTGCAAAGAGCGAAAGAGTATATGGGAAATAAAGAATACGCTATAGAAAAAGTGAATGAAAGTAAGATTAGAAAACCGAAAATGGTGCAAGAAAAAAGAGAAAATGACTATGAATATAAAATCGGCGACCGTGTGAATTTGTTAGATCATAACGATTTCGGGATTGTATATAAGGAAAAAGATAATTTCTATAATGTTGTTGTATATTATAACGGTGAATTCGTTGAAGTGAATGTAAAACGTATTACTTTAGAGGTAGCGGCGAAAGAATTATACCCAGAAGGATATGATTTAAATACACTATTTGTCGATTATAAAGAAAGAAAAATGCAGCATGATATTGAGCGCGGATCGAAAAAAGCGCTTCGTAAAATTGAAAAAGAAATAAGAAAGAATAGAGGATAATATAGAATGGTAACGATTAGACAAGAACAAAAAAATGATTATAGTAAGACAGAAGAAGTTGTACAACAAGCATTTTTAAATGAAGAATTTAGCGATAAAAAGGAACATGAACTTGTAAAACGTATTAGAGAATGTGACGCATTTATTCCAGAGTTATCAATTGTTGCGGTAGATGAGGAAATCGTTGGTCACATTATGTTATCGAAAATTACAATAGAAAAAGATGGGGCTTCTGTAGATTCATTAGCGCTTGCTCCAGTATCAGTTTCTCCAAGCTATCAGAAAAAAGGAATCGGCGGAAAACTAATCGCTTCTGCTTTAGAAAAGGCGGAAGAACTTGGATACGGATCAGTTGTTGTGTTAGGGCATCAAGAGTATTATCCAAAGTT
This sequence comes from Bacillus sp. TH22, assembly GCF_016651015.1. Classification (NCBI taxonomy): domain Bacteria; kingdom Bacillati; phylum Bacillota; class Bacilli; order Caryophanales; family Bacillaceae; genus Bacillus; species Bacillus sp. TH22. The sequence goes on from NZ_JAEKER010000001.1 coordinate 5,035,334, forward strand.
TGGATTTAAGAAAGCAAGTGAGTGGAATATAAAAGCACCATTTGAAGTACCTGAAGAAGTGTTTATGGTAATGGAATTAACAGAAAATGCTCTTGAAGGTGTAGAAGGAATTGTACAATATTCGAGTGCTTTTACTGAGTAGGAGTATCGGTTAAGAAATGTAATCATAAAAGATGCTATCTTTTTGTAGGGATATACAGAAAGATAGCTTTTTTTATTAAGCAGATCTACTTACGTATATTTTGCTCAATGAATAATTGAGATGGTAAAATTGATATAGAAATGTAAAGGGAGAGAATAGAATGAAGAAGCGAGAAACAGATAGCAATGAGAATGTAGTTACGTTATATGTTACAAGACATGGAAAAACAATATTAAATACGAATCAGCGCGCGCAAGGTTGGGCAGATTCTCCGTTAGTAGAAAAAGGTGTGGAAGTTGCCTCTAATTTAGGAACAGGATTAAAAGATGTTCATTTTGCGAATGCGTATAGTAGTGATAGCGGTCGAGCAATTGAAACTGCTAATTTAGTATTAAAATATAGTGAGCAATCAAAATTGAAACTTGAGAAAAGAAAAGATTTACGAGAATTAAATTTTGGTATTTTTGAAGGTGAAAAACTTGAAAATATGTGGGATGTGGTTGGAAAAGCTGCGGGCGTTGCATCACCAGAAGAACTCATGAAGTTTTCTATTCAAGAGGTGATTAATCTTATTAGAGCAGCAGATCCTACGAAACAGGCGGAAGATTGGGAATTATTTTCTACTCGTATAAAAGCAGAGATTGATAAAATTAGTGAAGAAGCTGCTAAAAATGGTGGAGGTAACGTTTTAGTTGTAGTTCATGGGCTTTTGATTACTGCCTTAATAGAAATGTTAGACAGTAGTAAAACAAAACTGGGAGTGGAAAATGCTAGTGTGACGAAAATTGCATATCAAGATGGGAAGTACACAGTCGAATCAGTTGGGGATATGAGTTATGTTGCAAAAGGGAAAGAAAGTGTGGAAATTTAACAGGGTGTATTACGATTCCTTTTAGATTTTCAAAATGGGGGGGAATAATGGATTTTCAAGATTTGATGGAATTTAAAGGATATATATATTTAAACAAATTGTTTGAACCTGAAGAAAATTCACTGAGGGTACTTATTGATAGGTGTAAAGTTAACAAAACTAAGGGACCCGCGAAAATTACAGATGAGGTTGAAATAGAAGCATCATCCATTGATGTTGATGACAATCTGCCAATTGTACAATTGGATTTTGAATCGTATGTTGCTTACTCCGTTACTAATGAATCGTTTACTGTAATGGATGACTACGAAATTTCAGAAGGTAGAATTTTTAGAGTTTACTCAAAATCAAGATATTTGGATTTCGTTAAAACAGGAACAATTGCTGAATTTATATTTCCTGAAGAGCAGTTCGTTCACTATCAAATTCCTTGTTTGAACCATATCATCGACATTATTTCATATGATGAGCCGAAAATTACTGGAATAAAAAGAAACTAATAAAATTCCATACTAAAAGAGCATCGGAATCGATGCTCTTTTAGTATGCTTATCTTTCCTTTTTAAAGTGGAACGATTACGGAATTAATAAAATCTTCCCAGTACTTTTACGGCTCTCTAATAATTCATGTGCAAGAGCACCATCTTGTAAAGCGAATGTAGTTGGACTCGCGATATTTAATTCTCCTGCAGTGATCCAATCAAATAATTGAGTAGAGCGTTGCTTGCGTTCTTCATACGTAGTAAGAACGTTCCAAAGGTCTCCACCTGTTAAAGTCTTTGAAGTATCCATAAGCATACGTGGATCTACAGGTATAGGACTACCGCCGGCCATTCCGTAAAATACGACAGTACCGCCAATTTTAGTAGCGTTAAAACTTTCCACGAGTGTAGAACCTACTGATTCATACACAACATTTACTCCGGCACCATTAGTCACCTCAAGTACTTTCGTATGCCATGCTTCAGTATATAAAAATACGTGATCAGCACCAGCTAACGTAGCTACTTGTGCTTTTTCTTTTGATGATGTAAGACCGATTACTGTTCCGCCCAGTAGTTTAATCATTTGAACGAGAAGTTGACCAACGCCACCAGCTGCGGCATGTACTAAAGCCATATCACCCTGTTTTATTTGATAGCTATCTTTCGTTAAATAATGTGCTGTTAATCCTTGTAATAAGACAGAAGCGGCTGTTTCAAAAGAAATAGAATCTGGAAGCGTAATTGCTTTTTCAGATGGAACGGCAACTAATTCTGCATTTGAGAATGGAACGTCAGCAAATGCAATGTGGTCTCCGGGATTGATAGTAGTAACGTTAGCTCCTACTTTTTCAACAATACCAGCGCCTTCATAACCTAATATATAAGGCGGATTGCCAGCGAGATGATAATCACCGCGGCGTCTATAAATATCAGCGAAATTTAAACCGATTGCTTGCATGCGAACAAGAACTTCATTTGGATTTATGATTGGATCATGTATTTCTTTATATTGTAGTACATCTGGACTTCCAAACTGTTCGAAACAAAGTGCTTTCATATGGAATACCTCCATTTTATTGTTTGTCGATGCTATTTATCATACAATACAAATATCAATAGACAAAGAGGATTATTTCGATGAAATCAATCGGAAATACCGATTGGAAAGGGGGATGATAAATGGAGATAAAACAATTAATTACATTTAAAGTAGCAGCGGACACTTTGAACTTTACGCAAACTGCGAAGAAATTGAACTTTGCTCAATCGAGTGTAACGGCGCAAATTAAAACGTTAGAGGCTGAGCTAGGCACGCCATTATTTGAAAGGTTAGGAAAACGTCTTTTCTTAACTGAAGCAGGCAGGAAGTTTCAACTATATGCTGATAAGATGATTGCACTCAGTAACGAAGCGAAAATGGCTGTGAAAGATGATGAGGAAATAGCGGGTACGTTAATAATCGGTGCACAAGAAAGTCAATGTACATATAGGCTTCCATCTATATTAAAGAAATTTAAAGCACAATTTCCCCAAATAAAGCTTATATTTAAACCTGCACATTCCAATAAAGATGCGAAGGAACAATTGATGGAGGGGAAAGTAGATCTTGTATTTATTTTGGACGAATGTAAAACAGAGGATGTTTTACATGTGGAGCCACTTATGAAAGAAGAATTAAAAGTAGTAGCTGCTCCTACGCATCGTTTACTTGAACAACCTTCCGTTTCTACAAAAGATTTAGAAAGCGAAACACTTTTACTAACAGAACTCGGTTGCTCGTATCGAACTTTATTTGAAGAGCTATTTCGTACAGAAGATGTGTATCCAGCAAATAAGATTGAGTTCGTTAGTGTCGAGGCAATTAAACAATGTGTTATTGCAGATTTAGGTATAGCCGTTTTACCCGCGATAGTAGTAGAAAAAGATATACGAGAGGGAACGATAAAAGAGTTACATTTAGAAAATGCAATTTCACCGATTTATACACAAATTGCTTGGCATAAAGATAAATGGATGACTGTACCACTGCAGCAATTTATTGATGTGACGAGGGAGTCATTTAATTAACAGTTGTTATAGGTGAACCAGTAATATAGTAAACGATTAAGTTATTTAAATAGATAAAGAGCATATTTTGAAAAAGATTAATCAAAACGTGCTCTTTATTTTTGTGTGCATTAAGTTCAGTTGTAGTAATTAACTAAGATCTGTATCAGGAGGCGTGTATCCGAGGTGACGAGCCATTGATACAAGTTGACCTTTATGATGAAATTCATGTGTTTCCGCATGAGTTAAAAGCCATAGCGGAGTTGTGCTCCAAGGTTCTTTTTGCCATTTCACTTCATTTGCTATATTTTCGAGCCAACGGTCATTGTATTCATCTAAAAAACGCATTACAACCTCATCGACTAACTTAAATCTAGCACGAACTTTCTCGACATCTGCATGCTCAATTTCATAATCACTAGCGAATGAAAAATCTGCTCGTTTTTGCTTGAATGCGAATGATCCAAGCCAGTATCGGTAGCAATCAGCTACATGAATATGGGTTTTTAAAATGCTGCCACTTCCGAAATTAGGAACTGTGCTGTGCAATTTTTCTAGTGGGATTTCTTCTAAAAACGAAAATAGAGTTTCTCTTGTAGAGCTAATAAGATTATATTGCTGTTTTAAAACATGTAACATGCAACTACACTCCTCTTTTATTTACTAAACTATTTGTGTAGTAAGTAATTCTATATTTACGAGGGGTGAACCTTTTTATTATTTTTACTAAGCATATTAGATGTTTTTCTTAATTGTTTCTGATAGATTAAACAAGGTGAAACTTTAATAAGTTTAACATCCTTAGTTCATAATAAATTGTACATAAAAAAGGAGACGATAAAATGAATAGAATAATTGGTTTAAAACAATTTGAAATAACGCGTGGGGCATTACTTCAATTTATGGAAACGTTAGATGATAAAACTGCGGATACGCAGCCGGAGGGCTTTAACAATACAATTCGCTGGCATATTGGTCACGTGTTAACGGCAGCAGAAGTTTTCATGTTTGGAAAAGAATTTAAACAATTACCAACTGAATATCCAGGTATGTTTGGATATGGTTCAAGACCATCTAAATGGAAAACAGAAGGGCCATCATTAGAAGTGTTAACGGTTCAATTAAAAGAACAAGCGAAGCGCATTCAAGAAATTCCAGCAGAAGCATTTGAAAATAAACTTCCAGAGCCATTTTTAGGGTTGGAAACAGTTGGAGAGCTTTACGGTATGATGCTTTATCATGAAGCAGACCATATTGGGCAAATGAAGGCGATGGAACGTATTATTAAGGCTCTTTAGTTTTGGGTAAAGTTAAATAATATATAGACAAAAAAAGGGTAGATAATTTATTATCTATCCTTTTTTGTTGTTGAACTTCTTGAAGGATTAAGGATTATGAACGCTAATCATCGTGATGCTGATGAAGAAGGAAAGAAAACCAACCAATTAGGATAAAGAAACACCCTAAATTTTATGGTAGTTATTATTTTTTTGTATTACTTAATAGAAAAATATTGAAAATAATACAGAAGAAAGTATAAGGTTGCAAAATCTGTATGAAATAGGGTATTCCTAAATATGGAATATACGTATAATAAAAGAGAGGAACTAGAAAATGGGGGAATACTATGATTACATTGGAACAAAAGTTGGAGCAATACACACATACATATGCACAGTTAAAGGGAGAACTAAAATGGAAAACGAGTGATTCTCGAACAGGTATGATGATTGCTGCTATGTATGCAGGTAGTGATAAACTGTTTGATCTCGGACGTTTTTTAGAAATTAGTAGTTATATTAAGAATCAGGTAGGGATGTTTTCATACTTAAAGTCTTATCATCGCTTTGTGGTGTCCGCAACATTAGATATTCACTTTACAGATTACAAGGAAGCTTTTCAGAGGTTTTTAGATTTATATGAGCAATTGGTCGCTGGTGGCTTTAGCCGGAGTATATTTACTTATCTCGCAGCAGCTGTGCTTTTAACAGAAGAAAATGAACAGCATGGCACGCACATTCAGCGTTCGATACAAGTATATAAACGCATGAAAAAGGATCATCTCTTTCTTACAGGTACAAATGATTATCCACTCGCGGTTTTACTAGCAGGACAATCAGAGAATGTAGAAACACTTATGGACCGAGTAGAACGTCTTTATCAGAAACTAGCGAAAGCTGGTTTGCGTAAAGGGAATGATCTTCAGTTTTTAAGTCATATCCTCTCACTAAAGAAGGATGTCCGTGAAGAAATGTTAGTTGCAAAATGCACAAACATATGGAAGTTGTTAAAACAAGAAAAGGTAAAAGTGAAACAGATGCATTATCCAGCTATCGGGCTACTAGCGTTACTTGAGGATGGAGAAAAAGAGATTCATTCTATTAAAGCGTTGATTGAAAAATTGCAGGGGGAGAAATTTTTCCGTTGGCATACAGATACGAATATTCTTATTGCTATTCAACTGTTTGTAAGTCAGAAAGGTGAGGAGAGTAAAGCTACCAACACAGGTTTACAAACTATGATAGAAGTCCTCATACAAGCACAACAGGCAGCTATGATGGCAACGATTGCCGCTTCATCTGCAGCAACCTCTTCTGCTAGTACTAGTTCATAATGTGCAACTGCTTATGCTCTCGTAAATTATGATGAACCTATAATGCCTTTGATGAGGATGGTTTAAAAAAGGCCCATCACTCTCTAATGAGTGATGGGCTAACTGTTTTTACATAATCAGCATTATCTTTTCGACTGCTTCAAATGTTTGAGTTGTGTAACAATCATAATGCTAATAACAACGAGTAAAAACCATGAGCTAATTTTGCTTAAGTGAACGAGGCTCCATGTTTCCCGTTGATTTGGATATTGCCATGCTCCGAAGAAGGTAGCGATGTTTTCTGCAATCCAAATAAAGAATCCGATAAGGAAAAATGAGAGTACGAGCGGCATTTTATATGTAACGCCTCGTAATGAAAATTCCACAAATGTGCGAAAGAAAACAATGAATAAAATTAAAGTTAATACCCATCTAAAGTCATATAGAAAATGATGTGTAAAAAAATTAAAGTAAATCATTGCTCCTAGAGGTATTGCAAAAATAGCTTTCGGCCAATGATGCATTTGTAAATGCAATCTTCTCCACGCTTGGCATATGTAACTTGCGACACTCGCATACATAAAACCGCTGTAAAGCGGAACTCCGAAAACTTTTGAATACGCCTCTTCAGGATAACTCCATGAACCGAAATGTACTTTATATATTTCTAGTAAAAGGCCGATGAGGTGGAAGACAGTAATTACTTTTAGTTCATCTTTTGTTTCAAGACCTGTTTTGTACATAATCCACTGCATAAGAAGACATACGATGAGTATGAAATCATATCGGTACAGCCCTGGAATCGAAATGATTTTTGAAAGAGCAAGTGTTAAAAAAATAATGACAGGGAACAAACAGGATAATGCTTGTTCATAAGTAAAATAGAGTAGTTGTTTTACATAAAACATGTTTTCACCTTCAGGATTATTATTTGAAAAATCAAAATAATAACTTAGTATACTACAAATTTGAAAATAAAACAGTACGTCATTTTGCATGTATTTGGAAGTTTTAGAAGGGAGTTGTAATAAGTATTTTGATAGTTTAACAAAGTAAAAAAAAGTTTGCTATTTAAAAAAAGTGGGGATATAATATCTAAATGAAAATGATAATTATTATCAATAATGATTATAAATACAAAATAATTATAAAAAAGAACTGAATATAAAGGATGAAATGAAACATGTTACATAAGTCTACTGTACATGCTGGCAATAATCGCTGGATACATATTAAGTTCATATGTTTCATGAGCTTAACAATTATATGTTTAATTGGAGCTATATTTTTAGCCGTTGCATTTGGTGCAAAGGATATCCATTTGCAAACTGTGTGGGCAGCGGTTTTTGATTATAATCCGAAATTAACACAGCATCAAATTATTTATGAATTAAGGCTCCCAAGGGTAATTGGCGCAGCAGTTGTAGGAGCTGCTTTTGCAGTCGCTGGAGCTGTTATGCAAGGGGTAACACGAAATCCTTTAGCTGATGCAGGTGTACTTGGAATAAATGCAGGTGCGATGTTTGTAGTAGCACTTAGCTTTGCTTTTTTCCCGCATATGCCGTATTCCTATTTAATGATTGTCTCCTTTATTGGAGCAGTTTTAAGTACAGTACTCATTTTTATTATTGGATCAGCAACATCAGGCGGGCTAACGCCGATGAGGTTAACGATTGCAGGGGCAGTTATGGCCGCGCTTTTACATTCGTTAAGTTCAGGTGTCGCGATTTATTATGACTTAAGCCAAGATTTAGCGTTTTGGTATGCTGGTGGTGTTGCGGGGGTTAAGTGGGAACACTTGAAATTTTTAGTGCCTATTATTCTCATAACAATTGTTTTTGCGACAGCGCTAGGGCGATCTATTTCACTCATATCCATGGGGGATGATGTCGCTACAAATTTAGGTGTAAAAACGAACCGAACGAGAATACTCGGGATGATTACGGTAGTGATTCTAGCAGGTGTTTCTGTTTCAGCTGTTGGTTCCATTGGATTTGTAGGATTGGTCATCCCGCACATTGCTAGAAAATTAGTAGGTGTTAATTATCAACTTATTATTCCTATGTCAGCATTATTAGGAGCTATTTTATTAGTTTTAGCTGATTTAGGAGCAAGAACAGTAAATCCTCCTAAAGAACTTGCGATAGGAATTATGGTAGCTCTTGTTGGAGTTCCGTTCTTCCTTTATATAGCACGTAAAGTTGGGAGGGAGTTATAAGTGAAGGATCTTTTTAGCACGGATAAAAAGAGAGCTATTACTGTAACTACAATTTTCGGATGTATAAGTATCGCTGTAATTTTGATTAGCTTAAATACGGGAACGCTGAGCATCGCACCGCTCAAAGTAATTCAAACGCTTTTTGGCTATGGTGATTTTGAGAGTGCAACCGTGCTATACGATTATCGTATGCCAAGAATTATAATCACAATGTTAGCAGGTATTGGCCTTGGGGTTTCCGGTGCGATTTTGCAAGGATTATCTCGTAATGCACTCGCAGATCCCGGGATTCTTGGATTGCATTCAGGTGCATCTTTCGGGATTATTATATTCGTTACTCTCTTTCATTCTATTAACGAGAGTGCATCGATTTTAATACCGTTATTTACATTTGGCGGAGGAGTGTTAGCTGCATTTCTTATTGTTTTGCTTGCGAGTGATCGGTCAAAAGGTTTACTTCCCATTAGACTTATTCTTGTTGGTATTGCAGTTTCAGCTGGTTTTAGTGCACTTTCGTTATTTTTCTCGCTCAAGTTAAATGATGAGACGTATACATTCGCTTCTAGGTGGTTAGTTGGTAACGTGTGGGGAAGAGATTGGATTCATGTCCTAGCATTATTACCTTGGATTTTGATACTAACTCCGTACGCATGGCTGAAATCCAAAACGTTAAATGCACTGTCACTAGGTGATAGTGTAGCAGCAGGACTTGGTGTATCTGTTCAAAAAGAACGGTTACTGCTTTTAGCTACAGCGGTAGGATTGTCTTGTGCAAGTGTATCAATGGCAGGGGGAATTGGCTTTATCGGCTTAGTTTCTCCGCATATCGCAAGAAAGTTAGTAGGTAGCACATATCAACATTTCCTTCCGTTAGCTGGCATAATTGGAATGATTATTTTAGTACTCGCGGATACGATAGGGCGATCTTTATTTGAGCCAAACTCTATTCCAGCTGGCGTAGTAGTAGCGGCTTTAGGTGCGCCATATTTTCTTTATTTACTTACAAAAACAAAATAAATACTTCAAAGAGGAGAACATATGAAAAAGAAACTTACTATTTTATTTAGCATTATGTTTATTTTAGTATTATCAGCATGTGGTCAAACGAAATCTAGTGAAGAGGCAACTAAAAAAACTGAAAAAAGTAATGATCCAAAAATTGCTTCTATGTCTATTCATTTAACGAATAACTTACTTGCATTAGGAATTACACCGGTAGGTTCTGTAATTGGTGGAGATTTAAAAGATTTCTTACCTCACGTGAAAGAACAGTTGAAAGATACGAAGAAACTGGGCGTTGTAACAGATCCGAATATGGAAGCATTACTACAATTAAAGCCATCTGAAATTTATGTGGATGAAAAATATGCTGGCAAAGATTTAGCGAAATACGAAAAAATTGCAAAAACACATACTTTTAATTTAGATGAAGGTACGTGGAGAGATCATTTAAAAGAAGTAGGTAAACTTGTAAACCGTGAGAAAGAAGCAGATAAATATATTCAAGACTATGAAGAACAATCAAAACGAGTAAAAAGTTTAATAGATAAAGAGTTAGGTAATAACGAAAAAGTAATGGCAATTCGCGTTACCGCAAAAGAATTACGTGTATTTAGTACGAAAAGACCGATGGGACCAATTCTATTCCAAGACTTAGGATTACAACCTGCAAATGGTGTAGAGAAAATTGATGGAAACCGTCCTTTCGAAGTAATTTCACAAGAAGTATTACCTGACTTTGATGCGGATGCTATTTTCGTTGTCGTAAACAGAGACGATAAAGCAAAAGCAGCATTTAAACAACTGCAAGAAACACCAATTTGGAAAGACTTAAAAGCTGTTAAGGGTAAGCACGTATACATTATTAATGATCAACCATGGCTTGACTATTCTGCTTTAGGTAACAAAATGGCAATGGATGAAGCAGAGAAAATGTTTACGAAATAATACAGTTTTGCTATTAGGAAAGGCCCTCTAAATTTGGAGGGTCTTTTTATTGTTGTTATTGTTAGAATAAATGAAAAATTATACAATGAAGTTAATTCAATGCAAGGGAGATGTGCCAATGTCAGCACTTATTGTAAGTATCCCGTTAAAAAAACAGTTTATGGAACAAGGGGATAAAGTGAAACTTTAATCAGTGGGGGTTTTGTTCATCCCCCACTGATTATTAGCCTTCACCAATCGGGCGTTTACGGGCAGCCCGACTCCCACCTAACTTCTTCGCTCCAGCTGAATTTTGAGGTGGGAGTCTTACTGCCCGTTAATGCGGGATAAATAGGCTAGAATTATTGTCCCCGCTATTTAAAAAAGGGGGAGTTTTAGATGACGATGAATCTTTTTCAAAATAAAACTATTAAATTATCAGCTATTAGAGAAGCGGATGCTGAAGTAATGGCTATGTGGCAAGAGGATAGTGAGTACTTAAGAAATGTAGATACAGACTTGGCATTCCCGCAATCGTTACATGAAATAGCGAGTGATGGGCTATTAAAGGGACGGAGATCGAATAGTGTTTCTTTCATGTTAAGAACAGTTCAAGATGATCGCTTAATTGGTTTTGTTGCAATTCACGGCATAGAGTGGAATAACAGAACAGGTCTATTAGCAATTGGTATAGGAGAGGCAAATGATAGAGGAAAAGGGTTTGGGAGAGAAGTAGTGCATCTTATTTTAAAGTATGCGTTCTATGAAATGAATCTACACCGCGTCGGTCTCGATGTTATTTCTTATAATAAAGCAGCCATTGTACTGTATAAAAAGATGGGATTTCAGATGGAAGGATGTATGAGGGAAGCAGTTCAAAGAGATGGAAAGTGTTTTGATCGTATGATTATGGGGATATTGCGTGATGAATGGATAGAGCTGCAGAACTAGCAAAAACATACAGAATAATTGTGTAGTGTAGAGTGAAAAGTTGTAATATTTGGGTAATGATGAGCGGAGGAGTGTACTAATGGAAGGTTTATCTTCATTAAGAGAGTGTTTATATCAGCTAGAGGAACGATTACTTAAACCAGGGGTTCGCACATCTCAAAAGGAGCTTAAAAAGATACTTGCCGCTGATTTTTTTGAGTTTGGGAGTTCTGGTAAAGTTTTATATAAAAATGAGGATATCGATAAAAATGGAATTGGTGTGGTAAAAATGACTTTGAGTGATTTTGAAGTACATCCATTATCCAAAGATGTAGCATTAACTACTTATCAAATATTCAATGAAATGAATAATCAACACTCTTTACGTAGTTCGATATGGAAATTTAGAGAAGGAAGATGGCAAATGTATTTTCATCAAGGTACACCTGCTAAATTTTAGTGAAGCTTTTTGTATGAAAAAGAAACTATAAAGAATAGAATTGTTGAATATATTAGTCCTTTATATATATAAAGAACTAATGAAAGTTGTCTTTCTAAAATATCTAAATTTATTCTTAAAAGGGTCTTGTTAATAAAGGTACATTCCATATTATATATGTAGTATGCAGGAGATATAACGATAATTGGCGAAATTTTACAGTGAACGGATTGAATTTATAAGGAGTTATGCGAGATGAACTTAGAAAAAAGTAAGCCAGTAAATGAAGAGGTCGCTGAATTAAAAGAACTAATTAAAGAACTACACGGAAGTGTACATCAACTTCAAAGTGAAGTGCAGCAACTAAGGCACGAAAGACCAGTTGTTGAAGTGAGAAAAGGTGTTCAACTATCACCAACAATCATCGGACAAATTGGTGGTATGATTTTAGGTGGATTAGCAATTATAGGTATATTTTGGTGATGAAAAAAGGTTTGTAGCATAGTGCTGCAAACCTTTTTTATTTGACGACATAATTTCATGCAATACAACTTCTACATTAAATAACGTAAATAAATGTAAGCATGTGATAACAATAGCGCAATGATCGTTAAGGGGAAACCGATTTTTAAGAAGTCCATATAAGAGAACCCATGTCCTTCACGTTTTGCAATACCAGCAACGACTACGTTTGCTGATGCTCCAATTAATGTTCCGTTGCCTCCTAGGCAAGCTCCAAGTGATAACGCCCACCATAGTACTTCAATTTGCGGAGAATCGACAGCTAGTCCGAGTCCTGTAGCTAAATCTTGAATAAGTGGAATCATCGTTGCGACAAATGGGATGTTATCAATTGTCGCAGATGCGATGCCAGATACCCATAAGATAAGTATAGCAGCGAAACCGATATCGCCATTTGTTACGTCGAGTACTTCTTTTGCGAGTGAAGAAATAAGTCCGATATCAATTAATCCGCCAACGAGAACGAATAGTCCAGCGAAGAAGAAAATTGTTACCCATTCAACGTGGGCAAATACATCTTCAATATCATGTTCTTTCACACCGATTAACATAAGAAGTGTAGCACCTGTCATCGCAATAAGGGCAGCGTCTACATGAATAATAGAATGAAGTACAAAGCCTAAAATAGTTAGTCCTAAAATCGTAATGGATTTTAAAAGGAGGCTCTGATCTTTAATATAATCTTTTTCATTTAATGCCATTAGCTTTTCGATTTGCTCAGGCGTTGTTTTTAGTTTGTTGCGATACATGAAGTAAATAATGCCAAGTGTAACGATAGAAATAATGATTACGATTGGAGCTAAGTTTAGTAAAAAGGCATTAAAGTCTAAATGCTTATTAGCTGATCCAATCATAATGTTCGGCGGGTCACCAATTAATGTTGCTGTTCCGCCTATATTTGAAAATAGTACTTCTGAAATTAAATAAGGAACAGGATTTACTTTTAAAATACGTGTAATGGATAGTGTAACAGGTACGATTAATAATACGGTTGTTACGTTGTCCAAAAATGCAGAACCGACAGCAGTTAATAGGGATAGTAATAATAAAATGCGGATTGGTTTTCCGCCAGCTGCTTTTGCTGCTTTTATGGCTACAAATTCAAATACGCCTGATTGACTCGTAATATGTACGAGAATCATCATCCCAATTAAAAGGGTAATCGTTTCCCATTGAATATGCGATGTGAAAGCAGTATGTAAATCTACAATTCCAAAAATAATCATAATAGCAGCACCGAATAGTGCGATTACAGCACGATTCAATTTCTCAGAAATAATAAAACCGTACGTGACTAAAAATACGGCAATTGTAAAATAATATTGCCAATTTGCTACTTCATGTGCTGATTGTTCCAATCATGTCACCTTCTTTAAAGTATGTATTCAATTGTCGAAATGTATCTCGCTGTATTAATACGGGATAAAATATATTGTAGCAAATTTAAAAAAGAAAGAAAACTATTTAACAAAGTGAAGGAAAAAATGTGATTTTTACATATCATATAAAGTGAAACTTTAATCAGTGGGGGTTTTTGTTCATCCCCCACTGATTATTAGCCCTCACCAATCGGGCATTTACGGATAGTTGATTTCCCACCTAGCTGACGTGTGTTCGCTGGATTTTGGGGTGGGAATCTTACTATCCGTTAATGCGGGATAAAAAATATAAAAAACACAGTGCAAATTATTAGGAAAAGTGGGCGTTGTCCTCTAATATAGAGATAGCAATTTACATTATTTTTGCGTAAAATGGTTTAAAGAGGTGAATTCCGATGGAAATAGTAAAAGATAGTTCTCTTATTCAAAATGAAATTGAACGTTTTGTAAATAAAGATGTATATATTCATTTAGAAACGACGAATGGAGCGTATGCGTCACACTTTAATGAAAAGATGATGACAGTAGGAGCATTCATTCGAAATGCAATTATTCGCTTTGAGCGTGGGAAAATAACTGGAACAAACCCATACCGAGTTGGTTTGAAAATGGATCATGGCTGGGTATATGCAGAAGGCATTACGCACTGGGAAGTAGACGATAAAGAGCGTTTATTACTAGCAGGGCATGATAACCAAGGCCGCTTAGCGGTAGCGCTTGAGCTAAGCTTAACGCCATTTAAGTAAGAAGGAGGGAAACTTATGGAGAGACATGTACTTGTTGTATTTCCGCATCCAGATGATGAAGCATTTGCTGCGGGAGGAACAATTCGCTTATTAACAGATCAAGGAGTACCTGTAACGTACGCATGTGGTACTCTTGGACAAATGGGACGTAACATGGGGAAAAACGTATTCGCTAACCGTGAAACGATTCCAAATATACGTGAAAAAGAATTAAAAGATGCATGTGAAGCGATGGGGATTCAAGATTTAAGAATGCTCGGTTTCCATGATAAAACGTTAGAATTTGAAGATGTTGATTTTGTTGCCGATAAAATCGAAGCGATTATTCAAGAAGTAAATCCATCTCGAATTATTACATTTTATCCAGAACACGGCGTACATCCGGATCATGATGCATTTGGTCGCGCTGTAGTTCGCGCTGTATCACGTATGCCTAAAGAAGAACGTCCAGCCATTCATGCGGTTGCGATTACGAGAAATCGCGAAGCAGTACTCGGTGAACCGGATGTTGTAAATAATATTAGTGAAGTATTTGAACATAAATTAGCTGCACTAGGCGCGCATCGTTCACAAACGGAAGCGATGCTAGAAGAAACGCATGCAAAAATAAAAAACAAAGACGCAGCAACATTAAAATGGCTGCAACTTGAACAGTTTTGGACTTATAAATGGGAGTAGGCTAGAAGGGTACCTTCTAGTAGCTCTTACATACAAAAAGCGCCGTCACTTGTGATGGCGCTTTTTGTATTAAAGACTATATATTTCTTAGAGCCGTACTTCAAATTTTAAAATTAGCGTGCAGTATAGCCTCCATCAACAAGAAGTGTTGTACCATTAACAAAGCTAGCATCATCACTTGCTAAAAATAAGACAGCTTTGGCTATTTCTTTTGGTGTTCCAAGTCTGCCTTGTGGATGAAGTGAAGCTAAATATTCTTTCTGTTGAGGATTAACACTACCAAGTAAAGGGGTGTCAATATAGCCAGGGCACACCGCATTAATACGTATTCCATATTTAGCGTAGGCAGTACATAAATTTTGAGTTAATAGTTTCACACCACCTTTTGCAGAGGAGTATGCTGTTGGGGTAGGTAATGAAACAAAACTATGAATCGAACCAGCGTTAACGATGACACCGCCTGTACCTTGTTTAAGAAATTGTTCAATCGAATATTTATCAGAAAGGAATACCCCAGACAAGTTAATATCAATGGTTCTTTTCCATTTTTCATAGGACAGTTCGTTTGCCGGTGCATCATCAGCAACGCCGGCATTGGCATACATAATATCTAATTTACCGTATTTACTTACTGTCTCATGGATTAGCTGTTTAATATCTGCTTCTTTTGTTACATCAGTTTTAATAAATAATGTATTATATCCATGTGCATTCAATTCATCTGATAGGCCTTTTCCACGTTCAGAAAAGTCAGCAATAACTACTTTTGCACCTTCTTCAATAAAAAGGCGAACAGTGGATTCACCAATTCCACTTGCACCACCAGTTATGATTGCTACTTTGTCTTTTAATTTCATATAAACCTCTCCATTCATCAATGAATTTAAGTCAAATTTTTTAGTCTGGTTATATCACTATTAACCTTAAATAATAAGTAGATAGAAGAAAAAATTAGAGTTTACTTAATTGTGAGAGTACTAATTTTTTCTTTATTTACTTTCTTTCTTTCTTTTTTGCACTTAATCCTTTTAGAAATGATATTTAGTAATAGTGTATAAGAAGCGTATATTTTGAATTACTTAATAGATTGATATATATTTATATTGATTAAATGATTTTAGTTTGTTAAAAATGGGGAAATCGATATGAAGATTAAATTTGCTGTAATAAAAGATGAAAATTTTGATTTTAGTCTATTAGAAACAAAATTATTGAAAACCTTTAAGGAAGTGGATAGTAAAGCTGATATTGTAAAAGTTGAGGATGAAATTTTTGAAAACAATGCTATTCAAACACATTTAGTGGCAATCAGCATTAATGTTCATGGGAAAAATATCGGATATAGATCTGCTTCAGCTAGTATATTTCTTGTACTAGAGAGTTTATCAATACAGCTAGTTCATATTAATATTAGTATACATTAAGTAGCTAAAAAAGCTGATTTTTAAGAAGAGAATACTGACTATATTGAGTTTTAAATGTGAGAATGGTGATTTAAATAATAGTAATTATCGTAGGTGCTACCGCATGTTGGATTGCATCTTGTTTGTTGTTAAAAAATAAAAAAGGCTTTAAATATGCTACAGGTCTTTATGAAACGGCATATAAAGAGTACTTAGAATACATTATTAAAGTGGAATAATGAGATTTCTTTTTATAGCACATATTATCTAAACGAAGACTTATATATAGGAGAATGGAAACGTGTAAGTAATTCAATTAGATTGTACAAATAATTTGGTGTGCGGATATACGGAATGTATTCACAGGTAAGAGGGTTGTCTCATAATATATATATAGTTTTTTCTATTGAGATGAACAGATGGTGTGAATATATGGAAGATGTTTACGCTAAAATTGACAGTCTCAAGGCGGAGCAAAAAGAAATTATGAGAGACATTCGTAATTTAGAAACGCGTACCACTATTAATGAGAAAGACATAGCAACAATCAATAAGCAATTGGAAAAAATAAGTACAAACATAACTTGGATTTTGCGAATTATTATAAGTGCAATAGTAATGTCAGTTTTGGGGTTGATATTAAAAGGGATGATTTAATCTTGTGAAATAGGACGATATAAAAGAAAGAGGGGAGCGTCCCCTTTCTTTTATGTAAATGAGAAGCTATAAATTTTCCGTTTCTTTTTTATCTGCATATTTTTCCTCTAAGGAAATTAATAGAGGAATTGATATAGTTACAAGAATGATTAAAGTGGTTATAAAAGATTTAGAAAGAGAAAAAGAACCTTCGATTAAAGGTGATAAAAACTTGAATGAAAGTATACTTGTTATTAAGGAAACTACTAAAAAGCTAAAAAGAGACACATTTTTATTTTTGATATATGTTTCTATAAAATCTTTAAGACAGCTTATGACGACAAATATAGTTAATATAATAAGAGAAATAAAATAATGTGTTAAATTTGTCATACTAATAGTAGAGTCGTCTATTATGTAAGCAAGTAACTTAGATACTAACATACCTCCAAACAATAAAATAATAAAAGCAAGTAATCCTTCTGATATATAAGTGCTGAAATTATCTTTCTTGTTAAATAGTTTATAGTTTAGAGTAGATTGGATTATTTGAATTAGGAATAGGGTAATAATCCACACATAATATACAATTGTTAATTCTCCTGAGAATAGAGAAATTAGGAAGTTTACTATGGTCCTTAAAATTTCAATCATTACAAAAGTCCTCCTGTTTGTAAGCTTTGCGACATTAAAAAATGCTAGTCTATCGTTTGATAATTAAATCCATTAATTCAAACCATTCCTAATTATTCCATAAAAAGGTGATGGTATCAAGTTATCCTTCTAACAAATCCTCCAAGGCTCAACACTAGAAAAAGAAATGTAATATGTAATATAATTGAAAAAGCATATATTAAAATCAATGTTAATATTACCCTCCTATATGTATTAACATGCGTAATTGAGGTGTTTTCTTTGTTGTTTTATGATCGAATTTCTATAATGGCCCCTCCTGTTCCGTAGCTAAGGAAAGTCTATTCATTTCTGAGATTTTCAAAGTTATAGGAGGGTATTAAAAATGAAAAAAGTCTCAGTACCATCACTTTGGTTAATGATTATTCTTGTGGCATTTCCGCAAATTAGTGAAACGATTTACACACCGTCTTTACCGGATATTTCAAAGGCGTTGCACGTAAGTAATAATGAGGTACAGTTAACGCTTAGTGTTTATTTTGCTGGATTTGCTTTAGGTGTATTTTTTATTGGATGGTTATCAGATATAATTGGTCGTCGCCCAGCAATGTTATTTGGAATTGTAGTATATGGCGCTGGAAGTTTCTTATGCTATATTGCAAATTCTATTGAATTTTTATTGTTTAGTCGTTTTATTCAAGCATTTGGAGCAAGTGCTGGTTCAGTTGTGACACAAACGATTCTTCGTGAAAGTGTAGAGGGGCATAAACGTCATGTTATGTTTGCTCAAATTTCGGCAGTCATTGCTTTTACACCAGCGATAGGTCCACTAATTGGGGGCTTTCTTGATCAAATGTTTGGATTTAAAATAGTATTTTTAAGTTTAGTTGTTATGAGTGTTGGGATTTTGTTATATACGTTTGTTTCGCTTCCGGAAACAAAAACGGACGCAATAACGGGTAAAATAAATGTATTTTCTGTATTAAAACGGTTGATTACAAATCCGAAAGTAGTAACGTATGGATTATTAATTGGAGGAGCAAATGGTGTTTTATTTAGCTACTATGCAGAAGCGCCGTTTATCTTTATTGAATACTTTCAGTTATCGCCTAGTATGTACGGATTTCTAGGAATTGTTGTTGCTTCCGCTTCTATTATTGGAGCGAAAGTTTCAAAGCGGTTACTGCCTATTTATAAACCGGAGAAAATCATATATATAGGTTGTATTGTAATGACAGTGGGAGCAGTCATTTTATCTGTTATTACGTTTGTTGGATCAAATCCAAACGTAATATATATGATTGGATTTTTAGTAGCGATGTTTATATTGCTATTAGGAATGGGGGTAGCGTTACCGAATTGTCTTAGCTTAGCATTAGTAAATTTTCAAGATGTCATTGGTACAGCAGGTGCATTGTTTAGCTTAGGCTACTATGTAATTGTAACGATGACAATTTGGGGAATGAGTCAGCTTCATACGGGCTCGTTAATGGTGATGCCGCTTTATTTTCTGGCTATAGTAGTTATCATGTCAGTGTTTACTAGGGTGTTTATTTTTAGTAAGAAAGTTGAAAAAGCAGTTTAATTATGTAATAGGAAAAGAGTCTCATTGGAAAATGAGACTCTTTTGTATTATTTGTTAACTGATTGTTCGGATAATGATAAAATTTAACTAACTCAAAAAAGGAGGTAAGTACAATATGAACGGTCTAAATGTTAAAGTAACTACACAAGAATATTTACAACAAATTTTAAAACTATGTACAATTTATGATCAAGCTATGTACGGTGAAATTGATACAACGGTAGAGGACATTACTAACTCATGGAAAGGTATTGATATTAGTAAAAGTTCTTATGTTGTTATGAATGAAGATGAAATAATCGCTTATGGAATTTTGACAGGGAATGAAGGGCAGTTTCCATCTGCTGTATTTGTAAACCCTGATTATTTGAATCAAGAAATTGAACATGTAATCTGGTCAAAACTTGAAGAGCGTGCTACGGAGCTTGTTAGTAATTCGTCTTGTTTGAATTGCACGATTGTAACACAAGCAAATAATTTCTATGAGGAAAAAGTGTTAGGAGAAGCTGGTTTTATTCCAACTCGTATTTGGTGGGGGATGGGGATTGAATTGCATGGAAATGTTTCATCACCAATATGGCCAAATGGTGTTACGGTGCGCCATTACATACAGGATTTGGATGATGAGAGGTTACATAAAGCTTTTAATGAAGCCTTTGCAGACCACTGGAATTCGCAACCTTCAACTTTAGAAGAGTTTTTGCAGCGTACTGAAAGAGAGGGATTTCATCCTACATTATGGTCACTAGCAATGGTTGAAGATGAAGTAGTGGGTTTTATCTTTAGTAAAAAAGGTACTGATAATAAAGCTGAAATTACTCACCTAGGTGTAAGGTGTTCTAATCGGAAACAAGGCTTGGCATTAGCGCTATTACATCATGCATTTGGCCTACTTTACGAAGAAGGGATTTCAAAAGTGCAATTAAATGTAGACTCCGAGAATATTACAGGTGCACCTCGCGTATATGAAGCAGCTGGAATGGAAGTAAAGAGTAAATTCGTTCGCTTTGATAAGGAAATCCGTGCGAAGGATGTATATGATATGTAATTTTACTGATATATTATATTTCCAGGTGAGATGTTAATAGAGCGTTTAGAAAGCATGAAAATATATTTTTAAAATGGTAGTAGAAATGGAAATGAAATTCTTTTAAAGTACGTTATCAACTATAAATATTGAGGTATATGATATATGAAACCGAGGTAGATAGGATCTCCTCGGTTATTTATATTGTAATAATATTTATACCGGAATCATATTGAATAGATGTATTTTACTGTTAATTTAGTTAAAAATTAATCAAACTAATATATAATGATTTACCGAAAAAATAATTGAACTTTTCAGATAAATGAATTAATATGAAGTGAGCAATTTTAAATTTTATAGAAAATAGGAAGATGAGGGGTTTTGGAAATTTTATAAGAGGCAAAATGAGATTTTAGGATAGCTTTAAAGTTAGTCTAAAATGACGTTTGTTTCATCATTTTCAGGGCCAAACAGGAATTAGGGTACACCATCTTACTTTAAATGCGGCTATGAATCATCTAAGAGGGGGAAATGAAGTGGCAAACAAAGAATTGAAACGAGGTTTAGAAGCACGTCATATTCAAATGATTGCTTTAGGCGGAACAATTGGTGTTGGTTTGTTTATGGGGTCAGCCAGCACGATTAAATGGACAGGTCCGTCAGTAATGCTTGCATATGCAATCGCAGGTGTTTTCATCTTCTTCATTATGCGTGCCATGGGAGAAATGTTGTATATGGAGCCAAGCACAGGTTCATTTGCGACATTTGGTCACAAATATATTCATCCGTTAGCTGGTTATATGACAGCGTGGAGTAACTGGTTCCAGTGGGTTATTGTTGGGATGTCAGAGATTATCGCAGTTGGAGCGTATATGAAATATTGGTTCCCGGATTTACCGGCTTGGATACCTGGTATTATCGCGATGGTTATTCTTGGTGCGGCTAACTTAATTTCGGTTAAGTCATTTGGTGAATTTGAATTTTGGTTTGCGATGATTAAAATCGTTACGATTCTATTAATGATTATTGCAGGATTTGGACTTATTTTCTTTGGAATTGGTAACGGCGGAGAAGCGATTGGCATATCTAACCTCTGGGTAAATGGCGGTTTCTTTACAGGTGGTTTTTCAGGATTCTTCTTTGCATTATCACTTGTAGTTGGAGCGTATCAAGGTGTGGAATTAATTGGGATTACTGCTGGTGAAGCGAAAAATCCGAAGAAGACACTTACTAGAGCAATTCAAAGTACAATTTGGCGTATTTTAATTTTCTATATTGGTGCTATTTTCGTTATTGTAACTGTTTATCCTTGGGATCAATTAAGTTCAATTGGTAGTCCGTTCGTAGCAACTTTTGCGAAAGTTGGTATTACGGCAGCTGCGGGACTTATTAACTTCGTTGTTATTACAGCCGCAATGTCTGGTTGTAATAGTGGTATTTATAGTGCTGGACGTATGCTTTATACACTAGGTGTAAATGGACAAGCACCGAAATACTTTACGAAGATCTCTAATAACGGTGTACCTTTATTCGGTACAGTTGGTGTAATTATCGGTTTAGCGGTTGGTGTTGTTTTAAGTTATATTGCACCGAAAAACTTATTCGTATATGTATATAGTGCGAGTGTACTTCCTGGTATGGTACCATGGTTTGTTATTTTAATTAGTCAAATTCGTTTTAGAAAAGAAAAGGGAGCAGAGATGAAAGATCATCCGTTCAAAATGCCATTTGCTCCTGTTACAAACTATTTAACAATTGCCTTTTTAATTATGGTATTAATCGGAATGTGGTTTAACGATGATACACGTATTTCACTAATTGTAGGTATTGTTTTCTTAGCTATCGTAACAATTAGTTTCTATGCTTTCGGAATAGGGAAGCGAGCTCCGTTAGACGTTCAAAATGATCAAGAGATTTCAAGTAAATAAAGGTAATAAAAAAGTCCGATTTCTTATTTAGAAATCGGACTTTTTGTTATTAAAATTTCTCTAATACAATCTTCCCAATTGTACGTCCACTCTCAAGCAATGCATGTGCCTTTTTAAGATTTTCTGCATTAATTGGTGTTAACGTATCATTTAAAGTAGTTTGAAGGATACCTTCATCTAATAGCTCGCTTACTTTATTTAATAGTTCGTGCTGAGTACTCATATCACCAGTTTCATACATCGCTTTTGTAAACATAAACTCCCAAACGAATGTGGCACTTTTATTTTTTAAAATTCCCATCTCAAGAGGGTGCTCATTTTCTACGATAGAGCAAATTTTTCCTTGTGGTTTAATTATGTCACCCATCGAATGCCAATGCTGATCAGTATTGTTTAAGCAGAAGATATAATCTACATCTTTTAGCCCAAATTCTAATATTTGATCTTTTAAAGGTTGGTGATGATTAACTATATAATCGGCACCGAATTTTTCCACCCAGTGTATAGTTTCGTTGCGGGATGCGGTTGCGATTACGTTTAGTCCAGCCCATTTAGCTAACTGAATAGCAATCGAGCCAACACCACCAGCTCCGCCGATAATTAAAATGTTTTTAAATGAATTTTCATCTTTCTTATTATAATCAATCCCTAAACGTTCAAACAAACCTTCCCATGCGGTAATGGCTGTTAAAGGAAGTGCTGCAGATTCAGCATCACTTAACGTCTTTGGTTTTTTACCAACAATTCTTTCATCAACTAAATGGTATTCACTGTATGTACCTTGCCTTGTAATGCTTCCAGCGTAAAACACTTCATCGCCTTCTTTAAATAACGTACAACCATCGCCAGTTTGTACGACAATACCACTAGCATCCCAGCCAAGTATTTTTGCTATATCTTCTTTTTTATCTTTCGGAGATCGAACTTTTGTATCAACTGGATTAACGGAAATAGCGTTAATTTTAACAAGTATATCTCTTCCTGTGGCAACAGGTCTTTCAACTTCAATATCAATTAAACTGTTTTCTTCTTCAATAGGTAAGTATTCATGTAAACCAATTGCTTTCATTTTTATTCCCTCCATTAAAGTAAGAGTTTTTCTCTTTTATTATAGTAGGTAAAGTGTCATTATGTAAAAAAGTTGAGTCCTTTCCATTTTGTTAAAGGCCTGTTTCAGTCTCATTTAGAACTTTGTAACTGGAGAGGAGGCATCGTTTTGATTTTATAAGCGTCGGATGAAAGGTATACTTATTTTTCCAGTGTACCTTGCAATGAACAATACCAAGTGTTATATTATACTTGTAGTTACTTATTATAAAACAGTACTGAATAATAAATAGTAGTAGATGTCAATTAGAATAGGGTGAATGAATATTGAATGTACAATTTAAAAAAGGAGTTTTAGAACTTTGTGTTCTTGTCTTACTTGATAAGCAAGACCGTTATGGGTATGAATTAGTTCGAAGTATTTCCAATCAAATTGAAATATCAGAAGGGTCTGTTTATCCTTTACTTCGTAGATTAACTAAAGAAGAATATTTTACAACGTATTTACAGGAGTCTTCAGAAGGGCCTTCAAGGAAGTATTATACACTGACGGATAAAGGTAGAACGTATTTGTATCAACTTTTAGAGGAATGGAATGAGTTTTCACAAGGTGTCAATCAATTAATAAAAGAAGGTGTACGTAATGACGAAAAATAAATTTTTACAACAATTAAATGCATCTCTAAAAAGATTATCTGAAAAAGAGCGTACAGATATTTTAAAAGATTATGAAGAACATTTTACTTTCGGATTAGAGGAAGGGAAAAGTGAAGAAGAAATTGTAGCTTCATTAGGTTCTCCAGCTCAAATCGCCAAAGAGTTATTAGCAGATTATCATATTGAGAAAGTAACAGCAAGTGCAACAACAGGAAATGTTTTTCGGGCAATTTGGGCAGTAATTGGATTAGGTTTTTTCAATTTGTTAATCGTGCTTGGACCTGCAATTACATTAGCGGCATTGATTTTTTCAGGCTGGGTTCTAGGAATCTCATTTTTAGGTTCACCATTACTTGTTCTAGTTGATACTATTATACATCCAAATACATTCTTGCTATTTAATCTTTTCGTTTCTTTAGCACTTTGTGGACTTGGATATTTCATTGTAATTGCTATGTTATTTTTAACGAAGCTAGCAAATAATGGATTTGTTCGTTATTTAAAGTTCAATATAGCACTAGTAAAAGGTGGTTTGAAGCATGATAAATAAAAAGAGTCTTTCAATCATTGCAGGTATTATTTTTATGATTGGTATTATCGGAAGTTTATTCACTTATCGTTCAATTGCTGCAGTACCAATTTCAGAAGAAAAGGTCATTAATAATAATGTGTCAAGCGTCATTATCGATACGAATAACGTTCGTGTTAACATCAATCCTACAACAGATAGTAACATGAAAGTAAAATTAGATGGCGAAGTTAATCCTAACGTAAAAAGAACATTAGCTGTGGATGAGAAAGATTCAACGCTTCTCATTTCTTACAAAGAAAAACAACAGAGCTGGTTCAACTTTAATATTTCTGAAGTATTGGCGCCATTAACATTAAATGTGTATCTACCCGAAAAACAATATGATTCATTAAAAGTTTCCAATAATAATGGCTACGTTGCTGCTAAAAAACTAAACGCAACACATTTTAATATCAATACAAGCAATGGACGTGTGGAATTAAGAGAAATCAATTCGCCAAAAATTATCGCAGAAACAAACAATGGAATTATGGATTTCAAAGATATATCGGCACAAAATATTCATGTGAAATCGAACAACGGACGAATAATGCTAGACCATGTTGAAGGTGAAATAGAGGGGCAAACTAAAAATGGAAGTCTTACTCTGAAAACGAATGAACTGGATCGAAATCTCAATTTTACGACTCACAATGGAAAAATTAATATTGAAACTGAAAAAGAACCAACTAATGTTCAATTTAATGTTTCTGTTGACAATGGAAGAGCGAATATTCTTGATAAATATAATGGGAATACGGTTATTGGAAAAGGAGAAAATGTAATTAAATTAAACACACATAACGGAAATATTACAGTGAAAAAACAATAGCATATTACCTTTTATAATCTCAGCTCGCCGCACATAAAGAGCAATAATAAATAAAAAAATAACCGACTCCTTTTCTCAACATGTAGGTAGTCGGTTATTTCATATTTAACATTTGTTTAAGTGTGTATCCTTACCATTTGTATACTAGCGTTTGTTTCCGTATTGCTTAAAGTGCTTTCTTACTTTGAACTTTATTTCAGAATACAAACAGTTGTTTTATTACTCTCGATTCTTAGGGGGATAACGAATAGTAATTAACGATGTAAGGAGAATTTGTGAATGACTCAAAAATAATAGCTGAAACAATGAAAAGTGAGAAGGAGTTTATTTCTAACAAGAGGAATTCTTTACTGTATTGTTTTATTCAAAACTAAATGTAAAGGTGGATACATAATGACGGTAAAGAAGCTTTATTTCGTACCAGCTGGTCGTTGTATGTTAGATCATTCTTCTGTTAATAGTACGCTCACACCGGGGAATTTATTAAACTTACCAGTATGGTGTTATTTATTGGAGACAGCAGAAGGGCCAATTATAGTAGATACAGGTATGCCAGAAAGTGCGGTTAATAATGAAAATTTATTTGACGGTACATTTGTTGAGGGGCAGATTTTACCGAAAATGACTGAAGAAGATAGAATCGTAAATATTTTAAAGCGTGCAGGGTATGAGCCAGAAGACCTTCTGTATATTATTAGTTCTCACTTACATTTTGATCATGCAGGAGGAAATGGTGCTTTTACAAATACACCGATTATTGTGCAGCGTGCTGAATATGAGGCGGCACAACATAGTGAAGAATATATGAAAGAATGTATATTGCCGAATTTGAAATACAAGATCATTGAAGGGGATTATGAAGTTGTACCAGGAGTTCAATTATTGTATACACCAGGACATACTCCGGGGCATCAGTCACTATTAATTGAGACAGAAAAATCCGGTCCTGTGTTATTAACGATCGATGCATCTTATACGAAAGAAAATTTTGAAGATGAAGTGCCGTTCGCTGGATTTGATTCGGAATTAGCTTTATCTTCAATTAAACGTTTAAAAGAAATTGTGATGAAAGAGAACCCGATTGTTTTCTTTGGACATGATATAGAACAGGAAAAGAGCTGTAAAGTGTTCCCTGAATATATATAAATGGAAAAAGTCATGGGCCTATTAGCTCATGACTTTTTCCATTAAATAACCTTTTTAAATAAGTTATATACCTTTTTCGAATTACCTTCATTTAATTGATAATAAGTAAGATCTATGTCATCAGGACCGTTTTGATGGGCAATCATAATTTCACTACTGTTGTTATCTACTATCCAA
The DNA here is from genome assembly GCF_016651015.1 of Bacillus sp. TH22. Taxonomy (NCBI): domain Bacteria; kingdom Bacillati; phylum Bacillota; class Bacilli; order Caryophanales; family Bacillaceae; genus Bacillus; species Bacillus sp. TH22. The sequence continues at coordinate 5,061,954 of NZ_JAEKER010000001.1, forward strand.
AGTAAATATTGTTTATAAGTCCCATCTTGGAAAGTAATCCACATGTTACAATCTACTAAATCTGAACCTTCTTCATCCAGCGTTAAATCGCCTTTTTTTGCTGTATCCATACTGTTAATGAATGTTTTTAATTCATCTGTTTTTGTAAGGAAGATAGATTTTTTTGTCTTAAGCGACTCTACATGTATATCTTTTATTTCCTGCTTTCCTAAAAAAACAGGAGGTGCATTTGGGTCTCTTTGAGTTGAAATAATAGTAGCTTTCTTCTTTGGTTTACTTGCTGTATAGAGATCTTGAATAGATTTTCCAGAGTTTAAAAACCATACGGTTCCAAAAACAATCAATGCGCTACCTATCAATAAAATGATTTTCTTAATAGGGTATTCTCCTCTCTATGGCTTCATGTGAAGAGCTTTTCTATTAATATATGATAGGTAAGCGTAAAGTATTATAGTTGAACGTGGTTATGCTTCACGGTTTTTATAGGGCGATCAACGAGTAAATTGTAAGTGAGCCCTATTAATACGAGAATTCCACCGATAATTTTTCCGGTTGATAGTTCGTGTGACAGGAAGAAATCGATGATAGTCCCCGTAAACAATTGTCCGATAAAGATGAGTAATGTTAAATAAAATGCTGATATTTTAGGAGTAATATAGTTTGATAATGAGATGACGATAACGCCTACTAATCCGCCTAAGTATACAGCGATAGGTATGGATTGTAACGTATGACTAGAAATATACAACGAATCTGAACTGAAAATTAAAAATAACATGGAGAAAAATAATCCAGTAATATAATTGAAAAATGTGCCTTCCCAATTTCCAATTTCCTTTGCTAAATTCGCGTTAATAATTCTAGCAACAACGATAGAAACACCGACTAAAATAGCGATACAAATATATAACATTTTCTTGCCTCCATTAATAAATTGTCATGACTATAATTCCAGAAGAGATGAATAATAATCCAATTAATTTTTTCTTATCAAACTTCGAAACTTTCATTCCTAATAAACCAAAGTGATCAATAACTATGGAAGCGATGGATTGACCAAGTAAGCTTAATGCAATCGTAATAGAGGCACCAAGAGCAGAGAAACTTATATTATTAAAAAGAACAGTGAATACTCCAATTGCCCCAGCGCTATATAAAAAAAGTGGAATACCTTTATCAAAATGGATTTTATTTTTGTTAAGGATTAAAACGAAAATAACTGCTATTAAACCGACAAGATGAATGACAACACTCGCTGTATAATTACCGATTATTTCAGATAAAATCCCATTCAATGGGAGCATAATGGCAATAAGGACACCAATAAAGACAGAAAGAAAGTTATACAATGTAATATCCCCTTTTTATATTTCATATTTGTAATGACTGTATCATGCTGAAATTGTGTATTACTATGACATATGTCATAGTGAAAGAAGAAAATTTTGTTTACAATTGGGATGAGTTGTAAAGGTGGGGGACTATGAAGAAAGTATGTAATTCTAATAAATTAGCAGAGTATATGAAACAAAATAATATTGATTCATTTTTTAGTAGTGATATGAAACCATATATGGAACTTATATTTTTTAAAAAGAATGAGTTCATTTGCAGAGAAAACGAAGAGATAGATTATTTATATTTCTTTGTTGAAGGAAAAGCGAAAGCGTTTAACACATTAAGTAACGGGAAATCTGTATTATTATGTTTTTATGACAGTTTGCAGTTGCTAGGAGATGTAGAGTTAATTCACTCTCAAAGAATCACCTCAAACGTACAAGTTATGGCAGACTCATATTGTGTTGGCCTGCCTTTAGGGAAAGTGAGAAACCAATTATTTCATGATGCGAAATTTTTAAGATGTATTTGCGGTTCTTTAGCCCATAAATTAAATCGACTTTCAAAAAATAGTACAATTAATTTACTGTATCCACTTGAAAATCGACTTGCGAGTTACATGTTAGCAGCAGGGGAACGGGCGGTTCAGCACGGAAATAGAATTGTGTTTAGTGGGAATTTAACGGAAATAGCTGAATTGTTAGGGACGAGTTATCGGCATTTATTACGTACATTAAATGTTTTTTGTGATAAAGAAATTATAAAGAAAAATAATGGTTGCTTTGAAGTGATGAATGTAGATGTTTTGCGGGAATTGGCGGCGGATGTTTATAAATAGGAGGGTATTATAAATGATTACACCTATATTTAGAATTTTTGATATTGAAAAGGCTCAGTTATTTTACTTGAATTTTTTAGGGTTTAAACTGGATTGGGAACATCGGTATGAGGAAAATATGCCATTATATATGCAAATTTCGTTAAATGATACTGTAATACATCTATCTGAACATCATGGGGATGCTTCACCAGGCGGTGCAATTCGTGTGAAAATAGAGGATTTAAAAAGTTATTATGCTGTTTTATCAAGTAAAGATTATGCGTATTCGAAACCTGATATAGAGAGAACACCTTGGGATACAATTGAATTAACTGTGATTGATCCGTTCTCAAATAGAATTACATTTTATGAGGAAAGGGTTTAAAAATTGAGGTGTTATAAATAATTTATCAAAGTAGGGGTTACAATGAAGAGAAAAATAGCGATGATTTCAGATATTAATGGGAATAGTCACGCTTTAAAGGCGGTATTAAAAGATATTCGAAATGATAATAAATTTAGGTGATAGTGTGTATGGGCCGTTAGATCCTTTGGGGACAATTGAAATATTAATGAGTAACGAGATGATACATATTAAGGGGAGTTTACTTTATAGTGAACTGCTCTTTTTTATTTTGCGTGCCCAGCTAAGCTGGGCACTGCTTGCTGGTGAAAGTCCAGCGCCAAGTCGCCTAGTAGCTGACAGGCAGCTGGTGGAGAAATCCTAAGGTTGAAGCCCTGTGACAAAGTAACTTCTACTAGAAGTGCGAGCGAATCAACAGACCGTAACATAAAGTGAACCTTGCCGCCTCGTTAAAAGCAACCTAGCAATAGGACAAAGGGAAGTCGAGCCTGGTGAATATGGGCGAAGACCATGGAAGATGTGAAGAACTTGGAAATACGACATCGAAGAATCCCTCGGGGTACGGAGGGCGGTATGTTGAGAAAGTAGTGTCTGGAACTGGGGAGACCCTCCTTTGCCCTTTCTTTCAGAAAGGAGAGAGGAAACCTATAAGCATATACGAAATGGTGGACTGTAAAGAGGGAGTCGGAGGAGGTCATAGTACTGAATATCATAACGACAACACAACGTTATGTAGGGAAGGACCTCTACTTTGTTCATAAGTTGGAAGGAGGTAAGAGTGAGTGAATGCTGGAAAACTAGCTAACTACACTGATGTAAAAGCTCAAGAACTTTGGAAGACTTTATATCTTTGTGCCAAAGAAAGTTCAAGTCGTAGGTTTCACGCGTTGTATGACAAAATATATCGTCCTGACATATTGGCTGAAGCATGGAGAAGGGTAAAATGGAATCAAGGGAGCGGTGGAATTGATGGACAGACGATTGAAGAAATCGTGTATCAATATGGAGAACGAAACTTTCTCAATGAATTATATATAGAATTGAAAAGTAAATCCTACCATCCACAAGCTGTAAGAAGAATGTATATTCCAAAAGGTGATGGAAAACAAAGACCGCTTGGAATTCCCACGATCAAGGATAGGGTTGTACAAATGGCAACGAAATTGGTGATAGAACCTATCTTCGAAGCCGATTTTCAAGACTGTTCGTATGGATTTCGCCCGAAACGAAACGCACATCAAGCGATATCGAAGATACGGAAAGCGAGTAAAACATCTCATTGGATTGTAGATGTAGACATACAAGGATACTTTGACAATATTAATCATGACAAATTAATGAGGCTTGTAGAAAGAAGAATCAGTGACCGAAGAGTGTTAAAACTCATTAGAAAATGGTTGAAAGCGGGAATCATGGAACATGCGCAATTTCATGAAACGACATTAGGTACACCACAAGGTGGCGTGATATCTCCATTACTTTCTAATATATATTTAAACTATATGGATACCATTTGGGAAAAGAAGTGTAAACATTTGGGGGAACTAATTCGATATGCGGATGACTTTGTCATCGTATGTCAAACAAAACAACAAGCATTAGAGAGTATTCGGATACTACAATCCATTATGAATAAGTTAGAACTTACAATCCATACAGAAAAGTCGAAGCTAGTGAATACGTGGGATGGAAACGAGGGATTTGATTTTCTAGGATTTCACCACCGAAAATACCCTAAACATGTGAAAGGCGGGAAGAAAGTGCATGTGATGGCACATATTCCGAGCCAGAAAGCCATGAAGAAAATGCGGGAACGCATTAAAAGATACACAGAGCCGAGGAACAAACTGTATCTACAATTGGAAGAGATGGTGAAAGGTTTAAATAGAATTCTGCAAGGATTCAAGAATTATTATAGCTTATCTTCAATTGGACAGAGGTGGCTCTGTAAAATAGACTGGTACGTCCTAGAACGACTTAACCTTTTTTGGAATAAGAAAAGAAATGTTCGAAAGAAACATGGTCGTATCAAGGACTTGATGAAGAAAACAACATATACACTCGTGAAAGTAGGAGGATAGAACAAAACTGAACGCCAAAGAAGGAAGAACATCGGAAAGCCGTATGAGGGAAAACCTCACGTACGGTTTGATGAGGGGAAGCTGAAACAGAAAAGGGATGGCAAAGCCATCCCTAAAGAAAATTTAATCTGTTTCAGTTTTCTACTCTACGGATAGATATTGAATTATAAAAAAATAAAATGTTATGATTATGGAAACGTATGAACATATGAACATGTATTCATGTGTTTATGAGAAGGAGGAATTGGAATGAAAGATATAATTATCGTTGGAGCTGGTCAAGCTGGATTAACAATGGGATACTACTTGAAGCAGGAAGGATATAGTTTCTTATTACTTGAGGCGGGAAACCGAATTGGCGATTCTTGGAGAGACCGCTATGATTCTTTGCAGCTCTTCACACCAAGGGAATATAGTAGTTTACCAGGTATGATATTAAAAGGAGAAGGGAGTGGATTTCCATGTAAAGATGAAATTGCAATTTATTTAGAAGAATATGCAAGGTATTTTCAATTGCCGGTACAATTACAGACTCAAGTTTTAAAAATAAGAAAAGAGAAAGAAATATTTGAATTACACACTCCTACAGAAATTTTACAATCGAAAAAAGTTATTATCGCATCAGGTGGTTTTCAGCAACCATTCATCCCCTCATTTTCACAACATCTTTCATCACATATTTTTCAAATACATTCATCACAATATAAATCACCATTACAAATTCCAAAGGGAAAAGTACTTGTAGTAGGTGGTGGGAATTCAAGCATGCAAATAGCAGTAGAACTTGCAAAAACTCATGAAGTTACAATGGCTATAAGTCATCCGTTAACCTTTTTACCGTTATATCTTTTTAGAAAAAGCATTTTTAATTGGTTAGAAAAAATGGGTTTATTGTATGCCGAAATACATACAAAGAGAGGAAGGTGGTTTCAGAAGCGAAAGGATCCCATTTTTGGTTTTGAAGGTAAGGAACTTATTCGTAGTGGAGCAATAAAACTACAGGGAAAAGTGGTAAGTGCATCAGGAAATAATATTATGTTTCAGAATGGTGGCACGTATAGTGCACAAAGTATTATATGGTCAACTGGTTTTGTTCAAGATTATAAATGGATTGAAATAGAAAAGGCAGTGAGTATGAATGGATTTCCTAATCATACAAAGGGAATGAGTCCAGTAAGAGGATTGTATTATATTGGACTGCCGTGGCAATCTCAAAGGGGTTCTGCGCTTATTTGTGGTGTAGGAAAGGATGCGGTGTATTTGCTTTCTGAAATCAAAAAATAGATCAGTAGCAACAGCTACTGATCATCCATATGTACATGAATTAGGAGAGGTCAAACATTTCAAACGTTTATTAGCTTTAGTATAATAGATTTTCATGAAATAAAAAACTGAAAATTATAATTTTTTGTTGAGAAAGTTTTTTGTATCGAAATATATAAAAAAACGGGGATTTCTATTGAAAGAAAATATGATATTTATATTTTAGTAAATTATGATATAGTCTATATAAGATTCTTTTCCTTAAATTAGGTTTTTTGTATAGTAATTACATTCGCAGTTGGAAAGGGGAAAAAATTGTGAAGTTTGATGATCAACGTCTACTAGGAATACGATTAGGTTCTGTACTCATAACAGAAGAAAATCAATATTTAGTAATTAAGAAGAAAGATCATTATGCACTATTAAACATACATAATTTAGAATGCACACATGTCGAAGTGCAGTTAGAGCATATTGAAGAACTGCTGCATGAAGATTTCCAAGAAAGTATAACTGAAATTATCGCACCAGAACATATTAAAATTGTGGTGAAAAATGTTATATAAAGAAAGAAGCTGGGAGAATCAGCTTCTTTCTTTGTTTTACTTCGTTAATTATAAGGATAACATTTTTAAAATCTCACCAATAATCCCATCCTTTTGATGAACACCTAAATCCGAGTTCGTCATAATAACAGCGCCATTACCTCGGTATGGATTACATACCATCATACATTGAAATCCAACACCCCAGCCAAGTGAATGAATTTGTAAGTCTTCATTAGAATACTCTAGAAAAACACCTAACCCAGTCCATTTGGTGCATCCTTGAGGAGAAATCATATCTTGTACTGTTTTTTGAGAAAGTTCCAGTTTGCTATTTCCCTGTAAGGACTGAATGATTTCAATAATTAAAGTTGATAAGTCAGTTGGTGTTGTCCAAATGCCTGAAGCTGCTGCGAATGGATAAAATGGATACTTCTCATTTGTAACGGTGCCATCTTTATTATGTCCACAAGCAAATGTATCTAATTTATTTATATCTTCAGTAGGGAATACCGTACTATTCTTCAGTTGAAGTGGCTGAAAAATAAATTCTTCAAGTAAAAGGTTGAACGATTTTCCAGTAATATCTTCAAGTAGTTGTTCGATAATACAAAAATTTGCGTCAGAGTAGTGGAATTGGCTTTCTGGTGCATAAGTTACTTCTATAGGTACTGGGCAATATAATGTTTTACCAGCAAGGAGCTTAGGGATTTTAGGTATTCCTTGCACTAGCTTATAATGTTCAAAACTATTGGGAGGATCAATAATTCCAGATTGGTGACTTAATAAGTTTCGCAGCGTGACTTTTTTCTGTGAAGTAAATAGATTGGTAGGGATGTTCCAAGATGTGAGTCTATCATTTGCGTCTTCATCTAAATGTACGATTCCTTGATCTGATAACGTTAGTACAAGCATTGAAGTGATGAATTTGCTAATAGAACAAGAATTGAATATGGAATCCGTAGTGACAGTTCTAGTTGTTCCAGATTCAAGTGTTCCGAAAGCAGTAGCTTCATCAAGTTTACCGTCACGTATAATGGCAAAGCTTAACCCTGAAACAGAATATTGGTTCATTTTCTCATATATATTGTTACTTTTTAAGTTCATAGTGACTCCTTTCTTTTGAAAATAGAATATTAAATTTATTATACAGTAGTAAATAGAGAGAAAAGGAAAACACTTCATCTTTTATCGATGAAGTGTTTTCATAGTTTAAGTTAATTCGAAGTAAATGCTTTAAAAAATTTATCTCTGTACATGTACATAAGCCATGAGGTTGTTAGTAAGGGAATAATGATTTGTTTGTTTTTAATTGGTGCATTGAAAACAAGCCGACCAACGATATCAAATAATAAATGTAGTGCAATTGAAAGAACTACAAATTGTAGTAACGTATTTAAAAATCTTTTCATAAAGTATCCCCCTAAAATAAAAGGTTTTATCCCGTATTAACGGGCAGTAAAACTCCCACTGATTAAAGTTTCACTTTTTCAACAGTGTTGTATATTACTATTATACATTAAATGTTTCCTGTGGTAAAATTTACATAAGTTACTTAAATAAAACATATGAAAGCTAGTGAGGAGGAATAGTCATGGAATTTTGGATGATCATACCGATAGCGGTCTTTGGGTTTATTTATATCGTTGAAAAATTAAATAAAATCGAAAAGAAAACGGATGCGCGTTTAAAGCGGATGGAAGATAGATTACAGCTAATTACGAAAGAAATGGGAATTATAGATAGAGAACCCGAAATTAATAAAGAGTTGCGGCAGCTTATGGAAGAAGGAAAAACAGTTACGGCAGTTAAGAGAGTAAGAGAGGCTTTTGGGTTTTCCTTACTAGAAGCGAAGCAATATGTTGATAAATTATAAAAAAGATCATCCATTTGGGTGATCTTTTTTCACTGCACCATACGTGTATTTACATAAGCAGCTATTATAACGTGGCCAATTATAATGATAGGAAATACGATTTTTGCATTAGGGGTAGTGAAGACACTACCAATTGTGGCGATAACACCAGCGGTTAAATTATAAAGACCAACTATCTTCGATAACTTAAATTTATCTGACACACGGCGTTCATTGAAACCTGATAAGAGCCAAGTGTATTGTTTTACTCCGATGAAATAAGCTAGTGCAAATGAAATGATGGCTAGTATGAATAATGATGGCGAAGCGAAGAGAGTCATTGAGAACACCTCCGTTAAAGGGCTATAAATAAATTATAGTATGAATGTTATAATTTAACAAAATACATTTTTGATTTTAAGTTTATTAAAAATGAGATATTTACGATGAAGGGAGATTACATATGAATATTTCGGAATTCCAGCAATATGTATCGAGTTTCAGTAAAGAAAAAGGATTTCAAGATACAACAATTGAAGAACGTACGATGTATGCGATGGCGGAATTAGGTGAATTAGCGGAAGTTATATTAAAGCGTGATAAAATACAAGATTCGAAAAGAGAGATTGGTTTAGAAATGTTTGATGCAATTTGGAATGTATGTGATTTAGCAAACAAGTTAGAAATTGATTTAGAGAAGGCGTTTGAAGAAAAAATGATAATTAATAAAAAACGTGAATGGTAAAAGGAAGGTTAAAAAGCGCACAAAATTTTGTGCGCTTTTTATTAATGGTATGAAAAATATGTAAAAAAAGAGGGAACAAACATTTGAGACGAATTGTCTAATATAGGTAATAACTATTTAGTTTGAAAGAAAGGGTGGAGAAAATGAAAAAGAATACATTATTAAAAGTAGGGGTATGTGTTAGTTTACTAGGAACGATTCAATTTGTTAGCACAATTTCTTCTGTGAAAGCGGAACAAAAGCTAGAGCAAAAAGTAATAAAGAATGAGACAGGAACTATTTCAATTTCTCAGTTAAACAAAAATGTATGGGTTCATACTGAGTTAGGTTATTTTAATGGAGTAGCAGTTCCTTCGAACGGTCTAGTTCTTAACACTTCTAAAGGGTTAGTGCTTGTCGATTCTTCTTGGGATGATAAGTTAACGAAGGAATTAATAGAGATGGTAGAAAAGAAATTTAAGAAGCGCGTAACGGATGTTATTATTACACATGCGCATGCTGATCGAATTGGCGGGATAAAAACGTTGAAAGAAAGAGGCATTAAAGCGCATAGTACAGCATTAACTGCGGAACTAGCAAAGAAAAATGGATATGAAGAGCCACTTGGAGACTTACAAACAATTACGAATATGAAGTTTGGAAATATAAAAGTAGAAACGCTCTATCCAGGGAAAGGGCATACAGAAGATAATATTGTCGTATGGTTACCGCAATACAACATTTTAGCTGGAGGCTGTTTAGTGAAATCTGCGGAAGCTAAAGATTTAGGGAATGTTGCTGATGCATATGTAAATGAATGGTCGATATCGATTGAGAATGTGTTGAACCGATATGGAAATATGAACTTAGTAGTGCCTGGTCATGGAGAAGTAGGGGACAGAGGATTACTTTTACATACATTGGATTTGTTGAAATAAGAAACTGTGGGAATATAAAAGCGAGGAGAAACAATTTTCTCCTCGCTTTCTTCTAACTATATTTAAATGCGAAGCTATCAATTATGCCTGCATACGTTACTGAGATTTTAATTCCAAGTATACAAATACCAGTACCGTCATAATTGCTATAACAACGTAAGTAACATCAAGCATTATAAGTGTCTTTAATGTTTCAGTCATCCTAATTCACCCCTGTTATAAAAATATAACATGACCTCTTATCAATTAAATAAGAGATCATAAAGATAACAATGTACATGAAATTTCTTAAGTAGTTTCTATATAAATATATCATATAAATAATGTAAAAAATGTTAAGATGGTGTAAATGTATTGTAAATAAAGAGGTTTCCTATAAAATCTTTAATCAAAAAATTGATAGTTCTTCAAAATGAAAAAACGCTATTCTTTCTGTTGAATGATAGAAAGAATAGTGTTGTTGTATGCTTATTAGTTGCTAATAGTTCTCTAAATCAATTATCTAGCTATTTGAAGGCATCAACAAAGGTGTCCATTTTTCTGTATGTTTTTTAGTGTCAGTAAAAATATTATGTCAACAATATGAACTGTCACAAATTTATATATATTATTGTGATTGATATCACATCCTTTTTTCCTAATGGGTATTATGCTTAATTTGTAATGAATGATTGGGAGAGGGTGGGATGATATGTTTTGTTATCAATGTGAACAAACGCCAACAGGCGGATGTAAAGTGAGGGGTGTTTGTGGTAAGAATGAAACAATTGCAAGTTTACAAGATACGATTGTGTTTGGATTAAAAGGAATAGCGGCTTATCGTACGCATGCTGCGCAGCTAGGGTATACAGATGCATTTGTAGATGCTACAACTCAAGAAGCGCTATATATGACGTTAACAAATTCTAACTTTAATGAACAAGAACATATTGATATGGCTATGAAAGTAGGGAAATCGGCTTTACGAGTAATGGAGTTATTAGATGAGGCACATACGAATCACTTTGGTGTTCCGGAGCCTGTTCAAATTACGCAGAACCATGTAGAAGGTAAGGCAATTGTAGTTACTGGTCATAATTTATTTGCATTAGAAGAGTTATTAAAGCAAACAGAAGGAAAAGAAATTAATATTTATACGCATTCTGAAATGCTACCAGCACACGGATATCCACAACTGAAAAAATATAAACATTTAAAAGGAAACATCGGTAAGGCATGGTATGATCAACGACGCCTTTTCGAAAAATTTACAGGTGCCATATTAGCTACAACGAACTGTGTTATGCCAATTAAAGGATCATACTCTGATCGATTCTTTTCATATGATATTGCAGGTTTAGAGGGTGTACAAAAAATTGAAAATGATGATTTTGCACCATTGATTCAAAAAGCGCTTGAACTTCCAGAAGTACATATGGAGTCGGATGAGCAGTTAGTAACAGGGTTTCATCATAATACAGTATTATCATTAGCTCCGGAAATTATTAATGCAGTAAAAGAAGGAAAGATTAAGCGTTTCTTTGTCATCGCAGGTTGTGATGCTCCGGGAAAAGGCGGAGAATATTATCGTGAATTAGCAACGTCGCTTCCGCCAGAAACGGTTATTTTAACAACTTCTTGCGGGAAATTCCGTTTTAATGATGTGAGTTATGGTGTTGTACCTGGTACGGAGATTCCGCGTTACATTGATTTAGGACAATGCAATAATTCAATTTCTACAGTGAAAATAGCGGCCGCTTTAGCAGATGCTTTCCAATGTGAAGTGAATGAATTGCCAGTAAGTATTGTCTTATCATGGTTTGAACAAAAAGCGGTTGCTATTTTACTTGGGCTATTTAGTCTTGGAATTCAAGATATTCGCATTGGTCCAAAGGCGCCTGAATTTATTTCACCTGGTGTGCTTGATGTATTACAAGAGACATTCGGTTTAAAACTAATTACAACCGCAGCAGAAGATATGAATATGATGTTATCGTAACAAAAAGGATGTCCTATATGTAGAGTTGACTTTATAAAGAGTTTGTATGTATTCGCAAGCTCATGTATTAGATGCACAGGTGCATTAGTAGAAGAACAAAAAAAATGATCCGTCTTTTTAATAAGGAGAGCTATCTACATTCATTAACTTCGGAATATTATAACGCCCAAAATAAAAATGCGGAATTTTTGTTTTGGGTATTTCCTTTTCTTAGCTGGATAGGTATGTGGTGAGGTTTCTTAAGAAAAAAATAGGCAGTATCCAATAGATAATAGCGGATTTAAGAAAAAATTTAAAAATCGAGTTGACATTCCATCTACATAGTCATACAATGTAGTGGTAATGAGTAATACTAAATAGCGTAGGTTTTAAAAATATATTCAGTATCCAATAGGCAAAAGCGGATTTAAGAAAAAATTTAAAAATCGAGTTGACATTCCATCTACTTAGTCATACAATGTAGTTGTAATAAGTAATACTGAATAGTGAGGTTTCTCAAAAGCTATTCAGTAAAAATTAGCCTTAGTACTCTGTGATACTGAATATAAGTCAGACAGAATAGGGGGTAAAGGAGGATCAGAATATGGAAAATTTAACTGAAATGCTGAAAGGTTCGCTGGAAGGATGTGTTCTGGAAATCATTAGCCGCCGTGAAACTTATGGCTATGAGATTACCCGCCACCTTAATGAGCTTGGGTTTACTGAAGTCGTGGAAGGAACGGTCTATACCATCCTTGTGCGATTAGAGAAGAAAAAACTTGTGAATATTGAAAAGAAACCGTCAGACATGGGGCCGCCTCGCAAGTTTTATTCACTAAATGAGGATGGCCGTCAGGAGCTTGAATTGTTTTGGAGAAAATGGGATTTTGTATCATCAAAAATTAACGTCTTGAAGTCAAACTAGCCTCATAAGATTAAATATTCGGCCGATATTTTGGGAGTTTCTTGTTCTGCTTTATAAAAAAGGAGGAAAAATAATATGTTGGAAATGTTCAAAAAATTAATTGGTGATAAAAAAGAGTACAAAATGATGATGGCACGGGTTGGAGCTCTGCCAGAGGACTATCAGTTTGTGTTTAAGAAAATTCAAAACTACATGTGGAATTTCTCAGCTGGTAACGGGATGGATATGCTACACATACAGTATGAATTAATCGATTTGTTTGAAGCCGGTGCGACGGAAGGCAGACAAGTGCTTGAAATCACTGGGGAGGACGTGGCATCCTTTGCTGACGAACTAGTGGCAAATGCTAAAACTTATGTTTCCAAGTATCGTGAAGATTTGAATGAAAGTATCATGAAACAATTGAGAAAAAAATAAATGCAACAGGTAATACCGACTGATTAGCTGGTTACAAATGTGAATTGACGCCATTGCTATTCAGTTATATTTTTAAATCAGTACTAAGTAATACAGATTATCAGTAATACTAAATAGAGGGTGTAGGCAGTCTATCTTTACAAAACATTTTTTAAGGAGGAAAAAAGTATGACCAATACAGCGATTTCTGTAAAAGGATTAAAAAAATCCTTTAAAGATAAGGAAGTGTTAAAAGGGGTAGATTTTGAAGTGCAGCGTGGCGAAATTTTCGCACTGCTGGGCTCAAATGGAGCGGGCAAGACGACGATAGTCAATATCCTCTCGACGCTGATGAAGCAAGATGGCGGCGAAGTAGGTATTTGTGGTTTTGACGTTCAGCGTCAACCGGATCATGTTCGTCAAAGTATCAGTCTGACAGGGCAGTTTGCAGCTTTAGACGGTATGCTCACGGGGAGAGAAAACTTGATAATGATTGCCAATTTGCGTGGAGTTTCTAGTCCTGCTCAAGTCGCTGATAATTTGCTTGCAAGATTCAGCCTGACTGATGCAGCCAACCAGAGGACAGACCAGTACTCAGGTGGGATGAAGCGCCGGCTTGATATCGCCATGAGCTTGATTGGGACGCCGGCAGTCATTTTTCTCGATGAACCGACGACAGGGCTTGACCCCGAAGCGCGGATTGAAGTGTGGGATACCGTCAAGGAACTTGCCGGCGGCGGCACAACCATCTTGCTCACGACCCAGTACCTCGAGGAAGCCGAACAACTGGCGGACCGTATCGCTATCTTGCATGGCGGAAAAATTATTAAGACTGGTACTCTTACAGAACTTAAAGAGATGTTCCCGCCAACAAAAGTGGAGTATATCGAAAAGCAGCCGACATTGGAAGAAATTTTCCTTGCGATCATTGGCAAAAAGGAGGAGATGTAAATGAAGAGCAAAACAGGGGTATTATTAGGGCGCTTAATGCGCAACATCATGCGCAGTCCAGATACAATTATTACGGTAGCGATTACGCCGATTATGATGATGCTGTTGTTTGTCTACGTATTTGGCGGCGCCATAAAGACAGGAACGGATAACTACGTCAATTATTTATTGCCGGGAATCTTGCTGATGGCTATCGCATCCGGTGTCGCTTACACTTCCGTACGGTTGTTTACGGATGTAAAGAGCGGGCTGATGGCACGTTTCATTACTATGCCTATCAAGCGTTCGTCGGTATTATGGGCTCACGTATTAACATCACTTGTTGCTAATGTGCTTACTATCGTGGTAGTTATTCTTGTTGCGCTCTTAATGGGCTTCCGTTCCAGTGCTAATATTCTGGATTGGCTCGCGGTAGCTGGAATACTCGGGATGTTTACGCTGGCGCTGACATGGTTGGCTATCATTCCTGGGTTGACAGCGAAGTCTATGGAAGGGGCGACAGCCTACTCGTACCCACTAATTTTTCTGCCCTTTATTAGTTCGGCCTTTGTTCCTACCGAAACTATGCCAAAAATTGTTCGTGCGTTCGCTGAAAACCAGCCTGTGACTTCAATCGTGAATGCGATTCGTGCCCTCTTATATGAAGGGGCTGTTGGCAACGATATTTGGATTGCACTTGCTTGGTGTGTGGGCATTATGGTTATCGCTTACTTCTTCGCCGGCAAAGCATTTAAACGTCAGTTAGGGTAACACCACCAGTTAATGGCAACTAAATCTTCTGGAATAATATATATATGGGAAAATGGATTTAAATCACATTAATCTTAGTTATTGCTATAATTGTTAGTATTCTTACTGGTTATGTAGTTGGTACGTAAGTAGGCTCAGACGTTGAGAAAAAGCAGACTGAGAGAGTTAAAAGGGAAGAGGTAATATTTTGATCTCAATTCTAATTGCCATATAATAAATGCAATTTTTATACATGAAAAGCCCACCTGTTTCCGTAGGTGGGCTATATCTTTATTACACAATTCGAAAGTATACTCTCTTTTTCTAAATATGTAATTATGCATATTTAGAAAAAACTACACTTAATAAATATTACATATAGTAAATGGAAACTTATGGTGTAATTCTTTTAACAGGCTTAACATGATAACCATTATATAAGGTGCGTAGGCTCCTTTGGAAAAGTTCTTCTTTTCTGAAAAATGAATGTTAATTCGTTATATGTAATAAAAATTCATGAGAATAATTTTATGTTTTCTAAATTTATTCCTTTACATCAATGTGTATTATTTATTACAACAGCTTCATGTCAAAGATAAGATGTGAAAGCAAAGGTAAATATAAGTATCTTTATAACGAGTTCCTAATATAATCAATGTGTTAATGAAAGGAACTCTGTATTATGTTTACTTTTCTATTAACTAATACAGCTTCAAAAAATAGACACAATTGCTACATACCAATTGTAATTTATTATCTATTCATAATTCTGTTTATTCTGTCTTTCTAAAAATAAAAAAATATTAGACTCGCAAATATAAACGTTATAATGAGGGCGTCGAGAGGTAACCGATTACCTACGAAGAAAATATCAAACATTTTAAAATTGGACAGACTGAAACGATTACTTACAGAAAGGTGTGTGACCAGAAGGGGAATTTCTTCAAAATAGTTTAGCAGCAGCGGACATCGTATTAGCTGGTGTAAACAATATCATCAATGGTAAGTATAGGGTTGGAGGATAAATGCCTCGCACATTAAGAGAGACAGCTTTAGGTGGAATCGTTTACAATATGGCGCATCTAGTAAGCGGTTCATTTTTTAAGAATGGTCTATATTCTTAAGCCTAAAAAGAGACGTAAGAATAGGATACAAGGGGGATTTATTATATGAATGGGAATACTGCAAAAAAAATAGAATTTCAAGCTGAAAACACTGCAGTGAAAAATGAGAAATATCTAGATCCTAAAAAGTGGCATAAACAAGATACTACCTGGGCATTGAGCCTTTTTGGAACAGCAATTGGAGCAGGAGTACTCTTTTTACCTATTAATGCCGGTTCAGGTGGTTTATTATCATTACTGTTAATTACGATACTTGCATTTCCTGTTATGTATTACTCACATAGGGCACTTGCTAAAATGATATACGCTTCCAATTCTGCTGATGAGGGGATTACAGGCACAATAAGAGAGTATTTTGGCAATAAGGCAAGTATAATTTTTAACATAGTATATTTCGTCTCAATTTATACGATCGTACTGATGTATTCGGTTGCACTTACAAATACTGCAAGTAGTTTTATCGTGCATCAATTGCACATGCCGGAGCCTCCAAGGGCCATTTTATCACTTGTATTAGTACTCGGTCTTATCGCTATACTAAATTTCGGTCAAGATATCACTGTAAAGATAATGAGCATGCTAGTATATCCTTTCATAGCTTCTTTACTGTTTATCTCAATATCTTTAATTCCACAGTGGAATACGTCAATGCTTAGTTTCTCAAGTGCGTCTACTGCTTCAACAGGAACAGGGTATTTTGGAGTGATATTGATGATACTACCAATCATCGTATTCTCGTTCAATCATTCTCCTATGATTTCGTCATTCGTTATGAAACAGAGAGCTACGTATGGAATAGAAGCTACTGATGCCAAGTGTGCTCAAATACAAAAAGTTTGCTATATCATGACATTCGCTGTTGTTATGTTCTTTGTTTGGAGCAGTACTTTAAGTTTGACTCCAGATGATCTTAAGATGGCAAAAGAACAGAACTTGTCAATCCTATCATATCTTGCTAATGAGCTTAATTCACCTGTAATCACTATTGCAGCTCCTATCATTGCTTTTGTGGCTATTACAAAGTCTTTCCTTGGCCATTATGTAGGAGCGTATGAGGTAATGCGTGACATGATTATGAAGTCCGGTAAAAAACGCGGGAAAGATATAGGAGAAAAAACAGTTCAGACAATGATTCTTACTTTTGTCGTATTAACATGCTGGTATGTTGCTTATGCAAATCCAAGTATTCTTGGAATCATTGATGCTCTTAGCGGTCCATTAGTTGCTGCGATCTTATGTCTATTACCAATGTATGCGATTCGTAAAGTACCAGTACTGGCTAAATACAGAGGGAAAATGAGCAATGTGTTTGTCATTGTTGTAGGTATACTTACTGTCCTAGCAAGTATTAAGTCATTATTCTAATTCGCTATTGTTAGTTCAAGTGCTAAAATAGTGGGATATGAAAAAAGAATGAAAGAGATTATGGATAAGATACGTCCATATTCGAATTTTAAACAAGCTGTTTTATGAGGGTTAAACTCTAATATAAAAAGACATGAACAAAGATTAGTTCATGTCTTTTTTTTGTGTTGGCGTTATTCTTAGAAGAGCGTTTCAAGTAGCGGTAGCGAATAAAATGTTTTTACTAGGTATTTAAATAGAGGTAACTGGCATCTAGTCAAACTCAATATTATTTTGGGTTTAACTGGCCACTGCTTATGGGCAGTATAAACATAATCTCTCTTTTAAACCTTCTAACACTTCTTCAGGAACTTCCCTGATTTTGATATCTTTACCTAGGAAAAGTAGCCAATTTGTTATTTCTATCAATTCATCGAGATTGTTAACATTGATAAAAGTTTTTAGAATGGCTGTGGATTGGTAAGGATTTGTATAGGAAATAGAAATTTTTATAGGATGATATTTTTTGAACTGGGTAATCGCTTTTGGACCAAGTTCAAGTACAAGGTTGATTGCTTCGTCCCTCTTACTTAGTTTTTCTGAAATTTTTTTCTTACTTAATCTGTTTTTCGGCGTATAGGTTTCGACATTAATGAGATGATCAACGAGAAACATCTTCTTTTTTTCTTCTTTTATGTCAAAGCCTTCAATTATCCAATGGCTTTTTTCTTGATAAAGGTGCAGTAGATAAATTGGATAAAACTTGGTTTCCTCCTCTTCATTTATTGTAATCAATAAATGGCTATCTAAAAGAAGGGTTTGGATGAGTTTTTCTAACATAGGATGGGGGAGGTCAGAAAGCTCAAGTAGGTCAGGATTATGAGGGTTAGTCCCTTCAAAAAGCAAGATTTGATTTAAAAGAACAAGGTCATCCTGCTGGATTTCTGAGATGAGTCCTAGTAGTTTTTCGGCTAAAGACTGACGACTCTTTAGATAGGGAAGTTGTTGATTTCTTGTGGCCATAAAGGCAATAAAAAGAGCTTTGACCTCATTATCAGTAAAGCGAACAACGGGCAAGATAGAGTTATGCATGACAAAATATCCTCCATCCCTGCCAACTTCAGCGACGAGCGGCATCCCCATGGCTTCAATTTCTCTAATGTCTCTAATAGCTGTCGATCGTGAGATGTTAAATTCTCGTATGATTTCAGAAATTGTAAAGTGGGAGCGGTTGTTAATATAGCGCATGATCGTATTAATCCGTTCAACTTTTTTCATGGTGGTCTCCTAAACAGTATCATTTTTTGACATGATTTAAAGATATTATAAACTCATCAAGTGAAAAGATAAATCGTTTGATTAATTTAAAAGTGAGGAAGGTTTTAAATATGAAAAATTATACAATAGAAGAAAAAGATAGCTTTATCGTGTTAGGTATTGGAACTGAACTTAAGAGCCACTATACAGACTTTGCGGGCATAAACAAGGAAAAGGTAGACTTTTGGCTGGCCGTCGAACAAGATGGAAGGTTGGACACTTTAAAAGCTTTAGCTACAAATGATTACATTTTTTCTGTGAGTGAAGCGGTGAATAACAAGATGATGTATTACGCTGGTGTCATGACAGAGGCAACGATACAAGAAGAATCTAGGGTTATCCAGTTTCCGAGGGGAGAATACCTAGTAGTTAAAGGGGAAGGCAATACAGCTGAGGAGCTAAGTAATAAGCTTACTGGTATTGCATTTGGTCAAGCATTAGCAGAAGTAAAAGATTTTGCCTATGTTGGTGGGCCAAATACAACAGTTGAGATGGGGCAGCGAAACGGCTTAGTATTTGGTGAAATATGGATTCCAGTTGTTAGGAAGTAAAGTGTTAAAAGGAGAGATGGAATTGTCCAATATAGTTGATTTTAAAAACGTAACTACAGCTGGCATGGAGTCTTCACCTGTAGCGGAAGCACTTGCTGGTTTACGTGCCCATGAAGCACGTTACTTTATGAATAAATACAAGCATGAATTTACGGTTGTACCAGCTAGTGAAAGCGGGGAGACTCTTGATTATGTGAACAGCATCTTGAAAGAAGAACGTGATATTGAGTTCGCGGCAAAACCTTTAGAAACATCGTGTTTTCAAGTGGAAAATATTAAATTTGCCTATGTCTTCTATGAGGATGGTCTTGCAGTCAACGTCATGTATACGTTGGATAACCCAAAGAAGCGGGCCGTTGGATTTAAGCTTTCTGAGGGAATGGAGATACCAACGGAGTTAGTAGAGAAGTTTAAGTTTGCTAGACAGAAGTCTAAACTTGCTGGAACAATTCGAGGTTCGTTTTTTGTAATTAAAGGAGAATATATTGCAAGTTGAAGAATCAGTCATTTGTTGTATTGAGTTATTCTTTTAAAAGGCGCGATTAAGGCTAACAATCTTGAATTGTTAGCCTTTTTTTACATAAGTATAATATTCATAGTCTGCTACACACTACGTTCAGATAAAATAAAACGAAAGGAAATTACTGTAGAGTGGTGGTGGCGTGAGCAAAAATAGGCTAATTGAGTTATTCTTAGTAACTTTTGCTTCACTATTCCTTCATGTAAGCACATTTACTAATGAAAAATTGAATGATAAATTTGGTAACTTTACCTTCTTTGTTGTATTTCTCATGTTTTATATCAACGTTGCATTTATAAAGCGGTATTTTGATGATATACAAAAGTGGATTCGAAATATCATATTTCTTCTTGCCCTGTTAGTAGTAACTTTAATATCACTATGGATAGGTTACTTTTAAAGCTTTGTGATTAAGGAAATTTTGTTTTGTTATCTTTCCTTAACAACAAACAGGACGCCAACCGGATCATGGTAGCGCCTACTATAATTACTATTGGTTTAATCATTAACAAGTATATCTGGACCTTTTTTCAACATATACGAGAAACCCGAAATAAATACGATACTAAATATAATAATAGAAGACCACATATTAAAATGAAATTCTTTACCTACAACTAAATAGTAGATGTTATGGACCAAGAAATTAGCACCTATGATAATCCCACCTAACATTGAACTAATTACAAGACTGAGTAAATAAAATTTGAGCTTCTGAAACATTTCCTCTCTACTCCTTTTCTAAAATCAACTTTATTCAGGATGTTTTAGGAAATTATCCCATTTATTTTTCTAATATTCTTAAATCTATAATATATTTAAGGTTATTTTAAGAGAAGAAGAATTGCCTACCAAAATGTCCATTTCGAGGTTTCACCAATATGCCCATCAAGCTAATGAAACTAGTACCCCAAAAACAAAAAATGTATATTTTTATCTGGAGATGCCAATTTTCTCGTTTTAGGGATACTATAAAATTTTAGGTTGATAGCCATGTGGTCCCGCCACATTGCCATCAAGTTAAGAAACTCATTGTTCCCCCAAAATGAAAAAATGAACTACAATTGTTTACTGAGGAATTCCCCCGACATATGTCATCACATATCTTGGATAAATTAGCTAGAGAAATAGGATTTGTTCAACAGGAAAATAAATATTAGCATCTTTCTTCCAAGAACAAATAAAAGAAAGCGTTGATTCTTATCTTCATTATCCAGGAATATACTCAGGCGGCCAAGAAAATATTTAGTGCAATAGTTACTCGAAAGAATAACTGAAAAATAACATACGAGGAGATGGAAGAAATGAAAAACGAAAGAATTCAACAATTACAAGAAAATTGGGAGTTAGATAAACGTTGGAAAGGGGTAAAACGCCCGTATTGTGCCGAAGATGTTATTCGTCTTCGAGGATCTATCGATATTGAACATACACTAGCACGCCACGGTGCAGAGAAACTTTGGCAATCGCTTCATATAGAAGACTACATCAATGCGCTTGGTGCATTAACAGGAAATCAAGCAATGCAGCAAGTGAAAGCAGGCTTAAAAGCAATTTGTGTAAGTGGTTGGCAAGTAGCTGCTGATGCCAATTTATCTGGACATATGTATCCAGACCAAAGTTTATATCCAGTGAATAGTGTGCCCTCTGTTGTAAAAAGAATCAATCAAACGTTGCAACGTGCTGATCAAATTCAGCATATGGAAGGTGGCAGTGATATAGATTATTTCGTACCAATTGTTGCAGATGCAGAAGCTGGTTTTGGTGGGCAATTAAACGTATTTGAATTAATGAAAGGAATGATTGAAGCAGGTGCAGCAGGTGTACATTTTGAAGATCAGTTGTCTTCAGAAAAGAAATGCGGACATTTAGGTGGAAAAGTATTATTACCGACACAAACGGCGGTACGTAATTTAATTTCTGCTCGTTTAGCTGCGGATGTTATGGGCGTGCCGACAGTAATCGTGGCAAGAACAGATGCAGATGCAGCAGATTTAATTACGAGCGACATTGATCCAATTGATCAAGAATTTATTACAGGAGAAAGAACAACGGAAGGTTTTTATCGTACAAAAGCGGGGCTCAATCAAGCAATTGCACGTGGCCTAGCATATGCACCGTACGCAGATCTTATTTGGTGTGAAACGTCTGAACCAAATTTAGAAGATGCGAAGCGTTTTGCAGAAGCAATTCATGAGAGATACCCAGGAAAGTTACTCGCATATAACTGTTCACCGTCGTTTAATTGGAAACAAAAATTAAATCAAAAAACAATTGAAAACTTTCAAAAAGAAATGGCATCATATGGTTACAAACTCCAATTTGTAACACTTGCAGGATTCCATTCGTTAAACCACAGTATGTTCGAATTAGCACGCGGCTATAAAGAACGTGGTATGGCAGCGTATTCTGAATTACAACAGGCCGAATTTGCAGCAGAAGAGCATGGTTATTCTGCTATGCGTCATCAACGAGAAGTCGGAACAGGTTACTTTGACGAAGTAGCACAAGTGATTACGGGTGGAACTTCATCTACGACAGCGCTGAAAGGTTCTACGGAAGAATTGCAGTTTAAAGATAATTAATTCAGTTATTGTGGAGAAAGTCTTAAATAACATTGGCATTTTGAACAAAAATTGCATGAGAAACACATATATAATATTCTATTTATTTTGAATTTTCTCAATGTTTTTGTTGCATTTTTAAATTATAATATAAGTAACTCTTTTTATTGCTATATATCTGTCATTTCTTGTTACAGAATCCTTATTATAAGGATTCTGTTTTTTTACATTAAATTTCTACAAACAAAAAAGATAAGGTCGGAGAATTCAATCTTATCTTTAGTACAAGGAGTAAACATAAGGGATAATCATCATATTTTTATCACGCTTTATAGTTTGAATTTTGAATATTTAAACTATAAATAACAAGTATATCTATATTGAGAAATTTATTGCAAATTTAGTTGTAAATGTTTCAAATTAGAAAAGGTTAGCTCCTCACTTCACCCCAGCCAAAAACCTTACACCCAAAAACGAAGGGTAACTCAATTATCAAACTCATATTAAGTTTCAATCTTGCCTAAGCACCCATTAGGATATACAACTGATCATCTATTTTTCTTTACATAATCTCCAGATACAGTCCATATCAACTATAGATTCTTGTCTTATGCTAAATGTAGTTCCAAACAAAACAAGGAGGTAATGAAAAATGATTAAAACATTATTAGCAGGAGCACTTTTAAGTACAGGATTGGTAGCGGGGGGTGCAGTAGGTGCAGATGATGCGAAAATGGACAATTTAAAATCAAATGAAGATAGTTCAAATCAAGTAATTACACGGAGTGCAGATGGAACAACGTCTTTCTCACAAAACTTTGATGTACCTAAAGATGCAGTGCCAGCAACTCCTAAAGGAGATGCAAAAACTGTTGAAAGAACAGAAGGTACAGGTTCTCAAGAAGGAAAAATGGTACCAACAAAAGAAGGAAATTAAATACTATATAGTTATAACGAAGAGCATCCAAAAAGTGGTGCTCTTTTTATATTATAGGGATCAACTGGTTTTATTCAATATAGAACTGTAGGAGGAATTGAGGCTAGAATATGGGTTACTGTCTCTTCAAATCAGGGTGTTTGAAGCACTAGTTTTGATGGTAACATTACAACATAAACATTTTATTAGAGATTTTTTAAATTTACATACACTCTAGATAAACTACATATCAACTTCAGATACTTGTTTTATGATACAAGTAATCAAACAAAAGGAGGGCAATACAAAATGATTAAACAGTATTAACAGGGCACTCTTTTAAGTACAGGAGATTATTAACAGGTGGAGAAAATGTTGAAGATGTACAGACAGATAAACATATTCCATATGAACAAAATGAATTGTAACAAACTCTAGAAAAGTACGATTCGAAGAAATTTGAGTTATAAAAAGAAAATAGATAAATATAGTGAAAATAGATAAATTGACAAGAGAAAAGCACTTTGTGTATATCACAGGTGCTTTTTATTTTCATTTTAATATAGGGCTTGCATTAAATTTTTACACTAAAATATATACGGCAAAAAGGGGGGAGTTCATTGCACAAAGTTATTTATGGAATATTAATTTTAATTTATACTTTGTATTCATTTTTTGTAAGTGATGGAAGTGAAGTAGGGTTTATTATGGTGTTAACTATAGTACTTATCTTTTCTGTGGTTTTAGAAAAAGGAAATGCAAACAAAACGACTGATTAAAGGTCTTTTTGTTTGCATTTTTTTAATTGGCTATTACAGTCCAGATGTTTTAGGGATAGCACCAAATCGCCATCAAGCTTAAAGAACGATTTATCCCCCAACAATAAATACGAGCAACATGCATAAAATTTTCGTTCTGGAGGTGGTATGAGATTTTGAGTTGATGGGCATGTGGTGCTCCCCCATACCCATCAACTTAAAAATTCAGAATTACCCCGAAATGAAAAAATGAGCATTTTTGTCACAAGTTAGCACAAAATTTCGTTCTGGGGGTACTATAAAATTGTAGCTTGATGGAGATTTGACGTTACCCCTATAAAGGTATGGTTTTCGTACTTTTAAATACAATTATGTCACTTAAGTAATGTGAGCGTCGCTGCTATTACATTGTCGACAAATGAACGTTGGGGGCGAGATTTCATCATAACTGTTAGACCGATTAACGATACAATCAGTGCCTGTGCCAAAGACTTTGCATCTGTGTTGGCTTCCAGCTCACCTGATTGGATTCCTCGTTCGATCGTCTCCTGAAAAATGACGGCGAGGTACATTTGATGTTCTCTGGTCAAAATTTCAAATCTCTCATCATGAGGTGCTAGTTCAACCATTGTATTGATACAAAAACAACCTTTACTAAGATCCCCTGCGTATTCTTCATTGACGACATCGGCAAAGAAAATAGAAAATGCCTCTTTTACAGAGGAGTGACTTTGAAGCCTATTTCGTATATCAGAGGCCCGAGACATTGTATACCTGCGAAGTGCGGCTTCAAACAATTCTTTCTTATCTCCAAAAGTCGAATAAATACTAGGGCGTTGAATGCCCATTCTAGAAGTAAGATCACTTAATGAGGTAGCCTCATATCCCTTCTCCCAAAATAACTGCATTGCTGCATCTAAAACTTGATCCTCATCAAATTCACGGGTTCTTGCCATTAAGAATTCTCCTCCTCAAACTTTGATTTTATTAATTGTTTTAGGATAGGTGTGTAGGTAATTACAATTGTTGTTTTTATTACCAAACAGTATGTAATTATTATATAATTAGCCATTCTTCCTGTCAAATCAAGCTCCATTCATTTAATGGAATATTAACTTTAGTGCAAAAAAACGTTGACATCATGAATAAGGCTAAGTTATATTTACCAGTAATCATATTGTACTGAACGGTATGTTATGATTAAAAATCTAATGTGATTGGAGGTTAAGGTATGTGCAAAACAGAGACAAATATAGAAGATGATCCACTCTACACTAAGATAAGTCATAAATCTTCCATAACAAAACCTAATTTGAATCAACAGCCATCCATGTCTCACGCTTTGGCATTATTGTTTGCGACTGCCTGTGGAATGTCTGTTGCCAATATTTACTTTGCACAGCCGTTGCTTGATCAACTATCTAATGAGTTTGGTATTAACCATTCCATTATTGGTGTTGTTATTACCATTACACAAATTTTTTATGGATTGGGCTTACTGCTACTCGTACCGCTTGGAGATTTGCTAAACCAGCGACGTCTAATTGTCGGTCAGATGCTATTATCTACAACAGCTCTGGTTATAGTTGGTACTGCTTCCTCCAGCATGGTACTTTTCGCAGGTATGGCTTTGGTGGGTCTGCTTGCAGTTGTGACACAGACTCTCGTGGCGTTTGCAGCGACCATCGCTTCCCCTACAGAAAGAGGACGTGTCGTTGGCATTGTAACAAGTGGGATAGTTATTGGCATACTTCTCGCACGTACTTTTGCTGGTATATTAACAGATGTTGCGGGATGGCGTTCTGTATATCTATTTTCTGCAGCGCTCATGCTTTTGATGGTTTTTATGTTTATAAAGATGTTGCCCAATGTTGAACGCGAGGTAAAATCGCTATCTTACCCTCAGTTGATTAGATCGGTGCTTGCTTTGTTTATTCAAGAACGAACGTTACGCGTTCGCTCCGTTCTAGCCATGCTGATTTTTGCTGATTTCAGCATTTTGTGGACTTCACTAGTACTGCCACTTAGTACACCGCCAATTGCTCTATCTCATAGTGCAATTGGCGCATTCGGTCTTGTAGGTGTGGCTGGAGCCTTGGCTGCGGCACGGGCAGGGAAATTGGCCGATCAAGGTTACGGACAACGAACGACAGGCATTGCTTTAGCTCTATTATTGATTTCATGGTTGTTCATCAGCTATATAGAGCAGTCATTAATCGCATTAGTGATAGGGATAGTTTTACTTGATTTGGCCGTACAAGCAATACATGTCACGAATCAAACCATGATCCTTCCATTGCATACAGAAGCACGGAGTCGACTTACTGCTGGATATATGGTGTTTTATTCTATCGGCAGTGCTGGTGGTTCAATTGCGTCGACTCAAATATACGTACACTTTGGCTGGGGAGGGGTTTCCTTACTCGGAGCCTCTGTCAGTGTTTTAGCTCTTCTTTTTTGGGCTATGACCAGACGAGTTAAGATTTTATGAAATAAACGTGTGTTAGCCAATATGAGAAACACGTTACTACCATAAAGGAAATGATTAATTTTTTTGACTTAAATCTAATTGGACTAGGAGAGATAACAAATGGAAATAGGTATTACGTCTTTTGTAGAAACGAAACCAGATGTTCATAGTGGTGAAGTGATAAGTCACGCACAGCGATTACGTGAAGTTGTTGAAGAAATCGTTCTTGCTGATCAAGTAGGACTTGATGTGTTTGGTGTTGGTGAGCATCATAGGAAGGATTATGCAGCATCCTCTCCAGCGATGGTTCTATCAGCGGCGGCACCACAAACGAAAAAGATACGGCTCGCGAGTGCAGTAACCGTGCTTTCTTCAGCTGATCCTGTGCGCGTTTTTCAGGATTTTTCTACACTGGATGGCATTTCAAATGGACGCGCAGAGATTATGGCGGGTCGTGGCTCCTTTATCGAATCTTTTCCATTGTTTGGCTATAACTTGAAAGACTATGAAGAACTGTTTGAAGAACATTTGGACCTACTGCTCAAAATACGTCAGTCCGAAAAAGTGACTTGGGAAGGCGGACATAGACCAGCAATCAATAATTTAGGTGTATATCCAAGACCTGTTCAAGATCCTTTACCGATATGGGTTGGTAGCGGTGGGAATCAGGAATCTGCTATCCGTGCTGGTTTTCTGGGATTACCACTTATGCTGGCGATTATTGGTGGTAGCCCAATGCACTTTGCACGAATTGTACAGCTATATAAGAAAGCAGCGGCTCACGCTGGTCATGATGTATCAAAGCTTCAGGTGGGATCTCATTCAATTGGATTTGTTGGAGAGAATACGGAATCGGCAGCAGATACATTTTTCCCTTCCACTCAGGCAGGCATGAATAAACTTGGTAAAGAGCGGGGGTGGCCTTATTATGATCGTTCCAGCTTTGATGCTGCACGAAGTTTTGAAGGGGCGTTGTATGTTGGTGATCCAGATACAGTCGCCGAAAAAATCATTCATCTTCGTAAGCATGTAGGGATTACACGCTTTATGATGTATGTACCATTAAGTACCATGCCACATGATCAAGTCATGCGTGCCATAGAATTGCTTGGAACAGAAGTTGCCCCTCGTGTAAGAGAGGAAATTGCCAAATGGGAAGCTGAAGGAGAACAGGAGACACATCTATTCCGTTAATCATTCCATAAGAATTGAATCAAGTCTCATTATTTACCTGGAGGAATTTATATGAAAATTGACAGTCGAGTATTACCAGAATTAAAACAGGCTTTCTCACAATTTCCAGGCTTTCAATTAGAGGAGAATTTAGAGTCGAGTCGAAGTCTCTTGTCGAATCCACATTTGGAAAAATCAGAACTTGTACACATGACCAAGCGAATGATTCCTCGCGCTGCCGGCGAGATGTTAGTTAAAGTTTACGAACCAGTTGAGAACAATCTTGATAAACTTCCAGCTATGCTGTGGATTCACGGTGGTGGATACGTAATGGGCCACCCTGATATGGACGATGTTTTGTGTGAACGCTTTGTTCAGACTGCTAAATGCGTTGTTGTGTCTGTCGATTATCGACTTGCTCCCGAACATCCTTATCCAGCGGCTATCGAAGATTGTTATGCAGGCTTGGTTTGGATGACAAATGAGGCAGACTCGCTTGGCATTGATGTGAATCGAGTTGCGATCGCCGGTGCAAGTGGAGGCGGTGGACTAACAGCAGCGCTTGCGTTAATGGCTCGGGATAAAGGAGGTCCATCTGTTATATTCCAGATGCCGCTGTATCCGATGCTTGAAAACCGCAACATAACACCATCAAGCTATGAGATTACAGAAGACCACGCAACATGGAATAGAGCAAACAATTTGACGGCTTGGAGTATGTACTTGGGCAAGGAGAAAGATTCCAACGAGCTATCTCCCTATGCCGTACCTTCGAGAGCAGAAAACTTAGCAGGGCTACCGCCAACTTATACATGTGTAGGTCAACTCGATTTATTTCGAGATGAAACTATTGAATATGTAACACGACTTGCACAAGCAGGAGTAGACGTTGAATTTCATCTATACCCCGGCTGCTTCCATTGTTTTGAAGTATTTGTGCCTGAAGCCGTAGTAAGTCAGCGTGCCAGTCAGAATTATTTTGATGCGATGGCACGGGCACTTCATCCATAATTTATCTTAGCTCAGTCATCAGGGTGTTCAACTGAAGGCATGAGTGATAGCTCTAGGTTTATTCGATGAGCAAAGATTACAGGACAAAGTACAAATAGTGCCACCATATACTTTGAATTTTGCCCCTTACTCATTGATTAAAAACAGGAAATACTTCAAAGTTGGAATAGTTAACCAAGGTTTCAAAATAGTGTGCTAGCAATTCAACTTTTTTACTGCAGTTACGATGATAAGCACAATCAACACTTTGGAGCGTTTTTTTTCGTAAGTCGAGTTACTTTTTTAATCGCATTCATACTAAACAGCAGCAGGAAAGGGCGCCAATTGAACATTGGCACTGTTTATAAGAAGCGATAGACTGCATCCTTAGCTGGATCTTCATTTCAAGCTCGGAAAAAATAGAATTAAGTTCTTTTGGTAGTTGATGATATTGGTTATTTTGAGCTATTGTAGTTAAGGCACCTCTTCTGTGGTAGTGATTTCTAGGTAATCTCACTATACCAAGGATTGAGGTGTTTTTCATTTTACTCAAGTTGTACAGTACACAATTGATAGACTCTAAATTCAATATAGCTAAATCTCCCCGCTTATTTTATAGGTGCGAAAGTTGAGTTATTTAATTCCCATCTTAATGAAGAATTATTGAAATATATTTCTCCATTAGAATGGGAACACATTAATATTCTAGGAAAATACCGATTTAGTATAAGAGAAATTGCATCATTAGACTCCCTACAATCACTACAAACAACTTAACAGTAAAAAGCCAATTATTCTCTTAGAGTACCGGAAATCGGCTTTTTCTTATGAAATTTTGCTTAGCGTACGAAATTCGCGTTTTGATGGTGCTCCCCCATTATGTTGAAAAGGAAAAGAACATCTGTGGAACTAGTGGTGACAATAGAGTTGTTCCACAAATGAGACAGAAGAATAGTGTGCTCTATCTGGGAAATTGGAATATTTATGATTATAGAAACTGTAGCTATTGAAAATAGAACAAATAAAAGCTAAATAACAATAATATAATCTCTTTTCTAGATATGCCTTTATCAAGAATCAAAGAATTTAATACCACTTAGTACAAAAGCATCAGAACTTGGGCTATAACCAACTAACTTTCTTGTTCCTTCAATATCAATTCGTTTAAACCTGTTGTTAGATACACCATGTAAAATTGAAAATGGAGGTAAGTTCTTTGCCGTCATCGACTTTAAGAGAAGGTCCATAAAATCTTCTGGGCTTAAGTATGCACTCATATCTCTAGCTGTTAGTGGTTTACCATATGGATTATAATCATCATATGCGCCTATACGAATAGCAAGACTTTGTAACCCTTCTTCATAAGCAAAATAAGAAGCAACAGCCTCTGCAAAACACTTACTTACCCCGTACATATTTTTGGGTCTCGTGGGTGAATAAGTATGTGGTTGATAATCCAAAGGATAGCCTTCAATTGTTTGAGCACTGGAAGCAACTATCACTTTGGATACATTATTATCACTAGCAGCTCTAAAAATATTATAGGTTCCCTTTATATGATTTTCTAATAAGGAGCCATAAAAATCAGCATTTGGCGAAGGATTACCTGCCAAGTGTATAACTATATCTATACCTTTCGTAAATTCTTGACAAGCAGCTAAATCAGAAACATCTAAATATATGATTTCATGATTTGTATCTTTAAAAGTTTCTAAAGCAGATAAGTTAATATCTGCTAGCCGTAACTGGTAATTCCCTTGCTTATCTAGGAATCTTGTAACATCTTGGCCAATCTTACCTGCAGCACCTGTAACTAAAATTTTTTGCATTTCACTTCATCCTTCCATAAAAAATACATCCCTTGTCAAGGGTCATATAATAGAGCATGCACTTATTGTATGTTGGTAATGGCATTAAATAAAACGAAGAAATATAATGGAGACATGAATAAAATTCATGAGGAGGACCATAGTGACTTTAACAAAATATGAAATATTTAACAAAGTGGCAGAACTCAATAGTTTTACAAAAGCTGCAGAAGTGTTAGGTTTCACCCAATCTGCTGTAAGTCATGCAATTAGCAGTTTGGAAAAAGAGTTTTCCTTTCCTTTATTTATTCGTAATCACTCTACTTTAACATTGACCAAAAATGCAGAGGAGCTTTTAATTACCGTTCGGAAAATTTTATACTATAACAACATGCTGAAGCAGGAAGTAGCCGCTATCAATGGGTTCCAAAAAGGAACAGTAAGAGTGGGGGTTTTTTCGAGTATTTCTAAAAACTGGATTCCTGGTATTCTTAAAAAAATGGAGGAAAAGTTTCCAAATATTGAAATCGAATTACTGGAAGGAAACTATGCTGAGGTTGAGAATTGGTTACAAAACGGGAGATTAGATTGTGGATTTATTAATAATGATACTTACTTTGAATCATTTGAAAAATCCTTTGAAATCGTACAATTGAAGAGGGATCGACTTTTATGTGTTGTATCTAACCAATCCCCATTATGTAAGGAAAACCAAGTATCAATGCAACAAATAGAAAATGTACCTTTTATTATGCCAACATATCAGTGTTATGATGATATTCAAAAAATATTTAGGGAGAATAAAGTTAGCCCCAATATTCGATTCGAAAATATGAATGAATACTCAGTGATCTCCATGGTGGAGAATAATCTAGGAATTAGTATATTGCCAGAAATGATTATACCGACATCAAAAATTTCTTTTGCAGCCATTCCACTTGAAAGTGATAGCTATCGAACTATTGGATTAGCTATAAGAAAACCAACCTCACTCGCGACTAAGAAATTTTCTGAGATTACTAAAAGGTGGGTATCATTTGAATCAATTTAATTTTGTCAAAATCTGAGTTATTTAAACTGATATGGTTCTTCTTGAACGGAGCAGATTAATTCAATAAGCAATGAGAAAAAGTTATATATTATGTGTCGATGTAGAACTATAATATACAAAAATCAGGAGGTGATTATATAGTAATATATAAATTGTACGACAGAACACCCTAATAACTTTGACTAATTACTAAACCTATATGAATCTTTATGATGGAATTCACTTAAATTAACAAGTAATGATTTGGAACGAATGTGCAATCAAAGTTGATACGCCATACACATTTGATGAAAAATAATTAGTGGGTATGGGACGTGTTATTTCAGATGGTGTAATTACTGGAGTAGTTTGGGGAATATGCGTTCTATCAATCTATCTGTCCGAAGGAATCGCCGCCATGTACAAATCGCGCTGGGCAATTGAATCATTTTTCCGCTGGATTTAGCTGAATTTGAACGTTCCCGTATTGTTTGGCACAACATCCAATGCGTTGTTCAATCAGTTATTCACAGCTATAATTGCCTATGCTTTGCTGAAATTTCTTCGTGCACAGGGCCAAAAGACAAAATAAACGCTTGTCATTTGCAGGTTTCACATGCCTGTTTCTTTGTGAAGCCTTGTCAATTGAGTGGCAAATTAGTTTGAAAGAAACACTTGAATTCTACAGGTCGATAAATCAAGAAACTGTATTACTTTGGTTAATCAACATACGTGTTAATTTATAGTATAATGATTGCTTGAAATAATGCGGTGGAAAACAGGGAAAAGAGGGAACCGATGCCTACTATACTAGTTGCTGACGACGATGCGAACATTCGCGAACTCGTCTGTTTATTTCTACGCAACGACGGATTCGCAACAGCTGAAGCAGCGGACGGCAAGGAAGCACTGGCCGTCTACATCTCAACGAATGTCGATCTTGTCGTACTTGACATTATGATGCCGATTATGGATGGTTGGACGTTAAGCAAGGAGCTCCGAAGAGCCAATCCTGATCTACCTTTACTTATGCTGACTGCGAGAGGAGAAACATGGGAGAAAGTGAAAGGTTTCGAACTTGGGACGGACGATTATTTAACCAAACCATTCGATCCGTTAGAGTTGACGGTTCGTGTTAGGGCACTACTCAAACGATACAAGATTGGCTCCACGCAGAAGATCCATTTCGGGAACGTCATCCTTGATCGACAGACCTATAAGGTGATGAACGGGACGGAGTCGCTTAAGTTGCCGCTAAAGGAGTTCGAATTGCTGTATAAGCTCGCTGGAACACCCGGACAAGTCTATACGCGCGTGCAGTTGATCGATCAGATTTGGGGTATCGATTACGCCGGAGATGATCGAACGGTAGACGTACATATTAAACGGCTGCGTGAACGGTTCGCGACAACACCCGATTTTCGGATCGAAACGGTGCGCGGGCTCGGGTATCGGCTTGAGGTTTATGAATGATCAGATCCTTATATATACGTGTTGTCCTGACATTTTTAGTCTCCATCATCGGGGGCACGATCATTTCTTTTTTTGTGTCAACTTGGATATTCGAAGATAAATTGAACGAAAACGCTCAAATCAACTCACGTAACTTTGGCCAAGACATCGTCCGGATTTACAAGACCTTTCCGTTACGTGAAGCGGACTTGTTCGTAAGTGAAATGAAGCAGCTCGATTCTTATTATATTCGAATTTACGAAGCAACGGGTCAGTTCAAGTCTTACGGTAAAATTCACGGACACAAACCTGCGCCTGTGACGATGGAGCAACTAAAGAAAGTATTAGATGGAGGTGTTGTTCAGGACACTCCTAATGGTATTGCCACGGTCCTCTTAGGGTTGCCATTGAAAACAGAAATGGGAACGAAAGCGATATTTTTGGAAGCGCTCGCCCCTCCTTCAGCCTCTTTTGTCACAAAGTGGGCATTGGTCTTTGCAACATGTTCGTTGATTGCAGGAAGCTTATTGATTCTAGTTGCCTCTGTATTCCTGGTAAGACCGATAAAAAAGCTGACAAAAGCGACCAGGCGGATAGCATCTGGAGATTTCAACGTCAAGTTGAATATTAAGCAAACGAGTGAGCTGGGTACTTTGGCTCGCAGCTTCGAAGAAATGATGCACGATCTGCAGCAACTTGAGCAGATGCGCAGGGAATTCGTAACGAACGTGTCGCACGAGGTTCAGTCTCCGCTCACTTCGATATCCGGTTATGCTCTAGTGCTTAAGCAAGTTGACCTTTCAGAATACGAACGAAGCCGTTATCTTGATATTATCATCGCTGAAGCGAAAAGGATGTCCAAAATGAGCGATAACCTGTTAAAGCTGAGTTTTCTTGAATCGCAGTCAAAGCAACTGCGGCTCGTCACGCTCAGCCTCGATGAACAAATCCGACGGATAATTGTGGCGCTCCAGCCACAATGGTCTGCTCGCGATATACATTTCGAGCTTGATTTACAGACAGTTAAAGTAACGGCTGATCATGACCTGTTAAATCAGGTATGGACGAATATCCTTAGAAATAGCATCAAATTTTCCGAGGATACCGGCGTGATTAACGTAAGCATCAAACAAGATATCAAAAACGTCACAATCCTAATATCCGACACTGGTATTGGTATTAACCTTGACGACCAGAAGCGTATATTCGAGCGTTTTTTTAAGGCCGATCGTTCCCACAGTCGTAAGTATGATGGAAGTGGTATGGGACTCGCTATCGTTAAACAGATCGTGTCGCTTCATCAAGGTGACATCCGAGTGAAAAGTGAACTTGGTCAAGGAACGACCTTCATTGTCACCTTGCCAATCACTACACCAACAGATTAGTTAGATTCATTCTCTATGCTACGACTCATATGCAAGCTTACTTGTATATAAGAGCCGTAGCATTTTTTTTGGCAGTTCATATTCAGTTCATATTGTCGTCATGGTGAGTACATCTTCATTGGTTAAGTTTTCATTACAGGCACATGAAGGAAGGCAAACAGATCAGGACAGGAGAAGATGACAGTGACACAACAAGAGGAAAAGAAAACGCTGAGCGGAATGAAAATAAAGAAAGTGCGAAACATCTTACTTAAAATCATAGGAGCAATCGTTCTAGCCATTGTACTTTTTTTAGGTATTGTTTATATCGTAAATGTGATGAGTAGTCATTCGGAGCAAAAACGAATAGTGCCCTACGGGCAGCACGTATCTGTAGACGGGAAAAACATGAATGTGTTAATTCAAGGCGAGGGCGAGGAAACGATCGTGCTCCTGCCTGGTTATGGAACAGCTACTCCAGGGCTTGATTTTAAGCTTCTTATCGATGAATTATCTCCATTTTACAAAGTTGTTGTGGTAGAGCCTTTCGGTTATGGATTAAGTGATGAAACTGTAAAAGAGCGAACCACGGAGAATATGGTAAGTGAAGTTCATGAAGCTCTACAGCAGCTTAATATTAACAGATACATCCTCATGGGCCACTCCATTACAGGTATTTATGGAATTGATTATGTGAACAAATATCCAAACGAGGTGACTGCATTTGTCGGAATCGATAGCAGTGTTGCAACACAACCGGGTATGGATATCAATTTCCCATTAAAAACGTTTGCATATCTCAAAAAATCAGGCCTCTTAAGATTGGCTATGAAAATCAGTGCTGACCCCTATGCTGGACTGGCATTTGATGAAAAAACCGTAGAGCAAATGAAAATGATTTCGAATAAAAACATGTATAATGACACAACCTTGAATGAGATGGACCATATTTCGTCTAATTTTAAAGGGGCTCAAGGTTTAATCTTCCCTAAATATCTTCCACTTCTTCTCTTTGTACAAGCGAATAGTGAAGATGTAGCAGGATGGATACCTCTGCATGAAGGGCAGATCAAAGACTCGGTACATGGAAAAGTAGTAACCATGGATGGATCACATTATTTACACCATACCAAATTCAAAGAAATCGCTGAAAACGTTAGACTATTTATGAAAGAAGTAAAGTAAGTGTTCAGAGAAATGTTCATCCGTTATTTTATGCATTTGTCTACAGTCTGCAAGACCATCATTTCGATGGTCTTTTTTATGTCCAAACAGTTGTATATTTCCAAACCAAGATTATACTTTCGCCTGAAAGACATTGGGTTTCATTTTCATATTAACTAACGAGGCAGGTGTGCGGCCAAGCCTAGGTCGTATCATATAACGGGTGGGATTCCCGTCGAGTAAGAACTAGCCATTCGCTCGTAGCGAGTCTTGGAGGGCTAAAGGTAACTTTAGTCTTTAAGCGTAGACAGTTAGGTGGCGGATTTGCTTTACTGATCGTTCTATTCATCCTGTTAATCATTATAGGATGTAGTTGTTGGGGCGGCGGTAGCGGCGGATTCGGTTACTAAAAAAAGGGGCACTCATAAGAGTGTCTTTTTTCTCAATATAAGAACTCTAAGAATATGATATTATTTTAATGCAAATTCCCTTTTGTGCAATGAGATAGTAATGCCCAACAAAAAACCCACCTATTTCCGTAGGTGGGCCTTATCTTTATTACACAATATCAAAGTATACTCTCTTTTTCTCGTAAATTTTATGTAATTATACATATTTGTAAAAATTACATAAAATAAATATTACATGTAGTAAAATATAAATTGTGGACACGTTCTATAAAG
Organism: Bacillus sp. TH22; assembly: GCF_016651015.1. NCBI lineage: Bacteria > Bacillati > Bacillota > Bacilli > Caryophanales > Bacillaceae > Bacillus > Bacillus sp. TH22. The sequence continues at coordinate 5,098,068 of NZ_JAEKER010000001.1, forward strand.
CTGATTCTCCGATTAGAAGGCGTAACACATCTCAACCATATAGGTGTGGTGTGGCGTTGCTTTAATCTAGCCAAACAAACGATCTCGATTCTCTTGTATTTGTACACTAACAATCTGTTGAAAATAAATGATTCTGTTTTATAGGACGTGTTTACTTAATGTCCAATACATATTATTAAATTAAAGTGGTTCAAGTCGGAGGAAGGCACCTTAGGGTGTCTTTTCTTTATGGGGTCTCACCACATCGGTATCTGACTTATTTTTTATGTTTATCATGCAATTTTTTGTTGTTGCATTTATTGAGGAAATCTTTTTTCGTGGATTTATGCTCAAAATGTTGTTTTCAAAGGGGATAAAAAAATCAGTTTTGATTTCAAGTTTTTTGTTTGGTATCACCCATTTATTACAACTAATTGGTGGGCAGTCTATTAAAGATACCATTTTACAAATCATATATGCATTTTTAGTTGGACTTGTTCTGTCCTTACTTATCGTAAATAAGCAATCAATTATTATCACCATTCCTTTCCACGCTTTTAATAATTTCTTTAATTTTATGGGGAATGTTCAAGTCTCGTCGCTTTTTGCATATGTTATTATTGCAATTTTATTCTTCTACACCATATATTTATGGAAACGTGCTAATAAAAAAGAGTGTATTCGATAGGAAATAAATATAGCAGTTTGAGTTGTGATATTACCTTTTCAGTATAGAGGGCAGCCTGGTACCACAATATTACCTTTAAAGGGGCTTGCTGCATGCTCATCAACTTAAGAGATTAATTATTCCCCTAAAATGAAAAAATACGGTATTCTTTCTGTAGAATCATAGGAAAGGATGGCGTTTTTTTCATTCTAGGGGGCATTTCTTTTTTATTAGCTTGATAGCGATGTGGCGGTACCCCATTAATAGAAAACTACTGCAAGAGTTATAGTTTTATGTTTTCATTTCCCTTTTGGCATTTATCTTTTAATCAGATGAATGCTTTTTTTAGTACATAATAAAAAAATAACCAGAAAAACTGTCACAAAATCCGTTTTTCTGGTTTCTCTATAATACAGGCATCAAATTGAAAGTGAGGTTTAAACTAACATGTTGACCATAGAAAATGAAGAAAGTCATGCTTCTGATATACCTTTTGAAGATTTATTTAAGCAGTACTATGCTTATGCTGTGAAGCAGATTATATGGATTGTTAAAGATCAATCTATCGCTGAAGAGTTAGCACAAGAAGTGTTTTTACAATTATATCGTAGCGACTGGAAAGTAATTGAAAACATACCTGGATGGTTGATTAAATCTTCTACTTATGTAGCTTATAACCATTTGCGATCTGAAAAAAGGCAACAAGCGAAGATTGATAAAGAAATACAATACCATGAAGTACAAAATGTTTCATCATTAGACGATGATTGGATAAGAAAAGAAGAAATTACAAAGGTACAAACGATACTAAATAAAATGAATGATCGAGAACGAACCCTTTTACTAATGAAATTCTCTGGTTTTCAATATAAAGAAATTGCAGAAATACTTCAAATTGAAATATCTTCTATTGGAACATTATTGGTCCGAGCCAAAATGAAATTTCGCAAGATTTATAAACAAATGGAGGAGGCATAACAAATGAAATGTTATGATATCGGATTTATTCAAACATATATTGATGGAGAACTTTCTCATGATATAAGAAAGGAATTCACAAAGCACCTAGATACATGTGGAGCATGCCAAGATTTATTAATAGAAATCAGTAAATTAAATCAATGGGAAAACGTAATGCTAGATGAAGAATCTGCAAATTCACCACAAGAAATCAAAATTGATATAGAACAAGCATGGAAAATATTTGAAATTCGTTCCAAGCTAGACAATGTTTCTAATATAAATCACAAAAAACAACAGAAGAAGGGACTCTTTACAAACATGAGTAAAAAATCAAAACGTTTCATGTATACAGCAGTAGCTGCAGCAGCACTTTTCACAACAGCAATGATTCCACAAGTACAAGTAGCGGCTACAAATGTTGCCTCATATTTTTCTGATGCAATTACAAATGATAAAGTTGTAAATGAAGGAATACAAGATGAAAATGGTGTCACACAAGATATGATGAAGAATGGTAAATATATTCCTATTGATGAAAAAATTACAGATCAAGGTATTACTGTACATTTCAAAGAATTATATATCGCAGATTCACGTATATCAGTTCATTATAGAATGGAAAAAGCTGACGGAAGTTTAGTACCATTTGAATTTGATACATCAGGATTAGAGCTCGAAAGTGATGGTAAAATTAATGGGCAACAAGAGGAAAACCCTGAGATTAAACATGAAGGGAGACTATCATTTATCCATGATTCAGATGACCGTCTTCCTTTTGAACTTATGGCAGCAGGTAAAAAATTAAATGATGTAGGTATTCGTGATAATGATAAACCCGAAGGTGTTGCTACATTTGTTATAGTTTCTGAGGGAAGAGACGATTTTAAACAGCCCCTTACTTTAGATGTAAATATAAATAGAATTGGAAAAGTAATTGGATCTTGGAAAGGTGAAATTCAAATTGATACTTCACATCTGAAAAATAATACTAATTAAAATGAAAAAAAGAATAGGACAATATGTATCTAATGCTCAGTTTATATGTTTTCTTGTTTTCGTTACATTTATTTCTTATATAGTTTTTACTCTATCTTTTATTTATGATTTAAGTTTATAACCTTAAATCAATCATTTAAGACCATTACGAGAAAAACCTCCCTAAAAAAGTAGGAAAATAAATAACCGGTCCCTTAACGTATAAGGAATCGGTTATTTTGTATCTAAAATGTGTCTAAACTTACAATTTTCTTTTTTGATATGGTGCCCCATGCCCATCAACTTAAGAAATCCGACTACCCCCAAGTGTAAAAAAACGTTATTCTTTCTATTCAAGGTGAACCACAATTATTTGGTAATTGTACAATGACAATAAAGTTGTTTAATTCACAACATAGTCATTTAAAGAATAATAAAGTTATTTAAAAATCTTTCTATCAAGTGGTCAAAAGGTATTTTCAACTTAGTACAGAACTATATCATAGTAGGTTGAAATAAAATAGGTGGGATAAAATTGATATGAATAGGGAGAAAAATTTCAATGAATTGCTTAGTTGCAAAGGGTAGTATTTATTATGAAATCATAGGGAATGGCTTTCCGATATTAATAATGCATTCAATGGGTACAGACCATAAATCTATGAAAGCTTGGATAGAGCCAATTTTTGATAAGATTCAGGGTTTTCAGAGGATATATATAGATTTACCTGCTCACGGTCGAAGTTTAATTGACGAAAATTTCAACTCTTCAGATGATATGCTTTTAAATATTTTGAACTTTATTGATATGACAATTCCTAACCAAGCATTTTCTCTTATTGGTTTTTCATATGGAGGATATTTGGCACAAGGTATTTTGCACCATAGACATAAAAATGTAAAGAGTATTTGTTTGCTGGCCACTTCACTTCATTTGAAAGATAGGAATCTTCCTAAAAAAATAGTTATTACAAAAGATGAAGATTTATTAACAGAATTGGATTCTGATATAAGAATGGCTTTTGAAACATTAATGAATTATCAAAATAAAGAGAACCTTAATTACTTTTTAAACGAAATCCAACCTGGACGATTATTAGCTAATAAAAATTTTTTAATGTCAAATTGGAGAGAGAAAGGGTATTTTCTTTCTGAAGAACCGCTTAATGATGTAAGTACACTTACACAACCTGTACTCATCATTCTAGGGAAACAAGATTCAATCTGTGGTTATAAAGATCACTTTTTTCTTCTAGAAAAATTTCCGAATGCTACGTTTTCCATTTTAGATGGTGCGGGTCATATGCTTCAAATAGAAAAACGTAAAATAGTACAAGAACTAATCAAAGACTGGCTAATTAGGAGCAATTCGGTTTGCGAATCAAGCAAGTAAATACAATCAATATCTTTTTCAACCAAATTTCCATATCTGTTGCCTGTCAGTTCATTTTGTTATTATTCAACTAACAGGTGCTTTAGTTCAATAAGGATTAAATAACTTTATTATTAATTTTTGAGTGCAAATGCAATTAAATGGATAGAAATTAAACAACTTTAAAGAGCCTTAGTACAATAAAATGTGCAAGGCTTTTATATATTTCATAACAAAATTCAATAACTTTATTATCTCTTTACAGTAAGTAATTGTGGGTTTGAAAGAAAGTTGAATCGTTTATAACAAAATTTAACCGTTTTGAAAAAAGATTAACTGTGTATAAAAAAATCGTGCCTTTTTATAGAAATGAACCATAGGACCTTTTTATTTCTTAATCAATGTGATATATTTTTATCATAAAGAGCGAAATACATCACGCAGGAGGGATTAAATGAAAAATAAATTATCTTATTTGGGGTTTCTCGGTTTTTTTGGCTTTTTAAGCCCGTTCTCATTTTTAGGTGATTATTCATCGGTTGTAGGTTATTTTTTCGGTTTCTTTTTCTTCTTTATGTATGCAAAGGTTGTACCCGATGAGCTCTTTATACAGCATGTTCGTATCGCCGCTACAAGAGCCTTTTTCGTAGCACTCATACTGGGCATTATAGTAACATTAAGTGTTTTGATTTTGGAAAATTTAGCTGTAATTAGATTCCTTGTTACAATTTCGCTTTTCATACCATTCGGTACATTCCTAATTAGCCTTGAAATATTTGAACATAGAGAAAAGAAAGGGATGCAAAATGCCAATTAAGACTCGAATGAAAGAATATAGGGTAAGGCTAAATATGTCTCAAGAAGATTTAGCTAACAAGGTTGGTGTTAGAAGAGAAACGATTGGTAATCTCGAAAATGGTAAATATAATCCTTCATTCAAACTTACTTATGATATTTCGAAAGTTTTAAAAGCACCTATTGAAGTGCTGTTTTGGTTTGAAGAATAAGTTAATTTTAGTGCAAGTAAGTAAACATTCCTATTAGGGGTCACTATCAAGTTAAGATAATTGTGTATCCATAGCATTAAAAAAACGCTATTCTTTCAGTAGAATCATGGGAAAGGATGGCGTTTTTTATGAATCTTTCGATTCAAGATGAATTTCATTTGTTCGCTGAAGAACTACAGCGATATCTATCTCCACATATTCTTCAACAACTTGCACAAGAGACAGGTTTTGTAAAACGTAAAAGTAAATATGGCTCACAAGATTTGGCTGCTTTATGTATTTGGATCAGCCAACATGTAGCAAGCGATTCCCTCACTCGATTATGTAGTCAACTTTATGCGAATACAGCTACACTTATGAGTACAGAAGGACTTAATCAACGTTTTAACCGATACGCTGTTTTATTTCTACAGCGTGTATTTTCCCTTTTAATCAAAAGCAAACTAAACGATTCGTCTCGAATCTCAAACCAATACACCTCTTATTTTCAACGTATACGTATTTTAGATGCTACTATTTTTCAAGTACCCAATCATTTAGCTCCTATTTATCCTGGTTCAGGAGGGTGTGCACAAACAGCCGGTATTAAGATTCAACTAGAGTATGATTTACATAGTGGGAAATTCCTCAATTTTCAAATGGAACCAGGTAAAAATAATGATAAAACCTTTGGAACAGAGTGTTTGGATACCTTACGACCAGGAGATTTATGTATTCGAGATTTAGGATACTTTTCTCTAAAAGATTTAGACCAGATGGATCAACGAGGGGTATTCTATGTTTCACGGTTGAAATTAAATAATAGAGTATATGTAAAAAATGAATCTCCAGAATTCTTTCGGGATGGGACAGTAAAAAAGCAATCTTTATATGTTTTACTTAACCTTGAAGATATCATGCATCAGATAAAACCAGGGGACACTTATGAAATTCGGAATGCCTATATTGGACAACAAAAATTACCCTCACGAGTTGTAATATACAGACTTACATCAACTCAAATTCAAAAGCGTAGGAAACAGCAATATTATGTTGAAAAGAAAAAAGGAGTTACATACTCTGAAAAAAGTAAACGTTTAACAGAAATCAATATTTATATTACCAACATACCATGGGAAATTGTTCCGATGGAACAGATTCATTATATCTACTCACTACGTTGGCAAATAGAGATTGTATTTAAAACATGGAAATCTCTTTTTGGTGTCAATCATTGTCACAATATTAAGCGAGAGCGTCTAGAATGTCATCTTTATGGACAGTTAATCGCTATTTTTCTTTGTTCTTCCACTATGTTCAAAATGCGACAGCTGTTACTACAGAAAAAACAAAAAGAATTAAGTGAATATAAAGCAATTTATATGATTCAAGATCATCTGTACTTAGTATATGAAGCTATACAAAAAGACACCCAAGAAGTATCAAAAATTTTCCTTCGTCTGTTTGATCTCTTACAGAAAAACGGACGAAAATCCCATCGATATGAGAAAAAGACAGTCTTTGATATTTTAGGCGTTGTTTATCAGTGCACTGTATCCAATCTAAAGCAGAAAACTGCATAACCTTTAAAAATACACCTTATCAAGGTTTATTTGGAATGCGTATTTTTAAAAACAAATAAACAAAATAGCAAGCATGTAGGCAACAAGAACGGAAGCTCATGGAATACCTAACCTTAGCTTGATGGCAATGTATGGTGCCCCTATAGAGAAAGAATTTTTTCGTTTAGGGGGTACTTCAAAACCTTAACTTGATGGCGATGGGGTCCCGCCAACATAACGCGAATTTCGTACGCTAAGGAATTTTTTATTTAAAAAACTTGGTTTTCCGTACATTAAGAGTGTTCCATAAACGGTATTTGATGTTTGATATAAAACTTTGTTTTTGGTAATGAGTTTTTGAACTGAATTTTAAACATATTTCAGTCAGTTTTGATAGATATAAATAAAGTTCCTTAAACGACCGTTTTAGGGACTATTTGGACTGGTTAGTCAACATGTGATACAGCCAGACATTTCGAAAAAAACACGCTAAGCAAATTAAATAAGAAATAAGCAGGTTTTTATCACGTTAAGAGTAAACCTATTTATGAAAAATAAAATTCTTAAAAAATGGAGAGCCGATACCATAAACCTGCATTATTAATGTAGAATTTTGATGTTGGCTCTTTATTTACTAAAATAGCAAGTTAGTGAATAAATTGTTCATATTTTTTCGAGAGGAGGTTAAGCAATGAGAGCGCCGTATCAAGTATTGATATTTCCTTATATAAAAACTGATGAGTCCATTCAATATGGCATTTTTAATCGAAGTGATTATGGTTATTGGCAAGGAATAGCTGGTGGTGGAGAAGATGGTGAGACTCCTATTGAATCAGCAAAACGGGAAGCGTTTGAAGAGGCTGGTATTATAAGAGAATGTCCATATATAAAACTAGATTCTGTGTCTTCACTACCAGTAGAGGATGTAGTTGGTGAATTTCTTTGGGGAGAAGATGTCTATGTAATAAAAGAATTTTCTTTTGGAGTTAAAGTTCCTACAAAAAATATTAAATTATCTAAAGAACACTTGAAGTATAAATGGTTGTGCTTTGAGGAAGCCGTAACGCTTTTAAAATGGGATAGTAACAAAACAGCTTTGTGGGAATTAAACAAAAGGCTGTTAAAATAATTTAAGTGTTAGTTAACAAAGCCGATAATAGAAATCACACATTAAACATATATTTATACGCGTCGTTACTACACGCTAAGGAATAGTAATAAAAAGATGATGCCGATAAAACTATATAAAAACCAAAAGAATCCTAAGATGGGGAATGTTTTATGAAAATTAAGCATAGTAAACCTCCTTGGATATATAAAGTATTATAATACATCGTTGGTCTATTTAGAATACTAACCATGAATTGGATGACATTAGGCATGGTTAAACTAATAGAAATGATACATTAAACGTATTTAATGAGTCTGCTAGGTATAAAGATAATTGATAATCATACAATGATATGGAAGGGCCTTTTCTAACGTGTTAGTTACCTCAACGTATATGTATCTCTTGGCGCCTGGGCGAGGGTGCTTTTTTATTGCACATTTATAATATGGACAAGCATAATATTATGTAACAGGACGAGTTCTTCGTGTCCTATTCAATGCTCAGGATAAACCCCAATTCACATTGAGAGCACCAATAGCGAGGGTACTCTCTTTTTATTGAATCTACATTTATTTTTATGCCTAATGAATTCGCTAAGTGGATACTATTTCATGTGAAATGGTGATTTTATTTATATTCTGGATAGATTTTTTGCGAAATATGTAACTAGAGCCGTATTTAAATTGAAATATGATACGATAGTTGTATATATACATTTAGATGGTAAGAGGGGATAAAAGTTGATGGAAAACCATATAAAAGTAAATGGAAAACTCCTTCAAACAAATATATACAATTTTAATTTTTTTGGAGGCGTTCTTCAATAAGTTTTGCTTTTTCATTCACTTTTGTTGTATATGTGAAATCACCGTAACAATATGGATATCTAAAATTTTGTTTATTTCCACCACAAGTGTATGTAGCTGGATTCTGATCAACTTTCAACTTAGAAAACTGTTTAGCTGTATCTTCCGAGTGTTGTTTAGCTTCTTGATTGGCAATAAAATCAATATAGCCTGGCCCCATATTATAGCTTTGAATAATTGTATCCATGCTAACACCTTTTTCTTCTCCATATCTATACATTTGAACAAAGTGCTTTACCCCTTGTTTAATGCTCAAGTTTATCACTTGGATTTCATTTGGCTTTAATCCAAGTGATTCGGAAGATTGCATAGGGTCGTTGCCCTCACCCCTACTCTCGTGGTACATAATTCCTAGTAAAATTGCTGTTTTTTCTCCCAAATTATATTTTTCTAATTCTTTTTTCATGATGGGCTCATATTGCAATAAACGTTCCTCGGTAGCAAACGCTTTATTTTTTTGAGTATTGGTTTTGTCATTAAAATATAGTATCCCGATTATTGTTCCTAACCCTAAAATACTAATAAAGAATAATATAATAGTTTGTACTTTTCTCTTATTCTTCAAATATTACTCCTCCTTTTACAAGAAACCCTATTTTCAATGGTGACTGGTTATTAAAAAAATTCAATAATTCTCTATTTCCCAGCTTTTTTAGACTCGAAAATTTTTTTCTAAATGCTAAGTTTAATAGAAAAATTTAAAGATAAGGTAAAGATAAGATAAAGATAAAATAAAGTCCATTTTTTAGGGTATCCATTATGTGTTCTAAAGGCTCCAGATTCAAGAGATATATTATCTACATAACCCATAAGAGAGAAGGAGGTAAGCAAAATGTCACTTGAAACAGACATAATTCTTTCTTTATTAGATATAAAACTGTGGATGGCCCATCATTCGGAAATTAGTCGCTTAAAAATAAAAAAAAATTAAAATCAGAACCGTACCTCAATAAGTCTTCAAGTGTTAATAAAAGAAAACTATATAAGGTGAGGGAATAAAGATTCAACACCAATGATTATCAATAATTGAAGTGCTAATGATTATAATAAAAAAGAACCTTCAATAGGTTCTTTTTTATAGTTGGTAAATATGTTATCAACAATAGATGGTAATAAAGATAGAAATTTAGACACTTTTTATTAATGGGCTAAGTTTTCTTAGGAAGAAATCTATTTCTCATGACTGATCGTTAGATATAACAGGATATATCATTTATTAATTTGGGTGGGTGATTTAGCTTTTTGAGTTTACCACACTAAAATTTAAATTTTGTTTAGGGACAAAATGTTAAAGTGTTACATTCTGAATTAACAGAAAATTAAAGTGGTAAAAATCCTATTAAATCTTTTATCAGGTAACTCATATTTCTTTGGCCTTATTTTCATGGTATTACCGAACGTTTATATGTCTCTAAGGGAAAGAAATACTTTAAGTTTTATTACCATCTAATGTTTGATTAAGATGGTAACATGAAAATAAAACGTTTACAACTAGAAAATAAAGAAAAAATATAAAAATTCGACTTTTTTCGACATTACGACTATGAGAGAAAGAATCTAAATTAAGTAAATCTTATATTTAGAGGGGATATTTACCTTATACATAACGGTTAAAACATTTGCAAATGTTTCACGAGTAATTAAAAACGTCGAATATAAAATTATATTGTGACAATTTTAAACGAACATACTTTATAATTCATACTTAGACTAATAAATTAATTACTAATAAATTAAATACGCTATATTTAATGGAGTATAATATGGAATATTTAACTTTAATATTCCACATTATATATAATTATGAATCATTTAACATATTTGTTGCGGGAAATTTTGACATAAGATATTTTAAATATTAAGCACAGAAACATTTCAAAGAAAAAGAGCTATTTTAAAATGTACCCTAAAAACGTTTTTCCTAAAAGTAGTAAGATTTTGCAAAACGTTTCTGTGCCTAATTAGATGAAAATAATATGATAAATTGTTTAAAAGAGATAAAAATAAGTTGCTTTTATGGAGAAATATACATCCCATACTATTAGAATTATGTCAAATTGTAGTTTGCAAATTACATTTCAAAGTATAAAAGGGGCATTTATTGCAGCTCGAATATCTATTACTGATTTATTGCATAAAAAAGTAGCTGTACAAAATAAAATGTACCCTATAGAATAGACACTGAAAAAAAGTCTATTCTATAGGGTATTTCTTGTATAATGAGAGAAAATTGGGATCGGAGAAAGTTCAAAATGACAAAAAAGCTATTTACAGAAAGAGACATTCAAATTCTATCAAATAACCCCTACATAAAATCTGTAAGTCAGAAAGGTATCACTTATACAGATGAATTTAAGCGTATTTTTATTGAGGAAAATGAAAAAGGAAAACTACCTCGAAATATTTTTGAAGAATGTGGTTTTGATATAGATATGATTGGAATGAAACGAATTATGTCATCAGGAAGTAGATGGCGTGCTGCTTACAGAAAAAATGGTGTATTTGGTTTGCGAGATACACGCCAAAACGCGGGAAGAACTCTTGAGAGAGAGCTTACGTTAGAAGAGAAGTATGCTCGTTTAGAAGCCGAACGGAACTTACTAAAGGCAGAAAATGAATTGTTAAAAAAGATCAAACTTATGGAAGGGAGGATGAGAAGGAAATAACTTTATCACCTAGTCAGAAATATATCCTGATTCGTTCTGTCATCATAAAATATAACTTAAGAAATATGGTGAGTTATTTGTGTAAAGTAGTCGGTGTATCCCGTTCGGGATACTATAATTATTTTTCCATTTCATCTCAAGAACAACGGAAACAAAAGAACAATCAAGATGAAATCGTGAAAGAAATCATATTAAAAGCACTTCGATTTAGAAATCGAAAGAAAGGGGCTCGTCAAATAAAAATGACATTGGTGGGTCATTTTCAAGTTGTCTACAATTTAAAGCGTATCCGTAGAATCATGAAAAAATATGAGATTGTCTGTCCGATTCGGAAAGCAAATCCTTATAAAAGAATGCTGAAAGCTTCAAAAGAACATCGAGTAGTGCCGAATCAATTAAATCGAGAATTTAAACAAAACACCCCAGGAAAAACGCTTCTTACAGATATCACTTATTTAGTTTACGGTAAGAATAAAAGAGCTTATTTATCTACAATTTTAGACGGCTCAACCAATGAAATTTTAGCTTACCATGTTTCAGAACAGATGACATTAGACCTCGTAACAACAACTCTTCATAAACTAAAACGGAATAAGAGGATTCGATTGACTGAAGGTGCATATATTCATTCAGATCAAGGAGCCCACTACACAAGCCCTACCTACCAAAAATTAGTCAAAAAGCTAAAGCTCGGACAATCTATGTCAAGAAGAGGGAACTGTTGGGATAACGCTCCACAAGAATCATTTTTTGGTCATCTGAAAGATGAAGCACATATAAAACCTTGCGAGTCTTTTACTGAGTTGAAACAAGAGATTAAGAAATATATGACGTACTATAATCACTATAGATATCAATGGAATTTAAAAAAGATGACTCCTGTTGGATAATATGATCCCCTTATAGTAGACAGTTGAAAGAAAGTTACTTTACTGTTTATTATGGAGGGGATTTTTTATGGGGAAAATTAGAAGAACTTTTTCAATTGATTTTAAAATGAAAGCTATTGAATTGTACTTACATAGAGGAATTGGAAGCAAGCTAATCGGAAAGGAATTAGGAGTTACATATTCAGTTGTAGATAGATGGATTAAAAAATATAAAAATGAAGGTATTCTGGGCCTACAAGAAAAACGGGGAAGATCTAAACAAACAAATGAAATAAGTCAAGATGCTAGAATACAACGATTAGAAGCGGAAAATGCATACTTAAAAAAGCTATTAGATACGAAAAGGGGGATGAGATCAAAAAAAGTAAATCAGTAGAATATGAGGTCATTTATACCTTAAAACAGAATTTTTCAATTGTATTGCTTTGTGAAATTGCAGGTGTTTCAAGAAGTGGATATTATAAGTGGGAAAAAAGAATCAACAATCCCTCTGAAAAGATGAAAGAGGACCAATTTATCATGTCTAAAATAGGAGAATGCGAACGAGATCCAGATATAAATGGTAGCTATGGTTACCGAAGAATTTGTATATGGCTCAAAAAGTATTATGGTTTACAGGTAAATCACAAAAGAGTATATCGTTTAATGAGGAGAATAGGGGTACAAGCTAAGATTCGAAAGAAAAAGTGGCGGCATTTTGGTTTGAAAGAATAATGCATCGTGTCGGAAAATCTGTTAAACAGAGAGTTTTCAACTACAAGGCCAAATGAAAAATGGGTTACAGATATAACCTATCTTACCTTTAATAATAAGCGCATATATCTTTCAGTGATACTAGACCTTTACAATAACGAAGTTGTGGCCTACCGAATGAGCGAATACAACAATTTGAAATTAGTTACAGATACAGTCAATAAAGCCTTAAGAAAAAGAAAAGCCCACGAAACAGTATTACATAGCGACCGAGGTTATCAGTATACGTCAAAAAAATATAACCAATTACTTAAAAAGCACAAAATAACTGTGAGTATGTCTAGGAAGGGAAATTGTTACGATAATGCATGTATAGAGAGCTTTTTTAGTCATTTTAAGGCAGAATGCTTTTATAGACATACCTTTTATGAAAAGACAGAAGTCTTTAAGGCTACTAAAAGATATATAAGCTATTACAATAACAAAAGATTCCAAAAAAGATTAAACAACCCTAGTCCTATTGAATTTGGAACTAAGGCTGCTTAATGAAAAGGCACCTAATCTATTACTGTCTACTTGACAGGGGTAAGACCAGGATACAGAAATCATCTTCTTGATGTTGCCTAACTTTTTTCAAGATGTCCTTTACAAAGGGTACAGATTAAAAGTACAGCTACTTTTTCCTTGAAAACATTATTATGCAAATAGCATACTTAACGTAAACTTGCGCTTAACGGTACTTGTGAATAAATTGTGAAATTGCTACCATAAGTACCGTGTCTAGAGAATGAAGAAGAAATTGAACTGTTCCAACTTTTGTAGGTAGATCCAGACATATCTGCTCTTAGTAGCACGTTTGAAAAGCTAGATTGGCTAAAAGAATTACGTCCAGTGTCCTCCACACCCTGAACCATTTTTACTGGTTCATATTGAGAAAATGTACCATATACAGGCTGATTTGCGTATCTAGGGCTTCCATTTACATACATAGTAACCGTACCATTTCCGTTATTAACTAATTTAAGATTTACTCGATCACCATCTTTAATTGATGTATCATACTGTGTATTCCAATACTTACTGTTTTGACCTGATTCATTATATCCTGAATTAAGAAATACTTTATATCCACTTGGTGTTTTTGAAATACCCCCTTCAACTTTAGATGATCCAATACCTAAATACCAATTTACATATCCATCCTTAACAACAACTGACTTTGGTAGATTTATATCTGCTGCAATCCCGGTATAATTACTATTTGTAACACTTTTTACAGCACCTTCTGTAGCTGCAAAGCTTGTAGTTGAAAACATTGATAGAGAAATTAGAAGTGAACCAACTAGATACATCATTTTTTTCTTACTTTTCTTTAATGCTTGATTCATTTTAGGTCCTCCTTACTTTTTATTGTTAAATTGCATTGAAAGTTGGCCAACTAACTATGACTTACAAAGCAAAGATACATCAGGTTTTATTGAATGTATATATTTTCCTGTTATAAGTCATTGAAATGTCAAATATATTAGATGTTTCATATTTATCAATATAGATGGAGTTGACAGTTTAAAGTGGCATGTCTATTTAAATTCAAGAAGATTTTGTTAAAAATACTATTAAGAACTATAAATGTGTTGGATATAATATGTACTACGATTTATTTGCGAGAGATAAATATGGAATGAATACAGAGAGGATTTTTCAAAGAATATATCTGGAATTTTTAGATATAGAATAACGATAAATGAAATAAATAAACAGTTTTTGTTAAGGAGTTTATTGGTTCGTAGGTGGAAGGAAATATTTGATTTAAAAGGCGTGGATTTCCTATATGAAGAGAAGAAGGGAGGTCCAGCTATGGAAAATATAAATACAAAATCAAAGTTAAATATTGAAGTAGAGGCATTACAAGAAGAAAATGCACGTTTACGTATGAATATTGATTATTTAAAAAAGTTAAAGGCCTTAGTTCAAAAAGAGAAGAAATTACAGAACAAGACAAGGCGAATGTAAGTTATCTTAAAGAATTTGAAGTATGGAACATTATAAGATGGAATCAGATAACTATATAGATTTTTATAATCACAAAAGAATTAAAGCAAAGTTAAAAGGAATGAGTCCAGTACAATACCGGACTCACATTCAAATAGCCGCTTAATTTTTTGTCTAAATTTTGGAACCAGTTCATAATAGGTGGCCGGTTGTTTGTTACGCTTAGCGATTGTTAGTTTTTAACTCATTTCATATTGCGTTTAGTTTAAGTATTGAGAGTAAAAGAATAGGAATAGAAAAACTAATGTTTTGCCAAATAATCTGTTAAAGAAACTTAAAGGAATAACAAGTTCTCCTATTGTAAGGATTTTAAGTTTATTACTATTTGGTTTTTTTATTAATTCTTTAAATGTTTCGAAGTTTATTCTATTAATGAAAGACCAACTTGGCACAGCTTTTGTATCTGAACCTATTTTGAAAATGATATGAATACTATGTGCATGAAAACCGCTTTTATAATTAAAATAAGCAAAAATCCTAAGATAATAAACCAAGTCATTTTTCAGCACCTCCTTGCAGTATTTAATATTAAAACTGCCGAAAAAGTGTGCTATTGTCCATGGAAAATATGGAGAAATTGTTGAGGGAACGTTGAGAATGTTGCAATGCTATTGATTGTTGAGGATTTAATTATACTTTTTCATTTTATATTTAAAAAAAGAAAATAAAAAAGAGAACAGCTGCGTAGACTGTTCTCCTAAGGAGCGGAAGTGCTGAACATTTTCAATGACAATGATTCAAGCATTCCGTTAATAGCATGTGCATATATTTGCAGTTCATACAAGAAGGTAGCTAAAAAATAGCTACCTTGCCTCAGGGAAAATTCAAGAAAATCAGAGATTCATTATGGATACAGATTGGCTGTTACCAATCTATTCTTATTATCGGAAAGGATTCCATAAATTATTCATAAGTTAAAATCTTACTTCATTATAGGGTCAGTGGCTGGCAAAGTAAAAAGAGAACTTTTGTAAAGTGCTCTTTTTAAGATGTGCATTAGGACTTGAAAGAGGCACCAATGACAATTTAAAAGGAGATATTTCTATACAGCATATGGAGGTGCAATGGAAAGGTGACGATAAAAAGAAAAAGAGCAGTTAGAATAAACTAACTGCTCAGCTCCAGGGGAATTTGAGACTTGGTTATTTATAGTTTTGCCAGAACTTTGGGGTAGTATTTAATAGTAGATGTAAATGATACATTTTTAGAAAAAATCAAAAGGTATACGTAAATTTTGAAGTGTACCAGAAATATTTTTTATACCTTTTGAAAAGGGGATTTTAGTAGCTTAGTTATACTCCCAAAAAGTGTACCTTTTGAAGTGTTAGAATACTCCGGAAGAAATAAATAATTCTAATCATAAAGGGTAGTTAATATTAATTTGTTTTTGGCAGAGGTTTTGATAATTATAAATTCAACTTTTCTATTTTTGGGACGTTTCATTTACAGAAGATAGATAATAACATAATTTTCTCAATAAGGAATTTTCTGCTTTTAATATAATTTTTTCACAATTCATGGTATATCTGTATTAAGGGGACCTTTTCGGTTGATTAGGGAGAAAGATTATAAAAATGATATGGGAGGAACAAAAAATGTCATTGAAAAAGAAATTAGGTGTTGGAGTGGTTTCAGCCGCTCTTGGCTTATCTTTAATTGGTGGGGGAACATATGCATATTTTAGCGATCAAGTGGTGACAAATAATTCATTTGCTGCAGGTACGTTGGATTTAGCTATGCAACCAACTACTTCACTTAACTTAGAAAATTTAAAACCTGGGGACAAAATATTAAAGAAATTCAATTTAACAAATAGTGGTACATTAGATATTAAAGATATCATGATGAAAATAGACTATACTGTAAACGATTTAAAACAAAATAACACTACAGAAGATTTAGGTAAACATATTAAAGTACAATTTCTTTGGGATTGGGATCCTGCAAAAAGCCCTGTATACGAAACAACTCTTGCAGAACTAAAATCACAAAGCCCAGAGATTGCCTCCAAAAAAGTATTTCATTCTAAGTGGACTGAAACAGGAGGATTAAAACCTAGGAAAATGGATTGGTTTTGGATAAAGTTTATATTTGAAGACAACGGAACAGATCAAAACGTGTTCCAAGGGGATAGTATTGCGCTAAAAATGGAGTTCCAAGCCAATCAAACAGATGGACAAGAAAGATAAATTTAAGAGCATAATACTGGTAAAAAGTAAAACTGAGCTTATGCCTTTTAATAATTTAAAAGAATGATTACAACATATCTATACCAAAAGCCATTGATATCAGCATTTGCGCATGATATTAATGGCTTTTGTAAGTTTAACATTTTGAATGTTTTGTAAAACTAACATTTAATTTATAAATAGAAGAAAAAAATAGCCAAAAGTCGTAGAACGTTTAAGAGAGTAAATAACGACTCTCTTTTTTTGGTTTTGTATTTTTAAGGGTATCCATATACATCGAATAAGGAAATCCCCACGCTGCAATCAAGCTAAGAAAAGCATAAATCCCCAAATAGTAAAATTGAGATCCCAAGAGTAAAAATCATTGTTTCTCGGTAGCATAAAACCTTAGTATGTTAGCGATGTGATGCTAACCCAAATTTGAACCCTATTCCTCAATGAATCAAACAATTTAACATGGTAAAAGTATATTTGGATGAGAGTCCAATACTTACTATTGAAATTGTGAGGGTTCATGTTGGAAGAAGGCACTTTAGGGTGTCTTTTCTTTATGAAAAAAATCCCCGCATAATGTACAGGGATAAAAAATTATAAGTCATGGTGGGACAGTTCCTGTTTTAGTTAATCAGATAGTTTCTATTAAAAATAAAAACAAGATGTAATGCTTTGAAAAAACTATGTACTAGAACTGGTACTCTGTCGGTAAGCCATGAAAGAGGTACTTATATTATTTGTTTTGTAAATTATCTTGAATTTGTTGTTCCATATTTACTAGTGATGTTTTTAGGGAATTACTAAGCTTTTTAACAAATTTAAGAACAAGAAGCCAGTTTTTAATAATAGAATTCTAAAAGCGTTAGGGTAGAAATTTATTGTTTTTGTTAAAAAAGAATTGACTTCTACTATAGTTGTAACTGATACGGTTACATAATGTTGTAGTTGAATTAGTTACAACTTATGACTATTTAAAATGAAAATAAGGTTTATATATTCAATTAAGGATGGTAGTCCACATGTTATCGCCCGGTGTAGAAAGTTACTAACATATTTAAATCAAGATATATTCCGAATTTTAGTATCTTCTATTTTGGAGCAATGATGTGCAGCGCTATCTTTCATTAGAAATCTTATCTAATCTTTTTGGGAAGGGTTAGTTTTGAAAAATATAGTAAGGTAACTCAAAAAAGAACAAGATATAAAAAAAGACGTACTTATATAAACCAGAAAGTTAGCTGAGAATTTTAAGTGGTAGCTGAGCTGGATACTAAAAATAAAGGTAGGAGATATAAATGGAGACGAAACAAGATAACCTTATTTATGTATGGGACGCTTATTGTGGATGGTGCTATGGCTTTTCAGAAAGTATTAAAGGATTTTACAAAAATCACACTGAAGTGCCGTTAACGGTTTTATGTGGAGGGTTATTTTTAAATAATTTACCAATGAAAAACTTCTCATATATAGAAGAGGGAAATAAAAGAATTAATCAACTTACAGGTGCAGAATTTGGTCCTTCATATCAAAAATTGGTGGAAGAAGGGACTTTTAAAATGAATTCGAAAGATGCTGCAATTGGCTTTTCAGCTTTACGCTCATTAGCACCAGACCGTTTGTTAGAATTCACTTCGGCTATGCAAAAAGCGTTTTATTATGAGGGCCAAAGTCTGAGTGATCCTGAAACATATCGTAAGATTGCAATCGAGCATGGTTTGGACCCTGAACAAGTATTAGAACGATTAAACGCTCAAGAAACAATAATAGATGTCCAAAACGATTTCAATAAGGTGCGACAGCTTGGTGTTAATAGTTATCCTTCATTACTTTTACAAAAGGATAATCAAATTATCCCTATTGGTGGTGGGGTAATGACGCCAGATAAAATTGAAGCGCGTTTTAAAAATTTATATTAATGGATTTTAAGTTACAGTATATAACATTTAACGTTTTAAAAAAGACTAGAATTGGATGGACTTAAACCTTTTTATAACAGTCGGTTTCAATTTGTTTTTAAAAAGAGTCCAATTTTAATTTTACTATCAGCTATAGTAGCAAACATGTTAGCTTAAGCCAACGGACATTCATCTTTCGCCTATTTGTTGGTGCTATCACACTTTCAGGTAAAGTGAAAAGGGTGCTTCTGTCGGAACAAGATAAAAATATGTTAACTAGTTAATAACTTTAACAAAAGGAGAATAACATTCTATGTTTAAAACAATTGATACAAATCAAAAAGATGTAAAATTGACAGTGTTTAGTTCAGACGAAAAAAGTTTCATGGTCACTGCAACCTTAGTTGAGAAAGCGGGACATGCATTTTTAATAAACTCAAAATTTACTCAATCTGATTCGAAAGAAATTGTTGAGTATCTGAAAAAAAACGACTTATCTTTAGATAAAATCTTTATTATTCATGGGGATCCTGATTACTACTTTGGATTAGAAAGTATTAAGGCTGCTTACCCAGAAGCTATAGCGTATGCTACAGAGTCTACTGTTGAACATATTGCTCATTCTGTCTTAGGTAAATTAAAAGTTTGGAAAGGCGCCCTAGGAGAAAACGCACCAAGCAACGTAGTATTACCTCAAGTGTTTAAAGAAAAAACGATTGATTTTCAGGGATTAACATTTGAACTAGTAGGCTTAGATCATTACAGAACTAGCTTATTTAATAAAGAGCTAAAATTATTAATTGGTGGTATTGATGTATTTAACGAAATACATGTATTCTTAGCGGATACTAGCTCAAAAGCGGCTATGGAGGCATGGATTGAGAACTTGAAAGTATTACAAGCATTAAATGCTGACATAATTGTACCTAGCCATGGATCAATTGAAAAATCCTTAAATAATCAGGCACTTACTGCAACTATGGATTACCTAAGAACTGCGGTTCAAGCTTCTGAGGAAAGTAAGACTTCAAAAGATTTTGTAGCGAAACTTGAAGCAGCATATCCAGGCTATGCAAATAAAGGTGTATTAGAATTAAGTGCAAAAGTTGTAACAAAAGAAATGCCTTGGGGTTAATGCTATGAATAAATATCAGAAACTATTACATGAAACGTATGTGTTAACTGGCGAAGGAAAATTGGATGCTTTCAAAACGTATTTAAGTGAAAATGTATCATGGACAGAAGCTGCTGGGTTTCCATATGCAGGTACTTATATAGGCCCAGATGAAGTAGTGAAAAATGTACATGAACGTCTTGCCACGGAATGGGATAACTATTGCGCAAAAGATGAAATTTATGCGTTTAATAATAATACTGTTATCGTGTATGGAAAATATAGAGGAACATATAAAGCAACAGGGAAATCATTTGTAGCAGATTTCTGTCATCTGTATGAGTTTGATGAGAACGATAAGGTTAAGAAGTTTATTCAAATTGTGGATAGTGCAACTGTTAATGAGGTATTAAGTTAGAGTTAATAGCTTCTAACATACCCCAGACATTACATATTGGGGAAGGTTTCTACAAGCGTGTTATGGAATATAATTTATATGATTAGAAGAGGTAGGTATATATGAAATTAGAGAAAAATTTAACGAATTCCCCGGAAAAATTCTCTTTCCTCAAACGTGTGAAGGGCGTAGCCCAACGGTAGGTGGGAGATGAATTTCGGTTTGGCGAGCCAAAAGGTTTTCTTTGTTATTTTGTCTCAGATATAATCAGTCTTTTAAATTATAAAGGTTGGTATATTAATGAAATTAGATAGTAATAATCATTCAGTATTCTCGTTGTATTATCACCTTGTGTTGGTCGTGAAATACAGAAGAAATGTGTTTGATGATGATATGTCAGACTATGCAAAAGATATGTTTTGGTCAAGAAGTTTTTGTTTACTAACTACTGGTGGTTCACCAATAGACGCAGTAAAAAAATATATTGAAAATTAAGATGAAAAGTGAGGTGAAATGATATGACAAAGCATAATAAAGCATATAAATTCCGTTTGTATCCAACAGAAGACCAAGCACATCTTATGCGTAAAACCTTCGGCTGTGTACGTTTCGTGTATAACAGAATGTTAGCTGAACGGAAAGAAGCCTATGAAAAACACAAAGATGATAAGGAACAACTAAAGAAACAAAAGCTTCCCACTCCTGCGAAATACAAATCAGAATTTGAGTGGTTAAAAGAAGTTGATTCATTAGCTTTGGCAAATGCTCAACTAAACTTGCAAACTGCCTATAAGAATTTCTTTAGTGGTCAAAATGACTTCCCAACATTCAAAAGCAAAAAAGACAGAAAGTCTTATACAACGAATGTAGTGAACGGAAATATTATGTTGCTTAACGGTCATATCAAATTACCAAAACTGAAAATGGTACATATCAAACAGCATAGAGAAATACCACAAGACCATATAATCAAGTCATGTACGATTTCTATGACACCTACTGGTAAATACTATGTGTCCATTTTGACTGAATACGAAAAGAGATTGTACAAAAAGAAGTAGAAACAGTTGTTGGATTAGACTTTGCGATGGATGGATTATACGTCAGTTCTGAGGATAAGAAAGCCAATTATCCTAAGTTCTACCGTGAAATGTTAGACCGATTAGCAAAAGCACAACGAGTATTATCAAGAAGAACAAAAGGTTCTATTCGTTGGAATAAACAACGTATCCGTGTAGCTAAGTTACATGAAAAAGTAGCAAACCAACGTAAGAACTTCCTTCATCATAAGTCTAAAGAGTTAGCTACTCATTTTGATATTGTAGCTATTGAAGATCTAAATATGAAAGGAATGTCGCAAGCACTTCATTTTGGAAAAAATGTCGCTGATAATGGTTGGGGTATGTTCACTTCTTTCTTAGCTTATAAACTAAATGAACAAGGAAAACAGCTTGTGAAAATAGACAAATGGTTTCCTTCCACAAAAGCATGTAGCAGTTGTGGAAATGTGAAAAAAATGTCATTGTCTGAGAGAGTATATTCTTGTATATGCGGTGTAAATCTCGATAGAGATTATAACGCAGCTATCAATATCAAAAATGAAGCAATACGCCTATTAGCGTTAGCATAGATAGCAATAAAATAACCCTTGGAACAAGGGAGTTAGCTCGGCTGTCTTAGGACGAATTCGTTAGCTATCAAAAGTAACGACTAACCGAGAAGCCCCCACTTCAAACAGTCCATTAGGACGTAAAGTGGTGGGTAGTTCACCAAACATAATATCGATATTATCCCTAAATATGTAAGCGAAGATTATCAGCAACATAATCCTTTTGTTGCTGATGGATGAAAAGCCTTCATAGATTTCTTTAAGGAGGATTATGTTAAAAATCCTAATTCCTCTGCAGAGATCAAACGTGTAGTAGTAGTAGTAGGAGATACAGTTGCTCTTCATGTATATTCTCGTACGAATTCCGAAGATAAGGGAGTTGCAATAGTGGATATATTTCGTATAAAAGATGGTAAGATTGTCGAACACTGGGATGTAATTCAAGAGATTCCAAATGAGGCAGCTAATGATAATACGATGTTTTAGGTAGAATAAATATTTAATTGTTAGAGATGTATAGAATCTAGATATTATAAAATGAAGGGGATGTCCTAGGTATACTACTAAGACATCTCTTTTTGTTTTAACAAGATTTAATTTATTATAATTTGTAGAGTGCTTACTTCATATGTCTTCTGATAACTTACCCCTGAAATTGCACCATGTTAATATTAGATTAACGTATTAATTTGTAAGAAAGGTATTTTATATTGAGCAAGAAAAAGTATTCAAGTATAGATTTTGAAGAAGTACCAAGTATGATTGAACCTTTAATAATTTTTTCTCTTCTTCAGCCGCCGCAAGTTGAGCCTCTTTTTTCGACTTAAATCCACGTCTTGATTTTTCTTTGTATTTTTGAGTATAAGGGTCTTTAAATCTTACCAGGAATTCCTAAAAATCTCCTAATTTCCTGAAACTAGCCAAGATGAATTCCTCCTATAAAAAAGAAGGGGGAGAGAGCCCCCTTACTTTAAAATTTATTAAAAAATAACTTAATTCATTGATGAAATATTATTGAATTGGTGCACAACTCCAAATGTATTTTCCAACTACTTTTATTTCTGGACAATTTTCTATATCTGTACAATCAAACATTAATGGATGTATACTAGGATTAAAAGAATCTGGTTCAAGGATAATTCTATTATTGGTTTTGTAAATTCTTTTAAAGTGGCGTCATATCCGTTGATGAGTACAGCGGCTATGTCGCCATTATTTATATTTGTTGTCCTCTCAAGTACAGCTATATGTCCATCATGTACAATTCTATTCATGCTGTCTCCGTTTATACGAAGTGCTAATAGTTTTTCAAATCCATATTTATCTAAAATAATATCAGGTACCTGTATATCACCAATTACATTTTCTATAGCTTCAATTGGTTTACCAGCTGCGATTGTACCATAAATGGGAATATCCCGTTTGGTAATTGCGTGATCTTCAGGACAATAGGATTCATTTTCATCAATAAAGTAGGTTGCAGGGACATTTAACATCTTAGCGATTTGTGATATTTTTGACATTTTAGGGCTTCTTTCACCATTTCTCCACCGTAAAACAGTAGTTCTACTAACAGATAATAATTCAGCTAATCGTTCGTCTGTCATACTATTTTTCTTCATCAATTGAGATAATTTTAAACCGAATGATTTCATGACTTTTTGTCACCTCCGTCTTTGATTGATTATATAATTGGTGTGACAAAAATGCAACTTTCTTCGTTATTTGGTAAAAAAAATCTTGACTGTTTTGTCACGTAGTACTATATTTGAATTTGAAAAGAGGTGACAAAAATGCACAAGATGATATTTTTAGAAAGAAAATTAAAGAGAAAAACTATTGAAGAAGTTGCTGATTTTCTTAATGTTTCTCCACGTACATATTGGGCAAAAGAACATAATAAAAGTGAATTCACTCTGAAAGAGGCACATATGTTATCGTGCTATTTAGAGAAATCTATAGAAGAGTTATTCCCTGATCTTTTTTTAAATAATTTGTGACAAAAATGCACGTACTTATGTTTGGATTATAGGATGTTTTTGGGGGTTATTTTAAAATAAGTATCTAATAATCCTACTATTAAAGATGCTTTATATATTGATTTGCACTTAGAAAAGAAGGAAAGAGATTCATAAAATGAAACGCTAAAGTGTATTTGGAATATAAAAATTGAGGTGAAGTATAGAATGTTGAAATATTCAAATAGATGAAAGAGCGATCAGAAGATTATATTTAGAAAAATTTAAAGAAGTGGATGCAGAATTTGTATTTTGGGATACAAGCGAATTAAAAAAAGAACGTGCATGTCGTGGACTACTATTCAAAAAGAATTCTTTTTTGATCAGCGTTTTCAAAAATTTAAAGTGGGCGGGAAATGGTATTTTCCGGCTAAAGAAAAGAAGGCATTTTTATTAAATTGGCTAACAGAGAATGAGATGTAAAAAAAGAAAGACTATGGTCTTAAAAAACAAACCTTATAGGAAAGTCTATTGTAGGGAGGCGGATTAATCATGGTTTTTAAAGTGACAAAAAAACAAGGATATGTCAGCAAGAGTATAAATGAAGAATTTAGTAATACTAGTTGTTTTGAATCAGAAAAACTTTCGAATAAACAGTTAAAAATGATCTATGCCAAAGTTCATATAATAGCATTGAAATATGATGGAGTAATATCAAAAGAGGAAATCAAAAATAAATTAAAAGAAAAACTTAAAATTCAATCACTGAGTGATCTTACAAGGAAGCAAGCTAATCAAGCTATAAAAGTATTAATAGGTTGGGAAATTTAAAGGTTTTGGAGAATAAAACCTTTAATACATAAGAAATTTAATATGTAGATTTTAAAAAAGTTCTGGAGGAAGATCAAATGAGTAGTTTGCTAATACAGGATGAGCCACTATTAGTATTACCTCGATTAGCAAGTAAGATTGGGTTGAACGAGGCAATTTTTCTTCAACAAATACATTATTGGCTCAAGCGCTCGAAACATTATTATGATGATCGTTATTGGGTCTATAATAGCATTACAAATTGGCATAAACAATTCCCATTTTGGAATGAAAGAACGTTGAAACGTATTGTTAAAAATCTAGAAGAGTTTAATTTATTGATAAGTGGTAACTATAACAAATTAAAGTTTGATAAAACAAAATGGTATTCAATAAATTATAACAGACTAGTTGAATTAGAAATAGATAACGATTGTGACAAATTGTCTCAACGAAAAGAACATATTGTCATGATGGAAAATGATAATATGTCTCAACCAATACCAGAGACTACACAAAAGATTAACTCAGAGAATACCACTCAAAAAGATATAGTAGAGATAATTAATTATCTCAACAGTGTATGTAATACAAGTTATCGTATTTCAACTAAAAAGACACAAATGTTAATTAAATCTAGACTACAAGAGGGATTTAATATAAATGAATTTAAAGAAGTTATTGAGACGAAGGCGAAAGAATGGCTTTATACAGAACAGGCAAAATATTTAAGACCAGAAACCTTATTTGGAACTAAATTTGAGGGATATTTGCAGCAGAGAAAGATGGTGAAATCAAATGGCTTTAACAAAGGTAACAGATATAGTACAAAGTCTTTCGAAGAGAATGAACTTCCTTTCTGATACATGTCTGATATGTAAGCAGGAGAGGAAGCGAATGGTAAGATTGATGGAGATTCAGGGTGAAACGATTTGTCCAGTATGTCGTTTAGAAGAAGAAAATAGAAGGTTAGAAAAAGAAATGAATGTTTTTCGTTATGAAAAAGAGGAAAGAAAACGTAAAAGTATATTTTATGATCATAGTCTTATTAAAGATGAAACTGTTAAATTAGCTAGATTTTCGACATTTATATCAGAGTGTGAAGAGGATGAAAACAATTTAATTTTAGCTAAAAAGGCTCTTACAGACTATTTAAATGATATTCGATTTAATTTGATTCTCGTGGGTAAAGTTGGAGCTGGAAAAAGTCATATTGCATACTCTATAGCGCATGAAATGAATGAACAAAGTTCGGATAAAGTTATGTATGTTACAAGTTCAGAACTCTTTGATTTCATACGTTCGACATTTAATACGCAATCTTGTGAAACAGAGCATAGCATAACAAATATGCTAATTTCTATGGATTTATTAGTCATTGATGATCTAGGAGCAGAGCTAGGCGATATGGAAATTAATGATTTAAAAGCAACAGCATTTGTAAATCGTGTGTTATTTAAACTATTTGATGGACGACAAGGGAAAAAAACAATTATCACAACGAATTTAACAGGTGAGGCAATTATAAAAGCGTACGATGAAAGAGTTACATCTCGTATGTTTAATACATATCGACACATAGAATTTAAAAAAACAAGAGATAAGCGTAAGAGAAAATTACCTTTTTAAGAAAAGAATATATATTGTGTAGGAAATATAGATGTAGATGAAAACATATTGTTCAAGAAATTTGTACTGTATGAATTAGTTCTTTTAATTAGCGAGTAAGTGAAGTGATTCGGAAGTTAAGAAAGAATATGAGGAATGGAAACAGCATTTGATCAGAAATTCCACGTATGTACATTGAAAGCAGTTTTTAAGTTTATTTAATATGTTTTAAATAATTAAATGGAGGCATCTTGAAAATGAGAACATATAAAGGATTTGAAGTAATTAAACGAATGAAAACAAATTGGATTACAACAGTACAAGAGACACCGATGTGTTGGAAAATAGAAGGGGAAAGAGTGATTGCTGATTATTTAGGTAAAAAAGAAAGTTATCAACAAATTAATTTCTTTTTTGAGAATGAATTTATAGATTGTAGAGAAACTATTCGAAAAGGAGAACTATTGTATATTGAAAATGAAAAAAATGAAAAATTCATCGCTGAATATTGTAAAGAAAACGAAAAAGAAATAAAGCATGGTAGTTGGTTCTGGATTAATGGAGAGGAGTTCTCTAATAATTATGGTCATTTTGAAAGGCGTACGAAATTAAAAATTAGGAAAGCTGAAAAAAGTGAAAAATTATTATTTGAACGGGCAAAATTATTCGCTATCAAAGGGCGTAAAATAGATGAGTTTAGACTTGGTGATGTAGTTGAAAGAGATAATAAATTGTATAAAGTGGCTATTGTAAAAAGTGGAAGTGAATCTCAAATTGTAGTAGGATGTGTTCCGATTAATGGGGGAGAAATTTCTTATTATAATTCAAAAGATATTGAGATTCAATTTTTCGTTGAAGATATGGTGGTGTAGCAAGATGAAGTTATTTTTAATTAATCAACTTATTGAAAATGGAATTTACAAATATAAGGATAAACAATTGTACGAATTAAATAGTGATGAGTTAATAAAATTAATCAAAAATCATAATGATAAGAAAATAAATGTTAGCAATACAATGTATGAAATAATACATAAAGAATGTAAGCCTTAATAGCAAATTAATATATGAAATTTAAATTATGATTAAGGATAAATGATAAGAAAGGGGCTTAACATGTTAAATATAGAATTACCAGTATTAAATAAAGAAGCTACAAAAGAAAATGTACTGAAAGCTATAAAGAAATACAGATTATTTATGAAGTGTAATTATCTTAACGAAACAATACTCTCGAAAGAAAAAATATTAAAAGAAAATGCGAAAGAAGAGCGGATCAATTATATTATTGCGATGAACAAAGGGTTAGAAAAGCTAGATATTGAAAGTGATAGAATAATTATTCAAATATATTTGTTGAAAAATCGAGTTAATAGATATGAGATTATGAAAGAGTTGAATTTATCCGAGGGAGATTATTATAGAAAAAGGAATACTGCTTTTTACAACTATGCATATGCATTAGGGATTGAGGTTGAGGAGTGTAAAGATTACTAATAATGAATAAGTTTTTAATATGGATTATAACCACCTGTGTAAACAAGCAGGTGGTTATTTTTATGTAAAAAAATGATGAAAAAGAGATAAAAACGAATCGTTATATACGTATATCATATAAGTACAAAGTAGCAAAGATAAATAGTATTAAGCAAGAGTTTTTTAATAATTTTAGTTTTTTGGTGAGAAAAAATAAATGGAAATTAAATGTAGATTTAGATGGTCTCTATTTTTAACAATTTTGCTTTGTTATAAGGGTGGGAATAGTATATGCGAGATTTAATTATCCAATATAAGGAAACGTTATGTAAGTTAGAGCGTGCCAAAATAAGTGCAAAAGAAGAAGAAATTAAAATATTAACGAGTATGATTAGTGATGTCACATATGCTTTGGAGTGGATGAAGAATGCAAAGATGCCGGGTAATCGTCGGGGAATAGAACGTAGAGCTGCTTACCAACGAGAAAAATCATATGATTCCTTGTTAATGCAAAGGTATTTTCGTAGTACTGATACAACATATGAATGGGATGATGAAAACAAGGAAAGTATCATTTCAGAATGGGAAAGAATAAAACTAGAAGATGCGCTCTCTACTTTGACAAAATATGAAAGAGAAATATATATCATGTCTAGAGGAAGAGGCATTACACAAGAGAAAATTGCTAAATATTTAAATGTTTCAAGAAGTACAATTAAAACGATTCTATATAGATCTGAAATAAAAATTGCTAAACAAGTAAGAGAAAGTCTTTTCTGCGAAAGTAGTTAAGGCTTTTTCTTATTTACAAACACATTCTTGTCACCATAGTGCCACCTATAAATAGATAGTAATAAAATAAGTTCAAATGAAATATAAAAAATGAAGAATGGATACTAGCAAAAAGAATGAGTAACTCGCAGAATATCTATAAATTAATCATGTCAAGAGGAAGAGGCATTACACAAGAGAAAATTGCTAAATATTTAAATGTTTCAAGAAGTACAATTAAAACGATTCTATATAGATCTGAAATAAAAATTGCTAAACAAGTAAGAGAAAGTCTTTTCTGCGAAAGTAGTTAAGGCTTTTTTTATTTGCAAATACATTCTTGTCACCATAGTGCCACCTATAAATAGATAGTAATTAAATAAGTTTAAATGAAATATAAAAAATGAAGAATGGATACTAGCAAAAAGAATGAGTAATTCGAAGGGTATCTATAAATTAAATGAGAAATTTTAAAAATGACGGCATCTTTTTATTTACTACAAAATAGGCAGTAGTACATGAAAAACTAAAGAAGGATGCGATTAGATGTTAGAACAAGATATAGATACAATGCCAATATGTTCAATTTGCCTTGAAAAATGTTTATGGGTTTTGAAATTTCCAATCACAATTCAGTATTGTGAACAAATGTTAATTCGTGAGGTAGTTGACGACAATATAACAACAATATGTATTGAGTGTTTAGAAAAAGAAGTACAAATGATGAGTTAAAATGGGAGGGACTGCTAGTGGCGCGACCAATGAAATTGAATGATGAGCTGATAAATAGGTTGACTCAATATATTAAAGTAGGGAATTATATTGAAACCGCATGTGCGTTAGTTGGAATTAGTAGAAGTATAGTTTATGTTTGGTTAAAACAAGGGCGTAGAGCAATTGAAACAAGTGAAAAGACAGGTGAAGTAGTACCGAGAAAAGATAAGATTTATGTAAAGTTAGTCATGGAAATTGATCAGGCATTAGCATTTAGTGAAGCGAGAGACGTTGAAACAATTGGGGAGCATGCAAAATCTAATTGGAAAGCTGCAGCATGGAGATTAGAAAGAAAATTCCCAACTAAATGGGGAAGAAAAGATCAATTGCAAGCAAACGTAAATCATTCAGGAGAAATGAAAGTAGAGCATAATAAAATGGCTATGAAAATTGGGTGTGATGAGGAAATGCTTGATTTAGCTATGAAATTATTTGAGAAAGTTCAAGGAGGAGAATTACAATCATGACACGGATGAATGTGCACAAGTTAATAGATGAAAATACATTTAAGGAATTGGCAAAAGTGAACTACCCCTTTCTATGTTCAGTATACACATAAGGGATTCTATAAACATGCAAAGCACACAAAATTAATAACAAAGATTTGCCAAGATTTAATTGAAGAGAAATTATCGACTAATAGATTAATGGTGTTTATGCCACCTAGGCATTCAAAATCACAGTCTATAACAGAAACATTGCCAAGTTGGTATTTAGGAAATTACCCAAATAGGAGAGTTATAGAGGTATCTTATGCATCAAGTTTAGCTGAAAAGTTTGGTAGAAGAAATCGTGCTAAAATTGAAGAGTTTGGTAAAGAAATATTTAACATTAGAATTGATGAGCGGCAAGGTTCCGTAACAGATTGGGCACTACATAACCACTCTGGTGGAATGTTGTCTGTAGGAGTTGGTGGTTCGATTACAGGGGAAGGAGCAGATTTATTAATTATTGATGACCCTATTAAAAATCGCCAAGAGGCCGAATCAATTACATACCGAAATAGACTATGGGATGAATGGGAAGATACTTTATCTACACGTTTACAAAAAGGTGCAAAGGTAATTCTAATTTTGACGCGATGGCATGAGGACGATTTAGCTGGTAGATTGTTAGAGAAAGAACAGGAGAAATGGACTGTGTTATCAATTCCTGCTATAGCAGAGTCAAGGGATGATCCATTGAACAGAGAAATAGGTAGAGGCTTATGGGTTGAACACTATGGCCAAAATTATTATGAAGATAAAAAGAAGTTTTCCTCTGCACGCTCATGGTTATCTTTATGGCAACAAAAACCATCAAGTGATATAGGGAATATTTTCAAAAGGCACTGGTTTCAATATTATGATGCATTACCAAATTGGGAACAATTTGATCAAATTATTACTTCCTGGGATATGGCTTTTGATAACACTACAAATAAAAGTTCATTTGTGGTTGGGCAGATTTGGGGAAAAATAGATGGAGACAAATATTTAATTGATCAAGTGAGGGCGCAAATGAATTTCCTAGAAACAAAGAAAGCATTTGTTGTTTTTCATCATAAATATGAGTCGATTCTTCGGAATTCTGAGTTTAAAAAGTCCATTCCGAAATTAGTTGAAAAAAAAGCAAATGGTCCAGCTATTATTAGTTCATTGAAGAATGAAATAAGTGGAATTATTCCTATAAACCCACAGGGTTCAAAAGAGACACGTGCTGAGGCGATATCCCCTGAATTTCAATCTGGGAATGTATATATACCTAATCCTAAAATACAATCCTGGGTATATGATTATATAGATGAATTAGCGTCTTTCCCATCTGGTAAGCATAATGATCAAGTAGATACAACGTCACAAGCCTTAGAATACTTTTTTACTAAGCAAAAAAAAATAATGGGTGGAAAAATAAAAAGAGTTTAGCTGAACATGTATTGTTCAGCTTTTTTGTATTGGTAAAGTTTTTATGAAATACATTGAATAAATGATTTGTATATGAAAGGGGGCGTAGGTTTTATGGCTGAGAAGAAAGCAATTAAGAATGTGAAAGTACTTAAATTACAAAATCGTGAGATGAATTTACGGAATGAGGAACTGCAAAGTAAACAAATGACAATTGATCCATTTGCACAAGTGTACGGTGATAAAGAACTAGTAAAGCCTCCATATGATATGCAAGTATTATTAAATTTGAGAGAAAGTAACCCTATTCACTCGGCATGTATTAGTGCAAAAGTAAATGATATTGCTGGTATAGGATTTGACTTTGCACCGCTAGATGAAGTGACAGAGGCAAATCAAGAACAATATAAAGAATTAAAGCGTTTTATGAGATATTGCAACAATGAAATGACAAGTAGCGAAATACTTAGGGCAGTTTGGGAGGATTATGAAACTGTAGGTTGGGGAATTATAGAAGTTGTTCGTAATTTGAAAGGAGAACCAGCGCAGCTTCATCATATTCCAGCACATACGGTACGTGCGCACAAAGATAAGATTCGATTTGCACAGATTGTAAATAATGAGGAGAGATGG
Source organism: Bacillus sp. TH22 (assembly GCF_016651015.1). Taxonomy (NCBI): domain Bacteria; kingdom Bacillati; phylum Bacillota; class Bacilli; order Caryophanales; family Bacillaceae; genus Bacillus; species Bacillus sp. TH22. The sequence goes on from NZ_JAEKER010000001.1 coordinate 5,129,961, forward strand.
TTTAAAAGATTTAGTTATCCATATGATTTTAGGTTGATAGATGGAGAAATAATTAGTGATAGCTTAGATGAAAACTCGTTATTAGACACTGAAGAAAAAGCTGGTGAAGTTATTGTAATTCGTAAATTTGGTTCTAGATCATCATACTATGGTATTCCGGATTATGTGAGTTCAATTGGTTCAATTGTAGGATCACAAGCTGTAAGAGATTACAATATTAATTATTTTACTGGTAAAACAATTCCAGATGCTGTTTTGTTTGTTGAGGGTGTTGATGAAATAGATGATTCAGTTGAAAGAGAATTAAAAACTTTTTTCTCTGTCGAAACAAAAGGAGAACATCATAAGTTAGCAGTTGTTCCTGTTCCTGAAGGAGCAAAAGCTCGCTTAGAGAAATTAGGGCCAGATGTCAAAGAAGCGAGCTTTCGTTTATATCGTCAAGATAATGCCATGGAAATTTGTATAGCTCATCGGGTGCCACCATATAGGATTGGTTGGGCTATGACAGGATCACTTGGGCAGACGACAGCAAAAGAAATGAATGAAATGTATAAACGATCAATTATTGAACCAGGTCAACAAATTTTAGAACATCGATTAAATACACAATTATTTAAAGAGTTTACAGGAACATTAGGGGAATTGGACTGGCAGTTTCAATTAAATGAAATTGATACGGATGATCGAGCGAGTGATATGCAATATGCAATAGATGGATACGACAAGAGTATATTAACAAGAAATGAATGCCGAAAAGTCATTGGATACGAACCAGTTCTAGAAGGAGATAAATTTTTAAATGAAGATTCAAATTCGATTTAGTAGTCTTGCTAGAAAGTAGGAATATATTATGCCAAATGAATTGAAAAATGTAGAAATTAATTATGTTTCATTAGTAACAAAAGGGGCTAATGGTAGGCCATTTGCAATTATGAAGGGTATGAACATGAATGGCTCTAATGTTTTGAAAAATGTTCCTATTTTAAAGAGGGAAGATGAAAAACAACTTGTAACAGGGGTTGTTTATGAACCCAATATAGAAGATGCACATGGTGATATCATGACGGCTGAAGAAATTGAAAGAGCGGCTTATAATTTTTTAGAGAAATATAGATACATAGATAAAAACCATGACGAGTTGGCAGGAAAAGGAACAGTAGTAGAAAGCTGGATTACTAAAAATAATACGGTTGTTGGAAAACAAAATATTAAAAAAGGAACATGGCTTATGACTGTTCGAGTAGACGATAGTGAAACATGGAAAGAAATTAAAAAAGGGAAAATCACAGGCTTTTCGATGGGAGGGGTTGGAGAAAGAATGCAGATGCCACAAATGGATGAGTTTACACAAGATGAGAAAGGTGTAATTCGTAAGATGTTTAGTTTTTTTAAGTCACATTGTGACGAGGAACAAACTCAGGAGATGGATAATCAGTCATTAAATAATAAACATAACTCTAAGATGCAAAAGGTATTTAATTTGTTTGAAGATGTATTTTATGTTGGGATTTGGGAGGGAAATGTAGATATTAAGCGTATGGTTTCCACCTTAGATGAAATGAAGGACATTTTAAATACAATGAAGGGTGGTGATACAGATTTCTCACCGGAAGATATTACAATTAATTCCATAAATGAAGCGGGCACAATCTTATATAAGAAAAATGATAAAAAATTTGATGAAATGATTTCTTTGATGAACCAAATTAAAGAAAATAAGCTGCAAAAAAACATAGACCAAAATTTAGATGAAATTAAAGACATTGTAAAGAGAGAAATGGGTCCTTTTCTCGAGAGGTTACAGGAGTTGGAAGAACAGTTAAATAAAGAACTTGAGTCAACTCATGATACTAATGAATTAGGAAATGACAGAGAATCTAAAAAGACTAGTGAATTTATTCAGAAGGTAATAGATCCCATTTCAAAGAGACTTGAAGTAATTGAGCAATCAGCACAGGTTCGTAAAAGTCTTGGGGCCGATGCCAAACCAACAAATGAGATGAGAAAACCAGTAAATAAATGGGTAGGATTAGATCTATAAAGATAAGGAGAAATGAATCTATGAATAATAAAGAATTATTAGCACGTATTGAACGAATTGAAAAGAGTACAATGACAACGGGAGGAATGAAAGCGGGGCTATTATATCCGGAACAAAGTAAAGAATTTTTCCGAATGGTATTTGATGCAACTCCATTTTCTCAATTGCATCGCAAAGAGATTCGTAAAGCGAAAAAAGGTGAATTAGATAAAATTGCAATCGGTGGTCGAATTTTACGTAGGAAAATGGAAAATAGTGATGATGGCTATCGAGCAGGTGTAGAAACGTCGAAAGTTGAATATGATACAGTTTCTATTCGTTTACCATGGGAGATAACGGAGGAGCTACTTCGAGAAAATATCGAAGGTGAAGGATATGAAGATACTGTTATGACATTAATGTCAACTCAGTTAGGTATTGACCTTGAAGATCTGCATTGGAATGGGGATGTAACTTCAGAGGACCCATTTCTTCAAATTAATGATGGCTGGTTAAAACTAATTAAACAATCAAGTAAATCTCATATTGTCGATCATTTTAAATTAGTGACGGGAACGGGAGATGCTGAAGCTAGCGCCGGGTTTAGTAAAGACTCAATCTTTAATTTATCTAAGGCGATGCCTAATAAATATAAAAATGAAGGTTTAAAGTGGATTATGTCACCTGCTCGTAGAGAGAAGTGGATTGAATATTTAACAACTCGTTCAACTGGCTTAGGCGATGCTGCATTATTAGGTGCAGGGGATCAAGTTAATAAGCCGTTGGGGTATGAGATTGTCACAGTTCCTTCTCTTCAAGATGATGTAATTATTTTTGCAGATCCTAAAAACTTTATTGCGGTAAATACGTATGACACGCGAGTTCGTAAGACTGTAGAAGGTAAATCTGCTGTTATGGAAGATAAGCGATTCTATGTAATTCATTTGGATGATGATGCAGTTATTCAAGAAATGGACGCAGTAGCAATTCTTACTAATATACCTGATAAATTTGGGAATTAAGTAAGGTAATTTGCATATGAAGATTATAGAATTAAAATTAGGCGGTACATATACTGCATATGGCTATACTTTTTTTAACGGAGTAAAGGAAAAGGTTGCAAATGAAAAAGCAAACTATTTACTGAGTACAGGACATTTTAAGTTAATAGATAGTATAGAGGTTAAAAAGAAAGAGAAGTAAAAGAGGTGGAAGGATGGAAATTACTGTACAGGACATAAAGAACAGGGTGAATGTTCAACGAATGCCCGATACGGTAATCCAGGAGCTCATTAGTCAATATGAATTGATTACTAAAAACTATTTGATGAGTAAGCCAAGTAACCCAATGAAAGAGAAAGTTAGAACAAGTAAATTGGCTTGGCTTTCTTTTCGAGCAGAAAATTTGAACAAGGTAATCCATATTGGTTCTGGAGAAGAAGTTACCAATTCAGTTTTTTCTGATGGTTGCACTGTATATGGTTTAAGTGAGAATCAATTATATGAATTTGAGTATACAATACAAGATTATGATGGGCTTTTGACTTTAATGAAAAAATGCATCATCGATATGACGTGCTATGCGGTAATTCGAACAAATCTACAATATGAAAATATGAAAAAATCAGCAAATATCGGAGATTATTCATATGAAATAAATATTGAATCGCTAGATGAGGAAACTGTTAATAAAAAGGTTTTAAAAGTATTAAAAAAATACCGAAGTAGAAACCCTTTAATAGCATTATGAATGAAAGAATAGGCTGTGAACATTAGATATGGAAGAATTATATATACATGAAGTAACTGTGAAAAGGAATCAAAAGGTAAAACAGCCGGCAGGAAATTTTAAAGAAGAGCCTGTCATTGTTTATGAAAGAATGAAGTGTCGTGTAACAACACACACAGCGGTAGATAATGAAAGGTTAAAAAGAAATAAACAAAATTTTGAGCCGAATTTTAAAATTTATACTTCTGCAGAACATAACATCCATACAAATGATGTAATCTATTTTCATGATTATGTATTTGAGGTAAGAGGAGAACCAAGAAATCCATCATTTTTAAATCACCATATTGAATTGTATTGTGAGTTGTTGGAGTAAAATGACGAATACATCGGAATTCATGGTTACACGTAATGTAGAACAGGTTAAAGAACAACTTGATAAAATAATGGTAGAAAGAATTATAAGTGCTTGTAATCAACTTCAACGAGAAATGAAACAAACAGTATCAGGTAGTCACAATGGTGTGAAGTATAAAATTCCACGATCGAGTCGCACATATATTGCTTCAAAACCAGGAGAGACATTTGCTTCTAGAACGGGAGAATTACAAGATTCCATTAAATATGGCTTACATATTACAGATACTGAAGTAGTAGGAACGATTGGAAGTCAATTAAAAAGAGCGGTGTATGTCGAAAATGGTACAAGTACTGTAGAAGCCCGACCTTTTTTCTTAAAAACGTTTGAAAAAGAGCGTGGGGAATTAAAAAGGACATTGGGAGGAGAACAATGACGACAAAAGCGATTGCAACAATCAGAAATATTATTGAAAAAGATACAATTGTGCAAAGTAACCTATCGAAATATGAAGGAGAGCCCGCTCTTACATTTCAAACTGCACAAAAAGATATGAAAATGCCTTATGCGGTAATGAGAATTGAATCTAATAATCCGGATGATATAGAGGTAATTGATCGGATGATTCTCACTTTTGATATATATTGTGGCCAAGGTGATTATGAAAAAGCGGATGTAATTTCAAGGCGAATAGAACATTTGTTAGACAGAGAAGCGGGATTGTTAAGAGATTCTGGTATTATTACAATTCATCGAGCAGGCAGTGTTGCAGTTCCGGATGAAGATCCATCAATTATTCATATTAGTATTAAGTTTCTTGTACGGGTAGGAAGAATGGAATTATATTAAGGAGGGAAAAAAATGAGTTGGAAGCTTATTAATGGTGTACGTGAGGGTACAACTGATAATTTTGTTATTGGACCGGGTGTAATGTATAAAGGTTTTAAAAGTGTAAAAGACCTAGGTGAGATGTTAGGAGCTACTACAGGTGGCTGTAAAGTGGGGTTTACTAGAGAATACTATGATGCTGATATTGATGGTGTTTTAGGAAAACTAGTTCGCGGAAAATGGCTATTAAAAGATGAACCACATATGGAGGTTACACTTGTAGAATTTACGAAAGAAAATTTAGAGTTAGCTCTACCAGGCGTAGATGTAGATAGTACGACTGATAACGATTATAACATTGTAAAACCAACCAATGAAATTAAAGACACAAGTTATAGTGATATTGCAATAGTAGGTGTAGTTTCAGGAAGTGATATTCCGGTTATTTTTGTTATCCGAAATGCAATGGTTGTTTCTTCTGTAGAAATTGATTTAAAAGATGGTAAAGGAACTGTAGGACTTAAATGCAAATTTATTGGTCATTATAGCGAAAGTTCGCCTAATACACCCCCTTATGAAATTTATTTACCAAAGAAAAAAGCACCTAAATTACCTACAACAAGTAAATAAGTTGTAGGTTTTATTTTTAGGTCATAAAAGGAGATATTAAATATGACAACAATGCTAGAAAAAATGATGCATAATAGTACAGAAATTACAATTTCAGGTCAGAAGATGAAGATGAGACGTTTAAATGTAAAAGATGTTTGGCGTTTTACTAAGATTATTTCTAAAGTTGGTCGTCATGCAATGACTGATTTTATGGAGTTTGGGAAAGAAAAGAATGAAATCGATGAAAAAATCCAATTGGCCCAAATGAATGAAGAGCAACAAGAACAGTTAAATGAAATTGAAAAACAAAAAAAAGAAAAGGGTTTAGAGTTTGTCTTTCAATTATTGTCTATGATTCCGGAATGTGAAGATGAGTTTTCGGAATTTTTCTCTAGTCTATTACAGATTAAGCGTGAAGAATTCGATCAGTTACCACCAGAAGCCATGGTAGCAGTTATTGAAGGATTATTAGAAAGTGAAGATTTAATGTCTTTTTTCAATCAGGTCAAGGGTCTAATCAAATCTCAAAGTCTCAAATGGAACAAACAAGAAATGTAGAAAATGAATCTAATAAATACATAGAAGAAACAGAGCAAAATATGCTAAGGGCTTTTGATAAAGTCCAAAAACGGTATGGATGGACAGATGATTATGTCTTATCCATACCGTATTCTCGTTTAATGGACTTATTTTCTTTTATTAGTCAGGAAGAGCAGCAAGAAGAATTAAATGAATGGAAAAAGATGGCCTTTATCGGATTTCAAACAAGGCAATTAGAAGAAGGAACAACTTTTCATGACTATTTGCAAGCTTTTGGACTTACGGAATCTACGTCGGATGGGGAAGAAAATGAGACTATGGAAGTTTGGTCCAAAGAGGAATGTATCGACCATGCAAATAAGCTGATTGCAGAGTTTCAGTTTGAAGACGATAAGGAATAAAAAACTTCCTAGTTAGAAAGGGGGGAGTGAATGTTTACAGAAGTATTCCAGTTGTTCGGCACAATTGGAATTAAAGCAGATGAAGCTTATAAGGATTTAGCAAAGTTTGAGGAAAGTTTACAAAAGGCTTCTAAGAACATACAAGAAAAATTTCAAAAACCAGCAGAAGTACTTAATCAAATAAATGGCCAAATTCAAAAATTTGGTAGCGGGGCGACCAATGTTTTTGGGAAGATTGGTAACAAAGCGGATCAGGCATATAAAGGTGTAGAAAAGTTTGAAGAGAGAGTGCAAAAAGCCTCTAATACAATGCAAGAAAAAATCCAAAAATCAGCAGATTCTCTTGGGAATATTAGCAAGCAAATGCAAACGTTTGGTGACACTATTTCAAATAAAGTCACAAAACCGATAGAACAAGTCAATAGCAAAGCTTTACAATTTGCTAATGATTTGGAAGGCTCTCAAAAAAAACTACAGGATATGCTCGGGTTAACTGAAAAAGATGCAAAGAGTTTGGCTGGAACTATTCAACCTATCGCTCAACAAGTCGTGAAGATTTCCAATATAGTAATACCATCTTTGAAACAAACGGTTGAGTTAATAAAATCTGTTTCTAGTCTTATATCTAAGGCGAGTGAAATCATTGGTGGCCTTGTAAATATAGTTAAAACATTGATGCAAATACCAGGTGCAATTACGGCGATTATTAAAGATGCCTTAAAACTTATTAAAGTTTTTGGTGAGTTTGCACAGATATTGACTGGTCTTGGAAAATCAATGTTTTCATTAGTATTAAGCCCATGGGGCATTGCAATAATTGCAATGGTTGCTTTAGTATATGTGCTGTATAAAAATTGGGATTCAATTGTGAAATATACAAAGCAGGCAGTGCAATGGATCGGTGATATTTGTTCTAAAGCCTGGGATGCTATCGTTAAAGTTGCGAAGTCAGTATGGGATAGCTTGTCAAAGTTTTTCTCAAGTTTTTGGGAAGGAACAAAAAAGGTATTCCAATCTGCGGTATCGTTTATAGATAAAATACTTAGCGGGGCATGGAAAATAATTACTACTGTAATTACAATGTATATCAACATATGGAAAAAGACATTTGAAATTGGTTGGAATTTAATTAAAACGATATTTAATACAGTGCTAAATGTAATAAAAAGTGTTGTTAAGTTTGCTTTAGAATTTATTAAAAGCTATATTTCTACTGCTATTAAAATATGGCAAAGTATTTTTAAAACTGGCTGGGATATTATAAAAACAGTTTTTACGACGGTGCTAAACTTTTTGAAATCATTTATAAGTGGTGCATTTCAAGCAATTCGCAGCATAATTACGACTGTGATGAATGGGATAAAAACCGTCATTTCTACAGTGTGGAATGGAATAAAGGTAATTTTTACGACTGTATTAAACTTCTTAAAATCAGTTGTAAGTAGTGTGTTTCAAACAATTCATAGCATAATTACGACTGTAATGAATGGAATAAAAACGGTTGTTTCTACGATTTGGAATGTAATTAAAACAATTTTTATAACTGTTTTAGAGTCCATAAAGAATTTTGTGGTTACAGCATTTCATTTTATAAAAAACACAATTACGACTGTAATGGATATCGTAAAGTCTATTATTGTAACCGCATGGAATTTTATTAAAGATACAATAATAGGTGCTGTTCGGACATTTGTTAACTTTGTGGTCGATAACTTTAATAAGATAAAAAACACAATATTTAGTGTTGTTGGTGCTATTAAAGATTTCATAGTAAGTAACTTTGCAGCAATTAAAAAAGCTATCGTCGGAGCGTTTGACGGCATTGTTGATACAGTAAAGGATGTATTCGGTAAAGTTGGTTCTATAGTTAAGGGGATAGCAAACGACGCTGTAAGCTGGGGGAAAGATATTATTGCTGGTATTGGTAAAGGTATGACATCTATGGCTGGCTGGGTTGTTGATAAAGCTAAAGGCGTTGTAGACGGAATACCAAAAGCAGTTAAAAGTTTCTTTGGTATAAAATCTCCTTCGCGTCTAATGATGGAATACGGCGGATATATTACAGAAGGTCTTGGTGTAGGGATGGAAAAAATGATTCCGGCTGTAGACAAGGCTTCTGGATTGTTAAATAAAGCGATTGTTCCACCGAAACCGATGCAACTAGTAACGGATGTATCTACCCAAATTGGACAAATGGGGGCACATTCTGCTGATATGATTGGAAAAGCTGCACATCCATTTGCTGGGCACTCTTCTGTTGAAAAGAAAACAGATAAAGGTGTTACAATTCAAAATGCTACATTCAAAGTTGCGGTTGAAAAATTGCAAACCGCAGAGGATTTTGTGAAAATGAGAAAATTACTACAAAACGTAGTTGCTGACGATCTAATGGGAATGGCGGTGCGTAATGTATGAGTATATTAAAAACATTGCATAGAAGAGCTGGTTCATATCATCTCTTTTGGGATGCTACAGAATTAAAAAGTACAATTAAATATACTATTAATTTTTCATGGCCTGGGACATATAATTTTTCTTTTATGTCCCAAGTTCCTATTGGTTCTGATGGTATGTTACCAGATAAATACTTTATTGTTCGAGTAAATGGTATTGAAAAATTTAGAGCAAGAGGTGCTTATGCCTGGGAAGCAAGAGAAATTTTTGTTGGTGCAGGGCCACAAACAATTGAATTTACAACAATCGGTTACGGTTCTTCTGACGTAGCCTATTTGCGTGATGTTTATTATCATGCATATGGACCTATACCTACAATTGCAATGATTGAACAAACGAAAATGCCTAAATCCTTAAACGGATTAAAAAATTACAATGTTATGCATGGATATCCTCGTTACCAAAGTACTGGTAATAAAGGATGTGAAGTAGAATTTACTGCTTTATTCAATGATATCAGCCATTGGCGTGAGTTCATGGGGGAAATATATCGCCCTCATATTATTACAGGTGATTACGGTACCTATGGTGGTATAATACCGCCTAATGAAGTTGATGCAATACGTAAAGGAACGCTAGTAATAGCAAAGTGTAAATTAATATCTATGTCACAAGCAGGTATTGGAGTTGATGGAATGTGAGAGAAGGATCTATTTCTTTAATCAGAATGTTGGGGAGCTATTTCCAAGTGGGGAATAATGCTCCTAATTTAATTATTTATATGAAAAAAAGAGGATCTTCTTCTTATGTACAAATACAACATCGTGTAATGAGCCTGGAAGTGCAGGAGAACGCAGATCAGTTCGCAAGTACATTTTCTATTACCTTTGCTAATGAATATGGGAAAATGGCACCTGATAACTGGTATGGTAAGTTTTCTTCCATTCAAGAATGGTTTTACAACAGTGAAGTAACAAACACAAACCAACTATATCCGCAGACTGAATTTAAGGTTTCTATCGGTTATGGTGAAGAAGCTTTACCGTATATACATGGTTTTGTATCTGACGTAAAGGTGAATGCCGAAAGCGGCACAATATCAGTTACCTGCACAACATCTTATAAAAAGGTTCTACAAAAATCAGTAATTCCAACGCCGGGATCAGATGAAATTGTTGCACCGACTGGAAATGTGTATGATGTAGTGAAATTCTTCCTTGAAAAAGCAGGAGTTACATTACACGGAAGTAGGGTAAACATTCCTGGGACCAATGAAAGTTGGATTGTTGAAGGGGCAACTGGAAAGAGGTTTCAAAAGTGGGATGAAATTGTACGGGATATTATAGATACAACATTCCACTACATTAAACATGAACCAGATGGAAGTTGTACATTTATGAAAATGCCAGACTACGAAATTAACGAACTTGCCAAATTTAGTTTTAGAGAAGGGGAAAACCTTATCTCTTTAGATATGCAATTAACAGATCAGGATATTAGTAATAGTATTGTTATTAAATGTGGAGATTATGCTAATGGTTTTATTAATTCATTCTTACTTAAAAATGTCTCTTTAGGGGATTTGCGAGAGGAAATGATAGAAGTACCCTGGGCAACAACATTCTTTGCAAGAAGGGCAGTTGCTGCAGCTTATCATTTAAAATCGATTCAAAAATTCAGAACATTAACAGTTGCTGTGATAGGGAATCCACAAATTCAATTGTTCGATGTGGTTTCCGTCTATAATAGGGATTCTGGACAACAATGGAATTACTTTGTTAAAGGAATTAACACAATGATTTCTGCTGATGATGGATTCTATCAAACTTTAGATTTATCTGTTAACTATGGGTATGAACCTACCCCGTATACAGATATAGCAGGAATCACAGTAAATGTAGATACATTAAGATTAAAGCTTTGGGATTGGGATGTAGAGGATGGAGATTTATTAAATATTTATTGTAACAATAAATTAGTCGAAGAAAATTATTTCATTCGGAACAATCCTACATACGTTGATATTTCGCTTGAATATGGAGTAAATATCATTGTATTTGAAGCGGTTCGAAATCCTAAAGGGATTCTTACAGGCCGTTTGCAAGTACTAGATACCAAGAATAATATCTTGTTCGATTATGGTTCCTTACCAGATTTATCATTTCCTCGAGTAAATCAAGATAAAGATCACTATTATACCCAAAGGCCAGCAAAAACTTGGTCTGTTACAAGGGTAAATTAGGGGTGATTCTATGATAATGCAAAAGAACTTATATGATCCTATTATGTATTTAATGAAAGGGTTAATTGATAGGGAATTTTACAGCGGTGGAAAACCGATGCCTGGTAACGATCCAAATGATGTTTTTAAAGAGGGTATGACCGAGGGGTATACACTGGTTCGTGATGGTGCTCGGTTATCGGCAGTTGATGGAGATAAATATCTGCACTACGATTTGGTTTTTAATGGACAAGCACTGCTTGAAAAGGTCCTTATATCCCATAAGATAACGGGTAAAAAGATGGAGATGCAACTAATTTATAACGCAAACAAACAATTAGATCGAGTACAACCAAGGCTTATTAATAAAGGTAGCGGTATGTTATCTGATTTACCAATTCCCGATGTGTCGTAATGATGCATGGGGATTTTTTAATACAATAAAAAGGGTGATTACCTTTGTTTGAAACAACTTATATAGCTGGTGGTCGATTAGATGCGCCATTTTATCCAACGAAAACTTTTCCGTATATGAAAGGTTTTATAATGGATTCTAAAGCATGGACAGAAGATAAGATGGAATACGTATTACCAATTGACATGGAGTTTTATGCCATTAGTGTGAGTAGTTCTATGTATGAAATCGATGATAAATGGTCGCTTATTGTAAATGACGGTATTGTCTGTGAGGATATTTATACAAAAAAAATACCAGAAGGTATAAGTCTTATGTCCTATATGCAATTAAAGGTTGGAGATAAAATTATTTTTAAATTTCATAACCAAGGAATTAATAATAAGCAAGTATGGATTGCTTTACAGTTTTTGAAGTAATTGGAGGGAGATTATGAGTTTTGCTGTAAATTATATGGTCGGTGGCCGATTAGATGCTCCATACTTTCCAACCAAAACGATTCCTTTTATAAAAGGAAGAAGGATAGGTGTTTATGAAAATATTCATCATAATGAATTTATAGCACCAGTTGATATGGAAATGATTGCATTTTCCATTGGTGCATCAAAATATAACGATAATGACTATTGGAATTTATATATTAATAATGAAAAAATAGCAGATGAAATTTATATGAAAGATGTTCCCGAAGGGTTTAATTTTTCTGTTGTTAAACAAATTCCTGCGAAAGCAATTATCCGTTTTGAATATATAAATAAATCTTTAGAGAAAAAAGCTATTTGGCTTAATTATCAATTTTTAAAAGATTAGGAGTGAAGTAAAGTGGCGTTTATTGAAAAGGTATTTCAAGAAGGAAGTTTTTTAGATGATCTTGTAAATCTAGCAACTAGTAACGGATGGACAAAGGTTAAAAAGTTTCAAAAGGCGGGGTATCCTTCAGAATTGTTAAGGAATTCGGGTAGTAGTGACGCATTATACCGATTTGGAATTGCGGAACATACAATTATTAAAAATGCAGAAGGGACTATGTATGGATTAGTCCAAATCGCATCTTGGGATATTGCTAAAAAGGATATTTCGTATAAATTTAATACGGAAGAGGATAAAGCGGAGTTTATTAAGGATGCAAAATTAAGATATAGTAGAAATCTTGATCGTTCCTGTTTTTATGTTTATATGATTGAAAAAGAACCTGTATTTAAAGATGGGACAGCGACAGTAGTAGCATTTGATTATTTCCTAAAAATGTTAATAGATGTAGAAGTGAGTAAAACAGATGTTGTTATAAAAAATGGCTCTACAATTATAGAATATACTGATGCTAATACGGATGTTATGATGTCACCGTTTGTAAAAATTACATTACGTAACCCGAATTTAGAAGGGGTTGATGTGAAAACAAATTGGTGGCCTGATTCATTAGTTAGAGTGACTGGCCAAGTAGATAAGGATCGTGTAGTTTTATTAATTCAAGCAGATAATACACCTGCATTTGAAAATAATGTAGTTCCGGTTACACCTTTATACATGGGCAAAATTGAAAGCTATGCGAAAGATGATCAAATTGGTGACGCACTTTGGGCTGGGACAGCATTTGATACAGGTACAGAAAATAGCTCACATGCATTTGATTTTAATGATAAGAAACCATATAGAAATGTGAATGATAGCTTGCCAATTTTAAAAACGTATCCTAAATCACCAGGTAATGGTATTGATAACGTTATTATTAAGCGTTCGCGATTAGGGGCTAGATATCAAGCTCATTATATTGCTTGGAATGTTGCTCCAAATGAGATGCCGCCTGATAGAAAAGGAGTAAATGGTGGTCAATATCCACTAGCTTGGCAGTCTCATGATAATGATGAATATAAGTATCAATTTAATCCTTCGGTATATAGTGGTCGTGTTCATACATCTCGTGCTTATATTGTTCATCCAGATGAAGGTGTGCGAGGTTTCTTACCTCATATGGTTTTACTATCTCCTTTAGGATTATTGAATGGGGATAAGTTAAAAGTGCGAAAGAATACTTGTCCAGATACATTTGATATTTATCGTTTTTATAATGTTGATGCGATTTCGCCAATTACAAAAAGACCAGCGACACCATATCGTCCAGCTGGATTAGGAATTTATGAGAAGTCAATGTAAAGGGGAGAGAAAAACATGTGGTTTGATAAAGTAGCTTATTTACAAACATTACCAGTTGAATTAGAGAAAATGATTACAGAGCGAGGATGGAGTCGAAAGTTATACTTTAAAATTAGAAGTGGTATCAATAAATTTATTGATGTGCGATTATTTGAATCGTTAGGTAGCGATGGAGAATGGCGCAGATTTGGAGTGGCAAATGCTTATGATACGAGCGACTCTGATTTCACAGACGGTAGATTTATTCCTGTGGATTCTCCATTAGGAAAGCTAGGCATGGGAGATGGAGTGAAAAAGGAATTTCAAATTCCGACATTTCCTGTAGTTGAAAGTTCTTTATTAGTGTATGTAAATAGCATTTTACTAGAAAAGGATAAATATAAAGTTGATGCTAAAGCGGGGAAAGTTATTTTTAATCAAGCGATTGCAAAAGGAGATAAAATCACCTGTGAGTATCGATTAACAAATGATGCATACGAACCGAATAATGATATGATTTTCTTTACGTTTAACCAATATTTTATTGAGAAGGAAGTAAAGTTATCAGATTCTGAAAGTGATTTAGGAAACGGTACCGGTTCGAAAAAATCATTTAATTTGCCGTTTTCAAATTTTGATGAAAATCGTTTTATGGTTTATAGAAATAATCAGATGGTTGATCCGGGGGAATATACAATTTCAGATACAGCAATTGAATTTCAAACTGCCCCAAAAAGTTCCGAGAACATTAAATTTTCTGGAGTGTATTTTCTAGCACCAAAGGCAGACGGAACGTTAGATACTTTAGTAGCGAAGACGTCATTTGACGTGCAAAAAATGGAAAGTATTATGGCTGAAGTATATTCTACAGTTAATTTTGTAAATCCTTCGCCTTATACACCGATTAGTTTTACACCAGAAGCCCGTTTTACAAAAGATTGGAAACGTGATTCTGTCGTTTATATGTATGGAAATGGAAATAAAGACCGTATTGTTATGTTTATGCGTGTAGATCCAACACCAAGTCCTGTTCGGGCATTATTTGTACCATTATATATTGGAAGAATGTACACATTTGATAATGCACCGCGTAAAAACACTGTAATTATAGGTGGTTGTCGTAACGGAGATCAATATAATTATGCGCCTAATAAAAAAATAGGAAATGCAAATTTAGACTATGGAGAAAATACAGGTAATGGAAATGATTCTGTATTATTAGCTCAATCATACACAGGTGCAATGTATCAAAAACATTATTTATCATTTATTACTCACGATATGGATATTGATAGTGGACAAGGTCGATTTAATCCATCTGTCTATAGTGGGAAATATCATTTGTCACAGATTTATATCGTTCATCCTAATGATGGATATGTTGGGAAATTAGATGATGTCTATGCTGTTCACCCAAAAAATATTCAACAGGCAGATGAATTGGAAATTGAAAAGGAAGTTACAAGTGAATCTTTAGGAAAAGGAAATGGAATGAGAAAAGTTTTCCATTTAGAGCATAAACCGAAAGCAGGAACACTTAAGTTGTTCAATGCATGTACTCTAGTTCCTAATACTGACTTTATTTTAAATGAGGATGATAAAACAGTGACGTTTAAAGAAATCCCAATTAACGGGGTAGAGATTACAGCAAGTTATGAATTTGCACAATTATATCGTTATACGTTGCCGACTACCGCAGTCTCTCCGATGACACAAGCGAAAGCAACGCCATTTAATCCAATTGGTCTAGCTATTTATAAAGAAGATATTTAATCATTAATCATATAAGGGGGAATGCAGAGAGTGAGTGAGAAAATTTATTCTATTGCTTCCCCTTCTTTATGTATGAAAAAGAAGAGTCATGTTGTTTCGATTCCTTTGGGATCAACAATGAAGAAAACGTATAGTCTCTCGCTTTCTGTTTTAAATCCTTTTGTAAAAAATGCGAATAATTTTCCAGTCAGTTTGCCGCCATATTCAAGATTCAAAGCTGTTAAGGAAGAAGATGCTGGGGTATTTGCAACCAAAATAGTAAAGGGAAAAGGTATATTAACAGACCTTGTTGTAGAGGCAATAAGGCAAGTTGAGGTGACTGCTAATATTGCTAAAGTGGATATTGCAAACCTAATGCGGAGTATCAACATGGAACTGTTAAGCATACAGGATTCTAAACCGCTTAAAGAAATTCTTGCAGATGTTCATTACTATCAGAAAGCAATGCAACATGACCGAACTTTTGATATGGAACATATGGAAGGGAACAATGGAAGCAGATTAGATACAAAGTATGCAGATGTAACAGAAATGTCTAGTGCAGATCGTAAGATATATAAAGCAGGTAATATGCTCCCCATTGAGCAAGAGAGAGTAAAACAGAAATTACGAGAATTTGCAACCAATGTAGATGAAATACCGCGATGGGTACAGGTTGCACGTATTTTATATGGCGAAGGATTTTATGAAACAATATTGACTGAAAGAAGAGAAAAAGAAGTATGTAGTACTGTAGTTAGAAATGTGGATCATGTAGAGATTAGCCAAAAAGAATTACCTGTACAAGATATAAGTGATTTTGAGCTTTATAATAACATGCCAAGAGAAGTAACTACTTCTTATGAGGAATTTGATTTATTTACTGATACAGGAATTCCGGTTTATATGCCAGATTATGATTTGTTTGCTCGTAAACAAAGAGAAATACAGACTCGTAATATAAATTACAATACAGCGAATAGAAATGCCATTCAGCGAAATGGTGAAATGAATTATTTTGAATTTGTAAATAGAAAAGCACTGAAGATAGATGGAAGATTTATTAATATAGAAGATTTAGAGCGTAAAAATTTAGACCTTCAAACTAATGAATATGATGTGTCATTTGCGGACCGCATAATACAAGACATATATACGTATGGTGGCCATGTATATAATAACGCTCAAAAACTATTAATAGAATATGATTCATCTCACATAGAAATGAATGACATGAATCATATAACGCATGAATATGAAAGTAAATTCATAAGTGAATATGAGTTATTGGAAAGACAGTACCATTCTAATGAGGTAAATTTAGTAGAAACATTGATGGTATCAAGTCAGAATCATTTGTACATGGATTATAATCTTCCAGAAATGATACAGAGTGATGTGCTCACAAAAGAAGTAGAAATAAAATTAGCTGATGACGAACAAGTTAATAAGAAAACGAAACATGTATGGACTGAATATATACACCATGAGGAAATGGACCTAATACATAAACAATTATTGGGGACTATTCAAGATAACTATGAATTTGCTAGTAGACAAATCAAAAAATTGACCGGATTTTATGAGGAATTTGATCTGTTTAATAGTTTAGGAATCCCAGTTTATATGCCAGACTATGATTTATTTGCTCGTGTACAGAGAGAACTACAAGCGAAACAAATAACAGTTGATTCAGCTAAAAGAGACATACGTTCAGTATATGGTAATGTTCGTGATACGGATCTAGCAGATAGAAGAATGCAAGAGAAAGAGGGAGTCTTTTTTGATGTAGCTGCTATAGATAGAAAAGTATTACAAATGGAAGTGAATGTACCTTCTTATGAGTTTTCTAATCGAGTTATAGATGAGCAAGAAGCAATAGGTATATATGGATATGAACGTTTTAATCGAGTAAATGGACAGTATCATACTGCTCAAGCGGATATATCTTCCATGGATCGGATTCTAGATGAAATAGAAACTCCATGTACAATTGTCTATGAATTAGCAAAGCGCAACCTTCACGAGTTGTTAGTGGAGGATGATAGAGTAGCGGATTCTGTATTGTATGATCGATTGTTTATAAGTGAAGAAAGTAATGAACCAATAACAAGTGAAAGAGTTAAAGTCGATATTGTAACAGAATGTATTAGTCCTGTAGAGTTTACAAAGCAAGAACAATTGATAGCACATAATGAAGAAGGATATGACATTGTTAATAGACACGTAAAAGAACAGGATTCTCGTTACGAAGAATTTGATCTTTTTGATTTAATAGGAACTCCAGTTTACTTACCGGAGTATGATTTATTTGCAAGGATTCAAAGGGAATTACTAACGAATATTGAGACAGCTGAAATAGCAAATAGAGAAAATAATATAGAGGCAGAAATTAATACGGTTGATTCGATTGGTAATCTAGTGAAAGAAGTAGCAACTAATATAATTGATAGTAATGATATAGGACATATTGAGAAAGAGTTACAAACTAGTATTGAACAATATGAAACCGCAACGAATGATAGGAATTGGTATGCAGAAAGTATTATATTTGATCCGATGGCAAAGCAAGTGCCAGAAATAGATACGCATATAATCGCTACTGATCAACTCGAGAGAATAAGAAAAGAACGTAATACAAATGTAATTAAGGATGAAGAATTAGAACGACTTACAAAACAACTCATAATGAAAATTAAGCATTTAGATGATATGCGACATATTAATAATGAGTACGAGTCAAATATTTTTGAAACAGCGGAATGGCAAAGAAAGTCAGATAATAAAGCATCAATACATGAATATGATGTAAGTGAATCTGGAAGAGAACTAGCTAGTGAAGAAATCCGTACAACTTTAACGAATAAGTACAATACTTTTAATACTACTATTGGTGACATAGAACAATCCAGCCGAACAGTAGACAGTGAAAGTATACTTGTTGAAAGTGATACTTTTGTATTAGAAAAAGAAAAAGAAATAGAAGCATCGTATGAAGAGTTTGATCTATTCGAAGGATTAGGGATTCCAGTTTATTTACCAGATTATGATTTGTTTGCAAGGATCCAAAGAGAATTACAAACAAATATAGATACGTATGAAATAATGAATAAAGAAAATGAAACAAGAGCAGAAATTAGTTCATTCTATCAGTTTGGCAATGTCTTGCAAGAAGTTGATGCGACTGTTGCAACGATAGATAATGTAAAAGTCGTAAAAGAATTAGCTGCAAAAATGATTGATAAAGAGAATTTTAAGATCATTGACAGAGAGTTACAGATTAGTATTGAACAATATGAAACTGCAATGAATGATCGAAACTGGTATGTAAAGAATATTACATCTGCCCCAATGGAAAAGCTTATGAAAGAGGCAGAGGCAAATATAGTAGTCACGGATCAATTTCATAAAGATATAAGAGAATTTAATACAAATGTAGTGAAGAATGAAGAAGTAGAACGTACAGTACGAAATATAATGATGAATATTTTAGAATTGAAGGATATGCATCGGAAGTCAATTGAAGAGGCTTCAAATATTCATGAGCTATATGAATGGGAAAGAAAATCAACTCATAAAGCATCCATAAATACATACGGTATGTTTGAAAATGTAAGAGAATTATCTAGTATAGAGATCCAATCAACTCCAGTGAATAGAAGAAATCTTGTTCATACGAATATAGATGAAATAGAACAATTTAATCGCATTGTAGACGACGAAAGTATACTTGTTGAAAACGATACGTTTAAATTAGAAAATATCTATCAGGCAGAAGAGCCGGTTGAATTTGAGGAAAGCGATATATTAATCGAAGAAGAACCAAAAATATGGTTAAAACATAGCCGGGAATCTTGGTGGAATAATTGGAATTGGAAGAAAACGAGATAATAAAGTAGAGTGCTAGATTAGCTTTTATTTAAGTATATGATATCGAATATTTGTATTTTCATGAAATTATGTAATTTCTAAAATTGAACTGCTGAGCTGTTGTAAAAGTAAAAGCTTAAGCAGTTCAATTGTATTATAAATGTCTTTTAATAAGTAAATTAGTTCCTTTCTGTTATGCATGAAATATTTAAATTTATTGATCCATCAAGCTGTTAGTACAAATAGTTAGGGCATAGTAATTGCTACTGATGGAGCAATTGAAATTATTTTAAGATAAAAATGGAGAGGTGATATGATGGTGAGAGTATTAACTCAGCCCGAAACAGGGTGGCAGCGTATTGATGATAGCGATAGGAATATTATCTTTGAAGGAGAAAATTGGCTTAGTGGATATTCTAAATATTCTGATGATTATTCGAAAACATTCCACTATAAAGAGTCTAGTCACCCATCAAACCTAGTATATATTAAATTTTCTTTCGTAGGTACTAAACTTCGCATTATTGGACTTGCCAATAATGGTGGTTATGATAGCTATGCAACAATCACTATTGATGGTAATCCTGAGAGATTAGATTACTATGCATGGGAGGGGAAAAGGCAAGCTGTTATATATGAGAAAATAAATCTTAATAAAGGGCCGCATACAGTAACGATTCGAGGTATATACTTAAATCTTGATGCAATTGATATCGATTCTGATGGTTATGTATTTACACCAAAAAAAGTAGGGGAGATATTAGATAAACCTGATCCTGGTTGGAATCGTTTCGATGATGCTGATTCATTAATTAAGTATGGTGATGGTGCTTGGAATAGAGTAACTGATGATAGGTACTATAATAGTACAGTGGTATATTCCGTTACCAAATCAGTTGTAGAATTTTCTTTTAAGGGTACAGGTGTCAGACTTGTTTCTAAAAGTGTTAATCTAGGTTATGGTCCTGTAGATGTAACGATCGACGGTGTCAAAGAATCGTACAATCCAGTACTAGGTTCAGATAACTGGAAAGTTCTACTTTACAATAAAGAGGGTCTAAAAAATGAAGTTCATTCAGTTAAACTTGAGGGTCCTGAAGGAATTATAATGGATGCTATTGACATTCTTGATGGAGAATTAGTGAAAACTGCTAAAGTAGGTGACATTCTGCTTCAACCTGAAGATGGTTGGAAACGAATTGATGATACTGATGTTAATATTAAGTATTCAGGTAATTGGACGTTAATAGACAATCTTCCTGAATACCACAATTCTACCGCTCGATTTAAGCATGCAAAGCAAAGTTCGATTGACAATAGTGCTATGTCTGTAACATTCAAGTTTAAAGGAACTAAACTTCGAGTTATCGGTGTTTCTAATAACACTTACGATAGAGAAGCTCAAATAATTATTGATGGTAAACCTGAAACAATTAGCTTTTATGCTGATAGAGATGTTTCACCGGCTAGAGTACTATTATTTGATAAGCAAGGTTTAACTGATGAAATTCATACTGTTGAGTTAAAGGGTGTATTCATGCACCTAGATGCAATTGATATTGATGAAAATGGATCAATGGTACCACCTGCTAAAGTAGGGGATGTTTTACTCCAACCGGAAAGTAGATGGACTCGATTCGATGATAGACATTCATTGATTAAATATGGTTCAGGTACATGGGAGCTAGCAACGGATTCTAGGTACTACGATTCAACAAATACATTTTCTAGATTTAGTTGTGACATAGAATTTAGCTTTAAAGGAACTGGTTTGCGAATTGTTTCTAAAATGATTACTACTACTTCTGGTTATGGTCCTGTAGATGTATTAATAGATGGGGTTACTGAGAAATACAGTATTACAGGTTCTTCAGACCAATGGCAAACACTTCTATATGAGAAACAAGGATTACCAGACGCAGTGCACTCGGTTAAGCTAGTAGCACCTAACGGTATCATAATGGATGCTATTGACGTTCTAGGTGGAGAATTAGTGAAACCACCTGCTAAAGTAGGGGACCAGTTATCTCAACCTGAAAGTGGTTGGAAACGTATTGACGATACGGACAATTCTTTTAAATATGTTGGTGACTGGTGGAAGTCAGGTATTTCTACTCCTGAATGGTTTAACAATACATTCCACTATGTTGATGGAGGTTCAGGGGAAGTACGATACCAATTTTCGGGAACCAAACTTAGAGTTATCGGTTGTGTACACGAGGCTCAGCATCGAAGTAACGATATTAAGATTATAATCGATGGTAAAGAGGAAACTTACAGTGAGCAAGCTAGTAAAGTTGGCTATCAAACATTGGTTTATGAGAAACTTGGTTTAGCAGAAGGTGTTCACAATGTGGTTATTAAATCTGGAACTAATTCGCCTTTTCCGTTAACTTTTGATGCTATCGATATTGATCAAGCAGGATCAGTTGGAAAATTACCTGCTAAAGTAGGAGACATTCTATTACAACCTGAACCAGGATGGACTCGTGTAGATGATACAAATCCGCTAATTCATTACAGAGGTGATTACTGGTCTTTAGCTAAGGACGGAGGGTATGAAGGCGGATACAATAAAACGGCAACCTTTAGAGTTCCAGACTACTCGAACAGGACATTAGGGACAGTAGAGTTCTCTTTCAAAGGTACTGGTCTTCGTGTCATTTCAGCAACCTACTCCGAAAGTTCTTGGGAGGATGTTTCCATTGAAATTGACGGTGTGACTGAGAAATATAAGGTTAACACTACAACTGACCGGGCCAAGACTCAGTATCAGGTTATATTATACGAGAAAAACTTACCCGACGGCGTTCATACAGTGAAACTCACAGGTACGTTAATGACAGTAGACGCTTTTGATATAAAAGGCGGTGATTTAGTAGAAACTTCTACTAACCTTCGTGATATATTATTTGAGCCTCAACCTGGATGGAAACGAATTGACGATACAGATAGTAATATTGAATACAATGGTGTATGGGCAACAAGCGATGCTGATGGTAGATGCTACAAGAACACTATTCATTATAAACATTCAACTTCAAACACACCAGCTGATGCTAACCCGGTTTCGATAAAGTTTAACTTTACAGGAACGAAACTTAGAATTATCGGAATTGGAGTATCCTTATATGACCCTGACGCTAAGATTTTAATCGATGGAGTAGAAGAAACTATCAACTTCTTTAGACCTTCAGGCTTAGCTGCTGTCTACAAGTCGTTAATATACGAGAAGTTAGGTTTATCAAATAAATTGCATACGGTTGAAATAAAAGGTAAATATATAAATCTCGATGCTATTGACATTGATGAATCTGGTTCAATTGGAAGTAAGCCATCAGTTAAGATCGGGGACCAACTAAAAAAGCCAGAGGCAGGTTGGAAACGCCTTGATGGAACCGACTCGTTACTTAAATATCAAGGTACTTGGGAAAAAGGTTCACATTCTTCTTGGTATAACGGTACTTGCCATTATGTAGCAGATAAGGACTCTACCGGTGCAGTTGAATTCGATTTTTATGGAACTCGGCTTAGAATTATTACTTGCTTCGATGTTGCATCATATCGTACAGATGACATATCAATTACAATTGATGGCGTGACAGAAAAGTATAGCGAGATAGCATCTGCTAAGGTATATCAAGGTCTTGCATATGAGAAGTTAGGCTTAACTAAAGGGAAGTATAGAGTTAGAATTCAGTGTGGAACTAAAGGCACTTATCGACTTAATATTGATGCAATTGACATTGATGCAGATGGTTATATTGAAAAACCACCTATAACAGTTGGAGATTTCTTAGCTACACCAGAAGACGGTTGGAAACGTTTCACGAAGGAGAATATGTATTTCGATTATACTGGTGGCATGGATTACCAAAATCAAACACCACCAATCAAGTACTCGTTTGATAAAATTCAATTTAGATTCTTCGGTACAAAACTTAGATTGATTTATTCGTCTAACTTAGGCTCCAATGAAGAACAACTTGGTCACGTATTAATTGACGGAGTGAAGTATCCTGTTAATATGTTCCCTGTATCCGGACCAGCTAAAATTGCTTGTGAAGTACTTAACCTAGATGAAGGATACCACGTGGTAACAGTCAATGGTGGAACTCATGAAGGTTGGAACCCTCAATTTATTGGTGTTGATATCGACGCTACTGGACACATTGATAGACTACCTGTAAGTATCGGTGATATTTCAAATTATCCGAATTACGGATGGAAACGTTATGATGACAACTCCACATACATTCAATATGATGCTAACTGGAGTAAAAACGTAGCCTATAACGGTGCTTATGGCGGAAAAAGTACTTGTGCTAAAAAGGGTAAAAATGCAAGTATGGTATTCAGGTTTAAAGGTACTAAGTTACGACTCATTATTGGTTGTGCTACTAATCAATATTATTCAGATAGAATCAGAGTAAAAATAGATGACTTACCGGAAGAGTATTTTGACGCTATTGCAACACAAGATACAAACCAAGTCTTGAAATATGAGAAACTCGGTTTAGAAGATATTGAGCACGATGTAACGGTAACAGTTATTACAACTCAACCCGGTGCTTTAGAATATGACTTCCGAATGGATGCTATTGATATTGATGACACTGGTAGTCTTGTTTCACGACCTGGTGCAGGTACTGTTCTTACAGAGCCTGAAAAAGGTTGGAGACGTATTGATGATACTGATCCATTAATTCGTTATATCGGTAACTGGAAACTAACCACGGGTAATGATAAGCACTACAACAAGACAACTCATTACAATCTCGACAAGAAACTTGACACGAGTTTCGAATTTGAGTTTGTAGGTACTAAACTTAGAGTTCTAGCTTATGGCGACAGTGGTTACGATGCAACTTCTAAAGTGCTTATTGATGGTAAAGAAGAAACTATGGTTTACAATAGTCCTTCAGGTAACCAAGTCATACGTTACGAGAAAATAGGTTTAGACCGTGGCAAGCATACTGTAAAAGTGATTGGTAAAGCTATGTCGTTAGATTCCATTGACATTGATGCTGACGGATACTTACTTACTAGATTAGGTGACAAGTTAGTTGAGCCGGAACCTGGTTGGGTACGTTTCGATGATACTCATAAAAATATTGAATACAACGGTTTCTGGAAAACAACTGAAGCTGATGTTAGTTGCTACAATAATACTCATCATTGGAAGAGTAAAGAAGACAATAACGATAGCACCATATCAGCTAGATTTGTATTCAAGGGTACTAAGTTCCGATTAATTAGTATGACAAGTCCATCTTATCCGGAAGACATTGAATTGAAAATCGATGGTCAAAAGGAGATCCTTAAACTTTCAGGGGAAGGTATGCAATATCAAACGTTTGCATATGAAAAGAAAAACCTTGAAGATATGATTCACGTTATTGAGTTGTCAGGGAAATACATCAGTATCGATGCTATTGACTTAGAAGAAGGTGCAACACTATTAAAGCTACCCGATGAGAAATTAAAACCATATCAAATAAGAAGTGGTTTAATCTTTAAGGATGATTTTGATACGTTCGATTCCAGATGGATTGCATCTCCTGTCGGTAGCTATTCTTTAATTGATCGAAAAGGATATTTTAGAATGCTACACAATGTTTCGCGTGACACATTATTACTTGCAGATCTTCCAAATGAGAAAGAATTTGCATTTGAAGTATCTGCTGATTATACGCCAACCCATGAAGATGACAAAGGCGGTATTATCGTTTGGAAAAACGGTGAGGAGAATATCGAGTTCTTAGAAACAGAAGATGGTACTCGAGAAACAACTGAATTGAAGTGGATGGCGTGCAAAGATAATGAAGATTGGACGTTTTTTTCTGATTATGGCGAAGGTTTTAATTTTTACGACTCAGATAGAATGAACTGTAGTAAGTTTGGTGTTGTATTAAAAAAAGGATCGAATTCAAAATTTGTAAATCTTGATATTGATTCCATTATTGCTACAAGAGGAAGAAAGTTAACCATTGCTAATATAGCGCCGAATATAAGTGTGCAGATGGAAGATGAATTTGGGGGAATTATTTTCAATGGAAATACAGGGTATAACACTGGTATTCAAATTACTCTCCCGTCACTAGAATTTACAGGTAAAGTTATTTTGACAAATGTAGAAGGTAAAGAATTAGGTGTTATTAAGACTACATTTTATGGTGGAGATGTATATGGATTCGGATCTAATTTAGAAATTAAATTTTCAGGTGAGGAGCTTTCAACATTAGCACAAACTCGATTGCCAGATATGATATCAGGGAAATCAGAAATTATGCTAGAACTTGTGAATCCTTCAGTTGCACGAGCGAATAATGTGAATTTAAGTATTGCTCAATATGAAGATAAATTTGGATGGTCATGGGCGGATCTTGCGTTAGACAGTAATGGTAAACCAGGTCAATATCAAGATAGTATCAAGATTCCTTATGTAGATCCGGAAAATACAATGAAGTTTTGGTTAAAAGTAACAAAGGGAACAGATTATGTTGGGCTTGCTCCATTACAATTTCAAATACATCTTGAACATGAGTAGTTGGAGGTGAAGAGATGGGAACATCAATGGTCGTAAATCGATATTACAAGCAAGAAGAACAAACAGAAAATATTTTTCCAAAGCTTATCGAAAAAAAAGTAAAGGTTGAGATTAATAGTAATGAAAAGAAGTATATACCTATTGAACTAGGTATAAACAAGTATGAACTTAGGACAATCTTTATTGAAAATACAGCAAATAATGATTATGAGTGTACAATTTTTGATAAACAAAAAGATGGGCAAATTCAGTACAGCAGTATTAAAGAAAAAAGAACATACGATATAATCAATATTCCTTGTGACGATAAAGATCAAACAAATTCTTGTCACCTGTTTATTGAAAATTTTAGTAATGTTCCTTCGTTGTATACTGTGGTATTAAAAGTAACGACGTTAGTATAAAGTAAGTTTTATATATACAAGTAGTTTTGGGTTATCAATAGAAACAGTGAGGAGGATAATTTATGACAAAAGCTATTTTTACAAAAGGAACTTGCAAGAAATCTGAATTGTTTGAAATGTTAATTAATATTATGAAAAATGCAGGTTGGATATACCATAACGAAGATACACCAACTTCATATCCCGTTTTGTACACAAACGGTAAAAATGGTAACAGGCATTTTGCTATTAATTTATGTTGGGAGGATGGCTATGTATCTGCTGCAGATATTCGAAAGACAACATATGCAGATGGAGTTTTTAGATTAGGCTGTGTTACAAAAGATCCTGCAAACAATTCTATAGGTTTCCGTAGTGGAGACCAATGGGATACATTAGCATTCTTTCCAGGGCGGAGATATGATACGTGGCAAAATGGAAGTAACTACAATCGTGCAGGTTACGAGTTAAACTGGGATATTGATTATTATTACTATGCAGATAAGGATTGTGTTATCTTTGTTATTTTACCATTTAAATATACAGGAAAAGAAAATACTATTATGTACTTTGGCTTTCCTGAACAGTCGTTTGTGGAGGAAGCTCAACGAAACTACACTAAACCATTTTCAGGTGGAATTTATGCTAATAGTGGTCATGCTTCGGGACAACGATTGGTTCTAAGCGTATCCGGGTTGTAGACAACCCGAAAAATCTACCAGAATTAGCTACTTTAACAAGCCAACCACATTCTGTAAACAGTTTAATACCTCAAATGTCACCAAACCTAGATAATAAGTTTTGTTTAAGTGAAATATTTATTAGTTATGGTAACAATATCGGAATGCGTGCACGGCTAGGGAGAGTATACGCATTACCGCCGGGGGGGATGCTTGATGGTGATATTATTCAAATTACGATTAATAGCGAAGTTCAAAGATATCGCTATACAACACTGGGAGCGGCTGATCAGACCTATACATCGTTCCCTACACAAGCAGTAGCAATTCGAGTAGAATGAGGTGATATAAAATGGAAGCTATTTTTACGAAGGGTTCAACGACAAAATCCGGGTTATTTGATACGTTTATTAATATAATGAAGGACGTAGGTTGGAAAGTTATGAATGAAGGCATTAAGGTGTCGGCTGACGGTAGTGTAGTACTTCACTCAAAAGGTAGTTTAGGAAATACCCCTATGTATATTGAATTTATTCCATATGAAGGTACTAACGTATTTGATAATACCAGCTATGATATAAGAAGAGGTAACTATGGATCAAACTGTTTATATCGATACTTTACAAACTGGGATGACGAGAAGAAAACGGGGGTAGGTGGTTCTAGCTATCAAAGATTTAATTTCTTCAATGGTAGATATCCTTCCACTTCCTCGTCTGGATATATCTCTATGCGTTCTGATATTAAAGTAGATTACTACTACTATTGTGATTTGGATCGAGTAATATTTGTAACCGTACCTGACAATAATGATTTTACTACGTATAAGCCAGGGGGATCAAGTTATCAGGCATGGGGGTATGTTATTCAACCTCATATTAACTTTTTTGGAATACCAGAAGAGTCTTACTTGGAAGAGAGGAATGAACCAAGTTACTCATTTGTTATTCATGCTGCGTCATCAACTTCTTATTACAACGTTGATTCAAAATGGGGGGCAGACAATTATCCGTATATTATAATGGATAAACCTGCAAATGTTATTACTAATAATAGTCCATATTATGCAAGGTTCGACTATATGGGGATAAGTCCAGGACCCGAAGGTATGATGTATCTTACGGACTTTTATTTAAATATACCAACGGAAGGATTAAGAGGTAAATTAGGATTTATAAAGATGTGTCCTTCTAATGGTAAAATAGCAAATGGTGATATTATTGAGGTGACCACTGAGAATAATATAGAACGTTATTTATATATAGTCCATCCTTCTGGATATTTTGGTAGTGACTCTAATTATAAATATACAGGTTCATTTTTTGGTAATAACATAGCAATTAGAATAGGGTAGGGGGATATTAATGGAGGTATTTAAAGCTCAGTATTTCACTCCTTTGTTAGTTCAAAATAACTATTCAAAAATATATCTTAATAGAGCTAGTGAGTTTGTTCTTACAACTTATTATTCTGGTGATAAATTATCTCAGAAGAATACGATGAGTGAATTTCCGGCAGTATGGTATGGTGATGGTGAAGCAATCAGTATGCTTAATGAGGAAGGTGATTACTTTGTACGGTTTTTCTACCTTGGTGGTGTTCGAGTAACTCCCAGGGATACAGAAGGATTCTTTTTGCAGAACTCATTTTTATCAAAAGAAGAAATTTATGAGCAGAATTTACCAAGAAAAGAACCATTAGAATCACCATGGAAAAAGCGAACGTATAGCAAGTAAAATAATTACAAATTAAAACAATAGCGTGCCAAAGCAGGCTTTTTTATTTTGCTTTGAAATGTAAAAGGGGGGTGAAAGTTTGGAACGGATTCATGAACTTGTCAAAACGTTAAATGTACTGGATGTTATTAATACCACCCAATTTAAAGTTGCTTCTGTAATTAGTGGGGGATTGGGCACTATATTTAATTTTTTATATGGTAAATCTAATTTAATTTGGATTATTATTTTGGTATGGATAGTTGTATTAGATTGGATAACTGGTAGTAAGGCTTCAAAATTAGATGGTACGTATTCATCACAATATGGAATTGAGGGCATTGCACGAACTGTGGTGCTTTTTTATTACCTTCTTTAGCGTATTTATTTGATATTGCATTTAAACTACCAGAGTTTTTCTTTTTTATGGTAATTGGTGGTTTAATTTATCATATTTTTAATAGCTTTACAGCCAATTGTGTACGGATTAGTCTGGGATAAATGGATTCCTACTTGATTGTTAGAAAGTGTATCTTCTGAAATTGAGGCGAAAATTAGAAGATCAAAATCTAGAAAAGAAAAAAATTAAATAAATACAGATTGATTCAGTAGCTGCACAAAGTATGCGAGATTTTTGGGTAAAGGTTGTGAAGGATACAAATGTCCTAGCATTTGAACCAATTTATTTTAATGTTCATCTAAAACATAATTGAGGTGAATACAATATGGGAACTGCAATGAAATTATATAGATATACATACGAAAGTGAGATTACACCATCAATCCTTATTGAGAGGAATGTACAAATTACAATTGAACCAGGGAAAGTTTTATATACGTCACTGGATGTAGGGTGTAACAAATACGATATTCGTACGATTCAAGTTACAAATGATTCAAACGTTGAAGCAATGTTATTTATGTACGATCAAAAAGAGAATGGAAATCAGATTTATAAAAGCTTATCAGAAAAAAGAATATATGATATTTTGGCTATTCCTTGTGAGGATAAAGATCATACAAACAAGGTAAATCTTTATATAGAAAATAGGGACGTAGCAAACTCTACTTTTAATGTTTCTATGAAAGCAATACGTTTAAATTAGGGAGGAACATATAAAATGACAAATAGAATTTGTAAGTTACACAGACTAGAGCGCAGAGAAGTCTTTATGAAGATTATCGATGAAATGAAAAAGGCTGGATGGCAGCAATTAAATGCTGACAAACCGGATAAGAATAATATTTTTGTTATGTATTCTACAGGTAATGATGGAACCAAAAACAATTATATTGAGCTGCGTCCTTATGATAATCTTGCAAAAAATTCTTCATTATCAAGTCAGTATGACATAAGAGAACCGAATGTGAAATATACAGATGGTAGTTACAGACTAATCAGAGGTTACGATAAAGAGGGTGGGAGTGGAACTGGAGAAGAAGCTTGGTTCCCTTTAGTATTCCATCAGGGGAAAGCAAATTATTCTAGTGGGGCAATTGCTTTAAATTATGAAAAATATATGGTTGACCTATATCTATACGTCGATAAAGATACTGTTATTTATTGTGTATATGCAAATGATGATGAAATCCCATCTCACAAAGGAAAGACAGTGATTGGTTTTATAGGCCTTCCAGACGAATACTATCAACCGGAATTATTTTCACCGTATTCTTGCCCGTTCAGTGTTATGTTTAGCTGCGGTTCTCGCGGTCAAACAGCTACACATATAACTGATAGAAGTAAATTTTCAGGTTCCGTTCCATATTCTGATACAAACTCTACATTTTATTGGGATAAAGTCCTTCTAAAGGCACCCTCTAATGAAGGAAAGATAGTTTTCACTCCTTTATACATGGGAGATAGTCGTGAAGGATTTAGAGGGAAGTACGATGGCTTTTACATCTATAAAGGTAGCGGTTTTATTTATGGTGATATTACAGAGATTGTTGAAAATGGGGAAATTCATAAGTACAAATTATTTTACACGTCGGCCCCTATAGCTAATCAATTTAATTCATTTAGTGATTACTATGTAGCTTTACGGATTGAATAAGTAGGAGGTAAGTATATGGCAGTACTTCAAGGTATGATCATATCTCCAACAAATCTATACCGTACGGGAACACGCGAAATTAATACACATCAGGGTATAATCATATCTCCAACAACGCTATATCAT
Source organism: Bacillus sp. TH22 (assembly GCF_016651015.1). Taxonomy (NCBI): domain Bacteria; kingdom Bacillati; phylum Bacillota; class Bacilli; order Caryophanales; family Bacillaceae; genus Bacillus; species Bacillus sp. TH22. The sequence goes on from NZ_JAEKER010000001.1 coordinate 5,160,745, forward strand.
GATGGAATACGTGAAATCAATACACATCGTCAAGGGGTTATTGTTAATCCAATCGATTTTTCACATACAGGCGTTAGGCAACTCCTAACACATCAAGGGGGTATTTTAAATCCCGATGATTGGATACGAACAGGTATTAGGCAGATTTCCACCCGTCAAGGTGTTATGCACAATTTATCACAAGGTAAGAAAGGAACTACTGAAAAAGAAGTAATGAAGCCACCACGAACTGAACCACTAGAGTATGCGTGGAAGAAAATGAACATATAACTTTATCAAAATCGAGCGTGCCAAAGCAGGCTTTTTTATTTTGCGTGCCCAGCTAAGCTGGGCACTGCTTGCTGGTGAAAGTCCAGCCTAGGTAAGAGCCAAGTCGCCTAGTAGCTGACAGGCAGCTGGTGGAGAAATCCTAAGGTTGAAGCCCTGTGACAAAGTAACTTCTACTAGAAGTGCGAGCGAATCAACAGACCGTAACATAAAGTGAACCTTGCCGCCTCGTTAAAAGCAACCTAGCAATAGGACAAAGGGAAGTCGAGCCTGGTGAATATGGGCGAAGACCATGGAAGATGTGAAGAACTTGGAAATACGACATCGAAGAATCCCTCGGGGTACGGAGGGCGGTATGTTGAGAAAGTAGTGTCTGGAACTGGGGAGACCCTCCTTTGCCCTTTCTTTCAGAAAGGAGAGAGGAAACCTATAAGCATATACGAAATGGTGGACTGTAAAGAGGGAGTCGGAGGAGGTCATAGTACTGAATATCATAACGACAACACAACGTTATGTAGGGAAGGACCTCTACTTTGTTCATAAGTTGGAAGGAGGTAAGAGTGAGTGAATGCTTCGGAAAACTAGCTAACTACACTGATGTAAAAGCTCAAGAACTTTGGAAGACTTTATATCTTTGTGCCAAAGAAAGTTCAAATCGTAGGTTTCACGCGTTGTATGACAAAATATATCGTCCTGACATATTGGCTGAAGCATGGAGAAGGGTAAAACGGAATCAAGGGAGCGGTGGAATTGATGGACAGACGATTGAAGAAATCGTGTATCAATATGGAGAACGAAACTTTCTCAATGAATTATATATAGAATTGAAAAGTAAATCCTACCATCCACAAGCTGTAAGAAGAATGTATATTCCAAAAGGTGATGGAAAACAAAGACCGCTTGGAATTCCCACGATCAAGGATAGGGTTGTACAAATGGCAACGAAATTGGTGATAGAACCCATCTTCGAAGCCGATTTTCAAGACTGTTCGTATGGATTTCGCCCGAAACGAAACGCACATCAAGCGATATCGAAGATACGGAAAGCGAGTAAAACATCTCATTGGATTGTAGATGTAGACATACAAGGATACTTTGACAATATTAATCATGACAAATTAATGAGGCTTGTAGAAAGAAGAATCAGTGACCGAAGAGTGTTAAAACTCATTAGAAAATGGTTGAAAGCGGGAATCATGGAACATGCGCAATTTCATGAAACGACATTAGGTACACCACAAGGTGGCGTGATATCTCCATTACTTTCTAATATATATTTAAACTATATGGATACCATTTGGGAAAAGAAGTGTAAACATTTGGGGGAACTAATTCGATATGCGGATGACTTTGTCATCGTATGTCAAACAAAACAACAAGCATTAGAGAGTATTCGGATACTACAATCCATTATGAATAAGTTAGAACTTACAATCCATACAGAAAAGTCGAAGCTAGTGAATACGTGGGATGGAAACGAGGGATTTGATTTTCTAGGATTTCACCACCGAAAATACCCTAAACATGTGAAAGGCGGGAAGAAAGTGCATGTGATGGCACATATTCCGAGCCAGAAAGCCATGAAGAAAATGCGGGAACGCATTAAAAGATACACAGAGCCGAGGAACAAACTGTATCTACAATTGGAAGAGATGGTGAAAGGTTTAAATAGAATTCTGCAAGGATTCAAGAATTATTATAGCTTATCTTCAATTGGACAGAGGTGGCTCTGTAAAATAGACTGGTACGTCCTAGAACGACTTAACCTTTTTTGGAATAAGAAAAGAAATGTTCGAAAGAAACATGGTCGTATCAAGGACTTGATGAAGAAAACAACATATACACTCGTGAAAGTAGGAGGATAGAACAAAACTGAACGCCAAAGAAGGAAGAACATCGGAAAGCCGTATGAGGGAAAACCTCACGTACGGTTTGATGAGGGGAAGCTGAAACAGAAAAGGGATGGCAAAGCCATCCCTAAAGAAAATTTAATCTGTTTCAGTTTTCTACTCTACGCTTTGAAATGTAAAAAAGGGGGTGAAAGTTTGGAACGGATTCATGAGCTTGTAAAAACATTAAATGTATTGGATGTTATTAATACCACCCAATTTAAAGTTGCTTCTGTAATTAGTGGGGGATTGGGAACTATATTTAATTTTTTATATGGTAAATCTAATTTAATTTGGATTATCATTTTGGTATGGGTAGTTGTATTAGATTGGATAACTGGTAGTAAGGCTTCAAAATTAGATGGTACGTATTCATCACAATATGGAATTGAAGGCATTGCACGAACTGTGGTGCTTTTTTTATTACCTTCTTTAGCGCATTTATTTGATATTGCATTTAAACTACCAGAGTTTTTCTATTTTATGGTAACGGGTGGTTTGATTTATCATATTTTTAATAGCTTTACAGCCAATTGTGTACGGATTGGCTGGGATAGATGGATTCCTACTTGGTTGTTAGAAAGTGTATCTTCAGAAATTGAAGCGAAAATTAGAAGATCGGAATCTAGAAAAGAAAAAAATTAAATAAAGACCAATTTAAATAATGATAGCAAAAGGAGCAGTCTCAATTGAGGTGCTCTTTTTGTTTATCAAGATTTTATTTCAGTTATTCAACAGGGGCATGTGCAGCATTATTTGTGTGGATGCTTTTTACTACACAGAAAAAGAATGAACAGCGTGAAGCGCAGTACCAAGCTGTTATTCAAAAGAAACAGGAAGTTATTGAAGAATAGGCAAGAGTTCTTGGACCTATTTCTAAAGACGTAAAAGGAATTAAACAAAAACTATTTGGAGGAGATGTTCAGTAATGGGACACATTGTAGATATTTCAAAATGGAATGGAAGTATTAATTGGGATGTAGCAGCAGCGCAATTAGATTTAGTAATTGCTAGGGTACAATATGGTTCAAATCTAGTAGATCATTTATATAATGAGCATGTAGCCAAATCAGAACAATACGGTATTCCACATGCTGCATATGCTTATGGATGTTTCGTATCAGTAGCAGATGCAATTGTGGAAGCTAAGGATTTTTTAGCAAGGGTAAATCCTAATGCTAAATTCCTTGTATTAGATGTGGAAGATGACACAGTAAAGTCAATGAAAAGCAAAGGTAACCTTAGTGATTTAGCTAAGGCATCACAAGCTTTTATTGATACATGTAAAGCTGCAGGTTGGAAAGTAGGATTTTATGTAGCACACCATATGTACGGTGACTATAATTTACAAAGTGTACAAGCTGACTTTATTTGGTTACCACGATACGGAACAAATGACGGTAGTCCACAGAAGAAACCATCCTATACTTGTGACATTTGGCAATATACCGATAATGGTTATATTGATGGTATTGGAAAAGTGGATATTAATTTATTGCAAGGTAACAAAACGCTGGATTGGTTTACCGGAGAGAAACAATCAAAACAATCTGTTGCTAATGGCGGCTATCAATATGTTAAATCTGGTGGCTTTGGTATTTCATTGGTTCAAGAAGCTCTAAATGCTATGAATGAGCGTGGAACTAAAGGACAAGTTATTTCTGATCCATTAACTGGTTTAGCATACTTGCAAACCGAAGTGTTACCAAATGGTGAGCTTGATAAGATTACAGCTTGGATGGACAATAGACCTGAAGGAAAATGGTTTTACGAATATATTAAAATGAAATAAAAAGGGTCACTTCATAACTGAGTCGGCTTTTTTGATATTAATTTGCAAATTTAGTATTTCCAGGGGTGTAGTTCAATGTTTTTTCTCTTCAAATTCATCATCCAAAATAAGTTTTACTTTAATGAATGTATAATTTATAGGGTTAGTTATAACTTTCAATGAAACAGGTAAACTTGCACTAATTTCTGTTGGACCAGAATTATTCATCTTATCAATTACTTTTAGTCGACGGTTCTGTTGCAAAGTTTTTTGAGCTGAGCTAAACTGTAGGGAAATTGAGATGAGGCGAATGATACATGGGATACTTTAAAGGAAAACAATTTAAAAAAGGTATTATTTTGGTAGCCGTAGGCTACTATTGTCGTTTTTCTTTAAGTTATCGCGATGTATCTGAACTTTTGAGAGAACGTGGAATATCGGTTCATCCTACAACCATCATGCGTTGGGTTCATGAATATGGAGATTTAATTTATCAAATTTGGAAGAAGAAAAATAAATCAGCACATTTCGTATGGCATTTAGATGAGACCTACATCAAAGTCAAAGGAGAGTGGTGTTATCTTTATCGTGCGATTGATCGAGAAGGGTACACCTGGATATCCAACTTCGTAAAACAAGGGATCATCAAGCCGCCTATATGTTTATGAAAAGGTTAGTGAAAACTTTTGGAGAACCAACGGTTCTCACAACAGACAAGGCTCCAGCCCTACTTTGTGCGCTCAAAAAACTGAAAAATAACGGTTTTTATGTGCATACGAAACATTGCACCGTTAAGCATTTCAATAATCTCATCGAACAGGACCATAGACATATCAAGCGACGTTTTGTTAAATCCGCAGGATTTCAAAATCTTCGTCATGCTTCACGTACAATCAAAGGAATCGAAACCATTCATGCCCTATATAAACAAAGGCGAAGTCTTCAAAGAGACTCCGCCTTTTCAACGTACAATGAACTTCAACAATTACTAGCTACTTCCTAAACATTGTTCCTCATTTACCAACCTGTTTATGCTTTTTCAAACTTTGCAGCAGAACCCCTTGTGGTATGGAAAGAAGGTCATAGCAGTAAACCCACACTGTACCTCACAAACATGTAGTAAATGTGAACATGTCTCTAAAGAGAATAGGAAAAGTCAATCAGAGTTTGAGTGTGTAAGTTGTGGCTACAAAGGTAATGCAGATGTGAATGCAGCTTTGAATATACGGGATTTAGTGTTAGTAGAAATGGGCTGCTAGAAAGAATAGAACCGCCGGGACGGTGGGGATAGCCTAATGAATTAGAAGCCGATAGGCTTCTGTATCTAGGAATCCCCCACTTCAAGGAGCGTTAGCTAGTAAGTGGGGGTAGTTCAAGTAGTACAGACCATCAAACAAAACGTGATCACGAATACATCAATTTATTATTTAAAAAGCAAGTAGATGGCATAATTATTGCAACGGAACTAAATGATCATAAACTTGTTGAAAAAATAGTAAATCGAGATTTGCCGCTTGTTTTATTTACCGTAGATCATCCCTTTTTTGTGGATTTAGGCAGGTTTTTATGTGAAATAGCATAAGAGCCTGTTTGCATGTCCTACCTTTTTTTATGTACAATAAGAATAAGAGATGATATAGACAGGGAGAGAAAATCCATGTCCACTAAATTAGTAAATTTACGCATTGATTTTGCTTTTAAACAGTTATTTGGAACAAAAGGAAATGAGGGAATTTTAACAGGTTTCTTAAATGCAATTCTAGAGTAATCTTTAGATGCACCAATTACATCGCTACAACTAGATGATCCACATCTCCATAAATCTTATGAAGATGATAAGTTATCGATTTTAGGCCTATTAGCAACACTAGATAATGGGGCACAAGTAAATATAGAAATTCAGCTTCGAAATACACATGATATGGTGAAGCGATCTTTATATTATTGGAGTAAACTTTATACATCCCAAATGCAAGAAGGGATGCCATATCGTTCACTCCGAAAAACAATTACGATTAACTTACTAGATTTTATTTTATTTTCTCAGGATGATGCATTTCATACCATCGGACAATTATGGAATACAAAAATGCAGCAGCTATTAAGTGACGACATTGAAATCCATTTTGTAGAGATACCGAAATTGGTAAAACAATGGCGTGAAGAAAAAGTAAACCCTTGGGAAAATACATTTGTTCGTTGGATGTTATTATTACCAGCGCATGAAGATGAACATTTAACTCAAACATTGGAGGAGATTGCAATGAATCAAGATCCAATTTTACAAAAGGCAATAAATAAATGGGAAAATATGAGCCATGATTCTACTTTCCGAACAGCATATGAAGCTCGAGAGAAATTGCTTCTAGATGAACAAGCTAAGCTAGCACATGCAGAACAAGAGGGTATGGAAAAAGGCATTGAGCAAGGTAAGATATTCGAGGGATGCATGAAATTGGTGTACCGCTTGCAACTATTGCAAAAGCAAGTAAGTTGAGTGTAGAGGAAATAGAACGTATCTTGAAATTAAAGTAAATATATATGAACCTATAGTACTCATGAATAAAAGAAAGTAGACGCTCATTTTCATGGTACGTTTAATAGAAAAGCATTGCTGAAGATTTTAGCAGTGCTTTTTCTCAATCAACTTTTTAATATTTTTCATTCTGCTCACAATTATATAGAAAAGTTGAAAGAAGAACGTGAATAGTCCGAAACAAATATGTTTCGGACTAGGGGTTCAATATTTTATCCATTTTATTCAACATTTTTTAAAGATTAAGAGGCTGAATTTTCTGGTTTTTAAAGTGAGAAAAATGTATTACGTTAATCAATAGATACGCCACTAGAGACAATCGGTTTTGTTGGTGCTTGGCGTATCTCCACCATTAAACGAAGAGTGTTGTGATACATTTAAACTGATCATGCTACATGCTAATGCACTTACTACTACCATACTTAATAACACTTTTTTTATTTTTTTCATTACTTTAACGCTCCTTTTCTCAAATGTTTCTTATCAGCATTATTGCTAATATAGAAATATTTGCTCGCTTTAACATGATTATTTGCTTCGTAAAATTGGAGTGCTAAAATCTCTGCATATTCTTTTACACAATCCCACATGTCCTCTTTTTCAAAATAAGAAATTGCATCAGTAACTACTTTTTCTAATTTAATTCTAGGTAGTTCTGTGATTAGTTCATTTAAAACTGCGAAACGATGCTTATATTCCTCATTTCCTGATTCATTTGTATACTTTATTCCTTGCTCGATATATGCTTTTGCTGTTTCAACGCCTTCTAATTTATAATATGCTCTTGCTAAGACAAATAATGCTTTAAAATGGTTCGGTATGGTATTTATAATTTCAGAACTCTGTCTAATCGCCAATGGATATAAATCTTGAATATTATATAACCAGCCTAAATTGGATCGTACTCGTAATAATAATTGTTCTTCATCATACTTCTTAAAAACATCAATAACCGTATTGAGACATTCTTCCGCTCTTTCAAATTCTCTTAGATCTATACAAGCCAGTCCATATACATTGTCGCATAAAGCAATATTAATTTCATAGCCTACATGATTCCGGTATATTTCTTTGGCTTTTACTACATGTTGAATCGCTTCGAATGGTTGATAAGATTGATAACAGTAAGTTGAAAATCTATACTCAAACTCGGCTTTTTCTACTTCATCAGGTATATCAATTAAAAGTTCTTCTGCCTTTTCATAGTGTGTTTTCGCTTCAGTATAATTTGCTAAAATTGTAGAGTGGATTGCCTTAAAGCAATAATAATAGTAAGCTAAAAATGAAAATTCCTCTTTGATATTAGGGAGTTTTTCTATTTGATTAAAAGAATCTTTTGTAATACTCATTCCATCTACCAAGACTTTATATCTAAAATTCAGTAGGGAATAATAGAATGATACATATTGGTCTATTTCTATTTCCTTTAAACGTTCTTTTATTTGTAGATATGTCTGTTGTGCTTCTTTTACATGATATAAACGAATTTCTTCATACCATTCATGTAATAATTCCATCAATTGCTTATTACTTTTTTCTTGAACAGTCATAATATCCCCCATTTCTCTGTAAAGGCTTATTCTGATAATAACAGGAAATAGATACATTAAATTTAACTACGATTTTTTTCATTAATATACAGAATATTCTGAACTATTTGATCGTCCATGCTTGTAAATTTGAAAAAGTATAGTTAAGACAGTACAAGTTTCGTTAATGGATTTTTTTGATTTATTAACTGTTACCTATTGAATACTTCTTATAAGAGGTGGCGTAGCACTATAGTAGAAAAAGAGAGAGCTTATACTGTTATGGTATTGAGAAATATATAGGGCTTATTAAGCTTCAAGGGATTCCTCGAAAATAAATAGAAGTATATCCATATCTATTTAAATTGAAGAGGGAGCGTTAATTTATGATAAGTTTCGGGATTAATTTACGCAATATTATTAGTTATACACAAGAGAGTAGGAATCTTAATAATATACGGATTCTAAGTAAATTGGGTATAAGATTATTTGATATATATGGAGAACCATTACTTGTATCAGATGTTAATCGAGAATTAGTAACGGCATTAAAACGCCAAGACATAAATACGCAAAGATATATATTAAGTCATTTACAAGGTTAGAAAAACCGATATTATGTTGCATTTTTCCATACATATGTTCTATCCGATAAACCAAGAAGTTATCATCGAAGGTTTGTGAAATTTTATTTTCTTAAATCGAGTGAATTATGTAGTAATATTTAAGAATTATTTTATTCGGTACTTCAGTTTGTATCACCATGAAATGTATAAACCTCGTCTATGTCAATAAAAACAGAATAAAGAATGTGTAATGAAGTACCCATCCAATTATTATGTGTATCACAATTGGATGGGTACTTTTTTACTTATTCCAAAATAGGGACAAAGCTAAATGCAACGGATAGTTATCAAAAAGCGAGTGTACAAATGTAACAAATGAAATTTCTAATCATAAGTGTGGTTCTTTTATTTAATCAAGTATGATTTAATACTTTCTTAGTTTTGGTTAAGGAAATTTATATACTTAAAGTAAAGGGGGTAATTTTTAATGAAGGGGAGGAGAATTTGAAAATTTTCAACTCAGTTGCTCCTACACAAATAAAAAATGAAGATTTACCATTCGATATTTCTTGGATGACCGATTGGATTGTAGACTGGTTTGGTTCTTTGTTTAATGGAGGCAGTGATGTAATAAAAGATGGGGGAGATAAAATAGATGGTGCAATCTATGCGAGTGTACCTGCATTTTTTGATGTTATTTTCCTTATCCTTTCTGTAGTAACTTCATTTGTATTTTATTTTTGAACCAGAACCATACAAAAAGAGGACGAATAGTTACGTCCTCTTTTTATATGGGTATATTAGCCACAAAATAATATCATTTAAATAAATCTTCTATTATATTAGCAGGGGATAGTGATAGAAAAGTGTGTTCCTTTTCCTAGTTCACTTTCTATCTCTATATCTCCGTTTAATTCTTTAATAATACTGTACGCAATCATAGTACCAAGCCCAGTACCTTTTTCTGTTGTTGAATAAAATGGCAAGGCAATACGTTTTATTTGTTGGGAAGACATTCCTATTCCTGTATCAATAATATCAATTACAATATTATCTTTTATTTTTTGTATATTTATTTGTAATACGCCACCATTTTTCATAGCCTCAATTCCATTTTGTATGATGTTGGTTAGACATATTTTTAATTTTTCAGTATTAGCATTTATGTAAAGGGAATCTGTTGTAATATGCTGTTTTATTTCAACATTATATGAAAGAGCGAGTGGTGAAATATTATCTTTCACTTGATTTAATATGTAATTAATATCTAGTTCCTCTTTTATAATGTTTTGTGGTTTGGTTAAAGATAAATAGTTATTAATAGTAGATTGTATTTGCTGCATTTCAAGTAACATAATTTCTAAGTACTTATCTTGAGACATCTTAGCACTCTCATCTTCATTTAGTAATTGAGTGAATCCACGTACCGTGGTCAGTGGATTATGAATTTCATGCGCGATAGATGCAGCTAGTTCGCTAGCTATATAAAATTTTTCTGCTCTTTGCATTCTTTCTTTTATTTTATATTTCTCGATCATTCCTTCTATTAAATAAACTGATAATAATACTGTGAAAATATTTATGATTATATAATTGAATGAAAATTCAATGAGAGTAGAGTCAATTTTACCACCTGTATTTATTTGCGTTACAATACCGCAGATAGAAAGGGAAGTTGTACATATCAGACTAAGTAGAATACTTAATAATATCTTCTTTTCCTTGAAATAAGTAGGTGACAAGTAACGAAACATGATTGTAATAACAGAAATAATAGTAAAGATAATAAATGATGGGAAGACTCCGCTTCCACCTAAGTAAAATCTATAAGAAAGATATAAAACTCCAATACAAATAATGCTCTTTGTATTTCCATATAGAAAAACTAATATAATGGGAATAAAACGTAAATCATAAATGAACCCAGCGTGTAAATGAAAAGGAAAAGTCATACAAAAACTAATTGCAATGGAGGAAAGTACAGAAATTAATATATTATTACATGCCATTTTTTCTTTATGTTCTAGCCAAAATACTTGGTAACTAAGGATACAAATAATAATAATAAATGTATTTAATAATAGTGTAGGAATTCCCATAGTTTATACCTCTCTGAGAGTTTGTAAGTAGGATTATGTATGTGTTTAATCTAGGTGTTTGATTTTATTAGATTTTCTATCTTTAAAAAAGAAAAGGAAGGGCACTTGAAAAAGTGCTTTTTTACCATTTATATTAAAATCGATGAGGAAGATAGAAATAAAAAGTTACTTTTACTTATACAAAAAATTGAAAGTAGCCCTTGTATAGGTAAAAGATGAAGCAAATTACTGAAATAGTTACGTTTCTCTGGAGTGAATATTCCGAAAAAACATTGTGTATGGCGAAATCCATTTTATAACCTTCGCCATATTAACATGCAACTTATTAAATTACAAAGAAAAAATTAAAAATTATTATTTTTTTGTTATTTTAATTTATTTAAAAACGTAAAAGTATTCAAGAGGTTACCATTGAGATGCTAGGGTACTTAGACCAATATTCGAACTTTGTAATAAAGTTGTTCCTTTTTTACTAATATTCTTAATACTAATTTTAGTATAATTAATTAATTGAAAGTTCTAATAATTATCTACGTACCCCTTTTTTATATCATTTTATATTAAATACAATGATATTTATTGTCACATAATAATGCAAATTTCCAGTAAACTAATAGAAAAAATCCTATAAAAACATAATTTACTATCTTTTATATAAACATTGCAGGTGTAAATGCAATAAAATTTCATTATTAATACATATATTCAATCTGAAAATATCTTTGTAGTGGTCCTTCATGCCAAGAATCGTTTCCGTACTCCAACTACCGTTATTCTAGTATTTTACCAAGTTTCTTATTTTGTTAAGGTATCCTAATATTGTTACTTTTGTGAAATGTAATGTTTTAATATTATAATTTATAGTGGATGTTGAGAAAATGAATAATTTGTAAAAATAATATAATATTTGTAACTTTATGTCTTATAATATGAAATATCTTCGTTGTGATTATTTTAAATATTTGAATAATACATCGGGTTCATTTTATCTAGGGAGGTTTTAAAATTGGGGAGAAGAGTTGTTAAAAGAATTTTTGCATTATTATCAGTACTAGCATTATTCTTTAATGTGTTTCTACCGAAGGCAAATGCGGAGGTTATGACGCATGAAAAGTATTCAATGAACTGGAGTTATAGCAACAGTTTAGGAAAGGATATCCGAACTGAAATTATCAAAAATTCAAGCGGTCAAATTGCTTATTGTTTAACTCTTGGCTTAAAATCACCAAATGGTGAAGATCTTCCTGAAATGGGGAAAACAGATAATGTAGTATATAGGGTTCTATTAAATGGTTTCCCACAAAAAAGTATAGAACAACTGGGAGTAGATAATAAGAATGAAGCACATTATGCAACTCAGCTTGCGGTTTGGAATGCATTAGGTCAACTTGATGTAAATGAATTAAAGCATGAAAATAAAAATGTTGAAAAAGCGGCTAAGACAATTATTAATGCTGCAAATACAAGTGAAGATACTCAAGATATTTTTATGAATGTGATTCCTGCTGAAAAGCAAAAGGCAGAATTAAAGGGTGAGTTTTTTGAAACAAACCTATACACAGTACAAACAAATGCTAAGAGTGGTTCTTATAAAGTAGTAGCGAAAAATGCACCTAATGGAGTTAAAATTGTTAGTGAAAATGGAGAAGTGAAAGATCAGCTTTCACTTGGGGAAAAATTCCGTATCCAAATTCCTAAAGATACAAAAACAGGTGAATTTAATCTAAGTGTTGCTGCAAATTTAACTAAAGTTCAAGCAATTGCTTATCGCGGTACTGATACTGTTCAGAATGCTACAGTGCTACTAGAAAGAAATGAGGAAAAGCTTAGTAGTGACCTTGCAGTAAATTGGGAAGCTGCTGGTTCTTTAAAAATTAAAAAGGTTGGGGAAAATGGAGAAATATTAGCTGGTGCAATATTTGAAGTCTTTAATGCAAATAATGAATCAGTTGGAAAAATCACGACGGGTGCTGATGGTACTGCAGAATTAAATAACCTACCAATTGGTACCTACACAGTAAAAGAAATTAAAGCACCAACAGGTTATGTTTCAGGTGATAAACCACAAACTATTGAAGTTAAGACAGGGGAAATAGGAGCTGTTCAAGTAGTAAACAACAAAGTAAAAGGTAACATCGAAATAAAAAAACTTAGTGATTCAGGTAAGATGTTGCCTAATGTTGAATTCACGGTCTTTACTGAAGATGGAAAAGAAGTGAAAAAAGTAGTAACAAAAGAAAATGGAATTGCAAATGTTGATGGTCTTACGTATGGTAAATATTATTTCTTAGAGACAAAAACACCTAATGGATATATTGGAAATAAAACAAAGTATCCTTTTGAAATTAAAGAGCACAATAAAACACTTACTTTTACAGTGGAAAATACAGAAGTGAAAGGTAGTGTGAAATTACTAAAAGTAGATAATGAAGATATCAGTAAAAAATTAGAAGGTGCAGTATTCGAGCTAAAAGATGCAAGCGGGAAAGTAATTGGGGAATATAAGACAGATAAAACTGGTGAAGTTAACGTCAAAGATTTAGCGTATGGTAAATATTCATTTGTAGAAAAGGCTTCTCCAAATGGTTACGTTCTTATTACAGAACCAATTGTGTTCGAAATAAAGGAACACGGGAAAATTATTGAGCTATTAGCAGTTAATCATCTTATCAAAGGTGATCTAGAAATTACAAAAGTTGATGTAGCTGATGGAAACAATAAGCTTCCGAATGCAGAGTTTACTATTTATAATGAAGCAGGAAAAGAAGTAGTTAAAGGGAAAACAGACGATAAAGGTATCGCGAAGTTTGAAAAGTTACCATTTGGAAAATACACATATAAAGAAACTGTTGCACCAAAAGGTTATGTATTGAATGAAGAAATATTCTCTTTTGAGATCAAAGAGAATGGTCAAATCATTAAACATATTGTCAAAGATGAAAAGATTCCATCAGTAAAAACAACAGCTACTGATAAAACCGATGGTACAAAAGAAATGCACACTTCTAAGTCTGTAACAATCCAAGATAAAGTGGAATACAAAGACCTACAAGTAGGTAAAGAGTACACTTTAAAAGGTAAATTAATGGATAAAGAGACTAATAAACCATTAGTTGTAAATGGTAAAGAAGTAACTGCTGAAACTAAGTTTACACCAAAAGAAGCAAATGGTTCTATTACACTAGATTTCACTTTTGATGCAACTGGTTTAGAAGAAAAAGAAGTAGTAGTATTCGAAGAGTTACTGAAAGACGGAAAAGTTGTTACTACACATGCTGATATCAATGATAAAGGTCAAACAGTTAAGTTCGTTAAGCCATCAGTAAAAACAACTGCTACAAACAAAGCTGATGGTGGAAAAGAGATTCATTCAAAGGATTCTATCACTATCCAGGATAAAGTGGAGTACACTAACTTAGTTGTTGGTAAAGAGTACACTGTAAAAGGAAAATTAATGAACAAAGCTATTAACGAACCATTATTAATTGATGGTAAAGAAGTAACAGCTGAGACTAAATTCACTGCAAAAGAAAAGAATGGTTTTGTAACATTAGACTTTTCTTTCGTTGGTGCTGAACAGCAAGGAAGAGAAGTAGTCGTGTTTGAAGACTTATTACATGAAGGTCAAGTAATTGCAACACATGCTGACATTAACGATGTAGGTCAAACAGTTCGATTTGTAGAACCTTCTATTAAAACGACAGCTACAAACAAAGCTGATGGTTCTAAAGAGTTAGACGCTTCTAAATCTGTAACAATCCAAGATAAAGTGGAATACAAAGACTTAATTGTGGGTAAAGAGTACGTTGTAAAAGGCAAACTAATGGATAAAGCAACAAAAAAACCATTATTAGTTGATGGTAAAGAAGTAACAGTAGAATCTAAGTTTACTGCAAAAGAGAAAAATGGTTCTATCACACTCGATTTCACATTTAATGCTTCTGCATTACAAGGTAAAGAAGTAGTAGTATTTGAAGAACTGTATCAAGATAATATCTTGGTAGCTATACACGTTGACATCGAAGATAAGGGTCAAACGGTGAAATTTAAAGAAGTAAAACCGGAGCAACCTAAACCAGAACAGCCGCATCAAGATAAAAATACTCCAACCTCAGAGCAACCACAACCTAAGAAAGAAGTTCAATCTAAAATTGGATGGTTACCGCAAACAGGTGCTGATCTTACAAGTTGGATCTCTATGGCTGCAGGCGCATTATTGTTAATTGTTGGTGGAGTTATTTTCTTAAAACGTAAAAACGCATAAAAATTAAAAAATAAGCACATCTGTTTTTTTACAAGATGTGCTTATTTTCTTACATTATTTTTGATCTAAAATGAAATTTGTTGCAGGATCAATTAAATTCATTCCTTGTTTTGCAAATACATTTTCAGCGGAAATAACTTCTTTACCATTATCTGAAAAGTCGCGTATTAGAAATTCTTTACTTTTTACCAATAGGCCAAGTCCCTCCTTCAGCATATGATGGTTCTACTTTAAATCGTTGGGGATTTTTTCATCTGGATATGTTTTGAAATTTGTATTTAAGCTTTCAATTGCGCTATAACTTTTGTTCATTCTATCTTTCCAGGCTTGCGTTTTTGAAACTTGATTATCTTGTTTGTTTGCATCGATTTGATTTTGCAGATATGGATTGGAAATAAAGGGTAGTTAATATTAATTTGTTTTTGGGGGAGGTTTTGATAATTATAAATTCAACTTTTCTATTTTGGGACGTTTCATTTACAGAAGATAAATAATAACATAATTTTCTCAATAAGGAATTTTTTGCTTTTAATATAATTTTTTAACAATTCATGGTATATCTGTATTAAGGGGACCTTTTCAGTTGATTAGGGAGAAAGATTATAAAAATGATATGGGAGGAACAAAAAATGTCATTGAAAAAGAAATTAGGTGTTGGAGTGGTTTCAGCCGCTCTTGGCTTATCTTTAATTGGTGGGGGAACATATGCATATTTTAGCGATCAAGTGGTGACAAATAATTCATTTGCTGCAGGTACATTGGATTTAGCTATGCAACCAACTACTTCACTTAACTTAGAAAATTTAAAACCTGGGGACAAAATATTAAAGAAATTCAATTTAAAAAATAGTGGTACATTAAATATTAAAGATATCATGATGAAAATAGACTATACTGTAAACGATTTAAAACAAAATAACACTACAGAAGATTTCGGTAAACATATTAAAGTACAATTTCTTTTGGATTGGGATCCTGCGAAAAGCCCTGTATACGAGACAACTCTTGCAGAACTAAAATCACAAAGCCCAGAGATTGCCTCCAAAAAAGTATTTCATTCTAAGTGGACTGAAACAGGGGGATTAAAACCTGGGAAAATGGATTGGTTTTGGATAAAGTTTGTATTTGAAGACAACGGCACAGATCAGAACGTGTTCCAAGGGGATAGTATTGCGCTAAAAATGGAATTCCAAGCCAATCAAACAGATGGACAAGAAAGATAAATTTAATGTGGTCTCGTCCGAGAGAAAACTCACAGCTTTACTGTGTCACGGAAGGATAAAAGCCTGGGAGAAACTGTTTAACAGTTTTCTCTTAGGCTTTTTTTGTTTTTTTTGGTAAGAATAAAATTGGAGGTGTCTTTTAGATGAGTAAAGACTGGATTAAAGTATTTATTGCTGCTTTCTTTGAAATTTTTTGGGTTATTGGTTTAAAAAATGCTGATGACTTTTGGACTTGGACGGGGACTATCATTGCTATATTTTTTAGCTTTTATTTAATGATCATGGCAGGAAGAAAACTTCCCGTGGGAACTGTTTATGCTGTTTTTGTTGGGTTAGGTACAGCTGGAACTGTCTTTTCTGAAATCCTGTTCTTTGGTGAACCATTTAAAGTGGGAAAAGTACTCTTGATTTTATTTTTATTAGCTGGAGTAATTGGCTTAAAATTAGTTACAGATGACAAAGTTCAGAAAGGTGATGAATCCTAATGGCATGGATTTCTTTAATCTTAGCAGGTCTTTTTGAAATGTTTGGTGTTGCTATGATAAATAAATTGCATAAAGATCGAAATTGGCAATCATTAGCTTTGTTAATTCTCGGATTTGGATTAAGTTTTATATTTCTTGCTTACGCAATGGAAACACTACCTATGGGAACAGCTTATGCAATTTGGACTGGAATTGGTGCGTCTGGAGGTGCAATTTTAGGCATGATTTTTTATGGCGAATCAAAAGACTGGAGAAGACTTATCTTTATAGGTATGGTTTTAGGTGCTGCAATAGGTTTAAAACTCGTTTCATAAATGATTTTTTAGATTGTACTATGAAGAAGATAATCTGTTTTTATTAAGCAAATTATCTTCTTCATTTTTCACAACAAAGCAGCCAGCTTAATTAGCTAACTACTTGTTGTACAAAAGAAAGATTAGGCCCTACAAGTAAATGATATGTAACTTTAGGTTACAGCTATAGTATAAGTAGAATTAAACATGTTATGCGGTTGTGCAAATGAGCTTAATAAAAATTTCATTTTGTAGAAAAGGGGAATGGATATGAAAGCGCAGGATATAAAAGAAGATAAATCACTTTGGGAGAAAAAACATCACGAAGGCGTAGGGAATGTAATTCTTGTTGAAGAGAGTTATTACGACAGCATCGCTGAA
This sequence comes from Bacillus sp. TH22, assembly GCF_016651015.1. Lineage (NCBI taxonomy): Bacteria > Bacillati > Bacillota > Bacilli > Caryophanales > Bacillaceae > Bacillus > Bacillus sp. TH22. The sequence continues at coordinate 5,178,048 of NZ_JAEKER010000001.1, forward strand.
TTGGTATTTAGGTTAGAACAAGAAAACCAAAGAGCAGCTAGCAAAAACTAACTGCTCAGGTTAAGAAATGGGTTGTCTAAAATATTGACGGAATATTGAATTTCATCCCGTTTAAATCAAAAAATAATGAATTTAATAATTATGATTCGATTAAAGATACTTAAAATTAACTATAGAAGAATAGAAAATAAAGATTAGTTAGGATAAATTTATTTATTATAGTATAGACCCTTTTTGGACTTTTTGCATAATGTAGCATGAATGAATATTAAGGGGGAACATCTATGTCTTATCCTAATCAGTTAGCTTGGCATGAAACATTGGATTTATATGAATTAGTAGCATTCCAAGCGAACGGCTTAATCAAATTGAAAAAATCAGTTCGAAATATACCTGATAAAGCACTCCAATCGTTATATATTAAAGCTATAAATGTGATACAAAACAATTTACAAGAGTTAGTGCAATTTTATCCTTATGCTCCTGGATTTCAGTCGTAACATGGTCTTTTTTCTAAGATGGTTCCATTCTTAGAAAAGAGAGGCTACCTGAATACGGTGTTTTTACCATATTAACCTTAATATCTCTTGAAGTTTTCTGCATATCCAGGGTTTGGACGTTTTGTTTTATACTTTATTTCTTTAATATGAAAAAACATACAAAGTGTTTCCTTGTTTAATGTATATTTTTGTCTACATATTTTCCATAATCAGGTGCAGCAATTTTATCAAATTCATTAACGAGTGTTTTGAGGCTTGTTGATAGCAATTCACCTGACATTGGTATTCCATGGCCAGTAACGGCGGTCATAGGATTTAATTCTTCTAATTTAATGACCGATTCCTTGGCAGCTTCCCAGTCTGTTGTTAGATAACGAGGAGGTCCGCTTATTTCCTGTTCCTGAGTAAATACTTTATATAGGTATTCCTGTTTGACTGTAACAAATGCATCCCCAGCAATTAAAGTTCGGTCTTTTTCTCGGAATAAGGAAATATGACCTGGAGTATGTCCTGGTGTATGGATCCATTTAAATCCTGGCATATGGGGAACAGTTCCATCAACAGGTAGCGTTTTTACGTTATTTCCTAAGTTTATCGGTTCGTTAGGGAACATAGGGGACATTTTCGCTACCATACCACCTTCAACTGTAGGGTCTGGTTCTGGATAGCTTTGCTTACCTGTCAGGAAGGGTATCTCCATTCGATGAGCATAGACTGGAACATCCCAATATTTGACCAGTTCAATTATTCCTCCAACATGATCGAAATGTCCATGAGTTAAAATAATTGCTTTTGGACGGCTGTTTGCACCAAATCGATTCTCAGTGACAGAGATAATTTCATTTGCAGATTTAGGCATTCCAGCATCAACTAAAACAAAATCATTGGTCTGCGGATTTCCCCAAAAACAGATATTGACGATTTGAATAGTGTAACAAAATAAATCAGGCAATACCTCGATGCCATGGCCACTTCCAATTGAAGTGGCCGGAATAAACTTGTAATCACTTCCATAATTCATTTCATTGTCCACTTTTTATCCCCCTTAAGTTATTTTAATACCACATTATAGTTCCCTAATTTTGAAAATCCATTTTTGGGGGACTTGTTAAAAGAGACAAGCAGGGTATTACAAAAATCTATTATCCTTATTCCGAGAATCAGGGGTAGGGACTTAAGCTACTATGCATCAACTTATATAAAGCGCAAGCAAAAGTTTATATATATTATATCAGTGTAAGCAATACACTCTTAGATACAAAAAAATAATTACAAATCCCTTATATGCTTTCTAATATCCGAAGCTACTTTAGTAGGGTCATTGATTTCAAAATAAACATATTTATATTTTTCATGTCCTTCTAATTCAATCATTACAAGTGGTACTCTATTTTCATAAGAAAGAAAGTACCATTCATCAGCATATTTAAAAATACCTTCAAAAATATTAAGTGCAGAAATTAAGGTTCCAGGCAGGTCAAACATATATAATTCACTGTCTGTTTAGACTTGCCTAATGGGTAAATTCCTTATTGATTATTTTATCGTGAGCTGGCGCTACTTGTGGACCTACCGAGTTGATGCACGTTACCAGAATATGCTTCCCGTCTAGAGATCCGACGGCTCTCGATTCATATCCGAAAGTACCTCCGGCATGCCCCCAGTAAGATTGCCCCTCCGCTGTTTTAAATTCATAAATCCCTAGTCCGACTTTACCAAAAGGTCCATCCACTGTTGTGTGCATCTGGTCCATCATCTCTGGAGTCAGAAGCTTCCCGCCCAACAACGCACTGAAGAAGGTAGTCAAATCATTAACTGTTGAGACTATATCTCCCGCCGCATTTGCCCATGATTGATTCATTTCTGTTAAATCATACAAATGACCCGATCTATCCATATTATATCCTGTGGCATGCTTACCCGGAATTTCGTGACTATTTCCCATCACAAATGTCCCTTTCATTTCAAGCGGTATGATAAACCGTTTCCTGATCTGCTCTGCATACGTTTCTCCTGTTACCTTTTGAATAATTTGACCGGCTAGTACAGTATTCATATTGGAATAATTCCAGCCCTTCCCTGGTGCAAATACAGGTGGCTTTGAAAGTCCAAGGTCGATAAGCTCATCGACGGAATAGTAACGGTATGGATTTTGAGGCAAAGTAATATCTCGGAAATCCAGATCTGTATAGCTAGCAAGCCCACTTGTATGATTCAATAACTGACGGATCGTAATTTTGTTGCCATCATACCCTTCACCTTTTATGACACCTGGCAGCCATTTTTCAACCGAATCATCCAGATTCAATTTTTTCTCGTCAGCCAACTGTAATACAACGGACGCTGTGAAAGTCTTTGAAATACTTCCAATACGGAATGAAAAATTGGACTCCACCGGGTGTGGTACTTCATAACTGGCTGTACCTGTAGCGTAAGACCAGCGTTTCCCGTTCTGTAACCCGCCAGCTATGACACTTGGGACTCCTTTAATGGTTACCACCTCATCAATGACGCGTTTGACTTCATCCCGATGTTTGCTTTTCTTTTCCTTCTCTGTCTTCACTTGTACCGCGCCTTCATTCTGTACCGGGTTTACAGACCCATAAGCAGAAAATACCAGTGTACTCGCCGATATAGCTGTTAATGCAAGTACAGCTCCTTTTTGAATCCTGAGTAATTTCATAACGTATCGCTCCTATTATTTTGGAATGTTGTGTTGCTTTACATCCTCACCTTATCCCCAAAATTGTTAAATCGGATAGTGATGAAACCGCCAAACTTTTGTTGACACTCGGAATTGGACTTGTCACATGAGATATATGACAAACTGTCATATATCTCATGTGACGTGCTTGTTACAGTAAATTCTAACTGTTTATCCTTTCTTTCGCTTGACGGATCAGAAGTTTATGGTGCATGATAGATTTGATTTATTCAGAATTAATTTTCAAAAATACAAGTAGGTGTGCATAATCCGTGTTCTCTATAATAAAAAAATGGTTCTGGTATGATTGGATATTTGTGGCCATACGAACGCTGTGGATGGTCATTATCATAAGCGCTAGTTTTATCAAACCGTCATTAATCGATGCGTCTTTTTGGGTCTTATTTTCTTTTGCTTTCGTTGTTTATCTCGTTCCATTAATCGCCTGGTGTAGAAATGCAGATTGGTATCTTGCAGTCGACGTCATGGCAGCGGGGGTTTTTCATCTTTATTTAGCCTATACAGCACCGGAGTTACTTTGGTCTTTCGTTTTACTTGTGATGAATATCGGCTTGGCGAGCAATCGAAGAACCTATGTATGGACAGGTATCCTCTGTGTAATCATATTGCCGTCATTGAACGGTTGGATCGCTGGTCGTCTCCCGTATGAATTTATCGTTAGCAACGGTTTTGGATTCGCCATCGGCTTCACATTTAATATATTAATTCAGTCCCATAAGCAAGCCCTAATTATTCATGAGCAAAAGCTATTGCTGGAGCAGCATATTGAGCGGATTGAGGAACTTACGCTGATGGAGGAGCGCAGCCGGCTGTCACATGAGCTGCATGACACGATTGGCCATACGCTTACCTCACTCATCGTCGGCGTCGAATCGCTGCGATCGTCCGTACCGAATTCACAGATAGAGAGGATCGATTCGCTTGTCGGAATTGCCCAACATAGTCTGGTTGATATCCGAAAACATCTGCATCAGCTCTCTCATACTCCATTGAACCATTCATTAAGTGAATCTCTACGGCAATTTACCGAAGATTTTATGAAGTCAACAGGTATAATGGTCAAATTCCGTGTGATCGGCAGCGAGACTCTCGTTATGCAAAAAATAAAATTTTGTCTATATCGTTGCCTTCAAGAGTCTCTGAACAACGCGGTTCGGCACGGTTCGGCGAGCTTGATATCCGTTCAGTTGTATTTCGAGAGTCAGCAGCTCAGGTTACAGATCGAAGATAACGGCACCGGAATGGAAGAAATCCAATTTGGATTTGAACTTAATGGGATGAAGGAACGACTTAAGCTATTTCACGGCACGGTGTCCGTGCATTCCGATCCAGAACAAGGAACTTTCGTCATATGTAATATTCCGTTACAGACAGAGCCTGCACATGATATAATCCGCCTGCTGCTCGTTAACGACCAGGTGATCATTACCGACAGTTTGAAGCAAATTTTGGATCAGCATACTGATTTTAACGTAGTTGGTACAACCAGGGACGGTGGCGAAGCATTAGAATATTGTGAACGGTCCCAACCGGATATCGTGCTAATGGATATTAGTATGCAGGGAATGAGCGGGATTGAAACTTTACTTGAGATGAAACAACGATGGCCTGATATGAAGGTTGTGTTCATGACAACGTTTGAGGATTCCTTGCAGGCAGCAACTGCATTGGAGCACGGGGCGGAGGGCTACATGCTGAAGTCGATTCATCCGCGAGAGATGAAGGAAGCCTTGAAACTAATTTATAACGGAGGAATCTGGATCGATCAATCGGTCGCTACGCGAATTTTCGAAGAGATGAAAAGTCAACGCGAGCAATTGGAGAAGATCGGCTCAAGTCAGGAAAACTTCCCGTACGGGCTTACGAAACGTGAAATGGAGATTCTGGAGCATCTGTCAGGTGGACTGCGTTATAAGTCGATCGCCGCCAAATTATTTTTATCGGAGGGAACGATCCGCAATTATTGCTCGACTCTCTACTCGAAGCTCAGCGTCAACAACCGCGAAGAAGCAATAAAAAGGGCCCGAAAGGAAAATATTGTGTAGATGGTACTCAAGATATAATCATTTTCCGTATTCGGGGCACGGCAACAATTACTATTTTTTGGGCCACTCATTATTTTAAGTAAAAAATAGAGCGTAGAATGAGGTAGCGCCAAATCACCATCAACTTAAGAATTCAGAATTACCCCAAAACGAAGAAATGAGCTTTTTGTTACAAGTTAGCACAATTTTTCGTTCTGGGGGTACTATAAATTTTTAGCTTGATAGAGCGATGTGGTGCTACCCCATCGCTATCAAGCTAAGATAAAGAAATGCCCCCTAAAATGAAAAAACACTATAGATTTGAAATTAAGTTTAATTAAATACTAGCTAAAAAATTGATTTCATTATAAAAGAATCCCACTTATTTTGAAGACAGATTATTCGAAATAAGTGGGATTCTTTATTCTATACTACAAAATTTTATAAAAAAGTTTAATCGTTTCTATGATTTATAATTACAACCCGTGATTGAATTAGTCCAAGTTGTTTGCCCTTAGTAATTGTATAATTTGTTTTTTGTGGTGGTTGTCGTGGTCTGTGAATTCCTTAACAATATATATAAGTGAATAAGGTGTTTCAGTATGTGGACAATGAGTTACACCGTTTGCAGTTAATGGATTTATTAACTTTTCGGTTGGTAATTCGTTAAGTTCTTTTACAAGTAATTCCCTTGTATCTTTTGCTTCTTCAAGAAGTTTTAGTTGTAATACGCCCGATTTTGCGTAACTTGAAGCTTTTTTATTATATGTATCAAATTCTGGAAACTCCATTCCCTTTTCATTTTGAACAGATGGAAGGATTTCTGTTAATAGATAATTATCCCAATTCATAATATGGGCTATTATCTCACTTACAGATCATTCATGATGGCTTTTGTTGTTTTCTTATTTCTTTGTCTCATTGACCCATGTAACGATGTCCTTGATGACATACGCAGGAACATTGGAAGGGACTTCGTATTCACTAGGGTGGCTTAATTCCCCGTCGCCCTCCGTGAAAAAGTGATTCAATTTCGGATATTCTTTGAACTGAACATTACTGCGGCTTGAAAGCCCTTCTTGCCATCTCGTAAACTCATCTTTTACTGTTACTTGATAATCACGTGCGCCTTGCAGAATCAGTAATGGCTCTTTTCGTGATTTCGCTTCCTCAACTGGACGCCAACGAGTCACATCATACATGAAATGTGGAGAAAGATAATAATAACCAGCTGGTGGGTGATCTGGATCAAAAGTAGGATCCTCAATATAGGCGAATTGTTTTTTTAGTTCATCTATAAATTCCTTTGGTGCCCCGAGGTACTGATACTGATCAAGGAGTATGTCAGTAAAAGGACGTGCAGGTGGTGCCATTAAAATACTTCCTCTTACAAGTAATGAAGGTGCTTTACTTAATATACGCGGCATTGTGCCAGCTCCTTGGCTATGTCCGAGAATGAAAATGTTATCTGGGTCAATGCCTTCCTGCTGCGCTGCTGATTTTGCTGCATATATGGCATCATCTGTAGTGTCACGGTCTAATGTAGCAGGTTCTGCACTCATTTTAAAACCGTGTTCTAAGGAATGTTTCTCGTAACGTAACACTGCGATACCGCTTGATGAAAGACCAGCTGCAAGGTCTCTAAAGATTTTAGTTCCCATAAATGTACTGTCACGATCATGCGGACCAGAGCCGTGAACAAGAACAACAACAGGCACTTTTTCACCAGGTTTATGTTTTGGAACCGTTAATGTGGCTGGTAATGGGTATGTAGCATTTCCAATGACGATTTCGCGTTCTTGGTAGGAATGAGGTTGGTCATAGCTAGGATGCGGGATGGTATAAGATTTATCGGGCGTCGTTCTTACTCTAACTTCATCTACTTTGCCGCCAGGCGTGAATTTAAGGAGTAGTGGAATAGTAGTACCTTCGATGGCCCCTGAAATTTCAACCGTTTGATGGACCAAGTTTCGCTCTTTTACTTCAGGCGTTCCCATGCTTGTAATCCTGCTCCCGCCACTTTGTATCCACCAACTTTGTAATATGTTTGCTGTAAACTTAGATTGAAAAGCTGCAGACGTCAACTGAAGTGCCTCTGCATATTTACCTTGCTGGAGATAGTCAAAAAATAAAGACGTACGCTCCGTTAAAGAGACTGGTTTCTTTTCTGCATTTTGTGCCCCTTGTGTATCCGCGTGAATAGTTGTAATCGGAAAAGAAGAAATCCCTAAAGAAAAGAGTAGGGTAAAAGAAAGTGCTGATTTTTGTATGCTCTTTTTTTTCGACATGTTTTAACCTCCAAAATGTGATGATAGATATAGGGATGGTAATTAGTGGAATGTTTCCCTGTTGGGGTTTCGGTACATGTAAGAGGGAATCCTGCATACATATCATAAAAAGCCAGTTTGAAAGAGTGGAGGAGTTAAGCAAGTCCCTGCCCAATATTGGAGCAAAGAAAATGCACTTGAGGCACTTCGGTGGACAATAGAAGAAAAATTAACAGATGAAGAAATCAATTGCTACTATAATCGTGCATGGTTCGCGAAATACTGATTATTTACACCACTCATGATGTATTGGAACGCTAGCCCATACGAAATGATATAAGATCTCTATCTAGATAAATTTCAAGAATGGGAGTTTGCGAATACACGGCGAAATTTATGGAGTATAGAAAAAGGGATAGAAGTACTGAAATGGGTGATTGAAGAAAATGAAAAGCTTACAGATTCAAAATTAATAGAAGTGTTCGATATGGAATGGATTAGAAAAAATAATCTATCACCCCCGCTCAATAAGCATTGGGGGAATAATCCTTTTCATTATTTAAATGCAGCATATTCAGGTGAATTTCAATAATGGAAATTTTGTAGAGTGCGAAAAGGATATTGGAATAAATCAACTGCGCTTCAGGTATTACATATATTATTGAAAGAAAAATATAAGATGGCAGAAGAAGATGTACTACAAACATGTGATACGAAGTGGGTTGTTGCAAATGACTTATCAACGCCCTTACATAATTTTTGGAAGAACAATCCGTTTCGTATGTTGCATGACTACAATCCAGAAGTATATACAATAGAAAAATGGGAAGTCATAAAGAGGATGAGAAGAAAGAAACGAGTTGGAAACAAAAATACACCTATTGCATAGGTGTATTTTTTAGACTTGAAAACCACTTATGTAGTAGAGATTTCTCTCGGCTACAGTGTACCACATTAGAAAACATGCGTATACATCATATTTGTTACGTAAAATAGTTTTCTTATAGATTACGGATCATTTAAAATCTAATTTGATCCCCTTTTGGTAACTTAGATACCTCCGCCAGGTTCTGTATTAGCAGGAGCCCAACCTTCCCCATGAGTATTTGTAAATGAAGGTGCCCAAGTATCTCCTTTATTGTATGATGAAATAGGAGGTCTTCCATGATCATAAGCAGGAGCCCATGAATCCCCATGTGACTCTAATTTTGGAGCGCCACCAGTATCCCCAATATTATAGGCAGGCGCGCCAGTATGGCCATGTTCAGCTTTTACAACTCCGCCATCCCCAATGTTTACGCCAAAAAGACCAAAACTAAAGACAGATAATCCTACAATTGTTGTACCAATTTTTCTTTTCAAACTATACCTCTCCTTTTTGTTCTGTTTTTTCTATTTTGTCTAAACGTGGTAGATAAAATGAAACGAATCGTAAAAAATTACCAATTTCATACGATATACGACTAATTCTGTGTAAGATTTTGTAAAACCTCCTTTATATGTGAATTTTCTAAATATAAATTCCGACAAAAAAACCACCTTTTCAAGTGGTTGTATGGATAAAGGGATATTTTTAAACTTGTACGGAAGGGTCGTGAAAACGGCTTTTGAAGTAGGTAGGCTTGGGTGGCATTTCTATTAATTACAACACAGTTGATCATATCGAAAAAGTGCATGAGGTAAACAATAACACTCAAAATAATGATGATGTGTGGATTTGGTCTTAATAAGATTAGTAATATTAGAATCAAAACAGTAAGACGTACTTATGTTGTAAAAGCTATACTGAAGTGAGTATGGATTATAAAATTTATTTCGATTAAACAAAGGAGAGGAGTCTATTCTATGACTTCTCTCCTTTGCTTTATTCGAACTTTGTTTGAGTCTATTTATATGACCATATTTAAGCAAGAATAGCTTTTAAAATCGACACTTTATTCGTAGTAAATAATACATAATTTTGTTTTACAGTTCTAATTAATATACGATCAGTTGTCCCATATGCTGTTCCGATACGGATTGCACTTGGTTCTTCAACACCCGCATAGGTAGCATCTTCGGTAACCTCAATCACATCACGTAATGGAATCGTGACCTCCGCAAATTGCCATGAAATAATTAACTCTTCTTTTGTTTTTTTGACATCAATACCTAGCATTATACCAAGACCTTTCTATAATAGAATGCTACACTTCTTATCTTATTATACAAATTTTTAGAATGTTTTTCTACATGTATGAATAGAGCTGATATTTTAAGGGTGCCAAAAGAAAGGGAAGATATACTATCAATCTATTAAGGAATACGTTATGAAGAAAAGTTCACAGGGAATTAATATGGATTTGATATGGTTGAAGTATGATGAATGAGTAACAGTAGGAGTTGCAGGAAGGAAATGAATGATGAGACTTAAATTAGTAGGAACCTTAACTTGTATAGTAGTAATGTTAGGTATCTTTATCATTTACAACAATATATCTATTGGTAAAGAACCATATAAGACAAACCATGAAACTAGTGAAAACTCCATAAATAAAGAAAAAAATAGTAAGCAAAATGGGACCTCAAATAAGATAGCAAGTTCCTTTGCTAGTATACAGGCTGTAGTAAATAAGGAATATGGTTTACCCGAAGACTATATGCCAGAGGATTTAGTTGTACCAAATGTACCGTTCTCATTTAGTGGAACGGTAGAAAAGAGTCATCTTCGTAAAGAAGCAGCGGAAGCGTTAGAAAAACTATTCCTTTTAGCTAAGCAAGATGGGATCCAGTTGAATGCTGTTTCAGGATTTCGTTCCTATGAGTATCAAAAAGGCCTGTATGCCAACAATGTTAAAAAGAAAGGGCAAGAGCATACGGATCGCTTCTCTGCAAAGCCAGGGCATAGCGAACATCAAACAGGGTTAACGATGGATGTTTCTTCTAAAAGTGCGAACAATGAACTAGAGCTATCCTTTGCGAATACGAAGGAAGGAAAATGGCTGAAAGAAAACGCGCATCGTGCAGGGTTTATCATTCGTTATCCTAAGGGGAAGGAAAGTATTACGGGTTATGCATATGAACCTTGGCATATTCGCTATGTAGGAGATATTGCTGAAAATATATATAAGGAAAAACTGACTTTAGAAGAATATATGAATCTGTGAAAATAGAATTGAAGAGTTAAACTGTATTCATTGTTTATGAATGCTACTTTTTCTATTAAAAAGCCTAATTTCTCAATGTTTTGTAGAGAAATTAGGTATTTTTCATCACTTCATTAGAGTTTTTTAGGCTTCGTTCGTTGGTATACTTCACACAATATTATAAAGGAGATAGAACTTACTGAAGATAACATATGAATGTTTTATAAATGTATCAAAAAAGTGAACAAAATCGTTATTTTGCACAACAAGGTAGTCAGCGTAATGAAATAACTGCTTGTAAAAAAGAAGCCCTATAGGAAATATTACAGGGATTCACCAAGTTGAGTTATGTCGTATTCACATGGGATTTTAACATGATATTTGTGTTGAATAAACTGGTAAATGTGTCCAAGTAATTTGGAGCTATTTTATAAAAAAAGAGAAGCGCTTAATCAGGACGCTCCTCTTAATGCCAATACACAATAACTATTCTATTATACTGTATAAGCGTAAAATATTTAACAATTACCTTCATGGTAAATATTTCATTTTGTCTTAGTACCTTTAAATCACGAAAAAAGGTTCTGCTGTTTCCAACAGAACCTTTCCTAAAATGGCAAAGAGTAACTCTTACCTTACTCTTTGTTCATATACTACAGGAGTTTTAATGAAAATCCAAGGCTCCTTATATTGAGAAATAAAGAAGAATCATTATAAAAATTTTTATCTTTTTTCATAAATAAAAGAGCAGCTAGCAAAAACTAACTGCTCAATACAAGGAGATACAGAGAAAACTAAATGGATTTTGGCATACAGCCTATCAACATTATGGACATAATATTGATTTTTATTCGAAGGAATTCATGTTTTACAAATCAGATTATGATAGTCGATATTCTCCATATTGACCAGAAAAGAACCAAGAATTCTAGTGAAATTCCAAGTGTTTTTTCCTAGTTTTTTGAAATTCTTTTACTAAATAGCCAATAGCGCTAATTGCTAGAAGAATGAAAAGAATAAGTTCTAGTGTAACTGGCATTTGATCTACTCCTAATCTATTATTTTAATTTAGTATATAACGATTATAAGATATTTTTTGTGGTTAGTGGTGAGAAATTAAACAAAACCATCTCTTTACGAAAAAAGGTCCTGTTGTTTCCAACAGAACCTTTCCTAAAATGGCAAAGAGTAACTCTTACCTTACTCTTTGTTCATATACTACAGGAGTTTTAATGAAAATCCAAGGCTCCTTATATTGAGAAATAAAGAAGAATCATTCTAAAGAATCTTATCTTTGTTATAAATATAAGAGCAGTTAGCAAAAACTAACTGCTCATCTCCAAGGGGGAACAAGGAGAAAAATCTAATGTCATCTATATTATTGACGGAATATTGAGTTTTACTCATAAAAAACTACGTTTAACTTAATGCATAACCCACAATCAAAGTTAGTGTTAAAAACACTGATAATAACAATGTTAGTAAGACTGTTGCTACACTCCTAAGCATCGCAATCCAATTATTCATCTTAGAAAATCCTATAATGCCGACAGAAAAAGTTCCTATTGTTAAAACTAGTAATATAAATAAAGGGTGAATGTGTAATGAATCCGTGAAAAATTTGAATAATTCAAGTGGAATTTCAAAATATAAACGGAATAGTCCAACGCAAATCAAAGAGCATATAAAGGACCATAGATTGAGGTTATGCTTCATAGCTTTCTCCTATGTTTTCGAAATAGTTTTACTCAATTTTAATGGGAAATGAAGGAAAAAGATAGAGGTTATAAATTAGAATCAATTTTTTAACAAAATAATCCTTTTAATAGAAAGCGAGGAATAACAATGGGACTCGGAAACCGTGGGATGGCATTTAAAATGCTTATCAATCTAGCGAATGAAATGTATCATAGAAACAATTAAAGAAAAAGGCGCTTCTATTAAGTCGTTAAAAGACAATTGGCTTGATACTACAAGCGATAATCCATACAGCACTTTCCTACTCACTGTAATGGCTGGTGTTAATCAGTTAGAACGTGACCTAATTCGAATGCGGCAACGAGAAGGTATTGAACTAGCTAAAGAGCGTGGTGTTTATAAAGGGCGCCCTAAGAAGTACGATGATGATAGTCCTAATATGGAACATGCTTTAGATCTGCTTGCAAACCGAAAGGAAAACAAGTTTACAGTAAAGAAGATATGTGAAGTTACAGGTGTAAGCCGCACGGTTCTTTATGAGAGAGCAAAAGAAAAGGGAGTTATGTAGATTTTAAAGCAGCGAATCCGCTGCTTTTTTATTTTATCAAATAAATTGTTTTTGAGTAGAAATGAAAATAGGGGTTTGCCTTAAACATTTATTATTAATCAAGAATATGAGTATAGAAACAGGCTTGAATTTTGTAATGGTGGAGGGGATTGTTGTGGACATAACTCAAAGTGTGGTAAGAATAGTGGTTAATGGGAAAGACCTTCCGTTCAAACCTCTGCATGGAATCATGGACCTGTAAATGATTTAATCGTTTCGACGAATCAGAGAGTGAATGAGCTTTATCAATTCATGTGGTCACAAGTACCAGTCACGATCTCGGTGTATTTTCTTCAAGGGGCGGACTTAATGAGATTCGCTAGGATCGCTGGAATTAATGAACGTGTAACGGGAGAATATATATATATCATTTCATTTGGGGATAAGAAGAATTCAAAGTAGCTTAACAGCTGCTTTTTTATTTTGCATAGAAAAAGGAACCATAATAGGCTCCTTAATTTGATTCAGAAGTTATGTAGTTTTCTTGATGATATCTTTTATGTTGATAATTAAGGATATAAGGAATCCAGCAGCTAGGATACCGTTTACCCAGTAATATGTATTCCCGGATGTAAATTTATTATAAAAGGAATCGATATTATAATACACTAAGCCTGCTGAAATGACGGTAGAGATTACTAACGTACCAAAACTTTTCATGACGCTGCCCTCTGATTCTGAAATTTTAGACTTTTAATACAATTATACATTTAAATAAAAAGGTTTACAAAGGAATTACCATAAGGAGGAGTTATAACGAGTTTCTTCCAATTGATGGTTTTTATTTTTGAAAAAATAACTATTTTATAAAAAATATTTTTTTGACCCCCATAAAATTATTTGTTCCTTCGAATATATATAAGTAGAAGAAAATAAATGAAAGAAAAAGCTAAAATTACCAAAAATATAGCGAAGAGTTATTCAAAGATTGCAGCTAAAATAGAAAAGAGCAAGAAGAACAAGTGGTATTGCAAAAGAAAACAAGAAAGTAGTAAAAGTGGAAAAAATAGTCATATAAAAAGTCGGCCTCGAAAAATATGAGCACCAGCAAGAAGACAAGCCCAAAGAAAAGTACTAAGAAAATGTGGTTAAATGGTCACTTGTTTAGTGGCCATTTTGCTATTTGAAGCAGAAGGAGGCAGGGAGATTACTAGTGTTGAGTTTAGTAATGAAAATCTTAAAAAAAACGAAAATAGAAGATATCGTATTTAACATACAAAACAACGGAGGAGATAAGGAAGCTTTTATCGTACAGTATCAGCCGTTTATTAGAAAATCAATCTCGTCTGTCTGCCGCAGGTACATTACAGAACAGGATGATGAATATAGTATTGGATTGTTTGCGTTTAACGAAGCAATTGAACAGTATTCATATAAAAAAGGAAAATCTTTTCTGGCGTTTGCTGATCTTCTTATAAAAAGAGATGTAATTGACTATATACGCAAGGAGTCTAAGCATAATCTTGTCTTTTTAAAAGAAGATAAGCAAGAGGAAATATTAGAAATACAAGTATCGCTTACGGAGTATATGAAAGAGATGGAAAATAGTAACCGTAAGGAGGAAATTCTTCATTTTCAAAGTGTGCTAGCTGAGTTTAAAATCACATTTTCAGAGCTTGCTAAGGAATCCCCTAAGCATCGTGATACGCGTGAGCACTTAATAGAAATTGTAAAGATTATTATAAAAGACGAGAAAATGATGGAAGAGCTGTTCCGAAAGAAAAAGTTACCCCTTAAACATATTGAACCACGTGTTAGGGTAAGTCGTAAAACGTTGGAGCGACATCGAAAATACATTATTGCGATGTGTATTATCTTTGCAAACAACTATACATATATTCTGGATTATATAAGAGGGGAGAAGCATGATGAATAAAGGAATTGTGATGGATATAAAGAAACATAACGTAGTTGTTTTAACTCCAAATGGAGAGTTTATTACGTTTAAAAGAAAAGTACACTCTTACATGATCGGAGAGGAAATCTCGTTTAACGAACAAGAGCAAAGAGCACCGCGTTTTTCAATGCCACCTTTCTTAAAGCCTACAACAGTAATTGTTGCTGGTTTTCTATGCGTATTGCTGTTTTTCTACAATCAACCGGAAGAAAAAGTGTTTGCTTATGTCTCAGTTGATATAAATCCAAGTTTAGAGGCGAGCGTAACGGAAGATCTTCGTGTTATAGATTTGCGGGCTTGTAATGATGATGGAAGGCGTATTTTAAAAGAAATGAAAGGGTGGGAAAATAAGCATCTGCAAGACGTAATACGTACTATTATAAAGCAGAGTCAAAAGGATAAGTACTTAACGAATGATAAGCAAGTTATGCTAACAGCTGTTACAAAGGACAATTCGCTAGAACCACAGTTGGAAAAGGTTATGCAGGAATTAAAGAAAGAGTATGAGATAAAACATATTACAGTTGAATATCAAAGCAGTACGATGCAAATGCGGGGGGATGCCAAGAAAGCAGGGGTTGGAACGGGCGTTTATATAAAGCAAGAGAATGAGAAGCAAAAATCGCTTACTCCACCTGCACCTCCGTCTAATCAAGAACAACAAAAGTCATCTTCTGATGCATCATCGGACGCATCTCCTGTAAAAGAAGAAAGCAACGAGAAGAAAGAGCATATAGAACAAAAGCAATCTAATGAACAACAACCGAAGCAAATAAAAGAAAATAATGGGAATCAGCAAGAGAACAACGGAAGAGGATCACAAGGAAATAATGGAAATGGGCAAGGAAACCACGGCAGAGGGTCACAAGGAAATAATGGAAATGGGCAAGGAAACCAGGGTAGAGGGTCACAGGGAAATAATGGAAATGGGCAAGGGAACAACGGAAGAGAGTCACAAGGAAATAATGGAAATGGGCAAGGAAACCACGGCAGAGGGTCACAAGGGAATAATGGAAACCAGCAAGGGAACAACGGAAGAGAATCGCAAGGGAATAATGGGAATGGGCAAGGGAACAACGGAAGAGAATCGCAAGGGAATAATGGGAATGGGCAAGGGAACAACGGAAGAGAATTGCAAGGGAATAATGGGAATGGGCAAGGGAACAACGGAAGAGAATCGCAAGGGAATAATGGGAATGGGCAAGGGAACAACGGAAGAGGATCACAAGGAAATAGTGGGAATCAGCAAGAGAACAACGGTAGAGGATCACAAGGAAATAATGGGAATCAGCAAGGGAACAATGGTAGAGGGTCTCAGTAAGGAAAGCTCCTACCACATAATATCGAGTGAAAGAAAAATCTATAGAATATTGAACGGAGGGGAGATTCCTTCCATCTGAAGATATTTTTTAACATTTTTTTAAAATGACGGACATAAAATCGTATATCCTTTCGAATTATATATATGGATATCATTAATAGTTATATAAAAGGGGAGAAAAAATATGAAAGAAATGTATGAAGAAATCACTGAAGTATTAAAGGTGTTGGCGCATCCTGTCCGTTTATCATTAGTAAAGATAATGCTTGCAAAAGGTCCTATTAACGTAACGACAATGTATGAAACATTACAAATGCCTCAAAGTACAATTAGTCAACATTTATCTAAACTAAAAGCTACTAAAGTCGTTACAGGTACTCGGAAAGGATTAGAAATTTATTATGAAGTAACAGATAATCGTACAAAAGCGATATTATTAAGCTTGGCTTAAAGGGTAACTGTTTAGATTTCAAAATTAAGTAAGCAATTCAGCGACTATAATTTTCTTATTAACATTAGTCGTATGTGTTGTTGTTTTTAATTTGTTTAATACATTTCTTTATTAGGGTCTTGCCGTATCACTATCAAGCTAAAGTTTAAATGGATTATAAAAATGAAAGTTTTCTTATTAGGGTCTTTTTGTTAGCTTGATAGTGATGTGCCATTCCCACTAGTATGTAAAGAATTGGGTAGTTTTTTTAGTCATGTAATCTTTTGATCTGATGGTCTTTTCCCCATTCAAATAGTTCATCCATAATTTGCATTAAAGATTTTCCATGTTCGCTTATTGTGTACTCAACCTTTGGTGGTACTTCTTGATATACAGTACGATGGATAATCCCATCAGCCTCAAGTTGCCGAAGTTGCTGTGTGAGAACTTTTTGTGTAATGTTTGGAATTTCTCGTTTTATTTCATTTGTTCGCATTTTTCCATCCGCCAAAACACATAAAATATGAATTTTCCATTTTCCCCCGATCACGTCGAGTGTCGTTGCGATTGGGCAATTATCATTTTGATTCATATAACACCTCCAAAGGTACTTTAAGGTTCCTATAGCACTTTAAAGTACGTACTTTTCAATTATATGTGACTCATTCATACTAATACTAAAGCGTTTGAATTATTTATAAGGGGGAAGAAAATATATGAAAACACTTGTAATTGTAGCACATCCTGATATTGAAAAGTCTCGAATTAATAAAAGATGGATCGAAGAACTTGAGAAACATTCGGATGAAATAACGGTGCATGAATTATATAAAGCGGCACCAAATTGGGAGTTTAATATTGAAGAAGAACAAAAGCTGTTAGTAGAGCACGACCGATATATATTCCAATTTCCACTCTACTGGTATAGCTCACCACCATTATTAAAAAAATGGTTCGATGATGTATTAACATATGGATTTGCCTACGGATCAAAAGGGG
Source organism: Bacillus sp. TH22 (assembly GCF_016651015.1). Classification (NCBI taxonomy): domain Bacteria; kingdom Bacillati; phylum Bacillota; class Bacilli; order Caryophanales; family Bacillaceae; genus Bacillus; species Bacillus sp. TH22. The sequence goes on from NZ_JAEKER010000001.1 coordinate 5,195,641, forward strand.
ATAAAGTGAAGGGGAAAGAATTTGGTGTAGCTATTTCTATAGGTGGGTTAGAAAAAGACTATAAAAATAGCGGAATTACAATGGATGAATTAACGAAACCATTCCACGCTACGAGCTTATATACAGGAATGGAATTTATACCATCATTTTATTTATATGGTGCGGAATATGAAATCAGTGATGAAGAGATTGACAAAAGTGCACCTGAGTATGTGAAATATGTGATGAATAAGGAGTTTTCTAATATATAAGGAGAAATAGCCATTTACTGGTTAAGTAGATGGCTATTTTTGTTTATCCCGCATTAACCGCCCGTAAGGTGTGGACTAATAATCAGTGGGGATGAACACCCCACATCGACTAAAAATTCACTTCATTTAAATTCACTAAGTTTAATCTTTAGTGAATTAATAATTAATCTGGTAAAATAAAATCCTAACATATATAAAGGGGAGTTTTACTTGAGAACGATGCGACAATTATTAGAAAAAAGAGCAATGCAGTCACCAAATTTGGAAGCGCTTATCGGTGGAGAGAAAAGGTATTCGTTTCAGCAGTATAATGAACGAGTAAATCAGCTTGCACATTATTTGTTACATACCGGTGTGAAAAGAGGGGATCGTATAGGAATTCTATGCAAGAATAATCATCCGTTTCCAAGCGTTATGATGGCAAGCTTAAAAATTGGAGCGATATTTATTCCGCTTAATCATCAACTTACTGCTTATGAATTAGAATCGATTGTAAAAGAAGCGAGATTAAAAGTATTAGTTATTGATGATGAATTTAGTGAAGTTGTATTAAAGATTAATGGAGTTAAAGAAATTCCTTATGTAATTGAGACGACAAAAGAAGGATTTGGCTCATTTGAATTAAAATTAAAGGAACAGCCAATAACAGAGCCGAATGTGGAAGTTCATGAAGATGATGATGCCATTTACTTATTTACTTCAGGAACGACTGGACAGGCAAAAGCATGTGTAATTGGTCATAAAAACTTACACCATTATTTTACTGAAATTGCGGGGCAAAGAGAAATTCCAGCAGGTGAACGCTTTTTATCAGTGCACCCATTGTTTCATATGAGTGGCGTGCTTTCTATTTTAAATTGTATTTATCATGGCGTTACGATGGTCTTTTTAGCTGATTCGAATCCTACTCTTATTTGGGATAAGATTGAAGAAGAGAAAATTACTACAATGCTTGCGTTCCCAGCTGTTTATAGTTACATGCTTGATGAATTAGATAAAAAAGAGCGCAACATTTCGGCCTTTAAAGTAGCGCAAAGTGGTGGTACAAAGGTGCCAGAAACACTCATTCAAAAATATATGGAAAAAGGCATTTATATGGTGCAAGGTTATGGGAGTACAGAAGGTTGGGTAGTAACTTCTTGGCATCCAAATATGGGAAAAGAAAAAATGTCTTCTGTAGGGAAAACTTTGAAACATGTAGAGCTGAAAATTGTTCATCCAGAAACAGGTGATGAGCTAACAACAAATAAAGTTGGAGAGATTCACGTGAAAAGCCCGTACATGTTTAAAGGATATTGGAATAATGAAGAGGCAACAAAGAAGGTAGTAAAAGATAATTGGTTTAACATGGGTGATGCCGGTATGATAGATGATGATGGATTTCTACATATTATGGGAAGATATAAAGACGTTATCGTACGCGGTGGTGACAACGTATATCCAGATCAAGTAGAAGATGTAATTCATGAAATAAATGGCGTTTTAGAAGTTGCAGTAGTTGGGATTCCAAATGACTTTTGGGGGGAGGTTCCAACAGCTTACATTGTAAAGGACATTGAAACGTCTTTAACAGAAGAAGAGATTATTCAGCATTGTAAAGAAAAACTAGCAAGCTATAAAATACCAGAAGTTGTATTTATGGACGAATTACCGAAAAACGCTTTAGGGAAAGTGTTGAAGAGGGAATTAAGGGATGTTTTTCTTGTGAAATAAAAGGTTATTAAATAATGAAGAATCCAGTTATGTAAAAAGCATAACTGGATTTTTGTTTATAAAAAACATAATGATTTACTAGATTTTGTATTTTGTGTAAGATAATAAAGAATATTCAATTAACAATTAAAGGAAGAGATATAAATGAAGCTGCCACTATTACAAGTAGAGACAGAGAGACTGATTATTCGTCCATTTCAAAAAGAGGATTATGAAAGTTGGTTAGATGGATTCAATAAGAGGTTACCATCTCAATATAAATACGATGATGGCTATCATGACATGTCGTCTTCAACGAAAGAATGGTTTACGGAATGGATAAGAGGATTTGATGAGGCGGCAAGACGGGATGAAATGTACGTTCTAGGTATTTTTCAGAAAGAAGATGGCGCCAATATTGGAAAGCTAGAACTTATAAAAATTTTACGTATGGACTATCAATGGGCGATGATGGGTTACTCTATTCATAATCAACATTGGAAAAATGGATACGGAGCAGAAAGTGTAATAGCTGCGCTGCCGTTATTTTTTAATGGCCTTCACTTTCATAGAATCGAATTACATATACATATCGATAATGAGCCATCCGTTCGTCTTGCAGAAAGAGCTGGTTTTTCATTTGAATGTACGAGAGAGGCATTTTCTATGGGGAATGGTAAGTGGGCAGATTTTCTTATTTATTATAAAAATAATGAAACGAACAAATAAGGGGATAAAAAATGAAGACTATAAACGTATTTCATTACGACGCATTTACGAATAAACCAAATATGGGAAATCCAGCAGGTGTTGTACTAGAGGCGGATGGATTAACGGAAGAGGACATGCAGCGTATTGCTGAAAAAGTTGGATTTAACGAAACATCTTTCGTTCTTTCTTCAGAAGTAGCAGATATAAGAATGCGCTATTTTACACCAGGGTTTGAAATGGATTTATGTGGTCATGGAACAGTTGGAACTATATATGCCTTGCGTGAAAGAGGTTTATTAGAAGAAAAAACAAACCTTACGATTGAAACGAAGGCAGGTATTTTACCAATACAAATAGGTGCAAATGAAAATGGAGAAACCTTTATTAAAATGAGGCAGGCAGCACCTCAGTTTAAAGATTTTGCAGGTTCAAAAGAAGAATTAGCTCATAGTATCGGGTTAGAAGTAACTGATTTAGATGCAAGTGTACCAATTGTATATGGAAGTACGGGGAACTGGACTGTAATTGTACCAATTAAAAATCTAGATGCATGTGAAAGAATGAAACCTAAAAATGAGGCGTTTCCAGCGGTATTAAAAGAAATACCTAAGGCTTCTATCCATCCAGTTTGTCTAGAAACTTATGATGAACAGGTGCAAATGCACGGTCGTCATTTTTCATCACCTTATTCTGGAACGATTGAAGATCCAGTGACAGGAACAGCTTCAGGGGTAATGGGAGCGTATTATGCGACGTATTTGGAGAAAAATTTTGACCATGAACTGGAGTTAATCATTGAGCAAGGACAGGAAATAAATAAAGATGGTCGTGTAACGGTTTATGTAACGAAAGATGTAGAAAATGAGAAGTTACAAATAGATATTGCTGGAACAGCGGTGTATGTGAAGGAGTTTGAAGTTTCAATATAAAGTGAAACTTTAATCAGTGGGAGGGTGTTCATCCCCCACCTAACTTCTTTATTTCCGCTGAATTTTGAGGTGGGGGTCTTACTGCCCGGCAAATAGCGGGAGAAAAAAGAAAGCCCGGAATACATCCAGACTTTCATTATCTGTTCAACACTTCAATATACGAAGCATCTCCAGTTGTTCTTAAAGCAGAGCGGAAATTGTTGTTTTCTAACGTTTTAGCGACTTGTTGTAACTGCTGTGCATCATCATGATGGATAAGTAAGCTGTCAGCACCGCTTTCTTCAATATGAATGTGTTCGATATTTCCAATGGCATCATGTACAGCTTTTAAAAATTCAGGTTTCATAGTGTCCTCCTATATGTATGTAACGTTGTTGTTAGTATTTCCTTATTTTTGAAATATAAAAGTAAATGATTTTTTGTTATATTAAGATTTTGGAAGTTATTTCCTATTTGTTTGTCAAATAATAGTAAAGTTGTCTTTTGAATTAAGGGAATCTTCGGAATTAAAGGGTGAGGGAATGGACATTTCAATAATTGCTGCACAACTAGTTAAGGAGAAAGTTATTTCAAATTATCCAAATAGCGTAAAAGCGTTGAACGGAGGAACGACAAGTACTGTATATTTGTTGGACGAAAAATATGTAGTAAAGTTGAATGAAGCGGAAGTAATACGTGAAGAAGCTAATTTTCTCTCATTTTATGAGGAGAATAGTTTATTTTCAAAGCTTTTGTATAAGGAACCTTTACATACATATTTCGTGTATTCTTTCCTTGAAGGTAATACTTCGTGTAAACAAGGATATAAACGAAGTACGCTTCGTACACTTGTAAAAGAAGTTATCAATAAGTATAAAATGGTTCCAGAGGCAGAAGGCTGGGGATGGAAAGAAAGTCCGGTTCAATGTTGGAATGAATTTTTAACGGCAAATGTGATGGAAGCTTATGAAAATGTAAGACGTTACATAAGTGAGGAAGATTATAGAATTGTTCTTAAACTAGCAAATAGGGATGCCGGAGTAAATCAGCCATTTTTATTACATGGTGATTTCGGATTTCATAATTTTATATTTCGGCAGAATAGGTTACATGGGGTAATTGATCCGTTACCTATTTTAGGAGATCCTTTATATGATTTAATTTATGCGTTCTGTTCAACTCCGGAAGATGTAACGAAAGAAACGATTGATTATGTGATGAAGCAATGTGTATTTCATAAAACAGAACGAGATTTATACGAAGAAATAGTAATAGGATTATATTTGCGTATAGATACATGTGTAAGACACCACCCGAAAGATTTAGAAGATTACTTAATAGCTTGGCGTTATTGGATGGGCGAAATTGAGCCGGCTTTATAGTACAAATAGTTTGGGGGAGATAGTGAAATGAACATAGCAGAAGCAAAACGAGATTTAGCACAAAGAACGAAAAAAGGATTTCCAGTTATAATAGCTGGTATTTTATTTTGGGTTGTAGCGAGTATAACGGGTGTTCTTCTTTCAGAAAAGCAAGTTGTGTGGGTGTATTTAATTGGTATGGGGTGTGTGTTTCCTTGCGGCCTAATGATAGCTGCCATATTAAAAATTGATATGTTTGCGAAAGGAAATCCGCTCGGGACTTTAGCAGGAGTAATTGGCGGGATAAATGTATTAAATATTCCGTTTGTGTTACTTGCCTATTTTCAATTTCCAGAGTGGTTACCTTTTGTAGCAGCGATGTTAATAGGTGTTCATTTTGTACCGTACGTATGGATTTATGAAAGTAAAAGTTATGGTTTACTGTCAGTAGGGACCGTATTCGTAACGTCAGTTTGCGGGATTCTTTTTGCTGACAATGGATTTACTGTAATTCCATTGTCAGTTACAGCTGTCTACTTACTAACTCTAATAGGTTTATTAATTGAAAATAAAAAAATAGATCATTATCAACAAAAATCAGCTTAATAAAAATATATGGATAGGGGGAATTATTATGAAAAATTTCGTTTGTACAACGTGCGGCGTACAGTATGCAGCGAGTGTGGAAGAACCGGTAAGTTGTGTTATTTGTGATGAGGAGAGACAATATGTGAATCCGAAAGGGCAGTCTTGGACGACTTTAGAAAACTTGCGAACGAGTGATACATATAAAAATGAAATAATAGAAGAAGAGCATAGACTTTATAGCATTACGACAAAACCTAAATTTGCGATCGGTCAAACAGCATTTGTCATAAAAACAGATTCCTATCGTTTATTATGGGATTGTATTACTTATTTAGATGAAACGACAATTGGGAAGATAAAAGAGTGGGGCGGGTTAGATGCGATTGCACTATCTCATCCTCATTATTATTCGATACAAGTAGAATGGGCAGAAACGTTTGATGTACCAATTTATATACATGAAGACGATAAAGAGTGGGTAGTACGCCCGAGTAGTCGTATTATTTATTGGTCTGGTGAGTCTTTACAATTAGCGGACGGAATTACTATTCATCGTCTCGGAGGACATTTTAGCGGCGGTTCTGTATTACATTGGGAAGAAGGAAATGATGGGAAAGGTATTTTATTAACAGGTGATATTATTCAAGTCGTAGCGGATCAGCAGTGGGTGAGTTTCATGTACAGCTATCCAAACTTAATTCCATTGCCAGCGAGAAAAGTGGAGGAAATGGCGAATCGAGTGAAGCCATTACAGTTTAATCGTTTATATAATGCTTTTCACGGAGTAGTGAAAGAGAATGCAAATGAGGCAGTGGAACGTTCTGCTGAAAGATATATTAAGGCGGTAGAAGGAAAGTTATTTCGTACGTGAAAGGAGAATTAGCTCTATGAAAACGTTAGTATGCTTCGGTGATAGTATTACAGCTGATGAAACGTTTTTTGATGGAACGCCAAGGTTAACACCGCGTCTGCAAGAGATGTTTCCAAATTGGAAGGTGGTAAATGCGGGGGGGCCGGGCGATAATACGTTCGATGCGTTACATAGGGTTGAAGATGATGTACTATCACATAAACCAGACTTTGTAACAGTTTTTCTTGGTACGAATGATTCGGTGTTATTTGATCCAGTGCCATTACAATCTTACAAAGAAAATTTAGAGAAAATTGTAAGTGCGATTTCATCAGAAAAAGTATTACTTATTAGTCCTGCACCAGTTGATGAAGCAAGGCAACATAATAGAACGAATGAAGTACTCGGTCAATATGCAAATGTGGTTGAGGAAGTGGCGAAAGAAACAGGAAGTCATTTTCTAAATTTGTACGCTGAAATGATTCAAGAAAAGGATTATAAGAGATTTGTAGAAGATGATGAAAAGGACGGTTTACACTTCGGACCACAAGGTTATGAATATTTAGCGAAGTTAATTTGTGAAAAGTTAAAAGGGATTTTGTAGGAAGCAAAGCGTGGGCGCTTTGCTTTTTTGTTCGCGTATTTCCTCCTACAATGCAGTAGCTTTTATTATGCTAATTATATTTCATAGTAGCACATGTAAGAATGAAATGAATAAAGTGAAATATAATTAGACCTTACCAATTGGGTTATTAAGGGGAGCCCGACTTCGACCTAACTTTTTTGCTCTTGCCAAATTTTGAGGCGGTGCACTCAAATAGCGGGATAAAATGTACTTTAAAGAGGTGGTTAGCCGTAACACTATGAGACATTCGTACAAAAGAAAATGATTTGTTCCGCTAATGGAATGTATCCAAGACTTAACAGTTGATTAATTGAACTGTAAAGTTTAAAATTACAGTATAGTTTTTAGAAGTGAGTTGCTATTTTTTGTGAAAAACAGATAAATTAAATATTCTCGAATGAATAATATAACGTGTATTTCATTCTGAACTGTAATTTTTTTTAATACATTTCAATAATCTATATAATAATTTAAAAAGAAAAGGAGTGTGTAAAATATGGTGATTTTATATACGACAGCAAGCTGTAGTTCATGCCGAAAAGCAAAAGCATGGCTTGAAGAACATCAAATTGATTATACCGAAAAAAATATCGTATCAAATTCTCTTACAGTCGATGAACTTAAATCCATTCTTCGTTTAACTGAAGATGGTGCTACTGAAATTATTTCAACTAGATCTAAAACTTTTCAGGAATTAAATATAAATATTGAGGCGCTTTCGCTTAATGAGTTTTATAAATTAATAATTGAGTATCCTCAAATGTTACGTCGTCCAATTATGCTGGATGAAAAAAGATTACAGGTTGGTTTTAATGAGGAAGAAATTCGCAAATTTTTACCGCGTAGCGTTCGAACATTTTTGAATATAGAATTGCAAAAAATGGCTAATTAATAAGTAATATTTTGAAAGGAGGAAACAGAAGTGATTGAAGTATGTGTTACAGTTAATTATAAAGATAGAAACTATCACACAAATGTTATTGTGAGTAAAGATACGATTTGGACAAAAATTAAACAATTGGCAGAAGAACAAGTTAAGAAACAGTGGACTGTTTAAATTTATTTGCAACTTAAAAAGCTAAATGAAGTTAGGAGATATAGGGGAGTTCTGATAGAATATAAAGGAATTTATTTTTTCATGCTAAGCATGCTTCTTATATATTTTAACGTTTGACTAACCTATCTGTAATATTTATGGCTACAGTATGTTACTAAACGAGAAATCATATTTTTTATCGTAGGAGGACAACAATGAACAGCGACTTTACCTTGGCCATTCACAGTTTAACTTATTTAGCTTTACAGCCAGATCGGATGTCAACAAGTAATGCTATTTCCGAAAGTGCAGGTGTTCATCCAGTACGCATTCGCAAAGTGCTAAGTTTGTTAAAAAAACATAAGTTTATACAATCAAAAGAGGGAACGGGTGGAGGTTTTATTTTTGCCCGTGATTTAAGTGAAATTAATCTTTGGAATATGTATCAAATAACCTCTGAAGGGGCATTGCAGCCGAAGTGTCCAGAATCAAATGATCAGTGTATTGTAGGTTCGAACATGCGGAAAGTTCTTTTTGCTATTTTCTTAGGTGCGGAAGAACATCTAGGTGAATATTTAAAGAATTATACAATGAAAGAAGTTGTTGATCTTATTAATCAAGAACGTTAAGCGGCTTAATTATTATGTAGCCGTGAGTTCTTAAAAAATAAATGTAATAAAAAACATTACAGTTTAAATTGGTTTTTATATCTTTTTTATCGTTACAAAAAATATTTATAAGCAGGTGAAAAAGTATGATGTCAAATAATAATCATGTTTTAAAAGTGGGAGATTGGGTTCGTGGAATATCAAATGAGGGTGAATTCATAGTTGGTTACATTGTATCACTTGATGAAGTGGAAGGTGTAGTTACAGTTAGCATTGTGAAACGTGACGACAAGTACACAATGAACGAAGCGATTTTACTCTTTAGTAAACATGTTAACAAACTCCCTGAATCAAAGGTAATAAATAAGGAGCAAATCCTTTATCTTATAGACCTTGCATTATTAACAGGGGATGAAGAATGGTTTATTGAGCTCTCTGCAAAATTAAACTTGATAAAAGAGCTAGTTAATGAGGGGTTTTAAAGATTACATTATTCGTTTTTAATAGGTTGGATCGTGCAATAAGCAATAATATCATCTAAAAGGAAATGAAATAAAACCCATTCAATACAAACATAGAAATATCCCTGAAGAAGAGTTGAAAAAACTAAAATTAAGATGACATTGAAGTGATTCGTTTGCCCACTCCTAACAATGATAATGATGTAAATAAGCTGTCCATATGGGCAGCTTATTTTATTTTTTCGTTTAGCGAAGATTTTTGCAAAATGTTAGCGGTTCTCTTATTGTCATCAAGTTAAAATATGTATTTTCCTAAAAATGTATATGAATGCAATATTGATAATATATAACCTAAAAATTGGTTTATGTATTTAAAAAGAAATTTCTTTTTAACCACGTTAATTATTTATTAGAATATCTTTTTTAAGTCAAAATAAAATTTTTAGATAAAGAAGAATATAAATATTTTTAAAATGAGTAGCTTGAATAAACAATATTTTACTGTGTTTTTTGCTGATTAATTCCGTTATAAGCGATAGGAACAAGGGTTGCATGCTAACTGTAAATTATTATCCATGTAAAATTATATCCATTAGATATTTCTGGAAATATAAAAATATTAATTTTATAAATATACACGTTATAATGAGGGCGTCGAGAGAAATTTTATGATCTCTGGAGAAAATATAAAAAATGCGATTAATAGAAAGAAAGGCGTGTGATTAGAGGCGAAATGTATGTAAAGTGCTTCAGTGGCTTGTGTAATCAATACCATAAATGCTGCCGAAGTTATGAAAGTGATGTATAGAATTGAGAAAGAAATGCCTCATAAATGAAGAGAGGCCGGTTTATCTAAAATTACTGTTACAAGTAAGTAAGAGAAACCATTAAAGTAACACACTGTTATTAGAAATGTTGCAACGTATTTATGAAGTCTATTCAATATTGTTCTCTTAAGCGGTCTTTATATAAAGAGCGGATAGTACGAGTAAACTTTTTTGTGAACGCTAACTAGCGAATGTTTCAATTTGGATTCATTATGATGAAGGACATACAATGTGGGGCAACTTGTAAGGAATTTATTTTCCGAAAAAAGGGAATGTTCGTTAGCTATAAAGAGATACGCAAGAATAGGATACAAGGGGGAGTTATTATATGAACGGGAATACTGCAAAGAAAATAGAAGTTCAAGCTGAAAATATCGCACTAGAAAATGAGCAATATGCAGATCCGAAAAAGTGGCATAAGCAGGATACTACATGGGCATTGATCCTATTTGGAACTGCAATTGGAGCAGGGGTGCTCTTTTTACCGATTAATGCAGGTTCAGGTGGTTTATTATCATTACTACTAATTACATTGCTTGCATATCCAGTTATGTATTACTCACATAGGGCACTTGCTAAAATGATATACGCTTCTAATTCTGCTGATGAGGGGATCACAGGTACAATTAGAGAGTATTTCGGAAATAAAGCAAGTATCATTTTTAACATCGTATATTTCGGTTCAATTTATACAATCGTGCTAATGTATTCGGTTGCGCTTACAAATACTGCAAGTAGTTTTATCGTGCATCAATTGCACATGCCAGAGCCTCTAAGGGCTATTTTATCACTTGTATTAGTTCTTGGTCTTATCGCTATACTGAATTTTGGTCAAGATATTACTGTAAAGATCATGAGTATGCTAGTGTATCCTTTCATAGCTTCTCTATTTTTTATCGCAATATCTTTAATTCCACAGTGGAATACGTCAATGCTTAGCTTTTCAACTGTTTCTACTGCTTCAACAGGAACAGGATATTTTGGAACGATACTGTTGATTCTACCAATCATCGTATTCTCATTTAATCATTCACCTATGATTTCATCATTTGTTGTAAAACAGAGAGCTACGTATGGAATAGAAGCTACTGATGCTAAATGTGCGCAAATACAAAAAGTTTGTTATATCATGACATTCGCTGTAGTTATGTTCTTCGTTTGGAGTAGTACATTAAGCTTGACTCCAGAGGATTTAAAAATGGCAAAAGAGCAAAACTTATCAATCCTTTCATATCTTGCTAATGAGCTTAATTCACCTGTAATCACGATTGCAGCTCCAATCATTGCTTTTGTGGCTATTACAAAATCTTTCCTTGGCCATTATATCGGAGCATTTGAAGTAATGCGTGACATGATTATTAAGTTCGGTAAATCACGTGGGAAAGTTATTGAAGAAAAAACAATTAAGACAATCGTCCTTACTTTTGTTGTATTGTCATGCTGGTTTGTTGCTTATACAAATCCAAGTATTCTTGGACTTATTGATTCTCTAAGCGGTCCATTAGTTGCTGCTATCTTATGTCTATTACCGATGTATGCAATCAATAAAGTACCAGTACTAGCTAAATACAAAGGGAAAATGAGTAACGTATTTGTTATTATTGTAGGTGTACTTACTGTTTTAGCAAGTATTAAATCATTATTCTAATTCACGATTGTTAGTTCTAATGCAAAATAAAATAGAACGATTTTGGGACAGACTTCTCCGTTTGGAGAGTTTGTCCTTTTTTAATGCGTAACAATTTTATCTTATTGATTTTATGAGATATTTCCGCATAATTGTAACTAAGGGAGATGATTCCAAGTTGAGTAAGCTGAATATAAGCACAACAGTTTCAGGAGATATAATTGTTACCCATCTTATTGGCAAGATTAAAACAGATGATGTTTATGAATGGTTTAATGGCTTCGAGCAGGTTTGTCAGCAATTCATTTCCGAGGGTCGGAAATACAAATTGCTGGTAGATAGAAAAGGGTACACGCCAGATCATTTTTCTGTTCAAAAAGCATGGAAAGATAAGTTTTTCAATGAAACGATTTTGAATCACAGTAAGGCAATTGCTTTTCTCCTTGAAGAAGGGGAGATACTGAATTATTTAAAACAGTCCAATACAAAAGAATCTGTGAAATTTTTTGATGATTATGAACAAGCATTAGTTTGGTTGAATGGATATCCCATATGAAATTGTTAGCGAACCAGTTGCCTAAGTAACTGGTTTTTTTATGCTTGTAAGAAATATCCGGAAGAAAACTTCTATACGAGATGTTTAGTACGAAAGGACATACTTTTTTAAGGCGTTAAATATAATTCATAATAGCACCAAGAAGAAAAGAATACGCTTTACGGTATTAGTTATATGGAAAGGCCGTACGATAGAGTCACAGAAATTCAAAAATATCAATGTGGCATAAAGTGAGTAAGGGGGATAAATATATGAGCGCTTCAAATTTGAGTGAAATAAGTAAGCAAATTTTAATAGATGAGGAAACACTTCAATTTTCCTCTTTTACAAATGAAGATGCACTGCAAATAGGTTTATTTATCGTTGAAACGGCGAGGCAAGAAGGGAAATTGATTGCTGTTGATATAGCGAAAAATGGTGTGCAACTATTTCATTTCAAGATGACAGGGACAACTGCGGAAAATACGCAATGGATTGAGCGTAAAAAACGAGTTGTTTCTTTGCATAATCATAGCTCGTATTATATGCAGATACAAAGTGAAATAACGGGCGTTCCATATAATGAAAAGTATCTTTTAGATAGGTCGGATTATGCTGCGTTTGGTGGCTGTGTTCCTGTCCAAATAAAAGATGTAGGAGTTATTGGAATGATAACAGTTTCAGGATTACCACCAGAAGAGGATCATGAATTAGTTATAAGGGCAGTTAAAAATCATTTGAAACAATAGTAAAAAGGCAAAATCGAACAAGAATATGTTCGGTCTTGCCTTTTTATTATTCAGTTCATGAACATATTTCTAATAAGATGTTACGGAATTAAAATTTTTAATTCGAGACACTTTTCTTGACGATTATAATCTATGTAGTTAATATGATAGACGTAACGTAATTAAATTACTAAAAGTAATTAAGTTATTTTATGTAAGTTAAAATAAGTAAGTAGCATGTGGTAAAAATGCTTTGAATTGCCACTATTAATATTGGGGACAATTAGAAAGCGACAAATATAAAAAATTAGAAGTTAAGAAGTAAGGTTGGATCAAAAATAATAGTAGCTTCTGTACAATGCATTTTTACTAAGGTGACAATGACTATACATCACGAGGGGGACTGAAATTGGAATCAATGACCTTTGTTTTATTTGGAGCAACAGGAGATTTAGCTAAAAGAAAAATTTACCCCGCGCTATATAACTTATATAGAGATCAAAAGATTCCAAAGCCAATATCCGTTATTGGGCTTGGAAGACGTGAAGTATCTCATTTAGATTTTCAAAAAAGAGTAAAAGAATCCATAGACACTTTTTCTCGTCGCAAAGATGAAGGTACTCCGAAAATAGAAGATTTTTTAGAGTATTTTCGTTATTGTCCCTTAGATGTGAATAAGCCAGAAGATTATAAAAGGTTATTACAAGTAGTTCGTGAAAGGGAAGAAGAACAAAATATACAAGGGAATAGAATGTTCTACCTTTCAGTTACTCCTGACTTCTTTGAGACCATTGCTTTAAATATTAAGGAAAGTGGACTCGATGGAACGGATGGATGGAAGCGCCTGATGATTGAGAAACCGTTTGGTCATGATCTTACATCTGCCCGAGAGCTGAATGATAAGCTTAGTCGAACGTTTGAAGAAGACGAAATATACCGTATTGATCATTATTTAGGTAAACCGATGATTCAAAACATTGAAGCACTTGAATTTGCAAATCCTGTTCTCCAATCGATTTGGAATAAAGAACATATAGCGAATGTACAAATAACAGCTAGTGAAACGGTTGGGGTAGAAGAAAGGGCAGCATATTATGATCATGCAGGAGCCATTCGCGATATGGTTCAAAATCATATGTTGCAAATATTAATGATGACTGCTATGAATCTGCCGGAAAAGATAAATGCATGTGAAATTCGTGAGGAAAAACGAAAGGTAATGGAAACTCTTCGTAAAGTGAAAAAAGAAGACATTCAGAACCATATCATTCGCGGACAGTATGCTTCAGGAGAGATAAAAGGACAACAAGTTGTAGCGTATAGAGAGGAACCAGGAGTAAATCCTTCTTCTCAAACAGATACATATGTTGCGGCTCGCTTATGGATTGATAACCCATTTTGGACTGATGTTCCTTTTTACATACGAACAGGAAAAAGAATGAAAGAAAAGTCTACTCGTATTGTAATTGAGTTTAAAAATACATTAAAACAGCAATATCAAGATAGTAATCCAAATGCAGAGCCTAATTTGTTAATCATTGAAATTAGCCCAAATGAAAATGTTTCACTCCAATTAAATAGTAAAAATCCATTGAACAATGGAGAGCTAGAACCGATCCGTATTCATTTTACTTGTGAGCAAACAGGAGTGGGAATACCTGAAGCCTACGAAAGGCTTATCTATGATGCTGTATGTGGAGATTCTACATTCTTTGCACACTGGAGAGAGGTTGAATTGTCATGGGAATGGGTGCAGCCAATCCTTGAAGCGTTCGAAGAAAACTTGTTACCTTTTCATGAATATGAGTCTGGCTCGTATGGTCCGGATGCTGCTCATGCTCTATTACAAGAAAGTGAATTTAAATGGTGGTTAGATGAGGGATTGAAAAAATAAGTACATTCTTATAAGTAAAGCAATATGACAAAAGATATTCATCATTTTATTAACATGTATTTATGATGAAAGGTAATTCAAGGAGGAATTGTATTATGAGAGTAGGATTAATTGGTTTAGGTAAAATGGGATTAAATTTAGGGAAGAATTTAATTGATCATAAACATGAAGTAGCTGCATTCGATTTAAATACGAGTGCAGTGGAAGAAATGAAAGCGTATGGGGCTACAGGTACGTCTAGTTTAAACGAACTTGTTCAATCATTAGAATCACCAAGAATTCTATGGGTTATGGTTCCGCACGCTGTTGTTGATTCTGTTATTAATGAGGTTACACCGCTGTTATCAAAAGGAGATATTTTAATTGAAGCTGGGAATTCACACTATAAAGAGTCTATTCGCCGATATGAGCAACTAAAGACAGATGGCATTCACTTTATGGATGCAGGAACTTCTGGCGGAATGGAAGGTGCTCGTAATGGTGCTTGTTACATGATCGGAGGAGATCAAGAAGCTTGGGACATCGTTGAACCTATTTTCCGAGATACAGCTGTAGAAAATGGATTCTTATATGCAGGAAAAGCTGGTAGTGGTCACTTTTTAAAAATGATTCACAACGGAATTGAATACGGAATGATGGCTGCCATTGGTGAAGGATTTGAGGTTTTAGAGAAGAGTGAATTTGACTACGATTATGAAAAAGTATCAAGAGTATGGAACAACGGTTCAGTCATTCGTTCATGGTTAATGGAATTAACTGAAAATGCATTTTCTAAAGATGCAAAACTGGATGAAATTAAGGGCGTTATGCATTCTTCTGGTGAAGGAAAATGGACAGTAGAAACAGCATTAGACCTTCAAACAGCAACTCCTGTTATCGCAATGTCTCTATTAATGCGCTACCGCTCATTAGACAATGATACATTTACAGGAAAAGTTGTAGCAGCACTGCGCAATGAATTTGGCGGACATGCAGTAGAAAAGAAATAAAAATTTTAAAATTATAACTCGTTAGCGTTTAAAAAATGGAGGGAATGAATCATGAAGTTTTTTATTGATACTGCAAATCTTGAGGACATAAAAAAGGCATATAAACTAGGGGTTTTAGCTGGCGTTACAACGAATCCTTCTTTAGTAGCGAAAGAGGGCATTAAGTTTGAAGACCGTATTGCAGAAATTTGTCAGGCAGTACCTAACGTTGAATCTGTTTCGGCAGAAGTAACTCCAGATGTTGTTGCAGCTGAAGAAATGATTTCTCAAGCAGAAGAACTAATTAAAATTAACGGTGGTGATAAAAACATCACGATAAAACTTCCGATGACACTAGCAGGATTAGAAGCTTGCCGCTACCTTACTGAAAAAGGTGTGAAAACGAACGTTACACTTATTTTCACTGTGAACCAAGCTCTTTTAGCTGCTCGAGCAGGTGCAACGTACGTCTCTCCATTTTTAGGACGCTTAGATGATATTTCTGAAGATGGCGTATTATTAGTTGCTAAAATTGCTGAATTATTCGATGTTCATCAATTAGATACACAAATTATTGCGGCTTCTGTCAGACACCCAGACCATGTCACTCGTGTAGCGATGGCAGGTGCTCACATTGCAACAATTCCTTATAAAGTCATTGAACAACTTGCTATGCACCCATTAACAGATCAAGGTATTGAAAAGTTTGCTGCGGATTGGGCGAAAGCGCCTAAGTTATAATGAAATGAAGATTTCACTTTTCAAAATAGCACTATAGTTATGAAAAGGACCTCCTTATGAGAGAGAAGTTTATTAAAACGTAGCTCTCATAAGGGAGCGTCTTTTTTGTATACATCATGGTGCTCTTTTGTTATAGGAATAATTTGAAAGGGGTTACATAGTGAGCTCGAAATATATGATTGGTGTAGATATTGGGACAACTAGTACAAAATCAGTTTTGTTTTCGATTGATGGATCAGTTATTGCAAGTCATGGGATTGAATATCCTTTATATTCTCCCGCACCAGAAACAGCAGAACAAGATCCAGAAGAGATTTTTCAAGCGGTCATACATACGATTAAAGAAACTATACAATCAAGTAATGTGCAGCCAGTTGATATTCTTTGTGTTTCTTTTAGTTCGGCAATGCATAGTGTCATTGCTGTAGACGAAGCAGGGAAGCCGTTAACGAGATGTATCACTTGGGCAGATAATAGAAGCGCAAGCTGGGCAGAAAAAATAAAGAATGATATGAATGGTCATGAAATTTACCTTCGTACTGGAACACCAATCCATCCTATGTCACCACTTTCGAAATTAGTTTGGCTTAAGAATGAACATGATGAGTTGTTTGCAAAAAGCTATAAATTCATCTCTATTAAAGAGTATGTTTTCTATAAGTTATTTAAGGAATATGTAATTGATTATTCTATTGCATCAGCAACAGGAATGTTCAATTTGAAATTTTTAAAATGGGATGAGGCAGCTCTTCGTGTCGCAGGAATTACCGATAAAAAGCTATCTACAGTTGTTCCAACGACGCACAGTTTAATAGGGATAAATGAAGAACTTGCAAGAGAGATGAATGTACTTGTTACTACTCCTTTTATAATCGGTGCGAGTGATGGGGTACTATCGAATTTAGGTGTAAATGCAATAGAACCTGGAGTAGTTGCTATTACAATTGGTACGAGCGGTGCAGTGCGAGTTGTCACAAATCATCCTGTAACGGATCCGAAAGGTAGGACTTTTTGTTATGCGTTAACTGAGGACCTTTGGGTAATTGGTGGACCGGTTAATAATGGTGGTATGATTTTTAGGTGGGTTCGCGACCAATTATGTACGTTAGAAGTTGAGCATGGGAAGCGTTTAGGAAAAGATCCATATGAAGTGCTTACGGAAATAGCGGCAAAAGTGAATCCTGGATCTGATGGTTTATTATTTCATCCGTATTTAGCAGGCGAAAGAGCTCCTTTATGGAATGCAAATGCGCGGGGATCTTTCTTTGGGCTTGGACTACATCATAAGAAAGAGCATCTTATACGTGCTGTTTTAGAGGGAATCATTTATAACTTGTATACAGTTCTTCTTGCGTTAAAAGAACTAATTGGCGAACCGAAAAAAATTCAAGCGACAGGTGGTTTTGCAAGGTCAGAACTTTGGAGACAGATGATGGCAGATATTTTTCATCAAGACGTATACGTTCCTGAAAGTTTCGAAAGCTCTTGCCTAGGAGCGGCAATCCTCGGTTTATATAGCTTAGGTGAAGTAGATACATTACATGTAGTTTCTAATATGGTAGGTGCCAATTTTTATCATGAGCCAAACATGGAAAGTGTGGAGAAATATAAAGATTTAACACCGATCTATATTCGTTTGGCCCGTCACTTGGAAGAAGAATATGAAAGTATAGCAGCTTTTCAGAAAAAGTGGGTTTAGGGGCTATTTGGCAGAAAAATATGGTAGCGTATAAAGAGGTACTCCGATTTTTTAGGATATTCTTTCAATGAATAATAGTTTTAGGTTGCTTAGTAAGAAGTGTGATGAACAAAAACTATAGGGAGAGGGTTATGAAAATGACGGATAACAAAGAGTTTATTGGATATGTTGGAACTTACACGAAAGAAAATAGTGAAGGAATATATACTTTTACTTTACATACGGAAGCGCAAAAAGTTAGTAATGTAACACTTGCGGCTAAGATGGATAACCCTACATATGTAACGATTAGCAAAAATAATCAATATCTCTATTCTGTTGTAAAAGAAGGAGAAGCTGGTGGTGTAGCTGCTTATTTGATTAATAGTCATACTGGAGAGCTAGAGGAACAAAATAGACAAGTAGTAGAAGGGGCTTCTCCTTGTCATATTAGTGTGGATAGTGGAAATCAAACGGTAGTTACAGCGAATTACCATAAAGGAACGATTGAGTCTTTTGAAGTAGATGAAGAAAATGGAACTGTAAATCCTGCTTCATCTATTATGGCACATGAAGGTTCAGGTCCAAATAAAGAAAGACAAGAAAAACCACATGCACATTACGCGGGATATACTCCTGATGAAAAATATGTGGTAGGTGTTGATTTAGGGATTGATAAAATAATTACATATGGAATAAAAGATAGTACATTAAAAGAAGTGAATAGCTTGTCTGTGAACCCAGGAAGCGGTCCGAGACATATTGCTTTTCATCCAAATGGAAAGTACGCTTATGTGATGACTGAACTTAGTTCGGAAGTCATTGTGTTAACATATTATCCGGAAGAAGGATCCTTTACAGAGTTGCAGTATATTTCTACAGTTCCAAAAGAATTTGATGGAAATAGTCAAGGAAGTGCTATTCATATTTCTTCTGATGGCCGTTTTGTATATGCGGCGAATCGTGGGTATAATAGTATCGCTGTTTTCAGTGTAAATCAAAACTCAGGTGAACTTACATTTGTTGCACATACATCTACAGAAGGAAATTGGCCGAGGGACTTTGTGTTAGATCCTACTGGAAAATTTCTTATTGCTACAAATGAAAAGTCACATAATCTTGTGCTATTTTCAAGAAATGAAACGACAGGGAAGTTAACACTGTTACAATCTGATGTTGTTGTACCAGAGCCTGTTTGTGTTAAGTTTTTAAATGTTTAATTTGTGATTGGTAGAATTTCTATATACCCCAGAAACAGAAAAAAGCAAAGCGATATCGCTTTGCTTTTTTCTATTTCTTCTTCGGTCTACGTACTAACTCGCCGCCACAATTTGGGCAAACGTTTTGTCTTTCCTCTGTACATGGTGCACAAAATGTACATTCATACACGCATATGTATGCTTCAGAATCAGGCTGAAGGGAATGGTCGCAAATTTGACAGTTTGTTTTCATTTCTAATGCCATCGTAATCCTCCTCGTTATTTGAAAGTTCTTAATTTAATTATAATTAATATTGTAGTGGGTGTCCTTTTTAAATGAAAAGAAATAGACGGATTATGTTGTTGTTTGAAATGAAATAGGTCCATTTGTTTTAAAATTGATTATTTAGTGCAGTTGGAATATTATGAAATAGTCAAAAGACAACAGGGGGTATATATTTTGACTAATCATAACGACTATTTTCGTGTAGAAGAGGATGTAAATTACAATAGTTTAAAAGCGGATTGTGAAAAATGTTTTGGATTATGTTGTGTAGCATTACCGTTTGCAGCATCAATAGATTTTGCGGTGAATAAAGATGGTGGTAAACCTTGTACAAAATTACAATCAGATTATAAATGTAGTATACATAGAGATCTTAGAGGAAAAGGGTATAAAGGTTGTACAGTATTTGAATGTTTCGGCGCTGGACAAAAGATTTCTCAAGTTACGTTTAAAGGAATTGATTGGCGGAAAGATGCCGAGCATGCGAGAGAAATGTATGATGCTTTTCCGGTTATGCATCAGCTTCATGAAATGCTGTGGTATTTGAATGAGGCTATTCTATTAAAGTCGACGCAGACAATTCATAAAGAGCTGAAGGAAGCGATTGAAGAGACAGAGCGTCTTTCTAATTTAAGTCCAGATGAATTAATGGAAGTAAATGTGCCATTACACCGTGCAGAAGTGAACATTCTCCTTTTAGAGACGAGTGAATTAGTATGGAAGGAAATGAATGTTGCACGTAAAAAACGAATCAGTCACCGCGGAGCAGATCTTATGGGCGCAAATCTGAAAAAGAAAAATTTACAAGGGGCGAATTTAAGAGGAGCGTATTTAATTGCGGCTAACTTAAATGGAGCAGATTTAAGAGGAGCAGATCTCATCGGAGCAGATTTAAGAGATGCAGATATTCGCGGAGCAGACTTTACAAATAGTATTTTTCTTACGCAAGTTCAAATTAATGCGGCGAAAGGGGACAAACATACGAAATTACCGAAAGTGTTGTCTCGTCCAGCACATTGGACTGCGTAAAGTGTAGGGAGTTGTAATAGTGTGGATATTTTTCAGTATTTAGAGGAAATGCAGGAAGATGCATTTTTGTTATCAGTATCTCAAATAGAATTGAAGTATTATGATATTTGTCGCACACTAGCGTCAAGTGAGGATGTGGAGCGCATTAAATTGATTCCATTAGATTCATAAAAGGAAAGTATGAGGATAGGTTTGAAAGAAGCGTTAGAAATTGCTGAAAGTGAAGAAGCAAAGGCGATTTATTTTGAGTATGATCTTGATAATGAGTGGGATAGTCAGTTTTATATTTGTGACGATTATATGTTTCTTGAAGAAGATGAGGATTGGGCAAGTGATTGGACGGATGAAATAGAAGGACCATCTTTAGGAGAGTTAGCTGATATTTATGGTGAAAATGGCTTTGATTCAGATAAAAAGGCTGTAGGTATTACTTTATATTTAATCGCAAGAACGGTGTGTAGTTTTATAAGTGCATGCAGTGGATTACAAAGTAATATACCAATTTGCATCGGTTTTCACGCCCAAGATCCAATTATGCGAACAGGAAGAGACTAAGTCTCTGCCTGTTTTTTTTATACTATTTTTGCTTTTCAAAAGTAGTAATTATAACACTGCATATAATAAGGATACCACCAATGAAAAAGTTACTGTTTAACGTCTCATTTAACAGGATCCAGCCAAGTAGCGAACCAACGATAGGCTGAAAGAAGAAGAATAATGAACCGATGCTAGCATCCATTAATTCTAACCCTTTATTCCAAAGAAAAAATGCACCTGCGGTTGAGACGATTCCTAAATAGAGTACGCCTAATACTACATACATGTTCATATGTTCAATAGGATTTGTTTGGAATTCCCATACCATAAAAGGTGTAATGAAAAAGAGTGAAAAAAATATTGCGTACGTTGTAATAATTAAAGATGAAAATCGAGCGGAAGCGATTTTTACATAAATGGATAGTAAAGCCCACGTAATAGCGGCTCCAACTAAAATGATTGTACCGATAAAATAGGAGCCGATTTCAATATCCCATCCGATAACGATAATGACACCGATTGTCGCTATTATAGTTGATAAAAGTCTACGAGCAGTTAGTTTCTCTTTTAAAAGGAGCGCTGCAAATATAACCATAAATGCAGGTGTAGCTGATGTCACTAAGGAGCCTGTATGAGCATCGGATAATTTCGTTCCGATAAATTGACATGTGATCGAAATGAAATACCCGATGAATCCAATCCAAGCGAATAATAGCCAATCTTTTTTGTGTATGGTTACTTTTTTCTTTTGCTTTTTTTCAGTTGTTTTCAAAATCGCATATAAAACAACAAAAGCGATAATAAAGCGTAGCCAAACGAGTGTAAGTGGCGGAATAAAGTCGAGTACGTATTTACTAACGACGTACATACCGCCCCAAATACTTGCTGCTAGTGATAAACATATAGCTCCTAAAATGGTTTGTTTCATTTGAATGACCTCCGTCTATTTTTAGGGTTATGATTTATTCCCTAAGACGAGGCATGGTGCACTTGTTATATGAATGCCCGTCTTAGATTATAGACGGCCTACAGGTTGATCGTTTTCGAATGAAGTGTTGTAGTACATGAGCGCATTCCTCCTTCATAATTTTATAATGATATTATAACTTAATTTTCAGTTTATTGGGATGTTAATTGTACGGAGTTGATTCTTTAGAAAATGGTGGTTGTCGAAGAAAGCATAGTATATGGTAGAAAAACATATTTTAAAAATAAAAGAAACCAATTACATAACTGATAAGTATATTAAGAGTAGGATGAAAAAGTAGATTAATAGAGAAAGAGGAGGAGATTATTATAACTACAACCGTTATTTCTCATTTTTACAATGAAGAGTATTTATTACCGTGGTGGCTTATGCATCATACGAAACTGTTTGATCATGGTATTTTAATTAATAAAGGTTCTACAGATCGCTCTGTGGAAATTTGCAAAAAGTTCGCACCGCATTGGGAAGTGCGAGATTCTGAAAATCCAGAATTTGATGCACTAGCAACAGATCGTGAAGTAATGGGGGTTGAACAAGAGGTAGAAGGGTGGAAAATAATTTTAAATACGACTGAGTTTCTTTGTGTACAAGATAAAGAGCAGTTCTGGAAATCACTAAAAGACTTAGGAGGGAGGATGTACGGGTTAGAAGGCCTTATAATGGTAGAAAATCCAAACTATAATTATCCAAAACTTAGGTATAGTATTTCTCTAATGAAACAGCGATTTCACGGTTACTTGCCTGAAGATTGGGAGCTGTGGAGAAGAGGGAGGTTCATTCACAATCACGAATATGGAAGTTATACGGCTGGAAGACATTTAACTATGCATGAGTCTATGAATTACCCACCTCTTGCATGTATTGTATGGTTTGGATTTAGTCCGTGGAATGATGCGATCAAAAGGCGCAAATTACAAATCGGGCCAACTCTTTCTCAAGGTAGTATACATGCGGGAATGGGGACGCATCATATTATTACACCTGATAGATTAGAAGCATGGTATAGAGAACTAGCGGGAGGAACAAAGGATCTGCGTTTCAGTGATGCATATCGTTATGCTTTTTTATAAATGATTCCCACCATAAAATTGTATCTTCAATTCCAGTGTTCAAATCGTATTTTGGTTTCCAGTTCACTTCGCTTTTTAAACGTTCCACATTAACACCAACAAATAAAGGTTCATCTTTAGGGAAAGGGATAGCACCTAGTTTAATTAAGTTTTCCTTTCCTATCTTTTTAGCAATGATAGAAGCTAATTCTTTAATTTGTACAGATTGACCAGAGGCGATATTTATTGTGCCTGTAACGTTGCAACTTAATAATGTTACAAGAGCGTCAGCGACGTCACCCACATGGAGGAAATCTCTTGATTGTTTTCCATGTGTACATAGTGCTTCTTCGTTTTTTAATAAGGAAGTGATAATGTTAGAAACGAGTCGACTGCCATGTTCGTAAGGGCCATACATATGAAAAATTCGTCCCCAACAAATGCTAAGGTTGGTTTGTTGTGCGTACGATTGTAGCCAGGAGTGCAATGCATTTTTACATAATGAATACGGGGTTTTATAGGAAAGAAGCGGTGAACCTTCAAATAATACACCGTTAAACCACTCATACTCTGCGCCGGTACCTGCAACAACGACCCGCTTTCCACCACATGTTGTGAAGTGTTGAATCAATGAGATGCTAGACTGAAGCCAATAGTAATTATTAATAGATATATAACATGCTGGCGGCACTGCTTCCCAAGCTAAATGAATGAGATGACTAGGCTTCATGTCGTAAATGAGTTTTTTTACTTCTTCATCGCAAAGTAAGTTTACTTTATGCCAATGGCAGGAAAGGTGAGAAGGTTTATTTTTATTGTAGGTGGCGTGCACTTCATAGCCCTTTTGTATAAGGGAATGTAAAATATATTTACCGATCCATCCACTACCACCTGTTACAAGGATTTTTTTCATGGTTCGATCACGTCTACTTCTGGGATCATCACTAAAAATTTGCCGCCCCATTCACGGATGAAGGAGCATTCTTTCATAATTTCCTCCTTTAAATTCCAAGGTAATATGAGAATATAATCAGGTTTTGTCCGTTTAATTTCTTCTGGGGATTTTATAGGAATACGAGTTCCTGGCAAAAGGAGATTTTGTTTATAAGGATTTTTGTCTACCGTATAAGATAGAAATTCTTTTCCGATTCCACAATAATTTAAAAGGGTGTTTCCTTTAGCGGGAGCGCCGTAGCTGATAACTTGTTTATTTAAAGCTTTTACTTCGATAAAAAACTTCAAAATATCTATTTTTAATTGCTCCACTTGTTTCGAAAAAAGGAGATAGCAATCCAATGTATCTAGCCCATGATCCACTTCTTTTTGGATTGCTTTTGAAACATTAGAATGGATAGTTGATTGTGCATGTATATGGTTTATAAATACACGCAAGGAACCACCGTGTGTTGAAAGCTCTTCTACGTCCACAATTTGTAGATCATAATGAGCTAAAATTTTTTGCAGACTTATAAGTGAGAAGTAAGAGAAGTGCTCGTGATAGATTGTATCGAACTGTTTAAAGGAAATAAGGTTTAATAGGTGCGGGAATTCAATTGTAATAGTGCCATCTCGTTTTAATAATGTTTTTAAGCCGGCGACAAAATCATGTAAGTTTGGAACGTGGGCTAATACGTTGTTTGCAATAATTAAATCAGCTTGTGGACTACTGCTTATTAATTCTTTTGCTAAGTCGTTACTGAAAAAATTTATATTAGTAGGAACGCCTTTTTGTATAGCGATTTCTGCTACATTTTTCGCTGGTTCAATTCCAGTAGTATTGATGTTTTCTTTTTGGAAGTATTGTAATAAGTATCCATCGTTACTTGCGATTTCAATAACCTTTGAATGTTTCGTTAGGTTGAAACGCTTAATTGCCATTTCTACGTATTGTTTAGCGTGCAATAGCCAACTCGAGGAGTAAGAGCTGAAGTATAAATAGTCATGAAAAATATTTTGTGGGGATTCAAATTCATCTAATTGTACAAGTAAACAAGAGTTACAAACAAATGTATGCAGTGGATAAAAAGGTTCCATTTTATATGAGTTTTCTGGAGCTACAAATGAGTTAGCGAGAGGGGAAACACCTAAATCTATAAAAGTATCTTTTAACAATGAGTGGCAAAAACGGCATTTTTTTTGTTCCATTTTATAGCCTCCTTATAAATTTTTGAATGCATCGATTTGTTGTCGTGTGAATGATTCTATATTTTCACCGGATGCATATTTTTCGTACCATTCAACGGTCCAAGCGATAGCATTTTCTGTGGATAGCTTAGGAGTCCAGTCCAGTTTATTTACTGCTTTTGTACTATCGAGTGTTAAAATAGGTGATTCATAAGGAGTATTTATAGTGGGAGAAAGTATTGTTAATGGTTTATTCCATAATTTTATTACAGATTGAATGACATCATGGACGGTTCTGTTAGCCTCGTTAATTGGTCCGAAATTCCATGCTTCTGCATACTCTTTATGCTTCCAAAGTTTCTCAGCTAAAAGGATATATCCATGTAAAGGATCCAAAACATGTTGCCACGGTCGGATAGCATTTTTGTTTCGAATACTTAAAGGACGGTCTTGTAAATATGAACCAATGATATCTGGGAATAAGCGATTTTCTGCCCAATCACCACCACCGATGACATTGCCTGCTCTTACTGAGGCGAGTGAAAGGGTGTTCGTGTGAAAAAAAGATTTTTGATATGATGTTGCAACTAATTCAGCGCAAGCTTTACTAGCACTGTATGGATCGTAGCCCCCTAAACGGTCGGATTCTACAAATGCTCGATTACCGCTCCCATCATTCGCATAACATTTATCACTCGTAACATTAATAATGAGACGTACGCTTTCGACGTACTTTGTTGCTTCTAATACGTGAACAGTGCCTAAGACGTTTGTTTTAAATGTATCAATAGGATCTTTGTATGAAGTGGTGACGATTGGTTGAGCTGCTAAATGAAATATCATATCAGGTTTGTGCTGTTTTATGGCATGGAATAAAGAATCGTAATCTGTAATGTCTCCTTCAATTGTAATGCACTCTTTTGCTGCGTTACATTGTTCAAAAAGGTTAGGAGTTGAGGGAGGGTGAGAAGAGTAGCCGATTACTTCTACGCCTAAAGAAGTTAAAAAAAGGGTGAGCCATGAGCCTTTAAAGCCAGTATGTCCTGTAATAAATACTTTTTTCTTATTCCAAAAAGATGATGAAGTCATATTACCAGACCTTCCATGGAGCGTCATTATTTTCCCATAGCTCGACTAATTTATTTTTATCGCGCAATGTATCCATCGGATGCCAAAAACCAGTATGCTGAAATGCTGCCAGTTCATTTTTGTTTACTAACTGAACTAAAGTTTCGGTTTCAAAAACAGACTTATCTCCACTAATGTAATTGAAAATATCATGATTTAAAACAAAAAATCCACCGTTAACCCATCCACCATCACCTAGTGGTTTTTCTTGAAAGGATGTGACAGATTGTTTATCTAAAACGAGAGAACCAAATCTACCAGGAGGTTGTACGGCTGTAACAGTAGCCATTTTTCCGTGTTTTTTATGAAATGCAATAAGTTCTTTTATATTTACATTACTTAATCCATCACCATAAGTGAGACAGAAAGGTTCGTCTCCAACATAATTTTTTATCTTTTTAACTCGTCCACCCGTTTCGGTATTTAGACCAGTATCGATTAATGTAACTTTCCATGGTTCTATACGATGAGAATGGCTAGTAATTGTGTTGTCGCTTAAATGTATTGTGAAATCGGACATGTGTAAGTTGTAATTTAGAAAAAACTCTTTAATTGCATATCCTTTATAGCCTAAGCAAATAATAAACTCAGTAATCCCGTAATGGCTAAACAAACTCATAATGTGCCATAGAATAGGTTTTGTTCCAATCTCAATCATAGGTTTTGGTTTTAAATGTGTTTCTTCCCCAATTCTTGTACCGTATCCACCAGCAAGAATAACAGCTTTCATTTTTTCCTCCTAAAATAAAAATTTATAATATATACAGTATTCATATTTTATGCAAATGAGATTGTTTTTGATTAAGCGGATGAAATGGTGTGAGGTGATGACCATGCAAAAAACATTATGGTTTAAACTTTGGAAATAATTCTTGATATTCAGGATTATTACGGAGGTCTTGAGTTACGTTACTAAGCTCTAAAAAACGTGTTTCCAGTTCTTCAGGAGATTGACCGTAATGTGTTTGGAGTCCCATTTGAACACCTATTTTTGAAAGGGTAGGTGTAATTTGTAATTTTCTTGCCTTTGACTGTTCATTCCAAGGGCTAAAATAAAATTTTAAAATAAATGAAGGATAGTCATAAACTATATTCCCGTGCCGCGAATAATGTCTACCAGGTAAATATGCACCATCTAGATGATTGTGAATAAATCTCCAGGCACATCCGGCTTTTGGGTTATAAGGGAAGACGCCGTGGTATCGTTGTTCTACTAATGGGATAGAGTATCTTGGCTTTGAATAATTGTACTTATGGCTATCTATCATTAAAATCATTCTAATCGCATACATATTTTGTCCTAGTGCATGAAGAGATGAGAAAAACTCTTCTGTATTATTACAACAAAAGAATTCAGTAGTATTTAAAACGATTTTCCAACCTGAAATTTCTCTTTCAATTCCCATCACTTCAATATCAGTATTAGTTGGATCAAACTCAAGAAATCTGGAATCTCGCACTTCCCAGTGGGGTGCGAATAATTTACAAATCTCTACGGAACGATCAGTAGAACCTCTATTAATTAATATACCGTGATCAAATACTTTTGTATGATGCATAAGCCACCATGGAAGTAGGTATTCTTCATTATAAAAATGAGAAATGATAGTTTTTTTAATATTAATCTCCTCCTATACAAGCAATCGTTATTAGTAAGGTATGCTGTTAAATAAGAAAGGTTGAAAGGAAAAGCTGTATAGTTATAGATTAATTGTTTTTATTAATAAAGGATGAAAGTTAGAAATTTGTATAATTTGTGAATGATAACCATCACGTTTGACTGTACAGTTTATGTACTGTATGATAGTAGTAATATAAACAAGGGGGGAAGATCGTTGGGAAGGTGTATCGAATCGGACAGTTGGCTCTCATGGCTCACGTGTCGAAACGAACGATTGATTATTATACGAATCTAGGAATCTTAAAAGCGGAGCGATCTCAATCTAATTATCGCTATTACGACGAAACAGCATTTGAGACATTACAATTTATTGAGAAGTGCAAAGAAATGCATATGCCGCTTTGTGAGATTAAAGAGAAAATCGAGGAGAAGAAGAAGCTGCTCGGTATCAATGAACACGTTTCGAAACAAGTGAATGAAGTGACAGACCATATTCATCGATTAGAAGCAGAGTTAACGGAGTTAAAGCCGCTTTTAGATGAATTGACTGATTCACAACGTGAAAAAATATCGAAATCTTTATCTGGTCAAACGACAGCTTTAATACAGACACTTGCTCTATTATTATAGAATAAGTGAAATCCGACCTCTTTAATTTTTGTATCGGGCTATGTTTTCTAACGAACAAATAAGAAAACATTATAGTATACAGGAGGTGGACACCTTAGTTTTTTAACTAAGGGGATTCATTGGAAATATTTAATTTAGTCATGGTTGCGATTTTAATCGCATTTACTGGATTTTTCGTAGCAGCAGAGTTTGCGATTGTAAAAGTACGTTCAAGTCGTATTGATCAGCTTGTTGCGGAAGGGAAACGCGGTGCTTTAGCAGCGAAAAAGGTAACAACAAATTTAGATGAATATTTATCTGCTTGTCAATTAGGTATTACAGTTACAGCTATGGGATTAGGTTGGTTAGGTGAACCGACAATCGAAAAGTTATTACACCCGTTATTTGAGAAATGGAACATAAATCCTTCTATCTCATCAGTATTAACTTTTGGTCTTGCTTTTATGCTAATGACATATTTACACGTTGTAGTAGGGGAATTAGCTCCGAAAACGCTGGCAATTCAAAAGGCTGAAAAAGTAACGTTGTTATTGGCAACTCCGTTAATGATGTTCTATAAAATCATGTATCCATTTATTTGGGTATTGAACGGTTCAGCTCGTGTTATAACTGGTTTATTCGGTTTGAAACCAGCTTCTGAACATGAAGTAGCTCATACAGAAGAAGAATTACGTCTTATTCTTTCGGATAGCTATGAAAGTGGCGAAATTAATCAAGCTGAATACAAGTATGTAAATAATATCTTTGAATTTGATAATCGCATTGCGAAAGAAATCATGGTACCGCGTACAGAAATCGTTGGTTTCTATCTTGAAGATTCAGTAGAAGAACACATGAAAGTAATCCAAAATGAACGATACACACGTTATCCGATTTTTGGAGAAGATAAAGATGATATTATCGGTATGGTCAACGTAAAAGATTTCTTTATTCGATATATGAACAACGATCAAGAAGATTTATCATCGATTCGCACGTATATGCGTCCGATTATTGAAGTTATGGAAACGACTCCAATTCATGATTTATTACTGCAAATGCAGAAGAAGCGAATTCCAATGGCTGTTTTATATGATGAGTACGGAGGAACAGCTGGAATTGTAACGCTTGAAGATATATTGGAGGAAATCGTCGGCGAAATTCGTGATGAATATGATGAAGATGAAGCACCACCAATTCAACATGTGAACGAGTATCATAAAATTGTTGATGGAAAAGTGCTTATCTCAGAAGTAAAAGATTTGTTTGGATTACACATTGAAGAAGACGATGTGGATACAATCGGTGGATGGATTATGATGCAAAATCATGAAATCGAAGAAGGACAATACGTTGAAGCAGAAGGCTATGAATTTAAAGTGTTAGAAAAAGATGCTTATCAAATTAAACGTGTTGAAATTCAAAAAATGGAACAAGAACAAGAGAAAGCAGCAACTGTGTAAGTTGCTGCTTTTCTTCTGACACATAATAAAATGTGAAATTAGGAGCGGATATTTTGATTCAAGTAGCCTTACGTGTATATCGATTACAATTGTATACGATCTTTAGTGGTTTACTACTAATGTGGGCGGTTACTCCGTTTGGGAAACAAGTGACAGGGTTCGGTATCGGTTTAGCAGTTAGCGCATATTGTCTTTGGCTATTAGCTCGCAGAGTGGAGAAATTAGGAAGAAGTATCGTGATGAAAGAAAAGGCTCCTGGATTAGGAGTTCTAAACCGATTTGCAGCCGCAATATTAGGGGCTATCATTATGTTTGAAATTGAGCATGAAATGGAAATGTGGGCATTTGGTACAGGCATTTTAGGTGGTCACTTTTTAATGATTGCAAATTTAGCTTATGCAAATATGCAGTTAGTGAAAGAGGAAGAGAAGCAAAGGGAACATGCTTCGAAAAACATAGAGCTATGATGAAGGGGCCTAATGGGGTTCCTTTTTTGTGTTTAAGCGAGCTAATGAAAGGAATCAAATTTACGACAAATATAATACGCTTCTTTTTTATGTTTTTCAATAGTATGAAAAATAATGTAAAAAAATTTAAAAACCCATCGATTTTTAAAGGTTATGTATGTTATTATGACAAAAGACTTTTTGAAAGAGGTGGATACCAATGTTACAAGCGTTACTTATTTTTGTGCTTCAAATTATTTATGTTCCAATTTTGACAATCCGTACGATTTTGCTTGTAAAGAATCAAACAAGATCCGCTGCTGGTGTTGGATTGTTAGAAGGAGCTATTTACATTGTCAGTTTAGGTATTGTGTTTCAAGATTTATCAAATTGGATGAACATCGTTGCCTATGTCATTGGCTTTAGTACGGGACTTTTATTAGGCGGTTATATAGAGAATAAATTAGCAATTGGTTATATTACGTATCAAGTTAGTTTACTAGACCGTTGTAATGAATTAGTAGATGAACTACGTCACTCTGGATTTGGCGTTACAGTATTTGAGGGCGAAGGTATTAATTCTATACGTTATCGCTTAGACATCGTTGCAAAGCGTTCTAGAGAAAAAGAACTGTTAGAAATTATTAATGAAATTGCACCGAAAGCGTTTATGTCTTCTTATGAAATCCGTTCGTTTAAAGGTGGATATTTAACGAAGGCAATGAAAAAGAGAGCATTGTTGAAGAAGAAGAAAGATGAACATGCATCGTAAAGAAAAGGGAGTAGTGCAGCTTTAAAAGCACGGCATAATCCCCATAGAAAAAAGAGAGGAATCTATATTGAAAAAGATTCCTCTCTTTTTTCTGCTTTTTCTCAGATTAACAATTAACCATACAACTTGAATAATTAGTGGTAATATAAATGCAATTAATAAGACGATAAATGTCACTAATTTAAGCTCTGGTGTTTGAGTAACACCAGCACCATCAACCTCTCTTAGCCAAATGATAGCTGCCAATATCCCAAAAATGGTAATCCAAAATATGTTACCAATCCACCAAAAAATCCATCGTCTTTTCATATTAGCACCTCTTATATTTACCCTCTGTTAAAAGTATATTTTCGGTTGTTATATTTAAATGAAATAACTATAAAGCTACTTTTTTCAACTGTATATCTAACTTGTTTAAAGGTTGCCATGTCTCCATCTTCGTTATCATCTTTCGTTTGCAAAAGTTGAACTCTTGGCTTGTAGTCTGTCCTATGAGCGTGCTCGATATCTTTAATGTTAAGTTTGTAGGATTCACCATTATTTATTTTTTGTTCCAATACTTTTTTATTGGCAACATAAATAAAAGTTACTTTATTTTCATCAATGCCCTCGGTCTTAATTTCTAATTCATTATCTTTTGTTGTAATCGTTGGTGTTAATAATTCAATACTGCCGCCTCCGGTTTCTAAAGACTGTTCTACTATAGTTGAACATCCGGATGAAATGATTAGGATGAATAGAAGAAGGCTAAATCCTTTTATCTTTTTCACAAGATCCCCCCTGATTTAAAAACCTTTTGATTTGTCATTCCTAGATCGTTAGTGTGGAACATAGATAAATAGCTATTAATCTGACAATATTATACCATAATATGTAAAATGTAACAGGTGTATATTTACTTTAAGGGATAGCTTCAGGATTTTATGTTTTTTATCGTATTGAAAGATACGTTTATTATTGTAAATTCGCATTTCCTAATTCTTGAAAATTGTAATTTTTTAAAGGTGTTTCGTATCTTTACATAGGGAGTCATGTTCTTTAGAAATAAGTTTTTTAGTATATAAAATATGTAATGCAATAAAGCAGATAAGTCCAAATGTACCGAAAATAAGCCAAGGTGCATACATTCCGTTTAAGTTCGATGTAAACGATGTACCGGTATAATTACCAACGATAAAACCAAATGCGAGTGATAGTTGATAAAATCCGAAATAAGTAGCTGTATACGATTCGTTACTGTAATTTGCAATAGCGATATCAGCGTTAGGTAATACGAGCGTTTCACCGATTGTAAATAAAATTACACAAATAAATAGCCAATATGGATGTTGGAATAAAGGAATGAGTAAAAAGGAAATACCCATTAATAAAACACCGTATTTAATAATAGAAAGTGTGTTGTATTTATGGAAAAGTTTCCGGAATAATACCATAAATATGACGCCTGTTATTGCATTTATCGTAATAACTAGTGTAGCGAGCTGGTTGCTATTACTAATGTTTTTCATATGAAGTGGAAGTGCGACAGTTAGCTGAGTAAACATAATATAGAAGAAAATCATAATAAATGAAAACAAAAGGAAAGATTTGTTTTGTAAGATAGACTGTATCCCTAATGTAATAGACGTGTTTTCAGTAGTGACTTGGAAGTGATTTTTAAGTAAGTAAAAGATAAAAGCGAATAACAGCATAAGAGATCCTGTTAGAGAAAAAGCATAGATTGGATCGAGTAAGAGTAAGAACCCTCCTGCAATTGGTCCGATTATTGCACCGCAATTAAAACTAAGGTTTAAATATGTAAATAAATTTTTTCTCATATGAGCTGGTTGTGAGCCGAATATGGCGCGCGCAGCAGGTTCGTAAAATGCAGTTCCGAAGCCAATAAGTGCAGAAGAAATAGAAATTGTATAGAAATCAGAGCATATTCCTAAAGCGATAAATCCGATTCCTCTTAAAAATAATCCGGCTATCATCATAATGATATAGCCTATTTTGTCAGCGATTAATCCTGAGAATAATGGGGTAACTCGTGATGTGATTGTCATAACCGTCAACACTGTTCCTACTTGAACAGCAGAAAAATGAAGAAAGCTTAATAGATAAATAGCTAAAAATGCGTATACTGCAAAATACCCAAAAGACATAAAAAATGAAGAAATAAGCATGAAACGTATCGGTATTGAGAAACTTTTCATAGAACTCCTCCTAATGTTGTAACCGGTAAAATTATTTGATGGTTAACTATTTTATATTATAATTATATATAAAGTCAGAAAAAAGTAAATTTTAAGAAGAAGGTGGATGGAATTGAATCAAAACGCACCAAATGAATTAGAATATATTCGGGGATTTTTAAATACATGGAGAATACCAAATGATACGAGAGAGCCAATTGATTTGTTGCAAACAGAAGGTGATATAAAGCAATTTATGAAAAAACATTTTCATAAAGAGTTTCTTTTTCATACGATAGATGAATTGAAACGTTTTCGAGAAGACATTCGGCTAACAATTGAAGGGGAAGGATCGTTGCAAAAGTGGTTAGAAAAATACCCATTTCAAGTACATGTAAAGGAAGATATGAAAGGTATTACATATGAACCAATACACGAAGAGAATGTGTATACAAAAATATTAAGCGTTGTTTTAATAGCGATTCAAGAAAATTTGTGGGGAAGGTTAAAAGCATGTCCGGATTGCCACTGGGTCTTTTACGACCATTCGCGTAATGGAAGTAAAAGATGGTGTGGTATGTATGCTGGAGACGAAGGAGGAAGAGCGTGCGGTACAATTGCGAAAGTGAAAAATTACAGAGCGAAGAGAAAAGGGAAATCGGGTTATAATGTGTAATCCCTATTACGTTTGAAACATTTAAAGGAGAAAATGTACAAGCAACATTATATAAGAGAAAAATAAGTACATACATAAATGAGTTAAATAGAACTGGATTTACAGTTGAAAGAATAGAAGAACCTGAACCATCTCGTGTATTTGATCAAGAACTAACTGAGCCTTCTACGAAGTATTGTTCTTTATATAAAGCTAGGATGGTGCCGACAACTTTTATTATTAAGGCGAGGAAATAAAGTATTTTATAAAAAGAAGCCTATCATTTCAAACAAATGAAATGATAGGCTTCTTTATTTTTTAAAAATGAGGTCAAATATGTACTTTTAATGTAAAAATGCATTTCATATAAAAAGTGTAATTATTTTTGGGAAGGGGGATTGTTGTGCGTCATCATAGAAATTGCAAAAAATTCGGAGTGGCACTGCCTCTTCCGCTTATAGGAGCAACTGGCCCTGTTGGTAACAGTGGCTCAACTGGTCCAACTGGAGGGCATGAAGGTCCAGTCGGGCCACAAGGAATCACCGGACCTAGAGGAGCAACGGGTCCACAAGGTCCTCAAGGGATACAAGGAATCCAAGGAGAGAGAGGGACGATAGGAGCTCAAGGATTACAAGGAGCTATTGGTGATACCGGAGAGTCAGGGGTTACGGGTCCAATTGGCTTGCAAGGTCCTCAAGGATTAATTGGAGATCAAGGACCAAGTGGCGATATTGGGGTACAAGGAATCCAAGGTATACAAGGAACTACAGGACCTGTTGGTAGTCAAGGTATACAAGGCCCCCAAGGAATACAAGGAGAAATAGGGGAGCGAGGACAAACAGGAGCACAAGGAATGCAAGGAGAGGTGGGGGAAACCGGCATCTCAGGTGTAACGGGTCCCCAAGGTTCCCAAGGGGGGCAAGGAATACAAGGGGAGCAAGGAGGTACTGGTATACAGGGAGACGAAGGGAACCAAGGGATACAAGGAATTACTGGAGAGCAGGGTCCCCAAGGCTCACAAGGAATACAAGGTATAGCTGGAACAACAGGGTCTACAGGGATACAAGGCTCTCAAGGTATAAGTGGAACTCAGGGAATAACAGGTGTAATAGGTATACAAGGTCCACAAGGTGTGCAAGGAATACAAGGTATAGCTGGAACAACAGGTTTTCAAGGCATAAAGGGAATAAGCGGTATAACGGGAGCGACGGGTAGCGTTGGTATTCAAGGTTCAGAAGGACCACCGGGCGGTCCGACGGGAACAACAGGTCCAATTGGTCCATCTAGTGGAGTGACTGGTCCATCTGGTCCCCCTGGCCCACCAGGTGGACCAACCGGTGTAACGGGTGAAACTGGTGCACAGGGAGGAACAGGGGGAACTGGTGTAATAGGCATGCAAGGGTTAGAAGGGATAACAGGTCCAACTGGACCTCAAGGTGTTAGAGGAGCACAAGGTTCCCAAGGTGTAGTTGGAGCAGTTGGAGTACAAGGGGCGCAAGGTTCTCAAGGTAACCGAGGTATAACAGGAGCAACTGGTGCAGAAGGTCCACAAGGAATACAAGGTCCGCAGGGAGAAATCGGTCCAACTGGTGCAGAAGGTCATAAAGGTATTCAAGGTATTCAAGGAATAATCGGTCCAACAGGTGCACAAGGATTGCAAGGGATACAAGGTATAGCCGGTCCAATAGGTGCAACAGGGGCGGCAGGAGTACAAGGTCCACAAGGAATCCGAGGAGTAACAGGTCAAGTTGGAGCACAAGGGATACAAGGAGTGCAAGGAATTCAAGGAGAAACAGGAGCAGCAGGAGTACAAGGAGCACAAGGAGTGCAAGGAATTCAAGGAGTAATTGGGTTGACTGGTGCTCAAGGTGCTCAAGGTCTTCAAGGAGTCCAAGGAATAACAGGCTCAACAGGAGCTATTGGTTTGCAAGGTTCTCAAGGAGTCCAAGGAATAACAGGCCCAGCAGGAGCTCAAGGTGTTCAAGGTCTTCAAGGAATACAAGGAATAACAGGTCCAACTGGTGCGCAAGGAATTAGGGGGCCTCAAGGAAATGTAGGGGAAGACGGTATAACAGGCCCGCAAGGAATACAAGGAGCACAAGGTAGTCAGGGCCCCGAAGGACCTCAAGGAAGCGTTGGAATTACTGGTGAAACGGGAGAAACAGGCCAGGCGGGGGAAACAGGAGCGACTGGATTACAAGGGTTGCAAGGTGTTCAAGGGATTATGGGGATACAAGGAATTACGGGAATGACAGGTAATACAGGAGAAACGGGAGTAATCGGAATTCAAGGTATCCAAGGTATTCAAGGTATACAAGGCCCAACAGGAGTAAGTGGAATGACAGGGGTTAGTGGTAGTATTGGCCCAGTTGGAGCACAAGGAAGTCAGGGACCAATTGGAGCGGTGGGACTTACAGGAGCAACTGGTAGTATAGGATCTATAGGTTTCTCGGGAATAGTAGGAGCGACAGGAGCAACTGGTTTACCTAGAGGGGGCGGTTATTTCTTTTCTACTGCAACGAGTGCTATTGCAGCCAATGCGTTAATACCAATAAATTCTGGTTCTACGATTTTTGGGGTAGGAGTTAGTTTAACAAATGCAACAACTATAACGTTAAGTGCGCCGGGGATATATTTAATAAGTTATTATTTTCAAGGGGATCCAAGTTTAGGAAATGAAACCATTTCGGTAAGGCTTGTGTTAAACGGAACGCAAGTCGCAGGGAGTTTTATTCTTTATGTTACAAAAGGTAATTTTATATTAGAACCATCGATTTCGAATACGATGGTTATTGAAGTTACTTCTCCAAATTCCACCTTGTCATTACAAAATGGTCCATTAAGTATAGGACATGTAACGACATTAGCAGGAGTAAT
This sequence comes from Bacillus sp. TH22, assembly GCF_016651015.1. NCBI lineage: Bacteria > Bacillati > Bacillota > Bacilli > Caryophanales > Bacillaceae > Bacillus > Bacillus sp. TH22. Next base: position 5,232,687 of record NZ_JAEKER010000001.1, read on the forward strand.
AACAGCTAGTTTAAATATATTGAAATTAGTTTGATACACCATATATACATGGGAGGAGATGCTTGTGAAGAATCAAGATAAGTGTAGTAAGTTTCAAGCACCTATTCCTTTTCTTCCGTCAGGTATTACGGGGCCAACTGGACCAACTGGTCCGTCAGGTCCCTTAGGCGGACCGACTGGACCGCAAGGAATACAAGGGGTACAAGGGCCGATTGGCCCGACAGGTCCGACAGGAATTCAAGGAATCCAAGGAGTGCAGGGAGCGATTGGCCCAACAGGTCCAACAGGTTTAACTGGACCAAGAGGCTCTCAAGGGAGTCAAGGACCAATGGGCTCTCAAGGTCCAATGGGAATTCAAGGTGTTCAAGGGATTCAAGGAGAAAGGGGCCCAACGGGTCCAACAGGAATACAAGGTATCCAAGGAATACCTGGTCCAATGGGAGGAACAGGTCCAACAGGAATACAAGGTATACAAGGAGTACAAGGGGAAATTGGTCCAACAGGTCCAGCAGGAATACAAGGTATACAAGGAGTACAAGGGGAAATTGGTCCGACTGGCCCAACCGGAAATACTGGCATACAAGGTATTCAAGGGAATTTAGGAAGTAGTGGTTTACAAGGTGTAGCGGGTATACAAGGAATACAGGGGCCAATTGGTTCATCTGGCCCAATTGGTTCTCAAGGAATTCAAGGGACCCAGGGTTCGATGGGATTGCAGGGGGAAACCGGTGTTCAAGGTTTACAAGGTCCACAAGGTGATATGGGGTCAACAGGTCCTACTGGCTCTCAAGGAATCCAAGGAGTGCAAGGTGTAATAGGTCCGACGGGAGCAACAGGTTTGCAAGGGGATCCCGGTCCAACCGGCCCGACGGGCTCGACGGGAGTAACTGGCCCAACAGGTTCTTCAACCGGTCCGACGGGAGTAACTGGCCCAACAGGTCCACCAGGAGGTCCAACCGGAGCAACTGGACCAGCTGGATCTCCTGGTGGACCGACCGGAGCAACCGGAGCAACTGGTGCTACAGGAGCGACGGGAGCGACGGGAACAACTGGTTTACAAGGGGTGCAAGGTGTAATAGGTCCAACCGGAGCAACTGGTTTAACAGGTTTACAAGGAGTACAGGGACCGATGGGAGTAACAGGCCCAACGGGTGATCAAGGCATTCAAGGTCCCCAAGGACCGATGGGAGCAACAGGTCCAACTGGTTTACAGGGTTTACAAGGAGTACAGGGGCCGATAGGAGCAACAGGCCAGGCAGGTCCTCAAGGAGTGCAAGGGGCCCAGGGGCCAATCGGTCCAACAGGTCCTCAAGGAATACAAGGAATACAAGGTGAGCAAGGGGGAAGAGGAGCAACCGGTCCAACAGGCCTACAGGGTCTACAAGGAATCCAAGGTCCAATTGGCCCAACAGGTCTTCAAGGAGTGCAAGGAGTGCAAGGGGCAAGTGGTATAACAGGTCCAACCGGTTCACAAGGAATACAAGGCATACAGGGGCCACAAGGAGGTATAGGTCCAACCGGCGCGACTGGAATTCAAGGAGTGCAAGGTCCAGGGGGCCCAACAGGTCCAACTGGAGCAACAGGCCCGCAAGGAATTCAAGGAACGCAGGGTATTCAAGGCCCGACTGGCCCACAGGGAATTCAAGGGATACAAGGAATCCAAGGTCCAATTGGTCCAACCGGCCCAACTGGACCTCAAGGGATACAAGGAATAACCGGTTCAACAGGCCCGACTGGTCCAACCGGGGTAACTGGAATGACGGGAGAAACGGGTCCTCAAGGCCCTCAAGGAATCCAAGGCCCTCAAGGTGCCACTGGCCCAACGGGAGAAACAGGAGAAACAGGAGAAACGGGTCCCCAAGGTTCCCAAGGTATTCAAGGCCCCCAAGGAGAAACGGGTCCAACGGGAGCAACCGGCCCAATGGGAGCAACCGGCCCTCAAGGCGCGCAAGGAATCCAAGGTCCCCAAGGTGTAACGGGTCCAACAGGAGCAACCGGCTCGACCGGAGTGACAGGTGCGACTGGTCCGACAGGAATACAAGGAATAGGAGGAGCAACCGGTGCAACGGGAGTAACAGGAGTAACTGGTGCGATGGGAGCAACGGGAGCAACCGGCTCAACTGGACCAACTGGATCATCTGCTATATCAACAGGTGGTGGATACTTCTTTTCTACATCAACAAGTACAATTGCAGCAAATGCCAATATTCCAATTAATTCGGGATCCACTTTATATGGAACTGGTGTATCTTTAACTAGTGCCACGACTGTCACAGTATCCACCCCAGGCATATATTTAGTAAGCTACTATTTCCAAGGAGACGCAAATGGTGGAAATGAAGTAGTATCTGTAAGATTACTATTGAATGGAACACAAGTAACAGGGAGCTTTATACAAAATGTAACGACAGTAACTGTAATACTGGAACCATCCATTTCAAATACGCTTCTTGTAAATGTAACGAGTGCGAATTCGACGTTAATATTACAAAACGGACCATTAAGTATCGGGCATGTGACTACTATAGCGGGTACAATAACAGCAAGTTTAAATGTAGTGAGAATATTATAAAGAAAGCACAGGAAATATAAAAAACAAAAGGAATGTCTTTTTAGACATTCCTTTTGTTTTTAATTTTAAATAAACATTTTTTTATCTTTTCGGCTGAAAAATATGCTGAAAGAAGTATTTGTGATGTAAGTTATCTACAATTTTATTTGCTTGATATGTGCGGTGTTGTTCGAGTCGAAGTCTTTGCTCCATCATTTTTATTGCGTGATCTGATAAACGTAACATTGTACCAGTCTCCTTTTCTATAAATATAGTTTTCTGATTGATATCGATTCCATATTTATAACTAAGGAGGCAAAGTGTGTAACATAGGCAAAAAGCACCTTCCTCTCCCATTACGCTTACGAGGTTAGCTGTCGGACTCGGGAAGTGAGAGTTTCCCTACTTAAAAAGATTCGCCCCAAGTAGCATGGCTACAAAAATGGTTCCCCCGCTCCAAAATTTGGACTCAGCAAAAGGTTGTATAAAGTAAAAAATAACATAAATAAATAATTAAGTCAAATTATTTTGTGTTTTCTGTCTTTTAAGCTGCGTAAGAATCATGCCATCAGGTAGTGTTGTATCTGTTACTTCAATGAAGCTGTGTTTTTTATATAATGCGAGAGCTGGAGTATTGGCTTTACCCGTTTGTACAATGTATGTCATTGAAGACGAGAACATGTTAAATATATAAAGTAGCAGTTTCGTTGCGATTCCTTTTTGAAAAAAATCGGGCGATACAACTAATCTGTGGATATCGATTAGTTCTTCTTCTTGTATAAAAGAAATAAAGCCGACGAGTTTATTTTCAGAGAAATATCCATAGAATGTTTCATCACAATTTTGAATATCGTTTACAGTATCATATAAACGAGGTATTGCAGTACTGTTTAAAAAGTCTGCTTCAATTTTATAAGCTGGAATTTGAACCTTTAAAATGGATGTTGCTACTTCATAAGAAGTGGGAAGTAATTTATGAATCATAGATAATAACGCCTCCTTTAAATATGATATATTAATATAATTGATTTGTGGGTAAGTTTGACAATTTTTTTCTTTTTTGCATATAATATATGTATCTCCATACATAAAATGTTCGTAGGTATATTTCTATAGTAGGATATGGTTAGCGTAGATAAATACGTAATCTTATATAAGAGTTTAGCTACTCTTGTATTTGATAATACAAACTATAATAGAAATGAGGGACTAAAAATGGGATGGATTATTACATTAATAGTTGGTGCTATTATAGGTATAATTGCTAGTTCTATAACGGGTAAAAATTTTCCAGCTGGTATGTTTGGAAATATAATTGCTGGTTTACTAGGAGCTTGGTTAGGTAGTAGATTATTTGGATCTTTTGGGCCATCATTTGGTGGGATTCATGTCGTGCCAGCATTATTAGGTGCAATTGTGTTAATTCTTATTGTATCATTTGTAGTAAAAGCTGCAAGAAAATAAAGGCTATTACTGATTGTTTTATAAAGCCCTTTTAGGGCTTTTCCTAATTAGAGAGGTGGTACACTTGGAGAAAGTAAATATAAGAAAAAGAGATAAGTTGAAAAAGTTTTTTAAAGAACAAAATTATTTAGCTGTACTACTTGGATTCGCTTTGCTGTTTGTAAATATATTATTACTTACAAAAATATCATTCGTTTTTACACCGTTCGTCGTATTTTTAAAAACAATCTTTTTCCCAGTATTATTAGCGGGAGTACTATTTTATATATTGCATCCATTCGTTTCTCTTTTAGAAAGAAAAGGTGTGTCGAGAATTGTGTCAATTGCCTCGATATATATAATTGTTCTTGGATTATTTGTTTTTCTTGCGGTCACGGTTATTCCAATTATTAAAGATCAAGTAAATGCTTTAATAGATAACTTGCCATATTTCGGGCATGAAATCGAAAGGGCAGCACGTAAATTTGGAGAAAGTAATGTAATTGGTAGAATGCAGGAAAGTTTAAATATTGATTTTGCTAATATCGTAAAAGATTCTACAATGAACTTTACAAAATCATTATCATCAGTAACAGGAAATGTAACTGGATTTTTAAGTACAATTACTGAAGTTGTTTTAACATTTGTAATGGTTCCATTTATTTTGTTCTATCTTTTAAAAGATGGTGAGCAATTACCGAATCATTTTTTAAAGTTTATATCTGAGCAAAGACAACCGACTGCGAAGAGAATACTAGATGATATGCATTATGCGATTAGTTCGTATATTAGAGGGCAAATTATTGTTAGTTTATTTATCGGTATTATGCTATTAATCGGTTATCTTATTATTGGTATTAAATATGCGGTACTACTTGCTATTTTGGCGATGATTGTAAACATTGTTCCGTATGTAGGGCCAATTATCGCTATAACGCCAGCGTTAATTATCGCTTTTATTGATTCGCCAGCAATGATTTTAAAAGTAATTATTGTCATGATGGTTGTACAATTAGCAGAGGGGAAATTTATTTCACCACAAGTAATGGGAAAAAAGTTAGACATTCATCCAATTACTATCATTTTTATTATTTTAACTGCTTGGAAATTTATTTGGAATTATGGGGATTATTTTAGCAATTCCAGGATATGCGATATTAAAAGTGTTAGTTACGCATAGTTATAGATTTGTTAAGTTGAATACGTGAAAAAAGAGCTAAAACAGTTTTATCTGTTTTAGCTCTTTTTTATTAATAATTGATTTGCATATTGGCGTGCCCATTGATCAGCTTCTAATATAGCATCTAAAGAAGGATCTTTTACGTTATGATGAGCCTCAACGGTTTTGTAAATTGTTTTCTCAATATCGAAAAATGCAATTTCATTTTTAAGAAATAGTGCATTTGCAATTTCATTTGCTGCATTTAATACGGCTGGAGTTGTACCGCCAATTTTTCCACATTCAAATGCATATTGTAGACAGGGGAACTTTTCTAAATTTGGTTTTTCAAAATGCAAACTACCAATTTCTAATAAATTTAATTTTTCATAGGATGAAGGTAGCCGAGTAGGGTAGTGAAACGCATATTGAATCGGCATTCTCATATCAGGAGCACCGAGCTGTGCCATGACTGATCCATCAATAAATTCCACTAAAGAGTGAATGATACTTTCTTTATGAATCATAACATCAATTTTTTCATAAGGAATATCGAATAGCCACTTAGCTTCCATCACTTCAAACCCTTTATTCATTAACGTGGCAGAATCTATCGTTAGTTTTGCGCCCATTAACCAGTTTGGGTGTTTTAAAGCATCCTTCGCTTGTAATATTTTCATTTCTTCACGTGTTTTATCACGAAAAGCGCCGCCAGAAGCTGTAACAATTAATTTTTCGATTTCCTTATTATTTTCCCCATTTAAACATTGGAAAATGGCTGAATGTTCACTATCAACTGGAATTAGGCGGCATCCGTTTTGTTTCGCTAGTTCGGTGACGATATGTCCAGCTGCAACTAAAGTTTCTTTGTTAGCGATAGCGATATCTTTCTTCGCCTTTAATGCTTCAATTGTTGGGAGTAAACCTGAAACACCGACAACTGAACTTAATACAAGATTTGTATCAGGATGGGTAGATACTTCAATTAAACCATCAGTTCCATATGTAATTTTTGTATTTGTTGAAATACGAGAACGTAATGTGTCCGCTAATTCTTTTGTCGCTACGCTTACAATACGAGGCTGAAAAGATTCGATTTGTTTTTCGAGAAGATTGATATTATAATTTGCGGTTAAACCGACGATTTTAAAATGTTCAGGATGAGCGGAAACGACATCTAATGCAGATGTGCCAATGGATCCTGTTGAACCTAAAATGGATATATATTTTACCATAAAAAAACCTCCAAAGTTGTTTCGAGTATTTCTGCAAACCTATATATTATTAGACAATTAAGGTGGGAATTCCTGCTATATAAAACAGAAAATTAGGGTTTAATTGGAAAGGGAATGTGATAAACTGTAAAAAACGAAAAAGCAATGAAAGAGAAGAGTACATGTTCAAAACTTTTCAGAGAGCTGATATGTGGTGGGAATCAGTAAGTGATGAATATGGAATGGGCTCTGGAGCTTCTAGCTGAAATGAGTAGGCGAAGACGGTTACTTCACGTTAAGAAGTTGAAGTGAGCTATAATATAGCTAATTAAGGTGGTACCGCGGGAGCCTCTCGTCCTTTTTTTGGATGAGGGGCTCTTTTTATTTTGAGAAAGGAGGAGTTAGGATGAGCGAGAAAATTATGTTAACAGGAATTAAGCCGACAGGTTATCCGCATTTAGGAAATTATATTGGTGCAATTAAACCTGCATTGCAAATGTCAAAAAATAATGAAGGAAAAGCATTGTACTTTATAGCTGATTATCATGCGTTAAATGCAGTGCATGATCCAGAGAAGTTCAGTAGTTATACGAAAGAGGTAGCTGCTACTTGGTTATCACTTGGACTTAGCGAAGATGTTATTTTTTATCGACAAACGGAAGTGCCGGAAATTCTAGAATTAGCTTGGATATTAGCATGTCTAACTCCGAAAGGGCTTATGAACCGTGCCCATGCGTATAAGGCGAAGGTAGAGCAAAATAAAGAAGCGGGATTAGAAATTGATGCAGGTGTGAATATGGGATTATATACGTATCCGATTTTAATGGCAGCTGACATGTTACTATTTCAAGCTACTCATGTACCAGTTGGAAAAGACCAAATTCAGCATATTGAAATTGCGCGTGATATTGCGACGTATTTTAATCATACATTCGGCACGACATTTACACTTCCGGAGTATGTCATACAAGAAGAAGGTGCAATATTACCTGGTCTTGATGGAAGAAAAATGAGTAAAAGTTACGGAAATGTGATCCCGTTATTTGCAGAGCAAGAAAAGCTACGAAAGTTAATATTTAAAATCAAAACCGATTCTTCACTTCCAAATGAACCGAAAGAACTAGAAACATTATTTATGATATATAAAGAATTTGCGGCAGAAGATGAAATGCAGTCGATGCGTGAAAAGTATGAGACTGGAATCGGATGGGGCGATGTGAAAAAAGAGCTATTCCGCGTTGTAGACCGCGAATTAGCTGGACCTCGTGAGAAATATGAGATGTATATGAATAAGCCGAATTTATTATATGAGGCGTTAGAAAAAGGTGCCGAGCGGGCAAGAGAAATCGCAAAGGTAAATTTAGCGGAAATTAAAAAACGAATTGGATTTGAGAGGGGACGTTAAGCGTTCCCTTATTTTTTTATAAAAAAATCGAACGAAATTTAAATTTGTTACCAATATAGATTAAGGGAGGGATAGAAATGGATGCAATTCTCGAATTAAAAATGTTGTTATTTCAAATAGGAACAGAAATTATACCACCTAGTAATCTAAAAGAAAAAATTTTAATTCAAGTTAATCTAATGGAGGAAATAGCATTTAATAATGTTGAGGTGAATAAAGATGAGTGAAATTGTGTTAGCAGTTCAAGGTTTAAGTAAGACTTATGAGAGTGTAGATACAAATGTTAGAGCCTTACAAAATGTATCTTTGGAGTTAAATAAAGGAGAACTTCTTGCCGTAATGGGGACGAGTGGGTCTGGGAAGAGTACATTACTTAATATACTTGGTGCTTTAGACAAGCCTGATGAGGGAGTCGTATATGTAAATGGTGAAGGCCCTAAAAATATGTTTGTTGAACCATATGCGACGGAGTACAGGCGGGATAACATAGGATTCATATTTCAGGCATTTCATTTATTAAAGGATTTATCTGTAGAAGAGAATATTGCGTTACCCCTCATATTATCAGCTGATTCAGAAGAGGAGATACGAGAAAAAACAAATAAAATATTAGATGTTCTTGGTTTAGTAAATTGGAGAAATCATCGACCAGTTCAGCTTTCTGGGGGGCAACAACAACGTGTTGCAATTGGTAGGGCGTTAATAACATCTCCTCCAATTGTTCTTGCAGATGAGCCTACTGGAAATTTAGATTTCAATACGTCTAATGATATTTTACGAGTACTGGTCGATATGAAACAAAGATTCAATCAAAGTATGATTCTTGTTACTCATGATCCTCACATTGCTACGTATGCAGATCGGGTTCTTTTCTTTCATGATGGAGAAGTTGTTGATGATTATACGTGTTCTCATGGAGTAAATGATATAAATATCATTTTAAATAAATTTAAAAGATTAATGGAGAAATCAAAATGATAAAATCAGTACGAGGATTAGGTTTACGCTTTTTTAAGACGAATAAATTTACTGCTATCTCCTCTATAGTTAGCGTTATGTTGGCTGTTTCTCTAATTGTTACGATGATTGTATTTTCGAGCCATGCGAAACAGTCTGTTATAAATGAAGTTAAAAATTTATATGGAGATATGGATTTATCTGTTGGATATAACCCTGATCAAAATAAATTGATGGATAAATCTTTACTACAAAATATTAAGGAACAAGAAAATATTGAATACATGTCAAAAGTATTAGTAAATCATTTGCAAGTGAATAAATTGAATACAGCTATTTATACAGTAGGTGTTCAAAATGATTCGTTATCTAAAAGTCGATATCACTTCTCTAAAAATCTATCGAATGAGGAAGTAACATTAAATCATGGATTAGCAGAAACTCTACAAGTAAACGTTGGGGAAAAGATTGAAATAGAAAATAAATCCTATGTAGTAAAAGAAGTGTTATCTGATATAGAAGCTGGAGGTTCAGCTCCAGATATACTCGTTTTATCGAAAGGTACGGTGAAACAGCACGTATATGAAAAAACGGGTAAACACAATGAAGCTACTTATGTGTTGATAAAAGCAAAAGCGAATGCGGATGTACTAGCTTTGTCTAATCAAATTCATAAAATAGACAAAGAATTAAGAATCGATATTGCGGAGGAAGACGAGTTTTTAAAAAGTAACTTAGCGTCATTACATATTTTTATAGTTATTTTATCTGTATTAATACTTATTATTACTTCGTTATTATTAATGTCTAATTTTGAAGTGTTTTTATATAAATATAAAAGTCAATTTGCGATTATGCGATCAATGGGAGCAACAACGAAACAAATGTTTACAGTTATATTCATTCAATGTAGTGTAATTAATTTCTTTGGTGGAATATTTGGTTTGTTACTAGCTGTAATAAGTAACCGTTTTTTACAAAGTTGGCTAGAGCATTTATTTGCTTTTCAAATTAATTCGATGAGTTTCGACTATAAACTAGCAATTGTAACTGTGATTTGTAGTATCTTTTTTATTGAACTGTTTATGTTATATCCGTCATATAGAAGTTCGAAAATATTGCCAGTAAAGCTTATGCGCGAAAATGAAGAATCCGATTTTTCTAATAATAAAACACGCAGTATTATGGGGAAATTCCTTTTAATTAGTAGCATAGTTTTAACTGCTTTAGGTGGATTTGTAGCAAATACTGGAGATATGCAGGCGATAGTGATAGTAATAGGATCTATATTTCTTGTTTTAGGAGTGTATGTTTTATTTCCTATTTATCTTTCTTCGATATTAGAATTATGCCTACCTATGATGAAAAAAATATTTGGAAGGAACACATTTGTTGCTATTAAAAATGTAATTCCGCAAGTAAGGAAAAATACATTTGTTATCTTAATGATAAGTACGATGATGGTGATAGTTGTCTTTGGTTCCACTATTTTTAAAACAATGCAGAAAAATAATGAAAGATATTTAAAACGAGAATTTCCAACACATATTGTTGTGGAAAATCGTTTGAATAATGATTTAACCATTACCTCACCTCATATACAAAATATATTTAAAGAAATAAGTAGTATAAAAGGAGCTAGTACAATTAGTACGAACTCACTGGCAGAATTAAAGCAAGGTGAAAATTATATTACTTTTGACTATAATTTAGGTGATTTAAAGGAAATGGAAAAGCAAGGATTACTGTCAGAAGTACCTGCAAATTTGGAGAATAGTATAATTGTTACAGAAGAGTTAGCGGGACGGTATAAACTTCATGTAGGCGATATCGTTCAATTAGGTCTATTTTCAGAACAGGAACAAAAAGTTAGAGCGACTAGTAAGGTAGAAGTTGGGTTAATTGTTAACGAGCTACCGAATTCTCCTTCGGTACTCATGGATTGGAGTAATGTAACATATAAACAAGATTATACAGTTTTTGAGCGTGCATTTATTAGCTCAAATAATGAGAGAGAGACGTTGGAACAATTAAAGAAATTGAAAGGTCAATATCCACAATTAAAAATAAGTAGTTATACTCAATCGTTAAAACAATCTAATTTAATGTTTCAGCAAAGGTGGTCCATCTTCATCGTTGTTATTGTAGTAATTTTGCTTAGTGTAACATTAGGGGTGTGTAATACACTTATAAATAATATTCAATCTAAAAGAAAAGAGTTTGCTATTTTACGAGCAATAACAGTTAATAAAAAGGGTATTGTACAAATTATTTTGACGCAAGTTAATTTATATGTACTTATTGGAATCATACTAGGGGTTGTTATAGGAATATTATTAACCTATATGGTAAGTATAATAGATCGTACACCTTTATTTTTTGATTTCAAACTTATCGTAACGGTAATAGCGGGGATGTTCGGAATAGTCCTTATTATTTTTATTCCTTTTGCTAATAAAATAAGAAAAAGGGATATTGTACAAGAGTTAAATAAGGATAATAAATAAAAATATAGTCAAGATGAATTCCATCTTGGCTATATTAATAGTTCAATTCGACTTCCGAAAGTCAGTAATAATCTTCTCAATAACAGGAGGGAGATTACTAGGTAATTCATCAAGTGAAAAGAAGCGCAGTTCTTTCGATTCCGTTTGATCGCATACAAGCTCACCTTGAAATTCACGGCAAATATAAACAACGAGTACACCATGTACTTGATCACCGTTTGGATAGATTTGAAAGAAATCAGGTCCTGAGTATGTACGGAATAGTTCTGGATTTTTAATGATAAGTCCAGTTTCTTCATATACTTCTCGTTGTAAAGCGTCTTCTAACGTTTCGTTATATTCTAAGGCGCCACCAATAATGCCCCAGCGATTAAAATCTGTACGGAGCTGCAATAATATTTCATTTTTCTCATTTAATATAATGGCGTGTGATCCGATTAAAATGAGTGGATGATTTCCTACTAGATTTCTCATGTCTTCAATATAGCCCATAATTCTTCTCCTTATATTTAATAATAATTAGGCAGTTCTTTTAACATTTTTTCTGTTTTACGTGCTGTAAATGCTAAGTTATGATCATCTTTTGTTCTAAAAAATAATGTGCGTAAAAAGATTTTAATGTTTGCGCATAAAATACAATACTCATTAAGGGAAAGGCGTTTTCTAATTTGAGGAAGCCTTTTTATTTTTTTATAAATAATTGAAATTAACTCATCTTGCGGAAAGTCATGATATAGCATGGATAGTAACGGTGTAACAATTCGTTCATCTTCATTATTATGAAAAAGATCCGATGGGATGAAAATTTTATTTAATAAACAATGAATTAATTCCTCGTACCATTCAAAGGTCGTATAGGAATTGTGAACAATTTCAGAAAAGGCATCAGATACGTGGGCAAGACAATGAGCCCATCCTTTATTTTCAATATAGCCTCGAAAATCCATTTCTAAGTTTGTGTATGTAATGAGTTTGTTTTTTATTTCTTCGATATCCTCCTCTGTAAAAAAGTAGTGCGAGTTAGCGAATTGGAGTATTAATGCAAGTAACGAAACAGTATAAGAACGTGTGAAAACCCCATCTGTAAGTGGGGAGTGAATGTCACAATATAAATACTCATCACTTAAACAAGTTTGTAGAAGTAATTTCAGTTGATCGTCCATAAGGAATTCATGATGAATGAAATGTGCAAAACATTTATATATAAGTTGGTAACGAACGTAACTATCAGTTGTTCCGATATACTGAAGCATATTGAGCGTTAACTCATTAATATCTATATGTTGCAGTTGCGTATAGTCATTTTGTTGTATAAGCTCTAACTGTTGTTGCAGCGCTGTAATATCCAATGGAGAACCTCCTCCGCACTTTAAAGATGCAATGTTTTCTAGTATTCTATATATTCAAGGACAATCCTGCTCATGCAAGGAGAACGAGTAGAAATTCGAGTATGACATAGATGAGGGAAGTATATGATGACTATAGAACAGTTAGAAAAACATTTTAAAACAAGAAAAAATGCTTCTTCTATAATGATAAAAGAAAATGATGCAGAGGTTTTTACAGAAGAGCAATTAGAAGAGATAATGCAATATTGCGTTGCTGAAGCTGAAAAAGATGGAATAGAAGAATTTCAATTTGAGATTTCTTCAAAAAGCCCAAATTATAATGTGTATAAGAAATGTTTCGAAACGTATTCATTTGAATATATTACTGAAAACATGATTGTATTTAAGGATATATATGAAGTGGAAGATATAAAAAGTGATATTGATTTTAAGCTTATTGAAGAGATAGGCGAAGACGCTTTTTATTCACTGTGGAATGAAGTGACGGGAGAACAAATCGATTATGATCAATTTGTAAATACGATGCTACAAGAAATAGGTGGGCAATGGAAAGAACATTGTTTAACAGCAAGTATCGATGAAGAGCCAATAGGAATTGTAATCCCGCATATTGAAAGAGGTACGTTAGAAGAAGGAAAACTTATGTATTTCGCAGTCGCTCCAAATATGCGAAATAAAGGGTATGAAGCAGCATTCTTTACAGGGGCAATGTTTGTCTTAAAAGAAATAGGCGCATCTTATTATATTGGCGAGACAAATGTACAAAACGAGTGGATGAAGGATGTCTTTGAAAAGAACGGATGTCAGCAGCTGAGCTCTACTGAGCGATATGTGAGAAGGTTTTAGAAGGATGGATGGCTTACTCTCTCGAACTCATTTAGCGGGAATCCATGTACAACTTATGAACAAGTAAAAGAACTTTTTGCATGTTTGTAAGATAAAAAGAAAAATCGAAACGACAAAGTAAGCTTTCCTATAATACAATAGAGAAGGATTAGACTATACGAAGAAAGCGTTGGTGAAAGTATGAAGCAACAAAGAAATTGGCTACAAGCAACTGTAGAACGAAATGAAGATCATACGTTACAAATAAAGTGGGAAAATAATATAGAAGAAGTTCGTATTTATTGGAGTACTTCACCAGATCATATTGAAGAAAATGGAGAATTACTTGTAACAGTGAGTGGGGATTCAGCATGTACAATTGAAAACCCGAGTGAAAATGAGCGTCCATATTTTAGGTTAGTAGGAAGTAATGGACAAGCAGTCACAGTAGCTGAGCGTAGATTACCATTACAAGGTGCGTTTAACTTCCGTGATATGGGAGGATATGAAACGACTGAAGGCCGTAAAGTAAAATGGGGCAAGTTGTACCGTTCTGAAGAATTAGCAGGATTAACAGAATGGGATATCGAGTATTTACAGAAGTCGGGCTTAAAGTTAATTTGTGATTACCGTACAGATTTTGAAGTGAAACATAAGCCGAATCCAGGTGTTACAGGTGCTCGTCAAGTATGCTTACCAGTAATGCAAGAATTAGCGAAAGATTTAAATATAAATGAATTTTTCCAAGTTGGTGACCTTTCTATGTTAGGGAAACCAGGCGAGTATCTTGTGAAAATGAATCAAGATTTCGTAAGTGGTAATGAAGCATTCGTGAGCTTCTTAAACCTAGCGCAAAACCCGGAAAACTTACCGTTAGTAAACCACTGTACAGCTGGAAAAGACCGTACTGGATTTGGTTCCGCATTATTATTACTTCTATTAGGTGTATCAGAAGAAACGGTAATGCAAGACTATTTATTAAGTAACGGTTTCCGTGAGAAGTTAAACGAAAAAATGATGGCATTTTTAGGCGCAAAATTACAAAACGATGAAAGTAGAGCAATATTAGGTGCGATGTTTGAAGCTCGTGCTGAATATTTACAAGCTGCAATGAATGAAATCCAAAAGCAATACGGATCAGTGGAAGCATACGCTGAAAAAGCTCTTGGCTTTACGAAAGAATCGTTAGAGGAAATGAAAGTGTTATTGCTAGAAGATAAAGTGAAACTTTAATCAGTGAGGGGGCATCCCCACTGATTATTAGCCTTCACCAATCGGACTGCCCGTTAATGCGTGATAAATAATGAGGAGGGAGGCTGATTGGATTAGCCTCCTTTTATTATTGTTGCTATAATTAAGCTATGAGAATATAGGAATTGAGGCGAACATCATGAAATACAAAGTAATACTATTCGACGTAGACGATACATTATTAGATTTCCCTGAAACAGAAAGAAACGCATTACATAACGCATTTGTACAATTTGGCATGCCTACAGGGTATAATGATTATCTTGCAAGTTATAAAGAGATTAGTAATGGATTATGGAGAGATTTAGAGAATAAAATGATTACGCTAAGTGAATTAGCGGTAGATCGATTTAGACAATTATTTGCTCTTCATACTCTAGAAGTAGACGCGCAGCATTTTAGTGATGTATACCTTGAAAACTTAGGAAAAGAAGTACATCTTATAGATGGTGCAGTGCAATTATGTGAGAATCTTCAAGATTGCAAGTTAGGTATCATTACGAATGGATATACAAAAGTGCAACAATCTAGAATTGGAAATTCGCCTTTATGTAACTTCTTTGATCATATTATTATTTCTGAAGAAGTCGGCCATCAAAAACCAGCGCGTGAGATTTTTGATTATGCGTTTGAAAAGCTTGGGATTACTGATAAATCAAGTGTACTAATGGTTGGAGACTCGCTAACTTCTGATATGAAAGGTGGAGAAGATTACGGTATTGATACGTGTTGGTATAATCCGAGTCTGAAAGAAAACAAGACAAGTGTTAAGCCGACCTATGAAGTGGAGAACCTGCTACAAATTTTAGAAATTGCGGAAGTGGCGGAAGAAAAGGTAGCTTCATTTTAATAGAGTTAAGATTTTTCGATTAGTTGATATATATTAAGTTACGGTAGATATATTTGAAAAATCGTTCATATAAGTTCATATACTATGATATGGAACAAAAAAAGATGTTACCAAGTCAAAATAATTTTACTGAAAGAAAACAGAGATAAAATTAGAACCATTTAAACAAGCTGGAATTGAAATTGAGGATTAATGTGGAGAAGGTTTTGGAAAACAGAAATAACACAAAATAATATATTTAGCTGTTTGTAATTGGTCATTACAAACAGCTAAAAAAAACGATTGCCTCTTAGGATCCAAGCAATCGTTTTTTTTATTTTTTCGGAGATGAAATTTGTATTTTTATACCCTATCTCCATCAAGTTTAAAAAATGTTTGTTCCCCAGTAATGAAAAAAATGAATTTAATTCTCATAAATAACTGTAAAGTGGTAAAAATTTCGTTTTGGGTGTAATTTAAAATCTTAAGTTAATGGGCATGGGGTGGAACCCTTTCCTTGTTTAGACCGGATATCCGCCTGTTGGCGGTGGCCAAGCACTAAATAATCTGCGAATCAGCACAATTTCTCCTAAATGGTAGGAGTTATGAGATGCAATATTCCGTAGAACACCGCCAGGGGTTTCACCAGGCCATTCCTCCAATGTTTTGTCCAATTGAACAGTTTGGGCGATCGTGCATGCCTGTTCAATCCCTTGAAGAAAATACTGAATAATCTGTTGCCACTCTTCCTCACTGCCAGGGCATTCTTCTTCAGGCCAGCTCTCTTTTACATGGGCAGGCAATGCAGGCTTCTTCCCCTGAGCGGATAATAAGAGAAAATCTTGCCAATAGGTCATGTGTTTCACTAATTGATAAATAGAATAAGGCAGTTCCTCTCTGCGTTTTCCCGCAAGCGCCACGTCTATATCCGATAAAGCATTCTTGATGGGAAGATGTCCTCGTTCTCCTCTTAACGATTTTACTAATGCCTGGCTAAACGCTTTATTTGATTGCTCCATAATAACTGACTCCCATCCTGTTTTATTTTCTAATTTGCTGATTTTATGATTCCGTTTTTTTTATATGTACTAAATAAATTATAGAAGCTTTACGACTATTAAGAGAAAGTAAAATAAGGCAAGAATCACTGACTTCTTAACGTACAGGAAATCGTAGGTTTTTATTTGATTAGTACCTTAATGTACAATTGTATTAACAGATAAATCAAAGGTTCGAATGACAACATTCAGGTCTGCGTTAATGTCAGCCACTTTTGATTTTAGCTTTTCCGATCCCTCCTGAATTTTATCCAATTGATTTTATTGTGAATGAACTATGAGTTGATTATAATAATTAGAGTGAACTCTAAGTCAAGAAAAAAATAATAAAAGGATAGTTATTCTATTATGAGGGAGTTCGCGAAGCAAAAATAGCGCTACTATACTAAGGTCATTCACGTGTTATAATGCGATAATTAAATATTCATATATACATAGTTTCTCAGAGTGATGCGATGTCATGTATGAGCTGTGTAACAACTAGAGGTGAGTGAAGGATGTTAACGTTTTTATTTGAGTTAGACAAGGCTATCCCGCAGAAGGATGAGCCACGGTATGCCGCTTATGCAAATGGCTTTATTGAAGGGGATTTAACAATTCGCGTGAGTGACAGCGTATTTTTTCAGAAGTCATGCATGAAGGTTGCAGAGCTTGGCATTTATTTAGGACAGTGGATGGAACAAGTGCAACATGGACAGAAAGAACAATTGAATTATGAAACGAGTGACCGTGAGGAAGTAATTCTCGGATTCGTATATGAAGAGGAAGATCAGTGGAGAGTTTTTTCCAGTTGGCAGCAATTTGAACTTCAAGAGCGTATATCAACTACAACATTAGTAGAGAGCGTTCAACGCTATTTATATGAGCTAAATAAGGAACTGCGCGCGATAGGATATCCTGTGACGTTTGATCAGTACTTAAGAGGAGAGCGAATGATGCAACTTTCTTATAAACGACTGTGTGATAGTAAAGCGGATACGACTTCGATAGAGGTTTACAATGGAAGCGAAGGAGTAGGCGCAGTACGGGGCTATTATAAAAATACGTTGATGAAAGTGCTAGACTTCATTCCGAAAGTCGGTAGTAATATCATTTATGAAATAAAGGATAGTAAGAACAATATTCGCGTCATTGCAAAGGATGTAAGTAGGCAGCGTCAAAGAAGGATTTTAGTAACGTACATCGATAATAATGATGCAGAGCATGAAATACTTGTATGTGACGGAAAGTTATTAGATGCAAATTTCTTATTTACTTTTACATATAAGACAGAAGAATATGTTGTTCACAAAACTTCAATTGGGCTTGGAAAATTATTACGAAACGGCTATGTAATCGCAGATTGGAATATTCGTCTTGAGGAAGATATGTATTGTATCGAGATGGATGTATATGATGAGGATTATATAGAGGATCAATACTTACTGTTAGGTGTATTTCATGCTGTTTTGTATGGGTGATAAAGTGAAACTTTAATCAGTGGGGGTCTTATTGCCCGTAAATAGTGGGATAAATGAGAAGTACCGGTATTCTTCATGGAAAGAATACTGGTATTTTTTATGTTGTTCTGGAAAAAGTACGGTATTTTCGTTGCAACATACTGGTCGCTTTGATGAATGCAGTGATAAAAACCATAAAAAATAGGCGTATCAAGCAAAGTGTTGATACACCTTAAAACTACATTGTTAAACAACATGCGTCGTCTAGTATATATTTAATTACTTTAGATTCAGTATTATATATTAAACTTGGTGCCCTTTATTAATCCTCAAAAATAAAAACCTCATCAATCGTACTATGTAGTGCCCTCGCTATATCGTGAGCAAGCTGTAAGGAAGGATTATATTTTCCTTTCTCGAGATGGCTAATCGTTTCACGACGTACACCAACCTTTTTCGCTAAATCTTCCTGCGTCATATGTACTTTGGCACGATATTCTTTTATCTTCGTTACGAACGCCATGGTGCATCTTCCATTTCATCAACTGGTTTATCGTAAAAGAACATAGAGAAGCCGAACGTAAGAATGAGTGTGCTGAAAATAAGAGCAATATCAATCTCTTGTAGTGTAGGATTCGGAAATAACATTTCAATAAACATAATGATAGCTGTTGTTAATATTGTAATAATGAATGCATTTCGGCACGATTTAATGACAATTTGTTCAAAAAGCTCATCGTGATGAACTTTTCTATACGTCGTGAAAAAGGAGAAGAAACAGAACATAGTAAACAATCCTTTTTCATAAAAAAATCCGAGAAACCCAAAGAAACCGAGAAATCCTAAATATTTTATCCAAGTCGTTTTCATGATTGATGCTCCTTTCGGTGTTAGAAATAAATCACTATATGTTATAAATATATCACATATGGAAATTCATAGTAATAATAGTTTTGCGATTTATTTCATAATAATAGTAAAAAAGGTTAAATATTCTGTAAAATAAAAAGGGAAATATCGTAAAATGGATGTAAGGAGGGGGAGGACGAAATGTTAACTGGGATAATGATCGTTATATTACTTGTAGTTATTACTGTAATTGGAACGGTGTTAATTGGGCGAAATGGTGATGCGAATTATAGTAAAGCGACAAAAGGAAATATTAAACGACTTACGATGATTTATATAATACTAGCTGTTGTTTTAATCGTTGGATTAGGAGTTTATATTTATTTTAAAGGTTAAAAAAACTGAAAAATGTAAAAATCTATAAATATAAGTATGCTATAATATTAATATAGTTAATTGGTAATTAAGGAAAGGATTGGATGTAATGATCGAAATTTTGAATGTGTCAAAAAGTTATAATGGATCTAACTATGCAGTAAAAGATTTAAGTTTATCTGTACCGAGCGGAGAAATCTTTGGGTTTTTAGGACCGAATGGTGCGGGTAAATCAACGACAATTAAGATGATTACTGGTATTCATGGGGTGGACAAAGGAACCATTACAATCAACGGTAAAGATATTATGAAAAATCCGATGGAGGCGAAGAAAACATTTGGCTATGTTCCAGATAGCCCGGATATGTTTTTACGATTAAAAGGGATTGAATATTTAAACTTTATGGCTGATATGTATGAAGTACCGAAGGAAGTAAGACAAGAACGAATAGAGTCATTAGCGAAGAAGTTTGATCTGTACAATGCTTTATCTGATCAAATTCAAAGTTATTCACACGGTATGAGACAAAAGATTGTTATTATCGGTGTGCTCGTACATGAACCAGATGTGTGGATTTTAGATGAACCGTTAACAGGTCTTGATCCGAAATCTGCATATATTTTAAAAGAAATGATGAGAGAACATGCAGATAAAGGGAAGATTGTATTTTTCTCGACACACGTATTAGAAGTAGCTGAAAAAATATGTGACCGCGTCGCGATTATTAATAAGGGAAATCTTCAGTTTAAAGGGAATTTAAATGAAATGAGAGACCATTTTGAATCCAATGAATCACTTGAAAAAATGTTCTTGGAGATGACGGGAAATGAGTAAAATTTGGACGTTAACGAAAGTATTATTGAAATTAAATTATGCAGATTTCATAACAGATAAAAAGAAAAGGTGGGCGTATTTATTTTCATTTGCAGCCATTTTATTTGTAGGTTTTTTAATATTCGGTTCGATGACCCATGGAATATATGAAGGAATGATACACCTCGGACAGGATCCAGGAATTGTTATTGCGATGGGATTAGCAGTTGCTAGTATATGGGTATTTTTGATGAGTATTATGAACATTTTAACAGTGTTTTACTATAGTAATGATGTTGAAATGTTGCTACCGTTACCATTAAAACCAGCGCAAATTATTTCGGCAAAGTTCTTTACAGTGTTAATTACACAATACGTAATGAGCTCGTTTATTTTATTGCCTATCTTTATTACTTACGGTTTAAAGAGTGGTGCTTTCATTACATATTACATTTATATGATTGTCATTTACTTATTCTTCCCGATCATTCCGCTAGTTTTAGCTTCGTTAATTATGACAATTATTATGAGGTATACGAATATAGCGAAAAATAAAGATCGAGGAAGTATATTTATTGGAATCGTAAGTATACTATTTATCGTCGGAATCAATGTATTTATGCAATGGAGAAATAAAAGTGCAGTATCTGGAGCTGGAGATTCAGTTGCGAATTATCTTACAAATAATCAATCCTCCCTTTTCATACAAATGACAAATTATTTTCCGACTACATATTTTGGTGCAATGGGATTAGTAGAAAATGCATCGTGGAAGGGAATATTATACGTACTAATATACATTCTTATTTCTATCGCATTTTTCGGTTTGTTTTATTACATTGCAGAGCGTACATATTTAAAAGGGGTTATTGGACTTTCAACGAGTACAGCAAAGAAAGAGGTAATTTCACCAGAAGGTTTACAGAAATCAACAGTACAAAGTTCTCATTTAAAAGCATATGTGAAAAAAGAATTTAAAACGTTATTCCGTACACCACAATTTTTCTTAAATTGTATTGTGCAAACTTTCGTTATGCCAATTATGCTGTTCTTTGTTTTGTTTGTACAAGATGGAAATTTAAAATGGATTACAGGGTATATTGATAATCCAGAATCAGCAGGTTTCGCAATTGGTGTTGGCCTTTGTGCATCCTTATTTTTAATGGGGAGTAACGTTATTGCAACAACGTCATTCTCACGAGATGGAAGCTCTTGGTTTGTTAATCGCTACTTACCAGTAAAGGCTTCGGATATCTTTTTTGCGAAAGCGATAACGGCCTGGTTAATTAATGTAATCATTTTAGGAGTATTCGGTATTACAATGGCATTTGTAGCAGGTATTTCGCCAGTCTTCATGATACTTTGGTTCTTACTAAGTGCGAACGGTTTATTGTTAATTAATTTAATCGGTACACGCTGGGATGCACAAACTGCAGATATTCATTGGGATACAGAACAGAAATTATTTAAAAGTCGATATACAACTTTGTGGAATTTTTTAGCTAATATTTTAATAGCTTTAGTTATTGTAGCGGGTGTAAGTGTATTATACTTCTTCCTTCAAGTAGGACTTTGGATTATGTTTATCGTTTTATTTGTAATGTTTACGATTGTAAATTATATCTTTATTAAAATTTTAAAATTAGGCGCTGAGCGTATATTGTCAAATATTAATTAAAAAGGTAGATCCTCTGTATTCGTGCAGGGGATTTATCCATAGATGGAGGAGAAAAGGTGAAGAAAATAGCAATTGTAACAGGGGCAACTCGTCTGAATGGAATTGGTGCAGCTGTATGCAAGGTGCTTGCTCAAAATGGGATAGACATTTTTTTCACGTATTGGCCTCGGTATGATAAAGCGATGCCATGGGGAATGAATGATCAAGAGCCCTTTTTGTTGAAAAAGGAAATTGAAAGTTACGGCGTTCGATGTGAAATGGCAGAAATAAACTTATCGCAGTCTTATTCGCCTAATCGTGTATTGTATATGGTATCAGAACGTTTAGGGGATCCATCTATTCTTATTAATAATGCGGCGTATTCTACTCCTACGAAAATTGAAGAGTTAGATGTAGAACAGCTAGATAAACATTATACGGTTAATGTTCGTGCTCCTATGCTATTAAGTTCATTATTTATTAAACATTTTTCACTTAAAACGAGTGGAAGTATTATAAATCTTACTTCTGGGCAGTCATTAGGTCCGATGCCAGATGAACTAGCATACGTAGCAACGAAAGGAGCAATAGAAGCATTTACTAAGTCAGTTGCACCAGTAGCTATGGAGAAGGGGATTACAGTCAATGCTGTTGATCCAGGACCAACGAATACAGGATGGATTACAGAGGAATTACAGCATCATTTAGTATGGAAATTCCCGCAAGGAAGAGTTGGAGAACCGGTGGATGCGGCACGCTTAATTGCTTTTTTAGTAAGTGAAGAAGCGAAGTGGGTTACTGGGCAAGTCATTCATTCGAACGGTGGTTATTCATAAAAATATTATGTTAACAATTGTTGAGAAATAAAAAAATTAGTAATTATTTTGTTTTTTGTATAAATAAAATGTCAAGAAAGATAAAAAATTGATAGGGGAGTATGTTGTCATTTGTAGATTGTAAATCTTCATGTGACAACATACTCTTTTTCTTTTGCTACAGAGGAGGAAAATGTAGTAGAAAAAACTCGAATATTAAAATGAATTTATCGTTTTTTGTACGTATTATTATGAAGATTACTGTCGGAAAGATGGTGATTCGTATGAAAAGGGATTTTTTAAGGGGAAATAGAATCGTAAAGAGAAGGATAAAATTGTAAACATAGGGGGATTTTTATGAAAATGAAAAAGGTCGCTATCGCATCAGTAGCAATTGGTACAATGCTTTCAATGGCAGCTTGTAGTACCTTCACAGATAAAGATGAAGCGAAGAAGGATCCAGCAACAGCGCAAAATGAAGAGCAATCAAAAACGACAAGTGCAGATGAAGCGTCAAAAACAACGAAAGATACTGAAAAAGACACAAATACTTCTTCGAATGAAAAAACAGATAAGGATGCAAAAAATACACAGGAATCATCAGGAACAGAAAGTAACGGAAAAACAACAAAAGAAAAAGAAACAACAGGAAAAACGAATGATCAAACTACTAGCGGGAAAACAACAGATCAAAGCACAAGTACAAACAATAACGGAAAGACAACAGATCAAAGTACAAGTACAAACAACAACGGAAAAACAACGAAAGATCCGAAGAAAAGCGTAGCTGTGAAAACAAATGTAAAAGAAGTCGTTACATTAATTGAAAGCTTAGACAAGCAATTAGCTGCAAATCCTAAATTAGAAACAGTTAATAAACTTGGAAAACAAATTAATGAGAAGTGGGATGTAATTGAAAAAGAGTTAGAAGCATCGCATCCGACTGAATATAAAACAATTGGCCAAAGTATGTATCCGTTAATTGTAGGAGCGGAGAAAGAAAAGATCGATATTAACAAAATGAAGTCATTAACGACGAAAACGAAAAAAGATTTAAATCAATTATTAACGAAGCTTTCATAGTTTCAAAAGCCTACTCGTGTGAGTAGGCCTTTTTAGTTTGTTGTACATTCTCGTTGGGGGTTAAGAAATAAAGACTTCATTTAAAAGGAACATCACAATGATAAAAAAGAGTGATAACTATTAAAGATATTTTTTGATAGGAAGTCATATAAAACGCTCCCTTGTATTTATATTTGCAATTTAGTAGTTTTTAAAGTTCATTATTTTCTACAAAAATTTTATTTTGTAGAAAAGGGGAATGGATTGATATGTACGATAAAGAGAAAATTTATGATGAGGAAATTGCACCGTTAATGCAGCAGATTCTTGAAATCTGTAAAAGAGAAGAACTTTCAATGGTAGCTCAGTTTTATCTCGCTGAAGAGTCGCCATATGATGAGGAGTCAGTTACACCATTATATTGCACATCAATTATTATTCCTGGTGATCGTAACGATGAGGAAGGTATCCAACAATTGCAGGATATTGACGAGGTAATGAAATATGGAAAGAATGGTCCTCCATACTTTATGGCAGCAACAATACGAAAAGAATAAAAGAGCAGCTAGCAAAAGCTAACTGCTCCAATCGGTAATATTATTCCAAAAGTACTATTTTTCAAACTCGTCTAGTGCTCTTGCAGCAATTTTGACTTTAGAAAATGCACCACTGTTATTTTTAAATACAATCTGGTATTTACCATTAGGAAGCCAATCAGACCACTCAGTACTAAATTCATTAATAGTTTGTTGTCCAGGTGTTAACTTTCCGTTTGATAACCATCCACCTTTAGAATTATATAAATCATAACTGAAAGTTTCATTACCAATATTTTTAAGAAAAACTCTTAGATCCTTCCCGCCTTCATGGTGAAATTTGTAAATTCCTGAACCGTAAAAAGCGAACTCTTCATTAGCCTCTAAAGCATATTGAACTGGTGGAAGTTGCACTTGATTAGACTCAGTACTTGCAGGACTTACCTTTGTTTCTTCGGTTGCCGCGAATGTTGAATTTTGACCTAAGCCGATAAGAGATGCAGCAATTACAGGGATAGCTAAGAATTTTTTCAAGATAAACACTCCTTATGGTTTTTAATTGAGATTTGCTCTCAAATACATAATAACCAATTAAGATGAATAAATTAATAGATAAATATTGTGTTTTACAAAAGTAAGCAATAATTTACAAATAACGCAACATATTGACAAAAAGTTAAATAAAATAATCCTTTTACTCAAAAAAGATTGCCAGTATCCTAAGAGGCAATCTTTTTTGAGGTGTTTGTAATGGCTAATTACAGGTTTTAAAAACTATTTAGTGTTATTTCTACTTTCCAAAACCTGCTCCATATTATTAGTCGCCCATTCCATCATTAAAAGGATAATTGGACGTAATGACTCGCCAAGTTCAGTTAACGAATATTCTACTTTAGGGGGCACTTCACGATATACCTCCCGATGTACGATGCCATCTGCTTCAAGTTCTCTAAGTTGAAGTGTTAACATTCTTTGGGTGATATTAGGTTTTAATCTTTTTAATTCATTAAATCGTTTCTTACCATCTAATAAATGATAAAGAATAACACCTTTCCACTTTCCACCAATAACCTCGACGATAGCTTCTACTGGACAAGAATATTTATTTAAAAATGGATAATTTACATCATCTTCTTTTGAACTAATCATAAAAAGACTCTCCCTTAACAATAGTATCTTTTTTGATACTATAGCACATAAATGTGCGTACTTGTATCATTGTTACTTTAAAAATATAATTTGGTTAAATAATAATTTAATGAAAAGGGGATCTTTTATGACTAACACAAAACAAAATACAAAACAAAAAATTATTGAGGCTTTTAACTTTAGACATGCATGTAAAGAGTTTGACCCTATGAAGAAAATTTCAGAAGATGATTTTAAATTTATTTTAGAAACAGGAAGATTATCTCCTTCTTCTTTTGGATATGAGCCTTGGAAATTTATTGTGGTACAAAATAAAGAATTAAGAGAAAAACTATTACCATATTCATGGGGAGCAGGTGGGCAACTTTCAACAGCAAGTCATTTTGTCATTGTTCTTTCAAGAAACATCAAAGATATGCACTATGATGCAGAGTATATTCAGCACATGATGAAAGATATTATTGGATTGCCTGAAGAAGCTCAACAGATGAGATATGAATTCTTCAAAAAATTCCAAGAATCGGATTTTAAATTGTTAGACTCCGAACGAGCTGTATTTGATTGGTCATCAAAGCAATCTTATATTGCTTTAGCTAATATGATGACTAGTGCAGCTCAAATCGGTATTGATTCTTGTCCAATGGAAGGATTCGATAAAGAAAAAGTAGATTCTTTACTTCGTCAAGAAGGGATTTTAAAAGATGATAATCTTGAGGTGTCAGTTATGGTTGCATTCGGATACCGTAAAGGAGAACCAAAATTTAATAAAACAAGACAAACTATGGATACTATTGTTGAATGGATTTAATAAGATAAATTTGTATCTATATAACGAAAAAAACGCTACCCTTTCTATAGAAAGGATAGCGTTTTTTTATGTCTGTTTTTAAATTTAGCGAGAATGCTTTGTGAATAGTTGAAGTGCTTTTTCAGGTACATAGAATTTCCCGTTGCTTTCTACAACGATGCCTCCTAATTCATAATCTTTCCCACCAATATAGATAATGTTTTTATTAACAAACAATTTGGCCTCCGTATTATTGCGTTTTACTACAAGCACCGGGTTTCGTACATCTTTTTTGTCAATCGTTACAGTTGCACCAATTTGTTTAAAGGATGTTTCAGCATCTAAGAATAATTTTTTAGATAATTCTCCTAATTGAAAGCCCATTGCTTTGGCCATTATTTTCGCAATGTCTGTATTTTGGACTAAACCGTATGGCTTTTGAGGACCGTAAGAGTATAAGAATACATCTTCACCCGTATGACCACCAGTTGTAAAACCGATGTTCGCCCGGTTGGCCAATAATTTAGTAAGGATTGGACCTACATCAGTTTTCTTTTGTGCAGCGTTTAACTTTTCTCTTTCATTATCAGTTAGGTCGTCTAAACCGTAAAGAGCAGCGATCTCTTTTATATTAGATAAATCATCTTTTAGTTTATTTGTAGCACCTTCAAGTGTCATTTTTGCCTTTTTCAGTGGGGCAATGTAAGCTGATACTGGTGTGGTATCATATCCTTTTGTTGTATTACTGTTACCAATGGAAATACCGCTATTACCATGATCCGCTAAAGCAATGACCATAGTGTTACCGTCTTTCTTCGCAAATTCTAATGCTTCTGTAACTGCATCATCAAATGCCAATACATCGCTAATCATCCCGATTGGGTCATTTGCATGTGCTGCCCAATCTGCCTTACTACCTTCTACGAATAAGAAAAAACCATCTTTATCTTTTGATAATGCTTGAATTGCTTTTCTCGTCATCTGGGAAAGAGTTGGTTGCTTTAGATGGTTTGCTTTACGATCCATATCGAACGCAAGGGCAGTATTAGAGAAAGAACCCCAGATTTTATTTGATTTGGAGTTTAATAACGCATCTTTTGTTTCGACAAAGTCGTACCCTTTTCCTCGAATTACTTTTACTAAATCTTCGTTGTCTTTACGAATTCCGTTGCTTGTCGTAGGCTGAAGTGCTGCTTTTCCACCACCTAATACAACTTCTATATTTTGATACACTTGCTGTTCACCAAGTACTTCGAAATCTTTACGGTTAACGTGGTGGGCAGAGAAACTAGCCGGAGTAGCATGTTGAATTTCTGATGTAGCAATGATTCCTGTCGCGCGGCCGGAACGTTTTGCGCCTTCTAAGACGTTGGCAACTGGACGAAACTTGCATTCTTCTTTCACTGGTTCTAAGCCAGGTGAATTCACAACAGAAGGTAATACGCCCACGTAGCCTGAATTTGATTTATTTCCTGTCGCTAAAGCTGTGGCTGCTGGTGCAGAGTCCGTAATAGCCGATTCTGCTGAGTATGTACGAACACCTCCGGATACAATTTGATCTAGTGCAAGAGGTGAACCTTTATACCACCGGGCTAATGTTGTAGCAGAAGAACTTGTCCCATCTATAACCATAAAAATCACATTTTTAGGTTGCTTTCCTGCTTTTTTTACCTCAGCTTTTACCTCGTTATCGTTCATTATGATTCCTGTTGCTAATGTAAATAGTGCTACCGTTCCCGCTAATGTTAGTCCCATTATTTTTTTTCGAAGAGTAGTCATTGTGGTTCCTCCATAGGTCGTTTTCGATATCCCAATCTAACGTTCGTATGTAAACAAGATTTATTATTAGTAGTACCCCATTGCAACGAAACTAACAATAACGATTGAGTCAAAATGTTGGGCACAAAAAGTTAAATTCAAGCTATTTCTTCAGCAAAATATTCTCTTCATATAAAACCTCTTTGCACCCTTAGTTACACGGTCTTTCCTATAAAAAGAATCTTCTCTTTATTTTATGGGAAACATTTAAAAAAGGATGGTGGGGACATGACAATTGATCGAGTTTGTACAATTGGGCCAGCGAGTAATAATGAAGAAACGTTAGCTCAGTTAATAAACAATGGTATGAAAATTGTTCGGTTAAATTTATCACATGGTACGCATGAAAGTCATAAAGACATCATTCGTTTAGTAAAATCGTTAGACGATTCTATTAAAATTCTAGGGGATGTACAAGGTCCTAAAATAAGATTGGGTGAAATGAAAGAGGAACAAATTACACTTGAAGCAGGGGAGTTATTTACTTTACATACCAATCCAGTGCAAGGGAATAAAGAAGGAGCAAGTGTTGATTATGTAGGGATCGCGAATGACGTGAAAGTGGGAAGTAGAATTCTTATTAATGATGGAGAAGTTGAGTTAATCGTTGAAAAGATAAGTTCGGAAAAAATAGAAACGAGAATAAAAACAGGTGGCAATATTTCCTCTCATAAAGGGGTGAACTTACCAGGCGCAATTGTTAGTTTGCCAGCTATTACGGAGAAAGATAAAAAAGATATTCAATTTCTTCTAGAAGAGGAAGTTGATTTTATTGCGTGTTCTTTCGTTCGAAAACCTAGTCATATAAAGGAAATACGAAGTTTTATACATGAACATAAAGAAACTTCCCCAAATTTAATTGCAAAAATAGAAACGATGGAAGCAATCGAGAATTTTCAAGACATATGCAAAGAAGCGGATGGCATTATGATCGCAAGGGGAGATTTAGGTGTGGAATTGCCGTATCAATTTATTCCACTGTTACAAAAAATGATGATTCGTGAGTGCAATCGAACGAATACATATGTCATTACAGCGACACAAATGCTTCAATCTATGGTAGATCATTCTATTCCTACAAGAGCTGAGGTGACAGATGTATTTCAAGCTGTACTGGACGGAACGAATGCTGTTATGCTTTCTGCTGAAAGTGCGTCAGGAGAGCATCCAATCGAAAGTGTGAAAACGTTACGTCTCGTTTCGGAATTCGCTGAGCATGTAAAAAAAGACGGTCCTTTTGCGATGAAAGATGTATTGGAATTGCTGCATAAGTCTCTTTAGTTTATATAGAAGGATTTATCTCTCATCCTAAAAACGTACGGAAAGGAATCAGGATAGGAGGTGCTATTTTAGTATTTACTTACAGATTGAAAGGTGGCATTCCAGCTGCCTATATGAAAGAATCATTATGGAACATGGAGGTCTTTCGGAAATCTAAAGAAGGATTTTAAATTAATTAATCCAATTATCTCATTTAAAATATGTTCATTCCTATTCATAAATGATATCCTTATAGTTGAATACTTTTGCTGAATCAGCAAGAATTTGTTGTTCTTTCTGTATGAATTCAACTTTTTTATGGAAAGATATGTTAGTAAGTGTGCAATTTGAACGTTTTATTTTTTAGAGTATGATAGGAGGAGAATGAATATGGAAGCAATTGAAGTAGGCAAAATTTTTAGTCTTACCGATGAGAATAATGAAGAACAGGAAGTTGAAGTGCTTGGAGCGATGGATGTCGAAGGTGCAGAATACATTGCGGTTGCCTTTGTAGAAGACATTCAAACAGAAACTGAGGAAGACATTGATATCTTCTTTTTAAAAGTAGAAGAAGATAATGAATTCTCATACATAGAGAATGACGAGGAATTTGAAAAAGTATCTGCAGCGTTCGAGAAGATTATGGACGAGCAAGAACAAGAATAATAATAAAAGAGTTAGACAAAAGAGGGAGATGCATATCTGCCCTCTTTTTTATATGGTTGAAAATCACATTTATAGAAATCAATAATTATATTATGTAAACTGAATGACTCTTTATTTATGCACTAGAAAAACCACCCAAATGAGGGTGGCGCTTATTATATATAGTTATTAAATGTGTTATTTTCCAAGGAAGAGAGGGGAATCTTCACTTCAGTACCTTCCTTCATATTACGCAATACAACTGTTTCTGTAGATAGTTCCTCTTCACCAATTATTAGCACATACGGGATATTTTCTTTATTTGCATAATTAAGGGCACGTTTCAATTTACGTCCAGTTAGTTCAAGTTCGATTTTTAAGGAAGTAGTAGAACGCAATTGCTGGGCGATTTGTAAACATTGTAATTCTGTCCCGAGTGGAATGATAAAAAGATCTGCTGTAGATGATATGGTTTCTTTCTGTGATAGAGCTGTATAAATGACATCTAATCCGAATGAAATACCGACTGTTGGATAGTTCATATTATCACCACGGAATGCTCCGATAATATTATCGTATCGACCACCGCTACCGATACTAGATGTAATCGTGCCATCTTTTAGAAAGATTTCATACACAGTGCCTGTATACATTGTGAGTCCTCTTGCTAAAAACGGATTGAATATCGTATTTTCATTTATTCCGAGAGCGAGTAAGTATTGCTGTAGTTGTTGTAGTTCCTCTACTCCATCGGTGACAAGTGTATTATTGAAAGTGTCTTTAAAGTCGGCTATAGGGAGCTTTAGGCAAGATAAAACAGTATTACATATTGTATCGGCCATTTCTACAGTAATCCCGCGCTCCAATACATCTTTTCGTACACCATCAATTCCAATCTTTTCGATTTTATCCAATGATAAGATTACGTCACTCGTTAGTTCAGTAGGCATGTTAATCGCCTGAAGAATACCATTTAATAATTTTCGATTATTATATTGAATCGTTACTTCTAAGTTTAACGTTCGGAATAATTCAAACGCCATGCTCATGAGTTCAGCTTCCGCCATGACTGATTCTACACCGACTATATCAACGTCACATTGAATGAACTCACGGAATCTTCCTTGTTTAATTGGCCCATCTCGAAATACTTTCCCAATTTCATAGCGTTTAAAGGGTAGGCGGATGTTCGGATTCATCGCCACGACTTTAGCGAATGGAATTGTTAAATCGTAACGTAAGGCAAGCTCGCGTTTTCCTTGATCCTTAAGTGTATATATTTCTTTTAAAATTTCATCGCCACCACCGTACTTGTAAGACATAAGCTCATACATATTTAACGTTGGTGTCTCTAACGGTTTACAGCCATAACGTTCAAACGTATCTTCACAAGCTCTTTTAATTTTATTTCGTAGTACTTGTTCCTCTGGTAAATAATCTTTTGTCCCTTTTACATTTTTCATTTCCACCATAATCACTCCTCTTTTAAATTAAAAAAAGCTATGCAGGTATAAAAATACCCACATAGCTTTATGAACGCTTCGTGGTCAACAGGAAAAGCCCTGTACCCACGAAGAAAAATTTTTCTTCGGATACACGGCGTTACGTATGATGATGAAGTTGGAAAGAAGTATTAAAAGTTCGCATTAAAAATCTCTCCTTAACATAAGTTTTTCCAAATTATATCAGATGAATTTGGAAATATCAATATTTTCAGTTTTGAAGAATACGTGAAGTTATGTAGGAGAAATTGAAAAGAGTGTATAATAAAAGAAAACTTAATAATATGAAATAACTTTTTAAGGAGACCGCTATGAAAAAAGATAAAACTAATGCGATGCGAATATTAGATAAAGAAAAAATTGAATATTCGATGATGTCATATGATCCGGACGATGGGAAAATTGATGGAGTATCCGTAGCAGAGAAAATTGGACGAGAAGTGAGAGAAGTATATAAAACACTTGTCGCTCAAGGGAATAGTAAGGATTATCATGTGTTCATTATCCCAGTAGATGAGGAACTAAATTTAAAAGCAGCCGCAAAGGCGGTCGGTGAAAAGAAGATAGAAATGATTCCTGTTAAAGATATTACGAAAGTTTCAGGGTATATTCGCGGCGGTTGTTCACCAGTAGGAATGAAGAAATTATTTTCTACATGTATTGATGAAAGTGCCCAATCACTTGAAACAATCATTGTAAGTGGCGGGAAAATTGGAGTGCAAATTGAGCTTAAAGTTGATGACTTGGCGAAAGTGACGAGAGCGCAGTTTGGTGAAATAACGAAATAAGTATACATAGGAAAAGAAGTTCTAATTTTATTAAATTTAGATAAAGATTTATAGGATAATTAGTCCATTATGAGGGCGGATTATCCTTTTTTATTTATATAATGAATGAAATGAAATGAAAAGAGAATGAATTTTTAGTTTAATTAGTATAATATGGATGTGTAATTTTAATCATTTGTTTGGCTTTAGGAGGAGTACAATGCCTCGTTGCAAGGACTTTAAATAAACAAGCAGAGTTACTTTTAAAGATAGACAAAGGACGGGAAAGTGTTTTAATGAGGGTTCAAGAAATACCCATAAGAAAGCACATATTGGGGGATGCCAGTATTTTGGAAAACCCCCACGCTAAGAGCATGCAAGATTTTATACAGTTTTTTGGCTAATCTAGTAACAAACATGAACCCTAAAACCGTGCCAGGATAGGAATGTATAAAAAAATGTATAGATTCATAGAACTAAAAAGGAAGGTTCCCTTGTGAGAGCAGGGTTCTTCTTTTTCCTTGCTACCGATAATGAAACGTTATGTTAACTATACTTGTATGGAATATACAATCCAAAAAACACCGCACATCACTTTTTTTGAAATGGTACAATAAGGAAAAAAGGTGGAGATTTCATCATGAAAAGACAGGTCAATCATTTATGGATGAGTATTTCATGTTTCATGCTAGCCGTGGCTTCTGGATAAGTTGCGTATGGACAATATGTAGAAGGTATAAGAAAAGCAATTACATGGGTACTCATAGCATTAAGTCTAAGCAATTTATTGGTGGGTTCGTTACATCTGCGTAAGCATCGGAAAAATGTAAAATCACAAAACCTCTTAGAAAATAATTAGAGGTAACTGTAATGAAAGAAAGGAGAACAAGAAAAATGGAAATGCTCATTACGCTTCTTCTAATAGGAGGGATGGCTGCCTTACGAGTAATAGCAATAAGTAAGATAGAACTTCAAACAAGTGAAAGTCGAGTGGTAACTTGTCCAAAATGCGGTAGGAAAATTAGGAGAGGGAATTTTGCCCCCTATTGTAATCTTTGTAACGTAACATTTTGACTTCCAATAACGAAAATTATGTAAATAAGCTGTTCACTGGATTCTCATAGAAAACTGTGGTGAGATGAAATTTTTGATTTTGAAGCACTTCAAAATCTTAGCTAGATGGCTATGTATCGGTACCCCACAATAAAAAGGCAGGAACATATCAAATATGTTCCTGCCTTTGATTTTATTAAGTTTAATATCTATGACCTAAATATAATAAAATTTGGAGCTTCTTTTATTTTAGAGAGATGTTTCCTAACAGTTGATTTTGTTAACGAAAGTCGACTTGAAATCTATATTTTGTGTGAAATAAAGTACATATAATAAAAGTATGAGGTGATACAGTGAGAGAAATTCATATTCATAAA
Source organism: Bacillus sp. TH22 (assembly GCF_016651015.1). Taxonomy (NCBI): domain Bacteria; kingdom Bacillati; phylum Bacillota; class Bacilli; order Caryophanales; family Bacillaceae; genus Bacillus; species Bacillus sp. TH22. The sequence continues at coordinate 5,266,140 of NZ_JAEKER010000001.1, forward strand.
ATCATTGCGGATAAGAGAAAAGAAAAAGGAATTACATAGGAAGAGTTAGCGGCGTATATCGGTATTACGAAAGCATCTGTTTCCAAATGGGAGACTGGGCAGAGTTATCCGGATATTACATTTGTGCCACTGTTAGCATCGTACTTTAACATAAGTATAGATGAATTAATCTGTTATACACTGCAAATGGAACAGGAAGATATTAAAAATTTATATCATAGACTAGCGGAAGCTTTTAGTGAAGAACCGTTTGATGAAGTAATGATGGATTGCAGGGAAGTGACAAAAAAATATTATTCTTGTTTTCCATTATTAATTCAAATGGGGCTACTTTTTATTAATCACCACATGTTAACAGAGGATATGGATAGAAGAATTGAAATTTTAGAAGAGGCAATGTATCTCTTTAGCCGAGTGCAGGGAGAAAGTGAAGATGTTTCTCTTGTGAAAGAGGCGGTATCGTTTAAAGCAACTTGCTATCTTATACTCAATAGACCAAATGAGGTGCTTCAATTACTTGGCGAAACGATACGTCCTAACTTTCCAGAGGAAGATATAATTGCGCAGGCGTATCAAATGCTTGGAAATGCTGAAAAGGCGAATGAAATGATGCAAATTAGTATGTATCAACATTTAATACAACTCGTTGCGACAATACCGAATTATGTAGTAGTAAATGCCTCAAACGCTGAAAAGGTGGAGTAATTGTCTGTAAAAGATCGGTTGTTGTAGGTTAATCTAGTTTAGTATATAGGTTGTGAGTTTTTTAGCGCCGTTATCCATTTAAGAATGATAAATCCTAACTATTTAAGTTGTAAAAACGAACGTTTTTATTATTTTTATTAAAAATGTTCACTTTTAGATTGCGTATACACTAAAAGTTTGTTATATTACCAATATAATAATTTTAAATAACATCACTCGTATATACTCGGTAATATGGTCCGAGCGTTTCTACCTAGTTCCCAATGAAAGAACTGGACTACGGGTTAAAGTATTCGGTCGCTTTCTGTATTGAGCGCTACCGTTCTATAATTTAGCAATGGCCTCATCTTTTGCTTAATTAACTTTGACTACCGTAGTTCTAGAAAGTAGAGATTCTTCTACAATTTCTAGAGCTTTTTTCTTTGGACCAAAACATCGAGTATAGAAAACAACAAGAGAAAGAGGAGATTATTTATGAAGAAGAATACGTTGAAAAAATGTGCTGCCCTAGTAACTACTGTTGCATTATCATTCTCAATACTTGCAGGATGTAATGCTAGTCCAAAACAAGCAGCAGAGGCAAAAAGCACTCAAAACCCTATCTTAATTCAAGGTCCAATGCCAATAGAAGCTGAAAAATTTGCAAAAAGGTTAAAAAATGTGAAAGAAGAAAAATCTGGGAGTTTCGTATTTTATAAAGGAACTGTAGACAATTATCCTGTAATCGTTGCGAAAACAGGTAAAGGAATGGAAAATACAGCAGCCGCTACAGCAGTGGCTATTGAAAAATATAAGCCTATAGCGATTATTAACCAAGGAACATCAGGTGGACATGATCCTAATTTAAACGTATTTGATATTGTTTTAGGAAAACAAGTCGCGAATATAGGATCATTAAAAACAACAAATATGGATGAGAACCAAGGGATTGAACCGGCAAAATGGATATCTATGGACTTAATGGCTTCTGAAGGAAGTGCAGGAGAAGATCCCAATGCTGAGAAAATTCGATACTATGAGGGAGATAAGGATTTACTTGCAGCAGCTAATGCAGTGAAAGATAAATATACAAAAGGTAAAGTGGTGGAAGGTACTATAGGTTCAGCAGACGTTTGGAATAATGAAGTTGATAGAATTAAATGGTTCCATACAAAATACGGTACATCTGTAGAAGAAATGGAAGGTGCAGCAGCAGCGCAAATCGCAAAAGCTTATGACGTACCATTTTTAGGGATTCGCGTATTATCTAACAATAAAACAAACGGCGGAAAATACAACCCAAACACAGCGGCGGCAAATCAAGAATATGTATATGAAGTAGTTAAAAAGTATATAGATTCGATACCAAATAAATAGTAGTAGTTCTGTCTCAATATAAAAATGTTATCATTACTGCACAATGTGTTGTGAACTCAGAGTTACCAAAGTATCTTTAATTAAAATAGATTGGTGCCTTACATGGTATCCAATCTATTTTTGTACTTATTCTACAGAGGAAGAAGGGTTTTACACAAAAAATAAAGACAGTTATAGAAAAAAGAAAAGTCGAACGATTTATCAAATATGCATAATTGCATAAAAAAATTGAAATTTATAAGTTAACATTAAACTACTTTTTAATTGTAAAGAATAATTTAATAATCTTTACTAGAGAAGGATATTCCTTGTGAAAAGTAGATAAACAAAAAGTGTGGAAATAATACAGACTCAATAGAGTTTTGTATTAAATAAATAGAAAAGGATGGGTATGGCTTTCTAAAAGTTTTTGGGGGCTAGAAAGCATTTTTTAGTTAATAGCTTCAAATTATATTTTAAAGGGGAAATGGGTATATGAAGTTTAGAAATACAAGGCTTGCTATGGTTACACTATCTTCATTTTTTATTTTAGGTACTGCATCTTTATCATTCACAGATATCATACACGGTGAAGTAGCTTCTGCATCACCACAAGAGATTATTGTAAAAAGCTATGACGATACATATTATAATAATGCAATAGGAAAAATGGGTTTAGAATTAAAGAAGGAACTTCATAATATTATTGATGATCATACAAAGATATCATACAGTGCGGTTTGGGAAGCATTAAGAGATACTGATGAAGATCCAAATAATAAAAACAATGTGCTACTCTTATATACTGGGCGTTCGCAAGGGAAACTTACGAATGGTTCAGGAGTTGATAATTGGAACCGAGAGCATGTTTGGGCAAAATCTCACGGTGATTTTGGAACGACTGCAGGAGCTGGGACAGATTTGCATCATTTAAGAGCGACGGATGTATCTGTAAATAGCTCACGTGGAAATCTGGATTTTGATAATGGTGGTGTGAATCATTCAGAAGCGACAGAATGTAAGTACGATAGTGATTCTTGGGAACCTCGTGATAGTGTAAAAGGAGATATCGCTAGAATGCTATTTTACATGGCTGTTCGTTATGAAGGAGACAACGGCGAAATAGACTTAGAATTAAATGAAAAGGTGAATAACAATAAAGATCCATACATGGGTAAACTATCCGTTTTACTAAAATGGAATGAACAAGACCCGGTAGATGATTTAGAGCGAAAGCGTAATGAAGTGATTTTTACAAAATATCAACATAATCGCAATCCTTTTATTGATCATCCTGAATGGGTAAATAAAATTTGGAATTAAAATATTTAAAGGTATTTTGCTTTGAGAGAAGGGATTGATCACTATGATCAATCCCTGTTTATATCTATACTAGAATAAGTGATTTTTATAGGATTGGAGAATAGGATAGATATTTTATCAAGTTAAGTATAATAAGAGTCTTTTAATACGGTCCCCATTCAATATTCACACCAACAATAAGAAAAATAAGTCCGATGATAAACCAAATGAATGCAAGTGGAGCCATGAAGCGAATCCATTTTCCATAAGAAATGCCGCTCGCTGCGAGAACGCCCATTAAAACACCAGAAGTTGGATTGAGGCAGTTCACTACACCTTCTCCAAGCATAACAGCCTGTACTGTAACTTGGCGTGTAATATGCATGAAATCGGCTAATGGAGCTAATATCGGAATGAAAATAACAGATTCTCCTGTCCCGGATGAAATGAGGAAATGTAATGCGGCACTACTTACATACATGCCGAGAACGCCAAATACAGGGCTATGTCCTTCGAGAGACTGTGCGAGTTGATTAACGATTGTATCAAGTAATTTGCCTTGTTCTAAAATGACTGAAATACAACGAGCCATTCCGACGATCAAAGCACCGTATATGAGATTTTGGCAGCCTGCTAGAAAAGTAGAAGTGATATCGTTTGCTTTCATACCACCTATTATTCCCGCTGTAATTGCTATGAATATAAAAGTAGCGGTCATTTCTGCGTCCGTCCAATGTAGACGAAAAGCGCCTATTAAAAATGCAATTAATGATAAAGCAGAAACGAGTAAAATTAATTTATGACGTATTGTCCAAGGAACTTCTGTTTTCTCTGTTTCTTTCTCACTTGAAAGAGCATTACTTGGAAACCAGTTATCTCCGAGTATGCTTCCTTTATTCGATTTTTTTAAGCGTTTTACATACCAATTAATATACAAAATGGTAGCAATTAAAAAAGAGATATAAATTGCCGTACGTAAACCAATTCCTGAAAACATCGGGAGTTCTGCGATTTTTTGTGAAATGCCTAAAGGTGAGGGAGATAAAATAGTAGCATTAAAACCAGCATAAGTGCCTAAATAAATAATTGCTACGCCGACGATAGCGTCCCATTTTAATGTGCGTGCAACGATGATGCCGATGGGGATAAAGCCGATAACTGAGTTCACGATAATACCAGTCGTTCCGAGAATAGAAAAGAGTGCGGCGACAATGCAAATGAAAAGTAATTGCTGATTCCGAAATTTGTTAATTACATGATAGATTAAACCGTCAAGAGCACCTGTTTTTTCAAGAATTGCAATGGCTCCACCTGTAAATAAAATTAAGAAGATGATAGGAGCAGCAAGTGTCATTCCTTTTTCAATAGCGGTAAAAAAAGAAACAAACCCTACCGGCGATTGTGGAACAGAATGATAACTTCCTGGTATTGTCGTTGTAACAGTACCGTTTGTGACTCTTTTAAATTCTCCAGCAGGAACGAAATATGTAGCTATTGCACAAAGTAAAGCAATAAAAAATAGTAGTACGTACGCGTCAGGCATTTTAAACTTTCGTTTACTCGGCTGTTTTTTTACCTCGGTTTGTAATTGCATAAAACCCCTCCTTTTTCACCTGGTTAATTTTTAATATTCTGAAATTTATCTGTGAAATAGATTATAATAAAGGTGGCTTCTTAAGGCAATAGTTTTTCTATCCTTTTTCTGCACATACAAATTGTTGCAACATTAGACAGGGAAACGAAAAAAATCCAAGAATATGTAATATAAAAGGAAAAGAAAAGAGGGAAAGAGATGTGGAAAACTACGGATCTATGTGATGAATTTGAAAAGGAATTACAAATATGTCGCCAGTCTTTTCGGTCTTTCGGGAAGAAAAAACAATTCTATGGGAAAATCGCAACGGTAAAAGTGAAGGATGATAATGTACTAGTGAAGGAAGGATTGCAAACATTACCAGAAGGAACGGTATTAGTTGTTGATGGCGGAGCGTCTACGAATTGTGCGTTACTTGGTGATAATTTGGCAGCTATTGCGGAGGAAAGAAAGCTAGCAGGGATTATTGTGAATGGATATGTTCGTGATTCTAGTGAACTAAAGAATATAGATATTGGTATTTTAGCGTTAGGGACGATGCCAAATAGAAGTATAAAAGAAGGAAAAGGAGAGCGTGGTATTTCATTGCAATTTGGACAAGTAGAATGGAAGCCAAATGAATATGTGTATGCGGATGAAGATGGCGTCATTATTAGTGAAAAGAGTTTGCATCGTTAAAGGTTAGTAAGTTACTATTCTTAGAAAATAAATCCGATAAAGCATGGACAAAATTCTTTGTCAATAGTAAAATAATACAGAAATTTAAAATTAACAGAATGTATAGGTTTATCGTTTTACGATAACTTAAATGGAAGTAAGTTGTGCCTAGAAAAGTGAATGTTATCACAATGGTGCGTTCATAAACGAAATTATTTTTCCTATACAAATATAGCCGCGAATAATGCGGGTAGGAGGTGTTGTACATTTTTGTTCGACACTTACAAAAAGAGAGTGTCAACCGCATACCCTTAAAGGGTCTTTTTTTGTGTGAATGTTAGTAAAGGGAGGGAATTTTGGGATGGCAATGTTAAAGAAATGGCTGCTTACATCATTAATGGCAGTGGCACTTGTATTTGTTTCTTTTGCGAATACAGTACATATTACGTTTGCTGAAGGAAAGACAGCGAAACTTGCAATTATTGGTGAATCACAAAAAGGAATTATGTTATGTCCGAAAGAAGTTTCCATTGAAGATGGAGAAACAGCTTTTAGTTTGCTACAAAAAGTTATGGGTGACAAAGTAACATCTGAAAGTATGTCATTTGGAACGTATATAAAGGGCATCGATGGATTAATGGCCGGAGCAACGAGCGGTTGGTTGTATGATGTAAATGATAAATCTGCAGAAGTTGGGGCGGATAGTTATAAATTAGAGTCTGGGGATGTTGTTGCATTTCGTTACGTTGCAGACTGGAGCAATATGAGTCAACAAACGTTGCAACAAACGTTAGATAAATTTGGCACTTGTAAAACTGTAGAAGAGCCAAAACCAGAGGAACCGAAAACAGAAAAGCCAAATGGTAAACCAGAGGAACCGAAAACAGAAAAGCCAGATGGTAAACCAGAAGAACCGAAAACAGAAAAGCCAGATGGTAAGCCAGAAGAACCGAAAACAGAAAAGCCAGATGGTAAACCAGAGGAACCGAAAACAGAAAAACCAGATGGTAAACCAGAAGATAAAGTAACAGAACAACCAAAGGAAGAGAAAGTTGAAATTCCAGCAGCACAATTAAACGAAGCGATTTCTAAAACATCAGAAAAGATGTTACAAGATGGAATTGGTAGTGATTGGGTTGCGATTGGACTTGCTCGTTCAGGTGTAAATGTTCCGCTTGAAACGAAAATAAACTATGTTAAGCCAGTAGCTGAAAAGATTAAGAAGCGTTTAAATCGTTTTTCAGCAACAGATTTAGCTAGAACGATTATTATGATGAATGCAATGAATGTTGATCCTACAAAGGTAGAGGGACAAAATTTAGTACAAAATTTATTTGAATCAGATAAAGTGAATTCCGTTACAGGATACGCATTTACATTACTTGCATTAGATACAAAGAAATATGAGATTCCGGCCGAAGCAAAATGGAATCGAGCTGCTTTAGTACAAGCACTTTTACAAGCGCAGCATACAGACGGTGGCTGGACATATGATAGTTCAAGTAGTAAAGAAAGTGCTAGTAACGTTGATGTAACAAGTATGGTATTAGCAGCATTAGCTCCTTATCAAGATCAAGCAGATGTAAAGCCAGCTATTCAAAAAGCTGTTGATTATTTATACAAGCAGCAGCTAGGTAATGGTGGTTTTGCCGCTGATGGACAAGAGAATTCTAATAGTACTGCACAAGCAATTATTGGACTATCGCTAGTTAAAGATGTAGATCACGATCGTCTTAATAAAGCAGTACAAAATTTAATGTCATACCAGCTTCCAAATGGTGAGTTTAAATGGTTACCAAGTGATCAAAAAGGTAGCGGAATGGCTACAGAGCAAGCATTTTTAGCTTTACTTCAGTTTAAAGATCTTGGAAAATCGATTTATGATTGGTCAAATGTAGTAGAGAATGAAATTGATACGAAACCAATTGTAGAGCCAGAGACAACTGTAGAAGAAAAAGAAGTTGTAGAACAGCCGAAACAACAAGAAGAGTTACAAGAACAACCAAAAGATGAAAATCTAAAAGTTGTTGTAGATAACGAACGAGTTAATAAAGAAACAAACAAGAATAAGAATCAATTACCACAAACAGGAGCATCTTCTCATAGTGCAGCTACACAAGTAGGTATGGGTGTATTATGTATCGCTTCTGCATATGTATTATGGAGACGTAAAGCAGCTTAACAAAAATTAGGAGCAATCATTTGCTCCTAATTTTATTATAAAAGTGAGGGCTAATAATGAGTGGGGATGAACAAAATCTCCACTCATTAAAGTTTCACTTTAATATGAAAGGTGAGGGACAGCATGAGTAAGATGAAATGGTTCATTTCTTTAGTTCTTTCATTGGGATTATTAGCCGGATGTGAAGAAACGGCTGTAAAACCTGAGAAGAAGGCAGAACCGAAGCAAGAAGAGCAAAAAGAAGTAGCGAAACAGGAAGAACAAAAAGATGTACCGAAACCGGAAGAGAAGCAAGCTGAACCGGAACAAAAACCACAAGAAGAGCAGAAAGATAAACAAGAACAAAAAGTAGAAGAGAAACTGAAAGAAGAAAAAGCGCAGGAACAACCTGAAGTAAAGAAAGAAGAGAAACCAAAGGAACAGCCTGCTGCAAATAAACAACCAGAGCAACAAAAAGTACAAGAAGAGAAACCACAGCAGCCGAAAGCACCAGAAGTAAAAGAAGAAGCAAAGGTTGTTAATCAGCCAAAAGAAACACCGAAGCAGGAGCAAAAGAAAAATCCAGAAGAGAACAATAGTGTACCAACTCCGCCACCACCGGTACCACCACTAAACCCAGTACCACCAGAACCTAAAGCGAAACAAGTAACAATCTCAGTAAAAGGAAATGAAGGATACTTATTAGGTGCGAAAAAGGTTGATGTACAAGAAGGCGACACAGTTTACAGTGTGCTAACGGGCACAGGACTAGAGGTTGATGCAATGGGCTCTAAAGGTGATATTTATGTAAAAGGTATTAATGATTTATACGAGAAAGATATTACTACTACTAGTGGCTGGAAATATCGTGTGAACGGTGCTTTTCCAAACTATAGTGCTGGTGTAGTTAAAGTAAAACCAGGCGATACAATCGAGTGGGTGTTTGTATTAAAATAGGAAAGGATCTTCGGTAAAGGACTATGAAAATAAGCTTTTCTTCTTTACATCCTTTTGTTAATTTTTTCTATTATATTGGGGTGATGATACTATGTATGATGTGTCTTCATCCTCTTTTTTTAATTGGAGCGATTATACTAATAGTAATCTTAAATATAGTACAAGGAAATGGCGAGAAAATAAGAAACATGCTGCCAAGTACTATCGTATTCTTTCTAATGGTAATTTTATTTAATTCTTTATTAACGCATAGAGGGGCGACTACGTTATTTTGGTTAGGAGATAGCCGGATTAAGCTTGAGGCAGTTATGTTTGGGCTTGTTATGGGGTTATTATTAGTTGCGATTATGTTTACGTTTGCTTCTTATAACGATATTATTTCGAGTCATAAATTTTTATATTTATTTTCAAGAATTTCACCGAAAGTAGCATTGTTAACGATGATTACAGTGAGGTTTGTTCCTTTGTTTATTAGGCGGTTAAAGAAAATTACACTCGTCCAAAAAACGAAAGGTGTGCAATTAGATTCAGGTTCACTCATTGAGCGTATAAAAAATGGAATGAAATTACTGCAAGTGTTATTAGTTTGTTCGTTAGAAGATGCACTTCAAACGGCAGATTCTATGCAAGCTCGTGGGTTTGGTGTAACGAAGCGTACGACATATATTCGATATAGAATGGAAAGACGTGATTTGTATACGCTAAGTTATTTAGTTTTTCTATTAATAACTTCATTTATATTTAGTTATTATGGCGGAGGGAAATTGATTATCTATCCGAAAGTGGAATCAATACTGTTCCAGCAATATGATGGAATGATGTTTTTCCTATTTATGATGTTTATTAGTTTACCAATTATGATGGAAGGAAGGGAATCGATATGGTGGCGCATGCAGAAATAAAGAATTTATCATTTATATATGCTTATGAAAATGAAGAAGCGTTACAGCATATTTCTCTTTCTGTTCAAAAAGGAGAATTTATAGTACTTGCTGGCGGTTCAGGTTCTGGGAAGACAACTTTATTAAAACATTTTAAAAAGGAATTACTGCCAATTGGCACGCGTTCAGGAGAGATATTTTATGATGACGTTTTATTAGAGGAAGTACCTGATTTATTATCTGCACAAGACATTGGTATGGTATTTCAAAACCCAGAAAATCAGCTCGTAATGGATACAGTGATTCAAGAATTAGCATTTTCTTTAGAAAATATCGGGTTACCATCACATATTATTCAAAAAAGAATAGCGGAACTCATTAGCTTTTTAGGATTTCAAGATTTGTTACATCAATCTGTTCATACTTTATCTGGTGGTCAAAAACAACTAGTAAATTTAGCAGCAGTATTAGTCATGCAGCCGAAGTTATTATTACTGGATGAACCGACAGCGCAGCTAGATCCGATTGCTGCAAAAGAGTTTTTAGGATTATTAAAACGTATTAATGAAGAACTTGGAATTACGATCGTTTTAAGTGAACATCGTCTGGATGAAGTGATACCACTTGCAACACGCGTTATTTGTATGAATAACGGCCGAATCGTTTATGATGGTAGTCCTAAAACGGTTATAGCTAACATGTGGGAAGTTGAAAAGTTCCGTCCATTTATCCCGCAAATTCCAAGATTGTTTTTAGAGTGGAATGTAGAAGATATTCCGTTTACAGTGCGAGAAGCGCAAATGAAAATGAATGATTTTTCAGCGATATCATATAGGGATGGGCAAGTAGAACAGTGTGAAAAGCAAGAAGTGATCTTAAGTGCAGAACATATATCTTTTCAATATGAGAAAAATAGTCCCCTTATTTTACGAGATTTAACAGTGAACATCGAAAAAGGAAAATGGACAGCTCTAGTTGGGAAAAACGGAACCGGGAAGTCTACACTGTTAACGATTTTAGCAGGATTACAAAAAGCTAGAAGAGGGAAAGTAAAGTGGAGTGGAAAAGTGATACATAAAATTGATTCGAAAGAACGATTTAAAAGTATAGGATATGTATCGCAGCACCCATACTATCATTTTACATTTGATACAGTGTGGGAAGAAGTGTATGAACGTGCAAGTGAATTATACGGAGAACAAGGAAAAGAAATAGCAGAAAATATGCTAAAACAGTTTTGGTTATATTCGCTTAAAGAACGTCATCCGCATGATTGTAGCGGCGGGGAACAACAATTACTCGCATTATGTACAACGTTATTATCAAAGCCGACTTTATTATTGCTTGATGAACCGACAAAGGGTAACTAACTGTTACGATTTATTTAACCAATTATAACCAAAGTTAATTAAATATATCAGTAAGCCCTGCTAGTCAAGTGATTGGCTAGTAGTGAGGGTTAACTGCGGGCAATCCCTAAAGCTGATTGAACTACAACGTGGCTAGAAATAGCGAGCGTGAATGTTGCGAAAGCAGAAAAAATCAATCAGATCGTGCAAGGTTAAATCCTAAACACTAGAACAATGGGTCTTCCGCCTCGAATCATCTAAGTCAAAATGGATAAGATGAACGTTCAACGACTATCTCGTATAACTGACGAGAGTACACCACAAGCCTATGGTGGTGGAAAAATCCTCTATCCCTAAAGAGATAAACATATAGTCTGCGCTCATGTGAAAACATGAGAAGTTCATAAGAGAACTGGCTAAGGAATTGCGCCCTTAGTTGAACAAGATAAATTTTATTGAATCTATCAAACTTCATTGAAAGTATCGAACGTATGTGCTATGTTTGGTTCAATGAGGTGAGAATAATAATGAAATTTTCACGAGTTAGTCAAGTATCAGAATTAACAGGTTTGCATCCGAGTAATCTAAGGAGAATGCTGGTGGAACACGCTACTATTCAGAAGAACAAATCTTTCATTAAAGGAGTTAAATTCTGATGATATTGGCGAAGAAAGTCAGACTAATTCCAACGCCTGAACAAGAAAAAGTGCTTAGAAACCATGCTGGTGCTGCAAGATTTGCTTATAACTATTGTAAAAGAATGAGTGATAGATACTATAAGCTATTTGGAAAATCTGTTTCACAGTTAGCTTTACAGAAACGATTTACAAAGATCAAGAAGCGAAAGAGATATGAGTGGTTAAAAGACATTAATGCACAAGTGCCCAAACAGGCTTCAAAAGATTTTGATACGGCGAGAAAACATTCGTTCAAAAAGTACAAAAATGGTTATCACACTTCTTATAAATCCAAAAAAGATTTAATCCAAGGATTTTATGCCAATTATGAAAGACTGATTATAGGAAAGAAAGTAGTTGATATTCAGTCCATTGGAGAAGTGAAAACAAGCCAACAACTACCAAGAAACAAAAAACCATCAAATCCAAGAGTTACCTTTGATGGTCGTCACTGGTGGATTAGTGTAGGATTCCAAGAAGACTTTGAATTACAAGCACTAACCAATGAGTCGATTGGTGTGGATGTTGGTTTAAAAGAGCTGTTTGTAGCTTCTAATGGTATGAAAGAACGAAATATAAACAAAGATGCCAAGGTTAAAAAACTTTTGAAAAGGAAAAAGTCAGCACAAAGAGATATGTCTAGGAGATTTAAAAAAGGTGTAAAAATTCAATCTGCCGGATATGAAAAAGCTAAAACTGAGCACCTTCGGTTATCTAGGAAAATTACGAATATCCGAAATAACCATATCCATCAAGCAACAGCTAAATTGGTGAAAACCAAACCAATGAGGATTGTTGTGGAAGACTTACTTATCTCAAACCTGTTAAAAAACAAAAAACTATCGAAAGCATTTTCATTTCAAAAATTAAACTTCTTCTTTCAATGTTTATCATACAAGTGCGAGAAGTATGGCATTGAGTATGTAAAAGCTGATAAATGGTTCGCCTCAAGCAAGATTTGCTCAAGTTGTGGAGTAAAATACGACCATTCAGTTCAACCAGAAGGACAGTGGAGTTTAAAGATTCGTGAATGGGACTGTGTTGGGTGCAATAGCCATCACGATAGGGATTTAAATGCGTCGATAAATTTATCAAGATGGGTAAAATAAATGCTTGATAATAGGAGGTAACGATACTGCCTCGTGTGGAGTGTTATACCCCTCGCCCCTTCGGGGTTGCGAGAACACGATGAAGCACTAACTTGTGTAAATTTGATTGAATTGTATAGATTTAGTTAAGTTTATCGTATCGGACTAGATCCATGGAAAAAGGAAAGAGTAGGAGAGCTATTTAAGCAGTTGCAAAAAGAAGGTACAACAATTGTAATGGCAACGCATGATATTGAGTTTGCAGCGAAATACGTTGATCAGTGCATGATGTTATTTGACGGGAAAGTCATTATGAATGATGCACCGAAAGAGTTCTTTAGTGGTAACTTCTTTTATACAACATCTATTAATCGATTCATCCGTAGAGAGTTGCCATTTGCATTAACGTGGGAGGATGTGTACGAAGCGTGTCCAAACGATATGTTGCATTCATAATATTTATTTTTGCTGTTGTAATATGTACACTACTCTTTACGACTCTTATTATGGACGGGTATTACATGGTAAGTAGTTTGTTTTTATTAGCTGTCATTATGTTACCTTTCTATATTCGTTTTGAAAGGAAGGCGTTTGTTTCACGTGAAATTGTTATCGTTGCTGTGTTAGCGGCGATTGCAGCGGTTAGCCGGGTACCATTTTCTATTTTACCAAGTGTACAACCGACTTCTTTTGTTATTATCGTTTCTGCAATTGTTTTTGGAAGTGAAACTGGCTTTATGATTGGGGCAACGGCGGCTATTGTATCTAATATTTTTTTAGGACAAGGTCCGTGGACGCCGTGGCAAATGTTCTCTTGGGGCATGATTGGGTTTATAGCTGGACTATTACGTAATACATTTTTAATGAAAAAACTGTGGGGAAGACTGTTGTACGGATTTGCCGTTGGATTTCTATTTGGCTGGATTATGAATTTTTGGGGTCTTCTTGGTTTTATACAGGAAGCAACGTGGGAAACAGTTATTGCTTACTATGTCGCAAGTTTTTACTTTGATCTGAGTCACGCGATATCGAATGTTATTTTCCTTCTGTTATTTAGTACGTCATGGATTACGATCCTCACAAGATTAAAAAAGAAATACGGTATATTAGATGAGCATAACGTGACATAGAAAAGCATACTCATATAAGGTAGGGTCGCGACTTACATATTCGTTTGCCTCTTTCATGCTTCTTACATATTGTAAGGAGCATTTTTTACTGTCAAAAAATAGATCCAATATACTTCCGTTATTATATGAAATTATTTGTATAATAGTAGGTGAGAATTATTTTCAAGAGGGAGGTGTATAGTTAATGAAGTTAGTTATTCCGAAGCAACATGGAGCATGGGCGATGCTTGTCATCCCATTTCTATTAAGTGTATTACTTGGTAAACCTACTTTTTATCATATCCCATTGTTTTTAGCCTGGTTCTTTATCTATCTAGCCACTTATCCATTTCTCATGTACATAAGGCAAAGACGAAAAAAAGAATTTCTACACGCTGCAATTATTTATTTTATCATCGCATTTGTATTTGGGATGATTTCTTTATTATATGAATGGCGAATTCTTTTATTCGCAGTATTAATGATTCCATTGTTTATTGTAAATATGTATTACGCTCGTCAAAAAAATGAACGAGCATTACTAAATGATGTTTGTGCGATTATAGTGTTTTGTATAGGTGGTTTAATCAGTTATTATTTCTCCATGAAATTAATAGATAAAACAGCATTATTCATTGCGCTTATTTCATTTCTATATTTTTTAGGAAGTACGTTTTATGTAAAAACAATGATTCGTGAAAAAAATAATCCGAAGTATCGTTTTATATCTTGGGGATACCATATTGTATTAACGGTAATTGTATTTGCTATAAATCCATGGTGTTCACTCATATTTGTACCAAGTGTAATTCGGGCCATTATGTTGTATGGCAAAAAGATTTCTATATTAAAAGTAGGGATTTTAGAAATCGTTAATTCTGTATATTTTTTAATAATAACGGTAATAATGATGAAGTATGCCATTTGAAAAAAACTTCCCATCTTTTGATGGGAAGTTTTCATTCTTGTTCTAAAATGTGAACGGTGTAATCGCAACGTTGAAGAGCTTGCTCTACAGCGTAAAGTGATTGTTCAATACGTGCACGATTAAAATCTTCTTCAACAGTTTGTAATGCATCTTCTAAACAATGTTTCGCTTCTTGTAAGGAATGAAAAGAATCTTGTACGTATCCACGAGCATTCTTTTTCAAAGTAGTAGCCTCCTTTTGTACATCTTTTTGTAGTATGAACAATAAAGAAGAAAATATAATTATTTATATTTATTTGACAATTATAATAAAATTACGTATAGTTAAATTTAAAGTGAATATTTTCTTATCCAGAGAGGTGGAGGGACTGGCCCGATGAAACCCAGCAACCGCGATGCAGGTGCTAATTCCAGCAGAACATATTTGTTCTGGGAGATAAGACGAAGATATACGTAACTTCTTCTTATCGGAGAGGTTTTTTTGTTGCAAAAAAACCGATTACGAAAACATATAATAAGAAGAAAGGGGTTGCGAAGTACTGTGACACTCGAAAAATACGTAAAACTGCGTAGTACAGTTTATGAATATATGATAGAGCAAGATAAGCCAATATCATTGTTAGATATTCAAGAACATATCGTTTCGCATCATGAAGGAAAATTCACTAAAAAAATGTTACATCAATTTTATTTATCAAGACTATTAGATGAACTCAAACTGGATGGGAAAATTACTTTAGCTGATGATGAATATCGCTATGCTGAAAAAGGGGTATTTTATAAGGCGGGAAAAGGGAGCTAAGCTCTCTTTTTGTCTTGAAATAACGAAGTATGTAGCGTAAAAGACTGCTAAAGCAGCCTGATACAAGGGAATGGGTGTTGAGTGTGTAGTGTCAAAGATTGAATGTGCCTGAAAGAGGCACTTCATATCGGCTGCAAATGAAAAGAGACACCTTCGCCGAATAGGTGTCAGTCGTTTTGTCACGTAGACTCGCTACTTGACAGTTATTAGAATAACATGAAGGATTTTGGAAGTCAAAAGGGAATTAAAGGAAGAGGTGTTGTTATGTACGCATATTTATTAAAAGAACTACATAGGTATATTCCGAAATACATTGTTGATAGAGGATATGAATATTATGAAGAGGGACATGTAGAAGATGTTGAAATACACGACAAGAAAGTATTTGCTTTCGTTACTGGAAATGCAGGGAATTATGAAGTGATTATCGATCTTGAAGATTTTGCAGAAAGTAGCTGCGAGTGTCCGTACGAAAATTATTGTAAACATATGGCGGCAGTTGTTTATGATATTCAGGGTGCTGGTGAGAGTACGGTTAAAGAGAAACTGAACGGTTTAGAAAAAGAAGAGTTACTAACAGTATTAAATCGTTTGTTACAAAGTTCGAAAAATGTGCAAATTGTAGAGAAGATGTTAAAGAAGGAGAAACTTTAACTAAAGAGGGAGTTGTTTTGTAGTGAACGTACTAATTATATACGCTCATCCTAATCCTTCAAGCTTTAATGGGGCAATTTTAGAGCATGTGCAAAAAGGACTTGAGGAAACAAATCATTCTGTTACGCTACTTGATTTATATAAAGAACAATTTGATCCAGTGCTTGTATTTAATGAAGAGAAGAAAAGACGTGATTTACTAAATGAAGAAGAGACGAAGCGATATAGAGAATTAGTGCAGAAAGCGGATATTCTTCTTTTCATATATCCGATATGGTGGTGGGGCATGCCTGCTATTTTTAAAGGATTTATCGATCGTATTTTTGTAGCTGGATTTGCTTATAAATATGAGGGGTCATTACCGAAAGGCTTATTTAAAGGAAAGAAAGCGTGGGTTATTAATACGTTAGACTCACCGTTATGGTACGTGGCCCTATTATATCGATCAGCGGATTGGATTATGATGAAAAGAGGGGTTTTACGTTTTTGTGGTATTCGCGATATAAAACGTTCTACTTTTCAATCTGTGAAAACGAGTAAACTAGAGAAGCGTGAAAAGTGGCTATTACAAATAGAAGAAGCGGCTCGTACATTATGAATGAAATCGATCGTATTATAAAGTGTTGCAATTGTGATGACGAACTTTTGCGTACGTATATTAATTGTTTAGTCCAATTGAAGAAATACAGCGAAACGTTTCAACAAATTCAAATACAATTAAGAAATGATTATTTAATAAGAGGGATTTGTGAAAGAGAAGTTGATGAGGTAATAAAGGGAAGTGAAGAATGCGAAATGTATGTTCTCCCTAAAGTATTGTAGTGGAATTTCCTTAAGAACAATCCTCATATGATTGAAAAAGTATGTGAAGATTTGTTTACATATGAAGCATTAAATCATGCAGAGGTAGAGTGGAGAAAGGTAATAAGCTGTATAGATAATGAATGATTTATTATATAAAAAAGCTAGTATAAAACTAGCTTTTCGTTTAAATAAATAAGAAACATAGACTAATGATAAATCCTGCATATAGTAAGTTAACAACACAAAATCCCATAATATCACGCGCGCTTAAACCAGCTATCGCTAATGCCGGTAATGCCCAGAAAGGTTGAATTAAATTTGTCCAAGCATCGCCCCATGCAATTGCCATCGCTGTTTTCGCGGCAGGTACACCAAGTTCAGCGCCAGCTGGAATCATAATTGGTGCTTGCACTGCCCATTGACCGCCTCCAGATGGAACGAAAATATTTACAATGCCAGCACTTAAAAATGTAAAGAGCGGGAATGTGGTTTCATTTGAAATACTAATAAAGAAAGTAGAAATAGCTCCTCCAAGCGAAAGACCTTCACTATTTACTCCAATCATCATCCCCATAATTCCAGCATAGAACGGAAACTGAAGTAAAATACCTGAAGCACTCTTAGTTGAGTCAGAGAAAGCGCGAATATATTGAATCGGAGTACGGTGGAAAATAAGACCGGCAATTAATAACATAAAAATAACGATATCAAGTGTAAGGTTAAAGCCTTTCGTACTAAAATAGTTAAAAATATAAATAAGACCTAATAATCCGATGCAAAGTGTAATAATCATACTATTTTCCATTTTTTCAGCGAACGTATTGTTCCCTACTTCTTGAGCGGCAGCTTCTTCATGGAATACGCTAGAATCTACAGTTATCGTATGTTTTTCATCTGGGTGCATGGCCCGGTTAATGAGAGGCATCGTAACGAGAAAAATAATAACTGGCACGAGTGCGTATGGTGAGAATAACGTTTCTGTTATTGGAATCGCTTCTTTAATACTCCCAGCGGTCGTTTTGATTAACGTTTCGCCTCCTGTTGCTAACGTAAGAGGGGTAGAAGCAGAAAGGCCTGCATGCCAAATGAGAAATCCAGAGTAGGAAGAAGCAATTGCTAACCTATAATCTAATCCTTCTAACTGTCTGGCCACTTCTTTTGCATATAAAACCGATACAACAATACCAAATCCCCAGTTTATGTATGCTCCTAGTAAACTTACGATTGAAATAGCAATAATACCTTGTCCATTTGTTTTCGGTAATTTCGCTGCTCTCGTTAATCCTTTTTTAATAAGAGGAGCGTTTGCTAATGCAGATCCTGTCACGAGTACAAGAGCCATTTGCATAGAAAAAGCGAGAAGTCCCCAAATTCCATTACCCCAGTGATTAATCATTTCTACAGGTGTTTGGCTCGTTGCAAACATACCGAAGAAGATAACGAAAACGGTTAATAAGCATGATAAAATAAATGGTTCTGGTAAGAAACGTTGCACTAAGGCAACACATCCATTTGTAAATGAACGAAACAAAATAGATCAACCTCCTTATGTATGTTTATTACAATGTTCGAGGTTGTTTGGGGGATAACCTTTAATTAACGGAAAATTCAGACATTCGAGATGATTGTAATTTATTGATAGATTGATATTATTAATAAATCGATAGGCTTATACTAAGTTGGATAGATTAAAAAGTGCACCTCCGTTTATTAGACTGCGTCTAATAAACGGAGGTGCACTTTTTTACTTACCTTATTGAACTAAAGCATCTGTTAGCATAATAGCAAATGATTGCAACCGGCTATTTCTCCCAAAGCTCAATCAGTCGTCCTTCAGGATCTTTAATCCAAATAAACTTTCCAAATTCACTAATCTCTTCTTTCTTTTCAAGGGGTACAACAATTTGTTCAAGATGCTGAATAGTCTCGTTTAGATTATGTACTTGGAAATTTAACATCACTTGTTGTTCTGTAGGAAAATAACTGTCATTCTCGGCAAAGAAAGAAAAGATAGTCTCAGTTCCTAATTCGGGTTTAATCACAGTCCCATTCCAATTTTCTATTTCAATCTTCAACACTTCACTGTACCATTTTTTTATAACATCAAGATTGTTAGTTCTCCAAAATATTCCTCCGAAACCTTTTATCATCGTATCTAACTCCTGTCTGACTTTTAATTTTTAATGTGACGTAGTATGTATTTAATATATCAAAACAAAAGAGTAATAGTAAGGAAAATCAGCAACTTATGAACAGTAAACATAATTGCGGGTAATGTAGCATTTACTACATTAACGATACCGACATCATCCTTCTAATAGTATGGGGAAAATAGGGGAACTGTTCCTGGGAAAATGAATGAAGGAATGATAAAAAGGTAATAGAACAAGCGTCAATGATAAAAGACCGCATATGAAGTAAAAGCAATGTGCGGTCTTTTAAATATCGTACAGTATTAAGAAGTTTCGCTAATTTTAGTTTCTGTATGAGTGTTAGTAGCAATTCTTTTCTTTATCTTAAAGTGATAGTAGGTGTAGCAAAAGATGATAAATGGTACAGTGCAATAGATTCCTAGTCTTTGACTTGGGATAAAGATAAGACTTATTAATATAATGCCATACAATCCAAAACCAAGAATTGGTACAAGTGGATAAAGTGGAGTTTTAAATTTTAAGTCTTCTAATTTTCCACCTTCGGCTAAATAATGTTTACGGAAAAAGAATTGAGAAACACAAATTGACATCCAAACAATAATTGTAATGACTCCAGAAATTGAAATGAGCCATAAGTAAACTGTTTCAGCAGCTACAACGCTTGTCAAAAGAGAAAAAGCAGAAATAGCTATCGTCAAGATTAAAGCGTTTAGAGGTATCCCTCGTGATGATAATTTCTTTAAAAAGGCTGGAGCCATATCATTTTTTGATAATGACCAAAGCATTCGAGTTGCGGCGTACAGTCCTGAGTTTGCGACAGAAAGAACAGCAGTAAGAATAACAAAGTTCATAATATCAGCTGCATATGGAATACCTATATTATCAAATACAGCAACAAACGGACTCTTTGTTAATCCTGCCTCTTCCCAAGGAATTAAAGCCACGAGAACAAAGATTGCTAAGACGAAGAAAAACATCGTGCGCCATATTATATTTCTAATAGAACGAGGTAAGGTCTTTGCTGGATCTTCACTTTCACCTGCTGCGATTCCAACAAGTTCTGTACCTTGGAAGGAATAATTGACTGTAACCATTGTTAATAAGATAACGGCAAGTCCATTTGGGAATAAACCACCATGATTTACGAAATTTGAAAGAAGCGGAGCGGGTTCGTTTCCTTTTAAATCAATAAAACCGAACATAGCGGCGCCGCCAAGAATAATGAAAGCAATAATGGCAGATACTTTTATACTTGAGAACCAAAATTCTGTTTCTGCATAACTACGAGCGGATAATGCGTTAATAGTGAATATTGTAACACCAAATATTAAACACCAAACCCAGACAGGAATATCAGGAAACCATCGCTGCATTGTAATACCAGCAGTGGTAAATTCAAGACCAGTCGTATTCGCCCAGCTTAGCCAATACAACCATCCGATGGTAAACCCAGTTGCGGGATTGATGAACTTAGTGGCATATTCCTGGAAGGAACCTGAAACTGGCATTGCTACAGCAAGCTCACCAAGACATAGCATAACGAGATACATTAATAATCCACCGGCCATAAAGGCAAGTACGGATCCACCAGGTCCAGCTTGACTTATAATAAAACCAGATCCGTTAAATAACCCCGTTCCAATCACACCACCGAGTGCAATCATGAATAAATGTCTACCTTTCATCGTGCGCTTTAATTCATTGTTTGTATTGTTTACTTGCGTCATTGTTTTCCTCACTTTCATAATTGGTAGTATGAAAATTGATGTTTTTCCGTATTATGGAATGTATTCCGTGATGTGAAATATTGTTCTAATTTTCAGATAATTAAAAAGAAAAGTCAATATTTTTTTGTTTGCGTTTTCATTTTTTGATAGTGTTATATCTCTATTTTTAGAAAATTAAATAAATTAATTGATTTCAGTTTGAATTTTTGATAAATTGATAGGTAATTAGGCTAAACATACTACAAGTAAAGTTGAGGCGAGTTATGGTACAGTCCATTGATCGAGCGATAGGTATTATTAAGTTACTGAATTCTACAAATGAAAAAGAGTATTGGGCTATTTCTGATATAGCTGATAGAACACATCTCCCGGTTAGTACAGTACATAGGTTACTGAACTCTTTAATGGAGCATGGATTAGTTACGCAAATTTCAGAAACAAAACAGTACAAGATTGGACCAATGTGGATGGAAATAGGATTACGTCAATTGGAGAAGGTAGACTACAGATCTGTTGCAAGAGAAGTGATGAAGCGTGTGGCCTCTGAAGTTGAAGAAAGTGTTTATTTGAACATTCCAAATGGAACACATTCTATTATCATTGAAAGAATTGATAGCCCTTTAAAAATTCGAGTTATCGATAACTTAGGGGAACAGATTCCACTTTCGATTGGAGCCGCAAATAAAACGATGCTTGCCAATATGAACACGAATGAAATGGAACACATTGTAGAACATTTACTTTCTTCTTTACCAGAACAAAAGCAAATTCTTTTCGATCAAATAAAGCAGATCAGAAATGAAGGATATGCTGTGAGTTATGGTGAAAAAACAGAGGGGACAGCTTCAGTAGCTGCACCTATTATAGGATTTAATCATAAAGTAGTAGGAGCATTAAGTGTTGGGTTAATTAGTCATCGAATTAATGATAATCGACTATCTTTTCTTATTAGTAAGGTAAAACAAGCAGCTCATGAAATATCAGTAAAAATCGGCAGTACATCAGAATTATAATTTTGATAGCTGTCGTCATTTTTTATTCATATATTGGAATTGATTTTCATAATGCGGAAAAATAGGGGGGATTTATATGTCAAAGTGGCAATCTAAAGACCAATTGGTTCAATTATTAAGCAATCTTGTTGAAATTCCTAGTATTACAGGTTCAGAAGCTGAAGTTATATTGCCAGACTTTGTTGTAGAACAATTATCTGACTTACAGTATTTCAAACAAAATCCGCATCATTTACAAAAAAATCCGACGGGGGATGGACGATATTTTGTTACAGCCCTAGTAAAGAAAAGTGATAGTACGAAAAATACTGTAATTCTTGTTAGTCACTTTGATGTTGTAGATGTACAAGATTATGGAGTGTGGAAAGAAGATGCATTTAACCCTAAAAAATTAACATCTATGTTTTATTCTCATAAAGATGAGCTACCAGATCATGTACGTGAAGATATTGAACAAGGAGATTGGCTATTTGGTAGAGGAACGATGGACATGAAATGTGGTCTAGCTTTACAAATGGCGATGGTTGAGCAAGCTTGTGAAGGAAGATTTGATGGGAATGTTCTTTTATTGGCTGTTCCAGATGAAGAAGTGAACTCTGTAGGGATGAGAGCTGCTGTTCCAAGATTATTAGACTTAGCAAAAGAACATGACTTAGAATATAAAACGGTCCTAAATTCAGAGCCTATGTTTTCAAGACATCCTGGTGACCAAAATAAGTACATTTATACTGGTTCTATTGGTAAGGTGTTACCTGGTTTCCTTTGCTATGGAAAAGAGACACATGTAGGCGAACCTTTTGCAGGATTAAATGGGAGCTATATGGCTGCATTATTAACAGCGGAATTAGAGTTGAATACGGACCTTTGTGATATTGTAGAAGGGGAAGCGAGTCCACCACCAACTAACTTGCTTCAAAGAGATTTAAAGGAGGATTATTCTGTACAAATTCCTCATCGTGCTGTCACATTATTTAATTTGTTTTTACTAGAAAAAACGATGACAGATGTAGTTTCATTGTTACGCCAAAAAGTAACGAAAGTAGCAGAGAAAATCGAAGAATCGTATGAGGAGCGAGCGTATCATTTTTCTAAGTATAATCCGTTCATACCGCCGAATCTTAAAGTAAATGTATTAACGTATGAAGAGCTTATCGCTTATGCAATTGAACAACATGGAAGAGAAAAAATAGATGAAATTCAATCCGATATTATAAAAAATAGAGAAGATAAAGATGATCGTGCAGTAACTATTGATTTAGTAGACAAATTATCTATCTTATGTAAAGAAAAGGCTCCAATGATTGTACTTTTCTTTGCGCCGCCATACTATCCAGCTGTGAGTTCACGCAACAATCCTTTAATTAAAGAGGTAGTTGTAGAAATGGAAAAGTATGCCCACTATAATCATAGCATTACATTTGAAAACCAAAATTATTTTGGAGGAATTTCAGATTTAAGCTATGTGGGCTTACAAAACCCATTGGATTCAATGAGTTCTCTTGTAGACAATATGCCATTATGGGATAAAGGTTATTCGATTCCACTAGAGGAATTAGAAGAGTTTGACGTTCCAGTATTAAATATGGGACCAGTAGGAAAAGATGCACATCAATGGACGGAGCGTCTGGACGTAAATTACGCATTTGAAACGTTATTAGATATGTTACCTAAATGTATTGAAAAACTACTTGTTTCTAATAAAGTTACACAGTCATAGTGTTTGCATAAGAGCGAGAAAAGGACCGTAGTGATACGGTCTTTTTTTCGTAATGAATAGTTTGAAACCTTAGATTTATGAAATTGTGATGTAAGAATTCTCCTTAAAATAGATTCGCAATAAACTATTTAGAGAGAGTAGATATGGCTTGTACACTTTTTGTAACGGTATTTGCTGAGTTTTTGTATAATATAATTATGTGAAGTTAACATAACTTATTGTATCAATAATATACATTTGCGTAGAATATCCATTTTAAGATTTTGAAGTACCCCCCTAAATGAAAAATTTATTTCGCTAAAGTTAGTTACTTAGTGAAGTCTGCTCATTTTTTTCGTATTAGGGAAGAATGTACT
Organism: Bacillus sp. TH22; assembly: GCF_016651015.1. Taxonomy (NCBI): domain Bacteria; kingdom Bacillati; phylum Bacillota; class Bacilli; order Caryophanales; family Bacillaceae; genus Bacillus; species Bacillus sp. TH22. The sequence goes on from NZ_JAEKER010000001.1 coordinate 5,290,109, forward strand.
TTTTAACTTGATGGGTATGGGGTAGTACCCCCTTGTAGCAAAACCGGAGTGGAAATGATGAGTATAAATAGTTTTGTGAGATTGATAAAGGACGAATTATTAAAAGAGGTAAGCATAAGAAGTGAGGATGAATTCGAGCCTATAGTAGTTAAAGATATTCCTAGACTTTGGAAGTGTTTAGGGACAGGTAATTATGCCGCAGTATTTATGCACAAAGAATACAAAGATTGGGTAGTGAAAGTTTACGCGCGAGAAGGAGAAGGAATTGAAAAAGAGTCAGAAGTATACCGAAGAATCGGAAATCATCCTTCTTATTCGAATCTTATATATAAAGGAGAAAATTTCATAGTATTGAAACGTTTAAAAGAAATTACCTTATACGATGCTATCCATAAGGGGATTAAAATTCCTAAGCAGGTAATCCTTGATATCAATGAAGCTATAGAGTATGCAAGGGAGCAAGGATTAACTCCTTGTGATGTTCACGGAAAAAATGTGATGATGGAAAATGGAAGGGGATATGTAGTCGATGTATCTGATTTCTTAAAAACAAAAGAAGATAGTACGTGGAGAGACTTAGAAAAGGCATATTTTACATTTTACTTGCCATTTATTTATAAATTGCCTTTCCCTGTTAAAATACCGTATTTCATGTTAAACATTGTTCGACGTTCATATAGAAAATATAAGAAGCTTAAAAAGAAATTCAAATTGTAAAAGGACCACATACTTATCTTTAGGTTAGATAAGTGAACCACTAGTAAACAAAAGGACCGTACATTTTAGATATGTCTAATATGTACGGTCCTAATTTTATAACTTCATGAAGTAATTTATTTATAAAATGATTGTAACAATAGAATATACTATTTCAGTACATTTCATTTTAAATATATTGATGTACTATAGTTCTAAACAAATCACAATAATGGATTAGAAGGGGAATAAACTGTGTAAACATACTCAATTGAGTATTAAACTTTTAATCTAATTTATCTTTGCATAGATGCAGGTATCAGTTAGTTTTTTACTGTCAGCTGAAAGATCTTCATTACTTGACACTCCCACCCCTAAAGGGGCCAGCTGACTAACGTCAGTGGGATTCTTGCTACCAAAGGCGAAGTCCATTTCTGGTATCGCTGACGTGCAAGATTGCGGTGTGCCATCACCACTCCCACAACAGACCATATAGGTTCGTGGGCTACGGTACTGTGACCATACCGTACAGATTGTTCGTTCTCAACTGTTTTTACGTCTTTTGCATGACGACTTAATACATTTTACGGAGTAGAAGAATTGGCTACCCCAACCTCATATGTATTCTATTTTCAGAGAACAGTCGTTTTAGAGTCTTTTGCATGACTATGAATAAAGTATACCATGTTTTGCTATGCAAAAACGATGCTTTCATCCCATGTCTAAAGACGGACTAAAGTCCTGCGTGGGCTTTCCCGTATCGTAAATTCTGTAATATCCCTTCAAGCTCAAAACCTAGTTTTTCAGGGATCGTACGACTTTTAGTGTTAGTAGATTCACAGCGTATTTCAATCCTTCTAAATTTGAGTAACTGAAATCCAAGGTTTGTTAACTCACTTACTACCTCTGTCATATATCCATTGCCACTAAATTGCGTATTAATCCAGTATCCAATTTCACATTTAGAAATTTTCCAATTAATTCCGTGAAGGCTAGCAGTTCCAATAAAATCATTAGTATCCTTATGATAGATAAGATAGCGAAAGCTTTCTCTTTTCAAAAAATCTATATGGGCATTTCTCAGGAGAATTTCCGTTTCTTCAACAGTAGGAATTGACTGAAATAAAAGCAACCATTGTTTTAACTCATTAATTGAATCCTTAATAGCTTGGTGTACGACATTCCCATCACCAGCTTGAAGTGGTGCTCGAAGAATTAGTCTGTCTGTTTCTATTTGTAACGGAACATCTAATAAAATAGAATTCATATCATTTCTCCTCTCGAAAACTTTAAATTATGACAGAATGAAACTTATATAATAAAAAAACTTTCACCCAAAAGAAATAATTCTTGAGGACGAGAGTTGCAATTTCGTGGTACCACCTCAGTTGGTTGATATGTCACCATATCAATCTCTTCGGGTACGTTATTATGATAAATAAATTAAAAAACACCCTATCTCACTAACAGGAGATCCCGTCACAGCAGCACTATAAGTTATTATAGAACCGTGCGAAGCTCCTAGTCTTTCTTCATTAAAAACTTGATATGTAGCAATACAGCAAAGCTTATCCCCCATAAAGGGACCTCCCAAAAATTAGTAAACAATAAATGTATATTCAATTAATCACTTAGAAATCCCTTTTCACATATTGAAAACCAAACTGCCAGTTGGTACAAAAAATGGCTACCGAAGCAGCCTTAGGTTGTTTAACTCATGCATGCGTTAGTTGAATAAGGAATTATTATTTTTCATCTATCAAATTCCAACCTTTGTCTTTTGCATAATGGGGTAGCACCACATTCCTATCAACTTAAGAAAAGTTAACACCCCACAAACAAAAAATGAGCTGACTTCTCAAAAAAACTAACTGTAGAGAAAGAAAATTTTCATTTAGGGGGTACTTCAAAACCTTAGCTTGATGGGCTTTTTTCTTTTTTCTAACGATCCAGTGTAAGTTCTTTAAATATTTTCATACCAGATAAACCCTATTGGGTTTTAATTTTTTGGATTACGCTACATGCTTGTGAGGCATAGAAAGGTTATATACGACGCCTAAGATATCAAAGACGGTTTCTTCTCATACCTATGGGATTTTCGTCCGTTTTTCTGTAAGAGATCAAACAGACGAAACAATATCTTTGTTAATTCTTTGGTGTCTTTTTGTAGAGATTCATAAATAAGTAGAAAATAATCTTTTATGATATAAATCGCTTTATATTCGCTTAATTCTCGTTTCTTCTTGATGAGAATTAATTGGCACATTTGAGACACAGAAGCTATTTTGAACGTAAGGGATTTGTAAGGAATAGGTAAGGAAAAAGAGATTTTCATTGTGTATGATGAAAATATAAAGAAGCATGAAAGGAGGAACAGATATAACTTATATATGAAAAACAAACCAGTTAATAAGAGTGTTTCATGGAAAAGAAATAATTTCTGAGGTTAACATACATGCAAAAAGAGGGATTTACCGTTTATTAGGACAGAATGGAGCTTGTAAAAATAATCATTATGAAGATGATTACGAATTCAATGTTGACTTTTTGTCATCGGTAGAGATGATAGCTGTGTGGTGAGTATGAAATATCAAGCAACCACCTATACAATATGAATAGAGGAGAGGAATGCCTTATGAAAACACGTAGTCAAATTACATTTGCAAGTCTTGCCCTTTTAATAGCTGGAAGTTCCCTGTTATATACAACACCAGCCTCAATTGTAAAAGCAGAGCCCACTCAAAATGTATCTAGTTCGTTACAAACAAGCACCCAACGAGATCGTACTTCCGTCAAGCAAGCAATGCGGGATACATTGCAATTTGGATACCCGGGGATACTTGCTAAAACTTCTGAGGGTGGAAAAACGTGGAGTTATGCCGCTGGGATAGCGGATCTGAGAACCAAGAAACCAATGAAAACAGATTTTCGCTTTCGCATTGGCAGCGTGACGAAGACGTTCACAGCAACGGTTGTACTTCAATTAGTCGGAGAGAACCGCTTGAATCTAGACGACTACATCGAAAAATGGTTGCCTGGTGTCATTCAAGGAAACGGATATGATGGTAACCAGATTACTATTCGGCAGATATTGAACCATACAAGTGGTATCGCTGAATACTCAAGGTCAAAAGACGCTGACTTTACGGATACAAAAAAATCGTATACGGCTGAAGAGTTAGTGAAGATGGGGATTTCTCTGCCCCCGGACTTTGCCCCAGGAAAGGGCTGGTCTTATTCAAACACAGGATACGTATTACTAGGTATTCTTATTGAAAAAGTAACCGGAAACAGCTATGCGGAAGAGATTGAAAGTCGGATTATTGAACCGCTTGAATTGTCGAATACATTCCTACCTGGCAATTCAAGCGTTATTCCAGGCACCAAGCATGCCCGTGGATATGTCCAACCAGACGGAGTAAGTGAGCTAAAAGACGTTACTTATTATAACCCAAGTGCAGGTAGCTCAGCTGGAGATATGATTTCTACTGCTGACGACTTAAATAAATTCTTCTCTTACTTGCTCGGGGGTAAATTACTGAAAGAACAGCAACTAAAACAAATGCTTACTACAGTTCCTACAGGAAAAGAAGGAATCGATGGATATGGTCTTGGAATCTATGAAACTAAGCTTCCAAGCGGTGTCTCGATATGGGGACACACAGGTGGCATTCTAGGGTTTACTACTCTTGTTGGAGGTAAACTTGGAGGCAAGCATACGTTGGTCGCCAATTGGAATAGTTTGGGTAGAGCTGACAGTCCTAATCCTTTTAAAAATATTTTACTTGCTGAATTTGGTAAGTAGGTAAAAAGGAAAAATTTTTTTCATAGTTTTCATAGTTAAAAATATACTTTTCTAGTTCAAAAGCCCCAACTTATTTTCAAAAAAATTTGGGGCTTTTTTTGTTTTGGTGGCGTTTATTCTTCTTAAATAGATAGATATGTATGGTGACTCCTATATGTAATATTGCATATAAGAATGTGTCGATGAAAATGAAAGCGATTACTATAATAGGGACATAAAGATAAATCACATCTTAGCAACAACAAAAGAGGAGGAAATAATATGGAAATCGCAATGGCAGTTTTGAAATTTTTAGGTGGAGTAATTCCATTAGTTCAAGAACTTTTAAAAGTATTTATGTAAGTTTATTATTCGGCAATTATTTATAAATAATTATCATACCTTAATACGAAAAACAGAAGGGGATATTTTTTTGGAAATTAAGAAAAACAACAAAGGAATAAAATTTCTAACATGTTTATTAGTTAGTTTATGCACTATTAATTATTCATCTATTTCCTTCGCGGAAACACAAACAGGTAATGCAAATGATGCAACAAAAAATGCTAGTGGCATTGATACTGGCATAGCAAGTTTAAAGTATGATAGTAGAGATATTTTAGCAGTAAATGGTGATAGAGTAGAGAGTTTTGTTCCGAAAGAAAGTATCAATTCAAATGGTAAATTTGTAGTAGTTGAACGTGAGAAAAAATCACTTACAACTTCACCAGTCGATATTTCGATTATTGATTCTGTGGCTAATCGTACTTATCCAGGAGCCGTACAACTTGCAAATAAAGCTTTTGCAGATAATCAACCTAGTTTAAGTACCTAAGAGAAAACCTTTGAATATTAGTATAGACTTACCTGGCATGAGAAAAGAAAATACAATAACCGTTCCAAATCCAACATATGGTAATGTGTCTGGAGCAGTAGATGATTTAGTATCTACTTGGAATGAAAAGTATTCAACAACACATACGTTACCTGCAAGAATGCAGTATGCAAAATCTATGGTTTATAGTAAATCACAAATAGCAAGTGCTCTTAATGTTAACGCTAAATATCTTGATAATGGGCTGAACATTGACTTTAATGCGATTGCAAATGGAGAGAAAAAAGTGATGGTTGCGGCATATAAGCAAATATTTTATACAGTAAGTGCTGAACTACCTAACAATCCATCAGATCTTTTTGATAATAGTGTTACTTTTAGTGAGTTAACTCGTAAAGGGGTAAGTAATGCGGCTCCCCCTGTTATGGTGTCAAATGTAGCTTATGGCAGAACAATTTATGTGAAGTTAGAAACAACATCTAAGAGCAAAGATGTACAAGTTGCCTTTAAAGCCTTACTTAAGAATAACAGCGTGGAAACGAGTGGACAGTACAAAGATATTTTTGAAGAAAGTACTTTTACCGCTGTAGTAGTAGGTGGAGATTCAAAAGAGCATAACAAGGTTATTACAAAAGATTTTAATGAAATACGAAATATCATTAAAGATAATGCAGAATTAAGTCTTAAAAATCCAGCATACCCAATTTCATATACAAGCACTTTCTTAAAAGATAATTCAACTGCGGCTGTTCATAACAATACAGATTATATTGAGACGACAACTACAGAATATTCAAGTGCTAAAATGACGCTTGATCATTACGGTGCATATGTTGCTCAATTTGATGTATCTTGGGATGAATTCTCATATGATCAAAATGGGAAAGAAGTACTAACACATAAAACTTGGGAAGGAAGCGGTAGAGACAAAACTGCTCATTTCGCTACAGTCATACTACTTCCACTGAATTCAAAAAATGTAAAAGTCGTAGCGAGAGAATGTACAGGTCTTGCATGGGAATGGTGGAGAACAATTATTAATGAACAAAATGTTCCGTTAACAAATGAAATAAAGGTTTCAATTGGAGAACATTATACCCAACTGCTAATATTAATCATAATTAAAGGCAACGTATACGTCCGAAACGCCCTGTTTACAGGGCGCTTTTTTACTTAGTTGAAAGTATATCGGCGTTTTTCAAATATATCATAATCAATTCGCGAATCTTATAATCATATTTTTAATGGCTGCATGAATGTTTTCAATGATTTCATTCCTTATTATTAAATCTCCATAAATTTAAATTAGCCTATCTTTATTAATTTATTATGTATCAGCATTTGGATTTTTTATAAAGAAAAGGCACTATCATCAGAGTGCCTCTTCTTACTTAATCTACAATGGGATAGCAACACATCGCCATCCTTTCTGTATATTTCTACAAAAAGAATAACGTTCTCTGTGAATTATGGATATAAATTTATCTTAGGTTGATAGTGATGTATGATGCCTCCATATACATAAATACATTTTGTCGAAATTATTAAAAAGGGGAATTTTTCTATTTGAAGAACTAATAATTGATTGTCAATATGTATTAGAAATCTCAATCTAAACTAAAGGAGAACAAAATGGGACAAAACAATAAAGGCTTTTCTGAAACAGGATTGCGCAAAATGCGCAATGTACTGGCGCAGCATGTCGATTCTGGAAAGATTCCTGGGCTCGTCGCCTTAGTCAGCCGAAACGGGGAGACGCACGTCGAAGCGCTTGGAACAATGAGGCATGATGGTGGCGCACCAATGCGTCGGGACACGATCTTTCGATTGGCGTCCACTAGCAAGCCGATCGCAGTTTCACCAGTAATGGTTCTGCTCGACGAGTGCAAACTGCATTTAGACGACCCAGTAGACAAATGGCTGCCCGAACTCGCTGACCGGCAGGTGTTGAAACAGCCCGATGGTCCACTGGAAGAGACCGTCCCAGCACGGCGTCCTATCACTGTACGAGACCTGTTGACCTCCACATTCGGTCTCGGATTGGATCTCACGTTGATGGGTTCTCCGATCATGAACGCGTTCTTCGAGAGTGGGATATTCGACACGCCAGGGCAGGATATGCCCGATCCAGATGAGTTTATGTGTCGCCTAGGTGCACTTCCGCTAAGCTACCAGCCCGGAGAGCGGTGGCAGTATCATATCAGTATTGAAGTGCTCGGCATTCTTGTTGCCAGGGTCACGGGTCAGACATTCGAGTCGTTCCTGCGCGAACGCATATTCGATCCACTGGGAATGAAGGACACTGGTTTCTACGTGCCTGAGCTCAAGATTGACCGGCTTCCACCTGCCTTCAACCCAGATCCGCAGACAGGTGAGTTCATCGTGTGGGATGAGGGTACAGGCGGACGTTACAGCAAACCTCCAGCATTTCAAGCAGGCGGTGGTGGGCTGCTCGCAACCATCGACGATTATCACGCATATTTGCAGATGCTGTTGAACAAAGGGATGCACGGAACCAAACGGATTCTGTCTAGGCCCGCAGTCCAGCTGATGACCACCAACCGTCTTACTCCTGAACAACAAGCATACCGAGACGATTTGGCCAAAAACAACGTCCATTTGTCGTTTGGACAAGGGATACAAGGTGGCTGGGGCTTTGGGATGGGGGTGCGTACCTATCTTGGAGACTACGCGTCTATCGGTCAATTCGGCTGGGATGGCGGAACTGGCACTACAGCTTACGCTGATCCAGACAAACAGTTTATTGGAATTCTGTTCACCCAGGTTGGGATGTCCACTCCGGCCCCATCGCATCTTATCCAAGACTTCTGGACCACGGTCTACCAAGCAATCGAAGACTGAAACCGAACTTAGGTATTGTTTAAAGGAAAACTCCAAGACAAATTATACGCATGATGGCCACCATCAATACCATGGTTAAAAGCTATGGCAGGACGGGAAGTGTTGGAAGTACTACGAGAACAGTTTGGCATTATTAATAAGAGCCAAATAAAAAATCCTCAGTTATTTATGTGAATTCAAATCGTTTTTTTCGTTTTGGGGGTGATTGATTTCTTAGGTTGATAGCGATGTGGCGGTACCTCATTTAGAAGACTAGTATATACTGCTAGTCTTTTTTTTGAAGTAAAAAGGCCACCTATTCCCTGATATGATCCCCTTATAGTAGACAGGAAAAAGAAAGCACATTAACCTGTTTACTATGGAGGGGATTTTTTCATGGGAAAAATTAGAGTCACTTACGATGTAGAATTTAAGAAACAAGCTATAGATTTATACTTAATAGAAGGCATGAGCTATAAAACCATTGCGAAAGAATTAGGTATTCATCACTCGGTTGTAAGTCGTTGGGTGAAACACTTTGAAGCTGAAGGAATCAAAGGACTAGAAGAAAAACGCGGTAAAGCGAAAGGACCAGGTTTAGGTAGACCAAGGGTTAGACCCGAAGATCCTGAAGCTAAGATCAGACGATTAGAAGCGGAAAATGAAATGTTAAAAAAGCTCTTAGGGATGTAAAAGGAGGAATGAAAGTCGTATCCAAAATAAAAAAATTCGAAGTCATCCATGAAATGACAAAAACAGGTTATACAGTGACCATTCTATGCGATATTGCTGGTGTAACCAGAAGTGGGTACTACAAATGGATAAAACGGCATACGACGCCTTCAAAAAAACAATCAGAGGATATCGAAATTAAGAAAAAGATATTGAAGTGTCATAAAAAATTAAGAGGAATTTATGGATATAGAAGAATACAAGTGTGGCTGAAAGCCACATATAACCTTCATTTGAATCATAAACGCATCCAAAGATTGATGAGTGAACTAGGTATCAAAGCCGTAATTAGGAAAAAACGACCTTATTACGGAAAAAAAGAAGCTTATGTGATTTCAGAGAACCATCTAAATAGGGAGTTTCAAGCTTCAAAACCGAATGAGAAATGGGTAACCGATATTACCTATTTGATTTTCAATGGACAGCGCTTGTACTTATCCGCTATTAAGGATTTATACAATAATGAAATTGTTGCCTATGAAACCAGTCGTAGAAACGACTTAAAACTTGTGTTAGATACACTTAAAAAGGCAAAGAAAAAACGAAATGTGAAGGGAATCCTCTTACATAGTGATCAAGGGTCCCAGTATACATCTCGTCAATATAATCAATTACTTAAAAAATATCAGATGAAGACAAGTATGTCTCGAAGAGGCAACTGTTGGGATAATGCTTGTATGGAAAACTTCTTCAGTCACTTTAAGGCAGAGTGTTTTCATTTACACTCCTTCCATAAAGCGAATGAGGTCAAACTTGCCGTGCGTAAATATATGTACTTTTATAATCATCAAAGATTTCAAAAGAAATTAAATAACCTGAGTCCATATAAATATAGAACTCAGGTTGCTTAGTTGCGCTTTTTTAATACTGTCTACTTGACAGGGGTCACTGCACCCTAGGAGGCCCTTTTATTTTATATAACTACAAGAACTTGCAACGATGGTGTTTTACAATAATGTCGCTAAGATTGCAAGTAAGCATGATCCAGATCTTGCTACATTATTACGCCGCCTTGCCAAAGATGAGACCCTTCATTATGCTTTTTATCGAGACGTCATTTGAACACATTTGGAATTGGAACTTAACTATTGCTATCATATTGCCAATATAATTAGAAATTTTAAAATGCCAGGTGCTGTCATGCCTGATTTTGAAAATAGAATGGCTGTGATTGCAAAAGAAGCGAATTATGGACCATTACATCAAGTACTTGATGTAGTGGTTGATTATTGGGGTTTAAAAGACTTACGACCAATTGCACCTCTAGCTGAAAAAGCAAGAATTGAGATTATGGAGTACCACACAAGATTGAAAAAAATACGGGAGCGATTTGGTCGTTTTCAAGGGAAAACTGATCTATGTTAATGAGTAGAGATTTCAGAATATAAGCGGGGAAATTCCCCTTCCCTTTATGGGGAATCTGACACACTCCCTATTGTTTTGGGGGTGTTTTTTACTTAATTTAATTTTCATCAAAAAAAGTAGTTGACTACAAAAATGTTTTTATGATATTATAAAATATTTGATAAAAAACAACATATATGTTAAGGTTAAGAAGGTTACCATATATGGAGGTGGATTATATGTTTCAAATTGGCGATAACATTGTTTATCCAATGCACGGAGCAGGTATAATTGAAGCCATAGAAGAAAAAGAATTCTCAGGAAAAAAGCAACAGTATTATGTTATAAAAATGTCAATCAGTAATATGCAAGTCATGATTCCTATGGGGAAAATATTAAGTTCGAGTATACGCCCAGTTACTGATATACTTGCATTAAAACACATTATACACATTTTTCAGCATGGAGAATCAGATAGATTATTACCATGGAAACAAAGGTATAAAGTGAACACGGACAAAATAAAAACGGGTGAAATACAAGAAGGTGCCGAAGTTGTACGTGATTTAATACGTATGAAGAAAGAAAAAGCACTGAATACAAGCGAAAAAAAAATGTTAGATAACGCACATGAATTTTTGATTAGTGAACTAGGATTAATTAAAGGGATCACTGAAAATCAAATAAAAAGTTTCTGTTAAGATTCATTATAGATAATGTATTACATACCCCGAAAATATCCTGAATTTTTCGGGAATATGATTATTATTAAAAGTAAATCATTTCAAAGACATTCAACTTCTTCAACTCACTTTTTGAGTAGAAACCTCTTTTGTTATTACTTCAATCTAATCCATTTTTATTTTTAAATTTCTTTTACGAGCGTTCGAAGTTTCATCAAATAACGCGATCAAATAGTCACTTGATTTTTGAAATCCTGATTCACACTGGCACGGACAAGGATCCGTAAGGATGAAAGAGAGGTAGGGCTTTCATTGTTTTAGGTAATATATTATCTAAGTCATTATTTCTAGAAGAAAAAACAATCGATCTCACCGCTATCTCTTTAAGAGTTCCTTACATCTACTGAGACAGTGAATAGGTAATTGTTTATCTCTTCTTTACGTAAAATTGATAAACGAACTGGTAACACCATATGGTCAACTACAAAAAATGGTTTCCAGACCAGGAAACCATTTTTAATTTCATTTACATAACACTAATAAATTAAGCAGTAAGAAGGAGTGCACACATGAAAAAAATGTTAACAAAAGAATTAAGTAATGAATTAAAGAAGCGGGAAGGGGTCATTTCTATTACAGTTGAGCCTTATGAAAAAATCGAAGTTGGTGGAATTCGTGTAGATGGACCAGCTGTTATTCTAATTAATCAAGAATAGTTGAATGCATGAAGAAAAGGATCAGCCTTTAAAAGAAGGAAGGATCCTTTTTGTTTGCTACTTTTATCTGATGTGTTGGAGTTAAAACGGAAGGAGAGGGTCGGGATTATCATGGTGGAAAGCTTAATATTGGTAGGATTTCTTTTTACGTTATATAAATTAGTTGATAAAAAAACAAGCTAATTATTTAAAAAGATATATTGTTTCCCTTTTAAGGACGAGATTTATTTGATAGTGAAATGGATAATGTAAAGGAGGAATTTAGATGGATGCAAGGAAAGAACGCATAAAATACGAGAAGATGTCAAAGAACTATGAACATATTTATTTAGTTTCGTTGCTCCTACTAATTGTACTTGTTTGTAGTAGTGTGGTTATCATAGGAGCTACAGGGGGAACATATGGAGTGTTTTTGTTGTTAGCAATTTTACTTAACGCACGTATTACGAAAGAATCTCAAAAAAAGTATGAGCACTATTCTAATAAAGGGCGTATTTAAAATGATACATAGCCTGAAAGGAACAACCTAGATGTACATGCAAAGTATCCCTATATCATTACCTATTAACTAGTAAAAAAGAATCGTATATAAATAATTATTTAGTAATTTAGGAATAGAAAACGTAACTTATTAAAATGTTATTTTCGTTCATATAATGAATTATCCTTCTAGCATATTTATAGGATTTATATCATATAGTGAGAGAAAGAATGTAAGTTAGAAAGGAGTCTTATAGAATGAGTTGTTTGGAGGGAAATGACTTTAGTGAACAAAATATGGTAAGTGTACCTAATCCCTTAATTTGATTTATAATAGATTGGCGTCATAGACGACCAAATAAAAACACAGGGTTTTATCTCTGTGTTTCTTCAAATTTTCGTTTTTGAATATATGCTTGCGCATGAATAATTTCTTCCTGAAGCTCTTTTAATTCTTTCATAGATTCTGATTCAATAACCATGTAAGTAGTAACTAAACTGATCATCATATCCATCTTCTCTACTATATTTTGAATGACCTGTTCAGATTGCTCTTTTTTAGGGTGTTGTATTGCCTTTAATACATTTTCCATATAATTGTTTTTTCTTTGCTGGATATCATAAATAAACTGTTTTGTGTTTGAGTTCATTTGTTGTTCCTCCGTTTTGGATATACTTCTATTCTATCATATTTGAATAGAAAATATTGGATTCCCCTAAATTCACACCTGTCTCGTACATCTCCTCAAACAAACTTAGCTTGATGGCCATGGGGTACCGCCACATCGCTATCAAGCTAAGTTTATACAACGTCAATTATAGTAGAGGTTGTTTCTTTTTTCTAAAGGCTACGTGTAGGGAACTTAAAGATTTGCATACGAAATAAACCCTAACGGGTTTCATTTTTTTGAATTAAGCCGCTTGATTATCAGACATGGCACAATTGTAAACGACACCTAATATATCAAAGACTGTTTTCTTCTCATATCGATGAGATTTTCGCCCGTTTTTCTGTAGGAGGATAAACAGGAAAAGCAGGATCACTTGAGTTGGAAGCTTTTGATACAATCCGATATAGGCTTCGTGAATTTCATGGGTTTGCCCTGGTTGTAGCTGGAATGGATTTGGAAATTGTTATAGAAAAAAGACCCACCATTCTTACAAATCTGGAAAATCGAAAATGGCTGTTTATGAAACTTTCTATATTTATACTTAAAGTTGGTGCTACTTCTTTATTGCATTAGATAGTAATGTAATTTATAATACGTTTAAATGATTAAATTCTTAAACGGAAGGTAATGTTAGCGAAATGAACTGTAATGATAAAGTAATGCATATTTTAGAAAATTTAAGACCATGTTTTCAAGGGTTGGGAGATCCAACTCGTCAGCAAATTGTATCACTTTTAATTGATAAAGATAGCTTGAATGTGACGCAAATTGCGGAGAATATTCCCATGTCAAGACCTACTGTATCTCATCATTTGAAAATATTGAAACAATCAGGGTTACTTCAAGTTCAGAAAAAAGGCACTGAAATGTATTATTGTCTTGAATTTAATGAAACAATAAATCTTTTAAAAGAACTTGTTTCTTTAGTTGAAGATGAATGTAAGAACTAGGTACTCATTTATAGTTTAGGGACACCTTTTGTCCCTTTTTTTAGCAATAATATGTTGAAAGGTTTAAGTTTTTAATCATTTAAACTTATAATCTCACACTAATTAAAATGGAGGTTTCAGATGAATAAAAAAACAGTATTAATTGTTGGTGGGTATGGAGTTGTTGGTAGTCAAATTGCTCGAATTTTACATGATCGACATCCTGATTTGGAAATTAGATTAGGAGGAAGAACCTTAGGGAAAGCGTTACCTTTTGAATCAGAGAGAGTAAAAATAGTCAAGGTAGACAACACAACAGATGATCCCTTAAGAAATTTGGATGATAATTTCACATTAGTTGTTAATGCGGTTAATGATCCTCAAGATAGACTACTCCTATCTGCAGTTCGAAAAAAAATTCCATTGGTTGACATTACTCGTTGGACTGAACGCTTTAAGAGTTCTATTGATGGATTAAAAAATGTTGAGGTGCAATCCCCTGTTGTATTAGCTTCAGGGTGGATGGGGGGGACAGCAGCCCTTTTTTCTAAAATTTATTCAAAAGATCTTCAAGAGGTTACGGTTGATATCAACGCACTATATTCTCTTCAAGACAAAGCAGGACCAAATTCAACAGCGTATATGGACCGGTTAACTATTCCGTTTGAAGTCAAAGCTCGAGAGGGAATGCGACAGGCTTATCCAATGACTAATCCAGTCAAAGTCCGCTTTCCCAACGGTTATATAACCAAATGTTATCGTTTGGATACTCCCGATCACGTAACCCTGCCAGAATCAATTCATGCTGTTTCGACTAACTTTCGTATTGCTTTTGATAGTAAAATCTCTACATATGGACTGGTTTCTCTGGTGAATACAGGGATTTGGAAAATGATTAGCGGAGAAAAATTTGCCAATTTAAGGAAAAATATTCTCTATAAACCCGGAAGGGGAAGTGCACATAACATAGTTATTCACCTTAAAGGTTATGATGCTACTGGTGTATTGCATAGACGATGTGTGAACATATCAGATCCGTTAGGACAGACACATCTTACTGCTTTAGGAGCAGCTGTCCAAGCAGAGAATATTCTACAAACATCTGATAGTGTGGTTCTGGATTCTAAAATTTACTTTCCAGAAAATCTATTAGATTTGGGTGTGAATGCATGTGCAATTTTAGACTTTTATAGAGAATATGGAGTTAATATTACGACAGAAAATATATAAAAGGTACCGTTCTATTCGTGGTAGTAGGGGTCACATATGGCTATCAAGCTAATAAATACAAATATATCCAAAAAGAGAGAATATGCATCTTAATGAGAAAATGTACATTCTCTCTTTTTGCGGTGTTATAAAATTCTTAAGTTGATGGACATGGGGTAGCACCATCAAAACACAAATTTCATATGCTATGAAAATGTAACGATTTTATGCTACCAGTAAAAAACTGATTAGTGAGAGCTCATAATCTGCGGGGGAGGGACACCCCCGCGAATTTAAGTTTCACTTTATAAAAAGTAAGGGCCGGTACCGCTTGTTATTTGACTATTACTTTCCCATCCATTCCTTTCAAGTAGTGGAACCGACATATTAGTTCATATGTACCGGGAGTTTCAGGTTTTACGGTAATTGTTATCTCTTTTCCTGACGGGACTTCGGCGTCAATTCCGAGTTTTTTCACCGTAAAGGTATGTTCTCTATTTCCTTTGTTTTTCAATAGCAACGTCGTCGTTTTCCCAACCGGAACTGTGATGATACTCGGATTAAAGTAATCATCATTCAATTCAACCTCAATAGGCTGTCTCACAACGTCGGATTCGGCAAATACACGGAGCGAACCTAAAGTAGTTATAACTACAATCATCGCAAGTGAAATGATTAATCCAGTTAATAGCTTTTTCACAGACATTCGTAATCCCTCCTTTCCTAAGCACTAGTGTTTTCAAATTACTAAAATATTATCAATATAAATGGGGTTTAGGCGTGGCTTAAATAGTAATTCTTTCGGCAACTCCTACTAACCAAGTACTAACTGGAATAGGATTTGGGTAAATAAAAAAAGCCTCCACTACTGTGGAAGCTTCTCCAAATGATGTGCAATATCAATATACATATCGGAATAAACCGAATGGATTTCATTACTAGGCGCAGCGTTAGAAGAGAAGTGGACGATTACCATACTTGCTTTCGGATCGATGTAAAGGGTTTGTCCGTAACTGCCTAACACTTCGAAAGCACCTTGTTCATTGTGCGGAATCCACCATTGATTATGATAAGAAATGGAAGCACCATGACCAATTGCGAGCTCACCTTCTTGTACATTTTTCACACTTTCTGTAATAGAAGAAGGGACGATTTGTTTTCCGCTATATTGACCATTATTTAATAGTAATTGTCCGAACCTCGCCATATCTCTAGCAGTTGCATTTAAGCCAGCGCTTGCTTGTTCTACTTTTGTTTCATCTGTAACGTAATACGCGTTTTCTTCCATACCAATGTGAGACCAAATTCGTTCGCTTACATTTTCAGCTAACGATTTCCCTGTAATCGTTCGGATAATCCAAGCGAGTGTTTCAGTTGATCCGTTATTGTAAGAAAAAGCTGAACCAGGTGGTGCAGTTTCTTCTGCTTCTAGTAACATATCATAAATTTTCATAGGCCCCTCGTAATTTTTACCTCGGGGTAAAATATTACTAGCTAAATATAGTTGTGCATCTTGATTTTCTAGTCCTAGCTGCATATATCCGTGAGTAGGGTATTCAGCGGAAACTTGCATGTCCAGTAATTGCTGAAGTGTTGCTTTTCCAAACGGTGTATTTTTTAATTCTTTTATGTAAGTGTCAGCTGTTTTCTCTACATCAATAAGATTTTCTTCAGCGAGCGATTGTATAATTGCACCAGTAAACACCTTTGCTAATGATGCCATTCCATGAGGTTCATTCTCGTTATATCCATTGAAATATCGCTCATAAACAAGTTGACCATTATGTACAACGACAAAAGCATCTGTTTTGTTTTCGTCTAAAAATTTTTTTAGAGGAGTCGTATTTCCAAATCTACGCTCCACAGCAAAATCGTCTAAGTTTTGTAACGCGGTAGGGAAGGGAGCAACTTGATCAGGATTGTTTTTTACTTCATTTATTAAAGTGAATTCTTTCATATGTGTATACGACCAGCGTAAGTAAGGATCGTCTAACCAGTTTTCTTTTGTGACATTTGCTTTAGTGGGGGTCGTTTTATTATTTTTAAAAAAAGTAAACCCAAGCCCTGTAACTACGAATAGTAATACTAGTAACAGTAATAGCAGGGGAGATTTCTTTACATTCATATAGGTACCTCCTTTAGTTTCTATTATAAGTATACGCTCGTCTTAAAATAAATACAAAATAAGGAAAGTAAACGGGTAAGTTTACTTTCCTTATGAACGTTAAGCAGATATTTGTCCGTCTGTACTTTGTTTCTTGAATTTTTGTTTTCGTCCGTGTAATCCATAATATAGAAGTAAAGTGAACGCAACGATAATAGCTGCGATAAAATACATATTATGATAACTTGATTTGGCAGCGACTATACCTAAAATGAAAGAACCGAAGCCAATGCCACTATCAAAGAACGAGTAGTAAGTAGCTGTCGCAGAACCACGTCGATGGTTTGGAGCGGCAGAAATTGCAATCGTTTGGAAACTTGGAATTAATGTTCCGTATCCTAAACCGATTAACATACCTGCGCCAAGGAACCAAAATGAAGTTTGCGCTTGGCTTAAAATGAACATCCCAATTGTGAAAATAATAATAGCGGGATAGATAAGTACATTTTCACCGAAACGATCAAATATTTTCCCTGTAAATGGACGAGAAATGACCACAACAAGTGCGTATAAAATAAAGAAGTAACTTGCAATTTCGCTTAAACCGAGCTCTTTCGCATAAATAGGAATAAAGGATAAAATGCCACTATAAGAAAAGGCTAAAACAAATCCTGTCAGAGCGATTGGAATAGAAGATGGTTCAATTAAGTCTTTCCATTTCATTTTTTCTCGTTTTTGTTTGTTTACTGGTGCTTCATGCGGAATATTGACTAGTAATCCTAATAAAAATGCGAGTAATGAAAATACTGAACAAACGATAAATAGTACAGTAAATGAAAAATGAGAAATAATTGTTAAACCTAAAAAAGGACCAATTACCATCGGTAGACTCATAAATACGCCGTAATAAGCAAGTGCTTCGCCGCGTCTATGAGCTGGTGCTACATCAGTTACAATTGTTCCAGTTGCTGTTGTTGCCATTCCGAATCCAATACCATGTAAGAAGCGAAGGGCAAGTAATAAAAATAAACTTTGCGTACCGAAATACATAACAGTAGCGGCTAAAAATAGTGAAAGTGAAATAAATAATATTTTCTTTCTTCCTAAATCATCGAGCCATTTTCCTGTGAATGGTCTACATAAAACAGATGAAATAAGAAAAACAGTTGCAACTAAACCAATTTCCTCAGGTTTTCCTTTTAGGCTGTCTATAACATAGACAGGCAGAGTAGTCATAAGCATGTAAAATGTTAAAAAGAGAAACAGACTACTAAAACAAGTTCCGAGGAAATCCTTCGTCCAAAGTTTTTCACTTTGCATCGTCATCCCTCCATATTAATGATCTAAATTTTTGATAATTTGTTGTAACAATTGAAAAGCTTCATGTAAGTCTTCTTCTTTAATACCTTCTAGCGTCTTTTCTTCAAAGGAATCAACTTCTTCTTGCCATACTGGAATCATTTCTATTGCTGTTTCCGATAAGGAAATGAGCTTCTCACGGCGATCTTTTCCTTCCGTACGAATAATCCAGCCCATAGTTTCCATACGTGTTAACGTACGAGTCATCGTTGGTGATTCAACATTTAAATATTGACATAATTCTGTTTGGGTACAAGATCCAGTTTGATTAATGCGGAAAATAACAGCCCATTGCGCACTAAATAATCCTGTTGGAGATACACGTTCATTAAATTTCTTCGTAAACTTACGAGAAGTTTGACTGACAATGTGGAAAAAATGTTGTTTTTCGTCCATGTATTTTGATCCTTTCAAATTAGTTACCTAGCTAACTATATACTTTTTTATAATAATTGTCTAGTAATAGACATGTTGTTTTATGTGGAAATTTCGTATAGGCTTTATGTTGAGAACATACATTCTATATGTTATTCTTTAAGTAAGTAAAGAATTTTCTTTCTATTAAATAGAATGGGGGAACTTGTGATGATTAAGCCTGCAACAATGGAGTTTGTTTCACTATCGAACGGAGAAACGATTGCGTATCAGGAAGTTGGAAGGCAAAATACAGAAATTCTTGTACTCATTCACGGGAACATGACATCGTCACAACACTTTGATTTAGTTATTGAGAAACTACAAAAGCAATATCATATTTACGCAATTGATTTAAGAGGATTTGGACAATCAACGTATAATAAGGCGATAGATTCTTTACAAGACTTTGCAGAAGATGTGAAACTTTTTATAGATAAATTAAATTTGAAGAAATTTTCATTAATGGGCTGGTCAATGGGCGGTGGTGTTGCGATGCAATTTACAGCGAATCATCCAACATTTGTCGAAAAGTTGATTTTAGTAGAATCAGTGGGAATGAAGGGATATCCAATTTTTAAAAAAGATATTAACGGGCAACCGATCGTATCAAGTTTAGTAAAGACGAAAGAAGAAATCGCGCAAGATCCCGTACAAATTGCTCCAGTGCTAGATGCGATAAAAAATATGAATAAATTATATTACCGTACAGTATGGAATCTATTAATATATACACATAATCAACCTGAACCGGATCGTTATGAAAAGTATTTAGATGATATGTTAACGCAACGTAATTTCGTAGATGTGAATTATGCGCTCATTACATTTAATATTTCGGATGAACATAATGGGGTTGTAGAGGGAAATAAGCAAATTCATCATATTAAAGCTCCAACACTCGTCATACAAGGTGACAGAGATTACGTCGTACCGCAAGTAGTCGGTGAGGAATTAGCAAAACATTTGCCAAATGCAGAGTTGAAGATATTAGAAGATTGCGGACACTCACCGTTTATAGATTGTTTAGATGTATTTATAAAACATGTAGAGGATTGGTTAGACAATAAATAATTCCCGAAATATAAAACTTGCATATACTATAGCATTTGTATGTATAAGGGGAGAGAGTCAATGCATAATCCATTTTTAATATATCATTCTCCATATAATGATCATCAATATATAAAAATGATTATAAATCCGATGTATATGCAAGTTTCACCAGCTGTAGTTCCTTTGCAAGTGCAGCAATCAATGGTCCATACACATCCGATTTTATTTGGGCCTTCATTTTATGAAAATCCATATTTTAAGCATTTTCATTACAATGTGAAAGCGCAAGTATGGGAAGGATAAGAAGCTAAAAGGTTCATTCTTTTAGCTTCTTTTTTATTATGAATATTCGTACACGCATTTGAAGAAACAGTTTATAATGAAAAGTGGAAAGCGTGAGAAGGAGAGGGAAAGGGATGTCGATGCGTTTTACTTTTTGGATTATGGTTGGAATTGTAGCAATCTCAGGTTTGTCACAAGGGATGCTTTTACCTGCCATTGCAATGATTTTTGAACAAGAAGGGGTTAGTTCAAGTATTAACGGTATTCATGCGACGGCATTATATATCGGGATATTAGTTATTTCACCGTTTCTTGAAAAACCGATGCAAAAGTTTGGAATGAAGCCAATTATCGTTATTGGTGGGTTTCTCGTTATTATTTCATTATTCTTTTTTACACAAACTTTTTCATTTTGGGTATGGTTCGTTCTTAGATTTCTAGTTGGAGTCGGAGATCATATGCTTCATGTCGGAACACAAACATGGATTACGACAACATCAGACCCGAGTAAAATAGGTAGACAAGTATCGATATACGGTGTATTCTTCGGAATTGGTTTCGCAGTTGGCCCGTATTTAGCAAGCACTGTTCAGTACGGTCTTGCAACACCATTTATCGTATCTACTATACTTTGCTTAATAGGATGGCTTTTACTACTACCAACGAAAAATGCATTTCCAGCACAAGATGAGGAAAAAACTGAAAGTAAATCATCCTTTTCTCGTTATAAACAAGTCGTTGGATTAGCTTGGATTGCGCTAATTGGTCCGCTCGCATACGGCGTACTTGAAGCGATGTTAAATAGTAACTTACCAGTATACGCACTTCGCAAAGGATGGTCTGTATCGGAAGTTTCCTTCTTATTACCAGCATTCGCAGTTGGGGGCATTATTACACAAATCCCGCTCGGTATATTAAGTGATAAATACGGGAGAGACCGTATTTTAACGTGGACGTTCAGTGTAAGTACGGGCATTTTCCTACTTGCAGCAGTATTTGATCAATATTACTGGATCGTCTTTGCATGTATGCTTATAGCAGGTATGGTCATTGGCTCGTGCTTCTCACTAGGGCTTGGATTTATGACAGATTTATTACCGAGACACTTACTACCAGCGGGTAATATATTATCCGGAATCGCCTTTAGTATAGGAAGTATTATGGGACCTGTATTAGGAGGCGTATTTATAGAAAAAATACAGTATACAAGCTTTTTTATTGCGGTTATGATTATAATGGGAATTCTCGCAATGGTATATATGGTCTACATGAAGAATCAATTCGCATCAAGAAAAATAGAAAGTAGGTTAGGGCATGACAAAACAACCTAATAAAAAGAAATTTGAAGTACTCGAAAACGAAACAATTACAGACTGCTTAGCACGTATGGAACAAGAAGGATATGCACCGTCTCGTCGCATGGAAGAACCAATCTTTCATGAAGTGAAGAAAAACGGCAAAACAGAAGTTGAACCATGCGGTAGAAAAATTGTTTTTGAGGGGAAATTGAAGTAATCTCATAACAAATAGCCATCCAATTCATTTGAGTTGGATGGCTTGTTTTTTTACTGAACAATGAAAGGCTTAGCTAGAGATCTTTGTTAGTGAAGGTAGTATAGAGAGAAACTAACTACATGAAAATGTAAATTTAAGGATGCTTAATGTATTGAATTTTAGGATTGGGACATCAGTTATAGAGCTGGACACCTATACATTTGAAGGAAAGAACAATTATACAAAAGTAGGATGTTTAAAAATATATTAATTTGTATGATAAAAACAAAACATATTTAAAAAAATTAGAAAGGAGGGAGAAATATATAATGATACAAAGCATATATGAAACTCATTTACATATCAGAAATTTAGAAAAGGCAATAGATTTCTATCAAAATAAGTTAGGTTTAGCATTAGCAAAAAGACTATCGAAAAGACGAATTGCGTTCTTTTGGGTAGGAGAAAGTAAAGAGCAAATGCTCGGATTATGGGAAGTACATATAAATGAAGAATTTGAGACGAAACACTTCGCTTTTCGTGTAGATTTAGAGTTTTTAAAGACTTCCAAATTATGGTTAGAGAAGCGTGGAATAGAGGTAGTAGGGAGTCAAGGGAAAGGAAATCGAGAACCAATTGTCCAAAGGTGGATGCCAGCTGCAAGCGTATATTTTCTAGATTGTGATGGAAATAAATTAGAGTTTATTTCTATGTTATATGATGACCCAGATGAATTAGAATATGCAACGTATTTAAGTGAATGGAATGCGGAGCACTAAGAAAAATAAAGTGGAACTTTAATCAGTAGGAGTTTTACAGTTTTGTATTATGTTAAATAGATAGGAACAAAATAAAATCCCTCAAGAAAAGGCACGTTCTTGAAGGATTTTTTTATGCTTTATATATTTTATATTGCTTGTAACGTATTAATGATGTTCACTTTTAGATATTTCAGCGCGTTGAATATAACCATCAGAGAAGCTGAAATAAAGAGAATAGCTTCCTCGATTATATATAAAGCCTTCACTAGTCATATCCTCTCCAATTCCATCTGGCTCACCAAACCACTCTTTTAATTCATTGATAGTGATATCCATTTTTACCCATATATATCTAGCGTCCGAAGGGTACATATCAATATTATAATCTCCATATACCGCTGTAGTAGGTGCATCACATTCTGTACATGGTGCTTGCTTCAAAACATCAGGCACTCCAAATTCTTTTTTTACTTCAGATATATCTTTACGTAATGTATTTAATGTAAATGGACCAAACGTCCCATTCTGTAAAGCGGTTGTTAACATTTGTTTCAATTCTTCTTTTGAATTGATGTTGAAATTATAATCTCTGTTTTTTGCTATTGCATTATATAAAAATTGTGCATACTGCTCACGCTTTACAATTGTATTTCCAATAAAATTACCTGACTCGTCACCTTGTGCTATACGGTTACTACGCACTGCATTTACAGATTCATAGGCCCAATGACCTTTTGGTACATCTTTAAATTTCTCTTGTCCTTTTGATTCTAAATGAAATGCTTTTTGTAGTATTACTGCCATTTCATATCGAGTTAATACATCATCTGGACGAAATGTACCTGATCCATCACCTGTCATAATTCCAGCTTGTGCAATGGCTGTGATATCCTTTTCAAACATATGATTTGTAATATCACTAAACATATTTCCATGTTTATCATCTGCTATTAAACCTAAATGTCGATTGACTAAAGAAGCTACCTGTCCTCTAGTAACATTATCCCCAAAACCAAATTTTCCATTTCCATATCCCTTATAAATCCCTGCTGCTGCTAAGTAATCAATAGCAGTTTTTGACCAGTGGTCCTTTGGTACATCTGTAAATACAGTGTTCGCATTGCCAGCTACTTTATAGTTATTCGTAGTTGTTTGTGCGTTTGCTGTGCCTACCATCATTGTAGTTGCTAGTGCTGTGGTGATTACGAATCCCAAAAATTTTTTAGCTTTGCTTGTTTTCTTGCCCATTTGAGAAAGCCTCCCCAGTTTAATTTAACTTTATTAAATATACGTATTACACATATACATCTAATACAGCTAATACAGCTAAATGTACACATCGTAATTATAACATGTAAATGATGATTATTTGTTATTAATTTACTTAATGTGGATTAAATTCCAATAATCTATATAAAACTATAATTTGTAGATGATAAATATTCATTGCTATTTAATTGAAGAAAAATGCGAAAGCTTTTTATAAAATATGGAAATGTTAAAATCCCTTTGATAAAATAGCAATATGCAAAAATAATTATTTATAAATTCTCAATGTAATGAATATTCATGTTTAAATATATGAATTTAACTACATAGTTATTGTAATAAAGGGGGAGAAAGATGTTAGATGAATTGTACAATGCTTTTTTAAATGCATCGGGTTTTACAGAAAGCGCGAGGAAACGAGACCAGTATGATAAATTACATGATTATTTAAAAGATCAAGAAAGAGAATTAAAACGATTCATTCAAGATGCTGAATCAGCGAAGAGAGATTATGAGAGTAAAAGTAATGGCTTAGAAGCTAATAAAATTCCGGCAGTTGAATTTGAACAAAAACGTCATGAAAAGGATGAAGACTTAAATACAGTATTATCCTATTTTAAAAGTGCATTAAGCGATGTTGGATCTGCGATAGGTACAGCTTATGCAAAGTATTTGGAATATAAAGCGAAAGCAGAAGCGGAGAAAGCGTCCGCATACAATGCAGCGACCAAGGCTTTTGAAGAAAAGAAAAAGGAAATTGAAAATCTTATCCATTAAACATATAAAGAATGGGGGAACCCACATGAGTGGTAAAGAGGTTGAAATTATAGGAAGTAACACTGCAAGTGCCATTTCTTACGCGCAAAATATTGAAAATGGTATGAAGGATTCTTTAAACGAAGCGAAAAACTTAAAAGCATATGTTACATGTGCGAACTGGAATGGAAAAACGAGAGATGCCTTTTTAAGTTATCTAGATTTAATCATTCAATATAACTCAGAAATGGTAGAGGCATTTGAAGGACATACGAAAGCTTTGAAAGAGTTAGATAAAAGTATTCAAACGTACGGAGATAGACCGGAAGTAAGGGCGATAAAACAGTTGTGATGGAGAAATGAGGGATAAAAGAATGGGAAAAGAAATGAATTTTGCACCTGCTGAATTATATGTTCTCGCAGGTGCAGCTGGGGTTACGGATATATTTGGATTGCCAAACCGTGACGTAATTATTTTACTTGATGAAGAATGTGTCACGAAAGCAACTACGAGTTTAAAAGAAAAAGGCTTACTTACAAGCGAAAATGGAATTACCCCTGCAGCTTTTCAAATTATTGAGCTATTAAAGGAATATGAAAATTGTCATGAATACACGAGAATTAATAATGTATTAATTGGTTTTTTGAAACATGATAAAGATCGAGTGGCTGTATTAACAGAAGTAGAGCCAAATAAAAAATACGAGATCGACTACATACCAAAGCCAGACGTATATTTTTCATTATTAACACGCATCCCTTTCTTGTTGAGAGAACCGAGGGAAATAGAAGATACATTTTTCTCAAAGAGAATGACAGAAACAGAACAACAAACATTTGAGGAAAAAGATTTATCAAATAAAGGCGTTATAGCGATGGAAACGTATACGAGGCCTCGGAGTAATAGAGGAGGGAAATGGGAATGTTTCTTATATTTCACTGAAGGAGAAGATTTCGTTCAAATAGATGTAGATCGTAATCGATATGACTGGGTGAGCCTCTATGCGGTGAATAAGAAATTGTATGACGTGTTAAAAATGCCGTATAAAAAATTAATTGACCCGAGACAATTCTCGTTAGGAGGTATTGAATAATGCAAGTATCAATGGGAGATGGCGGTTCTAGTGGTGGAGAAGAAGTATTAGTTAATTTTCAAGAACTACTTGATATAGTAATGAAGTTAGAAAACATATATACAATCCATGTAGACGTCATTGGAACGAATATTGAGAGTTTACTAAGCTGTGATTTTTATCAAAAAGGTGAAGCGATGAGAGTAATTGAAAAATATCCTGATATATTACATAAAACACTTGAATTGGCTGAACACTATTCTAGATCGGCGAAAGTTGTAGGAAATGTATGTGTAGAAATGCTTGAAAAGGACGAACAATTACGTGAAAGATTAAGTAAGTTGTAGAAATCACCATACGGCTGGGGGATGAAAACGAAATGGATGTGAAATATAGACCTGAACCATGGCAAGACATGGGAGATGGTATGAATCGAATTACAAAAGATGCACTCATAAAATTACGGTACGCAAATGAATTATTAAAAAGAATTGATGGAAGAATACGAGATTTAGACTCAGATGGTAGTATACATTTTAACCCAAAAGATCAATCGCAAAAAATCGGGGAATTACTTGAAAGCTATTCGACATTACAAAAATATTGCGGAGAAGCAGGGCGAGTAGTCTCTGAACATATAGATAAACCTTTTTTAGTAGAAATGGATAAATTCGCTCAAAAAATGAGAGATACATCTATTCTCAGTTTCACAACAAATAACCGAATTGGCTCTACAACAACGACAGTATTACCAGATGCGCACGCGGGATACGGAAGTGTACCGCAAACAATAAAAACAAAAAAAGATAAAATAACTGTAGAAGATATTTTTAAAGATTCACCTGCATTTGATAACGTACTGAGAGGGGAATACAAAGAACTAAAAAAACAAAATCCAGATGCAAAACTAAATTATGAAGAATACAAGAAAGTAGTCCCATCCACACGAGGATTTGAATACAAATCGATAGAAGATGAACAGAAAAAACTAGAAATGGTGCGAGACATAGGAATAGGCCTAGGAATCATCATCACAACAATCCTTTGCCCGCCACTCGGGGCCGCTGCCGCAGTAGTATACGGCGCTGTACAAATAAAAAGCGGTATCGACGGAGAAGACTGGGGAACACACCGGAAATTGAGCCAAGAAGAGAGGGTAGGAAACATCATTTTTGGCGGATTAGATGCAATCCCAGTTGTTGGAGCAGTAGGAAAAGGAGTAAAAGCATTCAAAGGCACGAGTGAATTAGCTGATTTAGCGAAATTATTAAAATACAAAGAAGGAATGCCTGGTTTTAATCCAAATTTGGGTAAAAATGTGGTACAATCGCTTAAGGAAAATAATCTATTAAAAAATTTAAAAATACAAGGCTGGAAAACCGTAGATAAGATTAATGATGCGGATTACTTCATTAAAGGTCTAGTAGCAAAAGGTGTGGACTCCGTATCCCCATTCGTTAAAGGTGTAGAAATACTGCCAGATGGAAGTGTCGCTAGAACTGGAACGAACTATAGCGGGAAATTCCAAGAAGCCCATGATGCCTCAAAGGCGAGTATTCAGAGTAGGATCTCGAATTTGGAGAGTGGTGGGGTTAAGGGTACGGGTAATAGAGAGGCTGAAGTTCCACCTGCTTTTAGACAAACTGATTTTGCTAGTTCTTATGAAGCAAGGTATAATCAGACACCTTCACCAATTAATTCGAAGGTTGAATTTGAAGGAATCAGAGGAGAATCTTTAAGTACGCTTAAACCACCACCAGACCCTAAATTGAAACGTATATTAGATGAAGCTGGCATTAAAGGTATTCAATATAAAAACGGAGTTCCTGATTTTTCACCAGTATCAAAGGCTCAAATTGAAATTGACTATATGCTTGGAGGAAAAGGAAATTATGGTACAAAGGCTAGGACATACAATTTTGCTCAAGCAGACCAAAAGTTAGCAGATAAGCTAAATGACTCAGTTGAACTAGCTCGCCAATTTGGAATGGAACCTGGTGGGGTTACCGCGAAAGACATAGACAAATATCGAACAAAAAATCAATTAACATGGCATGAAGTAAATGATGTGAAAATAATGCAACTTGTACCGACAGAGATAAATAAAAGATTTGGGCATCTTGGTGGAGTAGGTGAGATAAACGCAGGGGCGTTTGAGCCAGGAGGATTTGCTAAAAAATAAAAAGGAGAAGTAAGATGAAAATAAATGATGCGGTTTTTGGTGAGCTTGAATATGATTTTGTGTGGTCTAAGGATACTAGCATTAACTTTTTGGGAAATGA
This sequence comes from Bacillus sp. TH22, assembly GCF_016651015.1. NCBI lineage: Bacteria > Bacillati > Bacillota > Bacilli > Caryophanales > Bacillaceae > Bacillus > Bacillus sp. TH22. Next base: position 5,317,879 of record NZ_JAEKER010000001.1, read on the forward strand.
AGTCGAGATAGCACTAATAGTAAAAGGTGATGAGGATGGTAAGTTTGATGAAGAACAATATGTAGCATATACTTCACTCATGCAAAATTGGGAACAATTACAACAAAGCTTTTTGCAATCAATATTAGACTATTACAAACAAGAGCGTCAGGAACTAGGTTATGATATTGAAGTAAATGAAAACTATCCATTAGTTGAAACAACTAATGAAATATTAGAAATGATAAGTTTAGATGGGATTGTTGTTCCCTATGCAGGTATTTTTGACGGTCGGGATATTGGAATTACATTTAATTGTACATGGGATACAGAAAATGGGCTAGGGATTCGTTTGCTAAATGAAAAAGTAACTGAAGTAGGTTATCAAGACGTTGCAATTTAAAATAGGCTGTTAAAAAGTACATACTTCATGATGGTTGTACCATCATAGAGTGTTATGTGCAATGATAGAATAGAAAACGAGGTACGAGCTTAGGCGAGATGACATTTTACTGGGCGATGATGATAAACACATGGAATGTATATTAAACTAACGAACTCGTACAAACTCGTAAGTTTTAACGTAGTAGTTGTCACGACATATAAAAGGTGTCATACTGTTACAATAAAACTTACAAAATTAATGCTACTTAAAGCACTTGATTGTCGACTAAAGGCAACGAGTGCTTTTTTGTGTTTTAACGTGAAAGTTTAAAAGAGGATTATAATTTTATAAGTGTATTAATTGTTAAATTTTATAGATTGTAATGGCTATGTACAGTATACGACGATAGTAGAAGAAAAAATAAAGGGTTGTGTTATGTTTTGAAGTCATCGTAAAGTACGTTTTAACGGATGCATGTTACAAACAAGTTATCCGCAAAAAACGGGTAAACGTTACAGGGACTTTAATTGCTGTAACGGGAGGGAGTTTGATATGGAAGAGAAAGTAGTTGGTTATGTACGAGTTTCAACAGAAGGACAAGTACGTGAAGGATACAGCCTAACGTATCAAGTAGAAGAAATTGAACGGTACTGTATTCAAAATAAACTACAACTGCTTCACATATATGAAGATAAAGGAATTAGTGGAGCGGTAGTAGATGAAGATGGTTTAACAGTTGAACGTGAAGGTTTACAAGAGCTATTGTCGGATATGGCATATCATCAGATGGGCAAAGTTATTGTACTCAATACATCTCGTTTATGGCGCTCAGACATGGCAAAAGTGTTAATACAAAGAGAGCTAAAGAAACACAAGGTAGATGTGAAAGCAATTGAACAACCAAACTACAGTATATACACGCATGACCCAAATGACTTTTTAGTAAATGGTATGTTAGAGCTATTAGATCAATATCAACGTCTTGAGATTGTATTAAAGCTAAGTAGAGGCAGAAAGAAAAAAGCAGAACAAGGTGGATATGCGGGGGGCGGTGTGATGTTTGGTTATAGAGTAAAGAAAGGACAAAAAGTGTTAGAGGTAGATGCGGAGAAAGCGATAGTTGTACGTAGACTATTTGAATTAAGACACTTTTTTAAACATTGGTCGCTAACTCAATTGGCAGAACGATTAAATAGGGAAGGGTATTGTACTGAGAAAGGAAAGGTGTTTACGAAAGTGCAAGTGAAACGTATGTTAGACCGAGAGAACTTTTATCGAGGGGTATATACATACGGGCAAATACAAACAATTGGGAAACATCCAGCAATTATTTTATAAAGTTACTTAAAAAATCGCTCATTTTACTATATGTACTTATGAAATTATGAAAATGGATAGGCTTGCGTACCTATGCGCATCGGAAGATGAACGCTCGAACTAAGGTTGCCGACATTTTTATATATGACTAAATAATTGAATAGAGGGATGAGTTATGCATCATAGGCAGAACTATTTGTATGTAGGAGTAGATTTACATAAAGAGCAGCATACGGCTGTTATTATTAATTGTCGGCAAGAGAAACTAGGAGAAATACAATTTGAGAATAAACCATCTGCATTTTCGAAGTTCTTATTAGAAGTAGAGACATATGTGTGTGATGGGATAACCGTTGTATTTGGTTTAGAAGATGTTGGTGGTTATGGAAGAGCGTTAGCGAAATATTTAGTAGATCACGAACAGGTAGTAAAAGAAGTAAATCCAGCTTTATCATTTTTAGAACGAAAGAGCCAAGTGATGATACAAAAAAATGATAGTTGGGATGCGGAATGTGTGGCACGTATATTGGTAAACAAATTTGAGCAACTACCAAATGTAAATCCAAACGATTTATTTTGGTCGATACAACAATTGGTTTCAAGAAGGAATGCATTAGTAAAAGCACAAAGTGCATTAAAGAACCAACTACATATTCAATTAAACCATCATTATCCAAGTTATAAAAAGTTTTTCTCAGAATTAGATGGGAAAACAGCATTAGCGTTTTGGCAGCAATATCCGTCACCCTCTTGTTTAGAGGGGGCGAATATAAAGCAATTAACAGCTTTTTTATTAGATGTTAGCAACAATACATGTTCAGTAAAGAAAGCAAGTGACATATTAAAACTTGTAAAAGAAGATGGACAAACAATGAAAGAGTATCAAGAAATGCGAAACTTTTTAGTAAGAAGTATTGTACGGGAGATTGAGTTTAAAAAGAAGGAAATGAAATACATCGAAAGAGAATTAAAACAGTTAGTAAATCTACTAGATTATCAATTAGAGACGATGCCGGGAATAGAACTTGTGACGGCATCAGCATTAATTGCAGAAATTGGGGATGTAAGGCGATTTCCAAATGCCAACAAATTAGCAAGATTTGCGGGGATTGCGCCTGTTTACTTTGGTTCTGGTGGGAAAGGTAAGACACATAAAAGCAAACAAGGAAACAGGGCGTTACACGCTTTATTTTATAATTTAGCTGTACAGCAAGTGCAAGTAGCGAAAGGAAGTAAGTTACCTAGAAACCCAGTGTTTCATGCATATTATCAAAAGAAACTTAAAGAGGGAAAAACAAAAGGACAAGCATTGGTATGTATTATGAGAAGGCTTGTAAACATTGTATATGGCATGATGAAATATAAAACAGCTTATGAGTTGCCGGTAGTGGAAGAAAAAGAAGAAGTTTAATAAGGTTTACGTGGTTTGTTTTTTTATTGTGAGGGTTTAAGATTACAACATAGGGTACGGGTAATACTAGTAAGGCTGTTGATGATGTAGTTAAAGATGGTAGTCACTTTTCAGATGAATTTAAATTGAAACCTAATGTGAAATATGAAACGAATGGATATCTATATCAAACAGATGAACTAGGAAGAATTGAGAGAGCTTCTGGAGAATTAACGTTAGAGATGGGAGAACGTAATAGTAAGCATCAGCTAGCTGCTGGAGGAGAAGACCGAGTTAAAGCTCCTAGTACTCAAGGCGATCATGGTGGACATTTAATCGGTACGCAATTTAATGGATCTCCGCTTATTGATAATATAGTTGCAATGAATGGTAATGTTAATGTAAGTGCTTATAAAAAATTGGAATCTGCTTGGGCAAAAGCTCTAAGAGATAAGCGGGAAGTTATAGTTGATATTAGACCTGTATATGAGGGGAATTCTGTAAGGCCCGTTAGCTTTAACATAAAATATAGAATTGATGGAGAAAAATTTAAAGCTAGTTTGAAAAATGTATATGGAGGAAAGTAAATGAATACAGAGAACTTGGAAAGTATTTATCAAAAATTAGCTATGCAGTTAAACAGTATTATTCCAGAACCATGGGAAAAAGTAATGGTATATTCAGAAGTTGATGAATATAGTGATTCGACGGTATTTTTCTACTATCCAAAAAATAAGCAGGAACCGATATACAGTTTAGATATTGAAGATATGGAAGGGATTGATGAAGACGAGACTGATCGTCAATTAAATCTTCTTGACAGTATCTTCAGAGAGTTATGGGAAGAATTTAAAAGAAATAAGCAGGAACCTTGGACTAATTTAACATTTGAGTTATATTCTACTGGTAAGTTTGATGTTGAATTTGATTATACTTTATTAGAGGAAGAAAATAATTATAATCATTATGAGAGATTAATTATATGGAAGTATAAAAAGTTAGGAGTTTCTCCTGATGAAAAGAGAGAAAGTGATGTGAAACTAATTAGAGAATATATTAATACACAAAAATGATCTCTACTAGAGTTATAGATATAAGGTGTTTGAAAATACATACTCCATGATGGTTTTCCTATCATAGAGTACTACGTGCAATGATAGAATAGAAAACGAAGTACGAGCTTAGGTGAGATGACATTTTATTGGGTGATGAATATAAACACATGGAATGTATACTAAACTAATGAACTCGTGCAAACTCGCAAGTTTTAACGTAGTAGTTGTCATGATATACAAAAGTTGTCATACTGTTACTATAAAACTTACAAATTTATGCTACTTAAAAACATATGAACTTAAAGCATTTGATTGTCGATTAAAGGCAACAATCAAGTGCTTTTTTTGCGTTGAAATTCAACAGAGAACTATAATTTTATTATGTAAACTATTCCCGTTTTTTCACATAGGATATACAACTAACGAGGAGATAAATATTCACTATTACTTTCATTCCTGTTATAAAAAATTCTACAATAGAAGACAGAACGTATATTTGGTATAATCAAAACATACTATATGAAATGATGTACATGAGTTTGAAATTCATGTAATAAGGTAAGTACTACATAACAATAACTAATATTTAAAGTTCTCGTACCTATAGGATTCAGTTCATGTTATACAAATCAGTTGTTAGAAAGGAAAAGATGTAATGAATCAAATTTCATTTGAAGATTTATTTGAAGAAGAAAAAGAAAAAGTGGAGGTAGCTGAGATCCCGAGCACCTTTATCGCCCTTGCAAAAAGATATTTTGGGATTATTTAATTCTGAAGAAATAAGTGCACTTGAGCTATGCGAACAATTAATACGATCTGGTAAAATATCAGATGAAAGATTTACAACGAATAAGCCTAAAGCCTTTGGACAAGTATGCTTAATATTAGAAGGGTTTGTTACAGAAGGAAAGCTTACTTTTATCAAAAATGATGAGAAAAGAGATAGGGTTTATAAATTGAATGAAGAAATTTTTAACATATAAGTTGTCCAGAATTAAATGAATGTTTTCTACGGAGCTAGTTCAGTAACCAAAGTAAAAAGGGGTATCAATCAAGAAAGATTGATACCCCTTTTTGTTTTTTTACATCTTACATATTTACGTTTGAAACCGAGTCTTTCTCTATTAAGTTCTAAATGCATATTTTCGTAAGCATTTAGAAAACTGCTTTTTTCTTGTTACGTTTTACTTCAACTATACCAACTTCTTTTGCAGTCTCGACTGCCTTTTCATGTAGTGGCGCATATGAAATCCGCAAAGTGTTTAGAAGATTATTCATAGCGGATTTTGTTCGTTCTGGAGAATCCTGAATCGTATTTTTCACAGTTTTATAGTTTTGTAAAAAAGTATATTAAAAAATGCACTAATAAATTATTCTCCTTTTATTTAGGCTGTTTTCGTATAGGTTGTTGCTCTCTATCAACGAGTAAAAAAAGGGATATTCCACATACAACACGTTAATAACTTTCATCGCCGCTTGAAAAGATGGATGGAACGATTTCAAGGCGTTTGTACGTATTATTTGGATAGTCACCTCTACTGATATCGTTGGCTTGAGTTACATAAAAACTTAGCATTTGAAAATTGGATAGAGCAAATACTTATTTCAGCTTGCCAAAAATCTAAATATTTCACAGTTGAAGCATTAAGAAAAGATAAAAAGCATCATTAATCAGATGCTTTTTAGGTAGATTCAGTGGTTTATTGTTATTTAACTAATGGAGTAGTTTAGTTGAATAAGAAAAAAAGAGTAATGCGTATTTGACTTAAAATGCGATACAAAAATGAACTGTACAAGGATGACAATTCATTTAATAGGTAGGTATTATTTCACATTCTTTAGAGGGAAAATTACCTTGTTATAAAAAAATCTTTCCCATTTAGCTAACAAACCGTTCCCATTTTCACCACGTTGAATTTCAATTTCGTGTTTTTTATGAAATTCTGCTATTCGTTTATTATGCTCTTTGTGCAATTGATGGAGAGCTACTTGTTTCATTATTATCCCTCCTTTCGATTAACCATAATTATATATCCTGGGTTGATTATAGCAAAGTATTCTACACGTTTTGTAGATTAAATCTGCCTTTTAGTTTTAGCAGTAACAATCTTTGAGAAAACAGCCTTTATTTATGATGATCGCCGTAAGGTCATTGCCCAAAATAAAAGAGCGCAAGCACTAACGGATGCACCTAATATACAAACTCCGTTCCATCCGTAGCTTGCATAAATGTTTGTGGAAAGAATTGCGCCTGTAGCACTGCCGATAGAATAAAAAATCATGTAACTGGCAGTGAGGCGACTTCTCGCTTCTGGACGCACTGTGAAAAGCATGCTTTGATTGGTGACATGTACAGCTTGCACAGCTAAATCTAAAAGGATAACACCGATAACTAGTAGGAATAGAGAATGGTTCATTAATTTAATTAGGAGCCATGAAAGTACTAATAAGGATAAGGCTATGCCAGTAGTTCTCTCTCCGAATCCGCGATCAGCAAGTTGTCCGGCTTTAGTGGCAGCTAATGCACCAGCAACTCCAGCAAGACCAAATGCTCCGATAGCTGTATGGGATAGATTATATGGTGCAACACTTAGAGGTAAAACTAATGAAGTCCATAAAATACTGAATGAAGTAAAAATAAGCAATGCTAATATTCCGCGAATACGTAAGATCCTTTCTTCTACAAATAATAAGAGAACAGAACGTAATAATTTACGATAGGTCATAGCTGTTTTTTTATGTTCAAGACTAGGTAAATTACGATATAACAAACCAATTACGAAGAGCATAAGTACAGCAGAGGTGAGATAAACGGAACGCCATCCCGCTAAATCTGTTAATGTTCCAGCAAATGTACGTGCAAGTAGAATTCCTATTACGACACCACTCGTGACGAAACCTACTATTCGCCCACGGTCTTTTGGGTTAGCTAAAATGGATGCGTATGCGACGAGTGTCTGCGTAACAGTCGCAAGAATTCCGACTAAGGCCATACCTATAAAAAGTACGGTACTGGAAGGAGCGACTCCGACCAAAATTAAAGCGAAAACGGATAAAAGCATTTGAACAATGATAAGTCTTTTTTGGTTTAACAAATCACCAAGTGGAACTAATAAAAGTAATCCGAGTGCATAACAAACTTGAGTAATCGTAATAACGACACCAATAGTTGAATGGTTGATCTTAAACGCATTTGATAAAGAATCAAGTAGAGGATGGGCGAAGTATATATTCGCCACAGCCATCCCGCAAGCTATTGAAAATAATAGAGTTATATAGCGGGGCATGATTGTATTGATAGGTGATTGGAACTGATCATTATTCTGTGTAAGAGCAGCTGTCATTTTTTCTTTAGTATCCATAATATCATCTCCTTTTGTTATTAAAATAACGTACCGAACGGTATGTTATTTCGTAAGTCAAATATAATCAGGGATAAGTTACTATGTCAAGTGAATTGTGAATTAAATTCAGTTTCTTTTGACATATCATTTATAATTTAATACGATATATAATATACTGATTAGTACATAAAAACGTGATTTATAATTTAGAAAACAGGTGAAAAAAGAGGAGGGGTTAAATGGCTCGACTACGTGAATTTGATAAAGAAAAAGCTTTGGATGCTGCTATGCAACTTTTTTGGGAGAAAGGATACGCTGCTACTTCATTAAGTGATCTAACTGCTAAAATGGAAATACAAAGACCGAGTTTATATGCAGCATTTGGTGATAAAGAAGGGCTGTTTGAAGCTGCATTACGGAGATACACGAATTTACACGCAGCTAGCATTCGAACAAAACTTCAAAAAGAACAATCTGTAAAAGAGGCCATTCGTATATTTTTTGAAAATATGGTGGAAGAGGAATATAAAAAAGAATCAAATAAAGGTTGTTTTTGTATTAACACAATGGTTGAGATTGCCCCTCATAATGAAAAATTTGAAGTGCTGACTAGAGAACATCAAATGTATCTTTCAGTTATATTTCAAGAATTAATTACTAAAGGAATTCAGTCTGGAGAACTGCAAAGTGATGTGAATGCTAAAGCATTGGCACAAACGCTAGTCACTTCATTAATTGGATTAACAGTGTTAATGAAATCTCGCCCAGAACGTTCAGTTGTAGATAATTCGGTATGTATCATATTATCGTTACTAAAATAAATGTAACAGAATTGTATTTCAATCAACTATGTCGATTATAGACACTTTTATTTATAAGCTTTTAACTTTAAGCACTGAATTGTCTACGAAGGCAACAAGTGCTTTTTATTTTCGTGTAAATATGAGCAGGTGAATCATAATGGTTGTCTGCAATATATGAAGATTGTTGGAGACATTTGTAATTAGGCATCGGATAAGAGAGAAATGAAAACACTATATAAGCCCCTTCAAAGCCCCTTATAAGCACCTACCAAGTAATAAATCACTAAGAAAAAACAAAAACAAAAACAAAAACAAAAACAACTACAAGAACAAAACAAGCGCGAAAAAATAAAACCGTCGTTGTAGTAGTTAAAAAAATTTGGAACTCGAATGCCAAAACCGTTACCTCATTCCTATATTTATATTGAAGGATTGGAATTTTCCTTTTTACTAGTAAAGAGCGGGAGGAAAACTGATGGCGGTGTACCGTAATGTGCAGGTGAACTTTTGGCAAGATGAATTCATATTAGATTTAACGCCAGAGGAGCGTTATTTTTATATATATTTGTTAACTGGTACGAAAACGAAGCAATGTGGTATTTACATATTACCGAAGCGTTTGGCAGAGCTTGAAACTGGTTACAGTATGGAGACTGTTGAGAAGTTATTGAACCGGTTTGTGGAATACGGGAAGATTGTATATGATGCGGAAACGAAAGAGTTATTCATTATAAATTGGTTACACTATAATCCTATTTTTAATACGAACATAGAGAAATGTGTATTACGTGAGCTGAAAATGGTGAAAAGTAAAGAGTTCCTACATAAGTTTTTACGTAAATGTCTTGAAGAAGAATGCAAGATTCCGTTATTACTTCAATATTTTGGTATGCCAGAGGAAGAGATTGATAGTAATTCACAACAAGTAATTATTCAAGAGAAGGAAGAGGTAGAAAGAGTAGAGGAGGTCACTCCGCATAGTGAAGTTTACAAGTTTTACGAACAAAATATTAGTAGTTTATCTCCATATATAGTGAAGGAATTAAAGGGATGGATGCAAAGAGTTTCAGGAGATAAAGTACTAGAGGCACTTAAAATTGCGTTTGAAAATAATAAGGGGACACTTGCTTATGTAAAGGGGATTTTGAGGAATTGGTGTAAGAAAGGACGAGTAAGCTTTAATAAAGGAAAGGAAATAGTGCGTAAGAGAGAAGTATTCAGTTTGTATGATCCATAGCATGAGCAAGTAATGATTTCTTCTTTTCTAAAAGGTTCTTTCACAATAGAAGCGAATAGATTGAGAGAGGAGGGATTGTATGGAAGTCGTCATAAAAAAGAAACGAAATAGGGGAAAAAGAATTTTTATTTGGTCTAGTAGTATCGTTCTTTTTTTGTTTATTTGCGCTATGATTTTTTTGAACATATATACGCTGAGATCTATGCCAAAGATAGATGGAACGATAAAGCTAGAGGATATACAACATGCTGTTACGGTGAAGCGGGATGGTAAAGGTGTACCACATATTAAAGCGGAAAATGCGCATGATTTATATTTTTCGCAAGGGTATGTACAAGCGCAAGATCGTTTGTTTCAAATGGATTTAAGTAGAAGACAAGCTTCTGGTATGTTAAGTGAAGTTGTAGGGGAAGTAGCTGTTGATCGAGATAAATTGTTTCGAACGCTCGGTTTACGGCGAGCGGCAGAAGCATCTGTTAGTCAATATGATGGGGAAGCGAAATATGCCCTGCAGTCATTTGCTGATGGGGTGAATACTTTTATACGTGAAGCGAAGGCCGAAAAGAAATTGCCGGTTGAGTTTACTTTATTAGGCTATGAACCTGCTGAATGGTCAATTGTGGACTCTTTAACGATTGGAAAGTATATGGCGTTTGATTTAGGAGGACATTGGCATGGGCAGGCATTTCGATATTGGGCGTTGAAAAATCTTCCGGAAGAGCAAGCAAATGAGCTATTTCCTACATATCCGAAAGATGCACCTAGATTGCTAGCTGAATTGAAAAATACAAATGTGGACGTAGCACAAAGTTTTTCAAAGACAGTTATTCCACCAGAGTTTAACGGTAGTAATAACTGGGTTGTGAGTGGTGAAAAGAGTGTATCTGGTAAGCCAATTTTAGCGGATGATCCTCATTTATCTCTTGCGACACCTTCTATATGGCATCAAACTGCGTTAGAAACGAAAGATGTAAATGTGAGTGGAGTTATTTTTGCGGGTGTTCCTGGTGTTATGTTAGGGCATAATAAAGAGATTGCCTGGGGCGTTACGAATACAGGTCCTGATGTGCAAGATTTATATATTGAGAAGCGAAATCCTAATAATGAAAATGAATTTTTGTATAACGATAAGTGGGAAAAGGCTACGGTTGTTGATGAATCTATTAAAGTAAAAGGCGGGAAAACAATTCCGTATAACGTTACGGTTACGAGGCATGGTCCAGTCATTTCAGAGTTTGCGGATAAGGGGAAAGAGAAAACGAAAACAGTATTCGCTTTGAAATGGACTGCTTTAGAGCCTTCAGCTGAGTTAAAGGCTGTATTAAATATGAATAAGGCGAAAGATTGGAATGAGTTTGAGACAGCTCTTCAAGATTTTCACACACCGACTCAAAACTTTTTGTTTGCATCAAATGACGGCACAATTGCTTATAAAGCGAACGGAAATATACCAGTGCGTAAAAAAGGCGATGGTAGTTTGCCTGTACCTGGATGGACAGACGAATATGAATGGGAAGGGTATATTCCGTTTGATCAACTTCCAAAAGTAATAAATCCAAAACAAGGGTTTATTTCAACTGCAAATAATAAAATCGTTGATGATAATTATCCGTACCATATTAGTAATACGTGGGCGCAGCCATATAGGCAAATGCGTATTCAAGAGTTTTTACAAGAGAAGGAAAAGTATACGGTGAAAGATTTAGAAGATTTACAGATGGATCAAAAAAATTTATATGGGAAAGAGTTTACTCCTATATTGTTAAAAGAGTTAAATAAAGCATCTTTAAATGAAGTAGAGAAAGAGGGCGTAAAACAATTAACAAAGTGGAATTTTTACGATAGTAAAGATGAAGCGGCACCATTAATATTCCATTTGTTAATGAAAGAGATTTCGAATACGCTATTTTCAAAAGAAATACCGAAAGATGTGATGGAGTTATTTGAAGGGAAGTCACAAGTAGTTGATGAATTGATTCGAAAAGAAGTAGCAGGAGAAAATAGCGCTTGGTTTACGAAGTACGGAGGCTTCACAAAAGTTGTGCATACATCGTACGAGAATGTAATGAAAAAATTACAGAAGGAATATGGACCGAATGTTGCGGAGTGGAAGTGGGGCGATTACCATCAACTTGCTTTTACACATCCGATTTCGAGATCATCTAGTATGTTAGCATTACTTGCATTTAATCGTGAGAAACCAGTTCCAATTGGCGGAAGCCAAGTTACCGTTCAAGCAGCGAGTTACGGAGATAACGGTATTGTAAATCATGGGGCTTCTTGGCGATTCGTTATTGATACGAAAGATATGTCAAACGGTTATCATATAGTGGGGCCGGGACAGTCAGGACATTTTAGAAGCGATTGGTATCATGATCAAATAGATGATTGGGTGAACGGTGAGTATCATACGACTACACTGAATACAGATGGGATAGAAGGGAAAGTGTTAAATTTAGTCCCTAAATAATGTGTAGATATTTTGAGATGGAATGGTTTGTAAAGGAGCGGGAGAACCGCTCTTTTTTTTGAATTATTTTTCTTATGGAATATATGTGTAATGTTGTATAAAATAATCAAGAGAGCCAAAAAATACAGGGGGAAACTTGTGAAGAAAAGTAAGAGTTTAGTAAGTATTTTAGGAGTGTGTATCATGTTGTTTGCTTTTTGTTTCCAGGGAAATATACAGGCGGATGTAAATACTGTTCAATCTGGAAAAATAAAATCAGGAAACGTAACGGTATGGGAAGTAGGCAATGTAGCGAAAGTGTTAGCTGATGTAGAACGTTTGAATTTAAATACGGTGAATGTACCGATTCAAGTGGATATTCCGAATGTGAATTCGACTAATATGGTAATTAATCAGGCGCAAAAGCAACAAGCTATTATTTTAATTCAAGAATTATTAAAGCGTAATATTCAAGTTATAGTGGAACCGTTCCCATTTATTCAGCAAGGAAATATTGGAGAAACAGAGTGGAACCCTAGTAATATTAACGATTTCTTCTGGAATTGGAAAACGGTTGTTTTACAAGATATTTTTAATTCCATTACAAGTAAGTACAATGTTTATGGGCTGAAAATCGCTTCTAATTTCGTGAATATGGAATATGCAGAAGGATATTGGAATGATACGATTAATTTTGTTCGCCAGCAGTATAAAGGAAATGTTTTGTATCAAATGAATTGGTGGTTAACTGCAAGCTTTGATCCTTCTTATGAGGCGAAATTTAAAGAGAAAATAAATCGCCCGTATTTAAAAAAGGTGGACATTGTAAGTATTGATAGTTGGTTTGAAGTTTCAGGAAAAAGAAATCCATCATACGAAGAAGTAAAACAAAGCTTATTTGCGACGACAGTATACAATCGTGGCCAAAATGTCATTCAGCAACTTGAGACATTACATAAAACAACTGGAAAGCCAGTTTATTTTGGTGGATTTAATGTGCCAGCACGTGAACTTGGACTACAAAGCCCGTGGAACCCAGATGTTACGAATGTGTTTTCGAAAGATGTACAACTTAACGGGTGGCGTGCTTACCGAGATGTATTAGAAGCGAAGCCATATTTTAAAGGTTTTTCAATTTGGTTTATCGGATCTAATGATAGTAATCATTCATATCAAATACATAGTAAAGAAGCAGAGACAGTTATTAATGGTCGGTATCGAAAATAAATTTTATAAAATAGGTAAGTTTTAGAATCTATTACATATATTTTAGTGAAAGGCCTTTCACCATCTTATCACCTAGGGGGCAATCATAATGAAATTTTTGTCATACCTTACAGTAATTTTGGTGATTCTTGGCGGTTTGAATTGGTTGTTTGTGGCGTTAGATTATAATGTAGTTGAGAAATGGTTTGGTTCTATGCCGGCGCTTGTGGATACTATTTATTGGCTCTTTGGTCTTTCAGCTATTTATCAAATTTTCGATCGGTTCTTTACGAGTAAGTAGCTATTATACTTAATTACTAGAGTGTTAAGTACGATTATGTACTTAACACTTTTTTGTATGTTTATAAAAAGCAAGGTGCACATGCAAGCGATTCCATTGCGTCTTGCACCGTAATAACGGAAAACAAATTGACCGTGTATTGTATATAGGTTATAATTCAGAAAGTTTAAAAAATAATAAAAATGAGAAATAGGGAGGTTATCTGGGTGATGGAGAGAGTGTATAATTTTTCAGCAGGACCATCTATACTCCCTTTGCCAGTTTTAGAGAAAGTGCAAAAGGAGCTTGTAAATTATAACGGGACAGGCATGTCTGTTATGGAAATGAGCCATAGATCTTCTTATTTCCAAAGTATTATTGATGAAGCAAGTAGCTTACTTCGTGAATTAATGAACATTCCTGATGAGTATGAAGTTTTATTTTTACAGGGCGGTGCGTCATTACAATTTTCTATGATACCGTTAAATTTAATGAGTACGTATAAAAAAGCTGGGTACGTACTGACAGGTTCATGGTCTAAAAAGGCGCTGCAAGAAGCCGGAAAAGTAGGAGAAGTACAAGTGATTGCTTCTTCTGAAAAAGAGAAGTTTACTACAATTCCTAAAATGGATGATTTACCAAATGATGAAGAACTAGATTATGTACATATTACAACGAACAATACAATTGAGGGGACAAAATATGTGGATATTCCACATTTAGAAAGAGTGCCGCTCGTTGCGGATATGTCCTCAAATATTTTATCAGAACAATATGATGTTACGAAGTTTGGTCTCATATATGCGGGTGCGCAAAAGAATTTAGGGCCAGCGGGTTTAACGATTGTAATTATAAAAAGAGATTTAATTGGCAGTGCAAATAGTGCTTGTCCTACGATGTTAAACTATGAAACTTACAGTAAAAATAACTCCCTATATAATACACCGCCAACCTTTAGTATTTATGTAGCAAAACTTGTACTAGAGTGGTTGAAAGAACAAGGCGGGGTATCTGCGATTGAAGAACAAAATAGAATGAAATCTTCACTTCTTTACAATTTTTTAGATGAATCTAAATTGTTTACTTCACCAGTTGATCCCACGTATCGATCACTTATGAATATTCCGTTTACAACACCGTCAGAAGAGCTTAACAATCAGTTTTTACAAAAATCGAAAGAGCGCGGTTTCGTTACGCTAAAGGGACATCGTTCAGTCGGCGGTATGCGCGCTAGTGTTTACAATGCGATGCCAACCCAAGGTGTACAAGAATTAGTAGACTATATGAAGGAATTTGAGCTTGAAAATAGATAGGGAGATGGGGATATGTTTCGTGTTCAGACGTTAAATCAAATTGCCGAAAAGGGTTTGCAAATTTTTGATGGGAATCGCTATGAAATTGGAGACAAAGTAGGTCATCCTGATGGTATTTTACTTCGCAGCTATTCTTTACATCAAGAAGAGTTTTCAGAAGATTTAAAGGCGATTGCAAGAGCTGGTGCCGGTGTAAATAATATTCCTGTTGAGCGTTGTACGGAAAAAGGGATTGTAGTATTTAATACGCCAGGGGCTAATGCGAATGCAGTGAAGGAACTTATTATCGCAAGCCTTATTATGTCTTCCCGTAATATTATAAACGGAGTGAGCTGGACGAAAGAGTTGGATGGAGAAGAAGTACCACAGCTTGTTGAAGCAGGGAAGAAGCAATTCGTTGGATCAGAAATTGCGGGGAAACGTTTAGGTGTTATCGGTCTTGGCGCAATTGGTGCTTTAGTTGCGAACGATGCGTTATCTTTAGGGATGGACGTTGTTGGCTACGACCCGTATATATCAGTTGAAACAGCATGGCGTCTTTCTACGCAAGTACAAAGAGCGTTTAGCCTAGATGAAATCTTTGCAACGTGTGATTATATTACACTTCATATTCCTCTTACGAACCAAACGAAGGGAATTATTGGTGAACACGCTATAGAGACGATGAAAAAAGGAATGCGTCTATTCAATTTCTCAAGAGGAGAACTTGTAGATGAAACAGCTCTTCAAAAAGCGTTAGAAGAAGATATTATTACACATTACGTAACAGATTTCCCGAATGAAAATGTGATAAAGATGAAAAATGTAACAGCAACGCCTCATCTTGGTGCATCTACGTCTGAATCTGAAGAAAATTGTGCAGTAATGGCTGCACGTCAATTACGTGAATATTTAGAGACAGGTAATATTCGTAATTCAGTAAACTATCCAAACGTAGAACTTCCGTACATCGGAAAAAAACGAATTACAATTATGCATCAAAACGTTCCGAACATGGTAGGACAAATTACAGGATGCTTAGCAGAACATCATATTAATATTGCGGATATGATTAATCGTAGTAAACATTCTTGGGCGTACACAATGATTGATATTGATAACGGAATTGATGATATAATGAAAGAGAATATTGTGGAAAATATAAGCAAAATCACAGGTGTTGTAGCTGTTCGAATGATTGTGTAAAGGAGAGAGAAACTTGGCAAAAATCCGACCGTTTCGTGCTATTCGTCCAGTAGAAGGTAAAGCAGCACAAGTAGCAGCTTTACCGTATGACGTATTAAATAGTGAAGAGGCAAGAGAAGTTGTAAAAGGGAATCCATATTCTTTCTTACACGTTGATAAAGCAGAAATTGATTTAGACCCGGCACTTTCACCGTACGATGATCGCGTATATGAAAAAGCGGGTGAAAATTTAAAGCAATTTATACAAGAAGAAGTGTTCGTTCAAGATGAGGAGCCAGCGCTTTACATTTATGAACTGACGATGCAAGGAAGAACGCAGTCAGGCCTTGTCGTTTGTACATCGATTGACGAGTATGAAGATGATACAATTAAAAAACATGAAAGAACGCGTCATGAAAAAGAACTTGATCGTATTCGCCACGTAGATGTGTGCGACGCAAATACGGGGCCAATCTTTTTAACGTATCGTACAAAAGAAGAAGTGAAACGTTTCATTGCAAGCTGGAAAGAAGAACATGCGCCAATCTTTACATTTACAGCAGAAGATGGTGTTAGGCATGTTGCGTGGAAGATTGCAGATGAAGAAGTAATTACGACTTTAGTAAATGCATTTGAAGACATTCCCAATCTTTACATTGCAGATGGACATCATCGCTCAGCATCAGCGGCAAAAGTTGGGCTAATGCGAAGAGAGCAATATCCGAATTACACAGGAGAAGAGGAATTCAATTTCTTCCTATCTGTTTTATTCCCTCATGATGAATTATCAATTTGGGACTATAACCGGGTTGTGAAAGATTTAAACGGTTTATCAGTCGAGCAGTTTTTAAAGCAAATTACGCAGTACTTTTATGTAGAAGAAGCAAATGGTTCTCCGTATAAACCAAATGAACCAAAATCATTTGGCATGTATGTAAACGAGAAGTGGTATAAGCTCACTGTGAAAGAGGAAACGTTTGATGCGAATGATCTCGTTAAAGGATTAGATGTATCTATTCTGCAAGATCATTTATTAAGCCAAGTACTTGAAATACATGATCCACGATCTGATTCACGCATTGATTTTGTCGGAGGAATCCGCGGATTAGAAGAATTAGAACGCCTTGTAAATAGCGGTGAATATAAAGCAGCGTTTTCATTATATCCGACATCAATGGAAGCTTTATTATCAATCGCAGACGCAGGGGAAGTTATGCCGCCAAAATCAACGTGGTTTGAACCGAAACTGCGCAGTGGGTTGTTTGTTCATTCGTTAAAATAAATATAGACTTCTTTAGATTGAAAAACCGAAATGATTATAGTTTCGGTTTTTCTTATGTTAAAAGTGTTTTTGAGGAGGGGTATCGATGAAATTACAAGTAGGCGAAAAAATCACCTTTGAGCGAACTTTTACAAAAGAAGATGTTGTTTTATTTACAGAAGTATCTAAAGATGAAGGTGTTCATCATGTTACACCAGATGAGCAGGGGAGATTTGTTGTACAAGGGCTGTTAACATCAACGCTGCCTACAAAAATTGGCGGTGACTATAACGTACTAGCTCGCAAGATGGATTTTGAATTTTTACGTCCTATTTTTAGCGGTGATACAATTCGTTGTGACGTAACTATTGAACAGTTTGAACCCGATGAAAAACATCGTACAAAAATTATTGCGATGTTTATATGTAGGAACCAACTTGAAAAAGAAGTTATGAAGGGGAGTTTTTCGGGAATTATTCTTTAGTAAGTAGGAAAAGTAATGAATAGGTGGGGGCCATGTCTCTCGGGCTTAGATTTTAATTCCCCCCATAATTAAAATTTTACACATTGCTGAATACTGATAATAAGACGTTATGTAATATACTCTGTTCTTTTCTTAACTAATAGAAGAATAGTTGAATAAGCTCGTCAACAAAAAAAGGACATTCCTAGTATTACAAGAAATGTCCTTTCCACTAAATTATAGGGTATTTTGCTAAAATTCAAACTCTAAAATCAGTTTACTGGTTTGACCTGTAAACTGATAATTATAGGACCCTCTCAGATTTTTTAAGTTACCAGTAGCTTTAATAATTGTTCCTGGGGAATCTAGATTTCCTTTATCAAATATTCCTTGCTCTATAGCTGTAAATGTCCCTTGTTGCCCCTTATAAATTCCTTCAAAGTGTAAAAATCCAGAAATTTTAGCAGTAGCCAAGTGACCATCATTTATATTTGAGTCTAAATAATATAATAAGTATTCAACAAAAGCTTTTCCTTTTAATTCACCATCAATATCATATTCAACATGGGCAATATTAATAGGGAAATCTTTTCTAGTATCATCAATTAGTTTTTCATCCCATTTACTTACTGTAAATGTTACTTCCATAAACGTAATCTCCCTCCAATTATATACTTTTAAAAAGTATCAATTCACAGTCATATCTCATAGGAGTGATTTTATTTATTGGGGTCCTTTCATTTCGCTATCAAGCTAACCAAAATAAAATACTCTCTAAAATGAAAAAACACGCTATTTTTTCTGTAGGATCAGGAAAATGGCTATACTTATTTAAAGTTTTCCTTTATTCCACGCCACTCTCTAAAATAGAGAAAGACCCATTTTCACAATCAATTTCTGCCATCGCACCGTAAGGTAAAATAAACTTCGGCTCGGTATGGCCAAAATTTAAATTATAAAGAATCGGCAAATCTTCTAAGTTATGTTCTTTCATAACTTGCAGTATTTCATGTTTATATTCTTCATAATACATTTCGTCTTTTGGTTTACCAAAGATGATACCCTTTGCTTTTTGAAGAATGCCTTGCGCTGCGTAATTTCGTAACCAATACTTTATATAGCTTGGTTCTGGCTGGTCTTCAGAAGTTTCAAAGAAAATGATGGTATTCTCCCAATGTTTTTTCTCAGGCCAAAGTTCCGTTCCTTTTGTAAATTCCAATACTTCTATACAGCCACCAATTAAGCGTCCTTGTACGGTAGTAGAGCCTTGAAGTAGTTCATAGCCATTGTTTTGTTGCATCGTACGCCTTGTATCTTTATTTACCTCTATCCATTCTAAACGCTCACTTGTCCATTTAGGAGCTGGTTGAATCTCGCCAATTGTCTCATTTGAAAAGAGAGTCCGATTTACCATTTCAAATGTATATGGATCCATCTCTACATTTTCGGCAAAATCAGTTAAAATGGCTGGACCGTAAAAAGAGGAAACTCCTGCTTTATGACAAAACAAGTGTGAAACGGTAACGTCAGAGTACCCCATAAAAATTTTCGGATTTTCACGTATTACATTAAAATCTATATAAGGAAGTAAGCGGATGCTATCTTCACCGCCAATATTCGCAATAATTGCTTTCACGCGCGTATCTTTAAATGCTGTCATTAAATCTTCCGCACGAGCCTCTGGGTTGTTATAAATGAATTCGCTACCTTTTAAACTATTCGGCATTGGGACAACCGTAAGACCGAAAACTTCTTCTAATCTTTTTACTCCTTGTTCATATCGCCATCTTATCTCAGAATCACCTGCTCCTCCCCACGAAGGGCTTACTGTTGCCACAATATCTCCTGCCTGTAATCTCTTTGGTTTTATTAACATTTTAACTCCGCTCCTACATAATGTAATGGACTACGATTATACAAACTGTAGCATTGAAAAAATATGATGCATGACATTAGTTTCTTCATCATCAATCCGTTTACCTGCTGGTATTCAAGAATTTAGCACTCGTGTTGAATATAGGAATAATCGATTTATATTTGAAAATCACAGTATGCAACATTGCATAAGAAAGATGGTTGCTATTTTATATAACCTGTAACTATAATAGTTACAGGTTGGTCGTATACAATCAAAAAATATAATCATCATGAATGGAGAGGTTACATATGGGTATGAAAAAAATAATTTTAGCAGGTGCTTTAGGAATCGCAGCATTATCAGGAACGAATTTACCAGGATTAGAACTATCAAAAGCGAGTGCCGCTTCTATTGAATCGAATTTCTCGACGTTAGAAGGGCGAGTAGTAGAAGTAGATAACGGTGTAATTGTCGTAAAATCTAAGCAATATGAGGAACCTGTAAGTGTATATATAGATTCCCTTTCAAATGTGAAAGTAGGGGATGAGGTTAAAGCTACTGGATCTATGATGCGTAATTTTACTGAATATATGATTGCAAATACAGTTGAAAATACGTCAAATAAATTAGGTATGCACATGAAAGAAGATGGTTCTCCTGATTATGTAATTGGGGAAGTATCAAAAATAGGAACGATGGAAGATGAAGGAGATAGTTCTACTAAATATGTCGTAGTTGAGTATCCATCGCTAAACGGGAAAAAAGATATTATTGATGTTTTCTTAACGAAGGAACAAGTATTTCATACAGGTGAGAAAGTAAAAATTGATATGAAGTATGTAGGCTGGGGCGGAATTTCTATTAACTACAACACAACGGATCATATCGAAAAAGTTCATGAAGTAAAGAGCAACGTTGAAAATAATGAGGATGTATGGATCTGGTCTTAATAAGGCGAGTATAAGTCGTTATTTGCAATTTACTCCAAACAATAAATGTAAAAACTAAATGTATCATGCAGTACCCATCGAATCATCATATGTATGATAATTCGATGGGTACTTTTTTGTTTTATGTTTTTTTGAGAATAACGGATTTTCGATTAGAATATGATGTTAATACTGGAGCGAAGGTGAAAAAAACAATATGGAAAGAGGTGTTTAGGGGTGGAGCGAGATGAGGTTTATTTACGAGCTAAAAAAAGGGTAGAGAATTTACAAGCGTTTTATATTCATTTAACGGTCTATATACTAGTGAACTTAATGCTTTTTATTATAAATATAAGCTCTGATTCAAGTAAATTATGGTTTTTATATCCACTTGCAGGTTGGGGGATTGGTATCGTTATACACGGATTGACAACTTTTCCATTTGGGATATTCGGAAAAGAGTGGGAAGAACGAAAGATTAAAGGATATATGGAGAAAGATAAGTAAATTTATTTCTGTAATGTATGAATATAAATCCCTGGAATCAAATGTTTGATGCGAAGTCTATTCTATAGCTTCGCCTATTTGTTTTGTATTCGAAGTTTGTGCGAGTGTTCATATTCATTTTTTTAGCATCAACTGCATGTGAAATCAAAACTTTACTTGTAGTACATAATAAATACAGTTGTTTTACTTTTTAAATTACATGTGGATATAGGATAAAGTTGTTTTATCATCCTATATTAAAATAAAAATAAACCACTGTTCGATTTGAATATTCCACGATATAATGGTGAGAGTTTATGACAGAATAAATATTTACATAAGAAGTGAGGTACTGTATGAAAAAAGAACGACAGACATTATTTTTATTATTATTGGTGCATTTCTATTTGCGTTAGGTGTCAATTTGTTTGTTATTCCGAACGAGTTTGGAGAAGGCGGAGTAACTGGTATCACGATTATTACGTACTATTTATTTGAATGGTCACCAGGCTTAGTTAACTTAATTTTAAATGCGATTTTGTTAATAGCTGGTTATAAATTTTTAAATAAGATTACAACAATTTATACGATTATCGCTGTAGTTACGAACTCGCTATTTCTTCATTTGACAGAAGGCTGGACGATTGCTTCGGATGAAATGCTTGTAAATGCCATTTTCGGAGGAATATTTATTGGGTGCGGGATTGGTCTTATTATTCGCGTTGGCGGAACAACAGCAGGTACTACAATCTTAGCAAGGATGACGCATAAATATTTAGGATGGAGCATTAGCTATGGTTTATTGTTCTTCGATTTAATTGTTGCGTTTTCATCTTATTTCATCATTGGTGCAGAAAAACTGATGATAACAATTATTATGCTATATGTAGCAACGAAAGTGATGGAGTTTGTAATTGAAGGTTTAAATCCGAAGAAAGCCATTACGATTATTTCTGATAACCCGAATGAAATTGCCGGGAAGGTAACTACCTTAATGGGCAGAGGGGTTACTGTGTACTCAGGTCATGGCTATTACACGAAAACTCCGAAGGAAATTCTTTATATTGTTATTAATAAGCAAGAAGTAGTGAAGCTAAAACGGATTGTTCAAACTACAGATCCGGCTGCGTTCATCGCTATACATGATGTTCGTGATGTGTTCGGAGAAGGATTTGTTGATATTTCTAAGGCTTAATAAGAGTTAGAATTAGTTTTTAAAAAGGCAGAAAATGAGCAATATTTTTTATTGAAATAATCTTAATGCGAAAATATGAGAATCTATTTTGATCACTTAATTATCAAGACCTAAATTTTCAAAAAACAAATAAATTCAAGGACATTATATATTTTATATGACTAATATGTAATGTCCTTTCTTATTCCACAATGATACCCGTTTGTTGACGATTAATTTTCATTATGCTTTTTGTGCCGAGTCCAATGCTTTTTTTAATTCGTCCGGTTTTTGAGTGCCGATTACCACTGTGTTATATTTCAACTTTAACTCTATACCTTTCTTTCCATTCATGTTATAGGCCGTTTCACCCTTAAGGTTAAAACGAATTCCCCATCCTCCGAATCTTTTTAGTGGACTGTAAGTAATGCTTTCATAGTGACATATATTTTTGAAAAGGTACTGTTTATATTGAAAATGAAAAGGAACAAAACGAACATAAAGACCTTTTTCACGGACTTCTATAATCAGTTTCAATACCCCAAGCATTAATACAGGAAAGGCAATCCCAAAAAACAACCACAAAGCAATTAACACACCATTGGGAGCTGGTTTATCTCCAAACGGGGTATCAAGGATAATTTGTTGAATGAATCCATACCACATCAGTGCTGCGATCCCAAATATGAGTATCCATACCCAAATTTGTTGTGGTCGCTGAACCTCACGAAAGATAATACGTTCTTGTTGTTTCATTAATAATTGTCACCTCCTAAATGATTTATTACAGGGAATCCTTTTTGATCCAGTAATATGTATCCTTTGTTGTTATTCTCTATGAGAACCTCTTGTACTCTCATAGCACTTCACCCCTAAAAAAATTAACGCTCAGTCTAAAGACCTCACAACGCTTTCCGTTATGAGATACGTTAGCTACCTAAATTATACAAACTTTTCCGAATTCAGTATACATATAGAGTTTTATTTTTATTATCTGTATAAGTAATCTAATGTTTATAAGAAAAGAGGATATATACTCATATATTGAACGTAATATCCTCTTCTTAGTTTAGTCTATTTAAAATCTATTTCAAAATGGATTCTTTTTATTTATCGTAAAATATTGGCTTGTAGGTATTATTTATGAACCTTTATTCCAAAGCTACATTATCATACGATCTGTTGTACTGTATTGCGGTTCTAATGCGTAGTATCTTTGATAACCTCAATAATTTCACGTAATGGATTTTAAAATTTAGCTCATTGCCATGAAAAAATTAATGCTGTAATTGTTTTTCTTTTTCTTGCAAAAAATCCAATTGTTTCTTAATGTAAGGATGTAGAAGGATGAACAAGAGAGGGTTTAATGAAGATGATACATATTTTATTAGCTGATGATGATAAACATATTAGAGAGTTATTGCATTACCATTTACAAAAAGAGGGCTTTAAAGTTTTTGAAGCGGAAGATGGAAAGGTAGCGCAAGGCGTTTTAGAGAAAGAAAATATTCATCTTGCGATAGTAGACATTATGATGCCGTTTGTTGATGGCTATACGTTATGCGAAGAAATCCGGAAGTATCATGATATACCTGTTATTTTATTAACTGCAAAAGATCAGCTAGTAGATAAAGAAAAAGGATTCATTTCTGGTACGGACGATTATATTGTAAAACCGTTTGAGCCAGCTGAAGTCATTTTCCGTATGAAAGCATTATTGCGTCGTTATCAAATGCTGAGTGCTGATATTATTACGCTGCACGGTACAACAATTGACCGAAAAGGGTTTGAAGTGAAGTGTAACGGTCAGACGATTTTGCTTCCATTAAAGGAATTTGAATTATTATCACAACTTGCTAGTTATCCTGGAAGAACATTCTCGAGAGAAGAATTAATTGAATTAGTATGGGGAATGGATTTTGAAGGAGATGAACGAACAGTTGACGTTCATGTGAAGAGGCTACGAGATCGTTTCTCAAAACGAACAGATGACTTTCAAATTACGACAGTACGCGGACTCGGTTATAAGTTGGAGTTGAAATAAAATGAAATCATTATACTCTAGATTTGTTTTTATGACGGTTGGAATCATGCTACTTAGCAGTATTATCGGTTTTTTATTAACAAATGTGTACTATCAAGTGAAGTTAAAACCGTATAACAGTGAAAAGATTTTAATGTATGCGGAAGAAGTAAAATCGTTATATGAAAAGCAAAGTGAAGAAAACAAAGAGGCATACTTACAGTCTATTGCGAAGTTAGGGTATGAAATTTATATTGTAGATGACGAAAATCATGGAAAGCGTATTGGGAATGCGTTTCGTAAGATAACAATTAGTGATGATACTGTTCATAAAGTATTGAATGGCGAAACGTTTAATGGTGTTTCCACATATCCAACGCGCCTCTTTATTACAGGATTTTTCGATAATGAATTAATTAATAGTGTCGGTGTACCGCTGAAACACGATGATAAACAGTACGCTTTATTCATTCGCCCTGATATTCAGCAACAATTTGGTGAAATGAGAATTTTTCTAGCGGTATTACTTGGTTTCATCGTTGTATTAAGTATCATTTTTATAGCGATCGCAGCAGGGTATATTGTTCGTCCTATTCGAACATTTACGAAAGCGACTCAAAAGATTGCAAGTGGTGAATATGATATCGAATTAGATGAAAATCGAAAAGATGAAATTGGTACACTAGCGACTAATTTTCAAAAGATGACAAAGAGCATTAAAGAATTAGACCAAATGAGACAAGAGTTCGTTTCTAACGTTTCTCATGAATTCCAATCTCCACTTTCTTCGATACAAGGTTTTTCGAAAACATTACAATCGGAGAATATGAGTGAAGAGGAAAGAAAACGTTACTTGAAAATTATTGAGGGTGAAAGTAAGCGGATGTCTAGTTTATGTAAACAGTTACTTACGCTTGCTTCTTTAGATAAAGAAGAGAAGGTTTTACAGATAAAAGAATTCAATCTGCAGAAGCAAATTAAAGACGTCATTTTTATGCTCGAATGGAAATGGCGTGAAAAAGATATCGCTGTTGAGTTTGATGTGCCAAACATCGTCATAAAAGGTGATGAAAACTTACTACATCAAGTATGGAGTAATATTTTTACGAATAGCATTAAGTTTTCAAACGATGGCGGGACGATTGAATTTGTTGTAGAAGAATTAGAATCCGGTATTGTCATTTCTATATCAGATAACGGAATCGGTATGGAAAAAGAAGAAATGGATCGTATATTTGATCGTTTTTACAAAGTAGATACGGCAAGGGCAAGAAACATAGAAGGTAGTGGTTTAGGGTTATCGATTGTACAGAAAATTGTTGAACTTCATAATGGAAACGTTTCGGTATATAGCACGAAAGGGGAAGGGACTACTGTTCAGGTGGAGCTTCCGAAATAGATGGAAAGGAAGAGGCTGTTTTTAGAACAGCCTCTTCTTATTTTTGTCAATTGGTCAATATATTATCACTTACGTGTAAAGTGATAAAAAGTTGTTTGAAAAAATGCGAGTCATTCTATTTCACAATTGGGTCAGTTTGTGGAATAAGATTAGCAGGAAGTTTATTTAAAAATGTAGAATCTCTACAGAGTTATAAGGATTTTATTGAAACTTTAACTATTTAGGGAGGCGATTACTTTGAAACGAATTGACTTGTTATTAAACGTACTAGATTCCACATTCGATAAAGAGAGTTGGTATGCACCGTTTAAACATGCTATAGAAGGACTTACAGCCGAACAGGCTATCTGGAAACCATATGGAGAGGCAACTAAAACCATTTGGGAGAACGTTAATCATCTCATTTATTACAAAGAGAGACTTGCAGCAAACTTGGAAGGCCGTGAATGGATACATAATCTCGACGGTGATGAAACCTTTTATCTTACCAATCAATCTAATGATGATAAGGAATGGAAGAAAGTCGTTGAACGTTGTGAAAATGCCCAACGTAATTTAAGAAAGGTATTGAGTGCAATTTCCGAAAAAGAGCTTGAGCAAAGTTCACTTGAGGGTAAATTACTAGACATCATGCTTCATGATGCTTATCATACAGGCCAAATTATGCAATTAAGAAAAATGCAGGGATCATGGCCATCAAATCGATAATTGAACGTTTTAGTTGGTGCTATTGTTATATTTTTAGTGAGGTATTTTACATTCAAAATTAAATAACTATAATTATAACCCCGTCTCAAATTTAGAACGGGGTTAAATTTGTTCCTGCTATAAAGCCGCACCTTTCCCGCGCTCTTCCTTAAACCGAAGCCCAAAAGTATCCGCTGTAATTTCATCAGCTTTCGGCAATGAACGTAATTTCGGATGAAGTAGCCATACGAGAGAAATGAATAAAATTCCGATGCTAGCGAGCGCGAAAATGAGTTGGCTACTAAATACATTTGCGGTGTATCCGCCAATTAAAGAGCCGAACGGCATAGCGATTGTACCCATGCTTCGTGTGACTGAATTGATGCGTCCAAGATATTGATTTGGAATTAAAGTTTGACTAATTGTCGCAAATAATATGTTGGTCGCACCAATTGGTATCCAAGCTAAGCCGAATAAAAAAATTGATAACCATTGAAACGGTACAAACGTAGAGAGAAACCAAAAGAAAGCGCTAGTCGCAAAGCTAATAATGGAGACATGGCTAATATTATGTTTACCAACCCATGAACTGAATAGTGCTCCAATTAAACTACCGGCGGATATAGCGGCTAAAAAGAAACCGTATAATTTAACCCCCCCTAAAGAATCGGCGAAAGAAGGGAGTATTGCCATCGTCATACCGATTGAAAAATTAGCGACAACTGAACCGATTAAGAAGATGCCCATTAATGAACGAAAGACGATTGAAAAGCCTTCTTTTAAATCAGAGAAATATTGCTTTGTTGAAAGTGATGTGCCTGTTTCGGTTTGTGTCGGCATTTTTAATGAAAGAAACAAAATCGCAGTAATTGCGAATGTGAAAGAGTCGATTATATATAAAGTGATTGCGCCAAGTAATGCTACTAATATTCCGGAAAGAGTTGTACAAACTAAATCAATGCCTTGATAAGCAAAGGAAAAGAGTGAGTTTCCCTTTAATAATTGTGTTTTATGCAGTAGAAGTGGTAAAGCTTTTGATTGTGCGGGATAGGCGAATTGTTCGATAAAGGCTACGATGGGCATAATGATGAGTAGTAGCTGAACTGTTAATAGATCGAAGTAGTGTGTAATAGGAATGATTAATATAAGAATGCATTGCAGGACTTGTGTGATTACAAGGGTGTTTTTGATTGACCATCTATCAACGAATGGACCGGTAAGAAATTGTAATGCAGAAGGTAATAATGTAAGGAAACCAGCCAATCCAGAATAAAAAGGATCACCACTCAGCTCATATACGAGCCACATCGCTGCTACATAATACAAACTATCTCCTATGTTTGTAAAAATTCTCCCTAAAAATAGTAAGAGGAAATTCTGGTTTTTTAATACGTCCACTTTATCTACTCCTTTATAAAAAAATTATTCAGTAAAATAAATTTGACCGTTTATGTAAAAAAATCGCATTACGATTTTTCTTCTTTTTTACAAATTGCTGCATTGTTCTCTCAGCGATTTGAAGTGCAGTAGTAGAAATATAATAAGGTTTACTATTCGGATCTTTATCTGCACCTTTTGTGATTTCGTTTAATTCAGCCATTAATTCATAAAACTTTTTTACCCACACTTGAAATTGTTCTGGCGTTGCATCAAATTCCCAGCAGGATGAAACGTAATTCCACTTAGCTGGATCTTCACTTGCATTTTGTAATGTAAAAGCTTCTTCTGGTGCAGAGAGAATTTGGCTTTTCGTTCTTTCTATCATTTGTAAAAAGATTTGGCGACCGGATTCGCTTAATATTTCTAAATGAGGTAATAGATCTGCGGCAGGGGTGAAGCCTTTAGCGACAGATTGATAAAACTTTTGAACAATCCCATTCTTTTCTTCTGTATAAACGATCTCTATAAGCCCATTCTTTTCTAATTCTTTTAAATGATAATGAATTTTCGCCCTTGAAATGCCGAATTTCTCAGATAGTAATTGTCCAGTATAAGGACGTTCGCATAGACGTATCATCATTTCGGCACGTAGTGGATCGCTTAATGCTTTTAGTTGGCTATAAGTAGTTAGTGTTAATACGGGCTTCAACATGATCAACTCCTTGAATTAAATTACTCGGTCAATATTATTTGACTGAATTGTATCAAGGATTCTATTTATTTTCAATACTTTCAGAAAATTTATTTTTTTGCTCTGTAATCTTCTGTTCATATTCCGTTCATATTTCTTTTTTATGATAAATGCATAGAAAGAAAGAGGAAGGAGCGAGCGAAATGTTTTTAGCTCTGCGGGAATTAAAACAATCAAAATTAAGATACGGATTAATCGGACTGATTATGGTGTTATTATCATTTTTAGTCCTTGTTATTTCAGGATTAGCAAATGGACTATCATATGATAATGCTTCATCGATTCAAAATATGGAGGCAAATAAGTTCGTTTTAGCAGATGATGCGGAAAATAAATTACTTCGTTCACAAATTAAGAAAGATGATGTAGATAACGTAGTAAATCAAGTAGGCGAGAAAGAGGCCGTTCCGTTTCGTGTGAAAGTTTCAACGTATGAAAAGAAAGATAGTTCGAAAAAAGTGGATGTTGCTATTTTCTCAAGTGAACGTGATTCATTTTTAGAACCGAACATTGTAAAAGGTGAGAAATTAGGTACAGCAAATAACGAAATGGTTGCTGATGAATCAATTAAAGAAAAAGGAATTGATATTGGGGATACAATTATTGATCCTGTTTCAAAGAAAGAATTTACAATCGTTGGATTTACGAAAGATCAAATGTTTAGCCATACACCAGTCGTTTATGTAAATGAAGACGTATGGGGTGCTATTTCACAACCAAACCAAAAAGATTATAGTGCAATTGCGCTTAATACAGATAAAGAAATTAAAAATGCACATGTTATCGACAAAAAAGAAGTACTGCAAAGTATTCCAGGATTTAAAGAAGAGCAAGGAGCATTAACGATGATCATTGCATTCTTACTTGTTATCGCTGCGTTACTAATCGGTGTATTCTTCTACGTAATTACGTTGCAAAAAACACAGCAATTAGGTGTACTAAAAGCAATCGGTACGAAAAATTCTTATTTAGCAAATAGCTTAGTCGTGCAGGCGTTATTCTTATCAGTCGTTGCGATGATAATCAGTATAGTTCTTGTACAAGGATTAGAACAAATTTTACCAGCGGGTATGCCGTTCTTATTAACAACACCAATGATTGCACAATATGCAGCAATCTTTATCGTCATTAGTATTTTAGGAACACTTATTTCGTTATATCAAGTATTAAAAGTTGATGCATTAGAAGCAATTGGAGGCGGGATGTAATGACTTCATTATTAAAATTAGACAAAGTAAGTAAAGTGTACGGAGAAGGGAATACGGAAGTAACAGCCCTTCATCCGATGTCGCTTGATGTGAAAGCTGGAGAATTTATCGGAATCGTCGGTCCTTCTGGATCAGGGAAAAGTACGTTATTATCAATCGCAGGTGCTTTACTATCACCGTCAAAAGGGGATATTTACATTCGTGAGCAAAATATTACGAAGTTATCAGAAAAGGAAATGACAGACATTCGTTTGAAAAAAATCGGCTTCATTTTCCAGTTCGCAAATCTTGTTCCATATTTAAATGTAAAAGAACAATTGCTTTACATTGCAAAGTTAAAAAAAGACAACAAACAAGAATCGGAAAAGCGTGCGGATCACTTGCTAGCAGCATTTGGATTATCTGAAAGAAAAACTCATTATCCAAATCAACTATCGGGCGGGGAAAAACAAAGGGTAGCAATCACTCGTGCTTTCATGAACAACCCAGATTTAATATTAGCGGATGAACCAACGGCAAGCTTAGACTCAAAACGCGCACGTGAAGTCGTGGAAATGATGAAACGTGAAGTGAAAGAAAGTCAAAAAGCAGCAATTATGATTACACATGATGAAAGAATGCTTGATGTATGTGATCGTATATTGACGCTTAGAGATGGGCAGTTAATATAAAGAAAAAAGGCCAACCGTACATATTGTGCAGTTGGCCTTTGTATGATTATTTTAAAATAGATATAATGGCTTTATTTTGAGAATAACGTTTTAATTTTATTTCGTGTTACTAATAAAAGTCCACCTAAGACAGATAACATTCCTAAAGGCACGTTACTTGATTGCTCACTACCAGCGTTAGGAAGTTCTCTAGCATCGTTTTTCGCTGGAACAGTAGAAGGTGTAGTAGTAGTGTTATTATTCACTGTCGTTTGTTTTGGTTGTGATACTTCATTAATTTTGTTATCTACATTTTGCTTTGTTGTATGTAACTCAGCTAATTTGTCATCAATTTTTTCTCAGTATGTTTAAAATCGTTTATTTTAATATCTAAGTCTTGTTTTTTCTTTGTTAAATCGTCTGAAACAGTTTGTTTCGCTTGTTTCATTTCGTTTATTTTATTTAGTAAATCTTGTCTAGCTTCTTGTAACTCAGCTAATTTGTTTTTCACATCTTGTTTAGCTAGTTCTAAGTTAGATGAAAGACTATCTAAATTGCCTTTAATTTTCTTAAGTTCTTCTAATGTGTTACCTGTATTCGGTTTATTTTCTTTAATTTCAGCAAGTTTGTCCTCAGCAGTTTGTTTCGCTTTCTTTAACTCAGCTAATTTGTCATCTACCTGTTTTTTTACTTCCTTAAGCTCATTAACCTTTGCATCGATATTTTCTTTATGCTGCTTAATTTCATTCACTTTTTCATCAACAGTTTGTTTATGTTCTTTAATCTCATTAACCTTTTCATCAACAGTTTGCTTATGCTCTTTAATTTCAGCAACTTTTTCATCTACTTGCTTTTTATGCTCTTTAATTTCAGCGATTTTATCTTCGGCGATTTGTTTGTCTTGCTGAAGTTTTGCATCTAACTCTTGTTTATGTTGTTTCATCTCGCCAATTTTTTCATCTGCAACTTGTTTACGTTCATGTAGTTCATTAACCTTTGTATCAACATTTTCCTTAACTTGGTTAAGTTCATTTAATGTTTGATCCACATTTTCTTTGTGCTGCTGTAATTTCGCATCTAACTCTTGTCTATGTTGCTTAATTTCAGCTAAGCGATCTCCCGTACTTTGCTGGGGAGTAGCATCAGTTACTTCCGCATGAGTAGAGTTTGCGCCAGCAATCATTGCTAAAGCTAGTGTAGACGCAGCGATTGTTTGTTTTGTTTTCATATTTTTGTACCTCTTTTCTTTCATATGCATGAGCTGTTTTGTGTGAAATTGAGCATATAGAAGTAGATTATTTTATTATTATATACCATGTTCGGCGCCTAGAGGAAGTATTTGCATAAGAATCTATGATTATGTAATTTTTAAATTCGCTTATTTATTTCATAGAGTAGGGTAGTTGATTAGCTTTTGGGTGTTCCCTCAAGGTTGAAAGCTAGTCTTGCAAAAAATACGAAGGAGTGTGATGTTGTCCTAACTCAAATGAACTAAAAAATATTCTGTTTAGAAAGGGGGCGACAATGCTATCGTTATTGAAATATATTATGAAAATGTTCCTGGTGAAAAGGAGGTTTAGAACAAATATTAATAATAAAAGGGTAGGAAATATATACCCTTTATAGTTAAATACAGCCTTTCATAATCTATGTTGAATTAATTGGAAGATTCATGGAAAAGTGTTATGGTTTATTTGGGAGCTGCACATTATTTATGTTCAGTAAAAAAGGGGGATTAAAGTGGGTGCTAAAATTTTTAACGGCAGGCATATAGCCAATAGCAAGGATCAAGAATTTGTTGTTTTTATTATTGGTATGCGTATTAATAACCTATTAAAATTTTGGAAGTGGATACCAGTTTTTAATGCTATGGGACCTATGATTAAAGAATTATATCAAAATCCACAATGGGGTTTCTTACATACAGAATTCTTATTTAGTTGGAGAAAAGTAATCTTAATTCAATACTGGAAGGGATTCGACGAATTAGTAAACTATGCTCACGGAAAAAACCATTCATATGCTTGGAAATCCTACAATAATAAGATTAAAGATAATGGGAGTGTCGGTGTTTTTCACGAAACCTATCAAATAGAAAAAGGTGCTTCTGAAGCAATCTATGTTAATATGCCAAAAACAGGTTTATCTAGAGCTACCGAACACATACCGGTATCTCAAGATACTAATACTGCTCAAAAAAGAATGAATAAATAATTCGGAAAATTGTGTATATAATTTCGATGTTCCTGCCGGAGAATATACAAAGTGTCGGAGTGTTAGCAGGGTGAAAACTTGACAAAAAAACTTATTTATGCTATAATTTACCAATATAAAAATAAAGTGTATAATAGGGTTCTCCTGGCCAGGGGGACCCTATTTTTGTTGTGGAAATGAAGGAGAGTGTATGTGCGTGAAAAAAGGTGAAGCAAGTGTAACGTCGTTAGTTTCAGCTTTCGGAAGGGCGTATCATAGTGAATTTGATAGTCCTAAAATCTTTGATGATTATGTAGCTAAAGATCTTATTTCACAAAAAGAACGTAATGATATTGAAACGAACATGGTTCAAGGAATACATTTTTTCAATAAAGGCATTGCACAGCAGTTTCAAGACAATCCGAAAGAAATTTTAAAATGGATTACACAAGTTCAATTATCACCAACACCTTTGGCACGCGCGGCATATTGTGAACGAGTATTACTACATGAAGTTACTTTAGGAGCAAAACAATACGTTATACTCGGTGCGGGCTTAGACACATTTAGTTTTAGACATAGAGAGTTAGAGAATGAAATAGAAATATTTGAAGTGGATCATCCTTCTACGCAAGCGTTTAAGAAGAAAAGAGTGAAGGAAGCAGAACTTGAAATGCCAAATAATCTTCATTTTGTTTCCATGGATTTCACGAAAGGTTTTTCCTATGAACAGTTATGTAATGAAGGATTTGAAAATAAAAAGACGTTCTTTAGCCTTTTAGGTGTTACGTATTATTTAACGAAAGAGGAACTTTCCAGTTTAATAGAATATTTATTCGAGATAGTTCCAGCAGGAAGTTCTATCGTTTTCGATTATCCTGATGAAAATTTATTTACGGAAAAAGGATTATCCAATCGAGTTGAAAATATGATAAAGATGGCTGAGATAGGCGGAGAACCGATGAAATCATGTTTTTCTTATACCGAAATGGAAGCACTATTAGAGAAGGCGGGTTTACTCATTTATGAGCACTTAGCACCAAAGGATATTCATACATTATATTTTGAAGGACGAAACGATTATTTAGAAGCTTTTGAGACGGTGCATTATGTACATGCGGTGAAGAAGTAGAGGATTAGTAGGCATGGGGAGGGATCTCTGTGTCTTTTTTTGTGGAAAACAAGAGGATGGGATTTATTGAGAAAGATAATGATAGATATATTGTTACATGAGTTACTACATCTAGATGAACATAAGGAAGAATGTGGGGTGTATTTGTCGAAAAAACAGAATGTTCAACGAAAATTCGCGATTATGTTATATAATGATTTTAATAAACCATATTTTAGAAATTACCCCCGATTATGTAGAAAGTATATTTTGTTTTGATAAGCTAAAAGAACTTGTAGTGGGGCTTGTTACAAGTTCTTTTATTTGTAAAATTTTTATTTACTAAAATATGGAAAAAAGGAGGGTGCAAGTTTGATAAGAAATTTAAAGAAAGCAGCACTTAATTCGTTAGATGGGAAATGGGGAGTAAGTATAGGGGTATCGGCGTTATACTATTTTGTACCAACTTTAAGTGCATCAGCGATTGCTAGTTTTATATATTTAATACTTGGCCTGTTTATTGGGGTAATTGGTTTGGATGTTTTCTTTATTTATTCAATTGGTGGGCAACCACAAGTAGATCCAACAGCACTAGTTTTACTTATTCTAAGTTATTTTTTTATAGGACTGATTTGTTTCTTAATTTACAGTGTCATACAAGGTATCTTTAATTATGGGTATTCTGTTTTCACCTTACGCTTAGGTAAAAATGAAGATGCTAAGGTGGACGATGTATTTGTGGGGTTTAGGAAGAACAATTTGTTTAAATCAATGAAATTAGGAGTGTTGCAGGCTATTTTTCTATTTTTATGGAGCCTGTTATTAATTGTTCCAGGTATTATTAAATATTTTTCTTATTCAATGGCATATTATATTTTAATAGAGAATCCGGATTATACAGCAAGTGAAGCACTAAGGGAGAGTAAAAGAATAATGAAAGGGCATAAGTTCAAGTTATTTGTTCTTTGGCTATCTTTTATTGGTTGGTTTTTATTAACAGCATTTATAGGTATGTTTACATTTAATCTGTCATTCATATTCATTTCCCCTTATTACAACACAACTGTCTCGCATTTTTACTTAGACTTAATTAAGAAACAGGATGCTAGAGAAGCGAAGGTGAGTATATAAAGAATATAATTAGTAAGAAAATATTTTTAATGTATATTTTCTCGATTGTGGTCATGCAATTAAGCATATCCCTTTTTAATATGATATTGAAAGAAATAAAGTAGCTGCAATTGGATATGTTTTACTTATAATAATTTGGGTAAGGATATTATAACATTGGAGGAATTTAAAATGGGGAAGAGTGAGATATTTCAGGATTTTAATTTTAAATTAGTAGTAATTGATGCTTTATTAGATAAAGAGCCATTATTTTCAAAAGAATTAAAAGACTTAATAGAAAAGTATACGAATAATTTCGAATGGTATTCAGGAGCTGGGCCAATTGTTGAAATTAGAGATTTTTTAGAAGAGTTAATTTTGGAAACAAGTGATTTGGAAAAGATTGAATCCCTTTGCTTTGATGGAGGAAATGAAATTTATCATATCTTAAAGCCAGATTGGGATGGTGAAGACAGTTTATTTGATGTAATATCTGTTGAAGGATTTCAAAATTTAAAAAATCTAAAAATAGTGGAATATATTTCAATGTGTTACCCAAAAGTATTAGAACCATTTAAACAAGTCGGAATTGAAATTGAGGATTAATGAGGGAAAAGTTATATAATAATGGAAGTGATTCTTATTAAGAAAGAGTCACTTTTTCTTATGCAACGAACAAAGCAGAATGGAGGATATTATGATAATAATCGATAAAGATGGTGAAGGCTACTGGAGTAAAACTGTTGATTTGGGCATTTTAGGTAAATTCAATAGCATTTTTATAGATTTAGATGGATGTGATATAACAGGGGCGACGGATAATATGACTCAAGAAGAAATGGTAGAAAAAGCTAAAAAATATTATGGTAATAGATTCAAAGAGTTAGAAACCAATGTTGGATTTATAAATGAGCAATTTCTAATGTGGATTATAACGCATTTATGTGATATAGAATATCCATTTTGGGAATTTGGTGATGAAGATGAAAGTAGTGAAGATTATCCAGATTATATAGTAAAAGAAGAAATAAAAAAATTCGAAGATGAAAATGGACAATTGCAATATGATCCGTATAGTCCAAGTCCGATTTATAGAGAAATTCAGAAATATAATGCATATAATAATGAAGATAATTTATTAAGCTATGAAATCATAACGAAATATTTACCGGTTCTTGATTTCAAAAAACTTGTAGATACAATTAGACCTAATAGTATAGATACATTTGAAGATAACATAAACTTTCAAGTGAGTAGTGAGGTTTGTGGTGGAATGTTACTTTGTGCTACTTACGGAACAATTTATGCTAATAATGAGCTAGAAGTTACGCATAATTGTTAATACAAAGATTACTGATAGGTATATCGCTACACATCTATTAAATGAAAAATATTAATTGCAATCAAGCGTAAAAAAACGCGATTCTTATTAAAAAAATAGCGTTCTTTTACTATTCAAATATGATTACATCTGAATTTAATGAAGGTTTCTTCTACAAAAGTAGTAGATTTTTTATTTGAATTTACTACCTCGGTTTGATTTATCATACTTCAATCTCAATAGAATAGTAAATAGGTATAAAAGATATGGAGATACATACTTTAGGTTTTAAATTACAGTAACTTTTGTGAAAACAAAAGGGGAAATAGAAGATGTTAAAATTACATGTATGTTCGTTCCATATGTGTATATTTGCTGCTCAATAAACTATCCTCTCGCGTAAGTTTGTACCACATTTTCACTTTTATTTACAAAAAATACTATTAAATATTTTTGGATAATTGTTATAATATAATTAAATTGATATAAAAGTTTTTTTCTAGATTGTGTATTTGAAGAATTCTCATGCAAAAAGAGCAAGTTCTCAAGTAGAGAGCTTGCTCTTTTTTGAAGAGAAATAGGATTAGAAGTACATAAGGGGATAGCAGGATTTTATAAAAATACTTTCTGTATGTATCCACAACAATGTTTAGATGTAAAGGATTTTTAAATTTATAAAAAGATTAAGAGGCGATAGAGAATGAAAAGATATATTAGTATAAAAGGAATTGGCACATATCTTCCGAAAAGAAAGGTAGAATCTTTTGAAATAGATCGCATGCTACATGTGCCAGAAGGCTGGACATTAAAAAAAGCTGGGGTAAAAACAAGATATTTTGTTGATGGGGAAACGTCTTCTTATATGGGGGCGGAAGCTGCAAAAAAAGCTGTAGAAGATGCTAAGTTAACTTGGGATGATATCGATTGTATTATTTGCGGAAGCGGAACGATTCAACAGGCAATACCTTCTACAGCATCACTTATTCAAGAACAGCTCGGGCTACAGCATTCTGGTATTCCATGTTTTGATATCAATTCAACATGTCTAAGTTTCATAACAGCACTTGATACAATTTCTTACGCAATGGAATGCGGGAGATACAAAAATGTTGTTATTATTTCTTCTGAAATTTCTTCTGTTGGATTAAATTGGAGACAAAATGAAAGCAGCATTTTATTCGGTGACGGTGCGGCAGCTGTTGTCATAACAAAAGGTGATCATACATCTTCTATTATTGCTTCCCATATGGAAACATATAGCTCTGGTGCGCATTTATCAGAAATTCGTGGCGGTGGAACGATGATTCATCCTAGGGAGTATAGTGAGGAACGAAAAGAAGACTTCTTATTCGATATGAATGGAAGAGCCATTTTTAAACTATCTTCTAAGTATTTGTTGAAGTTTATCGACAAGCTACTTATGGATACGGGTTATTCCCTGGCCGATATTGATTTAATTGTTCCTCACCAAGCAAGTGGGCCAGCTATGAGACTCATTCGTAAAAAATTAGGGGTTGATGAAGAGCGCTTTATGACCATTTTTGAAGACTACGGTAATATGATTTCCGCATCTATTCCAGTCGCTCTTTTCGAAGCGATTAAGCAAAAGAAAGTGCAACGTGGAAATAAAATACTATTATTAGGTACTTCTGCAGGACTTTCAATCGGGGGCATCCTTCTTGAATACTAAGAAAATAGTATTAATTACAGGGGCACGTGCACCAGCAACTCTGCATTTATGCAGACTGTTTCATAACGCTGGACATACCGTTATTATTGCAGATAGTATTCCTTATCCATTAAGTAAAGTTTCAAAGAGTACGGATTATTTTTATGAAATTCCTTCTCCAAAGTGGAAAACAAATGAAAGTATCCGTGCGCTACTATCCATTATTCAACGTCACAATGTGGATTTGCTTATTCCTACTTGTGAAGAAGTGTTTTATATATCTAAATATAGAGAAGAATTAAGCGCATTTTGCCATGTATTAGTAGATGATTTTCAAAAACTTTCATTACTGCATAATAAGTGGGAATTTATTCAGTTCGTAGCGAATTTAGGGTGGCAAGTACCTGCAACATATAGAGTAAATATTGAAGAAGCGATAAGTTCAATGATGCACAAAACGCCAGCTCATACTCCTTTTGTACAAAAGCCGATTTTCTCCCGTTTTTCTGATAAAGTGGAATTTATTACAAAAGAGGATGCTCTAAAAGAAAGCATGATAGATAAGTCGAACTATATTGTGCAAGAGTTTATACGAGGAACGCAGCACTGTTCCTACAGTATTGCACAATCTGGGAAAGTGTTAGCTCACTCTACGTATAAAACGGAATTCACGGCAGGCTTAGGCGCTACCATTGCATTTAAGCATATGAATCATCCTAAAATTGATCAGTTTGTTACGCATATTGTAAAAGAGCTGAATTTCTCAGGACAAATTGCTTTTGATTTTATCGTTACAGAGGATGGGGATGCGATTCCGATTGAATGTAATCCACGTACTACAAGTGGATTACATTTATTCGATGAGGAAATATTGCCGGCTTTCTTTCATGAAACAGTAAACAATACACTCATTCCAAGACCAAACTCTGAGTGCGCAATTCGGTTAGCGATGCTTCTATATGGATTTCCTTATTTAAAAAGTAAACAAAAGCGTAAGCGATGGTTAAAAGTTCTATGCTCTTATCCAGATATCGTTTATCGTCACAATGATTGGAAACCATTTTTTTATCAGTTTTTTAGCATGTATAAATTATGGCGTGAAAGTTATAAACATGAACGGACTATTTTAGAGCAAACAACATATGACATATCGTGGGATGGTGAAGATTTATGAAAATGCTAGTAACTGGTGGAACGGGCTTTCTAGGACAAAAACTCGCCTTTCGACTGAAAAATATGGGCTATGAAGTAACGGCAGCGGGAAGAAATAAAACAATCGGTAAGGTATTAGAACAAAATGGAATCGAGTTTGTTCATTGTCCTCTTGAAGACAGGGATCGTGTGCTACAAGTTTGTAAAGATAAAGATTATATCTTTCATAGCGGCGCACTTTCTTCCCCTTGGGGCAAATATGAAGATTTTTATAATGCGAATGTGTTAGGAACGAAACATATTATCGAGGGATGTCAAAAGTACGGTATAAAACGCCTTATCCACGTATCAACACCAAGTATTTATTTCTATTATGATGAGCGACAAAATGTAGTAGAAAACGCGAAACTTCCTAATACATTTGTAAATCATTATGCAACAACGAAGCACATGGCCGAACAATCTATTGATCAAGCTTTCATGCATGGTTTACCAGTTATCACAATACGTCCGCGCGCTTTATTCGGACCAGGAGATAACGCTATTCTTCCGCGTCTTATTAAAGTATGTGAAAAGGGTGCTTTACCGAGGATTGGTACTGAAAATGTTCTTGTTGATATTACGTATGTTGAGAATGTTGTAGATGCTTTACTTCTTTGTATGCATTCCCCAAAACATACATTAGGTCAAAAGTACAATATAACAAATGACGAGCGTGTAAATTTATATGAGGTCATAGAAAATGTAATGAAGCGTCTTGATAAGGAAGTAAAATATAAAAAAATTTCCTACAAAACCGCTTTTTCACTAGCTGCTATACTAGAAGGAATCTCAAAAACTATTTTATTCGGAAAAGAACCTATTCTCACAAAATATACTGTTAGTGTCCTTTCAAAAAGCCAGACATTAAATATTGATAAAGCTAAAGAAGAACTAGGATATGCTCCAAAGATCAGTATAGAAGAAGGAATTACAAAATTTGTAGACTGGTGGAAAATACAATGAAAATCAAATCTTTAAAGCTATATGATACAGGATATTGCACACATCCAGAAAAAATTGCATACTCCAAGGGCAGTTGGAAACAAATATGCTTTCCTGCTACAGTAGGGTTACTCCAGCATCCAGTATTAGGATATATTTTATTTGATACTGGATATGCGGGACATTTTAAAGAGGCGACAAAAAAATTTCCTTACTCTGTATATGCAAAACTTACGCCTGTTCATTTCACGGAAGAGCAATCTATTAAACAGCAACTTCTTCTTGATGGTATTCAGCCAGAAGAAATTAAATATATTATTCTTTCTCATTTCCATGGCGATCATACAGCTGGTTTACCTGACTTTCCAAAAGCGAAAATACTAACCTTCGCAAAAGCTTATGAGGATATTAAAAAGAGAAGTAAATTTGGTGCTCTATTAAAAGGGTGTCTAAAAGATACACTGCCGATAGATTTAGAGAAAAGAATGTCATTCATTGATCAAATTCCACCGCTTAACTTACCTTCTACATATGGAAAGTTTGAAGAGGGGTATGATGTATTTGATGATGGCTCATTATTTGCTGTTGACTTAACAGGACATGCAACGGGACAATTTGGTCTATTCGTTCATTTACAGAGTAATAAAATTGTCTTTCTTTGTGCAGACGCAGTGTGGCTAAGTAAAACTTATCAAAATCTTGTATTTCCTAGTAAGATTGCCAATCTTTTAACTAGCGATCCAAAATCTTATCGAAAGAATATTGAGAAGTTACACCATTTATCACAAACATCACCTGAGATTGAAATTGTACCAACTCATTGTGAACATACATGGGATAAAATTAAAGCAGGGGTGTACTATGAATAAACTACGAATTCTCAAGCAATACTTGAAAACAAAATATGGCTCGAGATTTTCAAATCGTAAACAGTTGGAACAGTTTCATAAACAACAAATAGAAAAACAGCTTTTGTTCACGATAGAGGCGTCTCCTTTTTATCGCCAATTATATACGCCATTTTTAAATGAAATTCAAAAGGGGAATTTGGCTGCACTCCCCATTATTGATAAAGAAGTAATGATGGAACATTTTGATACATTAAATACAGTTCATATTTCAAAGGAAGAAGCGTTTCATGTAGCATTTGAAGCAGAAAAGACCCGGAATTTCTCCCCAACCATTCGTAATATAACTGTTGGTTTATCATCAGGTACTAGTGGAAATCGTGGGGTTTTTCTCGTTTCTGAGGAAGAACAAACGTTGTGGGCTGGCTCGATTATTGGAAAGGTGCTTCCATCTAGCATTTTACATAAACACACGATTGCTTTTTTCTTACGTGCAAATAGCAATTTATACGAAGCGACAAAAAATGAGCGAATCTCATTTCATTTTTTTGATTTACTAGATTCGTTTCAGCAGCATATCACGCGATTAAATGAAATACAGCCATCTATTTTAATTGCACCTCC
This sequence comes from Bacillus sp. TH22, assembly GCF_016651015.1. NCBI lineage: Bacteria > Bacillati > Bacillota > Bacilli > Caryophanales > Bacillaceae > Bacillus > Bacillus sp. TH22. The sequence goes on from NZ_JAEKER010000001.1 coordinate 5,359,082, forward strand.
GTCTATGTTACGGAAAATCGCTTACTGGCAGCAAGAAGGACTCATTACGATTTGTCCCCAAAAAATTATCTCTGTAGCAGAAGTGCTTGAAGATATTGATAGAGACTTTATTCGTGCAACTTTTAAGCAAACAGTACACCAAGTTTACCAATGTACAGAAGGTTTTCTTGCTACCACCTGCAAGCAGGGGACGTTACACATTAATGAAGACCTCGTTCATATTGAAAAAGAATACTTAGATCAAGAGAAAGGGATATTCGTTCCCATTATTACTGATTTCATGAGGAAAACACAGCCTATTATACGCTATCGTCTCAATGACATATTAATTGAGAAAAAAATGCCGTGCAGCTGTGGTTCACCTTTCTTAGCATTAGAACGAATTGATGGTCGATGTGACGATATATTTATTGGAATAAGTGAATTGGATAATAAAGAAATATCTATTTTTCCAGATTTCATTAGAAGAGCAATTTTGTTTGCATCTAGTGACATTCAAGAATTTAAAGTAATACAGCATAGCGTAGACAAAATTGAAATTAAACTTAAAGCACTCCCTGAAAATCTGGAATTATGTAAATCAAATGTAATGAAAGAGTTACAGACACTGTGGGCTACTAAAAAGTGTGCGATACCACATTTTTTCTTTTCACATTACGATATTCAAGTATATGATAAAAAATTAAAAAGAATAGAAAGTCTTGTAAGGCGTGGTGAACATAAATGATTCAGTTACATGATGTTCATTCCTTGCATAGCATTGATTGGGAATCGAAAAAAGATGGAGCATATGTGCGAGATAGTTTCCTGCCTCTTTTTCAAAAGGGCGTTACAGCATTTATTGAAAATGTTAACACGCAGCTCTTTCTATTAGAAATTGATGATCTCATCTTACCAGTTACTCTTAATAACGCAGAGTTCGAAAATTCATATGTATGTTCTCCTTATACACATTACGTATCTTATGCGTTAGAAGAGCTATGGGAGTTGAAAAAACCATGGCTAGAGAAGCTATTAACCTATCCAATTCATCTTATGGGAAGTTGGTTACGACGAACGAATATTAATAAAGTAATTGTCGTAAATAATTGGATGCTTTCAACAAATCTTTATCACTCTATCAACGAACGACAAATCGAACAAATTACGAATCTATTTGTTGAGAAATTTCCAGAGCATACAATTTTAATTCGTTCTTTAAATAACGAATTATATCCCGTAACGACAGAAGCACTATCTACAGTAGGTTACAAGAAAATTATGTCTCGTTCTATATACTTATTTGATCCGAAACACTATAAAAAAATGAATCGAAAAAAACGAAAAGACTTATTAAACGATAAAAGTTTATTAGAGAAAAGCAATTATGAAATCATTGCGAATGAAGAATTAACAAAGGAGGATATTTTACAAATTTCCCAGCTATACAACCAACTATATATTGAAAAATATTCCGCCCATAACCCAATGTTTACACCCGCTTATTTATGGAATGCTCTTCAGCATCGTTTATTTGAGATAAAGGCCATAAAAAAAGGGGATACAATTGATGGTGTTATTGCTTATTTTATTAGGGATGGAGTTATGACAACGCCGATCCTTGGCTATAATACAAACTCTGACCAGCAACAAGGTTTATACCGTATACTTTCCCTCCTTATTACAATGGATTCTATCGAAAAAGATTTAATTTGTCATTGTAGTGCTGGGGCTGGAGAGTTCAAAAGAAATCGTGGTGCAATACAGCAGATCGAATACAGTTATGTATATAACGCTCATTTACCACCTAGCCAACAAAGGGTATGGAAAGTATTAATGTGGATATTAAATACATATATAGAACCGATGGCAAAAAAACATCGCTTTTAAACAAAAAAGTTAAGATTCGTAATATGTAGGAGCTATAAGTATTTTATATTTATCCACAGAAACAAGAAAAATTAATAATATGAGTTAAGTGTTTAATCTTGTTCTGTTAGTTGATTGAACAAAATGTTTTTTTAAAAAGTGAAATCTCTATGTTAAACGAATAGCTGTGTTTATTTAAGTAAGCTACATAAAATAATCAATCTTTTTCATGAAAATTTAAGGAAGCCAAAAGAACCCCGTACATTTTAATCAAAATGTGTGGGGTTCTTCTTTTTATAAAATAAATATTTGTAGTGTGGAATATATCCAATTGATTAACCGAACTAGTATTTTAAGGGCATTAACTGAAACCATAAATATAAATTCATGTCTATCTTGTTATGAATTTCATTGCCCTCGGATAAAGGACAATAAAACCCCTAAGTATGTAGCGCTTTGATTTTTATTACAATTTTGTAAGGTTAAGTAATAAAAATCGATAGAACGGGATATTAGAATGGGATACTCTGATTGATGGGTAGAATATTCTGAAAAAAGAGGTGGAGCAAATGAAGAATAGAAAAAAAGCATCGATAATATGCAAAAGTATTTTATGTTTAATGATTTGTATATTCATTACGAATGAAGCATGGTTTACAAATGTGGTGAGGGCAGAATCAGGCACGTTGACTGATAGGAGTATAGAGGATTTCAAAAAAAAGCTGGATGAACAGGTCCCAAAATGGCAGGAGAATTATGGGGTACCAGGGGTTGCAATAGGGATTGTACATGAGGGGCGTATTGCTTATACACTTAACTACGGTTATGTAGATAAAAAGACAAAAAAAGCGGTGAGTGATGATACTTTGTTTCAAGCTGGTTCCATATCTAAAAGCCTTACAGCGTGGGGAATCTTGCATCTTGTAGATGAAGGTCGTTTATCACTAGATGATCCCGTTGGAAAATATCTGACCAAATGGAAATTACCTAATTCAGAGTTTAATAATAATGAAGTCACGATAAGAAGATTATTAAGTCATACAGCAGGACTGTCTGCACATAAAGGATACCTTGGGGTTGCACCAGGGAAAAATCTTAATTCTATCGAGGAGTCTCTGTCTGGAAAAGGATGGCTTAATGAACAAGTGGAGGTTACCAATAAACCAGGTTCAGAAACAATTTACTCTGGTGGCGGATATACAATTTTACAACTTGTAATTGAAGAGGTTACCGGAATACCGTTTGATCGCTATATGGAAGAACAAATTATGAAACCTTTAGGAATGAAATCTAGTTCATTCTTACAAGGTCCTGAAAATCATAACCTTTCGAAAGCTTATGGATATTTTGGAGAGGAGCTCCCTAGTTACCAATTTACCGAACAGGCTGCTGCAGGTCTCAAGACAAATGTTACGGATATGATGACATTGATACTTGCAAGTATGGATACAAATAATAAAGGGAATGGTGTCATCAAAAGTGGACGTGTTGAGGAAATGCAAAAGCCAGTATTAGGGGAGAATGGTTTAGGTATATTTGAAAAAAAACTATCTAATCAATGGAAATTAATTTATCATTCTGGTGACAATCGAGGCTGGCATTCTTTTTATGGTTTCATTCCTAATACAAAGGATGGATTGGTAATCCTTACAAATGGTGAAGGTGGTATAGACTTACGACAGGATATTTACCACGCATGGATGGAATATGAAACTGGAAAATTACCTGAAAGTTACTTCTCTCTAGCTGAGCAGAGAAAAAGTAATTCCATTACATCAATTGTTATTGGAGCCACACTTAGTGTATATTTACTGCTATTTGTGATTAGATTGTACAAAAGTAGAAGAACTTTCATTTTTAAGCAAGAGAAGAAATCCTACATCGGATTAGTAGTTAGGACATTTTTACTTATTATTACTGCTATTCTCGTTTTTTGAGCTGCCTATTTGTGGAGAGTTTTCAGCTTGAATTCCGGTAATACAATAAATTTTATTCTAATAATGGTATGGATTATAACATTATTAATTAGTGGATTTTTCCCGAAAATTAGAAGTAATAAAAAACAACGTATAAAACTAAAAGATTTAACATCAAAATTTACATTTATGTAATGTTAAAGGTTAGAAAGCTAGATTGGCGTGAATCGCTAATTGTGGTTTGCAAAAAACGACAAAATCTCTTAAAAAACACTTAACTTTTAACTCCATCTATCTTTACAATCCCTCCCTATAATGTGAATTGGACAAGCACCTAAGAGAAAGCAGAACATGTTAGTTTATACATTTTATTATTAGGGGGAGAAATTGTATGAAAAAGGCAGTTGCTTCGTTAGCCGTTATGGCAGTGTTATTACCAACGTTTTCGATGAATGCTGAGGGAAAAGAACAAGCACAAGCACGAAAAACAGCGACGTTGTTTAATGTAATTAGTGACATTCAAGGGGATTTATCGGATTTTGATCACGTATTAAAAGATATGAACAAAGTGACGCCGCTATCTAGAGCACTTATTATGAATGGGGATATAACGCCAGAAGGACAGCAGTCACAATATGATGATGTGAAGCATGTGTTAAACAAAAATAAGCATCCGGAAAATGTATGGTCGGCTATTGGGAACCATGAGTTTTACGCTGGGAAATGGACAGCTGATGGAAAGTTATCTCAAAGTACATGGCCAAACGGTGTAGCAGAAAAAACGCTATTTAATCGATATTTGAAATTTAGCGGACAAGAAAAGGTGTACCATAAAAAAGAATTAGATGGTTATCCACTATTATTTTTAGGGACAGAAAAATATATGAGGTACCATGATTCAAAAATGTCAGATCAAGTGTACTTAAGTGAGGAACAATTAGGTTGGCTGAAACAAAATTTAGAAGATTACAGTCAAAAAGATAAAAATAAGCCGATTTTTATTTTTTCTCACCACGTTTTACCTGATTCTGTATCTGGTTCAAGACAATCACCGTATTTAAATGACTATTTAAACGTGGATAAATTGTACGATATATTAAAAGATTACCCGCAAGTTGTCTTTTTCACGAGCCATACGCACTGGGATTTAAATTTACCAGACTGGGCTGGTAAAAAGAAAATTGCAGGCGGAGATGAAAAAGGATTTACAGTTGTAAATACAGGAGGTATTGAAACAGGCTGGAGGTCAGCTGGTCCAAATGGCGGCGAGATTCATGCTCCGGATGGATCTTCTTTTAAACAAGGGTTGCAAGTGAAAGCATATGGTAACGATGTTGTCGTAACGGCTTACGATTATAAACGTGATAAAGGTATAAAGAACTTATTAATTAGTGATGCAAAAATTGCACAAATGGCACCAGATGTAACGGCTGATGATAGTAAAAACGTAATCGTTGGTGCAACAGAGTATATGGAGTACAATGTAGAAGGAACGAATGAGTGGTACACGTACAATAAAGCGAATCCTCCAAAATTTGATGGGACTAAAATTGTATACGTACGCCATAAAGGCGAAATGAATTTAGAGCCAGGATTAACGCAGCTTCTTCGTTTTTCGGTAAATAAGTGATTGGTAAGGGCCTACTTTTTAATGAGTGGGCTCTTTTTGTTTTGTCGTTTTTTGTCGGTAAGTCGATATATTTGAAAAATCGCTGATATAAATTTCATGTACCGTATTGAAGTTAAAATCGTAAATGCAATTGCATGTACCGAATTTTGATACATTTTTAATCCAGAAAGGTGACTTCATCATTTTTCCATGTAATAATAGTATGGTTACATTTACTGTGAAAGAGTATAAAAGGAGCGTTATTGATGAATTTAGCTAAATTTCCGAGAAAAAAATATACAGAATCATATACACCAATTGAAAAATTAAACAATTTTTCTGAAGCACTTGGTGGGCCAACTATTTATTTTAAACGAGATGATTTACTTGGTTTAACAGCTGGCGGTAATAAGACGAGAAAGTTAGAGTTTCTAGTTGCGGATGCACAGGAAAAGGGTGCAGATACGTTAATTACAGCTGGTGGTATTCAGTCAAACCATTGCCGTCTAACACTTGCAGCTGCGGTAAAAGAAAAAATGAAATGTATTCTTGTGCTAGAAGAAGGGCTTGAGCCAGAAGAAAAGCCAGACTTTAACGGAAACTATTTCTTATATCATTTATTAGGTGCTGAAAACGTAATTGTTGTACCAAACGGAACAGACCTTATGGAAGAGATGCATAAAGTAGCGAAAGAAGTCAGTAAAAAAGGAAATACACCATATGTCATTCCAGTTGGTGGATCGAACCCTACTGGCGCAATGGGATATATTGCTTGTGCGCAAGAAATTATGGCTCAGTCATTTGAGCAAGGAATTGATTTCAGTTCAGTTGTTTGTGTAAGTGGTAGCGCTGGTATGCATGCTGGTTTAATTACTGGTTTTTCCGGAACACAAAGTAAAATTCCTGTAATCGGAATTAACGTAAGTAGAGGAAAAGCGGAGCAAGAAGAGAAAGTAGCAAAACTTGTAGATGAAACTTCAGCTCACGTTGGTATCCCAAACTCTATTTCACGCGAGGCAGTTACATGCTTTGATGAATATGTAGGACCAGGATACGCGTTACCGACGCCAGAAATGGTAGAAGCAGTTCAATTACTTGCGAAAACAGAAGGTAGTTTACTTGATCCAGTTTATACAGGTAAAGCAGTAGCAGGATTAATTGATTTAATTAGAAAAGGAAAATTTAATAAAGAAGACAACATTTTATTCGTACATTCAGGTGGTTCACCAGCTTTATATGCGAATACTTCTCTATTTGCGTAAGTGTAAAAAGCATTGGGTATCCAATGCTTTTTGTTTTGCGTGCCCAGCTAAGCTGGGCACTGCTTGCTGGTGAAAGTCCAGCCTAGGTAAGAGCCAAGTCGCCTAGTAGCTGACAGGCAGCTGGTGGAGAAATCCTAAGGTTGAAGCCCTGTGACAAAGTAACTTCTACTAGAAGTGCGAGCGAATCAACAGACCGTAACATAAAGTGAACCTTGCCGCCTCGTTAAAAGCAACCTAGCAATAGGACAAAGGGAAGTCGAGCCTGGTGAATATGGGCGAAGACCATGGAAGATGTGAAGAACTTGGAAATACGACATCGAAGAATCCCTCGGGGTACGGAGGGCGGTATGTTGAGAAAGTAGTGTCTGGAACTGGGGAGACCCTCCTTTGCCCTTTCTTTCAGAAAGGAGAGAGGAAACCTATAAGCATATACGAAATGGTGGACTGTAAAGAGGGAGTCGGAGGAGGTCATAGTACTGAATATCATAACGACAACACAACGTTATGTAGGGAAGGACCTCTACTTTGTTCATAAGTTGGAAGGAGGTAAGAGTGAGTGAATGCTGGAAAACTAGCTAACTACACTGATGTAAAAGCTCAAGAACTTTGGAAGACTTTATATCTTTGTGCCAAAGAAAGTTCAAGTCGTAGGTTTCACGCGTTGTATGACAAAATATATCGTCCTGACATATTGGCTGAAGCATGGAGAAGGGTAAAATGGAATCAAGGGAGCGGTGGAATTGATGGACAGACGATTGAAGAAATCGTGTATCAATATGGAGAACGAAACTTTCTCAATGAATTATATATAGAATTGAAAAGTAAATCCTACCATCCACAAGCTGTAAGAAGAATGTATATTCCAAAAGGTGATGGAAAACAAAGACCGCTTGGAATTCCCACGATCAAGGATAGGGTTGTACAAATGGCAACGAAATTGGTGATAGAACCTATCTTCGAAGCCGATTTTCAAGACTGTTCGTATGGATTTCGCCCGAAACGAAACGCACATCAAGCGATATCGAAGATACGGAAAGCGAGTAAAACATCTCATTGGATTGTAGATGTAGACATACAAGGATACTTTGACAATATTAATCATGACAAATTAATGAGGCTTGTAGAAAGAAGAATCAGTGACCGAAGAGTGTTAAAACTCATTAGAAAATGGTTGAAAGCGGGAATCATGGAACATGCGCAATTTCATGAAACGACATTAGGTACACCACAAGGTGGCGTGATATCTCCATTACTTTCTAATATATATTTAAACTATATGGATACCATTTGGGAAAAGAAGTGTAAACATTTGGGGGAACTAATTCGATATGCGGATGACTTTGTCATCGTATGTCAAACAAAACAACAAGCATTAGAGAGTATTCGGATACTACAATCCATTATGAATAAGTTAGAACTTACAATCCATACAGAAAAGTCGAAGCTAGTGAATACGTGGGATGGAAACGAGGGATTTGATTTTCTAGGATTTCACCACCGAAAATACCCTAAACATGTGAAAGGCGGGAAGAAAGTGCATGTGATGGCACATATTCCGAGCCAGAAAGCCATGAAGAAAATGCGGGAACGCATTAAAAGATACACAGAGCCGAGGAACAAACTGTATCTACAATTGGAAGAGATGGTGAAAGGTTTAAATAGAATTCTGCAAGGATTCAAGAATTATTATAGCTTATCTTCAATTGGACAGAGGTGGCTCTGTAAAATAGACTGGTACGTCCTAGAACGACTTAACCTTTTTTGGAATAAGAAAAGAAATGTTCGAAAGAAACATGGTCGTATCAAGGACTTGATGAAGAAAACAACATATACACTCGTGAAAGTAGGAGGATAGAACAAAACTGAACGCCAAAGAAGGAAGAACATCGGAAAGCCGTATGAGGGAAAACCTCACGTACGGTTTGATGAGGGGAAGCTGAAACAGAAAAGGGATGGCAAAGCCATCCCTAAAGAAAATTTAATCTGTTTCAGTTTTCTACTCTACGAATTAATGTTGAAGTTTGATACAATTTCGTGAATATGCGATGATTTTTCAACATTCAACGGTAAACAACGATATATAAAGGAGATTGATGTATGACAGAATTTTGGGAAGCAAGTTTTATAGAAAATCAAATGATGTGGGGATTTGAACCTTCAGACTCTGCAATTTTGACGAAGGACATTTTCCTTGAAAAGAAAGTGAAGGATATATTGATTCCTGGTATTGGGTACGGTAGAAATGCAAAGGTTTTTATTGATAACGAAATACAAGTAACAGGTATTGAAATTTCAAAAACAGCGATTGAATTGGCGAGGGAAAATGAACTTAATGCTGATTTCTTCCATGGTTCAGTTACGGATATGCCTTTTGATAACAAACTGTATGATGGCATATTTTCTTATGCACTTATTCATTTGTTGAATAAGGATGAGAGAGAGAAGTTTATTAAAGATTGTTATAGTCAGTTAAAACCAAACGGATATATGATTTTTACTACTATTTCTAAAGATGCCCCAATGTTTGGGAAGGGAAAACAACTTGGTAAAGACTACTTCGAGATAATGGAAGGGGTAAAAATGTATTTTTATGATGTTGACTCGGTACAACAAGACTTTGGAAAATATGGACTGATAGAAACTACGGAAATTTTGGAGCCACATAAAAATATGGCAAGTAAACCTCCATTTAAATTTATAATGATCAAATGTCAAAAAACACTATAATTACAATTGTGTAAAAAATAGTGAAAGGTTACTTAATAAGCTTGATGTGTAAGCTACTCACTAATTATTCTTTAAAGGCGAAGTAAGGGAAGTCAAATGGCATCCCTTACTTCGCTTAATTTAGTTTAAAACATGTTTTAAACTTCCAACGAATTATTTGTTATATAATGGAATTGTTGAAGCGTGAGAGGGGTGATTATATGAGTACAACATTAAGAGGGGTCATATACACAATACTCAGTATTTCTATAATATTAATAATTTTTTTAGGTTACGGATTATATTTGTATTTTAAGTGAAATGGTAACTGAACCAAAGGAAAGATCAAAGAATCGAAGTGCAAAAACGTGTTGGTGATGATAATTATGAGGATTTGAAAGTAGTTACAGACAATAATCAAGTGTTGCAAGTAAAGAAAATATTAAATGATATTCATTTTGAAAATAAAAAAGTGGAAATGTCTCGTTCAGCTGATTATCACTTTGTTTTTCAATTTAAAAATCCGAAAATAGAGGCGAAAGCTGTGTTGTATCAAATTTGGATAAGTCCTAATAAAGATAAAGTAGAAGTTATGGCGGGGGATAATCGCTATGCTCAATTAGAAGGGAAAAATGCAGCCACTTTGTTTGAGATTGTTACGGGAGAAAAGTTAGTTGAATAAAAGTATATGGTACTTAACTTTTTCAGATTTATTGTAATGATTCACTACTTGTAAGGAATTATTCAGTGTGTCTTTCTATTAAAAAGTCTAAATTTAATCAATTAAATGCGATAAAATCTTTTTAAAAATAATGAAATTTTAGGAAAAATAAGGTACACTAGTCAATGGTTTTAGTTTAAAATCGATTGACGTTAATGTATACGGGGGAAAGATTGATGAACAATAATCCAATAAATGAATCAGTTGAAGAAGTTGAGAGAAAACGAGTAAGATCAAGCAAACGTTTTACAAATTGGAAGCTTATTGCAGCGGGTGTTGGTGTAATTGTACTTCTCATTGGAGGAATGAGTTATTATCAGGCAACTCACTTCAATTCAAATGTTACGATTAATGACACAAAAGTCGGTGGTCTGAACGCTGATCAGGCAATACAGAAATTAAAAACATCTGGACTAGAAAACAAAGTCTATGTTGATCAACAACAAATTTTAGATGAAAAAGATACAAAAACGGAACTTACGGAAAAAGATTTTCCTCAAGTTAAGAAACTATTAAAAAGCCAGTGGACATTTTTCCCTTCCTCAAAGGGAAAAAATTATTCAGTGCTACCGGAAAAGGCGGATCAGTATCGTAGTGAAACGATGAAAAAACTTGTAGAAGAAAAGCTCATCTCTATGAATGAAAAATTACAAGCGCCTCAAGATGCTATGGCGAAGCTCGAACAAGGAAAGATTGTTATCTCGAAAAGCGTTGAAGGAAAACAGTATGACGTTACTAGTCTACTGAAAGATTACGACAAGCAGAAATATAAAAGCGAAATTCATCTGAAGTCTACATACATACAGCCTATTAAAGAAGACGATCCAATTGTCAAAAAAGAGGAGAAAGCACTACAGAATCTTCTTGGGCAGTCTGTTGAGTATAAAGTGCAGAATGAAGTGTATCCTTTAAAAGCGAAAGATTTAATTCAGAATGCCTCTATGTCAAAGGATATGAAAGTTACAATCGATGCGAGCGACATTAAAAATAAGATTGCTGAAATTAATAATGCTAAATCAACATTAAATAAAAATTTCAGCTTTAAAACCCATTCCGGTTCGGTCATATCAGTAAAAGGACAAGGCTACGGCTGGGCACTAGATGTTGAAAAAGAAACAAAACAAGTTCAACAAGCTTTTGAAAAGGGTGAAAAATCGCTATCTGCTTCTAATATCCATGGAAATGGTTGGGAGAAGGAAGGTATCGGTTATGAAACAACATCGAATAATGGCATCGGAGACACGTATGCGGAAGTTTCAATTGCAGATCAACAAATTTGGATTTATAAAGATGGGAAATTAGTCGTCACAACAAATGTAGTAACTGGTAAACATAGCACGAGTGAAGATACATCACCAGGTGTGTGGTACGTTCTATATAAACGAACACCATACACGCTGAAAGGCAGCGCAGTAGGTAAAGCTGATTATGCAGTTAAGGTAGATTACTGGGTTCCATTCACAAATAGCGGCCAAGGATTCCATGATGCAGGCTGGCGAAAAGACTGGGCAAATAATGCTTATTTAACAGGGGGATCAGGCGGGTGTGTAAACCTTCTTCCTAATGTTGCAAAAACTGTATATGACAGTTTGAACACTAATGATCCAGTTATTGTGTACTAGAAAATAGCTACGTATCAAGAAATAAATAAAGCAGGAAATCTTATCTGATGGTACATGAAAAAACACCTCTTGAATTCGCATATTTAGTGTGCAAATTCAATGGAGGTGTTTTTTTTGTTTGAAAACAAGAGTTCATTGCCTATAAGAAACGAAGTAGAAAGAGATTGAGATGATAAATAGATATTCAAATAGTCAATAAAATTGACACTGAATATCATTTTCATTTATTATGAAATCGTCGCATGTAATTGGACATGATTTTTGTGAAAAAGTTTACTTTTTTATTAATATAATAGATTTCTATTAAGGTGTCCCATTTAAGAATTTAAGCGTAGGAAAGGGTAAAATAAAAATGAACTGGAAAAAAGGCGGATTATGGATTATTATTTTTTTCATTGTAAAAGGTACGATTTCTACACTTTTAATAGTTACAGGTGCTAAATATTTTGATTTGTCATTTATGCAACTTTTCGTACTAATACTGATCTTATTACTGATTTCTCTCATAAGTCGAAAATTGCTGCATAGACATAAACAAAATAAAAAGCAAAAAGAGCTAAATATATAATGGAGCCCCAGAGACCTTTGGATTTCTGGGGTTTTACTATATATTTAGCTTCTTACTATTTGTGGAAAGTAAAACTCCCAGCTCAAAATTTAGGTGGGTACAGAAGTTTGTTGGGAGCTGATTAAAGTTTCACTTTATTTCATAGTGCATGATCTATGTTGATTAAAGGAAGTCACTGAATTTATTGCTACAATTATTAAACAAGGACTGAAGAGAGCTTTTTAATCAATCTGTATTCTAAAGCTAAAACCGAGCATACATTATGCTCGGTTTTCAATTGGTAGTTTAAATGTAAAAGTACTGCCTTCTCCTAATTCACTTTCAACGGTAATTTCTCCTCCGTGTAGTTCTATAATCCATTTTACCATCGACAATCCTAAACCTGTGTTTCCATTGTTTGAAGATGTTCGTGCTGCGTCAACTCGATAGAAGCGGTCCCATATTTTTACAATATGTTGCTCGCTGATGCCTATGCCATTATCGGAGACTTTACCTATTATGTTGGTTTCATCCCGGAACAGTTGGATATTCACAGTGCCGTTCGCTTTGCTATAAGCAATCGCATTCGTTAGTAAATTCATTAATAAACGCATCATCAATGTTTGATCTGCTTTAATAAACAGGTCTTCCTCTATATTTGTTGTTATATTAATCGAAGCTTCTTGAACCATTAATGAAAGCTCTTCTACAACGATTTCCGTTAATTCACTCATATTGATACATTCAAATTGAAAAGTATTATGCTTTTCTTGGTCAACTCGTGCTAATAATAAGAGTTGCGAGATTAACGCGGACATTTTACGCGATTGCCTTAAAATTACTTCTAACGATTCTTCCATTTCTTTCGGATTATTCCTCTGCGATAAAGCGTATTCGCATTGCGAAATAATAACAGATGTTGGTGTTCTTAATTCATGAGATGCGTCAGATGTAAATTGTTTTTCACTTTCGAATGATGTCTCCAATCGCTCAAACATTTTGTCAAAGGTTTGTGCTAAATGATACATTTCGTCTTTCGATGAACCTTGTAAATTAATTCTCTTCGAAAGGTCTTTACCATCACCAATTTCACTGGCTGAATCACTCATTTGTTGCACAGGTCGAAACGCTCTTTGCGTAATAAAATATCCTCCCGCTGCTGCAATGAGAATAAGTAATGGAAATGAGATGAGTGTTACCACAATAAGCGTATTCATGGTCGATGATAATTGATTCATGGTCATTATGCCACGAACCCAGACTTGCTCATCGCCGCCTACATTATGGAGAAAATCATATACTATCCATTCCTTATTACTGTCTTTAATGGTTTGTATTTCATCGGATTTAAGCGATACCTTTTTATTAAAGGTTGTTGGATTATGTCCTGCCAGCAGCTCACCTTGTTTACTATAAATGATGATATTTACTCCATCTTCTAAGGCTTCAAATTCATCGTCAATCTTTAACTGCCCATGCTTATATTCGATATCTTCAACACTTTCTTTTACTGTGCTCTTCAATTGATTTTTCATATTAAAAAGCAAAACTTTATCTGAAGAAGTTAAAATAAAAGCTAACACGAGTGCCATAATAATTACAACTAGCCCCGTATACCATAGGGTCACTCTCATTTTTATTGATAGTCTTTTCATGATTCTACTCGCAATACGTAACCAGTTCCTCGTACTGTATGAATTAACTTCGTTTCAAACTGGCTATCAATTTTTTTGCGAAGATAGCGGACGTAAACATCAATAATATTCGATCCACCTTCATAGTCGTAATTCCACACATGTTGCTCAATTTTATCTCGTGTCAACACAACTTCTTTATTACGAATCATATATTCTAAAATGGCAAATTCTTTACTGGAAAGAGTGATAACCTGGTCTCCTCTTGTTACTTTATGCATATTGCAATCCACCACTAGGTCAGCGATTTCAAACACATTAGATGTATTTCCTGTGTTTCTTCGCATCAACACTCGAATTCTTGCTAACAGTTCATCAAAAGCAAACGGCTTTACTAAATAATCGTCCGCACCTAAGTCGAGTCCTGTTACGCGATCATCAATTGTATCTTTAGCTGTAAGAAGCAAGACAGGAGTTGTATTATTGTCCGCACGTAATCTTTGTAATACTTGTAAACCATCTATTCCGGGAATCATAATGTCAAGCACAATCAAATCGTAGGTAGCCATGCTTATATAATCCAAAGCATCTTCTCCATTCCCACATCCATCGACACTATAATATTCTGCATTTAATCGTTTTACCAATATATTTTGTAAGTCTTTTTCATCTTCGACAATAAGAACTCGCATTAACATTCTCCTTTTCTTCTTATTTATATGTATCACTATAATTTCAAAACATTAAAGAAAGATTAGAAACTATTTAATTATATCATTTTATTTTTTTGCGCATTAATCTTCCTTTAATGTTTGTTCAGTAATATAAAGACATGGATAAGGTGCACATGTAAAGGGAGGAGAACATAATGGGAAAATGGATGATGATTGGAGCAATGTCTTGTTTATTCTTAACAGCTTGTTCGACTCAAGCTGTTAACGATACAGAAGTACAACAACTGAAAGTAGAAAACGATACATCACAAATAGAAGGTGCTCAACTACAACAAGAACCACACAAAACAGGGCCTGCAACAAATGCTACGAAGCAAATACAAGATTTCAAAAACGAAGTCACATCTATCGTTGAAAAGGCAAATAACACGAAACCAGTTGGAGCAAAAGAAGAAAACTTAAGTACGTACTTAGCAGCAAAAAAAGAAATTGATCAATTAGATGACAAGATAGATCTATCTGATAATCAGCTTGAAGCAGATTATCGAGCTGGAACGATAACTATTGAACAATATAAAGCGCAAGAAAGAGAACACGATATGCTGGAAGATCAATTAGAGCAAGCAGAAAATGCACTTGAAGCAAGATTTGGAATAGATGATTAATCATTAAGGAGTGGATGAAAATGTTAAAACATAAAAAGAAAATAATAATAAGTGTAATTGCTATTTTAGTAAGTGGTATTGCTATTGTTGGTGGATATTATGGTATGGGTTACAATTATGCAAAAAAGAATGAAAACTACACTGAGAAACAAGTTCGTGAAATTTCTTTAGCGCATACAAATGGAGAAATTATTAATGTGAAAAAAGAATTCGAATTAGAAGATGACAATTTAGCACAATCTAAATTTGAATATGAAGTGGAAATTAAGACACCTGATAATTTGTTAAATATTTTAAATGTTAGTGCTAGAACAGGTACAATAGAAATCGATAGTGAAGATTAAAAAAATATCGCGTATTTGAAAAAATACAATAAGCTGCCCATATGGGCAGCTTATTTACATAATTCTCGTTAACAGTAGTCAATGATGCATATAATTTTCGTTTTGGGGGTAATTGCTTTTCTTAGCTTGATAGTGATGGGATGAGCTTCCGATTGTGGAAAATCTCCAGGCTTCTATTAGTTGGTTAGTGGAAGAAAAATTTGTTCC
This sequence comes from Bacillus sp. TH22, assembly GCF_016651015.1. NCBI lineage: Bacteria > Bacillati > Bacillota > Bacilli > Caryophanales > Bacillaceae > Bacillus > Bacillus sp. TH22. Next base: position 5,374,837 of record NZ_JAEKER010000001.1, read on the forward strand.
ACAGCCCGTAAGTTATTATAATACATAAAAATTAAATTCTTCTTCTGCAATTCATTCAAATCGGCCAATCTCCGCATCTTTTGAATTCCCTGAAAGTGCTAAACCTAAGCAAAAAAATTAACCATCCTATGCAAGAAAGTTTAGATAGCTAAAAGCATATGTTTTATTGAAAGGGTGTGATTGAATTATGGAACGGACGAATTGGGGAATTGGAGGATTAGTATTTGTTGGCTGCATGTTTCTTGGCGGAGGAGTGGGATCTATATTAGGCGATACTCATGCTGGATGGCTAATAGGAATGGGCGCTGGGTTTATTGGGATGGCTTTAACGAGACTGATCAGAAAGTAATATAACGGGGATTTTTCTTCGGGTAAATAAGGAAATATGTATGTAAGTAATTCATGGTATAAGAGCTCTATAAATTATAGTTAGAAGCTTCTCTTTTCTAAATTTCTCCATACATAGATACGATTCTCAAGTTGGAGGCTGGCACCTTAGGGTGTCTTTTTTATGCTCTTTAAAAATGTTTTAACATATAATAGCCGAGTTAATTCAAGTAATCAAGCTAATAGATTTCGTTAGATTGCTATCATCTTTTTTGTAATAGAATAGATTCATTACCGTTTCAGACCGATGTATTCATTCATAACCTAACAGTAAAAGGGGGATGATTAAAGGCATGGCGATTAATGATGAATTAATTTGTCAACAGTTTGCAAGAATTATCGGTGGCCAAGAAGGATTCGCCGGTGGAAAATGCGTGGCAACAATAAATCGGGATGAAATACAAGCAACTATTTTAGGAAAACGTTTTAGAGTAACAACTTCCTTCTCATTCGAATCAAGAGATAATAAAACTGGACAGGCATTATGTCTAGGTCGGATAGCGCTCTTACAAAAAGAAGTTACTGAATTTGTTGCTACAATTATTAAACAAGGAATAATCGTTTCGTCTATACACAATGAGTGGTTATGTGATGAGCCGAATTTAATTTACGTTAATATCGAAGACGTTGATGATCCGCTAAGTTTCGCAAGGAAAGTTAGAAGAGCGTTATGCAATTAACCAATTTATTTAGTTAAATGAGCAATATAAAAGGATCTTTAATTGAAAGATCCTTTCATACATAAGATGAAGGTTTTCCCTTGTATTTTATTAATTAAGTTCGCTTGACTAGCAAACGAACTTGGAGGGAGTACTGGAACCATACAATAAATACATTAAGGGGACATGTTTGAGCTATGGACCTATCCTCCCGTTCTAATTAACTAAAAGAAGAATTTTCTCATACCGATTAGACTACTAAGCATTCCGATTCCATTCATGGTTCCTTTTCCTGCTGTCAGTAAGTTTCCAAGCATTCCTGGCTGCCCGTTATTCCCCCATCCTGGAGAATTTCCAAAAACACCCCATTTATTATTGGTATTAAAATGAAAAGCTTTGGCTGGCGGTGATAGTAAAGCGGCAATATGACCTTGTGCGAACATCCCTGTATGATTGAATGGTTGGGGCCAGGGGATGGGAGGTTTTTGAAAATTAAAACCTGCATGGCCTGGTAATGGAGCCCAATTAGCAGGATGTCCTTGGGGCATCATCCCTGCATAATGGATTGGCTGACCTAAAGGGAAGGGAGGGGGCTCGGGAGTGAAACCCGTATAATTGGCTGGTGAATCCCAACCAAATGGATAGACTCGACAACTCAAATTATCAGGAACCTTCAGACCATCCATTCCCTGAGCTTTAGTTATTTGAGGTTGTGAATGTAATGATGACATTGAAATTTGGTTATTATATTGCTCCCCGTTTCCATTTGAATTCAAATACCAATATTGGTGCATAAGCTTATTCCCCTCACTTTAAAAATGTAATGTTAGACTTAGCCTATGTAATATTCCTTTTTATGGATGGTTACATAACTAGATTTACAAGCCCGTATTTAAAGGAATGGGTGTGTGGTCTTGTTGATTTATTGATTTATTCCGCTATTTGTGGACAGTAAGACACCGTCCCCTCAAAATTCAGCGAAAGCAAAAAAGTTAGATGGGGGGCTTTTAGAAGGGTATTTTCAGTTGCTCCTTTTGTTTATTTCAGCCTAATTTAATTTCGGTTAACAAACGTGTTTATAAAGGTTTAATCAATAAAAAAGATTTTAACATGTTATGTTGAGCAAGTAGAATTGCAAAAAAGAGAATATCCATTCGAAGAGTTTGGCAAAATACTGCAAGGACAATGCATTCTTGTGCAGATATGCAAAGGATTTAAACGAATCAATGGAATTTATAATGAAGGGGCAAATGAATATATGAGTGAAACATTACATAAAAGAAAACCACCATATTTAATGCTTGTAATCCTTTTTATTGGGGCATTTGTTTCATTTCTAAATAACTCGCTTTTAAATGTAGCCTTGCCATCAATAATGAAGGATTTAGACATTAAAGATTATTCGACGATCCAGTGGCTTTCTACAGGGTATATGCTTGTAAGTGGTATATTAATTCCGGCATCAGCATTTTTAATAACCCGCTTCTCCAATAGGAGCTTATTTATTACATCTATGGTGATTTTTATTTTTGGTACGGCCTTAGCGGCTTTAGCGCCGAACTTTAGTTTATTACTTACTGGCCGGATGGTTCAAGCAGCAGGTTCTTCAGTCATGGGGCCTTTGTTAATGAATATTATGCTAGTAAGCTTTCCAAGAGAAAAAAGGGGAACAGCGATGGGGATTTTTGGATTAGTTATGATTACAGCTCCAGCAATTGGACCGACACTATCGGGTTATATTGTAGAGTATTATGACTGGCGTTTGCTTTTTGAAATGATTTTACCGTTAGCAATCATTAGCTTACTGTTAGGGATTTGGAAATCGGAGAATGTCATGAGACAAAACAAAAATGCAAAACTTGATTATCTCTCATTATTATTATCTTCTGTCGGTTTTGGCGGTTTGTTATATGGATTCAGTTCTGCAAGCTCCGACGGTTGGACGAATAAAGTTGTTTTAACAACCTTAATCATAGGCGCTATTGCCCTAATTACTTTCATTGTCCGCCAATTAAAAATGAATGAACCGTTATTGGATTTACGTGTTTACAAGTACCCAATGTTTGCACTTGCGTCTGTAATTGCAATTGTCAACGCAGTGGCCATGTTTTCGGGTATGATTTTAACCCCAGCTTATGTACAAAATGTCCGCGGTATTTCACCGCTGAGCTCTGGGCTGATGATGCTTCCAGGTGCGGTAATAATGGGGATTATGTCACCAATTACAGGTAAACTATTTGATAAATATGGCCCTCGTATTCTTGGTATAGTAGGACTTTCCATTACAGCCGTTTCAACTTATATGCTAGCAAACCTGCAACTCGATTCTAGTCACACACATATTATTCTTATTTACACATTGCGGATGTTTGGGATGGCGATGGTGATGATGCCACTTATGACAAACGGACTTAATCAATTACCAACTCGCTTAAATCCGCACGGTACAGCTGTTAATAATACAGCTCAACAAGTGTCCGGTTCGATTGGTACTGCTATTCTTGTTACGATTATGAATTCTGTAACAAAAACAAAAGCTGAAAGTCTAATGGTTGATGTAGATCCTACAACCTTCACAGAGGCTACGAAGGCAATGTTAACTCAGAAGGCTTTATTATCCGGAATTCAATATTCATTCTATGTAGCGCTTGGCATGAATGTTGTTGCACTACTATTAGTTTTTTTCGTTAAACGTGTAGATACAAGTGCGGAAGCTGTGGAGAGGTTAAATCGGTAGAGTAAAATAAAACTTAAGGTCATGATTCCTATAAGTTTTTGCTGTTTAGTTAGACTATGAAGAAATGCAAATTTCTGCTGCTAAGGCGCTGGTATTTAAACTTGGAAAAGAACCAGTGAAATAATTATATATAGTAAAAAGGATCTGATATTCATATCAGATCCTTTTTCATTAGTAACACAGTATACTTGCTTATCGTATTTGTTTGAATTGACATTAGGAACTACTGGTTTTCCCAATACTACAATCTTTAGCTCTCAATTTGTGATAAACATTATAATAATACGCTTCATTTTAATTTAGTATTTTCTCTGCAAGTTATAAATCTAATATCAACAAACAACTTAGATTACCAACCTTATAAGCAATATCATAATCGTGAATAGTTCGGGAAAAGATAAAATAAGGTAATCAATTACATATCTTTATCCCAGGCGATTCATTGCTATCTTCTTTTTATTGAATGGGATATTTTATTTCATGCTTTTTTGAAAGGGTGTTTTTAATGGATAAAAAAGTATCTGCCATTCCTCAACCGAAAACATATGGATTGCTGGGGAATCTCCCATTAATCGATAAAGATAAACCGACCCTATCCTTTATCAAGATAGCGGAAGAGTATGGTCCCATTTTTCGAATTCAAACTTTAAGTGATACCATCATTGTCGTTTCTGGACATGAACTGGTAGCAGAAGTCTGTGACGAAACAAGATTTGATAAAAGTATAGAGGGTGCTTTAGCGAAAGTTCGCGCCTTTGCTGGAGACGGATTATTTACAAGCGAGACTCACGAGCCTAACTGGAAAAAAGCTCATAATATTTTGATGCCTACATTCAGCCAACGAGCAATGAAAGATTATCATGCTATGATGGTCGATATTGCTGTACAACTCGTTCAAAAATGGGCACGGCTTAATCCGAATGAAAACGTAGATGTTCCGGAGGATATGACTCGCCTTACATTGGATACAATTGGTCTATGTGGTTTTAATTATCGATTTAATAGCTATTATCGTGAGACCCCTCATCCTTTTATTACTAGCATGAGCCGTGCTCTAGATGAGGCGATGCACCAATTACAGCGGCTGGATATAGAAGATAAACTCATGTGGAGAACGAAACGTCAATTTCAGCATGATATTCAATCTATGTTTTCTTTAGTAGATAATATTATTGCTGAACGTAAAAGTAGTGGAAATCAGGAAGAAAATGATTTACTTTCCCGTATGTTAAATGTGCAGGATCCGGAAACTGGTGAAAAATTAGATGATGAAAATATTCGTTTCCAAATTATCACTTTTTTAATAGTCGGGCATGAAACAACAAGTGGATTATTATCTTTTGCAATCTATTTTTTATTAAAGAATCCAGATAAATTGAAAAAAGCTTATGAAGAAGTAGATCGGGTTTTAACAGATCCCACTCCAACATACCAACAAGTTATGAAATTAAAGTATATCCGGATGATTTTAAATGAATCGCTACGTCTATGGCCTACTGCTCCAGCATTCAGTCTCTATGCAAAAGAGGATACAGTGATTGGTGGGAAATATCCAATTAAGAAAGGAGAAGATCGTATTTCTGTTCTGATTCCACAGCTACATAGGGATAAAGACGCGTGGGGAGACAATGTGGAAGAATTCCAACCTGAACGATTTGAAGAGCTGGATAAGGTTCCTCATCATGCTTATAAGCCATTTGGAAATGGTCAACGAGCATGTATCGGTATGCAGTTTGCACTTCATGAAGCCACACTTGTAATGGGAATGCTTCTTCAACATTTTGAATTAATTGATTATCAAGACTATCAGCTGGACGTAAAACAAACATTAACGCTAAAGCCTGGTGATTTTAAAATTAGGATTCTACCCCGAAAACAAACTATTAGCCATACTACTGTTCTTGCGCCTATCGAGGAGAAACTGAAAAACGATGAAATCGAACAGCAAGTTCAGAAGACTCCTTCTATTATTGGAGCCGATAATCTTTCGCTTCTTGTTCTGTATGGATCGGATACAGGGGTAGCGGAAGGTATTGCAAGAGAACTAGCAGATACAGCTAGTTTAGAAGGTGTTCAAACGGAAGTGGTAGCTCTTAATGATGGAATTGGAAGTCTGCCAAAAGAAGGGGCGGTTCTTATTGTAACTTCTTCTTATAATGGAAAACCACCAAGTAATGCAGGGCAGTTTGTGCAATGGTTGGAGGAATTAAAACCAAATGAGCTAAAAGGTGTTCAATACGCAGTTTTTGGTTGTGGAGATCATAATTGGGCGAGTACTTATCAGCGAATTCCAAGATACATTGATGAGCAAATGGCTCAAAAAGGAGCAACAAGATTTTCGACACGTGGAGAAGCAGATGCAAGTGGCGATTTCGAGGAACAGCTCGAGCAATGGAAACAAAGTATGTGGTCTGATGCGATGAAGGCATTTGGATTGGAACTTAACAAAAACATTGAGAAAGAACGCAGTACATTAAGTTTACAATTTGTTAGTCGTCTTGGAGGATCTCCTCTTGCGCGAACATATGAAGCAGTTTATGCATCTATACTAGAAAATCGTGAACTTCAATCATCTAGCAGTGAAAGAAGCACGCGACATATTGAGATATCCTTGCCAGAAGGCGCTACGTATCAAGAAGGTGACCACCTTGGGGTGCTGCCAATTAATAGTAAGAAAAATGTCAACCGAATTTTAAAACGCTTTGGATTAAATGGGAAGGATCAAGTCATACTGAGTGCAAGTGGACGAAGTGTAAATCACATACCTTTAGACAGTCCTGTTAGTTTATTTGACCTTCTTAGTTATAGTGTAGAAGTTCAAGAAGCAGCCACTCGAGCACAAATACGAGAAATGGTGACATTCACAGCATGCCCTCCTCATAAAAAGGAATTGGAATTATTATTGGAAGAGGGAGTTTATCATGAACAAATATTAAAGAAACGTATGTCAATGTTGGACCTTCTTGAAAAGTATGAGGCTTGTGAACTCCGATTTGAACGCTTTTTAGAACTTCTTCCTGCGCTCAAACCGCGTTACTATTCTATTTCAAGCTCTCCACTCGTTGCACAGGATCGTCTGAGCATTACGGTTGGTGTTGTTAATGCACCTGCATGGAGTGGGGTAGGGACATATGAAGGAGTCGCTTCTAATTATTTAGCTCAGCGTCATAATAAAGATAAGATTATCTGTTTCATTCGAACGCCACAATCAAACTTTCAATTACCTGAAAATCCAGAAACACCAATTATCATGGTTGGACCAGGTACTGGAATTGCACCATTCCGTGGATTCTTGCAAGCGCGTCGTGTTCAAAAGCAAAAAGGTATTAACTTAGGACAAGCACATCTATATTTTGGTTGTCGTCATCCTGAAAAGGATTATCTCTATCGTACAGAACTAGAAAATGATGAAAGAGATGGATTAATCTCTTTACACACAGCTTTTTCTCGCTTAGAAGGATATCCTAAAACATATGTACAGCATTTAATAAAACAAGATAGAATCAATTTAATTTCGTTATTAGATAATGGGGCTCATCTTTATATATGTGGTGATGGAAGTAAAATGGCTCCTGACGTAGAAGACACCCTTTGTCAAGCATATCAAGAAATTCATGAAGTCAGTGAACAAGAAGCAAGGAATTGGCTGGATCGTGTACAAGAAGAAGGGCGATATGGAAAAGATGTTTGGGCCGGAATCTAAATTCTTCTTAGTTAGATAAGTAATATTTAATTCACGAACTTCTTTCGACTAAGTATAACTGTAAACAAAATAAACTGCTTTATAAAAACCCTGTATTTTTTATCGAATATGGGGTTTTCTTATTTTTAATAAGCTGGATTGATACTGTAGAAAAAGAAAAAATCTTATATGAAACCAAAGTTACATAATCTTAGTTTGATGGGTATGGTGTTAACCAATTTCTTGACGTGATTTGAAATTTAAATTTTTGCGCACTGGCTTAACAGTTTTTAGCACAGTGTCAAATCGATGGGGGATATAACCGCTTGAATGAATCTTGCCGTAGAAAAATAGGAGATAAATCATTTGACAATTAAAATGCCCTACTTTAATATATATGCCATAGCATATAATTAGTAAAACAAACAAATTCACTGTGAATAATTGATTGATATGCTATGCCCTTTTATATTTTAATTTATAGAGGTGATATATGAATTTACATGATTTAATAGGCTATCTTGTTCATCGTACTGATGTGAAAATGACTAATTATTTTACTAAGAGATTAAAGCCTTATGGAGTTACGCCAGAGCAGTGGGGGATCATTAGTGTTCTTTGTAGCCAAAGGGGTACTACTCAAAAAGAGTTAGCAGAAGCTATTGATAAAGATCAAACTACTGTCGTAAGAATGATACAGTCAATGGAGAGAAAAGGGATTGTAAAGAAGGCTTTGAATGACCAAGATAGGCGTTCACACAACCTTTTTTTAACTGAAAAAGGTGACGATTTAAAGAAAACAATCTTGCCTGTAGTGAAAGACGCTCACCATTTCGTTACGAGTAATTTGAGAGAAGAAGAGATTAAACAATTACAATCATTATTAAACAAATTGTATGATACGCGCTATTAATATTTGTTCCTTATTGATGCTATACTATTTATAAGGAACAAACTCCGTCTTATATATGCTATAGCATGTAATTTGTTTGAATGAATGGGGAGATAGCTTTATTTTGTATGATGTTTGATTCAGGATCACTTTGTTGCAGTCAAATTTCTGTATCATACATGCTATAGCATGTACTTTGCATCTCTTTAATATTGGAAAGGATAGTAGCTACTATATGAACAATACTGAGTTTTTATCAAATAAATAAGAAAGATGTGATTACTATTTTAATATTAATTAATATTGTAAAAGTTGTTTTGTTTCTGTTCTTTTTAATGACAGGTTCGAAAATTATATCTGGGAAAATGGCAGATGAGTTCAAACGATTTGGTTTACCTTCGTTTTTTAATTTCTTAACTGGGGCTTTTGAGATTGTAGGAGCAATTGGAATGTTGATAGGAATTTGGGTCCCAATAGCAGCTTTATTGGCAGGATTTTTGTTAGGCGGTACTATGCTTGCAGCTGCATTAACTCTTATCGTATTAGCGAAAGATCCCTTTAAGAAAGCGATACCTGCGCTTGTTTTGTTTGTTCTTAGTGTAGGGGTAAGTTTGTAGCATATTTTTTAAACATAATCTTAAGCCGTTAAAATGTACGCGTTTAAGTTGCTATCATTTTGTAATTATTTTATAAAAGTGTCTGTGAAAAAGCAGGTGAAATCTTAAATGAATGCAGGAATAATAGTAGCATTCATTTAAGGTATTACATGCATTCGAATTGAAAAAGGGGTGAATAAAAATGGCATATTTATTACAAGTTGATTTTCCGTTTGAAGGTCCTTTTGGTGAAGAAATGGAAAAAGCATTTTGGGATTTAGCAAAAAGTATTAATGAAGAAGAAGGATTCCATTGGAAAATATGGACGGAGAATCAAGAAACGAAAGAAGCTGGAGGCATCTATGTATTTGAAGAAAAACAAGATGCTGAAAAATATGGAGAAATGCACAAGAACAGACTTCAAGCATTTGGTGTTAAAGATATTAGAGTGAAAATTTTTCACATTAATGAAGAGTTAACTAAACTGAATCGTGGTTATAGTAAATATTGAGGGACACGGAATTTAAAAAAGGAGGGGGTAATCCCTTCTTTTTTTGAATTGATGCTACAGAAAGAATAGCGTGTTTTTTAATTTAGGGTCATCTCTTTTTGATAGTTTGATATCGATGTGACAATACCCCTTTATTATTTTTCAGGTTACAATACATGTATTGCTTCAATAACATATGATCATTCTTAAGAATGTCATTGAAATGTACCAATAGATGTTAGTGCAGCAAAATAAATTGTGTTATGATGTGAGCAAATATAAAGCTATCTAACGGAGGGATTCACATGCCGCATGTTGTGTTTCGTGGAATTACTATTGAACAATTAAAAAGCATAAGCAAGCCATTAGTAGAAGAGCTCGCAGATATCTGTGAGTGTGGTACGGATAATTTCACCTTGGAACTACCAAGTTCTACGTTTGTATTCAATGGAGAAGAAATAGAAGCGTTTCCTCTTATTGAAGTGAAATGGTTCGAGCGTGGACAGGAAATTCGTGATCGATTTGCCAAGGCCATTACTACATATGTAATGGATTTTGGACTTCCAGAAGTAGAGGTTGTATTTACGGTTTTCACAGAATCAGTGTATTATATTAACGGGAAGCATTGTGCAAGTTAGAGCTATTTGAAAAATTTTTATAACATTAAGAGAAGAAATAGGAGAGAATATCCTATTTCTTTTTATTTCTATAATAAAATATAACTGCTAAATCTAAAGTAATGATAATAATTAGAAGTGATAAGTGTATAAGTGCATCAGTTTTTCCGTTTAATAAAGACTTTATAAAGAAATCCCATTCTGTTTCATAGGGAGGCTCTGACCAATTTCGTTGCATTCCTAGCACTATTCCATTTACGAAAAAGATAATGCTTAATAGGATTCTTCCAACAAATACGGCAACTACTTTTAAATTCCAATGCTTTATCTTAATTATATAAAGGATTGGAAATAGTATAAGTATCCAAAAAATAATAATATAGATTGTATTTATCATTCTTTACTCCTAATAAAATAATTGTTTTTAATATAGGTAAATTTTCGGATTGAAGGTATGTTTTATTGTTACTAGTTAAAAACAAGGGCCGGAATTCCGGCTCCTTTTCTATCTTAAAGTCTTACTTTATCCCGCATTAACGGGCAGTAAGACCCCCACCTCAAAATCCAGAGGAAGCACAGAAGTTAGGTGGGGATCAACTGCCCGTAAAAGCCCGATTGGTTCAACTAATAATCAGTGGGGGATGAACAAAACCCCACTGATTAAAGTTTCACTTTATCTCTCCGTCTCAAAAAACTCAATCCACTCTCCGTCAGGGCCAGCGAAGAATATGTAACGTGTTCCATCTGGTAATGTTTCAATTTCTTCTCCTAGTAGAAAGGTTACTTTGTGTTTCTTTAGTCTTTCGATTTCATCCTCTAATGAATCCACTTTAAAGCAAATGTGATGTACTTTTCCTTCTGCCGGAAGAGAAGAGTTGTAGCCTTCAATGAGTTCAAGTATTGTTTCCTTCGATTCTTCTACACCTAAAAAAGCGAGTTTTAAGTCTGGATTTGGGTGCCCCATACGTTTAATGAGCTGTAAGCCAACTACTTCTTTATAAAATGAAATAGATGTTTCTATGTTTGTAACCATAAGTCCAACGTGTTCGATTCGTCTAACTGGCATGTGGATTCCTTCTTTCTGAAAATTATATACAATATATTATTGAAAATTAAGAAAATAAGCAAGATAAAAACCTTACAAATTTTAGCGTGTTATATGGTATAGTGAGAAAGTATGTTTGGGGAGAAGGAAGGAGATTATACGATGAATACAACTACTCAAACTCCTTCATTATCGGAAACAATGAAAGAGTGGCATTATGCATTAACATATGAAATTAAACATTGGAAAACGATAGGTGGTAGTAAAATCTCTATCATTAACGGTCGTTTTTTATATACAGATTATGAAAGTACAGTATACGTATTTCAGCTTATTTCGGAAGTAAGCTTACCGGAAGGTTCACCAATTCGAATTGAGTTCGATGGTGAGGAAGCGACAGGGGAAGTATTATCTGTACATGGATTAGAAATAGAACTGAAATTAAATGATTATATACAAGGTGAAATACGAGAAGCGGTTTTATACAGTGAACCGTGGCAATTGTTAGAACAACTACAAGAGCGATTGAAAGAGGCACATAAAGATAAGCTAAAACGTAATCGTATAAAGCGTCTTGTTGATGGGACGAGCAGTCCGAAACATATTGAAAAGATGAAAAATACGAAAAATGAATTGGCGTATCGTTCTTTTTACAATCCAACAACGTACGTGTGGGGACCACCGGGAACAGGGAAGTCGTACAATTTATCGCGTATTATTTCTGCTCATTATCAAAAAGGAAAATCGGTACTTGTGTTAGCTCATAGTAATGCGGCAGTAGACGTATTAATGAGTGAAGTAACGAAGCAAATTGAGAAGAAGAAGAAATGGACGCCTGGAGAAATTGTTCGTTACGGTTATAGTCAACATGAACATATACGAAATCATGAAACGTTACTTGCATCGAAGTTAGTTGAAACGACGAATGGATCTTGGGGAGAAGAAAGACTCTATTTAGAAGAGACACGACAAGATCTTCGTGAAAAGATTTTATCATATAAAGCGACTTCTGCTGATAAGAAGCGTATACAAGAGATTGAAAGTGATCTTCGAAAGCAAAAAGCGAAAATTAAAGAAGTAGAAAAAGAATACATTGAAAATGCGAAAGTAATCGGTGCGACTTTATCGAAATGTGCAATTGATTCACTTATTTATGAGCGTACATTTGATTTAGTTGTCGTAGATGAAGTAAGTATGGCTTATGTTCCGCAAATCGCATTAGCTGCTTCACTTGGGAAACGTATTGTCGTTTGTGGTGACTTTTTACAGTTACCTCCGATTGCGATGGCGAACCATGAACTCGTTCGCAAATGGCTCGGTGAAGATATGTTTTATCATGCAGGGATTGTTGATTCTGTAAATAAATCAGAAGCACATCCGAACCTTTTTATGCTGCAGGAGCAAAGACGTATGCATACGGATATATCGAAGTTTACGAATTCATTTATTTATAAAAATAGAGTGTACGATCATCCATCTGTTTCAGAGCGTAAAGAACTTGCGAAACTGCAACCGTTCGCAAATGAGGCGAGTGTTTTATTTGATACGAGCTTAATGGGAGCCTTTTCTTTAAAAGACGCTGCTTCCGGTTCTCGTTTTAATATTATGTCTGGTTTAGTAGCGATGCAAATGATGTTAATTGGATTGTTAGACGGTGTTCAATCTATCGGTGTAGTTACGCCTTACAGGGCACAGTCCCGCTTTTTATCAACGTGCATTAGAGAAATGTTGCAGAAAACGAAATATCAAAACATACCAGTTTTAGCGGCGACAGTTCATAAGTTTCAAGGGTCTGAAAGAGATATGATGATTTTTGATACGGTAGATAGTTATCCGCAAGAACGACCTGGCGTGTTATTCTTTGACCATAAAAATCATCGCCTCGTCAACGTTGCAGTTACGAGAGCGAGAGGGAAGTTCATTCAATTATCAGATTGCCACTACATGCGTAAAAATCTTTCGAGAAAACAAGCGTTATCACAATTAACAGCTCATATAGAACGTCACGGAGATGTATATGATCGCACGACATCAAGACAATTGTGGGAGCGGAAAATTTCGAAACGTTTACGCTGGTTTATGGAAATGAATCTTGAAGAGCCGAAAGGGTTATTGAAAGATATTTTAGTCGCAAAACGAAAAATTATTATTTCACTTCCAAGTACAAAGCAAGTAGATAAACGAGTCTGGCAAGCGTTAATGCGTACAAATGCGCAAATAACAGTGTATAGTGATGGACCAGTTCCGTTAAAAAATGTAAAGTTACAAAGACAAAATAAAGCATTCCCGTTTATCGTAATCGATGATGAAATCTTTTGGGCAGGAGCACCTCTTACATCTCAAATGATGTTTGAAGGTAGTATGGAATTTCCGTACATATGTGCAAGATTACAAGCACCTGAAACAATTGGCGTATTAAAAGGGTTTTTAGATATTCGGTAAATTCATATAGGAATTCCTTGACTTTTACTTGGAATAAACTTAGAATAAAAATAATTTAATACAATTTTATGAAAATTCTTATCACGAGAGGTTGAGGGACTGGCCCTATGACACCTCGGCAGCGGATTCTTTATGAATACTGTGCCAATTCCAGCAAGGTAACTTGAAAGATAAGAAAGAAGCTCATTTTGACTGTATATACAGAAGCCTCTTTCTATCTTTTAGAAAGAGGCTTTTTTACGTGAAAATAAAAGGAGGAAGAAAAATGGGAGCGACAGGAGTAACGTCACAAAGAAAAACAATTGAAGAGAGTATAGAAAGAAATAAGGAAAAGTACATAGAAACAAGTCATAATATTCATGCGAATCCGGAGATTGGTAACCAAGAGTTTTACGCATCAAGAACGTTAAGTTTGTTGTTAGGAAGCGCAGGATTTCAGTTGCAGCACAATATAGCTGGTCATGAAACAGGATTTATCGCGCGAAAAAGTTCCGGGAAACAAGGACCAGTTATCGCATTTTTAGCTGAGTATGATGCTTTACCAGGACTCGGTCATGCGTGTGGTCACAATTTAATCGGAACAATTAGCGTTGCAGCAGCGATCGCGTTATCAGAAACGCTTGAGGAAATCGGCGGAGAAGTTGTCGTGTTCGGAACACCAGCAGAAGAGGGCGGGCCAAATGGTAGCGCAAAATCGAGTTATGTGAAAGCTGGCTTATTTAAAAACATTGATGCGGCGCTTATGATTCATCCGAGCGGAAAAACAGCTCCAACGAGTCCGTCACTAGCAGTTGATCCACTAGATTTTCATTTTTACGGAAAAACAGCTCACGCAGCGGCCTCACCAGAAGAAGGAATTAACGCATTAGATGCGATTATCCAGCTGTATAACAGTATTAATGCACTTCGCCAACAACTCCCATCAGATGTGAGAATTCATGGTGTTATTACTGAGGGCGGGAAAGCACCTAATATTATTCCTGACTACGCCGCAGCAAGGTTCTTCATCCGCGCAGCAACGAGAAAAAGATGTGCGGAAGTAACAGAGAAAGTAAGAAACATCGCACAAGGAGCAGCGTTAGCAACAGGTACAAAAGTAAAAATTCATCAATTCCAAAATGAAATCGATGAACTACTCGTAACAAAAACATTTAATGACGTCGTAGCGGAAGAGTTAGAACTACTAGGTGAAGATGTAAACCGTAAAGAAAGAGTAGGAATTGGCTCAACAGATGCAGGAAATGTAAGCCAAGTCGTACCGACAATTCATCCGTACATTAAAATCGGTCCAGATGACTTAATTGCACATACGAATGAATTTAGAGAAGCGGCACGTTCAGAATTAGGAGATAAAGCGCTAATTACATCCGCAAAAGCACTAGCAAATACAGCGTATCGATTAATTACAGAAGAAGGTTTGTTAGAAAAGGTGAAGGAGGAGTTTAGGGAGGCGCGGAAGAATCAAGGATAGGGAAGAAGGAGAATTATACTCGGGATTTTTTAGTAGGAAATTGAATGAAAAAAGAACCAGCCTATGGCTGGTTTTATTATATTATAAAAGAATTTTTCCACATACACTTCATATTTCTACCTTAGTACCCTCTTATCAGAACGACAATTTCTCTTCAAATTCACTCTTTAAAACAATTAAAGGAGATGATAATCCAAATTGCATTAAAGAGTCTAAAAATGTAGCGAGAGAATCCATCGAATCGCTCATGACCTTCATCATATAATTAAACTCCCCGCTAATTCGATATAAATCAGTTACTTCGGGAGCGGCATTACAAAATTGGATGAAATCAGAGCATTGACTCGTTTTAAACATGATGAATGCTTGGATGTTTTTATTAATTTTAGAAGGCTCAAATTTCGTTCGGTATGCAGCTATAACCCCTTGATCTTCAAGCTTGTTAATGCGTTCTTTTACAGCAGGCTGCGTCATGGATATAATACGTCCTATTTCTGAAACAGAAATTCTCGCATTTTCATACAACAAGTTCATAATTTTATGGTCAATTTCATCTAGTTTTACTGCGTTTTGCATTGGATAGCCTCCTTGCTTTATTTTCTAAAGTGAATCGTAAATTATTACTATAATATCATAAGTGAACGAACTGAATTACCTATAAATCTGTATTTAAAATGATTTGTGTTTGCATGAAAATATAAGTATAGGATTTATTAAACGAAAATGTAGGAAGGGTGGAAAAAATGAAGAATCTTGATGGGAAAGTAGCGTTAGTAACAGGGGCGAGTCGTGGTATTGGTCGTGCGATTGCGACGAGATTGGCAAACGACGGTGCATTAGTTGCAATTCACTATGGCCGAAATAAAGCAGCTGCAGATGAAACAATTAGTGAGATTGAATCAAATGGAGGAAAGGCATTCTTAATTGAAGCGGATTTCAATTCAATTGATGGTGTCAAAAAGATAGTAGAACAATTGAAGAATGAATTACAAATAAGAGTTGGTACATCAGAGATTGATATTCTAGTAAACAATGCAGGGATAGGTACACAAGGAACAATTGAAAATACGACAGAAGAAGTTTTTGATGAAATTATGTCTGTAAATATTAAAGCACCGTTCTTCTTAATTCAGCAAACATTACCGTTATTACGAGCGGAGGCGCGAGTTATTAACATTTCATCAGCTGAAGTAAGACTTGGTTTTGCAGGGTCCATTGCATATGGTTTAAGTAAAGGGGCACTAAATACGATGACACTTCCTCTAGCTAAACATCTTGGAGAAAGAGGTATAACAGTGAATACAATTATGCCTGGATATACGAAGACAGATATAAATGCGAAATTGCTAGATAATCCGGAAATACGAAATTTTGCTACGAATTCATCTGTGTTCGGACGAATAGGGCAAGTTGAAGATATTGCAGATGTAGTAGCATTCCTTGCTTCTTCTGATAGCCGCTGGGTAACAGGGCAAATTTTAGATGTTTCTGGAGGATTTTGTTTATAGGGGCACTACTTCATACCCATGAAGCTAATATTTTCATATCCCCCTAAATTAAAATTTTCTTTCTCTACAGATAGCTATTTTGAGAAGCCGCTCATTTTTTCGTTTTGAGGGCATTTCTTTTTCTTAAGTTGATGGGTATGTATGGTGACCCCTATTAGACGATAGTGAATTCACAATTTCGGGGTTCAGTTCCACTTTATTCAAAATAAGATTTTTTTGCAGTAAAATCAATGTTAGTGGAACTTTTTTAATCAAACTTTTTTCTAAATTAAAATAAATCCTTGCAACATTTAAATTAGTACTATATAGTTCTAGTTATGAAAAAGGTAAAATTAATGAATCAAAAACGTGTGATTGAAGTAGCTGCAACATTATTTTTAGAAAAAGGGTTTGCTTATACAAGTATGGATGAATTAGTACGTGTAAGCAAAGTTTCAAAGTCTAATGTGTATTATCACTTTTCTAATAAGGAAGTATTATTAGAAGGGGTCGTTGATTATTGGATTGAAATGTATCAATCTGCAATTGATGACGTACTTTCTCAGAACCAATTTTTAGTTGAAGATCGTATCCAACTGTTTTTAAAGCAATTATCACAAGGAGTTCAGTCGAGAGAGTATAAGGGGAGCTGTCCATTTATTACTCTTTATATTCAAAGTCCTAAACAGGCCACGCAAATAAAAGAAAAAATAGGTCTTTTTTTTACAGGATTACAAAAGAAAGTTTCTCTATTACTTAAACAAGGGGTAGAGAATGGAGAATTCAGAAACACGATTAATATTGATGAGGTTGCATCACTTTTTATTACAAATCTTGAAGGAGCGTTATTTATTTCAGAAACATTGAAGGATGCAACTGTAATTACGAAAACAGCAGATCATTTTTTAAAATTGCTTCGATAAAAGAAGCATTTTTTTTACATCAAATTAGTACTAATTAGTACTAAAAAGGGGATTTTATATGAGAACAGTATTTTTAACTGGTGGAACAGGCTTTATTGGAAAGCAATTAGTAAAAGAATTAGCCAAAGAGAATGTTAAAATTCTTCTTTTAGTAAGGTCGAAAAGTAAAGCAATACGCATTTTTCAAGAAAGAGGCATCTTAAAAAAGGCAGTTATGCACTTTATTGAAGGTGATTTGACGAAAATAGATTTAGGTCTAAGTGCTGAAGATAAGGAGAGGGTATTGAAAACGGATGTGATTATTCACGCAGGAGGCCCCATGGATATTCAAGCGACAAGTAAAGAGGCAGCTTCCGTATTTTTAAATGGCGCCAAACACATTAGTGAATTAGCTAAAAGCATTCATCAATTGAAGGGCTTGCAACAATTTATTCATGTTGTAGGTTATATGAGTCCCTTTGATGATAAAAATAGCAAGATTGCAATTGATGTGTTTAAAGAAGGAAACAATTATTTGAAAATAAAAAATCCATATGAGAGAACAAAATTTTTAGCAGATCTTTATATCCGTCACCAGGCATCAGCAGTAGGTTATCCGCTTTCTGTAATTAATCCGCCAACTGTAGTCGGTAGTAGTAAAACAGGGAGTACAGAGCAGATAGCAGGATTAGGTTTGCTTGTGATGAGTATGCGAAGAGGGCTCATGCCAGTGATTCCTGGAGGTAAGGGATATAGGTTACCACTGATTTCAAACGATGAGCTTGCGAAGTTTATTGTGCAGGTTTTCAGATTGGAACAACCGACTATTCAAACATATACACTTGTTGAAGACAAACAGCACGATCAGAACATTGCTGAATTATTAAGTATTATGTCGGAAAGTATGAATATGAGGGCACCAAAAATCTCTGTCCCAATGCCACTTATGAAAGCAATTATGAATAGTGGAGTAAGTAAAATAACAAAAATTCCTTCTGATGGACTGAATTTTATTACAAAACGAAAATTTTCAAATGTTTCAGCGAAAAAAATTATGGGAGGAGATTGGTTTAAGAAGACGAGTGTAATGAAATTTTTCCCTGCCGTAGTAGCTGATCTGGATTATCGAATGATGTATCAAAATGGCCAGCATAATCATTTATTTAAACGAACATTATGCGATAACACTACCCTTTACCAATTACAAGGAGAGGGTAAACCGTTTATTTTATTACATGGTTTATTGAGTGATGGAGAGGATTTATTTCCTTTAGCACAAGAGCTTCATGAAAAAACTGGTCAACCTGTATGGATCTTGGATCTTCCAGGTTTGGGACGTTCTCCTTTTAAACAAGAGAAAAATCTTCTAGATATCTATTTGAATGTAGTGAAAAAGTTATTGGAGAAAGCTACTAATGGTGCACATCTAATTGGCCATTCATTCGGTGCGTTTATTCTTCTGGAAGCATTGGTACAAGAGTACATAGATAAGAAGTATTCAATCACTTTACTTCAGCCACCTGTTGCTAAAAAAAATGCTAAATCGCTAAATGTTCCCCAATTTATGAACAAATGGACATTAAAATTGGCAACTACTAATTTGATAGGGCGTTATTTATTAAGTAATGGTTTGTTTGAAAGTATGGAGAGCATCCCTGAACATTATATCGAAAAAATAAGTAACAGTTTTACTTCTCCTAGAATTTTAAATACTACGGTTCAGCTTAACAGTTTACTACTGAAAAACGATCAAGGTGATTTCAATGAAGTAACAAAGTATAATCTTCACATTATTTGGGGGGAGTATGACAGAGGCTATTCTGCTCCATCGCATCTTGGTAAGGTTGATTTTGTTCCATATGGCCATCATTTTCCTCTTAGCCATCCGAGTGAAACGGCAACATTAGTAATAAAAAATAGTAATACTAGCAGATGAGAGTGTGGGATAAATAAACAGTGTGTAGTAAGATCGTTGTGTCTTTGAAATAAAATCGTACTGTGTGGGGCCCACCCCATCACTATCAGACTAAGAAACGCAAATACCTCAAAACGAAAAAATGAGCATTTTGTTACAAGATAGTACAAAATTTCGTTCTGGGGGTGCTATAAAATTTTAGCTTGATGGCGATGTGGTGCTACCCCATGCCCATCAACTTAAGAATTTAGAACTCCCCAAAAAAATTATGAGTTTTTTGTTACAAGTTATCACAAAATTTTCGTTTTTTGGGTAGTTTTATTTTCTTAGCTTGATTGCGATGAGCGGTACCCCATAAAGGCCCCTGATACATAATTGATGTTCTGCCATTTGTAGAAAACAATCTACTTATACCATTTTAACAAGAAGAAATATCTCGTCCATGTTGTAATATTGGCTTAGGTTAAGCTTGTGAAAAAACATATTCATGTATAATACAATTGATGTATGATACATTAGTTGTAGGAGGGTGACCTATTTGAAAAGAGAAGATGCCTTAAAACTAAGAACAGATATTAAGAAAATGATTATAATAACTGGGGTTTTTGAATCTCAAAATTTGCCCAATGGACCATTTGAAAAACCTTTACCAACTTCTCAAATGATGGCGTTAGAGGAACTAGAGGTGGAAAAACTAACTGTTTGGCAACTATCCAATAAACTTAGATTAGAGACTTCAACTGTAAGTAGATTGGTAGATAAGTTAGTAAAAAAGGGGCTTATTTATCGTGAAGTAAATGAAAAAAATAGAAGAGAACTTTTTCTGCACCTCACAGAAAAAGGTCACATAACTGTTAATTGCTTAAGAGAGCAATCCATTACATTTTATCAAAGTATTCTCAATAATTTATCAGAATCAGAACAAAAAATAGTTGTGGATGGTTTTGAATTATTTATTGATTCTATTTCTAAGCCTTTTGATTAGAGTGAGGTAAGTCATAACATTTGGAGGATAAAATGAGTTTGCATTTTGAACGTCCTATTATTGAATTAAAAGAGAAATTTGATGAATTAAAGAAAATTATGAAAGAAAATAATGTAGATTTATCGTCAGAAATTCATGAATTAGAAAAACGTTTAAATAAAATGCAAGATAAAATTTATTCTAATATTACACCTTTTCAACGAGTTCAAATTGCAAGGCTACGTAACCGACCCACGACATTGGACTATATACCTTTATTGTTTACAAACTTTCTCGAACTTCATGGTGATCGATTATATGGTGATGATAAAGCAATGATAGGTGGTATTGCAAAATTTAAAGGGATGCCCGTTACGGTTATTGGTCATCAAAGAGGTAGAAATACAAAGGAAAATATAGAAAGAAATTTTGGAATGGCACATCCAGAAGGTTATAGAAAAGCGCTAAGACTTATGAAACAAGCTGATAAATTTAATCGCCCTATTATTACATTTATTGATACAATAGGCGCCTATCCAGGGAAAGGGTCTGAAGAACGTGGAATTTCTGAAGCGATAGCTCGAAATCTATTTGAAATGGCTACACTTAAAGTACCAATTGTTTGTATTGTAATTGGAGAGGCATCAAGTGGTGGAGCTCTTGGCATTAGTGTCGGTAACCATATCCATATGTTAGAGTATTCATGGTACTCGGTAATTTCGCCAGAAGGAGCAGCATCTATCCTATGGAAGGACGCTAAGTATGCTCCAGAAGCTGCTGAACATATGAAAATTTCAGCAAAAGATTTAAAACATTTAGGAATTATTGATGAAATCATTCCTGAAATTAAAGGTGGAGCACAAAATGATATAAAATCACAGGCAAAAATGATTGAATCTGTAATCGAATCATCTCTAAAAAAATTGATACTATTATCCTCGGAAGAGCTTATACAACAGCGGTATGAAAAGTATAGACAAATAGAGAATTATAAATGAAAATATTTAAAGTCCGTATTACATTTCGGAGGATTCTCGTAAAAAAATTTTAAATATTTTGTAAGTAACCTCTTAAACTGGGATATGCTGATACTATTACTCTACAAAAGATGTGTGATCGGTATGGAAAAGGAAAATTTGTTCAAATGGAAGCATTATCACATACCCATCAACTTAAGAAATTGATTGTTCCCCAAAACGAAAAAATGAGCTGAATTCTCATAAGTAACTGTGAAAAGGTGGAAATTTCGGTATGGGGGTATCTCAAAAGCTTAGGTTGATGGCAATGGGGTCCCGCCAACAAGACACTAATTTTGCATGCTAAGCAAAAAAACAATAAGCTGTCCACATGGACAGCTTATTTACATAATTCTCGAAGTCGGTAGTCAATAAATCTTTAAAAATATCTCTTATTCATCTCTACTAAAAAATTTTTTGTGATGGGAAACCCAGAACTTTCCCCGATAATCGAATCAATTCCACAATGAGGACATTCTGCTGTATCTTCTTCCTTTTCCCACCAATCTGTTATTTCTTTAGGACTAAATATTTTTAAGCAGTGGAAACAACCACATATAATATCTTTTTTTAAGAGGTTTCTATTATGAGAACAAAAACGATGTGCTTCCTCAAAATATTTTTCCATTGGTATCCCTCTTTTCGTAATTTTCTTCGATACTTTACTTAAATTCTCCTTTGTATATCTTATACATGTTCGGTTAACATAACGTCCTATTGTCGGTAGCAAGTTTTTCATAAACTCCTTGTTTTTACTAAATTTTTTGTCTCTATGTCTATCTATCTCTTACACAAGATTTTATACATCATTGATATAGCGGGGATTCTAGGGATCTTCGCTATTCTTTTTTGCATAAAATCTTGTATGAAAAAGTAGTTAGACTAGCGTGTTTTACTCCGGTTCATTTCAAAATACAATTGAAAATTCATCTTTAAATTAAAAAAGAAAGTGTTACCTATATATATTAATAACTTCGAAATATTGTATAACAGATAATTTTTATTGTGCTAACGAATCAGGATAGTGTGGCGACTGACCAACTAAATAGTTGCTTATCCTCAATTATTAGAAGGGAAGTTCTATCATTTCGCGAATTTATTAGACATAGACGAGCGCTATAATTTTCTATATGTACATAAAGAGGTGAATACGCATGAATCAAAGACCTTCAGAAGAAGAATACGCCGGGAACTCCGGCGAATATATCCGTTTGGTGCCGGACGGTAACATCATCGATATTCTGTTCGCCCAGGAAAAGCAAATGACCGAGCTCCTGGCATCGTTGACCGAAAGCCAGGCCGCATATCGGTATGCGGAAGGAAAATGGACGCTGAAAGAAGTCGTGGGCCACATTGCAGATGCGGAACGCGTCATGACCTACCGCCTGCTCCGGTTCGCAAGAGGGGACCAGACGTCTCTGACTGGTTTTAATCAGGAATTGTTCATGCCTCCTTTCGGAAGTTGGACAACCGAGCAATTGGCCGAAGACTACCGGGCCGTACGGCAATCAACGATCACATTGCTGCGCGGGCTACCGGCGGAGGCGTGGACCCGCAAGGGCACAGCCAACAACCTAAGCATTACGGTGCGCGCCCTCGCGTACGGCATCGCAGGACACGAACTTCATCACATGGGGGTCATTCGAAATCGGTACTTGAGTTAATCTTCGGCTGAGGCCTTTGGAATGGAACTAACACCTCTCATCCAACCTTAGATACCGTTCTTATTGGGGTCCCGCCCCACAACCATCAACTTAAGGATTTAGACTATTTTTGAAATTAAAAGCACATTACTATTCTCTTATGTTAATGAGAAAGGGTGACGTGCTTTTTATGAATATGTACCAAAAACAAGAGTTATCTTTATTTGCCGAAGAGTTATATCGATTTTTTTCATTTGGGGGTATTTGTTTTTCTTAGCTTGATGGTGATGGGGCACTACGCTATAATGGTCAAATTAAAATTTAAAACAGTTATAGAGACTCCATTCCTCGGAAACATTGTAACTATTAAGTTGTAAAAAGAACCGTAGTTTTTTATTTTTGAAAAGGCTATGGTCCTTTTTAGTTGTAGCAAAGATATGATGTGAGGAGGTTTTTGTAAATCAAAAAAAATTGATTAATTAGTTGCATAATAAATTAATCAGCGTATATACTATAAATATCAAAAAAAATTGATGAAGGGAGAGGAAACTACAGTGGCACAGGATTTTAAGTTATATGAGAAAAAGTTTAAAGCGTTGGCGGATCAGAAGCGTTTAGAGATTATGTATGAACTTTGCCAGCGGGGCCAGACTTGTGTATGTGATTTAACAGAAGTTTTTGAAATGACGCAATCTAAGTTGTCGTATCATTTAAAAATCTTATTAGATGCAGGTTTAATTGTAAAAGAAACAAAGGGTACGTGGAGTTATTATGATTTAAATGATGCGGAAGTAAATAATTTATTATCAGAAGAATTATGCTGTATCTTTAGAAAAACAGGCAAAGGTAGTTGCTGTTAAGATTTTGCACTATTAATCAAAAAAAATTGATTAATAACATGTAAAGAGGAGGAAGAAGCTATGAGATATGTTCACGTTGGGATAAATGTTACGAATTTAGAGAAGTCTATTGAATTTTACGAAAAGGTATTTGGCGTATCACCAGTAAAGGTGAAAGTAGATTATGCAAAATTTTTATTAGAGACGCCAGGACTTAATTTTACGCTAAACGTACGAGATGAAGTGAAGGGAAATCAGGTAAATCATTTTGGTTTCCAAGTGGATACAGCTGAAGAAATTACATTTCATAAAGAAAGATTAGAAAAAGAAGGGTTCTTTGCACGTGATGAGATGGATACGACTTGTTGCTATGCAGTTCAAGATAAGTTTTGGGTAACGGATTTTGATGGGAACGAGTGGGAATTCTTTTATACGAAAGCACATAGTGATGTTCATAAAATTGAAGATTCATCTTGTTGCACGACTTCTAACGTAGTAGAAAAAAATTCTTGTTGTTAATAGGAGATGGAAAATAAAATGAAACGTTTATCTTTTCTAGATCGATATTTAACACTATGGATTTTTCTAGCTATGGCTGTTGGGATTGGTTTAGGGTTTGTGTTTCCTAGTGTAGTAGACGGACTAAATACATTACAAGTTGGAACGACGTCCATCCCGCTCGCTGTTGGTTTAATTGTCATGATGTATCCACCGTTGGCGAAAGTTCGTTACGAGGAAATGGGCCGGGTATTTAAAGATGTAAAAGTGTTGGTTTTATCTTTAGTGCAAAACTGGATTATTGGTCCTGTACTTATGTTTGTTTTAGCAATTATTTTTCTTCCAGATAAGCCAGAATACATGGTCGGGCTCATTATGATTGGTTTAGCACGTTGTATTGCAATGGTAATTGTTTGGAACGACCTTGCTGATGGGGATAAAGAGTATGCGGCAGGTTTAGTGGCTTTTAACTCGGTATTCCAAATGTTATTCTTCTCCGTTTATGTATACGTGTTTGTAACAGTCATTCCAGAATGGTTAGGGATTGAAGGGGCTATTGTCGATATTACAATGGTAGAAGTAGCGAAATCAGTATTTATCTATTTGGGAATTCCTTTTATAGCAGGTATGTTAACACGTTTTGTACTCGTTAAGTTAAAAGGAAGACAATGGTATGAAAAGGTATTTATACCGAAGATTAGTCCACTTACATTACTTGCATTATTATTTACAATCATCATTATGTTCTCTTTAAAAGGGGAAATGATTGTTAGCGTACCATTAGATGTAGTAAGAATAGCAATTCCGTTATTAATCTATTTTATTGTAATGTTTTTTGTTTCTTTCTTTATGGGAAGAAAAATTGGTGCAAACTATCCGGTGACTACAACGTTAGCATTTACAGCAGGTAGTAATAACTTTGAGTTAGCAATTGCTGTAGCAGTTGGTGTGTTTGGTATTCATTCAGGCGCAGCATTTGCAGCTGTTATCGGGCCTTTAGTTGAAGTACCTGTAATGATTGCACTTGTAAACGTCGCTTTTTGGTTTAAGCGTAAATATTTTAATGATCAACCAGTATAATTTAAAAATAAAGGTGGAAAACAACATGGAAAACAAAAAGACAATTTATTTCTTATGCACAGGAAATTCATGCCGAAGCCAAATGGCGGAAGCATGGGGCAAACAATATGTAGGAGATAAGTGGAATGTATATTCTGCAGGGATCGAAGCACACGGAGTAAATCCAAATGCTATTAAAGCGATGAAAGAAGTAAATATCGACATAACAGATCAAACATCAGATATACTTGATGTAAATATTTTAAATAACGCTGATTTAGTTGTTACCCTTTGTAGTCATGCAGATTCTGTTTGTCCTTCGACACCTTCGCACGTGAACCGTGTTCACTGGGGATTCGATGATCCAACGAGGAAAAGAGTGGTCTGAATTTCAACGTGTTCGCGATGAAATTGGGGAACGTATAAAACGATTTTCTGAAATAGGGGAGTAAATAAAGGAAAGAGCGAACCTTCTATCAGGAGGTTCGCTCTTTTTTACTATATATTTCATTATATATCCATTTACTTAATGCAGCGGTTTAAACCAACTACCAGAACAAATAAGGAATATTCTGTTATAATAGAACAGTTTCAGGAAGGCGGTGTAACGTATGATTTCTGAATTAAACAAGAATGATTTTTACAAATGTGTTTAATTATGTAGGTTATTATTTTCCGTTTGAGTAAATTAGGCGGGTGTTACAAACCTCTTATCTTAAAAGTTTTTACATGTAAGGAGAATAGTATGAAACACATAATA
This sequence comes from Bacillus sp. TH22, assembly GCF_016651015.1. Lineage (NCBI taxonomy): Bacteria > Bacillati > Bacillota > Bacilli > Caryophanales > Bacillaceae > Bacillus > Bacillus sp. TH22. The sequence goes on from NZ_JAEKER010000001.1 coordinate 5,400,938, forward strand.
AAAGATATATTAATGAATTATTTTAAAGAAATTCATACACTAATAGTGGAAGAAGAATTACATAAAAATAGTCGGCATACAGATCTACACTATAAAATCATGGTAAATGGAGATCGATATTCCGCAAGGTTTATAAATAGCGATCGAACAATCAATCCGGCCTTTGGAACGTTATCAAATGAACAATTGAAAGAGCAAGTACGATTTACGTATTATTTACGAGAGCATGGAATTCCATTTATGCAGATTAAGGAGAATAGGGCGGGGGATTACTTTACATTACTCACTTGGAATGAAGAACAGTACCGGTTTGTATTGTCTACTTGGATTGAAGGAGAGCATATTACTTATTGTACAGAAACTATGGCAGAATCCTTTGGAAAGGAAGCGAGAAAGATACATGATATTTCTAGTACATTTCAAAGCTCGATTTTTCAAAAGAAATCTCATTTAGATGGATATGGTGAGTTTATAAAGCTGTTAGAAAATAAGGGCAGTACATGTAAAGAATTGCGGGGGTATATAGATCTAGCTAAATATCATATAGAATGCGCACATGCGAGTGATTTAGAGTTTATTGTACAGACAGATTTAAATCCTTTAAATGTTATATGGAACTCAAGTCAATGTGTAAAAGGAATTGTAGATTTTGAATCTATTGGGTATGTAGATCGTATTGAAGGACTAGCCTTTATAATAAAATGGTACTCTCGAACAAAAGGAATACAGTCTCATGAAGTATGTTCGAGTGTTGCTAGTGCATTTTTAGAAGGGTATAAAGCTAGTAATATTTTAACTTTAAACGAGTATAAAAGACTTTCTTCATTACTATGGTTATCTGGTAGTTTGAATTGGAATTTTGTTAAAAAGACGATGAATGTATTAGATGATGGGAGGGGATTAAAGGAACATTTGAAAGGCTATAAAATAAGAAGAGAAAGATTGTCTTCATTGTTAAGTGGAGAAAGAGCCAGTTCATTTGGGTAGGCTTTTTCGTAAAGATTGTTGCTTTTTTATAAGTTTCAATAATGTATAGTATAATAAAAATAGGTAATATAAAAAAGGGATGATAACAATGACGAAATTATCTTATAGTGGCTTGAAATATGGAAAAAGTGATGTGGAAGTAAAATTATTGGTGGATATAAAAAATGATAGTTTTGAAATAACACATACTAAAGAAGTCTCTCTAGTAATGAATAAATCAAAAGGTGAATATATCGTAGTAAATCGAAACACATTGAAATTTGAGGTTGTTGCATAATACGAAGAGAATATGAAACAAACAAACTTTATGCACCTGACTAGAGTAGTCTCTTTATCGCTTGGGAAAATAGCAACAATCAATTACTAAAAAAACAGCCATCAATATGGCTGTTTTTTTAGTGATAAATAATTTTATTATGTTAAGCACTTGGCATCGGTGTTGGAGTAGCTTTTACACCGTCTTTTTTATATTGTTTATCGATGTATTCTCGAATTTTTAAAGGAGACGCTCCGTTTTGTTTCATTAAAACAGCTTGGAAAGCGATATCTACACACTCTGCGTGATTCATTGCATGTGAATTCCATGTAACTTGACCATTTTCTTTCATCTCACGGATAAAACAATCTTTATTACTTTTATGTCCTGAGTTTTCATCACACCCACAATAACAAGGAATCCATTGTAAGAGTTCGATATCTTTTCCTACCATTCCATAAATTTGTGAGACTTGTCCATTTTTAGTTGATGATAAGAAAGAAGGAAGAGCTTCTACAGTAGCTGTTGTTTCTAATGTATCACCTTTAAAATGTTCACCATTATTCTTTGTTTCTTGTAATTGATTTTGTGTGTTGTCGCTCTTAGTAGGTGATGAATCATTAATGGAACTACAGCCAATTAATAGGCTTACTAATAAAAATATAGGTACGATCTTTGACATCATACAGTCTCCTCTCTGTAGAGCTACCTTTACATAATGTTTTTATTCATTCGATCTCGTTAACACCATAAACAAAGTAATGAAAGAAAAAGCAATTAACGCTAAGAAGGGGATCGTTATAAAACCGAACCAATTAATATAATCGACATTACAAGGGACACCTTGCACACACGGATTAATCTCTGAAACACTAGGAAACTTTTGTATTGCATAGTGATAAAGTGAAATACTCCCGCCGATAATAGAAATTGGTAATACATATTTTTTTATGTTTTTTTCATTATAGAACGTTGCAATGCCTAAAATAATACAGAGCGGATACATCATAATTCGTTGGTACCAACACAATTCACACGGTACGAATCCAAGGATCTCACTGAAAAATAGACTACCTAGTGTCGCTATCATTGATACAATCCATGCAAAATATAAAGTGTAATTACGCCATTCAAAATTCTTATTTGTTGTATTCATCATTTTTTGTCCTTTAATGCTTTTTCAATTAAATTTTTGATTTGTTCATAATCATAAGGATCAGACAACATTGTTCCATTTATGACAATGCTCGGTGTTTGTTCTACACCGTAATCTTGTGTTAATTTTTCATCTTTATTTACTTCTTCTTGCGCTGTTTGTTTTTTCAAATCTTCTTCAAGTTGAACAGTATTAATACTTGGTGTATATGTTTTCGCAATTTCTAATAGTTTTTCAGGAGTAATCCATGGATCATCGTGATTTGCTGGCTGTGCGTTAAATAATTCTTTATGGAATCTCCAATATGCTTGTGGGTCTTGTTTATAAACAGATTCAGCAGCTAAAGCAGACAATTTAGATTCTGTTCCGTGGAATAAAACATTTACATATGAAAATTTAACTTTTCCTGTATCGATATAGTCTTTTTGAAGCTGAGGGAAGATACGCTCACCCCATGCTTTACAAGCAGGACATTTAAAGTCGCCAAACTCAATAATAGAGACTGGCGCATTTTCTTTTCCTAAAGTAGGTTGTTTGCCGATAGGGGGTAAATCTTTTATTACTTTATTTGTCGCAACTTTATCTTCTTTATTTAAAACGACGAAAGCTGTAACAGCAGCGAAAATGATTAATGTGACAACGAACAATAATTTCATGTGAGAACTTTGCCTTTTTTTCATGTAAACACCTCGGATTTTTAAAGTTTAATAGAAACATAATAAGCGGTTTTTATTTAGCGAATTCTTTTAATATCACGGATCATATCTTCATACGGTGTGTTTTGAAGACCTGAATACTTCTTCACAACTTTCCCATCTTTGTCTACAAGATAAAAACTTGTACCATGTATAACTTGTGTATTATTGTCTGGTTTCGTTACAAGTGTTTGGAAGTTATCTTTTGCAAATTTTTCAATTTCTGGTCGTGTATACCCTGTTAAAAAATGAGTTCGCTTCGCATCCATTTCATATACTTTCATAAACTCTGTTATTTTTTCAGGTGTGTCCACTTCAGGATCTACACTAAACGATACAAACTCTACATCTTTAATACCTTCTTTTTGCAACATGTTTTGAAGTTTTGCCATATTAGCTGTCATAGGAGGGCAAACAGTTTCACAACTTGTAAAAATAAAATCGGCTACCCAAACTTTATCCTTCAATTCAGATGAGCCAAACTTTTTGCCATTTTGATCTGTAAATGTAAACTTTTCTACATCCCAATCGAGTGAATCTCTTAGTTTATTATCACTACATGCTCCTAAAATCGTAATGATAGAAATAAGGATAAGTAATGTAATGACACGCATTTTTTTCATATGTACATCCTTTCAAAATTTATTTAAGGTACGGAGCTATTAGGTAGCCCCGCATTTTATTATTTGTTTCGTAATAAACGCATACTGTTTAGGATTACAATAAGCGCAGCGCCTGTATCACTTAGTACAGCCATCCAAAGAGTAAGCCACCCTGGGAAGATAAAGGCAAGGGCAATAAATTTAATAAGTAATGAGAACCATATATTTTGTTTAATAATGTGCAATGCTTTCCGGCTAAGTTTCATCGTATACGGAAGTTTTTCAAGATTATCTGCCATTAATACAATATCTGCCGTTTCCATTGCTGTATCAGTTCCAGCACCGCCCATGGCAATTCCTAGATTTGCAGTAGCAAGGGCAGGGGCATCATTAATACCGTCCCCAATCATAGCTACTATTTTTCCTTCAGATTGAAGTTGTTTTACAGATTGCACTTTATCTTCTGGAAGTAAGTTAGCAAAATAACGATCTACTTTTGCTTTCTGTGCAATATGTTCAGCTGTTCCTTCGTTGTCTCCTGTTAACATAACAGTTTCCTGAATACCTGCTCGTTTTAATTCTTGAATCGTTTCATAAGTAGTAGAGCGAATAGAATCTGCTACTGAAATCATTCCTAAAATTCCTTTGTTCGTTCCAACAAGTATTACGGTTTGACCAATTCTTTGCATCTCCCCGATCGGTTCGTTCCATATTTGAAGTGAAACCCCAAAATCTTCATATAATGCTTTATTTCCGGCGTAGTATGTTTCGCCGTCTATCGTGACCTGCGCACCTTTTCCTACAATGGCGCGGAAATCTGTTCCACTTTGAAGAGAAGATTGGTGTTCTTTCGCATACGCTGTAATGGCTTTTGCAATTGGATGATTAGAATATTCTTCAATTGTTGCGGCAATGGATAGTAATTCATCTTCCGTACAATGTAAGCTTCGCGCATGCATTACTTTTGGTTTTCCTTCAGTCAATGTACCTGTTTTATCAAACGCAATAGCATTTAATGAACCTGCAATTTCTAGTGCAGTACCACCTTTAATGAGTACGCCGTTTCTTGCGGCATTTCCTATTGCAGATACGATCGCAACAGGAGTTGAGATAACTAAAGCACAAGGACACGCAACAACAAGAAGTTCTAATCCTTTATAAATCCATTCCATCCATTCGCCCATCCCAAGAAGGGGAGGGATGATCATGACACCAATCGCTAATACAAAAACGATTGGTGTATAGATTTTTGCGAAACGATCCACAAATGCTTCTGTCGGTGCTTTCTTTTCCTGCGCTTCCTCTACAAGGTGGATAATTCGAGATAACGTAGTATCCTCAACAAGTTTAGTTACCGTGATTTCAAGTGAACCTTCCTCATTTATCGTCCCCGCATATACGGAATCACCAATTTGTTTATCAATTGGGATAGATTCACCAGTTATCGGAGCTTGGTTTACAGTAGAAGTGCCTCCTATAACTGTGCCGTCTAATGGGATCTTTTCACCGGGTTTTACAACGATCTTTGTATGCACTGCAATATCATCTACAGATTTTTTTATAAGTTCAGTTCCGACTTTTACCCAAGCTTCTGACGGTGCTAAATCAATCAGTCCGCGAATAGATTCCCGTGTACGTTCAATTGATTTATTTTGTAAAGTTGCTCCTAATGCAAATAGCCAAACAACGGTTGCACCTTCTAGCCATTGACCAATTAATGCAGCACCAATTGCAGCTGATATCATAAGAACGTTCATATCAAGTGATTTACTTCTAATTGCATAAAAGGCACTTTTAGCAGGCTTATAACCACAGATACCAATACTCGCCGCATAGAGAAGTGTAATAAGAAGAGGGGATATGTTTGTAAAACTTCCTCCAAACCCTAAAGCTAAAAATAATCCTGAGAGAATCAAAGTTGTATTTTTAGCTTTTTGAACAGGAGCGGCCCCTCTACGAAATCCTGCCAAGGAAGCCGCAAATCCTGCGTTAGACACTTCTTTTATAATGTCATCCACATCACGGTCATGACGAATATGCATTTTTCCAGTAGCAAAGTTTACTCGAACTTCTTCTACGCCTGAAACATTTTGCAGATGCTTTTCGATTGTTAAGGCACATGCACCGCAATCCATTCCTTCCACAAGATATGTTTGTACGCCATCTCCAGATATTTTCTGAGTAGCAAGAAGAGGTGACGTGTCTTCGCATGAGCTATCACTACAGCAAGAAGACTTTGATTTTGTTTGTTCTTTTTCTAGAGCTAATTCAGATGAACAGCAGGAAGAACTATTTTCTGTTTTTATAAAATCATTGTTTCCACTACAACAAGAGGTTTCCTTCGTGATAGGAACAACCGGAATCTCTTTATTAGAGGAGCAACATGACGAAGTTTCTATTATTATTTCTTTTTCAGTACTACAACAAGAGGTTTCCTTTGCGATAGGAACAATCGGAATCTCTTTTTTTGAAGAACAACATGATGAAGTTTGTTTTTCCTTCTTATCTGTCATGATCGTTTTCTCCTTTTTGAGATAAACAAGCATCGTTTTTATCACATGACGCTACTTCATTTTGTACTTCATGAAAAACAACATCAAACATAGTGAGTAACTGTTCAATTTGCTTATTACGTAAGGAATAGTGGACGTATTTTCCTTCTTGTCTGCCTAGAATGATTCCACATCCTTTTAAACAGTTTAGGTGCTGAGATATGTTTGACTGATTTCCTTGAGTGATTTCCACAATTTCAGATACTGTTTTTTCGCCATCCATCATACATTGAAGAATTTGTAATCTTGTTTTATCAGCAAAGCCACGGATGAACTTGGCTTTTACATCTGAATCATTTGAGTTGCACAATTGTATTCTCTCCATTCGTATTAGTAATTACTAATATGTTATTCTTTATTCATATTAGCATTGGCTAATATGTGTGTCAAAAATGAATTTAGAAAAGTTTGATATTTTTGTTTTTTAGAGGCAACTTTTCACAATATATTCATAAAGTAATAAAAAGCAGTTTACAAATTTGTATCTAACTTATATAATTTGACTCATATAAAAAAGTTTCCTGAAGGAAACTTTTATGTGAATTTACATTCACATTATATTTTTTTGTTTGAAAGTTGCCTTAGTGCAAAATAATTACATATACGAAAAAAAGAAAGGGGAATGCATAAAAAATGGATGAGGCTATAATTGTCAAAGATTTATTTGTATCTTACCAAGGGAATCAAGTCGTTCAAAATGTTTCCTTCGATATTGAAAAAGGGAAACTCGTTGGAATTATTGGTCCAAACGGAGCGGGAAAATCTACTTTAATGAAAGCTGTTTTAGATTTAATTCCAAATGATAAGGGATACGTTCAAGTTCTTGGGGAGGATATTCGGAGCGCTAGAAAACATGTTGCATACGTACCGCAAAGGAGTGATATAGATTGGGACTTCCCGATCACAGTTATAGATGTCGTGCTAATTGGAACGTATCCATCTTTAGGTATGATGAAAAGACCGAAGAAAGAGCATCGGGATTGGGCTTTTGAATGTTTAAAAAAGGTCGGAATGGAAGAGTTTAAAAATCGTCAAATTGGTGAGCTTTCAGGCGGACAACAACAACGTGTCTTTTTAGCGAGGGCGTTAGCACAAAAGGCAGAGATATTTTTCCTAGATGAACCATTTGTTGGAATTGATGTAACAAGTGAAGAGACAATTATTAAAATTCTTAGAGAGCTACGTATAGAAGGGAAAACGATTGTTGTTGTACATCACGATTTAAGTAAAGCAGAGTCCTATTTTGATAAATTACTATTACTGAATAAAAGCTTAATTCATTACGGGGAAGTACGACAAGTATTAGAACCAACTGTTATGTCAAAAGCATATGTGAATCAAGGAATATTGTTTAATAATGCAGCGGAGGTACATTCATCATGAAGATTGTAGAATTTATAGATGCATTAATGCAGTACAGTTTTCTGCAGAAGGCGCTTTTAACTTCCGTTATGGTAGGAGTGATTTGTGGGGTAATAGGATGTTTTATTATTTTACGAGGTATGGCATTAATGGGTGATGCGATCTCACATGCCGTTCTTCCTGGAGTAGCACTTTCTTATATGATCGGTATGAACTATTTCATAGGGGCGGTTTTAACAGGTGTTATTACTGCGGTTGGAATTGGATTTGTAAGTCAAAATAGTAGAATTAAACATGATATGGCGATAGGGATTATGTTCACATCTGTTTTCGCTATAGGGATTATTTTAATTACCTTTATGAAGAGTAGTTCGGATTTGTATCATATTTTATTTGGGAATGTTCTATCAGTTCGCTCTTCCGATATGTGGATGACACTTAATATTGGAGTTGTCATTATTGGTCTTGTGATTTTGTTTTATAAAGAACTACTCGTATCCACTTTTGATCCAACGATGGCGCAAAGTTATGGATTGCCGAACAAATGGATTCATTACGGTTTAATGATTTTACTTACAATGGTTACAGTTGCTTCACTTCAAACTGTGGGAATTATTCTAGTTGTCGCTATGCTTATTACACCAGCGGCTACAGCGTATTTATTAACAAATCGTTTATGGGTCATGATTTATTTAGCCGCAGGTATTGGTGCACTTTCATCTGTAGTAGGGCTATATTTTAGTTTCTCTTATAATCTTGCTTCAGGTGCAACAATTGTTCTTGTCGCAACATTCTTTTTCGCATTGGCATTCTTTTTTTCACCGTCACAAGGTTTGTTTTGGAGAGCTATCAAAATTAGAAAAAATAGAGCAGAGTTGTCATAATTGATTGGAGGATAAAGATGAAATTCAAAAATGTTTTATTATCGATACTTTGTATTTTCGTATTTGCATTAACAGCGTGTTCGAGTAACACCAATGGAAAAGAAGAGGGCAATGGAAAATTAAAAGTTGTAACTACATACTCCATTATATATGATATGGTAAAGCAAATTGGTGGAGATAAAGTTGAGATTCATAGTCTTGTTCCGATTGGAGCTAACCCGCATGAATATGATCCATTACCGAAAGATGTTATGAAAATGACAGATGCAGATATGGTGTTTTACAATGGATTAAACTTAGAAGAGGGCGGAGCATGGTTTAAAAAACTATTGAAAACTGCAAACAAATCAGAAAAAGATGCACCGGTTTATAAAGTAAGTGAAGGTGTAGAGGCTATTTATTTAGAAACTAAGGGGTTAGAAAAAGAACCAGATCCACATGCATGGATGAATATTAAAAATGGTATTTTATATGCTGAAAATGTGAAAAAGGCATTAATTAAAGAAGATCCTAAAAATAAAGAGTTCTATACTAAAAATGCCGACAAGTATGTAGCAGAACTTCAAAAGTTACACGATGAGACAGTGAATAGAATTCATCAAATTCCTGAGGAAAAACGTTTCTTAATCTCTAGTGAAGGTGCTTTTAAATACTTTGGAAAAGCGTATGACATTAAGACGGGATACATTTGGGAAATTAACTCAGAAAACCAAGGTACGCCAGATCAAATTAGAGATGTTGTAAGTGTAATTCAAACAAACAAAGTTCCAGCTTTATTTGTAGAAACAAGTGTAGATCGACGTAGCATGGAAACTGTTTCAAAAGAAACAAACGTGCCGATTGCAGGGACAATTTTTACAGACTCACTAGGTAAAACAGGTGAGGATGGAGATACGTATTTGAAAATGATGAAATGGAATATAGATACAATTATTAATGGGTTACAAAAGTAAAACCTATCTGTTTATCAAGGTAGAGTAACTATTGAAGATTTTTAAAATAAGAGAAAAAAGGCCAACTCCTAGGAGTCGGCCCTTTCGTTTATGTATTATGTTTTAATTTTCTATGTTTAATAATTAGGATGTATCCAATGTAAATCGGATGTAATTGTACAAATTATTTAGTTTAAGTCGCGATATATAATACACGCCTCGTTGGTCCATTTGATCTAAATCGTCCAGTGAATAATAGCCTAAATCCCGAATACATAAATCGCCAGGTCGTAATGTTGCTAAACATTCTGTTCCAAAGGTCTTATCAGTGTTCTTACCCGGTTCAACTTGAAAATTTAAAACCTGTCCACTATGTAAATCATATTCTAATTGAATCTTTATACCTGCTGTTTGTGCACAACCACCCGATCCAGGATACACACTAGCTAAATGTTTTGGCACTTGAAAAATCGTCGCATCTAAAATATGAATCTGTTGAAAATAGGTAATTGAAGAGCTTGGAATCACTGATGTTTCACAAATTTTATTTTTAAATAATATAGAGAAGATATGTTTTAAAAAGCAAACAGCCTTCTTATTGAAGCGTTTATTTAGTCCTTCTGGACTCATAAGAGTTCCTGTAACAGCATGAAGTTGACTACACAGTCGAACTAAGGAATCATTCGCTACAGGTTGACTAATCCATACACAAATAATAGCTAAATCACGTCCTGAAAATTTACGCTTTCGTTGTACAAAAGCTAGTTCTCTAGCGAGTTTTTCTAAGAATGAGGGGGTAAGATGTTGATGTAATTCTTCAGCAAATAATTGTAGCTCGCTTCGAATCGAAAGATTCATAAAAATCTCATCCTTTCTAATAATCAAGCTTGTTTAGAAAGAATAACGTTTTTTTATACCTGAGGATAGTGAAAACTTCGCGTCTTTCTTACAAATATCGTGAATTCATTTCAAATTCGCACAGTTTTCTGTTAATTAAAGGAGACAAACTTGGATATATATGCTAACATCAGGGAGGAATTGTAAAGGGAACTGGAAAAATGGAGGTAATTATGAAAACTTTCATATATATGGTGAGACACGGGGATTCACCGAAATTTGGAAAAGAAGAGACAAGAGGATTAACTGAAAAAGGAAAATTAGATGTTCAACGAATAATAGATGCATTACAAGGTGAGGGAATCGACGTTGTTATCTCAAGTCCATACAATCGCTCAATTCTAACTGTTCAGCAGTTAGCGAAGCAAATAGGACAAGAAGTTATAGTATTTGAGGACTTAAAAGAGAGAATTTTTATTGCTGAAGAGGAACGAATGTCGGATAAAGAATTATTCCCTTTGATAGAAAAGTCATTCTTAGACCCTGACTTTGCTTTAATGGGAGGAGAGTCGAATGTCGACTGTCAGAAACGTGCTATAAAAGTTTTAAAAGAATTATTAAACACCTATCGAGGACAGAAAGTAGTATTAGGCACTCATGGAGCTGTAATGACTTTGATGATGGGGTATTATGACAGTAAGTATGACTTGAATTTTTTACTACAGACATCAAAACCAGATATATATAGAATGGAATTCAATGGGCAGGAATTGGTGGAAGTTAAAAGATTGTGGGAAATTTCATAGATTGACTTTATTCATCCATAGCTTACCTAAATGACGTGTATTATAAGAAAAAGGGTTACTGCGGTAACCCTTTTTCTTATGGCACTGACGGGGATTGAGTTCAACAATATAAAAATTCGGTTTCTTAGCGTGCAAAATTCACGTTTTGTTCTTGCTATCCCGAGGTGAAATGGGAGGGAATGTTTTTGGGCAGGATATTTTTAAAGTTATTTTTTAAAGCAATCCTATTTGTTTTCTTATGCGGTATGGTTGTTTTTTCTATATTTCAGATTATTTTTGTCTGGAGTGTTTCGACAGGATTAGGGAGAGATGATATAGTCGGATTTTCTGATAATAAGTATGTAATTGGTCGTCCACCTGTTAGCTATAATTTATATAAAAAAGATAGTGGAGAAACTATATTAGATAATGTTATTGGTTATAAAAAAGGAAAAACTAAAAGCTATATTCGGAATGAAATTGAATTTGTAGTAATAAATGAGACAAAGGGTAGCTATGAATTGTATAAAATAGAAAAGGCTTCAGAAAAGGATATAGAACGGCTGAAAGAAATGAAGAAATTAGAATAAAAGAGACCATCTGAAAGGTAAAAATGTACACTTGTTATTGTTAAATCTAAAAAATGGTTTAGACTGATAAATGGGTTTTATTTTATGAAAAGAATTATTATTAAAATAAAGCATTAGGGGTTCAGTCCCATGCCCTCAAGCTAATATTTTGAAGTGTCCTCAAAACGAAAATTTTCTTCGTTTTGGGGAACTACCAATTTCTTAAGTTGACGGACATGCGGCTGTACCCCATATTAGAAAAAACGATATTTTGATGCAAAGTTATGGTGCAAGCAAGAGCATTAAAGTTCTATCGCTAATTCTTTTTTTGATATAATAGATGTGAAGCAGGAAATAGATAGAAAGATACTGCTAGTAATTTATACTTAAAATGTAGGGAGATTGAACAGAGTTATGGGGAATGAAAAAGAAATTAGTTCCGCTAAATTAATATGGAAGATGACGCGCCCGCATACTTTAACGGCGACGTTTTCTCCTGTGATTTTAGGAACAGTGGCATCACTTTATGTTGCAGAAATTCATTGGCTTTTATTTATTACGATGATGAGTGCGTGTTTAGCATTGCAAATAGCAACGAATTTATTTAACGAGTACTATGACTTCAAACGTGGATTAGATACCGCTGATTCTGTTGGGATTGGTGGCGGAATTGTCCGTCACGGATTGAAACCAAAAAATGTGTTAACAGTTGCACTTTTATTGTATGTAGTAGCAGCAATTATTGGAGTTTATATTTGTATGAATAGCAGCTGGTGGTTAGTCGTCATTGGTTTAATTGGGATGGCGGTTGGCTATTTATATACAGGCGGTCCATTACCAATTGCGTACACTCCGTTTGGAGAATTAGTTTCTGGATTGTTAATGGGGACATGTTTTGTACTCATTGCTTTCTTTATTCAAACAAATACGATAACGATTGAAAGTGTATTGATTTCCATTCCAATTGGAATTTTAGTAGGTGCAATCAACATGTCGAATAACATCCGAGATATCGAAGAAGATATTAAAGGTGGAAGAAAGACGTTGGTAATCCTCCTTGGGAGAGAAAAAGCAATAGTAACACTAGCTGTAGCCTTTTTCATTGCTTATTTATGGATTGCGGTGATTGTATTGATGGGTTATATAAGCCCTTGGGCATTAGTTATGTTCCTAGGTTTGAGAAAGCCAATCTCTGCAATTCAAAGTTTCCAAAAAGGAGCAAAGGATCCTGGATATATGCGCATCGCAATGAAATCAACAGCGATGACAAATACGATTTTTGGCTTCTTATTATCAGCAGGATTATTAATTAGTTATCTGTTTTAAATAAAAAATATTGTTAAGTAAATTAACCCCACTTTTTCAATTTTAGTATAGAGAGAGTGGGGTTTTTATTTTGATTTTGTTTAACGTTAAGAACATTCTCATTTGAAATGCAAATACCAATAAATTGCAACTTCATCACTTGTCATATCCAAACCTTTATAAACAAGAAAATCAAATCCACCAATTACAAATCCACATTTTTCATAAAATTTACATGCTGCGACATTATTATTTTGCGTTTCAAGCATGATCCCGGGCATGTTGCCTTCTTTTGCCCATTGCTTTGCTTGATCAACTAATTTTTTACCAACTCCGAGTGTACGATATTTTTTATCCACCGTGATATCTTCTATGTAAGCATAGTGATTCCAATTCTTTTTCAACACTATGAATCCAATGATTTGGTTATGTAACAGTGCTATGTAAATTACTTGATTAGGCTTATTCATATATTCATTGTACGCCAGTTCTTCATTATCATTTTGTAAATAACTTTTTTCATAACTCGGAACGTCTTCTACTGTATATTGTATGCGTCTATTTCCTTTTGAAAGAGAAAGAATTAACCGAGCATTCACTATAAAACTGCCATCAATCTCCGGGAAATTATCTAAATCATTTGTTTCTAACTCTCTAATTACAAGGCTCATCGTGATACCTCCAAATAATAGTATTTCTTCTGGTTCTTTATGTGATTCAAATTCATTCCAATTACAAAATTATAATAGCATTTCAATAGTAAGGCTATCTCTGCATTTTATCTTTATACTGTCACGCTATTATCTTGATATAACTATGTTGTATGTAGTAGTGACGGAAATAGTGAAAGATTTATAATTGGTTAACATATAAAATGAACTATTTCTTCCTAACAATAAAGTGAAACTTTAATCAGTGGGGGTTTTCTTCATCCCCCACTGATTATTAGTTGAACCAATCGGACTTTTATGGGCAGTTGATCCCCGACTAAATTCTTTGCTTTCGCTGCATTTTGAGGTGGGGGGTCTTACTGCCCATTAAAGCGGGATAAAATAAATCGTGGAGAAGATAAAAGATGCAAAGAACAATATTAATCGTAGAAGATGAAGATATTTTACGTGAGATTATGAAGAAAATGATATTAAATATAAACTATTAATCAAACCAACAATAGATGCAGATGGTAAGGTAAATTACATATTTGCTATGACATCATTGCAACCAGTTGATGAAGCTGTGCAAATGATAAAGGATTATTATGTATATTTAATTCTATTTGTACTGATTTTAATTGTTTTGACATCGTTCTATTACTCAAAGAAAATTGCCAAACCACTATTACAAATAAATGATACTACAAAAAAAATCGCAGGCTTAGATTTTTCAGAGACGATACCTATTACTACAAAGGATGAAATAGGTGATTTATCACAAAATATTAATACACTTTCTAAAGCGTTGCATTCGTATATTCATCAATTGCAGGAAGATATAGAGAAAGAAAAGCAATTAGAAAATACACGTAAAGAATTTATTGTCTGGTGTTTCACATGAGTTAAAAACACCTTTAAGTATTATGAAGAGCTGTATTTCAATTTTGGAGGATGGTGTTGCTAGTAATAAAAAGGATTATTACTTTAAAGCAATGTCAAAGGAAGTAGATAAAATGGAAATGGATGTTTTCCATATTGACGAGATGATTGATTATATATGTGAGCAATTAACTTCGGATATAACAGCTAAGCAATTACATGTGCATAAACAACTTTCTAAAATTGAGGTTGTTGCAAATCCACATCGAATAGAACAGGTGGTTACTAACTTTATTACGAATGCGATTCGTTACACACCAGAACATGAGGATATTATTATTTCTACAATAGAAGAGAATGAACGTGTAAAAGTATGTGTAGAAAATAAAGGAGCACATATTGAACTAGAACATTTAGAGAAAATATGGGATTGTTTTTATCGAGGAGATACGTCTCGTCAACGCTCCAAAGGTGGAACAGGATTGGGCCTTGCTATTTCAAAAAATATATTAGAACTGCATGACGCGGAATATGGTGTTTTGAATACAGAAGATGGAGTATTATTTTTCTTCTATTTAAATAAAAACGTGTAGAATTTTCGTTCTACACGTTTTTATCATTTTTAAACAAAATCGACATTATCTGCATTTTATCTTTATCAGCATTCAGTACTATTTTCATTAGAAACGGAATGAAAAGCTGATAAGGAGATTATTAAAATGAAAAAAAGAGCGATATTGCTTTTGTTTATTATATTAATAATGGGCACTGGTGTTAGTTTCATACATGCTAAGGGGCACAAAAATATATCAAAAGAGGATTTACGATTAAAAGGAAAAACTATTGTAATTGATCCGGGGCATGGTGGAGGAGATAGAGGGACGAAAGGAAAGAAGTTTGGAACGATTGAAAAAGAGCTTAATTTAAAAGTAGCACAAAATATAAAGAAAGAATTAGAAGAAAGAACGGATGCAAAAGTTATATTGACACGTGAACAAGATATGAGTTTACTTCCAGAAACAAAGCAAAAGGAAGAATTACAAGCGCGTGTTAAAGTAGTGAAAGACCATTCGGCGGATCTTTATATTAGCATTCATCATGATGCTTTTGAGGATACAAATGTAAAGGGAATAACAACTCATTATGGATCTAATAAAAGGAAAGATAAAAAATTAGCTAAGATTGTACAAGAAGCTATTTTTGATCAAAATATAGACAGCAGAGATCGAGGCATTCATGGCAGTGATTTTCTTGTCTTGCGAGAAAATCCTTCTCCGGCTATCCTAATAGAATTAGGGTTTACATCTAATGCGAGTGATGAAAAAAGAATGAATTCAGAAGAATTCCAAGCAAAATCGCAAAAAGGAATTGTGGATGGCATTATTAATTATTTTACGATGTAATAAAATAGGCAAATAGAAAAATACTATTCTTTCTAAATCTTAATTAGGAAGAGTAGTATTTTTTATTTTTGGTGTATATCCAGTTTTCAAATTAAAAACAAATATTTTTCTAAAGAGTGGATGCAATAAGCTATTCTTTAACTGATTTCGACATTATCTGCATTTTATCTTTATCCATCTCTATTAATCTATTTATTGTAAACACCGGTTGAAACTAATGATTCAGCCTTATAAATAATGAATATGAAAATTAATAGGGAAAGGATCGAAAAATAATGAAAGAATCACAAAGTAAGAAAAAAAAAGTCGATTAACTAAGGTAATAATATCTCTAGGAGTTGTTTTAGCAACGACCTTTTTCACTTTCTTTTTAATTGGAAAATGGCACTCTATCCCAGCGAAGGGAGTAGCTAATGAAAGTATGAAACAAGTTAATACGCAACAACAAGAAAAGAAAAAGGAAACATCACCAGCAAAACAAAAAAGACCTGATGGAAAACCGGTAGGAAAAGTTGTCTATTTAACATTTGATGACGGTCCTAGCGAATTGACTGGGAAATTTTTAGATGTACTAAAAGAGCAAAATGTTGCTTCGACATTTTTTATGCAAGGTAGTAATTTACAAAATACAGGTTTTCAGGAAAATGTAAAACGAGCAGTAAAAGAAGGACATTATATTGGTGCACATAGTATGACACATAATAGTGATAAGCTATACAAAAAGGGACAATTTGTACCAGAGATGAAAGAAACGTTAGATCTTATCCATAATATTACGGGTACAACTCCTAAACTGGTCCGTCCGCCATATGGATCTGCACCAGGATTAGAGGGAGAGGAAGTTCGTAAACAAATTGTAGAAGCAGCAATAAAAGTTTGGGATTGGACAATAGACTCAAATGATTGGAAGTTAAAAGATAATCCAACTCAGATTATCGAAAATGTAAAGAAACAGACAACAGAAGAAGTAGAAGTTGTTTTAATGCATGAAAAGGCGCAAACATTACAAGCTCTTCCTGAAATTATTAAATTTTATAAAGAGCAAGGGTATGAATTTGGTGTATATAGTGATGAAGATCATTTTCGTCTAAACTTCCAGAAAGATCAACGTCTATAGTATAAACTTAGTTATCTTAAAAAGGTGTTTTTATTACTAAATCAATAACTAAGCCAAAAGTTGATTTCCTATACGATAAGGAAATCGGCTTTTTCTTTATAAAATTTTAATTAGCTTATGAAGCTTCTTTTTAAAATAATATATTGAATTTATGTTAAAACGGCATTTCAGGGCTCGTATTATTTTTTCTAAACTTATCCCGCATTAACGGGCAGTAAGACCCCCACCTCAAAATTCAGCGGAAGCAAAGAAGTTAGGTGGGGGATCAACTGCCCGTAAAACCCCACTGATTAAAGTTTCACTTTATTAGTTAAGATTATTCGACAATTATAGTAATAATAATTAAAGTATAGAATATACACATCTTAGGGAGGGCATATATGTGAAGAAGTGGATGAAAATTGTTCTGTACTCTTTACTAGGTATTTTACTTATGGGAAGTATTACTTTTTTTGTTTGGTCGCAGTTTACTTATAAACCAACGAAAGAGGCTTTGTCGTTAGTAGATGATAAAAAAGATGAAGATAATATAGTTTTTGGACAGAAAGATGCTAAAGTAGGGATTATTTTTTATCAAGGAGCTAAAGTAGAAGCTGAGGCTTATAGTTACTTAGGGGAAGCTCTTGCAAAAGATGGGCATTTTGTAGTGATGCCTAAGTTACCATTAAATTTAGCGATACTTGGAATCAATGTGGTAGACAGTGTAATTGAAAAGTATCCTGAAGTTCAAAAATGGTATGTTGCGGGGCATTCAATGGGGGGAGCTATGATTTCTAAGTATGCTTTTCAACATGAAGACAAGGTAGACGGGATCATTTTCTTAGGTTCGTATCCTGCAGATGATTTCTCTACTAAATCGCTTCCGATGTTATCAATTTATGGGGAAGTAGATGCTTTAGCAACCGTAGAAAAAATAGAGAACAATAAAAAGTTAATGTCAAAGAATACAACTATGCACATGATAAAAGGCGGCAATCATGCGCATTTTGGCATGTATGGTGAGCAAAAAGGTGATAATGCGAGTTTAATTACGCCAAAAGCACAACGAGATGAAACAGTGAAAGTAATTGAAGAATGGTTATTAAAACAATGATAGCGAATGTAATAAATTTACCGAAAGGATTCTCCCATCTCAAGCATGTGTAGGAAGATAGCCTAACGGTAGGTGGGAGAGATAATAAAGAGCCAACTCGTACGAATTGGCTCTTTTATTTATTTGCTATCTTCAATTGTCCCCTTATTTTCTCCGGAATGTCCTTTTCAGAAATAATGTCGTAGGAATAGACATACTTACCTTTCACATGAATTTTTAAGTAAGTTTTTCTTATAAAATCATTAGGAGTGTTCGTTCCTATTTTATATTCCTTCTCATTCCTTAATTCATCAACACCTTTTAGCGAGTACATAGCTCTTCCTTTATGATGGTAATCTGGAACGCCATATTCCTCCGCAATAGCGTATACATTTTTTCTTCAGCAATCGGATTAAATCTGTCTAAATCTCCGCGTAATATGAAAGGTAGTAAGTATATAGGGAGGCCTATTCCTAGTATGCAAATTACAAATTTCTTCATGATCGTTTCTCCTCTTGTTCATTTACATGATTCAGTATAAAAAAATTCTTATAAATATAGAGGGAAATTCCTTAAGATTTTCTTAATAAAGTTTAACCGTGTGAAAAAAGATTACCTTGAGCATTAAGCTTACGGAATGAATAGCCAAATAACCTGTTTTCTTTATTTTTTGATGGTAGGTTATTTGGTTTTATATTGGTATGAGTGAATTAAGAAATAAGTGGGATTTAGGAACTAGAATAAATTTATCTTACAGTAATAAGAGAATTATCTAAATAAATTATAGTGAGAACAATTAAAGAAAGCATCTAGTCGGGTGCTTTTTCTTTTGGAATAGAGAATCCCATGGGCAGTTACATGTAATGCAGCGCTGTGCTTCTATGTCATTGGAAAATCCAATGATAAAAAAAGAGGGGAAGGCATTTTTTATTGAAGTTTGTTAATGATAGCTTTTTAACTTGAGAGGGGGATCGTAAAATAGATTATTAATCTCTTTGATAATTTTTATTTTCCTTATAGTTGGCATACTGTATTAGAAATTTTTAATTTTGAAAGGAGAATCAATAATTATGGGTAAGAAAAAAAGAATAAGTAATAAGTTATTACTTGTCAGTGCAATTTGTACAATAACAATTCCCTCAGTCTCATATGCGGAGGAAGTAATTTCAACTGGGAATTTTACGAGTTCTTCAAGTTTGTATGAGGGACGGAATACGGAAGTATTGAAAACAAGCTTATATCCTGATACATATAATTATCTATTTAACCACCAATTTATTTCGAAATTAAAGGAAGCAAACACAACTATAAAAAAAGTAGACAATAGTGATGATGAAAATCCTATTATATCTACTACTCTTTCATTTATTCGCCATATGAATAGTGAAGATTATAAATCTGCATTTGATTTAACCTCAAGGTCATTACAGAAAATAATATCCAAAGAATGGTTGAAGAGCTATTGGGAGGGACTGCCAGTTCAATTACAAGCAGGTTCTTTTATAGAAATTGGAGAGGTTACACAAAAAGAGACAAATCCTGTTCATACAAATGTGGAGATTCAATTAGTTTTTGAACAAATGACTGTACCTTTACTAATAAAACTAGATCCATCTGGAAAAATAGACGATTTTCAACTCAGCATGTCGTTTAGTCCTGTTGCAGAGCGTCCATCATATAGTAAGCCTGAATCATTTGTTGATAAAGAAGTAGTAGTTGGAAGTGGTGCATTTCCATTACCAGGAACATTGTCTGTTCCAAAAGGAAAGGGTCCTTTCCCAGCGGTTATTCTTGTTCAAGGATCTGGAGCAACTGATCAGGATGAAACAGCGTTTGCTTTAAAACCATTTCGCGATTTAGCTGAAGGTCTTGCATCGAAGGGAATTGCTGTCCTTCGCTATAATAAACGAACATATGAACATGGGTTGAAAACACAATTCAGTCCCTTTTATACAGTTGATAAAGAGACAACAGATGATGCTCTTCTTGTAACTCAATTTCTTAAAAATGAGCCTCTAATAGATAAGAATCAAATTTATATTCTGGGTCATAGTCAAGGTGGAATGATGCTTCCGAAAATGATTGAAAAAGACCAAAATCAAAATATTGCTGGGGCAATTGTAATGGGAGGGCCAGCTCGTACGATCCAAGACGTTGTTTTAGATCAATTTGAGTACCTTTTTTCTATTGGAGCAATGAACCTAGAGGAATATAAATTCTACAAATCGCAATTTGAATTATTAAATGATCCCAATTTCTCTAGTCAGAATCCCCCAAAAGATTTTTACTTAGGATCAGCAGTATTTTGGGATTCTATCCGGAAAATTAAAGCAGCAGAAATGTCAAAAGAACAAAAGACACCGCTTCTTATTATTCAAGGAGAAAGAGACTATCAAGTTCAATCAAAAATCGAAATTCCTCTTTGGAAAGAACAATTAAAAGAACGAGATAACGTTGATTATCGACTATATCCAAAGTTAAATCATTTCTTTACAGAGGGTGATGGGGAAATAAGTAAGCCGGATGAATATTATAGTCCTGCTAATATACCTGAGTATGTTATAAGTGATATTGCTGCTTGGGTGCAAGGAAGATCGCAATTAAATTAGCAACCATATGTTTTAATAAAGACTTTCTTTCTGTAATCAAAATAGAAACATTTTTATTAGGTTATATGTTTTTTAAAAGCACTCTTTGAAAAGGAGTGTTTTTATATTTTCCTTTGATTTAATTAACGAAAAAAATATCTTGTACTCCTTTTGTAACTTTTTCTAAATAGAAATTTTCTATAAAATAAGGGGCTTGCCTTCCAAACAAATCGTTATTTGTAACACTGTTATTAAAGCAAAGTTCTCGTGACATCGCTTTGATATTCAAAAACATTAATAACCTATTGTATTAAGTTTTTTGAAAATTTAAGTTTAACATCTTTAAAATAGGTGTATTACATATTACATAACAACTAAATAAAAAATCTAAAGGAGGAAAGAGATACCATGCATAAGAATGAAAGAAAACCGGTGGTTCATGAATATCAAAATGAACAGGAAGTAGTTATGAAAGTAAAAGAGCTAGAATTGCAAGGGATTCGCCAAGATGACATTTATGTCTTAGCACATGAAAAACATCTAACAAAAAGGATTGCGGATGATACAAACACAAATACGATTGGAGTAAAAGAACAAGGATTGGGCACAAGTATTATCAACTTTTTCTCCAAAAAAGGGGACGAACTCCGAAATCAAATGGAAGAAATGGGGTTGTCGAAGGAGAAAGCTAACTTATATGAAGAAAAACTAGATCAAGGGAGAATTTTACTCCTAGTAACAGCTGAAACACCAATGGCGAGTGATAGGCAGCCGCAAAACTATCATTCCCTCTAATAGATTGCAACATCTGATAAATAGGTAAGGTAATGCTAATTTCCTATTTCAAGAAAAGATTGAAATAGACTATATGTTAGGCTGTAGCATTGAAGAAAATAAAAGTAGAGAAGGATGAGAAAAATGAAACATACAATATTTAAATATGCTGTGATTGGGATTACGACCGGAGTCATGGTCTCCCTATTAAAAAAAGAAAATCGGAAAGCTATACAAACAAAAGGAAAAAGCGTAAAAGACAAACTACAAGGAGGAAACATAAAGGAAACATTGGAGAAGGTAACTGAGACAAGTAAACAATTCTCTGTAACTGCAGCTAATGTTGCAAAACAAACATTACCACAACTGCTTACAGCCACACCAGTTGTCATTTCTACCATTAAAGATTTAACAGAAAACGAAAATAAAAAAAAGAAAAAAGATGAAAAGGATTACGAAATAAATCAAAATAGTAAGGACATAGACGGGGAAAAAACGAAAAATGAAAAGAAATATATGAAAGAAGGGAAAGAAGAGAGTGCCTAGATTTAAGTCTAAAAAGAGAAAGTGAGGAAAAAAGTATGAAATCTCTGTATGCGATTGATGTAGGAATTGGCTTTACCAAGCGGGCATATCGACAGGATGTAGATTCTGAGATGACGATCAAGAGTGAAGCTTCCACACTAGCCCTGTACCTAATCATGCTGAAAGTGAAGATTTAACAAAGGTAAGTTTTATAGACTTAGACTTTGCATACTACATGGGAAATTTCTTTTTTAAAAGGCTAAGTGTAGAGAATTTAAAGATTTGCATGCGAAATAAACCCTATCGGGTTCCATTTTTTGAATTAGGCCGCTTTATTAAATCGTTGATTCAATCCCTCAGGACTGATGAGTACTTCTGTTGATGCTTCTAAACAGCTAGATAACTGAGTTAAAGAAGTCATAGCTACATTTTGGCTCAACCATACACATAAAGCTACTAAATCTTTTGCTTGGTACTTACTGGTTTCGTTGTACAAAGCCAACATCTCTAGCAAGATCCCATAAGGTATTTGGAGATAAAAAACTTTGAATCTCTTGAGCAAATAGTTGTAATTCGTCAGACACAGAAACAGACATAAAAAACGCCATCCTTTCCTATGATTCTACAGAAAGAATAGCGTATTTTTTCATTCTAGGGGGCATTTCTTTTTATTATCTTGATAGCGATGTGGTGGTACCCCATTTATTATTTCCAAATCCATTTAGAATGTTCAATAAATGGGGG
>NZ_JAEKER010000002.1:0-383200 GCF_016651015.1 Bacillus sp. TH22
GTATTTTATTTTTGCACCAGAACCATATAAAAAGAGGACGAATAGTTACGTCCTCTTTTTATATGGGTATATTAGCCACAAAATAATATCATTTAAATAAATCTTCTATTATATTAGCAGGGGATAGTGATAGAAAAGTGTGTACCTTTTCCTAGTTCACTTTCTATCTCTATATCTCCGTTTAATTCTTTAATAATACTGTACGCAATCATAGTACCAAGCCCAGTACCTTTTTCTGTTGTTGAATAAAATGGCAAGGCAATACGTTTTATTTGTTGGGAAGACATTCCTATTCCTGTATCAATAATATCAATTACAATAGTATCTTTTATTTTTTGTATATTTATTTGTAATACGCCACCATTTTTCATAGCCTCAATTCCATTTTGTATGATGTTGGTTAGACATATTTTTAATTTTTCAGGATTAGCATATATGTAAAGGGAACCTGTTGTAATATGCTGTTTTATTTCAACATTATATGAAAGAGCGAGTGGTGAAATATTATCTTTCACTTGATTTAATATGTAATTAATATCTAGTTCCTCTTTTATAATGTTTTGTGGTTTGGTTAAAGATAAATAGTTATTAATAGTAGATTGTATTTGTTGCATTTCAATTAACATGATTTCCAAGTACTTATCTTGAGGTACCTTAGAACTTTCATTTTCATTTAATAACTGAGTGAATCCCTGTACCGTGGTTAGTGGATTATGGATTTCATGCGCGATAGATGCAGCTAGTTCGCTAGCTATATAAAATTTTTCTGCTCTTTGCATTCTTTCTTTTATTTTATATTTCTCGATCATTCCTTCTATTAAATAAACTGATAATAATAATGTGAAAATATTTATGACTATATAATTAAATGAAAATTCGATGAGAGTAGAGTCAATTTTACCACCTGTATTTATATGCGTTACAATACCGCAGATAGAAAGGGAAGTTGTACATATCAAAATAAGTATAATGCTTAATAATATCTTCTTTTCCTTGAAAAAAGTAGGTGATAAGTAACGAAACATGATTGTAATAACAGAAATAATAGTAAAAATAATAAATGATGGGAAAACTCCGCTTCCACCTAAGTAAAATCTATAAGAAAGATATAAAACTCCAATACAAATAACGCACTTTGTATTTCCATATAGAAAAACTAATATGATGGGAATAAAACGTAAATCATAAATGAACCCAGCATGTAAATAAAAAGGAAAAGTCATACAAAAAATAATTGAAATGGAGGAAAGAACAGAAATTAATATAGTATTACATACCATTTTTTCTTTATGTTCTAGCCAAAATACTTGGTAACTAAGGATACAAATTATAATAATAAAGGTATTTAATAATAGTGTAGGAATTCCCATAGTTTATGCCTCTCTGCGAGTTTGTAAGCAGGATTATGAATGTGTTTAATCTAGGTGTTTGGTTGTATTAGATTTTCTATCTTTAAAAAAGAAAAGGAAGGGCACTTGAAAAAGTGCTTTTTTACTATTTATATTAGAACCGATGAGGAAGATAGAAATAAAAAGTTACTTTTACTTATGAACAAAAGAACTGAAAGTAGCCCTTATATAAGTAAAACATGAAGTAAATTACTGAAATAGGTACGTTTTTCTGGAGTGAATATTCCGAAAAAACATTGTATATGACGAAATCCATTTTATAGCCTTCGCCATATTAACATGTAATTTAATAAATTACAAAGAAAAAATTAAAAATTATTATTTTTTTGTTAATTTAATTTATTTGAAAACGAAAAAGTCTTCAAGAGGTCACGATTGAGATACTAGGATACTTAGACCAATAGTCGAACTTCGTCATAACGTTGTTACTTTTTTACTCATATTCTTCCTACTAATTTTAGTATAATTTATTATCTGAAAGTTCTAATAATTAATTACGTAAAACCTCCTTTTTCATTTCATTTTATATTAAATACAATGATATTTATTGACACATAATAATGCAAATTTCCAGTAAACTAATAGTAAAAATCCTATAATAACATAATTTACTAGTTTCGATATAAATATTGCAGGTGCAAATGCAATAAAAATTCATTATTAATCCTTATATTCAAGCAAAAAATATCTGTTTACATATTAAATAACTAAATGTTTTTTCGGAATTTTTAGTTAGGATGCGATTGTTTTTATAGTATTATTCTTTAAAAAGTTCATTTGAAGAAAAGAACTTTGAAGGGTACTTCATAGGTGGTCAGGAGCTAATTTTGTAGATTTAGAAGAAGAATGATTACTAAACCATTAAGATTTTGGAAATGAAATTATTGAATTTATGTTTGGGAAAATGAGTGATGTTGTTTCATTTGTTGTTAAGTGTGTGTGAACTATATCCCTCTCTTAAAATATCTTTGTAGTAGTCTTTCATACCCAGAATCGTTTCCGTACTTCAACTACTGTTATTCTAGTATTTTACCCAGCTTCTAATTTTGTTAAGGTATCCCGAATATTGTTGCTTTTATTAAATTATATATTTTAATATAATAATTTGTAATGGATGTTGAGAAAATAAATAATTTGTAAAAATAATATAATATTTGTAACTTTATGTCTTATAATATGAAATATCTTCGTTGTGATTATTTTAAATATTTAAATAATACATCAGGTTCATTTTATCTAGGGAGGTTTTAAAATTGGGGAAAAGAGTTGTTAAAAGAGTTCTTGCATTATTATCAGTACTAGCATTATTCTTTAATGTGTTTCTACCGAAGGCAAATGCGGAGGTTATGACGCATGAAAAGTATTCAATGAACTGGAGCTATAGCAACAGTTTAGGAAAGGATATCCGAACTGAAATTATCAAAAATTCAAGCGGTCAAATCGCTTATTGTTTAACTCTAGGTTTAAAATCACCAAATGGAGAAGATCTTCCTGAAATGGGGAAAACAGATAATGTAGTATATAGAGTCCTATTAAATGGTTTCCCGCAAAAAAGTGTAGAACAGCTGGGAGTAGCTAATAAGAATGAAGCACATTACGCGACACAACTTGCCGTTTGGAATGCATTAGGTCAACTTGATGTAAATGAATTAAAGCATACGAATAAAAATGTCGAAAAAGCAGCTAAAGCTATTATTGATGGTGCTAATAGAAGTGAAGATACTCAAGATATTTTTATGAATGTGATTCCTGCTGAAAAGCAAAAAGCAGAATTAAAGGGTGAGTTCTTTGAAACAAACCTTTACACAGTAGAAACAAATGCTAAAAGTGGTTCTTATAAGGTAGTAGCGAAAAATGCACCTAATGGAGTAAAAATTGTTAGTGAAAATGGAGAAGTGAGAGATCAACTTTCAGTTGGGGAAAAATTCCGTATCCAAATTCCTAAAGATACAAAAACAGGTGAATTTAATCTAAGTGTTGCTGCTAACTTAACAAAAGTTCAAGCAATTGCTTACCGCGGTACTGATACTGTCCAGAATGCTACAGTACTACTAGAAAGAAATGAGGAGAAGCTTAGTAGTGACCTTGCAGTAAATTGGGAAGCTGCTGGTTCTTTAAAAATTAAAAAGGTTGGAGAAAATGGGGAAGCTTTAGCTGGTGCAGTATTTGAAGTCTTTAATGCAAATAATGAATCAGTTGGAAAAATCACGACTGGTGCTAATGGTATTGCAGAATTAAACAACTTACCAATTGGTACCTACACAGTAAAAGAAATTAAAGCACCAACAGGTTATGTTTCAGGTGATAAACCACAGACTATTGAAGTTAAGACAGGGGAAACAGGAGCAGTTCAAGTAGTAAATAACAAAGTGAAAGGTAACATCGAAATTAAAAAACTTAGTGATTCAGGAAAGGTTTTACCAAATGTTGAATTCACGGTCTTCACTGAAGATGGTAAAGAAGTGAAAAAAGTAGTAACAAAAGAAAATGGAATTGCAAATGTTGATGGTCTTACGTATGGTAAATATTATTTCTTAGAGACAAAAACACCTAATGGATATATTGGAAATAAAACAAAGTATCCTTTTGAAATTAAAGAACACAATAATACACTTACTTTTACAGTGGAAAATACAGAAGTGAAAGGTAGTGTAAAGTTACTTAAAGTAGATAATGAAGATATCGGTAAAAAATTAGAAGGTGCAGTATTCGAGCTAAAAGATGCAAGCGGGAAAGTAATTGGCGAATATAAGACAGATAAAAATGGTGAAGTTAACGTCAAAGATTTAGCGTATGGTAAATATTCATTTGTAGAAAAGGCTTCTCCAAATGGTTATGTTCTTATTACAGAACCAATCGTGTTCGAAATAAAGGAACATGGGAAAATTATTGAGCTATTGGCAGTCAATCATCTTATCAAAGGTGATCTAGAAATTACAAAAGTTGATGTAGCTGATGGAAACAACAAACTTCCAAATGCAGAGTTTACTATTTATAACGAAGCAGGAAAAGAAGTAGTAAAAGGAAAAACAGACGATAAAGGTATCGCGAAGTTTGAAAAGTTACCATTTGGAAAATACACATATAAAGAAACTATTGCACCAAAAGGTTATGTATTGAATGAAGAAACGTTTTCTTTTGAGATCAAAGAGAATGGTCAAATCATTAAACATATTGTCAAAGATGAAAAGATTCCTTCAATAAAAACAACAGCTACTGATAAAACAGATGGTACAAAAGAAATGCACACTTCTAAGTCTGTAACAATCCAAGATAAAGTGGAATACAAAGACCTACAAGTAGGTAAAGAGTACACTTTAAAAGGTAAATTAATGGATAAAGAAACTAATAAACCATTAGTTGTAAATGGTAAAGAAGTAACAGCTGAAACTAAGTTTACACCAAAAGAAGCAAATGGTTCTATTACATTAGACTTCACATTTGATGCAACTGGCTTAGAAGAAAAAGAAGTAGTAGTATTCGAAGAGTTACTGAAAGACAGAAAAGTTGTTACTACACATGCTGATATCAATGATAAAGGTCAAACTGTTAAGTTTGTTAAGCCTTCAGTAAAAACAACAGCTACAAACAAAGCTGATGGTGGAAAAGAGATTCATGCAAACGATTCTATCACTATCCAAGATAAAGTAGAGTATATTAACTTAGTTGTTGGTAAAGAGTACACTGTAAAAGGTAAACTAATGAACAAAGCTATTAACAAACCATTATTAATTGATGGTAAAGAAGTAACAGCTGAGACTAAGTTTACTGCAAAAGAAAAGAATGGTTTTGTAACATTAGACTTTACTTTCGTTGGCGCTGAACAGCAAGGAAGAGAAGTAGTCGTGTTTGAAGACTTATTACATGAAGGTCAAGTAATTGCAACTCACGCTGATATTAACGATGTAGGTCAAACAGTTCGATTTGTAGAACCTTCTATTAAAACAACAGCTACAAACAAAGCTGATGGTTCTAAAGAGTTAGACGCTACAAAATCTGTAACAATCCAAGATAAAGTGGAATACAAAGACTTAATCGTGGGTAAAGATTACGTTGTAAAAGGTAAACTAATGGATAAAGCAACAAACAAGCCATTATTAGTTGATGGTAAAGAAGTAACAGCAGAATCTAAGTTTACTGCAAAAGAGAAAAATGGTTCTATCACACTAGATTTCACATTTAATGCTTCTGCATTACAAGGTAAAGAAGTAGTCGTGTTTGAAGAACTGTATCAAGATAATGTCTTAGTTGCTATTCACGTTGACATTGAAGATAAGGGTCAAACAGTGAAATTTAAAGAGGTAAAACCGGAACAACCTAAACCAGAACAGCCGAATCCAGATAAAAATACTCCAACATCAGAACAACCTAAAGAGCAAGTAAAAGAGCAACCACAACCTAAGAAAGAAATTCAATCTAAAATTGGATGGTTACCGCAAACAGGTACTAACCTTACAAGTTGGATCTCTATGGCTGCAGGTGCATTGCTGTTAATTGTTGGTGGAGTGATTTTCTTAAAACGTAAAAATGCATAGGAATTAAAAAATAAGCACATCTGTTTTTTAATAAGATGTGCTTATTTTCTTGCATTATTTTTGATTTAAAATGAAATTTGTATTTACACTTTCAATTGCGCTATAACTTTTGTTCATTCTATCTTTCCAGGCTTGCGTTTTTGAAACTTGATTATCTTGTTTGTTTGCATCGATTTGATTTTGCAGATATGGATTGAAAATCAAAATGTGCTTAGTATGATTTTTTTACGAAGTGCTTGTAGTCCACTTATTATAAAATCATAGAATCTCTTTAAGTTAATACAAACTAAAGCCAATTTCCTTAACTTACAGGAAACTGGCTTTTTCTTTGTTGAAATTTGCTTAGCGTATATTTTCGTTAAAATGTTGGTGGTACGCCTATAAGGGATAGCAACTCGAAAATAATAATTCGATTATATATATATATATCACTATATGTAATGCTGCATATGTTATAGACATAATATGCTGAAATATGGAACAATTGGAATTGTTATTTATATAAAAAAATTTGAAGGAATTATATGGTTCTGTTGCAAGGTTTTTAAAACTAAGTTAAACTTTTGCAAAATAGATTGAGGAGAATCATAAATGGAATATTTTAAGGGGAAACAATTCAGGTAGGATACTATTTTAGTAGCTGTCGACTACTACTGTCGTTTTTCTTTAAGTTATCGAGATGTATCTGAAATTTTAAAAGAATGTGGTGTGTCGGTCCATCCCACAACCATCATGCGATGGGTTCATGAATATGGAAATCTCATTTATTAGATTTGGAAAAAGAAAAATAAATCTGCGCAACTATCTTGGCATCTGGATGAAAACTATATCAAAGTTAAAGGGGTATGGCGTTACCTATATCGTGCAATTGATAAGGAAGGGTACACATTGGATATTCAACTTTGTAAAAAACGGGATCATCAGGCTGCATATGCCTTTATGAAAAGGTTAGTAAAAATATTTGGAGAACCAACGGTTCTAACAACAGACAAAGCACCGGCATTACTTTGTGCATTTAAAAAATTAAATGAACAAGGCTTTTATAAATATACTGCTCATTGTACAGTCAAGCATTTGAATAATATCATAGAACAGGACCATAGACATGTGAAACGCCGCTTTGTCAAATCCACAGGATTTCAAAACCTTCAGCATGCTTCACGTACAATCAAGGGAATCGAAACCGTTTATGCTTTATATAAGAAAAACAGGAGTTTTACATCAGACTCCTGTCTTTCGACGTGCAGTGAATTACAAAAACTATTTATAATTGCATAATAGTTAGTGAAAAATACCTCATTTAATTTGATGTTAAGAAACTTTGCAACAGAACCGGTATGATAATAGGGGGCCATCATACATGCCCATCAACTTAAACAATTATTTGTTCCCAAAAATGAACTGAATTAACTAGTTTCTTCCAATCTACAAATGAATACTTATCTGTATTATGGTTTCATTCATTAGGAACTTCAACATAACATATTAATTCTAAACTGTTACCATCTGGGTCTTTGAAGTATACTGGAGCATTGTATTACTTTGGTGTAGACGGATAAAAGGGTTCTGGTGCAGAAAATTTAAAGTGACTGAAATAGTCTTTCAAACCTGGATATACTGATACTATTACACTATAAAAGGTGTGTGATTAGTATAGAAAAGGAAAATTTATTTAAATGGAAACTGAAAATGAAATTCGATAAAGGCAAAATTAGTGAAAGCTATAGGGACTAAGGTGCATTCCACTATGTCAGCCAGTTGCGAAAGGTTAGGAAACTACCAAATTATATTCATTTTGGCTGTTTAATTCCTTATGCCTTTAGGCGTGGGAAGAATTATATATAAAGGGGAATCATGCAGCAGTCAAAGTTCAAAAACAAAAAAGGGGGAATTATTTTGAAAAGGATTTCATCTTTATTATTAACTATGCCGATTATTTTAGGCAGTATTGCTACGATTCCGCATACAAAGGTTTCAGCTGAAACAATGTCATTCAATCAAGAAACATTCACTTTAGAAACATTGAACCAACAGACGGATCAGGCAATTGCAAAGGGTAATTTTGAAGCTCATTTGAATAATCTCACAGCATATCTGAATGGAAATATTGGAGGTATGACTGAAGAGAGTTTAAAAAAGAAGCTTACAGACCCAGTATTTGCAGCAGCTTTGGCTCAGTTTCAATTCATATTACAAACAGGTGCTGCAACAATGGATGCATTTGCAAAAAAAGATGCTGACCATCAGAAATTTCTTAGCTGGGCTATGAAAAATACAAGTGTGATGAATACCTATCTTGAAGGTGGTAGTCCAACGGGAAAAAATCCTGTAAATGCACTTGAGATATGGAATACAATCTGGAATGTGGATGCAGATTCTCATGAAGGATTGTATTTGAAATTAGCGATAGCTACATCGTTAGCTCATGCTGAACCTATAAAATATTGGACAAACAATCAACCTATTAATCCATTAACAAGGTACCAACATTATAAATCAGCAGATCAAAATAATGAGTTACTTCCTTCCTTTAGAACATATAATGTTTGGCATTTAAGATTAGTAGTGAATACTTGGTCACCAGAAGAAGATTTAACTTGGGCAAGAAATATGATTAATACGGAACATCCAGAACTTAAAAATCAAGATAAGGTAGGGGAAAGTGCATATTTGATTAATTATGTAACCCATAACAAAGATGGCGTTAGTATTCACGCTGGAAATGATGCATTCTACGGTTTAGGTTGGAATCTTTCTTCCATTTACAGATTTGGCGGGGTATGCGGTAATATTTCGAAGTTTGGTACGCAAGTAAGCCAAGCCTTTGGAGTGGCAGCTATGCCTGTTGGACAACCTGGACATTGTGCACTCATATGGAATAACAAACCATCTTCTTGGAATTTAGGAAATGATATATCCGGATGGAGTAAATCGAGCCGTCATGATGCAACTGTTATTCCTTGGTCAGATAATAGCCCGACAAATCAAGTACCGTATATGCTACTATTTGAAAATGCTGAACTTGACCCAGTAAAACTAGATCAATCAGAGCGATTACGCTGGTTAGCGAAAGCGATGACTTCAGCAGATAATAAAATTGCAATTTATAAAATATCCACCAATATTTTACCAATCAATTTTTTAGTATGGACAGATTACGTTTCTCTTATGTTACAAAATCCAAATGTAACAGATGCTGAGTGGAAAGAATTAAATAACAGTATCATTTCTGTTTTTGCGAATGAACCGCGACCGATGATGGATCTTCTTACTCAAATAAAAAGCGATGTACCAAATACAGAAGATATCTTGGAAGGAAACCAGTTTGCATGGTCGCTGAAAGGGATTGGAAATTTTGAATTCGCAAAAGTAAATTTAAATAAATCAACAGAAGAAATGCAAATTGATCTAAAAGCAAGTGTACCACATAACTACTTTGATAATATATATGCAAGTATTAAAGTGCAAAACACATCAGGTAAAGTGATCTATAACAAAGAAGTTTATGGGAATAAACAGCAAAATGCTGAAACACAAAAAGTTCCAGTAAAGATCGGCGATTTTATTGAGCTTACACATCTAGAAGGCGGAGAGAGGGCAACATTAATAAATTTAGATAATAATAAACGTGAAAGCTTTGATAAAAAAGCAATGTATGAAGTTACAAAGGATGGCCTGAAGAAAGTAAATCGAATTGTTAATCCTAAGCCAGATACAGAAGCCCCCACACAGCCACAAGGATTATATGCAAGCAACGTTACTTCTAACAGTGTAGAGCTAAAATGGAATCCTTCTTCAGATAATGTAGGTGTAAAAGAATATCAGGTATTACGTGATGGACAATTGATTCAAAAGGTACAAGGAACGACGTTTATTGATCAAAACCTAACAGTTAATGTGGAATATAAATATGCAGTGAAAGCTGTAGATGTAGCTGGAAATACATCAATTCAAAGTAACCTTATTCCGGTAAAAACAAAAAATCAAAATGAATTTTATGAAAAATGGGATCCGAAGAAGGCTTATACAAAGGGAGATAAAGTAGAACATCAAGGGAAAGTGTATGAAGCTGTTCAAAATCATCAAGGAAATGGTGACCTGAATTGGATATTTGCGTTATCGTTATGGAAACAACTTACAATCAATTAATTATGTAAGAATCAGATGTGGATATAGAACATCATAGATTTGGGCGGTATTTTCAAGAATTATGGGATGTTGCTTGAATCTTGATAGATTTCTCTATTAAGTTATTATTTAATAATAAAAATTAGAAAAGGAAGTAGATTAATGATTAGACAGAAAACGAAAAAAACATTTAATAAAGTTATTATAATTACCGCAGCATGTAGCATATTTTCTATGTTTGGAACGTCTATTTCGCACACTAAAGCAGTAACACGTTCAGCTGCTCCTTCAGTTTATGTGAGTCCACAAAATACAGCTTCCTCAGATATTATTAGTATAGACTGGTCACCAGTTCAGACTGCACCTTATACGTATTGGGCTGTACACAACTGGAATGCAGGTGGTGAAGCTGGGGGATACGCTGGTTTTCAACAACAAAGTGGGTTTGATGAAAATGGAAAACGTACTTTACATTTTGCCTTATGGGATCCAATTGCCTCTAAAGAAGCTATAAAGGCCGAATACTTATCTCCGAATTCACAAGCTGGACTCTTTGGAGGAGAAGGAACAGGACTGAAGGTTCAAACAACTTATGGATGGAAAGATTACAATTGGTACAGAATGACAATGCGTTCATGGCAAGAAAATGGTCATACTAAATTTGGACAATGGATGAAAGATGTAACAAAGAATAAATGGCATCTAATTGCAATTATGGACTTTCCGGTTGCTAATGTTGCATTTAATCATGGATTAGGAATGTTTCAAGAAGACTGGGCTGGTAATGGACAGGATGTTCGAGAAGCGCGCCTAAAAAATGGTTATAGCCGAAAGTTAGTAGATAAACAATGGAGTTCTTGGAATAATCAAAGTATTTCTGGACAGCATGATACTTCTCATCAATATGATGGAGGAGCTACTTCAGAATATCTATGGGTCAAAGCAGGAGGTAATACGCAGTCTACCATTGGAACAGGAAAAATATTCGCGCTAACTCAACCTACTCAACCTGAAATAGGAAAAATAGATTTTGATATACAATCTATATATTATGAAAATGAAAAATTAAATGTATCTTGGAAACTAAAAGAAAATAGCACACCACAATTTAAAGGTAAAATTGAAATTTATAATGATGAAAATATGACAGGACAACCAATCGAGATAATTGATAATATTAAATCTTATCAAAGTCAGGTTAGTCAATCTACACTATTATCTACAAATACTTATGCAAAAATTATATTAACTGATTTATTTGATCAAACTGTTGAGAAAAAGGTACAAATCAAAAATGAATCTCCAAACATTTTTGAAGGTAACGAATTTGCATGGTCTCTGAAAGGGATTGGTGATTTTGAATTTGCGAAAGTAAATTTAAATAAATCAACAGAAGAAATGCAAATTGATCTAAGAGCAGGTGTACCACATAACTACTTTGATAGTACATATGCAAGTATTAAAGTGCAAAATACATCAGGTAAAGTGATCTATAACAAAGAAATTTATGGAAATAAGCAACAAAATGCTGAGCAAGCAAAAATTCCGGTAAAAGTAGGCGATTTTATTGAATTCACACATGTAGAAGGTGCGAACAGAGCTACCATTACAAATATAGAAAAAAACATTCAGGAAAGTTTTGGGGATAAAGTGGTGTATGAGATTACAAAAGAAGGAGTGAAGAAAGTAGATAACATTGTTAATCCGAAACCAGATACAGAAGCTCCCACACAGCCACAAGGATTATATGCAAGCAACGTTACTTCTAACAGTGTAGAGCTACAATGGAATGCTTCTTCAGATAATGTAGGTGTAAAAGAATATCAGGTATTACGCGATGGACAATTGATTCAAACGGTACAAGGAACGACGTTTACTGATCAAAATCTTACAGTTAATAAGGAATATAAATATGCAGTGAAGGCTGTAGATGCAGCTGGAAATACATCGATTCAAAGTAACATTCTCCCAATAAAAACAAAAAATCAAAATGAATCTTATGAAAAATGGGATTCGAAGAAGGCATATACAAAGGGAGATAAAGTAGAACATCAAGGGAAAGTGTATGAAGCTGTTCAAAATCATCAAGGAAATGGTGACTCGAATTGGATATTCGCTTTAGCATTATGGAAGCCACTTACATAGGAGACTGATATATATTGAAACTACGCCCAAATGTTTATGGTAATTATGGGGGGCCTCGTTTCGAGTAATGAGATAGTTTGATTCACCTTTTATACATTATTTGAAAAAGAACTTGTAGTGATTTCTACAAGTTCTTTTTGTTTTTCTTATTGTATTTAGAGTGGAAATTTTTAAATATAGAAGCAATGAAGAAATATGATATTAAGTGTTCTTCATTTTATAGACTTGCTAAACAGTATGAAGAAGTAAAAAAAGGGAAACCTAACGAATAATTAAGGTAACAATTGGGGATTACGTTCTATTTTTATATCGTAAAAATCCTAATTTACAATTAACTGGATATGTAGTGAGTGTTCTACAGAATACAATTGTTGTAGATATTACAGAGATAATGGGAATTGAAGTAGATGATGTTAGGCAAGTAGTAAAACACGGTTACTATCATAAAGTGGATCAAAGGCAAATAAAAAATAATGTTTCATAAAAAGTGCTCCTAGATTTATCTAGGAGCACTTTTTATGATGAAGTTACTGAATTTTTTGAGATGATGAATACCAGCTGTTAGATAGTAACATATTCATTTAGCAAAAGCATCTAAATAGAGCCCTTTTTTCGAGCATGTTTAATATTTACAAATTGAGAACAAGTTTTACAAAGGATACAAAATGTTAAACTCATAAAAACCCATTGATATCATACACATATGCTGATATCAATGGGTTTTTATTTGGATATTTATTGACGTATTTAACAAATTATAAAAAGATGTAAACTAATGGGTAAAAGTTTACTTTCGCTTTTTAAATCATTTACAGTTAATTTTGTAATAAATTTCTCAATATAGATATACTTGTTAATTGTGTTTCTAATATTCAAAATCAACAAAAAATAAATTATAATAAAAATATGATGGTTATCCTTTTGTTTACTCCTTGTGCTAAAGATAAGATCGTGTTCCCGGATCTTATCTTTTTATTTTTGGATTTTAGATACAAAAAAGGAATCCTTAATAGCTTAAGGATTCTGCAACAAGAAAGAACAAACATATAATAATAAAAAGAATTACTTATATTATAATTTAATAATAAAACAAAAATATTGAGAAAATTTAGAATGAATTGAATGTCACTACACGCTTAATTATAATTGATTAGGAGTTGGAGTAGTAATCTGTCATCTGTTCCTTTTTTAAAGAAGATTGATCTCAATCTTCTTTTTTTGGTGTTTTTTCCTCTTCCCTCGAAAAAGGAAAAAGAATTACTTAAGAATTGTGGAAATTGCTTGCTTGTAGACTAGTTGTTGCTTACCATGAACCATCATAAGAACAGTAAATTTATCCGTTGTAAGGATCTGCCCACGTATGGGGACCCCATTCTTTAAAAATATAGTGATATCCCCTTTTTTCTCTTTTAATTGTTCATACATATCTTCTTGTAAGTTATACATGAAATGCGCCCCCTATTTTTATCTACTTTTCTTTTAATACTTGCTACTATACAACAATCGTATCACATTTAAATTTAAATACCGCTCTAGGTACATATTTCGCAAGAAATCTATCAAAAATATAAATAAAATGTCCATTTTACATGAAGTATTATCCCTAAAAAGTAAAACTAAGTTCATGTTTTTTTATAATTAGTAAAATAGACAGTTAAATATTCATATAAAAACCCGTTATATCAGTATATACACATGATACAACGAGTTTTTATGGGTTTAACATTTTCATACATTTGTAAAACTCGTTTTCACTAAATGAATATTAAATATGTTTTAAAAGTTGTACCTTTTTGGAATATGAAAATTCAGGTGAATACGATGTGAATGCCATTTTGTCACATCTATTCCTTTTTTTAAAGGGTGTTTTAAACCTTATTAATAATAGGGATGATAGTAGTGTGTAAAGGTGATAGTGGTATGTATGGTTGATAATGAATGCGTAGAGGAATAGAAGTTTGTTAGATACGCTCTATAACATAGTGGAAGATTAATAATCTTTACTATGTTATAGAAGGGGTTCTCAAGGTGAATAAAAAACTTAAAAAGCAGAAGAGCAAGAAGAATACTAAAAATGTCAAAAAAACAAAAAAGACTTCCAAACTGGAGACTTTGATCCGATGGGGAAAGTTTGTAAAATTAGTAATTGAAATAATTAATATGTTCTTTTGAGATTTTAGTTAAATCAAATATACAAGTTCTCTCATAAATAGAACTTGTAGTAATACCTGTGAATATACCTAAAAATTTGTTTGTTACTTATAAGTAACTAGGGGTGGTTAGGATGTTATTTATGCTAGATGAAATTATGACACCGAGAGAAGCATGTGATCGTTGGAGAATAACACAAGATGCGCTGCGGATGAAATTAAGGAGAGCTAAAAAGGAGGGACTAGTGGGTAGATTGATTGAAGAGGGGAAAATGAAATACTATAAACCTGAAGGGAAACAAAGGGGAGATTGGATTTTAACAGTTTAAGCAATGAATGTACTATTCCCTAAAAATATAACTGAAGATTGATGTCTTATATAATAGAAGAAACAAGATGAAGTAAGAAAGAGAAGAAAGGGTGTATATTTTTGTTTAAGAAAATTGCTGGAGTTAATTCAGATATAGAAGGTAATGCTAAGCTATGGCGCTATATGGATATCACACCAATGCTTTCTAAAGAAACTAACCATCTCTATCACCCACTGTCTCAATTTTTATAAAAATAGCGTTCAAATAGGAAATCAATCTGTTTTTCTACAGGCAGTACTCTTATATCTGCCCCTGATTCAAGAATTGGCATCATTAATGCTGGAAGAAAAATGGATCCAAATATTTGCACTGTCATCATCATTAAAATTTCCTGATCCGTTTCATTTGTTATTTCGCTCAAAATACTCTTCACTTTACTAAAACCGAGCCTCTTCAAAAAATCTCCATATTCGTATTGAGATGTAAATCCCGTAGTTCCCATTGCAATAATTTTCCTAACTAACTCAGGGTATTGCTGAATTACTAGTACATAATCCAATAAAAATATTTTTAATCTTTCTTTCGCTGGCACTTTAATATCATCTAAAATAGAAAAAGTGCCTTGAAAGCTAATTAATAAGACTTTAATCGTCTCACTAATCAATTTTTCTTTTGAACCAAAATGGTAATTTACAAGCGCGATATTTGTATCTGACAATGCCGCAATTTTTCTTATTGTTACACTTTCGAAACCTTCGTCTTTAATTAACTCCAATGTTGTATTTAAAATCTTTTCTTTCGTTGATATTTTTTCATTTTCCCTCAACTTATCTCCCCCTCTAGAATTTATTAATTAAACAATGTTTTAAACGTTGTTTAATTTTATGGTATCACCTTCAATTTTTAAAATCAATTTAATCCTTTCGACATTTCCCTACATTTTTTATGATTTATTCCATACAAAAAGCGTGAAAATGCTAAACTGTTCACGCTTTTTGTATTTGTACTGTTATACACCAGCTCCTACTTTATATTCCACACATAAAATAAATTTCTGAAAATAATTTAAAACTATCCATATACCAATACGTAAAGAAAAATATATTGTAACTTCCTCCGAAAAAAGCTTAAATAATAATTTCTTAAATATTCTAATAGAGGTCACCATACATCGCTATCAATCTAAGATAAATTTGTATCCATATAATCAAAAAAACGCTATTCTTTTTGTAGAAAAATACAGAAAGGATGGCGTTTTGTATGACTCTATCGATTCAAGTTGAGTTTCATTTATTCGCTGAAGACTACAGCGATATCTATCTCCAAGTATCCTTCAACAGCTCGCACAGGAAACGGGTTTCGTAAAACGTAAAAGTAAGTTTGGTGCACGAGATTTGGCTGCTTTATGTATTTGGATTAGTCAACATGTAGCAAGTGATTCTCTTACGTAGTCAGCTTTATGCAAATACAGCTACACTCATGAGTCCAGAAGGACTGAATCAACGCTTTAATCCAGCAGCTGTCGCATTTCTTCGAGAAGTCTTTACTTCTCTTCTCACACAAAAACTCTGTTCAAATCCCTCACTTTCTGCACATATAATCTCTACTTTCAATCGTATCCGTATTCTAGATGCAACAGTGTTTCAACTACCTGATCAATTCGCCACTGACTATCAAGGTTCAGGTGGGAGTAGTAATAAGGCAGGCGTGAAAATCCAATTGGAATATGATTTACTTAGTGGTCATTGGGAACTGTGGTTACAATTACAACTAGATCCGGTCAAATTATTGGACCTGCTATATTACAACAATTCATTTCAACACTTTGTATAGTTATATTAGAGGAGGAAGGTATAATAACACCGGCATCTTCTAGTTTTATCTTCATAAGTTGTGAAGATATAGAAAGTGTTACATTAAATACTTAATAATAAAAAAGGTTCACTCCTATATAAAAATAGATAAGGAGTGAGCCTTTTTTGTAATTTATAGATGTTTGATAGGTTCAAAAGAAATTATTGATTCATTAAATATATTGTATATGTATGTATAAATTTAAGGACGTGATAAATATGGTAAATTGCAGGAGGGGTTGCCAACCTAACTTTTGTAATTGTCCTCCAATTCAAAGACAAGATATAATTCCTTTGACATTAACAGCATTGACTAATTGGACCAATATTCTTAATGAGCTCATTGTATCAATACCAGCAGTACTTACAGTACCCACACCGCAAAATATAGGGAAATTAGTTGTTATTCTAAATCAATTATTAGCATTTGCACAAGCGGGATTTTTAAATCAACAACAACAAGCAGATCTTATATCTATTACTAAGAACTTAATTACTATTTTAAATATATCTCAACTAAATTTTATTGTTTTAACAACTGAATTACAAACATTAGTAAATAATTTATTATCCCTTATTAATTTATTTGTTATTGATAACACTACAAGACAGGCACAAATACAATTAATACAAAAGATTATTTTGCCCTTGGCTCAGTTAGGCCCGACAGGAGCAACAGGTCCAACGGGAGCAACAGGTCCGACAGGAGTAACAGGTCTAACAGGAGCAACCGGTTCAACGGGAGTAACAGGTCCGACAGGCCTGACAGGAGTACCAGGTTCAACGGGAGCAACAGGTCCGACAGGAGACATAGGTCCAACGGGAGCAACAGGTCCGACAGGCCTGACAGGAGTAACAGGTTCAACGGGAGTAACAGGTTCAACGGGAGTAACAGGTTCAACGGGAGTAACAGGTTCAACGGGAGCAACAGGTTCAACGGGAGCAACAGGTCCGACAGGAGTAACAGGTCTAACAGGAGCAACCGGTTCAACGGGAGTAACAGGTCCGACAGGCCTGACAGGAGTACCAGGTTCAACGGGAGCAACAGGTCCGACAGGCCTGACAGGAGTAACAGGTTCAACGGGAGCAACAGGTCCGACAGGCCTGACAGGAGTAACAGGTTCAACGGGAGTAACAGGTTCAACGGGAGTAACAGGTTCAACGGGAGTAACAGGTTCAACGGGAGTAACAGGTTCAATGGGAGCAACAGGTCCGACAGGAGACATAGGTCCAACGGGAGTAACAGGTCCGACAGGAGTAACAGGTTCAACGGGAGCAACAGGTCCGACAGGAGACATAGGTCCAACGGGAGCAACAGGCCCGACAGGAGACATAGGTCCAACGGGAGCAACAGGCCTGACAGGAGGAGTATTAGATTTTGCGGATTTTTATGCGTTGATGCCCCCTGATAATGCTGCAACAGTTGCAGTTGGTGGAGACGTAGATTTTCCAAGAGACGGACCTTTTAGTGGAGCGGGGATTGCACGTACTGGTGCTGATACATTTAATTTGTCTGCAATCGGTAGTTATCAGGTCTTGTTTCAGGTGAGTGTGACCGAAGCGGGTCAACTAGTTTTAACTCTTAATTCCGGAGCAGGAGCTGTTGAATTAGCTTATACGGTAGTTGGTCGAGCAACTGGTACTTCTCAGATAG
This sequence comes from Bacillus sp. TH22, assembly GCF_016651015.1. Classification (NCBI taxonomy): domain Bacteria; kingdom Bacillati; phylum Bacillota; class Bacilli; order Caryophanales; family Bacillaceae; genus Bacillus; species Bacillus sp. TH22. Next base: position 18,186 of record NZ_JAEKER010000002.1, read on the forward strand.
TAGGAATGGCTCTTGTGCAAACATCAGTCATCAATTCAATACTTACTGTACGTAACCCTGCTAGCGAATCCACAGCACTAACCATTACTCCTCTGGCTGGAGGAACAGAGTCTGTTTCAGCACATCTTGTTATTACGCGACTTAGATAAAAGCGAAAAATAGAATTGCATAGGTTGTAGGCTATAACTATGAAGTTAAGGGAAATGTTATAAAAGTCCCTTTAAATCTTTTGAGGGAATTTTTATAGGTTTTTAGATATAGTGATTTCTTCTAAAGAAAACTATGTAAAAAAAGCTAGCGTAGATCTGGTTTTTTAGATGTTCTAATCTCTTTATTTTTCATATTTTGAATGTAAACTAATGATAAAAAGTTTACATTAGAACTTACAATTTAAATTTCAGCATACAATGCTATGAACATTTACAATATAACCTTGGTCGGTTAATAAGAAAAAAAAGAACATGTAGAAATTACTACATGTTCTTTTTGAGGCGATTCATTTTTAAATATTCCGTATCTTCTAGACTTTTCTTAGTGTATATATCCTTGGTCTTTTTTATGTATAAATAGACTTCCGCTTTATAAACTTAAAAGGTATTTTTGGAAAATTGCCATATTCCTGTAACAAAACAAAGGTATGTTATGTGTGTAAAATATATATAGAAAGAAGGAAAAGTTGTGAAAAAAGTTTTGCGAATTGTTGCGTTATTAGGAATGATGAGTTTTGGAGTACAGGAAATGAATGTGAAAGCTGATACTTATCACAAGAGTGATTCCAAAATTCATTTTTGGGATTCCAAAAGAAAAGGTACTAATTTTATGAATAGTACTTCATTACCTGAAAACTATAAAAGTGCAAAGGAAGCTAATATTGAATATGTCCGTTTAGCACCTGATAAATGGGCGAAAGATAAAGATTTCTTATTTGAGGATAAACCAGATACTTCTGGAAAGGATTTTCTGATAGGGAATGCAGATAACTATCAGGGATTGGTAAAGGAAGATTTGGAAAAATTAAAAGCGGATTTAGATGCCGCACAATCGCAAGGAATGAAAGTCGTTCTTACAATGTTATCCTTACCTGGTGATCGATGGCGCCAATTCAATAATAATAAGAATGATGATAGAATCTGGGAAGAAGAGAAGTATCAAGAACAAGCAAGTGAATTTTGGAAGGACCTTGCTCTTGAACTAAAAGATCACCCTGCAGTGGTTGGTTACAATATTATAAATGAACCGCATCCAGAAACAGCTAAAAATAATAGATATAATGATTTTTGGACGGAAGATTACGAGAAATGGTATGAAAAAGTGAAAGGAACGACAGCGGATTTAAATAGATTTAATCAAAAGGTCATTAATTCCATTCGTGAAGTGGACCAAGAAACACCGATTATTTTAGATTCAGGTTTATATGCTACTCCATGGGCCTTTAAATATTTAAAACCAGTAAAGGATAAAAAAACACTTTACGCATTTCATATGTATGAACCATATGAATTAACGAGCCAAGGTGAAAAACAAAACAAGGAATATCAATATCCGGGATTTGTAAAAGTAGGGGATTTAGAGAAACCTGTAATGTGGAACAAACAGGGATTAGAGAAATTTTTAAAGCCAATCCAACAATGGTCTAAGAAAAATCATGTACCATCTAATCGAATTATTGCGGAGGAGTTTGGAATTAACCGTACTGTCCCTGGTGCTACCCAATACATGCAAGATCTTATTTCTATCTTCAACCAAAAAGGTTGGCATAAATCATTCTATGCGTTTCGTGAAGACACTTGGACGGGAATGAATTATGAATTGGGAACAGAAAAAATAAAATGGGGCGAAGATGGTAAACCGATACGTCAAGATAATTCGCTCTGGGATGTGATAAAAAAGGATTTACTGTCGCATAAATAGTTTACAATGTTAGGCTCAAGGACTATATGAAAGCATCTAATTAAAATAGGATTAGATGCTTTTTGTATTGGGTTATTTTAGTGGCCATTTATTTTTTAAAGCTTGGATTAGAAAGAGACTCTGATAAAAACAATATATTAAGTTATATTAATATATTGTTACAAATGTGTTGTTATTCTGTGAATTCACCTAATTTTACAGAAACATTTAATATAATAGAATTTAAAAAATAAACGTAATGGAGGAAATTATGAAAAAAATAATTGGTGCAGCAACAGCAACAGTTTTGGGATTGGGGGCTTTTACAACATCTGTTATCGCAGAAACTATCGTAACAGCGGATGTACTCAACGTACGTGAAAAGCCAACTACGGAATCAAAAGTTGTCGATAAAGTAAAAGATGGACAAAAGTTAAATGTCATACATACCGAAGGAGGTTGGTCAAAAATTGGGTTCTGGTGCAAAAACTTAAGGACAATTGCAATGAATCTATAAATCTTGGACATACTGTTACTATTACTTTAAAAAGGGTGCGTGATTGGTATGGAAAAGGAAAATGTATTCAAATGGAAGCATTATCAGCCTGATATTATTTTGTTAACGGTAAGATGGTACCTACGGTACAGCCTCAGTTTTCGGGATTTGGTGGAAATGCTAGAAGAACGGGGTTTATCCATTTCTCATACAACGATTATGCGTTGGGTTCATCAGTATGGTCCTGAATTGGACAAACGAATCCGCCGTCACCTCAAATAAACAAATGACTCTTGGAGAGTCGATGAAACATATATCAAAGTAAAAGGTCAATGGATGTATCTGTATCGTGCTGTTGATTCGAAAGGAAACACAATTGATTTTTTCCTAAACAAAACAAGAGACCAAAAGGCTGCAAAGCGCTTTTTCAAGAAAGCTTTGCGGTCTTTTCATGTTTCAAAGCCACGTGTTATAACAGTCGATAAGAACCCGGCTTATCCTATAGCAATTGAACAGTTGAAAAAAGAAAAAAGCATACCTGATGGTATGCAACTTAGACAACAAAAGTACTTGAATAACATAGTAGAACAAGATCATCGCTTTATAAAGAAGCGAATCCGTTCTATGCTAGGGCTCAAATCTTTTGACACAGCTACATCCATTCTTTCTGGAGTAGAAGCTATGCATATGATTAAAAAAGAACAGCTTGATTTACGGGACCAGTCTGTCCAAAATCAGAAAGAATTCATCCATCAATTGTTTGGACTTGCAGCATAAGATACGATTCCGTTAGGAATATATGCGCTTTATTCTCTTTTATTTTATTTTTGCACCAGAACCGAAATTTTTAATCACCGCATTATCGTAACAGTTCCCTTTTCGAGACATACTTTGTGTAATTTGATGCTTTTGTAAGGCACCACGATATTTCTTCATCTGATAATGCCAACCTTGATCAGAATGAAGAAGGGGCTAGAACAGCAGATTATTAATTTACGTGATGTGATGGGATTCAATTAAAAACAGTTTGCTAGTGAGCTAGGTTATAGCTATGACCATATTAGAAGAGTGAGCAGAGGAATGAAAAGAAACCACAATCATGCCACAACGATGACACACTGTTCTTGATATTTAGGTGATACACTATTATTACTGAGAGGTAGCGGAAACTACTTTCAAGGTCTTGATTTCGAGATGGATTGTTTTACAAATGTGGTGATGGTTCGTTCGATTGGATGAACTGTATCGTTATAAAAATATAGGTCTAAACGAGCAGAGAGCTTCCGCTCTTTGTTTGAGCCAATACAGCGGAACATTCCCCTCCGTCTTATGTATAGGTTCAAATAAGGCGCCGGAAGAAACATATGTGTCTTATAGATTTAAAGATATTCCTAAACGTTGTGTAAATGAGAGAGTTACCCCATAGCTCTCGAAGTCTACGGACTTAAAACGAGAAGATTCTTAGTCTTCTCCCAGTCACCGAACGTAAAGCTCGTAGCTAAGGATAGTTAAAAAATTATATGATGCGGTGGCTTGGAGAAGGTTGAGGATAGTCTTGACCTTGAAAGAAGGAACTTTACCATTTGTTTTTTTCATTTCTCTCTATTGGAGATGTGAACTATGGATGATAGTTTTATAAAACATATTTTTTGAATTATTTAATACAAATATATATAATTATATTAATACAAAGATGTTAACTTATTAAAAATGGGGAAAGAAAAATGAAGATTAAATTTGATGTGGTTAAGGATGAAAATTTTGATTTTACTTTATTAGAAACAAGATTGCTGAAAACTTTTAAAGAAGTGGATAGTGAAGCAATAATTGAAAAGGTTGAAGATAAAATTTTTGAAAAAGATGATATGAAACCCCATTTAGCGGAGATTACTATTAATGTTACAGGAAAGAATATCGGATATAGATCAGTTTCAGCTAGTATATTTATTGTTCTAGAAAGTTTATCAATAAAGCTATTCAATATTAATATTAGTATACATTAAACATCCAAAACTGGTGCTTTTTTCTTTGTTATATAGAAATTACACATTAAACCAGTGAACATTCTAATAAAAAAATCATATGATGGATCCGTGGGGACGAGTTATCATATGAGGTGAAACTTGGAGCGCCATACTTACTTGTTGAAGAGTACCTAATGGCGGGTACTCTTTTTATTGCACCTTTAGTTCTATCCTAGTATTAGGCTCAAAACGTATAAAAAGACACTACTTAAAGTGTCTTTTTATACGTTGACATGTTATTTAAGAAAATGTAGTGATTAATCAGATGCTTCTCGATTAATATTAGTATAACATCAATATAGAAGATTTTAAATGCAATTATACATATATCTTGATTTATATATATTAATTAGTCTGCTCTAAAACTCAATTACTAAAATTTCTAGTTCCCTTATTTTTGTATTTATACTATAATTTTACTGATAAATAGTATTAAAGGAGCTTTTAAAGATATGGAGATGGGAAATGTACATAAACTAATTGAAGAAAAGAAACAAGAACTAATTAAGCTTGTAGAGAAGTATGGTTTTACTCATAAGCAAGTTTTGTATTTAAGTCAAGACATCGATATATTAACTAATAAATTTATATATATAAACAAAAAAGGTGAATAAAATTACAGTTTATATAGGGGTCTCACCACATCCATCAAGCTATTATATTAGATTCTCACAAAAATGAAAATTTTATTTTTCTATAGTGGTCTATTAGCCCTTAACTCATTTTTCTCGTTTTGGGGAACAATGAATTTCTGAGCTTGATGGGTATGTGACTCTATCCCTTATTAAAGTAATGGCATTAAATGTTTTTCGTAATTCTAAATTTTCTCCACTTACTTTCGCAATATATTTCAAACATTCTACCACTGGATACTGAATTAACGATTTAGGTTGTGAGAACTTGATTTCTTCTTTTTCAAGAAAATTGACAAGTTGTTCAACAGTCATCTCTTTGCGTTGTATCCTATTGAAATGTTGTACCACAATGTTTTTCCAGTAATAAGATGGACTCTGGAAATAGCCTTCTCCCTGCACTGCATGATTATAAATCATATCCAGCTTTTCTTGTTTCCTCTTCTTTTGTAAATACCCTTTTGAAATAAGATAGTAAAATTAAGATAGGGGGTACTGTCTAATTATACACGATATAAAGTTAATTCCCTTCTAGTTTGAAAAATCTAGTCATAACCGATACGCTGTTTAATGTCTACAGTGTGTATTTTTCCTTTTCAGCAAAAGTCAAATTTAGCTTGATGCGCATGTATAGAGATCCCTAATTTATTTTTTGAGGAAACAAGATACGTAGACGATCGTCTACGTATCTGTTATTATAAATGTAAGAATATAATTAAGGGGTGTGTAGGAATGAGAAGTTTAGAAGAAATCGCAAAGGAATATGTTTCAATTGAAATGTGTGAAGGAAGTCATAGCAAAAACAAAGATGAATATGATAATGAATTAGATTTTTATCTTGAAAATGTAACTAATTTAGAGGGTTCCTATGAAACCTACTTAACTAATAGTCTTTCAAAAGAAGGGTTAGATCACTACGATGTAATTGAAGTATGGAATGCTATCGAAAAAGGAATAAAAGAAGCTGTTGAGAAAAGAAGATAATATTCTTTTATGTAGGTGAGTGACGAATGCAATATACAAAAGAAGAGTTGATCTTGATTATTCAGTATAAAGCGAAAGAATTGGGGAAGATTCCAACCAAAAGAGATATTAAACAACAGACGCCCATTAAAAAAATATTTGGGAGTTGGAATAATGCCCTTGCTGCGGCTGGTTTTGAACATCTAAATCAGAGAACTTTTACAGCAGAAGCAATTATCGAGATATTTCATATGTGGATTCGTAAGAATAATAGAATCCCGACAACAAATGATTTGATTACAGACAAAACATTGCCAGATTCCAAAGTAATTAAGCGGTATCTTCATATGGGGTATAGAGATTTCATTATTTCATTAGGCTATGAGCCTTTTGACGGGACTGTCTACACACAAAGTGATAAAGAGCTACTACAGTTACTTAAAAGTGAGATAATGCGTCTTGGAACGACTAAAAAGAATGTATTTATGAACGAAAGAAATAAAGAAATAGTGCCATCCGTAACGTATTATGAGACTCGTTTTAACATGCGCTGGAATCGCATACTTTTGTTATCTGGTATTTCTAAAGACGATTTGTGTGGATTTCACTATACAAGAGAAGAACTCATTCAAATACTGCAAGAGTTGTATAAAAAATTTGGGGAAGTACCTTCTCAAAAGAAGCTTGAACAGTTAGGATATAGTCGTAATATCTTTATAAACATGTTTCAAAACTATAATAATGCGTTAATTGCAGCTGGTATTACACCAATTAATAAGACACCCGAGGTTGTGAAAGAAACCGATGAAGAATTACTTCAAATGTATATTGATTTTTCTAATTGTTTAGGACAAGCAGCAACACCAAAGCAGTTAAATGAATCTCATGATATATATAATGCAGATGTCTTTGCTCTACGATTTGGTGGTATGCTTGAATTGCATAAAAGAGCAGGACTTATTTCAACGTACGGTACTCGAAAAGTTTATACCAAACAAGGATTAGCAGATAAATTAAAACGTGTATATAAAGTAAATGAGGGATGTATTCCAATACGTCGTTTCAAAGAATTCGGATTATGTGCTAGCACACTCATGCGGTATTTCCAAACAACAAAGATAAATGAAATATGGGAAGAAATAGAGAAGGAGATTAAGCATGACAATCAAAGCTTACGGGAATAGGGACATCAGCAAAGTAGTTTTCTCAGGAAATCCTACAGCATTATCAGTATGGCTTAAGAGGCGAAATGATCGTACAAAAATACTCGCAGCACTTCCAAATCCGTATGTAGAAATAGGAACAAGAAAAGGATGGACACAAGAACAAATAGAGAACTGGGCTAAAGAAAATGGCCTAAAATGTGATTGGTCACAAGTTGAGGAATTATAGTAGAGAGTGAATTCCACTGAAAATATAACAAGTGAAAGGATTGTAACCAAATGAGATCTATAGGAATAACTAGGAAAATAGATGGATTAGGACGAGTAGTACTCCCAAAAGAATTAAGAAGAACTTTTGATATTCATGATAAAACACCAATGGAAATCTTTGTGGAAGGGGAGGCAATTCTATTGAAAAAATATGAACCTAATCATGCTTGTATGATTACAGGTGAGGTTGCAGAACATAATCTCTCATTAGCAGATGGGGAAATCAATGTTAGCCCACAAGGGGCAAAATTCTTAGTAGAGACATTGCAGCAATTTCTAGTAAAATAATTAATATATTTACACGTGTATGAACTTCCAAATTTGATAGTAAGTTAGTTCTTTCTGTTTAATTTAGTTGTGTTAATAATCAGTATTATAAAAAGATAACAAATATGATACAATTTTCTTTAAGCGATGTTTCTTAAAGGTAAATGGTAGTTCAAGTTAGGGGAAGGGCACTCATACGGGTGCCTTTTTCTTTGGAAATCATTAAAGGAGAGTGCAACATGACTATTATCAACTTGGATACTTTTCGAAAACAAAAAGAAAAACAAATGGTGACGATACCAATCATTGAACGGATATACAAAGAAGATGGCGAGGTTAAGATTGAAGTATCTGGGGAACAAGAAGTTTCTAAAGCCTGGCTAAACAGACACGATAAGAAAGTATAATATGTTACTAAAGAAAAAGGATCTGTTATTCATATCAGATCCTTTTTCACTATGTATAATTATTTCACTGCTGTTTTTAATTCTTTTCCGGCTTTAAAAGCAGGTGCTTTAGATGCAGCGATTTGCATTTCTTCACCTGTTTGTGGATTACGTCCTGTACGTGCAGATCTTTCACGCACTTCAAATGTACCAAAACCTAGAATCTGTACTTTCTCTTCATTTGCAAGCGCATTTGTTATAGCGTCTAATACAGCTTGTGTAGCTACAGCTGCATCTTTTTGTGTAAGCTCTGCTTTTTCTGCTACCATTTTTGTTAATTCGGTTTTATTCATTTTTTGCACCTCTTTAAATGTAATAAGAGATTATTATAACGTACCTACGTTTCTTATGTAAATAAAGATTTATAGAAAAAGCCCTAGCAAGGCTAGGGCAATTCTGTGTGATAGTAGTACCAAGGAAACTAATCTCATCGTACAGTTAATATTTTAACATTTTGATTAAACAATATAAAGCGGTGTTTCAGAGTATATGTTTGTTGCTGCATATTCTAAATTTAATAATATCCTTCCAAACTCATTTCATTTTAGAAGGATATTTCCAATCTTTTTCTGTTTCTGCTTTTGGAGTAAGGGTTTGTTTTTCTATCTTATCTAATCGATCTTCTACTTTTTCAATTGCTTCTTTTGTTTTTTCCAGCTCTAATTTAATTTCCGTTAACAAACGCAGTATAGCGTCTCCTTTTGTCATGTTCAAAGCCAAGTACCCCTTCTTATATTCGTGCAAAAGATCTTATACAGATAATATTTTATCATATTTAGTTTAAATTCAAAAAATTAGCATTAATGCACATATCCATCAACTTAAGGATTTAGACTATTTTTGAAGTTAATATCAATCACAAATATTTGTGATTGATATTAACTTCAATACTTCTAACATTAACTAAGCCCATTTCTGGAAATATCTATCTAAATTTTTTCGTTTTAGTTAGAGCTTATAAAATACATTGCAAAGATTTATAATGAAAAAATTGGAATAAAGTCCTGTTTAGGGATTCAGCCGCACATCCATCAACTTAAGGTATATTTTTATACAAAATGCGGTCTTTCAATATAGTTTTTATGGTTCTGGTGCAAAAACTATAAGGCTCATGTAACGAATCTCTGAAACTTGGACATACTAGTACTTTAAAAAAGGACGTGATTAGTATGGAAAAGCAAAACTTATTCAAGTGGAAACACTATCAGCCCGAACTAATCTTATTAACAGTAAGATGGTACCTTCTGTACAATTTAAGCTTTCGTAACCTGGTGGAAATGATGGAAGAAGGAGGAATATCAATCGCTCACACAACCATTATGCGTTGGGTTCATCAATATGGGCCTCAATTAGAAGAGAAAGTACGATATCATCTTAAATCAACAAATGACTCATGGAGAGTTGATGAAACCTATATCAAAGTAAAAGGTCAATGGATGTATTTATATCGTGCTGTAGATTCCGAAGGGAACACCATTGATTTTTATCTTAGTAAATCAAGAGATAAACAAGCAGCCAAGCGCTTTTTCAAGAAAGCTTTGGCTTTTTCGTATGTTTCTAAACCTCGTGTGATAACAGTAGATAAGAACCCTGCCTACCCTATAGCGGTGCAAGAGTTGAAAGAGGAGATCCATATGCCCGAAGGCATACAACTAAGACAAGTTAGATATCTTAATAATATAGTGGAACAAGATCATCGTTTTATCAAGAAACGTGTGCGTTCTATGTTGGGATTTAAATCATATAAAACAGCAACTTCTATATTGAGTGGTGTGGAAGCCATACATATGATAAAAAAGGGACAAATTGATTTACAGAATCAGTCTGTCCAAAATCAGAAAGAGTTCGTTCACCAAGTGTTTGGACTTATAGCATAAAATACGATTCCGTTAAGAATCTACCATCATCCATGTTCTTCTTCATATATTTGCACCAGAACCGTTTATTTCGTATGCAAATCTTTCAATCACCTACACTTGCCCTTTAGAAAAAAGAAACAATCTCGCCTAAAATTGACATTGCATAAGCTTAGCTTGATAGCGATGGGGTAGCACCACACATCCATCAACTTAAGAAGAATAAACGCCACCAAAACAAAAAAAGCCCCAAATTTTTCTTGAAAATGAAGTGAAGCCGAATAGTGGTACATGAAAAAAACACCTCCTGAATTCGCATACTAAGTATGCAAATTCAGGAGGTGTTTTTCGTTTGAAGACAAGAGTTCATTACCCAGAAGAAATAAAGTGGAAAGTGATTGAAATGAAAAAGGATGGTTATTCAAATCACACCATTATGGAGAAGCTCGGCATTAAAAATGTTTCCCAAATTAAGACATGGATGAAATGGTATCGTACAGATCAAACGTATCGTTTTCAACAACCTGTAGGAAAACAATATTCTTATGGAAAAGGGCCAAAAGAGCTAAGTGAATTAGAACAACTACGTTTAGAAAATAAACATTTAAAAACAAAATTACTTGTATGGGGAAAGTATCTGGAAATCGAAAGGAGTTGAAACCAGAAACTGTAGTTACTTTATGGAGAGATGTAAAAACAAAAATAACTGTAAGAGAATTATGTAGCGTATTAGAATTACCCCGTTCCACATTTTATCGCTGGTTACAACGAACGGAACGTCTTAAAGATGATATAGAAGAGAAGATAAAGGCCGTCTGTCTTAGGCACAAATTACGGTATGGATATCGAAGAGTGACCGCCACTCTTCCAAAAATGGGACTGTGTGTGAATCATAAAAAAGTATTACGGATTATGAGACAATATCATATACTCTCAAAGGTGCGGAACCAGTGGTAGCTCCTCATCGATTGGAACGTCAATTTGAAGCATCGGCCCCAAATGAAAAGTGGTTTACAGATGTGACTTACTTATTATTTGGAGAGCGTACCTTGTATTTATCAACGATTATGGATGCCTTTAATCGTGAAATTATTAGTTATGTCGTCAGTGAGTCACAAACACTGACATTAGCGATGAAGACATTAAAACAAGCAATGAGAGGAAGAAAAGTAAAAGATGTCATCCTTCACTCGGATCAAGGGAGTATTTATACAGCGAAGGAATTTCAAGCATGTGCCAAAGAAAACGGCATTATCACCAGCATGTCCCGGAGAGGAAATTGCCATGATAATGCCGTCATGGAAAGCTTCTTTGGTCATTTAAAAAGTGAAGCTTTCTACTCACAAAAGATAACAAAAGTATCCAACACAACTGTGCGAAAGATTGTGCTAGAATACATTCATTACTACAATTGTGTGCGAATTCAAGAAAAATTAAACCCCCTATCCCCTAAAGAATATAGGGAACAGATGGTTTAGGTGTTTTGATATGTGTCCCGCTTTCGGGGTTCACTTCAAAAGCAGTGGGCTTTTACTTTAAATATGTTGAAAATCATTTGATATTACGACAGTATGTTTATTTAACGCTAATTTTATGTTAAAAATTAATTTGGTTTTATATAATCAATGTCAGAGATCGCTATCAATATATGTAAACATCTATGATAAAAAAAGGTGATTTTCCAAGATTATAAATCTATAATTTAAAAATCATCTAATAAATCCTCAAATTTTGTTAGGAGGGGAGTTCATGTAGCAATTAAAATTTCACTTTTATAAATCCTCGACTAAAATTTACAATGAAGGAGGGTATACATGGAGAATGTTCTACAATTATTTCGAGATGCAATATTGATATCAGAGCCGCTCTATAAAAATAATGCGGAGTTGTGGCAAAAATGGAATTCTTATTATGAAGAAGTTAAAGAAAATAATAGTAAGATTGTAACCTCGTTTTATTATTCTCCTTCATTTTCAATGCTTGTGAAGTGGCTTGAACAAAAGCAAGGAAGTGGCCTCTCTTCTTTGCAAATATTCACAAGTATAGAGAAATATAAAATTGAAATCAACGAAACTATTGGTAGATTTGTTGAACAAGAATTTCCGAAAGACAACAAAGTTAATAATATAACACCTAAAATTTTAATTGAATCTAATCACAAAAACGTGCTTGAAAACTACCTTGAAGTGAATAACTCTGCAGTTTATTATAAGTTAAGGGATGGAATAGCAAAGAATCAATTTGAAGAAGATGAAAATACAAAATTACAGTCGTATCTAATTGAAACGAAAGATAGTAGTGGAGTAGCAAAACTCTCTTCTCACAAAGATGAAGATTTAAGGTTAGCGAACATTGAAGAAGCAGCGCGATGGAATACATTAATTGATGGTGTAATGAGTAATATGGACGATCTTACCGCAGACTGTTTAGATACAATTACAATACAGTGGTTGAATCAAGCAAAATCTCCAGACGATTTTATTGATTTCAGCTATGAAAATGTACTAGATATGTGTAATATGCCAAAAGCAACAGCAAACGGTATAGAGTATTATCGTGCAGAAGATAAAATTAAAATTGCACAACGGATAGCTGCCTTGGCGAGTATCTTTATTTATTTAAATGATGATAATGAGGTCGTGGTTTTAAATGATCGTGCAGAAACTGGTAAGCAATTTGAAATGAAACGTGAAATAATTAAAAGACTTTTCGTTTTAGATTCTGTAGTTCTTTGGAGAGATAAAAATACCAATGATTACGTAGGTATTGAATCTTGTAGAATAAAGCCAGGTAGCTTTTTATCGATGTATTTATACGAATCTAGTAGCACAACAGCGTTATTATCTAAAAAAGCATTGGAGTATAATAGTTATCGCCACAAATTCCATAAGCGACTCATTCGCTACTTATCTTGGCAGTGGAGAATTCGACAACAGTACAGTAATTTAAAAAGACCATATTCAATTGGTGGAGAAAAAGGACTATTATCTGTTATAGGGATTAATATAGCTAAGGGGCGTCCACACCGTATTCGTGAGCAATTAGAAAATGTGTTAATAGATTTAGAAAAAGAAAAAGTTATTTCACATTGGGCGTACACTAAAGATTTAGATGAGACACAGTTTACAAAGAAGTATTGGTTTGAAAATTATTATTCACAGTTAGGAATTGTGATTTTACCACCAGAAGAATTAATTAATTCTGTGGGGAAAATGAAAACAAGAAAAAATATAGATGTAATACAAGGGGAAAATCAAATTGTAAAAATAAATAGTAAACCTTTGAATACGGATGAGAATGAAAAATTGATTCGAGAGAAACTAGTTTTTTTTCATACTAAAAAGAACATAAAAATGAGAGAACTTTCGGAAGAAATAGATATTTCGCAACCTACTCTTTCCAGATTCTATAATCGAAAAACAAAGCGTCTTTCTGAAAATGCTAGAGACAAATTAAGTCACTGGTACAATAGACAAATTATTATTGAAAAAATGTAAAGAAAGAATATCTATTTTATTGAACTACTCACCACTTAACATCCTCACGGACTGTTTGAAGTGGGAGATTCCTAAGTACGGAAACCTAACGGTTTCTAATTCATTAGGAGATCCCGTAGTTCCTACGGTTAAGAGACGAATTGCTTGGTTTCTAAGATTTGAGCGCTGCATTTCGATCTCTATCGTGATGTGCGCCACAAGTAGGGTAATCCCACTCACGAATTGATAAAGTTTTTAATCGGTATAATGAAAAATTTCAATTGTTCATTATACCGATTAAGTGAAACAGTGTAAATGAAATCCCTTTAAGCAAAAGTTTTTTAGAGGCTTGTTTAAGGTTTGTCTCTATGTTTTTTGAAAATTATGTCTTTATAAAAGTATCTTAATTCTAATTGAATTGGACTATATATTAAAATTTATGACTAACAAAACTGATGGAATGTTAGAATATCCTTGTATATACTTTACGCATATTTATTTAATATAGCTGAAGCTTTTTCTTTGATTAGTGTAACTATTTCTATAGGATGTTTAACTTCAACGTCATCTCCCAAACCTAAAAAAAACTCACTCATATATCCAATTTCATTTTTATTTAGGTATGTATCAATTAGACCTGTTCCATCATCAAGTATTTTAATTTTTTCACGTAACCAGATGTTAAAATCACATTTAAGAATACCTTCTCTTGTTAAAATTACATATAATTTTATAAGTTCTTTGGGTTTTTCTTCTGTTTTTTTAAACCATGTATTTAAAGTTAAATTAGAAAAATCTTTCTTTTGCGGGAAGTTATTTTTAACTTCTAGCATCCTTATTCTATCTATTCGAAACAATCTATTTTGTTGCCTATTAAAGCAATATGCGGGCATATACCAATACCCATTAGACGAATAAATACCTATGGGCTGTATAATTCGTTTTGAGAAGCCTCTTTTTGATTCATACTCAATTTGTATCACTTCTTGATCAATAGCAGCATCCATTATATTTTTTAAAAGAGGGGTCTTTTCCTGTCTTGTTGGAGTGATAAAGAGCACCCTTTCACTCATTGAATCAATTTTTTTTTTTAGTTCTTGTGGAAGATAATTATAAAATTTATTTAGAGCGGATTTAGATTCATGTTCAAATGGTATGGAATCATAATATTGTAAAGATTGACAAGCGAAAAACAAGGAGATTGCTTCATTTTCAGAGAATGTAATGGGGGGTAATAAGCCATTTTTATTTATTAAACGATACCCCCCATGAGGACCTCGTTCAGAATAAAGTGGAATTCCAAGGGTAGATAATTCTTCTAAATCCCGTAGAATCGTACGTTTAGATACATTAAATTCATCTGCAAGCTCTTGCACAGTAAATTTATTTTTTGTGTTGATTTGCAGCAATATATTAAAAAGTCTATTTATCTTGCTCATCAGTTTTCATCCTTTTTAAAAATTTTTCTTTTATACATGACAAAAATTGTCACTATTAAATGTTACGATTAAGTTGTTCAAATAAGGAATGGAGGCGAATATATGTACAGTAAATTGATGCGAACTACCTTTAAGAGTGCAACAGTATACAAGTTTAATGTATTAACAAAGATTATAGCAACGCTTATAGCCGTGTTTGCTGTAAGGCAGGTTTGGACCGTCTTATATGAGAATCCCCCAGCGAATGGGGTTAATGTTACTTTAGACGTAATGTTAACATATATGACAATCTCAATTGTACTACAATCCCTATATACTCCTACAATTGTATGGGAAGTAAGTCAAAAAATTCAAAATGGACAAATAGCACAAGAATTTCAACGTCCATGGAATTTTGAGTTTGCAATGCTTTCGCGTTCGTTCGGACTGATTCTTGCGAATATTATGACGGTTGTTATTCCTATTGGAGTTATTACCGTGTTTATTTTCCCAATTAGTATTAGTAGCTCATGGATAATGTGGTGTGCTTTTTTATTTAGTATTTTTGCTGGTATTATAATAAATTTTTGTGTTCAGTTTTTTATTTCTCTTCTTGCATTTGTTTTTGTAGAAGTTTGGGGATTTGAGATTGTTATAGGATTAGCTACTTCGTTTTTATCCGGACAATTAATACCATTGTGGTTTTTCCCAGAGTTTTTGCAAAAAATCGCTCAATTTCTACCTTTTAGAGGAATGTACGATATTCCATTATCTATTATAACAGGGCAAGTTAATTTTCAGAATGTTTTAGGTTTATTGGCTTTTCAAATAATGTGGGCTGTTGGCTTAATAATAATCATCCGTTTAGTTGTTAGATATTTTCAAAGAGTGCTTGTAGTTGCTGGTGGTTAAGAAAGGAGAGAAGTATATGGAATACTTAAGACTTTATTTAAAAATGCAGAAAGCTAATATTCGTTCTAGAATGGCATATCCATTTAATTTTTTCTTAGGCATTATTTGTGTTACATGTTTCGGAATATTTTCTACCCTATTTATATGGGTACTAACAAGAAACTTTCCAAGTATAGCCGGATGGAATTTTTACGAAATTTTATTCATTTCGTCTTTTAACATGCTTTCCTATTCGTTGGGCTTACTATTATTTATACACATTATGGACATTGATCATTATGTAAGAAATGCGGAGTTTGATAGAATCCTTGTCCGACCAATGAACGCACTTTTACAGTTTGCAAGTAAGCAAATTAATATTAACAGTTTAGGAACAGTAATTTATGCAGTAAGTGCGTTAATTTACGCAGGTGTCCATATTAGTGGATGGAGTGCTGTATCAATTTTATATACCGTGTTACTAATTATTTGTGGAACTATAGTTTCTATATCTATCCATTTAATAATAGGATCAACAGCCTTTATTACTTTACAAAGTGGAGGATTGTTTCAAATGTTAGACAATATCTATACGAATGTTGATAACTATCCAGTCACAATTTTTCCGAAATGGGTACAATTTTTCTTAACTTTTATACTTCCTATTGGGTTTATAGGCTTCTATCCAAGTGCCGGTTTATTAGGAAAAGGTTCTTATTTATTAAATGACAATCTTATTTTGATCTGTTTGGCAGTCTCACTTATTTTATCTATTTTAAGTTATATTATTTGGCACGTGTCTATTAAGTTTTATTCGGGAGCCGGTTCTTAATTTTTAAAAAATTTTGGGGGTGTCTGTATTGATTATTGAAGCAAAAAATTTATCGAGAGAATTTACAGTATATTCTAAAGAAAATGGTTCTTTCTTTATGTTGAATCAAATTTTAGGAAGGAAAGGAACTAAGAAAAAGGTTGTAGATAATATAAATATGGACATTGCTGAAGGTGAAATGGTAGGGTATTTAGGACCCAATGGGGCAGGGAAATCTACAACAATAAAAATGCTTTCAGGAGTTTTAACACCTACTTCAGGAGAGTTAAAAGTTCTGGGTAGGGAACCAGGGAAGTATCGTAAAGAAAATGCTAAAGATATTGGCGTTCTATATGGACAGAGAACACAGTTATGGTGGGATCTAAAATTAAAAGATTCCTTTGAACTATTAAAAGCGATATATAAAGTTGATTCTAAGGTATATAAAAAAAGATTAGATAACTTTATTGAAATATTAGATATGGAGGAATTTATAAATCGACCAGTCCGACAATTATCTTTAGGGCAGAGAATGAGAGGAGAAATGGTTGCTACACTACTACATTCACCACCAATTTTATTTTTAGATGAACCAACTATTGGCTTAGATGTTTTGGCTAAAAATAAGATACAGGAGTTTCTTAAATTTTTAAATAAAGAAGAAAAAACAACGGTATTAATAACATCTCATAACATGGACGATATTGAAAAATTATGTGACAGAATTGTTCTTATTGATCAAGGAAAGATTATGTTTGATGGTGCAAAAAATAATTTAAAGAAAATGACCACAAAAAAAGATACGTTAATCGTGGAAATTGCGCTAGAAGACATGAATAAGATACCATCTTTGATTCCTCTAAAAAAAGAAGATAATAAAATGTACTTTGAATTTAGTGATCATGAAGAAGTACCAAAGATTATTAATGAATTATCTAAACAATTCAGGTTAATTAAAATAGAAATTGAAACACCTGAAATAGAGCAAGTATTAAGGGAATTATATGAAAATAAACAATATGGGATGGTTCTTTAACGTACTGTTAACAACAAAATTACTATTAAATAATGGAATGATAAGAGTAGATTATTATATTATAAATATGCCAAGCGGCAATATATTATGAGAGGAGGGAAAGACATGACAGATTCAAATACAAAAATGTTTGTTGGTGGCGTAAAGATTTAATATTGTTCTAATTTTTCAGGTAGAACTATTCAGATGTACTTTTTTAGTACTTCTGGATGGTTCTATTTTTTTATATAAGAAATTATTATTTTATATTAATGTACAAACATTTTTTAGACGTATTGTATAAAAAAGTCATAAGGAAGGCACTAGAAGTCATTAACATGACGTTAACATGTTAATGATTTTAAAGTAATGGAACAGTACAAGTGTATATGAGATGATAACTATGAAATAAGAAAATAAGAAAATAAGAAAATAAGAAAATAAGTATATAAAGGAGGTGATTAATATGACAAACCCAAAAGTTCTTGTTGGAGGCGTAAACGCGTAATATTGTTCTAATTTTTTAGGTAGAACTATTCAGATGTACTTTTTTAGTACTTCTGGGTGGTTCTATTTTTTTATATAAGAAATCATTATTTTATATTAATTTACTAATGTTTTTTAGATGTATCTTCTGAAGAAGATCAGAAGGAAGGTACAGGAAGTCATTAACATAACGTTAACATGTTAATGATTTTAAAGTAATGGGACAGTACAAGTGTATATGAGATGATAACTATGAAATAAGAAAATAAGTATATAAAGGAGGTGGTTAATATGACAAACCCAAAAGTTCTTGTTGGAGGCGTAAACGCGTAATATTGTTCTAATTTTTTAGGTAGAGCCATTTAGACTTACTTTACTAGTATTTCTGAGTGGTTTTATTTTATATGTTCATTCAACCTAATATAACTATGTGTTAATACTTAAATGTTATTTGGATATGGTTTATGAAAAAACTTTAAAAGGAATATGTTAGTAGTTCTTAACATGGTATTAACATGTTAAGAACTCTAAATTGATGGGACAGTACAAGTATATATATGATTATAACTGTATAAAGGAGGTGATAAATATACGAGATGGAAAATCAAAAGTTCTTGTGATTAAAGTTATTTAATTGTTTCAGTAATAACAGACATATAGAAATGTTTAAAATGCCTTCTTTTTTACTTTAGCAGTTAAAGCTATGTGAACCATACTTAATTTATTTTATTAATATGCATTATGAAAAGGTTAAATTATTTCCATGTATAGTGACTACTTTTCCTCACTAAGCTCTTACTATAAATTATTACATTGATTATGTTAAACACTTTAATTTCTCCGAAAAATCCTTAGGCCTACTACTAAGGATTTTTTATTTAATAAAAAATTCATACTTTAATGTTTTTTCTGTAAATAACGCAAAATTAACTGTGTATTTATGTCATTACTTTTAATCAATTTGTATTCTTTTATTTAAGGAATAAAAAATATGGAGAAGAAAAAGATGAAAAATTATAAAGTTAACAATTCAATACTAGACTTGGTAGGTAGTACACCATTAATGTTATTAGAAGCATTTTCTGATAATGATGTGAGAATTTTTGCGAAGATAGAAGGGTTTAACCCTGGGGGAAGTATGAAAGATCGTCCAGGATTAAATATGATTAATATTGCTGAAGAAAAAGGAATATTAAAGCCGGGTGGAAGAATTATTGAGTCGAGCTCAGGGAACTTAGGAATTGCTCTAGCTATGATTGGTGCAGTTAAGGGATATCAGGTACATTGTGTAGTCGATCCTAGAATTAGTACGACTAACTTAAAGATTATGCGAGCGTATGGAGCAACAATAGATATGGTCTCTCGACCAGATAACTATGGTGGCTATCAACAAGCAAGGATTGATAGGGTAAAGGAATTATTAGAAGTATATGAAGATGCTTACTGGCCGAATCAATATGACAATAAGGGGAATCCAGAGGCACATTATAAAGGAACAGCTTTTGAAATCTATAATGCGTTAGGAGAAGATATTGATTACTTAGTAATACCTGTTAGCTCCGCAGGATTAGTAACAGGTTGTGGTTTATTTGTTAAAAAGCATATGAAAAAAACAAAAATTATAGCGGTTGATGCAAAAGGATCAACTATTTTTGGTGGCTGTCCTTCTGCTCGTAGGATGACGGGGATTGGTGGGAATGTAACACCTCCTAATTTAAAAAGAGAACTTATAGATGAAGTATTTCATGTGAATGACGATGAGAGTGTTCAAATGTGTGAACAGATTATTAAAAATGAAAGTCTTCTTGTTGGTCCATCTTCAGGAGCGGCACTTTTTACAGCACTTAAGTTAAAGGGAAATATAAAAGGTAAAAAAAATATAGTAGTAATATTTCCTGATAATGGCGATAGATATTTGGATGGTTTATTGGATGTATTTTGTTCAAAAAGTAATCGGAAAGTAAATATTGAAAATCTAGCTTATTAGCAATGAAAGGAAGCTAACAATGGATTATGTAAGATCTGTATTTGATTTATGTGGCGATACCCCAATTGTACAACTAAATAGAATGGCTAAATATCAGAATGTATTTTTAAAGCTTGAAAGCTTTAACCCTGGTAAGAGTGTCAAGGATCGACCTGTTATAGAAATGCTGAAAGATGCGGAGGAATCGGGCAGATTGAGGGCAGGGATGACTATTGTCGAATCCACTTCGGGTAATACTGGCATAGCGTTAGCTTTATATGGGAAGAAAAAAGGTTACAGAGTTATATGTGTAGCAGATGAAAATATCCCGAGAGAAAAGCTTAACTTACTTAAAGCATATGGTGCAGAGGTAGAGATGGTGGAAGGAACCATAAATTTGAAAAATGCAGATTTAACAGAATATCGTATAAAATACATTCGTAATTTAATTGCAGATAATAAAGATTATATTAATTTGAGTCAATATGATAATGTGATGAATCCTCATGCTCATGAAATACATACTGCAGAAGAAATATTAAAACAAATTAATCAAGATATTAAAGCGATAGTTATTAGTGTTGGCACAGGTGGAACAATAACGGGTGTCTCTAAAGGTATCAAAGATAAAAGGCCAGATTTGCTAATATATGGGGTGGAGCCAGTTGGATCTACTTTATTTGGTGGAGAAAAAGGCCCATATTTACAACAAGGTCCTGGAAATTATTTTAAGCCTAAAATATTTAATACAGTACATGTAGATAATCATGAAAAGGTTAATGACTATAATGCCTTTAAAACAACAAGGGATTTAGCTACTAAAGAAGGTTTATTATTAGGAGGATCTTCGGGAGCTGTAGTATATGCTGCTATCAAAATTGCCGATCAATTAAAAGAATCAGGTGGAGTTTTAGCAGTTTGTCCTGATAATGGGACCAAATATTTAGACACAATTTTTAATGATGAATGGCTCAAAGAACATAATCTGTTTTAATCAAGGAGGTGAGTTTAATGATAATGAATAAAAATAAATCTAATATGGTTCAAATGATTGAGTATTTTTGTAATAGAAATACTACTGATGTTGAGCAGATTATTAAAATGGTACATGAAGTTGGGTATGATTTAACTCAAATAGAGAATGTTAATTTTTTATTTTCAACAGGTGTAAATAGACATCGGTATATAAGTATAGTAGAAAAGAATGCTAATCTTGAACAAAGTGTAAAATTTATACACCAGAATTTAATTTATGAAATAGAGTCTAGTTACATTACGCAGCGACTTGAATTGACTCATTATCAAATTGTGGTAATAGAGATCAATCTGAAATATGCGAGAATATTAAAGGAATTAGAAATAGATAATGAATCAATACTTTACCAAAGAATAAATTATTTCCTTATACCAGTGTTACAATTATTATCTTTAAAGCAAGTACTAAAAATTTGTATTGACTACTCGAAAAAACGCGTTGCTTTTGATGTACCTATTCATAAACATCAATTAGTGGGCCAAACATTAGCAGATAGTTTTACAGAGTATACAACCAATAAATTATTATTAATAGAACTAGCAAAGAAATTAGATAAGAAATTAATTACCATGAAAGAATGTGTTAGATCAATAATATTTCTTATAGAAAGTCAACAAGAAATTGTAGATAAGTTAGTTCCTACAACTGGCGCATATGGATTAATTGAAGAAGCAGGTATAAATAGCAGGTTTTTAGAAATTCATGGAATTGGTTCTGTATTCCACTACATTAACTACGTATAACTAAGAGGGTTTGATAAATGTGGGTTATATTAAAACTTTGTTAAAAAAACAAATAGCGTTAAAAAAAGAAGCAGCAGTTATCAATGAAGAATTTATATATTCTCCTACAAAGGTAATAAAGGAAATGAACGTTATTAGTAATAACTTTAAGCATTTCAAAAAGGGAGAAAAAATTGGTTTAGTAGTAGATCATTCTTTACGATCATTGATGATATTGTTAACAATTATAGAGCAAGAATATAGTTTACTACCATTGGATAGTAAATGTACAGTTTCTGAAATAGAAAGAGTTAAAAAAATTACAGAAACAAGTGTATGGATTATACCAGATACCTATAACTATGAATCTCTATCAACCAGCAGCTGTTACACTTACTCGGAAGTTTATAGTGAACAATTGAAAAGACCAAATAATAACAATGAAGCAGAAAGTAAATCCTTATATATGCTTACTTCTGGAACAAGTGGTATTACTAAAATTGCCAAGATTCCTTACCATAGTTTATGGAGAGGTGCGGAAAGCTATCGAGATTGGTTTGATATTAAAAATACCGATACTATAATTTCAACCGTTCCATTAACTCACTCATACGGTTTAATAGGTGCATGTTTAACTTCAATTTTTAGTCAAGCTACTCTGTATCTATGTAAAAACCCTACCCCCAGAAAAGTCATTAATGCAGTTCATGCATCAAAATCTACAATTTTATTTGGAGTACCTGTATTTTATAACATACTTACTCAAGCCCAAAAAATAACAAAAATAGATTTAGAAACGCTAAGATTAATAATTTCATCAGGAGGTCCTCTAGATAAGATAGTTAAGGGGGAATTTTTCCAAAAGTTCGGTCTGCCTATTCAACAAGTATATGGAAGTACAGAAACAGGTGCCATAGCAGCGACACATCCTGTTAGAAAATCAAGTTTAAATGCGGTGGGTTACATATTACCTCACGTTAAAGTAGAAACAAGTAATAATGGTTGTTTAAAAGTGCAAAGTCATACGGTTTTTAATGGATATTTAACTGAAGTTGGTGAGCATTCGTTTGTTATTAACAGAACATTCGAAACAGGAGACTATGGATACGTTAAAAATGGAGAGGTTTTTTTAAAAGGACGGGCAAAAACATTTATAAATGTTGGAGGTAGAAAAATAAATCCAACCGAAATTGAACGTGCTTTAGTAAATCATCCTTATATTACAGATTGTAAAGTTTTAGGAGAAGTGGATACATTATATGGAGAGAGAATTGTTGCCTATGTTCAAGCACAAAGTGAGTATCTAACTATTGAATGTGTTAAAGAATTTTTAGAAAGAAGATTAGCAGAATATAAGTTACCCCACCAAATTAAAATTGTACAAGAAATTTCGAAAAGTTGGAAGGAAAAATATATAGAAGGGGATAGATACTAATGAGATACGTAGAAGAGAAAGAACAGAACGATAGTATTTGTATAATCGGATTAGGTTATGTTGGTGTTACACTAGCTAGTGCATTTCTTGCTAAAAAACAGAATGTTGTAGGTATTGAGGTGAAAAAAGAAGTTAGGGATCAATTGAGTAGAGGGGATATGCATCTATTTGAACCTGGAATAGAAAGTATATTAAAAGAGGAAATTAATAATAGACTTACAGTTCAACAATATATTCCGGATAATTTAAAGAGTGTAATTATTTGTGTAGGTACTCCGTACTCACAAAAAGATAATAAGCCAGATTTAAGATATCTCAAGGAAGCTATTGAGGCTGTAAAAGATAAAATGACATCCGATACTTTAATAATTATTCGAAGTACATTACCAATTGGTGTCACTAGGGAATTTGTTTTACCTATACTTCAAAATAAAATTAAAAATCCTAAAGTTGTATTTGCACCAGAAAGAACAATTCAAGGTAAAGCATTAGAAGAGTTATTAAATTTACCACAGGTTATTGGAACATCCAATGATGAACATTTTGAGCAAGCTAAACGACTTTTTGAGAAGCTAGGCGTAGAAGTAGTCAGGGTACGATCGTTTGAAACAGCAGAGATGCTGAAGTTAATGTGCAATGCACATACAGATATTTTATATAGCTTTGGGAATGAGATGTCCAATATTTCAACAAAATTTAATATAGATATACATGAGATGATAGAAGCTGCAAATCATAATTATCCTAGACCAGATATTGCGACTCCGGGTTATGTAGGGGGATCATGTTTAACTAAAGACCCTTATCACTTAATTTATTCTGCTAAGCAAAAAGGATATATGCCGCATTTAGTAAAAGCAGCAAGAGATACAAATGAGAATTTGCTTAAAGGTATTATGTTACAAATAAATGATATTTTGGAGAGTAAAGGGTTAGATTGGAATACCACTAAAATTTTTGTTTCAGGGTTGGCATACAAGGGACGGCCTGAAACAGATGATTTAAGAGGAAGTGCAATATGGGAGCTCCTTAACCTTTTAAAAGGAAAGAAAGTTAAAGAAATCATGTTACATGATTTTGTGATTGATGCTCAAAAAATTGAAGAGGAATTTGGACTAAAGGCTGTCACATTCGAAGCTGGAATGAAAGAAACAGATATTGTGATTATTTTAAATAATCACCCTAAGTATCAATTATATTCAGATAATATAATTGATACTCATGAGAAGAAACAGAAAATTATTTATGATGTATGGGGTATTTATAAAGAGGTTCTCAAAAATGTGACAAATAAAAAATGTGATTACTTAGGAGTGGGATTTAATGGCTAAAATTTTGGTAACTGGTGGAGCAGGTTTTATAGGTTTTCATTTAGTAAAGTATTTACTATCCCAAGAACATAATGTAACGGTTATTGATAACTTTTTTAGAATTAAAGAAGATGATGAATTTAGAAAGCATGAATCTAAATTTAACTTTATACAAGGTGATCTAACTAAACCTTTAGATGATCTACTAATGGATAAGTCATTCGACTATGTATTTCATTTAGCTGCTATAAATGGTGTTAAATATGCGAATGAAATGCCTGAAAAAGTATTAAGGACCAATATTTTGAGCACGATTAATGTTTTAGATTGGTGTGCAAATCATCCACCTAAGTCATTTGTTTTTTCTTCATCTAGCGAAACGTATAATGGGTCAAAAGAATGTTTTGATATACCAATCCCGACATCCGAGGGCGTACCTGTAGCAATTAGTGATGTAACTTTACCAAGAAATTCTTATGCGGGTTCGAAGATTACTGGTGAATTATTAACTATTCATTACGCAAATAAATATAATTTTGCAGGGAAAATTGTTCGCTATCATAATATTTATGGACCAAGAATGGGAAAAGACCATGTAGTTCCAGCTTTAATTGAAAGAATTTTCAGTAAAGAAACCCCTTTTAAACTATATGGTGCTGAACAAACAAGAGCGTTTTGCTTTATTACAGATGCAGTGGAAGCAACATATGAGGTGGCTTTACTAGAAGATGAAAAATGTCAGATAGTTCATGTTGGTAACTCAGAAGAAGAAATCGAAATTAAAGATTTATGTAAAAAAATATTTAAGATAGCTAATTATGATGTGAAAATTGAAAATCTTCCAGCACCAGCAGGTTCACCTGCGAGAAGATGCCCAAGTACAGAAGAACTTAAAAGAATAATTAACTATATGCCTAAAGTCTCATTAGAAGAAGGATTGTTCCGAACTTATGAATGGTACAAACAAGAATATAAAAAAAATATTGATGTTGTTTAGAAGTAGTTATCCAATGGTATCAGGTGCTGATAACATGGCAAGTTATACTGCCAAATTTTTATCTAAACACAATGAGGTAGATATAATACTGGTACAAAAAAGCGATGCGCATAAAAAATATAAAATAATAAGAGATGAACTAGGAACAAGGATTTTTATCCCTAGTTCATCATCCCTTGACGATTATATTGATTATTTAGAAAAACTGGAACCAGATTTAATACATTTAGTGGATTTAGTAGATGAAGAGTTTTGTGATGTTGTTCAAAAGTTAAGTTATAAAGCTCCAGTTGTAGTAACTCCTGCAACAGATATTCGCTTATGGGAAAATCGAAGGAAAGGGCTTAATATATGTCGACTTGCAAAAAATATAGTTACTTTAACAGAGTACGAAGAAAAGAATCTTATACAAGAATTGGGATCAAAATATCTCAATAATATTGTTAGGATTTCCCAGGCTCCTGTAATAAGTGATGAAGAAATATTTGATTTTCGGGAAAAATATAATATTTCAATGGATGATCAAATAATTTTATTTCTTGGAAGAAAAATAAAATCAAAAGGCTATCATCTTTTATTGAAAGCAAGTAGTGACATAATAAAGAAACATCCTAATAGTAAATTTATTTTCATTGGACCTCATTATAAAGGATCTAAATTGATATTCGAAAGGTATAAAGGTAATAAAGCAATATTAGATTTAGGTCAAGTTTCAGAAAGAGAAAAACTTTCTGCATTACAAGCTTGTAATTTACTATGTTTACCTTCTACTGCAGATGTATTCCCATTGACATTCCTAGAAGCATGGCTGTGTAAGAAGCCAGTAGTTTCAGCTAACTTTCCAGGTGTTAAGAATATCGTTAACCATGGGGAAAATGGGCTGATAACAAATACGGAAATACAATC
Source organism: Bacillus sp. TH22 (assembly GCF_016651015.1). Taxonomy (NCBI): domain Bacteria; kingdom Bacillati; phylum Bacillota; class Bacilli; order Caryophanales; family Bacillaceae; genus Bacillus; species Bacillus sp. TH22. Next base: position 44,662 of record NZ_JAEKER010000002.1, read on the forward strand.
TATCTCAGCGAATATACAGTTTTTATTAGAAAATAAGTATCTCGCTCAGTTGTATGGGGAAAATGGGTATCAGAAGGTTATCAATCAATATTCATGGGAAAAGGTAACAGAAAATATTCAAGTGTTATATGAGAAAATTATTGAAAGGGAGGTAGAAACATATGAGAGCAGTAATAATGGCAGGGGGGAAAGGGATTAGATTACACCCATATACTAAAATCATCCCTAAACCACTTATTCCTTTGAATGAAATACCAATCTTAGAAGTTATTTTGAGACAACTTCAATACCATGGATTTACACATGTGACTCTAACTTTAAATTATAAGGCTCGTTTAATTCAAACTTATTTTGGAGATGGAAAAGAGTTAGGGTTAAATATTGACTATACAGTTGAAGATAAAGAAATGGGAACAATTGGACCACTAACATTAATAGAAAATTTGAATGAGCCTTTTTTATTAATGAATGCAGATATATTAACAGATTTGGACTTTGGAAAATTTTACAAAGAACATATTGATTCCAATGCAATTGGTACGGTCATGTTATATAACCATTCATTAAATGTTGATTTTGGTGTGGTAGAAAGAAATTCTATTGGTGAGATTACCGATTACCTTGAAAAGCCGTCTTACGATCTACTAATTTCTTCAGGGATTTATATGCTAAACCCTGAATCGATATTTTATTTAAATAAAGGTGAAGAAATAGGTGCACCTGAATTTTTAAAAAAATTAATTAAATCGCAAAAAATAGTTAAATCATATATTCATGAAGGTGTATGGATGGATATTGGGACAAAAAGAGGGTTAGACTTAGCTACCGATTTCTTTCAAAAAAATAAAAATCAATTATTGAATTTAAGTAAAGAAAATTTAATAGAAAAAGATAGGGTTGTATAAATTATGGATTGGAAAATACCTTTATATGATTTAACAATTGGTAAAGAAGAAATATCGGCTATAACTAAAGTATTAAAATCTCAATGGATATCTATGGGGGAAGAGACTAAAAAATTCGAGGTTTTATTTTCTGAAAACTTAAATATTAGTTTGCCAGGATTAGCTGTAAATAGTGGGACGGCTGCTCTACATACAGCTATGAAAATTTTAGATATTGGGCCAGGTGACGAAGTTTTAGTACCTTCAATGACATTTGTGGCGTCAGCTAATGCAGTAAAGATGGTGGGGGCTACACCAGTTTTTATAGATTCTACAAGCCACTATGATTTTAATTTAGATCCGGAAGTAATAGAGAGAAAAATAACTTCAAAAACAAAAGCTATAATTGTGGTGCATTATGGTGGTTATAGTGCAGATATGGATAGAATTATGCAGATAGCACATAGTTATGGAATAAAGGTTGTTGAAGACGTAGCACATGGACCATTTGTAAAGACTCCTAAGGGATCTTTAGGAACCATTGGAGACATAGGATGCTTTAGTTTCTTTTCAACAAAAAACATAACTACAGGTGAGGGTGGAATGCTTGTTACTTCCGACTCTAACTTACATGAGAGAGCACGCTTATTTAGATCCCATTCTATGAGCGTTAGCTCATGGGAAAAACATAAAGGGAGACCTACAACATACGATGTTAAGGAAGTAGGTATGAATTATAGGACTACAGATTTAGCATCTGCGATAGGGATTCAACAGATATATAAGTACAAAGAAAATCAAAAAATAAGAGAAGCACTAGCTTCAGAATATAGGATAAATCTAAGACAAATAAAGGATGTGACAATACCTTTTGAATCCGTAAGTGTCTCAAAAAGTAGTCACCATATTTTTCCTATAATATTGCCTGGAAATATAAATAGGGATCTCGTTATTAGTAAGTTAAAAGAGGAAGGAATTCAAACAAGTGTACACTATCCCCCATGTCATTTATTTACACTATATAGACAGACACAAGGAACAAAAATAGGTGATTGTCCTATAGCTGAAGAAATTTCAGATAGAGAACTAACTTTACCTTTACATCCTAACCTGAATGTAAGTGATATTCATAGAGTTTGTTGTGTTTTAGAGCACACATTAAAGGAGAATATATAAGTTATGTATATAGGTTTCAACTATCATCCATCCAAAAGTGGCTGTCAATATTGGCATGAATGGGATGAAGATGAAGTAAGAACTGATTTGTTAAAAATGTCTCGTGAAGGGTTTAATGTAGTCAGGTTTTTCTTGTTTTGGAAAGATTTCGAACCTCATGAAGGAGTCTATGATTATCTTGTTGTAGAACGGTTACATCAGTTTATTAAATTAGCAGATGAGGCTAATTTGTATTGTATTCCTTCAATTTTAACAATATGGATGAATGGACAAATATTTAAACTACCTTGGGATAATTCAACGGATGTATGGGGAAATATTAAACTTAAAACTAGAGCAGAGTGTTTTCTAGAGTTTATAGGTAAGGAACTAAGAGAGTATAAAAATATTTTATATTTTGACATAGGTGATGAAATAATATATGCAAATGAAAAAGCGGTTTTATCGCTGAAAAGTGAAGAAGCAAATATATGGTTAAGAGATATGATTACTGCATTAAAAAAGGGGAATCCACAAAGTAGTGTAATTATGGCAAGTGATCATTTATCAGTAGTAGGAGAACATCCTTTTGTTTTATCTAATATTTCTAATGAATTGGATGCGGTTGCAATACATGGATTTCCTCTATGGACAAAATTCAATATTGAATCCAATAATTCATGGAAATCATCATTATATGTATCATTTCTAGTTTCAATAGCAAAATTATATGGTAAGCCCTTAGTTGATGAATTTGGTTTGTATGGTTGTTCCGATGATATAAGAGCTGATTATATGTTGACGAGTGGATTAAGTAGTATTTTACATGGAGCAACAGGAATTATTTCATGGTGTTGGAAAGATTTTGAGACTGTTAAAGAGCCTTTTAATTTAAGACCGGGAGAAAGGTTTGTTGGTTTTTATAGCTCTTCTGGAAAGCCTAAAAAGAGTGTATACAGTTTGAAAGAATGTGTAAAAATTTCCAATAAGATACGAGATGGAAAGTTGAGTGAAAAAAAGGTAGGGATTTTTTTACCAGAAGAGCAGTTTAAAGAAAATGATAAGAATTTAGATTTTACACAAAAATCAATATCTCAATTCTACGCATTTTTATTGCTAAAAAAGACGCAAATCCCAACAGAATTTTGTAGGGAAAATCTAGAACAGTATAAAGCAATTCTATTCCCTTCAAACCTACATTTGACAAATGAAGATTTAGAAAATTTGAAAAAATATGTATACCAAGGTGGAATATTGATCTATAGTACAGGGAATTACTTATACGGACATGGGATATCTGACCTATTTGGAATAGAATTAGAAGATTATACATTAAACAATGAGGATTTTAGAAGTTTTGAATATGAAGGGACTTCATATTACGTCGAATGGGAAAATTTAAAAGATAATCAAATTCCAATTATAAGAGAAAATCAAGCAGAAGTGTTAGCAAGATTTAATGAATCGAAGAAGCCTATTATAACAAGAAATTCATATGGAAAAGGGAAAGTTTACTATATTAATATCCCAATAGAGTCGCTATTAAATAAGCCTTACGCTATGGAAAAAGAAAATTTTTATAAAATTTATAAAAATATCCTTTATGCAGAAGGAATTGATGCACCGACGACAATTCTCATCGCCTTTTGTTGATGTACACATTTTAAATTATCATAACCATAATAATTGCGTTTTAATTAATCACTCCCCAAGAGAGCAAAATGGGAAGTTATTTATTAATAACACTTATATAGATATAAAAATGCAACCTAAGTCAGTAAAAGAAATAAAAGTATTCAAGGATAAGGAGAATGGCGATGAAAGCAGCTCTGTTAAGAGGACCTAGACTCATCCAGATTCAAGATGTTCCAGTTCCAAGTATTTTACATCCTAAAGATGCTGTTATAAAAGTTACTTTAACTTCTATTTGTGGTACAGATATGCATCCGTATAGAGGAGAACTTAATGACTTTATACATAATACAATAATGGGACATGAATTTACAGGAATTGTAGAATCTGTAGGTAATGAAGTTGAAAATATCCAAGTAGGGGATAGAGTTGTCGTCTCTGATATTGTTGCGTGTGGAGATTGTTGGTACTGTCAAAAAGATATGCATTACCATTGTGAACATGTTTCATTATTTGGCTATGGCGAAGTTGTGGGAGAGTATATCCCAGGTGGACAGGCTGAAAAAGTTAGAGTCCCATACGCTGATAAGCTTTTATTAAAAGTTCCAGAGAATGTATCTGACGAAAAGGCTATTTTTGTTGGTGATATATTATCTACCGGATACGCCTGTGCTATGGAGGGACAAATAAAAGAAGATGATTGCGTAGTAGTTATCGGTGGTGGACCTGTAGGACTAATGACAATTTTGTGTTCAAAGATGTTTACAAAGTCAAAAGTCTTTTTAATTGAACCTAATGAAAATAGACATTTAATTGCTAAGAAATTAGGAGCGATACCTCTCAAGCCGAATGAGTTAAATCAAATTTATAATTTTACAAATCAAAGAGGTGCCGATGTGATACTTGAGGCCGTAGGGACAGATAATACACTTCAAACAGCTTTAGATCTAGTACGTCCTAAAGGTAATGTAGTATGTGTAGGAGCGCATCATTCAAAGGCTATGCCATTTAATACTGAGAAGTCTTTTGCAAAAGAGTTATCATTAAAATTTGTGGTTGGGGACCCTTTAAAATATGGAGAGTTACTTTTAGAAAAAATCAAAGATGGGGAAATAGACCCTAGTGTTATTATTTCCCATCGTATGTCTTTTGGGAACATTGAAACAGCTTATAAAATGTTCGAGAGTCAAGAAGCTTTGAAAATTGTTTTAAGTCTAGGAGAATCGAGGGTATGAAAAATGAGTAGAGAAGAGATTTTAACGAAGTTAAAACTCGTATTATCAGATAATAATATTTCTACACAGGAATTAAAGATGGAGGATAGGATTGGCTATGGAAAATTAAAAATTGATTCTATCAAATTTATGAAATTAATGGTTGATTTAGAGAATGAATTTAATATTGAGTTAGACTACCGAGAAACTTTTGATGAACATAGTAATACGATTGAACATCTAGTTCAATATATTGAACATGGAAATAGGTCTTGAAAAAAATTAATAAATCCAAGAGGTTTGGTGCATTAATTTTAGCTGCGGGTGAATCAAGTAGAATGGGAAAACCTAAGCAACTTTTATCAATAAATAATGAAACTATGATACAGCATGTCATAAAACAAGTAGTACAAGCAGGATTCAATCAAATTATTTTAGTGTTAGGTTTTATGGACAAGACAGTAGAGAAGAGCATTTCAATAAAGATAAGAAAGAAAGTTGAAATTGTTCGAAATGATCAATACAAAAAAGGAATCTCATCATCAATAAAAATAGGTATAGGTAGCTTTAAAGGTGACATACCTGTTTTTATTTTCTTAGGAGATCAGCCTATAATTTCTCAAAAATTGATACTTGAGATGAAAACATGCTATCTCAAGTATCAATACGATGTGATACGTAATAATTATAATAATACCCCTGCACATCCCGTGTTGTTAGGACCAAAATTACTTAAAAAAGTCGATGAACTAGAAGGTGACAAGGGATTCAACACTTTAATAAATAAAAATAAGATATCGGTTAAAAATATAGATAATTCAAATGATTTTCCAATAATAGATATTGATACTCAAGAAGACTATTTTAAATTTATAGAATTAAAAGAGGGGTATGAATGTGACCAATAAAGTCCCTATTGAAATAATGGTGAATGGGGAAAAAATTAATACTGCTGTTTCTTCTATTCAACCGTTAGTACATTTTTTAAGAGATAATCTAAAACTAACAGGTACTCATATAGGCTGTGATTGTGTTTCATGTGGTGCTTGCACGGTGCTACTGGATGATGAACCCGTAAAATCATGTGCTATCTTAGCAGCACAGTGTAACCAAAAACAAATAACTACAGTAGAAGGTTTGGAGACAGATCAGGGATATAGTATATTACAGAAAAGTTTCCAACAGCAATATGCTCTCCAATGTGGATATTGCACGCCAGGTTTTTTGATGATTGGTACTTATATTACTAAAAATTTTACAGAATTAAAGGATGAAGAAATCGCAGAGCTATTAAGAGGGAATTATTGTAGATGTACTGGCTATACTCCTATTATCAAAGCAATAAAAGAAAGCTTAGGGAAAGAATAGATAACACTCTTCCGAAAGTGAGGATGCTGACAGATATATAGTATAGAACTTAAATATATTCTTGCTACAGGATGTGTATGATAACGAGAGTGAAGTTTGTATTTTAAAACTTAAATAAATACGGGACCGTTAAAGAATGGATTATGCATTTAATACTATTTATGTTTTGTTCTAATAAAATAATTTCATGTATTTATCTAATGAAAAATTTTTAAGGGGTTAATAGATGGAAACCATAGAGAAATTATTAAGTGAAACAATAAAGGGGCGAAAAACTGCATTAGCTACAGTTATAAATACTAAGGGTTCAACGTACCGTAAGCGGGGAGCTCAAATGGTTATTAATGATAAAGGAATAGGATATAGCCAGTTAAGTGGGGGGTGCATAGAAAATAACATAATTGATAAATCCTTAGACGTAATGAATAATCAAACAGGTTTTGATATTGGCAGTTATTTAAATCTTTCACAACCAGATCCTATTTTTGGTTTTGATAAAGGTTGTAAAGGCGACATGGATATTCTGATTTTAGATACTAAGCAATTACAACCACATCTTCATACTATATATAATAGTTTAAATAAAAACGAGACTGTACTAGTTGGTACCATTATTAATCATATTGATTTTAGGCTAGTAGGGGAGAGTTTTATCAAATATGAAAATTCTGATCTGGAAATTCTGAATAATTCTGATTTACTAGATCCCAAAATCAAAGAGGCTTTGAAGAATGTAGAAATTAAAACAGGTTTGTATCATGATGAGAACAATAAGGTAGGCATATTTATTCAAGCGTTTTATCCCCAAAAAGAAATAATTGTTATGGGGGCAGGAAATGATGTATTTCCTATTATGGAAATAGCAAAAAAATTAAATTTTGAACTAAGAATAAATGATTTTAGGGAGAGCTTAATTAAAAGATTTACTAACAGATGCAAAGAAGTTACTTTACTTTCTAATAACATAGAGAATGTTGAATCCTATTTAATAAATATGAGTAAGAATACACCAGTTGTTATTATGAGTCATAATTTTTCGTTTGACTGTTTATGTTTAAAAAGTGCTATTGATCTAGGGTTTAAGTACATTGGTGTAATGGGACCAAGACATAGATTAAATAATTTAATGACAGAAATTGATGCTACGGAAACCAATTCTATTCATTGTCCAATTGGGCTAAATATAGCTGCACAAACACCTGAAGAAATTGCAATAAGCATTTTAGGAGAAATTATAAATTACTATAATGATCAAACAAATACATGGAGGTAATAAAATGGATCAAATTAAAGAGAGAATAGTAAAAACTTTAATTGTAGCTTCTGAAGGAGCATTAGATAAAGAAACTATTATGGAAGTTAAGGATGATATAAGTGCTTTATCTTTAAATTCGTTAACTATTATTAGATGGTTGGTAAGTATGGAGGAGGAATTTAATATTGAGTTAGATATGGAAAAGGTATTGCTAGAAAATAAATTAATTTGGTCATTTGAAAAAATAACAAAGTATATAAATACAAAAGTTAATGGGGAGGCTGTTTAATTATGATACTGGAAAATAGAATTCTAGATTTTAAACTTTTAACTTCGAATGGGAAAGAGCTACGTTTAAATGATTATTTAGGTAAATATATTGTTTTGTTTTTCTATCCTAAAAATGGAACACCAGGTTGTACAAAAGAAGCTTGTTCATTTAGGGATAATTATAGTGAGTTTCAACAACTCGAGGATGTAGAGCTATTTGGAATTAGCGCAGATAATTTAGAATCTCATCAAAAATTTAGTGATGATTACAAATTACCATTTCAGTTATTAAGTGATGAGAATTTTGAAGTTGCTAAACGATATGGTGTGTTTGAAGAGAAAAAGTTTCTTAATAAGGTTATTAAATCAATTAATCGAACCACATTTATTTTAGATAAAAAAGGTATTATCCAAAAAATTTTTACGGATGTTAATCCAAGTAATCACGCAAAAGAAGTGTTGGAAGAATTGGATAAAATTAGAAAGTAAAATACGTGGTTTTACTTTCTAACTTTTACAAATTAAATGGGGGGAATGAGGTGGTTATTTGAATACTAAACCTCTGCGGAAAGAAGATAATAGATTTATTACTGGTAAGGGGAGATACGTATGCGATATTAACCTTTCTGATATGCATTATGTTACTTTTGTCAGAAGTACAGTCCCGCATGCGTTTATTGAAGAAATTGATAAAACAGATGCCCTCATAGAAGGGGTAATTGGTATATTTACAAGTGAGGAATTAGATCCTAACCTGGGAGAGATTTCAATTGTATGGCCTGTAGAGAACCTGAAAAATCCAGGACATCCCTTGTTAGCAAAAGAAAAGGTAAGATTCGTAGGAGAGCCTATTGTCATAATAATTGCTGTAAGTAGAGAAATAGCTTTATTAGCAGCTAGTAAAGTTAAGGTAAGATATAAAAAATTAAAAGCTATTACAAATCTATTGGAAGCAATAGATAACAAAGATGTATCTGTACATGAAAATATTAAGGAAAACGTAGCTTACAATATAAAAAAAACATTTGGAGATAAGAAAGAGATTGAAAATGCAGTACATTCTTTTGAACAGAGAATCATAATTCCAAGGGTAGCACCTCTACCAATGGAGACTAGAGGAGTAGTAACTTACTATGATGAGTATCAGGATACGCTAACAATGTGGACTTCTACTCAACTTCCCCATGCTTTACGATTATCTTTATCAATTGCTTTAGGACATCCGGAAAATCGTTTGTATGTGAAATGTCCTGATGTAGGTGGGGCATTTGGTTCAAAAATGAATGTTTATAGGGAAGAAGTTCTGTTAGCTTACTTTGCTAAGAAAATAAAAAGGCCTCTTAAGTTTATAGAGACAAGAAATGAAAATTTTTGTACGACTACCCATGGTAGAGATCAAATACATGATGTAAAGGTCTACTATAATCCTGCAGGAAAAATCCTAGGAATAGATTTATTATTACATGCAAATATGGGAGCATATTTGCAAGTAGCTACACCGGGAATGCCTATCTATACTTCAAAGATGTTATCAGGGTGCTACAATATTCCTTATATAAATGTTGAAATAAAAGCATATTATACTAATCAAGTAGCCATAGATGCATATAGGGGAGCAGGAAGGCCTGAAGCAATCTATTTATTAGAAAGAATTATAGATATCATAGCTCTAAAATGTGGTATAAATCCTGTAGAAATAAGAATGAGAAATTTCATAAAATCTTATGAATTTCCTAAAAGTGTAGTTACTGGATTGACTTATGATAGTGGTGACTACCATAAATCTTTAATAAAATTAATAAAAATTAGTGAATATGAAAAATGGAAAAAAGAGCAGTTAATGAGAAGGGAAAATAAAAGTAACTATCAGTTAGGTATAGGCCTTTCGAGTTATGTAGAATTTTGTGGAACTGGTCCATCTAAGGAACATAAGGCAATCGGTTTGATGACGAGTGGTTTTGAATCTGCTGTTGTTAGGATTCATCCTTTAGGTACTGTAACTGTTATTTCTGGATCATGCCCGGCTGGTCAAGGACATGAAACTGCATGGTCATTAATAGTATCACAAGAACTAGGAATAAATTTTGAAGATATTGAGGTAATTACCGGTGAGACAAGCAATGTACCTTGGGGGGGAGGGACTTATGGTAGTAGGAGTGCTGCTGTTGGTGGAAGTGCTATATACAAGGCGTGTCAGCAAATTATTAATAAATCAAAGATATACTTATCTGCGATTTGGGACAAAGATATTCGTTCCATTCAATTTGAAAAAGGATTATTCTTCATTAATGAAAAACAGACTATGAGGATTGAAGAAGTGACACAAAAATTATACTTAGCCCATGATCTTCCAGAAGGTGTTGATCCAGGTTTAGAGGCAACGGTATTTTTTGAACCCTCTAGCCTTACATTTCCTTTTGGTTCGCATTTATGCATTGTCGAAATTAATATTTTAACTGGTGAACCCAAAATATTAGAGTATTTTGCAGTGGATGACTGTGGACATATACTTCATGAAGAGCTTGTTGAAGGGCAGATTAAAGGAGGTATAGTCCAGGGGATGGGACAAGCACTATTAGAAGAAGTATGTAATGACGAAGATAATGAAGTCCCTTTTTCACAATCTTTTCGAACATACCAATTACCAAGAGCGATGGATATTCCTAAAATCACACTAGAAAAGACAATCACCCCATCTCCCGTAAACCCTTTAAAAGTTAAAGGAGTAGGTGAAGCAGGTACAATAGGAAGTCCACCGGCTATAATAAATGCAATCGTAGATGCAATATCTATATTTGGTATAGAGCATATTGATATGCCTGCAACATCAGATAAAATTTGGTCATTAATACAGGAGGCTAACAATGGTGGAATACATGGCACCTAAAAGTCTTGAGGATGCAATAAAAGCATTAACTGTAAAAAAGGGAAAAAAAGTAATATTAAGCGGTGGACAAGTTGTAACAAACCAAATAGTAAAAGGAACTCTCTTCCCAGATACAGTTTTAGATATAACAAGAATTCCGGAACTTAAAGAAATTAGAGTAGAAGAAAATGGTGTGTTTTTAGGGGCGTGTCTTACACATACCGATATTTTAAATAATCACATAGTAGTAGAATCTCTTCCAGCTTTTTATCAAGCAGCGGGCACTATAGGAGATTTACAAGTCCGGAATAGAGCAACAATTGGTGGAACAATTTGTGATGCTAATTTGTCAGGAGATTATTGGGGGGGATGGTACCTTACTAATGCTTTAGTTTGGATAAGATCTAAAAATAACTTGAAGAAGGTACCTATAAAAGAGTTAGTAAAGGGACAAAATAAATTATATTTAAAATCAGATGAACTTATTTTGGGAATAGAAATTCCTAAAATACATAATAGTCTATATATTAAATTTTACTTAAAGAGTAGGCAAATGCTTGGTGTCACCATTGTTAATGAAAAAGCTGCTATTACAGGAATTAATGAGTATCCAATAATAATAGATTTATATAGAACTAATATTACTGAGTTATTTGATTATACTAGCATCTCGAAATATAAAAAATATAAAATTTCTATGGTTCAACATATACTAAATCAGTTTAAAGGGGGGCTTAAGGATGAAAATAGACTTATTTAAAAAATGGTTAAACCCATATGCTACAGTTGTAAGAGATCTGGCTTTAGAAAGTGATAGGGCTGGTAAACCTGTTAATACTTTTGTTGAGGATTCCTATTTCAAGCCTCTTCATTTTTTTAAAACACCTTCTAGATATTGGGATGGAATTACTTTAAAGGATGGAAATAAAGTATTCGGTACAACGGCATTAGAGAATGTCATCTTTGTAGAAGAAATAGCTTATGGAGATCCAAGTTTATATTTATCCCTTCCAGGTCCGAATCTTTCGGGAACAATAGTGGATAAAATAGGAACGCAAGAACAAAGGGATAATTTTTTTGAATATTTCATCAATAAAAATTCTTGGTCAGCTTTTGCATTAACAGAGCCAACCGCGGGGTCTGATGTAGCCAATATGCTAATGACTGCAGAAAAAGGAGAAAACAATACTTATTTATTAAATGGTCAAAAAAGATATGTAGGAAATGGGGCTATTGCAGATTATATGGTTGTTTTTGCTAAAAAGACAAAGAAAGATTTACCAAAAAATAAAAGTATTTTTTTAGATGCTTTTTTAATTAATAAAAATAATAATTTATCCAATATTAAACAGAGTGTCGATAATACACTCGGATTAAAATCGGCTCGTTTAGGAAAGATTGAGTTTACTGATTTTCTAGTAACGGAGCAAGATATTTTGGGACATGACAAGAGTTCGTTAAAAAGAGGGATAAGAGGAGCGATGGAAACATTTTTACACATGAGACCGGCAACAGCTGCAATTGCTATTGGATTAAGTAAAGCTATTATAGATTATGTACAAACATGCGTGAATCATGAATATAATAAATTTATTTTAGACAGGTTGAAATGGGAAGTTGAAAGAGGAAGAGTATTAACATTGCAGGCAGCTATTACATGTGATGCTGGTAATTTTAACTCATATTATTCATCAATGGCAAAGCAGTATATGAATGGTGTAGTAGTAAAGGTAGTTAGAGAATGCTCAAAATTAATGGGGGACTACGGATTGATAGAGCATCCTCTTTTGGAAAAGTGGTTAAGAGATGCAAGAATGATAGAGTTTATGGAGGGTTCAACCAATATATTGAAAATGGATATCAAAAATAAAATGATGAATGGTAGGTTGTAAGACTATGAATCCTATTGCCTTATCACATATATCTAGTTATATACCTAGTAAGAAAATTGATATTCCTGAAGTTGCAAGAATGATAAATGCTGTTGATTATCCGTTTAGTAAAAGCGATATTGATAGATTTGACAGCAATTTAGGTTTTAAATGTGTACCAATAGAGGAAAAATTAAGTTTGGAGGAGATGCTTTACAAGGCTTGTACTCCAACAATATGTAAATTACAAAAAGAGGGTAAAGCGATAGATAGAATAATATTGACTAGGACTTCTCAGATATATTGGCATGAGCAAAATATATTTCGTAAACTGATGCATGATTATGATTTATTGGACATACCCACATTTTCTGTTGCTCAACAAAATTGCGCTTCTATTCATACTTCTTTATTATTAGCACAACAATTACTTAATTCCAATGAAGAAATGGAAGGGATATTATTAGTAAGTGGAGATAAAGCCTTTCATCCAAGCCTACGACGTATCCCTGATTCATTATTAGGTGATAGTGCTAGTTGTTGTTATTTGAGTAAAAATCTTAAAGGGAACCACCATACAATTCAAATTATAAAAAATAATGTTGATGCGGTAACGTATAATGGCGTGAATTCTACCCCAAATCAGTTAGAATGGTTTAATACAACGTACTATTTTGCTATTAGACAAATAGTGAGGGAAGTATTAAAAGAGGCAAATCTTACATTAGAACAGATCAGCCTTATAATTGGGAGCAATGCTAACTATAAGACGTGGCTAAAAGTATCAGAAATACTTGATTTTCCTATAGAAAAATTCTATACGGACACTATAGATAAGGTAGGACATTTATACTGTTCAGATATTCTATTTAATTTACAAATGATTGATATAGAAAAAAAATAAAACCAGGTTCTTATTATCTAACTATTACAGTGGGACTAGGAGGTACATATGGTTGTGCTTTACACCAGTATCTATAAGGAGGTCATAGTGTGAATAGTTTTTTTTTATCAATTTTAAATGTTGAAAATCCCTTATATGCTAATAAGGCAGACTATTTGCAAGATTTCAATAAAAAGCAAACGAACGTAGACAGCGCTTTGGATTGGCTGTTCGAGGATAATATTCATAACATACCGTCAATTCATGATTCAAAAAAACAAGAAGAGTTTCTTTCAAAAACAATCAAAGTACCTACATTCAATGCTCCTCATTCAGATATTTTACTAAAATTAATAAGTGAATCTAATATACCCGCTGATGAAATAGATGTATTATGTTACTGTCATGAAACGTTAGAACAAAGTCATAGTATGTTACCTGTACTTAAGGCTAAGAAGGAATTAAAATTAAAAAAAGCTTTGCCATTTTCAATTGGGCAAGCAGGCAGCTTAAGTAGTATTATGGCTATGGACATAGCGAAAGCTCTATTGAACAATGGGTATAAAAATTTTCTGGCTACTATTGTAGATTCGATGCATGCTCCTTTTTCACGTTCTGCTTTTAATGGCTATACAAAAGGGGATGTGGCAATTTCTTTGCTATTAAATAACCAGAATGGTGATTACAAAATTAAATATTTTAAAGTATATCCTACCTGCCATAATATAAGTCCTGCGCATTGGAGTATCAATGATTATTTAACTGCTGAGGATTTACTAGTTGCAAAATATAGAGAATTATTGGATGATATTAATAATAAAGAACATTCAATTAAATGGACAGTATATCAGAACGTATCCAATAGATTAGATAATATGTTTAAAGAGATAGGATTTAACAAAGGATTAAATTCTTGGAATCGAATAAAATCTCAAGAGATAAATCTATTAAGTAGTGATGTTTTTTTATCACTACTAGATTTAGAGTCTAATAAGAAATTAAAACCAGGAGATGATATATTGCTTGTATCTGCAAGCATTGATCATGGGATTGCAGGGGTAGTTTTAGAAAAAATGTGAGAGAGTTAGAGTGGGGGAAAAAGTAATGGTAAAAATATTAACAGAATTCCTTAGACCTAAAAGTATGGAAGAGGTCCTAGGACAGTCTCATTTAAAAAAGAAAAATCATCCTATTATGAAAATGCTAGAGAATAAAAATCTTAAATCTATCCTACTATATGGTCCCCCAGGTACAGGTAAATCGAGTTTAGCAAAGATTTTAGCAAAATCATCGGATCTGCCTTTTGAAGAGATGAATGCAACAGTAAATTCAACTGGTGATATTCGAGAAGTAATCGAAAAGCACTCCAGTTCTTTTGTGCTGATATTAGATGAGATTCACTATTTAAATAAAAGGTTGCAAAGTATTTTATTATCGTATATGGAAGAAGGGAAAGTTATTTGTATTGGTACAACAACTGAAAATCCATATAAAACAATCGCGGATGCTATTCGGTCCAGAATGTTTTTAACAAAAGTATATCCTCCAAACAGAACAGAAGTGAAGTTATTAATCCAGAAAATAAAAAAAATTTTTAATAATATTGAGATTGAGCCTGAAGCAGAAGAATTAATAATGGGTGCGTATGAGAATGATGTTAGAAAGTTTATAACGACCTTAGATTTATTATTTAATATAGAAGAGAATATTATAACCTTAGAGGATGTACAATCAGTTTTAGGAATTACTCAAGGGGATGATCCTTCAAAGTTAATGTCAGCTTTTATTAAATCTCTACGTGGGAGTGATGAGAATGCGTCACTCTACTATCTATGTCGTATGATACGCGTTGGAGTTCCAGGTAGCCAAATATTTAGAAGGCTGTCTATTTTTGCAGCTGAAGATGTAGGACTTGCAAAACCTGATGTTATGCAGTCTATTGCAAGTGCGCAACAATTATATAATAATCTAGGCGATGAAGAATACGACTCAATATTAATATTAGCAAATTTGGTAGTGTATCTTTCTTTAATTCCAAAATCAAGAAGTATTGTTGAAGCTGTACAAACAACATTTAAGGAAATTGAAAGTGGATATTTACCGAGTGTGCCAGAATATTTGTTGAACTATTATAAAGGAAATAAAAAAGCGGGGGAAATAGACACTCCTTTTCTGCCTGAATCGTGTAGAAACAGAGTATTTTTTACGCCATGGGATGTGGGACAAGAGGCAAGTGTAAGGAAGTTTTTGGAAAAGAGAAGGAATAGCTAGATAGATAATTATTAAGGAGGAAATTTTTTAGTTAAGTACAAACATAACAAATACCAATCTAAACTTAGATTGGTATTTGTTATGTTTGTAAAAATATATTAATGCTCATTTTTATATTGAGAATGATAAGGTTGTAATGATAAATATTTAAAATGCATTATTATCCCTTTAAATACTTTGAAAATAATTCTTTAATTTTTTCGGGCCATAGTTGGGTATCTAAACCATACTGAGCCAAGAATGCAAATATCCATCTCTCTAAACCAAATGCCATACAACTCGTAGAGGCAAATTCATTATTATTTTTAATTGAAAAAGCTTGTCCAAAAACATTACCATGGTAATTAGATGAACTTACTGAAATAGAACTATTTAGATAAGGAATCTTGAATTTTAACTCATACTTCATATCCAGATCTCTTTGGAAAAAAGATTTAACTTTATAATCATCTGTAAAAAATGGATCATTAGCATTTTCAAGGAAAGAATCAATTTCCCATATGTTAAGAAATTCTTTCAATAATATAATTGATTTTTCACGCATTGATTTTACGTATTCGTCACTACCGATAAAGATAATTTCTCTCATTGAAAAATCAAGTAATCTGCCAAAATCTGAATGATTATTTGATTCATATCGGCTACATCTTCCAACAGATGTTATTGTACTCCCCTCATTAGGGACTTCTTTATTTTCTAAACTTTGATAACAATGGTAGCAAACAGCTGGATTTTTAACAAGGCTAGTTGTTCTGACGTCATTAGGTTTAATCATATCTGCATTCAAACCATCGTTCGCTCTTACATTTTCTGTGAACTTATCTATATTCGTTAACTCTTCTTCTAAATGTTGAGTAAATAGTACATGATGCGGGAAAGAAGTGAAGTGATTGGTTTTATTTAAAGTATCCATTGAAATTAATGTAGGATAATATTCATTTACAGCACCTAGTGGTTTTGCAACATAATCAACAATTAATTGGTCTAAAAAAAGGATTAAGTCTGAGAAAGGGGGACGGAATGTGAAGATTCCCTCATGATTTTTCACAATAATATTTTGATCTATAAGTTGTGTAAATATGTCATTTATATAAGGTGGTTGTACCGAATGCTCATGAATAATTTGACTTTTAAAAGGAAGATTCCTTCCTCCTGAAATTCTTTCTGTTAACTTGTGGACTAGTTTTTCTAGATGAATAGTAATTTTTTCAGTATGATCAATCTTAATTTTATCATGATCAATTTTACAAGAGATAATATTATTATTTAAAAAACGAAGCAGGTACTGGAATTGTTGGAATTCTTCTTCATTTTTTGTGAAATTATCAATAATTAGCTCATTCATTTCAAAACAACTCCTTTTTTATTTTGTACAAAAGTTATTATTTTATTAATAGTAGTAAAATTATCTAGTGTTAATTCTTCATCAAATACTTCAAATTCAAAATAAACTTCTAAGTCTACAATAAAATGCATAAATGCAATAGAGTTGAAACCAACGAATAATAAGTCTTGATCATCGTCTGTATTACTATCAATGTGAATTTGTTTTTGAAGCAACTCAATAATAGAATCTCGCATAAAATCTTCTCCCTAATTTTAAATATATAATTTATTTTTATTTAAGATACTCTGAATTATTTTTTCGCCATGAAAGCGTCCGTCTGAAATAGTGATAGTATTAACATCGGATCCTCCAGCGACCACACCACAACAATATATACCTTGGATATTTGTTTCTAAAGAGTCTTTGTTGTATTTTGGTATATTTGTAACTTCGTCGAACTCAACCCCAAGTGATTGGAGTGGAACATAGTTAGGTTGGAATCCAATGAGCTTTAACACAAAATCATTTTTAATATGTTTTACGCCATCTGGAGTATTGATAGTTACAGTATTTTCTGTAACCTCTTGTATGTTAGAATTAAAATAGGCAGTAACTTTTCCTTCATCTATAGCCTTTCGTACAGATGCCAACATCCACCTTTTTGGTGTATAACTGAGATTCGATCCTCTGTGGACAAGAGTAACCTTTGCATCCACAGTTAGTAAATCCATTATGGCCTCCAAACCAGAGTGTCCTGTTCCAACAACAACAACATTTTGATTAGAATATGGATGAGATTCTGTAAAATAGTTTTTTACTTTGTTCAAGTCTTCTCCAGGGATATTTAAATTTCTAGGATTATCAAAGAAGCCTGTGGCAAAAACAACATTTTTTGTATGATAGATTCCTTTATCCGTACGGATTTCATAAGACGTTTGAGTCATTTTATTAACTGAAGAGACATCTAAAACCTCTTCATATTGTTTAATATTCAAATTAAAATATTTGGAAACCTTATAGTAATATCTCATCGAGTCTTGTTTTGTTGGGGGACCATACTTTAAAGAGAAAGGAATAGAATCTATTTCAAAATCTTCAGGAGGTCCAAAAAGCGTAACATATGTAGGGAATTTAGAAATAGTGTTTACAATACAGCCTTTTTCAATAACTAGGTAATCAAGTTTAGATTTATGAGCTTCTACAGCTGCAGCAAGACCACAGGGGCCAGCTCCAATGATAATAAGATCCTTCATTTATAATTACTCTCCTTTAGTTAGTTGTTCATATAAGGGTAATATTTCTTTTTTTATTTGGATGATTTCTTGCAAAGTATTTAATGAACGACTAATTAGTGTATCGTTCTTAGTCAGATGGGCTTTTAATATATAATTTGCAACCAATTTCCATTTGTGATCTAATTCGTGGAATGCATTTTCTAATACAGGATGTCCAAAATAAGTATTAATAAAATCTGCATGTTGAGCTCTATAAGATCCCATATGCTTTAGTTTAGAAAAAAGATTTATTACCTTTATATAATCTTGCAAATAGTCATCTCTTTTCTCCAAATCCGTATATAAACTTTCAACTCCTAATAAGCCAGAAGAGTTAGAATTTTTTTGTGTCATATGTTTGTAGTTTGATTGAATTAATTCAGTTAGTGTATTTTGGTTAAAAGTATGTTCAATTTTTTCGATGCTAGCAATAATTATAGGGTGTTCTATATGGAATGCCTTTTTTATAGATTCTTCAATAATATTACGATTAACTTTAGTAAAGGAAGGTGTAGTGAAAAAATCTACAATATGATACTCCTGATTAATAGGATCATATCCTCTAATAAGTAAATAGTGATTTTCATGAAACTTTTGAAAGCATATATTATCATGTGGCAAGTCAAACCTATCAATAAAAACCATTGGTAATCTAGTTTTACTAAGAGAGGAAATAATTATTTGATGATAGTCTACTATAGGTTCCTCTATAGCCGTAAGTTGAATATTAAAATAATCATTAAGAAGTCTATTTCTTTCAAATGGTGAATTAAATAGACTTAATGAGAAGAAAATCAGGGGATCTTTTTTATAATTAAAACGCCAAAAAGATCCTGTTACTTCTTGAAAATTAACTTTACCCAAACCTTTTAAGGCAGCCATACAATATACTGTAATACAATCTGCGAGCTGATTATCCATATGTGCTATTTTTAATTTCTTCATTTTATACTCCTTTTACAGCTTAGTCATATTAGATAGTTTTAATGAAGAGGGATAGAGAACTAAGTAATCAAATATATAGTACTAATTAATACTACTGGATAATTTTATAAGCTGTTTAATATATTGTTCTTCTTTTTCTTTCAATTGAGATACCCTATCAAAAACCTTTTGTGAGAAGTGATCATTACGTACAACATTACGAAGTGCTAGGTTAGCACAAATCTTGTATTCTTGTGCTAAATCTGTAAGGATTTGTACCAGAGTAGTTGTTTCTTTTGAGGTATCATATTTCTCGAGAAATTCTCCAAATACATATCGAGAATTTCCCAATTCATTAAAGTCTTCATAGAGCTCCTCGAGAGTTGCTTGACGTAATTCTTCGTCCATATCTTGATTGATTGAATTTAACTTATGATAAATATCTTTAAAGACGTCTAATCCTTGTGAGAAGATATAGGATTCATCAAAAATCTTATATGACACGGGCAAACCAACTTGGTCAGTAGAAAGAAGGCTCGTTAGGTTTATATTTATAGATTTTTGATATGATTGCTTAGCAAAAGACTTATAATTTTTAGTACTTAAAGAATAATACTGATAACTTGATGGTTGTAACAGTTCTTTAGATCCTTCGACAGCTTTTTGAAGATCTTCTTCACTCAGATCGCCTACGAAATGATAGTAATGATCGATTAATTTATAATTAGACTCTTCTTTTTTCCAAATTTCCATCCAGTGAAAATTATGTTGAACTTGGTATCTAGATGAGTAAGGGAGAAAGAAAGTATCGACTGGCGCAATTACTTGTATCCCCTTATCGAGGGTAGAATCTAAACTTTCCCTGTAATCATTAAAGTTGGAAAATGTTTTATGTTCAGGTACTAGGTTAGAAAATTCAGAAATCTCTTCATTAAAAAAACTCATTCTAGGTATAAACCTTACCGAGTTATCTGGACGTTTAATAGTATAGAGTTGACTAAGAAACCACAGGCCTTCAATTTCTACCTCTTCATGAATTACTCCTGTAACCGTCATAGTTAAGCAATTATGATAGGGATGAGTAAATAGTTTGGATTTATTCAATTGTTTCACCTCTTA
Organism: Bacillus sp. TH22; assembly: GCF_016651015.1. Classification (NCBI taxonomy): domain Bacteria; kingdom Bacillati; phylum Bacillota; class Bacilli; order Caryophanales; family Bacillaceae; genus Bacillus; species Bacillus sp. TH22. Next base: position 64,975 of record NZ_JAEKER010000002.1, read on the forward strand.
ATGTAATTGAGAATATATGGATAAAGGGATTGCTACCTAATTTAATTTCATCGAAAGCAATATTAGAAGGCAGTTGTTCCTGATGACAATATATCTTGGGTTGTAAGCTGAATAAATCAAGATTTTTGTTTCTAGTAAAAGGACATTCTAAAATAATTGGATCCCCAAACCAGGAGGTTTCTGAAACAAATTCTGTTAATGCTAATTTAAATGTATAAACTGTTTTGTTATTAAATAGGAGTTGAACATCATCATAAAAGTTACCATTATTTGAAGAACCAAGTATATAGAGGTCAGTAAATTTCCCTTTAGGAACTTGAATAGTTTGATAATCTAAAGTTAAATTATCGAAACCCTCACTAGTCTTCGTTGGAAAAAGAAATGAAGTATTTTCCCAATGGAATTTTTCTCCGTATTTAGGGAGATGTTCTGCTGGATAAAATGAAATTCCTAAGCTAAAACTACTATCATTAATAGGTTCATTTTCACCAAGAATACCATGATTATTAAATAAATCACTTAAATTAAGGTGGTAATCTTTCAATATAAATCCCTCACTTTTTACAATAGTTATTAACATGAGCTTATAATACTTTTGTCTATGTGGACCATAAATCATTTGTTAAGAAAACGTTAGCGTATTATTCAATTAAGAAATGTAAAAGTAATTCTATTCGAGTATATAGACATCTTCTGTATATTTTCTTAGGCGATGTTTATAAGAAAGTATTTTCTTTTGGAAAGATTCGTCATCTTTTTGATCTAAAAGATGTAAGGGCATTTTTAGGTTTAATAATCGATCTGGAATTAATAATCGAGTCATTCCTGGTGGGGTAATATAATGATAGTCTCTCAATTCCTTAAATTCTTCTAATGTAAAAGGCTGAAAAGAAAGATACTGTTTACCAGGTTCTAAAAAGTCTGGCGGTTCTGGAAGTCTTTCAATTTCATCTTTATTTAAATAACTTGAAGATATTTTGTGAAGTATTTCTAAACGTAATTTTAAAGATTTTGGTCCTAGAAATACTGTAGTTTGATTAGAACGAAATAAAGTAAACATCGGAACCTCTTTAGCATAATAATTATTATTAATGATTTCTATATAATCAGGTATGACATGTGTCCATGATAGAATTTTAAGTTTAGGATGATCCAAGTCTACTTTTTGTACTATAATGTTATTGATATTCATCTCTATTAAAGATTTAGCCCTGTGTAATCCATCTAATATTAAATAGGTATTATCATGACAGACAGTTACCATAGGAGGATTATTTAAATATTTTAGGCTATGAATGTCATTTGTAATACGTTTCAATCTATGTGGGTCGTGATCTTCATGAAATCGTAAAGAATCTATTGGAATTAAATCTAAATTATTTAAGATAGACAAAATTATCAGCTCTCTCTTTTTTAATAGTAATAGTCCAATATGTGAAAGCGGACCAACTTGTAGTAATAAAATGTTATCATTAGCATCTAAAACGCCAGTTTGTTCAGCTTGCTCTAATGAAACTAAACAATCACTAGTCAGAAGATTACTGCTAGTAGCAATGGTCCTTTTGAAGAGTTTTAGTTCGTTTTTTTGAGTATACATTTCTAATGCTTCAATGAAATATTCACTCAAATTTTGTGCGATTATCCATTTTATGGCATGGGTATTAATAAATTCATCTAATAATTTGCTTGTAATAGAAATCAATTTTTCTTCAAATAAATTATAATCTGTTATACTCCACCTTAGCGGTGTAGGAGTTGAAGAAAAAGAATGTAAAGTGTAGTCAATAATGCGATACTGTCCATTGTCTTTACTAAAAATACAGGAAGCAGAACTATCTCCCTTAGGATAAGAGTTGAAAAAAATTCTAGGGTGGGGTGGACATACTTGATCAGTAGTAGTAATGATAGAAAATGTCTTTTTTGAATTTTGCTTGTGCAAAGTATCTAACAGAAATATAGAACTAGTAAAAGCAGCAGAACCTTGGTGACTTATCGAGAAGGGTATAGAACCTTTTAACTTCAGTTTTTTTTTCACTTTTAAAGCAGGAGTTAAATAGATACTAGGCTCGTTTGTATCATGACAATATGCAAAGTATAAGGGGTCTCTTTTTGATGTTTTACCCACTAATTTTTTTGTTGCTTCTAATGCCAAATCAGAAGAAGTTTCATTTAAAGATATTGGCAGTGAATTATTTGGAAGAATAAACTGTAAATTTGTTCCATCATAATTATTATCTAATCCGTATTCTTTGTTCAAAGAATATAATGGGAATTTCCGTTTTTGAGATTCAAATTTCTTAATAATATTCTCTTGATTTATAAGATTATTTTTTTGTATTTTGCGAGAATTGGGAACATAAGTTGTTATGTTCGAAATGAATATATTTGAGTTCATGAATTACACCTCTTGATTAACATTTGAATAAGGTACATCCAAAAGTACCACCTATTCCAGCAGTTAATGTTACATAATAATCTCCTGGATGAATTTTTTTTGAATATATTGCATGGTGAAGATTAAGAATAGGATCAGAATTATGTGCATGTCCAGTATTAGATAAAGTAGGGAAATAGAATTTCTCAATAGGTATTTTTAAAATTTTTCCTATGTTACTCCAAGTTGGGAAGTTTATATTACTTGGAATAATTAGAGTGATATCATCTGAATTGAAATTAGCGTCTTTTAAAAGGGACTTTAGATTTTTTATTATTCCTGTTGAGACACTTTTTAGAAACCAATCAAATTCCTCTGGAGCAGATGCTTCCCCATTAAAAATAGTAGCATCTACATTAATATTAGATGCGATGATTTGATTTTGCTGTGAACCTTTTGAAACCAAGACGGCACAAGCAGCATCTCCCATTACAGAACTTTCCTTGAGATACCTAAAGTCTTTTACAAATGTTTTATCACTTGTTAAAATTAAGACACTTTTTGCGTGATTATTATTTAGTAGCCATGTATGGGAGAGAGATAGTAAAAAATCCATTCCTGCACAATTCAGATTTGCTACTGACATACTGTGTGCATTATGAAAGCCAAATTGATCTTTAATAGCTAGAAGTGGTTCAGATAGAAAAGGTGAAAATTGCAAGATTGTATGGGTAAATAAAATTAACCCAACATCTGTTGAATCAATTTTATTGTGCAACATAAGGTTCTCTATAGCCGCAATTAACATCTCATTAGCATTTTTTTCAGTTTCAACAGCTACTTCTTTTAAGTGATGAGTATTCATTAGTACATCAAGTTCATTTTCAGATAAATATAAGGTACTTGCTAATTCTTTTAAATTTACGCGATTGTTAGGAACGTAAATACCGATTCCCTGAATGCCTATCCTCATCTAGTTCCTCCTAATAGTATTTATTATTAAAGCTAAGGTACAATAAATACCATATTTAACTACATCAATCTAAAGTTAATGACATGTTAAAAATACTGAATATTCTTAAAAAAATACATTTATTGAGTTATTATAAGTTTAAATTTTATTAAAAGAGGTGTATTTAATGTATTTGCATAAGATTTCCACGTATAGACCAGAAAAGAGAGTAGATATTTATGATATTAAAGAATCAGTTGGACTAAGTGATAAAGAATATGAGAGAATAACGGATTTTCATAAGTTAAGATATATTATGGATTCTGGTACAGAGACCTCATATAGTATGGTGAAAAAATCAGTTAAAGATTTATTTGAAACTAACAAAATAATCCCTGATGATTTAGGGGGAATTATATATGGACATGCCATGCAAAGTCATCCTGATGGTAACGTGTTTTTAGAGAAGTTAAAAAAAGAATTTGATTTAGGGGATATCCCAGCATTTACAATTTCAGATTTGAATTGTGTAACACCAATAACAGCTATTGAAATAGCGACTAAATTACTTGAAAATTCCAACAAAAAATATATTTTGCTACTATTTGCTGAGAAGATGTATACTGATTCAATGCGAAAAATTGAGGACATGACTGTATTCTCCGATGGGGCAGCAGCATGTTTAATATCTTCTCAGGGTGATAGTAATAAAATCATATGTGTTAATCAATTTGTAGACTCTAAAGTATCAAGTTTTGGGGAATGGGATGATCAATCATACCGTTGGTTTCAAATGTCATATTTTTTGGGTATAAAGAAAATACTTAAATTGACAGAGAAAAAATCCAATATTAATTTACAAGATATTAAACTCATAATCCCGCATAATGTGAATTTTGATACTTGGGAGTTAGCCTCACGTTCTTTAAACATCCCGTTTGAAAATATATATACAAACAATATAGCTAAATTAGGGCATGTTAGCGGTTGTGACTTATTACTTAATCTTCAGGATTCCTTATATGAATTTGATATCCCAAAGGATTCATATTATTTAATGTTAAGTGTGGGCCTTGGAGGTGCTTATGGTAGTGTTCTAATGAGAAAATAATATTAATATATAAATCACGTGGGATTAACATAGATTTTATGTATTTTGGTAAAATATACTATTATAATTTTACTAAAATAACATAAAAAAAATCTAAAAATTCGGAGGAGTTAGATGAATTTCAAAATTTCAAATAGAGTATCTAATTTACCTAGTTATTTATTTGCACATCTTGAGAATATGAAACAAAAGAGAGTAAAGGAAGGATATCCTGTTATCGATCTAAGTGTGGGAGATCCTAATTTTCCAACACAAAGTCACATTGTCGAAAAAATGAAAGAAGTTTTATCTGAATATGAAACGCATCGATATCCTCCATTTCGCGGTATTGATCAGTTAAAAATCACAATTTCCGAGTGGTATAAAAGGCGGTTTGGTGTGGATATAGATCCGGAGAAAGAAGTATTGATTTTAGTGGGTTCAAAGGAAGGATTATCTCATATATCGCTTTCATATATAGATCCGGGAGAAATAGCATTAGTTCCTAATCCTGGTTATCCAGCATATGCAGGTGGAGTGGCTCTTGCTGGAGGGCAAGTAGAGGAGCTACCTTTACTAGAAAAGAATAATTTTTTTCCGGATTTCTCTAACGTTTCTCCTAGGATAGCTAAAAAAGCAAAATTAATGTTTTTAAACTATCCTAATAATCCTACTGGTGCGGTGGCAGGTGTTGAGGATTTTGAGCGAGCAGTAGAGTTTGCAAAGAAAAATAATATCATAGTCGCACATGATGCTGCATACTCAGAAGTTTCTTTTGGTAATTATGTAGCGCCTAGTTTTTTAAAAGCAAAAGGAGCTAAGGAGATAGGGGTGGAATTTCATTCCTTTTCAAAAACATTTTGTATGACTGGTTGGCGCATTGGAATGGTGGTTGGGAATGCAGAAGTTATAGATAATATAGCCAAAACGAAAGCATTTGTAGATTCAGGTGTATTTGGAGCTATCCAAAAAGCAGCTTCATTTGCACTAGATTCTTATAACGAAGTTCCTAAAGAAATCAAAGAGCGTTATTTAGAGCGTATGAATATCCTTAAAAGAGGATTAGAGCCTCTTGGTTGGGAAATTCAGGTGCCTAAAGCAGGGTACTTTATTTGGGTGAAAGTACCAAATAATAATAGTTCTATGGAATTTTGTAAGATGTTATTAGAAAAGGCGGGGGTTTTGATGACTCCAGGTGTAGGATTTGGAGGTTATGGAGAAGGATTTATAAGGATTTCCTTAAATGTTGAAGAAGAACAGCTCCATAGAGCAATTAAGTCAATTAATGAAAATATCTATATTCAAAAATAAACACTATAAAATAGTTTTATTAATATTTAATACCAATATAATAAAAAATACAACTCATCTATTTCTAATTATTAAAAATTTGGAGGGTTATATATGAATATGAATGATATTAATCAAATTTATCAAAATCTATTTGGTTTTATTCCAGCTCCAACTGAGGCTAGGCATGAGGTGACTCTTCAAGTTAGGCCAGAAGAGCTTGAATTACATGAAATGTTTAGAAAAAATAGCATGGAATCAAAGTATATTCCAGAAAAATATGTACAAATAATGTTATTTGGTATGTTACTTATGCTAGCTGCACCTGGGGCTAAGGTGCACTTAATTGCCTCAAGAAGAGTGGCGCTAGTTGGGACGAGTTATTTGATGTAGCTAAGCTAGCATTCTTATTTAAAGGATTATCTGCATTTAATTTTGGTATGTCTTTAATTAAAGAAGTAATGGAAAGTGAAAAAAATAATAATTAGGAGAGACTATAGAATGGAGTTATATATTTCTAACTTAGAAGTACTTTATCTAGATAAATATAAGACTGTAAAGGATTATTTGTGCGATATAAAAGGAGCAGAGGTTAATCCAGATTTTAATGGAATGTTTGAAGCGTATAAAAAGAAGTCTAGTCAAGACAGCAGAGATTTGGGACTAGATTCCTTTAAAAAATATATGTATACAATCCCAATTAGTGATAATAATATTGCGGAAATGTCAGGGGATGTGGTGAGAAAATCTTTAAACGGAAAATCTAAGGAGAATATTAAACATCTCGTTTACTGCCATGAATTTTTAAATCTCCCACAACCTATAACTGTAGCAATGAATATAAAAAGACATGGGGATTTATCTCAAGCGCTACCTTATGCTATCAAAGATCAGGGATCCGTTGTATCTTTAACAGCTATAAATATTGCAAAAATGTTTATAGAAGATAATAAGCAGGAATTTCAAATAGTATGTGCTGATAAATGTAATCTTCCACAAATGCGTGTTAAACATAATCAATTTCCTTATGGCGACGGAGCTGCTTCGTTTACAATTTCTAGAACTACTGGACAATTTAAGATTGTTTCATGGGATCTTCATTCATGGCATGTTAGGGAAGAAAATAATTGTGAAGATGAGCTAATTGTACATATTCAAGAGCAGTTAAAGCACATAAAAGAAGAAAATTTAAATATTATGCCCTACCATGTGATTTTACAAAATTTCTCTTCGAACTTTATAGATAAAATTAAATTAGATTGTAAGGGTTTTTATTTTTATCAACGTGAATATCGAAATACTGCTAACTTAACTACTTCAGATCCGTATTATAGTCTAAAAGAGATGCATCAAAAAGGACAAATCAAAAAAGGGATGCATATTCTACTAATCTTTGCTGGTTCTAAAGGTACTATTGGGACGCTTCATCTAGAATGTATGCAATAACATTATTATATGACAGAGGTGATTAGAAAGTGGAGATATTGGAATACATATATAAATCTGCAGAGAAGTTTCCGGATAAAGAAGCTTTAATGTATAAAGATTATAAATTAAGCTATAAACAATTTGTAAATGAATTTGATAGTATTGGTGAAAAAATAGAGCAAGATATAAGTGGTTTTTCTTATCCAATTGGTATTTATATTAAAAATCATCCAGATTTCATCATTTCTTATTATGCACTTATTAAAGCTAAGAAAGTTGCTCATTTAGTCGATCATAAATGGCGAGAGAATGAGTTAGACAACTTAATAAAGCATGTTCATCTTGGCGGATTTATTGTTAGGACGGAAGAAATAGATGATTTTCCTTTAGTAGAAAAGATAAAACATATTTATAAATATGGAAATATATCACTAATTATTCTTCAACAAAAATATTTGTCTAATGAGATTGCGACGGAGAGATTAGAAAATATAATATCATGCCGTTATTCATCGGGAACGACAGGTATTCCAAAATGTATGATGTACGAAGAGAAAAATGTAATCGCAGCATCTACAAATTGGTTAGAATCAGTTAATTTAAATTCGAATGATATAGTATATTGTGCCGCATATTTAACGCACGGCTTAGCTTTTAATACCTCAATACTTGCTCCATTGAGAGTTGGTGCTACAATTTTACTCCATGATAATATAACCCCAAGAAAAGTAGTTGAAATTATATTAGATAAGAAACCTACTATATTTGTGGCTTTTCCAGTTTTGTATGATTTAATGACTAGAATAAAAAATACAAAGCAATTTAAAAATGTAAGAATGTGTGTATCTTCAGGTACAATTCTTCATGAAAGTATAAAAAGAAAATTCAAAAGGCTGTTTAGTATTAATATTTCAGACTTATATGGCGTAGCTGAAACTGGACTATCAATCTTAAATCAAACGGATGACTATAACAGTGTAGGATATCCACTCCATAATGTTAAAGTGAAAATTTTGGGTAATGATGGTGAAGAGTTACAAAAAGGAGAAGTAGGAGAAGTAGCGTTATATACGGAGTCAAGGGCGAAGGGATATTATAATCTTCCAGGCGAGTTAGAAAAAAGGTTATCTCAAAATTATTATTTGACTGGGGATTTAGGTGAAATGGAGCTAGATGGAAAAGTATATATAAGAGGAAGAAAAAGTGATGTTGTAGATGTAGCAGGTAAAAAAGTAGATCCAGTTGAAGTAGAGGATGTCCTACGACAACATCCCGAAATATATGATGTATCTGTATTTGGGAAAAAAAATCTAGAAAAAAGAACGGAAATTTTAGCAGCAGTTGTAGTTGCTAATGATTATTTAAAAAGGGAAACTGTGGTGAAATTTTGTGAGGAAAGATTAGTTAGTTACAAAATACCACAAATTGTTAAATTTGTATCCGCTATTCCCCGTAATAATAATGGAAAGGTTTTAAAAAATGAACTGCAAAATTTAGTCTAGGAGGAAACTATGTCTTTCTATAAGGAACTAAAGAACAGTCTTAGTGAATCGGGAAAAAATTTTATATGGTTGGGTAATGTTGAAGTAGAACAGCATTGGAAAAAAGAAAACATCATTACAATACCGGGTAGTAATATTTCGAAAGCGCAACCATTGGTTAATAAAATAGGTGAAATGGCATTATTTCTTGCTGGAAAAGAAGACATTGTTTGTCTTAAAGAAGACATTGATGAGGATTATGTACAATATATAGAAGAAACTCGAGGATTTGTTCCGAATGTATTGAATTTCTATTCTGATAACTCGGCAGATAATATTTCGGAAACAATTTTATCTAGCACTAAAAATATTAATAGGCTTCAAAATATTAATAGAGATAATTCGTATTCATTACTACCATATGGTACATCAAACATTGAGGAAAAGGTATCTCAACAAACTTCAATTTCTTTATGTACTCCTGCATCAACTATATGTCGTGAGGTTAATAGCAAGATTTATAGCTGGAAGTTAGCAGATGAATTTGATCTTCGCCAAGTAGCAGGAAAAGTGAGTCATACTATCTCAGAACTTGAGTTTAATTATCATGAAATTAGAAAAAGATATTTAGAAAATCCATTAGTTTTAAAAGACTCTATGGGAGTATCTGGAAAAGGAATGGTTCTAATTGATTCAGATAGTAAATTTGAAAATATTTTAAACTTATTAAAAAGGATGTCCGTAAAAAAGGGACATGAAAATATAGAAATGATTTTAGAAAATTGGATTGAAAAAGAAAGAGACCTTAACTATCAATTCATCATAGATAAAAAAGGGAATGTCAAATTTACATCAGTTCGAGAAGCGTTGGTACATAAAGGTGTACATTTGGGGCATAAATTACCAGTTCAATTAACAAAAGTTCAGGAAAAAGAACTTCTAGAAAGTTATGAAATTATTGGGAAAATATTAGCGAGAGATGGATTTTATGGTGTAGTTGGTGTTGATGCAATGATTGATAGGAAAGGATTTTTGTACCCTTGTGTCGAAATAAATGCTAGATTCAACATGGCAACATACCAAAATAATATTATTGAAAGATTTTTCAATCCCCATGCGTTCTTTATGGCTATACCTTTTGAGGTTGTCTTGGAAAAAACAGTACCTTTCAAAATAATTAAAGAGGAGCTAAAAGATATTTTATATACCAAGGAAAAAGAGCATGGTGTAATTATTAATGGCTTTTCTACGTTGAATTTGGGAATTAATAAGAAAGGGAGGCTATATACAATTATATTTGGTGAAACTATCAATCAATGTGAAGATATGGTGAAAATTTTGAAGAATAAATTAGGAAATTTAAATGTTACTTAGAGGAGAAATAAAAGGAGATACAATATGAGAAAATCGATAGATTTTCAGATCCAATCATCTATGGAACCTATGGGTGATCAGCCACAAGCCATTGAAAAGCTAGTAACGGGAGTAAAGAATGGCAAAAGTAGGTTGTTATTAAAAGGGGCTACAGGTACCGGAAAGACATTTACTATTGCTAATGTAATTCATCAACTTAATCGTCAAACTTTAATTATCGCTCATAATAAAACATTAGTGGCTCAACTATGGAGCGAATTAAAGGAATTATTCCCTAATAACGCAGTAGAGTATTTTGTAAGTTATTATGATTATTATCAACCAGAGGCTTATGTTCCACATAAAGATCTCTTTATAGAAAAGGACTCTAAAATTAACAGTGAAATTGAAAGAATGAGGCATTCTGTTATGGCCAGTCTATTAAAACGAACAGATGTCATTGTAGTAGCCAGTATTTCATGTTTGTATCCAATGAGTGCCCCCGAGGACTTTAATAGTACTTCTTTCGTTTTATCTGTAAAACCAGATGGGTATTTTGTTTACACATATGAGCAAGTTATTAAGCATCTAATTGATAATCAGTACAAAAGAAATGATATAGAGTTTGAGCCTGGAACATTTAGAATCCGTGGGGGATCAATTGATATCTATCCAATGGGTAAACAGGAAGCTATCAGGTTACAATTTTTTGGAGATGAACTAGAGGAGATCCTTACTATTCATCCTGTTACTGAAGAGATAGTGGATAGTCTAGAGGAAGTTCATATCTTTGCTGCTACAAGTTTTATTACAACAACAAAACAAATTGAAACAGCTCTACCTTTAATTGAAAAGGATTTAGTTGAGCAGTTAAAGTTTTTAAGAGGTTTAGGTAAATTTCATGAGGCAGAAAGGTTGGAACAACGTACATTATATGATCTGGAATTGTTAAAGAATACAGGTCATTGTATGGGAATCGAAAATTATTCTTTATATATGCAAAATAGAGAAAAAGGGTCGAGATGTTTTAACTTGACGGATTATTTTGAAGATGGATATTTAACAGTAGTTGATGAATCTCATGTAACATTACCGCAGTTTCACGCTATGTATGCTGGAGATCAGTCTAGAAAGAAAAATTTAATTGACTATGGATATCGTTTACCTTCATCACTAGACAATAGACCACCTAAGTTTGAAGAATTTATGAACAATACGAAATGTATGGTGTCTATGTCGGCAACTCCTGGAAAACATGAAGTAGATTCTAAAGAGGTTTTTGTGGAACAAGTAATACGCCCTACTGGGCTTATCGATCCAGTTATTGAAGTGAAGAGTAGCGAAAATTACTTTGAGACTTTAATAAATGAAATAAAAAATACTATTAGTCGAAATGAAAAGGTATTAGTTATTGCGTTAACCAAAAAACAAGCAGAAGAAATAACGAAAGAAATTAATAACTTACAAATAAAAGCAGAATACTTGCATTCTGAAGTGGAGAATATAGAGAGATCAGAAATTATTAGAGATTTTAGAATGGGTAATTTTGATGTGCTTGTAGGAATTAATCTTTTAAGAGAAGGGTTAGATTTACCAGAGGTATCGCTAGTAGCTGTAATTGGAGCAGATCAAAGGGGATTCCTTCGATCTAAAAGTGCATTATTACAACTAATTGGTCGTGCTGCTAGAAATATTAATGGAAGAGCACTTCTGTTTGCCGATAGTATAAAAGATAATATTGAAGGTGCTATTGAGGAGACCGAGCGTAGGAGAGAAATTCAAATACAATATAACAAAGATAACAATATTGTACCTAAAACAATTGTAAAAAAAGAACCTGTTTCTTTGAAAAATTTATTAGGTATCCCTGAGGAGCGTTAAGTGGGAACAAGGAGGATTAAGGTATGTCTGACCGGGTAATCAAAGTTCGGGGAGCAAGGGCTAATAATCTGAAGAGTGTAGATATAGATTTAGACTTTAATAGCCTTACTGTGTTTTCAGGTTTAAGTGGCTCAGGAAAATCATCCTTAGCATTTGATACAATCTTTGCAGAGGGACATCGTAGGTATGTTGACTCTTTATCATCGTATGCGAGGCAGTTTTTAGGACAAATGGAAAAACCAGATGTAGATTCTATTGAAGGCCTTACACCATCAGTATCTATTGAGCAAAAAGTTATACATAAGAATCCTCGATCTACAGTTGGAACGATAACTGAGATATATGATTACATGAGAATATTGTTTGCTTCTATTGGTATTCCTTATTGCCCAGAACATAATATTCCTATACAACCCCAATCAATAGATCAAATGATGAATCAGCTTAAAGATTTAAAAGATGGGACAGAGTTGTATATATATGCCCCTCTCATTAAGGGAAAAAAGGGAGAGTTCAAGAGTGTAATTGAGAGAGCTATTCAGAAGAGATTTATTCGAATTAGGGTTGATGGCGAATTATTAAAGATTACTAGTCCCATCGTTTTAGATAAAAATAAACAACATACAATAGAGGCTCTTATTGATAAGGTCACTTTTTCACATGCTAATAAAAGAAGGGTTACAGATTCGATCAAAAAAGCTGCGTTAGAAGCAAAAGGACAAGTATTAATAGAGACGTTAGAACAAAATGGAAAAACAAACAAATACTTTTTTAATAGCTTACAAGCATGTTCCGAATGTGGTTATTCTATTGATGAGCTAACACCTAGGAATTTCTCGTTTAATAGTCCATATGGCGCGTGTGAACAATGTCATGGGTTAGGGGCTACATTACAAGTGAATCCAAGACTGTTAATAACAGATTGGAATAAGTCTATAAATGAAGGCGTGTTTGAAAATTGGGCTACGAGTACTGCAAAATGGTATCACAATATAATTGATATAGTGTGTAATCATTATGGTATTTCTAAAGAAACGCCATTTAAAAACCTTTCTGATCAACATAAGAATATTCTTCTTTATGGAAGTGGAACAGAGGAAATCCTATTTCAATATGAGTCAGAGCGTAAACAACGAACACATTCAGCGCCTTTTGAGGGAGTAATTCCTAATATAAATCGTAGATACAATGCTAGTAATTCGGACAGTGTGAAGGAAAAATTAGAAGAAGTAATGTCTAGCATTACATGTCAATCTTGTAGTGGTAAGAGATTAAAACAAACAAGTTTAGCTGTATATATTGGTGATACAAATATTGCACAATTATCTAGCATGTCTATTGATAATGTAGCTAATTTTTTTAAGCATATCAATCAAATTCTTACTGAAAAACAAATAGAAATTTCCGAAAGGTTACTTAAGGAAATTAATAGTAGATTACAGTTTTTATTGGATGTAGGCTTAGAATATTTAACCTTAGATAGGGAAGCAAAAACACTATCTGGTGGAGAAGCTCAGCGTATTAGATTAGCTACTCAAATAGGGTCGGCTTTATCTGGAGTGATATACGTTTTAGATGAACCCAGCATTGGATTGCATCAAAGAGATAACATTCGTTTAATAAATACTCTAAAAAAGTTAAGAGAATTAGGTAACATGGTAATAGTTGTAGAACATGATACAGATACAATGTTAGCAGCGGATTATATAGTTGAACTAGGACCTGGAGCAGGGAATCAAGGTGGAGAAATTGTAGCAGCCGACACTCCTGAAGCGTTTAAAAAAGGAAATGGTTCGTTAACTAGTCAATATTTATCTGGTGCTAAAGAAATAAAGATTCCTAAAGAAAGAAAAAAAGAAAATGGGAAATATTTATCTATTAGAGGTGCTAAAGAAAATAATTTGAAAGATATTGACGTCGATATTCCCTTAGGGCTACTGACTTGTATTACTGGTGTTTCAGGTTCAGGGAAAAGTACCCTAATCCATGAAATATTATATAAGCATTTAGCTAGAAAAATTCACAGAGCATATAAATTGCTGCCAGGTGATTTTGATGAGATAAGTGGTTTAGAACACATTGATAGAGTAATTAATATTGATCAATCACCGATAGGAAGATCACCTAGATCTAATCCAGCGACGTATACAGGTATGTTTGATGAAATTAGAGATTTATTTGCAAAGACACCAGATGCTAAAGTAAGGGGATTAACTAAAAAGGCATTTAGTTTTAATGTACCTGGAGGAAGATGCGATACTTGTAAGGGCGATGGGGTAGTTAAGATTGAAATGCACTATTTACCTGATGTTTATGTTGTTTGTGATGATTGCCAAGGGCATCGATATAATCAAGAAACCTTAAATGTTCAATATCGAAATAATAATATTTCCGATATTTTAAATATGACTGTAGCAGATGCAACAGAATTTTTTAAAGATCATCCTAAAATAATAAAATATATAAACAGCTTAAATAAAGTTGGTTTAGGTTATATGAAAATTGGACAACCAGCAACAACTTTGTCAGGTGGAGAAGCACAACGTATTAAACTAGCTACAGAATTATCAAGGACATCTACTAGTAAAACCTTATATATCCTTGATGAACCTACTACAGGTCTACATTTAGAAGATATAAACCGACTTTTAAAAGTTATACATCAACTAGTAGAAAAGGGATCATCAGTCTTGATAGTAGAACATAATTTAGAAGTTATTAAAACAGCAGACTATATTATTGATATGGGGCCTAATGGAGGGGAAAATGGAGGACAGGTAGTAGCTGCAGGGACTCCTGAGGAAATATGTAATGTACCCCGTTCGCTTACAGGGGAATTTTTAAAGGGATTTTTAGAACATAATTAATAAATATTTTTGGAAAGGGGGTGATTGTTTGATTGATTTTCATGTTCATGTTGGAGAATTAAAAAGTGAGTACACTGAAGAGTTTGCCCAACAAATGATGGATTCATGTAATAAATCTCATACAAATATGGAAGTAAGAATAGAAAATTTAATCAAAGAAATGGAAGGAGTAGGAGTAAAAAAAGCGGTATTACTTGCTTTTAATGCTAAACGCACATTAGGAGTACATGTTACAAATGAGTATGTTTCAAAATTGTGCACAAAATATCCAAAATATTTTGTAGGTTTTGCTTCCTTTGATGCTTATGAAAAATCCTTGTGTAAAAAGAGTCTAGAACAAGAGTTAACTAATTATAACCTACATGGATATAAATTAGCTTTTGGATACTTGGGCATTTCACCTAATGATCCGGGCTGGTATCCTCTGTATGAAGATGCAGAGGAGCGTAGCCTACCAGTTTTAGTTCATATGGGGTTTACTCCGATAAAACAAGCAAGTTTACGTTATTGTCACCCTATACTACTAAATGATGTACTAATTAAATTTCCAAATCTTAATATTATAATAGCACATATGGGATGGCCGTGGATTAACGATACATTATCTCTTCTTAAAAATTTTAAAAATGTATATACTGATTTATCAATTGTATCTTTTTATCAACCAATTGATGAAATGTGTAATATTTTTAAGATGGCAAAAGAACAGGGGGTTATTAATAAGTTAATTTGGGGTACGGATTATCCAATGTGTACAATGGAGGAAAGCATTAATCGCTTTAAGAATATAAAAAAGCGCTTAGAAGAACAAGGAGTTCATATCACAGAAGAAGAATGGGATCAGATTTTTTATAAAAATGCAGAAAAATTATTGCAGTTGAAGAAGGGAGTTTAATATAAATGATTACCACAAACAAACTGAATATTGAAAAAAATAACCTTTTAGAAGTGGTAAAAAAGATAGGTACACCAGCTTATGTATATGATGCTAGTGTTATTCAAGAGCAAGTATACAAGCTCTTGAACCTTCACAAGGCAATTCAACTATTTTATTCCCTAAAAGCAAACCCTAATCCATCTATTGTAAAGTTAATTTATGACTTAGGGGCCAATTTAGAGATTTGTTCACTAAAGGAATTAGAGATAATAAAAAAAATAGGAGTTTCTCCTGAACGAGTTTTATATTTGGGACCAGGAAAAACTGAAGAAGAAATTAGAAAAGTATTTGAGTACGGAGTTAAATATTTTATTGTAGAGTCACTACAAGAGATGCAAAAAGTAAATAATATAGCTCAAGAAAAAGAAGTAACCGTTAGAGTTGGTATTAGAATTAATCCAAGTGTATCAGCAAAAGGTTCAAAATTAACTATGGGTGGAAAACCAAGGCAATTTGGTATGGATGAAGAACAGCTGGAAAATATATTTGAGTTAGAAGAAAGATTATCAAATCTCAAGATTGTAGGGATACATGTATATAATGGCACACGCATTCTATCTAGTGATGTGTTCATAGAAAATACAGCATATATTTTAAATTTGGCAAAGAAAGTTCAAGAACAATTTCATGTTAAATTAGATTATGTAGATATCGGTGGTGGAATGGGAATACCGTATTTTTCTAATGAAAGCACGCTTGATTTGGATGATATTTCTGATAGATTACATGCTATGATTCAGGAGTTTTATAGTAGCTTTGGTGAAGAAATCCCGATATTTTTAGAGTCAGGTAGATATGTTGTAGGTGAAAGTGGGATTTATGTTACAAAAGTATTATATGAAAAAAAATCTAAAAATTGCGATTTTTTAACGGTAGATGGAGGAACACATCACCATATGGCCGCTGGTGGAATGGGGAATGCTCTAAAGAAAAATTTCCCAATCAAGGTTCTTAATAAATGGAGTGATGAACCTAATACCGAATATTATATTTCTGGCCCTTTATGTACCCCAAACGATTTAATTGCAAAGAAGATAAGCCTTCCTAAATCCCAGCCCGGTGATTATATTGGCATTTTGAATGCTGGAGCATATGGATTGACTGCAAGTCCTGTATTATTTTTAAGTCATCACCTTCCTACTGAAGTATTGGTGAAAGATGATAAGTATATAGTCATTCGTAAGAAAACAGAATATGATCTGCCAGTAGTACAAACATTTGAAAGTTAATAGGAGGTAGTTTATACATGAAAACACTGAAATCTCCATCTTTTTCAACAAGAATAGATAGCATAATAGATAATATAGATGAAAATACTCTTTATAATGAACTACTTAAAGAAGAACAAAAATTATTACAAGAATTAAAAGAAGTCAAAGTAAGCTTGGGATGGAAAAATCGAGATTTATATTTGTTTGCCGGAAAGCATCAGGATGGTTCTATTCTATACCTAGACAACAATGTCTGGTGGAAAATGAGTTTTGAAGATAGTGTGAAAGTTTACAGTTTAGATGAGGAGGAGTTGTCCCTTAAAAAGGTTGAACAGTATAAAAACGTTATAAAAGTTCCCTCTCATCAACAAAAGAAACTATGGATTTATGGACTTCGATATAAAATAATTTTAGCATCTTTTGTTTTGAAATTCAGTAAATTGATATTACAATTTTGTAAAGATTATATTAAAGAACGTAAAACTTTTGGCGTACCAATAGCTAAACACCAAATGGTTTATGATACATTTGTCATTGCAAGTAGTGAAATTGAAGGGAATATACTGTTTTTAAGGGAACTATCAACAAAATCTATTATAGATGAAGCAGAATATAGTAAGTTCTTTAAACAGATTAATTTTATGTTGGAAAATAGTACTCAAATTATAGATAAGATATTACCTGTTTTGGGGGCATTTGGATTAGAGGATCCTTTCATTATAAAAAACTTTCTCAAAATACACCATATTTCAATGTTGAAGGGGGTCTAATTAATATGTTTGAATCACTTAGAACTGAATTAAGAGTATACGGGGAATCATTAAGGGAATTTGCATTAGAAGCAGATAAGAGTCGAGGATTACCACCCACTTATCTTCAGCAAGACTCATTTTACCAGCCTTTATGGCGTTTAGGTGTCCCAAAGGAGTATGGTTATACTGGTATCAGTGGACGAGATAATCAAATCTATTATGGAGATTCCTCTTTGGAGTTAGCGATATGGACTGAGGAGTTAGCATATGGAGATCCAGCGATGATGTTATCTTTACCTGGACCACAATTATTAGGACCAATATTAAAAGAGCTAGGGACTCAGGAACAACAGGATAAATTCTTCAACTCCTTTATGGGGAGGAATCCGGTTTGGACGGCTTTCAATTTAACGGAGCCTAATGCTGGATCAGATATAGCAGCTATTGAAACGGTTGCAACCAAAAAAAATGATAGAACGTATCTATTACAAGGAGAAAAAAAATATATAGCTAATGCAGAAAGAGCGCAATGGGCACTTACTTTTGCTAAGATGGGCCATAAAAATAACACGTTTGCAATTCAAAGTTTTTTAATATATGAAGATCAATTTAAAAATTCGGATACTGTAAATAGAGATTATGGTCGGACTTTAGGAATGCATGCAGCTAGGTTAGGTCATACAGTCTATAACAATTTAGAAGTAGATAAATCTCAAATTATTGGTTTAAATAAACCACCTCTTCAAAGAGGATTACGGGGAGCTATGAAAGTGTTTTTTAGAATGCGACCTTCGACATCTTCGATTGCAATTGGAACATCGAGAGCCATGGTAGATTACGTGAGAGAAAATATTAAGTTGAATTTAAATGAAGAAATTATACTCGATGAACTTCAATGGAAAATTGAAAGAACTAGGAGATTAGTTTATCGGGCAGCTAAAGAAGTTGATAGGGGTATTTATAATGCAGGTACTTCTTCCATGGGAAAATGGATGGCAAATAATTTGGTATATGAAGTAACCAGACGAATTAATCAGGTTGTAGGATCGGAAGCTATTATTGACCATCCATTATTAGAAAAATGGCTAAGGGATGGAAGAATGATAGAGTTTATGGAAGGATCAACAAATATTCATAAACGGGAAGTTGCTCAAGAACTACTGGGAATTAATTAATAATAAAATTAAATAATCGGGGGTTAAGTATATGAATAAGCTAAATAATTTAATGGATGTAGTTACTGAAATTCTTGCACAGCAATTAGAACTTGCTGTAGCAGATGTGAAAGTAGATGCAAATATTTTTGAAGAACTAGGGCTTGATTCAACAGGTATAATTGAACTTTTATTAGCTCTTGAAGAGAAATGTGAAATTGAATTTGATATGGAAGAGTTGGATCCTTCATATTTAGAAAGTGTTACTACCATTGCAAATTATATTATGGAGTTGAAAAATAGCTAGAATAATAAAAAAATTTATTCGGGAGTCGATGTATACCATGAAACAGGGAAATTCAATCTTATCCGTGCCTAATGTATATGGTATAGGGATTGATATTCAAGATATTACTGAGATTCAATCTGCAATAAAAAAATATGACCTCAAATTTTTAAATAAAATTTTCGTTCCAGAAGAAATTGAATATTGTAGAAAAAAAAGTAACCCATCCCAACATTTTGCAGCAAGATTTTCTGCAAAGGAAGCCCTTTTTAAAGCATTAGGTACAGGGATTGGTAATGGATTCTGTTTTACAGATGCTGTTATACTTAAGAAGAAGACGGGCGAACCGTATTTTAAATTCTATAATACGACTGAACAAACGATTAAGAAACAAAAGTTGGAAGCTTTTGTATCACTTTCTCATTCCAAAGACTACTCTATCGCACAGGTAGTCTTGATATCTAATTTTACCAAATAAAAAATATTATGGAGGAATGGGAAATGAAAATTGTCGTTATTAGTCCTGAATTATTTTTACCAAAGTTAGCTCGGAGATCTGCATACTATCCCAATTGGGAAATTATACATGTGGGAGATATTACTTCTCTAAATTATATTTTAAAAGATAAAAGAAACCATTTTGATGGGATAATATGGAGATTAAAAAGCTTAGATTTTGAAGAGGTAAAACAATTTCGAAATATAAAAAAAGAGTTAGAAAATATCCCAATATTAATATTATTTGATGAAGATATTAGTACTAATAAGGCAGGATTAGAACTTTTGAAAAAAAATTCTACAATGTCTTTTGAAATTCATACTCATCAACAAATACAGGAGTGCGTGAGTCATTTTTATAAACATATTGTCCAATTGAATAGAAATAAGCAGCACAACAAAAATATTGTTGAACTTTATCCAGGTATATTTGTGAATGTAGATATGCATTATCTAGATAATGCAGGTGAAATTTTTCCTTTAGCTGGAAAAGAGTATGAAATGCTCATGTTCTTTATAAACATGCGAGACAAATTTGTCACAACAGAAGATATCCTACTTGCTATTTGGGATGAATATACAACTACTGAAACAGTTAGACAATATATTTATAAGCTCAGAAAAAAATTATATACTAGTCAGAAAAATTTTAATCTTATAGTCCACCGAAAAGGAGTTGGTTATACCTTAATTGGTAAAGGAAACGAATTTCTTGTAGGGCTTTAATAACTTATTAAAAAGAGGCGTGTTAGAATTGCTTATTTAAAATAAGAAGAATTCTACATGTCTCTTACGTATGTATAAAATTAATTTTTGAATTTTTAAACCTTTTAGATACTATTCTCCTTAGGTTGAATTATATCCTTCTAATTTGACTATTTTTTTTGAATGATAGTAATATTTTTGAACTTAAATTTATATTATTATATATGACTATTATGATTTTTTAAGCGAGTTTAATTTCCACTTCGAGTACTGTGAAAGTCATAATTCGGTGATAAAAGTGGGATGAAAGTTACTATTAAACCTTTTTGGATTTAATTTATTATCAAATGGAGGTAAGGTAAGTTTTCAGCCGAACTAAAATGATTAGTTAAATCTTGAATTTTTACCATGATTAAAAAAGTGTATCCTTATCATCAAATTCGACAAAAAGAGTTATAAATGCTAATTAATGTATGAAAACAATTAAAGTTGCTTCCTTATTTAAATTTCTGACAAAGGAAAAACCTATGATAAGTTATACATTATTAAATGCCTTACTTAAGGATATATTTGATACAAAATAATGTGTTTGAATTTATATATTTATAAAGTGATTATTAATAAAAGTTTCTTTTCTAAACTGAAGATCCTATTCAAAATCACGTAGAATAGTGATTTTGAGGAAGACTTGTAAATGAGAGGTGTACAGAGCTAAGAGAAAACTTTCAAACACTAATAATCCGACTGAAAGATTTTATATAAAGTAGATTCAAATACATTTGCAAATGGAACAAAGGGATTGCTGCAAGGGAATTTTGTGAACCAACTTGAGTTGATTTTTTCGTGGACAATCCATAAAAATCTCCCACCTTAAGTCTATGCTTAGGTGGGATAGTATTATAGCAGACAGTCAGCTTCAACTTCTACAAGCCACTCTTCCTTTATAAATCTATTTACTTCAAAAACTGTACAAGCTGGTTTGATTTTTGAAAAATATTCTTTATGGGCTTTAGCTGCTTCATGCCACTTATTCATATCTGTAATATAAATTTTTGTTCTAACAACATCCTCTAAAGAAGAACCCATTTTTTCTAAAGAACTTTTGATTACATTAATACAACTTTTTGTTTGTTCATAAACATCAGAGGTTGTGGTCTCTCCATTAGCATTTAAGGGGGCTGTGCCTGCAACTACAATGATATTTCCTTTTTTAATTGCCCTAGAAGATCCTAAAAAGTCTTCAAATGGGGAATTAGAGCTTACTACTGTTTTTTCATTTGACATAAAAATCAACTCCATAAAATAGTTTCTTTAATTGTAATACAAGCCCTTACATTTCTACATATCGTATTTGTATAAGAGGGGTTAGTTTAACGTTACTTAACAAATATGTTTTTTAATTTTATTACAAACTAATGTGAATTTAACATTGGTTTTATTCTGAAAATTAAAACTTCGTGAGAGGATATATATAGGTATTAAAAGGGGGAGATGCTTTGAAAGTATGCCTTAAAACAATGCTTAATAATACGATTGAAAAATATAAAGATAAAATAGCTTATAAAACAGATACAGAAAATTATTTGTATAAAGAAATTGATAATGTATCTGGTCAATTGGCCAATGCTCTATTGTCAAAAGGTATTACCGTTGGAGAAAGAATTGGAATTTTAAGTACAAATCCAATACACAACGTAATAACTTATATAGCAGCACTAAAAATAGGGGCTGTAAGTGTGCCGCTAAATCCAGATGAACAAGTGAAAATCTTTGAAGATAGTATTAAAAGCGCTCAAATAAAATGCTGTATAGTTAACAAAAAAAATGCTATAGATTCTAAATTGAATTTTGTAGAAGACCTATTATTATTCTCATTGGATCTATGTAAACCTCAACAAAATTTGTTTGATCTAGCATATGTTAAGTCTATGGAATCAAATGTTGATGTTGGTAGAATAGATGATAGTCTTGAATCTTTTATATTTTTCACTTCAGGTTCGACAGGTATGAAAAAAGGGGTAATTTTAGCAAGAGAAAGTTTTCGTGCCTTTATTAGCTGGGGAAGCGAGTTTGTTGGAGCCACAAATGCGGATAAATTTTTATGTCATGCGCCTTTATATTTTGACATGTCTATATTCTCTTTATTTATCCCTTTTGCTGTAGGTGGTTGCTGTGTACTTCCTTCAAGTGAAAAGAGGAATAATCCGCGATATATGAATCAATTGATTGAAGAGGAAAAAATTAACATTTTGCATTTGGTTCCTTCATCAATTAAATTGCTTCTAAATGAAAAAATCAAAAATTATACTTCTGTTCGTTTTTTGGGATTAGCGGGTGAAGCTTTACCTTTCGGCGATGTGAAATTGGTTAGAAATTGTTTTGAAAATGCTAATATTGTGAATTTTTATGGTAATACAGAGGTTAATGAGGCATTATCTTATTTGTTTCCTCAAGACATAGAGGCATTAAAAATTCTTCCTATTGGCAGACCATTAAAACATGTACAATTACAGGTTTTAGATGCTGATTTGCTACCATGTGGTGAAGGAGAAGTTGGAGAGTTATATGTGCATTCTTCGACGATGTTAAAAGGGTATTTGAATAAAACAGACAATGAGACCTTTAAAATGAATGATTCAAATAACTTAAAATACTTTCCAACTGGTGATTTGGTTAAAAATGAAAATGGTCTGTATTATTACATGGGCCGTATGGACGACATGGTTAAGATTCAAGGGAAAAGGGTTTATCTTTCAGAAGTCAGGAATGTAATTTCTAAACATAATCTTATAGATGAGGTGTTTATTGTAATGAACAATGATGGTCTTACTTGTTATATTCATTCTAAAGCAACTTTAAATTCCTTAGATATTAGAGAGTATTGCTCTGAGTTTTTAGATGCTTATGCAATTCCTAGTAAGTTTATTTTTACAGAGCATAAATTACCTAAAACTAGTACTGGCAAAATTGATCGAAAGAAACTAATGGGATATACGGAGGAATAAAGTGCATGCTGGAAACGGAATTAGAAGATTATATAAAAAGAGAATTATTACAGGATGGAAGTATTGAAAGTATCCCACATGATCTAGATTTAATAGGGACAGGTATACTTAATTCTTTAAAAATTATGGAGTTAATTACTTATTTAGAAAATGTACAACAGGTTCAATTCATGGAGTCTGAAATTTCATTTGAAAACTTCAATTCAATTAGTTCGATAACACAATTATTAAATAGGAGGTAGTTTATGTTAATTTCAAGTGATATGGATAATTTGAAAAATTTGTTATGGTATAACAGTGCAGAAGAGTTAGTTTTAGAAGTTGAAAAATTAAGAGTACATCAAAATTATTTAGGTCAAATTAATAAAGAAGATTCATATTGTGAAGAAATTATTGAACGTATTATACTCATTTTAGAAAAGTTAAAGATCCATTTTGATGAAGGCTTAGTAAAAGCAATTATAAAAGATTTGATTGCATGGAAAGAATCTGGTATTAATAATACACCCAAATTTGATTTTACTTTTGGGAAATACAATAAAATTGAGAATAAAGAATTTGGTATGTTCTTTTTCCCTGTGAAAAAAAATAAAATTATTAATTTTGAAGCATGCTTTTATTATCGGAATGAACCAGAAGCTATCACACATTTAAGAGAAGAGTTACCATTTGATACTTTTATGGGCGTAGAATTAATCTTGGGAACGAAGGGTATTTTAGAAGCTAATGTATTTAGCTTTTTCCCAGAAGCAATTGTAACAAATAGTAGCATAGAACAAGATAAATTTTCTTTGTTCTTTATAAACAAGTACTTACAAGTGTTCCATCAGATTACTAAACCTATTAGTGAAGAGGTCTTAAAAACACCTCTATCAATATTTAAAGCTAATCTTAATGATATTTATACGGCAAGAATGCTACTTTCGTACTTACATGATTACTATCATTACAAAGGAGTATTACCTTTAAATGTATTCTTTAAAGAAAAAAGTTCACTGCTAGGAAGTTCATTTGAAGAAGTTAGAGTAGATATATCAGCATATTTGTATTTATTAAATAAGGACTCTTATATTGATAAACTAGCAAAAGAGATATTTCTTGTGGAAAGACTATTTCGTTATAGCTATGCTGATGATCCTGAAAAAAGTTTTGACTGTCTAACAAATTATATTTTATTTGAGTACCTTTTAAAGGCTAGAGCAATTACATTTAAAGATTTTAAAATTGAGTTGGATATTATGAAAATCAAAGAAAATCTAAGTATGTTATTAGATGATATTACAGACCTTGAGATACGTATCTTAAATTCTCCAAAAGATGCAGTTCCGGATGTAATCAAAGAATGGTTCAGTGTTAACTTCGACTTTTATAGAAATTCAGAAATTGTCACCACAGTATTTGCTAAATGGATTATAGAATTTGGAAGGGGATTGAATATTCCTCGTAATATAAGATATTTTAACAATAAATTAATCGCAAAAAATGAAATAGGGACTAATTTATATGAGTAAAATATATGGTCAATTCCAAGAACTATTGCCTTTTAAAAATGAAAAAGCTGTACTCTTGTTTTCTGGTGGACTAGATAGTTTTTATACAGCTTATGAATTGAAAAAATACGATATGGATATACATGCCGTTTTAATTGATGTTGGACAAAACATTTCTGATGAAATTATGGAATTATCTCGAAAATTAGAATTGAAACTTCATATTATTGATGCTTCAGAAGATTTGTGTAATAGCTATATATCACATGGGATAATGGCCAAAGCTTTATATAACAACCATTTCCCTATTTCTTCTAGCTACACACGTCCGTTACTTGCTAAATTGGCATGTGAGTATGCTAAAGATATTGGAGGATCACTAATTGTTCATAATTCAACACCATATCAGAATTCTGCTATGAGATTTAACCTTTCTATAATGGCCAATTATCCAAATGTTAATATATTTTGTCCGGCTATAGGAGAATATACTACACGTGAAGATAAAGCGAGAATATTGAAGAAAGAATTAGGTATCGATTTCCCTACCACATCTAAATATTCTATTGACGAGAACTTATGGTGCAGAGTTATAGAGAATGATACTTTAGAGTATACTGAGTTAGAAATTAGAGATAACGTATTTGAGTGGACAAATAAAATAGAAGAAAAAGAAATTCTATACCTAGATATAACGTTCAAAAATGGTATTCCGTTTAAGATTAATAATGATAAGAGGAGTTTAAAGGAGATAGTGATTTTATTAAATGATCTCTTATCGGATTATAAAATTGGAAGATATGCAGGTTTAGAAGATAGTTGTTTTGGTGTTAAGAATCCAGAAATTCGAGAAGCTCCAGCAGCAATGTTAATACATCAATCTCATTTATTATTAGAAGAAATGGTATTAACTAGAGATGAACTAAGAGTAAAGTCCTATATTGATAGAGAATGGACTAATCTAGTAGTAGGTGGAGGATGGTTTAGTCCTCTTAAGTCCTGCTTAGATGAAAGTATAAGAGCTTTTAATAAAAGTTTAAATGGGACTATCAAATGGAAAATTACAAAAGGAAATATTTTTTGTATTGCTAAAACTGCAAGTAACAGCCTTAGTTTTTCGAATTTTGAGAACTTTATAGATGAATTTAAACCATATTCTATTAATAGTTTTTTTCAACAAAAGGCTCGGGAATTAAGGATCGGCATAGGAAAGGAAGGAGATGAGTTTTATGACTAATTATTCCAGTAATTGGGAAGTGCATTTAACCGAGGAGGAGAAGAAACAATTAAAGCATTTAATTAATGAGCTTCCATTACTTGATATAACCAAGATGGATGATAAATTATTAAACGAATTAGATATTATTAAAAGTAAGTTACCTATACGTATTTTAAAGGAATTAGTTACATTTAAAAGGTTTTCTAATTTATTTGGGACTTTAAAATTCTCTAATTTACCAACAGATCCAATTCTTCCGAATACACCAGTAAAGGGTCAGTTAAGTGAAGATAAGCAAACGGCCATTAGTGAGTATATCTTATTTTTATTTATGCTTTGTTTAGGGGAACCACTTGCATATGAAGATGAAAAACAGGGGTTATTAGTTCAAAATATTTGCCCGGTAAAAGGACAAGAAAAAAAGCAAGAGAATACAGGATCTGATATCTTAGAGTTCCATACTGAAGATGGGTTTCATCCATATAAACCTGACTTTTTAGCTTTATACTGTGTAAAATCTGATAAAGAAGCTAAGGCAAAGACAATTACTTCCTCAATCCGAAAAGTTTTATTTAACTTATCTAATGATGTAATAGAGATATTAAGAAAACCTTTATATAAAATTAATGCACCATCATCATTTTTAGAAAATGGGGATGAAGACAGTTATCATACTACTATACCTGTGTTAAGTGGACCTTTATTAGATCCGGATATTTGCATAGATTTTTATCTAATGGAACCTCAAACACCTATGGCTAAGTGGGCGCTAGAATATTTGAAAAAGCAATTGTTAGAGAACTGTATACAAGTCGCTCTTAAACCAGGTGAATTATTAGTTGTGGATAATAAAAAAGCTATTCATGCTCGGACAGGTTTTACTCCAAAATACGATGGAAATGATCGGTGGTTACAGCGAATGTTTGCAGTAAGGAACATTAAGACGTCTGAATTATCAAGACATCCAGGGAAATTAGTATGCTCTCCTGTAAATGTTCTTTTTGAGTTTAGTGAAAACGCAAAGGAAGTTTTATGAGATGCTTAATGAAAGGTATAGCTATTTGAGAAGAGGTGTCAATTGTTATTGGAATAGTATGTCTTTGTTATTGGAGCAATTTGGTTTAGAGCCATTAATTTTAAAGCATTTAAATTTTGGATATGTATATAGTAATCCTAGTTTAGATATTACTTTTGAGCTTGAGGCGGAACAGCCTAATACTCTTGGATGGTTGCAAAATTATATTGGCACTAGTAAATCTAAGGTAGCTCCTCATAAATTAAGAGAGTTTCTTCATAATAATACTGAATCATTTTTATTATGCGTAGATGTTAAGGTTCTTTCAACTATGTATCCAACCTTTCCACCAGTTCATGATTATCATTATTTGAACATAGTAGGAGTAGAGAACGAAAATGTTCATGTTAAAGATCAATATTTTGGTTATCATGGTCCGATACCTATTGACTTAATTAATAATTCTATTCAGTCTAAAAAGATTAAACAAGCAGGCGAAGTTATTAAGTTAAATATAGAAACTGCACGAATTAATAATTTTAATGATGAAATGATAAAATGTTTGAAATATGAGTTTTTATTGAAATTATCTCAGTATTTACAGGGGCATTTTCAATTCGACGGTGTTAGTTATTATACAGGGACAACAGCAATTTCTAAACTATATATGGAGATAGATCAAGTATTTTCAAATGCAATGAGTAGACAAGAAAGTATACAGGATAATTGGAATTTTTTAATTCGTAGATTTAATACTTGTTTTCTTTATAGTAGAGAAGGGATGCTATATTACTTAAATAAATATCACCATATAGTTTCTCTTGATATGGAAAAGTTGATTAATTATTTGGGATATTCCCTTAGCATTACACGGAAAATTTCTTTTATTATAATGCAGGCAAATTTAAAGAATAAAGATCCTCAACAAATTATACCTACCCTTCAATTGAAATTGGAAGAGCTAATGTCTGTTGAGAAGGATATTCATAAGGAAATAGATACTGTATATCAAAAATTAAACATAATGGAGAGAAGTATTACAGATTGACTAGTACTTATAATATTAGTAATATATGAAAATACAATAAAGGGTGATATGAATGACTAATAAAGCTGTTGAGCCGAAAATTCTTTATCTTAGTAGAGCAGATGTTCATAAGTTAGAAGAAAATAGTTCTGATATTTATATTAAGGGCGTAGAACGTGCATTAATCCTACACTCTCGTAAGGATTTTAGTCAACCACTGAAACCATACTTAAAAACTAACAAAAAAGATGAACATATTGCTGATAGGATTATCGCTATGCCTGCACATTTAGGTGAGCCGTCTATCTCTGGTATTAAATGGATTGGAAGTAAGCATGATAATCCATCTTTGAGAAACATGGAACGGGCAAGTGCATTAATTGTTTTAAATGATCCTCAAACAAATTTCCCGATTGCTATTTTAGAGGGAAGTTCTATAAGTGCAATGAGAACAGCAGCTGTTTCTGTAGTTGCTACGAGACATTTAGCCAATAAAGACTTTAGAAATCTATCTATTGTTGGTTGTGGCTTGATTGCTAAAATGCATGTAATGTCTATGTTAGAAAATTTCAAAAGTATTAAGAATGTTGTACTATACGATGTGGAGCTAAATAAAGCACAAGAACTAATAAAAGAGTTTCAGTCAAAATATAAAAATATATCATTTCGGGTTGCCGATAAAGTTCAGGATGCTGTTGAAAAAGCAGAAGTATTAGTTACATGTACAGTAGCGAATAAGCCATATATTAAAGCAGAGTGGATTCAAAAAGGAACATTTATTAGTAATGTATCTATTATGGATTTAGAAAGTGAATTATTTATACAAGCGGATAAGGTAATTGTAGATGATTGGGATCAAGCAAATAGAGAAAAAAAGTAATAAATCAATTGGTTTTAGAAGGTAAATTTTCTAAAGAGATGCTACATGCTGAATTAGGGGATATTATTACTGGATTAAAAGCAGGGAGAGAACATAAGGATGAATTAATTATCCTAAACCCCATGGGAATGGCTATTGAGGATATTTCATGTGCATATGAGATTTATGAGAATGCTCTAAAAAATAACATTGGTAAATACTTGGATTTATATTAATTTGAAAATATTATAATTTTTTAGTCAGTGAGATGCTTTCGAGCATCTTTTTTTATTTCAAATGTTTTTTGAATAAGATAGATTAGTATTATCCTTGGTAATGTAATGAGATATAAGTGTATTTCAAAACTGTATTTGAACCACTCACTACTTAACGTTCTAACGGAATGTTTGAAGCGGGAGATTTCTAAGTATAGAAACTTAACTAGGTTATCACCGTAGTTTCTAAGATTTAGTCCTGTGTTAATATCTCTATCGTGATGTGTGCCACGAGGAGGAAAATGACACTCACGAAGATTTATACTTTTAATATCTTTATTTTGGTAACCACAACTCGAACATAGCTGACTAGCAGTAAATATTTTTGAGACAACTACAACTTGCTTCCTGTACCATTTTGCTTTGTATTCCAACATATTTTGAAATTATGACCAAGATACTTCACTGATTGCTTTGGCAAGTTTCCCGTTTTTTAGCATATTGCTTACTTGTAGATCCTCAATACCAATTACATCGTGGTTTTTGATGATTTCGGTAGAGATTTTATCCAAGTAATCTTTTCTTGCATTAGTAATATGTTCATGGACTCGTGCCACTTTCACACGTTGTTTACTCCAGTTCGAAGAACCTTTCGTTCTTCTGGAAAGGATGCGTTGTGCTTCCGCTAATTTTTTTTCTAATGTACGAAAGAATTTAGGGTTTTTGTATGTAGTGCCATTTGAAAGAATAGCAAAATCCTTTAATCCCATATCAATCCCAACAGAAGATCCTGTTTTCGATAATTCTTTTACTTCTGTCTCAACTAGCAAAGATACAAAGTATTTACCACTTGGATTCCGTCTAATGGTAGCATTTAGAATACGTCCCGTTACCTCACGGCTCTTTGCAAACCTCACAAGTCCGATTTTAGGTAGTTTTATTCGATTACCTATCACAGCGATATTTTTATTTGTTTCTTTCGTTGTGTAAGATTGGATTTTATTTCGTTTGGACTTGAATCGTGGAGGATCATTCTATTTCTTGAAAAAGCGTGAAAAAGCATCTGCCAGATTTTTTAATGTAGATTGAAGCGCAATACTATCTACTTCTTTTAACCATATCGTATCATTCTGTTTTTTTAATTGAGTGAGCTCGGCAGAGCAAGAATTATATGTTAATCCTTTCCCTGTTTCTTTGTAAGTATTGTTCCACATAGTAAGGAACCGATTGAACACAAATCGACTACAATCAATCGTTTTCGCAATTAAGATTTCTTGTCTTTTATTCGGGTAAATACGAAATTTATATGCTTTATTTATTAACATTGATTGCGCCTCACTTTCTAGCATTCTTCTTAATAGTATACAAAATAAGTAGGCTTACGCCTACCGACATTCATCTCCCACCTAAAATTGGTGTTTCACACCTTCACATTTTTGAGGAAGGAGTCTTCTGTCGGAAAATGATAAATTTAAGGGTCCAGTTTGTTCAAAATCAGAAGAATTCATCGATCAATTGTTTGGAGACTTATGGCATTAAATTCGAATCCGCTCGGTAATCTGCTATTAATCGTTTTCTTCTGTAATTATTTACAGAAGAACCCTTTTCTTTATTCATAAATTATGTCTTTAATTTTCCATAAATAGTTTTATTTTTCATTTTCAAAATCTAATTAATTATTTTTTGATTATCTTTGTTATACTTAAGTCAAGAAGAGGATGTATACTTTTAAAAAAAGAACATAGTAGTAATTTAATATATTGAGGGATAATATAAAAAGAAATAAGTTATCAAGAGTATTGATTATAATATTCTTTAGCAATTGAAAGATAATAAGTAAATGGCAGTAAATTTAATAAGGTTATTCTGAAGTAGTTATTTAGATTAATATCTGAAGGAGTTGTTTATAGTGTGGCAGGAAAAGGTATTAAAAGAACTCATAATTAAAATGATAGAAGCAGATAGAGAAAATTTAAAACTTATTTCAGCTTTAATGGATTTGGATATACACGTAGAAAATAAAGCTTTTTTTCTATTTATAAAATCTTGAAAGAAATAATTGATTTAGAGTTTCTATTACAAACTACAGAGAGTTACGAGAAGGAAGAAATAACAGTACAACAGCTAGGAGATATTTTATATGGACATATAGAAAAAAATAAAGCTAATAAAGTATAAATATACGTATTAGAAAAGAGCTGTTGTTGATGGATGATCAACTCTCTGTCAAGTAGGTAGCGAAAATATCTTTATATAATTTTTTATTTACGTGTAGTACGTTCACTGTTAGCAATAATAACATTTGTATTGTTATTATTAGTGAGTAGGGATCTGTTGTGGTGATAGTAAATTTTCTGATTTCCAGTATACGTAATTAGAAAGTAAATATAAGGCGTATTTCTATCGTGTATTTTACTTGTACTTTAACACTATATCTTTTGTTTGTCACAGTTTATACACGTTCTTTGGAAATATAGTAGTTTTACATATATACCAAAACTTCTCTGATAATGTTCCTTCAGTTTTTTTGTAAAGCAATCAGTAATAAGAGAAGCATTAGAAAGTAGTCATAAATGTTGAATTTGGAAGTGTCATATTATTTCAAGAAATAATAAGGGACTATAGTCACATTTAGTGAAGATTTATGTGGATTTCATTTATCAATAGTTCACCGAAAAAAAGCACCTACAAAGATGCATTTTCGTTCGGTGATTTTTTTGTGAATTGATATATGAAAATTGCACCTGAAATAACAAAATATTCCTTCAGTGACATCTAGTAATGTTATTCGCAATGTTTTAGAGATTAACACCTCATTGCCTGTAGTAGGTCTATAATCTCTTTGATTATAACTAATAGTAAATTCAACAACATTTAAAGTAACAAATAACCATAAACAAAATAGAATCATTTTTTGCTTTTAAACATAAAGCACCACTGTACATCTAATTTAACGTTGGAGAAAAAGAGGATGTTAGATTGTGAGTATGACCTTAATAATTCGGATTGGCAAAATATAAATGGAGATATAACTCAGAGGAAAATAAGAACCATTTCGAAACAGCATATAAAGAGTGTTCTAGATACTAGGATTGGAAGACGTAATTAAAGTAGAAAAATCCGTTCTTTTTTCATATCAAATAGAAAAAGGAATCACTAAGGATTCCTCTTCTAATTCCGACTTATCTAAATCACATATAAGCAAAGATTTAAACACTCATATATTTATATGTAGATAAATATATGAGTGTTTTAGGAAATACAGTGGAGTAGCTAAATATGGATAGGAGAAGAGGCCCAGATTGTGAAAAAGAACTTGCAAGACTGCGGATTATCCTACTAATGATTTTAATATGTAAGCACGGAAAGATGTAAGTAATTCAATTAGGTTTTACCAAAGGATTTGGCGTGTGAATATGTGGAATGCATTCACAGTTAAGAGGGTTGTCTCATAATATACATATAGATTTCTCTATTAAGATGAACAGAGGGTGTGAATATATGGAAGATGTATACGCTAAAATTGACAGTCTAAAAACGGAACAAAAAGAAATCATGAGAGATATTCGTAATTTAGAGAAGCGTACAACTATTAATGAGAAAGACATAGCTACAATCAATAAGCAATTAGAAAAAATAAGTACAAACACAACCTGGATTTTGCGAATCATTATTAGTGCGATAGTTATGTCAGTTTTAGGATTGATATTAAAAGGTATTATTTAACCTTGTGAAATAGTGATATGTAATTGTAAGAGGGGCATTTGTCCCTCTTTTTATTTTGTGAACGAGAAGATCCCCTCCTCTAAGCGCGGAGTGAAGGTGGAGGATGAATCATTTTTTTCTGATAAAAGGAGCTAAAACAATGTGCTAAACGGAATTGAGATGTGTGTGAAGTCAAATGAATAATTTTGGTTATTCCATACGCAAACGAGTTTCTTTAAAATCGGAACGATTTGGTATTTACTTTTTTTCACCTTTGTAGAAAACACATTTTTCGCATCTTTAATCGCTTGATTCTTAACCGCACTTAGTAGGTTAGCAAGAACATCTTTTGTACTTTTCTTAGTGCTTTTCTTTGCTTCAACCATTTCAGATACAAGTTCATTAATGACTTTGATATATTCGTGGCTACTTTGTTCCAATAAACAGATTTGTTCTTTTGTTGGAAGCAATTTAACTTTAACTGTTATGGTTTGAGACATAAGTTTCACCCCCTTGTTTTTTGATTTTCAACATAATGTTTTATTGTCTCACTTGATACATTTCCAGCAGTAGAAATAAAATAGGAACGTGTCCATAGACTTGGCAGGTGCATGAGATGGGGAAATTCTTCTCTCAAACACTTTGATGTCACTCCTTTAATTTTTGCCATTGTATCGGCGGGACTAAGTGTTGGCAGTGTATTTAAAAACAAGTGAACGTGGTCTTTTTCACATTCCATTGCGATAATAACAATATCCAGTTCATTACATATTTCTTGAACCAACATTTTGAAGCATTCTTCTACTTTTGTATTTAGAAAAATCTTTCTTCTGTATCGTGGACAAAACACAAAATGATAGTTAATGAATGATACGGTTGTTTTAGTTCTTCTATAATCATTTATCATAGTTACATTGTGTTAGTTTGTTCAATTAACTGCAACAAAAAGGATGAAAAATAAAAGATACCAACACTTTGGATACTTAAAGTACCACAAACCTTGTGATTTTTAGTGGTACTCCTTATCCAACCTCACTTTCATCCCATTCCTAAAGGCAATGGGCTTTCTCGTTCGAAAAGGGCTGTAAAGCCAATGTATGTGTGAAGTGAAAAGGCCGACTCTTATGAGATGTTTTTTTTGCTGTTTTATGGATGCCAAATAAGAGCGCAACATTTCAAAGGTCATCTTGTGATATAACTAGGATGAGTTTTAAACAAGGGGCTGAAGAAATGAATACATTAAAGGGAAAAGTCGCGTTAGTAACTGGTGCAAGTAGGGGGATAGTGCGAAATATTGCGATAAATTTGGCACAGGATGGTGCGTTGGTCGTAGTTCACTATGGAAAAAGAAGAAGCAGAAGAAGTGGTGCATAAAATTAAAAAAGATGGTGGTTCCGCATTCATAATTAGTGCGGATTTAAGCACTCTTAACGGTATCAATAAATTGTATCCAATGATGGAGAAATCCCTTCAAAAACATATAGGCGATAATACGGTTGATATTCTTGTAAATAATGCTGGAATCGGGCGGATTTTAACATTAGAAGAATCCACAGAAGAGTCTTTTGATGAGATTATGAATATTAATGTTAAGGCTCCATTTCTTATTATCCAACAGGCTTTACCACGATTAAAAGATGGAGGACGGATCATCAATATTTCATCGTTTGTTACATGTGTCACCTCGACAAGTGTTTTTGCTTACAGTATATCTAAGGGGGCAATTAATAGACGCACTCATACTTTAGCACAACAAAATTGGTTACCGCGGTATTACGGTAAACGCCATTCTTCCTGGCATAATTAATGCAGAAATGAATGCTGGAACATTGGGAAATCAAGATGGACAGAAATATGCTGCAAGTTTTTCGACCTTTAATAGATGGAGCCTAAAGATATAACTGATATTGTAGCTTTTCTTGCTTCATCAAACAGTCGCTGGATAACTGGGGAATTAATCGATGCAAGTGGCGGATCTTGTTTATAATAGCAATGGAAAAAGCCAGCTTATATTGAGCTGACTTTGAAAATCTATTATTCAAATAGCTTATCCATTAAATTTTGAATTTCACATCTTCTTTTATCTGTTTCATGATTATCAATTGTATACGTATCATTTTCAATTATAAGAACGTCCCCTTCTTTTACATTAGAAGGAAGTTTGGATCTGGGTACATCAATTGTTATGTTATTGATTTCAATAACTGCTAATGCTCCTTCAAAACGGTCAATAATACCTCTTTGCATCGTTATCTCTCCGTTCTTACTGAAATATCTGAACCATCACTATTAATAACTACAGTTCCATTTAAATCAGTTCTATATACCTTAACAGACATTGAAGATAACTTGGCTAACGTTTCTTGTGTAGGATGTCCATATCTGTTACCTGCACCTGCACTGATAACAGCGATATTTGGTTTAACTGCATCTAAAAATGGCTGAGAAGAAGAAGTCTTGCTTCCATGGTGACCTGGTTTTAATACATCAGATTTTAGGTTTGAACCATGTGCTGCAATCATATCTTTTTCGCTTTTTGCTTCAGCATCACCAGTAAATAAGAATGATTTGCTGCCGTGCGTTACTTTTAATACAGCGCTCCATTCGTTTAAGTCATCACCATATTCTTTAACAGGGGCTAAGAATTGTGAGTCTAAACCATTGATTGGTAAATTTAAACCAGATTTTGCTTCTTTAATTGTTAATCCTTTGTTGGCTACCGCAGTTAAAAAGTCTTTAAATGTTTGGGTAGTATGGCTTACTTTAGGTGCATACACATTTTTTACGTTCATAGAATTTAGGACTTCATCTAATCCACCTACATGATCAGCATCAGGGTGTGTAGCAATCATATAATCAATGGTTTGGAATTCTAGTCCTTTTAGATAATTTGCCACTACCTTACCTTTGCCATTGTTTCCTCCGTCAATGAGGATTGTTTCTCCACTTGGAGATTTTATAAACGTTGCATCACCTTGTCCTACATCAATATAATGAACTTCTAAATTGCCCTCTGGTTGAGGAAGGGGAGGACGGAAGCTTGGTTCTAATACGCGAGCCAAGAATGCAGCAGACTGCTCACTTGTTACTTTTACGTCTGCACCAAATGTACCATCAGGGAAAGATTTAGCACTTGCAAGATTAGGGATAAATAATGCAGCAATCATTAGAAATGCCGTTAGTAATAAACTGAGCTTTTTCAAAAATATCGCCTCACTTTGTATATTTTTTTAACTTATTTAACTTTAGCATTTCTTACCAATAATTCAAAGCCTAATAGAGTAATATATTTGGTTACACTAGTAACAGAAAATGAGAGGATTAAAGTATGTATTAAAAAAATAAGGTTTAATTTAAAAACGACTCTTCAGATTTGTTTATTTTGTGTTTCGATGGACAAGTTAATGCAATAGGTCTTGTTCATTTTAAAAACATATGAAAAGGCAGATAAGGACTTTACATGTGTTTTTTTGGGTTTTTAGGGGGAATAAAAAGGATAGTCATTATTTAAGACTTAACGCTTTCTCTACGAGCTGACGAATTGCTTCATTTCAATTACTTATCTTGTTATCGTGCCAAAAATCCTCTATTTATTTTACTTGTTCTTTTGTAAATGCAAATAAATTTTCATGTATGGGAAAAGCTTGTTACAATAGTAAAGAATAACTTGGGTACAATTGATAATGAAATGGGGAAAGATATTAGATGAAAGCAACCGGAGTAACTAGAAAAATAGATGAATTAGGGCGTGTGGTAATTCCAAAGGAACTTAGAAATACGCTAGGTATTAAAGAAAAATCACCATTAGAGATCTTTGTAGAAGGTGAAGATATTGTTTTACAGAAGTATCAGCCGGGTCGTGTTTGTGCATTAACAGGAGAGGTGTCAAATCATAACATAGCATTAGCAAATGGTAAGATAACATTAAGTCCAGAAGGTGCGGAACTATTAATAAAAGAAGTAAAACAGTACCTTGTAAAATAAGTGGCTCCTTAAAAGGGGCTTTTTTAAAGATCAATAAAATAATTTCACGTACCGTATTTATTATAAAAAATAACAACACAACGAACTAGTCTACATTTAACTTTTGCGACATATATATCTTTGATGTTACGATATTTATATATTCGTTCTGAAAATAAAAGGGCTGAATGAAGATGAAAAACCATATAAAAGTAAATGAAAAATTCCTTCAAACAAATAAAAAATGGTCACATCTCAAACAAAAACAAAAAGAACATATTTCTAATTGGTTACGTAGAGAATATACACAGTTTGTAAAAACATATCAAAGAAAACCTAGAAAGTATGAACATGATGAGATTCTTCATGAAGTGATGAATCAAATACAGGAACGTGAAATTCGGATTCCTTATGGTGAAGTAAAAAGATATTATCTAAGCAAAATAGGAAAATGGTTTAGAAAAATAGAAAGTGAATGGGAATCACAAATATCCAACAGTGAAAAGCTTCAGGTATTAGAAGAAAAATAAATACAAACAAACCAGGGGGCGCATTTCATGTTTAATTTACAAGAAGATATGTATGAACAATTGAAAGAGAAAAAAGGGGAAGTTACTTTGTTTTTAAAGAATGGCGTTCCATTACGTGGGCAGATCCTTGCAACAGATAAATTTACCGTCCTAATGATGATTCATGGTAAACAACAACTAATCTACAAACAAGCAATCTCTACACTTGCTATGTAATACATACTGGGGTACCGCCAGCATTTCGGAAAAACACCAAGCTAAGAGCATGCAAGATTTTATACAATTTTTCGGATAATCCAGTAACAAACAAGAACCCTAAAACCGCACCAGGATAGGAATGTATAAAAAAATGCATAGATCCATAGAAAAAAAAGAAGGTTCCCTTGTGAGAGTAGGGTTCCTCCCTTTTCCTTGCTACCGATAATGATGCGTTATGTTAACTTGACGTGTATGAGATATACAATCAAACAAGGTTATTTTCCATTTTCATTCTTATTTTGAAATAGATGCACAATCAAAAGTCCACCAACAAATAAGATTGGAAATCCTACGACTATATATAATCCGTTTTTTGGTATTCCTAATATAATTGCAAGATAACCAAAAGAAAAAGCCCATAATGCTAAAATTATGATTTCTAACATCTTCTTTTTCATTAAAAGTTAAGCACCCCAAATCCCCTTAAAAAAGTTGTATTCGGAATATTGTAACAAAATCAAAAAAAGACCCTACAAGAGGGTCTTTCATCAGCTAATATTAAGCTTTTTGAACATTAGTAGCTTGTGGACCACGTTGTCCTTGTTCTACTTCAAACGTTACACTTTGTCCTTCGTCTAAAGATTTGAAACCGTCGATTTGGATAGCTGAGAAATGTACGAATACGTCTTCTCCACCTTCACGCTCGATGAATCCAAAACCTTTGTCTGCATTAAACCATTTTACTTTACCTTGTTCCATAATTGTTGCCTCCTAGTGTGGATACCCACACATATGTTACTACTCTTGCTCAAATACCTTAGACGAAAAACAAAATTTATTCTCAATCTCAAACCGAACAAAAATAGGTCTTTCTTAAATTAACATACTTTCTAAAAAATAGCAAATTTCAAAAATAAGTCCTTATGGTAATTAGCCACTAGGGGTACCGCCACATCGCTATCAAGCTAAGAAAAAGAAAAGCCCCCTAAAATGAAAAAATACGTTATTCTTTCTGTAGAATCATAGGTGTATAATTAAAAGGGTTCTGGTGCAAAAACTTTGAAGTATATGAAAATGGTCTATCAAACTTGGAAATACTGATAGTACTACTCTATAAAAGGTGTGTGATCAGTATGGAAAAGGAAAATTTATTTAAGTGGAAACATTATCAACCAGACATCATCTTGTTAACTGTACGTTGGTACCTACGGTACAACTTAAGCTTTCGTGATTTGGTGGAAATGATGGAGGAGCGAGGGTTATTCCTGGCTCATACAACTATTATGCGATGGGTACATCAATATGGGCCGGAGTTTGATAAACGAATTCGACGTCATCTCAAACAAACGAATAACTCATGGAGAGTGGACGAAACATATATAAAAGTAAAAGGACAATGGATGTATTTATATCGTGCCGTTGATTCGGAAGGAAACACGATTGACTTTTATTTGAGTAAATCTAGAAATCATAAGGCTGCAAAGCGATTATTCAAGAAAGCCTTGCGGTCTTTTCATGTCTCAAAACCTCGTGTCATCACGGTTGATAAGAACCCTGCTTATCCAATTGCAATCGAACAGTTGAAGAAAGAAAAAAGGATATCAATAGGCACCAAAATCCGAAGGATAAAATATTTAAATAACATAGTAGAACAAGATCATCGTTTTATTAAAAAACGTATACGCTCTATGTTGGGATTTAAATCATACAAAACATCAGCATCTATATTGAGTGGTGTTGAGGCCATGCATATGGTCAAAAAAGAACAAATTGATTTGCAGGACCAGTCTGTCCAAAATCAGAATGTTTTTATCAACCAGCTGTTTGGATTAACTGCTTAACAGGTGATTCCGTTAGGAATCCTTGATTCTTTTTTTATTTATCATCTTTTTGCACCAGAACCACTTTTAATAATATGTATTGGACATCAAGTAAACACGACCTATAAAACAGAATCATTTATTTTCACCAGATTGTTAGTGTACAAATACAAGAGAATCGAGATCGTTTGTTTGGCTAGATTAAAGAAACGCCACATCTATATGGTTGAGATGTGTTACGCCTTCTAATCGGAGAATCTGCTTTATAGAACGTGTCCACGAATTATATTTTACTACATATAATATTTATTTGGTGTAATTTTGCTGAATATGTATAATTGCATTAAGTTTACGAGAAAAAGAGAGTATACTTTGGTATTGTGTAATAAAGATAAAGCCCACCTACTGAAATAGGTGGGCTTTTTAACGCATAAAGAAAAGACACCCAAAGGTGCCTTTTCCAATAGTTTTTTAGCAGAAGCAACTGCATCCGATAATGATTAATAAAATAAATAATACAACTAATAAAGCGAATCCTCCAGCAAAACCGCAGCCTTCGCCGCAACTACCACCATATCCCATAATAATAGTTCCTCCTTTAGATAAGAGGGTAAAACTAGGGTTCATTCCATGTATTTTAACGGGTTCACTTTACCTTATGTTTTTACGCCTGAATTGAGCAGGTCCTAAAAAAAAGACGCCATAAGGCGTCCCCCACAATTGGGTAGATAAGGTTTAGTTTTCCAATTTGAAGAAATTATGTATCACACATTGAGAGTATATCATAATATTTGGTTGATTTATTATGCATTACTACATACTCTTCTAAAACCCTCTATTTTCCAGTTGAAAAAATAGAATCCCAATATTATCAAAATTTAAATAAATATTTCTACATATTCAAAATATTTACAAAAATTACAAAGATGATACATTTAAGTTGTAAGCTATAAAAACTATTAAAGGGGGATTTATTATGTTCAAGAAATTAGTAGTAGGAACATTAGCAACTGGTATTGCATTAACAGGAGGAATTGGAGCAGCTTCAGCTGATACGCAACAATCTGTGAGCTCTCCGAAGCAAGCAACATGCTCAATTCCTTATGAGTATTCTAATGGTAAATTCAAAAGAACTCTTTATTACTCAAATGGAGTATATGCTAATAGTTTTAATGAAAATGTTTGTGGCGGGACGATTACGTGGTATTTAAAACATGTTCAAAATGGAGTTGCTTTTTACGAAGGTAATTTAAAATAGTAAATTTTTTGAACCTCATTTATTGAGGTTCTTTTATTTTTAATTTTTAAACGGATTCTCCATAAAAAAGACACCCAAAGGTGCCTTCCTCCAACTTGAACCATCCTAATTTTAATAATATGTATTGAACTCCTATCCAAATCTTTTTTTACATGTTAAGTAATATTGCACATTGAGAAATCTGGTATACCTCTTTATTTAAACGTAAAAAGCCCTAGAGGGGACTAGGGCTTTTTGACAGAATGAATATGATTCAAAAAAGGACTTGTATAACGTAACATATAAATGTTTCATAAATGTATCGAAAAAGTGAAAAAAATCAAAATTTGAATAAAAAAATAGCTCTTACAATTATGTAAGAGCCCCATAAACAGAGAAAAAGTCGTATGTGAAACCATATGGGAATCGCAATAACATTTTAACACCCAAATATATAGTTGTCTATATGTCTTGGTGTGGTAGAACTAAACAAAAACGCTATTTGGTGGAAAAGGATGTGCAGTTTGAAATCTGAAGAAGTTAAACAGCTTATTACTAATTTAGAACGTAGAAAATCAGGTTTAAAACGGATCCAAAATGGCTTTTCGAGAATCCATAGTGAGGAATATCGCGATGGTGTTAATAATCAAATAGGTATCCTGGACCACGTACTTATGAAGTTGAATTGGATTATGAGAGATGAAAGTAATTAGTATAAAAATTTCATTTGGTAGAAATAAAAAACCTAGTTTCCTAGGGTAATGGTATAACAGCTCAATATATTTTATTCTTTTATATTTTAACGTAATATTACGTTAAAAAAATCAGATAAATGTAACCAATTACAGAAAATAAGAGCAGCTAACAAAAGCTAACTGCTCATATAAGGAAAACAGAGAAAGGATAACCATGTGTCTACAGTATTGACGGAATATTGAATTTTAATCAAGGGAGATTATATTTTACAAATTAGATTATGATAGCCGATATTCTCCATATTGACCAGAAAAGAACCAAAAATTCTATTGAAATTCCAAGTGTTCTTTTCCTAGTTTTTTGAAATTCTTTTATTAAATAGCCAACAGCACTAATTGCTATAAGAATGAAAAGAATAAGTTCTAGTGTAACTGGCATTTGATCTACTCCTAATCCATTGGTTAATTTAGCATATAACGATTATAAGATGTTTTTGTGGTTAATGGTGAAAAATTAAACAAAACTATTTCTATATGAAAAAAGGCCCCGTTGTCTCCAACAGGACCTTTCCTAAAATGGCAAAGAGTAACTCTTACCTTACTCTTTGTTCATACACTACAAGATTATTAACGAAAATCCAAGGCTCCTTATATTGAGAAATAAAGAAGAATCATTATAAAGGATTTTATCTTTTTTCATAAATAAAAGAGCAGCTAGCAAAAACTAACTGCTCGGCTGGTTCTCCAAAAGGGGGAAAGGAGAAAAGTTAGGGACTTCATTAAATGAGTTATGGCCATCGCCTATCTATATTATTGACGAAATATTAAGTTTTATTCAGGGAGGAACTCATAATCTATAAATTAGATTATGATATTCACTATTACCCATATCGCCCAGAAAAGAACTAAAAATTCAATTGTAATCCAAAGTGCTTTTTTCTCAGGTTTTTTAAACTCTTTTATTAAAGAGAAAACAGCACTAATTGCTATAAGGATGAAAAGAACGAGTCTTATTGTATCTGGAATTTTAACCACTCCTAATTTCAAATTAAATTCATTATATAACGATTTTTTAATTTTTAGATAATTATTGGTGAGAATTAAGCAAAATTTAAACAAAATAATCCTTTAAATAGAAAGCGAGGAATAACAATGGGACTAGGAAACCGCGGAATGGCATTTGAAATGCTTATCAATCTGGCGAATGAAATGTATCAAAGAGGGGGAGTGGCACTTATAAACAAGCGTCCGACTCCTGTGAAGGTGTTAAAGAGTAAAGGTGGCCGTGTACTAAATGGATTCTATGAAGCTAAGAGTACAGTAGACTATGATGGCGTGTATAAGGGACGGGCTATTGCATTTGAAGCGAAGTCTACAGAGAATGCTACACGATTTGATTTAAAGAACATTGCGCAGCATCAATTGGATTATCTGGAGAAAGCAGAGAAGATGGGAGCGATTTGTTTCTTCCTTATTGGGTTTAGCAAGGACAAGTCAGTATTCGCAGTACCGCTATCAGTCATTCAATCTTATGTAAGGATGTCGCAACAGCCAAAAGGTAAGAAGTCTATACCAAGAGCGGACTTTGATATTTACGGGTATTTAGTAGATCAGACAGAACGAGCACCAGTTGATTATTTACAATACATTGATGAAGTAGTAACTCCAGTTATGATTGATGGCATGATTCAATTTGATCAGGACCATAAGAAAGTAATGAATAACATTGAAGCAGTGAAAGAGAAGATGGCTAACAAGAAACGAAAATTATTAAAGGCTTAATGGATAATGGAACCATAGAGGCTGGATGGTGGGGGCTGCTCGCTATGCATGGTTCTCTTATTCAATAAAGAGATATTAAAATTTCACGTACCTGATGTGAATATAAGAAAATAAAATACAGAAACAGGGCGATTCCTTCGTGGAGAGACAATTAACTTTATTACCAGTTATCGATGATAAAAAAGTACAGAAGGAAGTAGTGAGCGTATTAAAGGAATACAGAGCACTCAAGATGCGATTCAGTAATGAAGTGGAACAGGAAGGAATCAGCTTGTTTCCGGAACTACGTGATTCAAGGAATACGAGTAAATGGAAGGTGCAGCAGGTTGAAAAGGCTCTTAACAATTTATTAGATGAAGATGAGCGTAATATTGTTGAGCGGAAGTTCCTGACAAATGAGAGAGTGAAGGATTCAGATGTTTATCACGATCTACTACTCAAGAAAACATACTTCTATGAGAAGAAGCAGAGTACCGTTAAATTGATTGCTACAGCGCTTGGAATCATTTAAAAATGGCGAACAAAACGCGAATTTTTTGGGGGACTAAATAAAAACATGAAAATTATAAGCTATTCCTATAAACAGTTCTTTGGAAAAAGAATACGTTTTGGGGATAGCGTTCCCATTATAATAACGTTACTCGGTGATGCTGAGGTTAGAGGGAATAAGAGCTTCCCGAAATGATTTATATTTACTATTCAGCTCGGAATGCGTCCTCTGGGTTGATAATGAATATAAGTCTATTACTCTGTTATGTCGGTTCTTGAAAATGGAAATGGGTTGGTTGTTCTTGATTGAATGAACATCGCGTTTCTGGTACAACGTTGTATACGTGATCTCGCTCATTAGTAATTACTCACGATTCTTATTAATGACCAAAACGAGAGCAAGGAGCTTCGGCTCTTTGTTTGAGCCAGTACAATGGAACCTTCCCCTCCGTCTAATGTGCTGGTTCAAACAAGGTGCAGGAAGAAATACACGCGTCTTGATATAAATTCTTTCAACGTTGTGTAAAGGAAATTGGCGAAAATTACATTGTTATCTTTGTTAACTTTTCATAAGATCATATCCATTGACAAGAAAAAACCTTAAGCTTTCCCTTGAAAACGAATTAAAAAATTCAACAAAAAATAATCCTTATAAATTATAATACGGTTCCCAAAGATTAAACTCTATATGAATTTTATTCAGGGAATAAATACCTTTGATATCCTAAGCTAGTTTATCTAAAGTGTAAATGGGTATATTGATGGCACTAGTATTTTTATACTGCATAATTCATTAATTCAAAGCTACAAAGAAATAAAATTTCTTTGTAGCTTTTTTAATTACTAAACACATCTAAAAAATTTCACGACAAACACATATTAACTTCGCACATAGCACAAGTTGAAATTATATAATTAACTTATATTTAAACGAACAAAGAATTTTAATATAATAATATTAGGAATATACATTAAAAAATTCGAATAAAATATAAATTGAATGCGAGGTTGTATTATGAACAAAT
Organism: Bacillus sp. TH22; assembly: GCF_016651015.1. Lineage (NCBI taxonomy): Bacteria > Bacillati > Bacillota > Bacilli > Caryophanales > Bacillaceae > Bacillus > Bacillus sp. TH22. The sequence goes on from NZ_JAEKER010000002.1 coordinate 109,508, forward strand.
TTAATAATGATAATGTACAAGGTTTAGTTTCTGAAGAAAACGTTGAACTATTAAAAGTTATGGCTCATCCAATACGTCTACAAATTGTTAGTGAATTGGCTAAGAGCAAGAAATTAAATGTAACACAATTAACTAATATTTTGGATATTCCACAATCAACAGTATCGCAACATTTATCCAAAATGAAAGGGAAAGCGCTGAAAGCTGAAAGAAAAGGGTTAGAGATGTACTATCATATTCAAAACTCCAAAGCTGATAAAATCATACAAATACTAGGCCATGCTAATTAAATTAAAAAAATAGGTGGATGTATACCCAAACAGGGAGTACAATTCACCTATTTTTTATTTTATAAAAACATAAATACGATATAGTATAATGTCTATAATTATAGTCCTTGTTCTAGGTATTAAAGGTTTTAAAGCGTATGTTATAGAATTTAAGTCTTTTAAAAATGAAAGAATGAGCTTACTTTATAGTGTGAAATGCTGAATTATCAACGGAGACAGTTTATTTAGTACCCATTTTCTTGTCTGAAAAGTATCCAGTTTCATATCTTTTTACATCTTAGATAGAAAGGGGGATATAATACTAATATGATATACGAATTGAGTAGATAAGTTTAGAGACAGCTATTGAATTAGGTGGCATTGGGCTTAGAGAAATCCTCACGTGAAAATAGTTCTGCAGGTGGAGAAATTAAGAGATATTTATTTCGAATTAGAAATAAATAATTATCAGATGAAAAGACCTGGAACTGTCTTCCATATAGCAATAATAAAGATGTTTAATTTCTAATATAGAAAACAATAGGGTTACTACATTCAATATGTAGTAACCCTATTTTTAAAAAATTATCTATCAAAAATGATACTCAATTAAATTCGTAAGTTTATCCTTTATTGTATCTTGTAACTACATTTTCCCTTGCTGTAAAGAAACAAAAAAACATTTTTTTATTCAATAATTCCAATTTCTAGAGCCTTGTGGACAGCTTCTTCCTTGTTTCGCACTCCGGTTCTGGTGCAAAAACTTAAGGACAATTGCAAGGAATCTATAAATCTTGGACATACTGTTACTATTACTTTAAAAAGGGTGCGTGATTTGGTGGAAATGCTAGAAGAACGGGGTTTATCCATTTCTCATACAACGATTATGCGTTGGTTTCATCAGTATGGTCCTGAATTGGACAAACGAATCCGCCGTCACCTCAAACAAACAAATGACTCTTGGAGAGTCGATGAAACATATATCAAAGTAAAAGGTCAATGGATGTATCTGTATCGTGCTGTTGATTCGAAAGAAAACACAATTGATTTTTTCCTAAACAAAACAAGAGACCAAAAGGCTGCAAAGCGCTTTTTCAAGAAAGCTTTGCGGTCTTTTCATGTTTCAAAGCCACGTGTTATAACAGTCGATAAGAACCCGGCTTATCCTATAGCAGTTGAACAGTTAAAAAAAGAAAAAAGCATACCTGATGGTATGCAACTTAGACAACAAAAGTACTTGAATAACATAGTAGAACAAGATCATCGCTTTATAAAGAAGCGATGATCTTGTTCTATGCTAGGGTTCAAATGTTTTGACACAGCTACATCCATTCTTTCTGGAGTAGAAGCCATGCATATGATTAAAAAAGAGCAGCTTGATTTACGGGACCAGTCTGTCCAAAATCAGAAAGAATTCATCCATCAATTGTTTGGACTTGCAGCATAAGATACGATTCCGTTAGGAATATATGTGCTTTATTCTCCTATATTTTATTTTTGCACCAGAATCCTTATGAATCAACTCTTAAATTTTAAGATTAGTATGTATATGAAAAGAGGATAACCAGCCTCTTTAATAGGCCAATTATCCTCTATTCCTATACCCTTATATAATGTTAAGCTGCGCCTCCTTCTTTTAAGTGAATTTTAGATGCTATATTTTGCGACCAAAATTATCATCATCTTTTGGGGCAACAACGGTTTTAATGAAGAACAATGGATAGATAAGTAAATATCCGTTAAATACCCACCAAGTAATATCAAAATCATTGTTATAAGCCCAAAATGCAATGGCTTGTAAACCAGAACAAAATGTTAAAATCAACGATATTAAAGCAAGGGAACTCCAAGAAGAACGTTTTTTGTTATATAGGTATATGCTGGTAAGGCCGGTAATAGAGATTAATATATCCAGAGGGAAAAACGACCAATTCCATGCCACGATGATTGGATTATCATAATCCTTAAACGCCCAACTCTCCGGTATAAGGTGGAAAATAGTAACTAGCCAATAAATAATAAACCCAATATCAGTTACGAAGAAAAACGGTTTTAAATATTTCATTCGTTCCTCCTATACAAATTTAGTATAAAGTGTGCCTTATCTAGGATGTGAATTATATTATTTTGTTTATTCTAGGAATCCGAAGCAATAACATGCTTATTCCTAGTGATAAAACAAAGGTTAATATTGTTACTAATATTGTTTTTAAAATAACATTCAATTCAAATGAACTAAACATAAGTTGCAAACCAACAATAATAGGGCCCTGAATTATATATATAGAATAACTAGAACGGCTAATTTTACTAAGAAGGGGAGTCGTGTAGTTTAATTTCTTCTTGAACAGAACTAATAGTTTTAAAATTATGCCTACAAAAGTAAATGCTTCCCAAAAAGAATAATATAGCGATTCCATAGTAACTCCGCCGAAAAAGTAATTTATGCGATCCCCATCTAAAAAGAATACAATAGGCATTGTTAAGAAAGAAACTATTGAAATTCTAAAATAGATGGAAGCAGCTCTTTCGTTTATTTGATTCAGCCAATTATTTCTGTATGCAATGATTCCGATTATAAATAATACGATGTACTGAGGAAAATATCCAAGTGTGAAGTCATGTATGTATAGTCGATCAGTTGGAAACAGTAATCGAACAACAAAGTTACAGATACCCATAAATATAATAAAGACGAATATTTTCTTTATGCTTGGGAAACTAATCTGTGGTATTTTTATTGCCGTAGTTTTTCTTATAATGGCATACATTACAGTAAAGTAGAATAACGCCATAACAAACCATAAATTATAAAAGCCTAATGACGAGAGATAACTTTGTTTCTTTACAAGGTTGATACTCAAGGGGTTTAAAACAAAGAAATAAACAAAAGCAGGGATAAGTAGTTTAGGAACTCTATCTCTCAAAAAATTGAAAAAGCCTTTGTCGTCAAAAGACCTAGGTGAAAAATATGCTGCGATAAAAAAGAAAAGGCCCATAAAAAAGCTTTGGCATAGAGCGTTTATTAGAGTAAGGACAGATGTGGAAATGGTATCATCCGACGGTTCTATATAATACCATCCTCCAGCTCCCCCGTAGGCACTACTCGTATGAAATAAGACAACTAAAACAGCAAGAAATGCTTTTAAGTTGTTTATATAATGGAGCTTCTCATTGCCCATTTACTCGTCTTCCGCCTTTCATATACTACTACCTTTAGATGCCACCCCAGCAACAAATGTATGGCTTAATTTAAATTCATTGCCCTGTTGAATAAGTAGATTTATTTGTTCTTTAATTTTATGTAATATTTCTTCTTCTCTATCTCTATCGAGTACATCTAAGAAGCCAGCTGCGGCACCAGAACGAAAAACCCATTCCATCGCATCTTCTGCATCTTTACAAGGCAGGATTTGTTCCCCTTCCCAGCGATCAATTGTATTTAAATTCCCTTTATTAAACCATTTTTGTAGGGTAAGAGAATTCGGTGGCAAGTTAATACTGATGTAACGTTTTAAATATGTAGGGTCATTACTAAGAACCCGTTCAAATGCTTTCATAAGAATTTCTTCTGAATCACATCTTGTTTCTATTATTCCAACTTGGCCATTAGATTTTAGAACACGATGGACCTCTTTGAGAAAAATAGCTGGATTTGTATAGCAAATAGCCCAACCGCACACCACCGTATCAATGCTTGAGCTAGGGATTTGTTTTAAAAATTCCACCATATCTCCTTGGTGCATAGTGAATTTCAATCCAGAATATTTAGATATTTTTTTCCGTGCAACGTCTAGCATACCAGCAGATTGATCGACAGTTGAAATTGTACCTTCACCATTTAGACGATTGGCTACCTCCGCAGTAATAAAACCAGTTCCACAAGCTAGTTCTAATACGTGTTGTCCAGGTTGTATATTCATTTTGTTTAGTAAACCTAGTGAATGTATTCCCATTGTACTAGAAAAGAAAGAATCATAATCATCACTAGCTTTATCGTAATCTTTGGAGCTATCTGCATATTGATTCGAAACTTTAAACCATGCTACTCGTGCTGCTAATTTGACTTTGTTTAACATGAATTTCCCTCCGTAAATAGTTAATTAGTAATTAAAACGGCTACCTACCAACAATACTAGAGTGACCTAATGAGATGTCATTTGTAAAAAAACGGAATTTACAAACCCAGAATTCATGCTATCACTGAGAAAAAATTTCGTCAAGTTATATTTTATGTACATGATATACAAATTATATAAATAAAATTAAGCGGAGTTTCTCAGGATAAGGTTGCAAAATTTACTAAGATGTTAATAGAAAGTGGCAATTAATCAGAATTATTTAGCACAAAATGACATAGAGTCATATCCTAATTTTTAGATAAAATAATTAGAAGTATTTGACAGAAGGTACCATATTGTCATATCATAATTTTCAGACGAGTTAAAATCGTCAATCATTTCCGGAATCTAAACGGAAAGGAGGATAATACTGAGTGACAAGATTTCAAAGTCTGAAAAAAAATCCGCTAACTGGATTACTTGTAATTTCTATGGCTGTATTTATCGATATGTTGCTATATAGTTTAGTGGTTCCTATCGTCCCTTTATATGTTACGAAATTTGGAGCTTCTCAGACTACTGTTGGGATTTTAATAAGTTGCTATGCTTTTACTTTTATAGTTTTTACCCCGATTTTAGGTGTAGTATCTGACAAGTTCGGAAGACGTGGCTCAATGCTTTGGGGAATGGTAGTACTAATAGCAAGCACTTTAATGTTCGCTTTCGCAAGTAATATGTACATATTAATTCTAGCAAGGCTATTACAGGGGATTGCCGCCGCTGCCACATGGACCGCTGGCTTAGCCCTTATTACCGACCTATACCCAGCAAATAAAAGAGGTAAGGCTTTAGGGACCGTTATTACTTTCATGTCAGCTGGAACACTTTTAGGGGCGCCTGTTGGTGGATTGTTATATGAATGGGGAGGATATCAACTACCTTTTCTACTTGCAGCCGGTATTGCGTTATTAGATGGTTTAGCAAGGATGTTTTTATTAGAAGATCCACCGAAAGATAAAGAAGCAAGTAGTATAGACATCCTGAAAATATTTAAGGACTTTGAAGTGTTAAAAATCTTTGGAGTTGTTTTACTTGGGTCATCCGCAATAAGCATTCTAGAACCAACATTGCCTATTTATCTTATGGAACATCTAGGCGCAAATACTGTACATATAGGTTTTCTGTTCGGGATTACAACTCTTGCATATGGATTGGCAAGTCCAATTGCCGGTTGGTTATCAGATAAAAGTGGGACTTTTTCTATTATGATGATTGGTTTAATCATTCTGGCTGCATTCTTACCTTTAGTAACGATTCCAAATTCATTGGTATTAGAAGGAGTTATATTGTTCTTTTTAGGGGCAGCGGCTGGTTTGGTTTTGACACCTACACTTCCAGAACTAGCGAATTCTGTTGATCGCTTAGGAGGGGGAGCATATGCTACTGCATTTGCCGTTTTCAATGTTGCGTACTCTGTCGGAATGATGATTGGTCCAATATTCGGTGGCTTTTTTGCAGATATGTTTAATGTATCAACAGCTCTTTATATTCTAAGTGCTATTTTGGTATGTTACAGCATTGCATTAAGATTTTTGAAGGGCGAAACAAAAAAGACCGAACATAAAAATTATTTATAGAATAATAGCCTTATAACTTAGTTTTTATTGTGCTTAAGGAAATTGGAATTAGCAATTATAAAATAAATGATATCAGGGATATTTGGAGGAAAACAATGGACATATTTAAAAAGTGTTATGATTGGGATTTTGTTAAGGGATTACGAGAAAATAATATGTATCCTTATTTCAAAAAGATACAAAATAAATTCGGAACAGAGATAGTTGTGGATTCCAATAAAATGTTGATGGTCGGTTCTAATGATTATTTAGGTCTATCTAACGATGTACGTTTAATAGAAGCTTCTGCGGAAGCAGCCGCAAAGTTTGGAACTTCTTCATCTGGTTCAAGGTTTTTAAACGGAACTTTATCTATTCATGAAGAACTAGAGGAACGGTTAGCAAGATTTTTACATAAAGATAGAGCATTGGTATTTTCAACAGGATTTCAGACAAATTTAGGTGCGATTTCCCCTCTCTTAGGACGACATGATATCGCAATTATTGACCGAACAGTTCACGCTTCTATTGTAGATGGTATACGTCTAGGATACGGAAAAATGAAACGTTTCCGCCATAATGATATGGAAGACCTTGAAAAACAACTTAAAAGTTGCCCGGAAAACGTAGGGAAACTAATTATCGTTGACGGTGTTTTCAGTATGGAAGGCGATTTAGCAAAACTCAAGGAAATAGTAGAATTGAAAAAGAAATATGGTGCACGAGTGTTAGTTGATGATGCACATGGAATTGGGGTTCTTGGAAAAAATGGCCGTGGTACATGTGAGCATTTTGATGTCGAGCCTGATATTGACCTGATTACTGGTACGTTTAGTAAATCATTTGGTAGTTTAGGAGGATTTGTTGCTGGTGATGCCGATGTTATTGATTACATTCAGCACCAGGGAAGAAGCATGATTTTTAGCGCGAGTATGACTCCTTCAAGTGTAGCTGCCACAATAAAAGCATTGGATATCATAGAAAGTGAGCCAGAAAGACGCGATAGATTGTCTCAAACTACCCAAAAAGTGTGTGGTGAATTAACAAGATTAGGTTTCAACATAGGTGAAACAGAAACACCAATTATACCGATCATTATAGGTGATACTACAAAAGCATTTTCATTTTGGCAGGGCTTAATGCAAAACGGTTTATTTACAAATCCAGTTATTTCTCCAGCAGTACCGGAAGGAAGCGAATTACTTCGCACATCATTTATGGCTACGCACACGGATGAGCAAATTGATGAAATACTAAATATTTTCGAGAAGGTTGGCCGTGAGTTTAACATAATTAAAAATGAAGTAGGTGTATTATCTACTAACTAAGTTAATGTTAATCGTTCTGTTATTTATTGAGTTTACTGCCTCTATTTTTCTTTTTAAAAAAGCATTGCAAAATATGTAAAATCTTGGTAACGTATATATTAACTTGTCCTACTACTTACACAGTAGTAGAAAAAAACTAGAGAACTTTTCTCTAGTTTTTTTGTGTGAAGCTATTCTATATTTGGTTCTGGTGCAAAGATTGTATTTATTTGAAAGAGGTATATAGATTCCTAATGGAATCTATTCTTATGCAGCCATTCCGAATAGTTGATGAATAAACTTCACTTCATTTTGGACAGACTTGTCCCGTAAAATAAGTTGGCCTTTTTTAATGATATGCATCGCTTCTATTCCTGAAAGAATAGATTTAGCTGTACGAAAAGATTTCAATCCTAGCATTGAACGAACTCTCTTTTTAATAAAACGATGATCTTGCTCTACAATGTTATTAAGGTATTTCACCTGCCTTATTTGGATGCCCACAGGCATCTTTTTCTCTGTCTTCAACTCTTCAGTCGCTATAGGATAGGCCGGGGTTTTTTCCACTGTAATCACACGGGGCTTTGAAACATGAAAAGACTGCAAAGCTTTCTTGAAAAAACGCTTTGCAGCCCTATGATCTCTTGTTTTGCTTAGATGAAAATCAGTTGTATATCCTTTTGAATCAACAGCACGATATAGGTACATCCATTGACCTTTGACTTTCACATACGTCTCATCGACTCGCCAAGAATCATTGGTTGACTTAAGATGAAGTCGTACTCGCTTATCTAATTCGGGACCATATTGATGAACCCATCGCATGATAGTTGTATGAGTCAGGGATAGCCCGCGTTCTTCCATCATTTCGACTAAATCACGAAAACTGAGGTTGTACTGTAGGTACCATCTCACGGTTAATAATATAACATCCGGTTGATAATGTTTCCACTTGAATAGATTTTTCTTTTCCATACCAATCACATCCTTTTTTAGAGTAATAGTATCAGAATGTCCAAGTCTGAAAGACTTTTTTTAGATATTTTGAAGTTTTTGCACCAGAACCCTCTATATTATCCTATTAAACTTTGAAATATTGGTAAGAAATGCTAAAGTTAAGTAGGTTAAAAAACATATAAAGTGAGGCGATATTCTTGAAGAAGTTAAGCTTGTTACTAACAGCATTTGTAATGGTTTTATCATTGTTCATCCCTAATCTTGCAAGTGCTAAATCTTTCCCGGATGTCCAAGCTGGCCATTGGGCAATTAAAGAGATTAACTATTTATCAGAAAAAGGCATTATTAATGGTACTCCAGAAGGACATTTTAAGCCAAGTGACAATGTAACTCGCGGACAAATGGCATTAATGCTAGATTTATCGTTAAAATTAGAAAAACCATCTAGCTATAATCATATCTTTTCTGATGTAACCAAAGGTATCTATTACTATGATTCTGTACATAAGTTAGCACATAATAACATTGTACAACGTGAGAAAAACTACTTCCCTGACCGCTCATTATCTCGTGCAGAAATGGCAGTAGTTCTTGTTAAAACTTTTGATTTGAAGCCTACAGGTGCGGACGTCAATTTCCCTGATGTTCCATCTACTCATTGGGGTTACCAATACATCAAAACGCTAGCTCAAAACAATATTACTGCTGGATTACCTGACGGTACATTTGGTCCAGACGTAAAAGTAACTCGTGAACAATTCGCTGCATTCTTGGCTCGTGTATTAGAACCAAGTTTCCGTCCTTCTCTTCCTAAGCCTCAGGGTAACTTAGAGGTTCATTATATTGATGTGGGACAAGGTGATGCTACATTTATTAAGTCACCAAGTGGAGAAACAATCCTCATTGACGCAGGTAACAATGGAAAAGGTAAAGTAGTGGCGAATTATCTAAAAGGATTGGGATTCAACACAATTGATTATATGATTGCTACTCATCCTGATGCCGATCATGTAGGCGGATTAGATGAGGTCCTTTATTCTATGAATGTAAAAAATGTTTACGCTCCTAAAGTAAGTCATACGACACAAACGTATAAAGACTTTTTAACTGCAGTAGCTAACAAAGGATTAACAATTAAAGAAGCAAAAACTGGTGTAACTTTACCAATCAATGGTTTAGACTCACAATTCTTTGCTCCTGTTAAAGAATATGGTGACGACTTAAACGAATGGAGTGCTGTGTTAAAAGTAACGCATGGTAGCAAATCATTCTTATTTACTGGCGACGCTGAGACAAAAAGTGAAAAAGATATGGTTGCAGCGCATGGTTCTAACCTAAAATCTGATGTATTAAAACCTGGTCATCATGGAAGTAAGACTTCTTCTTCTCAACCATTTTTAGATGCAGTTAAGCCAAGCATTGCTGTAATCAGTGCCGGTGCAGGTAACCGATATGGACATCCAACACAAGAAACTTTAGCTAAGTTATCTGCAATGTCTGTTAAGGTCTATAGAACTGATTTAAATGGAACAGTAGTTGTTAACAGCGATGGTTCGAATGTTTCTGTAAGAACGGAGAGATAATTATGAAAAGAGGTATTATTGACCGTTTTGAAGGAGAACTAGCAGTTATTGAAATTAATAACTCCACAATTGATGTACCTAAATCTAAACTCCCTTCTACTGCAAAAGAAGGTGACGTTCTTATTATTGAGGATGATAAGTATACAATCGATAAGAACGAAACAGATAAAAAAAGACGTGAAGTCCAAGATTTAATGGATAAACTATTTGAATAGCAAAATTAAATATTAAAATGAGAAGAGCCGCCCGACAGGACGGCTCTTCTTTCACATATACATAGGCTTTATTTACAATTAAGCAAATTTTATTTTATATAAATGTTAAAAATCTGAATCTACGTAAATAGGACTGCCCTTCTTATCGTACACATCATGATAGGGATATTAACGCAAGTATTAATTTAAAGAATGAAGCGATAAGGCTTCTAACCGTAAGGAATCCCCCACTTCTAAACGAAGTGAATGTGGAGGTAGTTCAAACTGTTTCTTTTTAGTCATATTGAACACCCTTTAACTTATTCATAGTTATATAATAACCTTAATTGATTTCTATAAATTTATATATAAAGTTTTTGATATTGATGTATAAGAACTATTACTTTAAAATGAAGATGCTGTGACTATCGGAATTTTATCTCTTATCATGTCTATCTTCATCTTTTCTACAACTGTCATAGTGATGAGTATTGTCTTATGGTTAAAAACTAACCTGACTTTATACTCCCGACATCATAAGATTAACCGGCGCAATTATATGTTTAATTAGTTCTGTAATTTTACTTATTTTTAAGAATAAATTCGAAGTCACTTATAACAAATTCACTGAAATATTTAGTCAGTATACAGGGGTCTCGTTGCATGTAATAGTTTTAAGTTTATTTGATTATTTCTGGTGTTTGCTATTGTTAAAGTGATTAGGCCATAATTAAATTTAATACGTTGTTAGGCGAAATTGTGGCGTACTAGCATAGTAAGGTAACGTATGAAAAACGAGCATTTAGCAAATGGACCTTTGTAAACTATTTAAAAGGAGATTATACATGTTAGAGACTCTTGAAATGAGAAAAAAGCAACACGAAATAAAAATACAAAAATATAAAAATATACAAAAATACTACAATCCATTTTTGTGGGTAATCTCAATTATTTATTTTCTCTATTTCATGTTCATTAATAATTCTCTCTCAGTATATCTATTACTTTCTTTCATTATCGGTTTAACCCTATGGAGCATCGGTATAGCTATAAATTTAAAACTCATACATGAGCTAAAAGGAAAAGAAAAAATCTTAAATATAGAAACAATAAACGAAATGAAAAAAATAAATATATGAGTCCAGGAAGAAAAGAACGTTATATCACAGATTATAATGCGAAGAAAGATGAACTAGAAAAGATAATGATTTACGCTAAATTTATGTTAGAAGCTAAAGAAAGAGAAAACGAAATAAAAGATGATAATAGCAATTTAGATATATAAATTGTAGTGAGAGGAATATAAAAATATATCGATAGAACAGTATATAAACATTCGTAAAACAGGGAAAGAAATTGATGAAATTCAAAAACAATATCTGTTAAGTGAGGCTACGGTTTTAACTTTGGAACTAGGCTATAAATGTTATGAAAAAAATATTTCGTTGGATAAAGCTATTAATCTTGTAGATAAAATTGTAGTATTAAACGCAAATGATAACAAACATACATCATTTAGTCCATCTGTCCATATGTGATTTATAGCTAACATGAAAATTTATTAAAAGAATTGAATGATTTAGAAAAACAAATAAAAGGGTGGTATAACATGAAATCAACAGGTGTTACACGTAAAATAGATGAATTAGGGCGTATTGTTCTTCCGAAAGAGTTAAGAAGAACATTAGGAATTGCAGAAAAAGATCCTATAGAAATATTTGTTGACGGTGAGATGATAATATTACAAAAATACAAGTCATATGATGCTTGTATAATAACTGGTGATATTTCAGAAAAGAATATTTCATTAGGTAATGAACAAATTGCTCTTAGTCCTGAAGGGGCTGAACTTTTAATTAAGGAGATTCAGCAACACTTAGTGAAATAAGATCATTTTACTTAGCACTAAACCATATTAAAAGCTGACGTTGGAACTCTCATAAAAATGGCTGAAGAACAATCTTTCTTACTTCAGAAAATAATCCTGGTATTTGTCTTTATCGGAACTATATTTACATCTCTTTACAATATCACTCTTCATAAAGAAGAAGCAGATGAGAGAAAAAAAAGCAAAATCTTTATTACCTATGTATATAATCGTTACATTTATGGCATTGTTTTCTAGTGACATAGCTAATTACATTAAAAATTTTATTTAACCTAATTATATATATTCATCCACAAAAAGAAAAAAGACATCTTTAACGATAAGATGTCTTTTTTCTTCAACTTGAAACACCATAACTTTACTAACATTACTTTCACAATAACAAATATATCAGCAATCTTTCATATCACAATCATTCTAACATAATAAATCATATTTTCGATATATATAAATTTAAAATAAAATACAATAAAAGTTCACAAGTCATATAAAAGGTGCTATATGAAAAACTTAAATCCATTTAGTGAAATGTTTTTTAATGAAATTAGTATAATCAATAAGAACATCAAAAACTTCCTGTTGTTTTTGATGGGATAGATCTGACGCTGCTACTTTAATTGATTCTAATTTACTTTCTAGAGGTGCGCTTCGTCCAAACAATTCATCAATGGATACATTGTATAAGTCTGCAATACTCATGATTGAATCTGCGTCTGGGTCTGGGTCAGTTTTTCCATCTTCCCAATTGGCATATGTGGTACGTGCGATATTCAGGCGATATGCTACATCGAATTGAGTATATCCCTGTTTTTCTCAACTCAGCAAGTCGCTTACTTAGTTGAGACATATCATCACATTTCCTTTCTGATTTATAACGTTAGTGTAAAACAGAAAAGTTAAATTGCATCCTTATGACTTATAATAAGTCATAAATTATTTTTATTTGTAATAGTTAGTCTTGATGTTGTGATAATAGAAAGCCATTTATAATTCTATACGCGAAAAAATAGGAAGAAATCGATACATCAAATCGAGAATCTTCCTATTATATATGTTTACTAAAACAATGAATTTCCTATATCTATTGTGGCCAAGTTTTGACGTCTTGTACGTTCCCTTAAATAGCGTTCCGTCGTCATAATAGATTCGTGTCCTAAATAGTCACGTATTTTCTTAAGTTCGACACCTTTTCCCATCAAATGATTCGCAAAGAAATGTCTGCAGGTATGGGGGGTAATTCTATCCTTTCGGTAACGTAAAAATGGTAAGTTTGTTTCTTCAATCTTTTCTGCTACATATTTTGATAAGTAGTCGGCCCTATAGTAAGAGCCATCGGCTTTAGGTAGAAAAGCAGATGTACTAGAGGCGTCCAATTCACTTGTTTGTTTACGCAATTGACGAAGGCGACAGATATCGTCGAGTACATCTTCAAAAATACGAACTTCCCTGGCTTTATTTCCTTTCCCAACTACACGCAAGAGATAAGCATTTAATGAGGAATGGAATACAAGATCTGCCCATTTTGCGTTTGCAACTTCCTCAATCCGGAGTCCAGTAGTCGTAAGAAGGAAAAACAATGTATACATAAAGAAATTTGTTTTCTTCAGTGCATCTAGTATTTCATTTACTTCTTCAGGAAAGAGGTCACGATTGACCAGCTCTTCTTTTTTTACAGATACTTTTTTGAGACGACTACTATAGTCATCTGAGAGACCAGTGTTATCATAAACGTATTTTAGAAACTGCTGGACTACCGTTTTCTTTCGACGTAATGTAGTGGCAGCATACTTCTTACTTAGTTGATAGAAGTAGATTTCCATCTCATTATGGGATAAATCGTGAATGGTTCCGATTGTTTCTTTTATGTAGTGAAGAAAATGAGACAGGTCATGCAGATAAATTTTTTTTGTTCGTTCACTTCTTTTTTTCGTTAAAGAAGGTTCATCGTGTAGAAATAAATAAACCAATGATTCTTCACTTAATTTAGAATAGTCAATATTCCTGATGCCCATACCCATAATTTTTTCAAAATGACTGCTATCAAAAAAATCTGATTTTGATTTTACAAGTTGGTTACTATGTTCGTAATTTATAATATTCAAATTTAAACACAACCTTTAGTAGAATGAAATATTTAAACAAATAATTTTTATATAAATTTTTATGATTCTAATTATACCACAATAAATGCATTATTTATTGTGGTATAAAATGAAATGTTTAAATATATACTTTTATCTTAATATTTAACGTTTCTGTTTATATGATATATAATGGAAATGTTTAATTTATTTTTTTGTACATTTCAATCCAGGTGCGGTAGGAGGAGATTTTTTTGACTAATCTTCGTCGGAAAATTTTACATGAAATCTATAATTTAGAAGATACCCATTGTTCAATTTGCCCTCTGAACAACCTATCAGTGAATTGTACAGATGAGCAAGAACAGGCAAAACAAAGAAACTACAAACATTGCAAAGGTTGTCCCATTTTCGATTCCATCCGAGAGAAAGGAGAGAAATTGAATTCTTTATCGAAAAAGAGTACATTTAATAAGGTACGAGAACGTTATATGGAAAATCCATTTAAGTATCTGCAGTATAAGGAGTACTCAATCACAGATGTAGTAAAAGAAACAGGTTTAACAAAGTATCAACTAAGAAAATTTAAACAACAGCTAGAATGAAAGTTTCGGATGAGGTGAGAAATGGACTATTTATCTTTAGAAGAGGTATGCGATAGGGTAGGTTTAACAAAAAATCAATTAGGCTATTTAATTAAGTATAAACACATCGAACCTATCAATCTGGATACCTGGAAAGCAGATGGTGGATATCGTTTTGAGCAAGAAGATGTAAAAAGGTTAGAGGAATTATACAAAGACTCTTTAACATTAAAAGAAGCGGCTGAATTTCTAAATAAATCTAAGACTTACGTTCATAATGCAGCTAAAGATGGGATATTGCCCTTTAAAGAGATTGCTAAAGGGAAATCTACTGAACGATTGTACTTAAAAAACGATCTGGAAATTTTCAAAGAAAGAATTGAAAATAGATCAAAAGAGGAGTCGAAAGAAAAAAAGCAGCATTTAAGTCTATACCTTGATGAAAAGGTAGTAGAAGCAATAAAGAAAAAGGCTGCAAAGAAAGGATATAATGGCTACAAGAAGTTTGCTGAAGACATTTTATCTGCAGAAGTAAAAGAAGACATAGAAGAATAGAAATTCTAGTGAGAATAGACCCCTAAAAACACAAAAACGTTATAAGGGGTCTGTTTTTATTTTCAAGAGACTTTTTAACTATCAGGTATAAATGCATTACCTAAGATGACAATGTTGTTTACAGATGAATTTGAGAGGTCGTTTTTTTGGGTCCGTTCCAAAAAAAATTCATTGTAATTACAAAAAAGGGTTTATATATATAATATAGAAAATAGAGGGAAAGATAACGGATAATTTTAAGAGCGTTTTATTTAAGTTGAAAAAAGTGTAAAGAAAGAAATGAGAGGTAAGGATCCCAGGATTATAAATACAAAGACTTCATTTGGAACTTGGTAGGCCTATGAGAATGCTAGAGAGTTCGGGCAGACATATATCACGGAATACATCAAAAAGCATACAAGCTTTATTTGAAATTTACATAATAAAAAACAGCATATCAAACTATAATAAATTATGAAAAAACAAGAAATATAGTATACATATTTAGATTATAGTAAACTAAAATCTTTTCAAAATTCTAAACTAATAGATTATGAAAAGACTGAATTGGCTTTAAAATTTATGGATGAAGAAATTCAATTATTTAAAATAGGAAAAACTCCAGAGCATTATACATGGCATCATCATCAAGACACTGGAAGGATGCAACTTGTAGATTATCAGACTCATCATGATACTGGTCATACAGGTGGATATAAAATTTGGGGTAAAGATAACGATAAATAGGGAGGTACTTAGTCATGAATCACATTACATGGATTAATGTAAGTGAAAAAAGAGTAACAGTTGGCCAAATAAAACAATTAGAACAATACTTTAATATTAAATTTCCTAATGATTTTATTGAGTGTGTACAAAAATATGATGGTGGATATCCAACGCCAGATACATTTAATATTCCATTCTAGAAACATATAATAATACGAAAGATAGATTACCTGACAAAATATATCCTTTTGCTAGAGATCCATTTGGCAATCTTCTATGCTTCGATTATCGAAACAGCACTGATTCACCAACAATTGTATTTTGGGATCATGAGGAAGAGGTAGTAGAGGAAACAATATATCCTGTTTGCTCTACATTCACAGAGTTACTTGATAATCTACGTGAATTCGAAGACGAAGATTGAGGAAAATAAAAAACGGCCTAGAATTCTAGACCGTTTTTTCTATGATTTACTAATTCTCCAACCTTCGTCGGTTTTCTCTAATCCAATTACGATTACTTTTTTATAATCGTTTTTAGAATCTTTTTTATACACAGCATCAACAGTTACTGTAGCGATTTCGTTTTTCTCTTCAACTTTTCTAATCTTATAGCTTTTAAGATCTTCAGTAACTGATTTCATTAGTTCTGCATTTCCGCCAATAAAACCAACTATTTTCTTTGCTTCTGGAGTGAATAACTCTCCAAAATCTTTTGCATTTCCGTCTTTTGCATCTTCAAAATATGCTGTAGCAACTTCTTTTGGGTCACGATTATCTCCACATGCTGCTAATACTGTAATTGATAAAGTCATTACCGCCATCAACATGATTATTCGCGTTAATTTGTTCTTCATTCAAACCACTCCTTATATATAACGTAATTTTAACTCTTAAAAAGGGCTATATTACTTGTATAAGTATATAATAATTAAAACGGTAAAACTATATATTTTTAGATATTATTTTTATGATATTAAAGGTATTAAAAGTGAAGGGAAGTAGGGGAAATCTACCTATTACTATAATTTTGATTTCAATTATATACACTAGTATAATAATAATGTCAGAGCATGATCTGATGAGTCAGTGTTATAGGGGTATAACAGACACATTCATTTTTAAAATCATAAAATCGGATTCACTTATCTTTACTTTAAAAATGGGTATATTGATGGCACTAGTATTTTTATACTGCATAATTCATTAATTCAAAGCTACAAAGAGATAAAATTTCTTTGTAGCTTTTTTAATTACTAAACACATCCAAAAAACTTCACGACAAACACATATTAACTCCGCACATAGCACAAGTTGAAATTATATAATTAATTTATAGTTAAACGCACAAAGAATTTTAATATAATAATATTAGGAATATACATTAAAAATTCGAATAAAATATAAATTGAATGCGAGGTAGTATTATGAACAAATTTAATAATGATAGTGTAAAAGGTTTAGTTTCTGAAGAAAACGTTGAACTATTAAAAGTTATGGCTCATCCAATACGTCTACAAATTGTTAGTGAATTGGTAAAGAGCAAGAAATTAAATGTAACACAATTAACTAATATTTTGGAAATTCCACAATCAACAGTATCGCAACATTTATCCAAAATGAAAGGGAAAGCACTGAAAGCTGAAAGAAAAGGGTTAGAGATGTACTATCATATTCAAAACTCCAAAGCTGATAAAATCATACAAATACTAGGTCATGCTAATTAAATTAAAAAAATAGGTGGATATATACCCAAACAGGGATTACAATTCACCTATTTTTTATTTTATAAAAACATAAATACGATATAGTATAATTTCTATAATTATAGTCCTTGTTCTAGGTATTAAAGGTTTTAAAGCGTATGTTATAGAATTTAAGTCTTTTAAAAATGAAAGAATGAGCTTACTTTATTCAATAATTCCAATTTCTAGAGCCTTGTGGACAGCTTCTTCCTTGTTACGCACTCCTAACTTTGTGTAAGCTGTTGAAGCATAGTTCCTGACCGTACCATTCGATAAATATAGCCTTGAAGCTATCGTATTGTATCGAAGTCCTTTTGCTACTAACTGCAATATTTCTATCTCTCTAGCTGTTAGCTCATAAGCATTTTCTTTTGATTGTGGTGTCTCGATTTACTCATCAAACTTCTCAAATATTTTGTGAGACATTCCCTGATCAATCAGTGTCCCACCTTTGTGAATAAGTCGAATCGTATTAGCTAGCTCCAATGTTTCAATAGATTTGAGTAAAAAACCATCCGCACCGTTGCGAAGCGATTCCAACGCCTGTTCGGTATCTTGAAAAGTTGTAAAAATCAATACGCGGATATGTGGCCATTGTTGCTTAATCTTTTTGGTTGCTTCGACTCCATCCATGTGCTGCATATCTAAATCCATAAGTATAACATGGGGTTGAAGGCGCCCACACAAATCGATGGCTTGATTGCCATCCTCAGCCAAACCGACTACACTTAAATCTTCATATCTATCGAGTAGTGTCCTCAAACTTTCCCGAACAAATGGCTGATCATCTACAATTAACAAACGAATAAGTCCATCTTTTATTTCAGTTTGTCGCGGTATGGTACATGTAACAAGCATTCCTTCCTCTGGCTTTGTACATACAGACAATTGACCTTGCAAATTCACGGCCCGTTCTTTCATCGCATTCATACCGAAGCCTTCCTGCCATTCTACATTTCCTTTTCCGTTATCTTGAACTTCTAACCTCGTATATTGTTGTTCAAACTGCAATGAAACTATAATTTCAGTCCCCTGACCATGACGTACTGCATTCGTTAGGGACTCTTGTAAGCAACGAATGAATGCGATCTTCGCTTGCCGAGATAGTTGATATTCCTCTCCGAACATCCTAAAACTTACATTTACCTGAGCGTGCTCCTTAAATTCGGCTCCAAGATTTTGTAGAGATTGAATCAAGGAAGGCGATTGACACGGAGAATCCATTTGATGTAGGTAACCTCTCACGTCCTCGATGCTTTTACGTCCCATTTCAAGCAGAGAATCTAGCCTCTGTATACCCATTTCAGTAGCAAGTTCGGTACGCAACGTTTCCTTCCCCATAATAATGGCCTGAATCGTTTCCGTACCCCTGGTTAACATAACCCCACATCATACATTATAAAAAAGCTAGCTTTATGCTGGCTTTTTTATAATGTATGATTCACAAATTTCAATTAGATTTCACAATTGCTGAAGAAGCCTCATCATTCCAAGTTCTAGCCCCATCCCCCAAACTAAAACTAGTCAAATTAATATATCCGCCGTTATTTACAATAGCAAGTGCATGTCCTTGGGCGTTATTATGTTCATAGATAGTTGTATAATCTCCAAAAGAATGTGTAAGTACAGAGGAAACATTATCATTGTTTGAACCACCAAAGTTTGCAATAATAACTGGGTTTCTACTTGCATTTACAGTAAAACTTGAACCTTTCAAATCGTTATCGTAATAAAAAGTAGAATAAATTTGAGCTAAAGGTTGAATCTTGAAGTTTTTAGGAACTGGATGTGCAGTTAAAAAATTTTCAAAATCTGACTTTTCGTCAAAACCAATAGTCGCTTGTTCACCATTAATTCCAGGTGTTACTACCTGGTATGGCTTTGATGGGGACTCCGCATACGCCTGAGGGCTTGAAGTACCAAATAACATTGCACCTGCTAATAAACCTGTGGAAAGTACACCAATTACTCGTTTCACAATTATCACTCCTTAATAAAATTTACTTACAAATTAATCTTACACCTATTCCCATTAATTTGGTATTGATGTGAAATTTTATCAATAAAATAGATTTTATTAGAATAATGAGATATGTGTATTTTGATAGACCTATATAAAAAAACAAGCAAGTAGGGGTCACCATACATCCGTAAACCCAGTGGTACTATTTGGTTTTGCAGTAACTTGCGGACCAGCTCCGGCATCTATTACACCTAATCCTCAGGAATAATTAGCCTGGTACCTTAATGGTTAAATAGTCTTTAAAGAAATAAAAAAACGTATGACTAGTTTAGATAATTAGTATCCCATTGTAACTGATAATATTCAAACCATTCATCGTGCCCTGTATTATACCTCTTAGCTTTCTCAACAATATGATCATCTATATGGATAAGTATTATATTATCTAAGATATTTTTTAGTTGATGTACTAGTGTCGTTTTCCCAGCACCACTTAAACCATCTATCGCAAGAACAAAGGGCCTATCTACATTATGCTTTTTATACTTTTCTTTTATTTGTTGCTTTAAACATTCCCATTTATCCAGTCAATTCATTATCCTTTCTACCTTTTTTAAACTAAGACAACTTAATTTCCCTTTCACCACATATTCTTATGACAAAGTGCTGTAGAAAGCTTAAGAATTCTTAAGAACTTTTTCCCCTTTTTCTTAAGATTTGGATGCTAGTATATGATTATGAATTCAAACCTGTGAGGGGTTAAGTATGAAAATAGTTAACCTTTTTAATTTTATGTATATAATGAACTAGAAATCAGTTGTTGCAGCCCTTCCAAATTCAAGGTTTATTGGAAAAAAATAATTGAAGGAATTAATTTGAAGAAAGTAAGATAGAAATGTTTCCCCTGCTTATGTCTTTAGTTGTTCAATACGAGAAAAAATGTTGAGGAATAATATGGATTCAAAAATTCTTATTGTTGATGATGATAAAGAGATTAGAAATCTTATCTCTGTATATTTGGAAAATGAAGGACTGAAAAATCAAAAGACAGAAGATGCTATGGAAGCTTTACAACTGTTAGAAGAAAAGGAGTTTGATCTTATTATTTTGGATATTATGATGCCGGATATGGATGGTATTGAAGCTTGCATGAAGATTAGGGAAGACCGCAATATGCCTATCATTATGCTATCTGCAAAATCAGAGGATATAGACAAAATTCAGGGTCTAGCCTCTGGTGCCGACGATTATTTATCAAAACCGTTTAACCCATTGGAATTAATCGCTAGGGTAAAATCCCAATTAAGAAGGTTTAAAAAATACAATACGTCAATAGATCATAATAAAAGTATCCTAGAAATTGGTGATTTAGCCGTGAATACAGATATACGTCAAGTATGGGTAAGGGGAAAGGAAACGAGTCTAACTCCAAAAGAGTTTGATATACTCGAACTACTTGCCCGTAACAAAGGGATTGTCCTGAGTGTAGCAAAAATATATGAAGCAGTTTGGAAAGATGCTTTTTATAAATCGGATAATACCGTCATGGTGCATATTACAAAAATAAGAGACAAAATTGAAGAGGATTCTAAACATCCTATTTATATTAAAACTGTTTGGGGAATTGGATATAAAATATGAAGAATGTTAGTTTTAGAAATAAGATCATTATAAAACTTCTTGGTGCTGTTGCAGTTAGTTTTTTTATTTCATTTGGTTTAACAATCCTCATTTTGGCATACGTCATAGATCCATTTTTTGTAAAACGCGAAGAATTTGGTATGTTTGAATTCAATTTGGTATTGTTGTTCTTATTCGCGTTCGCAATCTTTAACTTTATAATAATTTTTTTGATATTGGTTCGAAAGAAAATAGTATATTTGAAGCTCATTTCGGATAATGTAAATGATATTGCAAATGGAAAACTGGGTTTGACAATTGGGATTAAGGGGAAGGACGAATTGACCCAACTTGCTCAAAATATCAACTATATGTCCAAGGAATTGGAAAATACATTTGAACAGGAAAGACGATTAGAACGTACAAAAAATGAACTTATAACCAATGTATCTCATGACTTACGCACACCGTTAACATCTATTATTGGCTATATAGATTTATTAAAAAGAGGGCAATACAACAGTAAAACACAATTACAGGAATACCTTGAAACCACTTATTCAAAGTCACAGAGACTGAAATATTTAATTGATGAGCTGTTTGAATATACTCGTTTATCAGGCATAGATGCTAAGTTAAACTTTAATGAAGTTGATTTATCAGGTTTGTTGGAGCAAATAGTTGGAGAATACATTCCTATATTTGAAAAAGAAAGTTTAATCGTTCAAAAATCAATAACAGAAGAAACAATACCTATTTTCATGGATGTAGAAAAAATGGTACGTGTATATGAAAATCTGTTTATGAATGCGATAAAGTACAGCATGAAACCTTCCGAATTATCCGTATGTCTTGAATTAATAGGTAACAAAGCAATTTTGAAAGTATCAAATAAAGTCGAGAAGCCGCCTGTTAGCGACCCTAATAAATTGTTTGAAAGATTTTTCAGGGGTGATAAGGCAAGAAAAAATGATCAAGGAAATGGACTGGGACTTGCTATCTCAAAAAGAATTGTTGAACTTCATCATGGTAATATACATGCAGAATATAAAGAAGGTTGGATATCCTTTATTGTTGAACATCCAATCAAATAGATTGGCTTATGGAATTACAGGTTCCATAAGCTTTTTTTTATAAAACTTAAGAATTCTTAAGGATTTTACAGGGTGTTTCCTAATTTTCATAGTTTATCATGTATGTATTCAAAGCAATGAGGTGAGTGGAGAAATTAAAAATAAAATTTTCTTTACAGCTTTCAATTGGATACATCGTGACAGCCTTATGGAAAAGGTAGATGCAACATGACTATTTTGTTAGTAGCAAATATGAATAGCAGCTTATTTTAAAGAAATGAAAAAATAAACATAGGAGGATATATATGATAAAACCAGTTGTAGATGTAAAAAACATTCAAAAATTGTACGGTAAAAAAGGTGAGAATCAATCGTACGCGTTAAAAGGTGTATCATTCTCAATTCAAGAGGGGGAGTTTGTCGGTATTATGGGGCCATCTGGTTCTGGTAAAACAACATTATTAAATGTAATTTCAACGTTAGATAAAGCGACAGGCGGCGTTGTGGAAGTTGCAGGAACGGATATTACGAAAATGAAGCAAGGTGAGCTTTCTGATTTCCGTTCGCAAAAATTAGGATTCATTTTCCAAGACTTTAACTTATTAGAGAATTTATCTATTTACGAAAATATTGCACTTCCACTTTCACTTCAAGGTGTCCCATCACGAAATATTGGACAGAAAGTAGAAAAGGTAGCTGATATGTTAGGAATCTCAGCAATCCTTCAAAAGTATCCATCTGAAGTATCTGGTGGACAAAAGCAGCGTTCAGCAGCAGCACGTGCGTTAGTGCATGAGCCAGCAATTATTTTAGGGGACGAGCCAACAGGAGCGCTTGATTCTAAAAATGCAGCAAGTTTACTGGATGCGATAACAAACTTAAATAAAGAACAAGGTGTATCCATTATGATGGTTACGCATGATCCATATAGTGCAAGTTACTGTCAGCGTATTTTATTCATTCAAGATGGTGAGTTATATAAAGAAATTCATCGTGGTGGTACCCGTGAAGAATTCTATAAAGAAATTTTAGACGTGCTTGCAAACTTAGGCACACAAAAAGCGTAAGGAAGGAAGTTCAATCATGTTATTTAAGCTTTCCATGTCAGGCCTAAAAAGTAAGTTGCGAGATTATATTGTTTTACTTGTTGGTCTTATTGTCTCTATTTCGACTTTTTATATGTTTCAAACGCTAGCATCCAATAAAACGTTCCTTGAATCTAACTCTTCTATTAGGGATATTGTGTCTGTATTTAAAATTGGTTCCTTTTTGTTAGCGGTTATCACATTTTTCTATATTTTATATGCAAACTCTTTCTTATCAGCTCTTCGCCAAAAAGAATTTGGTATGTATATGATGTTAGGAGCAAAAAAGCATAAAGTTACCTTACTTATGTTTATCGAAACAATCATATTAGGTGCCACATCTCTTTTGATTGGAATTACAATTGGTGTAGGACTTGCAGAAGGTATCGGTCAGTTATTAATGAAACAACTCGAGTTTACTGGTGAAGGTTATAAAGCATTTTATCTGCCATCTATCACTATTACTTGCGTCTTCTTCTTTGCACTATTTATAGTATCAGCAATTATGAATAGTATTAAATTATCGCGTATTTCTGTACTGCAACTTGTACATGCAGATGCACAAACAGAACGTGTCGCCGTAAAAGGAAAAATGACAGTTGTAGTTGCATTCCTTGGTATTCTTTTATTAGGTATTGGTTATGCATCACTGATTTATATTTCTCATGCAAATTCGCTAATTGTTTTGGGATTAATGGCCGTTGGATTAATCACAGCAACCGTTGGTACTTACCTTATATTTGGATCACTTCTCCCAGTTATGATAAACAAGTTAAAGAGTAATAAAAAACGTAGTGAAAAAGGCCTCAATGCTTTTACTTTTGCACAATTAAATTTCCGCATTAATGGTCTAACAAATGTGCTTGCAACGGTAGCAATCTTAGTGGCTCTTGGTGCTGGTGGAATTGCTTGTGGTATGGCATTTAAAAGCAACATCCTAAAAATGACAGATCAAATGCGAATTTACGATTCAGTCATTCATAATCCAACAGCGGAAGAAAAGAAAATTTTGGGTGGTATCTTATTTCAAGAAAAACTTGAATATCATTACAAAGTTGATGATAGGTATGTTTATTATCTTAAAGAAGATTTAGAAAAAAATCGCCCTTTCTTGCAAGGTATGAAAATAGAAAAAGTTTCAGAAGGATTACCCATTGGTGCATTTTCAATAAAATGGGTTAAAGGAGAGACCGACACAAAACAATGGATCCAGGCTTTCAGAACGATCCAGCCAAATTATTTATATCCTGATTATGAAATGAAAATTGTAAATCAAACCATATACGATGGGTTGAAGGGTAAAGAAAGTACTGTGTTTATGGGGAAAACAGATGATTTTGGATCATACATAAAAGAATGGAAAAAACTTGATGAATTACAGATATCAAAATATAAAAATGTGAAAGCGGAAGAATTGGATAGTAAGTATCAAGCGTATATTGTGAGTCATGATTTTGCCAGCGGACTAATGTTTATGGGTTTTTTCGTTGGAGTTGCATTTTTAGCAATGATGGCAAGCTGCTTAATGTTTAAAATTCTATCCGGTGCATCCAAAGATAGTACACGTTATCAAATGCTTCGTAAAATCGGTGTTCGCCGGGAGTTATTAATACAATCGATTTATAAGGAGTTATTCTTTATATTTTTAGTCCCAGCAATTGTGGGTATTGTTCATGTATTAGTTGGTATGAACATGTTCAGCGTTCTTTTGGCTGATCCGTACTTTCGTATTTGGCTACCAATTATTATTTTCGTAGTGATTTACTCGATTTACTATTTGATTACAGTTCAATTGTATAAAGGAATTGTACTTCCGAAAGAAAATTAATCTAATGATATTATTTATACGAAATATCAACATAATCTGACCCCATTTATTAATCATTCTGAATGGGTTTGGAAATAATATATGGACTAGCACTACGATCCATAAACAAATGGTTCTAGTGTAAAAACTCTAAAATTATATGGTTTACCCTAAGAGCGGACTATTTCAATAGTCTGTTCTTTTGCGTTCGTAAAGACATGTGTAAGTAGGTTTACGCAAGGATCTTCACTAGAAGGGGGGCATTATACATGCCCATCAAGCAAAGGTTAGGTATTTCATGAACTTCCGTTCTTGTTGCCTACATCCTTGATATTTTGTTTATTTGTTTCTAAAAATACGCATTCCAAATAAACCTTGATAAGGTGTATTTTTAAAGGTTATGCAGTTTTCTGCTTTAGATTGGATATAGTGCACTGATAAACAACACCTAAAATATCAAAGACTGTCTTTTTCTCATATCGATGGGATTTCCGTCCGTTTTTCTGTAAGAGGTCAAACAGACGAAGAAAAATTTTTGATACTTCTTGGGTGTCTTGTTGTATAGCTTCATATACTAAGTACAGATGATCTTGAATCATATAAATTGCTTTATATTCACTTAATTCTTTTTGTTTTTTCTGTAGTAACAGCTGTCGCATTTTGAACATAGTGGAAGAACAAAGAAAAATAGCGATTAACTGTCCATAAAGATGACATTCTAGACGCTCTCGCTTAATATTGTGACAATGATTGATACCAAAAAGAGATTTCCATGTTTTAAATACAATCTCTATTTGCCAACGTAGAGAGTAAATCTCGTGAGCATGTTCCATCGGAACAATTTCCCATGGGATGTTGGTAATATAAACATTGATTTCTGTTAAACGTTTACTTTTTTCAGAGTAAGTAACCCCTTTTTTCTTTTCAACATAAGTTTGCTGTTTCCTACGTTTATGAACTTGAGTTGATGTGAGTCTGTATATTACAACTCGTGAGGGTAATTTTTGTTGTCCAACATAGGCATTTCGAATTTCATAAGTATCTCCTGGTTTTATCTGATGCATGATATGTTCAAGGTCAAGTAAAGCATATAAAGATTGCTTTTTTACTGTCCCATCCCGAAAGAATTCTGGAGATTCATTTTTCACATATACTCTATTATTTAATTTCAACCGTGAAACATAGAACACCCCTCGTTGATCCATCTGGTCTAAATCTTTTAGAGAAAAGTATCCTAAATCTCGAATACATAAATCTCCTGGTCGTAAGGTATCCAAACATTCTGTACCAAAGGTTTTATCATTATTTTTACCTGGTTCCATTTGAAAATTGAGGAATTTTCCACTATGTAAATCATACTCTAGCTGAATCTTAATACCAGCTGTTTGTGCACATCCTCCTGAACCAGGATAAATAGGAGCCAAATGATTGGGTACTTGAAAAATAGTAGCATCTAAAATACGTATACGCTGAAAATAAGAAATGTATTGGTTTGAGATTTGAGAAGAATCGTTCAGTTGGCTTTTAATTAAAAGGGAAAATACACGCTGTAGAAATAAAACAGCGCATCGGTTAAAACGTTGATTAAGTCCTTTTGGACTTATAAGTGTAGCTGTATTTGCATAAAGCTGACTACATAATCGAGTAAGAGAATCGCTTGCTACCTATTGAATAATCCAGATACATAAAGCAGCCAAATCTCGTGCGCCATACTTACTTTTACGTTTTACAAAACCTGTCTCTTGTGCAAGTTGTTGAAGAATATGAGGAGATAAATATCGCTGTAGTTCTTCAGCGAACAAATGAAACTCATCCTGAATCGATAGATTCATACAAAAACGCCATCCTTTCTGTATATTTCTACAAAAAGAATAACGTCTTTTTTACTTAATGGATAGTGTAAAACTTTATCTTTATGGTGATGCGACGGTACCTCATATAGTCGTTTGATAACTTTATATATTTACATGATATTCGTTAGCGGAGGTTAATTTCATTTTTAGCTTTGTGAATAATATCTGTTATAAATGGCGCTTTTTCATTTGTGTATGCGACTCTATCATGATGATGTTTTTCAGCTAATTTTTGTTTTAATTGATAATACTGTTGGAGTGTATCAGGATGGTTTTTTAGATAATCTCTAAATAAGATATTACTGTTCCATTCTTCACTCCCTAGTTCATAAACGTGCAAATGATGTGTTCCCGCTCTCCATAATCCCTTTCTAAAAACCCTTCTGTTTGGAAACTCTTTATGAAATACATATTCATATGCAATCTTTTTTAAAGGTTCAATAAACTCATCTACTTCTTTTAAATTATGAACTCCAATCATAATATCTAATATTGGTTTAGCTCCTAATCCTTCAACAGATGTACTTCTAATATGTTCAATTGTAATAGCTTTATCTCCCATTGTACCTATTAGAAGCCTTTGTTCTTCTTTAAATTGTAGTGCCCAATCCGGTGTATACTCCTCAATAACAACTGGTCTTTCCATATTCCTAATCCCCCTTATGTATTTTGCGCTTGAACATAATATCAAATTTAGATTACATGGAAATATATTTAAGGGTGATAACACTACATACAACTGAATATTAAATTAGCAAAAGATTGTTGAAAAAAGAAGATAAAAAGAGAAGGCATTCGAAATAAGGGTTCAATGTTTTGCTAATAGATTAGCGCTGGACTAGGATGAAGGTGGTCATGCATAGCGTTCCATTTAGCAGTGGTGGTTCTTTGTATTTTATAATTAAGAAATAACGATATGAATATTTGCATTTGATTTAACACTTAGTTTTTTTAATAATAAAAATATGGAGATGAAACATTCTATTAATAAAAGGTAATATTTTCCCTTTTTTAAAAATCAATTCTCGTCTTTATATACATATATTTATACAGATGGATTAATAGACGTTATTTGAAAAAAATTCATTTGAATGATACATCTTACATTTTGGAGGGACAAGCAAAAATGGGGAATAAAGAGAAAAAGCCTAGCGAGTCAGAATAGAAAACTAATTAAAATAAAATTTCATACAATTCGAAAAAATTTTGCAAAAATTCTCTAATATGGTTTATACTGTAATAGGAGTGATTAATAACCAAATAGTTAATGGATAGTTAATGTTGTGTATTAATTTAACAAGTTATATTTAAGGTTATTAAACATATTACTCCTCAACCCATGCTTCATTCTGAATATACAGTGGGGAAAATATAATTTGAAAGTTTGAGGTGCTCTTATGCTAACAACAGTTTCTAATAAGACAAGCAGTTTTGACGTAGAACAAAATGTACATGAATTCGAATCAAATGGATACATTCAAATCTCTAATGATATTTTTTTACAAGATCAAGAAGATCAGGCATTACTAACGAAAGCACAGTTAGACTACTACAGCTTACAAAACGACGCATATGGCGAATGTCGCGCTAGAGCCTATTCAAGATATATAAAATACGCTGGTGCTTCAGATTATGTTCTAGATACAGACAATGGATATTTCCAATCTGAAGAATATAATTATGACGATGGTGGGAAAATTAGAAATTTCAACAGTATAACAGATGAATTTTTACATAATTCATTAATTGAGAAAATTATTCGCTTTGATAGTGAATTTGCATTTAATACAAACATACTTGATACAAGTAAGGATATAATTATAGGTTTACATCAAGTAAGATATAAGGCAACGAGAGAAAACCCTTCTTTTAGCTCTCCAATTTGGCTACATAAGGATGATGAGCCGATTGTCTTTTTACATCTCATGAATTTAAGTAATACAGCTCTTGGCGGAGACAATCTAATTGCAAACAGCCCTAGGGAAATTAACAAGTTTATAAGTTTGGAGGATCCCCTAGAAACTTTAGTATTTGGACAAAAGGTATTCCACGCTGTAACACCACTAGGAACAGAGTGTAATACAGAAGCCGTACGTGACATTTTATTAGTAACGTTTTCTTATAAGGAGCCAAAATGATAAAAAATAAAACTATTATGATTTCAGGCGCCAACAGTGGTATAGGAAATGCTTGCATTGAATATTTTTTAGAAAAATCATTCAATGTAATAGCTCTTGATATTAATACAAATAAATTAGTAGACTATACAAAAACACATACGTCTTTTAAGTTAGTACAAATAGATTTAAGTAACAGCAATGAGATTAATAATCTTTTTATACAATTGGATACAGATACCCTTTGTCCCGACATACTTATAAACGCCGCTGGTATCAGGGAAATAACACCTGTATTAGAACTTTCTGATGATCTATTTAAAAAAGTAATAGATGTTAATTTAGTAGCACCCTTTATTCTTTCAAGGGAAGCTGCTAAGCGTTGGTACAAGTCTAAAACAAAAGGTTGCATAGTAAATATAGCATCTGTTTCAGGATTAATGGCTGAACCTGAAAGAGCAGCTTATGTTGCATCAAAACATGCTCTAATTGGACTTACTAAACAGATGGCTATGGAATTTGGTAAGCAGAACATACGAGTGAACAGTATTTCTCCCGGTGTCATTAGGACAGAGCTTACAGAAGAATATTTTAGTGATGAGCGTTTGGTATCCCTTATAAAAAGCAATCAATCCTTAGATACGTGGGGACTACCGCAGGATATTGTTTCGTGTATTGAATATTTAATTTCTGATCAGGCTCGCTTTGTTACAGGTTCCAACTTTGTCATAGATGGTGGTTGGACAGCTGGGAAGAATTTATAATTAAGTGTTTTTTGTAGATAAATTAAAAGCACCTGCCCTTTATAGAAGGACGGTGCTTTTCTTACTAAAAATTAGATATTTAACGGGGGGATTAAATTGATTCAACAAAATTCTATTGAGAGAAAATCATTACCGGCTTTGAAGATGATAATATCAATGGTTATTTTCGGTTCAGTCGGCTTTTTTTCCGTACAAACAAATTTACCTTCATTTGAGTTGGTATTTGTACGATGCATTTTTGCTACAATATTTTTAAGTCTATGCTGGCTAATTACTGGACAGTACAAACATGATAAATGGGAACGAAAAGAAGTTATTCAAGTCTTGATATGTGGATTTTTCCTTGTATTTAATTGGGTATTTTTATTTAAAGCGTTTGAAAATATGTCAGTCACAGTTGCAATATCAGTCTATCACCTTGCTCCAATAATTGTACTTATCATTGGAAGTATTGTTTTTAAAGAAAAATTAACAGTATTATCTGTTATCTCTATCATTATCTGCTTTGTAGGAGCGTTATTAATCGCTGGCATAAACAAAAACTTCTCTTTCGACTCGTTAATGTCTTCTGGCATGGTTTGGGGACTTCTCGCAGCTCTGTTTTATGCATTTACAACTTTATTTGGGAAAGGTATTAAGAACATGAGTGCTTATGCAATGACTTTTTTGCAAACATTTTTAGGGATTTTTCTTCTAATACCCTTTATAGATTTTGATGCATTCCATGAACTGACTCAAAGTAATTGGACGTATATTATAGCAACCGGCCTTATCCATACAGGATTGGTATACTACTTATTCTTTGATAGCTTACGTGATTTATCAACAAAATTAATCTCGATATTAGTTTTTTTAGATCCAGCTGTAGCAATTTTATTGGACACGGTACTTACAGGATTCCGACCAACTTTAATGCAAGTATCAGGGATTACTCTAATTTTTGTTGGTATGGCTCTAACTTTCAAAAAATCTAAAAATAAGACCCAAAAATTAAAAAAACAAACTATAGAAGACGACGCTCGTGTATTGTAAAACAATCAAATCATAAAAAAACACTTGCTACATAATTGGGGTAGCAGGACATGTCCATCAATCTAGTGAAAAGAAACACCCCAAAACAGTAAAAATTCACGAAATTCTTGTTTTGGGGGCATCATGAAAACTTAGCTTGATTGTCATGTGGTGCCACCCCACATCCATCAACATAACGTATATTTTTATACAAAATGCGGTCTTTCCACGTAGTTTTTTATTATCTGTTATAGATGTTATAAAAGTAGGCACATCAAATAAACCCTGACGGGTTTCAAATTTTTCGCTATGCTACCTGATGGGCAGAAGTGGTATACTCATACACAACACCTAAAATATCAAAGACTGTTTTTTTCTCATATCTGTGAGATTTTCGTCCGTTTCGCTGTAGGAGGTTAAACAGACGAAGGAGAATCTTTGATAATTCTTGGGTGTTTTTATGTAGTGCTTGATGAAAAAGTAAGAAATAATCTTTAATTATGTACATCGCTTTATATTCACTTAGTTCTTTCTGTTTCTTACGTAACAGGAGTTCTCTCATTTTAAACATAGTAGAAGAACATAATAGGATACTAATGAGTTGTCCATAAAGGTGGCATTCTAATCGCTCTTGTTTAATAGATTTACAACGATGAATTCGAAACCAAGATTTCCATATTTTAAATAACAGCTCAATTTGCCAACGCAGTGAATATAAATCATAGATTTTCTCTTTCGGTACCCATTCCGTAGGAATGTTTGTCATATATACCGTAATTCCTTGTAAAAGTTTCGTACGCTCTGTATATGTAATCCCTTTTTTCTTTTCACGAATAGCTCGATCATGTAGACGTTTCTGTTTTTGCTCCTCTGTACATCTATAAACCACAATGCGAGTGGGTAGTTTGTCTTTGCTCCCTACATATACATCATGTAATTCATACACTTGGCCAGGTTGTAATTGGTTCATGATGTCTTCCAAATGAATTTGTATATATACCGGTCTCAATTGAGCAGGTTTTGTTTTAAATACCACTGTTTCGAATTCTTTTCTATATATTTTAGTTGGTAATTTAAGACGCGATAAATAATACCCTTCCTTATCTTGGATCGATTTAAAGTCTTGTAAACGAAAATACCCTAAGTCACGAATATATAGTTCATTCTTTTGTGTCATGTCCATTCGAGTCGCCCCATATGCCTGATCACTCCGTTTTCCTGGTTCAATTTTCACATCAGAAAACTCTCCACTCAACAAGTCATACTCTAATTGAATTTTCACACCAGCTGTATGACTACAGCCTCCGGCACCAGGATAAGTAGCTGCGAATCGATCTGGAACTTGAAAGGTTGTAGAATCAAGGATGCGAATCCGCTCAAAGTAAGCAGAAAGAGAATGAGAAATTGTAGATGATCCTCCAATTTTAGCTTGTAGAAGTGTAGTAAATACATTTCGAAAGAAGGCTACAGAAGCCGAGTTAAATCGTCGATTAAGTCCCTCAGGACTTAATAAAATTCCTGTTGAAGTTTCTAATTGACTACAAAGTTGAGTAAGAGAGGTTGTAGCGATTTGTTGATTTAACCATACACACAAAGATAAAAAATGGTGCCCATGGCACTTACGTTTTCGTTTCATTCCACCTGCTTCTATAGCTAATTGATTAAGTGTAGCGGGAGACATATATCGATATAACTCTTCGGCAAATAAAGACAGCTCTTGTTTTTGATGCATATTCATAAAAAGCACGTCACCCTTTCTCATTAACATAAGAGAATAGTAACGTGCTTTTAAGTTTAAGAATAGTCTAAATCCTTAAGTTGATGGATGTGTGGTGCTACCCCTACCAGGAGTAACGTTAGGGAAATGCGGATTTACAGCGTTAAGAAAACTGTAGCAAAAAAATCGATTCCTTTACGTAAAGGAGCCGATTTTTTTAATTTGGTTTATTAAGCTAATGCCCCCGTTAGTTTAATTAAAGGACATTTATTATAGAAAACAGATAAATATTTTATTGGATTCTCATATGAACCATCATTAATTTACAAGTACTATTTGCCCTAACTCTGATACCAATATAAAGCTAGGTCATTCATTGTTGAAGCGTGCCCCTGTTGTCTTAGCATGGCTGTTATGTTACCTCGATGATAGGTACCATGGTTAGCAACATGAAATAAAATTTCTGAGTATGCAGTCTCTCTAGCACCTGACCAAGGATTATTCAAATTAATTTTTTGTTCTAAATCTTTTTGGCTATTCATCCATTCTTCATACTGTGAAGCTAGTTTTCAGTGTTATCAGCCGTGATGAGAAATACCATGTTGAGCATTTAACAAAGCTCTTGATCAGTTATGGTTCTGATTCTTACAATGGTCTGAATTAGATTACAAAACGGAGTAATTGGAAAATAGGCGCGAATGGAGAGTGTAGCTATAATCAAAAAGTGAGGGGGGTGGGGGGGTCTGTACAGTTTAAAAGCAATTAAAAACAAGAGGATGGTTAATAAATTGGAATTGTTGTAAAAATAGTAGGATATATACTTTGAGGTGTATATTCTATAGAGGGATGATATTGTATGGTTTCATAATAAGGTATAGCTGGATGTTGATAGTATGGCATATGCTGCATTGCATGATATACTGCATGCATTGTTGCTTGAGCTCCATGGGTTGTATAGACTCCGCCTATTGCCCTGTTTTTAATACAGTAAGGATTTATCATAATAATTCACCTCAGTTAATAATTAAATAAACATTTATACTATATGTCTAAAAACTAAACGGGGTCACGTCAGGATTATGCAGATTTATAACGATATTGAGATAAACCTAGTCATATCAAGCATTATCAATAGAGTATACTCTATTAATAATATAGCAAGTTGTTTATTTTAAAGGCTTTAGAAGCTCTAAAATGGATTTATCAAAATTAAATTGTTGAATTTAATTTTGATAAATCCATAATTGTTTCCGTACCCCTTTTAGGCTAAAAAGCCTTCTTTACAAAAGTTACCTTTAATCTAAGTACATTCACTTAACCAGTGCATAGGATAATTTTATAAAATCGTGAAGGGTTGAGAAAAATGTACTATATTCCTTTTATGTATCCATATCCTTATTATGTTAATGTACCTATGTATAACTATGGAAGACCGTCTGTTTACTGGACTTTGCCCAATGAGATAGAGTATGCAAACAGATTTGATTCTTTTAGTTTTTCCGATGGTGCTGGAAGTATTTCGTTAACAGATTATGGATCAGAACCATTTGTGGTTAATATAAATGAAGCAACAAAACAAAACAATACGTATCGTACTGCTTTATGGACAGGTAAACATTTACAAGTCACCTTAATGAGTATCAATGTTGGCGAAGATATCGGTTTGGAAATACATCCCAATGTTGATCAATTTTTACGTATTGAACAAGGTCAGGGGATTGTTCAAATGGGCAAGAGTAAAGATAATTTAGACTTTAAAAGAAATGCCTATGATGATTTTGCAATAATGATACCTGCCGGAACATGGCATAATGTAACTAATACAGGTAATATTCCATTAAAACTTTACTCGATATATGCTCCTCCAAATCATCCATTTGGTACCGTTCATGTTACTAAAACAGATGCATTAGCTATGGAAGAAAGTTATAGTTATAGTCATAGCAATAAGAATACAGTTAGTTATTAATCAAGCTTTATTATAAAATCTATAACTGTATTTTAAAGAGCAATGAAATAAACATATGTACTGTGAATAAAAAAAGAATGCACATTTTAATCTGTGTGCATTCTTTTTTTATGAATATATACCCAAAGACTTTGCAAGAAAATCTAATAAAGTTGTATTTCCAAAAGTAATGATATTATTTTTTCGCAATTACATCGAAATTCAATCTCTACTTCTTCTGACGGCTTCTTATACTTTATAAAAATCAAAGTATGTCACCTACTTCTGTAAATTGTAGGCGCCGGAAGAACGACATGTCTTGATATAAATTAAAAGTTTCATTGTATAAAGGTTATTTTTGTTATCTCATATTTTAAATAATTCCGCAATAAATGCAATACAAATGAACAATTGAAGTATCAAATTTTTAAAACCGTTTGGAATAAACATTATTTAAAGTACATAAGTAGTGCCTTAGTTGTTCATTTTACATCAATAATATCTATAAACTTCAGTATGAGTCTATTGTAAAATGCATCTGTACATACTACAGCACTATTTAACGGATCAATATCAACAACAGTCATATAGCTAGTGAGTAAATAATCGTCTTCATAATATGTAATTAGTATTTCTTCTTCAGATAATAAGGAACATAATAGCATGTTCTCGATCAGTTCTTTTTCTTCAGTGGTTAAGATCGGCC
Source organism: Bacillus sp. TH22 (assembly GCF_016651015.1). Classification (NCBI taxonomy): domain Bacteria; kingdom Bacillati; phylum Bacillota; class Bacilli; order Caryophanales; family Bacillaceae; genus Bacillus; species Bacillus sp. TH22. The sequence continues at coordinate 144,719 of NZ_JAEKER010000002.1, forward strand.
AAGTTACTTTATTTTTCTCTTTGATGATTTCACGAATAACAGCACACTGTTCAGGCATTACTGCGAATGGTTATCAAGACCTAAATTGTAAAAATCATAAAGAATAAAGGTTACTACATATTATATATGACTAATATGTAGCAACCTTTTACTTCTTGTTCAACAATCATTACCATTTTGTTGAATCAATAAACGTATTGAACTAAAAATCAATGTCTGAGGATTTATCTGTATTTTTTATGCATTTATAAAAATTCCATGCATGTTTTATTATAAACAGACCGGGTTTGATATTATCCCCTTTAAGTAGACAGTGTAAAAAGACCATGTACATACATGGATGTTACACTATTACTTGGAGGGGATTTTTCATGACTAAAAAAGGTTCAACATTTATTACATATTCAGAAGAATTAAAGTTAGCGGCTGTTCAAAGTTATTTAAACGGAGAAGGAAGTTATAATATGATAAAAGAAAAATATCAGATTAGAAGCTCTACACAACTAAAAAATTGGGTGGGAAAATATAAAGAATCTGGTGAAATTACAGATACTCGTGGAAAAAATGGTGGAATGAAAGGTATATCAAATCCTCTAAAAGGCAAACGCGTTCATTTTAAGACGATTGAAGAGGAACGTGACTACTATAAGGCACAGGTTGAATATTTAAAAAAGCAGTATCCGAATCTGTAAATGGAGGTGCACTAAAATATACGGTGAGATATCATATCATTGAATCATTAAAGGGGAAATATCCAGTTATATGGCTTACGAAATTTGCGGGTGTACATCGTTCAAGTTACTATAAGTGGATTCATACAAAAAGTATGAAAAACATACGACTAGAATCCGAGAAACGATTAAAAAAAGTAATACAATCTATTCACGTAAGGCACAAGGAATATGGTTATCCACGTATGAAAATCGCTTTACAGGAAGAGGGATACTTTATAAATCACAAAAAAGTATATCGCTTAATGAGCGAGCTCAACATTCAATCTATTATTCGAAAGAAGCGTCGCTTCTTTAAAGGGAACTATTCCAATGTTTTTCCGAATGTTTTAAACCGTGAATTCAAAGATCGCCAACAAAATGAAGCGCTTGTTACAGATATTACTTACCTACGATTCCAAGAGGGATTTCGGTATCTTTCTGTTGTACAAGATATTTATAATAACGAAGTTGTTTCTTGGAAAATATCCAAGCGCAACGATAATGAACTTGTATTAGATACAATTGAAATGTTGGCACAAAAAAGAGATGTGCGTGGAACCATTCTCCATTCAGATCAGGGATTCCAGTACACATCTCACGCCTACAACAAACGACTTTTAGGTTTAGGTATCATTGGCAGCCACTCTCGCAAAGGAAACTGCCATGATAATGCCTGTATTGAGTCATTTTTCTCCCATTTTAAATCGGAAATGTTGTATTTGAATCATTTTAAAACAGAAGCAGATTTAATACAAGCAATTGAAGAGTATATTTATTTTTATAACTATAAACGGTTCCAAAAACGACTCAACCACCGAGCTCCGATAGAATATCGAATCTCGATGGCTGCTTAGTCTTTTTAATATTGTCTACTTGACAGGGATAAGACCAAGTATAGGCTTTTTTATTTAAATAATTTGAGGTTTATGTCACTGCACAGTGATAGGAGGGGAGATTAACTTACACCATGCAAATAGTAGTTAAATTCAGATTTAACTACTACATTATCACTACAGAAATTGATTAAACCTAAAACATGTATCAATTCTAAAATAAATAGTTACGTTATTTTAGAAAAGCTTTTACGGATTTTCCAATGGATATAAATAATTAAATGTCGCATTTTGTCGTGTATTTTTATATAATTATCATTTAATCAATATATAACAATGAGGGGGATTTAATTGTCGTTTTTAAAAAACAGTAAAATTGGCACAACATTAAACGTATTGGTAGTTATAGCAAGTGTCGCTTGTATAATATTATCTATACTAGGATTTTGGGGTCTTAAAAAAGGTGAGTATGCTTCTACTACTATGTATGAAGATAGTTTATTACCAATTCAGTGGATAGGAGCAATAGAGTCTAATTATTATCTTATCAATATGAATGTAAAGGAAACTATTCTATCAAAAGATGAAAAAAGAATAAAAGAGCTTTTGACAGAAATAGATGTAGCTCGTACAGAAACTGATCAGTTATTAAAGAAGTTTGAGACTAGAGTTAGTTCTAATAAAGAAAAAGAATTGTATACAACATTTTATACAACATTTAAAGAATTAAGAACACAACTGAAGAAAGTACAAGATTTGGGACAATCTAATAATGAAGAAGCATATGCTTATTACCTAAAAGAGGTTGATCCTAATATGAAAAAGTCAATTCAGGCAATTCGTGAACTTATCCAATTTAATAATAATAATGCAGATCAATTACAAAAAAATAATACTGACAGTGCAACAAATACCATGCTGCTGTTTATTAGTATCTCCATTATAGCAATTGCAATAGTCATTTTTATTGGTTATATCATTAAAAGTGCAATCAAACAACCAATTGTATTATTAGAAAGAGATATGGAGCGAGTATCTGAAGGTGACTTAACAATACGCACTTCTTATAAATCAAATAATGAATTGGGAAGCATTGTGAAGTCTTTTAATAGTATGTTGGATAACTTACAACAATTAATTGGAGAAGTGAAAATCACAACACAAGAGGTTATTTCTTCTACCGATGGTATGTTGCAAGATACAAAACGAGCATCTAATATATCAAGTGAGGTTGTTCAAACTATTTCCGAGGTAGATAAAAAAATAGAAGGACAAGTTACTAGTATTCAAGAAAGTTCATCATCAATGGAAGAAATTGCGACTGGAGTTCAAACAGTAGCTGAATCTTCAGCAACGGTTACAGAAGTGGCTGTCACAACTACAGAACAAGTCAATTTTGGTAGTGAAGTGATAAAACAATCTATACTTCAAATGATTAGTATTCATGAGGTTGTTGAAGAAACATCCAAAGTAATAGATAGGCTTGTTACACGTACGCAGGAAATTGATAAAGCTCTGTATGCTATCACTAATATTGCTGAACAAACAAACCTTCTTGCCTTAAATGCCTCAATTGAAGCTGCACGTGCTGGAGAAAATGGGAAAGGATTTGCAGTGGTGGCGGCAGAAGTGGGCGATTTAGCTGAGAAGTCTAAAAAATCCGCGAGTGAAATCAATAATTTAATACAATTAATTCAAAGAGATACAAAAGATACAGTTGATGCAATGCAAAAAGGCCAACAAAAAGCTTCGGAAGGAAAAGAAACTGCTAATAAAGCAGATCAAGTATTCTCGTCTATTATGGTGGCTATTAATAAAATCACTAGCCAAATTCAAGAAGTATCTGCAGCGACAGAAGAAATGTCTGCCGGTACAGAAGAAGTCAATGCCTCTATGTCGAGTGTTTCTGAAACTGCAACGCAAGTAGCTAAGGAAACAACTCAAACTGTACATTCAATCCAATCACAAGCAGCATCAATTGAAGAGATATCGAATCAGTCTAAAAAAATAAAAGAAAAAGTAGAAGCTTTATCGAAATTAGTTTCAAAATTTATTGTTGAGAAGCAAGATGATAAGAAATAAAATATATCAAATAAAACAAAAAAGTACAGGTCCTTTATCAATTAAAGACCTGTACTTTTTTATATGTTTTGTGTTACCGCCTTTTGCACCTTCAAAATTTGCTTCAGTAAATTCTTTTGGGTCACCATTATCTCCACATGCTGCAGGTACTGTAAATGAGAAAGCTCTTACTATCATTAACGTACTTGTTATGTACAAATTTATTCCTCATTTTACCCCTGAAAAATAGGACATGGTCTGTATTTCATTTCCATTTAGATAGAAGGAAGACCGTTTTTCGTTTTGGAGAATTTTTTTTAACTTAATAGCGATACGTTAGTACCTTCTTGTAGACAAGGGTTGTAATAACTAACAGAAAATTACAAATGATTAGAAAATTTTATATCAATTTACTTTATATTCCATTTATGCAAAAATAATTGTGAGTACATTTTTTAAAACTTTCCCCTAATAAAGTTTTGAAAGAGTTGTCTCAACATTCTCCATGTTGTAAGTATGCCAAGGAAAGAGAGCCTATATGGGTTCTCTTTTCTTATAAAATTAATTTTTCACCCTCATATTTAAGTAATATAAGACTCTATTAAGGATACCATTACTGTATTGAACAACAAGGGTAGATAAAACCAATAGTATTGTTTTCGCCTTTTTCATAAATGATTATTAAAGATACTATATAAAAAAAGGGATAAATAAGTATATTTTTCCAGAAAATAAAAAAGTAGCTAGCAAAAGTTAATTGCCCTGTGAATAAGAAGAACATCAATAGAAGATGAAAGTTTGCCCGAATTATGTCTAAGCTTACAATTTTCTTTTTTTGATATGGTGAGGTTTCTTATGTAAAAACAAGCCATAAAATAATTTGATTTTATTACACTTGATTATATATTTATTTAGTGTATCATTATGTGAGATGGTTAAATATTCCATAAACGGAAGGTGATATGTGATGTTGACTGATTTACAAAAAAATTTTTTCTCACGGCTACAGATAACTCCAAAAAAAGATGTAAGCTTTGAAAATTTACATGAAATTCTTCAGCAAATGGCATATGTAATACCTTATGAAAATTTAGACGTTATGAACAAAAATATCCGGAAAATTACTAGAAAGAATGTTCAAGAAAAATTACTATTAACTCAACGCGGAGGACTATGTTACGAGCTCAATACCGTATTATATTATTTTTTACTTGATTGTGGATTTGATGTCTATCGCATATCTGGTACGGTCTACGATTTAGGTGGTGATAAGTGGAAGCCTGACGATGGACATGTGATTATTATTTTAAATTATAATAATCAAAAATACATCATAGATGGGGGACTTGCCTCACATCTTCCATTACACCCAGTTCCATTTAGCGGTGAAGTGATCTCATCTCAAACGGGAAAATATCGTATTCGTAAACAGAATACTGAAAAAGGAACTTACCTACTAGAAATGAAAAAAGGAGAAAATGGGGAGAGTGCCCAATTCCTTAATTCTGAACCTACTAATACATGGTGCACTGGGTTTGCGTTTTCATTAGATGAAATAGATACAAACAAAGTAAATGCTATACAAAATATTATTGTAGAGCACCCCGAATCACCTTTTAACAAAGGATACATTGTCTGCAAATTAATTGAAGATGGACATATTTCACTTACTAAAAAAAGTTTTACAGAAACAAGAAAAGGCCAAAAAAGTAAACGAACTATAAATGAAGAAGAATATCAGCAGATTCTTAAAGAAGTATTTAATATTTCTCTAGATAAATACCTCGATAAAATTTTAGAAAGAGGCTAGCTTAAACTAACTCATATAAAATTTCTTTGTCGTTTAAAAATAGATTTGTTTAAATAAAATTACATTTTTATACCTTTATATAATTTCAATTGAGATAGTTAGTATACTTTATTTACAATATGTTTTAAGAGTGGAAAAGCATAATTTTTTATGCAGTATTAGAAAAAGCACTCGAAAGAGTGCTTTTTTCGTTCATAAAATTATAAATTAATATAGCTATAAAAGTAAATGATTTGTATTTTACTTTTAATAGAATAATTTCGAATAATATTGTATTTTAAGGAGTGTTAATCTTGAGAAGAACAACAGGATACATATTAGGACTTACCGGTGGAATTATGGGTATCTTATTTTCTATTTATGTTATGTATTTTTATGGAAACAAGGAATTTGTACATGTAATTTTGCATACATAAGCACAAGTTTTTAAAATCCGTATATCATAATAGATAGTTTAATTTAAAATAATTTAGATAATTGGTTAATTATTTATCTAAAACTAATAAAGGATTGATATAAAATGTCAAGAATTAGCATAACAAAGTCCCAAGATAGTATAATGATTGCATGGCAATCAGCAGAGATTACCATCCCTTTAAAAGATATAATTACTATATCTACGAATGACGTTCCTCATAATAAGCTCGATCATGTTGTTTATATTGGAACTCCATCTTCCTCGAAGAATAGAATACTAATACATACTACAAACTTAAACTTCATTATATTTGTTGTTAATCCATCTATAATCTTAGAAGAAATTAATATTGAGTAATACAGTTCTAATAAGAAGTGTAGAACGGCATGAAAGTCTAAACTAAAATCTCATTAACAAACGTTGATAAATAAACATTATCAAAAATTCTGTAGGTACTCTCTTGTCTCAATTACAGGACATGAGAGTCTAAACCTTTTGAACTTGCGACAAGAAACCCTAAACTACTTAACCAATAATAATGTAATGTTCGTGAAATATACTGATTTCAATTGTATAAACTAGTATAAAATCGGATTTACTGATATGAGAAATAATAGCCCTCCTATAATTAGGAGGGCTATTATTTTTATGTTTAAATGTATTTCATTTTTATGAACTCTTACTAACATGCAACTATCAATGACATAAGTACATTAATAGTTTGTCCGGGCATCAAAATTAATAGCTACATTTCTTGGCCAAACCTCTTGTCAAGATTCTCCTATAAAAATAGTGGGAAATATAAAATCAGACGAATGTTGAACATGTTTTTTGGAGTCTATTATTTTTTATCTTTGTATTTCTTTTATCTGGGAATCATAAAAGGATATTACTATTACATTATAGTTTTTCATATACATAAAACTATTTCTCAATTAATTCCTAGAAAATATGTATAGTTACCCTAACTTCATATTAATATTTAATTAATTTGTATAAATATCAAGATAATTAACGAATAATGACTTTAATTCTCTTATGTATTCCTTCTCATTTATGTTGAGTTTCGTGAGTATCAGTTACTGTAATCTTCGAAAATTATTTATATAAAATATCCTATGTTATAAAAATATAAAAAACATATCAGGTCAGACTTCTTTTGAAAAATATTTAAAAGTATTACGAAACTAAAAAAAAAAGAGTACGTTTGTTATGTAAATAAATTTTAAGGAGTGGTAATGTTGAAACGTTCACTAGGTTTATTATCAACTGCTGTTGTAACAGCATCAATGTTATTCGGTGGAAGTGGTCACAGTGCATATGCTGATTCACTTTCAGAAGAAAAAGATATGTATCAAGTAGCGGCAAAAGAATCAACTGAATGTAAGAAACAAGGACAGTATAAAGTGTGTGAAACGCCAGAACAAGCAAAAAAATGGGGAGAAAAACAATACAATAAATGGAAACCGAACAAAAATGAACAGACTGTTTTAAATAGCTATACAAAATATGCTGGGAAATTTAATACACCACTTAGAGATAACAAAGGAGACATAACAAAGATTAAAAATCCAAACGACAAAAATAATATTCTAGCTTTAGACAGCGTATTAAATAGGGGGGAGATACCTGAGGATGTAATTTTATTCAGAGGAGATGACCCTATTGCATTTATGGATGACCCTAATAAATTAATAAAAAATGGTAAAATCGATAAAGAAGAATTTAATAAATTGAAAGAAAAATATAAAGGGAAATCTAAAACGGAATATGGATATATAAGTACTTCTTTGCTATCTAATACTCCAATAGTTAGCACAAAAGTTTTCCAAATAGAATTTAAAACATTAGCTGGAACACACGGAGGATATATAGAAAAACATAGTTCTTATCCAGGACAATATGAGTTTTTACTACCTAGAAATACAACTTATATTATAAGTAAAATGGAATTAAGTAATGATGAAAAGCATATAAAGATTGAGGCATTAGTAAAAAGGTAATAACAAAATCACCTTCGTATTATTCAAAGCTTCCTTCTAATATAAGTTTTGAAACTTATATAAATAGACAGTAACGCGACTTTAATTGATGGAATGGAATGGTATGAATATATAAGTTGACGGATGTACAGCAGCACTACATATCTTACGTTAACATGTTATGAAATTTGATAGAGTTGTTATATTGAAAGTACATTTGGTCTATTAGTGGCTGCTGTGATAGCGGGAACACATGAGCGTATATAAACTTACGTGGTTATTATCCATGATAACTTGAATTTCTATTACAGGGACCATAACTTACATCATAAGTAAAATGGAATGGAAATATTAGTAGAGTAGTGTTCATAGGATCGTGTCTGTATTTAAAAATATTTTTTTAGGGAGCAGAAAAAATGAGCAGAAAAAAACAGATATTCACCGTTATATGTGCATTTGGGATAGGATTAGCAAGTTATACTAATTGTACTTCTGCAGAGGTTTTAGACAGTACTTCATTAAGAAACACTTCAACTATATCAAATTATTCCCAAGTATCAGCTGTTGCTAAAGAGATGAAACCCTTTCCACAGCAAGTAAACTACTCTGGTGTTATTAAACCAAATCATGTTTCGCAAGAAAGTTTGAATACCTCAGTTATAAATTATTATAACAATTGGAAAAAGAAGTATCTAAAGAATGATCTTTCTTCACTACCAGGTGGCTACTATGTCAAAGGAGAGATTACAGGGAATGCGGATGGTTTTAAACCGTTAGGAACTTCAGAAGGACAAGGTTATGGTATGATAATCACGGTCTTAATGGCAGGTTATGATTCAAACGCCCAAACTATTTATAATGGCTTATTTAAGACAGCGAGAGCTTTTAAAAGTTCCGAAAACCCAAATTTAATGGGTTGGGTTGTAGCCGATAGCAAACAAGCGCAAGGGCATTTTGATTCTGCGACAGATGGGGATTTAGACATTGCTTACTCACTTCTTCTTGCTCATAAGCAATGGGGATCAAATGGCACAATCAACTATTTGAAAGAAGCTCAAAATATGATTACAAAAGGTATTAAGGCTAGTAATGTGACCAAAAATAATAGTTTGAATTTAGGTGATTGGGGTTCCAAAAGTACATTTGACACTAGACCTTCCGATTGGATGATGTCTCATTTAAGAGCGTTCTATGAATTTACAGGGGATAAAACTTGGCTTCATGTTGTTGACAATCTCTACAATACTTATACACAGTTTACAAATAAATACTCTCCAACTACAGGATTGATTTCTGATTTTGTTGTGAAAAACCCACCACAACCTGCACCTAAAAACTTTTTAGATGAATCAAAACATACCGATGCATATTACTATAATGCGAGTCGTGTACCACTCCGAATTGTTATGGACTATGCAATGTATGGAGAAAAGAGAAGTAAAGTGATTTCTGAGAAGGTTACTACATGGATAAAAAATAAAACAAAAGGTAATCCATCTAAAATTGTAGACGGTTATAGCCTAGATGGAACAAATATTGGTGATTATCCAACAGCTGTATTCGTTTCACCATTTATTGCCGCTGGTACAACCAATAGTAACAATCAAGCTTGGGTGAATAGCGGTTGGGATTGGATGAAGAATAAGAAAGAAAGCTATTTCAGTGATAGTTATAATCTATTGACCATGTTATTCTTAACTGGGAATTGGTGGAAGCCGATTCCTGATGAAAAGAATATACAAAGCCAAATAAATTCAGAAGTTCAGTCTGAATTTAAGGAATAGCTTATAAAAAAACGTAGGACTACATACTCCTACGTTTTTTGTTCACACATTTTCTTGTTTATATGAGAGGGAGTACTCATCACTAACAACTTAGCATTTCTGATTCTGGTGCAAAAACTTTGAAGTATACGAAAATGGTCTATCAAACTTGGACATACTGATAGTACTACTCTATAAAAGGTACGTGATCAGTATGGAAAAGGAGAATATATTTAAGTGGAAACATTATCAACCGGACATCATCTTGTTAACTGTACGTTGGTACCTACGGTACAACTTAAGCTTTCGTGATTTGGTGGAGTACATATTGTATCTGTCCATGGTACCGGACTGAGCGTTCTTTACGAGGGAGGATAAGGAATGGACGGATTCGCCTATCTCAAACGCTTGAACCTATGCAAATAGGTTTGAAGGTCTTTCAAACCTGTTTGCCTGGCTAGCGCCGAGCGAGTCCCTTCCAAGCTTGGAAGGGTTTGGGGATGGTTGCTTTTCTTTTATAATAGATCCTTCAATGGAGCATCATGTTATTTTTAATTCCTAGTGGCCACAGTCGGAATTAAGCTGATACAATTATTATTATGAATTGATTGTTTATTTAAAGGAGATGGAGAAATAGATGTGGGACTTTCAAGAGGAAAGCTATGAGCGATTAAAAAAAGAAAAAAGAATATTACTCTATTTTTAAAAAGCGGCGTCAGAATACCAGGACAAATTGTTGGGGTAGATCGTTTTACTGTACTTATGTTGGTTAATGGGAAACAACAATTAATTTATAAACAAGCTATATCTACAATTGCTATGTAAAAATAGTGTCTTCTTAATAATTAACAAAAGAGAACAGGAGTCAATTTTGACTCCTGTTCTCTTAAAATTTTGAAAGTATTGTCTCATAAAATATAGCGATCCCTATAAGGGGTCACCATATCATTTTAAGAAAATTGTACGCTAAGGAATTTATAAAGGTTGTCGAGACTTAATAAACGTTTATAAATGCTTTTTGATATGTTTATAAACGTGATAAACTTTGATTTTATAAGGATTAAAGTTATGTCCTTAAAGGTATACCTTTACAAACAGGTAAATAACTTCAAATTAATAAAGTAATCTTCAGGACTATCTTTATGTTTTCGCAGTTACCAATAATAAGTATTATGTAGATTTTATCAACACCCAAGTTGGTTTCTGTCAATTGTTTTTCCCTTATGCTTAAGATAAGATTGTATTCGCCGATCTTATCTTTTTCATTTATTAAGGTTTACTTTAGTAAACGAAGACGTTTGTTTAAAATATTTAGGAACGATACGTATGAATTTAGAAGAGCTTGTATACTTTAAGCGATTTTAAATTTGATATACTAAAAGAAAAAATGAGGATGATAAGGTTATGCCAACAAAAGAGTTCCAAGACACAGTACAGCATTTTTCTTTTTTCTTATTAGATAAAGGAAGAAAACCTTCCACAATTAAACGATATGCTTATGATATTGAAGATTTTGGTCAGTGGTTGCAAAAGTCTAAAAAGCTTCCATTACGCAATATATGGACAACACTTAGTAAAGAGGATTATGAAGAGTATTTTAATGATTGGGGTAGCATCAGGAAAATGCGGATTTACAACGCTAAGCACATTTTCCTGACGATGCACCCGTTTTTTACAACGTTAAGAAAGTTTTAGTGGTTTTAACGAATCTAAAGAGACCATTTTCTCCGAATTAAAATGGTATTCACCTAGTAAATTACGTTAATGGCTGGTGTTAACCAATTAGAGCGAGATCTTATTCGTATGCGACAACGTGAAGGGATTGAGTTGGCTAAGAAAGAAGGGGAATTTAAGGCTCGGTTAAAGAAATATCATAAAAATCAAGCAGGAATCAATTATGCAGTAAAGCTATACAAAGAAGGAAATATGACTGTAAATTAAATTTGTGAAATTACAAATGTATCTAGAGCTTCATTATATAGAAAGCTATCTGAAGGGAACAAATAATCACTCCTTATTCCATTAAAGGGGCAGATTAATAGAACAAGAATAAATTATTTCTTCTATCGAAATATAATCCCAAAACAAAATAATCTGTTAAGTAATTCTCATTTTACAAAAAGAGGTGTGAAGAAATGTCATTAACATCAGTTTTATTAAATGTGTTATTTAAAAAGGGGGATGCTAAAAGAGATAAAGGGTTAACTACCCCAGAAAATATTGAAAGGTTTGACAACCTTGATTACTACGGGGATAAAAGTGAAGACCATTTGCTTGACGTGTATTATCCAAAGGATACGGAAAAACCTTTGCCAGTAATTATATCGATTCATGGTGGTGGCTGGGTGTACGGGGACAAGGAAGCTTATCAATTTTACTGCATGAATTTAGCCCAGTACGGGTTTACGGTAGTAAACTTCAACTACCGTCTTGCACCAAAGTATAAATTTCCAGCGGCTCTGGAAGATGTAAATTCAGTTTTTCATTGGGTGAAGAATAATTCAACAAAGTTTCATATGGACTTAAATAATTTGTTCATTGTAGGTGATTCAGCGGGAGCACAGATTGCAAGTCAGTATGCAGCAATTATAACTAATTTAAAGTATGCAAAACTGTTTGACTTCAAAATGCCTGATATAAGAATAAAAGCAATGGGATTAAACCACGGAATGTATGATCCTCTCGATAAAATAAAAAACAAAGAAACGAAAAAATGGTACAGGAATCTTTTAAATGCTTTGATGAAGGACTACCTTGGAAAAGAAATTCATAAATATGAAAAGGAAATGGATTTTCAGTCAAACATTACTTCATCTTTTCCTCCGTCTTTTGTGACTTGCAGTGTTAATGATGGATTGGTTGGGATTCAACCTGTTTTCCTTAGTAAATTAGAATCTGAAGGACTTCATTATATTTACAAGGAATATGGTCATAATGACAAAGCGAGCGGTCATGTATTCCACCTGGACTTAAGAAAAGACGAAGCAACAATACTCAACAACGAACAAATAGAATTTTTCCACCAATACATGGGCAAATGAGTGGATATCCAGTAAAAAAGTAATTAAAACAAGCTGAAAATGGGGTCCCGCCAACTAAATAACATAAAACCCACGTTAAGACATTTTTGGGAAGCGAAAACCTTAATTTTTGTACGCTAAGGGTTGTAACTAAAATGAACGCTTTTGTTATAACATTGGTTTCATGAAGCGTTAGCCTTTATTTAGCCAATTTAGCTGTAACAAAGTACTTTATCAAAAATAATTCGTAACATTATTTATCATAATCCTTTTTGTTACGTTAGAACGCCTTTTATATCAATCTTTCTTTTCCTTAGCGTGGGTTTTATGTTAGTATGCTGGCAGTACCCAAAGAAGAGCGAATCCATTTGGGTTCTCTTTCCTTTTAAATTTGAGTTTTTAACCTCAAATTTAAGTATTGAAATTTTCTAAATCTCGATGTATTATATTTTTGTATTTTCTCACTTTCCTAAGCCGAGAAAACATCATCACTTCTGAAAGAACCCAAACTCCAGTGGGTTCTTTTATTTACCTGAACACATTTTTGAGGAATTTTATTATATTTTGGGTCTTACTTATATAAATCATTATCAAGAGCACCTGCACACCTGCAGGTGCTCTTTTCTTTGTAACAAATATAAATAAAAATTAACATTAATATAATAGGATTTTAAAATGCTTGTAATCTTTCCTCCCTATTATTTGAGTAGGGGGTGAAAAGTATGTTCAATTGGACAACACCAGGTGAAGTAATAGTTGGCATATTGCTTTTAGGGGTAATCTCAATTGCAACCAGATACACAATTAATCAGATACAATAAAGTACCTATAAAAGTAGGTGCTTTTTTCTTTGTTATATAGAAATTACACATTAATTCATATTTGAGCCACTTTAAAAAGAAAAGATGTTGGAGACTAATCGAGACGGATGGATATCCTTATGATTAATAGTTACGTATAGCTATATGTACATTCCAAACATATATATTATTTTTAAATATAGATAGATATCTTACAGTAAGAATCCTTTATTTTTACTCAAGATTAAATGGGTATAGTTCTTTAAATCTATAAAAATTTAGTTTAGACTTTCTTGTCCCAACCAATATCTAAAAGTGAAAGTTTAGACTTTCTTGTCTAAATGGTTTGGAGTTTCATGTACTTGTACAACCGCATTTTGTTGATAAGACCCCAATTAGTTTCACTCAAACTACCCCCCATAAAAGCAACATAATATACATAAAATAAAAAAAGATTTATGAAAGACTTTTGTAACATTTGTGAAAGAGAAATGAAAGATTTTTAAACTAAGATGAACTTACTGATATTGATGTTATATCAGTCGTTAATAAAAATTACAAGTAGAGAGTGAGGAACAGCATTGTGTCAAGGCAATCTGAACTAAATTCTACTAAGAGAGGAAAACAAAAATGAAAAAAAACTTTAAAACAATTAGAATTGGTAAGAAATTAATTCCTGCCACAGCGGCATTAGGTATTCTCTTTTCTTTAGCCCCTGTTGCAGAGAACAAAGCTAGCGCAGGTTTAGCCACGGTGTTGGATGTGACTATTACTTCATTAGGTATTGTAGCTGATATTTATGAAAAGCTTGGGATATCTGTAGGGGAGCCTGACTTATCTAATTACACTGGCCCCTATGCAGAGAATGTGTCTTACAGAGCTCCTAACTTTAAATCTGGGGAATTTAATATTTCTATGCATCATACGAAAGGAGATTCCAATTTCACTAGAACGATTAAAGTACTATATCCAGATGGAAAAAGTGAGATGAAAGACTTAAAATCGGGGCAACAGCTTAAGATTACAGAACCCGGTACAATTGTAGATTTGAAACCCTTTGCAGAATCTGTATCAGAGCACGATCTTCTTTACATTACAAAAGCGCAATTGGATGAAGGAAAAACCGGGGTTGCGCTTAATCAAGGTATCACCATATACGTAGAAAAAACATCCGGTGAAAATAAAGTACTTGTTGACGAATTTTATAAGAAGAAATTTGGAGCAGATTCTCTTGACGGTTTTAAAGGATTAGGGGTGGACCGCTTTTCTTACTTAACAGATGAACAAAAGAAGGTAGCAACATTGACTTCACATCCAGTAGGTAGAGAAGTTCTTTCTAATTATGTTACGAATAACCCTACAGCTCAAGCAGATTTTAATAATCGGTCAAGTAATGTATTCGCAGAGATCACCAATACCCTAGAGACACCTATTAAAGCAGCATTTGGCTCACTAAATCACGGTGAATCCTATCAAATTATCCCCTATAAAAAAGGAAGCAATAAAGTATTGGTAAAAGCAGGTTCAAAATATCTTTCAGGGAAAGAAGGAAATGTTCTTCAATATTCCGATTCGATTGGTGACGATGAATTGTTTGAACTTGTCTCAGCCCCCGCTTTTCTTAATAAATGGCAGTTTGATTTGGTAAACAAGAATGGAGTACGTCTGACTAGTAATCCATACATTCAAGGCTTCCTGAAGGAAAACGATGGTGCTAATTCTTTCAGATCTGGAATTAGTTTCACTGCAAAAACCAATGATGAAGTTCACAACTGGTTAATAGACTGGTACCCTGGTAAAGAACATGATAGACAGAAGTATGATGGAAGAGTAGAGTTCAAAGCTAATGATAAAAGTGATGGCTCTATATGGACTGCATACGATTCTTCTGGAAAATTAATAACGAATAGTTGGATAGAACGAGATGGATCATATCATTATGCAGATGCTTCAGGAGTTCTTTTGAAGGGGTGGCAGGAAATTAAGGGTAATACGTATTATTTTGCTCCGCATTCTAACTCCCTGGTAGTGTCGTCAAACTCATCTGATGCACAGATTGAGGGTAAGGTCTATCATTTCAAGGATTCTGGTGTTCTGCAGCGATCAGCCTGGAAAGATGAGCAATATTCTGATGCTTCTGGAGCGTTTGTTAAAGAAGGTCTGAAAGAAATAGAAGGTAAAATTTACTATTTTAAAGATTTCGCAGTTACAAAGAATGAAATGCGTCTAGAAGACCAACATGTCATTCTTCACTTTTCCAACAAAGGCGTGCTTGAGAGGGCTTCAGATCTGAATGGGAAAGCATTAGCTAGTACTACTACTGTTACTCTTAACGGGAAACACGTAGTCTTTGAGAAAGACGGTTCTGTTAGAAAGCCAGGACTCACTGGAAAGAGACCTTTCCCCCAATCAGATGGAACTGAAAAGGTCACAATGCACTATTATAGCTTAGAGGATGGAGCTTCCTATTCGGGTTGGAAGATAATTGATGGAAAGAATTATTATTTTAAAGATGGTAAGCACTACACTTTTGATGGTTATGAAAATATTGACGGAAAAAAATATTATTTTAATAATGACGGACAAGCTATGTTGACAGGGTTTAAAAAAGAAAATGGTAAAATATACCACTTCGATAATAAAGGCGTAATGCAAAAAGGGTGGCAAGAAATCGATGGTAAATGGTATTACTTCGATGATTCTGGAGCAGCTAAGATAGGATGGTTCTCTGTTGGTGGTGGATACCATTTCCCTTATTACGGGTACTTTACTTATTATGCCAAAGAAGATGGTTCAATTTATCAAAACACCACTGTTGAACTTGATAATGGGAAAGGTGTTTGGAAGACTTATAAATTTGACAGTCATGGACACAAAGGTTATTAATAATCCAAAAAGAGTCTGTTTTTTATAAATATGACTCTCTAAATGAGATCCCTCAACCTAACTGGATCATATAACTCTGAAAAACTAAAAACAAGGCTTCCAATCAGTGAATGAGAAAATGGGTTAAAGAGTGGGCGTTGATATTCTTTTAAGAATTTAATCATGTGAAGAAGTACATTTCTAATGTCCATGAAACAACAAGTCGAGAATGGCCGTAGGACCTTCGTCTTTGATAGTAATGGATATTACAAGGTGAAAAGTTAGTTAATAATAGGCTAGTACTGTTGCAGATAATGGTAGCGCCCCAGTTGTAGCTTCTAGTGAATTCATTTTAAAACCTGAGAATACAACTGCACCAGGCAATAATCACAAATGGGAGTTAGAAAGTATTAAGTAAAGAGTCATGCAATATATGTACCCTCTATCCATATGAATAGGGGGTATATATAGATTTATAAATATAACAAGTCTTTCTATACATTTGTTACCCCTACTCCATACGCCACAAACTGAAGACTCCTCAGTATTTATTCTTTTAGGAATGATATATAAACAGAATTTACCTAGTCATACAAGTAATCAAGTGTTAAAATTACCTTCTGAATTATAGAATCACCTTTAATAATTTTTAATGAATATAAGATCAAAGTGTTGGATTCCGACTTACTAATACTGTCAGTGATAACATCTGCATCTCCAAGTTCCATAGATTTATTAGATGAAAGCAGATAAAAGAAACATTTCAATTGTGATTTATGCACAAGAAGCGAGGATTATATATGAAAAAAAGGATTTTAATCGTAGAAGATGAAGAAAACATTCGAGAAGTATGCAAACGGTATTTAGAAAGAGAAGGATACGAAGTATATACAGCTATGAATGGAATGGAAGGCTGGGATGTATTTCATCAATATCAACCAGATTTAATTATTTTAGATCTCATGATGCCGAAAAAAGATGGATGGGAATTATGTGAGGAAATTCGTCAACAATCAAATGTTCCTATTATTATGTTAACTGCTAAGGGAGAGGAAAGAGATCGAATTTTAGGTTTAACAATGGGAGCAGATGATTATGTAACAAAGCCGTTTTCACCTCGTGAATTAGTATTAAGGGTTCAAATTATACTAAGAAGAGGCAATCAAATACCGATACAAGCAAAAGAATCCCTATCAGAAGTAATAGAATTTCCAGATTTGAAAATTTATCCAAAGACGAGATGTGTACTTGTTTGTGAAAATAAAGTGGAATTAACGGTGAAAGAATTTGAGGTACTTTATGTCATGGCACAGCATCCAAAACAAGTATTTTCTCGTTCGCAACTTCTTGAACTTATTTGGGATTTTGAACATGAAGGGGGCACAAACACAGTAACCGTGTTAGTGAGTCGTTTACGTGACAAACTGGAGAAGCATACGATAAAGAATCGTTGGATTCATACTGTTTGGGGAATAGGATATCGCTTTGAGCCAAATGGAGGAAATGAAACATGAGATTACGCATTCAATTGTTATTGATGAATTTATTAAGTACCAGTATCCTGGTAATTGCTATATGGTATAGTGAAACGCAAATGTTACTTGAACCAGAACAAACACGGTTATTAACAGTAATTGCGGTTGTAGGACTGATTATTTCAACGTTTATTTACTGGTTAATGACACGCCCTATCATGAGGTCCATTCAAAATTTAATTGAACTAACGAAACAATTTAGCGATAGACAATTTGAAACAAGGTATATAATTGGAAAAGAACCACGGGAGTTTAAAGAATTAGCAACAGCCTTCCAACAGATGGCCAAAAATTTGGAAGAAGGGTTTACTAAGTTAGAAGAAGGGGAAAAAGCACGTAAAGAGCTCATTACGAATATTTCACACGACTTACGAACACCTATGGCTAGCATACAATTGATGATAGAAGCATTACAAGATAATCTGATTGAAGATCCTGAAATGAAAAATCAGTACTTAGTTACGATTTTAAAAGAAATAAAAAGATTAAGTGGATTAATCAATGACTTATTTGACCTTTCAAAGTTAGAAATTGGGCAAGTAGATTTTCATCCAACTTTAATACATATGGACAAAGTCCTATTGAATGTACTAGAGGCACATTCTGTCTTATTAGCAAACAAACAGATCGATTTACAATTGGAGGTTCCTGAGACATTACCTCGACTTTTAATTATGCCGTGTAAAATAGCACGGGTCATTAGTAATTTGTTAGATAATGCAATCCGGTATTCACCTGTCTCTGGAACAATCCAGCTGATTTTAGAGGAAAATAAGCAAAAGCAACAAGTCCAATTCATTTTGCGTGATGAAGGAGAAGGAATTACTCCAAATGACCAACTACGCGTATTTGAACGGTTTTTTAGAACAGATCAATCAAGAAGTTCACAATCTGGAGGATCCGGTCTCGGACTAGCCATTACAAAATCATTGATTGAAATGCATAGTGGAGAAATTGGTGTGAGAGATCGTTTAGACGGCAAACAAGGAAGTGAATTTTGGTTTACTCTTCCCATCACATCAGAAAAAAATAAGACCGCTGAAAGACTTTTGTAATACTTATATTATAGAAATGAAAGACTTCCTTGTTAACATACTACTACACAGTATGTTACAGGAGGTTTTTTATTTTATGAGAAGAAAACATGTATTGCTTATAGGAGGTTTTATTATTGTCGGGGGAATTTTATGGTCTTTGTTCCGCCCCGAGAAATTATTTATTGATAAGCAAGTGAATGAAGCATTGCCACAAACAGAAATACAATCAAACGAAACAAAACAACAACAAAAACGAGTAATAAGTGAAGGGCAGTTTCAAAATGGTGTCCATGAAACAACTGGAAGAGCAACAATCCATCAATTAGCGGATGGAAAACGCGTTTTACGACTTTCCAATTTTTCAACATCTAACGGGCCAGATGTTCGAGTTGTATTAGTTCCTACAAACCATTTGAAAAATAATGAAGACGTGAAAAATCATCAGTATATTGAATTAGGAAAATTAAAGGGAAACAAAGGAGACCAAAACTATGGAATTCCTGAAGGAATAGATGTAGGTACATACGGTTCGGTTTCTATATGGTGTAAAAGGTTTAATGAAAACTTTGGTGCGGCTTATTTTGAAAAATAAGAAAGAGGGTTCTGTTGCAAAGTTTTTAAAGTAAGCTAAACTCTGTAACAAGCAAACGAGGAGTATAACAGATGAGATATTTTAAAGGAAAACAGTTCAAGAAAGATATTATCGTGGTAGCCGTTGTTTTTCTTTAAGCTATTGCGATGTGTCTGAAATTCTATAGGAACATGGTATTTCTATAAAAAACAATGTGTCAAAAAGTTCGAGATAACATTTTAAAGTACTTCAAAAATATATAGACCTTTTGAATCATTTGTGAGTTTTTCTAAACGATTTCTTTCAAGTTGATTTAATTCTTATTATTCACCAGAAGCAAAATGAAAATATACAAATGAATTGATATAGATAAATAGAGAAGAATGAATAATTCTTTAATATATTTAAATTATATATAACTGAAGCAATCCCTTTATAAAAAGTACCCATTTTCATGTCTTTTTACACAAGATTAAATGAATATAATTCTGTAAATCTATAAAAATTCCGTTTAGACTTTCTTGTCCCAGCCAATATCTAAAAGTGAAAGTTCAGACTTTCTTGTCTAAATAGTTTAGAGTTTCTTGTCCTTGTACAACAACAAGATAAGTGTAGAAAGACATGAAAGTAGGAACTAATTTTCTAGCGTAAAATGTTGAATTACCAACAAATGTAGTTCATTTAGTACCCACTTTTTTGTCCGCATATCGTGACAAGAAAGTGGGTACTTCTTAATATGAAGACACCAAAGTGGAGATTTCCTGAATGGAAATGAACTATCCTGGGGTACAGCCGAGATATGTGTAAAAATAGGTTACAGACTTACTTTTATTTCTAATATAATTTAAAATCGGATTTTTGTTTTTTGATAAAACCCCTTCATTCGTCTAAGAAGTACGGCGACGATTCGTATATTGACCCGCCATATCTATAAAAAATAAAATTTCGTAATCTTTTTTACTTTTATGAATTTAAAATACTCTATTTAAAATATTTTTTAACATCATATATATCTATTAAATTTATCCCCATATAACACTTTATTTTTCAGTAAATGTTAAAAATTTTAAGCGCGTGTAAATTTTTAACATTTTTTATTTTTCTCAATTGTATAACTTTATTTTTGAATTATACTTAATGCGTAATCCTAAAATTAGGAAAGGTGCTTTGAGATAGGACATTTATCTTAAATTCTTACTTAGAGGAGTGACTTAAGAAATCAATGAAGGTAATGTGTTTCTAAATTAATTAGGAAAAGAATTTGAAGTGTTACTATGCTTTTTTGTACTCATCCAAAAATATAATCAACATTGCTTAAAATAAGTGTGCATTTAATAAATCCACTTTTGGCATTAGTGAGAAAACTGATATTTCGTATGTAAGTAATAACGAATTTGAACGAAAGGAATGATTTATATGAACAGAAGGGAAAATGGTAGATTACAAAAAACAATAAAGGTGTTTGCGACATCCGCTATTTTAGCAACCACGTTATTTGCACCTATTATGACAAACAATTTAGATGTACATGCTGAAACTACACAAACTGTAACTCAATTTGAACAAAGAGAGTTCGACCTTCCAGGTACAGGAAGTTTTTGGGATGAAGCAAAAAGAGAAAAAAGAGGTGAACAAAAAAATTATATGCCAACAGGAATTTATGTAAAACCTAATGAACAGGTTACTATTACAGTATCAGGAACGCAAAAGATTAGAGCCATTATTGGGACACATCAATATGATAAAGAATGGGGAAAAGAAATTGATCTTTCTCCTGGCTCTAATACCATCTCTTCTCCAAACGGCGGCGTATTAGGATTTGATAATTATCAAGGTACAGGAACAGTTAAGGTGCAGGTAACACAAGGTGGTAGTCCTATTCCATTCTTTGAATTAGGAAAACACACGAAAGAAGACTGGATTGCCATGATGAACAAATATCCAGATGCACATGCAGTACAATTGAAATCAGAACGAGCAGTACTAACTGTAACTCGTGATAGTGCCAATAAATATATTGTAAATCAAGATCCTGTGCCACTATTAAATAAATATGATGAAATGATTCGAGCGCAAGACAATATATCGGGGCTATCTGAAACAGATCCTAATCCTTTACATCGTTCAACTCGTCGTATTTGGGCCTTTGTAGAAAACCCTAATGCACAAAGTTGGGACATGTATGCAAGTAGGGATGGAGCCGTATTTACGACTGCTGGTGAAGCTATCAAAAGTACTTTAAATGTCAATGAGTTTGGATGGGGACAAATGCATGAAGCAGGACATGCACGACAACAATATCCATGGACGTGGAATGATTTAAGAGGGATGGGTGAAGTAACTAATAATCTATATTCTTTAGCGGCATTCAAGAAAATATATCCAAATAAACCAACACGTTTAGATACAGAGGGAGATTATAATAGAGCTTTTGCGTATTTAAAACAAACGAATAAAGAATATAAAAATATTGACGACCTGTTTGTAAAACTTGTTATGCTTTGGCAGCTTCATTTGGCATATGGGGATGATTTTTATCCAAATCTTCACAAATTATATCGTGAGATACCAGAGGATCAACTTCCCAAAACAGACGAAGATAAAATACAGGCATTTATTTACAATACATCGAAAATAGCAAAACAAAATTTACTTCCGTTTTTTGATCAGTGGGGATTAAAGGCAACCCAAGAAACGAGACAAAAAGTAGAAGCTTTAAATAACCCAACATTAATTGCACCTATATGGGCAGCGACGGATGCTAAACCTGTAAAACCACTTGCTGTATTGTCTAAAAAAATAATGAAGGCAAGTGCAAATAGTGAGGAATCAACGGGTTCAGCTGGTAAGGCGATAGATGGAAAAACAGATACATTTTGGCATAGTAGTTGGACACCAAATCAATATCCTTACAATTTGACACTAGAACTTGGTGATACACGCACCATTTCACAATTGGCATATCTTCCAAGGCAAGATGGGTCAGAAAATGGCCGTATTTTAGCTTACAATATTTATACGAGTGTAGATGGCGTTAAGTATGACAAAATATCATCAGGAACATGGGAAAATAATAGTGATAAGAAAAACGCAACATTTGATCCTATTACTGCAAAATATGTAAAAGTAGAAGTAACGAATGGACAGAATGGATTTGCCTCAGCAGCTGAAGTAGATATTCTAACTGATTCTCCATCTGTTAAACCATACGTATTGCCTAAAAATACGATGAAAGCAAGTTCAAATAGTGAGGAATCCAGTGGTTCAGCGAGTAAGGCAATCGATGGAAAACCTGATACACTTTGGCATAGTAGTTGGACACCAAATCAATATCCTTACAATTTAACATTGGAACTTGATAAAAATCAAACAATTTCAAAAGTTGACTATCTCCCAAGACAAGACGGGTCAGAGAACGGCCGCATTTTAGGCTACAATATTTATACGAGTGTAGATGGCGTTAAATATGACAAAGTATCATCAGGAACATGGGGAAATAATAGTGATAAGAAAACGGCAACATTTACCCCAGTTACTGCAAAGTATGTAAAAATGGAAGTAACGAATGGACAAAATGGATTTGCTTCAGCAGCTGAAGTAGACATTTGGGGATATTAATCGTTTACACAAATGGCTGGGGGATCTTCAAATGATTGAGAAGTATAGCACGTCGCTATCAAGCTAAAAAAGTGTATCCATAAAACAAAAAAACGCTATTCTTTTTGTAGAAATATACAGAAAGGATGGCGTTTTTGTATGAATCTATCGATTCGGGATGAGTTTCATTTGTTCGCTAAAGAACTACAGCGATTCTATTACTTGATTATGTAGTCAGCTTTATGTAAATACAGCTACACTTATGAGTTCAGAAGGACTTAATCAACATTTTAATCGATGTGCTGTTTTATTTCTACAGAGTGTATTACGTAGATATATAACTGAAGCAATTTCTTTATAAAAAAGTACCCACTTTCTTGTCTAAAAAATATCCATTTTCATGTCTTTCTACAAGAGGGGAGAAAATAATTTACAACGTGCTTTCTCATCTTCACGTTAAATACTGATTTAACGTAAACAACAATTGTAGAAATCTAAAATTTTTATTTATATCTACTAAGAGAGCGTTTTTATATTCCAATTAATGTAGATTTCAAACTATATATTTTTTACATAATAAAATCAAATGCGAAACGAATAATACATATCATTTTAACCCTAGTATAGGGAAAATAATAAAAGTTCAGCAATGTAAAATTGCTGAACTTTTATTATTTATTCTTTCCTATTCTGCCTAAGCTATCTTTAATAGTTGTTTCTCCAAGCTGTGTGTATAATAAGGCCGTATCTTGGCTAGTATGCCCAAGTTGCTGCATCACTTGTAACGAGTCTTTTTCTTCCATATATAACTTATTTGCCAATGTATGTCTTAATTTATGAGGAGACATTCTTTTACCAAAGGCCTTAGTATATTTTTCTACTATATCTTGGATAGCCCTAACTGAAAGAGGCTGTGCAGTATGTTTATACTTCGATAAGAATACATTTTTTAATTCTTTCCCTGGAGCATATTTTTTATCTCTAATTTCCATATAATTTTCAAGATCATTCAATGCAATTGGAGTAATCCATACAGAATCTTCTTTGTTTCCTTTTCGTATTACATCAATTAGCCTTTCTTTTAAGTTTATATCTTCCATACGAAGATCGGCCAATTCACTTACACGAATACCACTACCAAGAAAGAGAGAAAGAATAGCTACATCACGATCTTTATCTCTTAGGAAATAGAACAACTGATGTTTTGTTAAAGATTTTTCATGTTCGTACTTAATGTAATTCAAAAACTCTTGATCGTCATCATTATGAAATATTTTAGATCTCATACGTTTTGCACGGGCATTTAATGTTTCCTTATCTTTATGTATTTCAATTTTAGCCATTACATTTCTATAAAAATAACATTCTCCATCATCATTCTCTGATAGGGAGGTAAGGTACTTAAATAAAGACTTTAAGGCTGAAATTTTTCTGTTAACAGAGGAATTCTGCATATTTTGTTGTAGTTTTAAAAACCTCATAAAGTTCTCAACATCTTTTTTCTTTAAATTCTCCAAATCAGAGAAGGATATGTCTTTAATGGGCTTAAATTCAATAATTTGTTCAGATAATAGCCAATTAAAGAAAACTCTAAAATCATATACATAATTCAGTAGGGTGGAGGGAGAGGCATCATGCAATTCTTTGTACTCCACAAATTCTTCTATGTAAAAGGGCATTTCATTTAAATTCTCGTATAATTTCTTACGATGTACTGATTTTTGACGTTGCTTGCTGTAATCCATAAAAATCACCTCATATATACTATAACAGAAAAAATACACGAACACAAGTTCGCGTTAAATTCAATTTTTACACGAACTTATTTACATAATTAAATTATGAAATACTAAAATTCACTCGAAATTGAATGGGAAAGTGTAATTATTCTAATAAAATTTATAGATAACCAAGTGATAAATTCATATTTGGCGATAAAAATTATATATGTATATAAAATAAAACGATTTTCAAATATAAATTCTAACAAAATGAATACATAAACACAGTTTAAAAGTCGTTATAAAATGTGAATTGGTTAATTTAATCAAGGTTAATCAGGAGTTAGTTAGATCAACACAAGAAAAGCTCTTATAAATTAAAATGTAATTCACTATAAAAATTGTTTATGAGTAATTCAGCATTTGATTATTCTTATATAAAATATGAATTATATGGCGTATACCAATATACTAAGATTCATGCACTTGGGCTTGAAATCCCTAGTTACTGTATTTGATTTTTATATAATCGTATTATTGTGCGTAAAATTGGTATTTCGTGCGAAGTTGTTGGGGTATGTTTTTCTCCCTTCTTTCCATTCTTTTATGTTCATCCAACAGAATTCATTATTCACTTTTCATCAGTAAGTAATATTTTTTGTTTCCAGCTCTGTCCGCTTTTACATATCTTTGTTTATTGTCCATTTACTAATAGAGTGTAAACAACATAAAAACTCAAAATTAGATAAATTTAAGACAAAACAGCTAAGTTAAGCCCTTAGGGCTTAATCGGCTGTATTATACTCGAAACTGAGGTGTTTATAATATCGAAAGAGATGGTTTCTTTTATTGCTTTTTACTTCAAAAATGTTCTTTATTACTCTTGTTTTATGTAAAAGTTGAGCCCAATTTAATTATAATACAGAATTGAAAACATAGCTTTTAAATTCTTTTGACCGTCTCAATAAGATAAGAATTCTTTTCATTTTGAGACAGACTTCGCTTTAATTTCCACAACTTCTGATAAGATATGTTATGTAAACTGAATATAAGTAATTGATTGTGGATACCTTTATATCAGCGGGTTTCCAGCAACCTACCTTTCCCTACTATTACACGATTACAATAAAAACTCACACCACATGACTCGTATGTATCAACATAACTAACCATAGTTCCACCAAATGATATCGTCGCTTTAACGATTTTGTTCTTGTATTGCTTCTTATTTTCCCCTGGTACTGGCCTCATCGTTTGCTCAATCAATTCTGGGTGCTGTATTTTACCCGTATACTCTTCTTTTTTTACAGGCACGGATATGGTTTCATAATTATCCTGTTCATTATTATTTCCCTTTGTTTCGCTTCCTATCTTCTGGTCAAACTCCTTATCCTCGTATGTTATTTGAGTATAAACGTGACCTTTGCTGCTACACCCTGTTACCAATCCTAAAGCGATACACATTGTAGAAATCATCCACAAAAATTTCTTCATCTTATTCCTCCATCTCTTATTGCTTTTCTTCCCCTACATCATAACGAGGTTGTAATAGTTGTCTGAAAAACTATTGATTTCTATGGTATATCGCGGGTTCGTGTATCTATACGTTGCTATAATCCCCTACTCTTTCAAACGTGCTTTTTATGATATTTATGCAGGATTCCCCCTTACATGTACCGAAACTCCAAGAGGGCACCATTCCACTAATTACCATCCCTATTTCTTACTATCGCATTTTGGAGGTTAAAACATGACAAAAAAACGGAACATACAAAAATCAGCACTTTCCATTACCCTTCTCTTATCTTTAGGGGTTTCATCTTTTCCAATTACATCGCCTATTCACGCGGATACACGCGCGGAACAATCTGTAGAAAAGAAACAAATCACTTTAACCGATCGTACAACATTATTTTTTGAATATCTCCAGCATGGTAAATATGCAGAAGCCCTGCAATTAACATCCGCTGCTTTTCAATCGAAGTTTACTGCACAAAAATTGCAAGATTGGTGGACACAAAGTAGTGGTGGTGGGATTAAAAACATAGGAACAGCAGAAGTAAAAGAACGTAACTTGGTTCATCAGACAGTTGAGATGCCAATAGAGTTCGAAGGAACTACGATTCCAGTTTTGCTTAAATTCACACCAGGCGAGAAAGTAGATGAAGTTGGGCAAAGGACACCTAAAAAAACATATGCCATACCGCATCCTATCTATGATCGACCTGACTCCTATCAAGAACGAGAAATCGTAATTGGAAATTCTACATACCCTTTACCAGCCACGTTAACGATTCCGAAACATAAGCCTGGTGAAAAGGTGCCCGTTGTTGTTCTTGTTCATGGTTCTGGTATGAATGATCGTGATAGTACAAACATGGGGACAAAATTGTTTAGAGACCTTGCAGCGGGCCTTTCATCTAACGGAATTGCAGTCTTACGCTATGAAAAACGTTCCTTAGAACACACATTAAAGATGAGTGAGGAACCTATTACCTTAGACCGAGATACAACAGAAGATGCCATATACGCAGCAAAATCAGCAGCGCAGCAGGAAGGCATTGACCCAAGTAACATTTTCATTCTCGGACATAGCCAAGGAGGTGGCGCGATGCCGCGTATTCTGAGCAAAGCACCTTCTTCACTTGTTCGAGGCAGTATATTACTAGCACCACCCGCACGACCTATAACTGATGTACTCATTGATCAGTATCAATACCTCGGGGCACCAAAGGAAGTAATCAATGAACTAAAAAGACAATTCGCCTATTACCAGGATCCTACTTTTGATCCAGACCACCCACCAGCCGGTTACAATTATCCATCCCCGCATTTCATGTATGATGTTGCTCGCTGGCGTCCTGTTGAGGAAGCAAAAACACTTAAAGAATCATTATTGATTCTGCAAGGAGCACGCGATTATCAAGTAACAGTAAAAGATGAATTTACAAGATGGCAAGAAGGACTCTCAAACCGCGAGAATATTCAGTTCAAAACATATCCGAAATTGAACCATGCCTTTACAGAAGGAGATGGTGATTTAAGTCTTCCTAGTGAGTATGAAATACCTGCAAATGTTCCCGAGTACGTCATTCAGGACATTATTAACTGGGTCAATGAGACAAAAAAATAAGTAAACTTGCAAAAATCTTCATGCAATCATCATTGCGTGAAGGGGTTGTTACTAAAGCGGAGGATCCTGAGAGAAATAAAAAAATATATACATAATAGTAATTAAAGTAGTGAAGAGTCCTGAACATCCAGGACTCTTCACTACTTTATAATGGGGTAGCACCCATTGCTATCCAGTTATAACTGCATTACAAAATTTTCAGGAGTGTTTTTTATTACTTTTTCAATAGGCTGAGCGTCCCGAAAATGCAGATTTACAACGGTAAGGATTCTAGTTTAGAGAATACTCATATTTTAACAACGTTAAGATGTTTTTTAATTTTGATAAGTGTATATGAGACATTCAAAAGCCTTCTAATGTGTCAAACAACAATATTATCAAAAGAGGATACCTGGATTGATAATACTTGATATGACTAGGTTTATCTCACTATCGTTATAAATCTGCATAATCCTGATGTGACCGCGTTTAGTTTTTAGACATATTATATAAATGTCAATTTAATTATTAACTGAGGTGAATTATTATGATAAATCCTTACTGTATTAAAAACAGGGCAATTGGCTCAGTCTATACAACCCATGGAGCTCAAGCAACAATGCATGCAGTATATCATGCAATGCAGCATATGCCATACTATCAACATCCCGCTATACCTTATTATGAAACCATACAATATCATCCCTCTATAGGATATACACCTCAAAGTATATATCCTACTATTTTTACAACAATTCCACTTTATTAACCATCCTCTTGTTTTTAATTATTTTTAAACTGTACAGAAAAACTCCTCCCTCACTTTTTAAGGGGGGGTAGATGTTGACAAAAGAGGATCTGGACATGTCCCATTTTATTTTTTCTACTGTTTCATTAATTGGAATTGCCACAAAATTATCTAAACCTCTGTTCATTACTTCAACTTCAGTTTGATTTGAATAAAATAAATACATTTATCTATTAAAGCCCTTACCTCTGAACTCTTCAATTGTAGTTACCCTCTCTATTCGCGCCTGTTTTCCAATTACTCCGTTTTGTAATCTAATTCAGACCATTGTAAGAATCAGAATCATAACTGATTAAGAGGCTTTGTTAAATGCCCAACATGATATTTCTCATCAAAGCTGATAACACTGAGAACTTGTTGAACATCGCTTCTTACTTCTTATCATTCTTCCACTTTGGCCACCTCATTTCAAAATAAAAAGAGAGACGCTTGTCCCTCTATAGCAAATACTTTTATACAAACAACCTAAATACCACCTTTTATTATTAACCCTAGAACTGCCATAACTATTGCGCTAATAACAATTCGTAAAATCCATGTGGTATTCAGACTGATTTTTTCTAATTGCTTATTGATTGTAGAAATATCTTTTTCATTTATAGTTGTACGAGTTTCCAAGTTACGAATATCTCGCATGATTTCTTTTTGCTCTGCTTTTAGGCTGTCGATTTTTGCATATACATCTTCCATACATTCACATCCTGTTCTAAAAAAATAATACAACAATCTTTATATATTATGAGACAACCCTATTCAGTGTGAATTTATAAAAGATATTTCTTTACCTAAGCCGTAATTAATACAAAATAAAAAAGACCGACATATTAAATTGCCCCTCTTTGGTTTATTCGTTTTCGATTGACCGACTTTTTGTGCCACTAATTGTTCTTCAAGTAGTTTAAGTCTTGCTCCAATTTCTGCTTTTACCCTTTCTAATTCTTCTCTTGTAGTCGCAAAATATATCGCTTTTACTGATTTTTTCATTTGATGATTAATTGCCTGCAACTCTCCCACCCATGACTACTTTATAATTTTGAATTGTGTCTGCTATATAACATTCTGATCTAAAAAATGCATATAATCTTGACTGGGTATGATATGTTGTCCATGTTCTCCGTGTTAGATTTCCATTATCGTCTCAATAGCATATTTATACCGTTCATGAATCTCATACTTTTCTTTCAATTCCATCGGTTTATTATCTTCTTTTAATAATCTATCTAAATAAATCCAAATTATCTCTATTCATCTAAATTCACCCCTTTTAGCAAACCTTTCTTGCTCTAATGTGTTTAGGCTTACCTTACTTTAGTTCGTTAAATACCTCGCCCACTATCCCTACACAAGCGACTATAATCATTCTTCATCCTCCACCGAAATAAAAAGCACTCGAATCGATGCTTTCTTATCATTTGTTAATTTGTAATTCAATTACGGTAAATGAAGTTTTATTCTCCTTCCAATCACTTAATACAGTTTCCTTCATCTGCTGGTTTCGGATTTTATGAGCAGTTAGCTTTGGCTAGCTGCTCTTTTAGTCGCTTCATCAAGCGTATAAGTGATACTGTCAGGTCTCCGACCCGAATGCGCCTCCATAAAACTATATACAGCTCGTGGTGTCCATCCTCTATTAAGGGTATACTCACATTTATTAACTAGATCGTTATAGGTTTTTATATCCATTCCTCTTTTCTACAAAATGAAATTTTTGTTTAGTTTTTCGGATGATCGCACTTCCCTTTGTATGACCTTCTCTATCCGTTCATGCAGTTTTACAAATCACTGTCCGAAAAGTTACTACATACATTCCTAAAAAATTCCGGAGTAAAAATATAAGTCTACATATTATAGAACAAAAGATGAAGGCTTACTCTTCAAAACTTTTGTGGTTTTCATAGGTTTCTTCCTTACACCTGTGTGTCGGTTTACTCATAAGTTGTTATAGTATCAATTGGTTAGTTAATTTATAAGAGAGGTGTAAAAATGAGTGACTTTAAAAAGAATTGTCACATACCCTTTCCATGTGCCTTTCCTTTGCCTCAAATAGGTCCTACTGGACCTACTGGGCCTACCGGACCTACTGGGCCTACCGGAATTACTGGAGTGACAGGACCTTCTGGTGGACCTCCAGGACCTATGGGACCTACCGGAATTACTGGAGCGACAGGACCTTCTGGCGCTACGGGATTAATCGGGATAACTGGACCTACTGGTGCTACTGGGCCTATCGGGATAACTGGACCTACTGGTGCTACTGGACCTACCGGGATAACTGGACCTACTGGTGCTACTGGACCTACCGGGATAACTGGACCTACTGGTGCTACTGGACCTACCGGGATAACTGGACCTACTGGTGCTACTGGACCTACCGGGATAACTGGACCTACTGGTGCTACTGGACCTACCGGGATAACTGGACCTACTGGGCCTACCGGGATAACTGGACCTACTGGGCCTACCGGGATAACTGGACCTACTGGGCCTACCGGGATAACTGGACCTACTGGTGCTACTGGACCTACCGGGATAACTGGACCTACTGGTGCTACTGGGCCTTTCGGGATAACTGGACCTACTGGTGCTACTGGGCCTTTCGGGATAACTGGACCTACTGGTGCTACTGGGCCTTTCGGGATAACTGGACCTACTGGTGCTACTGGGCCTACCGGGATAACTGGACCTACTGGTGCTACTGGGCCTACCGGGATAACTGGACCTACTGGTGCTACTGGGCCTACTGGACTTACTGCATCTGGATTATCTCAATATGCTTATATCTTCAATACAGCAGCTCAAGTAGTTGCCTTAGAAGCACCTATTCTTTTTAATTCAAATGGGGTAATAACGTCTGGATTTACTTTTACCCCTGGAACTTCTCAGATGATGGTTACAAATGCCGGAGATTATAAAATTTCCTTTTCTGTATCAGGAGTTGAGCCTAATCAATTTGCACTATTTTTAAACGGGGCCCCCGTTACCAACTCCGTTTATGGATCAGGTGCAGGAACTCAACAAAACAATGGGCAAACAGTTCTTACTTTAGCCGCAGGTGATATTCTTACCCTTAATAATCATACGTCCGCTGCTGCAGTTACTTTGCAGACTTTAGCAGGTGGAACACAAACAAATATAAATGCTTCGACTGTAATTGAAAAATTAGATTAATTATTGCTTGAAGCTCTGGCAGTCAATAATCTAGAGGGGTTTCCTTTTTTCAACAAGTATTTAGCATTAGTGATTCATTGTCACATTAAGATTAAATGGTCATATATTATTTCGAACCAAGAAACTCTAATCTACTTTTCAACATTTCACTTTTCTCCTAAAGAGCACCGTAAGTAAGTGCTCTTTTTTAGTTTCCCTTATTCTACAAAATGAAGTTTTTATCATGAAACAAACCTTGAATGTTTATGTCACTTTTAGACATCCTAAAAATAGGAGGTGATATATATGAATAACTCTAAAAAAGAAAAAAATGATGTGACAAATAACAATGTGCTTGGTCTTGATTTAGATGAACAGACTATGAACGGATTATACGGAATGCCTGAAACTAATATCGAAGACAAAGATCACCTTAAAAAAAGCAATTCACCAAAAATCTAGTACATATTTACACATAACATCTTTCTGAGTAAGAGCACATTGCAAAAGTGCTCTTACTTTTCGAGGATTAGACCGTTGAGATAGGTAAGACTTTGAAGTTATCTCCATCTTTTCCCCCGCTTAACACTGTAGGTGCGATTTTCATGGCATACAGCGTCCCACCTTATTCTTCTATACTAAAGCAACTAGATTACAAACAATGTTATACTCACCAACGTATTAATTCCCCTTTCTTACGAAAGGTCACATCACCTTACTCGATCCTGTGAGTTACATCTAATTGATTTAGTTTTCAAAGAACAAGACTAGGGACTATCCCTCCACATTCGTTACATGCTTGGTCGGTACTATGTCCCCACCTTCAAAAGAATGAAGCAATTCCGGTTCGTTAGAACCTTATTATATGCATCTGTCCGCTAGTAGGTGCATTGCTGAGAGTTTCTTGCTTACCACGTTCCGATTGACTTAGCTATACATATATCCTTAGGTGCTTACTGTAAGCCTGTTATCTTTACATCCTCATCGTTAGATGTTCCGAATTTCATACTATCTAATCTTACTTCTCGGTAGATAACGCCGTCGTTGACGACATACACATTTCTGATGTATTAAACGTTTAGACCCGTACATTCGTAAGTTCATCAGTCTATTTGGACATTCTCACCATGGATATTTTATAGCATCCCGACCTATCCATAACTATATGATTTCTCACTTAGGTTTTGTTCAGCTGACTTCCCCTATCTTCATACAATTTGTGACTACTATCACGCTTTGCATGTAGAAGTATCATATAAGTAGTTTCAGCTCAACCTGACGGCTTTCAGTCAATCAGTTGTTGTTATCAAATTGATGACCCTCCCATTTCGTGTTTACACACTTATAAGGAAACGTGTCGCGCAAAGGATTATTTTATTAAGGTTCTTCACAAACCATAACTTCGAATTCTTAGATCCAAAAGAACCTATAGACACCTTCACCATATACTAATTTAAATACTTCCTAAGTAAAGTAGGTGAAAACTTTGCCATCGATTCTTGGAAACCTTGTCGTTCAAAACAGTAACGGTTCTTTTAATTTAGGTGATTTTTATAATGTTTCTCCAAAAAACAATCAAAAATCTTACAATGGTTCTGGTTCATCAAATAATGCTTTTATTACCAATAACTTTAGCGGTGTTAGTGCAACAAACACATTTGATGCTGATGTTGCAGATCAAGATCAAGTTGTATCAAACTAAAATGATTCACTCCACTCTCTCCTGAATAAAATCCAATATTTCGTCAATATTGTAGATACATTAGTCTCCAATTCCCCTGGATATGAGCAGTTAGCTTTTGCTAGCTGCTCTTTTATTTTAGATTTCATTGTCACTCCTAGGTTCTAGTGCAAAAACTTCAAAATATCTAAAAAAAGTCTTTCAGACTTGGAAATACTGATACTATTACTCTAAAAAGGATGTGATTGGTATGGAAAAGCAAAATCTATTCAAGTGGAAACATTATCAACCGGATATTATTTTATTAACCGTGAGATGGTACCTACGGTACAACCTCAGTTTTCGTGATTTAGTCGAAATGATGGAAGAACGCGGGCTATCCCTGGCTCATACAACTATCATGCGATGGGTTCATCAATATGGTCCCGAATTAGATAAGCGAGTACGACGTCATCTTAAGTCAACCAATGATTCTTGGCGAGTCGATGAGACCTATGTGAAAGTCAAAGGTCAATGGATGTACCTATATCGTGCTGTTGATTCAAAAGGATATACAATTGATTTTCATTTAAGCAAAACAAGAGATCGTAGGTCTGCAAAGCGTTTTTTCAAGAAAGCTTTGCAGTCTTTTCATGTTTCAAAGCCCCGTGTGATTACAGTGGACAAAAACCCGGCCCATCCTATAGCGATTGAAGAGTTGAAGACAGAGAAAAAGATGCCTGTGGGCATCCAAATAAGGCAGGTAAAATACCTTAATAACATTGTAGAGCAAGATCATCGTTTTATTAAAAAGAGAGTTCGTTCAATGCTAGGATTGAAATCTTTTCGTACAGCTAAATCTATTCTTTCAGGAATAGAAGCGATGCATATCATTAAAAAAGGCCAACTTATTTTACGGGACAAGTCTGTCAAAAATGAAGTGAAGTTTATTCATCAACTATTCGGAATGGCTGCATAAGAATAGATTCCATTAGGAATCTATATACCTCTTTCAAATAAATACAATCTTTGCACCAGAACCCTGTATACGTTAATAAAAAAATTAGAGATTTAGGAATTAATGTACTTAATAATATAGAAACTACATATTTATAGTTATAGGTATTGTAATGAAAATCAAGCTAAGGTTTTCATATACCCCCTAAATGAAAAATTTCTTTCTCTACAGATAGTTACTCTGAGAAGTCAGCTCATTTTTTCGTTTTGGGGGCATGTATGGTGAGGCCTATTATGTGAAATATTCTAATTTTGCATTGGGGAAAAACTTCTTCATATAAGAATAAAGATAATTTTTTATATCCTCTTCTTCTTCTTTTTGATAAATATATTTTCCAATTCCATATTTGCCCCATTTATATCTTCTCTTCTCTTCATTTAATTCCAATTTTGTCATAGGGTAGTTTTTTTCAATCACCCTCTTAGCAGGCTTTGTAAAACGATGCTGAATAAATTCAAATGTAATATCATCCCGTACATCCAGGGGTAATTCAGCATCAAGGCGTTCAAACATATGATAGTACCCATCCTGCCATCCTTCATGAAGATAAATAGGAGCCACAATGAATCCGAGTGGATAACCTGCTCTGGCTACTTTTCCTGCTGCCTCAATTCGTTTAACTAACGGAGAAGTACCAGGCTCAAAATTTTTAATAACATAATCAGCATTTACACTAAACCGAAATCTTGTTTTTCCATTATGTTTTGCGTCCAGCAAATGATCCACATGATGAAATTTCGTAACAAATCTCAATTTTCCATATTTTGATTCTCCAAAATGCTCAATTGCACGTTTAAGCGTATGTGTTAAGTGATCAATTCCTACAATATCTGATGTACAGGAAGCTTCAAATCTTGTTAATTCTGGCTCACGAGCCTCCATGTATTTGTCAGCGGCTTCTAAGATTTCATCAACATTTACATAAGTACGGATATATGGCTTACTTCCCATTGTTGTCTGTAAATAGCAATAATGGCAATGTCCCATACATCCTGTTGCAAAGGGAATAGCATACTCTGCTGAAGGCTTTGACGTATCAAATTTCAGTGTTTTTCTAACACCAACGACAAGAGTAGATTTTGCTACCCGATACTTTTGAAAATCATTTTCACCTGGGAGATCTCTAACTTGATTATGGGAAGTAGTATGTCGAATTTCAACATCCATCTTTGCAAATTTTTCATGAAGTTCTCTCCCTAATGGATAATCTAATGCTTTGGGTTCAAAGTATACAAGCTTAGGCATAAATGGATAATTCATTCTAACATCCCCTCTGAAGCATCCCCATAATAGTAGTTGTAGGCCTGATTGGCCTCTGCTTCTGTAGAATAAACAGCCATCTCATTTGATAGTGGATAATAGGTTTCATAAAGAAACAAAGCTAATTTATTTGGACTCTCAGGGTGATTTACAACTGCTGCAGCTTGTATATTTGCTACATCCTGAGTGTGGGGGTTTCGGTAAAAAATATAGACAATATCTCCAGGATGATAAGTTTTAATTTCATTAGAAAATTCCATTCAATCACCTTTTCTTTTTATAAAATTCAATGTGCAAAATTATACATTATAAATTTTCTCCTATATTGCATAAAAATATGTCTTCTTTTTTGAAGGAAAATCTAGGTTCTAATAATTACACTATAATTTGAGATGGACCGAATAGAAAAAATATTTATTTTGGATTACATTTATGATTCATCCTATGGCGGGGGTAACATCAAATGCTCATCGACTTAATAATATAAACAAAATAAACTTTCATTCATTAGGACTAAAATACTCTTAAAGTAATGGTAAAATCTTAATTTTCTTTTTCCATACTGAGCCTGAGCACACACCTTTTTAAAGTATCAGTACCAATATGGCCAAGTGTGAAAGAACATTTTCAAATAGTTTGAATTTGCTACAACAGAACCAAATTAATTGAGAGTGATGGTGGTTGACATTGTTAAAATAAAAATTTTTACATAGAAAATAAGAAATTGCACAAATTAAGTATGATTCTATTACTTAATAGTGAGGTGATTAATTATGTCAGTACTAGACAATTTTGATCAATGGAAAAGCTTTTTAGGAGAGCGCTTAGAACAAGCCCAAGGAAAGGGAATTGCTGGTGAGGCAGTTTCAGATATGGCATTCCGTGTAGGTGATTATTTAGCAAATGAAGTAGAGGCGCGAAATGATCAAGAAAAACTATTAGCTGAGCTTTGGAAAGTTGCTAACGAGCAGGAACAACATACAATTGCTAATTTAATGGTAAAGTTTGTACAACATAAATAAACAATTATGATTTTTTTAGTCACACTTCTATATGAAAAAGGTGTGACTATTTATTTTTCAAATCTTCCATGCTCATTACATAGATAGATTTTTTAGTACGTGACTTGATATTTTTCATACGAAAACTTGAATTACATTGCGTATGCCATATATCTAATGATTTTGTTGTGAGCTCATTTTAACTAATAATTTTGTACCCCCCACCTAAAATTCGATATACCTCTTCCACAAACCAGTAGTGATCCAAATCTTCACTTCTTTTATTTTGCTCCTTGTATATGTTTTGATCTTGAGAGCCCGCCAAACTTACCACCAGCAGAAGCAATTTTCCCATCTATAGGGCCACCTTGAGGAAATCCTTTTGGTGCTTCTAGGCTTTGTGGTTCATACATAATATCTCCACAGTTTACATTAAGTGCACTATAGTCTGGGCTACATAAAGCTGCTCGACTTCCAGGTTTTTCAACAAACCCATGTGTATATGCATTTTGAGGAATTAACGTTGTGCTTAGAATGCCAGTAGCTAGTATAGCAACACTTAATCCTTTTTTCCTTTTACTAATTGTTTTAAAACAATTTAAAATTTGATTGTTCATATAAATATCCCCTTTATGTTAATCTTTGTACAAAGTTGAGGGCTTTGATGCAAAAGAATAACAATAAACGCATTATTTAAGGGTTACACGTATGAAAAACAAAAAAAATAACTAACTAGTTAGTTATTTTTTTTGTTTATGCAATCTTATTAATATATAATGACATACTTACAACTTTAAATAATACAGAAGTTTTGAAGAAATTTTGTATATTGTAGAAACTCAATAAAATCAAATCTAATTATTATATTTACTCTATCCTCTCACATATTTTCTAGAATAAATGACATACTACGTATGTGCTATGAAATAAGTAGCTCAATTTATTGTTCATTCAATTGGCAGATAATATATGTTTTTATCTGCCAAACTCCATTCATTCTTTTTTACTTTTTGAAATTTTATATCTTTGGAGGTTATATAAATGACGTTTCCGAATTCTAAAGAAGAAAAGACTAGCTATTCTAAAAATTCCACACCGAATACAATTAACTCTAAACTTAAACCAGAAGAACAAGCCATGAATGGATTGTACGGAATGCCAGAAACTGATATTGAAAATAAAAATCATCAAAAAAAAGAAATTTGAAAAATACTTAGCATTTCAATATCACCTTTATTGTCCATACATATTTCAATTTTGATAAAAACAAGGGAAATCAAAGTTCCCTTGTTTTTTATATTATCAAGCATCTAATTTTTTTGTTTCTTTCTTCTTCCAAAGATTTCCTGGCCAAAATGCAAATCGTCCTAGAACCACTGTAATGGCAGGGACAAGAAGTGGCCTTACAATAAACGTATCTAATAGTACACCTATTGCTGTAACAAGACCAAATTGAACAAGTACTTGGATTGGTAAAGTAGCTAATACTGCAAATGTACCTGCTAAGATTAAACCAGAAGACGTAATAACACTTCCTGTTTGAACTACTCCATTTTTTACTGCTTCAAGATGTGTTTGGGTTCTTTTATTCTTCCATATTTCAGAAACCATAAATGTATTATAGTCTTCTCCTAAGGCGACTAGGAATACAAAAGCATACAAAGGAATTGCCCCTTGAATTGCGGGAGCATCCATACCATAGTGAAGTAATAACCAGCCCCTAATGCAGAGAAGAAAGATAATACAACTGTTAAAATTAAATAAATCATCGCAACAATAGAACGAAGATAAACAAGCAATAATAATGCGATAATACCAATCATGACAGGGATAATTACATCTTGATCACGCTCGGTAGTTTGTTTTGTATCATATAATGAAGCTGTTTCTCCCCTAATCCATATATGGTTCTCAGCATCATTTATTTCAGATTTTTTCATTATTTGTTTCAAACTTTTTCTTAACTCAGGGATTTTATTCATGCCCTCAATTGAATATGGATTTTCTCGTAAGGAAACTTCATACATTTGTAATTTACTATTCTGTTTCCCTTTTATAGGTTCCGTTACTTGATCTACGAAAGAAATTTTTTTCAACTCTGTTGTTACAGGTATGTCTTTCCCTTTTGTATCAACAACAAGTTGTACGGGCGCTAACTCTCCAGGTGAAAAATGATCTGATATTAAATCCCTCACGTGATGGCATATCTTTAGGAAATGATTCTAATAAATCGTACGTAAAATGAATTCGTGGAACAAATGATGCCAAGCCACCCAATAGCAATAGTGTCAGCAGGATAATGGCCCAAGGTTTACGTATCACAAGGTCTCCAAGTTTTTTGCTCAGAAGTCCTTTCGATTCCTTTACCTTAATCGCTTTCTTTTTTTCCTAGCACGTTCTTCATTCATCTCATTTGTTCTTGGTATGAACGGGAAAAATGCTACTCTCCCCAAAATAGCTAGTAATGCTGGTAAAAGCGTCAACCATAAGGAACACAGCTACACTAAATGGCACTGCAAATCTATGGAAAGAACCAATATGAGCAAGTAAAAGGGTACCTAATCCAACTACCACTGTAAGAGCACTCATAATAATTGCGCCACCCGATTCTTTAATAGCAAGTTGCAGAGCTTTAAATTTATTTTGTTCTACTTTTATTTTTTGGCAAAATAAAAAAGCCTAAGAGAAAAACTGAAATAATCAGTATCTCCAAAGCTTTGATTCTTCCGTGAAACAGTAGCGCTGGGAGTCTTCTCTCAGACCTGACGAAAATAATAATTATATAATGAACATATATTATACACTTTTTTAAAACTCATACAATATTAATAAATACAAATTATTGACTTCTAAACCTAATCCCTTAGATTAAGAT
This sequence comes from Bacillus sp. TH22, assembly GCF_016651015.1. Classification (NCBI taxonomy): domain Bacteria; kingdom Bacillati; phylum Bacillota; class Bacilli; order Caryophanales; family Bacillaceae; genus Bacillus; species Bacillus sp. TH22. Next base: position 184,326 of record NZ_JAEKER010000002.1, read on the forward strand.
TGACTTAATTGGTCTAATAAAAATGAATAAATTCTGAAACGATGCATACATAATACATAACTTTAAAGAAAATATCTTATTCCTCTTTATCCCATGTATTTTGTTTGTGCTTATACGCACCCCTCGAATTTTTTGTTAGATCTACTATATCTGTTTCCTTACCAAATTCAGTACTATAATTAGGTTTTCCGTAATCTTTACGATTCATCTCTTGATTCCCATCCTTCATCGGTTGAAACAACTGCGTTAAGCACATTAATCCACTTAGTCCAACAAGAGCAAAGATTACTCTTGCTATGGAAGAGTGAAGAAATAACAGCTGTTATCTTTATGGAAAAGTTAGAACTAAAGAAAAACACACTTTATAAAATAATGAAAGAACATGGAGAAGCAACGTAACGTCTATCTTATAAGAATTGCTACTTTACTCCTATTAGTAAGTAAGCAGGTACTCCCATGAATTATCCAAAATAAAAAAGTCAAAGCCATGTGGTATACATGGCTTTGACTTTTTTATTGTATTAATCTTCATCTTCATCTAATGTATTATGGTTATTCTTATAAACGTCCGTAGAAGTTCTGTTTAAATTTGTTATATGTGTTTCCTCACCAAATTCTGTACTATAATTAGGTTTTCCATATTCTTTACGATTCATTTCTTGATTCGCATCTTTCATCGGTTGAAACAACTGTGTTAAGCACATTAATCCACTTAGTCCAACAAGAGCAAAGATTACTCTTGCCAAAAAGGCGTTCTGTCCACCAAATATTGCCCCTACGAAATCAAACTTAAAGAAACCAATTAGCCCCCAATTAATAGCACCAATAATAACTAAAGCTAAGGCAATTCGCTGTATAGTTCTCATTGATATAACACCTCCTTCTGTCTCAACTTTTAAAACTATGTACAGGAATACTATGTATTATTCCTGCTTGAATCGTTAGCTTTAATTTTCATTTAAAGTGATAGCCCATAATTCAACATAAGTACATTCAAATGCCATAATATAAACTTTGACTAATATTTTAATGTTTTTATTATTTAGTACTGCCATAAGACTAGATGATATTACGGTTATCTGTACTGCAATAATTAACCCTATGGGTATTTTTCGCATCATATTAGCTATCATGTTAGTTGCTAGGATTCAATCTTATCATTAGAAATTAACTATGGTTTCATACACAAAATATCTAATACATACGGAATTTATTATTTTTATTTCTACAAGGCTTCTTTATATTACAGAAATTAACCTTTCCTAAAACGGCTTGCTTCTTCTATTTTGCATAATATACAGCAGTACGTTCATACTAGATATGAGCCGTTAAAAAGCTCATATAAATGGCTAACGTTTCATAACAAGTGGGCAAAGCAGACAGTTTATTGAACTGACTGCTTTGTTTATTTTTTATATTTTATCTGCCTTTTTTCTTGGTTGGAAACCAGTTTGCCTTAGAGACTCATTCCAACTGCCAAAATACCTTACATATGTGGATAAGGCAGGCATATTAGGATCTTTTAATATTTCTTTGGCAGTCGGTAATTTTTGATAGGCATGAGCCCATTTCTTTAGCCTGGATAACAAAATCCTTCTTGTATACATATTGAGCATGTAACCGCCTTTTCATAGTTCTTAATTTATGAATTACTTTAATAAATCAAAATAATAATACATACTGAAGATATTAAAAAGGCAAGCATCAAAATGTGCTTGCCTTTTCTTCTAACGACGATGTTCCACAAGATCAATTACACCTAAAACAACGTGAGCTAAACCAAATCCAAATACTGTATTTGCAATCATCTTATTGGATCCACGAGTTTGCTTCAAAGCATAGCCCGCAGCTGTAACTGCTGTACCTAATGTAGTTGGAATTAATCCTTCACGAATATTCATAGTAACGTCCTCCTAGTATCGCAGTTAGTAATCCTGGTTTAATACTTTGAAATTAAAGTACTAAAACAAGTATTAGTATTTTCCTGTCTTGTGAAAATATGTGGAGTTATTTTAAATATCTTTTTTTCATTATGATACAGCGTAACTAAAAATGTTAATGCGTAAGTTGTTTTAATACATTTACATGTTCCCTATCTTTATTTAAAATATCATGTATTAACATATGACTTTCTGGATCCAAATCACCATGTACAATTTCTTCTGATATTTGAATGCCATAATAACCTTCCCCCTTTAACGCGCTGCTTACAATTCCTTCTGTTGTATCTGGTACTGTAAATTGACTTATCAAGCCTTGAACAGACCCAACGATTCCTTCATTATCAACCGGTACTCCTCCAAGATTTTGTATTCTTTCTGCTACTTTCAAGGCATGTTGTTTGTGATCTTGTTGTATTTTTTGAAATTCCTTTTTTATTTCTGGATCTTTTAGCTTCTCTATATAATGCTCATAGGCATGAATACCCATGTACTGCCCTTTTAGAAAGGCATTTAATGTATTGACTACACTCTGTTTTTCCATATCATCACTTCCTTTTTACGTTATCCTTTTACAGAAGTCGATCGATTATCCATACGTGTGTGCAATACTATTAGTTAATTTTTTGTTATATCGTGCCTCTAAATCCTTTCTCCTCTTTCACTCACTTTGAAATAAATATCATTTATGTTTAATCACTTCCCATTAGGTTCATACTAACTTTTGTTTAAAAAATATGAGAAATGGAGTTGGATTAAATATGGAATTTGAAGGTAGAAATTCTACTGAATCTTCACTTCTTCATTATAAATATGGTCTGGGTTTATTTACTGAGAAGATGCCTAAACTAGCTGAACAATTTAATTCCTTTACAGAGGAATGCTTTAAAGAAGGCACCTTATCCAAAAAACAAAAACAGTTAATTGCTTTAGGTATTAGCCTTTATTCTCAGGATGAATATTGTATCATTTATCACATTAAAGGATGTCTAGATCAAGGAGCTTCAGAACAGGAGATCTTTGAGACGGTGGGAGTGACAGCTGCATTTGGTGGTGGTGCTACTATGAGTCAGGCAGTAACGCTTGTACAAGAGTGTATACAAGAGTTAAAGCAGTAATAGAACTATCATCATGAATTGAGGAATATATTTATCGAGCTCATGTGTTGCTATCTTTACACAATAAATAAAAACAAAAAACTTGAGTGTGTGCGAAGTATACTCAAGTTTTTTGTTTTTATGCTTAATTCATACTATAAATTGCCCAAGATAAATATGTAGCAAAGGTAGTCCATAACAGATAAGGGATTAGAAGCCATCCAGCTACTTTAGATAAGCGGAATGAATAAATGATAAGAAGAAATGCAGTAACAGCCACTAACAGACAATCTATCGTTGCTAAGAATGGTGGAACTGAAAAAAGCTAAAAGGGGTCACCATACACATCCATCAACTTAAGGTATCTTTTTATACAAAATGTGGTTTTTTCACGTAGTCTTTTATTATCTTTTATAGATAGCATAAAAGTAGGTACATCAAATAAACCCTGACGGGTTTCAAATTTTTCGCTATGCTACCTGATGGGCAGAAGTGGTATACTCATACACAACACCTAAAATATCAAAGACTGTTTTTTTCTCATATCGATGAGATTTTCGTCCGTTTCGCTGTAGGAGGTTAAACAGACGAAGGAGAATCTTTGATAATTCTTGGGTGTTTTTATGTAGTGCTTGATGAAAAAGTAAGAAATAATCTTTAATTATGTACATCGCTTTATATTCACTTAGTTCTTTCTGTTTCTTACGTAACAGGAGTTCTCTCATTTTAAACATAGTAGAAGAACATAATAGGATACTAATGAGTTGTCCATAAAGGTGGCATTCTAATCGCTCTTGTTTAATAGATTTACAACGATGAATTCGAAACCAAGATTTCCATATTTTAAATAACAGCTCAATTTGCCAACGCAGTGAATATAAATCATAGATTTTCTCTTTCGGTACCCATTCCGTAGGAATGTTTGTCATATATACCGTAATTCCTTGTAAAAGTTTCGTACGATCTGTATATGTAATCCCTTTTTTCTTTTCACGAATAGCTCGATCATGTAGACGTTTCTGTTTTTGCGCCTCTGTACATCTATAAACCACAATGCGAGTGGGTAGTTTGTCTTTGCTCCCTACATATACATCATGTAATTCATAAACTTGGCCAGGTTGTAATTGGTTCATGATGTCTTCCAAATGAATTTGTATATATACCGGTCTCAATTGAGCAGGTTTTGTTTTAAATACCACTGTTTCGAATTCTTTTCTATATATTTTAGTTGGTAATTTAAGACGCGATAAATAATACCCTTCCTTATCTTGGATCGATTTAAAGTCTTGTAAACGAAAATACCCTAAGTCACGAATATATAGTTCATTCTTTTGTGTCATGTCCATTCGAGTCGCCCCATATGCCTGATCACTTCGTTTTCCTGGTTCAATTTTCACATCAGAAAACTCTCCACTCAACAAGTCATACTCTAATTGAATTTTTACACCAGCTGTATGACTACAGCCTCCAGCACCAGGATAAGTAGCTGCGAATCGATTTGGAACTTGAAAGGTTGTAGAATCAAGGATGCGAATCCGCTCAAAGTAAGCAGAAAGAGAATGAGAAATTGTAGATGATCCTCCAATTTTAGCTTGTAGAAGTGTAGTAAATACATTTCGAAAGAAGGCTACAGAAGCCGAGTTAAATCGTCGATTCAGTCCCTCAGGACTTAATAAAATTCCTGTTGAAGTTTCTAATTGACTACAAAGTTGAGTAAGAGAGGTTGTAGCGATTTGTTGATTTAACCATACACACAAAGATAAAAAATGGTGCCCATGGCACTTACGTTTTCGTTTCATTCCACCTGCTTCTATAGCTAATTGATTCAGTGTAGCGGGAGACATATATCGATATAACTCTTCGGCAAATAAAGACAGCTCTTGTTTTTGATGCATATTCATAAAAAGCACGTCACCCTTTCTCATTAATATAAGAGAATAGTAACGTGCTTTTAAGTTTAAGAATAGTCTAAATCCTTAAGTTGATGGATGTGGGGTCACCATACATGCCCATCAACTTAAGAACGAAAATAAAATGAGCTTTCGTTCAAATCAACTAAAAAACTCGTAACATACTTTTGATTTTTAAAAATACGCATACCAAATAAACTCTAACAAGTTTCATTTTTAAAATTATGCAGCTTTCTTTTGTTTTTTCAATCCATTATACTCATAGACAACACCCATAATATCAAAGATAGTTTTCTTCTCATATCGGTGAGATTTCCGTCCATTCTTCTGTAGGAGGGCGAAAAGACGGATCAAAATCTTTGTTATGTCTTGGGTGTTTTTCTTTAACGTTTGGTATAACAGCGATACATGATCTTGAATCATCCCAATGGCTTTATATTCACTTAGTTCTCTTTTGTTCTTTTGTAACAGAAGTTGACGCATTTTAAACATTGTAGAAGAACATATAAAAATGGCAATGAGTCTTCCGTATACATGACACTCTAATTATTATCTTTGCTTTTATCATTCTTACATGGATATGATTTGCATAATTAAAAAGAGTAACCATGCGCCACCCAGATCAAGGCAGTACCTACTATAATTGCTATTGGTTTAATTATTTAATCATGTCTTTATTCAATAATTCAATGATGTCTTTAGATTCAGGAACTTGTATCAACGCACCTAAATTAGCAATTGCATCTCCTAATTCTTCAAATGATTTCGTACAACCTTCAGTGGCTTTCTTTAATCGTTCGAGTCTTAATTCTGCTTCGTCAGTATCAACAGTAATTCCAATTTCTAATGTACTTCTAGGTTCTTTTACTTCTTCCATCATTCATCCTCCTAATCAAATTTCCATTTTGTTCAATAAAAAAAGAGCACTATAAAGTGCCCTAAGCTTCTGAGTATAAAATATACGACAATGCCTTGCCCGTTCTAATGGCGCAACATAAAAGAGCTTTATAGCGGAATATATATAGCTCTCGGAAAAGGAATAAGTTGGTTGGCATTGACTCGATATTGTATGTTTGGGAATTCCTTATGTGCAATAAAAAAAGAGCCCTATAAGGTGCTCGTCCGATACGATTATAAAGAATGAATACGTCGTGTTCAGTTATTAGTATAGCTTGTCTCATTCAAAGTTTTACTGGTTTAATGTGTAATTTCTATATAACAAAGAAAAAAGCACCCTCATTGGATGCTTTTCATAATTACGCACTTAAGATATCTTTAATTTCTTGTAATGTTAGTCTATCTGGATTTTCTGTCCCTCTCCAGATCACTAACATTCGTCTATATTTATTTAACATAAGACGATGAGTGTTGTAAGTTTCATAATCGTTTTCTGCTCTTAAGTCTTCATACAGATTTAATTCATGCATATAGTACTTTGCATAATCAGCATATTTAGCTTCTAAATCATCATTTAAATCATAACCAGAAAATTTAAGGTCATCTTTTTCTACATTTTCTTTATCTTCTAAATCATCATAAGACCAATTAAGTTCCCTATGCATCCTTAATACTTCAATAGCTTCTTCGCACTGAGCTTCTGTCATTTCATTTTCAATAAATCTGATATTCTCTGAATAGTGTCTTGTATATCCTTTTTCTAAAGCTATTCGCATCTTTTTATAATACTCTTCATCATCCGGATAAAGTTTCTCCAAAATTAAATATTGATTCACTAATGCTAATCTTTCTTTTTTTGTTAGTTGCATTCTTCCTCTCCCCTTTCTTTTCTATACCTATTATTCAACAAGAATCATCATAATCCTTTCATTCGAATAAACAAAAAGCCATCACCGAAGTGACAGCTCTAAAGTGGATGGGAGAAAAGAGAGATAACAAATGGCAATAAGTATCTCTTAGATTAAGGCTGAGTACTCTCAACCTTCTCCAAATCACCGCATCAACTATTATGGCTACACGCCCTGTGTCAGTGACTGGGAGAAGAATAAGAATCTTCTCGTTTATACTCCGTGGAGTCGGCTACTTAATGTCATTTTCACCATTTACGTTTGCACAATGTGATTATATCCAGACGCATATGTTTCTTCCTACGCCTTGTTTGAACCAACACACAAGACTGAGGGGAATGTTCAGCTGTATTGGCTCAAACAAAGAACGGAAGCTCTCTGCATAGCGAAAATTCGTGAGTGATCGCTATAAGTGTAATGCCCTGTCAAAATTGATGAAGAAGCCCTTTATTCTTGTTTTTCTTTTTAAAAACGCGATGTTCATTCGATCAGAACGACCACCCCATTTCCATTTTCAAAAAACGACGTTAACAAAGAATAGAACGTTATTATGTTCACCATCAACCCAGAGGACATGGCGGTCTCTGAGCTGAGCACTAAACATAATAGAAACAGTATGACGAATGCAAGTATATCACACCCGCCACACTGGAGTATGTCATTGTTATAACTTCATTGGTCTTTTCGTCTGATAGAGGACTCTTACCTCCTTGCCCCGCAACAGGAAATCCACCGCAAACTAAGTGCGTCATGTCATCCGCTTACTTACCTTTCAGCGCAATAACACTTTACGGAAATCCTCGAGAGCATTCGTCCGTGGAATGCTAGCACCGGAAGGGATTGTGTTCCCCTTCTGATACTAACTTTACCGTTTATTCAATTGTTAAAAGGTACCCGATATGGTAGCCCGAAAGTGCCATTTTATATCATCCCTAATGCATCTGCGAAGTTGATTACAGCTGACTTTTTCTTTCTGTAGAATGTTCTTCTTTTGATACCAATAACCGTATAAATGTAATCGTCATTCAACACTTTTGTATTCATGTATTTCATTTCAAGGATTTTTCTTTCGTTCTCATCAAGTGCCTCTTCCAACGCTCTTTTTATTTGAATGTATCTGATGTACTTTTTCCCTTGATCATCCGGCTTTGGTTTTAATTCGGGAAACAATAACTCTGCACCGAATGCTGTTCTTTCTTGTTGATTATGAAATCGAACTTTAAGTACACGATACTTTTGTAATTCCTCAATAACCATTTCTCTAATATCATCTTCAGTAACTAATTGTTTTTGTCCCAAGTCATAATCCCCCTATTTCGAATTTGTGTTTTTAACATCACATAAGGTACGTGAAATTTTACTATCTCATTATTGAATAAGGGAACGATGACTACAATACAGCCCCCACCACACTGTTAGTCATGGTTCCACTATCCATTTACTCTCCTTCTAATCCCCAACAACTTAAATACCATTTGTACACTTTACCATCCACACTACCTACGCTGCTATTGAATTTAACATCACTTCCATACTCTTCGTTAAGATCTGATATAACTTTTTTAACTGTTGAGATATCTCCTGAATGTGCTAAGTAAATGTAAAAGTGACCACAACCCGCAATCCTAACCCTTACCTTATTTTCACAAACTTCTTTTAACTTTTCTCGTAATGTAGCAATATACATTCTTCTCATCCTCCTTAAGCTATTATTCTCTGTAAAGCCGCTTTCTTCTTATCCTCATCATGAATTCTCCAACCATCATTAAAATGGTCTATTAACTCCTGATACTTAAATACATCGAATATCGTAACGTACTGATTATCTCCAAACCCTGGTTCTTTTCGGAATAACATATATTCTCGTGTACCTTCGTATCTTCTAATGACACTCACCCCTTTATGATCTTATCCATTCACCTAACTTCTTGTCCCATATCACAACGATTAACTCCTGTTTATTTAAGTACTCCCATAACTTCTTGCGTAACGGAAATCCCTCATTGATTGCTCGTTTACTGCCTTTAACATCACAGACCTCTACACGCCCATCTAAGTACGTTACTTTAAAGTCCGGTGTAAACTTCATAGCTGCCTTTTTCGACTTCCCACTCTTTGTTATGCTGCTTTTAATCGTGAATGTTGGAATTAGTTCATATTCGGGATGAACATCTATTCGCAAGACGTCATCCCTTGTTTTTAGGTACTTATAATAGTCACATTCTGTTTTGCTATCGAATTTTATATCATCATATATAACTTCTTTACTTCTAATCTTCGGTTTCGCTGCTTTCTTTCGTTTCTGCTGTTTTCTTTTCTTAATCAACTAGTAACCTCACTTTCTATTCCATTCGCTCTTTGCACTCTTCGAGAAAATCAATAACTTCCTGAACATGCTCCCATGTTGTCATACTCTCCATCACGTATCCTTCGTCGTTATAAACATTGACCTTATTTCCTGCGAACTCCATTCCACACATTCCATCTGCACCTAATAGCTTTACGTTAGCTTCCATTCTTTTAACCTCACTTTCTATTCAAAAAATTATTTTATTCAAAACTAATGTTGCAATAGAAGCACAATATATGAATTCCTAACGTTCTTTCTGGAGCGTAATAACCTAACATAACGCCCCATGCATCCTTTTCTATACCAAGTCTAATTTTCATCATTCTTTTCCTCCACCCCGATTCCTACTACAACTCCATCTAATATATCCGCCAAGTTATTAACTTCTTCTATGTTTGATGTATGGAACCTAATTACCTTACCGTCAGGAAAATTCATTGAAACTCCTTGAGATTTTTCTGATTCGAACGTACTGCAATAAACTCCTGTTTTGCACCATAAACACTTATCTTTATCTATGTGACATGTACATGCACTACTCATTTTCCTCTACCTCCCTAAATAAAACTCAATATTCCGTCAATACTGTAGACAACCCATTTCTTAACCTGAGCAGTTAGCAAAAGCTAGCTGCTCTTTTTATTTCACTGTCACCCATTAGATAAACGTTCATATATTATTTTGTGTCTTCCTTTCTACTAGGGGATCTCGTCATTGTATTTCCGCATAACCTTCATGAAAGAGCACTTTTCGAAGGTGCTCTTTTTTATTCATCCGAATAATCATTACAATTCTGTACATACTATCTGTAAGCTGCTTTCTTAACAGTGATTGCAGCCTGAAGCCTTTTTTGGTAATGGAGCAGTTAGCTTTTACTAGCTGCTCTTTTTGCCGTACAAGTTCCTATTTGCTTTAAAATGAGTAAACTATCTTGAACCTTACTTTTCAGTCATTCACTGGTTCATGACTTACAAACATAACCCCAATACATGGAATGTTTTTATGCGAGCACTCTGGAACAAGTGCTCGTTTTACTTTGGTGTTTTTCTACAAAATGAAATTTTTATTAAGAAGACTTATTTATACCTTTCAGTTGATCGTTTTCTAATTCAAGTTCACTTATTCTTCTTTGTAACTTTTGTATCGTGCTTATGGCCATATACACTGTATCCTTAGCTTCTTTTTTGAACTCTTCGCAGGTTATTGGGCCATCTGTATTTCCCCTAAGGTGCTACAATTCTGATAAGGTTTTATCAACTCTCACTCAATCCACCTTGCTTTCTATTAAAATGAAGTTTTTACCATAAAAGTAATTGTTAAATATCTAATGCATATGCATTATAATTGGATAGGTATTGTGTATTGGCATTAAGAGGAGCACCCTGTTCAAGTGCTTCTCTTTTTTTATAGTTGCGATAGTTAAAACTTTGAAGTTATCTCCATCTTTTCCCCCGCTTAGCACTGTACGTGCGACTTTCATCGCATACAGCGCCCCATCTTATTCTTCTATACTAAAGCAACCAGATTACAAACAATGTTGTACTCACCAACGTATTAATTCTCCTTTCTTACGAAAGGTCACATCATCTTACTCGATCCTGTGAGTTACATCTAATTGATTTAGTTTTCAAAGAATAAGACTAAGGACTATCCCTCCACATTTATTACATGCTTCGTCGGCACTATGTCCCCACCTTCACAAGAATGAAGCAATTTTGGTTCATTAGAACCTTATATGCATCTGTCCGCTAGTAGGCGTTGGTGACAGTTTCTTGCTTACCACGTTCCGATTGACTTAGCTATACATATATCCTTAGGCGCTTGCTTTAAGCCTGTTATCTTTACACCCTCATCGTTGGATGTTCCGAATTTCATACTATTTACTCTTACTTTTCGGTAGATAACGTCGTCGTTGACGACATACACATTTCTGATGTATTAAACGTTTGGACCCGTACATTCACAAGTTCGCCAGTCCTTTGTCGGACATTCTCACCATAGATATTTTGTAGCATCCCGACTTATCCATCACCATATGATTTCTCACTTAGGTTTTGTTCAGCCGACTTCACCTAGCTTCATACAATTTGTGACTACTATCATGCCTTGCATGTAGGGGTATCAGATAAGTAGTTTCAGCTCAACCTGACGGCTTTCATTCCTACTTTCAGTCAATCAGTTGTTGTTATCGAATTGATAACCCTCCTATTTCGTGTTTGCACACTTATAAGGAAACGTGTCGCGCAAATAGCGTTTTTATTAAGATCTAAAGCCTTCTACACAAATATCACTTTTAACATGTACTCCATATTTATCTTCAATCGCTTTTTTAATTAGCTCATTTGATTCCTTTATGCTAATATCTTGCGGATGTATACTTTTCACATTAATATCCACGCTATAGATAACTATTGCTGTTCCATAAACTTTCATTCTCAAGCTCCCTTTCTCCCAAATAAAGATTTTGTTCACTTTTTTGTTACATTTTTGAAACATTCATGTGTTATCTTCATTAAGTCCTTTTAAAAACAGAAAGATTTATTATGTAAAAGGCCCTAGTCCCCTCTAGGGCTTTTTACATTCAAATAACGATTTTGTTAACTTTTTGTTACATTTTCGAAATATTCATACGTTACATTTAGAATGTCTTTTTAAAACAGATAGATTTAAATTTAAATCTAAATATCTAAATTGCCGACCAGATTGGTGATATGTTGCAATATTATAGATGTTCCTTAGGGAGTTATCATGTAATTAAACAAGAGTTTAAGAGTTCTCGAATCTCAGCCCCTTGGAGCGCACCCCAAGGGGCTGAACCATTTTAAATAAAAATCTTATTATTTATTAATATCTTTATTGCTACGTAAAACATTTGTAAATATTACTGTTTTCCTTACTTTCTTCCTTAAAAACGTTATATACTACATTTGAAATGAGCGATCAAATTCGCTTATTATCTTATTTCCCATGCGACATAACCTTTTATTGAGTGCTAGGAGAAATCCTAGCCTTTTTTTATACAATAAAGATTTTGTTTTAAAACTACACAAAGCGAAAGAAATAGGCATACAATGTCGTGTATTCTTTTTCAATGTAAGTTTGGGTAGAAGAGCGCCTTGGAAAGCGCTCTTTAATTTTAAAATAAGGATTATGTTTGATTTTTATTAACCTTTTTTATTGCTTTGAATACTTTATTGCCAATCCAAGGAATACACAGGTTTCTCTGGAACAGTTACCTTGTATTCCTTGGATTCTTGTACGCAGAACCCATTATAACTATCGGGTTCTGTTTATTTTTATCTATACAATAACTATTTTGTAAAAAACTTTTCACCTTTTAACTGGACAAGCATATATTATTGTATGGAGACTCTCCATTCATAGGAATCTACCTTTCATCTCTCAGAGCACACTTATATTTATGTGCTTTTTTTATTTGTTGGCATTTCTCTCCCTAAAAAGATATATACTGTATTAAGAACTGAATCCACCGGTTCTATTCATCCTCATAAGGCTCGTATTACATATTGAACACTGTTAAACAGTGTTCTTTTTTATGACTAAATAACGCTTTTGTTAAAAAATTAATCATCATAATCTGTATCATCTACTGCAATAAAATCTCTTTTACAATCAGGACATGTAGCTACATAATTCGGATGATAGTCCTCATCATAAAATCGGAACTGATTTCCTTCTCCGCAATTAGTACATTCCCAATATCCTTGCATAAACCCACTAGTTGTCTCTGGTTTATCACAACCAACCGAATAAACTAGATACGGTTCGGCTGACTCACTATAATGTGGTTTATACATAAAAGGTGTTAAACTTGGCATTTCTCATTCCCCATTTCTTAATAAAATTCAAATTTGGTCTTACTTCACGCCTGTAGATCCAAACCCGTTTTTACCCCTTTGACTAACCGATAGCTCGTCTACCTCAACAAAATTAGCTGTTTCCACTGGCGCTATGACGCCTTGAGCGATTCTTTCGCCTTTGCTAATTTTTATTACCTCGTATTTAGTCACTTTCGTAACATTGAAGTCGTTATCCCCAACAAACGCTCCCTTTAATAACCTTGTCTGTGATGCATATTCAACCATTGAAACGTTATCCGCAATCACACCAACTTCTCCTCTATATCCACTATCGATAGTTCCTAAGACTACTCGTAACTTTGTTTTACGAGACATACCGCTACGTGGTCTTATTTGCATTTCAAATCCTGGTGGTATTTCAAACGCAAGACCTGTAGGTATTACCTTTGTTTCCCCTGGCTTTATAACCACATCCTCCGCTGCAACTAGATTAAAACCACTATCGCCCGGTTTAGCGTATTTAGGCAATTCCACATCTTTCAATCTCTTAATCTTCACTCGTAAATTCATTCCGCCCCGCTCCTTATAAGTAACTGTTTAATTTCTCTTTTCTATCCTGCAATTCTTCCAGTGTCCGCTTTGTCTTCCGCTTCTCACTATCCAATCCCACCAAGTGACATTTCATCTTGCGCTTCACTTGGTAAGTCCACTTCTGAACCGTCATATCCTTCTGGATACATTTGCTTTAGTAAGTTTGTAGAAGCATCGCTCCCGTCAAACATCGGTGGCGCAAGCTTCTCAACATGGTTTTGCCAAAAGTCTTTTTCAATATCGATTAAGTACTGAATAACTTCTTCATCACGTTCAATCTTTTTATAGATGAATTTATTCCCACCGATTAACACTGCAATCCACCATGCTTCATAACCCGTTACGGCCATATAGTGTTGACACTGGATAAGATAAGACGTTGGGATTTCTTCGCCTTCCCATTCTTTCTTTAAGTATTCAGATGCTGTTTTACATTCAAGACCTACTTTTTCGCCAATAATGAGTCTGTCCACATTAGCTAGCATCCAAGGGTAATCAGGATGTTGTAGGATCGCATTCCGTTTACGTACTTTCAATCCTGTTCGTGAACTAAATTCTTGTGCTACGACTTCCTCAAGAACATTTCCGAAGTGAGCCGCTTCACTTTGAATATCCTCTTCTGGTGATTCACCAACTTTATCCATATAAACCGAAATTGGTGATTTCCATTTGTTTAGCCCTGCAATAGCGGATGCATCAGAACCGCCAATACCAGCCTTTCTTGCTGCTAACCATTGCTCATGAGCCATTTCTTTTGTAATTACTAAAACATCTGCTTTCATATTTAACTCCTCCTTGTTTTTAGGAGAAAACATTTGGTATAATGCAATTAGAGTCATTACATGTGTTTTCTCCAAACCGTCTTAGGGGTAAGGCGGTTTTTTATTTTGTTATAGAAACTAACTAATAATTCCGTTAAAATATAGTTACCGATATGTGTAACAACCAGCCTGTGCTTCTGTACGGGCTTTTTATTATGCTAGTTTTTAACTAGCGGATACATTGTTATCACTCCTTTCTGATGCTATGAGCATCATCATGACCAGAAACGAGGTGGAGGGGAAAAGGTGTCCGCTCCTGATCATGATGACAAGCACAGGCTTGTCCATTGTTCATAATTCCGTAACACATATACATGAGTTCCTATGTTAGACTAAGGTCATTCGAAGAAGTCATTCGTTATTAATAGAATCAACAATTCTTAATACCCCATCCCCTGCCCTAGCTCCCCTGCTAGGGCTTTTTGTTTTCTCTCGACTCTTTTTGGATTTCTAAAAGAGCATGGAACGTATTTCTTTTAATTGTTTCCAACAATCGAAAAGCTTCGTGAGCTGTATAACCTTCTTCTTCAACTAATCTTGTAAGACCAGTAATTATTAGTTGTTGGCCAAAACTATCTAGATTTAATTCGTCTTTACTAATTTTTCATTCCCCTTTGTTCATATTTTCGTAACATCTATATATAAAGTTCTTATAAAATACGTGTTACACTTTGTACATTCCAAGAAGTCCTTATGGAATCGACAACTCAATACCCTTAGTAATACCCTGCATCCCCTGTAGGGTTTTTTCTTATTTAGCTAGAGTTATATACTTGTATGTTTCCTCAACCTTATCTGCGCTGTTATGTACCTCTCTAGCTCTTAAATCCTTTATGATCCACAAGATTTTCTTTCCTTCGTATTCATCTCGCTGCTGTTTATCCATCGGTTTCAATCCTCTTCTTGTTTTACTTCATGTACAACCACTTCTAATTCAAGATTATTCAACTCCTCTACTAATTCTTTAAATCTTTCTAATCCTTTTACCTCAACTTTTGCTGTTAAATTAGTATTCTTCATAATTACCACCCTTTCGATTTGGTATAATTTTCATAAGAGGTTGAATTTACCGATAAATAGGAGGATTCTTATGAAAATTAAAATGAATATCCATATGGACGATCTTGAAAAATCTATCAAAGACAAAGCTGAAACAGCTATTAAAGATGGTAAAACTGGAACTACAACTCAAATAGAATGTACAAGCTGTAAAAAAGAATTTGAAATTGTAGCTAAAGAAGGTACTGTGAAGTGCCCTCACTGTAACGAAGAAATTAATATCTCTTTAAATATCAAATACGACAATTAACTTTTACGTAATTCAACCTCTTATTAAATGTGATATAAAATTTGGTTCTGGTGCAAAAACTTTGAAGTATTTGAAAATGGTCTATCAAACTTGGAAATACTGATAGTACTACTCTATAAAAGGTGTGTGATCAGTATGGAAAAGGAGAATTTATTTAAGTGGAAACATTATCAACCAGACATCATCTTATTAACTGTACGTTGGTACCTACGGTACAACCTAAGTTTTCGCGATTTGGTGGAAATGATGGAAGAACGGGGTTTATCCATTTCTCATACAACGATTATGCGTTGGGTTCATCAGTATGGTCCTGAATTGGACAAGCGGATCCGACGTTACCTCAAACAAATAAATGGCTCTTGGAGAGTCGATGAAACATATATCAAAGTAAAAGGTCAATGGATGTACCTGTATCGTGCTGTTGATTCGAACGGAAACACAATCGATTTTTGCCTAAGCAAAACAAGAGATCATAAGGCTGCAAAGCGCTTTTTCAAGAAAGCTTTGCGGTCTTTTCATGTTTCAAAGCCACGTGTGATAACAGTTGATAAGAATCCAGCTTATCCTATAGCAATTGAACAGTTGAAAAAAGAAAAAAGCATACCTAACGGTATGCGACTTAGACAACAAAAGTACTTGAATAACATAGTAGAACAAGATCATCGTTTTATAAAGAAGCGAATCCGTTCTATGCTAGGTCTTAAATCTTTCGCCACAGCTACATCCATTCTTTCTGGAGTAGAAGCCATGCATATGATTAAAAAAGAACAGATTGCTTTACGGGACCAGTCTGTCCAAAATCAGAAAGAATTCATCCATCAATTGTTTGGACTTGCAGCATAAGATACGATTCCGTTAGGAATATATGCGCTGTATTCTCTTTTATTTTTGCACCAGAACCAACAGGAGTTCTCTCATCTTAAACATTGTCGAAGAAGGGGTTTTTGCCCATCCCCTCGAAGGGATGGACAAAGAAATCCAACTTTAAAATATGCATTTTAAATCTTCTACAATCGTATTGACATATGTTAGATGTAGATAAATTGTATTTTTGAAAGGAATTAGTTATAAGGGAAAATTATTGCGCTAAGAACAAATCTTGTTTACAATTTTTTTTAAACTGACCCAACTTTACTAGTTGCCGATTTTCTAGTCCAGGGATCTTATTTGAAGAATCTGAGACATCCACAATAATGGTATTAGTTAATACATTAACTACCGAACCAATTAGTATTACTGACGAATCATGACGATAACGGAATTGTACAGAATCACCAATTTTTACATTTACAGATTTTTTATTCATCAAATAGTTCCTCCTCAATTATATAGGTTGAAAGATATTAGAATTAAAACCCAAAATATATTCCAGAGATTATATATGTAGCTACAACCATAAAAATAGATATTTCAAATGTACCGAAGAAGCAAATTTGTGAGGTAATACAATTATCTATAAACCATTTACAAGTGACATTATATCGCTTATTTAAATTGGTTTTTATAATAATTTTCTTTTTTAGTTAAATATGATAAAATATTCTTGCTGTGATGAGTTTTTAGGTATATATTTGTCTTCTAGAATCAGCCTTTCTTTTATAATGTATCTGGAAAAGCCCTTACTTACTTGGCGGTGGTGGGGGCTTTTTCGTGTCTATTTTTAATGGGTATTTCTTGTGGTTTATAGATCCCTAATTCTACGTAATTTTTTAATTTACCGCGTACACAAGACGATCTCACGGTACCTTTTTCCAATCACCACTTCTGTTCGGCTTCACTTGCTGTAAAAACATTGAAAAGTGGGGAGTTTAAAAAACTTTTTCTACAGAATTCTTCTTATCTGTCATTATATTCCCCCTCTTCAATCACGAAAACGTGATTTTCTGTATTTCTATACTATCAAGTTTTCGTGATTAATCAATAATATTTCTGAAAATTATTTCTGTTAATTTCGACAAAAAAGCACATAACCTAAATAGATTATGTGCGTAATAAAAATTTTCTTTTTAAGAAATGCTTATATACTTGGAATTGGTTAATTAGTTCATTTATTACTGAGTTCTGTAATTATCTGTTTCAGGTACATATATTGTGATACAGCGTACAGAAAAAGGATAAATTCGTGTCTAAACCATATTTTAAAACTATATTATTTTCTTAACTTATTTTCCCTTGAGCAATAAGGACAGCCATTTCCTTTATGTCGGTTGGAGATGTTTCTCATTCATGCCCTTTCTCACAATTCCTTTTTATCGGAACTATATGTAACATCAAAAGGAGTTAATTTCCCATTTTTAGTTTCATGCCATTGTTTAGGCTTTCTTATTGCTAAGCTGTTATCCATATAGTGTTATCTCCTTTTTTTATATGCTAGTAGGGCTATAGATCATATAATTTGTTTACGCATTATAGCTATTTGATATACCTATTGGAGGTCACCATACCATGCTCCAAAAAGAAAAATGCACATTTAGACATAAAATTGACACATTTCGATTCTCTGTACGTTAAGGAATTAGTTTGTATATTTGAGGAGATGTACGAGACAGGTGTGAATTTAGGGGAATCCAATATTTTCTATTCATATATGATAGAATGGAAATATATCCAAAAGGAGGAACAACAAATGAACTCAAACACAAAACAATTTATTTATGATATCCAGCAAAGAAAGAACAATTATATGGAAAATGTATTAATAGCCATACAACACCCTAAAAAAGAGCAATCTGAACAGGTCATTCAAAATATAGTAGAGAAGATGGATATGATGATTAGTTTAGTTACTACTTACATGGCTATTGAATCAGGATCTATGGAAGAATTAAAAGAACTTCAGGAAGAAATTATTCATGCTCAAGCATATATTCAAAAACGAAAATTTGAAGAAACACAGAGATAAAACCCTGTGTTTTTATTTGGTCGTCTATGACGCCAATCTGTTATAAATTAAATTAGATGTAATTTGATTATTGTTTTGGCATAATCCATACAATTTGTTGAATGCGTACAATATATGGCACCGTATCTTCAATGAGCAAATGATCTGGTTTCACATCTTTTAACTTTCCTCTTACATTACCTCTTACAGTTTCAATAACCACATGTTTACCAATTACTGATTGTAATGTCTGATATACGTAGGGATTGGGTGTACTTACCATATGTTGTTCATTCAAGTCATTTCCTTCCGAATAACTCATTCTATAAGACTCCTTTCTAACTTGCATTCTTTCTCCTAATATATGATATAAATCTTATAAATATGCTAGAAGGATAATTCATTATAGGAACGAAACTAACATTTTAATAAGGTTCCTTTTGCTAGTTAATAGGTGATGATATAGGGATATTTTGAATGTACATTCAGGTTGTTCTTTTCAAAATATGTATTATTTTAAATATGCCCTTTATTAGCATACTGCTCATACTTTTTTTGAGATTCTTTCGTAATACGTGCGTTAAGTAAAATCGCTACCAACAAAAACACTCCATATTCCCCCCCTGTAGCTCCTATGATAATCACACTACTACAAACAAGTACAATTAATAGGAGAAACGAAACTAAAGAAATACGTTCATAGTTCTTTGACATCTTCTCGTATTTTATGCGTTGCTTCCTTGCATACATCTAAATTCCTCCTTAAAATTATCAATTTTCCTATAAAATAAATCTCGCCCTTAAAAAGAAAACAATCTATCGGTTCAAATAATTAATTTTTTTAAGCAACTAATTTATATAACGTAAAAAGAAATCCTACCAATATTAAGCTTTCCGCTATGATAATCCAGACCCTCTCCTTTCTTTTAATCCCATCGCATCCGATGATATGTATATCCTATTATTATCAACAGAAAACAAAAAGGATTATCCCTTTTCGTAAAGGATCATCCTTTTCTTCATTCAACAATTTTTAGGTATTCTTGATTAATTAAAATAACAGCCGGTCCATCTACAACAATTCCACCAACTTCAATTTTTTCATAAGACTCAATCTTAATAGAAGTAATCCCTTTCCGCTTCTTTAACTCGTTACTTAATTCTTGCGTTGGCATGCGTTTCATATCTTCACTCCTTCTTATTGTTTCATTTCATCTTATTATGTTAAATGAATTATAAAAATGGTTTCTAGTTCTAGAAATTCCATCAATTTTTATCGTTGACCATATATTTAGATGTTACCAACTCGCGTATCTCTTTTATGAAAAGAAGATAAACAATTACTATTCACTGTCTCAGTAAATGTAAAAAATTCTTAAAGATAGAGATGAGATTGATTTGTTTTTTCTTCTAGAAATAATGACTTATATATATATACCTAAAATAATGAAAGCCCTACCTCTCTTTCATCCTTACGGCTCCTTGTCCGTGCCAGTGTGAATCAGGATTGCAAAAATCAAGTGACTATTTGATCGAGTTATTTGATGAAACTTCGAACGTTCGTAAAAGAAATTTAAAAATAAAAATGGATTAGATTGAAGTAATAACAAAAGAGGTTCCTACTCTAAAAGTGAGTTGAAGAAGTTGAATGTCTTTGAAATGATTTACTTTTAATAATAATCATATTCCCGAAAAATTCAGGATATTTTCGGGGGATGTAATACATTATCTATAATGAACCTTAACAGAAACTTTTTAATTGATTTTCAGTGATCCCTTTAATTAAACCCAGTTCACTTATCAAAAATTCATGTGCGTTATCCAACATTTTTTTCGCTTGTATTAAGTGCCTTTTCTTTCTTCATACGCATTAAATCACGTACAACTTCAGCACCTTCTTGTATTTCACCCGTTTTTATTTTGTCCGTGTTCACTTTATACCTTTGTTTCCACGGCAATAATTTATCTGATTCTCCATGCTGAAAAATGTGTATAATGTGTTTTAATGCAAGTATATCAGTAACTGGGCGTATACTCGAACTTAATATTTTACCCATAGGAATCATGACTTGCATATTACTGATTGACATTTTTATAACAAAATACTGTTGTTTTTTCCCTGAGAATTCTTTTTCTTCTATGGCTTCAATTATACCTGCTCCGTGCATTGGATAAACAATGTTATCGCCAATTTGAAACATATAATCCACCTCCATATATGGTAACCTTCTTAACCTTAACATATATGTGATTTTTTATCAAACATTTTATAATATCACAAATTTATTTTTGGAGTCAACTACTTTTTTGTTAAAAATTAAATTAAGTAAAAAACACCCCCAAAACAATAGGGTGTGTCAGATTCTCAATAAAGGGACGGTCAATTTGCCCATATACATCCTAAAATATCGATTAATTAACATAGATCAGTTTTCCCTTGAAAACGACCAAATCGATCCCGTATTTTTTTCAATCTTATGTGGTACTCCAAAATCTCAATTCTTGCTTTTTCAGCTAGAGGTGCAATGGGTCGTAAGTCTTTTAACCCCCAATAATCAACTACTACATCAAGTACTTGATCAAAATATTGCAGCGGCCCATAGTTAGCTTCTTTTGCAATTACAGTCATTCTATTTTCAAAATCTGGCATGACAGCACCTGGCATTTTAAAATTCCTAATCACATTGGCAATATGATAGCAATAATTAGGTTCCAATTCCAAATGTGTTCGAATGACGTCTCGATAAAACGCATAATGAAGAGTTTCATCTTTGGCGAGACGACGTAATAATGTAGCAAGATCTGGATCATGCTTACTTGCAACCTTAGCTACATTATTGTAAAACACCATCGTTGCAAGTTCTTGTAGCGTCGTATATGTCATTGCTTCGATTGGTGTGTGAAAATCGGGCTCAAATCCACCCTCAACGACTGACTTTCTTAATTCATGTAATCGTTTGGGATTCACACTTCGAGTGAGTAGTAAATATGTCTCCAATAAATTCGAATGTTGATCCTCTTCTGAGGTCCAAGTATGAATAAAGTCTGTAATAACAGAAAGGGATCCTTTAAAAGTCGCAGATAAATACGTTGTAAACCATGGTAAATTCACTTCTGTTAATAAAGCTGTTTCAATGGCCGTAATTACACCAGAAGGAAGAGTAACTTGACTTTCATCCCAAGGAACTCTTTTAAAGTCCATTCCCTTATCCCATGGTAAAAACTCATGATAACCCCAGTCTATCTTCTGCGCTCTTATTTTATGTTGTTCATACAATTCTTTTAAACGTGGTTCTAATCGGAAATCTAAATCATTTGTTAGCATATATAAGTGCCCCCCTTTTCTTATCATAAATAGTCATTCTATTTTCACATTCATTTGTATCCTTAAAAATTTTCTACAAATAAATATTACTTTCCTTTTTTTAAGTCAAACATAACAAATTTGTAACAAAACTCTTTAATAACGCTTTATTTCTATATGGGGTACAGACCCATGCCCATCAAGCTAAGATTTTGGAGTAACCCCAAAACGAAAATTTTATCTCTCCACACTTGTGTCTATGAGGATTCAACTCATTTTTTTCGTTTTGGGGAACAATGAATTTCTTAACTTGATGGCAATGTGACAGGATTCTAGGAATAAATTTGTTGGTTAAACGGGCATAATTCTGTCATTCTACAGATGACATCAACAAAGTTTTTATATCTATAATACGGTAGTTATTGTTGATGAGCATGTAGTTGAAATGATTCTTTTTTAGTTTCCATCTTTCTATGAATAAGGTGGAATAATATAAAGGCAAGAATTCCTATTAAAAAATAAATAAACCACGCCCAATATGTATGATTAAATTTATTTAACCATGCACCAAAATAATTCCCTATAGATCCTCCCAATGCCCAGGAGGTTTGAAACATTCCAAAAAATAATCCAGCAGGCCTATTGGTACTAAATTGAGCTACCACCATTTCTCCACCTGGTAAAGCCAGGGTTTCCCCCAATGTATAAAGGAAGATGCAACATAGCATCCAATATATAGACGGAATAAAAGGTATCATAGCTATAGATGTTCCCATAATTAAAACCCCTACTTTAACCATTATTATGGGATTCAACTTGATAAATAATTTTCGTAAGAAAAACATGAATATTAGCCCCGAGATTCCATTTACGATAAAAATAGAACTTACTAATTCTTTATTTCTAGATAAAGCATAGGCTTTAATCGGAAATGAAATATTTAATTGAGCGAACATAATCCAAAATAGAATCATAACACCTATGAAAGTTAAGAATAGTGTGTTAGAAAATGCATACTTTACACTTTCAGATATATTTTTATTGTCCTTAATAGTTTCTGGGTATTGTTTACGATATACAAAAACAGCAAATGCTAATATCATCATAGAAATACCAGCTATGGCAAAGGGGTATACGGGATTCATCTTGACTAGTAATGCTCCAATTGCTGGTCCTATAATAACTCCTGCATTCAGCATTTGATTAAAATAAGTAAACGTTTTTTTTCTCAATTCTTCCTTTTGGGAAGCAAAAAAGGCTGTTACTGAGGGATCAAATAGCGCTCCTCCGAGGCCAATACAAAAAGAAGATAAAACTATAAACCAAAAATCCTCCGCATAGACAAATAACCAAAAACCTAATCCCCTTACGATAACACCTAACAATACATGTATGGTATGACTTCCTCGATCACCGATAAATCCTGTAATGACTGATAACCCACGTTGTGAAATTAAAATTGTAGTCAATACCGTTCCTAATTCTAAAGGAGAAAAATGTAGACTATCTGTTAAATAAATAGCGAAAAAGGGCATTATCATGAAACTTCCCGTATTCATGAATAGAACAGCTGCAAGCAATATCCTGATGGAGACAGGAATTTTGAGAGTAGTCATGGTAAGAATCCTCCTTTTGTTAACTGTTAAAAACTTTAAATGGTTACATGTTGTGTTATAATCGTATCAGTACGAAGAAAAAACGTCAATTATTAAAATAGTTAGGTGGTTAACATGGAACATAATCAATTAGCGCCAGGAAGGTTGGAGATTATACGTACCTTTTTAAATACTTGGGAAATATCTAATGATACAAGACAACCGACAGATCATTTAAAAAACGAAAAAAACTTAGAAGCATTTATTAAGAAAAATTTTTCTAATGTTGATGTTAGTGAGAACTTAGATAACCTATATCAATTTCGTTATGACATTCGAAAATCAGTTAAAAATCATGATATAAGTTATTTAAGCGAATGGTTACTTAGAAATCCTATTCAGGTTGCCCTTATAGATCAAAATACAATTCAATACTCTCCAATGAAAAAACACGACTTCCTTTATGAAATGCTAACAATTATTGTAGAAAGCATTGCATTAAATCAGTGGCAACGTCTTAAAGCTTGTCCTGATTGTCAATGGGTTTTTTATGATTATTCAAAGAACGGAAGTAAACGTTGGTGTAGCATGTATGCGGGTGGGCCAAAAGGTAGGGCCTGTGGGACGATTGCTAAGGTGAAAAGATACCGGGGAAAAAATAAATAAGATGAATCCTATCATTTCAAATGAACTAAATCTTTTCGCGCAAGAGCTACAATACTTTTTATCTCCAGTAATCCTACAAGACATCGCCAAACAAGTTGGTTTTGTACAACGATCTAGTAAGTATCAAGCAAACGAACTCATTGCCCTTTGCGTATGGCTCAGTCAGGAAATAGCTAGCAACACAATTGTGTAGTCGATTAGAAGCTTCCACTGGGGTACTGATGAGCCCATAAGGACTGAATCAACGCTTTAATACAGCAGCTGTCGCATTTCTTCGAGAAGTCTTTACTTCTCTTCTCACACGAAAACTCTGTTCAAATCAATCGCTTTCTGCACACATAATTTCTACTTTCAATCGTATCCGTATTTTAGATGCGACAGTGTTTCAACTGCCTGATCATTTCGCCACTGACTATCAAGGTTCAGGTGGAAGTAGTAATACGGCAGGCGTGAAAATCCAATTGGAATATGATTTACTGAGTGGTCAATTTCTTAACGTACAGCTTGGACCAGGAAAGAATAATGATAAAACATACGGTACCATCTGCCTTGAAACCGTAGAGGTGGGCGATTTATGTTTGCGTGATCTTGGTTACTTTGATTTAGGAGACTTACAATCCATTCATGATAAAGAGGCTTACTATATCTCGCGGTTGAAGCTGAATACACGTATTTATATCAAGAACCTTGAGCCAAAACACTTCAAAAATGGGACATTAAAAAAGCAAACAGAATACATCCAGCTTGATATGACACAAATTATGTTTGGTCTAACCCCTGGTGAAACGATGGAAATCCCCGAGGCATACATTGGCCAAAATCAGAAGCTTCCAACACGTGTCATTATCCATCGTTTAACCGATGATCAAACGCAAACACGCCTGAAAAACCAAGCGATACGTGAAAAGAAGAAAGGCATTGTCATGAAGGATAAAAGTAAAAGTTTAATGGGTATGAATGTATATATCACGAACACGTCGCTAGAAGAATTACCGACGAACTACGTGCATTCATTGTATTCACTTCGTTGGCAGGTTGAGATTTTGTTTAAAACGTGGAAGTCATTCTTTGAAATTGATGAATGTAAAAATATTAAAAGAGAACGCCTAGAGTGTCATTTATATGGACAACTCATCGGCATTCTCCTCTGTTCTTCTACGATGTTTCAAATGCGACAGCTTCTGCTTGAAAAGAAAAAGCAGGAGCTGAGTGAATACAAAGCGATTTATATGATTAAAGATTACTTTCCGTTACTGTTTCAAGCGATAGCCGTTGGCGCAGAAGAACTTTTGAAAATTCTGCATCGCCTTTATCAGCTGCTCAAAAAGAACGGTCGTAAATGTCATCGGTATAAGAAGATGACCGTCTTTGATATTCTAGGGGTTGTGTATGAAACAACGATGAAGCATAGACAAGCTGCCTAGTGAAAAAATTGCGTTTTAGTAGGCTTCTTTGGCATGCCTATTCTTCCATCACTCACTAGTTTTGAAACAAGAATCATTTCGTATCTAGTAATTTACGTTGTTAGCTTGATGGCAATGGGGTACAGACCGCAAATGGGAAAAAAAACACGTGAAGCAAATTTCAGCATAAAATGATGTGAATTTTGTCCCGTTAAGAGTATTTCAATGCAACACAACATCATTTAAACAGACTATAATAAAAAGAGGATACTATGTTCAATACGAGAGCATATTTCCTCTTTTTTTATACATAATGGAATTATTAATCAGATATTAATAGGATGGTATATGATTTACACAATGTTTACAGAGGTTTATAAAAAAAGCTAAGGGAACACCGTTCCACTCCCTTTTTAACTAAAGGGCAGTAGAGTTTAACAAGGGGGTACTTATGAGTTGTGAAAGTGTATTACACCAAATTGAAGTAGCTGTAAAAACAGTAATCGAAATAATAGGCAATTTAGAGGAAAACGATTTACAAAAAAGACCAACACCTAATAAGCATTCTATCGGGGAACTATTAGAACATATGGCAGTGATTTGTGAAGCTGATTGGCGTATTTCAAAAGAAGCAACGCAAGAAGAAATGGAAAATTTTTATTCAGGAGTAGCATATAAAACCTTAGACTCAATAAAAGATGGTTTCCTTACCAATTTTGAATCATTAAAAAATAAATATATGAATTTATCCGAGGCAGAACTCCTATCTCAAACTACTTCATATTGGGATTTGACTTATACAAGATATGAATGGCTGTTAGAGATATTAGCACACGTTTATCATCATCGGGGACAATTACACGCTATGCTTGTTCACTGTTATGATAAAGACCATAAAATCTTAATGTTTGAATGATATTTCTTCCATTAACGTGCGCTTTAGTTGAATTGCGTGTTACCTAGTAGGCTGTTTGACATATTGTACATGACCAGTATGCAAAATAGCTTATTTTCACAAGTTTTTTTGATATTAGGTCTTGATAAATGATGTTGTGTTGTATTGTATTACAGGGGTAGTGACAGGGTTATTGCTATGAACCGCAAAGTAAATTCTTTAAATCATATAAAATAATAAGGCTCGTTTTCATACGTTTTCACTACTTTCTAATTTTGTTATTGGTAGTAAAAAACTTAAAAGATTAATGGTATTTTAAACACACTAACAACTTATTTAGATGTAAGATGTTAGATTAAGCGCTTGAAAATATATACAGTTGATGAGATAGCCTTAAAGGACAATTCCCAACAAGATCACTGTACATTGGCTATGATGGGGTTATTTAAACGGTTAGACTGTGCACAAAGGGAAGAGGCGATAAACATGCAGTCAACGGAAGCGCATATGAAGGAAAAGCAACGTAGAGAAAAAATAGAAATAATATTTAGTCACAGGGTAAAAGGAGAAAGTTATTTTCACGGTTCCTCCTATCAATGGAAAAATATTGTATACCAAAATTATAATAGGATACAACAAAAAGAGTTGAAAATTGAACAACTCATTTCCGAAATGGAAAAAGAAGGGATTCGTTTTACGCAGCATCGTTCACTCATACACTATCCCGTCATTGATTTTGTCAAATATATAGCTAAGGTTTATAAGGAAACCCTCGAAAAACAATAACCATGATTATATTTTTAAAATAAATAATTATATTCAAAGAAAACCTTTACAAAAAGTTTATTTGTGAACATTGTTAACAAAAAGCTCAAAAACCATAACGTATTCTAGTCGTTTGTATATCTTCAGATTTTGTAAAATTTATTACACAAAAAGACAACTCTTAATTAGAGTTGTCTTTTATTTTTTCTCGATATACATCATACTATTCTGGTGCAAAAACTCCAAGATTCCTACACCTGGAGAAAAAGTAGGACCTCTCATAGGAAAGATGCTATTTTTTTCGCTCATGTTCCTTCATTATTTTATAAAACGCATTTTTCTTTCGCTCTAACATTTCCATAAATATAATAGCTGTTATTTCCTCACTTTTCCATTTAGAATAAGTTTCTTCTATATTAATTATGATAATAGATGGTTTTAATGCTACTGTTGGTTCAACCTTACTTATTTTGCGGTCTATGACAACTACCCTGTCACTACCCCATTTAGTAAGAAAGAAGATTTAGAGAAAGCTAAGAAGTACTATGATGAGCTAGGAAACTCAGCTCCAATACTATTCTTTCCTATATAGGCTAAAGGCGATTTCCTTTCACAGATAAATGGTGATATAAAAAATAAAGAGTTTAATACATATAAAGAAGTTATGGATAAAACCATTAAGCAGACTAATGAATGCACTTTCATTTTGCGGAAAATATGATAAAATTGTATTTGGATAGAAGTCCAATACATATTATTAAAAGTAAAGTGGTTTAAGTCGGAGGAAGGCACCTTAAGGTGTCTTTTCTTTATGAAAAAATCCCCACACAAGGTGCAGGGATTTTTATGCTACGAATATATAAAACTGACTATTTAATATATAGTGAAGTACGCCACGTATCTCTTGGATAGTTTATTGAAGTCTTTTGATATTCAAAAGTCCCTTCTTGATGATTTGATGCATCCCATTTATATTCCCAACCTACAATAGGATTACCCCCAATTATTTGTGAACCAATACTTTTCACATCAAATCCATTCATTTTCGCAAAAGGAAACTGGCCATACCCTATTTCTTTTGTGTAAACATATAAGTAACTTCCCCCATGATCTTTAGTTGTACTAAAACTATTAGGGTTAATGTATTCAACTCCACCCAATTGTGACTCTACTTTTACTACACTTAAAGAAGTTAGAGGTGCCGCTGGCCCTGCAGATGCCTCCGATGCCATTCCTAAACCAACTACCGCTGCCATCGCTAATGATGATATCCCTAATGTAACTTTTTTAAACATATAAACATCCCCTTCTTTTATATAAGTACAATTTTAATATTAACAGAATTGTATAAGAATAGCCCTTATTTTGAAAATGTTAACAAATTATACTTTTTTAGACATGTGATTTAGCATATTGATTGACATGTATGATAATATATCCGTTGCTTTCAAGATAAAAAACTCCTTAATGGGGTAACGTCCCATCGTCATCAAGCTAAGGTTTTGAAGTATCCCCTAAATGAAAATTCTCTTTCTCTACAGTTAGTTATCTTGAGAAATTAGCTCATTTTTTTGTTTTGGGGGTGTATACATTTCTTAAGTTGATGGGCATGTATGGTGAGGCCTTATATAGGATTTTTAATCAAACTTTTTACAAACGGTACAACTTACTTCTAAAATCACACTAATATAAATCAAAAGTAAACTGTCTAAAAAAGGAAAAATTTTTAAGGAGTTGATGTTTAAAGGATTAAATAAAAAACTTTGCGATATTTTTCGCAAAGTTTTTGTAATAATACGTATTATAATAGTAATTTTCGTATTTCTTCTGTACGTAGACCAGTGAATTTCGCAATGTCTTCTAATGGCATACCATTTTTATGCATACCACGAATTAATTGAATTTTCCCTTTTTCAATACCTTCTTCTAATCCTTCTTCTCGAGCATGAGCTAACTTAGCTTGTTCATCTAGAAGTAACTTTTCACGAGCTTCATAAGCTGTTCGGAAAGAAGAGTCATGGCTCATATTTTCCCACTTATTCATTGCTTTTTGTAAAATTGGATCTTGATTCATTGCAATCTCCTCCAATGTTTGAGTTAAATGTTCATCTTCATGTGCTGGTAGTAATAACATCCAGCGAACAAATGCATTTTCCCATGGATTTACTTTTTCTTCACGCCATTGTTTGACCAATTTTGGAATTTCTATAAAATGAATTTCAATATCATCACTTAGTATCTGTTGCTTTTGGGGATTCCATAATTGTCCTATGGTGTGAAATGAATCATCCTGGGAGAATAATATAAAATCTAATAAGTTAATGGTAATTGTTTTCCGAAGTGAACGATACGGCATCCCCTCTTGCATTTGGGATGTATAGAGTTTACTCCAGTAATATAAAGATCGCTTCACCATATCATGTGTATTGCGAAGTTGTATCTCTATATTCACTTGCGTTCCGTTGTCTAATGTTGCTAATAAGTCTAATATGGATAACTTATCATCTTCATAAGATTTATGAAGATGTGGATCTTCTAGTTGTAGAGAGGCAATAGGTGCATCTAAAGATTCTTCTAGGACAGCGTTTAGAAATCCAGTTAAAATTTCTTCGTTTCCCTTCGTTCCGAATAACTGTTTAAAAGCGAAATCAATTCGTAAATTTACTAATTTTGTGGACATGGATTTCCTCTCCCTGTCTTTCTTTTCTTCTTATTATTTTATAATGTAATTCTATATATAAGCAAATGCTACTTTTACCATTGTAGCTCCAATTCATCACAGTACACATCCAACTCAGTAAAACAGTTTTGTAAATTCGCTTCAAAACCAATTTCACGAATTATGCTATCTACCTTTTTTTCTAAATCTGAAAGTGTGTTGTAAGGAACATAAAATATATATTCTCCTGAACGTTGTTCCATATAGTATTGTGATATGAGAAAGGATTCGATATTCTTTCGAACTTTCCCCTTTCCTTGTACAAATTTATTATTATTTTCTACACGTAACAACATACGAATAGTGGCTGTTTGTTCTTTAGTTTGTTCGCTTTTTTCAGTTTGCTTATTTTTTCGTATATATCGGTAGAGTGTAGCTTGACTAATACCTGTCATGTTTACAATTTCTTGGATGCTATATTCTTTAGAATCATATAACTTCAATGCTCTCTGAAGGAAACTATCCTTAACACGAGGGCGTCCACCTACTCTTCCCCTTGCTCTTGCACTTTCAAGCCCCTCTTGTGTTCGTTGAGCAATTAAATCTCTTTCAAACTGGCTAAATGCTTGAAAGACAGTTAGCATTAGTTTTCCTTGAGGAGTATTCGTATCAAACTGTTCTTTAATACTAATCAATTTAACGAATTAAATCTTGCTGCTTTGTACTTACCCTGGCATAACCATAAAATGTATGAACTCATAAAACCACCTACCCTTTACACAATGATTTTATCATAAAGGGTAGTTAAAGTTAATTTGGTTTTGACAATAGTTTTGATAACGAAGTTAAGCGATTTATAAAGATTAAATTTTGCTCATTTTATATTTATCAAAAACCATCGTTTTTGAAACACTTATAAATAATAAATCTAATAATTATGTACTTTGTAATAGGTAAGAGTTTATGATAAAAATAGGAAATATCCAAAAAAACACACGAGGGGCGTTGATTAAGATTTTTTTTAAAGACTTTAACTACAAAAATGAAGGTGATTATTTATATCCAGTTGAGTATTATCAATTTCGCCAAGCAAGCACACATAATACATTCAAAGTTGAACTATTATGTTTTGATGATCGTTATGATTTCCATTTAACAATTGATAATGAAGCTATCCCTTCAAAGTATAGACTTGTAACAAGCATCTCCTTTGAAATTTATGAAGAATTTGGATTTGAGCCTTATGATTTTAGTTCTAAACACGCTACTCTACAAAGGGCAATTGATATGGCAAGTGCAATTGCAAAGAAATATTGTGAAAATCCAGTTAATCAATAATAAGTAAAGACCAGATATGGTCTTATCCCTGTCAAGTAGACAATATTAAAAAGACTAAGCAGCCATCGAGATTCGATATTCTATCGGAGCTCGGTGGTTGAGTCGTTTTTGGAACCGTTTATAGTTATAAAAATAAATATACTCTTCAATTGCTTGTATTAAATCTGCTTCTGTTTTAAAATGATTCAAATACAACATTTCCGATTTAAAATGGGAGAAAAATGACTCAATACAGGCATTATCATGGCAGTTTCCTTTGCGAGAGTGGCTGCCAATGATACCTAAACCTAAAAGTCGTTTGTTGTAGGCGTGAGATGTGTACTGGAATCCCTGATCTGAATGGAGAATGGTTCCACGCACATCTCTTTTTTGTGCCAACATTTCAATTGTATCTAATACAAGTTCATTATCGTTGCGCTTGGATATTTTCCAAGAAACAACTTCGTTATTATAAATATCTTGTACAACAGAAAGATACCGAAATCCCTCTTGGAATCGTAGGTAAGTAATATCTGTAACAAGCGCTTCATTTTGTTGGCGATCTTTGAATTCACGGTTTAAAACATTCGGAAAAACATTGGAATAGTTCCCTTTAAAGAAGCGACGCTTCTTTCGAATAATAGATTGAATGTTGAGCTCGCTCATTAAGCGATATACTTTTTTGTGATTTATAAAGTATCCCTCTTCCTGTAAAGCGATTTTCATACGTGGATAACCATATTCCTTGTGCCTTACGTGAATAGATTGTATTACTTTTTTTAATCGTTTCTCGGATTCTAGTCGTATGTTTTTCATACTTTTTGTATGAATCCACTTATAGTAACTTGAACGATGTACACCCGCAAATTTCGTAAGCCATATAACTGGATATTTCCCCTTTAATGATTCAATGATATGATATCTCACCGTATATTTTAGTGCACCTCCATTTACAGATTCGGATACTGCTTTTTTAAATATTCAACCTGTGCCTTATAGTAGTCACGTTCCTCTTCAATCGTCTTAAAATGAACGCGTTTGCCTTTTAGAGGATTTGATATACCTTTCATTCCACCATTTTTTCCACGAGTATCTGTAATTTCACCAGATTCTTTATATTTTCCCACCCAATTTTTTAGTTGTGTAGAGCTTCTAATCTGATATTTTTCTTTTATCATATTATAACTTCCTTCTCCGTTTAAATAACTTTGAACAGCCGCTAACTTTAATTCTTCTGAATATGTAATAAATGTTGAACCTTTTTTAGTCATGAAAAATCCCCTCCAAGTAATAGTGTAACATCCATGTATGTACATGGTCTTTTTACACTGTCTACTTAAAGGGGATAATATCAATATTATATCCGGTCTTTTTAGTATTTGCTGTATGTTAAGGTGATTTTTCTGTTAAATTATCACAATTATTAATGCGTCTTTTAAATTTGAGGTTAAGGACTCAAATTTAAAAGAAAAAGAGAACCCAAATGGATTCTCTTTTCTTGGCATATTTACAACATGGAGAATACTGAGACAACTCTTTCAAAACTTTATTAGGGGAAAGTTTTAAAAAATGCTCTTATAACAATACTTACATAAATGTAATATATAGTAAATTGATAGAATTAAGACTGACTATTCTTAACTTTTAAAAAACTAAACCCTCGCCATACTAATGTGGTTAGATATCCAGTACTTCATGAAACATTAATAGAAATTGAAATTACTCTTCGTCTATCTCGTATTCATTAAGATATTAATAATTGGATGTATCTGTTCATGAATATGGTAATCTGATTAAGATTCTCACTACACAAGTCCTACCTACCATAAATTAGTAAAAAAGAGGAAACTGTTGGGATAAAGCACCACAAGAATCGTTTTTGGGCTATCTGAAAGATAAAGCATATATAAAATCTTACGAGTGTTTTACTGAGTTGAAACAAGAGATAAAGAAATATATGACATACCTTAATCATGATAGATATCACTGGAATTAAAAAGGATTGGAGATGCTACAATAAATTGCACACTAAGTTAAAAGATAAAGGTGATTCAGTTTATGAGTAGAAAAGTCTATAATCGTCAATTTAAATTGGCTGCAGTCCAATTACTATTGGAAGAGAATATGTTTGTGAAAGAGGTTTCAAAAGAATTATCTATCCATTCGAATACTCTTTATCATTGGATAAGTGAATATGGAGAAAGTGCGTTACCATTTGGAATTTGTTTTACCCACATTTTCAATGGAGTAACAATTGGCATTCTTAGTTCTTTAGCAATCGCATCATAGCTCCGTCCATCATTTTTATACAAATGTACAGCTTTCAATTTAAATGTCTCTGCATATTTTTGAAATGTTGTTCTTTTTTTGCCATTAAAATATCCCTTCAAGTATAGTGTAACATTCCACATTAAGAATGTAGTCTTTTTACACTGTCTACTTAAAAGGGATAATACCAACTAATATTACCTTACTTGCACCAGCTTTAAGCAATAAATTTCTCGCGGTTTCAAACGATAACTTTTAGTATGTACATTATAATTATTTTTTATGAAAACCTTGTGTAATTCGATCTAATATAATTGCAATTACTACAATTGCAAGGCCTGCTTCAAAGCCCATACCTATATTAACTTGTGTAACCGACCGATAAACGTCTACGCCAAGACCTGGTGCACCGACAAGAGATGCAGTGACAACCATTGATAGAGAAAGCATAATACTCTGATTTACACCAGCCATGATTGTTCCAGTTGCAAGTGGAAGCTGTACTTTGAATAGTTTCTGTGACGATGTTGAACCAAAGGCGTTAGCTGCTTCAATTAAATCTTCTGGTACTTGCCTAATCCCTAACTCAGTAAAGCGAATAGTAGGTGGCATTGCAAAAATAACAGATGCAATAATACCTGGTACTACTCCAACACCAAAGAATGTAATTGCCGGAATAAGATAAACAAATGCAGGCATTGTTTGCATAAAATCAAGAGTTGGTTTTAAAAATTTGGAAAACCTTTCGTTCTGAGATGCCAAAATCCCAATTGGTATACCTATAATGATAGAGATAATAACAGACGTCAAGACAAGCGCTAGTGTTTGCATAGTCTGTTCCCAATAGTTAACGTTAAGGATAAACAGAAATCCAATTAAAGAAAATACTATAAGTGAAATTTTACGGGAGGTGTACCAAACTAATAAGCATGTGAGTGCAATAAAAATAATGGCTGGGATAAATATTAATAGATTTGTTAATAAATCAACAAATCCTCCGATAATAAAAGAAAAGCCTTTGAAAAACCCTTCGAAATGCTGATACAAACTTGTAACAAGTGTATCAACCCATTCTCCTAAAGGAATACGTGGAATACTATTCATTATCATTCACCTCTTCCTCTACATTTCCTGCTAAAGCTTGAATAATACTTTCACGCTTTATTATCCCTCGTAATCTATGTTTATCATCTAGAACAGGAAGAGGTAACTTTGCCTTAACCATTTTTATATACATTTCTTCTAATAGAGTATCTAAATAAACAGGAGGAATGTCTGTTACTAATAAATCCGCTATCGGAACCTGTCTTTTAACAGCTTTACTAGCATTATCAGCAGTTAAGACACCTAAAAACTCATGTTTCTTATTCACTACATATACGCTAGAAACACTAGCATTTTTCATGATTTGGAGTGCAACACGTGGACCGCGATCAATTAATAAGGTTTCCGGTCTTTTCATAATGGATTCAGAGGTTAAAACTTTTCCTAAATTTACATCAGCAACAAATTGCTCTACAAATTCATTTGCAGGGCTCACCATAATTTCTTCTGGTGTTCCAATTTGAACAATTTCTCCGTCTTTCATTAAAGCAATACGATCACCAATTCGGAGTGCTTCATCTAGATCGTGTGTAATAAAAATAATCGTTTTTTTCATTTTATCTTGCAGTTCTAATAATTCATTTTGCATTTCTTTTCGAATAATCGGATCTAACGCACTAAATGATTCATCCATCAGTAGGACATCTGGATTATTTGTTAGTGCTCTTGCGATACCAACACGCTGCTGCATACCACCGCTAAGTTGTTCCGGATAACTATCTTTATTGTTTTCTAAACCTACTAATTTTAGAGATTCTAACGCTTTTGTTTCTCGTTCTTCTTTTGATACTTTTTGTATTTCTAAACCATATGCAACATTTTGTAAAACCGTTCGATGAGGGAATAAGGCGAATTTTTGAAATACCATACTCATTTTGTTTCTTCTTACTTTTCGAAGAGATTCTTTTCCCATTGTTGCGATATCTTCACCATCAATATATATATGGCCAGAAGTCGGTTTGATTAACTGATTTAACATACGAACAAGTGTAGATTTCCCACTACCGGATAATCCCATAATGACAAATATTTCACCAGCATAAACATCGAATTTTGCCTGCTTCACGCCAATATTCATACCAGTTTCTTTTAATATAGCAGCTTTGCTTTTTCCCTCTTTTAGTAAAGCGATTCCTTTAGAAGGATTCTTTCCAAATACTTTTGTAACGTTTTCAACACGTAATTTCGTTTCTTTCATTCTTTCACTCCTTTTCTTTGACTCTAAACAAATACTGTAACTATTTCTAAACCAAATAGTACATTACAATAGTTCATCAAAGACTTTTTTTTATTTTTTTGTTAAGCTATTAATAGTTAGTTTATATTATTCATAGTTATAATTATAAAATATTTATTTATAATTATAAAGTATTTAGCTTTACTGAAATAATTTTCTACGTTAGTTAAAGAAGAAATATCTAATCATAGAGACTAGGAGGAGCTTGATGAAGAAAAAAATATGGCTTCTGTGCATACTATTATTAATTAGCATAATTACTACATCTTGTAGTGGCGTGAACAGTAATGCAAAGGGAAAAATTAAAATTGGTGTAACGAGTTGGAAAGAAAACATAGCTACCGCGAATATGTGGAAAGTATTACTTGAGGAACAAGGTTATAAAGTTGAATTGTTATATTTAGAAAAGGCAGCCGTATGGACCGGGGTAGCACGAGGAGATGTGGACGCCAACTTAGAGGTCTGGCTACCAATTACTGATAAGCCATTATATGAAAAATATAAGGATGATGTTGTAATAAAATCAGCGTGGTATAAAGGTACTGGTCTTGGTTTAGTTGTTCCTTCATACATGACAGATATCAATAGTATTGAGGATTTGAATGCGAATAAGGATAAATTTAATAATAAAATCATTGGTATTGAACCTGGCAGCAGTTTAATGGGCTTAACAGATAAGGCGATACACAAATATGGGATAGAGCTAAATCTTGTTCAATCTTCAGAAGCCGCTATGATGAGTGAATTAAAAAAAGCATATAATCAAAAGAAACCCATTGCAGTAACATTATGGAATCCACATTGGGCTTTTTCAGAGTTTGATCTTAAATATTTAAAAGATCCTAAAAAGGTGTATGGAGAAAAAGATGATATTTATTACTCTGTTCGTAAAGGATTTGAAAAAGATTATCCAGAGCTTATAAAGTATTTTGATAACTGGAACATGACCGATGAGCAACTCGGAACGTTGATGACCATGATTAATGAATCGAATGACCCTGAACAGGCCGCTGAAAAATGGATAAAAAAGAATAAAAAATTAGTAAATACATGGATGAAAAAGTAATCATTTATGGGGTACGGCAACCATCCCTTCTTTTTGGAGCCACTCGTAAATAAAAAGAAAGAGAAGTGATGTTTAAAATGTACCCTATAGAATAGACACTGAAAAAAAAGTCTATTCTATAGGGTATTTCTTGTATAATGAGAGAAAATTGGGATCGGAGAAAGTTCAAAATGACAAAAAAGCTATTTACAGAAAGAGACATTCAAATTCTATCAAATAACCCCTACATAAAATCTGTAAGTCAGAAAGGTATCACTTATACAGATGAATTTAAGCGTATTTTTATTGAGGAAAATGAGAAAGGAAAACTACCTCGAAATATTTTTGAAGAATGTGGTTTTGATATAGATATGATTGGAATGAAACGAATTATGTCATCAGGAAGTAGATGGCGTGCTGCTTACAGAAAAAATGGTGTATTTGGTTTGCGAGATACACGCCAAAACGCGGGAAGAACTCTTGAGAGAGAGCTTACGTTAGAAGAGAAGTATGCTCGTTTAGAAGCCGAACGGAACTTACTAAAGGCAGAAAATGAATTGTTAAAAAAGATCAAACTTATGGAAGGGAGGATGAGAAGGAAATAACTTTATCACCTAGTCAGAAATATATCCTGATTCGTTCTGTCATCATAAAATATAACTTAAGAAATATGGTGAGTTATTTGTGTAAAGTAGCTGGTGTATCCCGTTCGGGATACTATAATTATTTTTCCATTTCATCTCAAGAACAACGGAAACAAAAGAACAATCAAGATGAAATCGTGAAAGAAATCATATTAAAAGCACTTCGATTTAGAAATCGAAAGAAAGGGGCTCGTCAAATAAAAATGACATTGGTGGGTCATTTTCAAGTTGTCTACAATTTAAAGCGTATCCGTAGAATCATGAAAAAATATGAGATTGTCTGTCCGATTCGGAAAGCAAATCCTTATAAAAGAATGCTGAAAGCTTCAAAAGAACATCGAGTAGTGCCGAATCAATTAAATCGAGAATTTAAACAAAACACCCCAGGAAAAACGCTTCTTACAGATATCACTTATTTAGTTTACGGTAAGAATAAAAGAGCTTATTTATCTACAATTTTAGACGGCTCAACCAATGAAATTTTAGCTTACCATGTTTCAGAACAGATGACATTAGACCTCGTAACAACAACTCTTCATAAACTAAAACGGAATAAGAGGATTCGATTGACTGAAGGTGCATATATTCATTCAGATCAAGGAGCCCACTACACAAGCCCTACCTACCAAAAATTAGTCAAAAAGCTAAAGCTCGGACAATCTATGTCAAGAAGAGGGAACTGTTGGGATAACGCTCCACAAGAATCATTTTTTGGTCATCTGAAAGATGAAGCACATATAAAACCTTGCGAGTCTTTTACTGAGTTGAAACAAGAGATTAAGAAATATATGACGTACTATAATCACTATAGATATCAATGGAATTTAAAAAAGATGACTCCTGTTGGATACAGAAATCATCTTCTTGATGTTGCCTAACTTTTTTCAAAATGTCCTTTACAAAGGGTACAGATTAGTTTTCATATAATCATTTCTCTTTCTTTTTATTAGCTTGATAGCGATGAGGTTCCTTCAACAAAGCGCGAATTTCGTACACTAAGAAAATTCAAATAAATAAAGTCCATTTCTTTTAGTGTATAAGAAATGGACTTTATTGTCTTTTGTCTAACTTTCTGGATACTTACTTTTCTTAAATTACTTATAAAACTATTTTTTTCCATTTAAGAATTTTAGTTCTGAAATTCTTAAATGGAGCAACTGTATTGATATGCACCCATTTCCAAACAGGCCACATTGCTTTTGTTGTGGCCCATTTTCTTTGTTCTGATTGGAATAATTCTTTTTCAGAAAGATCATTTATCCAATCGACTAACTTTCGAACTAACTTTGTCAATTCTTCCTCCTGCTGTTTTAAAGTTAAAACACCGTACTGCTCATAAAAAGATTGATAAAGTTTACCTAAGTTATTCCATTTGTAGTCTGGAGTGGGCGTTTGTACGTCAAGTCCACATTGTTCGTCTTTTTCCCACGATAACAACAAGTTGATCCACCCCAATTGATAAGAAAGTATTTCAGAAGGAGATTTATCCACTTCAGAGATATGTTTATCTCTCAACTCTTCAGGAATCACCTTAAATTCTTCAATAAATTTCTTATAGGCTTTATCGATTGATTCAATTAATTCTTCAGCATTAGAGTACTGTTTCATAATACTTTCACACCTTTATTTTTGATACCTTCAGTATATGATAGAATGGTATCAAAACATGATACCATTAGGAGCTTTTTATGAAAAAAGACGAGCGACTCATTCAAGAAATGATCTATATCAATTCAAAAAAGAATTTTAACCTTAACGACTTGATTGGAGAATTCGATATTTCTAGAAGTACCGCCTTACGAGACATTTCTTCCTTAGAAGAACTAGGTGTTCCTCTTTATTCTGAAAAGGGAAGTCATGGTGGATATCACGTGTTAGAAAATCAACTTCTA
The DNA here is from genome assembly GCF_016651015.1 of Bacillus sp. TH22. Classification (NCBI taxonomy): domain Bacteria; kingdom Bacillati; phylum Bacillota; class Bacilli; order Caryophanales; family Bacillaceae; genus Bacillus; species Bacillus sp. TH22. The sequence continues at coordinate 223,645 of NZ_JAEKER010000002.1, forward strand.
CCACCAATTTATTTTAGTAATAATGAATTACATTCTATATTCTTTTCGCTACAACTATTAAAAACATTGCTAAAAACTCCATTTGATAAAGACTACAAAGAAATTAAAGAAAAACTATTAGCTATACTGCCAAAGAAGCAAAAAGAAATGGTTCAACAGGCGGATCAAGTCATCCAATTTGTAGGAACAAATCAAAAAAAGAGTCTCCCTTTTTAGGAGAACTTTTCTCTGCAATATTCAATAAAAAGGTAATAGAAATCAGTTATTGTCGCTATGGCAACAATCAAAGAGTCATTCAACACCTAAGATTATTAATCACGGATGGAAATTGGTATTGCTTTAGTTGGGATTTAGACAAAAACGAATTTCGAAATTTTCGTTGTGACTATATTCAATCCGTAAAGTATAAAGATAAAGAAAGCATTCCTTTTACTGAAGAGACAATTAGTTCTTTATTTAGAAAACAATTCAATACACAACGCCCTTTTTCTTTTAAAGTCAAAGTTAGTGATAAAGGGGTCGAACAGTTCTATAAACGCATTTACGATAACATATCTCTTCAAGAAGAAGAACAAAATAAATACATTATTGGGACTTTTGGAGAAAAAGAGATAGATTTTCTAGTTCAGTATTTTTTGTATTTCGGTAAAGAAATTAAAATCATTTCTCCAGAAATGCTACGCTCCAAATATAAGGAATATTTAAAAGATATATTGGCGGATTGTTATAAGATAGAAAGTAGATCACATACAAAATAGTAGGTCAAACTCGCACAAAATAAAATAACATTCCTTATTTAATTTCAATTAGGTTTTTGATGCCATTTTAATAGATATATTTAGACGGAAGTGAAATGACTTGATTTTTGATGAAGAACTATTAAAACATATTTCTTCATTAGGATGGAAACATAGTAATTTCCTAGGAGAATACCGATTTAATTAGAAAGAAATTGCACCTTCAACTTAAGAATATTCACTAGTCCAACGTTATCAAGTTAATATTTATAATGCCCCCAGAACGAATTTTTTTTGTCTTTTATAGCAACAAGATTCATTTTTATCGTTTTGGGGGTACTTTTTATTTTTAACTTGATGGGCATGTATGGTGACCCCTAATAAGATCATTTGCTGATATAAGTAATCTTTTAAGCTCTTGCAGTTGTTTTCTACCGCTCTTCTACGGTCTGCTAATCGTTTTTCTTCTAACTTGATAGCTTCTGTATCTGCTTCAAGGTTGCGGATTAATAGAGCGATATTTTGCGCCTTATCTTGAATGCTTTCTTCAATTGCTTGTAATGTATCTTCCAATGCTGATGGATCTACGCCATCCTCAATCATCATTTGTAGTTCGCGGTAATTATTTGTTAAGTCATAAAGTTTCATAGTTTATTTCCTCCTAGAACGGCATTTCGCCATGTGGTTTATTTGTTAAAACTGTGATTACATAGTCAAGATCTATCTTTTTCACACTGTCTTGTTCTTTATCAGACATTTGCTTTAAAGTTTCGATTGCACGTTCTACATGTTTATCTTTAATTTCAACCACATCTTTCACCCCATCCGATTGTTTTCCCGCAATCTACACAATAGTCATACTGCGGTTCCATAACTGCTTCACCAGGGATGTATCCATAATGCGTATCTATGTTTTTGTGCTTGCATTTAGCTTGTTTTTCTTTTTTTTCCTTTCTAGAACCACTGAGCAATATTGTTCTTCATGGACTTTTGCGCCGTTTTTTGTAAGTAGGCGTTTTCCGCAATGATCACATTGATACAAGGTTTGATTTGTTAAAACTTTCATTTCCACATTCCTCCTTATTTACTACGAAAAGTCGATGTGATATAATGAAGGCATCTTAATCTTTCGACTTTTCGAAAAACGCCCTGTCTCCCAACTGGGCGTTTTTTCATTTTTAATATCCAAACCGTCTTAGGGGTAAGTCGTTTTTTTATTTTGTTTTGATAATTTCTAACTATTCTGTTAAAATGTAATTACCGTTGTGTTACAACCGGCCTGTGCTTCTGTACGGGCTTTTTATTATGCTAGTTTTTAGCTAGCGGATACATTATTCTCACTCCTTTCTGATGCTTCGCGCATCGGAATATCCAGGAATCCATTTGCTAGGTGGGAGATACCGTTAGATTACTGAATATTCAGACGAGCGAAGGCTTGTCTATATTTGTGAATTTGTGGTATTATAAGTTTGTAAGGTCGCCAATTCGACCTTACCCTTATAAAATGAGCCGTTGAGTTTCACACTCATGGCTCATTTTTTATTTAGCTTTAGACTCTTTTTTTAGTTCTAAAAGCGTATGGAACGTATTTCTTTTAATCGTTTCTAACAGTTGAAATGCTTCATGTGGCGTATAATCTTCTTCCTCAACTAATCTCGCAAGACCAGTAATTATTAGCTGTTGACCAAAACTCTCTAGATTCAATTCATCTTTATTCAATTCCCATTCCCCTCTCTATTTAGCTAGAGTGATATACTCTTCTAAGGACTTTTCAATTGGACACATTTACCACTTTTTATTTTTGAAAATTATGATAATATAACTTTACCGAGTCCCTTCATTCTCGGTACAACTCATATTAGAGAGCCCCGAATCCCTCAACATCCCTTTGCTAGGGGCTCTTCTATTTAATTAACTCCGCTAAAACGATGTATCCATGATGATTTACAATAGCTTCCGCACTGTTATGTACTCCTCTAGCCTTTAAATCTCGTATCATTTTGATGATGTTTTCTCGTTCTTCTTTATCTCGCTGCTGTTTATCCATTGCCTTATCACCTTATTTATCTATTAGGGGTCACCATACATGCCCATCAACCTAACAGAACAAGTTGCCCCTAAAATGAAAAAATGCGCTATTCTTTCTGTAGAATCATAGGAAAGGATGGCGTTTTTCATGTCTGTTTCTGTGTCTGACGAATTACAACTATTTGCTCAAGAGATTCAAAGTTTTTTATCTCCAAATACCTTACGGGATCTTGCTAGAGATGTTGGTTTTGTACAACGAACCAGTAAGTATCAAGCAAAAGATTTAGTCGCTTTATGTGTATGGGTGAGCCAAAATGTAGCTATGACTTCTTTAACTCAGTTATCTAGCTGTTTAGAAGCATCAACAGCAGTACTTATCAGTCCTGAAGGACTGAATCAACGATTTAATAAGGCGGCCGTCCAACTTTTACAACACATACTAGCTGAACTACTAAACCAAAAACTGATCTCATCTATGCCGATTTCTTCTCCATATACTTCTGTTTTCAAGCGTATTCGTATTTTAGATTCAACTGCATTTCAACTCCCGGATGTATTTTCATCGGTTTATCCAGGTGCAGGAGGATGCAGCCATACAGCTGGGATAAAAATTCAACTTGAGTATGATTTGTTAAGTGGACAGTTCCTACATATTCATACAGGTCCAGGTAAACAACATGATCGCACTTACGGCTCTCTGTGTGCCCCAACTGTGACAGCGAATGATTTATGTATCCGAGATTTAGGTTATTTTCATTTAAAAGACCTTCAATATATACAAGATAAAGAGGCCTACTATATCTCTCGTATCAAGTCAAATACACGTATTTATCAAAAAAATCCTAACCCTGATTATTTTCAAGATGGAAGAATTAAGAAAGGTACAGAGTATATACAGATAGATATGGAGACGGTAATGAACTCCCTTCAACCAGGACAAACATGTGAAATAGCTGATGCTTATGTAGGAATGATTGATAAAGTGCCAGCTCGTGTAATTGTTCATCGATTAACAAAACAACAGCAACAAAAACGATTACAAGATCAAGCTGTAAGAGAAAAAAAGAAAGGAATGAAGTATTCTCCTCGTAGTAAACGACTCAGTGGTATCAATGTATACATGACAAACACTCCTACAGATAGTGTCCCGATGGGACAGGTACATGACTGGTATTCTTTGCGTTGGCAAATCGAAATTTTATTTAAAACGTGGAAGTCATTCTTTCAAATTCATCATTGTAAAAAGATAAAACCAGAACGATTGGAGTGCCATTTATATGGTCAATTGATTGCCATTCTACTCTGTTCTTCTATCATGTTTCAAATGCGCCAATTGCTCCTCGTGAAGAAAAAACGAGAGCTTAGTGAGTATAAAGCTATATATATGATTAAAGACTATTTTCTTCTTCTATTCCAAACTATACAAAACATACTAAGATTAGTAGTGTAGACCAAGGCATTGGTTCGCACTACTATTTTTTTATATAGTAGAAGTGAAGAAAAGGTCGTGGGTGTTTTGGGATCCTGAATCCGTATACAAAACTGACCTTCTTCACTTACCTTATTTCAATCAGTTTTTAGTATGTTGGTCTTCGAGATCGTGTATAAGAAATGAGAATAGATAAGTGTAAGTTGAAGACTTCAATTCCACCTGAGGAGGAGCTATATGAAACACGTTATTGCATTTGATGTCAGTATGGGTAAAAGCTATATGGTAATTTATAATGTACAAAAACAATGCGTATTCGAAAGTGAAATCAAGCATACTAAGCCTGATTTTAAAAAGCTACAAGAAAAGATACATAAGCTTACAGATGAAAACGGCGAATCACCTGAAATTGTTTTCGAATCGACAGGCATCTATTCCAGGCAGCTAGAACGTTTTATGCAAGATAATCAGTATACATATTGTTTATTAAACCCATTAGAAGCCAAGCTACAATGTGATTCCTTACGGATTCATAAGACGGACCGAAGTGATGCACACCGATTAGCTCTCACTCATTTCACAGTTACCCGAAGGGTATCTAATGGAACTAATAATTTATTCCATCAGTTAAAATCTCTTTCTAGATTGTATAGCGAACTGGATAGTGAATTATCGATAATTCGTGGTCGTATGCATAAAGTAATCCAATTAACATTTCCTGAGTTGGAGAGAATGTTTACCAGTAAATCGGATTTGTTTTTAAATTTTGTTCAACTATTCCCCCACCCAGATTGTATTTTAGGTCTTTCAAAAACCATTATAAAAAATCGTATTCGTGCCAACACCAATAAAAAAATATCAAATATTACAGCGGAGAAAAAAGCGATTCAAATACTTGAAATAGCGAAAACTTCCTATCCTGCTGTTTCTCAGAACGATGTTCTGTGTGATCAACTCAAATTATACGCAAGGCGCTATCAAGAGCTTCTTCACCAAAAAGAATGCTGTATTAACAAGATGGTATATATAGCCGAGCAACGTGCAGAATACGATATCATTCTCAGCCTTCCTGGGATTGGACCGAATACTGCAGTACGCTTGATGGCTGAAATAGGAGATATTACTCGTTTTAACAATAACAAGCAACTCAATGCATTTGCTGGTATTGATATACGCCGTTTTCAATCAGGTAAAACCTTTTTTAAAGATAAAATCAATAAACGTGGAAATAAACATTTGCGGAAGCTCCTTTTCCTCATCATCCAGAATATGATTAAACAACGACGTTACGGACAAAATCACGTTGTTGAGTATTACGATAAATTAAAAACGCAACCCTATAACAAATGTCATAAAGTTGCGTCCATTGCATGTGTAAACAAGTTCTTGAAACTCCTCTTTCACCTTATTACACATGATATACACTATGATTATCGGTTAACGGCCTAACATCATAGTTTCTTTCATCATATCTCACCCCTAGTAAAAAAACGAGTATATATTAGGGGTCTTTGGTATGCATGATAACAAGTACTTGTTCATTCTGATATTCACTCCAGTAAAACTTTAAAAATACAGGTTGACTAATCGTAAGAAAAACACCCAAGAGCTATCGAAGGTGTTACTTCGCCTGTTCAATCTCCTACAGCAAAACGGGCGGAAATCTCATCGATATGAGAAAAAAACGGTCTTTGATATATTAGGTGTCGTTTACAATTGTACCCTGTCTTATAATCAAGCCGCTTAATTCAAAAAAGTGAAACCCGCTAGGGTTTATTTCGTATGCAAATCTTTCAATCAACTACACTTGCCCTTTAGAAAAAAGAAACAATCTCGTCTAAAATTGACTTTGCATAAGCTTAGCTTGATAGCGATGGGGTACCGCCAGCATTTCGGAAAAAAACCACGCTAAGAGTATGCAAGATTTTATGCGTAAAATAGGGAGACATAGGGAAGTCAAAAGGCGCTCCAGAATAGGAATGTATAAAAAATGCATAGGGTCATAGAAAAAGAAAAAGGCGAATCCCTTGTGAGAGTAAGGGGACGCGTTTTTATTTGCTACCGATAATGAGACGTTATGTTAACCTAGCATGTATAGAGTATACATGAAATTTATAGATGAATTCGTTAAGGTGCCGTTCGGAAAAATTCGTCTATAAATTCCATAGTTAGAGCATAAACAAAAAAACTTATAGGCAATAAATTTACAATTAAAGCAAAAATTCTTTTAGCTAAATTTTCTTTACTGAACAATGAAACGATGCTTAAAGGAATACCAATCAAAGAAGCAAAAAACGCAAGTGATGTAAAGACCCTTAGGATAGATTCCATGCTTTCAGCCGAAGTTTTTAATGATATGTATAAGGAAGTTGGTATAACAATAATTGTAACAAGTGCTGTAAAGAACGAAATTTCAGTGAATATCTTCAGATTTCTTCTTTTCAAAAAATTCATCTCTCTTCACAAAAATTATTTGAGTTTTGTTGACTTAATCGGGATTTCAGATAATTATTTATCAATATTGAATATATTGATTATTAACATATTTTAAACCGATTTGTTTCTGTTTATGTTAATATTTATATGGTAATTAAAATACATTATTTAGGAGGATTTAAACTATGAAAAAAGTTTTAGTAAGCATTATGAGTTTATTGTTATGTTTCTCTATTTTTGGTTTTACACCCGCATCCGCAGCAGGTTATACACATTTTGATTATGAAGAAGATGGAGTAAGAGCAGGACGTACTTTGGAATTTCCTAAAGAAATGACCTTAAGTGGAACAGTAGAAATAGTAGCTGTGCAACATTCACCTAAAACAAAAGATGTAAATATAAAGTATACACTAGTAAATGTTGATACTGGAAAAACAGTATCTGAAACTATAGATGGAACTTATGATGGTAAATCTAAGACAATTAAATTTACTAATGTCAAAGAAGGAACATATACAATAAAAATTAAAAATAACTCAGAAGAAAAAGTATACGGTAACTTTTACGTATATGACTAATACAAATCTAAAAATAATATAATAAAAGTAACAATTTAATTATTAAATGACTATATTGTTGATTTAATAGTTAAAGAAAGCGCTGCATCACATTTGTTGTTCTAAAAACAGTTGGTACGTTTCACTAATACTTGTACATGCTAACAGCAAATGATAACAGATTGTAAGAGCCAAAACCTATCTCGTGATAGGTTTGTCCTTTTTTATTATATGGGGTACCGTCAGGAAAATGCGGATTTACAACGTTAAGGAAATTTCAATATTAAAAAGCCTAATTTCTCAGCATAAAAATGAAAAATTAGGCTTTTCATTGCTCCATTAAAGCGCCCTATTGTGGTATTAGTGCTCTTACAATGTAGTAATAATCGGTCCTTCCTTGGTAAGGATAATCGTATGTTCGTATTGAGCCACAAAGCTTTCATCGGTTAGGCAGGTCCATCCATCTTCGGATTGGAAAACTTCCTCTTCAAATGTAGAGATCATAGGCTCAAAGGCAATTACCATACCATCCTTTAAAATTTCGTCATCACAGTGAGAGAAGTAATTGAAAATGTGTTTTGGTTCTTCATGAATCGAACGCCCAACACCGTGTCCAGTAAGATTTTTTATGACTGTTAAGCCATGCTGTTTTGCTACATTGTGTGCAGCTTTTCCGAGCGCGCTTTTTTTTGAACCTGGCTTTGCCTTCTTAAGTCCAGCATCGAATGCTTCTTTAGCAACGTCACATATTTTCTGTAAAATTGTCTCTCCTTCCCCTACTACAAAGGAAATTCCGGTATCTGCGAAATATCCGTTTTTTGAACCTGAAACATCAATATTTACAATGTCCCCTTCTTGAATGGTCCGTCTCCCTGGAATCCCGTGCGCTACTTCTTCATTTATGCTAATGCACGTATATCCAGGAAAATCGTATTCACTTTTTGGGGCAGATTGAGCTCCTGCTTTTTCAAACATCTCTCTCGCAATTTCATCGAGTTCTTTTGTGGTAATTCCAGGTTTCGTACTATGGACTAATTCATCTCGAATCGCGCCACAAATTTCACCAATTACTTTTAATCCATTAAAATCCTCTTCAGTCTTTGCAACCATTGTATATCCTCCCTTTTTAAAGTATTTTATGATTAGTATACCATTTAGTTTCTAACAGGAACGGGGTTTTCTTCAACAATCTGGCCCTTTAATGAGGGAAGAAAACACTATTTGTTCTTTTCCGATAGCTTTCTATATAATGAGGCTCTGGATACATTTGTAATTTAACAAATTTAACGTTGTTAGAAACAGGGGAATCGTCTTGAAAATGGGCTTAGCGTTGTAAATCCGCATTTTCCTGACGCTACCCCATCGCTATCAAGCTAATAAAACAAAATCCCCCCTAAATTGAAAAAACAAGCTATTTCGTTATAAGTTAGCACAAAATTTCGTTCTGGGGGTACTATAAAATTTTAGCTTGATGGCTATGGGGTCACCATACATGCCCATCAACTTAAGAACGGAAACAAAATGAACTTTCGTTCAAATAAACTAAAAAACTCTTAAAACACTTTTTCTCCTTAAAAATGAGCATGCCAAATAAACCTAGGTAGGTATTATTTTTAAAGATTATGCAGCTTTCTTTTGTTTTCTAAATCCACTATACTCATAGATAACACCCATAATATCAAAGACTGTTTTCTTCTCATATCGATGAGATTTCCGCCCGTTTTTCTGTAGTAGGTGGAATAGGCGGATTAGAATCTTTGTTACTTCTTGGGTGTTTTTCTGTATAGCTTGATACAGAAGATATAAATAATCTTGGATCATCCCTATTGCCTTATATTCGCTTAATTCTCTTTTCTTCTTTTGTAAAAGAAGTTGACGCATTTTAAACATAGTAGAGGTGCACAGGAAAATAGCGATTAGCTTTCCATATAGTTGGCACTCTAATCGTTCTTGTTTTACATTACGATAATGATCTATTTTGAAGAGTGATTTCCACGTTTTAAAGACAATCTCTATTTGCCAACGCAAAGTATATAACTCATGTACCTGTTCCATCGGAACCCATTCCCAAGGTGTATTCGTCACGTACACGTTTAATTCCGCTACAACTTTACTTTTCTCTGAGTACGTTCTATTTTTGGATTTTTCTTTTTCCGCGATCTTCGCTCGTCGTTTTTGAAGTTGTTTTTCTGTTAATCGATTAAAAATAACACGCGCAAACAGTTGTTGTTTATCACCAATATAGGCATGTTTTAATTCAAATGTTTCTCCGGGCTGTAGTTGGTTTAGAAGCTGTTTCACATCGATTTGTATGTATTCCGATTGTTTCTTAATAGCACCATTTTTAAAGTATTCTGGATCTGGATTTTTCACATATACATTCGTATTTAATTTTAAACGAGAAATATAGTATGTACCTCGTTGGTCCATTTGATCTAAGTCTTCCAATGAAAAATAACCCAAATCACGAATACATAAATCTCCTGGTCGTAAGGTATCTAAGCACTCCGTACCAAATGTTTTGTCATTATTTTTCCCTGGTCCAACTTGAAAGTTAAGAAATTCCCCACTGTGCAGATCATATTCTAATTGAATTTTGATTCCGGCTGTTTGGGCACATCCTCCAGAGCCTGGATATGTATTCTCTAAAGCATTTGGCACTTGAAATATGGTGGCATCTAGGATACGAATTCGTTGAAAATAAGAGAAAAGATGGTTAGAAATTTGTGTTTGTTCACAGACTTTTTGTTGTAACAGTAAAGAAAAAATATGTTGTAAAAATAAAACTGCCTTTGTATTTAAGCGTTTATTTAAGCCCTCAGGGCTGAGTAAAGTACCAGTGGCTGCATGAAGCCTACTACATAATCGGACTAAGGGATCACTTGCGACTCGTTGACTAACCCAGATACAAATGGTAGCTAAGTCTGAGCCAGAAAACTTACGTTTTCGCTTTACAAACCCAAGTTCTCTTGCAAGTTCTTCTAAAAATACAGGTGTCACATATCGTTGTAATTCCTCTGCAAATGGTTGTAGTTCATCTTGAATCGAGAGATTCATCAAAAAACGTCATCCTTTCTAATCTAGCTTATTTAGAAAGGATAACGTTTTTTGATACTTGAGGGTATTAAAATCTCTTAAGTTGATGGGCATGTATGGTGACCCCTATAAGTAGTTAAAACTTTGTATTCTTCCCCTACTAATTTATAAATTTTAGTTAGGAACTGTTCATGTGTAATTGAATTTCCGTTCCTTTTCTTTATACTTTCGGACATTATCAAAAATTCCCTCATGTGTATTTCAATAATGATTTATAAAGAAAAGTCCTGTATTAACAGGACTCAATTTCTATTATTTCTTTACAGATTTTCGCTATATACTTTATAAAATCAATTATCGGATATGTTATTAAAGAAGGATGTTATGTAAATGATATTCCTTCTTTTTGTATTATTGAAACGAGTTGTTCTATACTCATTTCTTTTCGTTTAATTTTATTGTAATGTTTAAATACGATATTTTTCCACCTGAAAGAATCGCATTGGAAATAACTTTCCCCTTTTATTGTACGGTTGGAAAATTGTTCTAACTTTTCTCTTCAATGTTTTTCTTTCAGATAGTTCTCCATAATACATACCCCCTCCTAATCATTAGCTATGCAAAGTTTTCTTCCGTATTTGCTATAACCAGTCTCTAAAGTTAAGATCCATTCGTGTAAATCTTCCCAGGAGTAACCTAGCTCAGATAAAATTACAGGAAATAAATCGAAATTATCACGCCAATTATACATATTATTGAGAGCATCCTCTAATCGACCAAATGAAAACAAGGGGATATTTTTCTTCTTTTGATTTTTATAAGTAGCACGTACTAAGTAAACATAAGTCCTCCCATGTTTCTTACTAAATACAAAAAAGCCTTTCGTTCCCTCTTTCCCTTTCATTTCTCTCACCCTTTACGTTTTTCCCACCATATTATTGAAAAAAGAAAATACGGTGGGAAAGATTTGTTTAAATGTGATCTTATTTAACTAGTTACTAGTACATTATCTTTTACGAATTTTTCAGCTTGTATATAGAGCAGAAACAAATCTGCACTAAGCGTTATAGTAGTTGAGTCTTTCATTCTTTTTAGGTTAATAAAGTCGTGTTCTTTATTACCGAACATTTTTGCGTAACCTAAAACTAAGTATACAGTGTTATCTTTTGAAAAGTGGAAAAATTCACCGCGTTTTGGCTTCATATTATATCCTCCTAAAAGTAATTAGTTATAAGGGAAAATTAGTGCACCAAGAGCAAATGTTGTTTTCAAATTTTTTTAAACTGACCAAACTTTACTAGTTGCCGATTTTCTAGTCCAGGGATCTTATTTGAAGAATCGGAGACATCCACAACAATGGTATTAGTTAATACATTAACTACCGAACCAATTAGTGTTACTGAAGAATCATGACGATGACGGAATCGCACAGAATCACCAATTTTTACATTTACAGATTTTTTATTCATAAAATAGTTCCTCCTTAATTATATAGGTTGAAAGATATTAGAATTAAAACCCAAAATATACTCCAGAGATCATATATGTAGCTACAACCATAAAAATAGATATTCCAAATGTACCGAAGAAGCAAATTTGGGAGGTAATACAATTATCTATACGAAACCATTTACAAGTGACATTATATCGCTTATTTAAATTGGTTTTTATAATAATTTTCATTTTTTCTTTTTTAGTTAAATGTGATAAAATATTCTTGCTGTGATGAGTTTTTAGGTATATATTTGCCTTCTAGAATCAGCCTTTCTTTTATAATGTATCTGGAAAAGCCCTTACTTACTTGGCGGTGGTGGGGGCTTTTTCGTGTCTATTTTTAATGGGTAATCCCTAATTCTTTTGAGATCCGTAAACTTTAGTCATAACCTCTTTAGTTAGAAGGCATGTATTTCCTGACTTCTTGACTAATCCTAATTCCACGTGATTTTTTAATTTACCACGTACACATGACGATCTCACGGTACCTTTTTCTAATCCCCACTTCTGTTCGGCTTCACTTGCTGTAAAAACATTGGAAAGTGGGGAGTTTAAAAAATTTTTTCTACAGAACTCTTCTTATCAGTCATTATATTCCCCCTCTCTAATCACGAAATCGTGATGTTCTATGTTTTTTATTTCATCACGTTTTCGTGATTATTCAATAATATTCCGAAAATTCTATCTGTTAATTTCGACAAAAAAGCACATAACCTAAATAGATTATGTGCTTAATAAAAATTTTCTTTTTAAAAGAATCCAATATTTCCTATTCAAATATGGCGGAATGGAAATATATGAAAAATGGAGGAACAACAAATGAACTCAAACACAAAACAGTTTATTTATGATATCCAGCAAAGAAAGAACAATTATATGGAAAATGTATTAATAGCAATACAACACCCTAAAAAAGAGCAATCTGAACAAGTCATTCAAAATATAGTAGAGAAGATGGATATGATGATCAGTTTAGTTACTACTTACATGGCTATTGAATCAGAATCTATGAAAGAATTAAAAGAGCTTCAGGAAGAAATTATTCATGCTCAAGCATATATTCAAAAACGGAAATTTGAAGAAACACAGAGATAAAACCCTGTGTTTTTATTTGTTCGTCTATGACGCCAATCTGTTATTAATAGGCAATGATATAGGGGTATTTTGAATGTACATCCAGGTTGTTCCTTTCAAGACATGTATCATTTTAAATACGCCCTTTATTAGAATACTGCTCATATTTTTTTTGAGATTCTTTATTAATACGTGCGTTAAGTAAAATCGCTACCAACAAAAACACTCCATATTCCCCCCCTGTAGCTCCTATGATAATCACACTACTACAAACAAGTACAATTAATAGGAGTAACGAAACTAAAGAAATACGTTCATAGTTCTTTGACATCTTCTCGTATTTTATGCGTTGTTTCCTTGCATCCATCTAAATTCCTCCTTAAAATTATCAATTTTCCTATAAAATAAATCTCGCCCTTAAAAAGAAAACAATCTATCGGTTCAAATAATTAGTTTTTTTAAGCAACTAATTTATATAACATAAAAAGAAATCCTACCAATATTAAGCTTACCACTATGATAATCCCGACCCTCTCCTTCCTTTTAACCCCAATACATTAGATAAAAGTTATGTATATCCCATATTAGCTGCAGCAAACAAAAAGGATCATCCCTTTTCGTAAAGGATCATCCTTTTCTTCATTCAACAATTTTTAGGTATTCTTGATTAATTAAAATAACAGCCGGTCCATCTACAAGAATTCCACCAACTTCAATTTTTTCATAGGACTCAATCTTAATAGAAGTAATCCCTTTCCGCTTCTTTAACTCGTTACTTAATTCGTGCGTTGGCATGTGTTTCATATCTTCACTCCTTCTTATTGTTTCATTTCATCTTATTATGTTAAATGAATTATAAAAATGGTTTCTAGTTCTAGAAATTCCATCAATTTTTATCGTTGACCATATATTTAGATGTTACCAACTCGCGTATCTCTTTTATGAAAAGAAGATAAACAATTACTATTCACTGTCTCAGTAAATGTAAAAAATTCTTAAAGATAGAGATGAGATTGATTTGTTTTTTCTTCTAGAAATAATGACTTATATATATATACCTAAAATAATGAAAGCCCTACCTCTCTTTCATCCTTACGGCTCCTTGTCCGTGCCAGTGTGAATCAGGATTGCAAAAATCAAGTGACTATTTGATCGAGTTATTTGATGAAACTTCGAACGTTCGTAAAAGAAATTTAAAAATAAAAATGGATTAGATTGAAGTAATAACAAAAGAGGTTCCTACTCTAAAAGTGAGTTGAAGAAGTTGAATGTCTTTGAAATGATTTACTTTTAATAATAATCATATTCCCGAAAAATTCAGGATATTTTCGGGGGATGTAATACATTATCTATAATGAACCTTAACAGAAACTTTTTAATTGATTTTCAGTGATCCCTTTAATTAAACCCAGTTCACTTATCAAAAATTCATGTGCGTTATCCAACATTTTTTTTTCGCTTGTATTAAGTGCCTTTTCTTTCTTCATACGCATTAAATCACGTACAACTTCAGCACCTTCTTGTATTTCACCCGTTTTTATTTTGTCCGTGTTCACTTTATACCTTTGTTTCCACGGCAATAATTTATCTGATTCTCCATGCTGAAAAATGTGTATAATGTGTTTTAATGCAAGTATATCAGTAACTGGGCGTATACTCGAACTTAATATTTTACCCATAGGAATCATGACTTGCATATTACTGATTGACATTTTTATAACAAAATACTGTTGTTTTTTCCCTGAGAATTCTTTTTCTTCTATGGCTTCAATTATACCTGCTCCGTGCATTGGATAAACAATGTTATCGCCAATTTGAAACATATAATCCACCTCCATATATGGTAACCTTCTTAACCTTAACATATATGTGATTTTTTATCAAACATTTTATAATATCACAAATTTATTTTTGGAGTCAACTACTTTTTTGTTAAAAATTAAATTAAGTAAAAAACACCCCCAAAACAATAGGGTGTGTCAGATTCTCAATAAAGGGACGGTCAATTTGCCCATATACATCCTAAAATATCGATTAATTAACATAGATCAGTTTTCCCTTGAAAACGACCAAATCGATCCCGTATTTTTTTCAATCTTATGTGGTACTCCAAAATCTCAATTCTTGCTTTTTCAGCTAGAGGTGCAATGGGTCGTAAGTCTTTTAACCCCCAATAATCAACTACTACATCAAGTACTTGATCAAAATATTGCAGCGGCCCATAGTTAGCTTCTTTTGCAATTACAGTCATTCTATTTTCAAAATCTGGCATGACAGCACCTGGCATTTTAAAATTCCTAATCACATTGGCAATATGATAGCAATAATTAGGTTCCAATTCCAAATGTGTTCGAATGACGTCTCGATAAAACGCATAATGAAGAGTTTCATCTTTGGCGAGACGACGTAATAATGTAGCAAGATCTGGATCATGCTTACTTGCAACCTTAGCTACATTATTGTAAAACACCATCGTTGCAAGTTCTTGTAGCGTCGTATATGTCATTGCTTCGATTGGTGTGTGAAAATCGGGCTCAAATCCACCCTCAACGACTGACTTTCTTAATTCATGTAATCGTTTGGGATTCACACTTCGAGTGAGTAGTAAATATGTCTCCAATAAATTCGAATGTTGATCCTCTTCTGAGGTCCAGGTATGAATAAAGTCTGTAATAACAGAAAGGGATCCTTTAAAAGTTGCAGATAAATACGTTGTAAACCATGGTAAATTCACTTCTGTTAATAAAGCTGTTTCAATGGCTGTAATTACACCAGAAGGAAGAGTAACTTGACTTTCATCCCAAGGAACTCTTTTAAAGTCCATTCCCTTATCCCATGGTAAAAACTCATGATAACCTCAGTCTATCTTCTGCGCTCTTATTTTATGTTGTTCATACAATTCTTTTAAACGTGGTTCTAATCGAAAATCTAAATCATTTGTTAGCATATATAAGTGACCCCCTTTTCTTATCATAAATAGTCATTCTATTTTCACATTCATTTTTACCCTTAAAAATTTTCTACAAATAAATATTACTTTCCTTTTTTTAAGTCAAACATAACAAATTTGTAACAAAACTTTTTAAGAGCGCTATATTTTTATATGATTTTATAATATAAAAAGGGGTTCTGAGGCATGCGATATGTTACTTAGCCTAAATAAAAAAACTATCTTCAATAAATAGAGAATAACATTCATAGATGAAGATACTCGTCATGTTGTAAATCTTGTTGATTGTAAAAAGGTGCATGCCCATAAAGAATCGTTTTATAATAAAGATTGATAATAGATTAAGCGCTTGAAAAAATATATACAGTTGATGAGATAGCCTTAAACGACAATTCCCAACAAGATCACTGTACATTGGCTATGATGGGGTTATTTACACGGTTAGACTGTGCACAAAGGGAAGAGGCGATAAACATGCAGTCAACGGAAGCGCATATGAAGGAAAAGCAACGTAGAGAAAAAATAGAAATAATATTTAGTCACAGGGTAAAAGGAGAAAGTTATTTTCACGGTTCCTCCTATCAATGGAAAAACATTGTATATCAAAATTATAATAGAATACAACAAAAAGAGTTGAAAATTGAACAACTCATTTCCAAAATGGAAAAAGAAGGGATTCGTTTTACGCAGCATCGTTCACTCATACACTATCCCGTCATTGATTTTGTCAAATATATAGCTAAGGTTTATAAGGAAACCCTCGAAAAACAATAACCATGATTATATTTTTAAAATAAATAATTATATTCAAAGAAAACCTTTACAAAAAGTTTATTTGTGAACATTGTTAACAAAAAGCTCAAAAACGAATATTTTTTTATTCAAAATAATATTCGTTTTTGTTATAATAAATAACATAACGTATTCTAGTCGTTTGTATATCTTCAGATTTTGTAAAATTTATTACACAAAAAGACAACTCTTAATTAGAGTTGTCTTTTATTTTTCTCGATATACATCATACTATTCTGGTGCAAAAACTCCAAGATTCTTACACCTGGAGAAAAAGTAGGACCTCTCATAGTGCAGTGACCCCTGTCAAGTAGACAGTATTAAAAAAGCGCAACTAAGCAACCTGAGTTCTATATTTATATGGACTCAGGTTATTTAATTTCTTTTGAAATCTTTGATGATTATAAAAGTGCATATATTTACGCACGGCAAGTTTGACCTCATTCGCTTTATGGAAGGAGTGTAAATGAAAACACTCTGCCTTAAAGTGACTGAAGAAGTTTTCCATACAAGCATTATCCCAACAGTTGCCTCTTCGAGACATACTTGCCTTCATCTGATATTTTTTAAGTAATTGATTATATTGACGAGATGTATACTGGGACCCTTGATCACTATGTAAGAGGATTCCCTTCATATTTCGTTTTTTCTTTGCCTTTTTAAGTGTATCTAACACAAGTTTTAAGTCGTTTCTACGACTGGTTTCATAGGCAACAATCTCATTATTGTATAAATCCTTAATAGCGGATAAGTACAAGCGCTGTCCATTGAAAATCAAATAGGTAATATCGGTTACCCATTTCTCATTCGGTTTTGAAGCTTGAAACTCCCTATTTAGATGGTTCTCTGAAATCACATAAGCTTCTTTTTTTCCGTAATAAGGTCGTTTTTTCCTAATTACGGCTTTGATACCTAGTTCACTCATCAATCTTTGGATGCGTTTATGATTCAAATGAAGGTTATATGTGGCTTTCAGCCACACTTGTATTCTTCTATATCCATAAATTCCTCTTAATTTTTTATGACACTCCAATATCTTTTTCTTAATTTCGATATCCTCTGATTGTTTTTTTGAAGGCGTCGTATGCCGTTTTATCCATTTGTAGTACCCACTTCTGGTTACACCAGCAATATCGCATAGAATGGTCACTGTATAACCTGTTTTTGTCATTTCATGGATGACTTCGAATTTTTTCGTTTTGGATACGACTTTCATTCCTCCTTTTACATTCCTAAGAGCTTTTTTAACATTTCATTTTCCGCTTCTAATCGTCGGATCTTAGCTTCAGGATCTTCGGGTCTAACCCTTGGTCTACCTAAACCTGGTCCTTTCGCTTTACCGCGTTTTTCTTCTAGTCCTTTGATTCCTTCAGCTTCAAAGTATTTCACCCAACGACTTACAACCGAGTGATGAATACCCAATTCTTTCGCAATGGTTTTATAGCTCATGCCTTCTTTTAAGTATAAATCTATAGCTTTTTTCTTAAATTCTACATCGTAAGTGACTCTAATTTTTCCCATAAAAAAATCCCCTCCATAGTAAACAGGTTAATGTGCTTTCTTTTTCCTGTCTACTATAAGGGGATCATATCATAGGAAAGATGCTATTTTTTTCGCTCATGTTCCTTCATTATTTTATAAAACGCATTTTTCTTTCGCTCTAACATTTCCATAAATATAATAGCTGTTATTTCCCCACTTTTCCATTTAGAATAAGTTTCTTCTATATTAATTATGATAATAGATGGTTTTAATGCTACTGTTGGTTCAACCTTACTTATTTTGCGGTCTATGACAACTACCCTGTCACTACCCCATTTAGTAAGAAAGAAGATTTAGAGAAAGCTAAGAAGTACTATGATGAGCTAGGAAACTCAGCTCCAATACTATTCTTTCCTATATAGGCTAAAGGCGATTTCCTTTCACAGATAAATGGTGATATAAAAAATAAAGAGTTTAATACATATAAAGAAGTTATGGATAAAACCATTAAGCAGGCTAATGAATGCACTTTCATTTTGCGGAAAATATGATAAAATTGTATTTGGATAGAAGTCCAATACATATTATTAAAAGTAAAGTGGTTTAAGTCGGAGGAAGGCACCTTAAGGTGTCTTTTCTTTATGAAAAAATCCCCACACAAGGTGCAGGGATTTTTATGCTACGAATATATAAAACTGACTATTTAATATATAGTGAAGTACGCCACGTATCTCTTGGATAGTTTATTGAAGTCTTTTGATATTCAAAAGTCCCTTCTTGATGATTTGATGCATCCCATTTATATTCCCAACCTACAATAGGATTACCACCAATTATTTGTGAACCAATACTTTTCACATCAAATCCATTCATTTTTGCAAAAGGAAACTGGCCATACCCTATTTCTTTTGTGTAAACATATAAGTAACTTCCCCCATGATCTTTAGTTGTACTAAAACTATTAGGATTAATGTATTCAACCCCACCCAATTGTGACTCTACTTTCACTACACTTAAAGAAGTTAGAGGTGCCGCTGGTCCTGCAGATGCCTCCGATGCCATTCCTAAACCAACTACCGATGCCATTGCTAATGATGATATCCCTAATATCACTTTTTTAAACATATAAACATCCCCTTCTTTTATATAGGTACAAGTTTGATATTAACAGAATTTTATAAGGATAATCATTATTTTGAAAATGTTAACAAATTATACTTTTTTAGATATGCAATTTAGCATATCGATGGACATACAGGATAATCAATCCACTACTTTCGATATAAAAACTATTAACCCACTATATTCTCATAAAAAGACTGGCTGTCTATACAATATTTTGCTGAAATGTAGGTATCACTTAAGAAGGTAAAGCTAATATAAATCAACTAAATAACGTAAAGAGAATATTTTATTGCATAAAAAAAGGCTCCATTGCTGGAGCATTCAAAAAATAATATAAGTAAATGAATTAAAACAAATAACAGACAATTAATCTATCTATATGCAATATTACATATAAAATCCCTATTTATTGCTGCTATAATAAGCTTACTCGATGATTGTTATATTTTTCATAGGTTTTAAAGCAATAAATTACCTTCTTAACACCAATTGTACAAGTAAAAGAAGACATCTTAATGGATGTCTTCTTTTCTTATTTAATAACCCAAAATATAGATTTGAATCATATTTCTCAATGAACAAAATAACTTAACATGGTAAAATAATATTTGGATGAGAGTCCGATACATATTATTAAAATTAAGATGGTTCAAGTCAGGGGAAGGCACCTTATGGTGTCTTTTCTTTATGAAATTTACATTAAATTAACTAAACTTTATAAGTAGATGTAGTAAAATATAGATTGGGTGGAAACCCAGATATATTTGTACTGTAAGAAAAGGCTTATGTAGATCAAGTAGGGAGAGGCACTCATGAGAGTGTCTTTTTTTATACATTAAAAAGCTCACCTATTTCCGTAGGTGGGCCTTATCTTTATTACACAATACCAAATTATACTCTCATTTTTTCATAAACTTTATGCAATTATACATATTTGTAAAAATTACACTAAATAAATATTACATGTAGTAAAATATAAATCGTGGACACGTTCTATAAAGCAGATTCTTTTGAAAGACGTAACATATCGACCATTATAAAAGATATGGCGTCACTCTAATACTGATCTCAAATCTCTTGCATTTTGTGAACTAACAATCTGGTGTATATAGACGATTCTGTTTTATAGGATGTGTTTACACGTATAACAAAGGGATAATACGGATAAGTTTATACTAAATGAACGTGGTTCAAGTCGGAGGAAGGCACCTTAGGGTGTCTTTTCTTTATAAAACATATAATGTATTATTAAAATAAAACAATTTTTTTATTGGGAAGGAAAATAATATGTATTTTCAAATAAATATACCCAATCCATTCGAAGGAGTACCTGAGATTATAGGGATTGGTTTATTGATTTTTATCGTGTTATGTGCTGGACTTGCGATTTTCTCAGACTGGATTCGAAGTGTAATTCCTAATCAAACTAGACAATATGTTAAAATTGTTTCCTTAACGCTAATACTTACATTTATCGTTTTAGCAATTTTAAAAAACTGAATGTATTACAGTATTATTTTAAGATCACTTGCGAAGGTGCTCTTTCCTCATAAAAAAATCCCCACATAATGTGCAGGGATTTTTTTATCTAATAGGGGTCACCATACATGCCTATCAACTTAAGAGCGGAAACAAAATGAACTTTTGTTCATATGGACTAAAAAACGCTTAAAATATTTGATGTCCTTAAAAGTAAGCACACCGAATAAACCCTAACGGGTTTCATTTTTAAAAAATCACGCAACTTTCTTTTGTTTTCTCAATCCACTATACTCATAGACAACACCCATAATATCAAAGACAGTTTTCTTCTCATATCTGTGGGATTTTCGTCCATTCCTCTGTAAAAGATTGAACAGGCGGGTTAGGATCTTTGTTATCTCTTGGGTGTTTTGCTGTATTGCTTGATACAACAGAAATAGATGATCTTGGATCATCCCAATCGCTTTATATTCGCTTAATTCTCTTTTCTTCTTTTGTAAAAGCAATTGACGCATTTTAAACATAGTAGAGGAACATAGGAAAATAGCGATTAGCTTTCCATATAATTGGCACTCTAATCGTTCCTGTTTTACATTACGATAATGGTCTATCTTGAAGAGTGATTTCCACGTTTTAAAGACAATCTCTATTTGCCAACGTAAAGTATATAATTCATGTACCTGTTCCATCGGAACCCATTCCCAAGGTGTATTCGTCACGTACACGTTTAATCCAGCTACCATTTTACTTTTCTCTGAGTACGCTCTATTTTTAGACTTTTCTTTTTCCGCAATCTTTGCTCGCCGTTTTTGAAGTTGCTTTTCTGTTAATCGATTAAAAATAACACGTGCAAATAGTTGTTGTTTATCACCGATATAGGGGTACGGAAACGATTCGAGGTATGAGGGGCCACTATGAAAGAAAATCAAATTGATACAATAAAAAGCGTAGAAATTAATTATTTCTACGCTTTTTAAATGCTATTAAATTATTTTACTTTAATGAAAAAATTTCCTGGCATTTCATTTTGGGCATCTTGAAATGTTTCTAAAATCAAATCTGCTTCTTGTCCTAACATATTCTGGCTTTCTTTGAAAAATTCCCATTCTATTGTTAAAGGAAGAGTAACCCATGCAGTTAAGCAATCCCACAACGCATTAGCATTTTCACCATAGTAATCTGGAAGATCTAATTTGTTCTTTAATGTTTTATGCAGTGCATCTTTACTTGTAAACATCCGTCCATCTAAATATATTTTTTCCATAACTAAATTCCTTTCTACTTTATTTCAGTAAACGTTTTGTAATGATCTGAAGTCTTATACACCAATCCATCACTAGAATAAAGAATTCTATCATTACCTCGATACCCTGATAAATAATTAATATCAGCTTCATACCAAACTCTACCTGGAGCATTTGGTAAGGGGTTTCCTTTATTTTGAAATATATTACCACCCATACTTTTTCCAGGGGCTACTTTATGAAGGTTCCCATCCTTACTAACCCAACCAAGTGCTTGTGCTTGTTCTTTCGTAATATAATTATCCGGTAATTTTTTATGTTCTTTTACATATTTAGCAACTTCATCAAAACCAGTAGGATATTTTGTGAAATTAGTTGTTTTTGCAGCCTTCTCAAGGTTTTTCGCTTTCTTTTCAATATCTTCAACAGTACCAACTACTTTTCCGATAGTTTTTACTGTTTTTATGGTTCCACCAGAAAATACTGTTGCGATACCCATGACATAATCTGACGGCTTATATTTTTCTTCCTCAGCTATTTCATGTCCTTGTACCATTTGGATTATTTCTTTAGGGATATTAATAATTGGCACAAGATCTAATGTTACATTCATGAATTTAGTTGTATCTCGATTGGATTGTGCAACCTCTTCCAATTTTACTGGTGTAACACCAAAATCACGGAACGCATTACCTAATTCAATATTCCCAATATTTCTTGCCGCAGCAGGTATATCAATCTTATGACTTGCTATTCTATTAGCGGAGTCCATAAATGTATTTGCAAGATCTATTCCCATATTGAAATCTGTGAAGAATCCTGGGACTTTGGCATCCAATGCTTGTAAATCTTTCGCAATGATTGGAGCGTTTTCTCTTGTTACTTGTACAAGTTCCTCCAATTGAGGTTTCGCTTCATCTACAGAATGTTTTAGGCGAATGGAACTATTTACAACTGGTCCTAAGTCTTTAACGACACCAGAAAGTCCTTCTGCTAACTTACGATGATTTTCCTCAATTTGAAGAATATTTTTATTAATTTCATTTTGGGTTTCAAGTGCTTTACCCGCAACCACATCTAATGTTTGATAATACCAAGCGTAGGTTTGATAAAGGGATGTATAGGATTGCAGGATAGATACATATACATCAGCACTAAATCCCATCCACTCTTTTCCATACGCTAGAGCATCTTCTCTCGTATTTCCAAGCAGTCTGAATAGTTCTTTTCTTTGGGTGACTGTTAAATTTTTTATGTCACCTTTCATTGCATTCACTAATTCTTGCAATTTATCATGTGATTCTTTCATCACTTGCATTTTATACTGTACATCTTGCTTTGCATTGTTTATATTTCTGGAAATACTTTCCCAGTTTTCTGTAGCATCTAACAAACCTTGTTCTGATTCTTCTAAAATTTTGATCGTGTTATTTATGACTGGTTCGTCACTTTTTAAATAATCTAATACACCTTCAAATATTTTTATTTTCCCATCGAGAAGAGTAAGTGGACTTTTGGCTTCCTGATCAAAAATAATTGCATCATGAATACTTACATATCCTTTTTCTTCTTGATAATTCACCTCATACCAAGAACCAACTTTCCCCGTTACTTCTATCACTTCACCATTATTCACACGTTTTGCACGCAATACTTTTTTCAAATCTGGCTCTGGATATACTTTTTTAACAAGGGATTCTAATGTAACCCACCCTTTAACCATTTCTCCGTCTTGATTAAAGGAGAATTTCTTGTCTTTATATGTAAAATCTCCTGTTTGTAATGCACCTGAAGGTTGCAGTAAATACCAATTAAACTCTTGCTTTATCCAACCATTTTTGGATTCATGAGAAGCATCAAAATAATACGGTTTCCCATCAACATGTGTAAATCCTGATTGCACAGGACCTAACGGACCAAAGTAATAGATTTTCCCGTCAATATGTTGGATTCCAGTTTGCATCACACCATCTGTTCCCAGATAATAATCTGACCCATTTGTGTGTACCCATCCCGTTTGCATAAAACCATCGGTACCAAAATAATAACGTTTCCCATCAATTGCTTGGAAACCAGTTATTCTTTGCCCATCTTTTTTATAGTACGTCCATTTTCCTTCTTCTTGTACCCACCCTTGTTTATTATCTAAATAGAGTGCTTCTTTTAATTGATCAATCCATTGTAATCCATTCGCAAGAAGAGTTAAATCACTATCTAATTGTTTATCAAATTTCTTGTGAATATTAGGAGGAAAGTACTTTTCAGGATCTTTATGATACTCAGTTATCATAAAATGAGACAAATTCGTTGCTTCTTTTGCTACATCCCATGAACGAACTGGTGATTCACCAAT
This sequence comes from Bacillus sp. TH22, assembly GCF_016651015.1. Taxonomy (NCBI): domain Bacteria; kingdom Bacillati; phylum Bacillota; class Bacilli; order Caryophanales; family Bacillaceae; genus Bacillus; species Bacillus sp. TH22. The sequence continues at coordinate 247,864 of NZ_JAEKER010000002.1, forward strand.
CACAACGGACTCAAATATCCGAACATAACCGACTTCTCCTTGATATTTGACCTGGTACCATAAGCCCTGCTTTGAGATGACTTCTAAAACATCGCCATCCTTTACAGATTTAGACTTTAATAGAAATTTTGTTTCTGGCTTTGGATAGATTCTTTTAACAGTGGTACGAAGGGTGATCCATCCCTTTTCCATATCTCCGTACTTATTAATTTCAAATGGTTTTCCTTGATAGGTAAATGGTCCTGTCACATACTTCCCATCTTTTAAATAGCTCCATGAAGTTGCAGAAAAACTCCAGCCGGTCTTTAATTTACCAGGCTCACTATAATATAAATTGTCTTTCCCAGTCTGCTTTCTCCCTTCGACTAGTCTTCCATCTTTAAAAAAGGAATACTCTATTCCATCTAAAGTAATGTTATCTCTGCGTTTACTTCCATCTTTTTCGTAATAGTACCAATTCTCTTTCTCCTTCACCCAACCAACGGATTCATTCTTTTTCATATCTGTTACTGTCATAATCGTCCTATATAAGAACATAGAAAATTGCTCTCTTGTGACAAATCCATTTGGATTAAAATTGCCGTCACCAGTACCGCTTGCTATCTGGTTTCCAGCTAGAATTTTCACATATTCATTGGCCCAATGACTTTTCATATCCGTAAATTCAACATTTCCTTGCGGTTTTAAATCAAATGCCTTTACAAGCACGACAGCAAGTTCTGCACGGGTCATGTTATTCTTCGGATTGAATTTTTTTCTGCATTTACACTGAAAATACCACGTGCTGTTAGTGCCAAAATTTCCTTTTTGAAATTGCTCTCACTAATATCTACAAATGGGTTATTGGCACTGTCTTGCGGTTTTAGGTACCTCTATATAAAAAGGCTGCAAGATGTTCGCGTGTGATTTGATCTGTGGCACCAAAATATCCATTTCCATAACCAGTAATGATTTTATTTTCAGCCATGTACATCATTTCTTTATACGCCCAATGTGTTTTTGGCACATCGATAAAGGATAATGTAGTTTCTTGATTATTTTGTTCTGCATAAGCTGTTCCTACTGTACTGAATAGTAAAATACATACTATAGAACTTAGGAATAATTTCTTAATGTTGTTCACGTTAGACCTCCTATTCAATTGTTAAAGATATAATTGCAAAATCAGCACTTATTTAAAACTTCGGTTTCCTCTGTAAGCATTGGTACATAGGTAGAAAATAATGATAATATAAGTCCTATGATTTTCTTCATACTCGCATCTCCTTATCAATTCGTAAAAAACCTTTTAATTATATATTAGATTTAATTGCTATTAAAATAAAAAATACAAATATGCATAATTGCATATTCTAACTTCTCAAAAAAGAGGGATAAAAATGGTCTATGGATACGCTCGTGTAAGTGCACAAGATCAAAATCTAGATACACAGATTGAACAGCTCATGAAATATGGAGTAGATGAAATTGTTAAAGAGAAAATAAGTGGAGTAACAAAACAAAAGCCAGAGTTAGACACTATACTGTCAAAACTAACTACTGGGGATACTTTGGTCGTAACTAGAATGGATCGTTTAGGTCGAAATACCATTCAGCTACTACAGTTAGTAGAACAACTTCGGGAAAAGGATGTTCATTTTGCGATTTTAAATTTAGGAATAGATACTAGAACTCCAACAGGAAAATTCTTTTTAACTGTCATGGCTGCCTTTAGTGAAATTGATCGAGAAATGATTAAAGAAAAGCAACGTGCGGGAATAAAGTTAGCGAAACAAAAAGGAGTGTATAGAGGAAGATTGAAGAAATACACGGATAAACACCCAGGTATGAATCATGCGATTGAATTACGGGAGCACACCACTAAAACAGTGAAAGAAATATGCCAAATTACAGGTGTGAGTCAGGCCGCCCTGTATCGTAGATTAAAAGAACTTGAATAAAGTTCTTTTTTAATTTGTAATTAAATCCCAGAGTGGCCCCTCATACCCAGAATCGTTTCCGTACCCCGATATAAGCATGTTTTAATTCAAATGTTTCTCCAGGCTGTAGTTGGTTTAAAAGCCGTTTCACATCGATCTGTATGTATTCCGATTGCTTCTTAATAGCACCATTTTTAAAGTATTCTGGATCTGGATTTTTCATATATACATTCGTATTTAATTTTAAACGAGACACATAGTATGTACCTCGTTGTTCCATTTGGTCCAAGTCTTCCAATGAAAAATAACCTAGATCACGAATACATAAATCTCCTGGTCGTAAGGTATCTAAGCACTCCGTGCCAAATGTTTTGTCATTATTTTTTCCTGGTCCAACTTGAAAGTTCAGAAATTCCCCACTGTGCAGATCATATTCTAATTGAATTTTGATTCCGGCTGTTTGAGCACAGCCTCCAGAGCCTGGATATACATTATCTAAAGCATTTGGCACCTGAAATACGGTGGCATCTAGGATACGGATTCGTCCAAAACAAGTGAAGAGATGGTTAGAAATTTGTGTTTGTTCACATATTTTTTGTTGTAACAGTAAAGAAAAAATATGTTGTAAAAACAAAACTGCTTTAGCGTTTAAACGTTTATTTAAGCCCTCAGGGCTGAGTAAAGTACCAGTTGCTGCATGAAGCCTACTACATAATCGTACTAAGGGATCACTTGCTACTCGTTGACTAATCCAAATACAAATCGTAGCTAAGTCTGAGCCGGAAAACTTACGTTTTCGCTTTATAAATCCGATCTCTCTTGCGAGTTCGTCTAAAAATACAGGTGTAATATATCGTTGTAATTCTTCCACAAATGGTTGTAGTTCATCTTGTATCGGGAGATTCATAAGAACATGTCATCCTTTCTAATCTAGCTTCTTTAGAAGGAATAACGTTGTTTTGATACTTGGGGCTAGTAAAGTTTTTTAGTTGATGGGCATTTATGGTGAAGCCTATTAAGCATACTTCTGCGGACAAAAAACAACTTCAAAGCAATAAAGCAATCTTTAAGACTATTTTTACATTTTCATAGTTACCGATAATAGGTATTATGTAGATTTTATCAATACCTAAATACCTCTAAAAATTATATATTTAAGTAAATGATGCTTATTGAAAAAGGGGCTATGTAAATGAAGATAAATAGGAGACAATTGGTAACAACTATATATCCAGGTCAGTTATTTAGCACTGCAATTTTACCCGAAGGCACAAAGTTTTTGAAATGGGAACTAGCGGGTGGTGGCGATTTAGACGATATTCTTTTTGATGTAATGGAAGATAAATTTGGGGACATGGATGACCTTATTTTTAGTGATGTTTTACACGAAAATCGAACTGAAGTGGTACAAAAAGAAGAAATGTACATTGATAATGTTAGGCATGCTACATCATTAGTTGGAATAAAAATATATGCTGTAATTTATGAATAAATAATTTGAATTAATAAAGAAGTCTCAATATTTCTCAATACCCATTTTTTTCTACAAATTGTATATTTTAGTTAGGTTGCTGTAGTAACCTAACTAAAATATACATTTATTATGAAAAGGGGAATGGATATGGAAACCAAAGCGACAGTAGAGATTGCAAGAGTAAGATCAAGTAAAGGACCACAACCAGGACAGAAAAATCGTTCAAGTGGTAACTTTAGTACTGAAAATCTCCCTGCAGGAACAAAATATTTAAAATGGGAGATTGAAGGTGGCGGGGACCCGGATTTTATTAGTTTTAATGTAATGGAAGATAAGTCTGCTGCAACAGACCCTACTCATTTCTCTGGTGTATTAAGTGGCAATCGAACAAGTGTCGTATCTAAAAGATCTCTTTATATTGCCAATCCTAAGAATGCTACATCTGAATTTACTGTAATCGTATCTGCTATGGTTCAATAAGTAAGATTGAGAAAAAAGAGCCTAAGAAATATTTCTTAGGCTCTTTTTTGTAGATTACCTTGGTGATCCTTTCTGTTTAGCTTGTTTAGAAAGAATAACGTTTTTGGATACTTGGGGGTAATAAAGTTTCTTAAGTTGTTGGGCATGTATGGTGACCCCTAATACATTTTATAACCGTTATGTTTATCTTCCATCATACTTTTTGATACATCGCTAATTATATCCTTAATAGCTAGAAAATTGGATTTAATTAAAATAATATCTTGTGGTCTTTGTTCAATATTATATTTCTTATAGATCCTCTTCCTAGCAACCTGTTTTGCGTAAACTTCTGCAGAAAGTTCTCCTATTACTCTAACAGGTACCGGTAACGAGGAAATACAATAACCGAAAGTTTTTAGCCCCTATTTAATCCCTTCATTTAAAACACTTTTATATGTAGCTGACACTGTCATTTTCAGTACAAGAAACGGGAGTAAAAAAGCTTAATTCTTATCTTTTTCATTGCAAATCTGTAGATATATAAAAATTACATATTAAGAGATTGTTTCTAATCTGTATTAGCTGTAGTTTTCTTATAGTAATTGTAATATCTTTTTAAGGATAAGTGAGATTTAAATCCAATCTGCCGCATGATTTGTTCAGGGGTGTTTTTCTGTTTGATTTCCCTTAAAACAAAGGAGTTCCGAAAGTGTTGGGCAGAAATTCCCTTTCGAAGATTAGCACGTTTCACTTCTAAACGAATCATTTTTTGTACCGAGATTTCAGTTAGTAAATTTGGTGCATTATCGTCATAGCTCCAATGGTATGTCCCACGAGTAAAGTCAAAAGCAATAAATAATGGATCGCTGCTGTGGTATTTAGGACGTACAGGTTCAGGAATAGTTTTATAGTAATTATATAAATGTAATTTGTCCTCTTCGTTCAAATGGATTGTACGATATATTTTTGAGTCTTCAGCAATAGATAACGTATTACTTTCGAAATGAACGTGTTGCATTCGCAAAGAAACAAGCTCTTTTAAAGATAATCCATAGTCCAGGAGCAACGTAACGATAGAAATGTTCCGTTCTAAGATCATTGGGCGTGTTGATGGTTGTTTTTCAGTCAGTCCTTCTAATGAAGAGATAACTTCTTTAAGACGATTCTCTTCTTGGAAAGAAACGAAATCTTGACTACGTAATGCCCGATCAGGTGGATTTATATGAATAATCCCTTCAATCGGATTTGGTAAATCTAAGTATTTGTACAATCTATTTAAGACAATATATATGCGGTGTATAGTTTTATCAGAGTATTGACGAACTTCTTTTAAATAATTAAAAAAAGCTTCGAAATCTTTTTTATGAAGTGATTCAAAAAGATTATTTTCAGTAAACCTTTTTGATTGGTGCAGCCATTGAATAAAACTTTCTACATCATATATATAGCGCTTGATTGTAGAGGGTTTTCTTCCTTTGTTAAATAAATAAGCAGAAAAGCCTTGTATTGTATTTTGGAGTTCTCTTGTAATGATATTGATTTTTATACCTCCCTATTTTCATATCTTTTGACCACTCTGTAAAATGTAGGACTAGTCATATTGCAGCTTTTCATGGCGTATAGCGCTGTGATCTGCCCTTCTTTCCATTGATTATAAGAATGAATGAATTCTTGAGTTATCTCGGTTTTAGGTCTCCCTAAATGCTTTCTTTTTTTCTTTGCAGCTTCAATGCCTTCACGTTGGCGAGTTTTTATTTTTGTCCGTTCTTCTTCAGCAAGCCACGATAAGATTTGAAGTACCAAATCAGTAATAAGAGTTCCTAAACTATCTTTATATTGAGTTGTATCTAAAAGTGGCATATCTAATACGACAATATGAGCTTGTATATTTTGGGTAATATCTTTCCATTCCTGAAGGATAGCTTCTTTATTTCTTCCGAAACGATCTAAGGAGTGAATATATAAAATATCATCTTTTCTTAACATGCGTTTTACAAGTTGGTATTGTTCACGGTTAAAGTCTCTTCCGCTCTGCTTATCGACAAAAATATCTCGTTCGTCAGTGATGAGTTGTTTCATTGCTTCAATCTGGCGATCTTCATTTTGATCTTTGCTACTGACTCTTATATATCCGAATTTTCTTGTATTCAAAAAATAGACATCCCTTCAAAATTGTTTCTATTGAAATTATAACAAAAAATACTTCAAAAGGTCTCATTAATTATTTAGTACTTCAAAAATATGTTTTTAAACCTTTTGAAGTACTGAATTTAATAGAGTTTACTGTACTTCAAAAGGTGTACCTTTTGATACACTTTTTTGATATAGGGAGTTTAATTAATTAACATTACACACAAGGAGATATATGAAGAAAAAAACAAACACCAGTACCCAAAAGCGATTAACCATTTTAAATACTCCTTTTTATCTCACTTTAACATTTCTTACAACCATGAGTAAGAACGGTCACACACCAGAACCTAAAAAAGAACTGAGCGGTGTTTGCCCAGTTCTTTTTTTGTTAATTTTGTAATGTATAAAATTTCACTTTAAATGTACCACCAGGTGAAGGCGCCCCACTAAGGCTTGGATTAGCAATATACAGGTTATTTTTATTTGCACCTATAGGAATCCCTACGATAGAACCATGTTTAACATCTGACCAAATTGTAGGGTCTGTATCACCTGTTTTATCACGCATCACTCTGAAGTTAAGCACTGTTTCACCACCACCTTCTATTGAAACTCGAACTCTTGTACCTTCAGCAAGATGTCCCAATGAGAAATTACCACTAGATCTATTTTTTTGACCAGGTTGTGGGTTGTACAAAGAATCAATTTGTCCCTCTAATTTTTCTTTTCGTTCAACCACCTTAAATTTTTGATTAAGGTTTGCAGTCCAACCCCAGATAATTATATTTGTGTTATTGGAAGGATCGCTATAACTAACATCTAACATTTGCTCATTTTTTAAATTTTCTAGATACACATATCCATTTAGAGCACGTTTTATCTTCCAATACTGTTCATTTCTTCCTACATCAAGTCCCATACCAAATACATTATGTGAAGCTCCATCCCAGCCTAAAGCTCTAGTTGGATCCCATCGATTTATTATACGATATGCTTTTTTATTCTCATCGTATTTAAGAACAAATTCAGCATTCAGTTGATTTTGGTAACTATATAACTGAACATTGCGATCTGTCTTGGTCATGTCAAGAGCGCTCGTATTATTTAAGGCGGTTTTAATAATATATGGGCCGTCAGCTACTCTAATTTCTTCTCCTTCCTGTTCATCTATGGCTAGCGTTTGACTTTTAAGTAGTGTTTGATTGCTGCCATTCTTTACATAAACGTCAATCTTATCTCCCGTAAATAGAGGTAAACCTTCAAATCTAAGATCGTGTCCCACATCCGTTTGATCCCAATAACTATAATAAGGATTTCCGTTAACGACTTCACCAATATAGTTCCCGTTTCGATACACTACATAATGATTACGTAAATATACATCCCCACCGAATCCAATTCGTAAGCCTGAAGACCCTTTTGGCGTTATATAGCGAATATCTCCACTAAGGTGTCTGTCATTCAACCGAATGACACGATCAATTAACCCTTTACCAGGGAAATCCGCGGCGATGATTCCCACATTCCTCAACCCGAGTTTAGAAATAAACTCAACCGCTAATAGATTTGTTCCCCCATAAAATACCTGACCATAGACTCCACGGGGATAATCAGGCCATTTATCTGTTCTATGTTCTGTAATCATTTGCATACTCGAATTCGTACCACTACCTCTATACCCACTTGCTACAAAATAAGGTGCAGCTCCCCTTGTGATAAAATACCATGCTCCGTTCCCACTTAAATAATTTAAATACATGGCTTGGCCATTATTTGCATTTGCAACTTGTAAATGTTGTTTTACTGCAGTCCATTTCGCATACATCGCATCAGGCGTATTATCTACATCAAATTGATCTTGCCTAGTTATACTACTATATGGAATACCAAATCTTTTTCCATCTGTCGGAAAATCTGACAATACTACAATTTTGCCTTTCACTTCATTTAGCGTCGGATTATTGGATGTACCTTTCCAAAAATAATTACTATAGCTAGCATTATTATAATAGCTATCTTCAAAAACTTGAGCCCACGTTTTTATTGTGCTAGCGTCTGTACATTTTCCTGTACCAGGTCCATTACATTCATTTTTCACTCGCATCAATACTGTTTCTCCTGGATTTGTTCTTAAAAATGCAGTGATTTTATCTAAAATATCAATGCCAAAAATTGCACGTTGATTAGCAGATCCATGATAAGCGCTAAGCTGAGTATTCGAGTCTTTTCGTAAACGAATATCCAAATAACGACTCCCTGAGTTCAATTGTGTGATTAAATTCATTGTTTGCGTGATGACATAATCATCTGGATATGGGGTACCATCACCAAAACGTGCCATTGAGTTATGCGTCCCAGGTATAGACAGTGCGCTTATTTTTGTATCCCCCGGCATTTTACCCATCCAATTGGGATTCGAATAACCAATCTCAGAATCATGAGCATATCCTTTTTCATTATTCGTGATGACAATGTCTTTATTTAATTTCATATCACACAACCTTCCTCTATCTAATTTTTTATTCATTTTCCTAATCCTGTTGGTACTTAATAATTATAGATTAATAATTTTATATTTAGAACATTCAAAATAAAAATAATCCTAATATCCATATTGAGAAAAACTTTTCAAATATGAAACTCGAATACAAAATTTAGATAGAAAATTAACAAGTAGATGTCTGTAAAAGTATACCTTTATAAACTGTTATTTACTTTTCCTATTGGTGAGAGAAATATTCCAATTGACATTTTCAAAAATATTGATTTTCCAGTGCCAAATAATCCTTATTTAACGGGAAAATTGTCTTAATGTACAATTTTCTTTTTTTGATATGGTGACCCCTCGATGGGCATGGGGTGTACCCCAACATTCGTTAGAATAGAAAAGAGGCATCTTTCCGAAGCAGGAGAGATGCCCTATTTTACAACAATTGAAATTCAAGATGAAATTTTTTTGCACCAGAATCTTATAATTTAATATAGTCTCTGTAATTTAAATTTTTGATTATTACTAGCTGTAAATGGATATACTATAACATTTGTTCCATTTTTAGTACCAGAACCAGTTACATCTAAAACCCTAGAGTTTTTCTTGTTTTTTAAATAAAAATATCCATTTCCTGCATCTTCAACTAACCAATAATGCTCTTCATAGTATTGGTTAGGTGTAGCAAAAACATTGTCAGAACCTTGATAGTCATTCCAAGCTAATATTAAATTTTCATTTGTTACACTTTTAATTTGATAGGCCTTTTTATTTGAATCATATACTAACTTCCATTTTTGATTATTACTGCCGTTATTGCTCCATAAGGTAACATTATTCGTTGATTGATTCAGATCTATAACGCTACTATTATTTAACGCAGAAAATAATTGATAGGTACCATTCAAATTAGCTCCAGGAATGTTTTCTCCTACTTCTTTATATACGACATACTCCATTCCATTGACCGTTGCTATTACCGCATATTGATCTTTTAAGTTTAATGGAAGACGGTCAACCCACATGCTTGTATTTGGTCCTCCGCTCCACATATTATGCGTAGTCCGTTTTGTTAAATTCACAACTTTATAAGACGCATTTGGTGCATTTGCTCCCGTTTTTATTTCAAATGTACAAGCATTGTCTATCGGTCTGTAGAAATATTGAACACTTGACGGACGAAGTCGCTCCATAAGATCCTGTTCTTCTTTCTCCGCAATTTTTACCGCTTCATATAATTTATCAGCATAATTCTTAAGATCTTGCCAGCTATCTTTTGCTGTATTAAGATCTGCTTTTATAAAAGCAAATTCTTCTGGGGTAATAAATGTGATATTTTTTACTAAATTATTATATTTTGCTGCTACAGTATCCCAACTATTAGACATTTTCTGTATAGAATTAATAGCTGTGTCAATTGTTTCCGCCATATTCGTAGTCTTATCTTTTGCATCAGTTATAATAGCTATTTCTGCTTGTGCCCCAGAAATTTGTGCTTTTAAAATTTCTATTTCTCGCTCAGCAGATGCAATATTACTTTTTGCTGTTGCAATCAGCGGTCCACCAATGATACACGTTATTAACGTCGCGCAAAGTACTGAACCTGCAATAATTTGATCATTGCTTTTTTTGATAGACTCATTATACCCATTAATTCGCTGTTCTAAATATGGAATACCTGCAGTTGTACTAGCTAAAATAGTCGTTAATTGATTTGTATCTTGTTTAAAGTTTTGTGTATCTGCTGTCATTTTATTTCGGAATGTTTTCAGCTGTTCCAATAGCTCGTTAACTTCACTTTTATTAGTCAATATACTTTGATACAATTTTTCGAGCTCAGTTTTCAATTTTTCAGTATCTTTTTGATCTATTGCAGCTAGTAAAACACTATAGTGTGTTTGAAATGTATCATTATAATTTACAATGTTTTGATTCGTATTCATAATACGTGGTTTAAGATTATCTAACCAATAGGTCGCGTTTTTTTTTGCATCGTCCTGGTGCTTCAACATGTTTGCTCGTAAATAACTATTAAGAGAACTTATACCACTAAGGTCTGTCTCTTGTTGATTACGTATTGTTTTGGCATATGAATCCATAACAAGTACATTAGACATTGCTGGTGCTAGTACATCTTGAAAGCCCTCAGGACCAAGTGAATAATTATGACTGGTTTCTTGCGATATAGTTGTATGGACTTTTTGTTCTGCCGCGAAAGTATGAAGTGGTACTATATTACTTGTTACCATTCCAGCAATCATCATTGATAATAAGAATTTCTTGTACAATTTCTTATTCATATTATCCCACCTACGCTTTTTAAGAATTCGTATCTTTTAGTGAGCATTGAGGAAGTTCCCTGCTCAAGTTTGAACAGGGAACCCTTATCACATAAAATCAATTGATTATTTTGTATCTACTAATTTAATATCAGTTTCATAAAGATTTGCAGCAGTATCTCTAACTTCTTTCCAACTATCTTTAGCCACATCGAGATCCTCTTTTATGAAAAATAGATCGTTAGGGTCCATAACTGCAATATTTTTAAGTAAAGATTTATATTTTGATCCAACTACATCCCATTTGGTTGAAAGATTTTGTAGTGCAGTAATTGCTATATCAATAGTCTCTGTTAAGGATTCAGTTTGCTCTTTTAGATTGGTTAAACCAGCTACTTCTAATTGAGCCTGGGTTATTTGTCCTGTTATATTCTTAATCTCTTCCTGAGCCTTATCCATCTCTTGCTTTGCTATAACAATTCCCGCTATACCTCCTGCTGTTGCTCCTAAACCACCTACAATGAACACCACTCCTAGTTTAGCTCCTAAACCAGTACCAATTAGAACTGCTCCGCCTATAATAGCAAGTGGGCCTAGAGCTGTTGCAACTGCTGAGGCAATAAGCAGTTTATTATATTCAGCAATTGTAGCATGATACGTTGTGAGTTGATTTTGCAACAGCGGAATTCCAGCATCTTGACTTGCTAAAATAGACGTTATTTGAGTAGCATCTTGTTTAAAGTTTTGCGTATCTGTTGCCATTTTCTTTCGGAATTCTCGCAGTTCTCCTAATAATTCGTCAACTTCCGCCTTATTTGCTACAACATCATTATTTAGCCTTGTAAGTCCATTTGATAATGTTTCCTTGTCCTTATTGTTTACAGCTGCTATTAACGTATCATAGTAATTTTGAAATTTAGTATTATAATTAATAATATTTTGATTCGTTGAAATCATTTGCGGTTTAAGTTTATCTAACCATTGCCCTGCATTTATTCTGGCAATATTTTGATCATTAATTATTTTCGTTCGTAAAGATGTATCAATTGAATTGAGCCCATTGAAATCAGCATTTGCTTGTTTAATGATTGTTAAAGCATAAAGGTCCATTACTAAAGCATTTGACCCTGTATTTGTTATTGCCTCTTTAAGACCCTCTGGTCCTAATGAATAATCCGGGTAATCGTCCGTTGTACCTGTTTTAGCGTGAATAGGAGTTGATTTTGCCATGCTTTCCGCTGCAGAAGCATATGTTGGCATGATACTACCTGCTGCCATTACCGTTATTAATGCAGATAAAGCCATTACTTTATAAGGCTTTTTTGCCATTTTTGTCTTCTCCTTTAACTTTCAGTATAGTCATATTCCACTCTTTGCTTAAACTTAATTTATTGTTACATTTGTAATGAAATTTTCATACTTTTTTGTTTGCAAATACAGTTCATCACTGAATTCTTTGAGCTGAATTAATTGATTTTGCAATCCAACACTATCCATGTGTGCCCCTGCACTCAGATTGAGTTGGATTTGGATCATTGTATCATTTAGCGCTTTCCAATCATTCATCAAATATTCAAAAGTTGTAATTTGCCTCTTAATCATCTCAGTAAACCCATTCATTTGATCCTCAATAAAAGTCATTTCAGTCACTTGAATTTGGGTTTCTGCTAACTGCTGAATTAGTGGTAGTAATTCTTTTTGTTTCTGCTCAATGATCCTAGCAGAAGCAGCTGTTTGGCTGTCGAAAAGATCTAAAATTCCACCACCAAGAGATGAAATAGAGATAAAATCTATAGTTTGAGTCTGAGCTGCTCCGCCCGCAATCGTAAAGACTTGCTTCCCAATATTTATAACGCCGTTACGAACTTCATTTGGTCTATTTAAAATTTTTGCGAGTTCTACCAGTATCTCTTCTTGAAGTCTTTTAATATCAGCTCTTAGCTGTGTAACAGTTCCATCTGACCCCTCTAAGGATTGAATTGCTATTTTTGCTTTTTCAGAAAACCCTTTGTTATCTTGAAGCAATAAATCATTAAAACGATTTAGCTGCAATAAGGTTTGGTTCATATTATCTTGGATAGTTTGTACGTCCTGTTGTAGTCTATTAAAAGCATTTACAAAACTCACTTTTGTTTCCGCATCTGTATTTACCGTTTCCGCTAAATCATATAATGTACCATAATAACCATTGAATCTTGTACTAAAACGCTGCATATCTTGATTTAAATCAACTAACTTAGGATTATATTCATCTAACCATTCGCGAACATGATTTTTTACAAATTCTTGGTGATTCGTTAAACTGCTCATACCAGTCCCTTTAATGGTTGGTTGCTGTAAAATAATTAATCCATATGCTTGCGCTAAAGGTGATTGTGAACCTAACGTTCTAATCGAATGTGATAATGTATTCGCATTTTTGACATTTTGTACATATGTTGACTCTGATTTAGACTGCACCCTCTCCGCGTAAGCACTTACATAGTTGGAAGGACTTGCTAATATTGCTGTAACCAATAATCCTGTAACTAAAGTTTTTTTCACTTGAACTCCTCCTTTTCTTATTTTTTAAAGAGAGATTCTAAAATAAGTCTGTTACAATTACTATTTTTATAAAGGAAATAGCAATAGATATTGACTAGATTCTTTCTTATTCTCCTTTTTGGAGGGATGGAAAAAGATACCCCCTATTAGAATATATAAACATCAGAAAATACGCAATATTACGATTAATCACCCACTATAAGATAATAGTGACTAGTTTTTTTTATGTTTTGTTATATATATACCAAAAAAATATATATATTTTTTTGGTAATGTCATATTTAAAATAAAAAGATATATACGAATTAAGAAATCCATCGTTAATTGTCATAAATTCTACAATATTTTTGAATGTGGGTGTTTTAGTCCATTCCCTGAAAAGGGAGATAATACAAAATATAACAAATGGATAAATGTGTCTAAACGAGATACCTGTAAAAATGAGTCATAATATTCATTTCATACCCATGTATTGTTTTTTATTAAATAACTAACTTACAATAAACAAAAAACAATTACCTATGCAGATAATTGGTTTTTGTTTCAGTTTATATTAACTCGAAAAAATATTTACAAATTTACCTATAATTGGATGAATTATGCCAATATCCTAATTAGATGTAAAAAAACATTTTATTAAAAAAATCTTTAAATTTACATAGACTCTAGATACACTACATATCAACTTCAGATACTTGTTCTATGATACAAGAAATTCTTTTTATTACTATATATTTGTTCTTTCCTGTTGCAGAATCCTTATTATAAGGATTCTTTTTTTGTATCAAAAATCTACAAAGAAAAAAGATAAGATCGGGAACACAATCTTATCTTTAGCACAAGGAGTAAACAAAAGGATAACTATCATATTGTTATTATAAATTATTTTTTGTTAATTTTTAATATTAAAACCATAATTGATAATTATATCTATATTGAGAAATTTATTACAAAATTAGCTATAAATGATTCAAAAATCGAAAGTAAACTTTTACCCAAAAGTTTACTTTCATTCCTAATTACAATAAGAAAGGCAAAAAGAACTTGTAGGAATCACTACAAGTTCTTTTTAGTTAAGGTGAATATACGGGACAAACAAACTATCTTACAGATTCATTATAAAACTACAGGGGTAATGCTTTGATAAGTATATTATATAACAAATATTAACATCCATAGATTTTAATTTTGAAAATTATGTGAATTAAGTAAACAGAATGGTATATCATTTTCTCTACCTAAAAAATCCATTTATTTGTTTTGTATAAATAACTTTAAATTAATATCTATATCATAATTAATTAGTGAAATTATAAGTATAGGTAAATAGAGAAGAATGTAGCATTCTTACAGATAAACCTTTATATATATTCGATACATATTAATTATAATAATATGTATCGATAGGTATAGATAGATATAATACGTCAATATGTTTGAATTGCATATATTTCCACGGCGGATTTCACAAGAAATGAAAATGTATATTTTTTACAAAGTGTGAGGTATAATTTTTGTTGAAGAGCAATCTGTAAGTCCCATTAAAATATGTGGTAAATTTACATGGGATATGCATTACATATTCGAAAAGAGATAGTGCATTTAATAAAAGTGTTCTTATCTCTTTTTTTGGTTCTGGTGCAAAAAATCATTTGATAGAGACATAGAACCTACACAGTGTTTTCGATTCTAGATTAGGGTGGTAACAAATCACATTTAGAATCTAATGGTATAAAGGTTATCATACCAAATGATCCTGAAAGAGATGTTGTAAACAAGATTATTTATGAGGAGGATCAATTTGAACAAAAAAATTATAAATTTTTCTGTATATTGTACTTTGAATGTCTTTATGTATCTAATGGCATATTTCTTTGCCATAAAACCTGCTATTATTACAGCAACAACTGTGGACTATAATAGGATGAAATTTTTAACTATACTATTTGTACTTACAGTAATTTCAATCCTATATGGCTTTATAATGAAAAAAATTATTCGTCATAATTCCAAGCTCTCGCATTCAATTACAAATGAAAGCATACTGTTTACGTTTAGCCATATTTTTACTGTTTTTATTTTCTTGGCTATAATGTTCATTTAACTCATATATAATGTGTGTTATAAGTGAATTTGGTACGTTACAAGACTATTTGCTTGCCCCTAATTGGTGTTATGTAACCTTATATAAATAGCTTATTTACAACACGAAAAAACAGAAAATTCATGATGTAATAGACCTAATAATATCCATAATTAGGAAAATCAATACTTTTGCACGCAATACTTTTCCTTAATCTGGCTCAGGATATACTTTTTTAACAAGGGATTCTAATGTAACCCACCCTGTAACCATTTCCCCGTCTTGATTAAAGGAGAATTTCTTATCTTTATACGTAAAGTCACCTGTTTTTGTTAACTTTATCCATGGTGGATTAATCGTTGTTTAATTTTTAAAATGGTATGATGTGCACGAGTGCGCAATCACAAAAGGGCCACCTATTTTCATAGGTGACCCTTTTGTGTTGGGTAATCTTCTTTCGTGGAGAGTGAATCAATAAGATGTTAGCTTTCCAATCTAAAAACGATAAGGGTAATAACCTTGATTTAATTATACATCAGTATATAATTTCTGTTCATTGAGAAAGTAATTTCCTAATAATCCTAAAAATTAACAAGAAAAGACACTCATTACCATGAAACTCTTCTATTGTCCAATGTGTTCTTTCTAAAATACTATTAATATCTTCCTGAGTAATTGTATTTTTCATTATTACTTCCTCCTCTATTTTCGTTCGTTGTGTTCGTTTGTTTTGTTAGGGAAAAATAAAAAAACAATTAAATAGATTAATTGTTTTTCCAATGCATAATCTTTATTTTTATTTTTCTGAAGTAACCTAATATATTTAAAAAAACAAATCCTCCAAATGCAAGTGGTATATAGATGAACCCTATCTTTAATATTGCCTTTGTTTCTCTGTGATCAGAATTCCCCATTCAAATCAACCATCCCTTTATTTGTATGTATTTTCTTTTTAATTCCAATAATAAGGGAATTATACCATCAGAAGAGATTAAAATCTTTATTTTCAAAAATTATTAACCTTATCTTTCCTTAACAACAAACAAGACACCGCCAAGATCACGGCAGCGCCTACGATAATTGCTATTGGTTTAACCATTATTCCACTGATAATCCTAACTCACGTTGAACTCCTGAAAACGAATAGCCATATGCATATCCTACAATACGGATTCCTGGAGCGTATCTATGCTCTAAATCTTCATTGTAAGTTTTCTTGTAATACTCTAATTTAGAAACAATATTATGTTTATCGTTAATAATTACCTCGTCGCTAGGGAATCCATCCATTTCAATCTGTACAGCTACATAGTTAGCCCCTTCACTTGCTGCTCTTTTATATTAATCAGCTTGTCACCATTTGAAAGGGCAAGCATATATTACGGATATGGCAGCTATTCACTCATAGGGCCTCCTTTTTAAGAGCACTTGTATACAGCGCTCTTTTTTGTGCGAAAATTTTTCTGCAAAATGAAATTTTTATAAAGTTTTTTCGAAAATCATATATATCCATAATTCCTAACATTACATATAAATAATGTGTTATTATTAATTATGAAGATATTTACCAACTAACTTTTATGCCCTAGTCATGCACCGCACTAGGGCATATTCTCATTTTTTTAAATACATACAAATAATTTTTTACATCAATATATTGCATTATTAATTAAAATGATATATTATATTCAGAGAAGAGTAAGGTAAGAGTTACTCTTTGCCGTTTTAGGAAAGGTTCTGTTGGAAACAGCAGAGCCTTTTTTCGTGGTTTAAAAATATTAAGACAAAGTGAAATTTTTATACTAACCCTCATCTAACGCCGTAACAGTTAAATAATTACGAGCCTTCTTTTTGCTGGCCACTCTCTTTATATAAGATGGTGTCTTATAAAAGAGTATTGTCTTAGGAAGTACGCCCAAATATTGAGCGCACTCCTGTACAGTTCCAATACATATTAGCGATTCACCCTTGTAAATAGCATACTCCTTTAACCCCATTACCCAACTCCCCTTACTCTAAAATGAAGTTTTTATCATGAAACAAACCTTGAATGTTTATGTCGCTTCTTGACATCCTAAAAATAGGAGGTGATATATATGAATAACTCTAAAAAAGAAAAAGATGATGTGACAAATAATAATGTGCTTGGTCTTGATTTAGATGAGCAGACTATGAACGGATTATACGGAATGCCTGAAACTGATATTGAAGACAAAGATCACCGTAAAAAAAGCAATTCACCAAAAACCTAGTACATATTTACACATAACATCTTTCTAATTAAGAGCACATTGCAAAAGTGCTCTTATTTTTCGAAGATTAGACCAAATAGCGTTTTTGTTAAGAAATTTGTTTATCCTCAACAAGGGGTAGCACCAACAATATCTTTTATTGCTTTATGAACTGCAGCAATATCTCCCAATGTAGATAAATACACTAGTGTATCAAAATATGTTTCAGTCAAATTAATAATTTCTTTTCCGTTTCGAGTTAAATGTTCAACTTGTTTATCGCTAATACGTTCCCATTCTTTAATGGTTTTATTTGCATCCTCCTGCAGTAGTTCCAACGCCTTATGATGTTCCTGTTCAGTTTTCACTAAAGTTCTTGTGAGCTTGTAGTGACTTTGTTTCAATTTCTTCTTCCGCTCTTTGCAAAACAGTTAATATATCAACTATGTCCGAATCATCCATTCGCGTTACCATTTCATTTCTAAGACAATCTTTTAATTCCTCAATTTCCTTCATTACTCATTCCCCTTTCAAATAACGATTTTGTCTAAATCCATATACTTGTACATACTAGATGTGCTTACTGGGCGCACTGACGCTATTGATGATGAAAGGCTACATAATACTCTAATTGGTGTTCAAAAAAAGTATGGGGTGTTATCTGAAAGCCAAAGAGAGAACTTCTGCAAGCAGCTTGATCATTATGTAAGGTTCTTAGGTGAGAATAATGAAATATTGTGATTTAATTTCATAATAAAAGAAATCTTTTTCAAAGGTAATAGGTAAAATTTTACATAATTTTACCGAATTAACCAATGAGGGCTACGGCTCTCTTTTTTTATTTTCATTCGACATAATATGACAATATACGAATTGATAGTTTGCTATTATTATCTAGAAATCTTACATTTATCTACAAATTATTATTGTATTGTTAATTTTTAAAATGTAAAATATTTCAATGTAAATACATAACATTTAGGGAGATGGAGAAATTTATGAAAAAACTATTAGCTTCAGCAACAGCAGTTACATTATTAACAGTGGGGTACAGTTCTGCTGCATTTGCAGCCAAGAGTCCTAATGATACAAAAAATTGTGGACATTTTAAAAGCCAACAAGATGCTCAAGCATTCTGGGATCAGAACGGATATGGCGTTGGAAATGATCCACATCGTTTAGATAATGATAAAGATGGCATTCCATGTGAAGATTATAAGTATCCAACAAGCACAAATACTACAACAGAAAATAAAGAAACTACTAAACCTCAAGAACAAACTAAACAAGAAAATACTAAGCAGGAAAACACTAAGCAAGAACCTGCTATACAAGAAAATACTAAGCAAGAGAATTCAAAACAAAACAACCAAACAACAAATACTAATCCTCAAACAACTGCAAAAGAAACAAAGAAAAATACTAATACAGTTGTGAAAAAAGAAACTAAAAAACAAGGTGAAAAATTACCTAATACAGCATCAAACGGTGTTACAATGATGTTAGCAAGCTTAGGCTTAGCATTGGCTGGATCTGTATTAATGTTCCGTCGTAAAAAGACAAACGCATAAAATAGTTCCTTAAAACGGCAGGAGAAATCCTGTCGTTTTCAAATGGAGTGATAAAAATGAATAAAAAACAATGGTTAGGCTTATTTTTAATTGTTATTGGATTTACTATCTTTTCCTATTATTTTCTAGAATGGTATGGTGCTAGACAATCAGCAGAGTCGCTAACGACTAACGAAGCGAAACACTATGAGATCTCCACACCTTCTAAAGAAAATGAAACAACAGACATCAATCAAACAGAGACTGAGACTTCATTACAACCTGAAGAACCTGTACAAATTCCAGCTTCAACGGTAAACCATCAATTAGGAGATAAAGTGGCATATTTAATTATCCCTAAAATACAAAAGAAATACTCTGTATATTGGGGAGCTGACGATAAAGTACTGAAAAAAGGTGTAGGTATGTTTGTTAGTGATTTAACTACTACACCATCTGGAAATGGACATACAGTTTTAAGTGGGCATAGAGATACTGTTTTTACCGAGCTTGATCAACTAAAGGAAAATGACCAACTTATCGTGGAATATGAAAATAAAACATATACATATAGAATTAACAAGCATTGGATAACGGATTCAGAAGATCGAACAGTTATTGTAGACAAAAGTGAGCCAACATTAACATTAACAACTTGCTATCCTTTTGACTATATAGGAGACGCTCCAGATCGATACATAATTGAATCATCTCTACTCTCCACTCGTTGAAGATGGGAGCTTCGGCTCTCTTTTTTTATTTTCAGTGGTAAAATAATATTTGGATGGAAATCCAACACTCATATTAGTATTATTAAAATTAAAGTGGTTCAAGTCGGAGGAAGGCACCTTTGGGTGTCTTTTCTTTTATCTTTCGACAGAATATGACAAATTAAGAAGGTATAATTTGTTATTATCATCTTATTATCAATATAAACTGTTATAAAAAAAGGAGATATACATGCTAGAATTTAAAGGGCAACTAAGTACACTAGTAGTCACACCAACTAAAATTACTATTAAATACTCTCGTTTAATCGGTAAGGGATCTAAAGAAATCCAAATCAAAAGTCTTACGGGTATACAATTCAAACCACCAGGCTTCCTTTCACATGGTTATATCCAATTCGTTTTCCCTGGAAGCTCTGAAGTAAAAACTAGATCCACCTCTGACTTGGCAAAAGATGAAAATACTGTCATGTTTAATAAACACGAATATAACAATTTCTTAAAAGCAAAAGAGTTAATAGAAGGGTATATGAACGAACAAGAAAAAAATACTTTCGCTTCTAATGAGCATTCTTCTACAACAAATCCTGTAAATAACTATTCTGTCGCTGACGAAATCACTAAACTAGCTGCATTGAAAGATCAAGGAATTCTAACAGAAGAAGAATTTACAGCAAAAAAGAAACAACTATTAGGAATATAATAAGGGGGCATCCGCTCTCTTTTTTTATTCCTATTCGACACAATATGACAAAATACAAATAACTTATTTGCTACCATGGGATAAGAAATCTTACATTTTAGCTTATATAACCAATACATACTGGGGGTAACACAATGAAACGCAAATTACTTACAGCATTAACATGTAGCGCATTACTTATGGGTATGGCTGCTTGTAGCTCGAACGAAAAGACTACAACTGAGTCAAAGTCATCTGAGCCTGCTTATAAAAAAGAAGAGACAAAATCTAAAGAAAAATTAGCCTTTCAAGATATGACTACAGATCAATACCTAAAAAACTACAATAAAATTAAAGATGAGTTAGCTGGTCAAGGTATTCAAATACTACCTTTTAATCTTGAACTTGAAGAAAGCACTAAAACCCATCGATTTTATTACACAAAAGAAGAAAACTATGGTAACACAGATACTAAGTGGGTTAGTGTGAGTTTAAGAAGAGATGGCAAGACAATTGACAGTATGTTATATAATGGAGCGCCGGATCTTAACACTATTAAAGCTATGATAAAAGCTACAGGATTAACATGGTCAGATAAACTAGACAAAATGGTTGAAGGAAAAGAATCTAGTAAAGATAGTGAGAACATAATGGTGGACGGAGTAAGAATCTCCATTTTCGGAAGTCCTACTGACATCAACGTTTCAATCGATGCACCACCAAGTATTTAATATGGGTATTAAGTGGCCCTCGAAAGAGTGTCTTTTCTTTGTTGAATTCGCTGAAAAATATGATAATATATTATATGAAAGATTAAAGATATATTCGTTGTTTTAAAAGTTATATTATTAAAATTAAAGTGGTTCAAGTCGGAGGAAGGCACCTTAGGGTGTCTTTTCTTTATTAGACAAAATAATATCAATTGTATTATAAATATAAAAGAATAAAAGAAAGGTAAGTGAATATCATAATTAATTTTGAAGCGTTTAATCCAACTATAAACGACTTAGCGATCAAGCTGGCTATGATACTGTTTATACCGTTATTCTTAGCATTGATTGTCAAAGTGGTACTTATGAAGTTTATGACGGAATCAATTGCTAGCAGATTAGCAAGTCTATCTTTGTTACTTTTCATGTATTATGTATTTAAATTTGTTACAGAGTAGGAAGGCAACTTTGGGTGTCTTTTCTTTATTTTCAAAAGGACCTGCTCAATTAATGCGTAAAACCATAAAGTAAAGTGAACCCGTTAAAATACATGAGTGACCTTGAATTTCCCCTCCTACTCAAAGGAGAGATTAAAATGGGATTTGGTGGTAGTTGCGGTAGTTGTGGCGGCGGCGGTTTCGCTGGAGGATTTGCTTTATTAGTTGTACTATTTATTTTATTAATCATAGTTGGAGCTAGCTGCTTCTGCTAAACAAACTATCGGAAAAGACACTCTTATATGGGTGTCTTTTCTTTATGTATATTATTTATTATCCGATTCATCAGTTTTATTATAAACACATTTGGCTTCTCCAAAAAGACCACCTGTGTCCCATTCTCCACCATAATACGCATACTTCCCAGGTGAACCATTGTCTCTTATACTTGGATATGATTTTAGTTTATATTCATAAACCGAAACCATAAAAATATAAATAGATTACCACGATTATAATTCCCATAAGAGTAATTAATAGGAGTTTACCATCAGCACCCGTAATAACCTCTTTTAGATTTTCTTTTGCTTGTTGTTTCTTTTCTCCACTTGAAAAGAGATAAATAATGAAATACGTAACCACTAAGAACAATGAGAATATTATATCTATCATTACTTATGTACCTCCCTACTATATATGTACTATTAATTTCCTTATACGTTTTAAGCTAAGATATCTGAAATCATACTGATAATAAATATATCCCCCGATTAAAAGTGCCGCAGCAACGATTAATATTATTACTCCATCCGGACTATTAACAATTTCTTTTATATGATTTTTTGCTATTTGCTTAGTTTCTCCACTTGAAAAGAGATAAACAATAGAATGGAAAATTAGTAAGAAAAATGCCGTAATTACATCTAACATGGCTTATGCGCCTCCTTAATATATGTGAACCATTAATTAACCAATAATTACCTTGTAAATTATATCAGCCCGAGTAACTGGAATGCTTACTTCAATAAAAGCCAAATGACAAAAATTACTCCTGTAACTGCTGCAGATCAAAAAAAACCTACCAACATTTTCCCCTCAGGACCATTAATAAGCTCTTTTAAAACTTCTTTTGCTATTCGCTGACCTTTACCACTTAAAACTATCGAAAGAATAAGGAATATTACCACTAATACAAATGAAGAAATTATTAACTCCATGACTCATGTACCTCCCTAATATATGTGCGCTATTAATTAACCAATAATTTCCTTATAAATTATATCAGCTAGGGGACATGGAAGTATAACAAATTATTTATATAACTTATTTTATTAATAGGCACGGCATTAATACAGGATAGTCCAAGTCGGAGGAAGGCACCTAAGAGTGTTTTTTCTTTATTTCTCAATATAAGAACTTTAAGGATATGCTATTATTTAAATACAAATTCCCTTTTGTGCACTGAGATAGTAATACCCAATAAAAAAGCCCACCTATTTCCGTAGGTGGACTTTATCTTTATTACACAATACCAAATTATACTCTCATTTTTTCATAAACTTTATGCAATTATACATGTTTGTAAAAATTACACTAAATAAATATTACATGTAGTAAAATATAAATTGTGGACACGTTCTATAAAACAGATTCTCCGATTAGAAGGCGTAACACATCTCAACCATATAGATGTGGCGTTGCTTTAATCTAGCCAAACAAAAGATCTCGATTCTCTTGTATTTGTACACTAACAATCTGGTAAAAATAAATGATTCTGTTTTATAGGACGTGTTTACTTAATTTCCAGTAAAGTGGTTCCAGTCGCAGGAAGACACCTTTGGGTGTTTTTTTATTATAACTACTTACTAAAAACATCCCATATTATGTATAATAAAACCATTAATATTTCTATATTTATCTCTTAATGGGGTACGGAAACGATTCTGGGTATGAGGGGCCACTCTGGGAAAGTATTCAAATTGATACAATAAAAAACGTAGAAAATAATTATTTCTACGTTTTTTATGTTTACCTAAGTTCTTTTTAGTTATTTTACAACAATGAAAAACTCACCTGGCATTTCATTTTGTGCATCTTGGAATGTTTTTAAAATTAAATCTGCATAAGGTCCTAACATTTTTTGAGTATTCTCGAAAAATTCCCATTCTATTGTTATAGGAAGACCTATAAACCCAGTTAAACAGTCCCACAAAGCATCCGCATTTTCCCCATAAAAGCTATGAAAATCTAATTGTTTTTTTAATGCTTGGTGCAATACTTCTTTACTAGTGAATTTTCTTCCATCCAATTTTACTATTTCCATAAATTCAATCCCTCTATTTCCTATTTTACTTCGGTAAATGTTTTATAATGATCAGAAGTCTTATACACTAATCCATCATTAGAATAAAGAATTCTATCATTCCCTCGATATCCTGATAAATAATTAATATCCGCTTCATACCAAGTCCTATTTGGAGCACTTGGTAATAGACCTTCATTATTCCGGTAAATATTTCTACCAATACTTTTTCCTGGAGCTACTTCGTGGAGATTTCCTTTTCTTCTATCCCATCCTAAAGCCTCAGCTTGATCTTTCGTAATATAATTAACCGGTAATTTTTTATGTTCCTTTACATACTTAGCAACTTCATCAAAACCGGTAGGATATTTTGTGAATTTTGTATTTTTAGCAGCCGCTTCTAGTGCCTTTCCCTTCTTTTCAAGGTCACCAATTTTCCCTACAACTTTACCAATTACACGTGTAGTACCACCTGATACAACGGATAGTGTACCCCAGCCATAATCTTCTGGTCCATATTTCCTACCTGTTGTTACATCTTCAACTTTGATAAGTTGTCCAATTTCTTTTCCTGTCCCAATCCTGATGTAATTACATGTATCTTCAGCAAACCCCAACCATAGTAACTATCACTTTATCTTCCAATACTTTCAGATAATAAACTTTTTACTTAATACTAAACAAACGTAGGAATCAATAATTCCTACGTTTGTTAATAAAAATTCTTTTTACTTAATAATATCTTTTACATTTCCTATACGTATATCACCATCATGAAGATATTCAATGACATAGCCCATATCTGGTGAATATATCCACGTATCAAAACTAACAGCTGTAACATCATCTATTACTTTTAAAACTTGATGTAAATTTGTTTTAATTATTGGCACTCTAGCATTATCCCAAATAATATATACTGTTTGAGAATATGTTCCAAAACAGTTTTGTAGATATACTTTTATTTCATCCTCATTATATAAATCACCATAGTTTTGAATATTGGACCAATCTACTCTCCCCCATGATGTAATAGGAAATGCATTCCCAAAACTTTTTACTATCATTTTCCCTTGATTAGTTTCTAAAATTTCAATTTCTTTGCCTAATGCTTCAATACATTCTTCCAACAAT
This sequence comes from Bacillus sp. TH22, assembly GCF_016651015.1. Taxonomy (NCBI): domain Bacteria; kingdom Bacillati; phylum Bacillota; class Bacilli; order Caryophanales; family Bacillaceae; genus Bacillus; species Bacillus sp. TH22. The sequence continues at coordinate 273,020 of NZ_JAEKER010000002.1, forward strand.
GTTGCCATTTTATCACCTACTTAATAAAAAACGTAGAAATTAATTATTTATATGTTTTTAATTATAGATACTTATCTTTCGATTTTTATATCCTTACACCATATTTCTAAGTTCATAGGAGGCATAATTATTTTACAGTTATATAATTTCAAACCTTCTTTTTCTATTTCACCAATTTCAATATCATGAAGAAAATACGGTAACTGTTCATGTGTAAAAGTTTTTATTGGTTTTTCTTTTACATATCCCATACTATGTTTAAAATCTATTTTATAGCAACCACTAAATTGAAGGGTGACATCATCATCCCCATCTTTAAAAATTAAACTCACTTCATCACCAAAATAATCACATGCTAATTTAGTAACCCAAGCATCCCAGTAATATAACTTATCAATTTTTTCATGTATTCTCTGTACTTTCATTTTTCCACCTCAATTCTTACATTTTATATGGAATATGAGCATCTGGACTTTTAGCATCTACTATATTTCCATTTAAATCTAATGGATTTTTATTCTCATCATATAAATGTACATGATCATATTTTGTTACTTTATCCGGTGGATCTATTCTCATCCTTATTGTACCATTACCATCTCGAACATGAACAAACCCGTTATTCTCTGTGTATTTTTATATGTTACATTTTTCTTATTAGGGATTATGTTTATATATAGAAGCATAAGAGATTTGTATTTAAATGTTTCATATATAATTATTGGTCTTGAGTTAGTAGTAGGTGTATTTCTAGCCATATATATGGCACTTAATTATTTAGTTGCTTAGATGAAAATATAAAAAGAATACCGCCTTTAAAGGTGGTATTCTTTTTATATTAATGAATTGTTTTTTTGTTTACAGGTTTCTTGATCTTTTTGTTTATAGTGTTTTGAATGTATACTTTTATTATTGATTTTGCTAAAAATAGATAAAGTCGGATAAGATTAATAAAATCAATATTTTGAATGTACACTAATGGTTAAAAGTTTACATTCGACTTTCAAACCATTTACAACAAAATTTGTAATAAATTTCTCAATATGGAAATCCTATTTATTTCTAAATAAATGGTCTCAATTTTATATTAATAATTTATATTTATTGAGTGGTACCAGTTTTAGGAAAGTCAATTAGAAATATAATCTGACAGTTTTTAATTTTGTATAGAGGAGCGATGTGTGATGTCAAATGAAAACAATATGAATACATCTATGATTAACGATGAGAATTTGATTCCAAGTGAAGTCCTAGCTAGTGGTAAGCAAATATCTTTTCCTGATTTTAATTTTTATAAAATCCGTACATTTTGTGGTAAATATATTGATATAGACGGTGGATCTACTGCTAACGAAAAATTCGCTTTTCAATATACTGTGAGTAATAGTGATAATCAAAGATTCCTAATTTTCACCCTTGATAATAATTATTCTGTAATTGCTGCAAAGCATAGTGGAAAAGTGCTGGATGTTATGGACTTACCAAATTTACCAGGTTTGCCGGATATACTTATACAATACGATTTTCAAAACGGAGATAATCAAAAGTTTTTTATAGCAAATGAAGGATCAATTGCAGTAAAAAGAACGGGGCAGGTATGGGATGTAATGGACGGATCAACTAAAGATAAAACGCCAATTATACCCTATAATTATTCAGGGTCTTCAAATCAAAAATTCACACTAGAAAGATCAGGATCAGTCTCTATTAACCTTCCGACAATAGGCACTTTACCTCCTGCTCCTGATTTCAAAACAAATGATATAAATGAAGAATTACCGGATGACACACCACCAGTTATTACACATGCTACATATATGCCTTATTTCATGGTAAAAGACCCTTATTACAATGCACAACAAAAAATCAAAAATACGCCTTACTATATTTTAGTACGAAGACAATATTGGCAGAAAGTAACTCAAAGAATACTAGCACCAAGTGATACATATGACTATACGGAAACAACTGGGGTTTCTAGAACAGATCAAACTTCTATGACGGAAACAACAGAAATATCAATAGGTGCGGATTTAGGATTTATGTTTAAAGGATTTTCTTTAGGATTATCAGCATCAATTACAAAATCATTATCAGTTACCAAAAGTACATCAACCACGGAATCAACGGAAATCACGCAAAAGGTGGTTTACACGAATCCATTTAAGCATCAAATAGCATATGCAAAATACATGTTGATTAATGAATACTATGTAACACGTGCGAATGGTGAAATGATAACATCAGGGGATGCGTCTTATTGGAAAGTACCAGATCCATCACGAACAGTTGCACGAATTATTCCTCGATAATCATAAGTTGTCAATCTGTAACGATGTTATAAGGTGCTTTAGATTAGTATCTACCTTTTGATACAAGTAAACGAAAGTAGTGATATCCCACTGAGTATAACAGTTATTTGTGATACTTATTTTGTATCAAATATATAACTATGACAATTGAATAAAAAATTCAGCGGAAAAGTAGGCGGAATATATGAAACCGAAATCAGAAGAAACTCAATCTCCATCACCAAAATGGAGCAAAAGCGAATATCTCAGCTATCGTAACGGCTATGCATACGATGCAAATATTGGATACGAAAACAAAAATTGGATGAATGCACTTCGAGGTGAAACAAAAATCAGTCAGTTATCTATTCCTGGTACACATGGATCGACTGCTTTGCATGGCATACCCGGTGCTGATCGTTGGATTATAAACCAAAGAATGTCCATTACAACACAATTGAATTCTGGTATTCGCTATTTAGATATACGTGCTAGAAGGACTGGAACTGCCTTTGCTATGCATCATGGCAGGGCGTATCAAAAGAAAATGTTTGGTGATATTTTAAACGAAGTCACTGTATTTTTACGTCAAAATCCAAGGGAAACAGTTTTGATGCGTTTAAAAGAAGAGCATACACCAGAAGATGGTTCTCGCTCATTTGAAGAAATATTAAAAGGGTATTGGGATAATCCTAGTTATAAAAATTATTTTTGGCAACCAGCTGGTTCGGGAAATGGCTCTGGCGTTAACGCTAATCCAGAATTAAAGGGCGTAAGAGGAAAAATTGTACTTTTACAAAATTTCGCCGTTTCTAAGGCATACGGTATTAACTATGGGAATCTTGAAAAACAAGACCACGATAACGTTAGATTTAGCATGGATGGCATGTATACAAAGTGGACTGAGGTAAAGAATCATTTAAACAAGGCTAACAGTGATCAAAACAAAATCCACCTCAACCACCTCAGTGGAAATGGTGGTACCAGTGGAGCCGATCCTCAGTTCGTTGCCAACGGATATGGCACTGACGAACCACTAATGGGAACTGGCAGTCCTAGTCAGTATCCCGATTTTCCAACAGAAAATTATAGGCTTTATTATGGTGGAATGAATATCATGACTCCCCAATACCTCTCAAGATCAGGACTCCAACATACTGGTATTGTTGCAGCTGACTTCCCAGGCAAAGGGCTAGTTGAACGTATTATTAGACTGAATGATAAACATATTGCTGATATTAGACATATTTCAATAAGCGTTGAAATACCTGCAAATTCCGCAGCAAAACTTACATTATATTCAACTACAGGTGCTACCATAGGACAACAGTTTATGGGTAATCCAAATCCAGTAGAAATAAATGTATCTTTCTCTTTTAGCATTCCAGATGATGTGATATACGATAAATATACCTTAGAGATATCCCCTTTAAATACTAGAAAAAGAGAATTATTAGCTGAATTATTCTAAAAACTGACTTATCAACATTTATTAGTCACTAAGTTAGGTAAATATTAGAATTTTTCCGCATATATGGTCATTCTTACTTAAAAACATATTGTCGTGTTTAGAGCACCTTGGAACAGGTGCTCCTTTTCAATTGTAACTTTGTTGAAAAAATTATTCGGTTATATGGTGACCCCTATTGGGGCATTCCATAGATTGTTTTGTAAGTACATACCAGATCGGCACCTCATTCCTTGAATCGTTTCCCTATCCTTAAAAATAATAAAATCAATGCTATGAAAGTAAACCTTTGGCTAAAAGTTTACATTGGGATTTTGAATCATTTATATCTAATTTTGTAATAAATTTCTCAATATTGATATAGATGTTAAATATGGGTTTTATATCGAAAATTAACAAAAAATATAATATCATAAAAATTAAGATGGTTTGTGTCACTTGTTTTTCCCTTATGCTTAAGATAAGATCATACTCTCCGATCTTATCTTTTTTATTTATGGATTTGTAATATAAAAAAAGAATCCTTATAACAAGAATTCTGCAACAGGTAATAGCAAATATATATGAAAACTAAAATTAATGTTACTTAATCATTTTTAGATTTGCTTGTGAAGTCGGCACTGGTGGAGAATCTAAAGGATAGTAACTTTCTCTTTCATCATTTTTATTAATAACAGTCCAAGGTGAAGTAACGCTTGTTCCAATTGCACGTTGTAACTCGTATTGTGTTACTAGTGCATATAGACTCCAAGCTACTTCATATTCATGATTGTTTGTAATAGTTTCATCATTTTCTTGTGTGGTCATTTTATCCGTTGTAGTACTTTGACTTACTTGTAGTTCATTCGTTACCGTTCCAGAAATACTTGATGACATTTTCCCAAATGAAAACCCTGCATCTGCTGTAACAGAGATACTTGTTGTTTGCGTCATAGATTCTTGATCTTCTTCGCTCATTCCATAAGTAGTTTTTGACGTGTATTGTGCACTAGGAGCGAATGTATGTGAATCGATTTTTTTCCAGTATTGTGTTTTTGTTAGCATATAATATGGGCCTTGATTAATTTTTGATACAGCACTCCAGCCATTATCATCTACCATAATACATGGCATTAAAGTATAAGCTGTGATTACAGGAGTTGTTGAATCAGGTAAATTATCATTTAAACTTGTATATTGTGGTGGATCAGGAAGCTCTTGAGTAATTACTGAAGGAAGTGTTACTGCCTCTACTTCCTCTAATGACCATTGCTGAAATGTCTCATTCTGCCATTGATATTGTTCCAGATGAGTACTGTTACTTGTCGATCTTCCAGTTACATCAGCTACCAACCCACTATTTTGATTTACGATTTTATAATATTCATCAACTTCTTCAAAAGACCATTGCTGAAATGTTTCACCTTGCCATGGATATTGTTCTAAATGAGCACTGTTACTTGTAGATCTGCCAGCTACATCAGCAATCAATCCACTATTTCTATTTACAATAGCGGAAAGTCCACCATTAAGTTGAAAGACCAACCATTGCTGAAATGTTTCACCTTGCCATGGATATTGTTCTAGATAAGCACTGTTACTTGTAGATCTGCCAGTTACATCAGCTACCAATCCACTATTTCTATTGACCATTTTGTAGTACGTATCTTTTTTAATTTCCATTTTGTTTTTTCTCCCCTTTTTAAATGGATAGTTTCAAATTCATCATAGCAAAAAAATAACAATAAATACTATTTTATGGATATTTCTCAATGGATATAAATAATTATATTTTTGAAAATATCACCATAAAAAAAGAATCCTTATGATAAGGATTCAGCAACAGGAAAGAACAAATATATAATAATAAAAAGAATTACTTATATTATAATTTAATAATAAGACAAAAATATTGAGAAAATTTAGAATGGATTGAATATCGCTACACGCTTAATTATAATTGATTAGGAGTTGGAGTAATAATCTGTCATCTGTTCCTTTTTCAAAGAAGATTGATCTCAATCTTCTTTTTTTTGGGTGTTTTTGCCTCTTCTCTCGAAAAAGGAAAAATAATTACTTAAGAATTGTGGAAATTGCTTGCTTGTAGACTAGTTGTTGCTTACCATGAACCATCATAAGAACGGTAAATTTATCCGTTGCAAGGATCTGCCCACGTACTGGAACGCCATTCTTTAAAAATACAGTAACTTCCCCTTTTTTCTCTTTCAATTGTTCATACATATCTTCTTGTAAGTTATACATGAAATAAGCCCCCTATTTGTATCTATTTTTCTTTTAATGCTTGCTACTATACAACAATCGTATCACATTTAAATTTAAATACCGCTCTAGGTACATATTTCGCAAGAAATCTATCAAAAATATAAATAAAATGCCCATTTTACATGAAGTAGTACCCCTAAAAAGTAAAACTAAGTTCATGTTTTTTTATAATTAGTAAAATAGACAGTTAAATATTCATATAAAAAACCCGTTATATCAGTACATACACATGATACAACGGGTTTTTATGGGTTTAACATTTTCTTAGTTTTGTAAAATTCATTTCATCGTCTTCATATGTAATACTTTCTAAAAATCCTAAAATAAAAAAGAAGACGGAAAGATAGATTCTTAACATCATTCCGCTAGAAATTTTTCAATATAGGTATTATGATTATTTATATTTTGAATGTTCTAAATTAAAATGCATTAATCTATAATTAATGAGTACCATTAGATTAGGAAAATGAATAAAAAATAAGTAGAAGAGGGTCGTGAAATATGCCATTAGAAACACTTGCGGATATGAATTTTCGAAGTACATGTTTTATAAGCGATATGCCTGTATTAATAGAATTCACAGCTGATTGGTGTAAGCCATGTAAAGGACTGGAACCTATTATAGAAAAAATATCTGAAGATAAAAAAGGTGCAGCGCGATTTTTTAAAGCAGACGTTGACGAGTGTCCCCTTTCGGCACAGGATTGTAGTATAAAGAGTCTTCCAACAGTTATTGTATTTAGAGATGGAGAAGAACTAGGTAGGCTTGAAGGAATTACAACCAGAGAAAAGGTAATTGAATTGCTAGGCGTATAAAAATTTAAATCATGTTTTCATATGTTTAATTGGGTTTCCGACAAGATATATGTAAAACTAGGTCACAGGGTTACTTGTATTTACTTTATTGTTTATCCAACGTCTTCATTTTTGATAATGATAATACAAAAAATAATCTATCGTAAAAAAGAGCAAACCGTATAAAAAATACAGTTTGCTCTTTTTTAGTTGGGGTAGTACCAGCGTTCCTACAACTTGGTGCAAAGTAACTACCTGTCTGTAAAGGTATACCTTTACGAACAAAACAAAAGAAGAATCCAAGTTGGATTCTTCTTTTGTTTTGTTCGTTTAGCTGATTAGGCGGTAATCTACATTTATAATAAGAGTAATTAGCCTCAAGAAATGTTAATTGCGTTTTTATAGAAGTTTTCAGCTTCATCACGAATTGCTTTCCAATCTTCAAAGGCCAATTCAAGTTCTAAAGCAGCAATAAACTCCTCTAAATTGTCGATATCATCAATATTATCTGCCAGTTCTTTTAAATCATAAGATATAGCGCTCCATATTCTATGGACTTTTCGAATAACAGGGAACACGAACTCTTTATGCCGAATCAAACTCATGACTGGACCTACTAAATAGACAACCGTGTTTTGTGCGACAACGAAATCATTTGAATTTTGCAGTGGTAACTGTGACATCAGATATGACCAAGTTTGTTCTGCTTCTTCGTATTTTTGAATCTCTGAATAAAATTCGGAAAGGGATGTTGCCAAAGACTGAGACTGTTGATAATATGTTTGTGCGTGATTAGATAGATCTTTACATATATTTATGAATTTAGATTTTGTACTAGGGGATAATTTACCAGTTAATGCTTCCGATATTACTTGATTAAGATCATTATAATATTTAATAGAGATTAAATCCGCAAAGGCTACAATATTTTGAGCAATGATAAGTATATCTTTATGTCCTCCATTGTCCCAGAACCTACATTTTTCTCTAACGTTTAACTTAGTTGCAATTGCCTCTTCAACTAATCTACGAAAAGTAGAAGTTGTTATGAGTCTATCCCAATTACTTTTGACTTTCCCATCAAGTACGAGATACATTCTTTCCTTGACTTGATCGATACTAGTTGGTGCTGAAATCCATCTGTTCAAATATTGAGCGAATGAACGCCATTCATCTATTGTTAGGAGAAAAGGGGAATGTTTCCCGCCTAATTCACGTGGAGAAAAGGCTAAATTGTTCATGTTAACACCCCTCTAAATTATTTTAAGTTGTAATTGCTTATTCCATTTTAAAAAGATTCCATTAGAGCATTTAAGACAGGATTTTTTTCTTGTAATTAGCAACAAGAGATCCTGCTAGTTCCATTCGGATTTTTGTAATCTTAGAAAGATCTGGCCCATCCTGTACTTTAATTGTCCAAGTTGTAAAAGGATTTGGAATAAAGTAATCATAAGCAAATTCCTCTGCTATCGTGCCATCAGTAATAATCGTTGAACCTACATAGCTAAAACCTCGATTAAAGGGCTCTGTATTAAATTGAAACTTTTTATTTTTATAATCATCATAATAATGTCCCGAATTCGTGATCCGTATTTGTACTTTAGAAGTAGCGTCAACTCCATCTAACCAAATTCGCATTAATTTAAGTCGAACACGGTACTCGTTTTCAAAAAACGAATCATTTAGGTTGATTTCCCAAGAAGCTTCTCTTGTCTCCTTCAGGGTTTTCAAAGCATTAGAATCTGTAATCTCTATTGTTCGATTTTGAAATGGTTGAGGTGGTGGATTAAACTGTTTTAAGGCCTCCATACAGTCCTTTTGTAATGTAGCAACATCCACTTTTAATTCTGATACATCTTTTAAAATATTAGGATTTACATCTGAATCGCGAAGAGCCCAATACTTATAAGCATGTTTATAATTTGCTAAAGCTACAAATAGAATTTGCTTCATATCTAAATAGCGTTGATATAATTTTTGTTCCATTTCTTCGTTTTCAGATTCTTGCCCTTCAAGATTCTTAATATACTCTTTCAATCTCGCAAGATCTGCTTGATGAATATGTTTTTCTAGCAACAGACGAAATAGCTCTTGACTACAGCGAATGATAATAACTTGATTCGAAGCAAGTGTTTGACCATAAACAGCTAGAATATCTAATGATAGTAGATATTCTCTAGCCCCCTCAACTTCTTTCTTAATGGCATCTTCTAAAGCAGCAGCTATTTTCAACTGAAATATTTTCCACGTTGCCTCTCCAGTCAGATCCTCTTTAGGAAGTTCCCACTCATTTTCTTGAATTTTTTTTAAGAGTTCTTCTGAGAACTCCATATCCGTAGATGCTTTTGATATCTCTGCAGCTAGTGCATATATTTTATTAATTAATTCAACTAATTCATTAAGTTTCTCCATACATTCTTTTAATGATTGCGCTAATGCAGCTAGCTGACCTCCAGCTTCTATTACTTCTTTTAAACTATTAATTATATCGATAATTTCTCCAGGTGCTGCAGTCCCTCCTGTAGCAATTATCGAGCCTATAGATTCTGCAAAATTAAGAACGGCGCTCACCATTTTAAAAGCCATTTTCATTTGTTGTTCATAATGATACTTTTTAAGCCCATACTCGAAATCAATTTTAGCTATTGTTACAACATGTTGCTGTTTTTCGAATTGATACAAAGATGATTCAACAGCATTTTGAGCACTTCTCAGATTATCTTTTGCTTGATTAATTAGTGTTTCTTTAAATAACAATGTATCCTGTTCATGCTGGAGCATAAGAGTAGCTGCTGCCTTTCGATCTGCAATTGCTAGGTTTTTATCTAAGTAACGGTGATATTGTTCCTCAAACTGTTGTGCTGCCGCCAAGAAAGCATTAATTTCATCCCTATAAAGATCTTTATCCAGAAGTGGAACAAACGTATTCTCACCATGGTTAGCGGTTAAAATGGTAAGTAACGCAGTGCTTTGTATACACAATGAACTTAAATCTTTATATTGAGCTGTAAAAGTTTTCAACCAGTTTAACTGATCAGCTGCAATATCCGGTTGAGATTCATAAAATAGACAAGCTACTTGGAAAACAGACATAAATAGTTTTGGGAATTGAGGTGTAGGAACTACATACGTAATTTCTTCTTTGGTGAATGTACCATCTTTATCGGACAAACGTACGCCTTTATTTCTCAGTTCTATTGGATATGGCGATGGGGAACTTTGATTGTAGATAGGAATAGCATGTAACGTTCCAGAAAGCTCAAGTCCATAAATCGTCAATTGTGCGAGCTTACTTCCATCTTTGTAATCTAGTCGAATCTCTGCTTTTCCATCTGATTCAATTTCCACACGTCTTGTTCGGATAACTAGTTGCATATTTTTTAAAGTACAGTTAAATTTATCAGGAATTCGAACAACATCTGCAAAAATCGAAATCATATTTGGCGTTAGTTGATTTTCCTCAATAAACTTATATACTTCACCTAAATCAACAAATAAACTGCGAATTTCATATTTTGTTTTCGTAGTACTTGAGTAAAAAGTTCCTGGGATATGCTGATTATTCAACAATTCTTCATATAGTTTTTTATAATCCACTTTATGGGCTAACATGTATTTCCCCCATCTACATAAAATTAGGGACAAAAGAAGTTAAATATTACACAAGCGAGAATTCAATTTCTGATTCTTTAGCTCCTTTTATCCCTATATTAACGGTTAAGTTATTTGTTGTACTCGCTCATTTGTTATACTTACGTAATAAAGATTATTTATTTGAGATAACACATAGTTATATTCTAGTTGCTCCGGCCTATTAATTCCTTTCAATGTCTTTATACTTATGCAATATATTGATCAACTATAAATCCTACATCTGCATTAATTCGGAAATCATCTGCTTGTTTACCTACTTTTACCCATTGCATAATCGCTAATTCAATTCCAAGGTCGGCAAATTCCGGATCATCATGAATATCTTTCATTGTAATAGTTGAAAGTGTTAAAAGGTCCTTATGAAGAGCAGACCAAATCGCCTTGATTTTATTAATTACAGGAAGAGCTTCCTCAATTTGTTTTTGGGTTTTATCTGTTCCAACATCTGCCTTATCGAGTAAAGACATTAAATAAACATTTCGCTGTATAGTTGCACATGTTGCTTCGATTTTTTGTTTTGTAGCATCAACTTTAGCCTTTAACATTTGCCCATGCGTACTGTCGAGAATTCCCTTTAATATAAAACCAAAAACAGGACCAAGTAATAAAGACAACCAAGATTCCGATTCGTAATCTTCGTAATCTTCTATATATTTTTCTAACTCTTCCCGCAACTTTTCTACTTCAGCTCTAAGTTTTATTTCTTCTTCGCTATTTTTTCCATACAATGCATCATATTTAACCTTAACATTTATTAAGTTTTTATAATCATTTGTTGTATCATCAGCGAACTGTTTAACGGTCTTCGCTAATGTTTCAGCATGGTCACTGAAATCTTCCGCCTCACTCGCTAATTTTTTACAAATTTTCTGGAACTTTTCTAAGGCCACAGTATCACCTTCTAAAATATCCGGTAAGTAATCAAGTAAGGGTGCATAGAAAACTTCCGCTCTTCTTGAATAATTAACAATTTGATTCGCAACATCAAGAATTTCTCTATAGGTAGTATCGTTCCAGTTTTTACAATGTCCTTTAATGCTTGTATTAACCGTATACAGCTCTCCGAAGTCTGGAAGCTCTGCTGTGTTTTCTAACGCTAAAGCTTTACGCATCTCATTAACATTTACAGGTAAATATGCACCATCACCGGTGTATTTTTGAATTTTAATCCATTCATCTTTTTTTAGTAAAAAAGGAGCATCCTCCTTACCTCCAAGATCTCTTGCTGAAATATCTTTTTTTACCATAACAATACACCCTTTCTATTTTATAAAATGAAATTATATTATTGTACGCACTCCTTCTATAGCAAAAAATACGTCCAATATTTCGAACTTCAAACTGTACATAGTAAAGTAGAATACAAGTTCAACAATCAATCCATCTCTCCCTTAATTTGGTTATTTTGATACCCATTCAGTATAATTCACAAAATCCTAATCTAGAATTGAGAAATATATTTTTTAGTGGCCATATATTCCGTATTAGAGAACACTATATTCAGAATATGAATTATATTAGAAGTCCGTTCTAATATTCAAAAGTTTACTTTCTAATTTATAATAAAAAGCAAAAAGAACTTGTAGTAATTACTACAAGTTCTTTTTGACATAATGGTAATAATACAGTCTGGTTTGTACCAATTTTCTATTTTCATACTTTTGTAAAACTCATTTTCACTAAATGAACATTAAAAAAGTTTACTTTCAGTTTTTGTTTAAATTTTGAAATTGTAATTTAATCCCAGAGTTGCCCCTCATTCCCTGAATCGTTTCCGTCCCCCTTTATTAGAGGTATTTCTTGATCCCTACGCCCCCGACCAGCCTCTGTCCAAAAGCAAGGGGAATGCCAAAACGTAAAAAAGGGGAGAAAAATCTCCTCTTAAGCTTGAGTCGCTTGTCTCGTTGCTTCTAAGTTTACTAGTTCTGAAAATTCAATAAGTTCATCTATTTCATGTATATATTTATTGTATAAGTTATCAGCTTTAGCATTTTCTTTACAGATAATAGTGGTTAAGTCACCACTTCGACCAGGAGTGGTTTTAGCTTGGATTTGAATCAAATTTTCATCAAATCTATATAGTGAGTGCATAGGAAGAAATTTTGTATAGTAAAGATCAAGTGTGCTTTGAGTTTTTCTTCTTTTTACTCTTTGTTTTTCTTGATAAATCTCTCTCCAAATATTCTCTACATCTGTAATTCTTTTTCTTATTTCTTCCTCAGAACAGTTATAAGTACTAGTTAGCCCACTAATAAAATCTGATTCTGGATGGAGAAGTATTACTCTTATTTTACAATTAGAGTTTTTGAGTTTGTCCTTAATTTGTGCATGATTTGTGTGTGTCCAAGTTCTACCGTAGATGTGGACTAGAGCAGGAACCCTGTCACTAGGCCTTGTAGACTAGTTGTTGCTTACCATGAACCATCATAAGAACAGTAAATTTATCCGTTGCAAGGATCTGCCCACGTATGGGAACTCCATTCTTTAAAAATATAATGATATCCCCTTTTTTCTCTTTTAGGGGTACGGAAGAAATGAAACTAGCTGATTATAAAAAGCCTACGGAGTATGTATTTTCTGTGGGGGATACAAATTAATTTTTGTTCAACTAGAGTACCCCGTTACTTGGATTAGCAAAAGTACCTTTGTTGAAAAAAACCATTCATTTATATGGTGACCCCTACAGGAAGATAAAAAGGTATAAGCTTACATAAAACAGAAGTAATATCGTGGTACGCGTTAATTATTAATTAAAGGGGAGAGATAAGGATGACTACTAATAAATCAAATGATTCTGAAAAGGAATTAACGCCTTTGGATATTGACATGATTGATATAGAAGATGCAAGAGAAGGTGTTCAAGTTACGATACCTCCTTATACAAACATGAAAGTTGGAGATAAAATTCAACTTTATTGGGGTAGTCGCACACTCGACTATACGATAGATAAAGCTGAAACTAATGGCGAATTTTCACTTGAATTTAATATACCTCCACAAGTTATACAGGCTAATTCGGGGGGGACGATTCAGGTTTCATATCAAGTAACTCGTGGTAATAGAGAATATAATAGTGAACCAATTACGGTTGAAATACCTGTTGATTTAGAGGGCAACGAAAAATAAAGAATACCTCTTTACGAAAAAAAAAGACGAGTAATAGCGTGTGAACGCCATTACTCGTTGATTACCTTTTGTTCCGCATATTGTTGGGAATGGCACACTTCATGTCACGTGTACATGGTCAAAGACGAGAATGTTGAATTTTTTTGTTGTATAGTTTTTTATTAATAAATACGGTACGTGAAATTATTGTGTGTTCTATTGAAAAATCCCCCATAGACCATAAATCTATGAGGGATGCCTAAGGGTCTTTCACATTCGACTCGATTCTATTTTAGCAAGCTTTCACCAAATATCAAGAACATAACAATCCAAAACCAAATAATCAAACTAAATGCACTCTTGAAACTTCCCCACAGAGAAAATGTTTCCTCTTGCATTTTTATCATCCTTTCTTACTTGTCCTTTGGTTCTCCAAACCATTCATACATTGCCTGCCGGCTTATAATCCATTCCTTACGCTTCCCTTCCGGATGCAAAAAGTACTTCACTAAACCTTCTTGTAACATGCGCTCTAAATCATTTATTTGCTTCTCATTCATTAGAGAGGGGCTATATTTATTCTTAATTGTCTCACGAGGAATCCCCCAATAAAAAGCTGCTTCAGATGGTGTCATGTATTTATTAATTTCTTTCATGGGAATTCTCCTTTGTTTGTGCTTTTCCTTTTATGTTACAATAAATAAAGAAGGAAATGGACTAGATTTCCTTCTTCTTCAGTCACTCATTAACTAAGCCCTTTGTTTGCTGTTAAGCAAATGAAGGGTTTTTATTTTGCTTGTTTATATTTACTATCTATGACAGCCAAACGGATCAACTTCAGCTTAATATCCTTACTAAGAGAAAGCCATTCAGATGTACCAATTTTCATATCCTTTTCCTCCCCATTCCCTTTTTATACTTCAAGAAAATGAACCCCTTAAAACATTTGTATTTTACACTAATTTAACAACTAGGGAATCCTCATCATATTCATGAATGTGTAAATCATAGCGCATTTCTGTTGCATCCAGTACTTTGCAAAACCTCTGATAGTAAGTCGGATTACTTACTTCTATGCCAATTTCTCCATTCCTGAACAGATACTCTAAATCATCAATGATTTCTTTTACTGTACTCTCCAATATTCCTCACTCCTTATCCCTATAAAATAACCTTATAAGGCTACTTTATAACAAATCAGACAACCTTACAAGGTTATTTATGTGTTTTTTAGATATTTTATAAAAATTTCTTAATAACATCCTTAACTCGCTTTAAACTGCTTACTTTCGCTTATAACACATTTATTTTTGTTTAGGTCTTATGTCATTCACTTCTAAATAAACATTTGTTATAACGGAATCTGAGAAGCCGTTTTTTGATGAGAGTATGTTTTTTTTATTAATTCTTAAAAATAACAAAAGAGCCGGATTTTCATCACAGCTCATGTATTAATTGGTTCTGTATGTGTACATGTAGGATATTGAGAACAACCAAAAAACTTATTTCCTGTTTTATTTGAATTACGAACCACTAAATTATGTTTACATGTTGGACATTTCCGTTCTGCAGGTGTTACCCCTTGATACACATCTTCAGCCGAATATTCGGGATTAATTTTATTAATCAATTTCTGAAGTTCTACACGATCGATTAGTTTTACATTACAAGCTTCCGCTAATTCTTTTGCTTGTCTTGTATATACACTGTTTGTTACAACCCAGCCCTCATGTGCTTTGTAATAGGCTTGTGCTGCATATATCTCTTGTACGGCACTGATGCCAACTCTATTTTTCATCCCGTATCGTTTCGCCTGGATGACAATACGATTTTTTCCCTTCAATACCAGATCCGCTCCGAAATCATTTGACTGCTTTGTGACTGTTGGAGAATACCCCAACTCTCGAAAGAGTGCTTTTAGATATACTTCGAATTGATGTCCGTCCATTTTGTCTATATAGCGAATACCGGACTTAGCTATTCGCTTCAGTATTCTTCGCTCCCGAAACTTTCGGTACATAAATTTACAAATACGGAAAAGAACATAAAGGATAAAACCATAAATCAAAATTTGTAATATGTTTGGCATTTCTGGTAGATTAGACACTTCTCTCCACCTCTTTAATTGGTTTTACTTTCTTTGGTTGTGCTGTTTCTTTTACCTGTTGCTCACTCACTTGTTTCTTCCGGACATCGTTCCAATCTTCTTTTTCATTCTTTGGAATATCCTCTTTAAGATCTACAAAGCATTTCATCGTTTGAATGAAGTCTCTCCCAGCCTTATCATTATCAACTGCCATAATGACCTCTTTAATATCGTGCCCTTCTTTTTTCGCATCCATTAAAGATTCAATCACTGTTTTGGACTTCAAACCATGCATAGAAACCAGGCGAGCGTTTTGGATATTATTTTGTTTAATGCTCCAATGAGATAACATGTCGATTGGATCTTCATAAAAATAGATCTTATCCGGCTTACCCACATCAACCGTAAAACCTGCATTGATTTTTTCATAATTCGGGACGATTTGTTTAAAGCTGCCTCTTTTATTCTCCATTTTTACAGTGCCTTGACGGTTCATTCCAATTACTTGCCCTTTGCCACCCTCTTCTCTCCATTTGAACACGACATTGTTTTTCTTATCCTGGACGATAAGATCCTTTTTAATCAGCCAGTTCACCAGGCGAGGATCTATTTTCCGCTCATCAATTAAGTATTGCTTGATTTCTGTTTGTTTCGGCACCTCTAAGTGTTTTGGATAACTAAAAGGCTGCTGCTCTTTTTTGCGTTCCTCTTCAGCTTTTGAACGATCAAATTCTTTGTAGTCCCCCTTCTGAATGTCCATCACAGCTTGAGGGAATGTCATGTCATAGTACATCATCGCAAAGCTAATCGCTCCATATCCTTTTTCCCCTCGACTATTCCAGGCGTATTGATTCCCTTTAATGATGAGACTGTCATGTTCCGTATGACGATAATAGTTTCCTTCTTTCTTAAACGTTTCTCCTTTTGCTTCCAGATATGAAACCAAGTCAACTTTTCTTGCTTTCATCGCATCCTCCGTACTGACATGTGCCATTACGGAATCCCCCCTTTACTCTATAAAATGAAATAAAAAAGAGGACTATTCCATTTCCTAGTCCTCGTTTACATGCATTCAATTTTTATTTGCCGAATAAGAATTTTAATCGCTTCTCCTGTACGCTGTATGATAAACGAGCGTCAAATTTTTTCCCGTTTTTGTTCGAGATAAACCCCTTGATCTGATCTGTCACATTCTTTTCTAATAACTTTTTCACATGGTTACTACTTAGATTTTTACCAGAGAATGTACCAAAAATAATGAAGTCACAGCCTTTTTTGTATTTCTCACATAAGTAGTTACTTTTCCCTACAAGAACTCTACTCTTACATAATGGACATTTGCCAATTGTACGATCTTCAGTCGTTGGAAAACGGAATTTCAAACTTCCGTCCGCTTCCATATAGATAGCTGCTGTAAATTCTCCCTTTTCTCCTTGAAAGCCGTTGATAAAATCCGTTGTTTTATATTGAATTAACTTTTTCATCTGATTACCAGGGATTGCTTTCCCTTTCATCTTGGCTGGTAACATAAAATCACATCCATTTTTATGCTCCGTACATCCATAAAATGTTTTACGATGAAGCATATCCCCTTTTTTACATTTTGGACATTTACCAAATGACAGCTCCTCTTGTGTTGGGAACTGAAATTTTACTTTTCCTTCATGTAACACTAAATAAGCGGCAAACTCTTTCTCATTGGACTTAAATCCTTTTAAAAGATCTGTTTTCTTATCTTCGAACAGCTTTTTCGCTTGCGCTTCCGGAATCGCTTTTTCTTTAATTTTTTTCGGTAAGGAGATTCCACATTCCGGATAATTACTGCACCCGTAAAAATTGCCTTTATGAAGGATTTTTCCTTTTCTACAAGGGCATTTACACACTTCAATTTGTTGATTCCAAGTATTAATAATGCTATCCGACACCTTATCATCCATTGCGCCTAATTGTTCCACCGTGTCTTTTACAAACGTATTTGTTTGCTCTACAAATTCCTCATATTTCATTTCTTTCTTTTCGATCATGTAGATCATCCCTTCCATTTCAGCCGTATAAGCTGGATTTTTGATTTCATCTACCGGAAAAGCATCTATAAACGCACGACCAATATTAGTGGTTCGAATCTGACTGTTGGTAACATCAATATAGCTTCGCTCTAACAATTTCGGAATAAACGTTTCTTCCGTTGCGACTGTCCCAATCCGTTTTCCTTTCATAAGTTCTTTCAAATGTTCATCATCTAATTTACGCCCTGCTGTCTCCATAAAGGTTAAAATGGAACTTTCCGTATGAAAGGCTGGTTTCTTGGTTCGAGACTCAATCAAGTCATACTGAACGATTCTGAAAGAATCTCCTTCTCGTAAAATAGGTATCTGAAATGCTTCAACTGATCCCTCTTCTATATCCTCTTGAAACACACTTAGAAACCCTTTCTCTTGGAGGATCTTTTCTTTTGTACTGTATGTGTTGCCCTCTTGATCTATAAAATGTACTTCTCTCACCAGATAGATTGCTGGTTTCATAAAATTCCCGATAAATCGTTTTACAATCAAGTCATATAACTGTTTTTCTAATGGATTTCGGTTGGTCCCGACATATAATTTTGTTGTTGGGATGATGGCAAAGTGACTACTGACTAATTCATCATTAAATGTAGAGTGTTTTTTCGTAATAGAAGATGGGATTACTTGTTGTACAAGATTTGCATAGGAGCTTTTTTCTAACGCTGCCATTACTTCCTTCACTCGTTCCACTTGCTCAGTGGGTAAATGCCTAGATGAAGAGCGAGGGTAAGTAATAAAACCTTCTTCATACAAACTCTGAATATGTTTCTTTGCTGTTTCCGCATTTATCTTCAGTTTGGCGTGAGCATCTTTGTAAATGTCAGTTAAGTTATACAATAATTTTGGTTTCTTTTTTCTCGTACTTTCTTTAAATTCCGTTACGATTGCATCCGTTCCTTTCAAGCTATCTCCAAGCTTTTGTAGTGGCGATGGATCTATCAGTTGTTCTTCTGTTTTCATTACTGGTGATAAACCATTTTCGGTTAGTAGCTTCAAATTGTAATAGGTTTGTTCTTTATAGTTTTGAATTGCAATTTCCCTTTGACGGATTTCATTCAAGATACACATTTGAACACGACCAGAAGCCAATAAGAATTGGTTTTTTGCTAGTTTTGATGTACAGCCTCTCGTAACATTAATTCCTAGAATATAGTCCAGGTATTGCCTTGCTTTAGCCGATTGAGCAAGTGCTTCATAGTCTTTCCTGGTTCTAATCGGTTCAATGCTCCCTCTAACTCTGCGGCCTCATAGGAAGAGATAAAAAGGCGAGATTCTCGCTTGTTCACACCTGCATATTCAACTATTTCACGATAGATAAGCTCACCTTCCTTATCCGCGTCACAAGCGTTTGCCACATGATCTACATCGGGACGATTTAACAACTTAACCAGTATTTCAATTTGTTCAAGACTATCTGATTTCGCTTTATATTCCGGCTCTAAAATAATTGGCAAGTGATTAAAATTAAATTCTTTGTATCTTTCATCCATTTCCTCCGGATATTTTAGTTCTAATAAATGCCCTCGGCACCAACTAATAATGTAATTTTCATTTTCATAGTAGCCATAATATGGCTTGCTTCCTGGATGCTTTTGTGAGTTTCTAAATCTAGGTGATTTTAATAATTCAACAGCTACTTTCGGCTTTTCTGCAATAAACAATGTTTTCCCCATACGTAATACCTCCTATTAATCTGTAATTTCAGTTTCACGCTTCCATTTCTTATTTCTCCGCTTTTTCATTACTCTGTGACCGAATAATAACAACATGTTCAAAAAGACAGCTACAAGGAACATACAGCCCCCAAACAGCAATACATTCATGACATTCGCTCCTTTCGTTTTACAAATGAGAAAGAGGGCTTTTCCTTTTACCCTCTTTCATTTTTAGATATAAAAAAATCACTTTCCGTTTCTCAATTGAGTAACAAAAAATGATTTAATCTGATTTACCATTTATAAAATTTTTCATCGTTCCATTTCCATTGTTTCTTTTTTTCTACTTGATTTCTTTGTAGCCTTCGACTGTTCTACATTACCTGGCTCTGGCTCCTTGTCTTTTTCTTTATTATTCGTTTGTTTTCCGTTTAAAGGCTGAAATTTTTTATCTACATCCATTTCCTTTGAAGTTGTAGACTGATTCACCGTTATTCCTTCTTTCCCAAGCTTCTCATTCACCTGGTTCTCTAATTTCACAACGTGTTCCTGGCTTACCAGCTCATTATCAATCGAAACATACTTTGTTGTATAATACCGCTCCTCAGCTTTCACACGAGTGACAATACTATCAATATTATCTGGTGTTTCTTCATATTGTGAACGTCTGTATGCTTCGAATTTTCGGCTTAAGTCCTTATCTAATGTAGTTGATTCTTTTTCTTTTGAAGGTTGAATTTGTTGATCTAAAGAGACAATAGGTGCATATCCATCCTTCTTCATTTCTTTATACAGTTCCACTTCTTTTTCATTAAATGAGTGATCTTTTTGTGCCTCCGCTTTATCAACTAAGAGTCCATACCGTTCATCTTTTACGATTTCATCTAGACTCATATTTGCATCCTTTTCATGAATGACAAATGATAAATTTCCTCTTCCATCAAAAATAGAATTTTGAACTTTTTCATATAAATCTGGCTTCAAAATATTATCCAAATAGACATTTTCACGTTTCCCGTTCTTTTCCATTAGGGAAACATATAAATCTTCCGGATCTGTTTTATCTTGATTCCATACAGATAAATAATTTATATCTTTCGTAACGGCATCCATCATGTGGATTCGTGCAACCTCTTCATCTTGCATATCCTTCGCCAACACTTCAATTGTAACTAAATGGTTGGGTATCTCTTTCGAATTTTCTAATGGATTTTCTTGTTCTTTTTCCATCGGTATTTCTTTGTTATTTCTATGATTCACTACCTCATCTCGTAACGCTTGTTTCACTTCATCCGATAGATACCTTTTCTCGTTTAATACTTGTTCATACGGTGTCTTGTAGTCCCCATCTCCCATATTCATACGATCCATACTCACAAGCTCCATTCTCCCAAAATCCCTATCAACTTCTTTTGGAATGGCAATATGATAACGAGCTTGATCGTAAGGGATGGTTTGACCTCTTTCTTTAGCTTCTTCTCTTGCTTTTTCAATACTTGAAATGACTTCAGCCATTTTTTCATTGGCTTCTCCAAATGGGATCAGTTGATTATTTTTAAAAGTTTCGTTGTCGCTCCATTGAACTAGCATAGTTGGTCGATTAATTTCATTCTGATTTAGTGCTGCATATTTTTCTTGATTCGCCTCGTTAAATGCATCAATAAATTCTTTATCACTCAATTTCTCTGCACCTTCTACAGGTTCAAACGCACGGTTCCTATCTGCTTGTTCCCTTAACTCTGCAACAGAAACAAGCTCTTGTGTCGTATTACTTAAACTCATGTATTCCACTAGTAAAATATTTTTTCCATTCTGTTTTTCATTTACAAGACTAGGTTGATCGCTTTTTTCTAGTCCAATTGGTGCAAGTATTTTTTCTTCTACATGTTCATATTCAATCGTTGTATAATACCCATCCTCTTTATCTAGACCTTTAAAACTTGCCTCTTCTGCTACTGTATATCCATGACCCTCAACATGAAAAACTTCTTCATTTTGCTGTAATGGCTTACCTGTTTCTTGGCAATAAATCACTTCTGATTCGTCTTTTGGATATAGTCCTTTATATTCAATATCATTATTCATTACTTCTTTATGCGCTGTTGAAATTCGGTGATTAATTACATTCAAAGCTAGGCTCACTGAATTTTGAAACCAAAAATCCTTATGGTTTTCTTTCACATACTCATTAACACAATCGACTTTTAAACTCTTTTCACGATCTAACGAAACCCTAGCAAGTGGTATATCATTGAAACTATCTCCTAACAAATCAGCTTCATAATATGGCTCTAACGTATCTGTAATTTTTTTAAGTGCATCTTGTTCTCTGTTTGTACCAAATTCATAAACGATCTGTTCCATCTCCCTTAAATTCAAACGAACATTAGGGTTTATTTCTTCTAATACACGACTATCTTCTGAAAGTTGAATTTCATAGTTTTCCCAATGTTTTTCAAAATTTAATCCTAGTCTTTCATCAATAAGTCGCTGCGCATTTTGTTGAATGCCTGTTAAAATTTCGAAATTGTCTCTTACATTTCCATCTTTATTTTCAGTCACTTGTTTTGCCATATGATCTACTCCTTTTTCGTTTGTTTTTTCTTTTTCTTTTTCCAACGTGCTTTCAATTGTTCCGATAAATTCAATTGAAGTTTCATGTACTTCTTTTAACAATTTCGTTTTATCTTTCATTTCTTTTCCTTGTGTCCAGCTCGCTAAATACCCCAAAGAATATTCGCTCGTATCAATCCCAAAATAAGAAGAAACTGCATAAGCCGTCATTTCTGCTTGGAACTCTTTTTCTGGTGCTGTGTAGTTCATATGTGTCTCTGCTGTATGAAGTTTGGCATGCGCCAATTCGTGAAGAAGTGTTTTTACATTTTGTAATTCACTGTTTCTAGGATTCAAAGCAACCTCTTTTGTTAAGGTATAGCTCACACCTTTTGCAACACCCAACTCTGCTTTTGGTGCAATAATTTTCACACCGTTCTTTTCCGCAACGGCTTCCATTCCTCTGTACAAACTCTTGTAATCTGTTACACTTCCTTCTAGCCAACGATTCGGAAAAATACGAGGGAGATCTTCCGCTTTTGCGTTCGTTTGGGACACATCAAACACATGACCGACAGCAAAATATAAGCGACCAGGTATCACTTCTACACTTTTAGATTCGATTTGTTTTCTCTCTTCCTCACTTGCTTTAGTTACTGTTTTCCAAGTGCCTTCTTTGTCTTTAAATTTTGCTACAGTTCGGTTTGGAACAAGGATTTTAATTCCTTTCTCACCCTTCTTAACCGGAAATCCTTTTTCTTTCCAAAAAGAAAAGGAACCCACTGCCCTGGCTCCCTCGAATTGACTCTGTATTAATGAAATATTAGATGGTGAATAGCGATAAAACTTTGCCATAAACGTTAAATAATCTTTTAAATCTCCTGGTGTACGAAAATAACCTTCTACGCTTTTTTCCATCTTTTTTGTTAAAGCTTGCACCGCTTCTTTCTTTTCTTCCGGTGATTTCGTTTGATACTTTTTCTTATAACTGTTACTCATGATCTTCTCCTACTCTTTCACTCGCTCTTTGCAATTCCTCCATTTCTTCTTCATTCCATCTCTCAGCTGTATCAAAGAAAAGCTCATGAGTTTTTACATTAACCGGAACTAACATATTTTCTTGATTCATGACATGGATTGCCAGTTCTCTCACTTGTTCTCTTGTAATTTTAATTGTTAGTTCTTCCTCTTTTACAAGTAACACAATTTCATCTTCTCCAATTTCTTTAATGACTCCTAATGCGATATCTTCACGAAATAATAACATCTAAATAACCTCCTGTTTTTTTATAAAAAGAAACAATGTAGCTTACGTTACATTGTTCTTTGATGCCTCATGATCTATGCGTTTTTGTCTCGCATGACTAATTCGTTCCGCTACGACTTCTTTTGCTATCTTCACACTTCCCATCTCTTGTTTATCAGTTGTAATAAGGCTATCTACGCCCTCTAAAAAGAAATAACCATTTAATAACTCAATTAAAATTTGCGTATTTCTATCCGCACTATTGGCACCAAGACGAATTTTTGTTAGCTCACTTTTTAACACATCGTGTAAGTTATTCGATACCACTTCCGTTATATAATTTAATGACCATTCTGTATTTTTGGCTGCTTCATGTTCCTTGCAAATTCTTCCCATTGCTTCCCCTGTATATCGAATTCCGTGTTCCTCCATGTAATCCTTTAAATAATCCTCTGTCTCTTGATCCATCGTTACCTGTCTTCTAATTGTACTCATTTAATAACCCCTCTCATTTTGGTATGCACTTTCTTTTTGCAAACGCTCATAATACTTTTGGTTCTTCCAGCTTTCATATTCACTTTTAAAAGCACGTTCCACTTTCCTCATAGAATACTGAATAGATACATTCTGTTGAAATTTTTGAAACGGCTTTGACTTTTTCATGTGATGGATTCTCTTTTGTTCTTTATCATATGCCTTCATTTCTTGTAAAAAGGCGTTCCCCATTCTTTTATATAGGTCATTGATTTTATTCGTTTTATAATTTTCATATTGCTTCTTATCATACTTTCCTTCCCCATATGCTTCTTTAAAAACTTGCACTTCTTTATCTAATTTTTGGAGAAACTGATCGTAATCTTTTTTATGATGATGTTGAATATATCGACTGCTTAATTCATCAATTTCCGGCTTCAATGGTTGAATTGTATTGTAGCTATATTGCCACTGTCTTTTATCACTTGGTAACTGTTTATAAATTCGTAAAAACAACGGTTTCAAATGTTGATTGCGCCAATCAAAAACGGAATCCTCTTTTTTCTTTCCCACCATATTGTTTCGAATCAGATCATTAATTTGTTTTTGTTCCTGCTTTCGATCTAACAAATTATTTACGACTTTCCCCTTCATCGCATCCAATGTTTTTGGTTTTCTTTTGCCACGTTCTCTCGTTGGAAAAGGTTCAACAGTTGCTACATGAATATGAATATTATCCGTATTAAAGTGAATGGCTGCCGACCAGATAGAGCTTTTTTCCAACCCCTCTTTTTTTTGCATTTCCTTCATCGCAAGCCGTGTTACATCCATTAACTTTTTTTCATCCAATGTTTTTGTTTTCTCATCATAAATTCCTTGTTTCTCTAGCCAGGGATTATGAAAAGAAATGACATCTTGCCACATGATACTTCCATTCTCATGGGCGGTTTTAAACATTTCCTTTAAGGACTTTTTTTCACTTTCTGTTAAACGATTTGCGTGTTCCGTAAATAGTGCCGATGTCTTTTCTGAATTCCCCATATAGTCTTGATACGTTTCGAACATTTTCGGATTCAGCTTCACTTCACTTTTCGCTTCCTCCCGATCTACATAATCAATATAGTTCTGAAATGCATCCGAACTTGGCAATACAAATTTCGTTTTTAAAACAACACCTGGTGTGACGGAAGACTGAACAGGAACGGCATTATTCATTTTCAACATCCTGCATCATCATTTGAATAAACTCATTCATTTTTTCCATTGCGCTATAACAATCACTCATCATATGGATATTCTTTTCAATGAGATTTTCTAATTCCATTTCCCTTTTATTTTGTTGCTGAAAAAATGCCAACATTTCAATTTGAGCTTTCAAAAATTTTTGTCTGGATACTCCTTTCCTTTTTGCGATTTCATCTATTTTCTTTAAGGCAACTGGATCTATATCTCTTATTTTTAGATTCACAATTTCCGCTCCTTTCTGTAATTCTGGGTAGAGATCAAAAAATAGTGAGAAGAGCATAAGGGGTTTCTGCCCCCACCGAGGGTGTGGGGCTAGGCGGAGCCTAGCGAAACGATGGGGGCAAGAAAATCCTCTAGGTGAGTACTCACTGATGACACAAATTAAACTGATGAGTACTCACTGATGATATAAAAACCAACAGATGAGCACTCAATGAGTACTCAAATTTCACTGGTGAGTACTCACTGATGACATGACTATTTTTACTTTTTATTAATTTCTTGTGCCTTTTGCTCTAATTTTTTGATCTTATCTCGTGCAATTTTTTGTTCTCCTTTAAACAATTCCACGTTCTTATCTGATGATTTTATTTTTGATTCTAAGGATGCTATTTTCGATTGCGTTTCCGTTTTTTCCGCATCGGTTTGATACTTCATTTCATCTTTTAGTTCTTTTACTTTTTCATAAACTGTCTTCGCATTTTCTTCTTCCAGTTTGATTGCTTTTCCATAATTTTTGATCTTTGTTTCAATATCTTTTTTGTCTCTTTCTATAAAATCTAACTCATATGTTTTTTTGTCTTCAGCTAACAATTCATCATTTGCTTTTGTTTTTCTTTGATCGGTAAAAATCGACTGAACAAGTTTATTCGGACTTTTTGTTGATGCATTTTCTTCTTCATATTCGTTAACATCTTGTGTGAATTTACGAATATCCATTTGTTCGTTTTCACTGTTTTTATTATAAATATCAAAAGCTAGCGCTCCCCAATTCGGAGATAATTCCTTTACTTCTACTACGTAATTTCCGTTCTCTTCATACAATACTTTGACAGGTAACTGAACACCTGGATTTGCTTTTTGCTGTGCCTTAAATATAAATCCTGTTTCCTCATATCGTTCTATCCGAAAGCGAATTTGTATAAAGTTTTTGTGTGGATTGTATTCCCTTTGTTCTACAATCAATTTCCCCATTCCCGACAACTTAATTACTTTATTTGTTTCCGTATGGAACAATCTTTCATCGTTCGGCATGTAAAATTTAGATGTCAAGAAAGCGAAAAAACCCAAAAATAGAAAGCTGATAATTGCTAAGTAGATCCACGACTTATTTTTTCTTAGATTGATTCTTTCACTCTTCTTACTAATTGCACCTATCACACTCTCACCCCACCTTTTTTCGTTATAAAACTTTCATATTGAGTTCTTCTACACTCGTAACTCGCCATGTTTCCTTTTCTTTTTTTATGATGATTCGCAACACATTGTTTACTTTTTCTTCTCGATTTTGCGTTGAATCTGTCGTGACATTTATAAATTCAGCTAACACATTTATCTCCTCTTTATCGGGTTCATTTTCTTGTAAATAAAACTTCATTTCTATTGGTTTCGTTTTATACGTATCTCCTAATTCGTATTTATCAGTTGGATAAAATTGTTGTAATAGTTCTTCACTCATAATGGATTTTGCTTTTTCTTTCCGCTCACTGTACCCTTCTTTTTCTCGGTGAAATGATAATTGAATAAACGTTTCGGCTGTCGATAAATACGCCCTTCTTTGTTGTTCTTGTGCGGAAGGAAGCACCTTATCAAGTCGTTTTTTTAAGTCTTCATTTTGTTTTGTTAGTAATTCATTTGAAAGTTTTAACTGTTTTTCTTTGCCATCACTCATTGATTTTTTGCTCAAATAGATATTAAAAGCTGTCACACCTACAACTAAAATGGCAAACACAATAAACAAGAATTTCCGTTTATCTTTCATATCATTTTCTCCTTTACTTCGTAATATCGTTTAGTTGTTTAGTAGCATTCCAGTAGGATTGTATTCCTGTTTTAGCCGCTTCTTCTGAAGGGAAATTTGCTACCACCCATAAATATGTTTTCCCTTCATAGTCAAATATATTGTGCTCTATAAAGTGTGCTATCTCGGTTGCTTTCAATTCCCGATGTAAAAGAAAATTATCACCATCTTTTTCAATCAAATAATTCGATGGTTTTATAACTGCATTTTCAAATCCCTTAACTGGCGCTTCTATTAATTTCATTGTAATTTCCCCTTTACTTTTTCATATTTTTAGAACCTTCTTACATGACCAGAAAAGACTTTTTGCCAATACGGATTATTTAAATCTTCAATGGAAACACCTTTATTTGTTTGGCATCCAATGAATGTGTTTTTATCAATTACAATGCCAACGTGTCCGTCATGTTTGTAGGTATCAAAGAAAATAACATCACCCGGTTTCATATCATTTGCTGATACTTTTGTACCGATTCTATTTAATGTTTCCGTACTTACCTCTCCTATTGGGCTGGTATACATCCCTACTTGTTCGAATGCCCAGCGTACAAAACTACTACAATCAAAAATCCCTCTTGCAATGTCATTTGTGTTACGTCCTCCACCAAATACATAGGTAGAACGCCCTATCCATTGGCGACCTACATCGGCAACTTTTGAACCGCTACTTCCTCCGCTTCCTGGATTTCCTCCTCCACCAGAAACGACAGAACCCGGCTGATAATACTTTAAAACTGCGTCAACGTACAAAATATCGCCGTAGCACGCGTCAAATGGAACGGCTTCCGGTCTTAAACAATGATACATACCAGTATGTTTTACTTTTTGATACTGTTGTTGTGAAAATTTGATTGCTAATTCTTTCGTATACTTACCACCATTTGCACCAACAAAATCAAAAAATCCTGTTCCAAAATTGTAGGCTTGAAGTGCTGTTTTAATATGATCCATGTCTCCTGGACTCGTTACTCCGGCTCTTTCTATCGCATGTTTAAACTCCTGTACACCTGCCCAAATACTGTAGTCTGGATCTGTAATACAGTTTGGTGATTTACAATATTTCGTATTAAATGCGCCTTCGGAACTCTGCATTGGATCGCTGCCACGCCCTCCACTCTCTTGCATCATTTGAGCAAGCATTAAAGCGACAAACGGTTCCACACCAAAGGCTTTCGCATGCTTCCGAATGGTTGGCTCCCATTTCAAAACTTCGGGTGAAACATTCATGACTTGCCCTTCACCTGTATACGTAATATCACCTGCGTCTGTTCCACTCTCTCCACCCATTGCCGCAATAAAAATACTCATAACTCCAAGTAAAAGAAAAGAAAAAAGACCCATCACAATTAATGCTAAAGTGATGAGCCATTTCCTTGGTATAATCTTTAAAACTAGATGCATGGTATTAAGCACCTCCCCCAAATAACATCAATTCTTCGTCTGTTACTTCTACATGAAAATGAATGTTTTTTACAGCCCCAATACTTAAAATGACATCCCCTGTTGGCAAATGCGGAATGGCTGCAATCTCACTTTCACTTAACTGTCCTGCAAATACTTTTCGTAACATATCTAAACTGTTATTATCTTGTTGCATGATAAATTTGTACTGTGTAAGTTCAAATAGCTTTTTAATTTCATCAATCATTTCTTGTGAAGATCCTTCGGGTACAAAATCTCGAATTGTATGACTTGCATATAAAAGACCAGCAAAATATTTTCGGTCTTCTCGGCTAAATTTAATTAAAAATTGTAAAGCGTGAGCACTCTCTTTTCGCGTGTTGATAATATGATGTGCTTCGTCAATAATAATGAAATATCGAATGACATCTTCAAAAGCAATTTGCTTTTTGTTAAAGGCTCTTAATTGAGGAGCACCATTTGAAATCATTTCATCCCAAAGAAGATTTAACACATTAAAGATTTGCGCCTGAAACACTTCTGGTTTAGAACTGGATATATTCCGTAAGGAAAAAGATACAACTTGTTCTTTCTTGAAATCTTCAATTGTAGAATGTCCATCGAATAATTGTGCATACACTTCTACTAGGTTCATAAGATTTAATTCAATTAATTCTAAACGATGGATTCTACTGTCTCCTAAATTTTCATGGTGTTTTTTACTTTCTACATCTTGATATAACTCGTTACGAACAAAATTCAAAAAATCAGAGAAGATAGGGTATTCTTTCGGTTTTCTTGTTGTAATTTCATTTGTTGCTCCCTTTTTATCATTCCATAATCCCATACGAATATATAATTTTCGAAGCAAATTTTCATACTCTTTAATTTCATCATCTTTTGCTTCTGGTGCAATAAAGCGATAAAAAGTTGTCACTTTGGATAAATGCTGAATGAAACTAACTTCCTCACTTTCTGCTGTCTTATACACTTGAAGTGGGTTAATTTGACCTTGCGATCCATCTAATGCAATTGTTTTTCCATTTAAGTCACGTACTGTTTCCTCAAATTCACCTACAATATCAAAAATACGGATAAAATGTCCCTTACTTGCATAATCCACGGCTTTCTTTTTTAGTAAGGTTGATTTTCCAGCACCAGGTTTTCCAACCATTACACCGTTATAACTCTTTCTTTGTTTGTCTTTATGAAAAATATCAAAAATAACATTTCCTTTTGTTTTCGTTGTCCCATAATACGTACCGTATGGATCGTTCAAATAAGAATAGTGAAATGGACATCCACCAGCCAAACTGACTGCCGGAATTTCTTTTCCTTTTCTTCGGTTCACATAATTTTTTTGTGTATCAAAGCTCGTTACGAGTGCATCCCATTCATACTCTTGTTCATTTAAAAAGACAGCTCCTCGAAAATTATAAGACTCTAATGTTTCCATGATTTCTTTTACTTGTTTTTCTAGCTCATCTAAAGTTCTAGCGGAAACATAGATACGGATATGAATACGTTTCATGACCTCACCTTGTTTCAAATCCGTATAGAGAGCTTCCAGCTCTAAAAATTCATTTTTTGCATCAATCCGATCTATATTATCCTTTGCTGTATCATGCCTTACACTTTGTTCACTCATGGATTTATTAATCGATTCAACGACTTCTTTTCGATCATCACTCATTACATCTAATGTTGTGATCACATTTGGCATATTCATAATTTGCTCTAGCCAGAAATCATTTACCTCTGTTGGATAATCATAGATATGAATACAAGTAGCAAATCCATCACCTGTTTGCACATAACTTTCTTTAAAACTGATTCCCCCTTGTGGCTGAACTCTAGCTACTAAATAAGGGTTGTAACCTTTTTTCTTTTTTAGTTCTTCTTGTTTTTCTTTTTTCGACTTTTTACTTTTGAACGCAAACATATTGTTTCCCCCTCACTACCATATATTTTTCGTTCCCAATTTTGCGTTTTGATTAAACAATTTAAACATAAGCTCTAACTTCTTCTCTTCATCCACCTCTAATAGTTCGGTAGAGCGCTTGATATATCGTTTTGCTGCATCCACACGTTCTTTTACGATCAATTCCGTTTCTCCGTAAATAAATAAGAAGGCTTCCCGATTTGTTCTTCCCCATTCTAAAAACTGAAGTTCTTTTAACTTCTGATTTAAAATTCGTTCATACAAAGGACTGGTACATTCTTTAATTTTCTTCTCTATATATCGTTGTTGTTCGGTTGTTTGACATGGGAAGTTTAAAAAAACAAGTTTAATTGACTGTTTGTAGGCTTGATAAAAATAAGCATGTGAGAAAATAACAAATGCTTGTTCGTCGCTATTCTTAGAGAACATATCGTCACCTTCGACTTGAAGAATTTCTAAAAACCCCTCATTTTTTAGCTCAAATATTCCATCCTCCGTCATGTCTACGATTTGCATAATTTCCGCAATATTTTTCTTTACCTTTGGTGGTACTTCTTTCTTTTTTCTAGAGAAAAAGCCTAAAAGTTTTGGGTTTTTCTTTTTCAAAACATCTTTCTTCGGCTTTTCCTTTTTCTGTTTTTTTACTTTTGTTTCTACTTTTGGTTTTTCTTCCTCTTCCTCTTTCTTTTCGTTGGGCACTACCTTAACAATTTCTTTTGGTTCAGAAATTGATTCCTTTACATTTTTTTCGTTAAAAAGAAATGCCTTTTTTTTCGGTCTTTCTATTTGTTTCGGCTTTTCTTTCTCTACATCTTTTTCACTGAATAACGCCATATGTGATCCCTCCCTTATTGATCGTTATCAATGGCACAATATGCGCCTTTTCTTCTTAGCAATGTAATAATCAACACTTCATACATTCGTTTTTGAGGATTCGTACTTGGTCGCCATATCATGATAATTGCAATAGCTACCATGAAAATAATAAATGGTAACTGAAAGGTCTCATGTACGAAGTTCCTAAGAATCATCGTTACAACTAATAAACCAATTAATAAAAAGAAATCTATTAAATAAAGCACTTTATTAATCCGTAATTCTGTACTGATTTCCTTCGGAATCCGATAGCTTCTCATCGGGATTCCCTCCTTTTCGACAATAAAAAATAAGCGTACGATTACGCTTATTCTTTATCCGTATTCTTTTTATTTTTGCTCACGATATCTCTCCAACTTTTACCCGTATTTTGACCCATTTGATAAAAACGCTTTGTATTCTGTACCGTCTCAGAAGTATTAATTCGTTCTTGCACTCCTCTTACTTTTTGTTTCATGGATGATGTCGTATGTTTAACTTTATCCGTTGTATATTGTCCTAATGTCCGTGTTTCGTGGCTTCTACTAGCCGCCACCTCTTTATCACTTTCATAAGGAATAATCGGGCTACTATGTGTCACCGTTACAATATCGGCTGATGCCGGGCTACTTCCACTTGGTACTGGTCTTGATGTTTCTACTGATGCCGGGCTACTTCCACTTGGCACTGATCTTGGCGTTTCCACTGGTGCCGGACTACTTCCACTTGATACTGGTCTTGATGTTTCCACTGGTGCCGGACTACTTCCACTTGATACTGGTCTTGATGTTTCCATTGGTGCCGGGCTACTTCCACTTGATACTGGTCTTGATGTTTCCATTGGTGCCGGGCTATTTCCGCTTGATACTGGTCTTGATGTTTCCATTGGTGCCGGGCTATTTCCGCTTGGTGCTGGTCTTGATGTTTCTACTGGTGCCGGGCTACTTCCACTTGGCACTGATCTTGGCGTTTCCACTGGTGCCGGACTACTTCCACTTGATACTGGTCTTGATGTTTCCATTGGTGCCGGGCTATTTCCGCTTGATACTGGTCTTGATGTTTCCATTGGTGTCGGGCTATTTCCGCTTGATACTGGTCTTGATGTTTCCATTGGTGCCGGGCTACTTCCACTTGATACTGGTCTTGATGTTTCCATTGGTGCCGGGCTATTTCCACTTGATACTGGTCTTGATGTTTCCATTGGTGCCGGGCTATTTCCGCTTGGTGCTGGTCTTGATGTTTCTACTGGTGCCGGACTTCCTTCACTTGCTCCTTGTCTTACCGTTCCTGGTGTTTGACTTCCTTCACTTGCTCCTTGTCTTACTGTTCCTGCTGTTTGACTTCCTTCACTTGCCCCTTGTCTTACTGTTCCTGGTGTTTGACTTCCTTCACTTGCCCCTTGTTTTACCGTTCCTGCTGTTGGATTTCCTTCACTCGCTCCTTGTCTTACTGTTCCTGCTGTTGGATTTCCTTCACTCGCTCCTTGTTTTACCGTTCCTGCTGTTGGATTTCCTTCACTCGCTCCTTGTTTTACCGTTCCTGCTGTTGGATTTCCTCCACTCGCTCCTTGTCTTACTGTTCCTGCTGTTGGATTTCCTCCACTCGCTCCTTGTCTTGCTGTTCTTGCTGTTCCTGCTGTTGGATTTCCTTCACTCGCTCCATTTGCTTTTCCAGCTTCTTTCATTTCATCTTGAAGACTTGTTGTTCCCGATTCTTGCCCATTTGCCATCCCAGGGTTTTCATTCCCTTCTTTTTTCATATCTTCTTGAATAGATGGAACACCACCATTCTCTTTATTTTCTTCCTTATTTAAGTCCCCTTTTTCCTTTTCCTTATTTGCTACATCATTGCCTTGTGTTTTTTTTTGATCCGCTTTTTTCATTTGATCTTGCAAGGACTCTTTATTTTCAGACTCATTCCCTTTTTTCAAGCCACTTATAAGACCAGCCATGCCACCTGTTGCCATCGCTGCTGCACTTGCCGTTTTAGCTGCTGCAACACCCGTTCCTTCTGCTGCACCTTTCGCCCCTTTTCCAATCATATTCCCTAGACTCTTCATTGGTTTTGAGTTTGCAAGAGCGCCAATTCCTTTACCAAGTGCGAAACCGCCTGCTATACCACCTGCTAACATGCCCCAACTGCTCTTTAATCCAATATCTATACCGAATAACCTTTCTACGACTGCTGGACCATCTAGAACTGCCATACTAAATGCGGCTAATGCAATCAGATACGGTACACCATTTAATTTGTCATGGAGAAACGCCGTTCCCATTATATATAGCTTCAAAGATAGGAATATCATAATCGTTGCTATAAATATATTGAGGATATTCGATAACACCGCTTTTAATTTTTGACCATTTGCAACATCCGCTGGTGCTAATATGTTCGCTAACAAGTAGTTAAATGCCAATTCGTAAAATAATCTAGCTAACTTAATACTTACTAATAACAAAGTTGCGCCAGTTATCAGTAAAGTAAAGAATATGTTCCAAAAATTCCAATGCCAGCGATAATACTTTTCGGGAAAGAAATCAAACCATCCATCTTTTAATTCAGCTAAAGATGCAACTCCTAACGCATCCATTACTCTTTTATTCTGCAAAATTTTCTGACCATCATCCGATAAATTTTTATCCTTTGTGAACGCAAAATCCTTATCTATTTTTTCGGTAATATCTATTTGTCTAATATTCTTTTCAGGAATATTATTTTTCGGATTCATATCTTCTTTCTTTTTCCATCCATTTTGATCTATTACTGCAATATCCGTTATGTTTTTCTTAATAATTTCATCACTTAAAGAACCCTTTTGTTCTGATTTTACAACTGCTATGGCATCATCGGTGAACTTATCAACCTTTGTCATACCAGTACTTAATAAACAAAGTACACTCAGTGTTACAAAAATATTGATGATAATTTGAGAACGGTTCATTTGTTTGTTCATAATGAACATGTAGCCAATATATAAAAATGATATGGCTAAAAGAACGACAAACAATGGATATAACATATCAACAAAATTTTGTATTTCCGGTGAATTAAAGAATCCTTTAATCCCCAGTATGGCATCTGTGACACCTTCTAAAGCATCTACAATTAAAGATAAACCTACAATTATGAACCATCCTATCCAACGGAATACATAATTCACGATGTCTCCTACTTGAAGATAATCCGAGAACGCTTCTATAGTTTTTAAAATCTCTTCATCTTTCACCATTTATCCTCCTCTCTTGCTTACTACTGCCCTAATACTTCCTTTGCTGTCCAATTCACCCTTTCATTTAGTCTGTCGATACGAATAATCAATTTCCCTTTTTGTTCCCGATCTACTGAAAGGAAAAGAACCGCATCTTCTAGACCAAGAATGACCTCATTCTCTTCTGTTACAAACGGCGAGTAACTATCTAAAATCATTTGCATTTTATCCGTTATTGTCGGTACACACATTCCCTCTTCCTCCTTTATGTTTGGAATCAAAAAAGCACTCAATTATTTGAGTGCTTTTTAACTTGTTACTTGTTCTTTTTCTTCTAAATCACGCAAGATTCGATTAATCTTGTTTTCGACTGCTTGATAAACACTTTTGTCGATGTGGTCATTGTGAGCTAACATTTGAAATTCACTGTAAAACTCGCCCATTTCTTGATTTCCAACCTCATCTATTGATTTCCCTAACTGTGCTAAAAAGAACTTATCAACCAGTTTCAAAACCGCTAAATCAGATTCGAAAAATTCATTAACCGTTTTTTCTTTCCAATTTTCAATGGAGAGGGAATCAAACGGGCTATCTACCTGCTGAAATGCCTCTTCCGAAATATCTTCATCAATTCCCATCATTGTTGGTTCTTCTACTGGCTGCGGTGTCTCTACTGGTGAAAAAACTTCTTGTTCTTGTTCTGATGTTTCTTTCTCACTTTGTTCTTCCTTTCTTTCTCCAAGAAAATCAACAATGAGTTCTTTAGGTTCTACATCATCATGTAGGGAGTCAATATCTATGTCTAAAATGGACTTACCTGTATCAAATTCTACTCCGAGATATTCCCATCTATATTTTAAGGCTGTTTCTTCTGTATTATAAATTGGTCGTGGTCTAATTCGTTTCCGCTCATTATCTTGACGTTTTATCACACGAATAACGGCACTTTCCCCTTCTTTAAAACTCATTAGTTCATTCGGTGTTAACAATGGTCGTTGATCTAGACCTTCCGTTTTATTTTTATCA
This sequence comes from Bacillus sp. TH22, assembly GCF_016651015.1. Taxonomy (NCBI): domain Bacteria; kingdom Bacillati; phylum Bacillota; class Bacilli; order Caryophanales; family Bacillaceae; genus Bacillus; species Bacillus sp. TH22. Next base: position 308,369 of record NZ_JAEKER010000002.1, read on the forward strand.
GTAGAAAGACCTTTTCCACTTCGGGAAGGTAGGTTAATTGTTTTATTCCCCAGTTTTTTGGACACTTTTTCGGCTGTTTCTTGATCGTTTGTTAGAATGTAGATGGTGTTCCCACAGTTTCCATCAATGGTATCTGCATCCTCACCATATTTATTTTTCAGTTGTGAATATGCTTGAATGATAAGATTAAAACGGATATTCCTTCCCAAACAAACCGTTGCTAACGTTGCCATTCCCTCTATACTCGGCATGTTGCCAAATTCATCAAGTAAAAAAACTACTTCACGATGACACTCATTATCCCTAGCAAGGGATGCACCCTTAGCTAATATGAAGTAGAGCTGTCTTACAAAAATAGAAGCAATGACATGATTTGAAGTATCATAATCAGGTGTAATCATAAAAATAGCAATTGGTTTATCGAAATAATCTACTGTTATTACTTGTATATCTTCATTTTCTTCTATTACTTCAAATTCTGTATGACCCGTCTTTTCATCTATTTTCGTAATGGAAATAGATGTTTTCTTTTTCTTATTTCCCTTTTCATTACATTGAATGGTATCGCCAATTTTTATTACTTTCTTAAAATCTAATGCAAAACGTCCTTTAATATCTGCTTTAATAGACTCCTTTGAACCATCTGGAAATACAATTTCTACTCGTTTTCTAGGTGTGACTTTTCCTTTTATCGTTTTTCCAAAACCTACACGTTTTAAATCCACACTATTTTTCGCTGTCATTTTAGCGATTTCATCAAATGTAAAAATAGAAAGTCCGTTCATTGTTTGGGTGAAAATTCCGCCTCGTGTCGTTCCTTTCGAGAAGTTTGAGGTTGCATATTGCATTTTCGCAACACTATCCGCTGGTAAGCCTTCAAAGTATAAATCTAATGCATTTTGTGGATCTGCTTCCGGATCTACGATTACCTCTTTCGAACCAAGTTCTGATAACATATTTGCAACTGCATACATTGTGATTTTTTCTTCTGTACCTTCCGCAATACATTTATCTGTGACTGCTAAAATCATGGCGTTACACAAACTCATAGCGCACTGTTGCCAAAAAGGATCTTTTACAGTTGGGTTGTAATACAAAGTGTGTGAGAGTGTTTTGCATAATGCCTGTGCCGTTGAATAATCCCCATCTTTATAGGCATCTTTGACGAGCTGCAACAAGTTGTAGCTCATAGAATCGAGTGGGTTTAACAAATTCAAAACTTCAATGTGATAGCCTCGTTCTTCCAGTGTTTCTTTCGATGCACTGAAGAGCTCACCTTTTGGATCGTTAAAAATTAAGGATGGTTTATGTTCCGCTCTAGAATAGACATCAATTGTAGGAAATACATAAGTTTCCCCTTTACCAGACCGTGTTGTACCAATGATTAAATTATTTACCGGGCTATCATCAATAAATACCTTGTCACCTAATCGAGATATAACAACACCACCGCCACCTTTAAATGATTCCTCTCGTTCTGGTACAGCTCGGTATTGCTTTTTCAACTCTTCAACTGTTGTAAAACGACTAGATCCTTTCTGATGATTATTTAAGTTTTTAAAGGAAGATTTCAATTTGTACACCGTTCTTGCAATGGTTCCAATCACTACAAGGAAAACAAGCATGTAGTAAATTGGATGCTCTGCAATCGGCATTTGAAAAAGAAATCCTATCTCCATATGAAATGGTTTGGGGTGCAATAAATCACTAAATGTTGTTTCTATCAGCTCTAAAGATAAGTTAAGTAAAAAATTAGCGATTAAAAACATTCCAACAAACAAAAAAGCACTCAATGGAATGAGTACTTCTTTTTCAGCTAATTTATATTTGATTGATATCTTTTCATTATACATATCAGAAAATCACCTCAGTTCACTCTAACTTTTCATTTGAATGGTATCTTTTTTATTATTTTCCACACTTTTTCTTTCTATTTCTTTCTGATTTAGTAGTTCACGTACAATATCTTGTGTAACTTGTTGTAAAGAGACTGTATACACAATAAAAACAAGAACCATCATTCCAATTATAATCATCAATTGTGTAAGTAGTTCTGTCATTTTTGCTCTCCTTTCTCTAATAAAACCTCTAATTCGTTATAAAATTTCCATTGTTTGTATCCCATTCGAAGAAAGATAAATACAAACGGTGTGGACATCAAAAGTGCTACTAAAAACGTAAGTCCTCGTATGGGATGCTCTTCTAAAAGCATCATTATGTCAAGTAAACCAATTGTAATTACAATCAACAATGGTACTTCCAATAATAATGCTTTTTTAGTCAACTTCTTATTCATAATTCCTATTTCAAGCATCAGTATTAAGATATAAAATGTACCAAAAACTATGAACGCTATTACCGTATGCTTTTTTGTCCACGCATCACCAAAAGCATTGATTCCCCAAATCATATGACCAATACCTATTGCTGCTAATAATATATAAATTCCCCAACTTACCTTAGCCCCACGTGATATCCATTTTTCCACCTCTATATTCCTCCCTAAATAGAAATTAAACAACTAGTTAATTTTTTCTTTACTTCTTAAAACCAAAACCCGAATCATAATTATATTTTTCATACTCTGTTATCTTGTCAAAATCATTCGTTACATCTAAAGATATGATGTATCGAAATTTCTTAGTAATTTGAGCATCTGTTGGCATTTGTTGAAAACTCGCTATTACTTTTATATCGAAATCCTTCATTTGTTGAAGAAAGTATATAAAATCTTCCTGACATAAATAATTGGTTTCATCTACAATTACATATTCAAATTGTTTAGCTATATTTATCACATCTTCTGTAATTTTAAAATTCCTATATCCCTCATTTGATTCACAATCTAAATATTGTAAAGTCACATGCCCCTCTGTTTGCTTCTCTAATTCTTCGTATTCCTTCAATGGATCTAACACTAAAACTTTTGATAAACTTAAAGCCATTTTCTTCAATTCCCTCGTTTTCCCTGTTCCCACTCGACCTACCACCATTAAACTTTTATCTAGACTTGAAATTTGTACTAAATTTGAACTATTAACAAACATCTATATGACCCCTTTCATTAAAAAATCAGATTACATTTATTTTTAAATTAAAAAGGTACTCTTTTTATGAGTACCTTTTTGACAATATCAGTTGTTTTTTTCTTTATTTACTCGCTACCATCTTTTCATTTTGTTTCAGAACTGGCTTTTCTTGATTCGTTGGTTTTCCCGGTTCTGTTGGCTTCTCTGGATCTGTTGGTTTTTCCGGTTCTGTCGGCTTCTCTGGATCTGTTGGTTTTTCCGGTTCTGTCGGCTTCTCTGGATCTGTTGGCTTTTCCGGTTCTGTCGGCTTCTCTGGATCTGTTGGCTTCTCTGGTTCTGTTGGTTTCTCTGGATCTGTTGGTTTCTCTGGATCTGTTGGTTTCTCTGGATCTGTTGGCTTCTCTGGTTCTGTCGGCTTCTCTGGTTCTGTCGGCTTCTCTGGATCTGTTGGTTTCTCTGGATCTGTTGGTTTCTCTGGATCTGTTGGTTTCTCTGGATCTGTTGGCTTCTCTGGTTCTGTCGGCTTCTCTGGTTCTGTCGGCTTCTCTGGATCTGTTGGTTTCTCTGGATCTGTTGGTTTCTCTGGATCTGTTGGCTTCTCTGGATCTGTTGGTTTTTCCGGATCTGTTGGTTTCTCTGGATCTGTTGGCTTCTCTGGATCTGTTGGTTTTTCCGGTTCTGTTGGTTTTTCCGGTTCTGTTGGTTTTTCCGGTTCTGTTGGTTTACCTGGATCTGTTGGTTTTTCCGGTTCTGTTGGTTTACCTGGATCTGTTGGTTTCTGCGGTTCTGTTGGTTTCTCTGGATTTGTTGGTTTCTCCGGTTCTGTTGGCTTCTCTGGATTTGTTGGTTTCTCCGGTTCTGTTGGTGGCTCTATAGGTGGTTTTGGTTTTTCTGTCCCTGTATTTTCCGTATTACCATTCTCACCTTCCGGTGTAATTGGTGGGTTCACAATTGCGTCTGGTTTCTTCTCTGTTGGAAGAATATCCCCTATACTCGCTACTTGAGAATCAATATTTTGATCGCCAAATGCAAAATGATCTCCGTTTACGGTGACTTGTGGCTTATTATCCGTAATAGCTGCAATCACATTATCTTTTGCTGTATCTTGAATTGATTTATCTGTCGTTTCTTTATCAAAGAGTGCTAGAACACGAGAAGTGGTGTCATCCCCATTTTGAAGATTACTTACAATAGATTTTTCTTTAAAGTTAATTTTTGATTTATCCAGCTCTTCGAGTACATAAGCAACTTCATTATCCTTACTTTGAATTGCATTCTCTGTAATTGCTTCGAAATCTTGTTTGTTCAGATTTTCTTTCTTTTCCTCTGGCTTACTTTTATCTGCTTTTTTTGTAATAGCTGACTTACTTTTTGATGATTCCTTACTTCCAAACCAACTGCAACCTGTAGTGCCCAATATCAATGAACCACCAAGAAAAACAATCCCCATTTTTTTGTACAGATTCTCATAATTTAATGGCATGTTATTTTTTCCCCCTTAGATGTCCTTTAGATCTTTATCAATTTTTTCAATCTTAACTTTCTTTTCCTCTTCGCTTATCGTAGATTGTTGAACATCTCTCTTTTCTAATTCTTTAACCTCTTTCATCAAGCTTTTATTTCCTTGTGTTTTGGCAAAAGAATAACAATCTTCATATTTTTTTAGATTTACAAAGGCTTCAACAATGAGCTTTTCACGCCTACCATCCATATTGACTTTCCCTTTGAGCTGAATTACCTCTTCATATTTTTTATTAACTGCTGCCTTTTCAAAGTCGATCACATCATTCTTGACATCAATTTCATTGATTTTATTCATGTTGTCTATCCCAATAAAATAAGCAACCACACTCTCTGCAAATTTCGGCTCATATTGTAATGCCTTATTTGCCTTTCCATTTAATAAATAAGTAAATAGAACTGCCTTCTGACTATCTTTATCTAATTCTGTGTAATTGACCTTATCGAAATATTTAACAGCTTCTCCATACTGTTGAATGGCTGCCTGTTGTAATCCTTTTACCACATATTGTTCCGAACCAGCATTTGCACTCGAAACTGGCTCGGAAGAGAATAACTTAAAGGCAAATATGGCACCAGCTCCAATTAACACCACACTTCCTATGACACTCGCAATAATCTTGAATCCTTTTCTATTTTCCTTTCCAGGCTTTACTTGTGTTTTCACTTCATGTGGTGGACTATAGGAGGGTTCCTCATTTTTTCCTGGTAATTCTTCTTGATATTCATATTCTTCATGAAAAGGAGAATCATTGATTTCCCTTTCTAACGTTTCTAACAGCTCCTTCTTTTGTTCCTCTTGTTCCGGATCTAACTGCATCACATTCATTTTTTTTGAAATGTGATCAAAAATATGATCTGCATATCTCGAACCAAGTGATAACGTACCGTTATAAATTTCATTAGCATGAGCATCTAACAAATCAAAATCAATATGTTCTTGGCGTCCAGCTTCTCTATAAACACGTTCTAATCGTTTCGTTAAGTTATAAGCTTCATGAAACGAATATTGCTTACCCGACTCAATTTCTGTTCCATTGCTACTCTTAAAAATAACAAACATGGCTTCTCCTTTCTCACATTCACTTTAAATTCCAATGAAAAAAGGCAACAAAAAAAGCCATACCCTTTGCATAGCTTCCTCATTGCCTTATTTATATTTTTTCACTATTTCATCCAAAGAAACGGGAACATGATTTGACCAAATTTAACATTAGTATTTACGCTTTCTGCTAAGTATTGGCATCCCATTACAATAACGAGTCCGACTGCCCCACCAATAAACCACCAAACACATTTATGTCTTCCTCGTTCACCGCCCCATATTAATAGATAAGCGCCAAAACAGAATACAATTGCTGTACTAACCTGTGCTCCTCTTTGCATCCATGTAATAAATGAAACCCCTGTATTAACTAGGCCATCCATCGCATCACCTAACACTAACATTTGAGCTACTGTTTCCAACATTGACATATACATTCACTCCCTTTTCATTTTTAAATGCTTATACATTACTAAGCTGACTTGATTCATTCGCCTTGCTGTCTTCCTTTACTTCTGTTGATGTTGCTTTATAAGCCTGTAAAGCTTTCATTACTAAATCTTGATTTTCTTCAATGTATTTCTGATGATGTAAATGAAGCCAATGGTTATAATCCTGACCATTGGCTCTTAATAGGTTTGCTACCATATCTTTTTCTTTTTTTAATTCTCTCTGTGTAATCGCCACTATATCACCACCTCGTATGATTAAGTTAGGTTTTTTAGGAATGGGATTCACCTATAAACCCAAGAGTATCCAGCTTTATGAGATACTTATATTTGTAGATAGAGTGTTGCCGATCACCACCTTGAATCCTTGTATTCGATTGAAAGATTGGTACCTCTGTCTAATAAGTAGTTTACGAATGAGTTGGATGTTGATGACCATTGGTCATTCTTCGTATCTCTTACGAGGTAGTAGCGCTTATTAGTTCAGGGGAGGATAACACTATCTAAAAATCATCAAAATAGGGGTGTATACTATGTTCTACTTAGGTATTGATATTGCCAAACACAAGCACTATGCTTCCATCATTGATTCCACTGGGAAACCTATTACCAAGCCATTTCCTTTCCACAATCATAAAGAAGGTGGACAAGCTTTATTAACTTGGCTTTACCGATACATTAGTTCTCCGACAGAACTGTCAATCGGGATGGAGGCCACCGGTCACTATTGGATAGCTGTCTATTCTTTTCTACTAGATCATGGTTTTTCTGTGATTGTACTGAATCCACTCCAAACCAATGCATGGCGAAAGGGAACAGAAATTAGAAAGAGAAAAACAGATGCCATTGACGCCACTATGATTGCCGATGTCATACGATTTGGCCGCTTCCTTGAAACTCCACTCGTAGACGAGAAAATGTTCGCTTTAAAACAACTAAGCCGGTTTCGTAATTCTCTTGTACGTAATATAAGTGATTTAAAACGCAAGGCGCTTGTCGTGTTAGATCAAACCTTTCCAGAATATCAAAGTATTTTCTCTAATGTCTTTGGCAAAACGTCTTCACAGCTCCTAATTGACTATACATCTCCTAGCGATTATGAAAGACTGTCTATTGATGATTTGACACTAATAATTGAGCAAGCAAGTCGTTGCCGACTTGGAAAAAAAACAGCCAATCAACTGATGGAATTAGCCTCAAACTCATTTGGTGTCACCTTTTGTAAAGATGCTTTCTCATTTCAATTAAAAATGTTGATGGAGCAAATCCGCTTTATTGAAACTCAGTTGAGAGAATGTGAGAATCAAATGTCTCAACTATTAAGTGACTTAGATACACCAATCACTACTATTCCGGGTATTGGTCCTATATTAGGTGCCACCATATTAAGTGAGATTGGGGATATAGGCCGCTTTGACAAGCCTTCTAAACTTGTGGCTTATGCCGGTATTGATGCCACTATTTCTCAATCAGGTCAATACGAATCAACTGGTATGTCTATGTCCAAACGTGGCTCCTCCCATCTACGTAGAGCATTATTTCAAGCGGCTATTACTGCTTATAAACATGACCCTGTATTAAAAGCTTTTTATGAAAAGAAACGAAATCAAGGAAAACACTATTATGTTTGTATAGGAGCTGTAGCTAGGAAGTTGTGTTATATTATCTATGACATTCTAAAGAGTAATAAACCCTATAAAATCCCTCCATTCCCATGCCAGAGATAACTTTTTTATTTTTTGAGACTTTGCAAGGTTTATTTAATTTTAATTTCTAAAACAAGATTTATTAAATATAGTATTCTATATTTATTGTCATTTCTTTAGAAAGCTTGGCATATTTTCAATATACAAAGGGAATCTTGTAAACTTCAAATGTTTTCCATAATTTTTATAATTTAATTTTGTATGGTTCTGATACAAAATTAAATTATAAAAACATAGAGTAGAAATTTTTTCTACATTTTTAGCTTATGAAACTAAACCAAACACTTTATTCATAAAGTGTTTTTGATCTTAGACAGACTTGTTCGACAAAATAAGTTGTCTTTTTACTCTAATATAGGTTTTATCGACTCCTCATGAGTTGTTTGTTCATTTAAGATGATATTGTATTGTCTCTTCTAATTAAGGTCTATATGGATAAACCCAGCGTATAATTGTTGTCTGAGCAATTAATACATCTTTTCCCTTTAGCTCATACTGATAATGATTCTATTTGAACTAATTTTCCTTTTCATACTGATTACACATCTTTTCTAAAATAATACTATCAGTATCTTCACGTATTTAAATTTATTTTTTACTTAGTGAAAGACTATTATTTTTTAGATAAGTAAGAGATGTGCATTTTTCGGATAGTACGTTAAAACCTAATATAATATATATCTTTTATATAAAAAGAATATAAAGATAAAACTATTATACTTATGAAAAATGGCTTACAAACTCAGTAATAACAGTGTCTGCAAAGTCATAGAACCATAAAAAATCGAAAAAAACACTTATTGGAAATGTATTTATTGCGTTTTACGTCGCTCTAAATATACAAAATATCATAAAGTTGAATTACTTAACCTACATATAATCAGCATCATTTTGATGAGTGAAAGTGTATATAAGATTAATGGTAGTCTAGCTTAAATTATTAACATGATTTCCACATACGCTATAAAATAACCCACATTTTATTAACATTTAGAAGTAAGTTATAGACAGAATTCAGTAAATCAACATTATTAACAAAAAACATTCTGATTTTAAGTAGCTTTATATATAAAACGTTTATATATAAAGCTTTGAGCTATTTTATTGTACACATTTGGACAATATTATTAAGATATCCACTGAATTAATATATATATTTACGATTTTTAGTAGATTAAATGCCGGCAAAAGAACGAATATTCAGAAAAAAGTAAAGTATAATTGTGAATTACTGATTATATTTTAGGAATTTTGTATAGAAGTGTATAAAAAAAGAGAGGTATTCTAACTCAAATTTAAGAATCTCTCTCTTTTATGTTTGGATAGTACGAATATAATTTCTAATTTCAGCACGAATAGCCCCCCTTCTTTGATTTTTCAAAAAAGGAGAGCATGTAATTTTATATTGCAGGAAGCAGCTGATCTACCGTGTATGGTATTTCACTATTTTTACGGTAATAAGCTTCTAAGGAATGAAGAAAATCGATTAAATTAAAGTCTTTAGGAACTTCAATTACGCGGATTTTTTCCTTAGGCAATCTATCTATTTTTTCAATGAACAGTTCGCGAATATCACTTGGAATATGATGTTCTTTAGGGCCATTAGATTTTAATAATTCACGAATTTTAATTTCTAATGCAGTATATGCGTTAACATTTACTCCTTGCTCAAAAGCATACTTCCTAAATAGTGTTTCTTCTTGATACTGCATATAATTACGATGGTATGCTTCTTCAGTCACAGGAACCGCATATGTAGCATGAAGAAGGTCATGCGCTTTACAGAATAACTTCTTAACATTTTGTAATGAATATATAGCGAAGTGAGTACCAAATTTAAATACCGCATCTTCTTGTTTCTCTCTCGGCACATTATGTGTAATCAGAGAATAAATACCTGTTTTAGCAGCCGTATCTAATACGCGATATTGAGAAGACTGCTTTAATAATTTGCTTAGTGTATAAACAAGGTTTTTAGGGAAACCCTCTTGTCTATCAATCATTTCACGTAATCCACGAATCACTTGGCGGATTTGACGATGACAGGAATGTTTTAAGACATTTACAAATTGGTTTATATCTTTTGTAAATTCTGCAATATTCATTTCAACTAATGATTCTTCAATGAACTTAGCTTTACGTTTATATGTAAGTCTTGGTGTAAATGGATCGCGATACTCTTCCCCTATTTCCTTATTACACAGGAAATCAGGGTGTACAGATAAATGCAGTGTTGTATACTGCTTTTTATTCTTTTTCCCTTTTTCTAATTTGCAAATTTTAAACAAAGAAGATCCAGTAGCAGTAGATTTAGTTGTTAATTCAGCCATTACAGAACGTATCTGATGTGGGTATTTCTTATGTAAGAAGCGATACATACCGCCAAAATGAGTCTGTTGTCCTTGTTCATCAAATTTGTATAGTGAACGTTTCAAAGTAGTTTCTCGTTTTTGCTGCATTGCGATATCAATAAATAGCTTTTTAGCAGCAATGGATAAATCGAAGAACTCTTTTGTAAATACAATTGGGCTGATAAACGTGTAAGGATTCGCTTTATTCGTTTCCTTGTTCATAAAATCAGTTAATGTAATTTTATATTTACCACTGTACTCATTCTCAATTTCAATGATGTTGTGTAAGCTTAGCTTTTTCAACGCAACATAGAATTGTGAATGATGAATATGTGAAAATGCTTCTTTATAGTTTTTGTAGTCCTCCCAAAGCATGTGAATGGAAACATGAGAAAGTTCACCATAGGTATTACATTTTTTATGTAGAAATAGAAATACTTCTAGATCTGCATTAGTAATACCATATAGCTTATGCTTTCTACCATTTGCTTTAGTGAAGAGATTTTTCATTTGAAGTGAAAAAGATGGTTTGGCTTTTTCAACAAACCCTTCTTCATCTGCAATTCGTTCCTCGTAAGACATTGAATTTACGATATCTTCTAGATATGTATCTTTAAAGCTATAGTATTTGCCTTCTAAAGCTTCCACTAATTTTTGCCATGCTTTAATTGTTACTAATACTGGAGTTGTTGTTTCACCATTTAAACTACGTTTGTTCTTTATAACGAAAGGTTTAGCCATCTTTTTCACCTCCTCTTATTATGAGTTTCAGTTTTTACCTAAATAGGATATAAAAATTCAATTTTGATTATATCAAATCGAATCTTGGTGAAATGTGTCTCTTTAAGAGGAAAATCAAAAATGTGAAACGCAGCCTCAGCCTTAGAGGCACAAGGGATTCAACGTTTCACAAAAAAAAACTTTTGGCCACCATAAAGCTATAAGGTATTTTGAATATGAAACGTATCTGAAATGAATGAAACAGCACATAAACCTTGATATGATAGGTTTTTTAGTACTTTTGTCTAAAAGTTGTTGCCATCATATAGCTATAACGTTTCATATTTTGAAATGACTAAATAATGTGTAGAATTCATTCATAAATGTTGTGATATAGCGTTTTCATGTTAATTTACGTCAAGGGACTATTGCCATCATATAGCTATATACGTTTCATGTTTTTTTTAGATTGTTGCCATCATAAAGCTATGGCGTTTCATGTTTGAAATCAATGTTTCATTGCGCTTGAAATGTACCTAAACCCTTGTTACATATGGATTCATAGGTTTTTTTTAAAAAAAGTTGTTGCCATCATATAGCTATAGCATTTCATTGGGATTTTTTAGTTTTTTTAAAGAATGGCTTTATATCAATGTTTAGCACTAATTTAAATAAAAAATATTTTTTTTTATATGAACAGATTTTAGTGCGTTTATGTTTCAGATTTAAAGAGTTGTTGCCACCATATAGCTATAACGTTTCAAGTTTTTAATAGTAACTGCCACAATGTAGCTATGATGTTTCATAAAAGTAAAGGTATTCGTGCCGATATATGGAATAACGTTAATTCTTGTTAAATGAAATCCAAAAATTCATTGGTATTTCTTGTTCAGAATATACTTGCCATCATAAAGCTAAAGCGTTTCAAGTTTTCAATAGTAACTGCCACAATGTAGCTAAGGGGTTTCATAAAAGTAGAGGTATTCGTGCGGATATATAGAATAACGTTAATTCTTGTTAAATGAAATCCAAAAATTCATTGGTATTTCTTGTTCAGAATATACTTGCCATCATAAAGCTAAAGCGTTTCAAGTTTTCAATAGTAACTGCCACAATGCAGCTATAATGTTTCATAAAAGTAGAGGTATCTGTGTCGAAGTATGAAATAACGTTAATGCTTGTGAAGTGGAAATCAACAGTTTATCGGTATTTTTTGTTTCGAATATACTTGCCACTATAAAGCTAAAACGTTTCAAGTTCTAAGGAGTACTTGCCACAATGTAGCTATGACGTTTCATAAAAGTAAGGGTATTTGTATCATTGTATAGAATGATACAAATAATTTTTTAGATGAAACCAGCAAATCATCGATGTTTCTTGGTAAGAAAGTAATTGTTATCATAACGCTATAATGTTTTATTTCATTTGTAAGAAAAGGGACAATTACGTTTCACTTTAAAAGTATGATTTACACTATTTAATACCAAATGGGTTTCCCGCATGGAGATTGTAGTGTAAAGTAGTAATTTTACAAATAAGTACAGTCTTATATAATACAAGTACAAGAATGTTTACTTGATAGGACAAATACTGTTCGATAAATCATTTCTCGATATAGATTATTCTGATAACGTTTCAACTTATATGCTATGTTGCCACCATATAGCTATAACGTCTCAAGTTCTATAATTTATAATTCTAATTGGTGGGAACTTAGTAAGGAGGTTTTTGAATATGGAGAAAGTATTAGTGTTGTTTAGCGATGCCCTTTTACTTGCTGCACCAATGTATGAAAAGAACACGCAGCTATGGGAAAAGTGGAATAGATATTATGAGGAAGTACAGGGAAATCATGACAAAGTAGTAACTTCAGCTAATATATCCCCTTCATTTTCAGCTCTTGTCTCTTGGTTAGGCCAGAAACAAGAACAAGGGATTTCATTATTGCATATATACGCAAATCTAGATAAATATAAAATTGAGATTCGAAATGTACTCGATAAAATAATAGAGCAAGAATTTGGAGGTACGTCTGAAGAAGTTGAAACGTCTATAATATCTAATACAACCGATGAAAAGTTAAAAGAGCATTCAATTGATCTACAAGAGGATTACTATCCTGTAAGTAATGATGCGGTATATTATCAACTACGAGATGGTATAGCCAAGAATCACTTTGAAGAAGATGAAGTAGGAGCAGTATCTGTTTTACCATTAGAAACTAAAAATACAAGCGGAGTTGCTCAGCTATCATCACACAAGGATGAAGATTTAAGGCTAGTAAACACCAATGAAGCAGAAAGATGGTCAATACTAGTCGATGGTGTTATTAGTAACATGGATGATCTTACCGCAGACTGTTTAGATACAATTACAATACAGTGGTTGAATCAAGCGAAATCTCCAGATGATTTTATTGATTTCAGCTATGAAAATGTACTAGATATGTGTAATATTCCAAAAGCATCAGCAAATGGTATAGAGTATTATCGTGCAGAAGATAAAATTAAAATTGCACAACGTATAGCTGCTTTGGCGAGTATCTTTATTTATTTAAATGACGATAATGAAGTCGTGGTTTTAAATGATCGTGCAGAAACTGGTGAGCAATTTGAAATGAAACGTGAAATAATTAAAAGACTTTTCGTTTTAGATTCTGTAGTTCTTTGGAGAGATAAAAATACCAATGATTACGTAGGTATTGAATCTTGTAGAATAAAGCCAGGTAGCTTTTTGTCGATGTATTTATACGGATCTAGTAGCACAACAGCGTTATTATCTAAAAAAGCATTGGAGTATAATAGTTATCGTCACAAATTCCATAAGCGACTCATTCGCTACTTATCTTGGCAGTGGAGAATTCGACAACAGTACAGTAATTTGAAAAGACCATATTCAATTGGTGGAGAAAAAGGACTATTATCTGTTATGGGCATTAATATAGCTAAGGGGCGTCCACACCGTATTCGTGAGCAATTAGAAAATGTATTAATAGATTTAGAAAAAGAAAAAGTTATTTCACATTGGGGATACGCTGAGGAAATTGATGAATCAAGAATTGGAGAACGAAACTGGTTTAAGAATTATTACTCAAAATTAGGAATCATCATTTTACCACCAAAAGAATTAATGGATAATATCGGGAGTTTGGCAAAGAAAAAGGTAACTGATACTCCGGATAAGCAAGAAAATAATTTGATTACAAATACGGTAGCTCATAGTGCAGTAAGTACTGAAGAGCTAATTAGAGAGAAAATTATGCACCAACATATGCATCAAAATAGGACGATGCGCGAAATAGCAGATGAGTTAGGCTTATCCCCTGCTACACTATCGAGATTCTGTAATAAGAAAATGAAACGCATCTCAAACAGTGTTAATGATAAGTTAACCAAATGGTATGAAAGACAACTGATAATCGAGTCTATGTAAGCAAAAAAGGAGGAAACCACTTTGGAAATGGTTTCCTCTTTTTTAACGGTTCCAATGTACAAAATTAGTCCATTTAACATTTGTTGGTTTGAAATAAAGTTTAATCAAAAATACCTCGCAATCCCAAGTTTTACGATAAATAAAAAGAATCCATTTTGAAAAAAGATTGATCAAAATGGATTTTTCTCCAGCAGATTTTTGTTTCGGTTTTATAAAAAAGTTTGATCATTTTCTGCCTGTATTGCTCCATAATCGCGCCCGATTGCGGAATAATGGAAAATGCAAAAATGACACCTTAGTTATTTTGCTAAAGCTATCCCGTTAATTCAACAAAAAGGGGTATCGTCCCCTCTTATCAACTTAATATGCACACCAAAATACCCTTTCAGCTATTGGGTCACTGGCCGATACCTTTATGAAATTTAACAAAATATCCGTTTCGCTTGCTCCTACATATTCATCTTCATCTACATTATAATATTGAACCACCTCAACCTTATATAAGCCATTTTCTATTTCAATCTTATATTTGGAACAATTTTGATCAGGTAATTTGTGATTTTGAAACTGAGCAGCCATTGTAAGGCAGTCATAATCCACTAAATATAGTTGATTTTCCGTTACTTCTATATACCCTATTGCTTTCCTAAAGCATTTATGAGTTATTTCTTCTGTACCTTTTCTAACCTCTACTCTCCAAGAATGTTCAATTCCTTCCTCAGTCATTTGAAAAACTAAAATATGCCCTTGCTTCATCTCGTCTCCAAAATGTTGCAAGAGATTATCTAACTCCCAATCTTCATCTACAAATGATTCGTATTTATTAGTGTTCGCTACGCCAATAAAATTCGTATCACCAAAGTCCATACAAAACCTCATTTTTCTCTTCCCCTTTGCTCGATGTTTTTTTGACATTGTATCATTTTACTTAGGATAAAATACCAGTTAATTTGAGTTAAAGCTTTCTCAATAGCTTCATCTATAATAATTTCCTTCAAATGTGTTATTCGAGAATATGGCCCTTTAGTGGAGTAACTTTATTGCTACTCAACAGTTCTTTAATCCTCCTTTCAATTCAGACATTCTTTTCACTATAAAAACACCCCTTTAGATAAACAGATCCAAAGGGGCAAAACATCGCAACTTTTTTATAAACACCGTGACTTTATTTAAAAGCGACAACATTTCTTCACTTTCTAATGTATCCTGAGCTACTTTCCATTTTGTCAGCAATCCCCCCTTCCTCTTTCTTGCCAGAATAAACAACAGGTCCAATTTCTTGAACAGAACTAATCGCCATTTGGTGTATCTATTGCTTTGTTAAGTTAGTAGCTGTATTACAGTAATATATATAATTCAATTAGAAAATCTATATTTAAATAAAAATATAATAAATTTAGTTGAATTTATTAATATTATGACTCTACATGTTAATTATAAAGATGGTGTACATATGAGATTAACAAGTGAATGTCTAGAACCTAACACTAGAGATACTGAATTTGCAATTATGTGAGTTAATAACAGAGAAGTGAACTTATAACATGACATTGACAAATCGCCTTTATCAATAGATATAAAGGGTAGAAAAAACGTAAATAAAGAAAAATGAATAGGAAGATCTCTTTATTAAATTAGTAAGTTCATATCAAACCATTTGATATGAAAAAAGCAATGATTTTTAATATTATATACACCCTTTACATGCACAGTTTACATATAAAGCTTATATATAAGCTGTGTATAAAGAAAACGTGTTAAATATGTTAATATGAAATTGATATAGGAACTACAAAACCTTTGTTTTTAAAGGTTTATATATACATCTTATAGAAAGGGCTTATAAATACAGCTTATAAATAAAGCGTATGAATACTTTGTGAAGTTTTTTTACTTAAAATGTTTGTAGTTTGATATTTTTTATAAAGGATTATTCAAAAGAATGTCAAATTAAATAATGAATTTGTAGTTTTATAGACGGTATTGTTAATTACATGAAACCTATAATTGATATATACAATATACATCGTACATATACGTCGTATATATTTATGTTTATATATCAACATTTCGGCCTAACTTAAGACTTATACGCTTTATATGTAAGTGCTGCATATAATGACTTGATATACGCTTTATAATAATGTAATATATTCGTAGGAATAATTAACCAACGTTTTAAGGGGGAGGCAACTTGAACGAGGTATTGAGCGAAAAGTATAAAGTAATTAAATTTCCTGATGAAGTTGTGAACATGTTTGCAGACATTCTTGAAGAAGACGAAATACTTTATAATGTATTTCATTACATAGGATCTGAGGTAAATAAACAATACCAAGAGACGAAATATATGAGGGGTATCTCAATAAATGAAATAGTAGGTAATGTTGTAATTGATAGGAGAGTTAAGAAATTAAAGGGAAAATCGTATTCATTAGAGGTTGAACGAACCAATATATCAAGAAGATCAGCTGAAGTAAGTGTTAGTACATTATCTTCAATGTCATTAATAACTGAAAAGATTATGCATCCTTATAAATTTTTAATCTCAACAATTAGAGGACAGCAGGTGTTAATTGAACTAGGAAGACGTAAACAAACCAATAAATAAGAAAAAGGAGAGATAAAATAATGGCGAAGAACTTTCTGAAAAACGAAGTAGCAGTAAAAATGACAATGGTTGGTTTTGGTCAAGCTGGAACTAGAATGGTAGATAAATTTGCTGAATATAAGCATACGGATGGAACATCTGTGTACAACTGTCTTGCTTTAAATAGTAACGATGGTGATTTAGCAGAATTAAAAAATGTGCCTAAAAGTAACCAAGTATCACTAAAATTAGGCGGACTAGGGAAGAATCCAGAACGTGCTGTAAAAGTACTAGAATCAAATGATGAAGCGAAAGAAAAGTTAAAAGAATTCATCACAGAGCGTGTAAGACCAACAGATGAATTGGTACTATTTTTTGCTGGATTAGGCGGTGGAACAGGTACTTCTACAATCATTAAAGCAATTGAAGAATTCTCGGCTTTTCATAATAAACCTATAATCGCTGAAGAACTTAAAAGTATGGCAATGAAAATTTCTAGAGAGGAATTAATAGCAAATCAACAAAAGTATGCAAGAATTGCATTCAATAATGCAATTGAGCGTAAAGATTTTATTAAAATGGGTATTGTTGTGACACTCCCTGTAAGAGCCGATGGGCCTGATGTACTAAGACAAGTAAATAAATTCTCTCAAGAGATTTGGAAGTTAGCAAATGAACCAGCAAAAGGTGTTGCATTCGTTGTTTTCGCGGATAACCAACATTTCTATGATGAATTTAAAGGATTAAACGAAAATGAGAAAAAAGGTATTGCTAATTCACGAGACTATGCTAATCAGCGCATTGGTGAAATCATCCATGAATTAAATACAGCTTCTAATGGCGCAGGAACATCTGTTATTTTAGATTCTCAGGACTTTAAACGTATTTTATTAGAGAAAACTGGCTGTCTAGTTATTAATAAAATTTCTCGCAATATGAATCAAATTGAAAATAGTAAAGAAATAGTAGATATGTTCTCAGAATCGTTGAAAGGAAGCTCTTTCCACCCTCCTATAGAATTAATGAAAAAGAACGATGATGGTGAGTTGGAGGCTTCTAAGGTGCATCATTTTGGAATGCTTGCAATTCTAGACGAACAAAAGAATATTGATGATTCATTTATGGATGATGCAAAAGTAGAAGTTACGAATACATTACCAATCAACGGTACGGTATTTAATGGGTATTTAATTAGTAAAAATGATTTTATGGGCAGTGTGTATACGTTCTATAAAACTGATGCATTACCGTCCCGTTTGTCTAAAGGTTTAGTTGAAGAATTCAATGAATTTAAAGAGAAGCAAAGTCAAATTCAGTTTAAAAAATCTCAAATTAGTACAATTGAAATGCAAGATCAAGACGATGATTTCAGTATTAATTTTGGTGATTACATCGATATGGGAACTAGTAATGAGGAACCATCAGCAGATGCTGAGAATGATGAAGAATTAGCTGCATTTATGGATCCAGACAAAATGTTTGGTACATCAAAATAAAAAAAAGAGGTCTGGGAATATCCCGGGCCTCTTTTTTATTCTGATGTCATAATAGATTTCATATACTCTATCATATTTTCGTTTAAATAATTCTCTATAAAAAGGTGTTTTTTTGCTAGATCTTCCTCTTTTTTAAACCAACCAACTTTTTTCACACGCTCTTCCTCAGGCTTTTCATTCCAGAGTTTTTCAGCTTGTCTTCTTAACTCTTTACGAGCTCTATGTTCAATTATTATGTTATCAAGTCTCTCTTGTCTTTGACGTTCTTTCATAGCAATTGGATCTTCAGGTTGAGGCAATGCTTTTAATACATTTTCAAATTTCTCTTGGAATTGTATTTCGATGTTTTGTAAATGTGCTTGAACTTTTTGTTCCACCAATTTTTCAATTGTCTCAGCTGCGTCTTGAAAATCAATTTGAGATAATACTTCATTAGAGTGGTTTTCAGGAGATACTGGCCTTAGTTCGAATTGATGCGGCAAAAGTTCGATTATGGCATCTAAAGACCACTTTTCATCCCTTTTCTGTTTTATGAAAAGAGCTATATTTAAATCCAATGAATTATATAGCTTTTCATTTGTATTATTGGTTCTAAGTGTCCCGTGCAATCCCTTCTCTTCTAACGTATTGAACCAATTATAAACAGTATTATGGTGTCTACCTACTAACTTAGAAAACTCTGTTATTCGCCAGGCTTTTTCAAAAGCGTCTTCGTGTAATGAGTTCTCATCATCTACCATGGTTTGTTCTGATTGATTTTCCTGCTTAATCATAATATTACCTCCTTAACAGTATGTAATTGTGCTGATAAATGACATTAACATGAAATGTGAGATTGATATGTTAAGTGTTTTTCGACGATATTAATAGGAATCCCTTCCTTATCTAGTATTAACATGAAAGATAACATTAATATGTTACATTCAAAGTGTTAACAGCACATTAACAAAGTGTGGTTTATTCCCGCTAAATGATAATGTTTTGTTAACTGGGACTTAAAATGCATCAATGTTATATAGGATTAATTAGGTAACTTTGCCCCCTATATCCTTATAAATTGTTGCTATGAGATTGACATTTTTATTCACTTAATATTAATGATAAGTAAATATAACCGATTTGTAAATAAATTATGAGGATATAGCATTGAACTTTCAAAAATAATAGGTATAAATATGATAAAAAGAGTCCATATTACTAATAATTGCAGTATGAGCCTGTTTCATTCATAACACTTGAGAGTATAGAACGGATATCTGTTTGACTAATAGAGGCAGTGTCTCTTTTTAACTGATCCCAAGACTAGTAAAGCAATTTTCGATAATAACTATTATAGGTCTCTATGAACGTTAAATTCTAATTAGATGACTGTATAGGATAGTTAATTTATTGGTTGTTAGTCGTTTGAAACACTATAAAGTACTATTCGCTTTGTTGATTAGCTTCAATGATTATTTTGTAAGTGTAAATCACAAAGAAAAAGCTTTTACTAATAGGATCTATGCGGCCTTTATTAATTGTAAATAATATTCAATCGTTGTGAACCTGGTATATTAATAGCGCTACTAATAAGGATCTACATCAATCAATGTTTTGTTAATGTCTTGTCATTGATAGAATTAAGTATGGTTGATATAAGATTAACAATTGTGTTGTTCTAAGTATTAACATGTTAATGTTTCTTGATATGTCAATCACATTTCTAGTACGTATACGGACCTGTTTCTGTAGAATGTCAATCTTATGTCAATACTTAAAACATTGTTCCTTCAATTACATACCCAAGAGTGGATTTAAAACTTCTAAAGCTTATATTACAAAGTAATTTTTCTCAAATTAAGATAGTATTCTATTGATATGAATTCACTATAATGGACAGTAATTTGCTTGATAGTCTGCATTTTTTAATAATTTTCAGCGCGGAATTTCTAGCGATTTATAAAACATGGTTCTTAACTAGTGTGGATTTTCGCATTTTAATTCTCATCCTAATAAAGTTGTAGTTTTATAGATCTGTTGTTAATGTCTTGTCTTTATTAAAACCAATGATAGTTAACATAACATTGATATTTTTTATTCTCTGAGGATTAACATGTTAATGTCTGTTGATGTGTCAATCCCATTCTCGGTATGTATTTAGATCCTACTTCGCGAAATGTTAATGTCATATCGATACTCCATGAGAAGAATATCTTTATATGAAGTACTAAATCTTCAATTATGCATCTAATGGTAAATCGGGAATCTCTAAGTTGCATGTTACAAAGTAATTCTGATATTACTTTATTAAATACAATCAGATACACTGGATGTAATTTTACTTTACAGTCTATATGTTCTATTAATCTTCCGCTCGAAATTCTCTTATCAATATATAAAGAATGTTTCTTTATATATTGAGGGTTTTTAAATGCTTTGGATTTTTGTATTTCAATTCTCATTCTAGTAAACCTATGATTTATCGATGTATTGTTAGTTTCTAGTCATCATTAATAGTAAGGGGAGTTGACATGAGGTTAACATTTTAATGCTTCCTAATGTCAACATGTTAATGTTTGTTGATATGTTAATCTCATTTCTTGTCTGTATTTCAATTCGATTTTGCAATATGTTAATCTCGTGTCAATATCCTTTAGGGGGAATTTCTTTGTATGAAGTACTAATTCTTCAATATTTATACCGATTGTACAGCTTTTTAGAGTAATAGTATCAGTATGTCCAAGATTTAAAGATTACTTACATGTATTTTGAAGTTTTTGCACCTGAACCGTTTATACTATTTGTAGGATTTTCTGCTTTTTTGTCGAATATACTTAATGCAAGGAGGGACATTACATGATTATTAAAGACTATTTCATCAATCTTTCTATTTTTTCTTTACTTGTTAGCGCAGCAATATTTATTCAAGTGTTTACGATTCATTCCAGGCGATATTTTGAAAAATTCTATGGAGGGATCATCGCAGTTACTTTGATGTTCTTTTCGTTTCCGTACATGGGATTTTCCTACGATCTCCGGGCTGTTCCTCTTATCCTTTCTTTTATTTACTTTGGTCGCATTGCTGGTTGGATTACATTAATTAGTATTATTATAATGCGCATCTTTTACATTGGTGGGTATTGGGAACCACCTGTGATGGCTTATTTCGGTATGGGTATTCTATTTACTATTTTTAAAACTTATTTCAAAAGCCTTCATCCATTTAAAAGTGCACCTCTATACTTTTCTGTTTTTGTGGGTATGAAGTGGTTAGTAGGTGTATTCTTTATTACTACAGTGCTTTACACTCCAGGATTAGTATTTATAGCTTTAGGACTTTTAATTGGTGTTTTTCTTATGGAAGCTTACCAAAGATTATATTACTTAACACAGGACTTATCTAAAACGAATCAAAAATTAAAAAAATCGAAGCAAGAACTCAAAGATACCGTACATGAGCTTCAAGGGGGTATCTTTAAATTCAAAAAAACGGATAAACATTTTATACACACTTTGTGTGATGGACAGTTTTATTATCAAAACGGAATTTATTCTGAACGGGTGGTAGGAAAAAGCTTACGTACTATTGATGCTTCTATTATTCCTCCCCATTTAGTTCCACAATTAATGAAGTATTATCTTCAGGCGTGGGAAGGGAAAGAAATTATATTTGAATTACCCTGGCCGAATGATAAAACTATTATTCTTATTGCGCTTAGACCGATTAAACGAAATGGACAAGTTATTGAAGTTGTTGGTTCTACAGTCGATATAACCGAAAGGAAAAAGGTAGAATCAGAATTAAGGGCAACTAAAGAATTACTGGAATCATTTATAAAACATAATGTAGATGCGATTACCATATCTGATCGGGAGGGACATATTTTACAAGCTAATAAAGCTTATGAAAAGATATTTGGTTGGTCATCACACGAAATCATAGGTAAAAGATTACCTTGTGTGCCTGATTTCTTAATGGATGAATCACTCGGAAATATACAGAAAATTCTAACTGGAGAATCTGTAGTTACGAGATTAGAAACAGTTAGACAACGTAACGATGGAAGCCTTCTTGATGTCAGTCTGACAGTTTCACCTATTCTAGATGTAAGGGGAAATGTGATAGCTTTATCTGCAATATGTAGGGACATTTCCGAAAGAAAACAAGCAGAAAGAGAACGGCAACGATTACATCAACAATTAAGAGATAGTGAAATGAAATATCGTGCACTAATTGAACAAGCAACTGATGCAGTATATGTTGTAGAGTTGAATGAGGATCAATTTCCAAGTCGATTTATTGAGGTAAATCCTGTTGGATGTAACAGATTTGGATATAGTAGAGAAGAGCTTCTCTCGATGCCATTTCCCAATAATGTACCACAAGATTCTCCAATTATCATACAGTTGTTAGAAAAAATTAGAGAGGGACAGACTTCTTTCACTTTGCAAGATGAACATATTTTTCCAACCGGAAAAACAATAACAACCGAGTTTAGTGTCCGTATTTTTAACTTGAATGGCAAAAAAGTTTTCTTAAGTATCTCTCGTGATATCACTGAACGGTTAAAAACAGAAGAGTTACTACGGAAATCTGAAAAACTTGCTGTTGTAGGACAATTAGCGACTGCAATGGCTCATGAAATTAATAATCCATTAACCGCAATGAAAGGGTTTATGCAATTACTAAAATCAACAGAAAATGAGAATAATCAGGGGTATATAAATATAGTATCATCAGAGATTGAGCGTATAGAAAGTATTACAAATGAATTTATGACGGTAGCTAAACCACAGGTGGTAAAGATACAACCTAATGATATTAGTGTGCTAATGGATCAAGTTTTAATGCTACTGCAACCTCAAGCAATGATGAATAATATACAAATTAGAATCGATTTTACACCTGGTATTCCATTGATTCCATGTGAGGGAAATCAATTAAAACAAGTATTTGTTAATATTTTAAAAAATGCAATTGAATCCATGCCAACGGGAGGAGGAATTTTGATTCAAATTGATAAATTTGATAATGATCAAATAAGCATTCGCTTTATAGATCAAGGGTGTGGGATTCCAAAAGAACGTATACCATATCTAGGAGAACCTTTTTACAGTATTAAGGAAGAGGGGATTGGCTTAGGATTAATGGTCTGTTATAAAATTATCGAAACACATCAAGGAAAGGTATTTATTGAGAGTGAAGTAAATAAAGGAACAACAGTTGAAGTTACTCTCCCTATTTGTACAATTCAAAAGTAATACCTTTCTTTACAGATTTTCCGAACGGGAAAGCCCATCCCCTTTAGGGGTGGGAGTGTCAATAACTGCTCTTTTTTAGTTTCCTGAATAGCTCCTACTATACTGTTCATGGTTTTGATACAAAAATTCTAAGACTCTTGCAAGTAGTCTCCTGAACTTGGATTAGATATTGCAGAATTATTGATTGAAATGCACAAGGAAGAACGTGTTGTGAGGGATCGCGCAGACGGCAAGCAGGGAAGTCAATTTTGGATTACGCTTCCCATCGTATCAGAAAAAAATAGGACGGCTGAAAGACTTTTGTAACATTTATGTTATAAAAGTGAAAGACCTTCTTGCTAACATACTACTAAACAGTATGTTACAGGAGGTTTTTTACTTTATGAAAAGAAAATATGTCTGGTTTATAGGTGGTTTGATAATTGTAATGGGGATTTTATGGTCATTGTTCCGACCAGAGAAATTATTTATTGATAAGCACGTGAATGAAGCATTGCCACAAAAAGAGGTACAATCAATTGAAGCAAAGCAACAAAGTGATCGAGTAATAAGTGAAGGACAGTTTCAAAACGGTGTCCATGAAACAACTGGAACGGCAAAAATTCATCAATTAGCAGATGGAAAACGTGTTTTAAGACTTTCTAATTTTGCAACATCTAATGGGCCGGATGTGCGAGTTGTATTAGTTCCTACGAATCGTTTGAAAAATAATGAAGACGTGAAAAACTATCCGTATATTGAATTGGGAAAATTAAAGGGAAATAAAGGAGACCAAAACTACGAAATTCCTGAAGGGGTAGATGTAAGTGTATATGGTTTAGTTTCTATTTGGTGTAAGAGATTTAATGAAAACTTTGGTGCTGTTTATTTTAAAAAATAAATATGAACATAAAAGTGAGTTTGTGTAACACAAGTATAATTCTATAGAGAAAGAAGGTAATTAATATAGATTAGAAGATTTTTCATACCAATTCCATTATGCGGAATTGGTATTTTTATTGCTCAATATTTCCAGTTTGTTACCTTACAACTGTGATTATGGAATTTCTTTTCTAAACGGACCTCCAGAACTGTTTATAAACAGTTCTGGAGGTCCGTTTCAAATTAACTTTCTTATCATAATATGAACTTATTCATCAATATACACTGGGGAGTTGAAGAATATGATTTTTTTAATTAAATCATATACGACGGCCGAATGATCACTATTCACAAGGTACATTGAAAGATAGGACTGAAAAGCGGAATTTTTTGCTATCAAATTGGTATCAGTGAATTACCTATATGCGGTGCCATTCTGACATTGGCACTTATCCAAAAATGGGGAGATTTAGGGCCTTCACTATTTTGGCTTCCATGGGGAATAGCATTTGGGCTAACGACTATCGCTTACTATCAAAGAAGGCGAGGACAGTGTAAATATTGTAGAAGGTTTTAGCATTATTACTTTTTAATAAAAGGAGTTGTTCATTCACGATGTCAAATACTGAGAAAAAAAGCGAAACCGGAATTCATACTTTTAGATGGTTATCATTATGGCCCAAATGGATTGGGTATACGGCGGTTGTTTGGTCGTTGATGTATTTGATATTAGGTCAGTATTGGGCCTTGGGAGGAAAGGGTTTTCCATTTGGAATCGGAGATCCACAATCTGAATACTCAATGCTAGCTGGTCTGAGGCCTGAAACCGGTGCACCTATAATGGTTGGATTTGGATTAATGGGAGTCATTGTAGCTGTCATGATGATTCGTGGCTGGGGCAAGGGACTTTTACGAATAGTATTACTTATGTTTGTGTATATGTTAGTAGCAATTCTATTATTTGCAGTTATTGACTACCGTGTCTTGGCGTCAGCAGCATATGGATTTATCTTTTTGATTGGAGCACCATTTGATTTTCCGCATGGAGTGAAATTTTTTGAGCAGATGATGTACTGGACGATTGTAAATCAATATATTAGTATGCTAGGAGCATTTCTATGGAGTGCAACTGCTTTAGTATATCAACGCCAAACACGAAATGCTTGTCCGTATTGTGGCCGAAATAGTAATCCCTCTAAATGGACATCACAATCCTCAGCAGCATCTTGGGGGAAATGGTGCACTTACATTGCCATTATAATTCCTATCTGTTATTCCATAACAAGATGGTGTTGGGCGATGGGCATTCCACTGGGAACTACCAAAGAACTACTTGAATCTTTTGAACGTGATTCACCTGGAATTTGGTTAATGGGTGCGTCCTTGGCTACCGTAGCTCTCGGAGGGACAATTCTTACGTTAGGGCTTATTCAGCCCTGGGGAGAAATTTATCCGCAATGGTTTCCATTTATTGCTGGTAGGCGTGTACCTCTTTCATTAGCGATTATTCCTGCTTCACTGGTTTCCATTATGGTTACTTCAGCAGGTTTGATGTACATCCAGGGGGTTATTAATAAAGGGGGTCTAGATCATAGGGGATGGGCATTGGAAGGTCCAGAGTTATTATGGCCAATTTGGGGAGTGGCTCTGTTTGGTGCTACGATTGCTTACTATTATCGGAGGCGTGGTACGTGTAAATATTGCAAACAGGTTATAAAGTGAAACTTTAATCAGTGCGGGAGCATACTGTCCTTGAACAGCAGGTTAAATACTGAGTTACAGGAAAACAAAAATCTTTTATTACCTAATTTTGAAGATAAAAAGAAAAAGCACAAACCGGATGGATAGTAATATTAAAAAAATAAACAAAAAGAGAAGAACCCACCAATGTTCTTCTCTCTTTTTATGTGTAATTAGGGTTTCCATAACTGCAGATATGGATGGTGTAAATTAATGGATGAATAATTTACTCTTAAAATTATAACAGAACAAATAAACGATTAAACTTTATTTCAAATCCACACGTATATCGTGCAGTAGATTCAGAGGCTAATACAATTGATTTTATCTAAGTAAATCAGGAGATAAACAAGCAGCCAAGCGCTTTTTTATATATTTCTAATTAACATTTTTGCACCAGATCCCACAATAGTATAGTATTTTACAAAGTTTACCCGTACTCTTCAAATTTTCAAAAACTTTGCAACAGAACCTAAAAACTTATCCGTAGATAGGTAGGTTTCTTGTTTATATTTATCTTATCTTGGAGGATATTTTTCCAGAGTAGCCCCTCATAATCAGAATCGTTTCCGTACGCCCTATTGATTTACTTCTTTTGCTACAAGGGCAGCATATGCTTCTGCACCGGCTTTCGTTAAATGTATGCCATCCGGTTCAAAGTATGCCGTATTTCCGGCACTTGCTGAATGCCAATCGACTAACACCACATTTTTGTAAGTTGATGCTGCTTCTTTTAACTTCTACGTTGTTATTGAAAGTATTAATGAAGATGATGACTTTGTTTTTGAAGATAGAAAAGTTAAGCACTCATAATGGATGATTTGTTCTTTATTATATATAAATTACAGAATGAATAATAATCTGTTAAAATTAAACAAAAAAGTATATGAGAAATTGCAGGTGAGAAACTTTGGATTTAATTCGAAAATTAACTCGTATTTATGGCTTAGGGATTTGTTGTGGGTTGTGGAGTAAAGCTGAAGTAATTCAATGGTGTGATAAATTGATTGAAGCAAGTGACAGTCCGCCATATGAAATAATTGAGATATCCTTAATGTCTAACGCAAAGATAGATGATATTAAAGGGAAGTTATTTGAGTTTAGTAGCACAGTTGATGAAGAATACACTGTTAAATTAACTCTTTCCGTCATCCATAAAAAACTAAAAAAACAAGAACTGACGATTGAAGAATCAATTAAATGTACCACCAGACTTTTAGTTAACAGGGGGTTGTATTGGGAAGCTAAATATTTTGATTTATATAGTCTGGATGATAGCTATTACTTAGCTAAAGATGGTGTTCATTTTGATTTAAGCGAGGTTATTAATACATATATTGAAACGTTAGGCGTTTACAGTAAGTATTTTAGGGGATTTGAAAAGCTGTATTTTAAAGTAATGAAAAATGAGTGGGTTAGATAACAAGAATTGAAGAAACATTATTTAGTAACAAGAAGGCTTGTCCGTAATCATATTAATAATACAATGCAAAAGCTAGGGTTAAAGGACGTTCACAAGCAGTTGTTGAACTTCTTCGTATGGGAGAACTTGAGTTATAATAGATAAAGCCGACTTTTGTATAAAAGGTCGGTTATTTTTCTGTTTATATTTTGAAGTGAACCTTTGAAGCGGGAAAAGGTTCTTGAACTTAAAAAAGTAGGTATCTCAAATTTTGAGATAGAAGATATGAAGAAAGGGGAAAATCCATTATTGCGTGGTTTTGTAAAAACTTATCGGATGGTACTTATTTAGAATTGGATAAGCCATCGGGTACAGTGAAGAAAATCTATAATGATTGTAATACAATGCTTGAGGAAGCATTAAAAATAACCCTCCTTTAATATGGTGAGATATTCAAGATAGATATCTTTGAAATTCATGAATAAGAAGGTGCAAATATGAAGTTGTATTTTAAAGATATTGAGATAGGTGAAATTAAAGATGTTTTTGTAGATATGCCATGGATGTATGGAACAATCCGTTTATATGAGAATAGCAAAACGTTTCAAAAATATTTTCGCGAGATGGTAAACGAAGATAGTGCGTTTAACTTTGAAAGTATTGACCCTGAATTTCTGGATGACGAAAATTGGTCTGTTTTTGATGAGAGTGAGAAACAGTATTTGGGAATTGATATTCCTGCTATTCATATGGAAGATACAACAATTGCATGGCGTTGGAGATAAGAACTATGATCTTTTGCTAGTGGTTAAAGGACATTCACAAGCAGTAGTTGAGCTTCTTCGTATGGGAGAACTCGAACTATAAGAAAGAAGCCGACTTTTATACGAAGAGTAGGCTGTTTTTCTGTTAATCTTTTGAAGAAGCTGTATTTTTCAAAGAAACTTTAAAATAATAGTATAAAATGCTTGATAAATTGAAAGGGAAATATGAAAGGGTTGATTTTTAATGCATATACTAAAAAAATTAAATGAGATTTTTGTATTAGAAACCCAGGAGCCGCCAGCAACTAAAGAAGCCATTCAAGAATTAAAAAACTTTTCCTCAATAGATGTACCTTTTGATTATTTAGAGGTAATTCAACATAGTACTAATGCAGAATTTAATGTGAATAATGAAATATATATACGCATTTGGGGTCCAGCTGACTGTATAGAGATAAATGAAGCACATAATATTCAAAAGTATATACCAAATTCATTGGCAATTGGTGCAAATATTAAAACAGATGCAATGAAAATGGATATATCGATTCCAATGCTTATGGATGAAGGGAAAAAGGCTTTATATGTAAAAGCGAATAATGTAAAATCACTATTACAATTAGCTGGCATTCCTGGTGATAGTTTTTCTACTCTAGAAGGAAAAGTTATCAAAATGGATATGAAAGATTTAGGAGAAGTAGATACAAAAGAATCTACGAAAATCCAAGAGAAAGTACAGAAATCGTTATTAGATGCAATCAAAGCGCTTCCTGAAGACAACTTTACAAAAGAAAAAGATGTATATACTGTGAAATTAACAGGTAAAGATTTAAAAGCAGTGATTGAAAAGGTATTTGATGAAATGTCTACAATGAAAAACTTCACTGGAACAAAACAAGAAATTGCAGACTTTAAGAAAGAATTGGAAGGTGCAAACCTTGGTAAATCTTCTGTTTCTTTAATTTATACAATGGATGGAAAAATAATTAAAAAACAGGATGCAGCAATTCATTTCGAAGCAAAAAATCCTAAAGATGAAAAAGAAACATTTAAATTTGATATGAATATTCATTCTGATATCAAATCTATCGATAAACCAATCAAATTCACATTCGATACTTCTGAAAAGAACATTGTTCCAATGGATGAGTTGCAAAAAATGATTGGTGAATTTATGAATCAATTCATGATGAATGGTGAAATGGATGGCGGGAAAGTAACTCCTTTTCAACCAGCTCCAACAGAACCTGCAGCATAAAAAATACCCCTTAAGGGGCATAGCCACATCGCTATCAAGCTAATAAAAAGAAATGCCCCCTAGAATGAAAAAATACGCTATTCTTTCTGTAGAATCATAGGAAAGGATGGCGTTTTTTATGTCTGTTTCTGTGTATGACGAATTACAACTATTTGCTCAAGAGATTCAAAGTTTTTTATCTCCAAATACCTTACGGGATCTTGCTAGAGATGTTGGCTTTGTACAACGAACCAGTAAGTACCAAGCAAAAGATTTAGTAGCTTTATGTGTATGGTTGAGTCAAAATTTAGCTATGACTTCTTTAACTCAGTTATCTAGCTGTTTAGAAGCATCAACAGAAGTACTCATCAGTCCTGAGGGACTGAATCAGCGGTTTAATAAGGCGGCCGTCCAACTTTTACAACACCTACTAGTCGAACTACTAAGCAAAAAATTGGCCGCATCTATGCCGATTTCTTCTCCATACACTTCTGTTTTCAAGCGTATTCGTATTTTAGATTCAACTGCATTTCAACTTCCAGATCTTTTTTCGTTTGTTTATCCAGGTGCAGGAGGATGCAGCCATACAGCGGGAGTAAAGATTCAGCTTGAGTATGATTTATTAAGTGGACAGTTCCTTCATATTCATACAGGTCCAGGTAAACAACATGATCGAACCTACGGTTCCCTGTGTGCCCCAACTGTAACAGCGAATGATTTATGTATCCGAGATTTAGGTTATTTCCATTTGAAAGATCTTCAACATATACAAGATAAAAAGGCTTATTATATCTCACGTATCAAATCGAATACACGTATTTATCAAAAAAATCCTAATCCTGATTATTTTCAAGATGGCAGAATCAAGAAAGGTACAGAGTATATCCAGATAGATATGGAGGTTTTAATGAACTCTCTTCAACCAGGACAAACATATGAAATATCCAACGCTTATGTAGGAATGACGGATAAAGTCCCAACTCGTGTGATTATTCATCGACTAACAAAAGAACAACAACAAAAACGATTACAAGATCAAACTGTAAGAGAAAAAAAGAAAGGAATGAAGTATTCTGCTCGTAGTAAACGACTTAGCGGTATCAATGTATATATGACAAATACCTCTAAAGATATTGTCCCGATGGGGCAGGTGCATGATTGGTATTCTTTACGTTGGCAAATCGAGATTTTATTTAAAACGTGGAAATCATTCTTTCATATTCATCATTGTAAAAAGATAAAACGAGAACGATTGGAATGCCATTTGTATGGAAAACTGATTGCCATTCTACTCTGTTCTTCTACCATGTTTCAAATGCGGCAATTACTTCTTATGAAAAAGAAACGAGAACTGAGTGAATATAAGGCCATATATATGATTAAAGATTACTTTCTTCTTCTTTTCCAAGCTATACAGAAAGACACCCAAGAGCTATCAAAGATTCTAATTCGCCTGTTCAACCTCCTACAGCAAAACGGGAGAAAATCTCATCGATATGAGAAGAAAACAGTCTTTGATATATTAGGTGTCGTTTACAATTGTACCATGTCTGATAATCAAGCGGCTTAATTCAAAAAAATGAAACCCGTTAGGGTTTATTTTTGTTAACTATAGAATATAAGCTTTCCTATTTGACATATTCAAATAGGATTTCAATATATATTTTTTTAGAGGTATGTTGAAGTGAATTTTGATATTCTTGAGTTATACCAATATGCTTTTCTACCAATTTTTAAAAGACACATAAAGAAACGATAACCCGTGCTTGACATTTTCTTTTACGTTAAATCATTCTTGCCTCATGTGCAAGTGATTCTAAAATAAAGGTATTAAAAGACTTTAGGCTAACTAAATAGTGTGAAAATAAGTGTAGGAGGAGAGTGAGAGTAATAAGGTTCTGGTGCAAGAAATCTATAAAACTTGAACATACTGATACTAGTACTCTAGAAAGGATGTAATCAGTGTGGAAAAGCAAAATCTATTCAAGTGGAAAGATTATCAACCAGATATTATTCTATTAACCACGAGATGGTACCTACGGTACAATCTAAGTTTCCGTGATTTGGTGGAAATGATGGAGGAACGAGGCTTATCTATAGCACACACAACCATTATGCGTTGGGTACATCAATATGGTCTTGAGTTGGATAAGCGAATTCGACGTTACCTCAAACAAACGAATGAATCATGAAGAGTGAACGAAACGTACATCAAAGTAAAAGGACAATGGATGTATTTGTATCATGCAGTCGATTCAGATGGGAATACTATTGACTTTTTATTTAGTAAAACGAGAGATGTCAAAGTAGCTAAGCGCTTCTTGAAAAAATCCAGCCTCTCGTAAGGCGATTGTCATGAGAGGATAACCGTATTCCTTGTGTTTTATGTGAATTGCTTGAATCTGTTCATGCAATGTATTATCCTTTTTGACTACATGTTGAACGCCACTTATAGTAGCTAGAGCGATTTAACTGCGCAATGACGACAAGCCAGGTTACTTTGTACCGAGAACGTAGTTCTTCAATAATCTCGTACTTAGCCGTTTGAGCAAGAACATCTCCTATAGATTTGGATACTGCTTTTTTAAGTAAGTCACTTGCGCCTTGTAGTATTCCAACTCTTCTTCCATACTATCGAACTTCGTACGAGGACGACCTTTTAAGAGTTTTTTTTAAGCCGTTATTACCACCATTTTTTGCCCCCGCAAGTCTGAAATATCACCTATTTTTTGATATTTCCGGACCCAATTCATTAACTGTGTTCTACTTCTAAGCTTATATTTCTTCGCTATAGCTGATTGGCTACCCTCACCATTTAAATAATTTTTTACAACTTGTATCTTTAATTTATCTGAATAAGTTTGAAATTTATCCCCTTTTTTAACCATAATAAAATCCCCTTCAAGTAAAAGTGTAACATCCATGTGTATTCATGGTCTTTTTACACTGTCTACCTTAAGGGGATAATATCAACCAGTCAGTTCAAAATCAGAATAAATTCATTCATCAAGTATTTGATCTTATAGTATAAGGGGAGATCCCGTTAGAGATTTATTGTTGTTTTTGTTCTTTATTATATATTTACACCAGAATCTAGTAGACCCTTTATTTTTATTTTGCATCAACAACATCCATAAATTTAAGAGTAATCCTGTTATAAAAAGCATCTGTACATATAATAGAACAATTCAATGGATCAATATCAGTCACGGTCATGTAGTTAGTAAGCAGATAGCCATCTTCGTAATATGTAATCAATATTTCTTCTTCGGAAAGCAATGAGCATAATAATAAGTTTTCAATAAGTTCTTTTTCTTCTGGTGTTAATATTGGACGCGTTATTTTATTTTTTTCTTTAATGATCTCACGGATACCAGCAAATTGTTCCGGCATCGCAGCAAATGGAGTCCATTTTACCATTCCTCTTCCTTTTGGCATATTAGTGTTGTTCATGATTTATGTCCTCCTAACAATGTGTTTCTATATCTTGCTGTAGCACTATTTGTATAAGAAACTCCTCGTAATATGCTGTTCTTGCCAAATTTAGTGCGTATTTCATCCATCACCTTAGTTAATTTTATTTCTTTTTCCCGTTGCATGATGTTATCGAAAAGAGAGATTTGTTCTTCGCCTTCATTGATTAAGTTGGTTAAAGAAACATTAATTGATCTAATGGGTTCACCTGTATATAACTCATGTAAAAAGTATGTACATATTCGATAAATATCCATTGTTAAATTGGTAGGTCGGTTTAAAGTGTGAGTTTTCCTGAAACCGCCAGCATAATTTTTACTATAACCAATAGAAAATTGTATGGTTTGAGCAAGTTTATTATGTCTTCTTAGCCGATAACAAACTTCCTCGATATGTTCCAGAAGGATAATCGGAAATTCTTCTATTGTGTAATTACGCATGAGTATTTGACTTTTACCAATTGAAGTTGTTGCTGGTATGTATTTTTCTGCAATGCGGCTAAAATCAATACCGTTGCTATGTAAGTGTAATTCTTCGCCCAAAATTCCAAAACTTTGTTTTAAGTATTTGAGCGGGTATTGCGCTAAGTCTCCAATTGAATGTATTCCTTTTCGATTTAACTTAACTTCTGTTTTACTCGAAATTCCCCAAAACTTACTAAGTGGTCGTATCGGCCATAATTTTATGGGGACATCTTCGTACTTCCAATATGCGACGCAGTCTTTTGTCTTCTTCGCTTCCACATCTAAAGCGATCTTGCTCATTAAAGGATTAGGTCCAATCCCAATCGTGCATTCAATTCTTGTTTTCTCATATATTTCACGTTTGAATTTCAGCGCAAATTCATAAGGTTCATTCGCAAACAGATGGATACTATTTGTAATATCCATAAAGAATTCATCGATGCTGTATTGGTGAAAATCTTCAATAGGAACATATTGTAGAGCTAATTTCGTTATGTAATTTGAGCATTTTATATAAGTTCCCATGATTGGATTTACCACAAGAATGTCTTTACGCCGTGGTATTTCGTACAACCTTGCCATTTTTTTAACGCCTAATGCCTTTAGTGGTGGTGTTGCAGCCAAAACAATAGAGCCATTTCTGTTCACATCTCCTACTACAGCTAATTTGGTATGTAGTGGGTCTAATCCCATCTTGATGCAACTAACTGAAGCATAAAAGCTTCGAAGATCTACACATAAAACAATTCGATTCGGCAAAATTGAGTAGTCATACACCTTTACGCCTCCTTAACGATAAGAACATCTGTTCTTATTATACACGAATATACGTTCTCTTATGAAGGGGTTTTTATAAAAAAATAAAACTGACTCTAGTTAGCCAGTTTTTACATATCCCAAAAGTCGGTAGATTTAACGTTTGGTTTTATTTGCCTAATAACTTTTAAAATCTTTTTCATTACAGTTGGACTAGGTATGTATTCTTTATCATTGCACGCCTTTGAAACTGTAGGACGACTTAATTTCGCGATCTTTTCTAAATCATTTTGGGTGAAGCCATTCCGATCTAAAAAATCACCTAATTTCGTTCGGTTTTTCCCTCCGAATTTCCAAAACACTTAAATCCCTCCTGAACCTATTTTCAACATTGTGGACATAAATGTAAAAAACTATTCGCATAGACGGCAAAAGTTTTTTACATAATGTACAAGCTGTCCACAATATGATGTATCAAAGCAGCTACCACGGTATTTATTAAGGTAGAAGAATACGAGGTTACCAAAGTAAGTTGCGAATGATTACCATAGTATTTATCAAGATTTCTACCAAGGTAAAACTACCACGGTATTAAGTAGATGAAGCTATGTAATATCTACATTCTAAATTCTGTTTATAAAGGGGGCATTTAAATGCGTGCTAGGAAAGAAACAATTCCTTTTCGCAAATTTATGGATCGGTCATACAAAGATAAAGAAAAGAAAATTCGTAAATACAATTCATTAAGTCCTTTCGCATTCCTTCATATGTCGGATCAGGTATTACATACTTACATTGCATTAGGAGTTATGGGAACGATTTTAATCGGAGCAGTCATGTTAGAAAAATACTTGGTGCGACATGACTATATATCAGCAGCTAAATTTGTAAGTGAAGGTATTTATCACGGAACGCGAATTGGTGGAGTTTGTTTGATTGGATATGTATTTGTTCGTATCGTAATCATGTTTTAAGGAGGGAAGGGAGTAATGGGGATTATAAAGGAGTGGGTTCGTACGCAAAGGTTAAGGAATCAGCTTATGGAGGTGTTCGGAAAAGCAGGTTTATATACGGAACATCAAACGCGTGGGGGAAAAGTGCCTATTTATCCAAAGGTACATAATGTTTCTTCTTCAGCAGAAAGCGTGAGGTATGTTTTTACCATACCAAACGGATTAGATCCACAGAAGATTGAAAAGAAGTGGTTTTGTTTTCAGCAAATATTAGGACGGAATCTTACGATTGAAGGGGATGTGAAAAAGTTTGTACTACATGTATTCCGTTCAGATGCTGGACTAAAACCATACAATTACTGTTATAAAGAATGGCAGCCCTTATTAAAAGGGTACCGTCTTCCTGTTGTGGTTGGCCGGGATCAATTTGGAAAAACGATTACGTACGATATGGTTGATTCCAATACACCACACTTATTAATAGCAGGTGAAACGGGAAGCGGGAAAAGTAGTATGGTACGTGTTGTACTATCCACACTCATTCAATATATGTCTCCTGATACGTTGCATTTGTATCTTGGAGATTTAAAAAACTCTGAATTTCATTTCTTGCGAAGAGTGAAGCATGTAAAAGAAGTTTGTATGGAAGAAATTGAAATGAAAATAATGCTTCAAAAGATGTGGAAGGAAATTAGAGAACGAAGAAAACTTATGGAAGAATATGAGGTTGATCATATTGATGCGTACAACAAGTTAAATCCAGATCATCAAAAACCATATATTCTACTTGCTATTGATGAAGTGGCCATGCTAAAAGATGAAAAAGAGTGTATGACTACAATTGAAAAGATTTCAGCAGTCGGCCGATCACTTGGGGTGTTTCTTATGCTTAGTATGCAGCGGCCAGATGCGAAAGTGTTGGATGGTAAGTTAAAGCTAAATATGACCGTTAGAATCGGCTTTAAATGTGATAGTGCAATTAATAGTAATATCATGGGTACTCCTGGTTCAGAGCATTTAGAGCAATCTGGCCAAATGATTTTAAAACGAAATGGATTAAAGAAAGTGCAAGCTCCTTATTTGGAATTAAGTAAGGCGAAACAAATTGTTGAACCGTATCGCATGTCTAAAGGAGAGAGGATACTCCATAATTCTTTGCAGGAAGAAATGCCGCTATTTGGGGTGTTAGATGATGAAGAGTAGAGATAAAGGAATCCTGAATGATTTGAATCGATTTAGATGCATGTCCCGTGACGATATTATTGACTTGCATTTTCAAGGCTTAAAGAATGCGGTAACTTGTTGTAATACGGTTATGAAACGATTAAGAAGAGACGGCTATGTTGATGCTAACGTATTGCAGCACCCATACATTTATTTTCCACAACCCAGTTCTATCAGAAAAACGAGTCAAAAAATCCCTCATTTCCTTGGTATTGTGGACGTATACAAACAACTCGTTCATTATGAAAATCCTAAACTATTCCAAGTTGAACCAAAGTATAGGAAAGAATATATGGAGCCGGATGCTTTTACAATATGGCGTAGATCGCCATTCTTTATTGAAGTTCAAAAGTCAGTGTACAGTAAAAAGCTAATGCAAGATAAGATAAATAGATATGAGTTATACTTCCATAACCAAGAATGGCATAATGAATATTGGCAACCGAAAGCTTCTAAATTCTTTCCTTCAATCCTTATCATTACTGACAAACATTACGACGTTCAATCTCCTTATTTCCGTATATTCCAGGCGAATTCTATAGAAAATTTTATGAATAATTTAACAGTGAAATCATAAAGAAAGCCTGCATAGTGCAGAGCTTTTTTCTTTTTGATAATCTATTAAGCCGTTTGTGATGCTGATTGTTAGAAGGTGGTAAATCTTCTTCTGGAATGATATCTCCATAATTAATAATTTGTACAATAACCTCTCCATTATCACTATATCCATTCATATCAACAAGTTGTCCCACATATCCGTTTGTACCAATATCTTTTTAAAGTACTCTAAAAAATGCACTTTATCTTATCTTTATCTTATCTTTACTTTATTTTTAAATTTCTATATTAAACTTTAAACCTAAAGGAAATGAATTTGAGTCTAAAAAGGGGCAGGGAAATAGATGATTATTACATCTTTTGTAAATAACCAACCACCATTGAAAAATGGAATTTCTTATACGAGGAGGAATATATGAAGAATACGAGTAAAAAACAAATTATTATATTATTCTTTATTAGTATTTTAGGTTTAGGAACAATGCTTGGAATACTATATTTTAATCATAAAACTAATATTCAACAAAATAAAGCGCTCGCTACCGAAAAACGTGTATTGCAATATGAGCCTACCTTGAAAAAAGAATTAGAAAAATATAATTTAGGAGGGAAAACAGCAGTTTTATTAGGAATTATGTACCAAGAGAGTAGAGGTGAGGGAAACGACCCTATGCAGTCATCTGAATCACTTGGATTAAAGCCAAATGAAATTCAAGAGACAAGCTTGAGCATTAAACAAGGGGTAAAACACTTTGCTAAAATGTACAAATATGGAACGGAAAAAGATGTTAGCATGGATACAATTATTCAAAGCTATAATATGGGGCCAGGGTATATTGATTTTATTGCTAGTCAAGAAGTTAAACAACACTCGGAAGATTCGGCCAAAAAGTTTTCTAAGATGAAAGTTAATCAAAACCCAGCGATGTACACTTGTGGTGGAAATAAAAATAATTTTAGGTATCCATATTGTTATGGTGATTTCACATATGCCACAAAGGTGAATGAAAAAACAATACTTATTGAAGAACTTCTTCGAAATGTACATGACTCTTCTAAATAAGCTGTATAATGATACCGTCGGTTTTGGTGCAAAAATAGAATAAAAGATAATAAAGCGCATAGATTCCTAACGGAATCGTATCTTATGCCGCAAGCCCAAACAATTGATGGATGAATTCTTTTTGATTTTGGACAGACTGGTCCCGTAAATCAACCTGTTCTTTTTTAATCATATGCATGACTTCTACTCCAGAAAGAATGGATGTAGCTGTGTCAAAACATTTGAACCCTAGCATAGAACGAATTCGCTTCTTTATAAAACGATGATCTTGTTCTACTATGTTATTCAAGTACTTTTGTTGTCTAAGTCGCATACCACCAGGTATGCTTTTTTCTTTTTTCAACTGTTCAATTGCAATAGGATAAGCTGGATTTTTATCGACTGTTATAACAGGAGGTTTTGAAACATGAAAAGACTGCAAGGCCTTCTTGAAAAAGTGCTTTGCAGCCTTCTGGTCTCTTGTTTTGCTTAGGTAAAAATCGATTGTATTTCCTTTTGAATCAACAGCACGATACAGGTACATCCATTGACCTTTTACTTTGATATATGTTTCATCGACTCTCCAGGAGTCATTTGTTTGTTTAAGGTGACGTCGGATTCGTTTGTCCAATTCAGGATCGTACTGATGAACCCAACGCATAATCGTTGTATGAGAAATGGATAAGCCCCGTTCCTCCATCATTTCCACTAAATCACGAAAACTGAGGTTGTACCGTAGGTACCCTCTTACCGTTAACAAAATAATATCAGGCTGATAATGTTTCCATTTGAATACATATTCCTTTTCCATACCAATCACGCACCTTCTTTAGATTAGTAGTATCAGTATGTCCAAGATTTGTAGATTTATTGCAATTGTCCTGAAGTTTTTGCACCAGAACCTCTTTTAAGGCAGCCATGTTGAATCCTCCAATTATTAATTGTTTAATATAATGAAAAAAGGACAAACCTAGTCCTGTTAGGGATATATAGGTTTGTCCTTTAGTATGTGGGGTAATGATATGTTTAATTACCATTATTATAACTGAATTTACAAATATTTTCAATTAGGTCTGACATCGTATTAACAGGCATACTAGTAATATTAAAATCTATTATAAATATATATCTTATATATTAAAAAGAAATAAAGATAAAACTTTTATAGGTTATCAAAAATAGGGAATAGACTTACTCCCACAAGGGAAAATTTGATATAAGAGCATAAAAAATCATAAATTGTAGAAAATGTTTCCGTAGATTCAAGGATTAATAGACTTTCAATTCTACAAAAAAGCATAAAGAAAATTATATGTTTCTACATGAAATCGGAAAGAAATTGATACAGATTACATTATATTTATTCAACCATGTAAACAGGGCGGATTTTCATTATTTTGGTAAATGGAGTAGTATTCATCGAAGAAATATCCACAATTTGTCCAGATAAAGCTGCTATTTGTTAACATTATTCAGTATTTACACATAATCCACACTATTATTGATGATTTTTATTAGATGGATTGAACGGCACTAGTATTTTCAAGGCTATTGGGAAAATATTATTCACATTTGATCATATTTGTCCTCATATCCACTGTTTTTTATAATTTTCCTTCCGATTTTTTGTAGGTATAGTAGGATAGGTTTTACTTCAGAAGAAGAATACTCCCTAGTGTTATGTGGAGAGTTATGTATAGATAGAAGAAAATTTGTATAGAAGTGCATAAAAAAAGACTCCATTTTACATGAAGTCCTTCTGATTTGGTATTTATAAATAGAGTAGTAGAAAAGGGTTACTAATAAAACAAACACGAATAGCCCTCTACTTTCGATTTTTTCAAAAATAGAGAGCTCGTTGCTATTATTTTATTTCCATTGCGGTTAGCACCTGATCTGGAGCTGTTATTGTTACATCAGCACGTACTAAACGTTCGAATGTCCGCATAAACTCTAGTAAATTAAACTGTTTTGGTAGCTCAATAACACGAAGTTTTTCTTGTGGCAGCTTATCAATTGCCTCGATAAACCATTCACGTACATCACTTGGAATCGTGCGTTCTTTATGGCCACGAACTTTTAATTTTTCACGCATTTCAATTTCTAAAGCGATATATGCATGGAGATTCACTCCCTGATCATATGCATATTTTCTAAATAACGTTTCTTCCTGGTATTTTAGGTAATTACGGTGATAAGATTCTTCCGTCACTGGTACCGCAAACTTCTGCTTTAGTAGTGCATGCACATTTTTAAACATCTTCTTAATGTTGCGAAGAGAGTACATGGAATAATGTAGACCAAAATTAAAGACAGCTTGTTCACGGTCACTATTTCTCTCTTTTGGTACATGTTGCACAATAAGAGGGTAGATGCCTTCTTTCGCCGCAGTATCAAGAATTTGATATTGAGATGTTTGATGCAATAATTTTTTCAATGTATATACAATTTTCGTTGGATATCCTTCTTTTCGATCAACCATGTCACGAAGTCCACGAATCACACCACGAATTTGACGATGACAAGTATGCTTTAAAACATGAACGAATTTATTCATGTCTGAAGACAGTTCACCGATATTCATTTCTTGTAGGACTGATTCAATAAATTTCGCTTTACGAGCATAGGTAGCTTTTGGTGTAAATGGATCCCTGTGTTGCTCTTCTCCAGATTCTTTCGTACATAAGAAGTCTGAATGGATAGATAGATATAAGGTTGTATATCGTTTTGTATGCTTTACACCTTTTTGCATTTTGCAAATTTTGAATAGGGGATTCTCCGTACACGGTAATGCAGTTGTTAATTCTTCGATAACCGCACGGATCTGGTGCGGATATTTTTTATGTAAGAAACGATACATCCCACCAAAGTGAGTTTTGTTACCTCTTTCATCCTGCTTGTCCAAAGAACGCTTTAACGTTGTTTCTGTATGTTGTTGCATAGCAATGTCTAAGAATAGTTTCTTAGCTGCTACAGATAGCTTGAAGAAAGCCTTTGTAAATACAACAGGACTAATATATACGTATGGATTTGTCTTTTCTGTTTCTTCATTCATAAAATGAGTAAGTTTGATTGTATAGCGGCCATCTACGCCATTTTCGATAGCGATTATGTTATGTATGCTTAATTTCTTTAGAGCGATATAGAATTGTGAGTGCTGGATATAAGCAAATTCTTCTTTATATTGCTTGTAATCTT
The DNA here is from genome assembly GCF_016651015.1 of Bacillus sp. TH22. NCBI lineage: Bacteria > Bacillati > Bacillota > Bacilli > Caryophanales > Bacillaceae > Bacillus > Bacillus sp. TH22. The sequence goes on from NZ_JAEKER010000002.1 coordinate 349,622, forward strand.
CCCACATCATATGTATCGTTACATTTGGAATGACACCATTTGTATAACATTTCTTATGTAGATATAAGAACACTTCAAGATCTGCATTCGTAATACCATATAATTTATGTTTTCTTCCTGTTTTCTCTGCAAGTGCAGACATTGCACGACGTGAAAAAGATGGTTTAGCTTGTTCGACAAAGCCTTCTACATCCGCAATACGTTCTTCGTATGTCATGTGCTGCAGAATATCTTCTAAATATGTATCTTTATAGCTGTAGTACTTCTTTTCAAATGCTTCTACAAACTTTTGCCAAGACTTTAGTGTTACTAAAACTGCATTTGTTGTTTCACCATTTAAGCTACGCTGATTTTGAATAATAAATGATTTCCCCATCTTTTTCACCTCCGTTCTACAAATTCAGAAATATATGCTAAAAGACTATAAAATATACCAATTATGATTATAGCAAATCGAAAAATGGTGAAAGGTGCTCCTTTAAGAAGAAAAATAGCAACTTGCAACAGCCTCTAAAGGCAAGTGTATCAAGGGATTGGAGAATTCTACTGATTTTTTTTGTGTTAAGGATACCGCAAACGTGTTGCAAGTTGAATTATATGTAAATGAATAAGTAAAGAAACACCTAACCCCTTGATATATAAGGGATTTAAGTGGAAATGCCAAAAAAATAAGGGTAAGGATACCGCAAACATGTTGCAAGTTAAGAAGTACGCCTATTAACCGTAAATTATACCGATTATCGTTGATATGATAGGTTTTATTAGAGTTTTATGAATTGCGATAGGGTAAGGATACCGCAAACAGTGTTGCATCTTATGAAAAAATAAGGGTAAGGATACCGCAAACGTGTTGCAAGTTGAGTTATATGTAAATGAATAAGTAAAAAACATCTAATCCCTTGATATATAAGAGATTCGAGTGAAAATGCCAAAAAAGTTAGGGGAAGGATACCGCAAATATGTTGCGTTTTATTTGTATAACTTGTTGTAAATATAAAAAACACACTTAAAAATTTTAAACTAGAACGATTTTGTGTGTAATGTATTAGGTTGAGAAAAGATTGTACTGTTGCAAGTTGGACGAAGTAGGGTAAGGATACCGCAAACGTGTTGCAAGTTGTAGAGTTAAGGAAAGAAAAGCGCAAAAGGAATGCAAGTAAAGAGGAATAGGGAAAAGAAAGAGCAAACGTGTTGCAAGTTGTAGAGTTAAGGAAAGAAAAGCGCAAAAGGAATGCAAGTAAAGAGGAATAGGGAAAAGAAAGAGCAAACGTGTTGCAAGTTGTAGAGTTAAGGAAAGAAAAGCGCAAAAGGAATGCAAGTAAAGAGGAATAGGGAAAAGAAAGAGTAAACATGTTGCAAGTTGTAGAGTTAAGGAAAGAAAAGCGCAAAAGGAATGCAAGTAAAGAGGAATAGGGAAAAGAAAGAGCAAACATGTTGCAAGTTGTAGAGTTAAGGAGAAGAAACAGCAAAACCTTTTAATTATCTGTTACAATAAATTAAATATAATAGTAGTAAAGATTTTTATGATGAAAACTACTTTGTTGTGATCCATGGTTTAGGGAGGAATATAAAGTGGATAACTTATTACAAATGTTCCGAGATGCATTGCTAATCTCTGAGCCAATTTATAAAACGAATGAGCCATTATGGAATAAATGGAATGCATACTTTAAAGATGTTAAAAACAATAATAATAAAGTACTAACCTCACCCTATGCTTCTCCATCATTTACTGCATTAGTATCTTGGTTAGAGAAAAAGCAAGAGTCCGGAGTTACATTAGTACAAATTTATGCAAAAATTGATTCTTATAAGGAAGAAATATATAAAGAAATTGAAGGATTTATAGAAAAAGAATTTCAAGATGTAGGACCTTCAAATTCCATAATATTAGAAAATGATCAAAATATAGATAAGACAAATATAGTGAACCATGAGGATTATTACGAAGTAAATAATTCTGCTGTTTATTATAAACTAAGAGATGGAATTGCAAAGAATCAATTTGAAGAAGATGAAAAAAGTAAAGTCCTACAGTATCCCATTGAAACGAAGTCTTCTAATGGTGTAGCTCAACTTTCTTCACACAAAGACGAGGATTTAAGACTTACAAACACTGAAGAATCAGCTCGATGGAATACCCTTGTTGATGATGTAATGAGTAATATGGATGATTTAACGGCAGACTGTTTAGATGCAATTACAATACAGTGGATAAATGAGGCAAAATCTCCAGATGAATTCATTGATTTTTCATATGAGCAAGTTTTAGAGATGTGCAATATTCCAAAGACAGTCGTCAAAAATAAAGAATATTATCGAGCGGAAGATAAAATTAAAATAGCAAAGAGAATTGCGGCTTTAGCAAGTATTTTTATCTATTTAAATGATGATAATGAGGTCGTAGTACTAAACGATCGTGATGACGATGGAGAACGAGTAGAATTAAAGCGTGAGGTTATTAAAAGGTTATTTGTTTTAGATTCGGTTGTATTGTGGAGACATAGTGTTACAAACGAATATATGGGGATTGAATCTTGTCGTATTAAGCCAGGTAGTTTTTTAACGAATTATTTATACGGATCAAATAATACAACAGCATTATTGTCAAAAAAAGCACTTGAATACAATAGTTATAGACATAAATATCATAAAAGGTTAATTCGATATTTAACATGGCAATGGAGAATTAGACAAATGTATTCATCATTGAAAAAGCCATATTCTATAGGAGGGGACAAGGGTTTACTATCAGTAATGGATATTCCAAAAGATTGGAAGCCGAATCGTATTAGAGAACAGTTAGAAAATGTTCTAATGGATTTAGAAAATGAAAAAGTAATCTCTCATTGGCAGTATAGTGATCCTCTGGATGAACAACAAATTGGGAAACGTAACTGGTTTAAAAATTATTACTCTAACTTAGGAATAACTATTTTACCGCCTGAGGAAATGTTACAGTCAATGGATAGGGGAATAGGAAAGAAAGTTATAGAGGAACCACAAGAACAATTACCTGTAGTGACAGTTGTTGAAGAAGTTAAAGAGACTGTAGAACCAGTCGAACAAAGAGAGAAGAAAATCCGTGATCAAATATTGAAAGTGCATAATGAAAAACATGTAAGTATTCGAGAAATAGCTGATGAAGTTAGTATTTCTCCATCGACGTTATCTAGATTTTGTAATCATAAAACAAAACGATTGTCTAAAAAAGCATTAGAAAAGTTAACGAAATGGTGTGAGAGACAAGAAATACTAGAAAAAATGTAATGTAGACTAAAAACTACTCTTAGAAATAGAGAAAATGAAAATACACATACATTATGTATGTGTATTTTACAGAGTGTTGGGAAACCCTTTAGGGTTCCCAACACTCTGGCATCTTTTTTGGTTTTAGTGAAAGAAAACAACATAAAATAATAAAATTTAGAAAAATAGCCCTCCACCAACCCCTTTTTGGTTAAGTGGAGGGCTATTTTTTCATGTTTTGACAAGCGGCGGTGAGGTAAGCCTGCATTTGGACAGACTTCAGCCCTCGAAACCGAGCGTATCGATAGCCATGTAGTTCTTTAGCGTCTGCAAAGCTTCGCTCTATAGTTGAACAGCGTACTCCATATGGAGAACCAGTAAAAGTAAATGCTATGGTTAATAATAATCTGTATTCTCCTGTGACAGAACAAGTTCGTGCTAGTCGTGCCATTGAAAATATACGTTTTCTTTCTGAAAAAATTGGTCCACGGCCAAGTGGAACTATGCAAGAACATAGAGCAGCTAAATACATTGGAGATACATTGCAGAAATTAGGGTATGAGGTTGAATATCAAGCACTTCCTGTACCTGATCAATATATTGGAAGTATTTCTTTTAGTATGTATGGGGAAAAAGATTGGCAGGTTGGGGCAGCATCTAATGCATTTATATCTAAAAATCCGGTGGTTGGCTCGGTAGTTTTTATAGGAAAAGAGACCAATATTAATAGTTTATCTGAGTCAATCCATGGGAAAATAGTATTATTAGAACAAGCCGATACTATTGAAAAATATAATGAACAGGTTGAGCATGTAGCGATAAAGGGAGCAAAAGGTGTGTTGTTATATAGTACGATTGGGGATAGAGGGAACTATGGAGAAGCTTTTAATCCAGTTTTAAAAAAGAAACAATCGATACCTGTATTTGGACTTGCCTATAATCAGTGGATTAGAATGAAAGAAAAATTATTACATAATCAAAATGTAGTCAGTTTAAAGGCAAAGCAAGAAGTAAATTTACGCTCATTAAATGTTATTGCGAAAAAAAAGCCTAAACATACGACAGGTGATGAGGAAGTAGCAATAATGAGTGCTCATTATGATAGTGTTATCGGGGCACCTGGAGCAAACGATAATGCTTCTGGAGTAGGGCTTTTATTAGAGTTGGCTTACAATTTTAAGGATATAGAGACTAATAAAGAAATTCAATTTATTGCTTTTGGAGCGGAAGAAAATGAATCTTTAGGAGCTTATCATTATGTTAATCAGTTATCTGATAAAGACAAAACACGTATTCGAGGAGTGTTTAATGCAGATATGATTGCAACAAGTTATCATCAGGCTAAGGATTTATATGCAATGACGTTAGATGGCTCTCAAAATGAAGTAACAAATACTGCTGTAGCTACTAGTAAAGAATTGGGGAAATCGGTTGTATTAACTGGAAAGTTTGATTCTAGTGATCATGTACCATTTAATCAAGCTGGAATTCCCTCTGCTTTATTTATTTGGATGGATGTAGAGAGTTGGGATCCTCTTATTTATCATGTTGAAAGGGTTTTCCATACACCTCAAGATACCGTATTAGAAAACATCTCGGCTCAACGTATGCAAGATGCACTGGAGATTATTGGTACGAGTTTATATTATTTTATCAAAAGATAAGTATTTTTATGAATTGGTAGTTTATTTTGCTAAATTTAGATTTTGGTAAAAGTGCTATAAAGCTCTTTACGTAATAAAAAATATACAGTGAGCATAGGTGAGGTATATATGAGAAGTACATGGAAAGAGTTCAAGGGGATGGACCTTAATGTATGGATTCGCTTTATTGGAGAAGCTTTAAATGGTATTGCAATGATGATGTTAATGCCATTTTTCGCATTATATTTAAAGGATAAAGTAGATTCTTTGCTTGAGGTAGGTGTGATCATAGCTTTATCTCCAATTGCAGCAAGTATAGGCTCGTTAATTGGAGGGCATATAGCAGATACTTATGGCCGGAAACCAACTATGGTACTCTCTATGGCTAGTAATGGGTTATTAATGCTGTTTTTTTTGTTCATAGATGGTTTTATAGCATATGCAATCTTATCTATCGGTTTAGGGTTATGTAACTCTTTTTTTGAACCAGCCGCATCTGCAATGGTTACGGATGTAACAGAACCAGAAAAAAGAACTGAGGCATATGGATTACTTAGAATGGCTCATAATATAGGAGCAGCGATAGGTCCTATAATTGGCGCAGCAGTTGTAGTTGTATCAAAAGATGTCATCTTTTTGATTACTTCTGGAACCATGCTGTTTTATACAATATTAATGGTACTGTTTTTAAAGGAAACCAAACCTAAAAATGTCATGATACATGAAGAAACACCTGAAAATTCAATAAGATCCACATTAAGAGTTGTTATAAGGGATAGGATATTACTTTTCTATATAGTTACAGGAATCATTATATTTATGGGATTCTCGCAATCGGAAGGTATGTTACCGCTTCATTTTAGTAATGAGAAGACAATGATTTTTGGAAATAGTAATCCATTTCCATATTTAATGACGTTAAATGGCCTTTTAGTTGTGTTTTTTCAATTTCCCATTTCAAAATGGTTAACTCACAAATCGATTGGGAAATCAATGCTATATGGCGCAATTCTTTTTGGTATTGGTCTTTTGGCAATAGGATGGTTACCAAAGTGGTTTCAAGTAATAAACGCAAATGATTTAGTTATTCTAAGTTCATTATTAATAACTTATACAGTTTATACAGTAGGAGAAATGATTATGTCGCCTGTCCAAATGACATTCGTTGCTAATTTGGCTCCAGAACATTTGAGGGGTACTTATATGGGAGCTGCTAATCTGCAGTGGATTACAGGTAATATATTAGGGCCTCTTTTAGGCGGTTTATTACTGGAGCATCTTCTAGGGCATATATTATTTACAATCTTAGGTGTGGGATGTGTTATGTCTGGATTTGTTTACTTATTATTAGATAGACTTGTTGAGAATAGAAGCAAACAGATACCTATAAAACAAACATCTTAATTTTAAAAGTGTTATCGAGTTGAAAAAAATTTCTATTTTATGAATTAAGTAAAGCGCACGTTTATTAACAATAAACGTGCGCTTTACTTATTATCATTTATAATGTATTGAAATTAATTCATACATAGTAATTTTGGCAAGCTACGATTTTAACATGATAAAAATTAATTTGTTTCTTCTTCTTATTTGACTACAATCAAGTTTCTTGTCTTATCGATATGGTTAAGTAACATACGATACTCTTCTTCGTATGTAGTTAACCGTTGTAGAAGGGATTTATTCTCTGCCGTTAAATATTCAATTTGCTGTTGTAAATCGTTCACTTCACTCACTGCTTTATAATTTTGTAGAAAGATAATAATGTCATCTAATGTAATAGATAAAGAGCTTGTTTCTTTTGTTTGTTGGATGGGGGACTTGTTATTTCCAGTTTTTTGATTTTGTTTAGCCTGTTGTATTTCTTCTTCGTATTGTTTTCGTACGCATGAGTTCCAACGAAATCCGCAAGCAGCAGGTGTCCTAGCTAATTGCTTAGCTACCTCTTTAAATGCAGCTAATTGTGTTCCACCGTCACGAATATTTTGAAGTACTATTGTTGCGAGAAGTGAATCGTTATCGTTAGTCCAGGAATCTTGTCTTGAAATTACCATTTTTCAATCCCCCTTATATGCCTTTAATTACATATATGCAATTACTTAAAATGATAGAAGCCCAACTTCTCTTAAAATGTAAAGGTTTTATACTTAAATAAGAGATCGGTTTAATATGAGGAGAATAAGACTCATATTAAAATAATTAGTAGTAAGTTGATAGAAGTATACACTCTTTAAAATGCGAAATTGCATAAAAAATAAGGTTGACTATTTATTATAGTTGTAACTATACTGGTTACGGTAATGCGACTAAAGTAATAGATTTGATGGTATGAACTAGTTGTATTAATGATATATAAGTGAATATAAAAAAATGAATGGAGTTGAAAATATAACCCTAAATATAAGACGCTTGTATAAAAAAGAAGTTAGGTAATCTATAGTTTTTTATAATCATATATAAATTAAAAGAGGTGCACGATTTGAAAATTTTTAAGGGAATTCTAGTTTCTTCAATTGCATTAACAGCATTTAATGGGGTGGGCGGACTACTCCCAAGTGAAAAATCAGAAATTGCCTACGCAGCTAGTTACGATTATTCAAATAAGCAATTGAATTCTATTGTACATAAGCAAGTTACTAAACAATTAATTTTGAAATTTAAAAATGCAGCAAATTTGCCATATCAGGATGGGATAGAAAAATTCATTAAAGAAGAAAAACAAGACCCTGAATTAATTGGAATTTTAGCCGAATATCCAAATGTAACTATAAATCGACTTTTTAGTTCTTTAAATCCTAAAGAAATTAAAAATCTAGGTAAAGAAATAAAAGACTCTGATCATATTTCTTCTAATTTGCTAAACTATTATATTGTAGAAACCCAAGGTGATATTGATGTACAAGCATTGCTTGTAAAATTTGAGAAATCATCTCTTGTTGAAACGGCATATTTACAGGAAGAAGAAGCTCCACCTGAAGAGCGTTTATCCAATTTATCAGTTAATCCATATGATGAACCTAGACTTACAAGGCAAGGTTACCTTGAACCAGCACCATTAGGAATCAATGCACCTTATGCCTGGAGTATAAAAGGTGGAGATGGAAAAGGAACAACTTTTGTAGATATGGAGTATGGCTGGTTATTTAGTCATGAAGATTTAGTGAATCAGAAGATCGAATTGATGTCCGGACAGAACAAGAGTGAACACCATGATCATGGTACCTCAGTCTTAGGAATTGTTTCTGCAGAAGATAATAACATAGGTGGAATTGGGATTGCACCAAAAGCTAAGGTAAAGGTTGTATCTCAGATTAGAGACAACGGTATGTATAATACAGCTGATGCTATATTAAGTACGGTTAACAATATGCAAGCTGGAGATATTCTTTTATTAGAAGCTCAAGCAACTTATGAAGGATATGGAGATAAGAACTATCTTCCTGTAGAAGTAAAACCGGATATATTTGATGCAATTCGTCTGGGAACAAATAAGGGAATTATTATTATTGAAGCAGGTGCAAACGGCGGAAATAACTTGGATCAATTTAGAGACCGTAATGGTAAACAAGTTTTAAATCGTAATAGTCCTGATTTCAAAGATTCAGGGGCGATTATGGTTGGAGCAGCTTCTGCAAGGGTCCCTCATAAACGTTCATATTTCTCTAATTATGGTAGTAGGGTAGATGTATATGGCTGGGGGAATGCAGTGGATACAACAGATGCTAAACCACGTGAATTTATGACAAATCTATATACTTCTAGCTTTGGCGGAACGTCTAGTGCATCACCTATCATTGCTGGTGCTGCTGCATCAATTCAAGGGATTGTAAAAAATAATCAGGGAAAAGTATATACGCCAAGCCAGCTTAGGGATATTTTAAGTGATTCTAGTACAGGAACGAAATCCAATGATCCAGCCTCTGATAAAATTGGTGTTTTACCTGATTTAAAAGCCATTGTATCTAAACTTGGCTTTTCACCAAACTTAAGCAATGATTCTTCCATTGTATTTCGAGAGGAACAAGAAATAAATAAAGGGAATGAAGGAACTACTATTACATTCCCGAAAGAGGATTCCGCTAATAGTGAAGGGAACTCTAACTTCATTTTCCCAGAATAATTGTAGAAATACCTTTTATTTAGTATGAAAGAATCTTATATAACTAGTTGTTTATAATACTAGTCAGATAGGCTCTTATGTGTAATAGCATAAGAGCCTATCTGTTGTACTTTTAACTAAAAGAGAAAAATGATTTAATCAATCTTTTTTAAATGGTACTATTTATTTTTATGAGAGTTCACATAATCGTTAGCTCTCTTTTTAGCGTATATCTGTAAGTTGTTAAAAAACGTATCAGTGCTTAAGTAAATGATATTTATTATCTTACAAAAGCGTAATGTTAGTGTCACCTAAATGAATTTTGCTATTAAGAAGATTAGGAGATAATTTTTGTGAAAAGAGATGTGAGGTGAATAATATGGGACGAATTATGCTTATGTGTAGTGTTGTTGTTTTCTTTACAGTATTATTAACAGGTTGTAACTTAAACCATCTTGGTACAGATACATATTATGTGCAAATTACTAAGGATGGTGAACAATTAAAAGAGAAAAATGTAAATGGGGATACGACTTATCAATATAAATTACCTGGATTTGATAAGGATGGTAAAGAGAAAGCAATGGAGTTTACAGCGTTAAAAAACCTTCGTAAAGAGGCATTTTACAGCCCTTCCCGAACGAGAAAGCCCATCGTCTTTAGGCATGGGATGAAAGTGTGGTTGGATACGGAGAGCTACTAAATAACCGCAAGGTTTGTGGCACGTGGGTGTCCTTTATTTTTTCGCCTTTCATGTTGCAGTTTCGTTATTAAACTGATACGTTGTAAGTATGATAAATGATTATAGAAAAACCAAAACAACAGTTTCCTTAATTAACTACCATTTTGTGTTTTGCCCACGATACAGAAGAAAGATTTTTCTTAACGCAAAAGTAGAAGAACGTTTCAAAGCGTTGGTTCAAGAGCTATGTAACGAACTAGGTATTGTTATTATTGCAATGGAATGTGACAAAGACCATGTTCACTTGTTCTTACATGCACTACCAACACTTAGCCCTGCTGATATTATGGCGAAAATTAAAGGAGTGACGTCGAAGCGTTTAAGAGAAGAGTTTTCTCATCTCGCGCATTTGCCAAGTCTGTGGACACGTTCCTATTTTATTTCTACTGCTGGGAATGTATCAAGTGAAACAATACAATATTATGTTGAAAGTCAAAAAACGAGGGGGTGAAACTTGTGACACAAACCATCACGGTTAAAGTTAAATTGCTTCCAACAAAAGAACAAATTAGGCTATTGGAACAAAGTAGTTCCGATTATATTAAACTCATTAATACACTGGTATTTGAAATGGTTGAAGCGAAGAAAAGCACGAAGAAAAGTACAAAGGATATTGAAGCCAATCTTCCAAGTGCGGTTAAAAATCAAGCGATTAAAGATGCGAAAAGTGTATTTTCTACAAAAGTGAAAAAGAGTAAATATAAAATCGTTCCAATTCTAAAAAGACCTGTTTGCGTGTGGAATAACCAAAACTATTCATTTAACTTCACGCACATTTCAATGCCCTTTATGGTAAATGGAAGTTCAACTCGGTTAAAGATTCGTGCTTTATTAACCGACAAATACAATCGCAATTTTGAATTATTGAAACACAAGTTAGGTACAATTCGTATCACAAAGAAATCTGCTAAATGGATCGCTCAAATATCTGTCACAATCCCTACAAACGAAAAAACGGGAGCAAAGATTTTAGGAGTGGACTTAGGTCTCAAAGTTCCTGCAGTGGCCATCACAGACGATGATAAGGTTCGTTTCTTCGGAAACGGTAGACAAAACAAATATATGAAACGTAAGTTTCGTAGTATTCGCAAGAAGTTAGGAGAAGCTAAGAAATTGAATGCCCTTCGGCAACTTGATGATAAAGAACAAAGATGGATGCAAGACCAAGACCACAAAGTGAGTCGTAAAATCGTTGATTTCGCAACGAATAATAATATCTCTGTCATTCGATTAGAGCAACTAACGAACATTAGACAGACGGCACGAACAAGCCGTAAAAACGAAAAAAATCTACACACTTGGTCATTCTTTCGTCTAGCTCAATTCATCGAGTACAAAGCCACATTAGTTGGTATAAAGATCGAATATGTGAATCCTTCTTATACAAGTCAAACTTGTCCGAAGTGTTCTGAAAAGAACAAAGCACAAGATAGAAAATATAAGTGCCAATGTGGATTTGAGAAGCATCGTGATATCGTTGGGGCGATGAACATTCGCTACGCAACTGTGGTTGATGGTAATAGTCAATCAGCCTAAGAACCTATATGGTCTGTCTTAGGAGGGGTGATGGCACACCCTCATCTTGAAGGCTGTTCAAAACAGAAATGAACTGCGAACGGTTAGTCATTCAAGAATCCCATCCGTTACACCGTAAGGTGTAGGACTTGTGGCTTTAGCCGTGGGAGTGTCAATCTGAGGAAAAAGGTGTGAAATCTTGGGAAGAGGTTAAGAAAGACGAACTCCCTACAAAAGTAAAAGGAAAATTAAAGGTGAATTAACATATAAAAAGCACTATTGTTAGAGAATTATATCCCTATTTTTTTAGAGTTTCAAAAGCGAAAGACTGACAGTTATTGTCGGTCTTTTTCTTTTACAGGTATAAGCGCGTAATTTTGTTTATGTATTTGTTGTAGCTTAATGGATTTGGTAATGGTTATGATATAATAAAATTCAAGTATAATAAGGGGGATGAATTAAATGATTTTTCAAAGCATAATTACAGCTATTATAGAAAAATTGCAAGAGACCGTGAATCCCTATTGGATAATTGTATTTGGATCCACAGCAGAGGACAGAGAACGAGATGATAGTGATATTGATATAGCTTATTTAAGTGACATAAAATTAGGGAATTATGAACGTTTTTTATTAGCACAGGAGTTAGCGGATATTGTTCATAGAGATGTTGATTTAGTTGATTTATCAGAAGCTTCTACAGTTTTCCAAGCTCAAATTATACATACAGGAAAGACAATATTTTGTTCGGATGAAGAGAGAAAAATAATTTTTGAAATGAAGACTTTAAAAATGTATTCAAAATTGAATGAGGAACGCAAAATCATATTTGAGGATATAAAGAAAAGAGGTTCTATATATGAAGAATGAAGTTATTTTGAATAAAATTTCTACAATAGAGCGTTGTATAAAAAGAATACAAGAGGTATATGGAAATAACCCTGATAATTTAGAGGATTATACAAAGCAAGATTCAATAATATTGAATATACAAAGAGCTTGTGAAGCGAGTATTGATTTAGCAATGCATATTGTTGCAGGGGAAAAATTAGGACTACCCCAATCTAGTCGAGAGGCTTTTGATTTATTGGTTACAGCAGGATTACTTAGCGCAGAGCTAGCAAATAAGTTAAAGGCAATGGTGGGATTTCGAAATATTGCTGTTCATGATTATCAAAGTGTAAATTTGGACATTGTTCGTAAAATTATTGAAAAACATTTAACTGATTTTAAACTATTTACGAAAGAAGTTATGGGGATTTTGGAATTATAGGGAGACACGTTTTAGGGTTCTGGTGCAAAGATTGTATTTATTTGAAAGAGGTATATAGATTCCTAATGGAATCTATTCTTATGCAGCCATTCCGAATAGTTGATGAATAAACTTCACTTCATTTTGGACAGACTTGTCCCGTAAAATAAGTTGGCCTTTTTTAATGATATGCATCGCTTCTATTCCTGAAAGAATAGATTTAGCTGTACGAAAAGATTTCAATCCTAGCATTGAACGAACTCTCTTTTTAATAAAACGATGATCTTGCTCTACAATGTTATTAAGGTATTTTTCCTGCCTTATTTGGATGCCCACAGGCATCTTTTTCTCTGTCTTCAACTCTTCAATCGCTATAGGATAGGCCGGGTTTTTGTCCACTGTAATCACACGGGGCTTTGAAACATGAAAAGACTGCAAAGCTTTCTTGAAAAAACGCTTTGCAGCCCTATGATCTCTTGTTTTGCTTAAATGAAAATCAATTGTATATCCTTTTGAATCAACAGCACGATATAGGTACATCCATTGACCTTTGACTTTCACATACGTCTCATCGACTCGCCAAGAATCATTGGTTGACTTAAGATGACGTCGTACTCGCTTATCTAATTCGGGACCATATTGATGAACCCATCGCATGATAGTTGTATGAGCCAGGGATAGCCCGCGTTCTTCCATCATTTCGACTAAATCACGAAAACTGAGGTTGTACCGTAGGTACCATCTCACGGTTAATAAAATAACATCCGGTTGATAATGTTTCCACTTGAATAGATTTTGCTTTTCCATACCAATCACATCCTTTTTTAGAGTAATAGTATCAGTATGTCCAAGTCTGAAAGACTTTTTTTAGATATTTTGAAGTTTTTGCACCAGAACCCGTATAATTATATTATCAATACAAATGTACTTACAGGTTTTTTTGTACTTAGTGCGTCATTCTTTGTAGCAGGTACGATGTTAATAGCAACTGGTTCAATTCTAAGAGCTATCAAGGAAAAGTAAGTGAAGAACAAATACTTGAACCGTCAATAACACTATATAATTAAAAATGGACTTCCTTAGGGAGGTCTTTTTTTATCTTTACTTTTGTTTCTACGAAGCAGGACATGACTTACGGGATAGTACAGATTCAACTCTCTGCTCATTATAAGGAGAAGAATGGAGTCTCTAGAATTGTTTGCTAAAGGGGCTAAGCTAAGAGTGTTTTTAATAAAATAAAATGTATCTGTTATTTGCTTGTGTATCGTTATATCATACTTAGTAGGTTGGGATTTAAAAGTATCAGTAAAACATTATAAAAACGGATCAAACCATTGGTATCATTGGGTTTGTAGCTTTTTAATGATATTATGATAGTATATCAATTGAGACAAGTCTCGCTCTTCTATTTAAACCTTAAAGACTTATTTGATTCTAAATATAATCAAGAACAGGAGAATGATGATGAATCTAAATAGTATGGTTAATTCAGCCTTAAAAGAAAAAGAAATAAGTAAACATTCATGGGCTTTAAAATCAAATAATATTGCTATGAAAAAAATGGATAAATCCTCTTTTATTAATAATGAAACAGGTATTCCTATTGATATAAGGTCTTTTTTTGAGATAGATGTAATGAAGGAAAATAGCAATATTCAAATAACTCTAGAGTTTATGAAACAAGACTATCTTGCTAGGATTAGAAAAGGATTGGGAGAAAAAGCTAGGACAAAATTATTATGGCCTAGTAAATTAACCGAGTATGTTCAAATGAAGAATCCTAATATATATGAAGAATTTAGAAAGGATAATAAAGTTGATGATAACGTACCGTATATGATTTTTAAAAAGATAGATAAGAAATACTATAAGGTTTCTTTTTCTACAAGTTTGGAAGAATATGAAGGAATAGGTTCTGTTCAAGTTACTTCAACTTCAAAGTTAGAACCAGTTAAAAGAAATCGAGAGTATAGTTCTTATGGAGAGGAAATAAGAGATTCTGTTGTATATGAGTACTTATTCAATGCGAAAAGTCACCACTGGATTGATGAAAATATCCTTGGTTTAGATTCGAAGGAGAGCAAAGGTTATCAAGCTATGGGTATTCTACATCATATTGGGATAAAGAATGACCATAAAGGAATCTTTGAAGGAATAAATATTTCTGATGCTCTGTCTCTGTTACAAAAAGAAATGGAAGATTTTAATCCTATTAAGGATGTTCTAATACGATTGAGTGAAGAAGCTATAACAATAACTCTTGATACACATGTGGATGAAGAAGATGATTTTCCTGAAGGGAAAGAAAAGTTTAGATTACACAGATATAGAGAACGTAATAATAAATTAATTAAACAAGCTAAGGAACGCTTTATCCAAGTACACGGGAGGCTTTATTGTGAGGCGTGCGGAATGGACTTTGAACAAGTTTATGGTGATAGAGGAAGGAATTTCATAGAGGCACATCATAGAAAACCGATATCTGAAATGAAAAATGATGAAACGACTAAAATTGAAGATTTAGCAATGCTTTGCCCTAATTGTCATAGTATGATTCATCGTAAGCCACTGGTTACTGTTGAAGAGCTGAGATTTTTAATTCAATCGAAAGGGAAATTTATATAAATAGATTTAAAAATTTAACAATGTAACACATAATGGTATGAATAAGCCCTTAATATGATGTTTTATCGTAAAGGAATAGGTGAAAGTTATGCTGCACGTGAAGTTTGATTTTTAAAAAGGTGTGATATTACACCTATATATAATAAAGGTACTTAAATTTGGAATTTATATCAGGAGAAGTTATTCATTTAAGATAATGAATTAATGTTAATTTTGTTTAAGAAAACTGTGAATTAGATGGAGCAACGTGTTTTGATGAGTTATATAATCTCATATTTAGACCCGAAGATACATAATCGAGAAGAGGAACCGCTATTCTCAGAGTACACTTATGGAGATGGTGAGAAAAATGGGAGGATTTTGAAAGCTAAAGTTTCAAAGGAAGGCTTCCTTTTTTATAAAAGTATAGAAAATATCCTCTGTATTACCGCATTTTACAAAATGGAAAAAAACGGATATTCATAAAACGGCCGCCGTTCCTAAGGTTCGCTTTCATGATTTACGTCATACCCATGCAACGCTACTACAAGATAAGGATGTGAATATTGAGATTATTTCTGAGAGATTAGGACATAATAACATTAAAATCACATTAAATACATACTCGCGTGTGCTGCGAACAATGCCAGAGGATGCAGTCAACAAAATTGAGTAGATCTTGTAAGTAATGTGACCAATTCTGTGAACATTGGTGTTATAAAGTATGAAAGTAATCAAATAAACCTCCACCCTATCAAGGTGGAGGCCTTTTAGCTAATTTAGTCTTCCTTTTGTATTAAAAACTCCCAAAACTTCTTTAATTCCTCCTGCTTTTGAGGAGAGGCACTTTTAATAGCTTTAAACCACTGTTCTAATTCTGTATCAGTTACCTCAATATTATCTCTTGTAATGAATCCTATTTCTTCTAATAAGGATTTTGTGCTTATATTCATGGCATTTGATATCTTTTCTATTACTAAAAGCGTGGGTTCTACAGGTTTTCCAGTTCTTGAATCTACACCTTTTTCAAGTTTGTCTATATAAGTATGACTAACATCACATTTTTGAGCAAACTCGCGTAAGGATAGTTTATTTGTTAAACGATAATTTTTTATAATTTCACCAAGAGTTTTCTTCATATATAATCCTCCTAGTACAATTGTAAACAATAATTTACAAAAAGAAACTAAAATAGAGAAAAAACATGTAAAACATTGTTGACGATTAAGTAAACTATGGTTTACAATTGTTTTGTAATCATATGAATACAAAATTGGAGAGGAGTATAGAAATGAATAAGATAGCTGAATTAAGGAAAGAAAAACGAATATCACAAGAAAAGTTAGCGGCACAAGTTGGTTTATCGCGCACTTATATTTCTGAGATAGAGAATAATAAAAAACAACCTAACGTTAAGTTAGCTATAAAAATAGCAAAAGTTTTAGGAACAAGTGTGGAATCTATTTTTGGGTCCTTTTGTAAACTATAGTTTACAAAAGGAGGGTAGAGAATTTGAATAAGATATATATCAGTTCCATCATAATTTAGATAGTCAAATTAATAGTAAAAAATACAGAAGAGGAAGTGTTCAATATGAATATGAAAACATTTGAAATGCGTGAAAAACGATTAGCAGAACTACTAGGTGCAAAAGTACTATGGGAATTTATTAGTGCTGTAACAGAGGAAATTGAAAAGCAAGAACTAGAGTCTACTCCAGGTTTATTAGAAGATCTATTCGTACATGTGAAAGAAACCATTCAAATTCAAAATATGAACAAGAGCATAACAAAAGCCCCTGTAAAAACAGAGGCTGATGGTATAAATAAAGATACATTATTTATGGAAGCGTATGTAGAATTAATTAATCATAAGTTTCTTATTTCTGAATTAGCTGTAGAGCTTTCATCTGTTCTAAAAGAATTAAATTGTTTTGTTCAATCATCTTTGCCACTGCTTCAAAGTGAGCTTGATTCTCAAGAACCTCAATCTGCTTCTCTTTAGGGAGTGATTGAAGTATTTCTTTTATTTCTTTACACTCGTATATGTTATTCTTCGAGTCTTCGATTAATTTATTGCGACGATTGGTGTATTCAAGTGCACCTAATGTCGCTAATGCTCGCGTATCTAGTCCTAGGATTTCCATGCATTCATCTCCTTTCCCTCTACAATAATTCGATAGGGGAAAGGAGATTCCTTTAATGACTTGCTAGAGTGTTTATATAGTTATATAAGATGCTATTTATTAGTGGGAATGTAATTTAGCAGAAATACAATAGAATTAGACTTAAAAGAGCTTCTTAAAAGGATGAGAAGAAAGGGTAACCCAGTAAGTCTCACTCCTTTTCCTTAAATGCTCTACATATGACACGGTTGTTTCCTTTTATCATGAATTTTACATTGGATTCTTTGGGGAAGATTAGGTAGATATAGGATATGGGGGATGAATGAATAGATAAACAAAATGAAAGAGAATTGTAAGAATTACAGGGATTGTTAAGGGGTTATTAGGTGAAAATTTTCAAGTACTTAAGAGTGGGAAGATGTGTATCAATCGTTACTTAAAAAGTAAAAGATTAGTTATTAAATAGGGAGAAGTGTCTAAGTTACTTGTATAGATGAAATAATGGAACATATGAAATTAAAGCATGATGAAACATGTTGAAATAAATAGAAGGGGATCTTTAGGTAGGCTAAGCTGAGAGATAAGGTATGCTGAGAAAGTGGCTATTGAATTCGAAGAAGTTAAAGTGTGAAAGGTATCACTTATGTAAGAATATCTATTACTAATTTACTCTATATAAAAAAACAGCTGCACAAAAGTACAGCTAGTCTTCTTCGTAAATTTATATAGCCTGAATGACAAATTGAGATTGAGGTATATATAGTAATTGAGCTGCTAAGGAAGTTGTTGTGTTAGCAAATGGATATGCTTCCTTATAAAGAAATTTACTATACACTATTTCATTCATTTCAAAGGTCGTATATAGTTTTTTAAGGATATTTTGAGAAATTTTATTTGTACAAGCAGCAATAAAATCAAAATCTTTTTTACTTATCTCTTGAATGGCATGTGAAAGAAGGGTGGTGATTATCCCACTCCCCATCCAATCTGGATGACAAGCGCCCATATCTAGATAGACCAATTTTTCTTTATCTAAATGAGAAAACTCAATAGATTCTGTCTCTAATGTATCTAAAAGTTGAAAAATAGGTTTCATTTGTGGGCATAGTTCAGTCGCTTTATCTGTATCTATTAGTGGCTGGGTTACTTTTTTTGTTAAAAGAACTCCAACAATTTGAAAATTTTCTATTGCTACAAATGACATGGCTTGAGATACAGCTTGTTTCATCATTTCTTCGCACATTTTGTGAAAAGAAGCAAAAGGAATTTGTAAACTGCTTACAAGAGGTTCATTATTCACAAAAGAATGTGCAAGTAAATGTGCTGCATCTTTCACGTGGTGTGTATCAAGTAGCTCTATATTCATATGTTTTTCCTCTTTCCTGATATAGTTAATAGTAATTAAAAGGATTAAAAATTTTATTTAATTTAGTTAAGTTTAACTATTAAAGCGCTAACAAAAATGGTTATTAAACATATGAATAAATCTGTTTAGTAGCAATCGAAATATGTTTATAAAGAAATTCTACGATCTCATCTATACATTCAACAGTTGTATATGGAGAGATTGAAAAGAATTTTAATGTAGAAATCGGATTTCTATCATAACTGTTTATTACATCTACTACACAAGAACGAGTTGTATCACCAAAAAATACTTGATCGCGATTTTTTCCTAGGTAATTAAATAGTTCTATATTTAATCGGTTTGTACCCTCAATCTCTTCCTTTGTTGCAAGGCCTATTCGTTCTTTTTCCCAATTTTCTTGGCCATCTCCATTCATATAAAAACGAAAAGTTGTAATTGGTCCATATGTAAAATCATTTGTGATTGCGACTTGAGGTAGGACCTTGCGCAACTTTTCTCTAAATAATAGATTTACACGAATATAATTTGCTAATAATTTTTGGTATCCTTCAATTCCAAAGGCTAATAGATTGATATACATCGGAATAGCACTACCAGCTCGTGAACATTCTAAAGTATAGCCTGTATGATAACTCCCATATGATCTATTACCAAGATAAGGTGTATCATCTTGTTCAATGTCCATCAGTTGTAAATCAGTATGATTTTTTACGATTAAAATACTTGAAGCATAAGGTGTTTGTCCTAATTTATGAAAATCAAAACATACACTATCAGCAAGTGCCATGTATTGCATTTTATCTTGTACGTATTGTAAAGCATTTTTTAAGCTAGGTTCAAATGAAAGTGGATTTTCTTCGAAACTATAATTATTAAAGAAACTATAGAATCCGCCCATTGCAGAATCAGCATGGATATAAATAGGTTTTAATTTATATTTTTTCTGTATTGTTTCAGCGCTCTCTTTAATTTTTTTTATATCATCAATGGTAAATGTATCTGTTGACCCCATAGTAGCTAGAATATAAAGAGGGATACCGTCATTTTTAATAACTTGTATCATTTTATTCTCTAAATCTTCTATATCCATAGAGTTTGTATAAGGATCAGTTTTCACTTTTATTAAGTGATTTGTCCCAATGCCAGTTGCTTCAGCTGACTTTAATAAACTATAATGTGCATTTTCAGAAGCAAAGCAATATACATTTTGTGGAGCGCCATGTTCTTTTGCTGATGGGAATTGTTTAGAAATTGCTAAACGTAAGCTCGAAAATACACAACCTTGTCCACCCCATGTTGTATAACCACCGCTATTATGTGGATTATAACCAATCAGTTTTGAAAGCATGGATACAACTTTTACTTCTGCTTCAGCTGCCCCTGGACCATAAACATCCCAGACGCCATTACCATTTAAAAGTGCCATGGTTAGTATACCCAATAGTGATGGAATACTTGGTAGTGGTACAGCGTTAGACAAGTAGTATTTATTTGGATAAGGATGGCCATTCATAAATTGGTTTAGCTCTTCTATAACCTCAGACATAGTGATTCCAGCCAGTGGTATATGGCTTTGTTGAATTAAGCTATTGTAGTATCCTTCTGACTTTTCCTCACATTTACCTAAAGTAGCTCGTCCTTCATCTTTTAATCGGTCAAGATTTTTAATTATTTTCTGCATAGATTCTAATAAAAGTTGTTGTTTTTCTTCATTTCCGTCAACGCTCGGAAATAGTTTTAAAATATCTTGCATGCAGTCACTTCTCCTTGTGAAAATCTGGATTTTTATTTTACTTGGTTAAACAAAAGAGTATAATAATTTGTAATTATCCTTTCAAATATTTAGAAATGAGGAGATATTTAGAAAAAAATGTAATTCCATAGAAGATTATATGAACTATGGAATTTAAAGTAAAGAAAAATTTTTTGATTGATTTTAAAAAAAGTAATTGTGAGATAATAAAGTTTCTAAAAATATATCTGAATTAATTGTTTATTTAATTTGTATGTTGTCCTAACATGTATTCAACTAGTGTAGTAGATATTTTAATATAATGTAGAACTATTATAAGGTAGTTGAATATAAGGGCTCAACTACCTTATAAACTGTAGATATTGTTGGGAAAAGAAAAAAAAATAGGGTGGAAGTGTTAAAGATATGTTCTAGTGGAGAAGAAGTAGTAGTATGGATTTGGTAGTAAAATCAGCATAATTTTTTTGGAAGAATAATTATTCGATCAAAGTTTTTTAATGAATTCAATTTCATTATCTAATAATAATGGGCGAGTTAAATGTGAAGAGTTTTCTTCAACCTGATTAGAATTTTTTGCACCAGGAATAGCAAATGAAACGGCTGGGTGACTTAAAACATAACGTAAGGCGATTTGCGCGAGACTTCGATTTGATCGTATAAGTGAACGTAATTTCTCTACTTTATTTAAGCTATCTTTAAACCAATTTTCTTTTGGCCAATCTTTTCTTAAATCGTCGTCTGGAAATTGAGTTTCAGGATTAAATTTCCCAGTTAAAATCCCCATCTTAAGTGGACCTCTAATCACAGCACCTAAATTATGTTTTTCAATATAAGGAAGGATGTCTTTTTCAGGTTCTTTATGTTATTAGCAATATATATAGTGATCAGTTGGAATATTCTTGAATTTATTTTCGGGATATAAATTAGAGTGTATATTTTAATAAATATATATGAGATTACTTTATAAAAAGTAATTAGAATTATTAGTGAAATGATTTTTTATGCTTGAATTGAATAAAAGTATGAACTTTTACGGTATAAATATGAATTTTATTCATCATTTTAATAACTATGCAATAAGCGAAATAAATGTTGAATTTAGTCGGGAAAAATACATTTACAAATCGTAGAATATGTACATATAGTTGTAACTGTAAATATTATCCGTTTTGAAATATTTATAAAAGGAGAAATTCATATGAAGAAAATACAAAAGCAATGTGAAATTGTAGAAGAATTGGATGCAACAGTAGGGCAAGAAGTATTATGGATAGCTCATCAAATGGAATTAGAAAATGGAATGAACAATGAAGCTACCATAATAAAGATAAAAGGAAATCTTCAAATAGATACTTTTAAGAAAGCGCTTACTTTAATAGTGCAATCTCATCCGGCGCTACGTACACTATTTATTAAAAGGGACGAAAAAATTAAACAATTCATTCAAAAGAGTATAGATTTTGATATACCAATTAAGGATTTAACTGCTTTTAAAAACACAGAACAAAAATTTATTTTTAAAAAATTCTTAGACTCTATAGTGAATGAGAAATTTGATTTAGAAGAAGGGCCTTTGTTTAAATTCCACATCATTAAATTGTGTGAAGATGAATTTATTTTACATATGATTTTTCATCACATTATTTATGATGGATGTAGTTTAGGGGTTTTTATCCAACAATTGTCTCATACGTATTGTGAATTACTTCAAGAAAATACGGGTTTAGTATTAGAATCTCCGTATAAGAGCCTTGTAGAATTTGAGGAAGGTTTTATTGACAGTGCAATATATAGAGAAGGATCATCCTATTGGAAAGATTATTTACAAGGTGAATTACCTCCTATAGAGTTTCCAGCTACTATTAATAAAATGAATGAACCGATATATACGAATGAAAATATAAGTAAGAATATTGATGCCGATCTATTTTATCAAATACAATGTTTTTCTAAAAGAAATAACATAAGTGTCTATCGGGTTATGTTAAGTACTTATTGTGCCTTGCTTCATCAAATGACAAACGCTGAAGAAATTATTGTAGGTATTCCAATTAATACTAGACCACACACGGAAGAAGGGAATGTTTTTGGTTATTTTGTTAATACATTACCAATACGTATAACAATAGAAAAGGGGGATACATTTAAGGGGATACTTAACAAGGTGAACAAATCTGTTCATTTGGCTATTAAGTATAAACATAATCCATATTCACATATAGTAAAAGATTTAAATCTAAATAATAATACACATCATAATATGATATATTCAACAGCATTTAATACGGTAAGGATACCTCAATTGAAAATTCCAGATATTGAGTCCACAGTTTTAACAGATTGTAAAAGAGTAAATCCTTTTAACATGACCTGGAGAATAATGAGATATGAAGGGGAAACAGAGAATAAAATTGAGGTTGACTATAATTCAGCGTTATATAAGGCAGAGAGTATTAGTGATTTAGTTGAAAGATATATATATTTGTTACAAAAACTAATGAAGAATGTAAATGAGCCTATCCATTCATTGGATTTACTTTTAAAAAAGGATCATCGTTTATACAAAGATATAAACTCAAATACTCTTGCATATCCTAATTCAAAAACACTAGATCAATTAATCGATCTACAAGCATTAAAATCGCCAAATCAAATAGCGATTTCAATGGGGGATAAATCGATTACCTATTATGACTTGCAGCAAAGGTCAAATCAAATAGCGAATTATTTACGTGAAAATGATATAAAAAAGGGACAGCGTGTAAGTATTACTATGGTGAGAGAGATTGATACAATTGTGTGGATTCTAGGCATACTAAAATCAGGTGGAGTTTATGTACCAATCGATCCAAAGTTTCCTGAAAAAAGAATAGAATATATATTAAAAGATAGTGAAAGTCAAATGATTATTACAAAGAAAGAATTCAGGGGATTAATTGAAAGTTTTGCGATTCATACAATTTATCTAGAGGATTTTCATTACGCTAATTCTATAGAAAATATTGTACCTACACATACCATAGAAGATACAGCGTATATTATCTACACGTCAGGTTCGACAGGTTTTCCAAAAGGAGTAGGTGTACCACATAAAGGAGTAATTAATTTATCATATTCATTAATGAATCAATTTAATTTAGACAAAAATGATGTATTTTTACAATTTGCAACGATGATTTTTGATGCCTCCATTATGGAAATGTTTCCGGTTTTGTTATGCGGAGGGAGAATGCATTTAATTTCTGAAATGGAAAAACGTTCTGCAGAAGAATTTATAAATGCAATTAACAAGAATGGTATTACATATGTTCTTTTACCAACTGCATTTTTTAAATTAATAGCTGATATGCCAAAAGAAATGTTACTTACATTAAATTCTTTAAAATGTGTATTTGTGGGAGGGGAAACCCTACCTGCTGAATCAGTTCGTAAATGGCAAAGTAAATTAGGGTTAAAGATTCCAGTTCTTAACGCATATGGTCCTACTGAAGCTACTGTATGTACAACCATTTATGAAGTAAATCATGAGATAAAAGAAGAAAGTTCTAATATCCCAATAGGTAAACCAATTGCTAATAGTAAAGTTTTCGTGGTCAGTCCGTTCAACACGTTATGTCCGTCAGGAGTAGTAGGTGAGTTATTCATTGGTGGTGATGGGGTTGCCAAAGGATATATAAATCAAAAGGAAAAAACAGAAGAGGCATTTATTTCTTTAGAAGAATCCTATAATCGCGATAAAAAAATGTATCGTACTGGGGATTTAGTACGTCTTTTACCAAGTGGGAACTTAGAATTTATCGGAAGGAAAGATAATCAAGTAAAACTACGTGGGTATCGAATTGAGCTTGATGAAATTGAAAGAGCATTATTTAAACACCCAGAGGTAAAAGATGCAGTAGTAGTAACTTATCAAAATGACAAAATCGCTAGCTTTTATTTATCAAAAGACAATACAGAGATAAAACAAGAGGACTTAAAAACATTCTTAAGTGAAAGTTTACCAGATTTTATGACTCCAAATTATGTATTTCACCTTAAAACATTTCCATTATCACCAAGTGGTAAGATTGATAGAAAAAAATTAGAATTACAAATCCCATCTTTACTTGAAAATATGAAGAATCAATATGTACCACCAATAAGTGAAACAGAAAAAAGGTTGGTAAAAACATGGTCAGAGATTTTAAATTTAGGGAAATATAGAATCAGCAGAGATGATGACTTTTTTAAACTTGGGGGACATTCATTAATTGCTGTGCAAGTGTTAAATCAAATTCAAAAAGAGTTTCATTTGAAAATAGAAATTAGAGATATTTTTGAGCATACAACAATTGCTAGTCTATCTGCTTACATTGATAAATTAATGGAAGTAAATACGGATAGAGAAGAACATGATATGCAAGTATTAAAGGTTGCAGATAAGGAATGTTATAAGTTATCCAGTGCTCAAAAAAGAATCTGGTTTTTAAATAAGTATAACGCTATTAATAGAGTATATGATACACAACTACACATAAATATTGAGCCAAGTTTAAAAAAGAATATTTTACAAGACGCCATAAGATTTTTAGTTGAACGACACGAGATGCTACGAACAGTGTTTATTGAAAAAAACGGGGAGCCTAGACAGGTCATATTAAAATCAATATCTATTGACCTTATTCACGATGATATTGAACACATAACTAAAAAGGAACAACAAGAATATATACGTAGAACAATAAATCAAACGGATCATACACCATTTGATTTGGAAAATGGACCACTTTTCCGGATTAGAATTTTTAATCTTGATAAGAAAAGATCCTATTTATATATCAATTTACACCATATTATTACCGATGAGTGGAGTGTAAGGAATTTATTAGATGAATTAATGAAGGTATATAATGCCTTTGCTAATCGAAGAAATCCCGAGTTACCAACTATTCCTAATCGATATGTGGATTATGTTGAGTGGGAACACAAGCAGCTAAAATTAGGCCGGTGGGATACAGAAAAATCTTATTGGATGACCGAGCTTTCGGCGCCTCTTCCCATACTAAATCTTCCGTTAGATTTTAGTAGGGATCGTCAAAGTACAAATAAAGGTAAAGTCTTTGAAATGAAGTTAGATAATAAAATGAAAGAGTCTTTGAAACAAGTATGTGAACAAGAGAATGTGTCTATGTATATGCTATTTTTGGCAGCATATATACAATTGTTACACTATCTAACGGATCAAAAAGATATTATTGTAGGTACACCGGTTGCTGGAAGGAATTATCAGGAATTTGAACAAATACAAGGATTTTTTGTAAATACTTTAGCTATTAGAACACAATTAAATGATGTGAAAAATTTAAAACAACTAGTACAAGTCGTTAAAGAAAAATGTTTGAATTCTTTCCAAAACCAATCGTACCCATTTGATAAAGTAATTGAGCAAATAAATCCTGATAGAAGTTTTGGAAATAACCCTATCTTTTCTACAATGTTTAGCTATCAGAAAGATATTTTGCAACAGCATGATGCGTACAAGCTTCAATTGTTACCTATTAAACAAGATGTTAGTAAGTTTGACATTTCTTTAGCTGTTGAAGAAGGATCGGATTATGTAGAGATTTCATTTGAGTATAATATTAATCTTTTCAAGGAAGCGTCAATTAATAGGTTTACTCAAAATTTACTTAATATACTGGACGCATTTATTCATCAAAGAACAGTGGCATATGAGAATCTTTCATTCCTATCACTGGAAGAGGAATCTCTATATAGAAAGGTAAATCATACAGAAAGACCGTATCCTTATTTTCAAAATATACAGGAGCAATTTTATAAGCAAGTTGATAGACAATCAAATCGGATTGCTATAGCTACAGAAACAGAGTCTTTAACATATAGACAATTAAATATGAATTCTAATCAAGTAGCTCAACATTTACTCGAAAAAGGTATAAAAACAGGTGACAAAGTAGCCATATTTTTAGATAGAAGTATCAATAGTATTGTCTCTATGATTGGAATATTAAAAGCTGGCGCTGCCTATATACCAATCGATGTAAAATACCCCGAGGATAGAATTAATTATATAGTAAGTGACAGCGAGGCATGTAGAATTATAACGAATAATAAATACAAAAATCATTTGAATTTAAGTAATTATAAGGTTTCAATAATAGAGGATATATATCGTACGACAATAAATGATGATGTTAAAATTTTAAATAAATCAGATGACTTGGCATATGTGATTTATACTTCAGGATCAACAGGCAAACCAAAAGGTACATTATTAACCCATAAAGGAGTATTGAATTTAGCTGAATGGAGAAATGAAGTGTTTCATATTTCCCCAGATGATAAAGTAACACAGTTTTATTCTCATAGTTTTGATTCTTCTGTATCAGAAATTTTTTCTACTTTGTTAAATGGGGCAGAATTACATTTATTAAGTGATGAACAGCGCTATTCAACTGTAGCATATGCCCAAGCTGTCCAAGAAATACAAGCAACTATTTCTGATTTACCAACAGTATATTTCAATGAATTATCTACTTCATTAACTAAACTAGATAGCGAGAAGATACGTTCTTTAAGATTTATGATAATGGGAGGAGAAGCTGCATCAACAAATGCTATTAGGAGTTGGCAAAATGCTTTTAAAAACCAAGTGCAACTGGTAAATGAGTATGGCCCTACTGAAGCAACTGTTTCAGCAATGTATTACTTCATACCAGTCTTAGAATGCGAAAATAACATTTTAGGTAGTATACCGATTGGTATTCCAATTTCTAATACAAAGGTTCATATATTGAACTCATATATGCAACATTGTCCGGTAGGTGGCATGGGTGAATTATATATTGAGAGTTTAGGATTGGCCCAAGGGTATTGGAAGCAGGAAGAGAAAACAAAACAGGCATTTATTTCAAATCCATTTTCAGAAG
The DNA here is from genome assembly GCF_016651015.1 of Bacillus sp. TH22. Classification (NCBI taxonomy): domain Bacteria; kingdom Bacillati; phylum Bacillota; class Bacilli; order Caryophanales; family Bacillaceae; genus Bacillus; species Bacillus sp. TH22. Next base: position 376,902 of record NZ_JAEKER010000002.1, read on the forward strand.
ATAATAGTAAAAGGTTATATCGAACAGGTGATTTAGCAAAGTGGTTACCAAATGGAAATATAGAATTTATGGGGAGAAAAGATAAGCAGGTTAAAATTAGAGGGCATAGAATTGAATTAGGGGAAATAGAAGATGCAATATTCCAATTTGAGGGGATAAGTCAGGCTGTTGTAACACAAACAAAAGATGGAATGCTATTGCAAGCTTATTATAAAACAGTGGACGGTATAGAAATAGAGAAAAATAAGTTAGCAATACATTTATCAAATGTATTGCCAGAATATATGATCCCTAAATATTACTCTCATGTATTAGAAATACCAATAACAGCTAATGGGAAAATTAATTTCGAAAAACTTCCAGAAATAGACTTTGATAATGGGCAAAAGGATGTTTGTATACTTAAGCCTCAAACTAAAGTGCAAAAAAATATTGCAAAAGTATGGTCTGAAGTTTTAAACATAAAATCTATAGGTTTAAAAGATGATTTCTTTAATTTGGGTGGACATTCTTTAAAAGTTATGCCGGCATTAGTTAAATTAAAACCGTTATATCCTAACTTAAAAATTCAAGATTTTTTTAAGTATAGAACAATAGAAAAATTAGCCTATCATATTGAAGAGATGGAAAATATGCCGTTAAAGAAAGAGAAAGATATTAATGTAGCATGCATTGAAAATGAAACGAAAACGCCCCCTGTTTATAAAAGAAATAAATTGGAAGAATGCGGGATAGATATGGTGAATTATCCACAAGCAATTTTTCTTACAGGAGCAACAGGATATTTAGGAGCTCATGTTTTAGAACGATTATTACAGTTGCCATCTACGACTATTTACTGTTTAGTAAGAAAAAATGAGAATCAAGTAATTGATGAAAAGTTAAAAGAAAGAATGAGATTTTATTTCGGTAAAGAAATTATTCAAAAGTTGGAGGAGAGCGTAGAATTAATTGAAGGAGATTTATCTTTGATAAATCTAGGTCTGGATTCAAAGCAATTGGATCATTTAAAGAGTAACGTAGAGTCAATAATACATTGTGGTGGAGAAGTTAGACACTATGGAGAACGTGAGCATTTTCAAAAAGTAAATGTTCAGTCTACAAAATACTTATTGGAATTAGCTAAGAATACAAATGCACGTTTTCATTATATATCGACTTTAAGTGTAGTAGGACAGGCTGAAAGCGATCCAAAAGAATTTAAATTCTTTGAGTCTAATTTTGATAGAGGGCAAAATTTAGATAATGTGTACTTAGAAAGTAAGTTTCTAGGCGAGAAAATGGTCAGAGAGGCAATGGAAAAAGGAGTGCGTGCTACGATATACCGTGTGGGAAACTTAGTGGGTAACTCTAAAACGGGTAAATTTCAATTTAATATTAATGAAAACGCTTTTTATAGATTATTGAAAGGGATATGCTTATCTAACATAGCACCTGAAATCAATACGTATGTAGATTTAACACCTGTGGACTATGGAAGTTTAGCTATTACTGAACTATCTTATAAGGCCAATACAGTAAATAAAACCATGCATATTTGTAATCCAACTCAGCTTAAATGGGACCAATTTATTAATAGTTTACAAGCTTTTGGATACGATATAATGTTAATGAAGCAAGGAAAGTATGTAGAGAAGGTTTTTAATACCAATCTAAATACTGATGATCAACAAGCTTTAGAGCTCATAATGCCTTTGTTAGAATCTGTAGAAGAACTATCGGTAGCTATTCCATCTTGTTCGTATACGCAAGGATATTTGAAGAATGTACATTGTTTAGAACCAAATCAAGAGTATATCAATTTGTTATTAAATTATGCCATGAGTATAGGGTATTTACCATTAATTAAAGAACCAATACTGTTATAGCATATACTATCGATTTTTAACAAAAAAGAAAAAGTATTTCTCTTCGGGTTCTGGTGCAAAAAGATAATGAAGAGTAAAAAGAATGAGTCATTCCTAAAGGAATGACTGTTTATGCGGTAAGACGAAAGAGAATATTAATTAGTTGTATCTGACTTTGGACAGACCTTCCTCCATGGAAAGTCTGTCCTTTTCTAATCATATGCATAGCTTCAATTCCAGCAAGTGTTTTGGTTGCTGTGTGAAAAGATTGAAATCCTAGCATATATCGGGTCCATTTCTTGATAAAACGATGGCCTTGCTCGACAACGTTGTTTAGATATTTCAGCTGTCTTCACTTGAATAGCCACTTGGAATAAGGATCGACGTAAATGAGAAGCACTATGCTTGAAGATGAAGGTACCTGTAAAGTTAAAAAATTCCCTTTGTGTACCAAGGAGCAAAATATATTTATGATAAAATATAGAAAAAGATGATTAAGAAGGGACAATTAAAGTGAAACCAACAATTTATGATGTTGCTGAAAAAGCAGGTGTATCAATAGCGACTGTATCTAAGGTAATTAATTAAACAGGGCGTATTAGTGAAAAAACAATAAACAAAGTAAATAAAGTAATGGATGAATTAGATTACCAGCAAGTAGTGTAGCAGTGTTAACAGGTAAAAAAACATACACGATTGGGGTACTTGTCCCAGATATCTCAAACTCCTTTTTTGCAGAAGTAGCAAGAGCTTTTGAAAATAGTGCATGAGAATCAGGGTATACACTCATTTTATCAAAGATAGGCAAGAAAACCTCCACCTCAAAGAACGGTAGGGACGGAGTCCAGTGAGTAGGTGGGGGATGAATTGCCTTCGGACAACGGGTAGCGTTAGCTACCTAATATGCCCGATCTATAGGATTTCCACATGGTAAGATAATAGAAAGGAACATTGAATGTAGGTAAGGGAGGTGAGATGTAAATGCCAGTCAAGAAGGCATACAAGTTCCGTTTGTACCCAAACGAGAGGCAAAAGGAGCTAATAGATAAGACTATAGGGTGTGCGAGATTTGTATTTAATTTTTCTCTAGCAGAACAGAGGAAGAAAGAAAAACTGTGGTTACAGGTTAAAGAACTTGTGCAGGCAGGTATTTCCCTTTTTGAAGAGTACAAAACGGGCCTGTTTAGTAAATACCAAGCGGTTCCGAACATTCCGAAACTAAAAAAGAATTACAGTTGGTTAAAGGAAGTGGACAGTACTGCCTTACAGTCTTCTATAGAGGATTTACACGAGGGGTACGCAAGATTCTATAAGAAGCAGGGTGGGAAACCTCGATTTAAGTCAAAGAAAAACCCTGTACAGTCTTTTACTTCTAAGAGGGTCAGTAACAATATAGAGGTTATAGAAAAACGAATTAAACTACCTAAACTGGGGTCTGTTAAGTTCGCTAATTCTCGGGAGGTAGTCGGAGATATTAAGAGGGTAACGGTACGTAAAGCACCTTCTGGACGTTATTACATCTCAGTCCTTACAGAAACGGAAGTGGCTCAATTACCTAAAACGGGAAATACCGTAGGTATAGACGTAGGGTTAGTCCGATTTGCAACCTTATCTAATGGAAAAGAGTACGTTCTTCCTACAAGTCCAAAGTTAGAACAAAAACTTATACAATTACAAAAAGTTCTTTCCCGTAGAAAGGTAGGGTCTTCTAACTGGGAAAAACAACGTAAAAAGGTCGCTAGAGTCTATGAAAAGATAAAGAATATGCGAACAGACTACTTACAGAAATTCTCTACCATGATTATCAAAAACCACGATAACATAGGGGTAGAGGACTTGAAAGTAAGTAAAATGGTTAAAGATAGAAACTTCTCTAAAGAGATAGGTAAAAGAGCCTGGTACTCTTTCAGGGTCATGTTAGAGTATAAAGCCTTGTGGTATGGAAAGAAGGTCATAGCAGTAAACCCACGCTGTACCTCACAAACATGTAGTAAATGTGAACATGTCTCTAAAGAGAATAGGAAAAGTCAATCAGAGTATTACCAGCAAATGAAGATGAACATTTAACTCAAACATTGGAGGAGATTGCGATGAATCAAGATCCAATTTTACAAAAGGCAATAAATGGGAAAATATGAGCCGTGATTCTTCTTTCCGAACGGCATATGAAGCTCGAGAGAAACTACTTCTAGATGAACAAGCTAAGCTAGCACATGCAGAACAAGAGGGTATGGAAAAAGGTATTGAGCAAGGTAAGATGCAAATGATCCGAGGAATGCATGAAATTGGCGTACCACTTGAAACTATTGCAAAAGCAAGTAAGTTAAGTCTGAAGGAAATAGAGCGTATCTTGAAGTTAAAATAAATATATATATGTCTACAGAACTCATGAGTAGAAAAAATTAGACGTTCATTATCATATTACGTCTAATCGTAAAGCATTGCTGAAGATTCTACCAGTGTTAATGTTGACAACACGTTCTTTTGATTTTCAAACCTTTATGAGTAATATGGTGGGTTTAATCACTTCTATAATTTTAGGGACAGCTGTATTGATGTTTTTAATATCTTTAGCATTAGGTATGCTTTATAAGAAATTTGAACATCCCAAATATGGAAAATGGAGTTCAAGTTTGAGATATAGTTCAATTTTTATATTTGTAATGACATTGCTAGTACCGGCCTTACTGCGTCATTTATAATCTTGGTTTATATAAGGAGAAGGAGGAATAGTGCAGGTAGTATCTATAATGTTTCTGTGTAATTATGCTAGTACTTGTTCTCCTCTAGGTTGCTGATTTAAGTCTTAAACATTAAAAAGGATTTTGTTGTACGAAGTTTTGGCAAAGGAGGAGAGGTACTAGTGACCACTTTTGTTGTAATGGTGAGTATATTCTTAATTCTGTTCGTAATTGGTCCCAAAGCGACTAAGAGAAAAGAAGAAAGAGATAGAATAGAAAAAGAACATAAGGAGAAAATGGAGATTTTAGAGGAAGAAAAGATTGATTTAGATATTAATGGAACCAATGTAAGGTTACACAAGAAGCCTAAATTAAAGAAAAGTATATATAAAATAAAGAGTGATAGATAACTCCTCAATAGTAACTGTCAGCTAGAAATGAAGATACGGCGCTGTAATGGAGGAAAGATCACAAAAAATGATTAATCTTTATGTATAAAAACTTAAGCAATCCAAAATTTAAACCCATATGAATTGTGGATTTGAATTAAAGTTTAATAAGGATCTTATTTCAAGATGGAATGGATGTATATATTCATTCCATCTTTTTTATTGTTTAATATATCACTTAATGATATATTATTTATAGATATATCATTAAGTGATATAGAGAGTGGGGATAAAATGAAGTCACTAGAACAATTAACCGATTCAGTATTTTATATTATGGCAGGGTTTACAAAGCCTAGACATGGCTATGCGGTGATGAGTTTGATTGAAGAATTAACGAATGGAAAAGTAGTAATTGGGCCTGCATCACTATATACAATCATTAAAAAGTTAATAACCCAATCATACATTGAATTATTTGATGACTCAGATTCACGTAGAAAGGTATATGTTTTGACGGATAAAGGAAGAGAAGTGTTAGAGCAAGATATCTTGAGACGTAAAACGATGCTTGAATTTGCTGAAAATGGATTAAAAGGGGAGAACTAAAATGGGAGAAACAAAATATATAACATCATTTGGAATTGCTTTTTCTGAAAATAAGGATTTTAAAAAGTTAAGAAAGTATGCTGCAAAAGGATGGATTGTGAAGCGCTTTAAAAGAATGGGATATGAATTAGAAAAAGGAAATGCTGAAGATGTTATTTTTAGTCTTGATATTAGAGAATTAGGTGAGAATGATTTAGAAGAGTATGTCGAAATGTTTGAATTGGCAGGTTGGGAGTATGTTTGTTCAAGCTATAATATGCACCTATTTAAAGCGAAACCAGGTACAAAGCCGATTTATACAGATGCAGAAACAAAAAGGGAAAAGATTAAAAATGTTAGAAAACCAGTTATATCAACAGTTGCAATCAGTACGGCCTTACTGATTGTAAGTTATATAGTTTCTTCGATGAGTTCGGGATTATTAAGTACAATATTTGAAATAGTTTTCATGTTTTCGATTGTCATAACTATTCCAATGTTAATGACATTAATAGCGACTTACTACCATTCGTTGCGAACAAGATAATATAGAAAGTAAATTTTTAAGTTTATAAAAAAGGTGGGTGTTAGAAGTTATTCGCCTACCAAAATGATCCGATTTTTTAGAGATAAGTTATAAATCCCTTACATTTGAACAATCTCTGCTCAAATGTAAGGGATTCTTTTTATAATAAGATGAATCTTCTCAGTATCTTTTTATCTGAATTCATTTTAATTGTTGAAAATTTTGTAAAAATACTGATTCCAATAGGAATATATGTGCTTTATTCTCC
>NZ_JAEKER010000003.1:0-15400 GCF_016651015.1 Bacillus sp. TH22
ATATAAGAGTGAGAGAGGAAAGTAAAGAAAGTCAGTAATAACAAGGGTTTATAAGATATAGGGTGTACCCAAAAAGGAACACCTGTGTACCCAAAAAGGAACACCTAAAAAATGTAAAAAATAATAAAAAAAAAGATGTCAATATAAAATGACATCTAAAATAAATAAATTGGCAATTTATGTTTTTTACCATTTTCAGTTACAAAATTTTTAAGTGATTTTTTAAAGATTTTTTGAGTTGCTTTATCTACTCCGTCTTTTGGAGAACAACACATAATATTTGGATTTACAAACCATGTACGACTTGTACAAATACGACCATCTTCGGTAGTTGTTCCAGTTTCTGCAACCGCTAATAATCCTTTTTTCATTAAACCATTCATTAACTCTGAAACTTTTCCTCTAGTTCTATTTAACTTTCTTGCAAGATAACTAGGCGTTGCACTATCAGAATCAAATTCATCTTCTTTACTTATTCTTTCAACCAAAATATTTGTTTTAAATTCTACATAAGGTATTAAATCCATTAAAAGCGCTTTTTCAGCTGTAGATAAATAATTAATTTCACTCAAATAATTGTAATTATCCATAATTATTTGCACAAACCTCACCCGATCTGTAGGTTTTTTCTTTTTCCCTATAAAATATTCATCTCCACCAGTTGTTTTACTTATTAACTGTAAGAGCATTGCTTTCTCTTCTTCTGAATAACCACCGGTTTGCAACTGGTTATAAATGCTATCAATCTTACTATCTCTTATTTTCGCTTTTTTTCAGCTTGTCCAAAATCTACAACTTTTGTCATAAAATAATTCTCTCCCTTAGTGGAAGGAATCAACTTTTATATGTTAGAATGTATATAGAATATATATTGGCTGATTCCAACCTTATTATGAAAAACCGCCTCGCCGACCAAAGCTTGGGCGGTTTTTCTCGTTTTGTATGTCTTTCTCTATAATAACATGAAACACCTTGTTAAAGCTTTCCATCTCTTGCAAAAACACAACATTCAATCCTATCTTTCTCTATCAAAATCTTGATGTCTTCTTATTTCTCTCTTATGTTCACGTTCAAATTGATTATCTACTCCCTTGTTATCCAATTCTTTTTTAACAATCTCTCTAAACGCCTTAAATTGCTCCTTAAAAACTTTTTTCGTTTGTACATATAAAACTCTTATATTCGTCTGCAAAACCTTTATATGAGCTTTTAATGAGCTAATTTCTATATTTAATACACCAACTTCTTTTTGCAACTTACTTTTTTCTTGTTTCAACGTTCGATTTTCTTTCATCCATCCCTCTGCATGCCCTTTTAAACTCTCATTCTCTTTCACAAAATCTGTTTTTTTCAAACGCTCATAATCCTTTTTGATAGTAACCGCTGCATTCACTTGCTTTGTTAATTCTTGATATTGTTCTGGTGATAACACATAATTTCTTGTCTGTTTCTTCGTGATTTCAGCTTTTCCAAACATTTTATCCTGTACTTCTACTACTACTTCTTTACGTAAAAATGGAATTTTAACAGGTTCATTGGGTACTTGATCCGTAACACTATCTAATTCTTTTTGCATTTGTTCTACTCTTTTTTCTAACTCTATATGACACTGGCCAATTAGCTGTAGCTTTTCACTTTCACTCTCTACTTGTTGTTTCACTACCTCTAATTCTTTGTACTTATCAACGACATCGCTTTCCAAACTCTTTTTCACTACTTGTAATTCGTTTGTTTTCTCTTCAACATTTTTTAAGTTATGGTCAATCGTTTGTAACTGCATCTCTTTTTCTTGTACTTGATTCTCAACAATTGATTTTGTTTCTGCATATTCCTTGTATTGACGGACTTTCATGTATTTATGTGAACCTACATTGGCACGTTCAAAATTTGGAATGTGTTCTTTCGCTAATTTCTCAATATAAGCCGTTTCTAATTCTCTCCAATGTGCAATTAACTTTCTTCCCGTTCCCTCTACACCTTGTTGCTGCAAAGCTTTATCCATTCCAACACGCCTCGTTAATCCTCGACTACTTTCGAAATTTGGTACATAGTTAATATGTAAATGCGGATTCGCTTCATCATCATGTAAAACCATGTTATAAACCGCTAGGTTTGGATTTCTCTCTTGAAACGCCTCTGCATACTGTTTTAACGCTTCCTTTTTGGCTTCCCTATATTTCGAGTCGTCTTTACCTTCCCCAATCGCCACGACTAATTCTCGTTGCTCATGTGTCTTATCATCTTTATGTATTTTGTCATAATAATCATCAATTTTACGGTCATTCCGTTTTTGTTTTTCGTTATACTTGTCCACTGCTTCTTGAAAGACATCCTTGTATACACTTCGGATATCCTTTTGAACAAAGTAAATATTCTCATGTAACCTGGTCGGATCAATCCCAGGATTTCCATGCATATTTTCTCTGTTATTATGACTCAATGAACTTTGGTGGGATTGATTAAATGAGATAGAACCCAACATAAAGTGCCACCACTTTCCCTAGATTAGTTGATACCATCAGTCTAGCAAAGCGACGAAATGATGTCAATTAACGTAACCCTATACTTATTTTGACACTAACGCATCAAAATCGATAGGGGTCTGCGACGCTTTTCGGCTATGCCGAGCCACTTACTACGTGGCAAAAAGCAAACCATGGGCTTTGCCCAAACCCACTGGGGAACCCTTCCCGACCCCTCTCAATCGAACTCCCCAACCCCTCAATCCTTGAGGGGCTCCCTCGCCGGTTGGCAGGAACAAACGGTAGTTTGTTCAGTGCCAAGAGGGTTTGGGTGTAGTGCAGTTGGTCAAGTCAAATACTCCCTTTGCTTCGCTAGGTCCGTTTTGATTGACCAACACCCTTTTTCTCTATAACAGGTTTTTAGCTAATACACCAAGTACTCCTGTTAACAATCCGCTTACGATCAATCGTAAAATCCATGTAGTATTTGCACTGATTTTATCTAATTGTTTATTAATAGTTAAAACATCCTTTTCAGCTACTAGTATTCTTGCTTCTAAATTTTTCACATCATGTTGTATAGCTTTTAAATCTAGATTCATTTGGTTAAAATCTTTTTCTAGTTCCTCCAATTTTGTCATATAACATATTTCTCCTTTAAAATTAATTATAAATATATTATGTGTATATAGTAATTAGAGAATAATGATATAAAAAACAGGACTCAAATCTATTATTAAGATTTAAGTCCTATTCAAAGATAAAAGGATTATACCAAAACGTAATATAATTTATGCTTATCTTTTTTAATATGCATCTAGTAACAACACATTTTTCAGTCCCTCCTTGTTTTTAGGTGTAAGATCTATGGTTCAAGTGAAACTATATTAAAAGGGTCCAGCCGAGATACGTGTAAAAATAGGTCATAGACTTACTTTTATTTCAAGGTAAAATTTATTGAGCTTATAAATATTGTTTCTGTTGTTTCGTCTATTTTTATTAAGTAAATTGTCTATTATGGGTTAACCCTAATCATCCATTAGTTAGCTATAAAAACGGTTTTATATCTGTTTTATCGAATCGTGTGCCAATTGTGGCTGTATTATCGGCTCTTGCAGCGGTCGTTTTAAAAGTAATTCAAGTCGTTTTACATCGAGTTGCTGATTTATCGTTTCGAGTGGTAGGAATAAAAGAGGAATTCCGAGCGCGTTTAGAAGCGACTCACCCACCTGTAGCATTTCGTATTGAACAAATAGAAATTAGGTTAGAAGAACAATAGCAAAAAGAAATCATACAATAAATAAGGGATTTATGATATAATAAGTGTTCATCACTAGTTAATTTAAGGGTTTCATCCTTTTAAAAAAGTTCTTTATATATTTTATATAAAGGGCTTTTTTTACGTTTATTTATTTAAAATTATGATAAAATTGATAAGACTACATTTGAAAATGTGGGTTCAAGTTGCTGTTTGACTGAATTGCACCAAAAAACCAATTCCATTACACGGGAATTGGTTTTTTGGTTTTGGGTGTGTTTCGTTAGCATAATTATTGACAGCCTAAGAGAGATTTGTCTCTTTATTGTTTAGTATAACTGAAATAAAAAGAAAATTCAAAATGAAATAATGAATTTTTACATATTTTCAAATTCATACGCAAAAATGTAAATATATAGGTTATAATAAGTGTTGAAACACTCTCCTATGTTTCGAGTGATTGTATCTGTTATCTGTTTTTTGGTGCGAAATCTGTAGATAGATTTTGCACTTTTTTATTTGTGGTTTTATAGGATTAGTATAATTTTTGGCTTATTATATTAGGACTAATGACAGGATAGCGAGGTTTTATCTAGATTAAACATACTTATAGGTGTACTTGTAAGTATACTTATAAGTGCGCCTATAGAATGAAAGTAAACCTTTAAATAAAAGTTTACTTTCAAATCCTCTTAAAAATTGACCTTAAACGAAATCTCCTAATATCCTCAAAAAATACAAAAAAAGTATACATTCAAAACGTTGTAAAAATAAGCAAAAAAAAAGCCTATTTCTTGGCGTCCAGAAATAGGCAAGGAAGGGTAAAACATGAGCTAAATAAAAATATAACGTACTCCTACTCTAAATTACAAAACATTATAATTGGGACTAAATCCTATCAAAACCATAATTATATGATTTTGATATACAATCTTTCATTGATTCATCACCCCCTAACATCTAAATATAAAACGTTAGGAAATTAAATAAGTACCTACCTTTATTTTTTACAGAAGAACTTTAAAGAAATCTCTAACCAAGAGAACAAAGAAGTTACTAAAGCCCCATAAATAATATTTTTAATTAATTCTGGCAAAAAAGTGCCCCAATTAATTAAAATAACAATAGTTCCATCTTTAATACCTAAACCTAACATTCCTAAAACTGAAAATACTGTCAATAAAACAACAAAACGCTTGCTCATGTTTTAACCCCGTTTCTTTTAATTTTTATATTTTTAACAAACAAAATACAAAGATAAAAAGTATACGGGAATAAAACCCGATACATTTTTACTTTGCATCGGGTACGTTATAACCATATTTTACTATAAAACGAATATATATATATAACTTTTTGAGTATACAAACATATATAAAGCAAGGGAATGCTTGTAGACTGATCTATACTGCATTCCCTTATTGTATTTATGCTATATTCCTATTCTTCTTTTTCCGACATTAGAACCTACAAAAATATCAATCATATTTAATTTTTAAACAAACCGAAAAAACCTTTCCGTTTTTGTTTCTGATTTTGCTTCTGCATATCTCTAATGTTTTCAAGCAATAACTGATCCCGCTTCTCTAGCTTCTTCTCTATAAAAACTTCTAATTCACTGTTTTTACCTTCTACTTCAGTTAACTTTTTCTCCGTATTCGCTAAATGCTCTTTTGTCGTAACCAATTCATTCGTAATTTCTTGTAATTTTTGAACGAGTGCTTGATTGAATTGATTTTGTAACTGCTGATTTTCTAATACTTCATTCAATTTCTTTTCTAATTCTGATTTTTCTTCTTTTGAAACAAACGAATCAAGTTCTCCATTTCGCCATGCTCGAACTCGATCGTAAGACCATTTTTGCGTCTGTATTTTTTCTTTTATTGCTTTTAATTCTTCTATATTTTCCTTCGAGTATCTGCGATGCCCTCCCTGGCTTCGCTCCGTTTGTATGTTAAATTCGTTTGACCATACCTTTAGTAAATCGGGTGTGACCCCTAAAAGATCCGCAACAATTTTCGGTGTATGCATTTCCGATTTTAGTTCCAATTTTCATTCCTCCCCCAAAAACGGAATACGTTTTTCACTCACAAAACACGATTAAATCAACATTCCAATCAAAATCGGAATGCACTTGCAACCGATATGACAACCGATTTTAAAAACGATTTAATTTCGAAATACATTCCGATTTTAACACTGATATGTATTACTTCTCGATAATAACATCAAAATCTTTTTTATTTATACAAGATTTTATGCAAAAAAAGAATAACAAGGATCCTCCGGATCCCCGCTATATCAACCATGTATAAAATCATGCATATCATTTTTACTAGAAAAGAAAAAAGAACCCCATAAAAACAAGGGTTCCTCATTTATCCTTACTACCGATAATAGGACGTTATGTAAACCTCACATGAATATGGTATACATATAATCCACGATAAAATAGGCATAAACTCATCTTATTTGATGAAAATAAAAACAAATCAAAATTAAGGTGAGATCAATGAAAAAAATAAGGATAATATCTGGGATTGCACTAGTCATAACACTTATTTTACTTTTTGGTCTTTTATTTCTAGGATCCGTTGTTCTTCATCTATCCGTTATAGGAACAGCATGGCCCACATCAGAATCAGAATAAGAAATGGAGGCTGTATTTCTTGGATAAATTAATTGCTATATTAACAACAATAAGTCTCTTTGTTTTTTTATTGTCTTTGCTAATCGCAATGAGTGTTCAGAAAAAGAATATTAGAAGGATTAGCATTGTCATTTCAATTGTTTCCATCATGATTTTTATAGGAGGATTTAGCTTTGAATATTACAAGATCTAACTTCTGATAACGAAAATTATGTAAATAAGCTGTCCACTTGGACAGCTTATTGTTTTTTTTTTGCTTAGCGTACAAAATTCGCGTTTTGTTGGCGGTACCCCATAATGCTAAAATTATGATTTCTAACGTCTTCTTTTTCATTAAAAGTTAAGCACCCCAAATCCCCTTAAAAAAGTTGTATTTGGAATATTGTAACAAAATCAAAAAAAGACCCTACAAGAGGGTCTTTCATCAGCTAATATTAAGCTATTTGAACATTAGTAGCTTGTGCGCCACGTTGTCCTTGTTCTACTCCAAACGTTACACGTTGTCCTTCGTCTAAAGATTTGAAACCGTCGATTTGGATAGCTGAGAAATGTACGAATACGTCTTCTCCAACTTCACGCTCGATGAATCCAAAACCTTTGTCTGCATTAAACCATTTTACTTTACCTTGTTCCATAATTGTTGCCTCCTAGTATGGATACCCACACATGTGTTACTACCCTTGCTCAAACACCTTAGACGAAAAACAAAATTTATTCTTAATCTCAAACCGAACAAAAATAGGTCATTCTTAGATTAACATATTTTCTAAAAAATAGCAAATTTCAAAAATAAGTCCTTATGGTAACTAGCCACTAATAGTGGCTGCTGGAGAAAAAGTCACTATGATAGTCATCACAGCAAGAAGTTACCAAAGGATCTCAACAATATCATTGGTTAGATTTTTTTCTGACATTTAACAACTGATAAAATTAGATATTTTCGAGTTATTTTTTACTTAATGTGATTTTGTTCTGGTTTTTTGGTTTGAAATTTGCTTTTTGGCTAGAGTGCTGGCTCGTCGTGTGGGGACGAAACCCCACGTATTACGTATCTATTTTTAGAATAAGAATTATCTTGGGACGAATGATCTAAGCGGTTCGGCTCGTATACTTGCTAGTCCAAGTCGAGAACCATTACTTTGCTTTTTGTCTGTCGGCTTGGCGAGAAAAGCATACGAGCCGAAAAAAGTTTTGCAAGGACAGAATTAAAAAGAAAGGCAATAGCCTTTAGGTGAGAATTAACGAACCGACTTTTTAATTCTGAGGGTGGAGATTTTTGAGTGAAATTCTCAAAAATACTACCCGTTCCTTGCGGAACTTTTAGCCCTATATATAAGAGTGAGAAGAGGAAAGTAAAGAAAGTCAGTAATAACAAGGGTTTATAAGATATAGGGTGTACCCAAAAAGGAACACCTGTGTACCCAAAAAGGAACACCTAAAAAATGTAAAAAATAATAAAAAAAAAGATGTCAATATAAAATGACATCTAAAATAAATAAATTGGCAATTTATGTTTTTTACCATTTTCAGTTACAAAATTTTTAAGTGATTTTTTAAAGATTTTTTGAGTTGCTTTATCTACTCCGTCTTTTGGAGAACAACACATAATATTTGGATTTACAAACCATGTACGACTTGTACAAATACGACCATCTTCGGTAGTTGTTCCAGTTTCTGCAACCGCTAATAATCCTTTTTTCATTAAACCATTCATTAACTCTGAAACTTTTCCTCTAGTTCTATTTAACTTTCTTGCAAGATAACTAGGCGTTGCACTATCAGAATCAAATTCATCTTCTTTACTTATTCTTTCAACCAAAATATTTGTTTTAAATTCTACATAAGGTATTAAATCCATTAAAAGCGCTTTTTCAGCTGTAGATAAATAATTAATTTCACTCAAATAATTGTAATTATCCATAATTATTTGCACAAACCTCACCCGATCTGTAGGTTTTTTCTTTTTCCCTATAAAATATTCATCTCCACCAGTTGTTTTACTTATTAACTGTAAGAGCATTGCTTTCTCTTCTTCTGAATAACCACCGGTTTGCAACTGGTTATAAATGCTATCAATCTTACTATCTCTTATTTTCGCTTTTTTTTCAGCTTGTCCAAAATCTACAACTTTTGTCATAAAATAATTCTCTCCCTTAGTGGAAGGAATCAACTTTTATATGTTAGAATGTATATAGAATATATATTGGCTGATTCCAACCTTATTATGAAAAACCGCCTCGCCGACCAAAGCTTGGGCGGTTTTTCTCGTTTTGTATGTCTTTCTCTATAATAACATGAAACACCTTGTTAAAGCTTTCCATCTCTTGCAAAAACACAACATTCAATCCTATCTTTCTCTATCAAAATCTTGATGTCTTCTTATTTCTCTCTTATGTTCACGTTCAAATTGATTATCTACTCCCTTGTTATCCAATTCTTTTTTAACAATCTCTCTAAACGCCTTAAATTGCTCCTTAAAAACTTTTTTCGTTTGTACATATAAAACTCTTATATTCGTCTGCAAAACCTTTATATGAGCTTTTAATGAGCTAATTTCTATATTTAATACACCAACTTCTTTTTGCAACTTACTTTTTTCTTGTTTCAACGTTCGATTTTCTTTCATCCATCCCTCTGCATGCCCTTTTAAACTCTCATTCTCTTTCACAAAATCTGTTTTTTTCAAACGCTCATAATCCTTTTTGATAGTAACCGCTGCATTCACTTGCTTTGTTAATTCTTGATATTGTTCTGGTGATAACACATAATTTCTTGTCTGTTTCTTCGTGATTTCAGCTTTTCCAAACATTTTATCCTGTACTTCTACTACTACTTCTTTACGTAAAAATGGAATTTTAACAGGTTCATTGGGTACTTGATCCGTAACACTATCTAATTCTTTTTGCATTTGTTCTACTCTTTTTTCTAACTCTATATGACACTGGCCAATTAGCTGTAGCTTTTCACTTTCACTCTCTACTTGTTGTTTCACTACCTCTAATTCTTTGTACTTATCAACGACATCGCTTTCCAAACTCTTTTTCACTACTTGTAATTCGTTTGTTTTCTCTTCAACATTTTTTAAGTTATGGTCAATCGTTTGTAACTGCATCTCTTTTTCTTGTACTTGATTCTCAACAATTGATTTTGTTTCTGCATATTCCTTGTATTGACGGACTTTCATGTATTTATGTGAACCTACATTGGCACGTTCAAAATTTGGAATGTGTTCTTTCGCTAATTTCTCAATATAAGCCGTTTCTAATTCTCTCCAATGTGCAATTAACTTTCTTCCCGTTCCCTCTACACCTTGTTGCTGCAAAGCTTTATCCATTCCAACACGCCTCGTTAATCCTCGACTACTTTCGAAATTTGGTACATAGTTAATATGTAAATGCGGATTCGCTTCATCATCATGTAAAACCATGTTATAAACCGCTAGGTTTGGATTTCTCTCTTGAAACGCCTCTGCATACTGTTTTAACGCTTCCTTTTTGGCTTCCCTATATTTCGAGTCGTCTTTACCTTCCCCAATCGCCACGACTAATTCTCGTTGCTCATGTGTCTTATCATCTTTATGTATTTTGTCATAATAATCATCAATTTTACGGTCATTCCGTTTTTGTTTTTCGTTATACTTGTCCACTGCTTCTTGAAAGACATCCTTGTATACACTTCGGATATCCTTTTGAACAAAGTAAATATTCTCATGTAACCTGGCTGGATCAATCCCAGGATTTCCATGCATATTTTCTCTGTTATTATGACTCAATGAACTTTGGTGGGATTGATTAAATGAGATAGAACCCAACATAAAGTGCCACCACTTTCCCTAGATTAGTTGATACCATCAGTCTAGCAAAGCGACGAAATGATGTCAATTAACGTAACCCTATACTTATTTTGACACTAACGCATCAAAATCGATAGGGGTCTGCGACGCTTTTCGGCTATGCCGAGCCACTTACTACGTGGCAAAAAGCAAACCATGGGCTTTGCCCAAACCCACTGGGGAACCCTTCCCCAGCCCCCCTCAATCGAACTCCCCAACCCCTCAATCCTTGAGGGGCTCCCTCGCCGGTTGGCAGGAACAAACGGTAGTTTGTTCAGTGCCAAGAGGGTTTGGGTGTAGTGCAGTTGGTCAAGTCAAATACTCCCTTTGCTTCGCTAGGTCCGTTTTGATTGACCAACACCCTTTTTCTCTATAACAGGTTTTTAGCTAATACACCAAGTACTCCTGTTAACAATCCGCTTACGATCAATCGTAAAATCCATGTAGTATTTGCACTGATTTTATCTAATTGTTTATTAATAGTTAAAACATCCTTTTCAGCTACTAGTATTCTTGCTTCTAAATTTTTCACATCATGTTGTATAGCTTTTAAATCTAGATTCATTTGGTTAAAATCTTTTTCTAGTTCCTCCAATTTTGTCATATAACATATTTCTCCTTTAAAATTAATTATAAATATATTATGTGTATATAGTAATTAGAGAATAATGATATAAAAAACAGGACTCAAATCTATTATTAAGATTTAAGTCCTATTCAAAGATAAAAGGATTATACCAAAACGTAATATAATTTATGCTTATCTTTTTTAATATGCATCTAGTAACAACACATTTTTCAGTCCCTCCTTGTTTTTAGGTGTAAGATCTATGGTTCAAGTGAAACTATATTAAAAGGGTCCAGCCGAGATACGTGTAAAAATAGGTCATAGACTTACTTTTATTTCAAGGTAAAATTTATTGAGCTTATAAATATTGTTTCTGTTGTTTCGTCTATTTTTATTAAGTAAATTGTCTATTATGGGTTAACCCTAATCATCCATTAGTTAGCTATAAAAACGGTTTTATATCTGTTTTATCGAATCGTGTGCCAATTGTGGCTGTATTATCGGCTCTTGCAGCGGTCGTTTTAAAAGTAATTCAAGTCGTTTTACATCGAGTTGCTGATTTATCGTTTCGAGTGGTAGGAATAAAAGAGGAATTCCGAGCGCGTTTAGAAGCGACTCACCCACCTGTAGCATTTCGTATTGAACAAATAGAAATTAGGTTAGAAGAACAATAGCAAAAAGAAATCATACAATAAATAAGGGATTTATGATATAATAAGTGTTCATCACTAGTTAATTTAAGGGTTTCATCCTTTTAAAAAAGTTCTTTATATATTTTATATAAAGGGCTTTTTTTACGTTTATTTATTTAAAATTATGATAAAATTGATAAGACTACATTTGAAAATGTGGGTTCAAGTTGCTGTTTGACTGAATTGCACCAAAAAACCAATTCCATTACACGGGAATTGGTTTTTTGGTTTTGGGTGTGTTTCGTTAGCATAATTATTGACAGCCTAAGAGAGATTTGTCTCTTTATTGTTTAGTATAACTGAAATAAAAAGAAAATTCAAAATGAAATAATGAATTTTTACATATTTTCAAATTCATACGCAAAAATGTAAATATATAGGTTATAATAAGTGTTGAAACACTCTCCTATGTTTCGAGTGATTGTATCTGTTATCTGTTTTTTGGTGCGAAATCTGTAGATAGATTTTGCACTTTTTTATTTGTGGTTTTATAGGATTAGTATAATTTTTGGCTTATTATATTAGGACTAATGACAGGATAGCGAGGTTTTATCTAGATTAAACATACTTATAGGTGTACTTGTAAGTATACTTATAAGTGCGCCTATAGAATGAAAGTAAACCTTTAAATAAAAGTTTACTTTCAAATCCTCTTAAAAATTGACCTTAAACGAAATCTCCTAATATCCTCAAAAAATACAAAAAAAGTATACATTCAAAACGTTGTAAAAATAAGCAAAAAAAAAGCCTATTTCTTGGCGTCCAGAAATAGGCAAGGAAGGGTAAAACATGAGCTAAATAAAAATATAACGTACTCCTACTCTAAATTACAAAACATTATAATTGGGACTAAATCCTATCAAAACCATAATTATATGATTTTGATATACAATCTTTCATTGATTCATCACCCCCTAACATCTAAATATAAAACGTTAGGAAATTAAATAAGTACCTACCTTTATTTTTTACAGAAGAACTTTAAAGAAATCTCTAACCAAGAGAACAAAGAAGTTACTAAAGCCCCATAAATAATATTTTTAATTAATTCTGGCAAAAAAGTGCCCCAATTAATTAAAATAACAATAGTTCCATCTTTAATACCTAAACCTAACATTCCTAAAACTGAAAATACTGTCAATAAAACAACAAAACGCTTGCTCATGTTTTAACCCCGTTTCTTTTAATTTTTATATTTTTAACAAACAAAATACAAAGATAAAAAGTATACGGGAATAAAACCCGATACATTTTTACTTTGCATCGGGTACGTTATAACCATATTTTACTATAAAACGAATATATATATATAACTTTTTGAGTATACAAACATATATAAAGCAAGGGAATGCTTGTAGACTGATCTATACTGCATTCCCTTATTGTATTTATGCTATATTCCTATTCTTCTTTTTCCGACATTAGAACCTACAAAAATATCAATCATATTTAATTTTTAAACAAACCGAAAAAACCTTTCCGTTTTTGTTTCTGATTTTGCTTCTGCATATCTCTAATGTTTTCAAGCAATAACTGATCCCGCTTCTCTAGCTTCTTCTCTATAAAAACTTCTAATTCACTGTTTTTACCTTCTACTTCAGTTAACTTTTTCTCCGTATTCGCTAAATGCTCTTTTGTCGTAACCAATTCATTCGTAATTTCTTGTAATTTTTGAACGAGTGCTTGATTGAATTGATTTTGTAACTGCTGATTTTCTAATACTTCATTCAATTTCTTTTCTAATTCTGATTTTTCTTCTTTTGAAACAAACGAATCAAGTTCTCCATTTCGCCATGCTCGAACTCGATCGTAAGACCATTTTTGCGTCTGTATTTTTTCTTTTATTGCTTTTAATTCTTCTATATTTTCCTTCGAGTATCTGCGATGCCCTCCCTGGCTTCGCTCCGTTTGTATGTTAAATTCGTTTGACCATACCTTTAGTAAATCGGGTGTGACCCCTAAAAGATCCGCAACAATTTTCGGTGTATGCATTTCCGATTTTAGTTCCAATTTTCATTCCTCCCCCAAAAACGGAATACGTTTTTCACTCACAAAACACGATTAAATCAACATTCCAATCAAAATCGGAATGCACTTGCAACCGATATGACAACCGATTTTAAAAACGATTTAATTTCGAAATACATTCCGATTTTAACACTGATATGTATTACTTCTCGATAATAACATCAAAATCTTTTTTATTTATACAAGATTTTATGCAAAAAAAGAATAACAAGGATCCTCCGGATCCCCGCTATATCAACCATGTATAAAATCATGCATATCATTTTTACTAGAAAAGAAAAAAGAACCCCATAAAAACAAGGGTTCCTCATTTATCCTTACTACCGATAATAGGACGTTATGTAAACCTCACATGAATATGGTATACATATAATCCACGATAAAATAGGCATAAACTCATCTTATTTGATGAAAATAAAAACAAATCAAAATTAAGGTGAGATCAATGAAAAAAATAAGGATAATATCTGGGATTGCACTAGTCATAACACTTATTTTACTTTTTGGTCTTTTATTTCTAGGATCCGTTGTTCTTCATCTATCCGTTATAGGAACAGCATGGCCCACATCAGAATCAGAATAAGAAATGGAGGCTGTATTTCTTGGATAAATTAATTGCTATATTAACAACAATAAGTCTCTTTGTTTTTTTATTGTCTTTGCTAATCGCAATGAGTGTTCAGAAAAAGAATATTAGAAGGATTAGCATTGTCATTTCAATTGTTTCCATCATGATTTTTATAGGAGGATTTAGCTTTGAATATTACAAGATCTAACTTCTGATAACGAAAATTATGTAAATAAGCTGTCCACTTGGACAGCTTATTGTTTTTTTGCTTAGCGTACAAAATTCGCGTTTTGTTGGCGGTACCCCATAATGCTAAAATTATGATTTCTAACGTCTTCTTTTTCATTAAAAGTTAAGCACCCCAAATCCCCTTAAAAAAGTTGTATTTGGAATATTGTAACAAAATCAAAAAAAGACCCTACAAGAGGGTCTTTCATCAGCTAATATTAAGCTATTTGAACATTAGTAGCTTGTGCGCCACGTTGTCCTTGTTCTACTCCAAACGTTACACGTTGTCCTTCGTCTAAAGATTTGAAACCGTCGATTTGGATAGCTGAGAAATGTACGAATACGTCTTCTCCAACTTCACGCTCGATGAATCCAAAACCTTTGTCTGCATTAAACCATTTTACTTTACCTTGTTCCATAATTGTTGCCTCCTAGTATGGATACCCACACATGTGTTACTACCCTTGCTCAAACACCTTAGACGAAAAACAAAATTTATTCTTAATCTCAAACCGAACAAAAATAGGTCATTCTTAGATTAACATATTTTCTAAAAAATAGCAAATTTCAAAAATAAGTCCTTATGGTAACTAGCCACTAATAGTGGCTGCTGGAGAAAAAGTCACTATGATAGTCATCACAGCAAGAAGTTACCAAAGGATCTCAACAATATCATTGGTTAGATTTTTTTCTGACATTTAACAACTGATAAAATTAGATATTTTCGAGTTATTTTTTACTTAATGTGATTTTGTTCTGGTTTTTTGGTTTGAAATTTGCTTTTTGGCTAGAGTCTTGGCTCGTCGTGTGGGGACGAAACCCCACGTATTACGTATCTATTTTTAGAATAAGAATTATCTTGGGACGAATGATCTAAGCGGTTCGGCTCGTATACTTGCTAGTCCAAGTCGAGAACCATTACTTTGCTTTTTGTCTGTCGGCTTGGCGAGAAAAGCATACGAGCCGAAAAAAGTTTTGCAAGGACAGAATTAAAAAGAAAGGCAATAGCCTTTAGGTGAGAATTAACGAACCGACTTTTTAATTCTGAGGGTGGAGATTTTTGAGTGAAATTCTCAAAAATACTACCCGTTCCTTGCGGAACTTTTAGCCCTAT